>NZ_JAFLNH010000002.1 GCF_018361265.1 Mycobacterium sp. SM1
ACACCATCACGCGCACGTCCGCTTCTCCGGCGGCACCGACACCACGCTCACCCTGCCCGCCCCCAAACCCGTTGGAGAGCAACGCAAAACACCCGCCAACATCGTCGCCGTCGTTGACGAACTACTCGACGAACACATCAGCGGCGAAGTCGCCGAGATCCTTAACCAGCGTGGTCTGACCACCGGCACCGGGCAGCCCTTCCACCACAAGATCGTGGACAACATCATCCACACCTACCGGCTGCGCAGCCGCCGCCAGCGCCTACGCGCAGCCGGAATGCTCACCCCCACCGAGACGGCCACCCTGCTCGGCATCAGCAGACACACCCTCAAGGCCTGGCACCGCACCGGAATTGTCAGTGGCCTGCGCTATAACGACAAAGGCGAAACGCTCTACCACCCACCCGACCCCGACAACCCACCGCAACGACCCAAAATCGGAAGACGACCAAAACGCGCTGGCCAACCCGAACAAGAAACTCCCCACGCATCAACCCAATGAGGTGCAATATGCAACCCGAGTCTTGTCCTTGGGTTTGAACGCTCTCTCCGGGTCGATCAAGCAGTCATAGTCGGCGGCGAGCTCGGCGTAGGCGCGATTGATTTTGGGGTCATACAGGTCGGGCTTGTCCACCCCGGTCTTCAGGGTGTCACACACCAGCCGGGCCGGGACACCATCGAAGAATTCAAATGCCTCGACATGGCAAGCACACCAGGTAGTTTGGTCCATGCGGATCACGGGTCGCACGAACAGGTGCCGCGAGCACGCCAACACCATCACGAACGCCCACACCGCGACCCGCTTGGCTGTCGCCGGGTTCAGCCACATCCCCAGCTTGCCGTAGTCGATCTGCGCCTCACTGCCCGGTGGCACTTCACCACGCGGCACGGTTACCCGCGCCCGGGCCACCTCCTCAGCGAACTGCGTCGCCACCCAACGCCGTACCGATGACTCCGACGCTTCGACCCCGTGGTCATCCCGCAGCCGCTGCGCGATCGTCGCGACCGTGACATCGGCGTCCAACCAAGCCTTGATCCGGTCGCGATGCGGCTCGATAAGCGGCCACGCCGACGCCCGTGCACCCCGATCATCCAGTCCGGGAAACCACTCCGCGATCCGCTGAGCCCACTGCCCGGCGGTCAATGGTTCGCCGCCAGGATCGATGCCCTCGGCGATTGCCGGGGCAAGATACTTGCGGATCGTCTTGCGATCCATCCCCAGCGACTGCCACAACTGCACCTGTGAGCGGCCAGCTTGCCAATGCGTGTACAACTCGATCAGATCGAACATCTCGATATCTCTCCTCGCCATCAGCGCCCTTCCGTCCGCCGTTCTCCGACGACTTCAGAGCGAACTTGTGTGCGAGGCCCACACCCGGTAGACACGCCGCCCAGGGTGGGGAATTACCTGACAGCCAGGGTGGGGAATTCCGTGACGGACAACCCCTCAAACCTGGGGAATTGCGTGACCGCTGACAGCCGAGAAAGCCGGCCTGCACTTGTCGGGCGGCGTCGGTGTCAGCGCTGCTGGCCAAACAACCCGCCCAGCTCAAGCTCGAAACACTCGCCGCGCTGTTCACAGCGCTGGAATGCGCCCCAACGATCTGCTCGACATCGACACCACCCCCGTGGCTGCGCCATGTCCGCCGCCAGCTGTGGCCGCCCGAGCAACGGCACAAGCGCGGCCGGGGCGGTCCATGCCGCCGTTGTGGCTCGCCCGCGCGGTGTCGTGGTCTGCGTGACGTGCGGGCAGCAGCGTCCAAATCAGGCACGTGGCCAGTGCTCGCACTGCTACCATAATGATCCAGCGCTGGTGCACCGCTACCCGAAAAGCTTGCTACGCAACTGGATCCCGAACCGCGGTGGTGGAGAGGATTCGGCGTATTTTTCGCCGAGCGGACGGCGGCGACCCGTGCGGTCTCCATGCTGCACCCGCTCGCCACGGTCCTCGCCCGCATCCCCGGTGCTGACCCGACTGCGGTTCTAGAAGAAGCCCGAAAACCCGGCCCTGCCGTCGGCGAGCTGGCGCC
Source organism: Mycobacterium sp. SM1 (assembly GCF_018361265.1). Classification (GTDB taxonomy): domain Bacteria; phylum Actinomycetota; class Actinomycetes; order Mycobacteriales; family Mycobacteriaceae; genus Mycobacterium. Next base: position 2,031 of record NZ_JAFLNH010000002.1, read on the forward strand.
GGCGCTGGAAGCCTATTTCGTCGAATCCAGGCTGGCGCCGGCCCTTGACATCACGACCCAGGCCGCGGCAGATCGGCGCGTACGTCGCATCAGCGGGGTCCCCGACCGATTTCGACCCCTGCCAGCAGTATTCGACACCCATCAGCTGCGGTCACGCGAGCGCGCCCGACGAGCCGGAACCAAGCCCCCGGTCCGACCGCACCATCGAGATCAACCTCACCACTGTCCGTGATCTGGCCCGCTACCTGATCGCCCACCGGACCGGGGTCGCCGATTGGCCCCCGGTCGGCACCGGCGACATCGAAGCCTTCCTCGCCACCATCACCAACTCGAGTAACCGGGCGCGCCACCTGCATACGCCGCAGGGCTTCTTCCGGTTCGCCCAACAGCACCGAGACATCCTTGCCGACCCAAGCCGCCGCCTCAAAGCCAAGAGGGCTCAAAACTGGTTCGGTGGGCAGCCATCGAGGCCACACAGCGTCATCAGACAACACGCAAGATCTCAGCCGACAAGGACCGCACGAAGTCCGCCGCGGCAAGAACATCGCCAGGGTCGCCGCGCCACGCAAACTGCTCACAGCGGTCTACTACGGGCTGTGCGACAGGCACATCCTCGCGCTTGACCAGGGCGGCGTGAGCAACTCCGGACACAACACGCGCGATCGTTCTCATGTCTGATTCCCAATCGGCGTGGTCGCCCCTTGATTGACCCCGCGTGTCAACACCGCACCGCTCCATGGGCTTGACCCGTTTGGTGGACACACGGTCAGGCGGCTTGTGCCGTCTGAGTGAGTCGGTTCTCGAACTCGACGGGGCAAATCATACCCAGGGATGAATGGCGGTGCTTCTCTCGGGGTCGCGGCCTGAGCTGCTGTAGTGCCCCTGCGTTTCCGCAGTTCACGCGGCTGGCTGGTGAAGCATATGGTGCGCAACAGGTGTGGTGCAAGCACTCGTGTGTCAGCCGGTCGGCTGGGAGATGTTGAGCTGGGCCATGAGTTCGCGGTTGGCGGCGCGGGCGGCGGCGAGGTCTTGGTCGCGTTCTTCGAGTTGCAGCCGTAGCTCGACGATTTGTTGTTCGAGTGTGACGATGCGTTGCTGAAGTTGGTCGATGTCGGTGGGGGCACCGAGTCCGCTTGCGCGCTAGGCTTTTTCGCCGAGCAGCTCAGATAAGCGGGTTTCGAGTTGTTGGGTGCGTGCGGCCATGCGGGTGCAGCGTTGCTGGGCGGCGAGCAGGTCAGCTTGCAGTGAGGCGCGAGTGACCGGCGGGCCGATCTCGGGTTTGTCTGGTGGCTGGGTTTCGGCGGTGTGAATGCGTTCGAGCAGGTCGCGGTGGCGGTAGAGGAAGGTGCGGTCGACTCCGGCGCTGCGAGCGATGCCGCTGGCGCTGAGCTCGGCGCCGTCTTTGATGGCGGTGTCGAGCGCGGAAAGGACGCGCTGGCGGCGTCTGGTGGAGTCGGCTCGACGTCCGTCGATCATCGCGTCGACGGCAGGGGTGGTGGTGGTCATGGGGTCCTCTGCGGGCGCAGGTCGGGCAGGGGTTGGCGAGTGCGGGGTATGCCGAGCATGACGCTGCGGTGTCGGCGCACCACAGTGATGGCTCGTTGAGGTTGTTGTCGCTGTTCGGGTTCTAGTTCTTCGAGCCCGCTGCCGATCTGGTCGATCAGGCGACGGATGCGGCGGATCTCCTCCCCCGACGGCATCGCCTCGGCGCGTGCCCAGTCATCGAGTTCGGTGGTGGCGAGCAGGCGTTCTCGGGTGCGCAGCAGGTCGTCGAGGTAGGCATGCGGATCGGGCAGGTAGGAGACGTCGGTGCGGAAGTGGTCGCAGCCAGCGCAGCGGAACCGAAACGGGCAGGCACCGCCGCCGGCCTTGAGGTTGGACGGTTCGGCGCAGACACCGAACGGGACGGCGACCTCGCCGACGGCGCGGCGGGCGTGCTCGGAGTCCAATAATGCTTGGGCTTGCCGCCAGGCGCGGTTGCCGTGCCGGTCGAACTGCATCGCGGTGACACGGTCGACGGCCTCACGGCGGCGGGCTTCGCCGACTCGGTAATAGCCGCTGGTGGTTTCGAGTTTGCGCTGCGACAGCAGCTCTCGCAGCACCTCGACGGGAACACCGGCGTCGGCGTGGCGTTGGGCGTAGCTGTGCCGGTAGGCGTAGAGCACGACCTTGGCTTTGTCGTATTCGACGCCGTCGGCGGTGTGCAGCACCGGCATGCGGTCGACCCAGGTGCGGTGGGCGAATGCGAGGCTGAAGGCGGTGATTGCGCGGCGCCCGCCGGGGTTGCGCCGGTCGGTGGGCAGCAGCTTGAGCTCGCCGATCGAAGTGTGCGGGTAGCGTGCCCGGACCCGTTGCTGCTGGGCGAGGATCACCTCAGCGGTCTGCTCGCCGATCGGCAGGCGCCGTGCGGGACGATTGGCCTTGTGGTTGTCATAGATCAGCACGGGCTGCCCGTCGTCGTCTCGGGTCAGGCAGTCGAAGTCCAGCTCGCAGATCTCTTCGGGACGGCGGCCGGTGTCGATGGCCAACTCCACCGCGGTGCGCGTCTCTGGTGACGTCATTTCAGCCGGGTGGCTGCGCAGTTGCCGCATGATTTCCTGCGGCAGGTCCCGGTTGGGTTCTGCCGGTTCGGGTTCGGCGGGCACGTCGGCCTGCCCAATCGCGAAGTCCTCGCCCAGTCCGGCGGCGATGCCGCCGGGGCGGGTCAGCCCCATCGCGCGGATGCGGGTGAGCACGCCACGAACCTCGCGGCAGGCTCGGATCCGGGCATCACCGCTATTTGGCCGACCGATTCGAGGTAGGCCAGCCGGTGCAGGAACGCCTCCATGTCGGCTCGTCCCAACGCCGCCGGGTGATCGCCGCGGTCATCGCGCATGCGCAGCGACTCCGACAACCGTGTCAGGCAGCCGATATGGTGACGCGCCGCCAGGCCCGCGCTGGCGCGCCGCCCCGGCCGGACACGCCGTTTGGGCAGGTCGTCGGCGGCCCACCGTTTGGCCGTTTCCCGCAGCCAGGTCTAGCTGATACCGGTCAACGACACCGTACCGTGATGCCCAAACACCGTCAGATCCCACTCGTCTTGGGCGACTTCGGTTTCCGGGCTCGACAGGGCGCGGCGGGCATGACCGATCAGGCAGTTGGCCAGCCCGGTGAACTCCAGATCACGCTCATCGCCGGGGATGTAGTCGGCCAGCGAGCCCACCTGCCGCCTCCGGGCGTCGTTGCAGAACGCCCGCAGCACGGCATCATCGGTTTTGACCGCGTTGATCCGGCAGCGCTGCTGCAAGCCCACCAGCAATTCGGCGACGACCAGCGGCGGCAGACCGCGCAGACTGACCTCACCGCCGCGACCGATCGCCGGCTCGGCGACTCGCCAGCGGATTTCATCCAGCTGTGGGTCGCGTGCGCGGGCGGTGCGCAGCCGTTGGTGGCGCGCGTCGCAGTAGAGCCCGTCGGGGTTGCGGCGCTGGCGGGTGCAGGCGGCCACCACGCACGGACCGCACGGCGCAAGGGGGCGGGTTTGCCGGTGGGCAAGAAACTCGTCGATATCGGCAACCAGCAAGGCGCGCAACTGTTCTGCATGTGTGCGGCACAACCCCGAGCTTGCTTATTCCCACTCGCGGCCACAACCGTCCACGACACAGCCATGCGGTCCGCGCCCCGATCGTGGGCGATCGCGCGGTGGAAGCGAGGCGATCTCATCCTCACCGAGCCCGTGTTCGGCGAGCCTACGGCGGCACGAGGCGCAGATCCGCGACGCAGCCTGCGCCGTTGTCGAACAGTCCGCCGCGCGGCAGACGGGCCGGCCCAGCAGTGGATGCTCCGGGGCAAACGACAGCACCCGCCGCGCCGGGTCCCATCCGGCCTCGGTGAGAAACGCGGGGTCGATCACCGTGGCGATCGCTGCAGTGTGCCGATCGATCCCCGGGTCGGCGAACACGTGCGCTCCGCCGGCGACGACCGCCCCCGCCTGCACCGCCTCGGCGCTCACCGGTTCATCCCGGCCAGTCCGCGGGGACTGGGGACCCGGTCGACGGCCTCACGCAGTCGGGCCGGGTCGGGATGCAGGTAGACCTGCGACGAACTCATCGACACATGCCCCATCAGGGTGGCGATCTCATCGAGGGCGGCACCGGCGTCGGCAAGGTTGCTGCCGAACGCGTGCCGCAGCCGATGCGGCGTCACATGCTCGATCCCGGCCCGCCGCGCACACGCGGCGATCAGCTCGTTGATCGCATCTGGGCGCATCGGAGCACCGATCGGCTCGCGAAACAGGTTGACCAACAAGAAATCCGACTCAGCCGCCCGCAGCACCGCAAACCGCTCAAACTCGTAGACGTCGAACACCTGCACCAGCAGAAAATCCAGCGGCACCACCCGCTGGCGACGGGATTTGGCCCACGCCCCGTTCGGATTCTCCCGGCGCACCACATGCAGGTGCGCCCGCGGGATCTCACAGCCCAGCAGACGCGCGTCGGCCAGCAGGTGAACATCCCAGCGCCGCAGGCCACACAACTCCCCGCGGCGCAGCCCGGCCCTGGCCATCAACAACACGATCAGCCGGTCCCGCGCCGACCGGCAGGCCCGCAGCAACGCCACGATCTCGGCGTCGCTGGCCCGGTCCACCATCGCCTCCGGCTCATGCAACCGATGCCGCGCCCGCATCCGCCAGGTCATCCGATGTTCCTCACCGCGAGCCTGCGCGGGCAGGTCACGCTCGTCGGCCAGCTCATAAATCAGCGGCATCAGCTCGCCCGGCGCCTGCCCCGATGTCACCGCGTGGGCGACGAACCCCCGCACCGCGGTCAGCACACCGTTGATCCGCCGCGCCCCACGCGCCGGTTCCGTGCCCGGACCGGCCAGCACCTGCCCACCCACCACAACATCAGCGCCGCTGGCCTGCGGCCCCGCGTGACGCAGCCAGGTGATGAACAACCCCAGCGCCGCCCCCCCGTCATGCCAGTGCCGGCCGGTGCGAACACACCAACGCAGGAACAACGCGAGGCCACCCGCATACGACCTAGTCGTCAACTCCGAGCCGTCACGACCGAATCGGACATGGCGCAAGAATGCGTCCGCCTCGTCGAGCGCCGCCAGATCCTCATCGAGCACCGCCCAGTACCTCACCCCAGACGGCAACCTCACCAAAAACGCCCGCATCCCGATCTCCTTATCTGTGATGCGGACCCCGGTAAAGGGGTGGATCCGGGTTGTTTTGTTGAATGGCCTCGTTCTAGGCGATGCTTTTATGCGGTGGATCGCAGTCGGGGTCAAGGTGGAGCGCCCGCAGCGCAGCGAGGACGAACGACCTTGAGGCCGACGAGAAGCCAGCCGCATACTCGGTCAGCGAGGAACGAGTCGAAATCGTTGTGGTTCAAGCCATCTGGTGCCTCCGGTGAGGAAAAGTGGTGCGCGAGACGCGTCGGGCGTGCCGGCGCCCAGCCTTATCTGGGTCCACGGACAATGGTCCGGCGACATGATGATCGATGGGGTGCCCGACACGGTGCGGGCCGCCGAAGAAAGTGCGGCCGCTCATTCTCCCCAGGAGGTCCGCCCAGCAAGGGGCGGCGGCAGGAGACACTCGGGAGCCAGCCGCAAGCATCAGTGGATTTATGGGCAGGGCACGCACGCAACGCATGGTTAGGCGGCCACCTCCTTGGGTTCGGCGACTGGTGGCGTCAGCGCTGCATCGCCGAGGTCACGCAGGCTGTGATAGCAGCGACGCAGCAGCTTGCGTTCCACCGCCAGGGTCGGGTCCTTGCCGTTGCCGCGGGGGCGGGCGGCGATTTGGTGGTAGTAGGCGTAATCCGGGGAACTGCGCCGGGCAGCGCACTTGGCCGCTTCAAACGCCGCCCAGCGCAGCTCGGATGAGCCCTGCCGCGACAGATGCCCCGGCAAGCATTTGCCGTCGGTCGAGTAGACGGTCACATCCAGGCCGGCGAAGCGCACCAGCTGATCGGAGCTAGAAAACCGGCGCGCATCGCCGATCTCAGCCCACATGATCACCGCGCACAACCAGCCAATGCCGTATGGCGTTGCAAAGCTTGACAGCCCGGCTGGCGGCGGGCGAAGTTGATCAATTGTGCTCGCAGCGGCTAGATCTCGCCGGTCAGCTCATCAATGTGCCGCAGCGCGGTATCGACGTACTGGCGTCCAGCCGCCGACAACTCGGCACCCGCGAGCGCCTCACGGCCCGCCGCCGACAGCAGCGCTCTAATCGGTGGGCAGCCTTGATGAAACAGTTGGGCATGAATACGCTGCTGCCAGGCCCGCCGCTCGTCCATCAGCGTGCAGTACAACCGACCCAGGTTGCGGGTCTCCAAAACGTGCACCGGCGGGATCCACGACTCGGGGAACCGGCCCTGCAACAGCAAGGTGCGCAGCAGCCGCGCATCCGCGCGATCAGTCTTGGCGCGCTTCTTGCGGCCCCGTAGCGCCGCGGTCTCGGCCGGATCGCCCAAATGCGCCACCACCCCCGCCGCGACCAACTCCTCGACTACATACCGCCACCCCGTGCAACCCTCCAGCGCGAATTCCGCGTTGCCGTCGGGACAGTGCTCGGCCAACCAGGCTTGGGCTTGATCCCGTTTGGTGGACACACGGTCAGGTGGCTTGTGCCGTCTGAGTGAGTCGGTTCTCGAACTCGACGGGGCAAATCATACCCAGGGATGAATGGCGCCTGCGTCGGTTGTAGACGCGCTCGATCCAATCGCCGACGGCGAGTTTGGCGGCGGCTTTGGTTCGCCACACGTAGCGGTCGTAGAACTCGACTTTCAGTGTCGCCCAGAATGATTCCTGCTGGGCGTTGTCCCAACACACCGCGGTGCGGCCAACCGAGCGGGCCAGGTTGTGCTCGCGGGCGAACCGCGCGAGCTGCGCTGAGGTGTACTGGCAGCCGCGATCAGCGTGCACCACGACCTGCTGGGGCGGGCTCGCCGCGCATCGCCACGGCCATCTCCAAAGCGCCCTGGACCAGATCGGTGTGCAGGCAATCGTCGCTGCCCCAGCCGATCACCTTTCGTGAGCAGCCATCGCGCACGGCACACAAATACAGCCAGCCCTCACCCGTGCCCAAATAGGTGATGTCGCTGGTCCACACCCGGTTGAGTATCGCGGTGTCGAAACGGCGTTTGAGCGGGTCTTTGGGCACCGCGGCAGCCAGGTCAACCACCGTGGTCGCCGGCGCGAGCCGGCGGGGGCTGATCCCGGCCAAACCCCGCCGGCGCAGCGAGGCCGCCACCGTTTTCCGTGACACCGTCTCACCGTCGTCGCCTAGATCGGCCAGGATGCGTGGGGCGCCGTACACACCGTCAGAGGCCGCGTGAAACGTCGCGACCTTGGCGTCCAGCTCGGCGCGGCGCTGCTGCGCCGGGGTCGGCCCACTATCACGGGATGTGCGCCACTTGTAGTACCCCGAGCGCGACACCTCCAGCAGCTCGCGCATCCGCTTAACCGGGTCGGTGGCCTGCTGCGCCTCGATCACCCGGTAGGCTGCTACCGGTGCTGCTCGGCGACGAAGAAGGCCGCGGCTTTTTTCAGAAACTCACGGTCCACGCGTAATTCAGCGTTTTCGCGGCGCAGCCGCTCCAGCTCTGCGCGTTCATCAGCATCGAACACCGCGCCAGTATCACCAGCCGATAGGGCTCGGCGTTGCAGGCGCACCCAACGCCCCAGCACTTGTTCACCAACACCGATCTCGGCGGCCACATGAGCCACCGGCCGGTCGGTCTCAATCACCAGGCGGGCAGCCTGCTCCCGAAACTCCGGGGTGTACTTGCGACGCTTGCCCGACATGCGGACATCCTTCCCGCGGGACCAGCAGCCCCACCAGTCAGGTGTCCACCATCAGGGGTCAACCCCAGTCCATGCCTACACCGGTGGGCGAAGGGGTGACCGGCAGCCGAAACAGTCCGGCCCTGCCCCAAAGTATCTGCACCATCGCAGCTTGGAGAAGGCCCACAACCCAACAATCACGCTGTCGACCTTCCGGCACCGGGCAGTATGCCTCGGCCCGGCCTGGCGTCGAGACTGTTCGTCCTCGCTACGGTGCTGGCGCTGCGTCTTGACCCCGGCCCTTACCCGATGCCTCCCACACGGAAGCCGAAAGCCAGCAAAACCCCTGGTCGGCAACCAGTTGACAGGGCCTCGGCCCTTCAGGGACGACGTGATGCAACAGGGGGTGGTGTTTGGGCGTAGGTCGAACGGCGTGCCGGGGTACGTCGGCTGGGCGCGTCGAGGGAAATAGTCGAGGGAAATCGGAAATACATGTAATGGCACGGTTCGTCTGGGTCGTGTTGGTTGGTTCACCCTGTGACCGCTTTATGCCGGGTGAGATGCGTGGCCGAGCGGTGCGTCAGCCATCTAACGTGTTCGGTCATGTCGGGAGGGAGGGTGTCGCTAGCGCCGCCGCCGCCGCCGGTTCGGTAGCGCTGGGCGACGCAGTGCAAGACACAAGCGAGCTTCCAGTATCCGAACGCCAGATAGAAATCGAGCACGTCGACGTCGATGGCGCGCGCACTGGCATACCATTCAATTGCCTCGCGCCGGGAGGGGAAGCCGTTGGCCGACGTTGGACCTGGGAGCCCGAGCGCGGGCCGCTCGCCGTCCGGTTCGTCCCAGGAGACGAGAAAGTAACCCAGATCGGCGAGCGGATCGCCCAGAGCGGCAATCTCCCAGTCGAGAATCGCGCGGACGGTCCCGCCAAAAGGGTCTAGCACGAGGTTGTCGAATCGGTAATCGCCGTGTACAAGGGAGGTTTCCGTGGTTCTCGGCAGTGTGTCCGCGAGCGCTGCCTGCTGCTTACCCAGGCGGTAGAACGCGTCGACGTCGCCGGTCTGTTCGACCTGGGAAAGCCAGCGGCGTAGCTGGCGGGCGACGTAGCCGTCTCGCGGTCCCAGATCGGCTAGCCCGGTCCGGTCGAGGTCGACCGCGTGCAGTGCGGCTAGGGCCTCGACAGCGCAGCGAGCCGCGGCGGGTCGGGTTGTCTCAGCCAGGGTGGCGGTATCCGTTGGATCGCGGAGCACCGTTCCGGGCACGTCGGTCATGACATAGAACGTCACTCCTAGCACAGACTGGTCTTCGCACAGCGCAATCGGTTTGGGGACGGGCAGCGCCGTGTGTCGGGAAAGCGCGCTAAGGATGCGGTATTCGCGGCGCAAATCATGCGCCCGTGCCGCCAACGGGCCGATAGGCTGCCGCCGCAGTATCCAACTGCGGCCGCGCGATCCGGTGACACGGTAGGTGAGATTTGATCGTCCCCCGGTGATCAGCTGGTACGAGAGCGGTTCGTCCGCGTCACTGATCTGCTCGGTCATCCAAACCAGAGCCGGAGTGATTCGGGGATCGGGAGCGTTCATCGTCGGTACCGGCTGGTGGCGCTAAGAAACTCGTGCGATGCTGCGGCGGCGCCCACCGCAAGCGGTTCGATGTCAACGAGCATGTCGGCAAGGGTTGTCGCGTGTCGCAGTAGTGACTTGGTCGTTGCGAATGCGAACGGCGGCAGTGCGCCCAGGCGGCGGGCAGCGGCGATGGCTTTGGCGACGACGTCAGCGCTGGCCGCGGTATCATTGGCGAGCTGTTGGCGCACAGCGTCATCGGCGTCGACGGGGCTAGCGGAGTAAAGAATGTTTGCGGCGACGGTAGAGCCGGCGCGGTTGCGAAGCAGCGAGATTGATAGCAAGTCTGGCGGAAGGCCGACGCTTAGAAACGACAGGCGCAATACGGCCGTGTCTGCCATGACGATGTAGTCGCAGGCGAGCGCGAGGGAGGCTCCGGCGCCAACGGCGGCTCCATTGACAGCCGCGACGACAGGTTTGGGCGACGAGGTTATCGCGTGAGCGAGTTCGACGAACGCGCGGTGACGTGCGGCGAGTGTCACGGCGTCGGCGCGCGTGGGGATGTCGGCGAGATCTCCGCCAGCGCAGAATGCGGGTGGCGCACCGGTGATCACGATGGCCGCGATCGTGTCGTCGTACTTCGCCTGGTTCACGGCGTCGAGCAGGCGATGTGCGAGCGCGAAGTTTAGCGCGTTGCGTACGCTCGGGCGGTTCAGGGTCAAAATCAGGATGTCGTCCTCCCGTACCGAATCGAGTAGGTCAGGCATTCGCGAGTTCCTGCCTATCGTGGGCGCGCAACAGCCGCCGCGCTATCGACCACCGGTGGGTCTCGGAGGGTCCATCGTAGATGCGGAACGCACGCACCTCCCGCAGAAAGCGGGCGAGGGGAAAGTCGCCGGAGATGCCTCGCGCACCGGCCAGCTGGACCGCTCGGTCCACGACCCGGTTGACCGCCTCGGACACGAACGTTTTGGTGATAGAGCTTTCCGCGCTAGCGCGGTGGCCACTGTCGAGCACCCAGGCCGCGTGCAGTATGAGTACACGCGATGCGGCGATGTCGATCTCGTTGTCTGCCAGCATCTGTTGTGCCATCCCGAGGTCACCGAGTCGGCTCCCGAACAGGTGGCGGCTGGTGGCCACCTCGACGGCGATGTGCTGCGCGCGGCGGGCGAGGCCAAGCCACCGCATGCAGTGCGTGAGCCGCGCAGGGGCCAGCCTCACCTGTGCGTATGCGAAGCCTTTGCCCACCTCGCCGAGGACCGATGACTCCGGAACCTCGCAGTGCTCGAAATGAACCTCGTAGTGGCCCCCGGCAAACCCGGCATCGAGGGTGTCGAGCCGGCGCCCGATGCGGAAGCCTGGTGTTTCCGCGTCCACAAAAAACATTGTGGCCGCATCTTTTCCCACGGCAGGGGTGCGCGCCATGCAGATGGCGTATGCTGCTCCCTCAGCTCCGGTGATGAACCATTTGCTACCATCGATGACCCAGCCGCCGCGAACAGGGCGCGCCGTCGTACGAAGCAGGGACGGATCGGCGCCTGCTCCCGGAGCAGGCTCGGTCATCGTGAAGCAGGACCGGACCTCACCGCGGGCGAGGGGGGCGAGGTAGCGGAGCTTTTGCTCCTCGGTGGCGACGTGTTCGAGCAGATGCATGTTGCCCTCGTCGGGGGCCGCGCAGTTAAGTGCGAGGGGGCCGAGCAGACTGTAGCCCGCCTCCTCGAATACCACCGCGCGCCCACGCATATCGAGACCCCGCCCGCCCCACCTTTCACCAACGTGAGGCGCCAAGAGGCCCGCCTGGCGAGCGGCGGCCTGCAGTACGACGCGGTGCTCGTCGGAGATACCGTGCGGATCGGAAAGCATCTCGTTTTCGGCCGGGATGACGACGTCGGCGATAAAGCTATGCACGCGGTCCCGCAGGTTCTGCAGGTCGGGATCGAGGGTGAAGTCAATTGTCATTGGGCCTCCTCAGGCGATCCTCCAGCCACCGTCGACGACGATGACGGTTCCGGTGATGTAGTCGGGACCGGCCGCCAGGAAGCCGACCGTTTGGGCGATCTCGTCCGCAGTGGCCTGACGATGGGCAGGGATCGTGCGCTCGATGCGCGCGAGCACCGACGGCGCCAGCCCGCGGGTCATCTCCGTATCGACGAAACCGGGTGCCACCGCGGTTACCGCGATTTGGTCTCGCGCGAGTTCGAGAGCGAGTGCCTTGGTTAGACCAATGAGGCCTGCCTTCGCCGACGCGTAGGCAGCGTCACCGGGGAAGCCGTTGAGCCCCACCACGGACGTGACATTGATGATGCGGCCCCCTCGGCGCTCGATCATCCGGGGAACTGCACGGCGGGCGCATAAAAATGCACTCGTCAGGCTGGCGTCGTGTACAAGCCGCCAGTCATCGAGGGTCAGTTTCTGCACCCGCCCGCCACGGTGCGCGCCGGCATTGTTCACAAGTATCCCCACCGGGCCGAGCTCGGCTTCGATCCGGGCGAATGCTTGATCAACCTCATTCTCGTTCGAGACGTCCCCGGCAACGCAGATGGCCGTTCCCCCTGCCGTCGTGATGCTCATGGCGACCTGCTCGGCCTGCGCAGCGCGATTGCGATATCCGATCGCCACGGCAGCACCCACGCTTGCGAGATGTCGGGCGATCGCGGCGCCGATGCCGCGCGATCCCCCTGTCACGAAGGCTGGGATCCCGTTAAGAGAGCCAGGTTCATGCATCGGTGTATCAGAGTCGTTCGATGAGAGTGGCGTTGGCCATGCCGCCGCCCTCGCACATCGTCTGAAGCCCGAACCGACCTCCGATGGATTCGAGTACACCGACCAGTGTGGTTAAAAGCCGTGTGCCCGAGGCTCCCAGCGGGTGCCCCAAAGCGATTGCCCCACCGTGGATGTTAACCCGCTCCGGGTCGACGCCGAGTTCGCGTTGCCACGCCAAAGGCACGCTGGCGAACGCCTCGTTGACCTCGAACGCGTCGACGGCATCGATGCCAACTCCGGCACGCTCGAGAAGGAGTTGGGTGGCCGGGATGATCGCAGTGAGCATGAGGATCGGGTCATCGCCAATGACGGTGAAGGAGCAGAATCGGGCGCGGGGCCGCAGGCCAAGTTGGTGGGCCTTTTGTTCGTTCATAATGAGGACCGCTGACGCTCCGTCGGTGAGTGGTGACGAATTACCGGCTGTAATCTTCCACTCGATTTCTGGGTAGCGGGCGGCCTCTGGCACGTTCGCGAACGCCGGCTTCAATTGGGCCAGTCCTTCACGCGTCGTCGTGGCGCGCACCGTCTCATCCGCACTCACCACGACCTGAGAGCCGTCTGATGCCGTTGTACGCAGCGTAACGATCTCGTTGTCGAAAGCGCCGCTCGCGCCCGCAGCGGCCGCCCGTTGATGCGACTGGAACGCGAACTCGTCAAGTTCCTCTCGTTCCAGCCCCCATTTGGCCGCAACGAGTTCCGCGGAGACGCCTTGTTGGATCAGGCCATCCGGGTACCGTTGAGCGAACCGACTCCCAAAGGGGTTCGCACCCTGCTGAGCCGAGAACATGGGTACTCGGCTCATGGACTCCACACCGCACGCGACGACCACGTCATAGGCACCGGCCATCACCCCCTGGGCGGCGAAGTGGGCGGCCTGCTGACTGGATCCGCATTGGCGGTCCAGCGTTGTCGCGGGTACCCGCTGCGGAAAACCAGCTGCGAGCACGGCGTTGCGCCCCACGTTTGTTGACTGCTCCCCCACCTGTCCGACACACCCGGTGATCACATCATCGATGAGTTCGGGATCTAGGTCGTTGCGCTCAACGAGTGCGCTTAGCACGCCGGAGAGCAGGTCGACGGGGTGTACACCGGATAGCGCGCCGCCCGGTTTTCCTCTGCCTGATGGTGTCCGAACGCCGTCGACGATGACTGCCGTGGTCAAGGGGTTACTCCTTACTCCTTAGTTATCTGCTTCATCTGCCCAGTGGTCACAGGTTGGGTCGCGAGGCCAGCTTTAAAGATCGAGCACAAGCCGCGCTGACTTCGCGCGCCCAACGCAGATGATCATCGTGTCGTTTTTCTCGCGCTCGGCGTCGGTGAGCACGGTGTCGTGGTGTTCGGGTAGGCCGTCTAGAACCGTGGTCACGCAGGCGCCGCAGAATCCCTCCTCGCACGAAGACAACACAGTGGGCACCGCCTCACGGACAACGTCCAGAAGGGAACGGTCCGGGGGGACGTGAAGCACCACACCGGTGCGCCGCAGTTCTACCTCGAAGCTTTTGCCGGTTTCCTGTGGGTGTGTGGAGGATGGTTCTGACGAGGCGAAGCGCTCGACGTGTAGCGCATCGGGCGGTAAGTAGCGTTGACATGCGCTCTCTACTGCCTTAATGAGCCCCTCTGGCCCGCAGCAGTAGATGGCGGTGTCTGTGGAAGCATTCCCCACGATGGATTCGACGTCGAGTACCCCGGTCTCGTTTTGAGGACACAGTTCGACGCGGTTGCCTCCCAGCGACTTGACGTCGGTGGCAAAGGCCATCGAGTCGCGGGACCGTCCGCCGTAGACGAGCCGCCACGGGATCCTTCGCGCCTCGACGGCGCGCACCATCGGCAAGATCGGTGTTATCCCGATGCCTCCGGCGATAAACAGATACCTTTTCGCTTCCACCAGCGGGAAGTGATTCCGCGGCTGGCTGACACCGACATCCTGTCCCACCAGTGCAGGATCGTGGATTTCGATGGATCCGCCGCGACCGGCCGGCTCTCGCAGCACCGCGACGGTATACGCGTCACGGTCGGCCGGGTCTCCGCACAGCGAGTACTGGCGGACTCTTCCAGACGGCAAGATGACGTCGATATGCGCTCCCGGCGTCCACGCCGGCAACGGCAAACCGCGCGGGTGGACGAGGCGCAGCGAAATGACCTCCCGGGCCTCACGTCGCGCGCGCTCGACCCGCAGGGTCTGTAGTCCGCAGGACTGTTTGACGTCTGAATTTTGGGCGGCGCGTGGCCCTGCGACCTGTTGGGCCGTTGAGCTATCGCCGCCTTCAGGAGATACCGCGCACGACCAGGCATTGCTAGCCGGTTCCGGATGGCTCTGGACTGCCGGAAGATGTGTGATCATCGCTGGAGCTGCGGCTGCGCATCGATTGACTCGGCAGGAGCATCACCCTCGACGGTGGTGATGGTGTCGAGCACGCTATTGATAAGCCGGTAGGCCGAGGGCGCGTCGCTGAGCGGCTGGTTGCTTAACCCGGCGCCGGCATACACTAAGCCCGCCCACGATTGGCGGTCCTCGGGGTGGAACAGTGCGAGTTCGGCCTCAACGAGGATGAGGTCGATTGTAGGAGGATCGCCGGTGAGCTTGCCGTCGGTCCACGTGACATGAACCCGGCTGCCGTTGCGGCTGCCGCGCACGGTGAAGCGGCGCCTTGGAACTTTGTTGCCCCCTTCCAACAGTGTCACCGCAGGACCCCTATCGACTGCCATACCTGCAGCAGTCCCTCGTCGCCCTCGAGGTTCTCGTCCCAGCCATAGGGCTTGGCGAACACGAACGTCTGCGGTTCCGGGTATGTGGCGTCGCTGACATCGAAAGTCGTGACGGAGATCGAACGCTGCCCTACTGCGACGAGGAAGTACTCGTGGTAATCCGACAGCTGAACATCGAAGACGGTGATCGCGGGGTGGGGATGCAACGTCCGTACCGCCCCGCGCCGGTCGCCAACCAGCTCGCTGTCCGAGCCCAGGATCTCGGTCACAGGTATCTCCGGCTAGCGGTATCATCCGGCACCTCGATGCCCATCTTCTCCAGGATGGGTCGAGTGTCGCGAATATATCGCCGCCGGAGCTCTTCGTTGTTCTCCTGGCGCAGTCCCCACTTGACATATGCGTCGGAGAACTCCGAGTCCGATCGGCCGAACATGTCGAGAGCGGCCGGCCACCAGATCTTGATCTTTTCGTTGGCCTCTGCCAAGCCATCCTGTGTGCTACAGATACGGCGAAGATTGTTCATCCCGAAGGTTGCGTGAAACACTTCGTCCTTGTGCAGGCGATCGGCTACGTTCAGCAACGGCTCATACGGGACCCCTTCCCAGGTCTCGCCGATATAGCAGCCCACCCGGTCGCCCACCCCATTGAAGTAGGCGAGGTCGCAGAACGTCTCGATAGGTAGCTTGAAAAAGTACTGTTGGATCTCGCTGGTCACGGGGCCTACACCGAGGCCTTCGAGAATCCGGGCGGTGATAGCGCCGTGCTCGACCTCTTGCTGCATGAGCTTGGCGTAGGTGACCTTGAGCTTCTCGTCCGGTATCAGGGTCATCCCCTTGACCCACAACTGATTCAGCAGGTCGATGTAGTGGGGGTTGGTAGTGTTCTCTAGATGGTGGGTAAGCATCCGAATCAGCAGCGTACGGAACTCCTCCGGCATGTCGGGGTCGTTTTCGGCATAAACCTTCCCGTGGGTAGCGGCGGTCATGAAGGGCCTCCTTGTTAGGGGATCCACGCTATACAGACATCAAACCGGAGACGCCCAAATATGTCAACCGACCAGTCGGACGAATTAATTTCCCGCCAAGAGGTGGCGACAAGCGTCCTTCTCGAGCCCGATAAGCCCGAGAAAGCCCCGTATCCGCAAGCGATCCGGTGTTGCGGGAGTCCGGCGGATACGCTGTTGCTATTTGGCGCTGGCGGCGTCGATAGTCATCTTGCTAAGGTCAACAGAGACGTCTGAGCCGAGCACCAGACGCACGAAGTTTCGGGCGACTTCCTGCCAGTCGTCGACCTCGGGGCTGAACCACTTGTAGATCCAACTGGTTAACCCGAGGAGCGCGTGCGCGGCATACTTCGGGTCCACTGGCGTTATCACACCCTCTTTGACGGCAAAATCTACCGCCTCGATGAAGTGGCGCGCGTACCGACGCTCCTTAGCCAGCATGTCGGCCTCGTATTCGGAGGAGAGGCGTGGCCTGTTGCCGAAGAAAACCGCGAATAGGCTGGGCTCTTCGGCGACCAATTCGACCTGATGGGTGATCATGGCCGCAAGCCGTTCCCGGGGGTCGGGGAGTGTTGAGATCTGCTCGAGTCGCTGGAGTCCCTGACTGATGGCGCGATCGAAGATGAGGTACAGCAGGTACGCCTTGGACTCGATGTAGTGGTACAGGCTGGCCTTACGAATATCCAGTTCAGCGGCGACGTCGTCGAGTGAGGCGGCGTCATACCCGTGGAGGTGGAAGGCGCGAATCGCGGCAGCGATGATTGCCTCGCGTCGCTCCAAGTACTCCGGCGTCGGCTCAGTAAGCCGAGGACGGCCTCGTCGTCTTATATGCGTACCTGATGACATCGAGTGCTGACCATACCCTTTGAAGTGCGGTTTTGTGTTTGTACCTCGGTTGCAGGAGCAGACCGACTCCTAGGCCCATATTGGGACTTGACAACGGCTACTGCGAATATATTCTACCTCACAGTCGATAGAAAGTGTGGACTGCGTCACGGTCGCTGGAAAGGGGGGCTCTCACGGCCAACGAAGCCTATCGGAGCTTGCGGCCTCTTGGAGTCATCCGGTCTCGGGAGGTCAAGGATGACGCACCACCATCCTCCTGCGGCGCGATTTTAACAAGGAAAGGAGCGCGATGAACCTAACTGCGAAGGGTGAGATTTTGATTGAGGTTCGCCAGCGGGTCGAACCGGTCAAGCTCGCTGAGGTGGCGGCCGCGATTGGGACCGAGAGCGCCGATGAGACGGCGCGGCTTACGCCCTATTTCGGCCCCACCGTGGCTGGCGAACAGCTGTTGGTGGATCGACTCGGGCTCGACCTGTCGCGCGCATTGCTCGCGGGCCAATCCTACGAGTGGCAACGGCCGTTCGAGCCTCAAGAGGCCGTCACGATCCGAGTTTACATCGACGACGTGTATGAAAAAGGCAGCAACACGTTCGGGGTGGTCGCGACCGAAATCCGCGCCGAATCGGGCGAACTGGTCCAGCAGCAGCGCACGACCTTCATCGAGGCGACGGCCAAATGACCGAGTTTCGGCCTGCGAGTATCCCGCCTGTGACCCGGGTGCAAATCGCCCGCTACGCCGGCGCGGTCGGCGATTTCAACCCTATCCACGTCGACGAGGAGTTCGCCCGTGCGGCCGGCATGCCCTCGGTGATCGCCCACGGACCCCTGACTGTGACCTTGGCAATCGACGCCCTGATCTCTCAAGTTGGTGCCAGAACGCTGCGTCGGTTCGATGCTCGCCTGCGCGCACCCGTTTTGCCGGGTGACACTCTCACCGTCGTGCCGTCGGGTGATGGTGTTGAGATCCGCACGGAGGCAGGCAAAGTCGTGGCAACCGCCACTGTTGTCGTGGAGAATCCGTGAGCTACGAGTACCTGCTTGAGGAGGACAGCGCAGACGGCGTGCGGGTCCTAACGCTTAACCGGCCCGACAGGCTCAACGCCTGGAATACCCCGATGCGTCGTGAGCTTCGCGACGCGGTCGAGCGTGCGGCGGCCGACCCGAGCCTACGGGCGCTGATCCTGGCCGGTGCTGGCCGTGCATTCTCCGCGGGCGAAGACGTCTCTGGCATGGAGGAACTCGCCGCGATTGGCACCCGCGGATTTCGCGCTGTGGCGCGCGGCATTCACGAAGTGTTCGACACCGTCGAAGCCATGGAAGTTCCCGTCATCGCTGCGATCGACGGTGTCGCCGCTGGTGGTGGCTTTGAACTCGCGTTGTCGTGCGACTTTCGGGTAATGACCGAGCGGTCGCGGTTCGTGATGCCCGAGGCGAAAGTCGGACTCATCCCAGGCTCGGGTGGATGCTCTCGCCTGGTCCGGCATGTTGGGCTCGGGCGGGCCAAGGAACTCGTCATGCTGGGCGACGCCCTGTCGTCGCGCCGCGCCCTCGAGCTGGGGTTGGCCACCCAAGTCGTTGGCGATGGGGAGGCCGTCCAGGCGGCTCGCAAGCTCACCGACCGGCTGTTGAGCTTGGCGCCGCTTGCTCTCGGCATGGCCAAGCTTGTCCTCAACACGTGCGCCGATGTTGATGCCGAGACAGGTCGCCGCCTGGAGCGTTTGGGTCAGAGCGTCCTGAAGACCACCAGCGACCACCGTGAGGGGGTAGCGGCGTTTCTCGCCAAACGTCGCCCGCATTGGGAGGCACGATGAACGCCCGGGGTGACCGCTACTGGAATCGCGCTACCCAAACCGCACCGCGTGAGGTGCTCGATCAGTTACACCTCCGACGGATTCAGCACCTGGTCGCCCTGGCCTACGAACGCTCACCGCTGCATCGCCGCCTCTATGACGACGCGGGTATTAAGCCATCGGATATTCGTACCTGGGACGACTACTACCGCCGACTGCCGTTCACCGACAAAGGTGACTACATGGCCGAGCAGGAGAGACACGGCTACGGTGGCTTGGCCCTGGAGCAACGCGACTGGCAGCAATACTTTCACACCAGCGGAACCACTGGTCGGTTCATGAACGAAGTCATGACCCACTACGACATGCACAAGGCGGGCTCTCAGTACTGCTATGGCCTTTGGGACTATGGAATCCGGTCCACGGACTCGATGTTCTTCTGCTTCGACTTCGGCATGTGGATCGGGCTTTGGAGCTTCTATTGGGGTGCACGCAACCTTGGGCTCACGATCATCTCGGGTGGCGGTCTATCCGGTCGCGACCGGGTCCGCAAGATCATGGAGCTGCGCCCCACCATCGTCTGCGGCACCCCGACCTACCTTCTGCACCTTGCCGATATCGCACAGGCTGAGGGGATTGACATCCGAGGAGCCGGCGTGCAGATGCTCGCCGGTGGCGGCGAGGCGGGCTTCGCTATTCCGTTGACCCGCCAGAAGCTCGCCGAGGCGTGGGGAACTGACCGCATCTACGACGCCTACGGAATCGGTGAAGCGCTGTTCATCGCTCAGTCGTGCCGGGAGTGGGCGGGTGGCGTGCACCTCATCGAGGACGTGTGCCATGCCTACACCGCGGACCCCAACACGGGTGAGCCAGTGAGCGATCCGAATGCAATAGGGGAGAACGTCATTACTAGCTACACGCGCCTGGCGCAACCGTTTATCAAGTACCGCACACACGATCTAGTTCGTCTGGATCGCAATCCAGAGCATGGTTGCGGCTGGACCTGGGGCCATTATCGGGGAAGCGTCTTGGGCCGGACAGACTTTATGGTCACCATCCGCGGTGTCAACGTGTTTCCTACCGCCGTGGAGAACCTTATCGGCGAAATCGCTGGTTTGTCGGGCCATTACGAGCTGCACATCTCCCGTCGGGAGGGAATGGACCGCATGCTCATTAAGGTGGAGTCGGCCGTCAACGACGCCGACCGCGATTTCCTAAACCACCGACTAGCCTCCCATCTCTACACCCATCTGGGAGTGCATCTCGAAGTCCAGGTGCTCGACCCCGGCACATTGCCACGCTACCAGCTGAAGACCAAGCGGATCTTCGACCACCGCGAGCCGGCTGAGCGCCCCCAGTTCACTTTCGGGGGCAACGCATGAGCGCACCTATGCCGCCGCAGGCCACGAACGGCCAGCACGAATCCCTGCACCGCCTGTTAAACGTGCGTCGGGCACTGCTAGCTGAAGAAGCCAACGCGCCAACACCGGCGGTGGCCCGTGCCCTTGAGATGGCCGATGTCTACCTGTTTCTTGCCATCTCGTATCTCGGCTACACCGACCATCTGTTTCCGGAGGAGCGATGACAAGCCTGGGTTTGTGGGGGCACCAGGCCGTGAGAACCGCCCGACCTTATCTGATGCCGGTGGTGGCGCGTCTCTTGTGCCGCGGGGATCGGCGCTGCACCAAGCAGCCCGCCGTGACATCTGGCAGAAACGAGTTGCCATGACTACTACCAGGTCTCGTGTTGATGTGTCCAGCATAGCTACTCTGACGTCGGTTTTTGCGCCCGTTAAGTTGCTGCAGGCGTGGGGCGGTTTCTTTGCGATGTCGCTGGACGCGTTGGCGGGGATGTTTCGGCCTCCGTTCGCCTGGCGTGAATACACATTGCAGAGCTGGTTTGTGGCGCGAGTATCAATCGTGCCGTCCCTGGTGTTAGTGCTGCCGTGGTCGGTGCTCATTATCTTCACCCTCAACACTTTGCTGATAGATATCGGCGCCGCGGATTATAGCGGGGCGGCCGCGTCATTCGCCGTGGTGACCTCGATGGCACCGGTGAGCAATGTAATGGTGATCGCCGGGGCGGGCGCCACCGCCATTTGCGCCGATCTGGGTGCGCGGGTGATTCGGGAGGAATTGGACGCGCTGCGGGTGATGGGAGTCGACCCGATCCGAGCGTTAGTCGTCCCGCGTGTGCTGGCTGTGGGCACGGTGGCCTTCTTGTTAGCCGGAGCGGTGACTGTGGCGGCTCTCACGGTCACCTTCGTCTTTGCTGTGTTTGTCCAGCACGTTTCTCCCGGCGCCTTTGTGGACCACCTGACCTTGTTGATCGGCGTCCGCAACGTCGTGGTCTCAGTGTTCAAGACAACGATATTCGGGCTCACGGGAGGCTTGATCGCCTGCTACAAGGGCATCACGGTCGGCGGCGGCCCAGCGGGTGTCGGCAGGGCCGTCAACGAGACGGTGGTGTTCGCGTTCGTGGCGATGTTTGCAATTAACACCACCGTGGACTCAATCACTATCCCGTTAATGCTGGTGTGAGGCCCCATGGATTCAGCGCTGAGCGCCCAGGTGAGCAAACAGTTTCCGCGGCTGCGCCGCGCGACTAGCAGCCTGATCGCCGAATGGAATCGGATCGGAGCGCAGACGCGTTTTTATGCCACGGTGCTCGGTTCGGTTCCCGAGGCTGTTGTCCGCTACCGAACCGAATTGTTGCGGCTGCTCGCCGAAATGGGGATGGGCGCAGGGGCGCTTGCGATGATCGGCGGCAGTCTTGGTGTCGTCGGCCTCATTGTCACGGCTAACGGCATCCTCGTCGGGGTATTGGCATATCAAGAGCTGGGCAACATCGGTATCGATGCCATGACGGGTTTAGCGGGATCGATACTCAACTTGCGGTTCATGGTCCCCGGCAGTTGTATCGTCGCCATCGCGACGACGATTGGTTCCGGCGCGACCGCCCGGCTGGGAGCGATGCGGATCAACGAGGAGATCGACGCGCTTGAAGTACTTGGGATTCGCAGCATCACCTACTTGGCGTCTACCCAAGTCATCGCCGCACTGGTTGCGGTGGTTCCGGTGTACTGCTCGGCGACGGTAGTGTGCTTTCTCGCCTCCCGCATTACGACCACTGTATTCTATCGTCAGGGATCAGGTGTCTATGACCATTATTTCAACACCTTTTTGTATCCCAGCAATGTGCTCTGGTCGTTCTTCATTACGCTTGCGATGACTGTGGTCATCATGGTGGTGCACACCTATTACGGGTACACCGCGAGCGGCGGTCCGGCCGGGGTCGGTGAAGCGGTGGGCCGGTCGGTGCGTGCCTCACTGGTGACCTCGGTAGTAGGGCTCGCGATGATCAGTTTGGCAGCCTACGGTCAATCGGGGGGCTTCCATGTCGCGAGCTAGCGGTGTCAAACATCGGGCCCGGGAACACCGGCTTCACGCCGCATGGTGGACGCTGATCCTTTTCACGGCAATCGGCGCGTTCGGGATCACGACTGCTGCGGCCTTCACCGGCGAGTACAAGCCCCATGTACCGGTGACATTGATATCTGATCGAGCTGGCCTCGTGCTGGCGCCCAACGCTAAGGTCATGCTACGCGGCATCGAGGTCGGTCGGGTCAGCCGAATCGACAGCGGCGCGAACGGGGCGGCCTTGCGACTACAGATCAACCGTGATCAGATCCGCTACATCCCGGCGAACGCGGAAGCAGAGATCAAAGCCACCAGCATCTTCGGTGCCAAATTCGTTGAGCTGGTGCCCCCACCGCTCCCAAGCCCAAATCGGCTTGCCGCGGGTGCGGTGCTGCACTCGAGGAACGTCGCCACCGAGGTCAACACGGTCTTTGAGAATGTCGTTGATCTGCTCAAGATGGTCGATCCGGTCAAGCTGAACGCGGTGCTGACCGCGGTGGCTGAGGGGGTGCGCGGACAAGGTCCACGAATCGGCGAGGCCGCCACCGATCTCAACCAAGTGTTGCTGGCCCTCAACACGCGCAGCAACACCTTCCGCCAGGATTTGCGCTCAGTTAAAGGCTTCGCGGACGCCATTGACCCAGCTGCCCGGGACATCATAACTATCCTGAACGCCGTCAGCACCACCAGCACCACCGTCGTGAATCATTCGGCCGCGTTGGATACTCTGCTACTCAACGCGATCGGATTCACGACGGCCGGAACGAACCTGCTGGCCACGAGTAGGGATAGTCTCGACGCATCGGTCAACGCTCTCGAGCCGACAACCAACCTGCTGCTTAAGTACAACCCCGAATACACGTGCATGATGCAGGGCGCCACCTGGTTTCTCGACCATGGGGGCTATTCGTCGATGGGCGGCGCCGATGGCCGGTCTTTGATTTTCGATTTCGGCTTGTCGTTTGGTGCCGACCCGTACGTGTATCCCGACAACCTGCCCATTGTCGCCGCTAAGGGCGGGCCCGATGGCAAGCCTGGGTGTGGGTCGTTGCCAGATGTCACGAAGAACTTCCCCTCACGAAAGCTGATCATGAACGTTGGCTGGGGAACCGGTGTCGATGTCCGCCCGAATCCCGGCATCGGCCATCCCTGCTGGGCCGACTACTTCCCGGTGACCCGCGCTGTGCCGGAATTGCCAAGCATCCGCCAGTGCATTCCGGGGCCGGCGCCCGGCCCCATCCCGTATCCCGGGGCGCCTCCCTACGGCGCTCCGCTATACGGGCCGGGTGGGGTGCCGCTATGGCCGGGAGTGCCCCCGGCCCAACCCAGCTCTGCGTCGCCACAGGCCGGTCAGCCACCGGCCGAAGTCCGTCCTCAGCCATGACCGCCGAAAACCATCTCTGAGCAGGAGAACGACCCGTGCGCAACAACCTGAGAGGCGCGGCCTGGCGCTTCGGAATTTTCCTGATGGTTGGCCTGTTGGTGCTGGTGGGGTTGCTGATGGAATACGGCCATGTGCGGGTCGGTAAGGGTACGACCTACAGCGCCGAATTCATCAACGTGTCTGGCCTGAAAAAGGGCAATCTCGTTCGTATCGCGGGGGTGGAGGTCGGCAAGGTTAAGAAGATCTCGATCAATCCCGATGCGACAGTGCGAGTCGAGTTTTCCGTCGAGGATTCGGTCTTGCTGACCGAGGGAACCAGGGCGGTGATCCGCTATGACAACCTGTTTGGCGCTCGCTACCTGGCCCTGGAGGAAGGGGTTGGGGGGATAACGAAGCTTAATCCCGCTCGTACGATTCCGCTGGCCCGCACCCAACCCGCACTGGATCTGGACGCCGTGACCGGGGGGTTTCGGCCACTGTTACGGGCGTTGAACCCAGAGCAGGTCAACGCTCTCAGCGCGCAGCTGATCCAGGCGCTTCAGGGTCAGGGGCCCACGATCAGCTCATTTCTGGACCAGGCGGCGGTGGTAACCAGCACGCTGGCCGACCGCGATCAGCTGATCGGGCAGGTCATCGACAACCTTAACGTGGTGCTGGGGTCGCTCGGCGGCCAAACCGACCAGTTGGACAAGGCGGTGACGTCGCTGTCGGAACTCGTCCACCGACTGGCCGACCGCAAAACCGACATCTCCAACGCGGTGGCCTACACCAACGCGGCAGCGGCTTCCATCGTCGATCTGCTGTCGCAGGCCCGAGAGCCGCTGCGGAAGGTGGTCAGTGAAACCGACCGGGTCGCGGGCGCCGCAATCGCCGAACGCGACTATCTCGACAAGCTGCTTGACACGCTGCCGGACAAGCACCGGATGCTAGCCCGTGAGGGGATTTACGGTGACTTCTTCGCCTTCTACCTGTGCGATCTGGTGCTCAAAATCAACGGAAAGGGAGGCCAGCCAGTCTATGTCAAGGTGGCCGGTCAGAGCACGGGGCGGTGCGCGCCGAAATGAAATCGTTTTCTGAGCGCAACCCCCTACTCGTCGGTGCCGTCAGCACCGCAGTGATCGTGGGGGTGGTGTTGGCCGGACTTCAGTACCAACGGTTGCCGTTCGTCAACCAAAGGAACAGTTTCGGTGCCTATTTCGCCGATGCGGGTGGGCTGCAGACCAACGCGGTTGTCGAGGTCTCCGGTTACCCTGTCGGAAAAGTATCGAGCATTAAACTGGAGGGACCCGGCGTCCTGGTCACGTTCAAAATCGATAAGGACGTTCATTTGGGAGATCGCACCGAGGCGGCGATCAAAACCAGGACACTGCTGGGCAGCAAGATCCTCGACGTCACCCCCCGCGGCGGCGGCAAGCTTAAGGGCGCTATCCCGATCGACCGGACTGTATCGCCCTACCAGTTGCCCGACGCGCTCGGCGACTTGGCCACCACGATCAGCGGGCTCAACACCGGTCAACTGTCCGACTCGCTGGCCACCCTGGCACAAACCTTCTCCACGACCCCCCCGGATCTTCGGAACGCGGTACAGGGGATGGCGCGACTTGCGCAAACCCTCGATACCCGCGATGCGCAACTGCGCAACCTATTGGACAACGCAGCCAAATCTACAAAGGTGTTGGCCAAACGCACCGATCAGGTCGTCAGCCTGGTGAAGGACACCACTGCGTTGCTTGCTCAACTGCGGACACAAAGTGCTGCTCTGGATCAAATCTGGGCCAACCTTTCAGCAGTGTCGCGGCAACTGAAAGGACTTATCGGCGAAAACCGCCAGCAGCTCAAGCCGGCGCTAGATAAGCTCAACGACGTATTGGCGATCCTCGACAAGCGCAAAGAGCGTGTGCAGCAAGCTCTTCCATTTTTCAACCAATACGTCATGCAGATGAGTGAAGCGGCTGCGGGCGGTCCATGGTTACACGTGTCCGTGGCGAACCTTCCGCCGGGGCAGTTTATTCAGCCGTTCATCGATGCCGCGTTCTCCGACCTAGGACTGGATCCGGCCACGTTGCTGCCATCCCAGCTGACCGACCCGCAAACGGGCCAACGCGCCACGCCGCCATTGCCAGTGCCGTACCCGCGGACGGGTCAGGGCGGCGAGCCGCGGTTGAATGTGCCCGACGCGATCACCGGAAATCCGGGCGACCATCAGTGCGGTTTGCCTGGCTTGGCGCTTCCCGGCCCTGGCTGCTACCCGTATCGGGAGCCACCGCCTGCCCCCCCGCCCGGCGGCCCGCCGCCCGGCCCGCCGGCCATACCCATACCCGCGCCGACGCCCGCGCCGATCTACGTGCCGGCACCGGGAGAGGCGCCGCCCCCGCCCGGAGGTCGACCGTGATGACACGACTGCAGACCATGACAGCAACGCTACGGAGGCGTCCGCGGCTTGTCGTGGTGGCCAGCCTTGTGGCACTGCTCGTTGCCGGCCTGGTTGTGGAGCTGCGCGCAACCAATCAGATCGCGCGAACAACGGTGGTCGCGTACTTCGACAACAGCACCGGCGTTTTCCCTGGCGACGATGTACGCATCAGGGGCGTGCCTGTGGGCAAGGTCGTCAAGATCGAACCACAGCCGCAGCGGGCCAAGATCACGTTCTGGTTTGACCGTAGGTACAAGGTTCCTGCCGATGCGAAGGCCGTGATACTGTCACCACAGCTTGTCACGGGTCGGGCCATCCAGCTGACCCCGCCCTACACTGGGGGGGCCGCGATGAGCAGCGGCGCGGTCATCCCACAAGAGCGCACCGTGGTGCCGGTGGAATGGGATGATCTGCGGGCGCAGCTCGACCGACTGACCCAGCTGCTGCGGCCCACCCAACCAGGTGGTGTGAGCACACTTGGCGCCCTGGTCAACACCGCCGCCGACAACTTGCGGGGGCAAGGTGCAAGCATCCGAGACACCATCATCAAGCTGTCGCAGGCGGTCTCCGCGCTTGGAGACCATAGCACTGACATATTCTCCACATTGAAAAATCTGTCAACGCTGGTGACGGCGCTGCACGACAGTACTGGACTGCTTGAGCAGCTCAACCGAAACCTGGCCGCCGTGTCGGCGCTGCTGGCTGATGACCCGAGCAAGGTCGGGCACGCGGTCGAAGACCTCAATTCGGTTGTGGCCGATGTGCAGAGCTTCACCGCCGACAACCGCGAGGCACTAGGCACCGCGTCGGACAAACTGGCGTCAATCACCAAAGCGCTGATCGACAGCCTCGACGACATCAAGCAGCTGCTCCACATTGGGCCTACAGGTTTGGCGGACATCGCGAACCTGGGTCGGCCTGCCACGGGCGGAATTGCGGGGGTGCTGGCCATTCCCAACTTCGCCAATCCACTTGCCTTCCTTTGCGGAGCGGTGCAGGCCGCGTCCCGATTGGGCGGCGAGAAAGCGGCGAAGCTCTGTGTCCAGTACCTGGCGCCGATCGTCAAAAACCGCCAGTACAACTTCCTACCGTTGGGCGAGAATTTTTTTGTCGGCGCCCAGGCCAGACCCAATGAGATCACTTACAGCGAGGACTGGCTGCGACCCGACTACGTTCCACCCGCCCCGGATGCTCCACCAGCGTCGGCAGCTGCGCCGTCTCCAGTATCAGCGCCCCCTGATGCGGCGCCTCCGATCGAAGGACCGGCCCAGGCCGCCAAGACAATCACCGCCGATCCTTCCGCCGGCCTGCCCGGCATGATGGTGCCCTCTGGAGCTAGTTCATGAGACTCACCGGTTGGCGGCCTCTCGCGGGGACGACCCTAGCGGGGATTTTGGTCATAGCTGGGATAGCCGGATGCGGCTGGCCGGGACTGAATTCGCTGCCGCTTCCCGGCACCCAGGGCAACGGACCGGGCTCGTTCGTTGTCCAGGCTCAGATGCCCGATGTCAACACCCTCCAAGCGAACGCGCGGGTGCGAGTCGGCGATGTGACCGTTGGCCGGGTAACGAAAATCGAACTCCAAGGCTGGCATGCGCTGGTGACCATGCGCCTCAACGGCGACGTTGACCTGCCCGCCAACGCGACCGCCAAGCTCGGCCAAACCAGCGTGCTGGGTTCGCAGCACATCGAACTGGCGCCCCCCACGGACACTCGTCCGGCGGGTAGGCTGCACGAAGGCTCGCTGATCCCGTTGTCACACGCCGGTACCTTCCCGACCGTCGAGCAGACGCTGGCGGCGCTGGCATTGGTGCTCAACGGGGGAGGGCTGGGCCAAGCACAGGACATCACCGAGGCGCTCAGCACCGCATTTCAGGGCCGCGAGCAAGACCTGCGGAGCCTCATCGGCCAGCTGGACACTTTCACCGCCAACCTCAACGACCAGACCGGTGACATTATCGCGGCCACCGACAGTCTGAATCGCTTGGTGGGAAAGTTCGCCGCACAACAACCCGTCCTGGATCGAGCGCTCAACACTGTCCCTGACGCGCTGGCGGTGCTCAACGACGAACGCGACAACCTTGCCGAGGCTGCCGGCCAGCTCAGCAAATTCAGCGCCATGACGACCGACACGGTCAACAAGACGAAACAGAATCTGATCAAGGAACTCAAGGAAGTCGGGCCGGTGCTGGAATCACTCGCCAACGCCGGTCCGAGCATGACCCACTGGCTCAGCTGGCTAACCACATACCCGTTCGCCAACGAAACACTCGAAAAATTCATGCGCGGTGATTACGGCAACCTGACGATGATCGTGGACCTCACGCTCAGCCGCATCGATGCCGGGTTTTTCACGGGCACCCGGTGGGAGTGCGATCTGACAGAGCTCGAGCTGCAGTGGGGCCGAACCATCGGTCAATTCCCTAGTCCCTGCACAGCAGGCGGGCCCCACAACCCAGGCAATCCGCTCACGATTCCCTACCACTGGGACCAGGGGCGTTAGATGCTTCAGAAACGGATCAAGATCCAACTGGCCATCCTCGGTGTGATCGCACTGGTCGCGCTGCCGGTGACATTTGTGCACTTCACCAAACTGCCGGCCGTGCTTTTCGGCGTCGGCCGCTACACAGTGAAAATGGAACTACCGCAAACCGGCGGGCTTTATAGCTGGGCCAACGTCACCTATCGCGGCATCGAAGTAGGCCGGGTGCAATCCCTGCACTTGACCCAAACCGGTGTCGAAGCAGTGCTGTCATTGAAATCGGACATCCACATCCCCTCCGACCTCAAAGCCGAGGTGCACAGCCAAACCGCGATCGGCGAACAATACGTCGAGCTGCTGCCGCGTAACGGCACCTCACCACCACTGAAGGACGGTGACGTCATTCCGCTGGCCGATACCTCGGTGCCGCCCGACATCAACACGCTGATCACGGCCGTGAACACCGCTTTGCGGGCAATACCCCGCAACAACCTGAAGACCGTCATCGACGAGTCGTATACAGCCGTGGGAGGTCTCGGTCCCGAATTGTCGCGCCTGGTCAAGGGCTCGTCCGATCTGGCGATCGAGGCGCGCAAGAACCTCGACCCGATGATCGCGCTGATCGACCAATCGCCGCCGGTGCTTGACTCGCAGACCCACACCGCCGACGCGATTCAAGCATGGGCGTCGCGCCTGGCCACCGTGACCAGCGAGTTGCAGACCCACGACCAGGCCGTCGCCGGCGTGGTGGACAACGGCGGCCCAGCGCTTGGGGAAGCTCGTCGACTGGTTGAGCGGCTGCAACCTACCCTGCCGATCCTGCTGGCCAATCTGGTCAGCGTCGCCCAGGTTGGACTCACCTACCACAACGGCATCGAACAGTCCCTTGTGGCGTTGCCGCAGATGGTTGCCAACCACCAAATGGCCATCGCGGCCAACGCAAACACCAAGCAGGATTACGTGGGCTTTTACATCCACACCAACCTCAACCTCAACCTGCCGCCGCCGTGCACCACCGGATATCTACCAGCCCAGCAGCAGCGCAACCCGATCTTCGAGGACTCCCCACCCCCACCCCCCGGGCTGTATTGCAGGGTGCCCCAGGATTCACCGATCGACGTGCGGGGTGTCCGTAACCTTCCGTGTGAAACCCGGCCTGGCAAGCGAGCGCCCACCGTGAAGATGTGCGAAAGCGACGAGGAGTATGTGCCGCTCAACGACGGCTACAACTGGAAAGGCGACCCCAATGCCACCCTATCCGGCCAAGACATCCCACAGCTGCCACCAGGATCACCGCCGGCATCGGCGGGTCCGCCCGGCGCGGCGCCGCTGCCGATCGCGGCGGCCGAGTACGACCCGGCCACCGGCACCTATATCGGATCGGATGGAAAGCAATACACACAATCGGACCTGGCGCAATCCGCACCGAAGGAGAAGACATGGCAAGCAATGCTGGTCCCGCCGGGGACATGACCGCACCGGTTCGCCCAGGCGGCAGGCATCCGGCGGCGTCATCGCCAGCAGCCGCGGACGGAGGCCGGCATGCAGCTAGCGACTGATTCCGAACTGTCTCTCGGCGACGACGATCCCGAGGCCAAAGACAACACCCTTGAATCGGACTCGCTCGACACCTTCCAAACGGTTGCGGCCAACGAGGACGAGGCACCCGAACCGCGGCCAAGAAAATCCGCGTCGGCGCTGCGGCACGCCCTGCTGTTCGGACTGGTCGTTATCGTCGCCCTGGGCGCGTTGGTAGGGTGGTGGGCGTTCCGCGTCCAGCAAGCCCACCAAGCGCAAATCGAGCGTAGCCAATTTCTACAAGCCGCGAAGCAGAGCGCGCTGAATCTGACGACAATCAACTGGGAGCACGCTGAGGCCGACGTGCAGCGCATTCTCGAGGGCGCGACGGGGCAATTCCACGACGACTTTGCGAAGCGCTCACAGCCATTCGTTGATGCGGCAAAACAAGTCAAGGCGACAACAGTCGGCACGGTTGACGAGGCTGGGCTGGAATCGGCGTCGGGTGATACAGCCCAGGTTCTGGTAGCCATGACCGTGAAGGTGTCGAACCTCGGTGCACCCGAGCAGGTTCCGCGGCGATGGCGAATGCGCATCTTCATGCAGAAACTTGGCGATAAAGTCAAAATGTCTAACGTCGAGTTCGTACCATGAGCTGGCCGAAATTCTGGCGCACCAAGCGCGCCACCGATACCCACGCGGTGGACGACACACCTTCGGAACCGGCGCAAACAGCGACTGTAGGGCACGGGGACAACGACGCTTCCACACAGCACAAAGGGTCAGAACTTCGACAAGGGACCACGCGCGCGGTGCCCCGCATTCGCTGGACACAGACGATCGCCTACGGGGTACTGCCCGGGCTGGCCCTGCTGCTCGCTGCAGGCGCGGGTTTTTTGAAGTGGCAGGACGGCTCGCTCCACGAGTCACGCGTGGCTAGCACGGAATCCGTGCAGGCTGCCACCGACGGCACCGTCGCTCTACTATCCTACAGGCCCGACACTGTGGAAAAGGATCTGGAAGCTGCCCGAGGGCGACTGACCGGGACCTTTCTAAACGCCTACACATCACTGACCCACGATGTAGTGATTCCGGGGTCAAAACAGAAGCAGATCTCCGCGGTGGCCACCGTACCCGCCGCCGCATCGATCAAGGCGACTAATAGCCACGCTGTTGTGCTGTTATTCGTGAACCAAACCATCATCATCGGTCAGGATCCACCCACCAACACGGCCTCCACAGTTCGGGTCACCCTTGACAGGATCCATGGCCGTTGGCTGATCGCTGGATTCGACCCCGTGTGAGACCACAACGATGCTGCGCCGACCCTTACTCCTCAGCGTCAAGAGCAAACTGCTGGTAGGCCCAGTCTGGGCCTGGACAGGAGTATGCGCCTTTGCCACAATGGCACTCACATCTCCCAGCGCACATGCCGACGCGGTGGCTTACCTGGTCAACGTCACGGTACGGCCCGGCTACAATTTCGTCAACGCTGGCGACGCCTTGAGCTACGGATACGGTATCTGCGACAACGTATTACACGGGCAGAGCTATGCGAAGCTCGTGGGCGACGTGAAGGCTGACTTCGATACCTCCGATGAGTACCAGGCCTCGTATCTGATCAGTCAGGCGGTCAACGAACTCTGTCCCGCGCTGATCTGGCAGTTACGCAACTCGGCAGCTGGATACCGGCCACCACCCGGCGGCGGTTGAGAATGAGTCTGGTCGGGAACGGGAGGAGCCAATGATCACTGACGGAAGGGCCTACGGCCTAACCTTCAACAGTATCCCGGTCGGCTGCCTATCCCCTGATGTCCGTGGCCAGATGATGGCTAATCCAGTTCGCGCCACCGCAACCCGTGCATGCGGTTTTGCCTCACACAGGTTACCGACGCAGTTCGCGAGCAGCACTCGGTTTGCTGCACCAAGGATTGCCGGCGGCCGACGTGATCAACCTTCGATTGCGATCACTACGACTCATCAACCCGCAGTGGTCGGTCGACCGGTGAGAGAACACGGAGCGGCCAGAACTGTGCTCGTTCTTGGTCCGCGTGCCGGAGAAAAATGCCAACATCAATTCGGTGAACAATGTCATCCACCAGTTGTATTAGATCACCGAAAAGAGTTTTGCCAGAAACGTTTCCAGACTCCGTCACCTAGCTCTGTGGCCCTCACCGACGAGGATGCGCAGAGGGGGGCGTATCAAACGCTTGCGGGGAAACGCGAAAACACACGACAGGACCATGGGGTCACCCTCCACCACAACGAATCCGCCTCGGTGGGCCCGCGGGACGGTCATCGTCAACGCCCGCTCGGCTGTGCTCGCTTGATTTGCTCCGCACTAAATTTAGATCGTTGCCCTTCAATGGCGCTGCCTAATCTGCTGGCTGAAGAAGGCCCTGCCCAGTCGCAGCCACAGCAATGCGTCGACTGTCTTGAGTCCTTTTCGCTGAGCAATCTTCCACCGCTACGCTTGCAGGATCCCCGTTTCATACTTGGGCTTCACCACTCCCTTCTCGTTTCAGCACACCGCGTCCTATCAAGAATCAGCCAGATGACGTACTTCTTGAAGCCAGAAAACCGTGTGGCTGCGTGCGTTGTCCATCGGAGCGTTCGACGATGGGCTGTGGCTCTAGCCTTTACAGACGACACCAACAGCCTGCTACCGCGCCGCGGGAGGTTGCTGCGACTGATGTCAATACCTGCACGCAACGCGAAAGCCTACGAATCGGCAACCAATCACTTGCAAATTGTTCATCAATACTGTTTTTGAACTGGAGAAACGCAATGCACCTTATGTCGCTGACCTTATCTGCCCTCGCTGTTGCCGCGACGGGTAACCTGCTGAGCATCCCCGTGACACGTGCGGATGGTGACGACAACACCCTCATACCGAACAATAAGCGACTGAATGACGGCGTGGTCGCCAACGTCTACACTATCCAGCATCAGGCAGGTTGCAGCAACGACGTTAAGATAAGCCCGCAACTGCAACTCGCCGCCCAGCGCCACACCAGGGACGTCTTGATAAATCGTGACCTAGACGGAGACATCGGCTCCGACGGGTCCACCCCGCAGGTGCGAGCCAATGCTGCGGGATTTCGCGGCAAGGTGGCCGAAACAGTGGCGATCAATCCAGCCTTAGCAATCAGCGGCGTTGAACTGATAAACCAGTGGTATTACAAACCAAACTATTTCGCAATTATGTCCGACTGCGCCAACACCCAGATCGGCGTGTGGTCGGAAAACAGCCTGGACCGCACTGTTGTGGTGGCCGTTTATGGCCAGCCACAGCAACCAACCGGCACTGCTGGGCACGGAGCAGAAGCGTCGCCCCTGGCTTCACCTGGCGACAGGTCGCAGAATATGCCAATCGATCCCAGCCCAGACTACGATGCCAGCGATGAAATCGAGTTTGGCGTTGACTGGTTGCCCTGGATCCTCCGCGGTGTGTATCCGCCGCCTGCCATGCCGCCGAAGTAGCTCAAAACGCCGTCTATTCGCAGGCCGTCTAACCCATAACCGGCTTTTCTCCAACGAACCTGCCGGTGTGGTCGGATTACCTATCGACGCCAATGTTTTTCGCGTGTGAGGGCGCCGCGGGTCAACGTCAAGAATATTGACGTGGAGACCGGGCAGCGGTGCCGGCCGGCGATCCTGCCAGCGTGGGCGCGCAGGTCAGCTCAGCTCAGACCCTGATTTCTCAGCTGGACTGTGATGATCTTGTTTTCGGTGGTCGGGTCGGTGGTGGCTGCGTTGTTGGGCTGCGCTGATGGGGGTTGGAGGCTGTTGGGTGATGGTGTAATTGGGTGTGGGCGCGGCTGCGGCGGTGTGGTGACCGGTTTTGGTCCGGGTCGATCGCGTTGTGGCGGTGGAGGGTTGAAGATGGGGTGCGAGGTGTGCGTTGACGGGCCGGTTCGCGGCGGTCAACCGAAGGCCGGTAGTGGGTTTCCCCTGAAAACGTGGTCGTGTCCCTGCGGCGGTGTAAAAGGGTTCGGACGTAGGTTCCCTCCAAGACGGGAAGTCTGAGGAAAGGAGCCTACGTCCGTGTCGAAGAGGATATCGCCTGCGCAGCGGTTGCAGGCAGAGATTGATGGGGTGTTCGCCGGTGGTGAGGATTTGTCGCGTGCAGTCGAGCGGGTGGCCCAGTTGGGCGCGCAGCTACTGCTGCAGTGCGCGTTGGAGGCCGAGGTGAGCGCGTTTTTGGGCCGGGATCTCTACCAGCGGGCCGCTACCAGCGAGGATCCGCGGGCTGGGATGCGTAACGGGTATTGCCCGACCACGGTCAAAACGACCGCCGGCCCGATCACGCTGGAGCGGCCGAAGGTGCGCGGCACCACCGAGCGGTTCGCCAGCCAGTTGTTCGGCACGGGGGTGACCAAGACCAACGCGCTGGAGTCGCTGGTGATCGCCGGGTTCGTGCGCGGGTTGTCGACCCGCGACGTGGAGGCCACCTTGGTCGAGGCGCTCGGCGAGGGCGCGGCGGTGTCGAAGTCGACGGTGTCGCGGGTGTGTGAGGACATCAAGACCCAGTTCGAGTCCTGGAGCCGTCGGCGCCTCGACGAGGTGGAGCTGGACTACCTGTTTTTGGACGGCAGCCATTTCACGTACCACGCCAACGCCTCGGCCGAGCCGGTGCTGGCCGCGTGGGGCATCGACACCGACGGCAAACCGGTGTTCGTCGGGCTGGAGGCCGCCGCGAGCGAGTCCGGGGATGCCTGGGAGGGGTTTTTGCGCGGGCTCGGCGAGCGCGGGCTGGCCTGCCCGCTGCTGGTGATCAGCGACGGCGCACCCGGGTTGATCGGCGCGGTGGAGCGCACCATGGGTGCCGCGCTGCGCCAGCGGTGTCTGGTGCATCGCGCCAGAATTAACCGGCCCTCGCGGCCGGAGTCAAGAAGGCAGATCGGTCGAGTGATGGCGGCGTAGTCGTTGGAGGTGTTGATCGAGATTGGCCGCGACGCGCTGATGCCGGGCGGCCTCGTCGTCCCAGCCGCGGGCGTGGGCATCGGCTTGCAGGGCGCGGATGTCGTCGAGTTGCGCGCTGATCGTCGTGGTGGCCGCTGGGTCGGGGACGAAGAAGTCGCACTGTTCGCAGATGTTGGCGTAGGGGCAAGGCCCGGCGGCTTTGGGCCGGGCGCAAAAGCCGTGCGCGAGCCGGGTTTTGAGCATCTCGGCGTGCAGCCAGGCGACCTTGTCAGGTACTGGCGGTGCGGCGTTGACGGCGGTCAGTGGCAGCAGTTGACCGGCGCGGACCTTGTCCATCGCCGCCTGGTAGGCACTGCGGATGGTCGGGGTGGTGAGCTTGGCGTAGCGCAACGTCATCTCCGGGGTGACGTGGCCCATGAGCGCCATCAGCGCGGGTAACCCGATACCGCCGTTGATCAGGCTGGTGCCGAAGGTGTGCCGCAGCTGGTGTGGGGTGACGTGCAGCAGCTGCCCGTCGCGGCCGCGCAGCCCGGCGGCGGCGACGGCATCGAGCAGGCCCTTGCGCAGCCGGAATGACGTTGGCCGACGGCCGTGTTCGAGGAATAAGAACTCAGTTAGCCGGCCGCCGCGGGGGTGAGGCAGCGCACGCTGGCGGCCCCGTTGGGCGATCCAGGCATCGATCACCTGCACGGTGTCCGGCTCCAGCGGCACCATGCGTTCGGAGTTCAGCTTGCCGACCGGCACTCGCAGCCAGGTGCCATGCCCGGCGAAGTCCAGCAGGCAGTCCAGTTCCAGGTCGAGCAGTTCGCCGAGGCGCATGCCGGTGGCGCGTAGCAGCAGCAGGCCGGTACGCACGAGTGCGTCATCGAGGTTGGCGACGGCCGTCGTCAGCGCCCGGTCGACGTCTGGGGTCAGGGCTCGGGGCAGCGCGTCGGGGGTGCGTGGGATGTCGGCGTAGAACAGCAGCCGCCGCGGCGGGGCCGACGGCCAGCTCCAGCCGGCGATGTCTTCGAAGAAGCAGCGCAGGTCGACCACGTCTTGGTGGAACGCGACCACGCCGATGGTGCGGCGCTGGCGGTTCTTGCCGCGCCACGGCCGGGCCCGCGCCCACGCCAGATACGGCTCAATATGGCGGGTCCGTTCGACCTGACTTCCGCAGATAGTGGGCACACGGATCGCCGGATTTGGGCGTTTACTAGCGCAAACGTGGGATGAGCCGATTTGGGTCGTGTTACTACACGACGCCAGCGATCCGGGCGGGGTTCGTCAGTCGGCGACGGCGGCGTCGATGCCGGGTGTGAAGGCGAGGTACTTGGGTGGTTCGGGTAGGTCGAGCGCGGCGAGGATGGTTTTCTGATCGCCGGTGAGGGCGGAGCGTTGCGCCACGCGGCCGTCGGCGGTGGCGAAGGTGACCAGGTGCATGCGGTCGAGTTCGTGGCGCAGATTGCGCCAGGTGTCGCCGGTGCGGGTTTCTGCGACGCGGATGAGAAGCAGTGCCAGCCAACACAGTTGGACGTGAGCGCGGATGCGGTCCTCGCGGTGGTGGTAGACCGGGCGCAGCCCCAGCGAGCTCTTGGCGTCGCGCCAGCCGCGTTCCACCGCGAGCAGCTGCTTGTAGGCGGCGGCCAAATCCTCGGCGGTAAGCGTGAGGTCGGAAGTGCGCAGCAGCCACTTGCCGTCGTAGTGGGCTTCACGTTGGGCGGCGGCGCGGTCGATGCGCAGCAGCCCGGTCTTGGTGCGCCGCAACAGCCTGCGCAGCCCGGGCTTGCCCTTCAAGGAGCCGACGAACTCGTCGCGCTTGCGTTTCGGCCAGGCGTCCGAGCCATCGATCAGCCCGGAGAGGTGCTCGATGAGCCGCTCACGCACTGCTGCGTCACGGTCGGCGGCATCCGGGTTGTGGCACACCACGAACCGCTCCGCACGCACCCCCTCGTTGTTGCCGCCGCCGGGTGCCACCCGAATCTCCTTGACCCGCAGGTTGTCGGCCACGTCGTGGTAACGGCCGGGGCGGGCCAGCGCGTCGGCGGCCTCGGCGTTGGTGTGGCGCAGCTTCTCGGCGTGGATGTAGTGCCCGCCGCCGCGGGTGAGATAGGCGCGGTTGGCCGCGGAAGCAAACCCGGCGTCGGCCACCCACACCAGCCGGTGCAGATTCCACGATCCCAGATCGTCTTTGACCGTGCGGATGATCCGCTGATCGCTCTCACTGCCGGGAAAGGTCCAGCAGCGCACCGGGATTCCGTCGCGGGTCACCGCCATCGCGATCACCACCTGAGGCCGGTCGTCGCGGTGGTCCTTGGACTTGCCGAACCGGCGCGCGGCCCGCTCGACCGCTTTCGCGGTGCCGTCGTCGACCTCGGGTTCGGGGGCCAGGTCGGCCAGTTCGTCGGGCACATCGACCTCCCAGTAGGTGGAGGTGGTGTCGATGAAGACGATGTCGACGTCCAGGTTGAGCAGGTGCGCGACCGAATCGAAGATCTGCGCGGCGATCTCGCCTAGCGCGGCGAGCAAAAAGTCCATCGACCGATACGCCGCGTCATCGGAAAACCCGGGGCACTCGGCGATCGCGACCCGTTCGGCGACCCACCGTGCGGCGCCCAGCTTGCTGCCCGGTTCCAGCGCCCGCTGCGCCACCAGCGCGAACAGCACCCGCTCCACGGTCGCGGCGTCCAGGCGCCGGTCCGCGGCGACCCGGCGCAGCGCCGCGCCCACACCCAGCCGGTCCCAGAGTTGGTCGAGCACCCATGCCCCGCCGAAGCGGCGCGAGTCCAAGATCTCGATCTCGCCGGTGTGCGCGGCCGCGATCGCCTGTGCCGGGTCGAGGAACCGCGAGATCGAGGCGACCAGTCGGGCCAGCGCGTCGCGGTCCACGGTGTCAGCGCGGCCGAAGTTGTGGATCACCTTCGCCGAGGGCACCCCGGTGACCGGATGGCGTTCGCTGTGCGCCAGCTGCAGATACGACACCGTCGACCCGTCGCGGTTGCGCCGCTTCGTCTCCCGCAGGTACACCCCTACACTGCTAGCACATATTCGCTGGTGAAGTCCAGCGACACGCCAGAACTCGTGTGCCTACACGAATCCGCCGTTTCGGTGACTCTGCAAGCCTCCTACCAGCACAATCGCTCCGCGCTACCCCGAAATATGCCTACGAACTGCGGAAGTCGGGTTCGATCTCCTGCAGCCGGGTCACTTCGGGGTGGTGCTCAGCGAGGTAGTCGAAGAACACCCGCAGCGCCTTGGTTCGCCCGGCCACGGTGTAGGGGCGCAGCGTGGTGGTGATCGTCTGCACATAGCGAACGACCTCGGTGCGGATCAGCGGCTGGCGCACACCGGAGGCATGCACGAGTGGCCCGACCGCCACCGGTCGGCTCTGCCGCGGCGGGGTGCTCAGGCTGCCGAGCTGATAACAGGCCTGCTGCAAGGCGAACAGCCGGGTGCGGGCATGGTGGCGCGCCGAGGCAGACAGCGCGGCCGATCCATCCAATTGTCCGAGCACACAGGCGAAGTCGTCCTCGGTCAACCGCCGCACGGGTTTTCCCACGTGCAGGCAAATCGTCGAGGCGGCCAGCAGCCCGACCTGACGCTGCCAGTTGGCACTCCAGCCCAGCACCGCAGCGGCCTCGGCGACTGCGGCCACGTTGTCGGGCTCGTGGGCAGCCCACTCGACCGGTAGCCCGCACCCGGCTGGTTTGGCCAGCAGTAGCTCCACGTCGGGGACCAGGTGCCGCTGAATGAAACACCACGAGACGAACGACCACGCTTTGAACCGGTGTAGGTCTGTCAGCCGGGCAGGAGTGGGCCGACGCATCCACACCGCCAGGTCGGAAAAGCGGTCCACGAAGCGGCGCGCACTGCGACGCCGTGCGAATCGCACACTCGCGCAAAGCGACATCGCCTCGACGTGCGCGTCGTAGGCAGCGATCAGCCCGGCTGCGCCGGGCAACGGCGCGGCGTCGGCCGCGCTAACCGCGACACTTACCACGGCGATGCCTTGCGAGCGGTGCTGTACTCGGCGCAGAGGGTCTCAGCCGATAGGTGCACGTATTTTCCCGTTGTCTCGGGGCTGGCATGTCCCATCAAGTCCCGCAGCACCAGCAGGTCGATCCCGGCCGCGGCCAACTGTGTGCCGTAGGTGTGGCGCAGCCGGTGGGGGCGCACCCGGGCTGCGCCCGAGCTGGCCCGGTGGGTGCGGAAGATTCGACGCATCCCAGCCTCGGTCAACGGCTGCCCTGCGGTCGGCCCGCGCAGCACGACAAAACACTGCTCGGTCGTGCAATCTGTTGGACGCTCAAGCCGTAGATAAGCAGCCAGTTCAGCGAAGAACGGCCGGTCCACCGGAACCACCCGTTCCCGACCACCCTTGCCGGCCACCCGCAACTGCCGGCGGGCGATGTCCACCTCGGCCAACAGCAGACCGCGGACCTCGGCGGCGCGTAGTCCGCCGAGCAGCATCAGCAGCACCATCGCGCGGTCGCGATGGGTGCCCAGGTCAGTCAGAAACGCCTCAATCTCAGCCAGCTCAAGGC
The DNA here is from genome assembly GCF_018361265.1 of Mycobacterium sp. SM1. Classification (GTDB taxonomy): domain Bacteria; phylum Actinomycetota; class Actinomycetes; order Mycobacteriales; family Mycobacteriaceae; genus Mycobacterium. Next base: position 41,139 of record NZ_JAFLNH010000002.1, read on the forward strand.
TTTCCGGCAATAGCCGCTGCTGGCGCACCAGCCGGCCGCCTGACCGCGAGTGACGAGCCCGGATATGGCCCAGCAAGCCCCGACGCGCCCGAAGCCCGCTGGTGCGCCGCGCCGCCGGCACCGGACTGGCCATCACCACGCCAGTGATCACCGCGAACTCGAACAGGGCCCGCACCGCGGCGATGCGCCGGTTCTGCGTCGCGGCAGCGGCGCCCCGCCGCTCGGATAACCGGACCACTGTCGAACCCGCAGTGCGCTTGGGCTGGGTCTGCCAGTCCAGATAATCAAACAAGTCGGTCGGCCGCACCTCGGCCAGACCAACGCCCTGCCCGGTGAGAAACCGCAAAAAGTTCAACACGTCATACGCATACGCGCGTCGCGTCGCCCGAGCGAAGTTTCTGCCCTGCAGATGCGCCAAGAACCGGTTCACCACCGCGACGTCGTCGCGCTGCCCAGCGGCAACCTCACCGGCAATCAGAAAGACGTCTCCATCGCCGGCCACCCGAAGCCCCATCGGCACCTCCACACGGAAAGCCACCGACCTCCAGTGTGAACACACACGAGCCCCACTAGTCCCTCAGTAAGCGTGTCGGCTGGGGTGGATAGGGCAAAGGCCTTACCCTGACTGGGTTTGCGACATCAACGCAGCCCAGCAAGAAAGGCCTTTGTGGTGAAGAAGATACCGCATGAGCAGAGTCGGCGAAACATTGCGCGGCGGCGGCGTCGGGTGGCGGCGCGGCACGCGCGGGCGGGGCGTTGGGGCGCGCGGCCCAAGCCGATGCTGAACTCGGGTCCGGTGCGCTACGAGGTTGGCGCCAACATCGACGCCACCGCCTTCGGGGGGATCGCCGCGGTGCACCGGCTGGTGACCAAGCTGGGGCTGGTCGAGCGGATCGACGAGGATCTGCAGTTGTTGAAGGTGCACCTGCCCTATCACGAATCCGACCATGTGTTGAACTTGGCCTACAACGTGGCCTGTGGCGGCACCCGCCTTGAAGACATCGAGCGGCTGCGCCACGACAGCGCCTACATGAACGCTTTGGGCGCGCAGCTGATCCCGGATCCGACCACGGCCGGCGATTTCTGCCGCCGGTTCAGCGAGGCCGACGTGGCCACGTTGATGGAGGCCATCAACGCGGTGCGCCCGCAGCTGTGGGCGGGCCGGGGCGCTGAGCTGCTGGGCCCGATCGCCTACCTTGACGTGGACGGCACCATCGCACCCACCTACGGCCAACACAAGGCCGGGATGGACATGTCCTACAAGGGCATCTGGGGCTACGCGCCGCTGATCGTGTCGCTGGCCAACACCAAGGAAGTGCTCTACCTGGTCAACCGGCCCGGCAACGCGCCCAGCCACGCCGGGGCGGCGCAGTGGATCGACAAGGCCATCGAGCTGGTCACCCCGCACGCCGCACGGGTGTGTTTGCGCGGGGACACCGACTTCTCGTTGACCGCGCACTTCGACCGATGGGCCAAGCAGGTCGACTTCGTGTTCGCCATGGACGCCAGTGCCGCGCTGCGCTCGCGCGCCGAGGCGCTGGCCGAGGCCTGCTGGACACCGCTGCAGCGGCCCGCAGCCGCGCCGCCGCGCAGCGGGCAGCAGCGCCGGCGCGAGCCCAACCACAAGCGGCGCATCGTCGCCGAACGCGGCTATGTCAACCTTGAACTCAACGGCGAGGATGTCGCCGAGTTCACCTACCAGCCCGGCAAGTGTGGCCGACCCTACCGGGTGATCGCGCTGCGCAAGAACATCAGCAAGACCCGCGGTGAGCAGGCGCTCATCGACGAGGTCCGCTACTTCTTCTACATCACCACCCGCACCGATCTGACCCCCGCGCAGGTCGTGGCCTGCGCCAACGACCGCTGCGACCAGGAAAACGTCATCGAGCAGCTGAAAAACGGTGTCAACGCGCTGCGGGTGCCCCTTTATGACCTGGTCTCCAACTGGGCCCACATGGTCATCGCCGCCCTGGCCTGGAACATCAAGTCCTGGTTTGCGATGATGCTGCACCACAAGGCCGACCGGCGCGACTGGATCAACATGGAGTTCCGCCGCTTTTGCACCCAGGTGATCCTCATCCCCGCCATGATCATCCGCCGCGCCCGTGCCATTACCGTCCGGATCATCGGCTACCACCCCAGCCTGGACCGATTCTTCAGCGCCTACAACACCATTGAGCGCACTCGCTTCGGCTGACACCCACACCCGCCACTCGCCTACGGCCCTGCCGCACCCCACAGCACGCCAGCCCTGTCTCCGTTGCCCAAACCAGCGCACCTGGCGGCGTCCCCGCATGCCCTCACACCCGAACAACCCACGCAGAAGCAATAATCCAGCCAATCGACGACCGCTCACCCATCCGAAAACAGTCATCGACGCCCCAGACACCGCCCGACCGCCAAACCAAATCGAACTCCCGCACAATCCTGCAATCCGCTGGCAGCGACTCGCTTATTTAAGGACTAGTGGGACCTCACCTGCGCCGAGCGTGTCGCCCCTGCGAGGGCCGGTTAACGGATAACATCCTTGCCAAAGTGCCCAAAAACGCCCAAGCCGAGGTGAAGGCCGACTACTGGGCGATCTTCGATGTGCCCGAGAACATCGCGCCTGGCCGCGACGCGGTCACCTCGTGCACAAGAGGATCGACGCGTTCGCCAAGCGTTGGCGCGACTCGTATCCGGCGGCGGTGCGGTGTCTGCTTGATGACTGTGACTCGCTGACGGTCTACCTGCGGTTCCCACGGGAGCATTGGGCCCGGGTGCGCCACTCCAATTTCATCGAGCGGACCTTCGGGGAGACCCGCCGCCGAGTCAAGGTCATCGGCCGACTGCCCGGCGAGCACTCCTTCCTGAAGCTGGTGTGGGCCGTACTCGACCGCGCCTCGGCCGGCTGGCGCGGGTTCACCATGACACCGGCCGGGCTACGGCTACTACAGGACCTGCGAAGGTCGTTGCATGACCCACCGACCCAACTGCCGCAACGAAATTCGGAAGTACGCGCCGAAACCGGAGCGGCGCCGGCCGATGCTGTCGGCGCCATCGCCTAAAATCACAATCGCAAGTGAGCGGAATCTATGCCCGAACTTTTACACCGCGATTGGGACGCCACCGAAAACGTGGAGGTTTCCGTTATGCGGCCTCCGGTTGGATGGCCGTGATTTTTTCGTATTCGACGGGTGGCAGCAACCCGGCTGAGCTGTGCCGACGTCGGGTGTTGTAGAACTCGTAGCACCTGGTGGTGATGGCCTCGCGTGCCTGTGCCTTGGTGGCGAAGTGGTGGCGGGACAGCACCTCGTGTTCGAGGGTGGAAAAGAACGCCTCGCTGGCGGCGTTGTCGAAGCACGACCCGACACGTCCCATCGATTGGCGCACCCCGAGCTTGCGGCACAGCTTAGTGAAATCATTGGCGGTGTAGGTAGATCCGCGATCAGTGTGAAAGATCACGCCAGCGATCGCTGCGCGCCCGCCACGTACTGCGACGGCCATCTTGATCGCGTCGCTGGCCAGCTCGGCATCGGGGTGCTCCGACATCGGGCAAGCCAGCAAACGTCGCCCGCACAGGTCCAGGACCGAAGCCAAAGACAGTTTGGCCTCATCGGTGGGGATTTCGGTGATATCACCGCACCACGCCCGGTTGGGCGCTGCGGCGGTGGCGTCCCGTTTGAGCAGGTCGGGGAACTTAGGTGCCTTCTTGTCCTGGCGGGTCAACCCCCTGGGGCGCTTAGGCTTGCGCCCGGCCAGCCCTTGCCGGCGCATCGAGTCGGCCACCGTGTTCACGCTGACCTTCCAGCCCTCAGCGAGCAGGTCGGCGTGGATCCGCGGCGAGCCGTAGGTGCGCTGGGAGCGCTCGAACAGCTCCGCCACTCGCGCATCCAGCCGCGCGCGGCGTCGCTGCCGCTCAGTGGGCTCGCGGTCCAGCCACTTATAGAACCAGGAAACGCTGACCCCCAAAAGCGCGCAGCACACCGTGTGTGGCACCCGATGCACGGTCCTCTGGTCGGCGATAAAGCGGGCCACACTCACCTCGTCGCCTCCTTTACCCAGCCGACCACGGATCGCTTGAGCACATCACGCTCCATGCGCAGCTCGGCGACCTCGGCGCGCAGCCGCTTCAACTCGGCGATATCACCGGTGGAAAGCCCCTGGGCGCCTTCCCGCTCAGCACGATCTTTGGCAACCCAATTACACAGGGTGCCCGGATGGATCCCGAGGTCTCGGGCCACCTGCGCGATCGGCTTACCGGTATCCCGGACTATCCGTACCGCTCCCTCCCGAAACTCCCGGTCGAACTTCCTGCGCGTCTCTGACATGCCCTTACCTCATAGTGCATGCCTCCACACTTTCGGGGGATTTCCCCTCCTCCACCTCGTGAACTACCGTGGGCACGCGCGTACCTTCTCGAACCAACACCGGCTTTTGATCAGACCTTCGACTTCCAGATCATCCTCGGGAAGGTGCCCCACTTTCACGCCGCCTCGCCGCGGCTCATCCACAGGTTCTAATCATTGCTCCCATGTATCCATATCCTGGCGCAAAGCACCTGTGCGGCGGTAGATTCCTTGCACGTCATCAGGCAGGAAGGCTGCTATGAAAAACAGGTTTGTCGCCGCTGCTACAGCGGTGCTGGTGATCGGCGGTGCCGTCGGCTGCTCATCGACCCAGGTATCCCCAAAACAACCCAAACCCGGGACGTTGCCGCCTGGTACTGCTGCGCTCACCATGAACGACAAAGATCTGGGCCTTACGGACTCTGTGCAATGCACACCGGACGAATGGCTGACGACGATCAGGACCAGCCACGAGGCTTCAGGCGTGACCGTGATGGTATCCAATGCACAACAACTGACCGCCGAATTCGTCCGGATCCGTAATGTAAACGGCTTCACCGGTTCCTACGATCGCGACTTACAAGGCAAGGCTGCCGTCACGATGACTGGTGCCACCTACACGATCACCGGCGCCGCTATGGGCTTCAACAACGCCAAACCGAGCGAACTAACAACCGAAACCTTCACGATAAGGGTGTCGTGCTGATGTCCAAGCCAGCGGGCATCGTCGAGAGTTGCTCCAGCGACCAGGGCGGCGGCCGTCCACTGGTCGGTCATCGTAACAAACGCCGCGGACGTAACCAGTGCTGCTGCGGCTGCTGTGTGTCGCTGTACGGTCGCTCGGTTTGGGGGTGTCTGCGCGCGATGCACGCCACATCGGCCCACGCCGCGGGCTCCGAGACGATGATGGTGCCGTCGGCGCCAATCACCGCGTCGGCGACGCGGACCGTGTCATCCGACAACCGAAGGCACACTTTGTTGCCGTCAACGATCAGCCGGTTGGCGGCGAGCCCGTATTCCACCGTTTCTGCCGCCAGTGCCGCGGTAAGAATGTCACGTAGCACCGCGCGCTGCAGCACTACCAGCGGCTCGCCGAGGGCGTTGACAAACCACTGAGCGCCCAGGCGGCGTAGCCACGAGCCGTCGCGCCAGCGCAGCGCGCCGGTGCTAATCCGGCCACCGGCCGTGCGGACCGCGTCACCCACGCCGAGGTGGTCCAGGGCGGCCAGCGCGTTTGGCCAGATGCTGATCGCAGCACCCTCCGAAGTGTCGGTGCGCTTTTCGACAACGGCGACCTCATACCCGCGTTGCTGCAGCCCGACAGCGGTGGCCAGTCCGGCAATCCCCGCGCCCACGATAACGATTCGCTGGCCCGTGCATCTGAACTTAACACTCAGCAGTTCACAACCCGTCCAGCGGTCCCGGTACGGCTCGCGGGCCTTGGGGGCGATTTGATGGCGGCGGAGCGGGCGCCACGCTGCAGACGGCTAGGCCATGACAGACTAGGCCGCCATGGGATCACAACACGCAACCGCGACGCTGGTACTTCTTCGTCACGGCGAGAGTGAATGGAACGCGTTGAATCTGTTCACCGGGTGGGTCGACGTCGACCTGACCGACAAGGGCCGCGCCGAGGCGGTGCGCAGCGGCGAGCTTATGGCCGAGCACAACCTGTTGCCTGATGTGGTCTACACCTCGTTGCTGCGACGGGCGATCACCACCGCGAATCTGGCACTGGACACCGCCGATCGGCACTGGATCCCGGTGCGGCGTAGCTGGCGGCTCAATGAGCGTCACTACGGCGCGCTGCAGGGCCTCAACAAGTCCGAGGTCAGGGCGCGCTACGGCGAGGAGCAGTTCATGGCGTGGCGGCGCGGTTACGCCACCCCCCCGCCGCCGATCGAGAGGGGCAGCCAGTTCAGTCAGGATGCCGACCCGCGCTACGCCAACATCGGGGGAGGGCCGCTGACCGAATGCCTGGCCGACGTGGTGGCCCGGTTTGTGCCGTACTACACCGATGTCATCGTCCCGGACTTGCGCGTGGGAAAGACGGTGCTGATCGCGGCGTCCGGCAACTCGCTGCGCGCGCTGGTCAAGTACCTGGACCGCATGTCCGACGAGGAGATCGTCGGGCTGAACATCCCGACCGGCATTCCGCTGCGCTACGACCTGGATGCCGGGTTGCGGCCCCTGGTGGCCGGCGGCACCTATCTCGACCCCGAAGCTGCCGCTGCTGGCGCTGCCGCGGTAGCACGCCAGGGCACTTGAGAGGTCTTCATGAGAGAACCCGGAAAACCGAAAACAACGCGTGAACAGTGGACGAATTCCTGTGTTGCAATCTGTGACATGTCCGATTTAAGCCCTGGGCAGCTAGGGCGATGTTCACCGGATTTGTAGGATTTTCGCGTGACTATGTTCTCGGCGCTGTTGTCGGCCGGGGTGTTGTCGCTGTCGGCACTGGCCGTCGGTGTTGCCGCGGGAACCCGGATGGCACCGCGGGTAGCCGAACGACGGCAGCGTGCGGCCGCCGAATGGGCGGGGATCACGGTCTCGCAGATGCTGCAGCGCATCGTCGCGCTGATGCCGCTGGGCACCGCGGTGGTGGACGCCCATCGCGACGTGGTCTACCTCAATGACCAGGCCAAGCAGCTGGGATTGGTGCGCGACCGGCAGCTCGACGAGGAGGCGTGGCAAGCGGCCCTGAGGGCGCTCGCCGGCGAGGACGCCGAGTTCGACCTGTCACCGGGCAAGCGTGCCCCAGCCGGCCGGGCCGGGCTGTCCGTGCACGGCCAGGCCCGGCTGCTGAGCGAGGAAGACCGCCGCTTCGCCGTGGTCTTTGTCTACGACCAGTCCGAGTATGCCCGGATGGAGGCGACCAGGCGTGATTTCGTGGCCAACGTCAGCCATGAACTCAAGACGCCGGTTGGCGCTATGGCCGTGCTGGCCGAGGCCTTGCTGGCCTCGGCGGAAGACCCTGAGACGGTGCGCCGCTTTGGCGAGAAGGTGCTCATCGAGGCCAACAGACTTGGCGACATGGTGGGCGAACTGATTGAGCTGTCCCGGCTTCAGGGTGGTGGGCCATTGCCCAACCTGAGCGCGGTCGACGTGGATACAATTGTGGCAGAAGCTATTTCACGTCATAAAGTGGCCGCCGACAATTCAGACATCGAAATTAGAACCGATGCCCCGAGCGGGTTTAAGGTGTTGGGGGATCAGACCTTGCTGGTCACCGCGCTGGCCAACCTGGTGTCTAACGCGATCGCGTATTCGCCGCGCGGCTCACTGGTGTCAATCAGCCGTCGCCGCCGGGCCAACTTCATCGAGATCGCGGTCACCGACCGGGGCATCGGCATCGCCCGCGAAGACCAGGAGCGGGTGTTCGAGCGGTTCTTCCGGGGGGACAAGGCGCGCTCGCGGGCCACCGGTGGAACGGGGCTCGGCTTGGCGATCGTCAAGCATGTCGCGGCCAATCACAATGGCAGCATCGGATTGTGGAGCCAGCCAGGCACCGGGTCGACGTTCACCTTGTCCATCCCGGCATATCAGGACGTCGGCGAGGAAGTCGAGATAGCGTCGGGGCGCGACGGGCGGCCCACCGTTACTCAACGCGAGGAAGAGCTAAGCCGATGACCCGCGCCGACGACGAAGCAGAGCGAAGCGATGAAGAGGAGTGGCGCTGATGACCCGCGCCGACGACGAAGCAGAGCGAAGCGATGAAGAGGAGTGGCGCTGATGACCAGTGTGCTGATCGTGGAAGACGAAGAGTCGCTGGCTGATCCGCTGGCTTTCCTGCTGCGTAAGGAGGGCTTTGAGGCGACGGTGGTGACCGACGGGCCGTCGGCGCTTGCCGAGTTCGACAGGGCCGGCGCCGACATCGTGTTGCTCGATTTGATGCTGCCGGGGATGTCAGGCACCGATGTGTGCAAGCAGTTGCGGGCCCGAAGCAGCGTGCCGGTGATCATGGTGACCGCCCGCGACAGCGAGATCGACAAGGTCGTCGGTCTAGAGTTGGGTGCCGACGACTACGTGACCAAGCCCTACTCGGCGCGAGAGCTGATTGCCCGGATCCGTGCGGTGCTTCGCCGCGGTGGTGACGAGGAGTCCGACGTCAGTGATGGCATCCTGGAGGCTGGGCCGGTGCGGATGGATGTTGAGCGGCACACGGTATCGGTGAATGGTAAGCCGATCACATTGCCGCTCAAAGAATTCGATCTTCTCGAATACCTGATGCGCAACAGTGGGCGGGTGTTGACTCGTGGGCAGTTGATCGACCGGGTATGGGGCGCCGATTATGTCGGCGACACCAAGACACTTGATGTGCACGTCAAGCGGTTGCGCTCCAAGATCGAAGCCGATCCGGCCAATCCGGTGCACCTGGTGACGGTGCGGGGGCTGGGTTACAAGCTGGAGGGTTGACGTCCCCGTTGCGGCGCGTGGCATTGTTCCGGGGCGGTGTGCAGAAGCTCTGCGTCAACGTGATATCCACGATGACGAGATGATCGGGTCCTGAGTCGGCCTGCGGGTCAAAGTCTGGCATCGCGGGGCGCATACTATCGTTCCTGGGCCGCCACCAGCTCGTCGGCGACCGCCAGCGCCAGCGCCATGATCGACATTTGTGGATTGACTTCGGGGCAGCTGGGCAGGATTGATGCGTCGGCGACCCACACCCCCTTCACACCGCGCAGCCCGCCGCGCTGATCGACCGGGCAGCGCTGCTCGTCGGTACCGGCGGCAGCGGTGCCCGTCGGGTGAAAAGCCGCCAGGTGCAGGCTTTTCGGGTTTGCTCGGCGCAGCACGTCCGATAGCTCCGGCAACGACGTCACCGTCGGCCCCGCCGGCAGGCCGGTGAGCACCTCAACCGCCCCGGCGGCGAACAACAGCCGCCCCATCGCCTCTATTGCGACCATGAGCTTGGTGATCTCGCGCGGGGTGATGTCGTAGCGCAGCACCGTCTCGCCGCGCACCGATAGCACCCGCCCCACCCCCCGGTCGGCCACCATGGCACCCAGCGTCGCGACTTGCGGTGCCCGCCGCAGCCAAGCGAGCAATTCGCTGCCGTACCCGGGGAACACCATCGAGCCCATGCCCGGCGGCGTTGAGGTTGCCTCGATCAACACGCCATCGGACGTGTGCAACTCGTCGGCCGCGGCGCTCTGCAGCACCCCGCGCCAGGCGAAGACATCATCGTCGAAGCGTCCGGCGACCGCGACGGCCGGATGCAGGGCAAGGTTTCGCCCGATCTGCGGATGGTTACCAATACCGCTACGCCGCAGTAGGTTTGGTGTTTCTGTCGCGCCGGCAGCAACCACGATCGTGTCGGCGAGAACGTCCAGCGCCGTGCCGTCGGGCCGGCGTGCCCGCACCCCGCGGGCGCGCGCGTCGTCGTGCAGCAGGATCCGCTCGGCGCGGGCGTCACTGATAATGCGCGCGCCGGCCGCGCAGGCCTGCGGCAGCGCGTTGAGATGCACGCCGAACTTGGCATTGCGCGGGCAGCCGATCGCGCATTGACAACACGCGTCACACCCCGGCGCATTGCGAGGGATGGGCGCTGCGCGCCAGCCCAGCGCACGGGCGCCGTCGAGGAGCAGCCGTCCGTTACGCCCCATGATTTCCAGCGGCACCGGGGCGACCCGCAAAGTGTGCTCCACCTCATCGAGATGCCCCGCTAACCGGTCGGGGTCGGCGAGCTCCAGGCCGAATTTGTCGCGCCAACGCTGCTGGACGGCCAACGGGGGTCGATAGCAGGTACCGGAGTTGACGACGGTGCTGCCGCCGACTGCCCGGCCGATCGGCAACACCACCGCGGGCCTGCCGAACGCAATGGTGGCTCCGGCCCCACGGTACAGGCCGGCGTAGCGGTCGATCGGGTGGCGGGTACGGAACTCCTCGACGGTCCAGCGCCGGCCCTCCTCGAGCACGACGGTGAGCCGACCCGTCCGGGCCAGTGTGCGGGCCGCCATCGCACCCCCGGCGCCGGAGCCGACGACGACGGCATCCGCCCTCAGCACCGATGGGCTATCCACCGATGAGGTGACGCTCAGCGCAGCGTCGGGGCGAGCGATATCGTGTTCGGTTGCGCGAGCGAGCAGTTCGGCCGCGTAGCTGTCGGCGCCATTAGCGAGCAACACGATAGCTTTCAGACCCTCGATCGCGGCGCCGGCATCCGGTCCGAGTGATGCCACCCTGCGCAACACGTTCGCGCGGGCATCCGGATCCAGCCGTAACGGCGACCGGCCGGTGGTGAGATAGGTGGCGGCGAGGACCGATAGCAGCCCGCAGCCCACAGCGAACCGCGCCGCAGCGGGCAGCTGGGCGACATAGCGGTCCACCCGATCCACCAGCTGAGCCGGTGGCGGGCCGCCGCGTTCCTCGGGCAGCAGCGCGGCACCGAACGAGGCGATGGCCCGTTGTGCAAGCCAGCTCATCGCCGAAATGGGCGCCGCCGGCCGAGGCGACGGCCGAGCTTGATGAAAAGCGGGTAGGTGGCGAACATGGCGCCCGCAGCGGCGTGCATGGGCCACTTCAGCTGCTCGGTATTCAGGTCGAAAACTCCGCTGTTCCACATGAAGTCGCGCCCGTTTTGCGCGCGGAACGGGCGCCACATCAGCCCAAGGCCTGGCACGTTGTGGTACAGGCCGAACGACGTGCCGAAGAAGGCCCCCAGGGTCGCGGCCTCGGCGAAATCGCGTTTCTCCTCAGCCACCACCCGTTCGATCAGCACCCCGGAGGCGAGCAGCATCGGCGGGTCGAACAGGAAGCTCATGACACGATCCTCTCGTTGATGGCGGGCGCCTCAGCGCCACGCAGGCCGACCTCGGCATGACCGGCGCCCAATACCGACCAGCGGCGATCACCGATCTCGACGTAAATATCGGCTTGTTCGGTGTTGGTGCACACCGCTCGGGCACCGTCAGGATCGGTGTACTGTAAGCTGACGCAACGACTTTCGGGCTGGTCAACGCGGACCAGCACATAGCGGCGGCCGATGTGCCCGGCCAGCTGCCAGTGTCGCAACCCGAGGGTGGTACGCATCCGAATGGACGGCAAACCCATTGCCGGCCAATCCTTTCCATCAATACGGCATCGGATGAATGCCATCGGCGCGAGCCTGAGCACTGCGGGGGTGCGTGGCACTGCGATGATTGCCTCGAGCACGTCACCGTCACCGAGATCAGCGTGGATCCATCCCCAGCGCTTGGCGTTCCCGCGCCCGTAGACGTGGGCCACGCCGCCCTGCCACCTCTCGACGTGGTGAGTGACGTCACCGACGCTCACCGAACCGGTGAAATCGGCCGTGGGTGCGATCACCACCTGAGCGCCCGGCAGCACCTCGCGCTCCCAGGCGATTCGTGGGAAGGTCCACAACGGCGCACCGGTGTCCTTCCAGCTCAGCGCCCATGCGATCGATCCGGCACGCCCACCGAGCTCTTCGGGTGCCGCGTGTGCGCCCGCGGCCTGGAACCAGGCGATGCCTGCTGCGGGCCGGGCGGGAACGGGACCGAACCGTTCGGTGCGCGGGGGGCCACCCACCGGAAACCAGGTCACCCAGCCGTGGGCGTAGGCGGTTCGCCCGGCCCTGGCCAGTGAGGCCGCCGGCGCGATCGTTTCGTAGTGCACCCACATCCCGGCGTGGGTCAGCGGATCCGAGAGGGTGGCATACCACGCCTCCAGGCGGCCGGGCTGACCCCGCCAGCGGGGGGCAGCGGCCGCCTCGGCATTGTGGTCCATGTGTCCTACCTCCGCTCCAGCGGCAACATCTGCGTTCCCGTAGGCGCGCCGCTCGGATGGGATGCCCACGACGCCCATCCACTATATTGGTTGAGCCAATGAGCCAGTCAAGCCGGATTCGGCCACCCGAGCGTCAGCGTCTGGATGAGCAGATCGCGGCGTCGGTTGCCGACGCCATCCTCGACGGGGTTTTCCCGCCGGGTTCCACGCTGCCGCCCGAGCGGGAGCTGGCCGCACAGCTCGGCGTCAACCGCACCTCATTACGCCAGGGCCTGGCCCGGCTGCAGCACATGGGCCTGATCGAGGCCCGCCACGGCAGCGGCAACGTGGTGCGTGACCCCCAGGGCCTTACCCATCCCACGGTCATCGAGGCGCTGGTGCGCAAGCTGGGCGCCGACTTTCTGGTCGAGCTGCTGGAAATCCGAACGGCATTGGGCTCGCTTGTCGGGCGGCTGGCCGCCGAACGCAGCACACCAGGTGACGTGAACGCGTTGCGGGAGGCCTTGCACGACATCGAGACCGCCGACACGTCTGCGGCACGGCAGGCGGCCGACCTCGCGTTCTTCCGGGAGCTCATTCACGCCACCCGCAACCGCGCGCTGGGATTGTTGTATCGCTGGGTCGAGCAGGCGTTCGGCGGCCGGGAGCACGAGCTCACCGCAGCCTACGACGATGTCCCTGCGGTGGTGGCCGAGTTGCGGGCGATCAGCGATGCGGTGCGGGCGCGCGAGCCCGCGGCCGCCGGTGCAGCGGTCGAGGCGTACCTGCGCGCCAGCGCGCTGCGCATGGTCGAGGCCTACAAACGCGCTAATCGAGGGACTTAGCACGACTCACTTCCCGGATTCGCCTCCGGGATTCACTGCCGAGCGGCGATACTCCGCCACCCGCGTTGCCGGGTGCACGGCGACGAGTCCTAATACACTGCGCCGCTTGCACAGTGCCGCGAGTTCGGCATAGGCCTTCTCGCCTATCAGTTCAGTGAGTTCTGCGGCCAGGCTCTGCCACACCCGCTGGGCACCGACGTGCACGTCCGGATCACCGGTGCAGTACCAGTGCAGGTCGGCACCGCCCGCGCCCCAGCCGCGGCGGTCGTATTCGGTGATGGTGGTTTTGAGGATCTCGCTGCCATCGGGACGGGTGACCCATTCCTGACTGCGCCGGATCGGCAACTGCCAGCAGACATCGGGTTTCATGGTCAGCGGGTGCACACCGAGCCGAAGCGCCGCGGTGTGCAACGCGCAGCCGGGACCGGCCTTGAACCCCGGCCGGTTTAAAAAGATGCACGCTCCCTTGTATTTGCGAGTCCGCCACTGCCGCTCGCCGTCGTGCTCGTCGCGTTCCAGATAACCCTTGCGCCCCAACCCCTGGTCTCGGTACTGCCAGTCGTCGTCGGTCAGTTTTGATACCGAGCCGGCCAGCCGGGTGCGGTCGTCGTCGTCGGACAAAAACGCGCCGTGCGAGCAACAGCCGTCATGTTCCCGCCCGGCCACGGTGCCCCGGCAGGCCGGGGTGCCAAACACACACGTCCAGCGCGACAGGAGCCACGTGAGGTCGGCCGCGATCAGGTGTTCCGGATTGTCCGGGTCGTAGAACTCCACCCATTCCCGGGTGAAATCCAGTTCCACCTCTCGGCGATTGCCCGGCTGCGGTATTGCCACAATTTCCTACGGTAGACGAGATTCCGGCGATCGGGTTCCCGCCACGTAAGCTGGTGTTCCATGCGATTAGGCGTGCTCGACGTGGGCAGTAACACCATCCATCTGCTGGTGGTCGATGCCCACCGTGGTGGGCATCCGACGCCGATGAGCTCGACCAAGGCCACCTTGCGGCTGGCCGAGGCCATCGACGGCTCCGGCAAGATCTCCCGTCGCGGCGCCGACAAAATGATCTCGACGATCGACGAGTTCGCCAAAATCGCCATCAGCTCGGGCTGCGCCGAGTTGATGGCCTTCGCCACCTCGGCGGTCCGCGAGGCCAAGAACGCCGAAGCCGTGCTGGCGCGGGTGCGCGCCGAGACCGGCGTGCAGCTGCAGGTGCTCCGCGGCGTGGACGAGTCGCGGCTGACCTTTCTGGCGGTGCGCCGGTGGTATGGGTGGAGCGCCGGGCGGATCGTCAACATCGACATCGGCGGCGGCTCTCTGGAGCTGTCCAGCGGCGTCGACGAGGAGCCTGACGTGGCGCTGTCGCTGCCGCTGGGTGCCGGGCGACTGACCCGCGAGTGGCTGCCCGACGACCCGCCCGGCCGGCGCCGGGTCGCCATGCTGCGTGACTGGCTCGACACCGAGCTGGCCGACGCCTGTGCGACCGTGCTGAAAGCCGGCACCCCCGACCTTGCGGTAGCAACCTCGAAGACCTTTCGTTCGCTGGCGCGTCTGACGGGCGCGGCGCCGTCCGCCGCCGGACCGCGGGCGAAACGCACCCTGACTGCCAGCGGCTTGCGGCAGCTCATAGCGTTTATCTCTAGGATGACGACGGCTGACCGTGCAGAACTAGAAGGGGTGAGCGCCGAGCGGGCACCGCAGATCGTGGCGGGAGCTTTGGTGGCGGAGGCAAGTATGCGAGCGTTGTCGATACCAACGGTGGACATTTGCCCGTGGGCACTGCGGGAAGGGCTTATTTTGCGCAAACTCGACAGCGAAGCCGACGGCAGCGCTCTTGTCGAGGCGCCCGTGCGCGATGCCGGCAGCCAAACTGTTGATCGGATCGCGGTCGACCGATCGAGAGGCGACGCAGGATGACTGGACCACACTCCGATTCCCAGAACGCAACCACCCGGCCGATATCGGTGGCCGAATTGCTGGCCAAGAACGACATGATCGGCTCCCCGCCGATCAGCGGTCGCCGGCGGCGCCGCCGAGGCAACGCCGAAGCGGTGACGGTCGCCGAGCTAACCGGCGAAATACCCGTCGTCGGTGACGATGATCAGCACGCCAAGACCACTCATTCGACGGCGCATTCCCGCCGCGCGAATGGGGGTGTCCGGGACGCCGAGCAAATGTCCGAGGAGCCGCCGGGATTCGAGGGGCCGCCCGGGCCGGCCGCCGTCGGCGCCGAGGGGATGAGCCCCGACCCATTGGTGGATTATGCCGACATCCCGGTCGACGTGATGGATACCGAGGTGCGCGAAGCGCAACCCGTGACCGAGGATTCGGCCTACGTGCGTTCCTATTTGAACGGTCCGGCGAGTCGGCTGGTCAGCGGCACGACCATGGCCCGTGGGCCGGAGGGTGCCGAGTCGGCAGTCGGTGAGGACCTCGGCAACGTCGACAGCGGGGCGGATTCGGCCGTCCCCGGTGACGACGGCTATGCGGGGCCGAGCAGAGCACAGACATTGCTGCACGGCGGGCTGGTGGTGCTGCAGTCGATTTTTGCGGTGATGTTAGGTGCCGGTTTGTTTGTCGCTTTCGATCAGCTCTGGCGCTGGAATAACATTGTGGCGCTGGTGCTCTCGGTTGTCGTCATCCTCGGTCTGGTGGTGGGGGTGCGAGTGGTGCGCAAAACTGAGGACATCGTCAGCACGTTGATCGCGGTTGCGGTGGGAGCGTTGGTCACACTCGGCCCGCTGGCGCTGCTGCAATCGGCCTAGGCCCCAGAGACGACATAGCGTGCGTCCTGCCATCAACGTCGGCCTGTCTACGGCTTCGGTCTATCCGCTGCGGGCCGAGGCCGCCTTTGAGTACGCGGCCCGGCTCGGTTACGACGGGGTCGAGCTGATGGTGTGGGGCGAGTCGGCCAGCCAGGACATCGACGCCGTCGAGACGATGTCGCAGCGCTACCTCGTCCCGGTGCTGTCGGTGCATGCCCCGTGCCTGCTGATCTCGCAGCGAGTCTGGGGCTCCAACCCGATTCCCAAGCTGGAACGCAGTGTGCGGGCGGCCGAACAGCTGGGCGCTCAGACGGTTGTGGTGCATCCGCCGTTTCGGTGGCAACGCCGCTACGCCGAAGGATTCAGCGACCAGGTTGCCGCCCTGGAGGCGTCCAGTGAGGTGATGGTGGCCGTCGAGAACATGTTCCCTTTCCGGGCGGACCGGTTTTTCCCGGCCGACCAGTCCCGGGAGCGGATGCGTAAACGCGGCGGCGGACCGGGTCCGGCGATTTCGGCGTTCACGCCGTCCTACGATCCGCTTGACGGCAACCACGCGCACTACACGCTGGATTTGTCGCACACCGCCACGGCGGGAGTCGACGCGCTGGAGATGGCGCGACGGATGGGTTCCGGGTTGGTGCACCTGCACCTGTGTGACGGCAGCGGCCTGCCGGTAGACGAGCACCTGGTGCCCGGGCGCGGCACCCAACCCACCGTCGAGGTATGCCAGATGCTGGCCGCCGGCAGCTTCACCGGCCACGTCATCCTGGAGGTGAGCACCTCCGGCGCACGTTCGGCCCGGGAGCGCGAAGCCATGCTGGCCGAGTCATTGCAGTTCGCCCGCACGCATCTGATGCGCTGAGCCCGGCGGCACACTTCGGTATTGCGATCGCCGGTGCTGCTGGCGGGCGACCCGCTGCGCGCGGCCGCGCCGCGCTTGCGATCGCCCGGGAGGGGCTGGCAACTGTTGCGGCGTGGGGTGGTCGGTAGTTGTCGGTGGTGTGCTGTAGGAACAGGGGTGTGAATCTTGCGGTGTGGGCTGAGCGCAACGGTGTTGCGCGGGTGGCCGCGTATCGCTGGTTTAGCGCCGGGCTGTTGCCGGTGCCGGCGCTCTTGGCGCCCAGGGCCGTGAGCTGGTGGTGGTCGATTCGGCTGAGGTCGATGAGGACCTGGTGGGCGATATGAGCGAGATCCTCACCAGTATGTGCGCTTGGTTGTCTGGCAAACGCGCTGCGCCGAACGGGGCCAAGCGCGCGCTGGCGGCCGCGGCGTCCGACGAGGTGGGGGTGGCCTGAGATGCCGCGTTTCGAGGTGCCCGACGGCTGGTGTGTGCAGGCGTTCTGTTTCACCTTGGACCCGAACGGGGGCCAGGACCGCGCGCTGGCGCGCCATTTCGGGGCCCGCCGCAAGGCCTACAACTGGGCCGTCGCCACGCTGAAAGCCGATATCCGGGCGTGGCACGCCACCGGTGTTAAGACAGCGAGGCCCTCGCTGCGGGTGCTGCGGAAACGCTGGAATCAGGTCAAAGACGAGGTGTGCGTCAACGCCGAGACGGGCCAGCCGTGGTGGGGTGAGTGCTCCAAAGAGGCCTACGCGGGCGGGATCGCCGCCGCGGTGGACGCCTACTGGAACTGGCAGAGCTCCCGATCGGGCAAACGCGACGGCAAGCCGATGGGCTTCCCCCGGTTGAAGAAGAAAAGACGCGACGCCGACCGGGTGACGTTCACCACCGGGGCGATGCGCCTCGAACCGGATCGCCGGCATGTCGCCTTGCCGCTGATCGGCACCGCCCGCACCCATGAGAGCACCCGCCGCATCGAGCGCCTCATCGCCAAGGGCCGGGCGCGGGTGCTGGCGATCAGCGTGCGGCGCGACGGCGCCCGACTCGACGCGAGCGTGCGGGTGCTGGTGCAGCGGCCGATTCAGCCCGGCGTGGCGCTGCCCGAGTCGCGGGTCGGTGTCGACGTCGGGGTGCGCCGGCTGGCGAGCGTGGCCAGCGCCGGCGGCGGCGTGATCGAACAGGTGGCTAACCCGCGCCCGCTTGGGGCGGCGCTGCGCGAATTACGGCGGGTGTCGCGGGCCCGTTCACGCTGTGTGAAAGGCTCCCGCCGGTATCGTGAGCGCACCACGCAGATGTCTCGGCTGTATCGCCGGCTCACCGATGTCCGCACCCATCACCTGCACGTTCTGACACCACGATTGGCCAAAACCCACGGCCGGATCGTGCTGGAGGGATTAGACGCCGCCGGGATGCCGCGGCAAAAGGGCCTGCCCGGTGCTCGCGCCAGACGGCGGGCACTCCGATGCCGCCCTGGGCACCCCGCGGCGGCACCTGGCCTACAAAACGGGCTGGTACGGGTCACGGCTGGTGGTCGCTGACCGCTGGTTCCCGTCGAGCAAAACCTGCCACCTTTGTGGGCATGTGCAGGACATCGGATGGGACGAGAAGTGGCAATGTGCCACGTGTGTGGCGGTCCATCAGCGTGATGACAACGCCGCGATCAACCTCGCGCGCTACCAGGAAACCATTAGCGTCGTCGGCCCAGTTGGGGCCGCCGTCAAGCGTGCAGCCGACCGTAACACCCGGCCTGGCCGGGCAGGTGGCCGTGAAGCGTGGAAGGGACGCGGCCGCAAGGCCGCCGAACAACCCCAAGACGGGGTGCAAGTCGCGTGACCACTAACGATCACTCACTTGCAACGGTCTACCATGCTTTCCGGCATGGCCAGAATCGCGATCATCGGTGGTGGCAGCATGGGCGAAGCCCTGCTGTCGGGCCTGCTGCGGTCTGGACGAGCGGTCCACGACCTGATGGTGGCCGAACGGTTGGCTGATCGCGCCAGATACCTGGCGGAGACCTACTCGGTGGCGGTGGCACCCGTGAGCGACACGGTAGCGAACGCGGCGTTCGTCATCGTGGCGGTCAAGCCCACCGACATCGAGTCGGTGATCGGGGAGATCGCCCGAGGGGCCGCCCGGGCGGAAAACGAGCAGGTGTTCGTCACCGTTGCCGCCGGCGTCACCACCGCCTACCTCGAATCCAAGTTGCCGGATGGCGCCGCCGTCGTGCGGGCGATGCCCAATGCCCCGGCACTGGTCGGTGCCGGGGTCACGGCCCTGGCGAAGGGCCGCTTTGCCACCTCCGAGCAGCTCAAAGAGGTCTCAGCGCTGTTCGAGGCGGTCGGCGGTGTGCTTGTTGTCGCCGAGACCCAGCTGGACGCGGTGACGGCGGTCTCCGGGTCGGGTCCGGCGTATTTCTTCCTGATGGTCGAGGCCCTCGTCGACGCCGCCGTCGGGGTAGGTCTGAGCCGCCAGGTGGCCATCGAGCTGGTCGTTCGGACCTTCGCTGGATCGGCCGCGATGCTCGCCGAGCGAATCGAGCACGAGCGAGGCATGAGCGGCGACGCGGCGCCGGGCATGCGTGTCGACACCACCGCGGCCCAACTGCGCGCGAGTGTTACCTCGCCCGCCGGTACCACCGTGGCGGCGCTTCGCGAACTCGAGCGCTCCGGGTTTCGCGCGGCGGTCGACGCCGCCGTACAGGCCGCGAAAAACCGCGCTGAGCAGCTACGAATTACATCGGAGTAATTTACAAAATTTCCATTGAAAATCCACCACCTGTCGCAATAACCCCAGTAGTCCCGCTATTCTCCTCGTTGTATGCGTGCGTTAATGCCAGCGAAGGGGAAGTCGCTGGGATGCGTGCGCCTGATCGGAATGGGTTGCGATGACGTCAAAGAACGGGCCATCGGCGCGCGATTCGGCTGGCGGTAAGTCCGCGCGGGACACCGGTTCTCCCGACGGCCAGCCGGCAAGGACGCAATTCCTCACCGTGGCCGAGGTGGCGGCGCTGATGAGGGTCTCCAAGATGACGGTCTACCGGTTGGTGCACAACGGAGAGCTGCCGGCGGTACGGGTCGGGCGGTCCTTCCGAGTGCACGCCAAAGCCGTGCACGACATGTTGGAGACCTCCTACTTCGACGCGGGTTAACCATCCAGCGGCGACGCAGATCCGCAGAGCGGTCGGCGGAGGAGTCGTGCCGGCGAGACCCGGGTGGCGCGCTCACGGCGCCTACCACCCCGGTCCCGGGCTGCGCGCCGCCAGTCGCACCCGCTGCGTGGGGCGTCGTCGCCAGGTGGCTTTGGTATCTCATGCGGGCGGCCGGGTAAAGTGACCGGGTCATTTCCAGCAGCCGGCCACTGATCAGATAGCGGAGTTCATGGGTTCAGTAATCAAGAAGCGACGCAAGCGCATGTCCAAGAAGAAGCACCGCAAGCTGCTGCGCCGAACCCGGGTGCAGCGCAGAAAGCTCGGGAAGTAAACTCCGCAGCGTTGGCCGTTACGCGGCGGTAACGACGCTGTTTTCCCCCGCCGATACGCTATCGGGATGGACTCGTCGGGTGCGGAGACGGGCAACCGAAACACCGTCAGCGACACCGTGCATTACCCCAAAGTTGTGCTGGTCACCGGTGCGTGCCGGTTTCTGGGGGGCTACCTGACCGCCAGGCTGGCACAAAACACGCTGGTGAGCCGCGTGATCGCGGTGGACGCCATCGCGCCTAGCAAGGACCTGGCGCGCCGGATGGGGCGTGCCGAGTTCGTCCGCGCCGATATTCGTAATCCTTTTATTCTCAAGGTTATTCGTAACAATAACGTCGACACCGTGGTGCACGCCGCGGCGGCATCCTACGCGCCGCGGGCCGGCAACGGCGCAGCGTTGAAGGAACTCAACGTCATGGGCGCGATGCAACTGTTCGCGGCCTGCCAAAAGGCACCGTCGGTGCGTCGCGTGGTGCTGAAGTCGACATCGGAGGTATACGGATCGAGCGCGCATGACCCGGTGGTGTTCACCGAGGACAGCACCAGCCGCCGACCATTCCGCGAGGGGTTTCCCAAGGACAGCCTCGACATCGAGGGTTACGCGCGTGGGCTGGGCCGACGCCGTCCGGATATCGCGGTGACAATCCTGCGGCTGGCCAACATGATCGGCCCGGCGATGGACACCGCGCTGTCCCGCTATCTTGCCGGGCCACTGGTTCCGACGATCATCGGCCGCGATGCCCGGTTGCAGTTGCTGCACGAGCAGGACGCCCTGGGCGCGCTGGAACGCGCGGTGATGGCCGGCAAGCGTGGCACGTTCAACATCGGCGCCGACGGGATCATCATGCTCTCGCAAGCGATCCGGCGAGCCGGCCGGATCCCGCTCCCGGTTCCCGGGTGCGCCCTCTGGGTCCTCGATTCGTTGCGGCGGGCCAATCGCTACCCCGAGATCAACCGCGAGCAACTCGACTACCTCAGCTATGGCCGGGTGATGGATACGACCAGAATGCGAGTCGAACTCGGCTACCACCCCAAGTGGACGACGGCTGAGGCGTTCGACGACTACATCCGCGGCCGAGGTTTGACTCCCATTATCGACCCGCAGTGGGTACGATCCTTGGAAGGTAAGGCGGTGGCGGTAGCGCAGCGCTGGGGGAGCCGAAAACCAATTCCGGGGATTGGGGTTAGGTAACTATCGTGGCGGCTGAAACCAGGGCCAAAGTCATTCCGCTACGGACGAATACGGGTCGAGCTGCGGGGCAGCGGCGAGCCGAGACGTCGCGACGGCATCCGTCGGCGCTCTCCGATCCCGGCGCCCGGGAACCCACGGAGCAGATCGCTGCCGTGGTGCGCGAAATCGAGCGGCGCCACGGCGTGACGCCGGCAGCGGAGGTACCGCTCAGCAACGCGGCTCGGCGGGTCGCCGCGGTTGCTGAATTCCTTCGGCAGCGGCTGACCGGCGACTACGGCGTGGACGAATTCGGGTTCGACCCGCACTTCACCAACGCGATCGCCCGGCCTTTGCTGAGGTTCTTTTTCAAGTCCTGGTTCCGGGTCGAGGTCAGTGGTATCGAGAACGTGCCGAGCATCGGCGCCGCGCTGGTGGTGGCCAACCACGCCGGGGTGTTGCCGTTCGACGGGTTGATGGCCTCGATCGCGGTGCACGACAAGCACCCGGCGCATCGCGACCTGCGCCTGCTGAGCGCCGACATGGTATTCGACCTGCCGGTGATCGGCGTGGCGGCCCGAAAGACGGGCTGCACCATGGCATGTGTCACCGATGCGCACCGGCTGCTGAGCGCGGGCGAGCTCACCGCGGTGTTCCCCGAGGGCTACAAGGGCCTGGGCAAGAACTTCAAGGACCGCTACCGATTGCAGCGGTTCGGCCGCGGGGGCTTCGTGTCGGCGGCACTGCGCACCAAGGCTCCGATCGTGCCGTGCTCGATCGTCGGCTCCGAGGAGATCTACCCGATGCTCGCCGACGTGAGGCTGCTGGCACGGTTGCTCAATGTGCCGTACTTCCCGATCACGCCGTTGTTCCCGCTGGCCGGTCCCGCCGGGTTGGTGCCGCTGCCGTCGAAATGGCATATCGCGTTTGGCGAGCCGATCCCCACCGCGGGCTATCAGCCCGGCGACGCCGAGGATCCCATGGTCACCTTCGACTTGACCGATCAGGTGCGCGAGACGATCCAGCAGATGCTCTACCGCTTGCTGGCCGGCCGGCGCAATATCTTCTTTGGGTGATATTGCATTGCGTCACTGCGCCCGTCGGCGTGCCGCGATGGGAGCGTGTTCGTCGATACCCGCCGCAATATTGTCACCGTCGCCAGTTTTGTGTGCTCTACTGGCGTACATCTGGTGTAAATCTGGTGTAAATAACGCCCAGCGCAGTTGAAGGAGCCGCGGGATGGCGGATCGGGTCGAGCCGTTCTCGGTGGGCATGGCGGTGCGGGTTTATCCGGGAACCGCACTCGAAGAGCCCGGAACCATCATCGAAGACTTCAGCGACCTGGCCGGCTACGGCGTGGATGTCGGAGACAAGCACATTAGCGCACCGGCGCGGCGGTGGGCCGTCGCGCTCGATACCGGTGGACTGGTATTCGCCGACAGCGATCAACTCGCCGCCGGCCTTGACGGCAACCCGTAGAGCTAAAAAGCGGGCCGCCCCTGGAGCCCAAAAAGCACCGTCGCGCTGTCAGGTCCGCTTGACCAAGGTGAACTGGCAAACGTCGGTGTAGCCGTTGCGGAAAAGCTCGGCGCAACCGGTGAGGTACTTCAGGTAGCGCTCATAAACCTCTTCGGACTGGATCGCAATGGCCTCGTCCTTGTGCGCTGCCAGCGCCGCCGCCCAGGTGTCCAGCGTCCGCGCGTAGTGCAACCGCAGCGGTTGCACGAGGTCGACCTCGAACCCGGCTTTGGTCGCATGCTCCTCGACCTCGGCCGCCTTCGGCAAATAGCCGCCGGGAAAGATCTCCTCCATGATGAATTTGATGAACCGCAACAGCCTCATGGTGAGCTTGAGCTGGCGCTTGCGGGCATCCTCGTCGCTGACCCTAACTATGGTGTGCAACAGCATGACGCCGTCGGCCGGCAGCACTTCGTAGGCCATGCGGAAAAAGGCGTCGTATCGATCGGCGCCGAAGTGCTCGAACGCGCCGATCGACACGATCCGGTCCACCGGATCGTGGAATTGCTCCCAACCAGCCAGCCGCACGTCCTTCACGCGCGGGCTGTCCAGTGCGGCGAACATCTGCTCGACATGGACCTGCTGATTCTTGCTGAGCGTCAGCCCGATCACGTTGACGTCGTAGCGTTCGACCGCGCGCTTCAGCGTGGCACCCCAGCCGCACCCGATGTCAAGCAGTGTCATCCCCGGGCGCAGCCCGAGCTTGCCTAGGGACAGGTCGATCTTGGCTAGCTGCGCCTCTTCCAGAGTCATGTCCTCGCGTTCGAAGTACGCGCAGCTGTAGGTCTGGGTGGGATCCAGGAAAAGCCGGTAGAAGTCGTCGGAGAGGTCATAGTGCGACTGAACGTCGTCGAAGTGTGGCGTGAGGTCGGCGCGCTTCACCCCTGAGCAGCCCCCTGTCTGATCATTCGATCGCAGTTGACGCTAAGCTCCGCTGCGGATCGACGCAACAGCGGCCGCCGTCGCGGCCGCGTCGGCTTCTTGGTGTCTGGCCTCTCCGAGCATGGTGACGACGCTGGTCACCACCGGGTTGCCGTCGGCATCGGTGACCTCGCTGCGGATCTCGGTGATGACGGTGCCGTGGGATTCGATGACGGAGTCCAGATAGGCGTCGAAGTACAGCCGGTCGTGCGCCAGGATCGGTCGATGGTAGGTGAACTTTTGGTCGCGGTGGATTACCCGGGCGATGTTGATCGGGATGTCGAATTTGGTGAACAACTCAAGCTGCACGCGCCGGCCGGCGATGGCGAGGAAGGTCAGCGGCGCCACCAGCGCCGGGTAGCCCGCCTCGGCCGCAGCCGCCTCGTCGTAGTGCGCCGGATGCTCGTTTTTGACCGCCCGTGCGAATTCGCGGATCTTTTCGCGCCCGACATCGAAGTAGTCTGGGAATCGGTAATGCTTGCCGATGAGGTCTCGGGCTTCATCGGGAACTGTCATCCGGGTGGTCTCCGCTCGCGTGGGGGGCTCAGCTGGGCAGCTTATCAGCGTGGCCGCCGGCTCAAGGGAAAGGCGCACGCGGTCGGTGCGCCCCTCGCGCGCTAGCCGCGCTCGTGGCGACGCGACACGGGGCTGGTCGCGGTCGGTGCGCCCCTCGCGCGCTAGCCGCGCTCGTGGCGACGCGACACGGGGCTGGTCGCGGTCGGTGCGCCCCTCGCGCGCTAGCCGCGCTCGTGGCGACGCGACACGGCGGCGGCTAGCGCTCCTCCGGCAGCGCCCAGCGCCAGCGCCGAGGGCACCCCGATCCGCGCGGCTCTGCGGGCGTGCCGGAAATCGCGGATTTCCCAACCGCGTTCGCGGGCTACGCTGCGCAGGCGCGCATCGGGGTTTATCGCGACCGCCGTCCCGACGATCGACAACAACGGCACATCGTTGTAGCTGTCGGAGTAGGCGGTGCAGCGCTTGAGGTTGAGCCCCTCCCGGATTGCGAGCGAGCGTACCGCGTGGGCTTTGCCGCTGCCGTGCAGGATTTCGCCGACCAGCCTGCCGGTGAATACCCCGCCGACCGATTCGGCGACGGTGCCCAGCGCCCCGGTCAGGCCGAGTCGGCGAGCGATGGTCACCGCAAGCTCATAAGGCGTGGCCGTCACTAGCCACACCTGCTGGCCCGCGTCAAGGTGCATCTGCGCGAGTTCGCGAGTACCGGCGAAGATTTTATCGGCGATGATCTCGTCGTAAATCTCCTCGCCGAGGGCCGTCAGCTCGCTGGTGGAGCGGCCTTCGATGAACGCCAGCGCCTTGCTTCGTCCCGCGGCGACGTCGTCGGGGTTCTCTCCGAGCAGCTGAAACTTGGCCTGGGCGTACACGAACCTGAGAACGTCGCGATAGGTGAAGTACTTGCGGGCGGCCAGCCCCCGGCCGAAGTGCAGCAGCGAGGAGCCCTGCACCAGCGTGTTATCCACATCGAAAAATGCTGCGGCGGTCAGGTCGACAGGCGGCTGGGTGTCCCCGGGGCGCAGATCATCGAGGGCCCGGTCGGCGCTGGCGTTGGCGGCCAGCGTCTCGAGGTCGACGCGGACGGGGCCTGCGCCGGCCGGCTCGGAGCCCTGGACGCCGGCGGCGTCCCCGCTACCCGGGCCGGCGGGCCGGGTGCCGCCGGCGGCCGTGCTGCCCGAGTCGGTGGAAGTCATCACGGACCTCCTAATCTGTGCGCCCGCGAAGATGAGTACGGTTGCCAGTTCAGTTGCCAGTTCAACAGTATCCGGCCAGCTGGCAAACGGGGCGGTGTGGCCGTCGACACCGATGGCCACCCGGCGCCAAAGCTCGGGGTTGCTGTGTCGATGAACGGCTTGAAGCGCCGATGATCGCCTTGAACCGTTGCGATGCCGCCCATAGTGCCGGTAGTGCGCGTGCGGCCAGGTAGCACGGCGCCGTCAAACGTGGCGTATCCGATTCCCGGTGCGCCTGCCGGTGTCCGTCAAGCGCGACAACCACCGGGTGACGGCGTGCCCTGTGCCGCCAAAGACGCAGGGTTGCGCCGCCATGCCGAACACCGCCATACCGAGCACTCAGGCTTGAGCCGCTGCCACACTGGTCTCATGAGCCGTCCGCAGGTGCAGTTGCTGACCCGCGCCGGGTGCGTGATTTGCGCGCGGGTGCAGGCGCGGCTGGCTGAACTGGCCGACGAGCTGAACTTTGACCTGTCGGTCACCGACGTCGACTCCGCTGCGCAGCTGGGCAATCCGGCGCTGCGGGCCCAGTTCGGCGACCGGCTGCCGGTGATCTTGCTGGACGGCCGCGAGCACAGCTATTGGGAGGTCGACGAGGCCCGGCTGCGCGCCGATCTGGCCGCCCGCTGACCCCCCCACATCGAGCCCTCCGGATCGGCTGCCAACGACAGCGGCGGCGGGCCGGAAATTTGGTACCCCACCTCGTCAACGTCTACCGTGGAGTCAATCCACTGGTGCAAGCAAGGGAGCAGGCCAGGTGATGTTTTCGTGAGTGTCCTGCTCTTCGGGGTGTCGCACCGCAGCGCGCCGGTGGCGGTTCTGGAGCAGCTGAGCACCGACGAAGCTGACCGGGTCAAGATCATCGACCGGGTGCTGCAGTCACCGCTGGTGACCGAGGCGATGCTGCTGTCGACGTGCAACCGGGTCGAGGTGTACGCGGTGGTGGACGCGTTCCACGGCGGGCTGTCGGCGATCGGCCAGGTGCTCTCCGAGCATTCCGGCATGTCGATGGCGGAGTTGACCCGCTACGCCTACGTGCGCTACAGCGAAGCCGCCGTTGAGCACCTGTTCGCGGTCGCCAGCGGCCTGGATTCGGCGGTGATCGGCGAGCAGCAGGTGCTGGGGCAGGTGCGACGGGCTTACGCCACCGCCGAGGCCAACCGCAGCGTCGGCCGGGTGCTGCATGAGCTGGCCCAGCGGGCGCTGGCGGTCGGCAAGCGGGTGCACACCGAGACCGCGATCGACGCCGCCGGCGCCTCAGTGGTGTCGGTCGCGGTGGGGATGGCCGAGAACAAGCTGGGCGGGCTCGCCGGCAAGACCGTGGTGGTCGTCGGTGCCGGGGCCATGGGCGCGCTGTCGGTGGCGCACCTGACCCGGCTCGGTGTCGGCCACGTCCGCGTCGTCAACCGGTCGTTGCCCCGCGCGCAGCGGCTGGCCCGCAAGGTTCGCGAATCGGGCACGCGCGCCGAGGCGCTCACTCTCGATGACCTGCCCGGCGCTCTCTCCGACGCCGACATGGTGGTCAGCTGCACCGGGGCGGTGCGTCCGGTGGTGTCGCTGGCCGATGTCCACCACGCGCTGGCCGCGGCGCGCCGCGATGAAGCAGCCCGGCCCCTGGTGATCTGCGATCTGGGGATGCCGCGCGACGTGGATCCGGCGGTGGCGGGTTTACCCGGGGTGTGGGTCGTCGACATGGATCGCATCCAACACGAGCCGTCGGCCCGCGCGGCGACGGCCGACGTCGACGCCGCCCGCCGCATTGTCGCCACCGAGGTTGCCACCTACCTGGCCGGACAGCGGATGGCGGAGGTGACCCCGACGGTGACCGCGCTGCGTCAGCGGGCCGCTGACGTGGTAGAAGCGGAGTTACTGCGCCTGCAAAACCGGCTGCCGGACCTGGATCCCGCCCAACGCGACGAGGTCGCCCGCACCGTGCGCAGGGTGGTGGACAAGTTGCTGCATGCGCCCACCGTGCGGATCAAGCAGTTGGCCAGCGCGCCCGGCGGCGACAGCTACGCCGAGGCGCTGCGTGAGCTGTTCGAACTCGACCAGACCGCCGTCGACGCCGTTGCCACGGCGGGCGAATTGCCAATGGTGTCAACTGAATTTGACGCCGGTGCCGCCCGGGCAAACAGCAGAAGACGATCTATCGACTAGCCGATTGACCGACGTGATCCGGATAGGCACCCGGGGCAGCCGATTGGCCACCACACAGGCCGCCACCATCCGAGACGCCCTGATCGCCAAGGGGCATCCTGCGGAGCTGGTGGTCATCACCACAGCGGGAGACCGCTCGTCGGCACCAATAGCCGAGCTCGGGGTGGGGGTGTTCACCACTGCGCTGCGGGAGGCCATCATGGACGGCCGGGTCGATGCCGCCGTGCACTCGCACAAGGATCTGCCCACCGCCACCGATCCGCGGCTTACGGTCGCGGCGATCCCCCAGCGGGATGACCCCCGCGACGCCGTTGTCGCCCGCGATGGGCTGTTGCTGGCGGAACTACCGGCGGGCTCGGTGGTGGGCACCTCGTCGCCGCGACGGGCCGCACAGCTTAGAGCATTGGGTCTCGGTTTGGAAATCCGCCCCCTGCGAGGCAACCTAGATACCAGGTTGAACAGGGTACGCAGTGGTGATGTCGATGCCATCGTGGTGGCCCGGGCGGGTCTGGCCCGGTTGGGTCGCCTCGATGATGTCACCGAGACTCTGGAGCCGGTGCAGATGGTGCCCGCGCCGGCGCAGGGTGCGCTGGCGGTCGAGTGCGGCGTCCGCAATACCGACTTGGCCGCGCTGTTGGCGGAGTTGGACGACGCCGGCACCCGCGCGGCCGTTACCGCGGAACGGGCCCTGCTCGCCGAACTGGAGGCGGGTTGCTCCGCACCGGTGGGTGCCATCGCCGAGGTGGTTGAGTCCATCGATGAGGACGGCCGAGTCTTCGAGGAATTGTCGCTGCACGGCTGTGTGGCGGCGCTGGATGGATCCGACGTGATCCGCGCGTCCGGCATCGGCAGCCCGGGCCGGGCACGAGAGCTGGGGCTCTCGGTGGCCGGGGAGCTGTTTGCGCTGGGGGCACGGAAGCTGATGGCCGGTGCGCGGTGAGATCCCGCGTGAGGAAGTGATACTGGGAGCACGCACATGACCCCCCAAGTGAACATGCGAGGCCGCAAGCCAAAGCCGGGCCGCATTACGTTCGTCGGCTCCGGTCCGGGTGATCCGGGTTTGCTGACAACGCGGGCCGCCACCGTGCTGGCGAACGCTGCCCTGGTGTTCACTGACCCCGATGTGGCCGAGCCGGTGCTGGCGCTGATCGGCACCGAACTGCCGCCGGTATCCGGGCCGGAGCCCGCGAGGACCGTGGCCGTCGAAGGCGCCGACGCCGGTGACGGCTCCCCGAACGCGACCGGCGGCGTCGACGCTGAAGCCACCGCCGTGACGGGCGGCCCCGATGTCCGCCCGGCGCTCGGTGAGCCCGCAGAGGTCGCTAAGACCCTGGTGGCCGAGGCGCGTTCGGGAGCCGACGTGGTCCGGCTGGTAGCCGGTGATCCGCTGTCGGTGGATGCCGTGATCAGCGAAGTGAACGCGGTGGCACGCAGCCACCTGCACTTCGAGATCGTGCCGGGCCTGGCCGCGAGCACCGCGGTTCCCGCGTACGCGGGCTTGCCGTTGGGATCGGCGCATACCGTCGCCGACGTGCGCGGTGAGGTGGATTGGGCGGCGCTGGCCGCCGCCCCGGGCCCCCTGATCCTGCAGGCCACCCCCGAGCATCTCACCGAGGCCGCCCGCACCCTGATCGACTACGGCTTGGCCGAGACCACCCCGTGCGTCGTGACCGCGCACGGCACCACTTGTCTGCAGCGCTCGGTGGACACCACCCTGCGGGGGTTGACCGAGCCGGCCGCGATTGGCGGCACCGAACCGCTGACCGGTGCGCTGGTGGTGACCATCGGCAAGACGGTGGCCGGTCGGGCCAAGCTCAACTGGTGGGAAAGCCGTGCGCTGTACGGCTGGACCGTGCTGGTGCCGCGGACCAAGGACCAGGCCGGCGAGATGAGTGAGCGGCTGACGTTCTATGGCGCCCTGCCCATCGAGGTGCCGACCATCTCTGTCGAGCCGCCACGCAGCCCCGCTCAGATGGAACGGGCGGTCAAAGGCCTGGTCGACGGCCGCTACCAGTGGGTGGTGTTCACGTCCACCAACGCGGTGCGCGCGGTGTGGGAGAAGTTCGCCGCATTCGGCCTGGATGCGCGCGCATTCTCCGGGGTGAAGATCGCCTGCATCGGCGAAGCGACCGCCGACCGGGTCCGCGCGTTCGGGATCAGTCCGGAGCTGGTGCCGTCCGGGGAGCAGTCGTCGCTGGGTCTGCTCGATGAATTCCCGCCCTACGACAGCGTTTTCGATCCGGTGAACCGAGTGCTGCTGCCGCGCGCCGACATCGCCACCGAGACACTGGCCGAAGGGTTGCGGGAGCGCGGCTGGGAAATCGAGGATGTCACCGCCTACCGGACCGTGCGTGCGGCCCCGCCACCTGCGGAGATCCGCGAAATGATCAAAACCGGGGGGTTTGACGCGGTGTGCTTCACCTCCAGCTCAACGGTGCGCAATCTGGTGGGTATCGCCGGCAAGCCGCACGCGCGCACCATCATCGCCTGCATCGGCCCCAAGACGGCCGAGACCGCTGCGGAGTTCGGCCTGCGGGTCGACGTGCAGCCCGAGGTCGCCGCGGTGGGCCCACTGGTTGACGCCCTGGCCGAGCATGCCTCCCGGCTGCGCGCCGAGGGAGCGCTGCCACCGCCCCGCAAGAAGAGCCGCAGGCGCTGATGGCGACCGCAAGCGCGGCGAGGCCGGGCGCGGCGGGTCGCCATCGGGGGTGTGTGGGCGCGACGGGTGGTCGCGGTGAGTGCTGACGGCTACCCGCGACATCGCCCCCGTCGGCTGCGCGGCACCCCGGCGATGCGTCGCCTGGTTGCGCAAACCTCATTGGAGCCAAGGCATTTGGTGCTGCCATTGTTCGTCGCCGACGGTATCGATGAGCCGCGTCCGATCGTGTCCATGCCGGGCGTGGTGCAACACACCCGGGATTCATTGCGCGCCGCCGCCACCGCCGCCGTCGCCGCCGGGGTCGGCGGACTCATGCTCTTCGGGGTGCCGCGGCACGACGACAAGGATGCGGCGGGCTCGGCGGGCACCAACCCCGACGGCATCCTCAACGTCGCGTTGAGGGATCTAGCCAAGGAGCTCGGTGACGCCACCGTGCTGATGGCTGATACCTGCCTGGATGAGTTCACCGACCATGGGCACTGCGGTGTCCTTGACGAGCGGGGCCGGGTGGATAACGACGCCACTTTGGCTAGATATGTGCAATTGGCTGTGGCACAAGCAGAATCGGGTGCCCACGTGGTTTCGCCGAGCGGGATGATGGATGGCCAGGTGGGAGCCATCCGCGATGGCCTGGACGCTGCCGGGCATGCCGACGTGATAATCATGGCTTATGCCGCGAAGTTTGCCTCGGCCTTCTACGGCCCCTTCCGTGACGCGGTGGCCTGCAGCCTGTCCGGTGATCGCCGGACCTACCAGCAGGATCCCGGCAACGCCCGGGAAGCACTACGCGAGATTGAGCTGGATCTCGATGAGGGCGCAGACATTGTGATGGTCAAGCCCGCGATGGGTTACCTGGACGTGGTGGCCGCGGCGGCGGCTGTCTCCCCGGTGCCGGTGGCCGCCTACCAGGTGTCGGGCGAATTCGCGATGATTTCGGCGGCGGCCGCCAACGGTTGGATCGACAGGCGTGCCGCCGCGCTGGAGTCATTGACCTGCATCCGCCGGGCCGGGGCGGACATCGTGCTCACCTATTGGGCCGCCGAGGCGGCGAGCTGGCTATCATGACCGGTCCGCCGAGCTGGCCGCAGCCGCCGGGCTGGCCGCAGCCTCCTGGTCCGCCCGCCCCGCCGGGCTGGCCGCAGCCGCCGAGCCCGCAGCCCCCAGCCCCGCCGCAACCGCCCAGGCGGCCGGTGGACGTCGACACCGGCTTCTGGTTATGGGTGGCTGCGGTGCCGCTGATGGTCATCGGGTACCTCGTGGACGTGGTCTCCTCACAGTCACGCAACGCATCCCCGCCGATCTACGCCGCCTCGGCCTTGTTTGCGGCCGTGATATGCGCGGTAGTGGTGACGTTCCTGGTGCTGATGCGGGCCGGTTACCGGTGGGCCCGCACCGTGTTGACCGGTGGCGGCCTGGCCACGATCGTCTACGTGGCGACGCGGTTGTTCACCGTGAACTGGCCACCGGTGGCGGCGGTGGTCTGTGCCGTCACGGGAATCGTCGGCTCGGTGCTGATCGGCGGGGGAGTGGTCCTATTGCACCGCAAGGACGCCCAGGAGTACTTCACCAGGTGAGGACACGGATTGGCGTCGGCCGCTGGTTAGCGCCGCCGGCTGCGGGAAGCAATCAGAAGTCGGGGTGGTGAGCCTTTGATGACCCGAGCGACAGGAACCAAGCCTGCGCCACTGTTTCACGAGTGCGGCGCCAGCTGGTACTGGGTATTGGCTGGTCCTGCCTCGGCGATGGCCATGCTGCTGATCGAAAAATCCAGCGGTTACGGCTGGCAATTTCTGGTCCCGACGGTGTTCCTGGTGCTGGTGACCGGATTTGTTGCCTTACAGGTAAAGGCGGCGCGCATCCATACGTCGGTAGAGCTGACGGAACAGACCCTGCGTCAGGGCACCGAGACCATCCGGGTATCCGAGATTCTCAAGGTCTACCCCGAACCCGGGCATCCACTGGCCGTCGACAAGGACGTCGAGCGTTGGCAATCGGCGCGGGCGCTCGGCGAACTGGTAGGGGTGCCCCGAGGACGGGTGGGTATCGGCCTCAAGCTCACCCACGGGCGTACCGCACAGGCCTGGGCGCGTCATCATCGCCACTTGCGGGCGGTGCTGACTCCGTTGGTTGAGGAGCGCGTCGGGCCGGCCACCCCGGATGCCGATGAGGACGACAGCGACACCGGGTCCCCGCGGTGAAGGCCCGCTCCCGCGCTCTCGCCGAACTCAGCCTGGCCGCAGCTGCGGCGCTAGGCTGCGCGGTGAGCTGGTCAAACGTTCGCTCCACGGTGCCGGTCGCACCCGTTGCCGACGGGCAGCCGGTCACCATGTCGGTGGTCTACAACCCGCCGCTGTTGCTGCTGACCCTGCTGTTGGCGGCGCTCGCCGGGGTGCTCGCTGTGATCGGGGCTGCCGGGCTGCGCCGTTCGCGGGTGGCGCAACGCCGAATCCCGCGATGACCCGATCGCATCGCGGTCAAACCGCGCGCCGTCGGCCGGCCGGCTAAGCGCACCGGGCGTTGGGTGGTGCAGGGCGCCAATTTTCAGCGTGGCTCCCCGGTTGAGGCGCGGGTGTCGCGGCGGCGATGGGTCCGGCTAGGAGGCCAACCACGCCAGCTCGCCGGGCAACTGCTTGCGCCAAAACGCGACATCATGCCCGCCGGGCGAGAATCCACCGGCCGGCGGTGTGCGCAGCTGGGCGACGAATTGCTGGGTGGCCGGGTAGAAGCGGTCGCTGGTGCCGCAGTCCACCCGGATCGGGATCTTGGCCAGCGCGGGCAGCCCGAACACGTTGTGTTGCGCCCAATCCTCGTAGCTGTCGAATGCCCCCAGTTCGCTACCGGTGTAGGACGTGAACAGGGCCGGGCTCACCGCGCAGATCCCCGCGGTCTGTGGCGCGCCCAGCCGGGCGCCCAGCAACAACGCCCCATATCCGCCCATCGACCACCCGAGGAATGCGACGCGCGACGTGTCCAAGCCCCTCGCCGCCAGCATCGGCAACAGCTCGCCTAGTACCATCGCTCCCGAGTCGTGGCCGGAAACCCGCCGATGCCAATAGGTATCGCCGCCGTCGACACCCACCACGGCAAACGGCGGGTGGCCCGCCCGGGCCAACTGGGCAAGTTGGTCCTCCATCCCGAGGTCGACCACGCTGTTGGCGTTGCCGCCCTTGCCGTGCAAGGCGATCACCGGGTGCAACGCCGCGCTTCCACCGGGCGGGCGCAAGATCACCCAATTGGTTGGTATGCCGCCGCGGGCGGCGGAGATAAACGATCCAGACAGACGAGTCGGCAACTCATTGCCCGCTGTCGGCTCAAACGGGGCGGGCGAGGCGCTGACTTCGGGTGGCTCCTGCAACGCGCTCAATGCCCAGATGCTCATGGCCGCTCCCAGGGCACGGGCACCAAGGCGCAGCGCAACACGGCGGGTCAGCTGAGGCATGAGCGTGATCCTGCCGGGTCGAATAGCGTTGCCCGCAAGGCCACGCCGAATTAGTTATCACACCGTGACCGCGGAGAGAGCGACCGAATCTCGGCCCGATCCGCGTCGATGCCAGCCCATCGGGGCATGGGCTCGATGGTGTAGCAACTAGTTCCCTAATAGATAGAATATAATGGTATGTCGATAGTAGTTGATACTATGAGCGTGTGAAGTTGTCGGAGTACGCGGCGCGGAACGGGATCAAATACCGCGCTGCCTGGAACCGGTACAAGGCGGGGAAGATCGAGGGTGCGTACCTCGACGATTCGGGGCATGTGGTGGTACCTGACCCGCAGCATGCCCTCATCGGTAAGGCCGCTGTGTACGCCCGTGTCTCCACCCACAAGCAGCGCGATGATCTGGATCGTCAGGCGCAGCGGATGACCGCGTTCGCGAACGCGGCGGGGTTGTCGGTGGTGGCTGTTATCAAGGAAGTCGCTTCCGGGGTGAACGACACCCGCCCGAGGCTGACGGCGTTGTTGAAGGAGGATTCGTGGGGCACGTTGGTGGTCGAGCACAAAGATCGGCTGTCGCGAGTGGGGTTCGGCTGGTTCGAGGTTCTGCTCGGGTTGCAGGGCCGCCGTATCGTGGTTGCCGACGCCGCCACCGAGGAGAAAGCCGACCTGCTGGAGGACTTCGTATCGATCATCTACAGCTTCGCTGCCCGCCTGTACGGGTTGCGGTCGGCGCGACGCAGGACCGATGACGTGATCGCGGCGCTGGGGATCGACCCGAAACTCGCGGCGGGGCTGGTGTGATCGATGATCGCCGCGCATCGCCACACTGTCACCGCTAATCCGGGGAAGGTGGCGGCGCTGCGGGCGTTGTTCCCGCAGTTCCGTTCCGCGATGGGGCATTTGGCGGCGAAATCGCGCCGCGAACTGCTGGCGGGTGAGCAACTGGTGCAGTGGCGGGCGATGCCCAATGAGCGGCTGTGGTTTGATACGCGGTTGTCGGCTCGGCAGCTGAAGTCTGCCCAGAACATGGTGCACGCCAGCCTGTCTGGATGGTTGGCGCGGCTGCAGGACCGAGTACGGAAGTTGATCACCGGTTCGACTCTGCCGGAATTCGAGAAAACGGTGCTCTACCGGATCAACGCCCGTAGGGCCTGGTGGGTGTCGAGCCTGGAATTGCCGTGGGTCATCGACGGTGAGCGCCTAGTGCCCGTCGACCACAATCGTGTTGCCACCACGCCGGAGGTGGTGTGGATTGCGGTGGCTCCGCAGACCTTGAACCTGGCCCGGCGTCTGGCTAAACACGCGCAGAAGCAGATCGGGTTCCCGAACCTCTCGCGGGTCAACACTCTCACCTTGGATGGCATCGTGGCCAAGACAGAGGTGGCGCGCACCGCCACCCAACGCGGCCGTGTCGGCTACTGGGTGAAAGTGGCGACCCTGGTCCGTGGGAAACCCGTGTACGTGCCACTGAACACCAACCCCAGGTTCACACGGGAACTCGACCAGGCACGCGGCAGGGGCGGGAAGTTGTGCTCGGCGATTCAACTGCACCGCACTGAACACGGTGTCGAGGTTTCGCTGATCACCGACCAACCCGACACCGCGCTACGGAAAACCGGATCCGTGGTCGGGCTCGACTTTGGTTTCTCCTCAGCGCTTTTCGCCACCAGTGAGGGACAATTGCTGGGCCGCGCGATGCTGGCGCGGCTGCGCGAACTGGACGTCGTGCTGCAATCCATCGCGACCGACCTACAGCGCAGCTGCATCCCACTTAAAACCGATCCCACCTACCGCAAACTCCAGACACGAATCCGCGATTACGTGGCCAACGAGATTGGGCGGCTGCTCAACCGTCTCGCCGCTGATGATATCCGTGAACTGGTGGTCGAGCGGCTGGATTTCCGCGGCGGCGGGCTCTCTAAACGCATGAATCGGCTGTGCACCCGCACTGGTCGGCGCGTCCTGAAAGCCCGCTTGCAGCGATTGACCGAACGCCACGGAATCGCCGTCACCATAGTTCCCGCACCGTACTCCAGCCAGCAGTGCTCGGGATGTGGCTACGTGCACAAGACCAACCGCAAAACCCAGGCACGGTTCGTGTGTGGGTTTTGCGGCAAGAAACTTCACGCGGACGTGAACGCGTCCAGGACCATCGCGTCGAGACGTTCTCGACCACTACCGGATGGCACTGGTCCACGCTCGCGGGAGAACACCCGCCGACTGCTCGACAGCGACCACTGCAAACGGTGGAACCTGCCGACACAAGGCGCGGTCCACGGCATGACAGGTGCCCGTGGACGCAGCCCAACGGCTGCGTGACCTAAAACCCATGAACTGCCATGGAATTAGGAACTGTGGGTCAACAAAAGGCTTGCGCCTGAGGCGCTCTCCCGCATTGGACTCAACCCATCGCTTGCCGCTACCGACGTACCTGACACCTGGCTGGTGGAAAATGTCGAAGGCGCACATCGGCTCCCACCGGGCCGAGCGCTGGACCTCGGCTGCGGCGCGGGACGCAATGCGCTCTATCTCGCCAGAAACGGGTGGGACGTGGTCGGCATCGACATACTCGGCCAGGCGGTAAAAAAGGGGCGCGCAAAAGCCATCGGGCATGCCGCGAAAGCGCGCTTCCTGCAAGGCGATGTGACCAGACTCTCCGAGCTAAACCTCGGCGGTGGCTACACCCTGATCATCGACAGCGGCTGCTTCTACGGGCTTTCGGCCGCCCAGCGCGACACCTACGCCGCCGGCGTCACCCAGGTCGCCGCGCCCGGCGCGCTCCTGCTGATGGCCGGCTTCAGCAAAATCGCGGGCACCGGTATCGGCATCTCGGAACGCGACCTGTGTCGCTTCCCCGGATGGGAGCTGCGCGCCAGCGCGCGGGTTCCGCTGGAGGAGATCAGCCGCCACACCCGGATTCCACTGCCGCTGAAGCTAGCCATGCGCAGCGGCCACCTGCGGATCCACCGCTTCGAACTGGTGCGGGCTTGGTAACACAGCAGGGCGGTACAACACCAGGGCGGGTGCGAGCTCGGGGGCGGTTGCGGCGCGACAGCCCTGCCGGTTCCAGTTATTCTCGCCCCAATCCCGCAGGCGGCGCTGTGGTCGGCCGCGTGGCGCCTGAGCGCCGGCGTGGCCGCCGCGGTCAGCGCTCGAAAACAGCCTGCTCAGCCCGGGTGACCGTGGGGCTATGGCAATAGGGCGGATCTGCAGGGCCTGCGGGTGAGCGTCATCCAGCGCGAGCGCGCAACCCATCGGCGTCGATGATCTTGATCACGGCGTATCCGATACGGATGAGATGATCGTGCTCGAACTCTTTGAGAATCTTGTTGATCGAGGGGCGCCGTACGCCGAGCATGGCTGCCAGGGTGTGTTGCGTGAGTTCGACCTGGCCGTCGATTGCTAAGTCGAGAAGAAGCTGCGCAAGTTGCGTCGGAAGCGGCCTGCCAAGCAGGCTCAACCTGACCCGTCCGGCCAGCACCCGTTGCGCCACACTCGACAGCCACCGTCTGGAGATGGCCGGATGGGCGGCGAGCAACCGCTCGAAGGCGTTCCGATCCAGAAACAAACACAATGTGTCCGATAACGCGCGCGCAGTGTATGGCACCGGCAAATCCAGCAGCAGCGGGATATCGCCGACCACGTCGCCGGCGCGAAGGACATCTATCACAGCCCGCCGGCGTCCGGAGCCGGCCGTGAGCTCAATTTGCCCCGCCCGCACAATCCACACCCCGCTGGCGACGTGAGCGGCGGAAAAAACCACTTCCCCGGCGCTAAAGGTCCTGACCTGCAGGCTTTCGGCCAGTGCAGAGAGGTCTTGGGGGTGCAGCGGGACAGTGGCGCCGCGACCGAGGTACCGCGCGACCCAGGCGGCATGTCGCATCTTTGCCCCGGAGACCGGCCGCCCGGCCAGCGGCCCCGCGATGTGCGTGACCGGCTCCGCCGGCTGGTCTGACACCGCTCCTCCTCCGCCGCCCAGACGATGTCAACGTGCCTACAATCTTGCCCCCCATGGGTTGCCGTGGGGCTCGCGTGCGCCGGATCGGACGATCCGGCGGCTACCGGTGACACGAGCCGCACTGATCCCGGCCGATCAGTGCGAATGCCCTGGCCGCCGCGTCGAGGCACGTTTGCGTTCGTGTCCGGCGGATGCTGCGCAGTCAGCGGCGCTTTCGATAATGCGGCACACGGTGGTGGCCTGGCCGCTGGGGCGTTGATCGCCATGCGCGGTCTGTAGCGCGGCGACCAGCCTGGCGCGCAGGGCGCCCAGGGCGGCAATCGTTTGGTCGATGTCGCGCACCTGCTGATCGAGCACCGCAATGACTTGCTTGCAGGGCATTACGCCCTGTCGATGCAGGTCGTGCGGGGTGGCGCTGGCCACCTTGACCTCCCAGTGCTTAGCCCTCAGCCTACCCGGGTGCGCGCGGACGCCATGGTGTCGTTCGCGCCGTTCATCCGCGGCGCGTTGGCACGGGGCTGCCAACCGTTGCGGGTTGAGTGGTCGGTAGTTGTCGGTGGTGTGCTGTAGGAACAGGGGTGTGAATCTTGCGGTGTGGGCTGAGCGCAACGCTGTTGCGCGGGTGAGTGCGTATCGCTGGTTTAGCGCCGGGTTGTTGCCGGTGCCGGCGCGGCGAGTGGGTCGGCTGATTCTGGTGGATGAGCCGATCGGCGCGGCTGGCCGAAGATCACGCACGACCGTGTACGCGCGCGGCTCCTGGGCTGATCAGAAGGCTGATTTGGATCGGCAGGTGGCGCGGGTGACCGCGCGGGCCACCGCCCAACAGATCCCGGTCGACACGGTGGTGACCGGGGTTGGTTTCGCGCTCAACGGGCACCGCCGGAAGTTTCTCGCCGTACTGGGTGACCCGACGGTGAGTCGGATCGTGGTCGAGCATCGGGATCGGTTCTGCCGGTTTGGCTCGGAGTACGTGCAGGCGGCGCTGGGCGCCCAGGGCCGTGAGCTGGTGGTGGTCGATTCCGCTGAGGTCGATGACGACCCGGTGGGCGATATGAGCGAGATCCTCACCAGTATGTGCGCTTGGTTGTATGGCAAACGCGCTGCGCAGAACGGGGCCAAGCGCGCGCTGGCGGCCGCGGCGTCCGACGAGGTGGAGGTGGCCTGAGATGCCGCGTTTCGAGGTGCCCGACGGCTGGTGTGTGCAGGCGTTCTGTTTCACCCTGGACCCGAACGGGGGCCAGGACCGCGCGCTGGCGCGGCATTTCGGGGCCGCCGCAAGGCCTACAACTGGGCCGTCGCCACGCTGAAAGCCGATATCCGGGCCTGGCACGCCACCGGTGTTAAGACAGCGAGGCCCTCGCTGCGGGTGCTGCGGAAACGCTGGAATCAGGTCAAAGACGAGGTGTGCGTCAACGCCGAGACGGGCCAGCCGTGGTGGGGTGAGTGCTCCAAAGAGGCCTACGCGGGCGGGATCGCCGCCGCGGTGGACGCCTACTGGAACTGGCAGAGCTCCCGATCGGGCAAACGCGACGGCAAGCCGATGGGCTTCCCCCGGTTGAAGAAGAAAAGACGCGACGCCGACCGCGTGACGTTCACCACCGAGGCGATGCGCCTCGAACCCGACCGCCGGCATGTCACCTTGCCGGTGATCGGCACCGCCCGCACCCATGAGAGCACCCGCCGCATCGAGCGCCTCATCCGTGCTGGGCGGGCGCGGGTGCTGGCGATCAGCGTGCGGCGCGACGGCGCCCGACTCGACGCGAGCGTGCGGGTGCTGGTGCAGCGGCCGATTCAGCCCGGCGTGGCGCTGCCCGAGTCGCGGGTCGGTGTCGACGTCGGGGTGCGCCGGCTGGCGAGCGTGGCCAGCGCCGGCGGCGGCGTGATCGAACAGGTGGCTAACCCGCGCCCGCTGGAGGCGGCGCTGCGCGAATTACGGCGCGTGTCGCGGGCCCGTTCACGCTGTGTGAAAGGCTCCCGCCAATATCGTGAGCGCACCACGCAGATGTCTCGGCTGTATCGCCGGGCCAACGATGCCCGCACCCATCACCTGCACGTTCTGACAACACGATTGGCCAAAACCCACGGCCGGGTCGTGGTGGAAGGATTAGACGCCGCCGGGATGCTGCGGCAAAGAGGGCTGCCCGGTGCCCGCGCCAGACGGCGCGGACTCTCCGATGCCGCCCTGGGCACCCCGCGCCGGCACCTGTATTACAAGGCTGGCTGGTACGGGTCACGGCTGGTGGTCGCTGACCGCTGGTTCCCGTCGAGCAAAACCTGCCACCTTCGTGGGCATGTGCAGGACATCGGATGGGACGAAACGTGGCAATGTGCCACGTGTTTGGCGGTCCATCAGCGCGATGACAACGCCGCGATCAACCTCGCGCGCTACGGGGAAACCATTAGCGTCGTCGGCCCAGTTGGGGCCGCCGTCAAGCGTGGAGCCGACCGTAAGACCCGGCCTGGCCGGGCAGGTGGCCGTGAAGCGCGGAAGGGACGCGGCCGCAAGGCCGCCGAACAACCCCGAGACGGGGTGCAAGTCGCGTGACCACTAAAGATCACTCACTTGCAACGGTAAATGCCGGGCTCAGCTGGTGGACAACGACGCGCCGGCAGGAGAGACTGAGAGCGCGACGGGCCCGGGAGGATTCAGCATGATGACCTCCCGACAGCCCGGTGGAGCGGCCTGACCCGAAGGAGACCTATGCCCGAGGCAACGGATCCCACGTTTTACCGCAGTCCGGGCGCGGCCATCGGGGCCCCGCCCGAGAAGCTGGCCTACGTTGCCGCTTTCGACCCGGCCGGACGGGCGAGGGATGCGCTGGCCGTTGTGGACTGCGACCGGACCTCCTCGACGTATGGCGGTGTGGTCGGCTGGGCCGAGTTGCCCACGGCCGGTAACGAACTCCACCATTTCGGCTGGAACGCATGCTCGAGCGCGCTGTGCCATGACGGGCACGGCGGAGCTCACGCGCTCGAGCGCCGCTACCTGATCGTGCCGGGTATCCGCTCTTCGGCGACGTATGTCCTCGATACCAAGCCCGACCCGCGACAGCCGTCGGTAGCGCACGTCATCGAGGCGGGCGAGCTCGCCGCCAAGGCCGGGTATTCTCGCCCGCACACCGTGCACTGCGGACCCAACGGCATTTTCATGTCCGGGCTGGGCGGCGCCGACGGCAACGACGGCCCTGGCGGTGTTGCCCTGATCGACCACGACACGTTCGAGGTCATCGGGCCGTGGGAGCGGGATCGTGGCGAGCAGTTCTTCGCCTACGACGTATGGTGGCATCTGAGCTACAACACGATGATCACCTCGGAGTGGGCGACGCCTTCGATGCTCGAAAACGGGCTCAACCCCGAGGATCTGCTCGGTCGGCGGTTTGGCCATCACCTGAACTTCTGGAGCATGTCCGAGCGGAAGCTCACCCAGCGCGTCGATCTCGGGGATGAGCACCAAATGGTGCTCGAACTGCGCCCGGCCCACGACCCGGCCAAGGCGTTCGGATTCGTCGGCGTGGTGATCAACGTCGAGGACCTCTCGTCGTCGATCTGGCTGTGGCACCGGCAAGGTGACCGGTGGGCGGTCGAGAAGGTCATCACCGTCCTGGCCGAGCCCGCCGCCCGCGACGACCTGCCTCCGGCGCTGAAGTCGTTCGGCGCTGTGCCGCCGCTGGTCTCCGACATCGACTTATCGGTGGACGACCGTTGGCTTTACGTTTCATGTTGGGGCACTGGTGAACTCAAGCAGTTTGACGTGAGTGACCCGTTCCGTCCCCGGCATACCGCGTCGGTGCGCCTCGGGGGAATCGTACGCCGCCAGCCGCACCCGGCGGCGCCGGATACACCCTTGGCCGGCGGACCGCAGATGGTGGAGATCAGCCGCGATGGGCAGCGGGTCTACGTCACCAACTCGCTGTATGCGACGTGGGACGACGTGTTCTATCCCGATGGTGTCGGGGCCTGGATGGCGAAGCTTGACGCCGACACCGGCTTCGGCGGGCTCACTGCCGACCGCGAGTTCTTCCTTCACGGCAACGACTTTCGAGGTCTTAGAGTGCATCAGACCCGGCTGCAGGGTGGTGACGCGTCAAGCGACTCGTACTGCTACACCAATTGAGGCGGTTTGTCGCTGCCTGGCATGACCGCGGCGTCGGGGCACGCGGTGAGCGGTCTTGTGACGCGCCCGGTGCCGTCGCCGATCGGCCACCGGGCAGATCCCGCGATCCGGCAGCCGCGCTGCAGCGCTTGACCTTGTCCCAAGGGCAACCCCTAAATTTGGCCGTTACCGCAGACGGGTTGATCGCGCGGGAGCAGAGGTTTTATTGCGGCAGCTACCGGG
This sequence comes from Mycobacterium sp. SM1, assembly GCF_018361265.1. Classification (GTDB taxonomy): domain Bacteria; phylum Actinomycetota; class Actinomycetes; order Mycobacteriales; family Mycobacteriaceae; genus Mycobacterium. The sequence continues at coordinate 82,997 of NZ_JAFLNH010000002.1, forward strand.
GCGACGGTGTGGAGGAGTGGTTGACATGACAGCACGACACGGATGGCTGGCGAAGGCGGCGCCCATGGTGGGGACTCACGTGTTGGTGTTTGCGGGGTATGAGGCGCTGCATAGGGCTTTGGCGAAGGTTCCCTGGCGAAAGGCAACGGTCAGCACTACCGCCTGGGGTCTGCGGGCTGCCCGAAAGGTGGAGAGCACGGCCAAGGGCAGCGCCGAGAAGGCTCGACTGATGCTCGCCGACATGCTCGCCGAGGCTGTCGAGCGCATCGGGGAGGAAGTGCCACCGCCGGCGGCGGAGTCCAGTGCCGCCCAAGACCGCTGATTCTCATCCGTGATGCCGCCACCGGTACCACGGCAAAGCTGACCGCGCTTTCCTCGGACCGGATGCGGGTGCACGCCACCGGGTTTGACTTGGGCACGGCACGGGCCTGCGCAATCGGGGAATCGGCCGGCAAGGTCACCGGTGTGCGCGCTTATCCGCGATCCCCCCGGCCGCGCCGTGCTCGCTCAACCCGACCGTCGCCGGCATGGCGATACGAGCAGCTACGTGCCCATTTCACCCCTTCCCCGGTATCACCGAGCCTCAGGAGGCACAGCAAGACAGTTTGGTGACATCACGGGTGAAGGTTTGCGCGGCCAGCTTGAGCCCTTCGGCCATGGTCAGATACGGGCACCACTGCTCGGCCAGCTCGACCACGGTCGCCTTGTTGGCCAGCGCGCCCACGGCGGCGGCGATTACCTCGCCCGCGCCGTCGGCGACCACATGGGCGCCCAACAGCCGGCCCGAGTCTTGCTGGGCAACGAGTTTGATCAGGCCGCGGGTATCGTGATTGACGATCGCTCGGGGTACGTAATCCAAGGGAAGTACTCGGCATTCACACTCGTAGCCGGCCTTGATCGCCTCGCTCTCGGTTATCCCGACCGCGGCGATAGCCGGACTGGTGAACGTCACCCGCGGCAGCGCCGTGTAGTCCAGGCTGCGCTGTGCACCGTCGAATGCATTGTCGGCCACCAGGTTTCCGTGTGCTGCCGCGACGTAGACGAACTGTGGGGCCCCGGTGACGTCGCCAGCCGCCCAGATCCGCGGGTTGGCCGTGCGCAAAAAGTCATCGACGAGCACCTCGCCCTTGGTGCCGGTGGACACGCCAACGGCGGCCAGGTTCAGTGACGCGGTGACCGGCCGGCGGCCGGTGGCGACCAACAACTGCCGAGCGCGTAGCTCACCGGCGTGCCCGTCAGCAGCGCGGTAGGCCAACTGGTAGCCGCCGTGCGCGTATCCGACCCGGGTGGTGGTGGCGCCGGTGAGCACCCGCAGCCCTTCACCGGTGAACACCTGTTCGATGACGGCGGAGATCTCGGGTTCTTCGAGCGGCGCCAACCGCTCCAGCACCTCCACCACGGTGACGTCCACCCCCAATCGCGACCACAATTGGGCCTGCTCGAGGCCTACCGCGTTGCCGCCGAGCACGATCATCGATTCCGGCAGCGCCGGCATCTCCATTGCGGTGGTCGAGGTCAGGAAACCGGTCTCGGCCAGCCCGTCAATCGGCGGCGCCCATGGGGCCGACCCGGTCGCGATCAGATAGTGCTCGGCCTCCACCGCCATGGACCCGCCCCCGGTGAGGGCGACATCCAGGACGGGTCCCGGTGCGAAGCGGGCGGATCCCGCCACGATGTCCCATCCGTACTCGGCGGCCAGGTCGGTATATTTCGCGGCGCGCATCGTGGCCACCAAGTCATCCTTGGCGCCGATCAGCCGTGCCACGTCGACGCCAAACGGGGTCACGCTGATGCCCGGGAACCGCTCCTCAAGGCTTTCGCGGCGGATCGCCGCGGCGGCCAGCAGCGCTTTTGACGGCACACATCCGGTGTTCACACACGTCCCGCCGACCGTGCCGCGCTCGATCATCACCACCCTCTTGCCCTTGCCGCGGGCGGCGATCGCCGCGGCGAACCCCGCACTTCCCGACCCGATCACCGCGAGGTCATAGCGCACCATCCGATCCTCCACTTCCATTCGCATTGCCAAATTTCCTTATGGTAACCTATTTGGAGATTCGGATATCGATAGATTAGGATGGGGTTTCGTGACCGACGTCACTCCGCCGCGCGCCGCCCTGCTGCCCACCACCGCTAACGGGGTGGAGACGGTGGCGAAATTCTTCCGCGCCCTTGCCGATCCGGCCCGGTTGCGGCTGCTGGAGTTCTTGTTGGACGAGGAGCACACCGTCAGCGACTGCATTGCGCACATCGGGCTCTCCCAGGGGCGGGTGTCCAGCCACTTGGCGTGCCTATCCGACTGCGGCTACGTGCAACTGCGTCGCCAGGGCCGCTTCACGTTCTATCGAGTCAGCGACCCGCGCGTCGCCGACTTGGTGCTGCTGGCCCGCTCGCTGGCCGCGGACAACGCCGCCGCCCTGGCTGCGTGCATGCGTATCACCACCCCGAACGCGTGATCGGCGAGAGAGGCGAGAGAGGCGAGAGAGGTCTGCCATGTCGACGCCCTTCGGCCCCCGCCGCACCCCGGTCGCATTCGTGGTGGCGGGTTTGCTGGTGCCCGCGTTGTGTTGTGGCTTGCCGGTGCTGATCGCCGCCGGCGCGATCGGTGCCGCGGGCGCGGCTCTGACCGATCCATGGGTGATCGGCGCGGCCGCGATGGTGGTTGTCGTCGTCGCGACGCTGTTTGCGCGGCGCCGGCGCGGCTCCGTGGGAGGTCGCCGGGGCTGCGCACGTGCGCCGGGCGATGCCGGCCGATCCGATCAGCCCCGCCCGTCGTCCAGTTTGACCCAGGAGCGTTAGCCCATGCCCGAGCAGCCCTCGACCACTCGCCGCGTCCCACCGGGTTCTCGCCTCCGTCCGGTGGTGATCGTGCTCGCCGGCGCGGCGGTCCTCGCGATCGCGTTCGCGCTGTATGCGGCGCTGTCCCCGGGCGGGAAACGCACACCCTCCCAGCACCCCGCCGGCCCCGCCGCGAGTGGGGCGGCGGTGACCGCGCAGACCATGCAGGGCACGCGGGTCAGGGTGCCCGACGGCGCACGGCCCAGTGTGCTGTTTTTCTTCTCCGCCACCTGCGGCAACTGCGGCCCCAGCGCCCGGGCCGTCGGTCAGGCCCAGCAGGCCGCCGGCCCCAAGGCGGTTTTCGTCGCCGTCGACATCGACCCGTCCGACAGCGAGCAGGCCATCAAGGACTTCCTGATCGCCAACCAGGCAGGCGGTGTGGCCTTCACCCGTGACGCCCGCGCCGCATTGATGAGCAGCTACCAGGTCACCCAGCCCTCCACGGTCGTCGTGCTGGATGGCGCCGGCGCGGTGATGTTCCGGGCCGTGGAACCCACCGCCGATCAGATCGGCGCCCAACTGGCGAAGCTGGGCGCGTGATCGGACCGCTGCTGGCGCTCGCGTTCGGCGCGGGGATGCTGGCCCCGGTCAACCCGTGCGGCTTCGCGGTGCTGCCGGCCTACCTCGCCTACGCGGTCGAGACCGCGGCTAACCCGGCCGCTCGGGCGGGCGCGCTGTCCCGGCTGGCCGGTGGGCTGCGGGCCGGATCGGCCCTGACGGCCGGATTCGCCGGCACCCTCACCGTGATCGGGCTGCTGCTCGCCCTCGGGTTGCGCTCCCTGGTGCGGCTCATCCCGTGGCTGGCGGCCGCGCTCGGCGCGAGCCTTGCCGTTGTTGGCCTGCTCATGCTCATCGGCTGGCAGCTGCCGGTGCGGCTGCCGGCGCGCCGTTCCGGCGCCCCGCAACGCGCGCCGATGGGGATGGTGGCCTTCGGTGCCGGATACGCGCTGGCCTCGGCTTCGTGCTCAATCGCGGTGTTGCTCGCGGTGATCACCCAGGCCCTGGCCAGCACCAACATCTCGGGGGTGTTGCTGGTGTTCGGCGCCTACGCCGCCGGCGCGGCGACGCTGCTGTTGTCCCTGGCGGTGTTTGCCGCATTCGCCAGCGGCTTGATCACCCGGTTTCTGCGTCGCCTGGTCCCGTACATGAACCGTCTCGCCGGTGCCGTCCTCGCTTTTTCCGGCGGCTACCTGGTGCTGTACTGGCTGCCGCAATTAGTTGGCGGTCGCCCCGGCGCCAGTGCGTTCAGTGGCGTGGCCGCCGCGGTGTCGGCCTGGATCAGCGCACATCAACTGGCGGTCACGTTTGTCGCGCTCGGTATTGCCCTGCTCACCGCGGTCGCCGCGCTTGTCACTCGGGCCAGCAACCACAGCACCGACGTCGCAACGGACTGCTGCACGCGCCCGCAGATGCCACCGGCGGAACGCGCCGACGGCCCCGGGCTATAGCGGCACCGCCATGCCGGTGAGTCGACTTCGGTGATCTCGCGCAAATTCTCCGCGCAAAATACCCTCGTGGGTGAATCGGTCACCCGACAGTGCGTCCGGCATGCTTTACCTGCGCCGCACTATCCGATTCTATTCGGGGCCGGTTGTTGGTTAGGCGGTGACGCAGTCGATCAACAAACCTCGCCCGGCGCGAAGCGCCCGGCTACCCTCGTGGGCTCAAAGTCCTCGTGTGCTCAAAGCCGGCGCATTTCTCGTTTCATTCGGAACGGCTCGAGAAAATCTAGCGGGGGCGGATAATGCGGTGACAAACGGCGCCCCGGCAGTGACGCCGCAGCCACTGGCCCGACGGCACCGGTAACCGCCTCGGTTCTCCGGAAGGTGGGCCGTAACGGCTGGGTAGCCGTCGCCGACGCGATCCTGTGCTCGGTGGCGATCCCGGTGGCCGGCAAGACCTCGATCACCGTCGGTGAGGCCGACTCGGCAAGTGTCGGGCCCCTCGATGTGTGGGTCGGCACCGCGGGCAATAGGCGCATTGCAGTGCCTCCTTTACCCTGTCAGGCAGCTGACAGTGCCCCATCACCGGGTGAATTGTCGTCACGAAAGGCGGGGTGTTGTTGAGGAATCCGCCTCGGTTTGTCGCGTGATCAGCACATTCGAAAAGGCCCGCTGGAGACGCCATAGGCATTGGGGGGGATATCTGCGACCCGATTCGCATTGGCGTGCGGCACCCAAACCGGGCGGGAAATCCGGGCGTTAAAAAGTGGGGCGGAAAACGGCTGGGCCCGCCCGGCTGGCGTCAACTCTTACACCCCGTAGTGGACACGGTCGGAGCAGCTGGGACACTGGTGGTCGTGCACAGTGCTGACCCGGTGACAACCCCGGCCGGGACATCCGCGAGGGCGTCGGCCGAGCTGTTCGAGCATGCCCGGGCGGTGATCCCCGGCGGCGTGAACTCCCCGGTGCGGGCCTTTACGGCGGTCGGCGGCACGCCCCGCTTCATCACCCGGGCGCGGGGCTGCTGGCTCGCCGACGCCGACGGCAACCGCTATGTCGACCTCGTTTGCTCCTGGGGCCCGATGATCCTGGGTCATGCCCACCCCGCGGTCGTTGACGCCGTCGCCAAGGCCGCCTCCGACGGGCTGTCCTTTGGGGCGCCGACACCGGCCGAGACGGAGCTGGCCACCGAGATCATCGCCCGGGTGGCGCCGGTCGAGAGGATCCGGCTGGTGAATTCCGGCACCGAGGCCACCATGAGCGCCGTCCGCTTGGCCCGCGGGTTCACCGGCCGGGCCAAGATCGTCAAATTCGCCGGCTGCTACCACGGCCATGTAGACGCGCTGCTTGCCGACGCCGGCTCGGGGGTGGCGACCCTGGGCCTGCCATCCTCGCCGGGGGTCACCGGAGCCGCCGCTGCCGACACTATCGTGTTGCCCTACAACGACATCGACGCGATCCGTCAAACCTTCGCCCGGTTCGGTGAGCAGATCGCCGCGGTGATCACCGAGGCCAGTCCGGGCAACATGGGGGTCGTTCCGCCCGTGCCGGGATTCAACGCCGCGCTGCGCGCGGTCACCGCCGAGCACGGCGCGCTGCTGATCATCGACGAGGTGATGACGGGTTTCCGGGTCAGCCGAAGCGGGTGGTACGGACTCGATCCCGTCGATGCCGATCTGTTCACCTTCGGCAAGGTGATGAGCGGCGGGCTGCCGGCCGCGGCCTTTGGCGGGCGCGCCGAGGTGATGGAGCGTCTGGCCCCGCTCGGGCCGGTGTATCAGGCCGGAACACTGTCGGGTAATCCGGTCGCGGTGGCCGCGGGGCTGGCGACACTGCGGGCCGCCGACGACGCCGTCTACGCCACCTTGGACGCCAACGCGGAGCGGCTGGCCACGCTGCTGTCCGGGGCATTGGGGGACGCTGGTGTGCCCCATCAAATCGCCCGGGGCGGCAATATGCTCAGCGTCTTTTTTGCCGGCGATCCCGTGACCGACTTCGCGGCGGCGAAGGCCAGTCAAACGTGGCGTTACCCGGCGTTCTTCCACGCGTTGCTGGACGCCGGCGTGTACCCGCCGTGCAGCCCGTTTGAGACGTGGTTCGTCTCGGCCGCTCTCGACGACGCTGCCTTCGCGCGGATCGCCGAGGCGCTGCCCGCCGCCGCCACCGCCGCCGCCCGGGAGCGCGAACCCTGATGGGCGAGCACACCCGCATCCACCTGGTGCGCCACGGCGAGGTGCACAACCCCGACGGCATCCTCTACGGCCGGCTGCCGGGATTCCACCTGTCGGATACCGGCAGACGGCAGGCCGCAGCGGTCGCCGACGCGCTGGCTCACCACGACATCGTCGCGGTGATCGCCTCTCCGCTGCAGCGGGCCCAGGAGACCGCCGCGCCCATCGCCGCGCGCCACGACCTGGCCGTGGACACCGATCCCGACCTGATCGAATCGGCCAACGTCCTGCAGGGCAGGGGTGTTTCGCCGGGTGACGGCGCCTGGCGCGACCCGCGCGTGTGGTGGCACCTGCGCAATCCGCTCACCCCCTCGTGGGGGGAGCCCTACTCGCAGATCGCGGCCCGGATGGCGACGGCGATCGACAAGGCGCGGGCTCGGGCCGCCGGGCACGAGGCGGTATGTGTCAGCCATCAGCTGCCGATATGGACACTGCGGCTCTACCTGACCGGCAAACGGCTCTGGCATTTGCCGACGCGGCGGCAGTGCGCGCTCGCGTCGCTGACCTCCCTGGTCTACGAGGGGGATCGCCTGGTGGATGTGGTGTACTCGCCGCGGGCGGTAACGTGACCACGCGCCGATGGCTGCTGTTCGGGGCGGTCCTGGCCGCCCTGATTGCCGGCTGCGCAAGCGGTCGCGACGCGGTCGCGCAGGGCGGCACTTTCGAGTTCGTCGCCCCTGGCGGCAAGACCGACATCTTCTATGATCCCCCCTCGCGGCGGGGCCGCCCCGGGCCGCTGAGCGGACCGGATCTGACGAACCCGGCACGCACCCTGTCGCTGGACGACTTCGCGGGCCGCGTCGTCGTCATCAACATCTGGGGTCAGTGGTGCGGGCCCTGCCGCGCCGAAGTCGGCCAGCTACAGCGGGTGCATGAGGCCACCCGCAGCGAGGGCGTGTCGTTCCTCGGCATCGACGTGCGAGACACCAACCCGCAGCCGGCCCGCGACTTTGTCGCGGACCGGCACGTCACCTACCCGTCGATCTATGACCCGGCGATGCGCACCCTGATCGCCTTTGGCGGCAAATACCCGACCGCCGTCATCCCGTCCACGCTGGTGTTGGACCGCCGCCACCGGGTGGCGGCGGTATTTCTGCGGGAACTGCTCGCCGAGGACCTGCAGCCGGTGGTGCGCCGGGTGGCCACGGAAAACGCCACGGAAAAAGCCACGGCGAAGGCCGTCGGAATGGCCGTGGGAAAACGCACCACCCCACTCCCGGCGGAACCGCAATGACCGCGATGAGCGCAACGACCGCAATGACCGCAATGAGCGCAATGAGCGGGATCACCGGGCTGTCGGCGCTCGCTGCGACCGGGCCGCTGCTGCCGGCGCTCGCGGTGTGCCTGCTGGCGGGGCTGGTGTCATTCGCCTCGCCGTGCGTAGTGCCGCTGGTGCCGGGCTACGTGTCGTATCTGGCAGCCCTGGTCGGCGTCGACGAACAGCAGCGGCCGGGTGCGCTCACGGCGCCGCGCGCCGCGCGGTGGCGGGTCGCCGGCTCGGCGGCGTTGTTTGTGGCCGGGTTCTCCGTGGTGTTCATGCTCGACACGGTCGCCGTGCTCGGGATGACCACCGCCCTGATCACCGACCGGCTGGTGCTCCAACGGGCCGGCGGGGCCCTGACCATAGTCATGGGCCTGGTCTTTGTGGGCTTCATTCCGGCCCTGCAGCGCCAGGCCCGTTTCGCCCCACGGCGGTGGTCGACGCTGGCCGGGGCGCCGATCCTGGGCGCGGTGTTCGCGCTGGGCTGGACACCGTGCCTGGGGCCCACGCTGACCGGCGTGATCACCGTCGCCTCCGCCACCCAGGGCCCGACGGCGCTGCGGGGGATCGTGCTGGTGGCCACCTACTGCCTGGGACTGGGAATCCCGTTTGTGCTGCTGGCGTTCGGCTCGGCGCAGGTCGTGGCCGGACTGAGCTGGCTGCGCCGGCACACCCGGGCGATACAGCTCTTCGGCGGCGCCCTGCTGATCATGGTCGGTGTGGCGCTGCTCACCGGGGCGTGGGACACCTTCGTCTCGTGGTTGCGGGACGCGGTGGTGTCGGACGTGAGGTTGCCGATTTGACCCCCGGGGCTCTGCTCGCGCAACGGGCGCGCAACACCTGGCGAGCGCTGACGTCGATGGGCACCGCGTTGGTGCTGCTGATCCTGCTTGCGCTGGGCGCGATACCCGGTGCGCTGCTGCCGCAGCGGAGCCTCAACCCCGGCAAGGTGGACGAGTATCTGGCCACCCACCCGGTGATCGGACCGTGGCTGGACCGGCTGCAGGCGTTCGACGTGTTCTCCAGCTTCTGGTTCACCGCCGTCTACGTGCTGCTGTTCGTGTCCCTGGTAGGCTGCCTTGTCCCGCGGCTGGTCGAGCATGCCCGCAGCTGGCGCGCCACCCCCGTGGCCGCACCCCGGAACCTGGCCCGGCTGCCCAAGCACGCCGCCGCCACCGTCGTCGGCAGCCCCGAATCCGTGGCTGCGACGATAACCCGGCGGCTGCGCGGCTGGCGCACCGTCACCCGTCGCCAAAACGCCGGCGTTGTCGAGGTGTCCGCCGAGAAGGGGTACCTGCGTGAATTCGGTAACCTGGTGTTTCACTTTTCGCTGCTGGGCCTGCTGGTCGCGGTCGCCGTCGGCAAGCTGTTCGGCTACGAGGGCACCGTGGTCGTCATCGCCGACGGTGGCCCGGGCTTCTGCTCGGCATCCCCGGCCGCCTTCGACTCGTTCCGCGCCGGCAATAGCGTCGACGGCACCTCCCTGTATCCCATATGCATCCGGGTCAACGATTTTCAGGCCCACTACCTGCCATCCGGCCAGGCCACCTCGTTCGTGGCGAACATCGATTACCAAGCCGGCCGCGATCTGGCCGCCAACAGCTGGCGGCCCTACCGGCTGGCGGTCAACCACCCGTTGCGGCTCGGCGGCGACCGGGTCTACCTGCAGGGCCACGGGTATGCCCCCACCTTCACGGTGACCTTCCCGGACGGGCAGACCCGCACCTCGACCGTGCAATGGCGCCCCGAGAACGCCGCCACGCTGCTCTCGTCGGGCGCGGTGCGTATCGACCCGCCCGCCGGCCAATACCCCGATCCCGGCGAGCGTCGCAACCACCAGATCGCGATTCAGGGCCTGTTCGCGCCCACGGAGCAGCTCGACGGCACCCTGCTCTCGTCCAGCTTTCCCGCGCTGAACGACCCCGCGGTGGCGGTCGACATCTACCGGGGTGACACCGGCCTGGATACCGGCCGGCCGCAGTCCCTGTACGCCCTCGATCCGCGGCTCATCCGGGATGGCCGGCTGACCAGGCAAAAGCGGGTGAATTTGCGTGCCGGCGAGCAGGTCCGGCTGGAGGACGACGGGACCGTCGTGCGCTTCGACGGCGCGGTGCCGTTCGTCAACGTGCAAGTCTCCCACGATCCGGGCCAGGCCTGGGTACTGGCTTTCGCTATCACGATGATGGCCGGGCTGGTGGTGTCGCTGGTGGTGCGCCGCCGCCGGGTGTGGGCCCGGATCCTGCCGGCAGTGGCGGCCGATACGGCGACTATCGAGCTGGGCGGCCTGGCGCGGACGGACAACGCCGGCTGGGGCAACGAGTTCGAGCGTCTGAGCGAGCGGTTGCTCGCCGGTGTCCTCCCGGCTGCGGCCGAGCCGCCGGCGCCGCAGGAACCCGCACCGGCGGGAAGGGACGTCAGATGAGCCGTGCCGACGACGATAATGCCGGCGGAGCCGGGATCGAGGAGTGGCGCCAATGAACACCATGCATGTGAACATCGGATTGGCCCGCTATTCCGACTGGGCGTTCACCGCGGCGGTGGTGGCGCTGGTGGTGGCGCTGCTGCTGCTGGCCGTCGAGCTGGCCTACACCCGCAGCCGCACCGAGAGGCTGGTCACGGCCGGCCCGGCGGCCACCAGCCGGCCGACACCCCGCCCCGCTCTCGACGCGGCGGAGCGGTTCGAGGAACGCGTCGGCCGGGCCGGCCTGGCGGCGGTCTATGTGGGGATCGGCCTGCTGCTGGCGTGCATTGGGCTGCGCGGGCTGGCCACCATGCGGGTGCCCTGGGGCAACATGTACGAGTTCATCAACGTGACCTGCCTTTGCGGTCTGCTGGCCGGGGCAGCGGTGTTGCGACGGCCGCAGTACCGCGGGCTGTGGGTCTTCCTGCTGATGCCAGTGCTGATCCTGTTGACGGTGTCCGGGCGCTGGCTATACACCAGCGCCGCCCCGGTGATGCCCGCGTTGCAGTCCTACTGGCTGCCGATTCACGTCTCGGTGGTCAGCCTGGGCTCGGGGGTGTTTCTGGTCGCCGGCGTGGCCAGCATGCTGTTTTTGGCGAGAATGTCGCGGTTGAGTGACCCGGACACACCCGGAACGTTCGCGCGGATGGTGCGCCGGTTGCCCGACGCGCAGACCCTGGACCGGATTGCCTACCGGACGACGATCTTCGCGTTTCCGGTGTTCGGCTTCGGGGTGATCTTCGGGGCGATCTGGGCCGAGCAAGCATGGGGGCGGTACTGGGGCTGGGATCCCAAGGAGACGGTCGCGTTCGTCGCCTGGATCGTGTATGCGGCCTACCTGCACGCCAGGTCGACCGCGGGATGGCGCGACAAGAAGGCGGCCTGGGTCAACGTGATCGGCTTCGCGGTCATGGTGTTCAACCTGTTCTTCGTCAACCTGGTGACCGTTGGCCTGCACTCCTATGCTGGGGTGGGCTGACCGGACACCGTGCGGGGTTCGGCGGCTGCGATACCGCCGCTAATCGCGCGGTTATCACCGGGCCGGCAGACCGGGCCCGGAGTACCGGGGCGGTCGCGACAACCATTACCGGATGGTTGTCGACAACCGGCCGGAGTACGGCGATGAGGGGAAGTGCACGTGTCTGAGCATCCAACGCAGGCCGGCGGGGTGCCCCGAGATCACGGGGATCATCCGACAACGGAGTTGGCGGCGCAACCGCACGCCGGCGAGCCCGACACGAAAGCCAGCGAAGCCGAGACCAAGGCCTTCGCCGGCTTTCGCACCCAGCGGCGCTTCGTCGACACCCAGACCCGTGCCGTGGCGCCCCCGCCAACCCGCGCCGAGCCGCGGGCATGGGGGGCCGCGACGCCCGCTCGGGGGATTCCGCAGCAGGTTGTCGACAGCCCGCCCTACACCCATTACGGCCCTTACGGCGCACCGCCGGCCGAGGGATTGCCGCAGATGCCGTATCGGCAAGCGCCCATGCCGCCCACCCGCTATCCGGAGCTATCCACCAGCACGCTGTTGCGCCAGATCAAGCCGCCGCCCTCGGAGGGCTGGCGGCGCTGGCTGTATCTGCTGTCGGGCCGGTTGATCAACCTGGGGGAAAGCCCACGGGTCACCCGCTACAACGACCTGGTCATGCAGGCGAACCGGCCGCTGCGGGGCTGTTACAAGATCGCCCTGCTGTCCCTGAAGGGCGGGGTCGGCAAGACCACCATCACGGCGTGTCTGGGCGCCACTTTCGCCTCAATCCGCGGTGATCGGGTGGTGGCGGTGGACGCTAATCCCGATCGCGGCACGCTGAGCCAGAAGGTGCCGTTGGAGACCTCGGCGACGGTGCGCCACCTGCTGCGCGACGCCGAGGGCATCCAGCGCTACAGCGATGTCCGCAGCTATACCAATCAGGGACCGAGCCGGCTGGAAGTGCTGGCGTCGGAGACCGATCCGGCCGTGTCGGAGGCGTTCAGTGACGAGGATTACGCCCGCACCCTGGACATCCTGGAACGGTTCTACGGCATTGTGCTCACCGACTGCGGCACCGGGCTGCTGCATTCGGCGATGGCGGCGGTGCTAGCCAAGGCCGACCTGCTGATCGTGATCAGCTCGGCGTCCATCGACGGCGCGCGCAGTGCCTCAGCGACCCTGGACTGGCTCGACGCGCACGGCCACGAAGACCAGGTCCGCAACTCCATCGCGGTCATTAACGCGGTGCGGCCGCGCTCGGGCAAGGTCGATATGCAAAAAGTGGTCGATCACTTCTCCCGGCGGTGCCGGGCGGTGCGGCTGGTGCCGTTCGACCCGCACCTGGAAGAGGGCGCCGAGATCAGCCTGGAGCTGCTGAGGCGGGAGACACGCGAGGCGCTAATCGAGCTGGCGGCGGTTGTCGCCGACGGGTTTCCCAGCGACCAGCGACGGCCCCACGAAGCATTCCTGTAGCTCTACCGGGGTCTAATGCTGGTCTAATGCTGGTCTAATGCGGGTCTAACGGGTTGTTGCCGCCCCGGCTTAACCGGCGCAGGAACTCCGGGTCATCGTCGGGTCCGGTCACCCGCGTCGTCGGCCGGCTGGCCTGCGATCGGGCCGCACGCCAGCCGATGTAGATCAGGGTTGCCAAAACCAGGATCAGGAGCAGGTAGAGCACTCGACACCTCCTTTCTCCGAATATACCTGCGCCGTAATCTCGAACCGTGCCGGATGATCCACGCTCCACGGGCCGGGTGGCTGTTGACGTGCTGCTCTACGCGGCAGCCCGGATGCTCTTGGCGGTCGCGCTCAGCGCGGCGATCTACGCCGTGGCCCGGGCGGTCGGGGTGGCCGAGTTCCCGGTCGTGGTCGCCGCGTTGTTCGGTCTCGTCATCGCGATGCCGCTGGGCATCTGGGTGTTCGGCCCGCTGCGCCGCCGGGCGACCGCGGGCCTGGCGATGATCGGGCAGCGGCGGCGGCGGGAGCGCGAGCAGTTGCGCGCCCGACTGCGTGGGGAACCGCCGCCGGGTGAGCAGTGACGGCCCGGGGCCTGCCGTCGGCACCTCCGGCGCCCCTCAGTGGGCCAGCGTCAATGCGAGCGCGACAGCCGTCGACCAGACCAGCATCGCCAGCCCGGTGTCGCGCAGCACCGGGATCAGCTCACCTCCGCCGGCACCGCTGCGCACCGGCCGCACCGCCCGCGCCGCCAGCGGCACGGCAAGCAGTCCCGCTGCGCACCGCGGCGTGGCCGCCATCAGCGCCAGGGTCAGCACCCCGGCGGTCGCCAGCAGCGTCTGGTAGAAGACTCGGGTGCCGGCGTCGCCCAGGCGAACCGCCAGCGTGGTCTTGCCGGATCGCCGGTCGGTGGGGATGTCCCGGAGATTGTTGGCCACCAGCACCGCCGACGACAGCGCGCCCACCGACACCGCCAGCACCAGCCCCACCCAGTCCACCCGCCGCGCCTGCGTGTACTGGGTTCCGAGCACCGCGATCAGCCCGAAGAACACGAACACCGCCAGCTCGCCGAGGCCCGCGTAGCCGTAGGGCCTGGAGCCACCGGTGTACAGCCAGGAGCCGGCGAGGCAGAGCGCGCCCACGGCGATCAGCCACGGCGCGCTGCACAGCGCCAGGACCAGTCCCGCCAGCGCGGCGACCGTCAGGCTCCCGACGGCCGCGGCCAGCACCGCCCCGGGGGTGGCCAGCCGCGAGCCCACCAAGCGCGGCGGCCCGGCCCGATCGTCGTCGGTGCCGCGGATCCCGTCGGAGTAGTCGTTGGCGAAGTTGACCCCGACGATCAGCGCCATCGCGACGAGCTGTGCCAGGAGCGCTTTCCACCACACGGCGGCATGCAGCCAGGCGGCGGCGCCGGTACCGGCGATCACCGGCGCCACCGCGTTGGGCCACGTCCGGGGCCGCGCGCCGTCGATCCACTGCGCGAAGCTGGCCACGCTGCGATCCTTGCACGGCAATGCCCGACAATGAGCGGGTGCTCGCGGTGATCGGCGGCAGCGGCTTTTACACCTTCTTCGCTGGAGAGACGCGCGCCATCAGCTTGGACACCCCGTTTGGCAAGCCCAGCGCCCCAATCACCGTGGGCGCGGTCGGCGGGCATAAAGTCGCCTTCCTCCCCCGCCACGGCGTCAACCATGAGTACTCGGCGCACAGGGTGCCCTACCGGGCCAACATGTGGGCCTTACGGGCGCTCGGAGTCCGCCGGGTCTTCGCTCCGTGCGCGGTCGGCAGCCTGACTCCCGCGATCGGGCCCGGCACGGTGGTCGTGCCCGACCAGCTGGTCGACCGCACCCACGGCCGCGCGGACACCTATTACGAGTCCGGCGGGATTCACGTCAGTTTCGCCGACCCGTACTGCCCGACATTGCGGGCCGCGGTCACCGGCCTGCCGGGCGTGGTCGACGGCGGCACCCTGGTGGTGGTGCAGGGACCCCGGTTTTCCACCCGCGCTGAAAGCCGGTGGTTTGCCGCTGCCGGGTTCACTTTGATCAACATGACGGGCTACCCGGAGGCAGTGCTCGCCAGAGAACTCGAAATATGCTATGCAGCAATAGCTTTGGTGACGGATCTAGATGCCGGGGCGGTGGCCGGCGGTGGCGTCAAGGCCGTTGACGTGTACGCCGAGTTCGAGAAAAACATCGAGGGCTTCAAAAAGCTGATACACGCGGCGATCGGCCGGCTCGCCGTGCCACACACCTGCACGCAGTGTCGCGGACAGGTGGGTGCCGCGTTGCCGTGGGACTTGCCGTGAGGGTGCTTTTGACTGGGGCCGCCGGGTTCATCGGGGCCCGAGTGGAGGCGGCGCTGCGGGCTGCGGGCCACGAGGTTATCGCCGTGGATGCCATGCTCCCCGTTGCACACGGGCGAGACCCATTGGCGCCGAAGGGATGCCGACGAGTCGACATTCGCGACGGCGATGCGCTGGCTCCGTTGCTGGACGGTGTGGACCTGGTGTGCCACCAGGCGGCGGTGGTGGGCGCCGGCGTCGACGCCGCCGACGCGCCGTAGACCGGCGCGTCGACGCCGCCGACGCGCCGGTCTACGGCAGCCACAACGATTACGCCACCGCGGTGCTGCTGGCCCGGATGTTCGCCGCCGGTGTGCGGCGCCTGGTGCCGGCGTCGTCGATGGCGGTCTACGGCCAGGGCCGCTATGGTTGTCCCGAGCACGGGCCCGTTGATCCGCCTCCGCGGCGGCGGGCGGACCTCGACGCCGGCGTCTTCGAGCACCATTGCCCGCTCTGCGGGCGCGAGGTGCGCTGGCTGCCGGTCGGTGAGGAGGCCCCCTTGCGACCGCGCAGCCTGTATGCCGCCAGCAAGGCGGCCCAGGAGCACTACGCGCTGGCGTGGTCGGAGTCCACGGGCGGCTCGGTGGTGGCATTGCGCTACCACAATGTCTACGGTCCCGGCATGCCGCGCGACACCCCCTACTCGGGTGTGGCGGCGATTTTCCGCTCCGCCATCGAAAAGGGCGAGCCGCCACCAGTTTTCGAAGACGGTGGACAGATGCGCGATTTCGTGCACGTCGACGACGTGGCGGCCGCCAACCTGGCGGCGACGGCACTAGACCGTGGCGGGTTCACCGCGGTCAACGTGTGCTCCGGGCGGCCGATATCAATCCTGGAGGTGGCGACGGCACTGTGCGCCGCGCGGGGAGCTGAGGTGTCCCCCGTCATCACCGGGCGCTACCGCAGTGGCGACGTGCGCCACATCCTCGCCGACCCCACCCGGGCCGCCGAGCTGCTGGGCTTCCGGGCTGCCGTCGATCCGCGGGAAGGATTACGCGACTTCGCCTTTGCGCCGTTACGTGGTGGGTGAGCCGCGCTCGGCGCCGGTTGGGCCGGCGAGCGAACCTCGGGCTGGGTCGCGGGCCGTTCGGCCGGCGTCGTCGGGCTAACCTCTGGTGACATGCCCGACGACGCGGTCACGGTGGTGCTGCCCTGCCTGAACGAGGCGGAGCCGCTACCCGCCGTGCTGGCGGCAATCCCCGCCGGCTACCAGGCGGTGGTGGTGGACAACAACAGCACCGATGACACCGCCGAGGTGGCCCGCCGCCACGGGGCCCGGGTGGTGGCCGAACCGCGGCCCGGCTACGGCGCCGCGGTTCACGCCGGAGTGGTCGCGGCGACGACGCCCATCGTGGCGGTCCTGGACGCGGACGGGTCACTGGACGCCGCCGAATTGCCGCGGCTGGTGGCCGAGCTCGACCATGGCGCCGATCTGGTTTTGGGCCGGCGCCGCCCGCTGCCGGGGGTGCGCTGGCCCTGGGTCGCGCGGCTGGGCACCACCGTGGTGAGCTGGCTGCTGCGCACCCGCTACGGCCTGCCGGTACATGACGTCGCGCCCATGCGGGTCGCCCGCCGGGAGGCTTTGCTGAGCTTGGGTGTCACCGACCGCAGATCGGGGTATCCGCTGGAACTGCTGCTCCGGGCCGCCGCCGCCGGCTGGCGCGTCGTCGAGCGCGACGTCAGGTACGGTCCCCGGATCGGCGGCACATCCAAGGTCAGCGGCTCGCTGCGGGGCAGCGTCATGGCGATCCTGGACTTCTGGAAGGCGATGTCGTGAACCTGCCGGTGACGGTGCTGGTGGTGGCGAAAGCGCCGGTGCCCGGCCGCGTCAAGACCCGGCTGGCGGCGACGGTGGGGGACCGGCTCGCCGCCGACATTGCCGCCGCCGCGCTGCTTGACACCCTCGATGCCGTGGCGAAAGCGCCGGTGGCCGGCCGGGTGGTGGCGCTCGCCGGCGAGCTGCACGCGGCCGCGGGCCTCGCGCAGCTGCGTCGGCGGCTCGCGGCTTTCACCGTGATCGAGCAGCGTGGTGGCGACTTCGCCGATCGACTGGCCAACGCCCACGCCGACACCGCCGACGGGCAACCGGTGCTGCAGATCGGGATGGATACCCCGCAGGTGACCGCGCAGCTGCTTGCCGATTGCGCGTGTCTGCTACGTGAGGCGCCGGCTGTGCTGGGGCCGGCCAGCGACGGGGGGATGGTGGGCGCTGGGGGTGCGAAGCCCGGCGACGGCGGAGTGCCTGCGCGGTGTGCCGATGTCACAGCCTGATACTGGTGTGCTGACGTTGAATGCGTTGCGGGACAACGGCATTGCTGTCAGACTGGGCCCTGAGCTGGCCGATTTCGACGTCGTCGGCGACGTCGCCGCGGTACGCGACGCCTGTGGTCCGACGAGCCGGTTCGCCCGGGTTACCCGGGCGGCGGGGCTGTGACATGCCGCGCACGCCGGCTACCAGTTGGTCACGATGATGCTGTTCAACAGCACCGCCCCCACGGCGTTAAGCGCCAGTGACACCCGCTGCCACCGCAGCGGCAGCAGTGCCGGCGCGGCGGTCAGCCAGACGCTGAACGGCAGCCAGATCCGTTCGGTTTCAGCTTTGCTCAGCCGGCTCAGGTCGGCTAACACCATAGCGGCCAGGACCGCCAGCAGCAGCAGGTGCAGGCCGGATCGGCGGCGGATCGCGGCGAGATCGAGCACCCGGCCAAGGCCGGCGACGCTGCCCAGCCCAATGGCGCACGTTGCCGCCGCCAGATTGGCCCAGCCCCAGTATCCGAAGGGCCGGTCACGAGCGATGCCCTGCCAATAGCGCCGCTGCACCAGGAGGTAGCCGTCAAACCACCAGAAGCCCGCGGCCGCAAACGCCACCGCCACCGCCGCGGCGGCCAGAGTGGCCGGGCCTGCTGCGCGCAGGACCGACCGCCGGTCGGGCGCGCAGATCAGCACGGCCGATGCCGGCAGCGCCATCAGCGTCAACCCGTAGTTGAGGAACACCGCCCACCCCAGCAGCAGGCCCGCCCCGGCCGCGGCCAGGCCGGGGAAACGAACCGCACGGTGCACCGCCACCGCCAGCAGCGCGATACCCCAGGCCGCGATCCCGGCGAAATAGCCGTCGGCGGAGACGGCGACCCAGATCGCCGTCGGCGCCACCGCGACAACCGGCGCGGCCCGCCGCGCGGTGGTTTCGCCGGCCACGGCCCGCACGGTGATCACCACCGCAGCCGCCGCGCTGGACCCGGCCAGCAGGCACAGCAGGCCCGCCCAGGCACCTCCGCGCAGGCCGATCCGGTCCAGCCACACAAATGTCAGCAGCGCCCCCGGCGGGTGCCCGGAGACGTGGGTGGTCCACGAGTTCGGCTGGGAATCGAGAATCCGCCCGGCGAACGTGCGTACCGTTTCGCCGATTCCGGTGATGCTGGGCACCTGCCACAGGTACTCGTTCTTGTCGGTCAGCCGCCCGGCGAAGCCGCGTTGCCAGCCGTCGATCATGGCCAGCGAAAACGCCCACGCACCGGCCGTGGCCCAGGTGCCGAGTGTCAGCACGGCCCAGCGAAGCCGCTGGGCGACGACCGGTCCCCACACGACGGCGGCCCCGCCGATGAGAACCGCCGGGCCGGTGCCCCAGCCGGCGTGGGCTTCCCACCAACCGGAAATCGGTGCGGCGCCGGCATGCGCGGCGAAGCGTTCCGGCGCGGCGTTGCGCAGGGCAACCACGCCCCGGTGCACGCGGGGCAGGACGAACGCGGCCGCGACCAGGACGAGCCCGAGCCCGAGCGCGACCCTCTCCCGGCGATCGACCGTCACGCCCGGCCCCGCCCCATTGCCCGGTTTCTGCTCGCGCCGCCCCGGCGGGCATCCTGGCCGGGCGAGCCCGCCGCCGCCAATCTCGCCGGACGGCCTATGGGGCCCACGGGCCGCCGCTGGCAGTGCCGCCGAACCGGCGCGTCAGCGCCGCCCGGTCCACCTTGCCGATGCCCCGCCGCGGTAGCGCGTCGACAAGGCGCAGCTCGCGCGGGGCCGCGGTGTCGTCCAGGGCGCGGGCCACGTGTGCCCGCAGCGCCTGCAGTGTCGGCGGGGCGCACCCATGGCGCACCACCACCGCGGCCACCACCCGCTGGCCCAACCGCTCGTCGGCAACCCCGAACACCGCACAGTCCTCGACCGCAGGGTGGGTGCGCAGCGCCGCCTCGACGGGCTGCGGCAGCACGGTCAGCCCGCCGGTGCTGATCGCCTCGTCGATGCGGCCCCGCACGGTCAGCGCACCCGAGTCATCGACGGTTCCGACGTCGTTAGTGTGAAACCAGCCCGGTTCGGCGAACGGGTCGGGGCGCACCGGGTTGCGATAGCCCTTGGCCAGGGTCGCGCCGCCGATCGCAATCCGCTCGCCGGCGGCGATGCGCAGCCGTACCCCGTCGAGCGGGATCCCGTCATACACACAGCCGCCGGCGGTTTCGCTCATCCCGTAGGTGCGCACCACTGGAATGCCGGCGGCGGCGGCGGCGTCCAACACCCGGGGCGGGGCCGGCCCACCGCCGATCAGCACCGCGTCCAACTCGGACAGCGCGGCCGCCGCCGCGGGGTCGGCGAGCGCCTTGGCCAGCTGCGCGGCGACCAGGGACACATATCGGCGACCGGAGCCCAGCCGTTGCACCGCCCTTGGCAATTCCGCGGCGTCAAACCCGGTGGAAACGTCCAGCTCCACCGGGGTCGTGCCGGCCAGCACGCTGCGCACCAGCACCTGCGCCCCGGCGATGTGATAGGCCGGCAGCGCCAGCAGCCAGCGACCGGTCCCGCCGAGGCGGCCGTGGGTCGCCGCCGCGCTGGCGGTCAGCGCGGCGGCGGACAGCAGCGCACCCTTGGGCGCCCCGGCCGTTCCCGACGTCGCCACCACCAGCGCGACGTCATCGTCGATGTCCTCACCTACCCGCAGGCCCGTCATCAGCGGCTCGGACCGGTGACCGGCGGGCACCGGAGCGATCGCCGGCGCGCGCCCGGACAGCACTTCTTCCAGGGCCGGCAGCATCGATGACGCTGCGGACCCCGGCGCAACGGCAAGCGCACGCAGAACGGCTATGGGGCCACCTCGCTCTCGCGGGCCCTACCGGGGGCGCAACGGGCACAGCCGGGCGGTAGCCCGGGCGCGGCGGGGCGATGGCCGGGGTGAGAAACCGGGTGCGCACGACGGGGGAATATCACGACGGGGGAATGGTACGTGCACCGGGGAAGCGTGGCGGGCCGTGGTCAACCCCGTCCGCCACGCAGCTCACCCCGGGTGTCGCGGCGCAACGGATGATCCTCGGGCACCTGGACAAAGATCAGCGTCACGCCGTCCGGGTCGGTGACATGCATCTCGTGCAGCCCCCAGGGCTCGCGGCGGGGCTCGCGGGTGATCGGCACGCGTCTGCTCTGCAGTTCGGCCCGGGTGGCGGCGAGGTCGCGCACTTGCAGCCACAACGCGCCCGGAAACGGCCCGCGGGAGTGGTCCGGCGTGCCGTAGCCGGCCAGCTCAAGTAATGACTGTCCTGCGAAAAACACTGTGCCAGAATAATATTCACGGGCTATGGCCAGCCCGATCTGGTCACGGTAAAAGCTGAGCGACCGCTGATAGTCGCTCGGCCGAAGCAACATCCGGCTGGCCAGGATCTCCATGTCCCCGTGTCTATCATGGGTGTCTGTCAGGGGTGTCTGTCCTGGGTGTCTTTCCTGGGTGTTTCACCCCGGAGGCGACGCCGGGTCGACGTGTCGCCGCCTCATCAGGGTGGTGACCCACCCGGGACCGATGCTGTCCAGCGCGTTGACGGCGACCGCGACCCGTGGGGCGATCCGGACCGGGCGGGTGCGCGCGGCGGTGACCATCCAGTTCGCGGCCTCGTGCGCGCTGAGCGCGGGCATGCCGTCGTAGGCCTTCGTCGGCGCGATCATCGGGGTCGCCACCAGCGGGTAGTACAGCGTCGTCGAATGCACTCCCTTTGCGGCCCACTCGGTCTCGATGACCCGGCTGACCGCGGCCAGCGCGGCTTTCGAGGCGTTGTACACCGAGAACAGCGGCGCGGCCTCCGAGAGCACCCCCCACGTCGCGACGTTGATGATGTGGCCGTCGCCGCGCTCGAGCATCCCGGGCGCGACCCCGCGGATCAGCCGCAGCGGGGCGTAGTAGTTGAGCACCATGGTGCGCTCCACGTCGTGCCAGCGCTGCAGCGACTCGGCCAGCGGCCGGCGGATGGACCGGCCGGCGTTGTTGACCAGGATGTCCACCCCGCCGAGACGGCGCTCGACATCGGCCACCAGCGCGTCGACGGCGTCCATGTCGGATAGATCGCAGGCGATCGCGATCGCGCTGCCGCCCCGCCGGGTGATCCGGTCCGCCACCGCGTCGAGCAGGCCTTTGCGGCGGGCGACGGCGACCACGGTGGCGCCATGCCGGGCGAATCTCTCGGCGGCCGCCTCCCCGATGCCCGAGGATGCCCCGGTGAGCAGCACACGCTTGCCGGCCAGCTCAACCGGCTTTGCCGCCGACCGGCGCAGCAGCAGTCGCGGCGCGGCCGGCGGCCGCATGCCGGCCAGCGCGAGCGCCTCGGCGACCCGGCGAAGCGGAGTCTTGCTCATGAACCGGCAGTCTATGCGGCGGGCCGGCGGGCACCCTCGGCTCGGATCACTCGGATCAGAAGTAGCGGGGAAACCGGCTCCAGTCGGGGGGGCGCTTCTGCAGGAAGGCGTCGCGGCCCTCGATGGCCTCATCGGTCATGTACGCCAGTCGCGTGGCCTCGCCGGCGAACAGCTGCTGACCCACCAGCCCGTCATCCAGCAGGTTGAACGCGTACTTTAGCATCCGTTGCGCTTGAGGGGATTTCGCGTTGATGGCCGCCGCCCACCGCAGGCCGACGGTTTCCAGGTCACGGTGATCCACGACGGCGTTGACCGCGCCCATGCGCTGCATCTCCTCCGCGGTATAGGCCCTGCCCAGGAAGAAGATTTCCCGGGCGAACTTCTGACCCACCTGACGCGCCAAGTACGCGCTGCCGTAGCCGCCGTCGAAACTTCCGACGTCGGCGTCGGTCTGCTTGAAGCGGGCGTGTTCGCGGCTGGCCAGGGTCAGGTCGCAAACCACATGCAGGCTGTGCCCGCCACCGGCCGCCCAGCCGTTGACCAGGCAGATCACCACCTTGGGCATGAACCGGATCAACCGCTGCACCTCCAGGATGTGCAACCGGCCGGCGCGCGCCGGGTCGACGGTGTCGGCGGTCTCCCCGGAGGCGTACTGGTAGCCGGTGCGCCCGCGGATACGCTGATCGCCCCCGGAGCAAAACGCCCAGCCGCCGTCTTTCGGCGACGGACCGTTGCCGGTCAGCAGCACCACACCGACGTCCGGCGACATCCGGGCGTGATCCAAAGCGCGGTAGAGCTCATCGACGGTGCGCGGGCGAAACGCGTTGCGCACCTCCGGCCGGTTGAAGGCGACTCGCACCGTGGCATCGGCGACATGGCGGTGATACGTGATGTCGGTCAGGTTGGCGAACTCGGCCTCGGAGTCCGCGACCCGCCGCCAGACGCTGGGATCAAAAGGGTTGTCGGTCAAGGCAGACCCCACCGCGACACCTCGGGGAGCATAGTGCGCACCGGCTTTCCAGACCACAGCGGCCGTACTGGTTTGCTCATGGGCATATCAGGACGTTACCGTCATCGCGGGGCAACGCTTTGGCAAGGCTACGTTTGCTGGCGAGCGCGGTTTCCGGTGTCTAGGTTGGGCTGCGTGTCCAGCTCGTCGCACCGGCATGAGCCGCATGTGGGGTCGGTCTCCGCCCGGCTGAATTGGCTGCGCGCCGGGGTGCTGGGCGCCAACGACGGCATCGTGTCGACGGCGGGCATCGTGGTCGGTGTCGCCGCGGCGACCGCGGCACGGGCTCCCGTGATGACGGCCGGAATCGCGGGGCTGGCCGCGGGCGCGGCGTCGATGGCGCTGGGCGAATACGTCTCGGTGAGCGCCCAGCGTGACACCGAGCGGGCCCTGCTGCGCCAGGAGCGCCGGGAGCTGCACGAGGATCCCGCCGCCGAGCTGGCGGAGCTTGCCGCGCTGTACGAGGCCAAAGGGCTGTCGGCGGCCACCGCGCGCGCCGTCGCCGAGGAACTCACCGATCACGATCCGATCGCCGCGCACGCCGAGGTCGAGCTGGGTTTTGATCCGTCGGAGCTGACCAACCCGTGGCAGGCGGCGCTGTCATCGGCGTTGTCGTTCGGTGTCGGCGCGCTGCTGCCGCTGATCGCCATCCTGGTCGCACCGGTCGGAGTGCGCATCCCGATCACCGTGGCGGCGGTGCTGGCGGCCCTGGGCGCCACCGGTGTGGTGTCGGCGACCCTGGGCGGGGCGCCCAAGAGTCGTGCGGTGCTGCGCAACCTCGTCGGCGGGGGCCTGGCCCTGGCGACCACCTATCTGATCGGCCATCTGGTCGGTGCGGCGATCACCTGAGCCTGGGGGTTGTCGTCCGCGGGTGCCCGTGCCGCGGCCGTTGCGTGTCGAGCGGGTGCGAGTTGGATGGTCATCGTGGTGGCAACGAATCGGGTGGGTGGGTGACCCCGGTGGGCCCGCCCCGGCGGGCCGAAGGCTCGCGGCCCTCGCTGGATGACATCCTGGACCGGTTGCACGTCGTCGCGCTGCCGATGCGGGTCCGGTTCCGCGGTATCAGCACCCGTGAAGTGGCGTTGCTCGACGGCCCGGCCGGCTGGGGGGAATTCGGCGCCTTCCCCGAGTACGGCCCGCACGAGGCCGCGCCGTGGCTGGCCGCCGCGGTGGAGTCGGCGTACCGCGCGCCACCACCGGCCCGCCGGGCGCGCATCCCCGTCAACGCCACCGTTCCGGCCGTGCCCGCCGCGCAGGTTCCGGACGTGCTGGCGCGGTTCCCCGGTGCGCGCACCGCCAAGGTCAAGGTCGCCGAACCGGGCCAGGCCCTGGCCGACGACGTCGCCCGCGTGGAGGCGGTTCGCGCCCTGGTCCCCACGGTGCGGGTCGACGCCAACGGCGGCTGGACGGTCGCGCAGGCCGCCGAGGCCGTGCGCGCGCTCACCGCGGGCGGCCCGCTGGAATATCTCGAGCAGCCGTGCGCCACCGTGGCGGAGCTCGCCGAGCTTCGGCGCCGCGTCGACGTGCCGATCGCCGCGGATGAGAGCATCCGCAAAGCCGCCGACCCGCTGCGGGTCATCCGGGCGCGCGCCGCCGATATCGCTGTTCTGAAAGTGGCCCCACTGGGAGGGATTTCAGCCGTGCTGAAGATCGCGGCCCAGATCGACATCCCGGTGGTCATCTCCAGCGCGTTGGATTCGGCGGTCGGCATCGCCGCCGGGCTGAGCGCGGCCGCGGCCTTGCCGCGCCTGGGTCACGCCTGCGGGCTGGGCACCGGCGGGCTGTTCGTCGAGGACGTTGCGGATCGGGTGCCCGTCGACGGCTCGCTGCCGGTGGCGCCGGTGACGCCGGACCCGGCGCGGCTGCACGCGCTGGGCGCCCCGCCGGGGCGACGGCGCTGGTGGCACGAGCGGGTCACGGCCTGCTACCGGCTGTTGCGCTGGTGATTGGCGATCGCGCGTGGCTGCGGCGATCGCGACCTGCGCCGGCATAGGTTTGAGGGGGGTTTGAGGGGTTTGAGTGCCGATGCGGCACGACCCGGCGAGACGGTTCTGACCCCCGGGAGCGGCACACGAGAAAGGCGCACATGAGCACACCCACGGTCCGGCGGGATTGGGCGCCGGAGGCGGTGCGGATCATCTTCGGGATCATCTGGGCGATCGACGCCTGGCTGAAGTGGCAGCCGGGATTTCGCACCACCTTCCTGCCGAACATGATCACCACCGCGGGTGCGGAGCCGCACTGGCTTGCGCCGTGGTTCGCTTTCGTCCTTCGGGTGCTGCGCACCGCGCCGCACGTGTGGCCGTATCTGGCCGCGGGTGTCGAGACGACGCTCGCGATCACGTTGCTCCTCGGGGTGGGCCGGCGCGCCGTCTACGCGGGCGGCGCCGTATATGGCATGTCGATCTGGTGCACGGCGGACGGTTTCGGCGCGCCGTATGGTCCGGGGGCCACCGACATCGGGCCGGGCATCATCTACGCGCTGGTGTTTGTCAGCCTGCTGGTGATGCTCGAGCGGGGCCACGGCGGGCATCTTGCGCTGGACGCCGTCCTCGTTCGTCGAGTCCCCTGGTGGTCCAGGCTCGCCGGACCCGTGGGCGCCGGCGCCGCCCCGGCGCCGGCGAAGACGGTGGCGGGCGTAGCGTCACGGCCATGAGGACACGTGATGACGATCCGGTGGCGCCAGCCCGGGAAAATGCCTGGGCAACCGAGGAAAGCACCGATCGGTTCGTGGCCCGGATCGCCGGGGCGATCGACAGTGCCTGCGTGACGGTGCTGGTCAGTATCGGGCATCAGACCGGCCTGTTCGACACCCTTGCCGAACTGCCACCGGCCACCAGTGCGCAGATCGCCGCGGCCGCCGGGCTCAACGAGCGTTACGTGCGCGAATGGCTGGGCGGTGCGGCCGCCGGGGGGATCGTCGACTACGACCCGGCCGCGGGGACGTACGCCCTGCCCGGCCACCGTGCCGCGGTGCTGACCCGGGCTGCCGGGCCGAAAAACCTGGCCCGGATGGCTCAGATGATTCCGATGATGGGCGAGGTCGAGCAGAAGGTCATCACCTGCTTTCGCAACGGCGGCGGATTGCCCTACAGCGAATACCCCCGGTTTCACGCCCTGATGGCCGAGCAGAGCGGCGCGGTGTTCGACGCCGCGCTGATCGACGTGATCCTGCCATTGGCCGACGGCCTGCCGCAGCGTCTGCGCGCTGGCCTGGACGTCGCCGACTTCGCTTGCGGCAGTGGCCATGCCGTCAACGTGATGGCGCAGGAGTTTCCGGCCAGCCGGTTCACCGGCGTGGACTTTTCCGAAGAAGCCGTTGCCGCGGCCAGCGCCGAGGCCGACCGGCTGGGCCTGCAGAACGCCAGGTTCGAACGCTGCGACCTGGCCGAGCTGGATCGCCCCGACGCCTACGACGTGATCACCGTGTTCGATGCGATCCACGACCAGGCCCAGCCGGCGCGGGTGCTGGCGAACATCCACCGGGCGCTGCGACCCGGCGGGGTGTTCCTGATGGCCGACGTCAAGGCGTCCAGCCGGTTGGAAGACAACATCGGCCTGCCGTTCACCCCGTTTCTCTACACGATTTCCACGATGCACTGCATGAGCGTGTCGCTGGCACACGGCGGCGCCGGGCTGGGCACGGCGTGGGGCCAGCAGGTGGCGCTGTCGATGCTCGAGGAGGCCGGATTCGCCGAGGTGCGCACGGCGGAGATCGACGACGACCCGCTCAACATCTACTACATCGCCCGCAAGTAAATCCCGCCGGGCCGGAGCCGCCCGATGAAGCACCGGCCCCGGTGCTTCACCGGGTAGCGGGCGGGTAACCGGGGTGGGCTGGCCGGGCAGTACCCTTCGTCTGCGTGACCACGTTGGCTTACGACGACCGCGGATCCGGCGAGCCCGTGGTCTTCATCGCGGGCAGTGGCGGTATGGGACGTACCTGGCATCTGCATCAGGTTCCGGCGTTCCTGGCCGCCGGATACCGCGCCATCACCTTCGACAATCGCGGGGTGGGCGCAACCGAGAACACCGACGGCTTCACGACGCAGACCATGGTTGCCGACACCGCGGCGCTGATCGAGACCCTCGGCGCGGCTCCGGCGCGCATCGTCGCGGCGTCGATGGGCGCGTTCATCGCCCAGGAACTCATGCTCACCCGGCCCGACTTGGTCAGCGCCGCCGTCCTGATAGCGACCCGGGGGCGCCTGGACCGCGCCCGCGAGTTCTTTCACACCGCCGAGGCCGAGCTGGTCGACTCCGGCGTTCGGCTGCCGAACTCGTACGACGCGAAAGTTCGCTTGCTGGAAAGCTTTTCACCTAAGACCCTGAACGATGACACCGCCGTCGCCGACTGGATCGCGATGTTCACGATGTGGCCGAGCAAGCTCACCCCGGGCCTGCGCTGCCAGCTCAACGTCACGCCGCGGGACAACCGGCTGCCGGCCTACCGGGCCATTACCGCGCCGGTGCTGGTGATCGGCTTCGCCGACGACGTGATGACCCCGCCGCATCTGGGCCGCGAGGTCGCCGACGCCATACCCAATGGCCGCTACCTGCAGATACCCGACGCCGGGCACCTCGGGTTCGTCGAGCGGCCGGAGGCGGTCAATGCCGCCGCGCTGCAGTTTTTCGCCGCCGTGCCGGCGTGAGGCCGCCCGGCTCCCTGCCACCCGTCGGGGGTGCGCCGCCATCGGTGTGTGCCACGCTGGAGTGGTGAACCCGTCCACCATGCAGGCGCGTGTCGTCGTCGACGAGCTGATTCGCGGGGGCGTCCGTGATGTGGTGCTGTGCCCGGGCTCGCGCAACGCCCCACTGGCGTTCGCACTGCAGGACGCGGACCGCCGGGGAAGGATCCGGCTGCACGTGCGCATCGACGAGCGCACCGCGGGGTATCTGGCCATCGGGCTGGCGATCGGCTCCGGCGCACCGGTGTGCGTGGCGATGACCTCGGGTACCGCGGTGGCCAACCTGGGGCCCGCGGTGGTGGAGGCCAACTACGCGCGGGTGCCGTTGATTGTGCTGTCGGCCAACCGCCCCTACGAGTTGCTCGGCACCGGCGCCAACCAGACCATGGAGCAGCTGGGCTACTTCGGCACCCAGGTCCGGGCCACCATCAGCCTGGGCCTGGCCGAAGACGCGCCCGAGCGCGTCGATGCCCTCAACGCGACGTGGCGATCGGCCACCTGCCGGGTGTTGGTGGCCGCCACCGGCGCTCGCACCGCTAACGCCGGCCCGGTGCACTTCGACATCCCGCTGCGCGAACCGCTGGTGCCCGATCAGGAACCCGATCCCGCCGACACCCGCACCCCGGGGGGGCGGCCCGGCGGGGTGCCGTGGACCTGCGCCCCGCCGGCCACCTTCGACCAGCCGCTGGAGATCGATCTGTCCCGGGACACGGTAGTCATCTGCGGACACGGCGCCGGCGCGCACCCCAACCTGGCGGGGCTGCCTACCGTCGCCGAGCCGACGGCACCGCCAGCGGATAACCCGTTGCATCCCTGGGTGCTGCCGCTGCTGCACCCCCAGCAGGTGATCATGGTCGGCCGCCCGACACTGCACCGCCCGGTGGCGGCCCTGCTGGCCGACCCGTCGGTGCCGGTGTACGCGCTGACGACCGGACCCCGCTGGCCGGACGTGTCGGGTAACTCGCAGGCCACCGGCACCCGGGCGGTCACCACCGGGGCGCCGAGCCCGGCGTGGCTGCGTCGCTGCGCGGACCTGCACCGGCAGGCGATCACGGCGGTGCGCTCCCAGCTCAAGGCCCACCCGCTGACCACGGGGCTGCATGTGGCCGCGGCCGTGGCCGACGCGCTGCGCCCGGGCGACCAGCTGGTGCTGGGCGCGTCCAACCCGGTGCGCGACGCCGCGCTGGTCGGGTTGGACACCCACGGCATCGCGGTGCGCTCCAACCGCGGTGTCGCCGGGATCGACGGCACCGTGTCCACCGCCATCGGGGCGGCGCTGGCCTACGAGCAGGCGCACGCTCGCGGGGGTGTCCCGCCCCGCACCATCGCGCTGATCGGCGACTTGACCTTCGTGCACGACAGCTCCGGGCTGCTGATCGGGCCCACCGAGCCGGTGCCGCAAAACCTGACAATCGTGGTGTCCAACGACAACGGCGGCGGCATCTTCGAACTGCTCGAGCAGGGCGATCCGCGGTTCTCCGACGTGTCTGCGCGGATCTTTGGCACCCCGCACGACGTCGATGTCGGCGCCCTATGTCGGGCCTACCATGTCGAAAGCCGCCAGATCGAGATCGACGACCTGCGGCCCGCCCTCGATGAGCCGGGTGCCGGCATGCGGGTACTGGAGGTCAAGGCCGACCGGTCCTCGCTGCGACAGCTGCATGCGGCCATCAGGGCCGCGCTGTGAGGATGTGGTGATTCGGGTTGGCTCGCCAAAAATTCTGTGGCGCATACTGATTCATGGCCATACCGGCGATCGCGACACCCCGCGCACGCTGCGCTGGATCCGGGTCGGCGTGCTGGTCGCGGCCGTGCTGGTCACGTTGCAATCGGTGCTGCTGGTGGCCGGGGCGTGGCGCAACGACCTAGCCATCGAGCACAACATGGGGGTCGCGCAAGCCGAAGTGCTCAGTGCCGGGCCGCGGCGCTCCACCATCGAATTCGTCACCCCCGACCGCGTCACCTACCGCCCGGAACTGGGCGTGCTCTACCCCTCCGAGCTATCCACCGGGATGCGGATTTACGTGGAGTATGACAAGCGAGACCCCAACCTGGTGCGGGTCCAGCACCGCAACGCCATGCTGGCCATCGTGCCGGCGGGCTCCGTCGCGCTGGTGGGCTGGTTGATCGCGGGACTTGCGCTGGTCGGGCTTGCGGTGGTGGAGAAGCGGTTGCGCCGTTAGCACGCCCCTTTGCCGCCGCGTTCGGGGCCGCGCTCCGGCCGAGACATCCACAGAGTTCGCGTCCCGTATGCCGGCCGGCAACCTCGTCGACAGCCGGTGCTGACACCGTGATGGCGTGCGCGTCGCCATCGTCGCCGAGTCCTTCCTCCCCCATGTCAACGGCGTCAGCAACTCGGTTGTCCGGATTCTCGAGCACCTGCGTCGCAGCGGGCTGGAAGCCCTGGTTATCGCACCCGACACCCCCCCGGGTGCGCCCCCCGCCGAGCGGGTTTACGACGGTATCCGGGTGCACCGCACACCGTCGCGGATGCTCCCGAAGGTGACCACGTTGCCCCTCGGCGTGCCCACCCCCCGAATCCTGCGGGTGCTACGCGGATTCGGCCCCGATGTGGTGCATCTGGCGTCCCCGGCGCTGCTCGGCTACGGCGGAATCCTGGCGGCACGGCGCCTGGGGGTGCCGACGGTTGCGGTATTTCAGACCGACGTCGCGGGTTTCGCGGCCAGCTACGGCGTCGGCACGCTGTCGCGGGCGGCGTGGGCGTGGCTGCGCCACCTGCACCGGCTCGCCGACCGCACCCTGGCCCCGTCGACGTCGGCAATGGAAAGCCTTAGCGCCCACGGTATCCCACGGGTGTATCGGTGGGCGCGCGGCGTCGACGTGGCGCGGTTCGCACCGTCGGCGCGCGACCAGGCGCTCCGGCGCCGCTGGTCGCCGGACGGCAGGCCGATCGTCGGCTTCGTGGGCAGGCTGGCACCGGAGAAGCATGTCGATCGGCTGGCGGCCCTGGCGCGCGGCACCGCCGTGCAGCTTGTCATCGTCGGCGATGGGATCGACCGCGCCAAGCTGCGATCTGCGATGCCCACAGCCGTTTTCACCGGAGCGCTGGATGGCGATGAGCTCGCCGCGGCGTATGCCAGCATGGACGTTTTCGTGCATCCCGGCGAGCACGAAACGTTTTGTCAGGTCGTGCAAGAAGCGCTGGCGTCGGGGCTGCCGGTGATCGCCCCCGACGCCGGCGGACCGCGTGACCTTGTCCGGCCGTGGCGCACCGGATTACTGCTTCCCGTCAACGAGTTCGAGGCGCGGCTGCCCGCCGCGGTCGCCCACCTGCTCGAGCAGCGAATGCGCTATTCGGTGGCGGCCCGGCGCAGTGTGCTGCACCGCGGCTGGCCCGTCGTCTGCGACGAGTTGCTCGGCCACTACGAGGCGGTGCGGGGGAGCCGGCGGGCGGCGGCCGCCTGAGGCACCGGGTAGCCTCGGCGTTGTGCGCCGCGCGACCCTGGACAAAGACCCCCACGAGGTGGCGTCGATGTTCGACGCCGTGGCGCGCCGCTACGACCTGACCAACACCGTGCTGTCGCTGGGCCGGGACCGCTACTGGCGGCGCGCCACCCGCTCGGCGCTGCGGATCAGCCCCGGTGACAAGGTTTTAGACCTGGCCGCGGGAACCGCCGTGTCGACCGCGGAGCTGGCCAAGTCGGGTGCCTGGTGTGTGGCCGCGGATTTCTCGGTCGGTATGCTCGCCGCCGGGGCGGCGCGTCATGTGCCGAAAATCGCCGGCGACGCCACCAGGCTGCCGTTCGCCGACGCGGTATTCGACGCGGTGACCATCAGTTTCGGGTTGCGCAATATCGCCGACCCGCAATCGGCGCTGCGCGAGATGGCCCGCGTCACCCGCCCCGGCGGCCGGCTGGTGGTGTGCGAATTCTCCACGCCGAGCACCCCGGTGCTCGCCACCGGGTACAAGGAGTACCTGATGCGGGCGTTGCCGTGGGTGGCGCGGGTGATATCCAGCAACCCGGAGGCCTACGGGTACCTCGCGGAGTCGATCAGAGCCTGGCCCGACCAGGCGACGCTGGCGTGCCTGATTTCCCGGGCCGGCTGGTCGGCGGTGCGCTGGCGCAACCTCACCGGCGGCATCGTCGCCCTGCACGCCGGCTACAAACCGCAGGGGTGACGGCGGGCGCCCGCCGCGATCAGCCCTGGTGCGTCCCGGCCTCTTGCAGCCGCGGCGCCAGCGCGGGGCAGTAGTGGCCGACGGCGGCGCCGAGGAACTGCAGCGACTGGCCCTCGGTGGTGCCGCGCGGCAGGTTGTGCTGCAGGAACGTCGCCGATTGGTAGGCATTGGCGTCCACGCCCGTGGCCAGCCTTTCGCAGGCGATCTTGGCCAGCCACGCGTTGTAGTCCTGGGAGCCGTAGATGCCGAACCGGTTGATCTGGTCTTCGAATTGGGTGTCGTAGTCATCGGCGTGCACCGGCACCGCCAGCACGATCGCTGCGGCGGCCGCACCGGCAACGGCGGCGAGCCTTCTGGGCCTCATGGGCTGGATGGTACCCCCTCCGGGGAGCCGGGGAGCCGGGGAGCCGGGGTTCCCGGAGCCCGCGGCGGCGGGCAGCGGGCGCGCGATGCGCGGCGCATCGGCCTTAGCTGAACGGTGGCCGGCGATCCGCCAACCGCGACGTCACCCCGCCGGCCCGCCACACCCGCGCCACCCAGTCCACGTCGTCGTCGCTGACCAGGTTGGCCATCACCCGCACGGCGACCCGCATGATCGCGGGGAAGCGCATCGCGACCGGTCCGGCCGTGGGCAGGAAGCGCTGCAAGGTCAGCAACACCGCCAGCCGGCGCGCGACCGAGAACGCGCGCCCGTAGTGGTGTGCCAGCACCGCCGGCCACGCCCGCGACAGATCCCCGGAGCCCAGCAGCTCGGCGGCCAGCCGCCCGGCTTCCAGCCCGTAGTCGATGCCTTCGCCGTTGAGTGGGTTGATGCAGGCCGCGGCGTCGCCGATCAGCATCCAGTTCGGCCCGGCCACCCCCGACACCGCGCCGCCCATCGGCAGCAGCGCCGAGGACATCGCCCGCGGGTGGCCGGTGAATCCCCAGGTGTCGCGGCACAGGTCGGTGTAGTGGCAGATCAGCGCCCGCAGCCCCAGGTCGGCGCGCCGCTTCGCGGTCGACATCGCGCCCACGCCGATGTTCACCTCGCCGTTGCCCAGCGGGAAAATCCACCCGTAGCCGGGCAGCACCACCCCGGCGGGGGAGCGCAGGTCGAGCTGGGCCGTCAACCAGGGCTCGTCGCTGCGGGGGGAGGGAAGATACCCGCGCGCGGCGACCCCGTACACCGTGTCCCGGTGCCAGCGGCGTCCGAGCTTGCGGCCCAGCGGGGAGCGGGCGCCGTCGGCCACGACGAGCTCACCGCAGCCCACCCGGGAGCCATCGGCCAATAGCACCGCGCACACCCTTCCTAACGAATTGTGTTGAACGTCGATGGCTTTCACGCCAAGCTGCATGCGTGCGCCGGCTTCCCCGGCGACCCTGCGGACGCGGTCGTCGAGTTCGACGCGGGTCACCGCGCTGCCGGTTGACGGGAATGACGGGCCCGGCCAATCCACCAGCAGCTCGCGGCCGAATCCGCTCATTTTCAAGCCCAGATGGCAGATCCGGCCCCGCAGCCAGTCGTTCAAGCCCAGCCGTCGCAGTTCCACGACCGCGCGGGGGGTCAGCCCGTCGCCGCACGTCTTGTCGCGGGGGAAGCTGGCCGAGTCGATGACCAGCACGTCGCGGCCCGCCCGGGCGGCCCACGCCGCCGCCGCCGACCCGGCCGGCCCGGCACCCACGACGACCACGTCGGCTTTGGTATCCATGGACACCAGTATGTTGGTCGGGTGAGGACTCCGGCGACGGTGGTGGCGGGCGTGGATCTGGGAGACGCCGCGTTCGCCGCGAACGTGCGCGACGGTGTCGCACGCATCGAGCGGCTGGTGCAGGCGGAGCTGCGCGGCTCCGACGACCTGCTGACCGATGCGGTGCTGCATCTGTTCCAGGCCGGCGGCAAACGGTTCCGGCCCCTGTTCACGGTGCTGTGCGCGCAGCTCGGTCCCACGCCGGACGCCTGGGAGGTGACCGTCGCCGGCGCGGTCATCGAGTTGGTGCACCTGGCGACCCTCTACCACGACGACGTGATGGACGAGGCGCAGCTGCGCCGCGGCGCGCCGAGCGCGAACGTGCGCTGGGGCAACAACGTCGCGATCCTGGCCGGTGACTATCTGTTCGCGACGGCGTCGCGGCTGGTGTCCCGGCTGGGACCGGAAGCGGTGCGGGTGATCGCCGACACGTTCGCCCAGTTGGTGACCGGGCAGATCCGTGAGACCCGCGGCCCGGCCGTGGGGATGGATCCGATCACGCACTACCTGCAGGTGGTCCGCGAAAAGACCGCCTGCCTGATCGGTGCGGCGGGCCGGTTCGGTGCGATGTTTTCCGGCGCCGACGGGGATCAGGTGGAGCGGCTGAGCCGGTTGGGCGGCATCGTCGGCACGGCGTTTCAGATTTCCGACGACATCATCGACATCGACAGCGACCCCGACGAGTCCGGCAAGCTGCCCGGCACCGACCTGCGTGAGGGGGTGTACACGCTGCCGGTGCTTTATGCGCTGGCCGAAACCGGGCCGGACGCCGAGCGGCTGCGCGAGCTGCTGGCCGGCCCCGTCGGCGCCGACGCCGCGCTGGCCGAGGCGCTGACGCTGTTGCGCGCCTCGGCGGGCATGACCAAAGCCAAAGACACCGTCGCCCGATACGCGGAGCAGGCGCGCCGGGAGCTGGCCGCGCTGCCCGATGTCCCCGGTCGCCACGCCCTGGCAACGCTGATCGACTACACCATCAACCGCCACGGCTGAGTCACCGCGCTTTCGGGTTCGGAACCCCCGCGGTCATCCCGAGCGTTTATCCGGCGAGAGCATGTGCGTCCCGACGAGAAAGGCAAGCACTCGATGACCTGGCATCCGCATCACAACAGTTTGAAGACGTTCGCGCTGCTGGTCGGCATGTCGGCGCTGATCGTGCTCATCGGGGGGCTGTTCGGCCGGACGGCGTTGTGGCTGGCGGTGCTGTTTGCCGTGGGGATGAACGTCTACACGTATTTCAACAGCGACAAGCTGGCGCTGCGGGCCATGCACGCCCAGCCGGTCTCCGAGGTGCAGGCCCCGGTGATGTACCGCATCGTGCGGGAGCTGGCCACCGCCGCGCACCAGCCCATGCCGCGGCTGTATATCAGCGACACCGCCGCGCCCAACGCGTTCGCCACCGGACGCAACCCGCGCAACGCCGCGGTGTGCTGCACCACCGGCATCCTGCAGATCCTCAACGAGCGCGAACTGCGCGCCGTGCTGGGCCACGAGTTGTCGCACGTCTACAACCGCGACATCCTGATCTCCTGCGTCGCCGGCGCGATGGCCTCGGTGATCACCGGGCTGGCCAACATGGCCATGTGGGCCGGGATGTTCGGCGGCAACCGGCAAGGCGAGAACCCGTTTGCGCTGCTGCTGGTTTCGCTGCTGGGCCCGATCGCGGCGACGGTGGTGCGACTGGCGGTGTCACGTTCGCGGGAGTACCAGGCCGACGAGTCGGGCGCGGTGTTGACCGGGGACCCGCTGGCGTTGGCGTCGGCGCTGCGCAAGATCTCCGAGGGGGTGCAGGCGGCTCCGCTGCCGCCTGAGCCGCAACTGGCCAGCCAGGCGCACCTGATGATCGCCAACCCGTTCCGCGCCGGCGAGCGCATCGGGTCGTTGTTCTCGACACACCCGCCGATCGCCGACCGGATCCGCCGGCTCGAGGCGATGGCGCGGGGCTAAGGCCGGACTCGGGCAGCTCACCGCACCAGACTCAGCAGTCTCTTGCGTCGCTTCCCAGGGCCATCGTCTCTCAGCGGCATGCCACGGCTGGCGCTGGTGCCGATGTGGCTGGTGTGGTCCGGGTCTGTGCCCGCCCGCGGGCCGATCTACGACCGGGTCAGCCGTCGGGTTCTAATGGGGCATGAGCACTTACGGCGTAGCGATCCTTAGCCCCGACCTTAACGCACTCGCCGCGACCGCCGCGGCGGCCGACCGCGCCGGGTTCGACGCGGTGTGGGCCTCGGAGTTCTATTCCCGCTCGGGGACCATCTCGATGGCGGCGATGGCCGCGGCGACGCGGAATTGCCGGGTGGGCTCGTCGATTCTGTACGGCATCGGCCGCAGCCCGCTGGTGCTGGCCACCGAAGCCCGCGACCTCGATGAGCTGTCCAACGGCCGGGTGGTGCTCGGGATCGGCAACGGAACCAGGCGGATGATGAGCGACTGGCACGGCGTCGCCGACACCTCCGCGCCGGCGCTGCGGATGGAGGAGCTCGTGACGCTGGTGCGCCGCATCTGGAACCTGCACGAGGGACCGATCCACCACGAGGGCCGGTTTTACCGGATGCACCTGGTGCCCACCGAGGCGGTCCCGCCCCCGCGCCGCACGATCCCGATCGTCACCGCCGGCGTGCGGCCCCGCATGTGCGAAGCCGCCGGCAGGGTCGCCGACGGCCTGGCCGGTCACCCGTTGTTCACCACCGCCTACGTCGAAGAAGTCGTGCAGCCCGCCATCGCCAGGGGCGCCGCGCACGCCGGCCGGGACCCCAAAGACGTTGAGATCATCTCCATGGTGATGTGCTCCATCCACGACGACCCGCAGGTAGCCCGCCGCGAGCTCGCCCAGCAGATCGCCTTTTACGCCTCGGTCAAGACCTACGACACGGTGCTCGACGTGAACGGCTTCACCAAGGAAGGCCAAGCGATTCGCGATGCCTTCGCCCGCCGGGACCTTGCCGCAATGTTCGACGCCGTCTCCGACGAGATGATCGACACCATGGGGGTGGCCGGCACCGCCGACCAGGTGCGCGACGGACTGCGCCGCTACGAAGGCGTGCTGGACCACATCATGCTCTACGCCCCATCGATCGGCATCCCTGCCGAACGTGTTCAGGAGAACCTGAATTCGCTGATCACCGAGTGCGCTCCCGCCGTGATGGGCCCGCGCTAGAACCCGGGGCCGTGGACTTCGTCTCCCGGCATTTCCACCATCAGCCCGCGGTAGGCCTGCTCGACGCTCGAGCCGTGGTTGATCACGGCGTCGACTTCGCGCGCGATCGGCATGCTGAGCCCGTATTTGTTGGCGAACTCCATGATGACGCCGGCGGCCTTGACGCCTTCGGCGACCTGGTTCATCGATGCGATGATCTCATCGAGCGGTTTGCCCGCGCCGATTTGCTCGCCGACGTAGCGGTTGCGGCTGCGTTGGCTGGTGCAAGTGACGATGAGATCGCCTATCCCGGCCAGGCCGGCGAAGGTGTCGCGGCGCCCGCCCATAGCCTCACCGAGCTTGGACATCTCGCGGACCGAGCGGGCCATCACCATGGCGCGGGTGTTCTCGCCGATGCCCAGCGAGTAGCCCATGCCGACGGCGATCGCGTAGACGTTCTTCAGCGCCCCGGCCATCTCCACGCCCACCACGTCATCGGTGGTGTACACGCGAAAACGCTTGGTGCGAAACAGCAGCGCGAGCTGTGCGGCCAGGTGCTGGTCGGGCATCGCCAGCACCGCCGCGGCCGCATAGCCCTCGGCCACCTCCCGGGCGATGGTGGGACCGGCCAGGATGCCGGCCGGATGCCCGGGCAGCACCTCCTCGACGATCTGGGTCATCCGCATGTTGGTGCCCTGCTCGAGCCCTTTGACCAGCGACACCACCGGCACCCAGGGGCGCAGCTCGCCGGCCAGCTCGGTGAGCACCCGGCGGAACCCGTGCGAGGGCACACCCATGACGACGACGTCGGCACAGTGGGCCGCCTCGGAGAAGTCGGTGGTGGCGCGCAGGGTGTCGCTGAGGGCGATGTCCTTGCCGAGATAGCGGGTGTTGCGGTGGTTTTCGTTGATGTCGTTGACGGTTTGCTCGGATCGCGCCCACTGCAGAGTGGGGCCGCGTCGTGCGCAGATGGACGCGACGGTGGTGCCCCAGGAGCCTCCACCAAAGACGACGACTTTCGGGACGCGCATCGCGGGTGTCATGGCATCAGCGTATTGCCGGCACCCGGCGTTTACCGGTGGTTTGCGAACTGCGGCACCGTGCGGGAGGCGCTACGACGCCGGCTGCGCCCGCTCGCCGGCCCGGCCGAACACCATCGCCTCGGTGATCCGGTCGAACCGGTGGTCGATGGCGTCGACGAAGTAGTTCTGCCGCACATTCCACGGCCGCTTGGTGCCCGACTTGGGCAGCGCATGCGGCGATCGCAGCACGTAGCCGGCCTGGATGTCCCACGACGGCTTTTCGGGCATCGGCTCGCCACCGCGATCCGGGTAGGCGTGCGTGTAACCGTGAGATTTCATGTACGCCAACAGCTTTGCTGTCGCCCTGGCGGTCATGTCGGCGCGCAGTGTCCACGAGGCGTTGGTGTAGCCCACGCACCAGAACAGGTTTGGCACCCCTTCGAGCATGTGCGCCTTGTAGACGAAGCGGTCGTGCGGTTTGATCTCAGCCCCGTCGAGGCTGATGGCCACACCGCCGAGCGCCTGCAGCTGCAGCCCGGTGGCGGTGATGACGATGTCGGCGGCCAGGTGCGTCCCGGATTTCAGGAGAATGCCGGTTTCGTCGAAATGGTCGATGTGGTCGGTGACCACCTCGGCACGGCCCTCGCTGATCGCCTTGTACAGGTCGGCGTCGGGGATCAGGCACAGCCGTTGGTCCCACGGCTGATAGCGCGGCTTGAAGTGAGTGTCGACGTCATAGCCTTCGGGCAGGTTCTTCACCGCGATCCGGCGCAGCAGCCACTTCATGAAGGCCGGCGTCTTGCGCGCCAAAAACCAGACGACCCCCTCGATCAGCGCGTTGAGCATTCGGATGATCGGATGGGCCAGCCTGCGCGGCAACACTTTCCGCAACACATCGGCAAATAGGCTATACCGTGACGCGGCAATCATATAGGTAGGCGAGCGCTGCAGCATGGTGACTTTTGCGGCCCGCCCGGCCAGTGACGGGATCAGCGAGATCGCGGTTGCGCCGCTGCCGATCACCACCAGCTTTTTGCCCGTGTAATCCAGGTCCTCCGGCCAATGCTGAGGGTGCACAACGGTCCCGGTGAACCGCTCGATGCCCGCGAATTCGGGGGTGTAGCCCTCGTCGTAGTTGTAGTAGCCGGATCCGAAGAACACAAACCGCGAACGGTAACGCCGTGTCGCGCCGTCCTGTTGGGCGGTGATAGTCCAGGTGTCGGTAGACGAGTCCCAGTCCGCGGAGCGCACCTGGCTGTTGAACCGGATGTGACGGTCGATGCCGTACTTGTGCGCGGTGGCAATGAGGTACTCGCGGATGTGCGCCCCGTCGGCGACACCTTCCTTACGGGTCCACGGCTCGTAGGGGAAGCACAGCGTGAAGATGCTGCTGTCGGAGCGCACCCCGGGGTAGCGAAACAGATCCCAGGTGCCGCCGATCTGGCCGCGGCGC
Source organism: Mycobacterium sp. SM1 (assembly GCF_018361265.1). Taxonomy (GTDB): domain Bacteria; phylum Actinomycetota; class Actinomycetes; order Mycobacteriales; family Mycobacteriaceae; genus Mycobacterium. Next base: position 121,775 of record NZ_JAFLNH010000002.1, read on the forward strand.
TCGAGGATCACATAGCCGATGCCGGGATCGCGCTCGGTGATCCGGTAGGCCGCCCCCAGCCCGGAGATGCCGGCGCCGATGATGATCAGGTCGAAGTATTCGCTGTCCGCCTCCAGCGGCGCGTGTTTGGCGGCTTCCCCGGCAGTCACGGTCATCGTGAACCTCACGTTGTCGAGAGTCGGCATCGTCTCAACGATAGCAACCCACCGGTTGATTGGGCCAGGCGCTAGCGGTAGTTGACGAACTGCAGCGCGACGTCCAGGTCGGCATTTTTCAGCAGGGCGATAACGGCCTGCAGGTCGTCCTTCTTTTTGCTGAAGACACGGACCTCGTTGCCCTGGATCTGGGTCTTGACGCCCTTGGGGCCCTCGTCACGGATCAGTTTGGTGATTTTCTTGGCGTTTTCGGCGCTGATTCCCTGCTTGAGGGTGCCGGTGACTTTGAAGGTCTTGCCGGACTGAGCGGGTTCACCGGCCTCGAAGGCTTTCAGGCTGATGTCGCGACGGATCAGCTTCTCTTTGAACACGTCGACGGCGGCCTTGACACGCTCTTCGGTCGTGCTGGTCAGCTCGACGGTCTCGTCGCCCTTCCAGGCGATCTTGGTGTCGGTGCCGCGGAAGTCGAAGCGGGTGGCCAGCTCCTTGGCCGCCTGGTTGAGGGCGTTGTCGACCTCCTGCCGGTCAACCTTGCTGACGACATCAAACGAGGAATCCGCCATGGCAACCGCTCCCTGGGGCCGAGTTCTTTGAGATCTTCACCGCCGCCCATTCTTATCCAGTCTGTGGTGGGGGCCGGTCCCAGGTGGGGCGTTTCGGAGACGGTGCCGAGTCCACGGCGCCCGTCGGCCTACGATTGGCCCATGTCACGGCCGAAGCGGCTGATGCTTGTGCTGGCGCTGAACCTGTCTCTGGTCGCCGGGCTGGTCGCTGTGGGGCTCAGCACCCACTCCCTGGGCATATTGGCGGCCGGCGGCGATTACCTCGCCGACGCCGCGGCGATCGGCCTGTCGCTGCTTGCTATCTGGCTGTCACACCGACCGCCGAGTTCCCGCAGGCCGGGCGGCTATCGCAACGCGACCGAGGTGGCCGCCCTGGTCAACGGCGGCTGGCTGCTGGTGCTGAGCGTGATGGTCGTCGCGACCGCGATCCGGCGTCTGGTGGCGGGCGCACCCGAAATCGTGGCGCTGCCGGTGCTGATCGCGAGCGCTGTCGCCGCGGTGGTGATGCTGGCGGGCGTTTTGATCCTCGGTGGCGACGTCGACCGTGAGGGCGGCGGCGAAGACCTCAATATGAAGGCGGTCATGCTGGACACGGCGGCCGACGCCGCCGCTGCCGCCGGGGTTGCGATCAGCGGTGCCGTCATCCTGGTTGCCGGTGGCTGGTTTTGGCTGGATCCCGTTGTGGCCCTGGTCATCGCGGCGGTGGTTGGCTATCACGCGGTGAACTTGCTGCGCAAGGTCCTCACTGCGCTCCGGCCGCAGGTCGGCCAGTAGCCCGGGTCATGGCCGTGTGTGCCCGGTCAGCCGGATCGTTGTACCCTGCTAAGCGGCAGGTTGCCCGAGCGGCCAATGGGAGCGGACTGTAAATCCGTCGGCGTACGCCTACGCAGGTTCGAATCCTGCACCTGCCACAAACCACCCGATCTTCTGCGGCCGGCCGCCGATAGCGTTGACAGGGCCCGTATTCGATGCCATAGGGGCGCCGCGGAGTCGGGGCCCATTGGCCGGGGCCTGCGGGTTCGGGGTCTTCACATGCGGGTGGGCCGACAGGACAGCGCCTGCCGGCCCACCCGCCGCGATAAGATCGCGCTGCGCTAAACGAGTGTCACCCCCACCGCCTGAGGCCCCTTGGTTCCGTGGCCGACGTCGAATTGAACTCGCTGGTTTTCCTCGAGCGATCGCAAACCGGTTCCGCGGATTTCCGTGTAGTGCACGAACACGTCTGCGGTGCCGTCGTCGGGAGCGATAAAACCGAAGCCTCTCTCGCTGTTAAACCATTTCACAGTTCCCTGTGCCATATTTTTCAACTTCTCTCATTCAGAATGGATGTACGAAAAACATCCTGACCCAGTGTAGCACGAGTAATTAGCCATCCGCGCGCCCTCCAGCGCGCTATCAATCTTTATTTTATGCGCGCCACGCGGTTTCATGCCCGGGATTTCTCGTTTGTTCCGGCCCGGGAGTATAGGTCGTCCACGGATGAGCGCAGGCTCGCGGTGGCCACGGTGGGGTCGGTGAAACGGCGCGGCTTATCGGCTGCGGCCGCCCGCTCGCCCGGCCGGCCGGCGCCAGGGTCTCCCGGCGATCCGTAGGGGGTGTAGCGTCGACCCTGGACGTTTCGTGGCCAGCGGTGCCTCTCGGGCGGGCCGTCGACCGAAAATGACCGTCTGCGACCGGAATCGTTTGTCGAGCCCCGCGCTCGTGCGCCGGGTCAACCTCGAGGCGAAGGAACCGCCCATGGGCCATCGAGCGTCACACACGTATCGCCTTGCGGCGACGCCGCCATGAACAGCGCGGCGCACGGGCGGCGGGTGGCCAGCCCGGTCCGGCTGACCCTGGCCAGTGAATTGGGCGAGCAACTCGACGGAGCGTGGTGGCCGCGCAAAGGCTCGGTGGCGCGCGAGCTGCCCGAGCTGATTGACGCCCTGTCCAGACGGCTGGGCCGAATCGTCGACATCAGCGTCAACTGGTCACCGCTGGAGGGGCCACCGGATCTGGATTCGCTGAATCGCAGCAAAATAGCGGATCCCCGCAGGGCGGCGGGCCGCCAACGCCTGATGATGATCACCGGAACTCGGGCCTCGGCGAATCTGCTGGTGGTACCGTGCCGAACCTCCAGCGCGCTGGCCGTAATGGTGTTGCGCCACGCCGCCGCTTACCAGATCGACCCGGCGGACCGGAACACCCAAGCATTCCGGGCCGCCGAGGAGATCGTGCGCATCGCGCGTGCCGAAATCGCCCGGTGCGCACGCCGCCGGCACGGTGCCGGACTCGCGCACGTTGCCGCCGCGGATTCGGCCGAAGGTGGTTGATCCGCCCCGAGCGGCTCCCAAAAACCCCCCAACCCGTCTGTTGTCAGCGTTGCCCGCCGCGGGCAGCCCGGCTCAGCCCGCGTCCGCCCGGACACTGCGGGCCTCGAGGAGCTCCTCGCGGGCCCGGGCGACGCGGGAGCGGATGGTGCCCACCTGGCATCCCATGACGTCGGCGGCCTGCGCGTAGGACATGCCGATCACCTGGGTGAGCACCAGCGCCTCACGCTGCTCGGGGCACAACCCGTCCAGCAGCAGGCCCAACTCGACGATGTCCTCATGGCCGCAGGAGCGGCGGGCGGCCGCCCGGTCGGCGGCGGCGGCCCAGTCGGCCCGGGCCGCGATGCGCGGACGGGCCATTTCCCGGCGGGTGTGATCGATGCTGACCCGGCGTGCGATCGCCAGCAGCCAGGTGCGCGCGCTGGATTGGCCGCCAAACCTGGGCAGGCTGGTGATCGCGCGCAGGTAGGTTTCCTGGGCGAGGTCTTCGGCGGCATCGGCGCCGGACAGATGCGCAAGGAAACGCCACAGGTCATGCTGCGTTGCGCGCACGAATTCCGCCAGCGCGTCCCGGTCGCCACGTCCGGCCGCCAACGCCAGCTCGGTGGTCTGGCAATCGGCGATCTCACGGGTGCTCACAGCAGCAGCGTAAGCCGAAAAAACGCTGCCTGAGCCGGCACGACCTGGAAATATTCGAGGTATTCATGTGCTATTCGCGTGGGTTCACGCGCCGGATACCGGGGCGGTGTTGTCGATACGCCCGCATACGCCCCACGCGGGACGCTGCGCGTGCGTGCAGCAGAATCGGGGCATGACGGACCGCCGTTTCACCCACGAAGTGCCGGGCATCGCGGCCTTGCCGGTGTCGCGATCCCCGCGCAGCGCTCCCGTGTCGATGTCACCGGGGCCGGCGTGATGGCGACCGGGCCGCGTCGTCCGCTGCGCAGGCTTTCGGACGTGCGCGCGTTTTTTCACACCAACCTCACGCCGCTGTACTTCATCTCACCGACCCCGTTCAACCTGCTCGGCATCGACCGCTGGGTACGAAACTTCTTCTACCTGACCTACTTTGACTCGTTCGAGGGCGAACATTCGCGGGTGTTCGTGCCCCGGCGCCGTGACCGCGTTGATTTCGGGTCCATGGGCGAGGTGTGCAATCACCTGCTGCGTGATCCCGAGACACTCGAATTCGTCGCCGGCCGGGGACCGGGTGGCAAGGCCTGCTTTGTGATGCTGGACGAGGAGACCCAGGCTCTCGCGCGGCAGGCGGGTCTCGAGGTGATGCACCCCCCGGCGGAGCTGCGCCACCGACTTGACTCCAAGATCGTGATGACCCGCCTGGCCGATGAGGCGGGCGTGCCGAGCGTGCCCCACGCGATCGGACGGGCCGGCTCCTACGACGAGCTGCGCACGCTGGCCCAGACGGCCGGATTGGGAGGGGATCTCGTCGTCGAGGCCGCTTATGGCAATGCCGGCAGCGGGACGTTTTTTATCCGCGGCCCGGGCGACTGGGACCAGTGCGCCGGCGCCCTGGCCGGCCAGCAGGAAATCAAGGTCATGAAGCGCATCCGCAATGTCGAAGTGTGCATCGAGGGCACCGTGACCCGCCACGGCACCGTGATCGGCCCCGCGATGACCAGTCTCGTCGGCTACCCGGAGCTGACCCCGTACCCGGGCGCCTGGTGTGGCAACGACATCTGGCGCGAAGCGCTGCCACCGGACCAGACGCATGCCGCACGCGAGATGGTGCGCAAGCTTGGTGACGTTCTGAGCCGCCAGGGCTACCGCGGGTACTTCGAGGTGGACCTCCTTCATGACCTGGACTCCGGCGAGCTCTACCTCGGCGAGGTCAACCCCCGACTGAGCGGCGCCAGTCCCATGACGAACCTGACGACCGAGGCCTACGCCGACATGCCGCTGTTCCTCTTCCACCTGCTCGAGTACCTGGACGTGGACTACCAGCTCGACATCGACGAGATCAACTCGCGCTGGGAGCGGGGCTACGGCGAGGACGAGGTCTGGGGCCAAGTGATAATCAGCGAGACCTCACCGGATGTCGAGCTCTTCACCGCGACGCCGCGCACCGGGGTGTGGCGCATCGACGACGACGGCCGGGTCTGCTTTGCCCGCTCCGCCAACGACTGGGCCACGCTGATCGACGGGTCCGAGGCCTTCTACATGCGGGTCGCAGCGCCCGGCGAGTTACGCTGCGCGGGCGCCCAACTCGGTGTTCTCATCACCCGCGGGCGCTTGCAGAGCGACGACTACCAGCTCACCGAGCGCTGTCGGCGCTGGGTCAACGGCATGAAGGCGAAGTTCGCCTCGACTCCGCTGACACCGGCCACGCCCCTCGTTTCGCGGCTGGTGGCGCGGGCGTAAGCATCCGGGCCGGCACGGCTGGCCCGCCCGTCGGTTACTGTTCGACATCGTGACGGCGCCGACGCGGGTAAAGCTGGCCGATGGCCGTGACCTGCTGTTCTTCGCGTTGCCCGGGCACACGCCGGCGCCGGTGGCTGACCGCCGGCGGCTGCCGGCGCGGCATCCGGGCCAATCGCAGCTGCGGTTCGACCGCTCGACCGGGCAGTGGGTGATCGTCGCGGCGCTGCGCCAGGACCGCACCTACAAGCCGCCGCCGGATCAGTGCCCGCTGTGCCCCGGTCCGACCGGGCTGACCAGCGAGGTGCCCGCGCCCACCTACGACGTCGTCGTCTTCGAAAACCGGTTCCCCAGCCTGTCGGATGCGGGGCGGGGGGCTCTACCGGCGCCCGCGGGCTTCGTGGCGGCGCCGGCCCACGGCCGCTGTGAGGTCATCTGCTTCTGCAGCGACCACAGCGCTTCGTTCGCCGATTTAGATCCGCTGCACGCCCGGTTGGTCGTGGAGGCGTGGCGGCACCGCACCGCCGAGCTGATGGCCGCACCGGGGATCGAGCAGGTGTTCTGCTTCGAAAACCGCGGCGAGGAGATCGGGGTGACGCTGACCCATCCCCATGGTCAGATCTATGGCTATCCGTATCTGACCCCGCGTCTGCAAACGATGCTGCGTCAAGCCGGTGGTCATCGCGCCAGCCACGGCAGCAACCTCTTTGCAGACCTGCTCGCCCACGAGCTCGCTGACGGTTGCCGGGTGATCGCACGCAGCGAGCTGTTCACCGCGTTCGTGCCGTTTGCCGCACGCTGGCCGGTTGAGGTGCACATCTACCCGAACAGGTTCGTGCGCAACCTTGTCGAGTTCGATACCGCCGAGCTGGAGGGGTTCGCGCAGATGTACCTCGACGTGCTGCGCCGGTTCGATCGGATGTATTCGGCTCCGCTGCCCTATATTTCGGCGCTGCACCAGTTCACTGACTCGGATAGCCAGCGCGAGGGATACTTTCACGTGGAGCTGATGTCGATCCGGCGCAGCGCCACCAAGCTCAAGTACCTCGCGGCCTCCGAGTCGGCGATGGACGCGTTCATCAGCGACGTAACGCCCGAAAGCGTGGCGCGGCGGCTGCGCGAGCTCGGATGACGACCCGCTACGCCGCACCGGGGCGGATCAACCTGATCGGCGAGCACACCGACTACAACCAGGGCTTGGCGCTGCCGATCGCGCTGCCGCAACGCACGGTGGCGGCCTTTGAACCCCAGGACACCGATTCGATCACCGTGCGCAGCGACCGCATGCCCGGCTCGGCGCGAATTCCGCTTACCACCGCCCCCGGTGAGGTGACCGGCTGGGCCGGCTACGTGGCGGGGGTGGTGTGGGCGCTGCGCCGTCGCGGACACCCGCTGCCCGGCGGCACGATGTCGGTCAGCAGCGCCATCGAGATGGGATCGGGCCTGGCGTCGTCGGCGGCGCTGACGTGCGCGGCCCTGGGCGCGATCGCGTCCGCCGCCGGTGTTCGCATCGAGCTCATCGAGCAGGCGCGGCTTGCGCAGTGCGCCGAAAACGACTACGTCGGCGTCCCAACGGGGTTGCTCGATCAGCTGGCGTCGCTGTTCGGGCAGCCGTCGACGGCTGTGCTGATCGACTTTCGCGACGTCACCCTACGGCCGGTGGCCTTCGATCCGGACGCGTCCGGTGCGGCGCTGCTGCTGATCGACTCGCGGCAGCGGCATAGCCACGCCGGCGGCGAATACGCGGCCCGTCGCTTCGCATGCGAGCACGCCGCCGCCGAGCTGCGGGTGTCCTCGCTGCGCGACGTCGAGGATGTGGCGTCGCTGCACGCGATCGCCGACCCGGTTGCGGCCCGGCGCGCCCGCCACGTTGTGACGGAAAACCGCCGGGTGCTCGATTTCGTGGCAGCGCTGAGTGATTCGGACTTCGCCGAGGCCGGTCGCATCCTGACCGCCTCGCACGCCTCCATGCGTGATGACTTCGAAATCACCACGGCGCCCCTCGATCTGATCGCCGACACCGCGGTGCGCGCCGGGGCGCTGGGTGCCCGGTTGACCGGAGGCGGCTTCGGCGGCTGCGTGATCGCGTTGGTGCCGCATGCGCGGGTGCCGGCCGTCGACGAGGCGGTGCGACGGGTGACGCGCGCCGCGGGGTATCCGCAGCCGGTGATCACCCGCACCCACGCCGCCCGCGGCGCGGGCGCCTGCGGGTGAGCGATAACACCGTTGCACCGGCAGGTCCGGTGGGAGAGCATGGGGCATGGGCGGCTATGTCGATGTGCGGGCCTATGCCGAGCTCAACGACTTCCTCGACCCGCAGTCGCGTGGTGTCACCGTGCGCCGTCCGTTCCGGCCCCACCAGACGGTCAAGGACGTTCTGGAGGCGATGGGCATTCCGCACACCGAGGTCGACCTCATCCTCGTGGAGGGCAAACCGGTGGGCTTCTCCCATCGCCCAGCCACCGGCGAGCGCATCGCCGCCTACCCGATGTTCGAGGCGCTTGACATTGGCTCGACGGCGAGGCTGCGGCCGGTGCCGCTGCGGGATCCACGTTTTGTCGTCGATGTCAATCTGGGCCGGCTGGCGCGGTTGCTGCGGGTGCTGGGTTTCGACGTGTGGTGGTCAAGTGACGCCGATGACCAGACGCTGACCGATATCAGCCTGCACCAGCAGCGCATCCTGCTGACCCGAGACCGCGGCCTGCTGAAGCGTCGCGCGATCACCCACGGCCTATTCGTACACGCCGACGAGCCCGAGGAGCAGACGCGTGAGGTGATCCGGCGGCTGGACCTGCGAGAGCGGCTGGCGCCGTTAACCCGCTGTGCGCACTGCAACGGCAGGCTGGCCACCGTCACCAAGGACGAGGTGGCCGACCACCTGCAGCCATTGACCCGCCGCTACTACGACGAATTCAGCCGCTGTACCGGATGCGGGCAAATCTACTGGCGGGGGTCTCATCAAGCGCGGTTGGTCAGGCTCATCGACCGGCTCCGCGACCGCCTCTGAGCTACCCGGCCGGTGTGAGCCGGATAGCGCCCAGGTGCTCGCTGTGGATGGCCTCGCCGAACTCCTCGAGTGTCGGAATCCGCTGATCGCGGAATTTCAGTCCCATCATGTGCTGTGCGGTCTTGACGCCGTAGGACTCGGCGGCGCGCCGGTAGAGATCGGCGATGGCCGCCCAGTCTTTGATGAGCTGACCGCGCATGGTCGTCGTCTTGCCGTCGAGAAGGACCTCGGCGGTGGCGCCGTCGCGGAAGTTCTGCTTCCAGGGCGCGTCGGTCAGGGCATAGAGATCGCTGTCGATCCGGTGGGCGCTCACCGGAATTGAGTATCGCCGCCCGGTTTTGCGTCCGTTGAAGGTCAGCACCATCAGCTGCTTGCGCGCGGGGCCCATCACCGGGGTGCGCAGCAGCGCCCGCAGAGGTGGCGTCTCAATCGCGGTGTAAAAGTTCGGGCATAGATTCCGCTCACTTGCGATTGTGATTTTAGGCGATGGCGCCGACAGCATCGGCCGGCGCCGCTCCGGTTTCGGCGCGTACTTCCGAATTTCGTTGCGGCAGTTGGTTCGGTGGGTCATGCAACGACCTTCGCAGGTCCTGTAGTAGCCGTAGCCCGGCCGGTGTCATGGTGAACCCGCGCCAGCCGGCCGAGGCGCGGTCGAGCACGGCCCACACCAGCTTCAGGCAGGAGTGCTCGCCGGGCAGTCGGCCGATGACCTTGACTCGGCGGCGGGTCTCCCCGAAGGTCCGCTCGATGAAATTGGAGTGGCGCACCCGGGCCCAATGCTCCCGCGGGAACCGCAGGTAGACCGTCAGCGAGTCACGGTCATCAAGAAGACACCGCACCGCCGCCGGATACGAGTCGCGCCAACGCTTGGCGAACGCGTCGATCCTCTTGTGCACGTAGGTGACCGCGTCGATGCCAGGCGCGATGTTCTCGGGCACATCGAAGATCGCCCAGTAGTCGGCCTTCACCTCGGCTTGGGCGTTTTTGGGCACTTTGGCAAGGATGTTTCTGGCGCGATGCACCAGACACCGCTGGCGCAGCGCGGCACCCATGGTGCGCTCCACCGCGCCGATCAACCCCGGTGCGCCGTCGCTGATCACCAGCAGCGGGCAGGCCAGCCCGCGCTCGCCGAGCCCGCGCAAAAACCCCTCCCAGGCGTCCCCGGACTCGCTCGCGGCGGCCTCCAGCCCGACGAACACCGGTTTGCCGTCGGTGTCGATGCCCCACGCCGCCAGCACCGGCTCGGCCGAGGCGTTGGCGTGGTACGTGAAATGGCTGCCGTCCAAAAACAGGTAGTCCAGCTCCACCTCGTCGAGGCGCCGACGGCTCCAGGACTCGAACTGGGTCTTGATGTCCTCACACACCCGCGACACCGTCGACTTCGACACCGCCGCGCCCTCGCCGAGCGCCTCGACCAAGGTGGCCTCCACGTCGCGGGTCGACAACCCGCGCACGAAACCGGCGATCACCAGCGACTCCAGCGCGTTGGTCTTGGTCACCCCCGTGCCGAACAACTGGCTGGCGAACCGCTCGGTGGTGCCGCGCACCTTCGGCCGGTGCAGCGTGATCGGGCCGGCGGTCGTTTTGACCGTGGTCGGGCAATACCCGTTACGCATCCCAGCCCGCGGATCCTCGCTGGTAGCGGCCCGCTGGTAGCGATCCCGGCCCAAAAACGCGCTCACCTCGGCCTCCAACGCGCACTGCAGCAGTAGCTGCGCGCCCAACTGGGCCACCCGCTCGACTGCACGCGACAAATCCTCACCACCGGCGAACACCCCATCAATCTCTGCCTGCAACCGCTGCGCAGGCGATATCCTCTTCGACACGGACGTGGGCTCCTTTCCTCAGACTTCCCGTCTTGGAGGGAACCTACGTCCGAACCCTTTTACACCGCCGCAGGGACACGACCCCCGCAGAATCGGGTTGACCGCACGAAGTACCGCGTCCGGCGGGTGTGAAACGGTGATCGCATGCGACTGTTCTGTCATGCAAACACCTTAGGGCCTTAGGGCCAAAGCCGGGGAGCGATAGCGCATGCGATATCAAGCTTTGGTTCGGCGGGCTTGCATCGTTCAATCCGGGCGTCGCTGGTCAGCAGCGCCGTGCCGAGGGTCGACTCAAGCACCGGTAGGCTGCGTGCAGCGCTGAAGCGCTGTGAAGCCATGGTGCAGCACAAGATTGGTGAGGATGTCGGTGCGTTCGCCGACTGTACAGGAGTCGACGGCGAACGCGTCCGCGGCGAAAAAGGCGAAGTTGGCCGAGGTTTCGGGCGTGGTGCGTGACCGGTACACGATGGCGTCGAGGTCGGGCCACCACCGCCTGACGGCGTCGGCCAGCCGGTGACACGTGGTCCACACCTCGGGATGCATGCCGGTGCTGATCTGATCGTCGACGCGCAAGGCGTCAAGGTTGCGTTCCGTGCGCAGGTCGAGTACCCGAAGATGCCGGGCCGCGACCAGCCGGACCAGGTGGTGGGCGGCGTGGTCGGCGGGAATCACCAGTCCGGTGGCCCGGTAGCGCTCGCGGAATGCGCCCACGAGACTGGCTGCGGCGTAACGGGTTCGGAACGCACCGGATTCGGGGTCGAAGCGGTGCCGCGGTGTCGGGAATCCCGCCCAGGTCCAGTCTGCGGGCGCTGTCGCGTCGAGCCGCCAGATTTCGGTCCCGGCGGTGACGCGTCGGCGGCGCAGGCCGCGAGGCCGGGCGTCGGGGAGAGATGCCAGGTATCCGGCGGGAAGGTCAGGCACCGAGGGCCGCGAGCATCCGCCAAGCCGTGTCCGCCGTCGTCGCGCGGCGCAACGCCTCGGCGATCGACGCGCCACTGAGCTCGTCGTGCGTGATGCGCATGATGCGGTCGGCGGCCAACGGATCAGCGGTGAAGCGCGCGAGCAGTTCCAGGATCCGCGGCAGATCCGGTCGCAGGCGGCCGTCGTCGAACTGCCAGGCCGGGAACCACGTCCGGTTGCCGACGGCCGCGCCCAGGAGCTTGCCCCGGGTGCGCAGCCGATGCACTGCCTGTGGCGTCCGGAGTCCCAGCAGCGCCTGGACCTGCGGCGTGGGCAGCGAGCCTTCGACGAACTCCTGCACGACGGCGGCGCGGCGCTGGTCGTTCAGCGCACGGGCAGCCACGCGTTCGAGGGTTCCCTGCGGCCCCGTCGGGGCCGCCAGAATGGCGTCGAGGAGTTTCGCGAACTGCCAGTCGCGGTGTGCGCGATCCGCGATCTGATGGGCGAGCGGCGCAACGGCGGTGGGCATCCTTGCAGCCTACCACGTGTCCGAGCAATCGAAACAATTGAAACACCGTTGGCCGCGGGGCAGCCGCGCTACCGTGACGGATGCGCCCCACGGTCGGTCGGCGTACCCTCCAGATCGGGCGAGGATGCAGGGAGCGATGGTGGCGAGAACCGAGAACGACACGTGGGACATCACCGAAAGCGTGGGCGCGACGGCGCTGGGTGTGGCGGCGGCTCGCGCCGCAGAGACCGAGGGTGAGAGCCCGCTGATCTCCGATCCGTTCGCGCGGGTGTTCCTCGACGCCGCCGGAGACGGTATGTGGAACTGGTTCTCCGGTCGCGAGCTGCCCGCCGAGGTCGTCGAGGCCGAACCCGATCTGCCGCTGCGGAGGCAGTCGATGGTCAACTACATGGCATCCCGGACAGCGTTTTTCGACGAGTTCTTCCTCACGGCCAACAATGCCGGCGGGCGCCAGGTGGTGATCCTGGCGGCGGGCCTGGACTCGCGGGCGTGGCGGTTGCCGTGGCTCGGCGGCACGACGGTCTACGAGCTGGACCAGCCCAAGGTGCTGGAGTTCAAGTCGTCGACGTTGCGCAAGCAGGGCGTGCAGCCCAGATGCAAGCTGGTCGACGTTGCGGTAGATCTGCGCCAAGACTGGCCAACAGCGTTGCGGGAGGCTGGTTTTGATGTCGTGGTGCCGAGTGTCTGGTCGGCCGAGGGGCTGCTGCCGTTTCTGCCGGCGGCGGCCCAGGATTTGCTGTTCGACCGGGTGCGAGAACTGGCCGCCACGGGCAGCCGGATCGCGGTCGAGGCGCCCGGCCCCGGCTTCAACGACCCACAGGCCCACGCCAGGTGGCGTGAGCGGATGCGGCGGGTACGCGACATCATGGCCAAACTGGGTGAGCAGCGCGACATCCCCGACGTTCAGGAGCTGTGGTATCTCGAGGACCGCACCGACGTCGGTGACTGGTTTCGCCGCCACGGCTGGCAGGTGTCGGTGATCCCGGCCGAGGAGTTGATGGCCCGCTATGGGCGCCCGCCGGCCGACATCGACGATGCGGCGCCGCACAGCCTGTTCGTGACGGCGCAGCGCCCCTAGGCGTGCCGCTGCCGAGCGTGGCGCCGCGCGGGCGTCGCGAATCGCTCGGAGGCGGGCATAATGTGTGCCGGCGGGCTCGCGCCCGCCGCGCGGATGTGCCCGCCGGGACCTGTCAGATCATGTCGTTCCTCGTCAGCCACCGCATCACGGGCCAGCCGACGAAGACCGGTAACCAACAGGTGAGCACCCGATACAGCAACACCGACGGCACGCCGACGGCCGCGGGCACACCGAAGGCGGCGAGCCCGCCGATCAGCGCCGCTTCCACGGCCCCGACGCCGCCCGGGGTGGGGGCCGCCGAGGCGAGCGTCCCGCCGACCATCGTCACCACGGTGACGGTGATGAACGTCGCGCTCCCGCCGAATGCCTCGACGCTGGCCCACAGCGCTAACGCTGCACCGAGAGTTGTTCCGGCACAGCCGAGTACGATTAACGCCAGCCGCTTCGGCTCGCGGGCAAGCGCGAGCAGGTCGCTGCTTACCTCCTTCATCTGTGGGCGCACCGCTGTGGAGAGCCAGCGCCGCAGCCTGGGCACGAGCAAAAATGCGCCGAGGATTCCCAGCGCCACACCCGCGATCAGGTAGAGCATGGTCGCATTCGGCACGAAGTGCGACAAATCGGTGCCCGCGCCCGCAGCGGCGCTGAAGAGGATCAGCAACGTGACGTGGACAAGAACCTGGACCGACTGCTGCAGCGCCACCGCCGTGGTGGCGCGCACGGTGCTGAGGCCGCCTTTTTGCAGGAACCGTGTGGACAGCGCGAGCCCGCCGACGCCGGCCGGGGTAGTGGTCGCGGCAAACGTGTTGGCTACCTGCATGATTGACAGGCTCTTGAAGCTCACCAGCCCGTCGGCGCTGGCCCACAAGGCACCGGCCGCACCGGAATACGTCAACGCCGAGACTCCCAGCCCCAGCAACGCCCACCACCAGTTCGCCCTGGCCAGCTCGGAGAAGAACGTCGGCACGGTGCTGATGAATGGGGAGGCGACGTAGACCAGCGCAACCAGCAGCACCAGTTGAATGAGCTGCCCTCGGGTGAACCGGGTGATCGTTTCGGCGCGGATCTGATCGGTGCCGGTTTGGCGCATCACCTCCGCGCGGCTGTCGGCGATGACCGCGCCCGGGTTGGGAACCGAGGCCCGGATTCGGGCCGGGACCGCGGATGTGGTGAGCCGGCGGGACGCGGTCAGCACAGCGTCTTTGCCTAACGTGTCGATCGCGGCGCCCACCGCCGACCGTGCGCCGTAAAGCGCCGACGTCGTCACCAGCAGCTGGGCGATGTCGGATTGCAATTGGGCGTCGGTGGCGCCATATTCGGCGCTGCCGAAGCCGCCGAACAGCACCGCGCCGTCGGCCACCGTGATTTGCTTACCGCGCAGGTCGCCATGGGCGATTTGGTGATCGTGCAGGGTGCGCAGCGCCTCCCATACCCGGGCGACCGGCGTCGTTTTCGCGCACTGGCCGATCGGCAGTCCGCGGGTGGGCGTGTGCGCGTACAACATCCAGCCCCGGTCGAGCGTGCTGACGCCGATCGTCGAGGTGTTGGCGACGCCCAGGTTACCCACGGCGATGGCCATCAGGGCGCGATGCTCCACGGCGCGGCGCAGGGAAGCCTGCACGGGCGCGGTCTCGGTATCTCGCAGCCGAACCTTGGCCCAGAGCTGGCGCAGTGCGCGGCCGCTGCGTTGATGGGGCCCGTATAACTCCATCACCGCCGCGACATCGCAATCCGGGGATTCGGCGGCAAGGATCAGGGGCCCGGCCCCGGCCGGCCGCAGCACCGTGAGCGCGGATACGGCCAACCCCCGCCTGGCCATGGCGCGCACCGCGCCGTGCAGCGGCACCTCCAGGGCCGGGGTCCCAACGACCAAGACCACCAGCGCGCCGACGAACCAGCCCACCGCCAGCCCCAGCAATGAGCGGGCCGGCACCACCGCGCTGACCAGCAGATGGATCGGCACGAACCCCAGCAGCAGGGCCCACCACCAGTGTCGCCAGCGCGCGGGTAGCCACGGGCCGGACACGGTGAGCACCGCGGCAAGCATGGCGATCCAGCGGGGATCGTCGAGGAACTGGGAGGGCAGCGTGTCGAGCCGCTGTGAGAGGTCGAAATGCCATTGCGGCGCCGCGATGTGGGTGCCACTGATCGACAGCGCCAAAATGGCGATGATCCCCGCGGCGCCGTAGGCGCCCAGCAGTTTCCACTGCCGGGCGGCGATCAAGCCGATCAGGATCACGAACGGCAGCGCCACGATCGCGATGCCGTATATCAGGTACACCAGCTCGGCTTGAGCGGGGGAAAGCACCCCGATGATCTCCGAGACGGATTTCTCGAGGCCGATCCACTGCGGGCGGGTGATCAGGGAACCGGCGATCACCAGCGCGAAAAACGTCGCCGCCGAGATGAGCCGAAGAATGTCGTTGGTGCGCCGGGCAGGTGGCTGCAGCAAGCTGCCGGTAACGGCGACCTCGTGCCCGTCTACTCGCATGGTCCACGATCCTTCGGATCGGCGAAGCGCCGTGTCGGCGCCCGCCGACAACTTAACCGGATCACCGGTGGCCGGGCGTGGCAACAGCGGAACCCTGCTGTCATACGGATTAACATCGGTGTATGACAATGATCAGCTTTCGCGTCGCCGACGCGGACGTGGCCGAGCTTGCCCGGTGGGCGCGGCGGCTGCGCATCGACCGCTCTGAGCTGCTCCGCGATGCCCTGCGACGGCGCTTGGCCGAGCTGGCGGCCGACGAGGACGCGCGGGGCTACGCCGAGCAGCCGGTGACGGCAGAAGAGATGGCGCCCGCTCACATCGCTGACTGGGGACCCGCCGATGACTGGGCCGACTGGGCCGCTGCGGCGCGGTGAGCTGTGGTTCGTGGCCACCCCTGGCGGCGACCGGCCGGTGCTCGTGCTCACCAGGGATCCGGTCGCGGACCGTATCGGCGCCGTCGTCGTCGCGGCGTTGAGCCGAACCCGCCGGGGGCTGGTCTCGGAGCTGGAACTGACCGCCGCCGAGGACCAGGTGCCAAGCGATTGCGTCGTCAACTTCGACAACATTCACACGCTGCCACGCAGCGCCTTCCGCCGCAGGATCACCCGCTTGTCCCCGGCGCGCCTGCACCAAGCCTGCCGCGCGCTTCGGGCCAGCATCGGATGCTAGGACGCGCCGGGCCGGGTAGCGCCCTCGCGGCGCTGTTGGCCGCGGCGCTCGTCGCCGTGATGGTGATTACCGCTCCGCCGACGGCTTATGAGAGCCAGCCGGCGTTCGTCGCGAATCCGGTTGACCACGTCGACACCCTCATCGGCACCGGCCGCGGAGGCCGGACGGTGGGAGAGATCAACAACTTTCCCGGCGCCTCGCTGCCATTCGGCATGGTCCAGTACTCGCCGGACACCGTCGACACCTATGCCGGCTACAACTACCACAAGGATCGCGTCACCGGGTTCAGCATGACCCACGCCTCGGTGGGTTGCGCGGCCTTTGGGGACATCTCGATGCTGCCCACCACCGCCCCGGTCGGCTCGCACCCCTGGGACGCTACCGAGAAAATCGCCCACGACGACACCGAGGTGGGCGTGCCGGGCTACTACACGGTGCGATTCCCCGACACCAAGGTGATCGCGGAGCTCACCGCCAGCACCCGCACCGGCGTCGGCCGGTTCCGCTATCCGCGCAACGGCCGGCCGGCACGGTTGCACGTGCGTTCCGGCGGGTCTCTCGCGGGGAACTCCGCCGCGACTCTGCAGATCGGCGAGGACAACGCCACGATCACCGGGTCGGCGACCAGCGGCGGGTTCTGCGGCAAAAAGAACACGTACACGGTGTACTTCGCGATGAAGTTCAACCGCCCGTTCACCTCCTACGGCACCTGGGACGGCGACTGGGTGTATCCCGGTGGCCGCGTGGCATTTTCGAGTGACAGCGGGGGCTATGTGGAGTTTCCGCCCGGCTCGGCGCTCGAGGTGCGCACCGCGTTGTCCTACGTCGGCGTGGAGGGGGCGCGAGCGAACCTCGCCGCCGAGGGCGGGGCCAGCTTTGATGACGTGCGGGCCACCGCGACGAGAGAATGGAACACGGTCTTATCGCGCATCGCCGTGGCCGGCGCCGATGGCGCCGCCGTCAAGACCTTCTACACCGCCTTTTACCACTCGCTGCTGCATCCCAACACCTTCAACGACGCCGACGGCCGCTACCTCGGATTCGACGGCGCCATACACGCGGTGCCCCCCGGGCACACCCAATACACCAACTTTTCCGACTGGGACACCTACCGGGGCGTCGCCGCCCTGCATGGCTTGCTGTTTCCCGAGCGGGCCAGCGACATGGCCCAATCGCTGGTGAACGACGCGGAGCAAAGCGGGTCTTTTCCGCGGTGGGCGCTGGCCAACGCGGCAACCGCGGAGATGACCGGTGACAGCGTCGTCCCGCTGATCGTCAATCTCTACGTCTTCGGGGCCAAGGACTTTGACGCTCACACGGCACTGCGTTACATGGTCGGCGCGGCGACCGACGGCGGCGTCGGGCGGGGCGGTTACGTGGAGCGCCCGGGAATCGCGACCTACCTGCAGCGAGGCTACCTGCCGGTGACATCGGAGTCGTGCCTCGATGGTTCCGTCCCTGGTGCCTCGATCACGCTGGAGTGGTCGGTCGACGATTTCGCGATTTCACGATTCGCCGGCGCGCTGGGTGACTCCGCGACGGCCGGCGAATTCCAGCGCAGGGCGCAGTATTGGCAGAACCTGTTCAACCCCACCACCCGGTATCTCTCGCCCCGCAACGTTTTCGGCTTCTTTGCCCGGGGCCCCGGATTTGTCAGGCCCCCGCCCTTCTGCTTCGGCCAGGTCGGCTTCGACGAGGGCAACGCCGCGCAATACGTGTGGTGGGTGCCGCAGAACATCGCGGGGCTGGTGACCGCGCTCGGCGGCCGCAAGGCGGTGACCGAGCGGCTCGACCGCTTCACCCGGGAGCTCAACGCGGGTCCGGACAAGCCCTATCTGTGGATCGGTAACGAGCCGGGCTTCGGGGTGCCGTGGCTGTACAACTACGTCGGTCAGCCCTGGAAAACTCAAGACCTGGTCGACCGGGTGCGCGGCAGCCTGTTCGGACCCACACCCGACGGTGAGCCGGGCAATGATGACCTGGGCGCGCTGTCCAGCTGGTATGTCTGGGCCGCCCTCGGCCTGTATCCCGGGACCCCGGGAACGGCGAGTCTCACCGTGAGCACCCCACTCTTCGACCGTATCGTGATCGCGCTGCCCGCAGGCCGATTCATTCGCATCTTCGCGTCCGGCGTCTCCGCACCCAACCGCCTGAGGTACATCAACGGCCTCAGCGTCAACGGCCGGCCCACCGATCGGACGTTTCTTCCGGAGTCGATCCTGCGCGGCGGTGGCACGCTGGTGTTCGCGCTGTCCGCCACCCCCGGCAACGGCTGGGGCACTGCCGCGTCCGCCGCCCCGCCGTCGTTCGGCGCGGGCAGCTCGGCGGTGACGGTCAACGTCGTTCCCGATGTCGTCGCAAGCGCTCCGGGGACCACGGCGACCGTGACCGTTGATGCGCAGCGGATGATCGGCGGCGCCCCCGACTACACCATCACCGGCACCGCTTACAGCGCGGGGATCACGGTGGCGCCCGTGTCCGGACGCTTTGCCTCCGACGGCTCAGCCAGCGCGACCGTTGCGATCAGCGTCGCCCCGTCCGTGCTTGACGGGTATTACCCGCTCGTTCTGACCACCACCTCCGGCGAAGGCACCCGGACGTTTATGCTCCTGGTCGCGGTCGGCCAGGCCGGGGCCGAGCAGTGGCCGAGAGCGTAAGCTGGCGAGAGATGTCGGCGACGGCGAGTCGGGGGATGTCGCAGCCGTCGCGCCGCGCGAGAGCGTGGCCACACACCGCCGGTGGGCTTCTGGCCACGGTGGTTACGGTGACCGGTCTTATGGTCGCGGCGTGCGGTGCCCGCACCTCCGGCGACGAGGACCGGACCCGCCACCCGGGTGGCGCGGCGATCCTCAATACGACGACCGTCGCGGAGTTCGTCGCCGCCTTCGCCGATGCGGGGCTCGCGGTGCCCAACGCCCACGATGTCGGGCCGCAGAAATGCCCGCGGATCGGCTGCATTGACGCCGTGGACACCGACACCGTGTCCATCGTGAAGTTTCCGAGCACCGGCAAGGCGGAACTGTATGCGGCCTCGGTTGCGCACATGTTCCAAGTGGAAGACGTGGTGCTGGTGTTCTCTTCGGTCCTGTCCCCGGAGGCCAGGCGGCCTTACGAGCAGGTGGCGGAACGCACTATCCGCTGACACCGCACCCGCCGTGCCGCTGTGTGCGGCGCGCGCGGGTGGCCGTTGACGCTGCCATGATGGCTGCATGGCCCACCGTGATCGCGACGCGTCCGGTCGGCCCCGAAGCGCGCGCCCGCGCGACGCGCTGGGCCGACCGCTTGTCCGCGGCAGTTTAGGGATCCCCGCTGTCCCGGACGATCTCGCCCTGGGGCCGGCCGACACCCTCGCCTATGCGCAGGAGCTGCTCGACCGGGGCCTGGCATTCAACGCGCACGAGGTGCTCGAGGCCGCGTGGAAGCACGGCCCGCCCGGTGAGCGGGGGCTGTGGCAGGGCCTGACCCAGCTTGCGGTTGGCATCACGCACGTCCAGCGCGGCAACGTCACGGGTGCGATGAGCCTGTTGCGCAGCGCCTCAACCCGCCTTGCTCATGACCATCGCCCCGCACCCCACGGTGTCGATGTCGCCGGTTTGGTGGAGTTCGCGGACGCGTTGATCGAGGACCTGAAGGCAGGTGCCGCCATCCCGCCGGAGCGGCTGCGACCGCGTCTCGTCCGCGCCGGCTAGCTGATGGGGTCGGGCAACCCCGCCACGGTGTCGATGTGGTAGTGGCTGGCGGTCCACGGCGGGGAGCCGGGGGTAGGCGTGAGCGTGACAGTGATGAGAGATTTTCCCTCGGTGAAAGAGCCCGCGATGAGGTAAGTGTCGTCAAGCCACCGGTGGGTGCTGTTGCTGCGCGGCTGTAGCCAGGTCCCGGCGGGGATCCCGTCAATGGCAAGCTGCGCCGATTGGAAGCCGTTGAGTTGGTCCGAGGTGCGGCGCACCAAGATTCCGTGGTTAGCGGGGCCGGCGCGGACCTGGAAGGTGATCGCAGCCTCGGCGGTGCGGACCAGCCCGGCAACGATGCGGGTGTCGTCGCTGCCCTCATACCCGCTGAGGAGTAGTTCATCGGTGGCGTCAGCATCGGTGTAGCCGTGCAGGATTCGGCTGACGGGGTCGGTGGGGTAGACATCGTCGCTGGCAGCAGTGGTGTCGTTGGGTTGTGTGTAGAGGAATGCTGTTGAGCTGTAGTCGGGTTGGACCATGTTGCGTTTGCCGTGCTCGATGCCGAACCGGATTGCCGAGTGGTAGCCGATCGCGTCGGCGAGCATGAGCCGATAGGCGGCGACGCAGTAACCTGCGCACCCGCCGGTGGCCGTGCGCTGATCGGGCTGGCCGGTGAGGGGGGCGCTGTAGCGGCTGCCGTTGTTGAAGTACCAGCCGCCCTCGTAGAGGTCTTCGGTGCCGGTTCCATACCACTGCGGGGATGCGGAACCGTCGGTGTACACGCGTTCGGCTCCTTCGAGAAAGTACGGGGCGTCCTCCATAAACGCCGTTTTGATCACCGCACCCCTCATGGTGTGGTTGACGCCGACGAACTTGCCGTGGCCGTGCTCGTCGGCGAACAACCAGTCCTGGCCGGGAGTCGTTGGCCCGGCATGCGAGCGCGCGGTGAAGTAGCCGGCGCGCCCGCGGGCCAGGGCGGGTGCCCACTGGGGGTCGGGCACGGTCACCACATCGCTGCTGATCCCGCTTACCGGACCGCCGGTCGCGTTAAGGAGGGTGACGCGGGTTGTGCTGGCGAAAGGCATTGGCCACCATGATGATAACGCCACCTCTCCGCCGGGTTGGGGGATCGTGGCGAACATCAGCGATCGCACATTGGCGACCCCCAGCCCGGCGCCGAAGAATTCCCCCAGGGGCGAGTCGACCGTGGTGCGGCCGTCGAACTCGATCACCAGGCGCAGCCCGTGCAGAAGCTGGTCCGCCGGTTTGGGCAGCCATAAATGCAGCGCCGAGATACTGCCCGGCCCAACAGATTCCGCAATAGTCTGCCCGGTGTCAGCGGCCAGTGCGACCACACGATGGGTATGCGTTGCCCTGGGCGCGGCGGGTTTGGGGTCGACGGTGCCCGCGGCGCGGAGGGTGGCGAGCACGTCGAGCGCGGGGTCCGAGGGGGAGAAGGTGGGTACGCCCTCGGCGGTCGAAAACTGGCGATAGTCCACGTGGTAGTACTCCACATTCGATGTGACACTGACACGCATCGACCGTCGGTACGGCATGGGGACCTTGATGTAAACGCCCCCCGGCGACTGCGCCGCATTGGCGACCAGAGGCCACACGAACGGCGCGCCCAGCGCACCATCGACCACCGATTGCAGCGGCGCGTCTATCACCGGACGCCCATCCAGCTCGATGCGGATCGCTCCGATCGCCCGCACATTGCCGCGGTCGCGGGTAAACCAGATCGAGTCGATTTCCCCGGCGCCGCGATCCTCCGCGACGACACAACCGGCACCGCCGGGCGCCAGACACCCGCCGGTGCCGTTGCGGTTACCGGTGGATAGGTCGAAATCACCGCCGGTGCGATCGAAGCTCGACACCTCCAGACTTTGGGTGCCCGCGCTCAGATACGGCAACCGGTCCAATCGGCGCAAGGTGTCCCAGCCCACCAGCGTGGCGCCGGGTCCTGCGAGAGCCGGCTCGGCGGGCGCTGCGCCCGCGTCACCGGCGCCGGCGATCGCCAGCAGCAGCGTGGACATCGCCGACAGCGCCCGAATAGCTACCGGCATAGCACCCCAGGCTACGGTTTACGGGACTGACCCGCCCCCGGCTCGCCACGGCTGGCTATCGGTTCGGGGAGTCGGGTGAGCCGGGGTCACTTAGGATCGGCGATCGTCATGGGGACACGCGGATGAGCTATTGGCGAAGCGCAGCCGAGGACGAGGCGATGCAGAACGAGCACCGCTTCGTCTGGAAAGCGATGTTGGACACCATCGATGTCGACCTCGCCGGTAAGCGGGTGCTCGACGTCGGATGCAATCGGGGCGGCTTTCTGCGTTTGCTCGCCGACGAGTGCGGTATCGGGGAGGGTTTTGGCTATGATCCCGCGGCGGGCGCGGTCGAGGACGCACGTCGCCTAGCGGGCGCGCGCCCGCTGCGCTTCGAGACCGCCGCAGCGCCACCGGCGGGGTGGAGTGGGTTTGATGTGGCGTTTAGTCACGAGGTGCTTTACCTGTTAGATGATCTGCCCGCGCATGCGGCGGCCATTTTCCGGGTCCTTAAGCCCGGCGGCGTGTACTACGCCGTGATGGGCGTGCATGCCGCCAGCCCGCTGATGGCGGCCTGGCATGCGGAGAACGCCGGGAAGATGGGTCTGCCGGCGCTTTACGACCTCGATGAGGTGACCGCGTGGTTCTCGGAAGCCGGGTTTGAGGTTGCCGCCGCCCGACTGCGCATACGCTTTGTTCCGATCGCTGCGCGGGAGCCTAGCAAGGGCGGGCTGCGCGAGTGGCTCGACTACTACTACGACCAGAAGATCATGTTCCGCTTCCGCCGTTGCACGGATAGCCAGGCCGGCGCCGCGGGGCTCAGTCGATGAATAGCGCCATCGAGGCGGTGAATCCGTGCAGCGCGTTGCGGGCGGCGATGGGGCCGATCTCCCCGGCGGCGAAAAACCCGGCCAGGGCAATCGGCCCCAGCAGGTCCTGGATCGTTGCCGCGTCGTGGTCGGTGACTCCAAACATGCGCCGTCCCCGCCCGTTGCAGGTGAACAGCAGTGCGCCCACCGGGCGCCCGGGCAGTTCGGCGACGGCCCGCTCCAGGGCCAGGCGCAGATCTTTGTCGGCCCCCATGGGGTCGCGCACCTGAAACTGCACGGTCGCGCCGACCTGCACGATCTGGCCCAATTCGATTGCCCCGCTGGCGGGGTCGGCACCCAGCAGCCCGCGGATCAAAAAGTCGCCCGGACCGGGGGCCGCTAGATGCTCATCGACGAGGATCCCGATCTGCACCCCGCGCCCGATGAGTTCCTGCTCGCCGGGCGGCAACCCCTCGACGATCTCGCGCAGCCGCAGTAGCGGCGGGCGTCCGCCCAGCTCGGTGATCACCGGCCCGTCGGCGGCGGTGACAATGTAGGGCTGACCGATCGGCCGACACCCCTGCGACACGATCGGGGTGGCGTGCCGGCCGGGCAGCCGCACCCCGACCAGGCCCGAGCTAAACAGGTCGCGCCCACAAAACAGCCGGGTGTCCCCGGGTGCTTGCCCCCCGCCGACCAGGCCGCCCACCACTTTCACCCCGGGCATGTCGGTGTTGAGGTGCTCGACAAGCAGATGCGTGGGAAAGGTGTAGGGGTCGGCCAGCAGCAGGTGCAGATCCTGGGCGCCCGGGTCGAACCGGTAGCCGGTGAGCAGCCCACCCGAGCCGGTGCGGATGAAGTCCAGGTGAAACGGCTCCGCCGGCAGGTCGGAGGCCACCCACAGCGCCAGCGCGGGGCCGTCCTCGAACTCATGGTGCCCGGCGACAATTCCCTGGGCAACACACCCAATCAAGCAGGGCGGGGCGAGCATCTGCTGCACCGCGCCCAGCGCGTCGGCGGCTTGCCCGGTATGCGGTCGGGACGCGAACAGCACCGCCAGCGATGGCGCCTCGCCGGCGAGTCCGTCGCGCGCCTGCGTCGCCGCCTGCACCGCGGCCCGCCGCGTCTCAGCCGCGGCGGAAACCCCGACTGCGATTCGCACCCTTCCATGATGCGCCACCGGTGGGCGCGACGGAACGGGCAATGTCGCCGCCGTTTGCCGACGGCCGCCGCAAAACGACCCGCCGCAGCTACCCGGCTCCCGCAATCAACTGTCGACTGCCGCCAAGCGACCCACCCCATGTCGACGAGTTGTGCACCGCGGTGGCCTGGGCGGTGGTCCGCCCCGAGAGGGCTGCGGCGCTAGCGAAGCTCGCGGTCGATGAGGGCGGGTTTGGCAACTCCAACGACAAAGTCACGAAGATCACCAAGCGGGTCCTGGGCGTATTGGCCGACATGCATACCCTCCGCAGTGTCGGCGTCGTCGAAGAGAACCCCGAGCGCGGGCTGGTGAAGATCGCCAAGCCCATTGGTGTTGTCGCGGCCGTGATCCCCACCACCGGCCCGGATGCCACTCCTGCGGTCAAGACGCTGTTCGCGCTCAAGGGGCGCAACGCGATCGTGGTGGCGCCGCACCCACGGACGAAGGACACCACCACCGCCGTGGTGGCATCCATGCGCGAGGCGTGCACGCTGGTTGGAGCGCCCGCTGGTCTTGTGCAGATGCTCAGTGAGCCCTCCATTGCCAAGACGCAGGAGCTGATGCGCCAGGTGGATCTGATCGTGGCAACCGGCGGAGCGGCCATGGTGAAGGCGGCATACAGCTCCGGAACGCCGGCATACGGCGTCGGGGTCGGCAACACGGTGCATGTCGTCGACGAGACAGCAGACCTCGATGACGCCGCGGTAGCGATCGCCGCCGCGAAGACCTTCGATTATGCAACCAGCTGTCTGGCGGACAACGCGGTGGTGGTAGAGGCAAGCGTCTACGACCAGCTCGTGGACAAGCTCATCGCTGCCGGGGGCTATCTATGCAGCCCCGAGGAAAAGGCCGCGCTGCAAGGCGCGATGTGGCCTAATGGCGCGCACATCCCGACCCCCGACGTCATCGCCAAGCCCGCGACAGCGATCGCAGCGGTTGCCGGATTCATGATCCCCGCCGACCGTACCTTCTTGATGGTCGAGGAGGACGGTGTCGGTGCGGACCACCCGTTTTCCGGTGAGAAGCTTTCCGTGGTGCTCACCGTCTACCAGTACGAGGGTGGCATCGACCATGCCGTCGATCTGATTAACGCGATCACCGGGTATCAGGGGCTCGGGCACACCTGCGGTATTCACACCAGCCGAAACGACAATGTCGATGCGCTCGCGTTCCGGACCAAGACGGCCCGGGTCCTAGTGAACCAGAACCTCAACGAGGGGGCCGGCAGCCCCCGCAACGGCCTGCCCTTCACGCTCAGCCTGAGCTGCGGCACGTGGGGCGGCAACATCACCACCGAAAACATCAATGCCCGCCATTTCGTGAACCTCACCTGGGTGTCGCGGCCCATCGAACGCCACCTGGTCAGCGAAGAGGAGCTGTTCGCGGCCTACTGGAAACGCTATGGCCGCTGAGCGTCTGTGTCCTCGAGGTTTGAAGCGTCTGCAGCGTCTGCCAGGCCCGCGTTGCGAGCTGCAAGTTGAACCTGATGCCCGGATGCGCCAAGTCGTGCCCGGAGATCTCCCGAATCCGCTGCAGCCGGTATTTGAGGGTGCTGCGGTGCACGCAGAGCATGGCCGCGGTGCAGTCATAATTACCGCCGCACTCAAGGTAGCAGCCGAGCGTAGCGACTAGCTCGGAGTGCTTGCAGGTATCGTAGTCGAGCAACGTGCCCAGCCATTGACGGACAAACCGCTCGAGGGCCGCGGGCTCTTTCACCTCGCAGAAGATCCGGTACACGCCGAGATCGTCATAGCATGTCACCCGATCCTCGGCGCGGACTGAGTCCTGCAGAGTGAGCGCCAACTGGGCTTCACGATACGAGCGAGGATAGTCGCTCGGCCGTTCGCACCAGCCGCCGACGCCTACCCGGCAGCGGCCGCCGCCCAGCTCGGTCAGCACGGCCGACCGTAGCCGCTCCCAATCGGGTTCGGCATCGGAGAGCACCACCACCGCACCACCCCGCGATACCAGCAGTGAGCCGACGTTGTGGGCTCTAACACACCGCCGTACAGCGTGGAAGAATGTGTCCTCGTCCTGGGTGCGGCCGCGCCCCTCGACCACCACGACGCGATGACGCCGCTCCAAGTCGTACCCAAGCGCCTGCGCCCGGGCCAGCGCGCTTTCCTCGTCCGTGCCGGCGAGCAGTTCCTCCACCAGGTCACGTCGCAACCTCAACTCGGTCTCGGCGAGGCTACGCAGCCGGGCAAGCTCCATGGCGAGGACGGTGGTGGCATATTCAAGCGCGATCTTTTCCCGCTCTCCCGCTTCGCCCGCCGGGTCGACCAACGCAAGAACGCCCACCACGTCGGCGCGGGGATTGGCTACAGCCAGCAACCGGCCGCCCTCACGGATCGGCCGCCGTTCCCGCAAGGCACGGCGCAGCATCTGCTCCCGGCGGGCCGGCGGATCCTTCGGGTAGGGCTGCGGCCGGTTCGGTCCGGCCCACGCACGAAGGTTTCCGTACTGGTCCTCCACAGCGACCGGGATACCGGTCACCTCGTGCAGGGTGAGGGCAATACCGTCGAGCCCCTCACCCGCCACGGCGACTCGCGTGAACCGCTTATGAATCTCTGTGGTGTGCTCCAGCGCCTGCACCGTCTCGGCGAGGGCCTCGTTGGACGCGCGCAACTCCTCGGCGGTGGCTCGTTCCTTGACAAGCAGGTGTGCGTTGGCCAGGGCCACCCCCGTTTGTTGCGCCAACACCCGCAACAGGAACTGCTCATGTAGCCCGGGCTCGTCATCGGCCACCACAAAGACGTATCCCATGTGCACGTCGAGACCCCGCAACGGGAACGCCCAGCTCCATCCGGATCCCGCAATGGCCACCGGGCCACCGCTTCGCCCCAAGCTCGGTATCTGGTCCTCGAGCCCGGCCCGCACCGTCGGGTTGGCAATCGGCAAGGCAGTGGACCAACCCCGATCGCCAAGGTGCACACCGACCGTACGGCAACCGCCGAAGGACGGGACCGAGGTTGCAGCGAGGTGCAGGATCTTGCTCTCGTCCCGGCATTCGGTCATCAGCATCGAGAGCATTAGCAGAGCCTGTAGGTTGGACAGCTGGTCACGAAGCGCCGTGTCCGCCGCCGGTGCCTGGTCAGATGTTACTGGCCCCATGATCCCGCCAGGTAGCGAGGTACTCCCCAGGCTCCAGGTAGTAAGGATTGTCGAGGACCACCTCCCCAAGCATCACCTTGGGGTGCGTCTTGAGCACGTCGACGAGAACCTCGCCGCCGAAGCGATCGAGCTGGTACAGACACAGGATGACCTGGGGATAGCGGGGCAAAAAGTCATTCAGCCTCGCTTCGTATTCGACCAGCCCCTCAACCCCGGGCATTTGTCGCGTCGCCCAGGTCATTTCCCCCACCGAACGGGTGAAGCGGAACCCACCGGTGATGGCATCGCCGACCGAGCGGTCCCAGAAGTCAAGCATTGCCTTGGTGGAAAACCCCCCACCGCTGAGATACGTATCCCGTGACCGCAAGATGTCGAGCTGATGGCGGTCCCAGCGTGTGCCAAGATCGGCACCAAGGCTGGCCAACAGCGATTCCGGATCGGTATGGTCAATCACGCAGATGCACTTATCGCCAGCTTCCAGACCCTCACGGAGGAACGGCAGCAGGATCTTGTCCCGCTCCTGCTCGTTCGCGTAGAACACGCAGATATGGTCACCGGGCGCGAGCTGAACTCCAGGGATCCCCGTTGCTATCAGTTCGGTGGAAAACGTCATCCCGTGTCTTCTCTCTCATTGACAGGCTTATCCAGACCCGACAAGACGAGTGGTGCTCAATTTGTTCTCAATGGCTTCATACCTCAACGAAGATTGTCCCATAAGGACAACTTTCAGATATTGAATTAACCGCATTCGGGCGCCGTAATTGCCCCGCCGCTCGCTGCTTGCCATCCCAGACCGGCCTGCCGTCTCTGCCGGGCCCGGTCTGGCTACTAACCGCTGGTCAGGGTTTTGCGCACGATGGCTGCCCCGTCGGCGAGGGCGCGCAGTTTGCTGGCCGCGACCATGCGCGGCAAGTTGATCAAGCCGCAGTCGGTGGACAGGCCAAGCCGTTCGGCGGGCACGAATTCGAGCACCTGACGGATTCGGTCGGCGACCTCGTCGGCGGTCTCGGTGATAGTGCTCTTGACGTCGATGACACCGGCCACGAAGTCCTTCGGCCATCCATGGTCGAGCAGCGGCTTGAGGTCGTCGGGGCCCATGCGGCCCACCTCGTAGTTGAGCGCGTCGATTTGAGCGTCAAGTACCTGCGGGAAGATCGCCCGGGCACGCTCAGGCGCCGGTGCCGAGGCGGGTCGGCGGTCGAGTATCCAGGCACCGAACTCTTTCTCCTCGTCGTCAGGGAGGTAGGCCGGCGTGCCTGAATAGTTGCCCCAGCAGGTGTGCACCCAGAACTGGGTGCCGACGCCTTCGACGGCCTTGTTGAGCGCCTCGATTTCCCAATCGCCCATGCCATATGGCCAGACGAACTCATCGAGTTGGATGATGTCGCAGCCATTGTCGGCCAGTTCTTTGAAGTCCTCGTTAAACGCCCTGGCGAGCGCAAGAGCGAGTTCCTTGGTGTCCTTGTAGTACTGGTTGCTGGTCGCCGCCGCAAGAACCCCAAGGCCGGTATAGGAGATCTTCACCGGTTTCTTGGTCGCCTTGCGTGTCGCCCGTAACGTGGCGAGGTGGAACGGGTGCTCGCGGCGCACCTCGCCAACACAGGTGGGCGCGAAAAGCGTCGAGTAGATCGGCAGGCCGATCGGTGGGCCGGACAGCTTATACCCGCTCATCCGTTCCACGTAGTGGTAGAGGATCTGACCGTACGGCGAGTCGCCCCCGTACACTTTGCCGTCGCTGATGACATCGATGCCGGCGGCCTCCTGGTCGTGAACGATTGCGCCGACGGCGTCCTCGAGCGCCTCCCGGCTGATCGCGTCGTAGACGAACTCGCCAACTGGGTATCTGGCGAATGCCTGCCCGTCATACCACCGAGGGTTGGGGTAGTTGCCCACCATCGTGGTGGGCAGCAGGATGTCCTGGGATCCCACGCGCATTCCGGTTTCCCCTTCGTTCGA
This sequence comes from Mycobacterium sp. SM1, assembly GCF_018361265.1. Classification (GTDB taxonomy): domain Bacteria; phylum Actinomycetota; class Actinomycetes; order Mycobacteriales; family Mycobacteriaceae; genus Mycobacterium. The sequence continues at coordinate 150,468 of NZ_JAFLNH010000002.1, forward strand.
CGGCGGCGCCGCCTGTGGTTGTCATTCTGGTGCTGTTAAGTCTCATCCGGGAAAGCCGCCGTTTCTCCGGTGTGACGGGGCGAATTAGGATTACCGTCTCGTCCTACTGGGATGGATTTGCGATCTTGATGCGCCAGTCCACGGCGAGGCTTCCTCCGGTGCCTGATATCACGGGGTTCAGGTCGAGCTCTGCTACTTCGGGCACGGCGGCGAGGAGGTCTCCGACCGCGCACAGCACTGCGCAGAGGGCGTCCAGGTCTACCGGATCGGCACCGCGGGCGCCGGTGAGCAGTGGGGCCCCCCGCAGCCCCATGACCAGACGCCGTGCTTGTTCGACCGGCACCGGGGCGAGCCCTATCGCGACGTCGTCGAGCACCTCCGCGTGGACGCCCCCGAGCGCCACCGTGACGACCGGGCCAAACTCCCGGTCGCGGACACCGCCGACGAGCAGTTCGACGCCGCTGACCTGAGGCTGCACGAGAACCGCCGCCCCGGGAGCGAGCGTAAGCAGATCGGCAGCGGCTGCTCGCATGGCATCGGGGTCGGTGATGGCGAGCCGCACGGCACCCACATCCGTCTTGTGCACCAGATCTGTGTGCACGGCTTTCGCCACGACGGGGAAGCCGAGCAGCTCCGCCACCGTCGCCGCCCCGGCTGGGTCGGTGCAGATCTCCCCCTGCACCGTGGGGATCCGAAATAAGCCGAGCAGCTGCGACCCGGTCTCGGGGTCGAGCCAACCAGGCGGCATTGGTGGCAGCTTTGCCGGCCGGGGGACTGTCGTGCGCGGCAAGGTCTGCGGTGTCCGGGCTGCACCGTATCGCGCGGCGTGCCCGATAGCGCGAGCCGTGCGGGTGGGCCACTCGAAACAGGGAACACCGGCCTCCTGCAGTGGCCGGGCATGGTGACGGGCGGCTCGGGGGGCCACCCAGCAGCCGTACACGGGAACCCGCACCCCGTCCTTTCGAAGGCGCATGACCGCATCGCGGATTGCGCCGACGACCGAGGGATCGGCGGACCGCTGGAGGAGAACAGGCACGACGGCGTCAACTTCTCCCGAGCGGGCGAGCTGCTCCACGAGCAGCGGGTACAAATCAGAAAACCTCTTCCACACCGGGGTTATATCGACCGGGTTGTGCGGGCTCGCGAACGGTGGCAACAGGGCGGCCAGCTGTTCCTGAAGCCCCGCCGAGAGTTCGGGTACCATCAAGCCCTCGTCGGCGAGCAAGTCGGCAAGCTCGACTCCGGTGCCCCCCGAGTTGGTGATGATCCCGACCCGCGGCCCCACCGGCGGCGGCTGTGTATCGAGTGCAGCGGCAACGTCCATCATCTCCAGCCCGGACCGGGCCAGGATGACACCCGCCTGGCCCAATGCCGCGCGCCACACCCGTTCGGAGCCCGCCAGTGCCGCGGTGTGCGACTGGGCGGCCCGCGCGCCGGCCGCCGACCGGCCCGTCCGCGCGACGATGACTGGCTTGTGTGCCGTGATCCGCTGGGCCTCCTCGACGAAGGCACGCCCGTCGGACAGCGACTCCAGGAAGAAGCACACCGTGCTGGTGGCAGGGTCGCGGCCGAGGTAGCGCAGCAGCTCCGCGTCGCCGATGTCAACCTTGTTTCCGGCCGCATACACCTTGGCAAAACGCATATGCTCCTCGGTGCCCAGCGTGTGGATCGACATGCCGTATGCCCCAGATTGGGTGACCAGGCTGATGCCGCCGCGACCGGGCGGCGTTCCCTCCGCCATCGAGGCGTTCAACGGCAGGTCGCAGTTCTGCACGCCGAAGGAGTTGGGCCCGACGATCCGCACGCTGCCGCCGCGGGCCGCGGCCACCAGCTCATCCTGAAGGCGCGCGCCGTCCGGCCCCGATTCAGCGAAGCCACCGCTGATGACTAGCACAGCCGGCACCCCCTTCGCGGCGGCTTCCCGGACGACTCCCGGAACCGCGGCTGCGGGGACGACGACCACAGCCAGGTCGACGTCTCCTTCGACTGCCGTCAGCGTCGGGTACGTCTTACGGCCGGCAACGCTCTCGGTGGACCGGGTCACCGGTACCACCTCGCCGGGGAACTCCGCGAGGTTGCGCCAGAGCAGCTCCCCCATCGAGCCGGACCGGTCGGACGCACCGACCAGCGCGACCCGTCGGGGGTCGAACACCGCGTTGAGCGGATCGATCAGCTGCAGCATGAGCAGGACGCCCGCGACCCGTGGCTAAAGGTGCGGCTCAGCTCGCCGGGGGCGAACTCCGAGCGCCGTACGCCGAGCGGGTCGATGGCCCGCAGTGCGGCGAGCTCGCCCGCACTGGGCGGGAGCACCGGCCGCAGGTCGGCGGCAACCCGCAGCTTGAAACCGGTCCTGGCCTGGATCTCCTCGAGACTTACGTCGGGGAACAGCTGGCGCAGCCGGGCGTGCCCATCGGTTTCGTAGTCGAACACGCCGAGCTCGGTGATCAGCCACTCCGGTCCGCGGCCGGAGAAACCCAGCTCGACGCGTGTCCCTTCGCTGGTCCGATGGCCCATGTCGGTGACGAAGTCGCACCGCTCGACCAGCGTGCGCCCCGACCGGTGCCGGGTGGTCCAGAGCGTCAGGTTGCCGATCGTCGCGGCCAGGTTGCACCCGCCTCCGCCACCCCCCAGTTTTACCTTAGGCGAATCGAGCGGGCCGATTGCCGTCACGTTCGTGTTGCCGTATGGGTCGATCTGCGCGCCAGACAGGAACATCCGGTCAACATCGCCGCGCACCGCGGCGTCGAAGAACTCCTCGAACCGCATCCGGTACAGCGCTCCCCGCTGGAGGCTGTAGTCGTTGCCTGTCGGAGGGATGAACGGCGGGTCCGGGTTCACGGCGTACGTCGCGCCCTCGACCAGCAGCATGTCGCGGGCGTGGGTGCGCCGGGCAACGTGCATGGCTACCTGCGCGCACGGGCTGCCGAAACCGTGGAAGACGATTTCTCGCTCTTTGATGGTCCTGGCCAGCAGGACGACGAACCACTCGTCGATCGTGAACGTCATGCGAAAAGCTCCTTCCACGCGTCGGTGGACTGCGACCAGCCACGCAGTTGAGCCAGACGCGCTTCGCCGACGAGCTTGCGGTAGGCATCTTCGGTCGGTGCCCCCATCACGAAGGTGTCCAGGTAGCCCGTCAGCTCTTGGCCACCCGCCGCCGCGCGTCGCACATAGTCGGCGAGGTGAGCCCGATCATAGGCGTAGGCGGGGTAACAGGAGCTGGGGTGAGCGCCGTACGGCACCTCTGCGACCGCGCGCACCAGATGGGCGGGGATGGTCACGCCGGCCGTCGCCACCTCCTCCGTCGACACGATCCGCTCGACGGTGGCGACCACCTTGCGTGAGGCGGCGGCGAACCGCTCGTCAAGGACATAGGGCTGCTCGAGATGCAGGTTGCCGCGCCGGTCGCCCAGGGGCGCGTGGATCAGGGCGACGTCGGGTCGTAACGGCGGGACGGCCACCAAAGTCTCACCGGTAAACGGACAGCTGACCTCGCGGTATTCGGGGTGCATTCGCCTGATGTCAGAGCCCTTGATGCCACGCACCGGCATGAACGGCAGACCGAACTCGGCGGCCCGCAGCTGCGCCAGCATCGTCGCGCAACAGCTTTCCCGGATCTCGATCGCGCCGGTCTCTGCGGCCCGCCGGTAGGCCGGGGCCAGCCCGAGGTCCTGCTCGAACCCGACGTAGCTTTCCTCACAGACAGCGATCGCGCCGGCGGCCACCAGCAGATCGACGTCGATGCCGTGTGCCGAGCCGACGACGTGCAGTGCGTGGCGGTCCCGACGGATCAGCTCGCGCACCAGGGCCATCGGCAGCCGAGCGGACAGCCCGCCGCCCAGGGCGACCAGCGCGCCGTCGGTGACTTCTGCCGCGGCCGTGGGCAGGTCGACCAGCTTATCCGCATCCAGGTGAAAGGGCATGATATGTCCGTCTACTGAGCGGTCATGCCGCCGTCGGCGGTGATAACCGAGCCGGTAAGAAACGACGCCTCGTCGCTGGCGAGGAATAGCGCGACCTGGGCGATCTCCTCGGGCGTGCCAAGTCGGCCGATAGGGTATTTCACCAGCGTCTTGGTTAGGCCGGCCTCAAGGTCGCCGCCGCCTCGCGCACGCAGCAACGGGTCCATCAGCGGGGTGAAGACGGTGCCCGGGCAGATGACGTTGACCCGGATCCGGTGCGGAGCGAGGTCGATCGCCATTGAACGGGTAAGCGACACGACCGCGCCTTTGGCCGCGCAGTACGCCGCGAAGTTCGGCACCGCCACCAGCCCGGCCACCGAACCCTGGTTGACGATCGCCCCGCCTCCCGCCTCGATTAAGTGCGGCACCGCCGCACGAGAGACCAGGAAGGTACCCTTGGCGTTCACCGCGAAGCACCGCTCCCAGTCCTCCTCGGTTGCCTCGGCAACCGAACCGCTGCTGCCCACGCCGGCGTTGTTGTAGACCACGTTGAGACGGCCCAGCTCCCCGATCGCGCGTGTCATGGCTGCCCGCACGTCGCCGTCGTCGGCGACGTCGGCTACGATCGCGACAGCCCGACCGCCTGCGGCGACGACTTTCTCGGTTGTCTCTTTGGCGGCCTCGGAGCGCACATCGACCACGGCGACCGCGGCGCCCTCCTCGGCGAACAGCTTCGCCGCCGCCCGCCCGATGCCGGAACCGGCACCGGTGACAAACGCGACACGGCCGTCCAGTCGTCCAGCCATCACAGTGCTCCTCATCGGTTAGAGGGGTTAGAGGGCGGTCCAGCCGCCGTCGATCACGAACAAGTGGCCGGTGAGGTAGGCCAAGCGCTCGGACGCGAGCGCTGCCACCGCCTCGGCGATCTCCTCGGGCTGCGCCACCCGGCCCATCGGGATCTTCGACTCCACCTGGGCTCGCAGTGCGGGTTGGGAGAGGCGCCAAAGGGTCATCGGGGTCTCCACCATGCCCGGGCAGACCGCGTTGGCCCGGATCCCCGCGGCGGCATAGTCCACCGCCAGGGACTTGGTGAACTGCACCGCCGCGCCCTTAGAGGTCGTATAGGCGCACCGCCCCGGGAACGCGACCAGCCCGGCTACCGACGCGATAGTGATCACATGCCCGGAGCCTTGCCGGACCATGGTGGGTAGCGCGGCGCGGGCGCACAGGAACGGGCCCCGCACGTTAACCGCCTGCACTCGCTCCCACTCCTCGATCGGTGTCTGGTGGCAGACGGTGGCCTCGGCGTTCCCGGTGATGCCCGCGTTGTTCACCAGCAGATCGATACGCCCGAAGGCGTCGAGCACGCCGGCGAACGCCCGCTCCACGTCAACGGGGTCAGTCACGTCGGCGCGCAGGTAGAGATCGGCTGCCCCGCCAGGTTGGTCGTTCAAATCGAGGACCGCCACGCGCAGGCCGTCGCAAGTCAGCCGGGCCGCGGTCGCCTTGCCGATGCCCGAAGCACCACCGGTGACAACCGCGACCCGATCCGGTGCGGTCGTCGGACGAAGTGTTTCTATAGGCATGCTTACAGTACCTTCATGGCATGCCGGGGCGCGCCCACCGCCGTGGCGGCCTGGGCGGCAAGCAGCAGCGGCTCATAGACGGGCGCGTACGGCGGGGCATAGCAAAGGTCGAGGTCTTTGAGGTCCTCGACATCCAAACCGGCCTGCAACCCCACCGCTACCGCGTCAATGCGTTTGGCCACACCATCGCCAGGGCCGATCAACTGCGCGCCGAGTAACCGACCCCCATTCTCATGAACCAGCCGCGCCCAGACCGGGGCCGAGCCCGGAAGGTACTTGGCGCGAGATCTGCCCATCACATCGGTGGCGACAGCCGCAATCCCTTCTGCAGCTGCGTCCGTCAGCGTCAGCCCGGTGGAGGCGACTGCGAGGTCAAAGACCTTGACCACCGCGGTGCCGAGGATCCCGGCGAAACGGGCGTCCCCCCCGGCTGCGACGGTACCGGCCACCCGGCCGGTCTTGTTGGCTGCCGGACCCAACGGAACGAAGGCCGGCCGCCCCAGCACCCGGTGGTAGGGCGCGATGCAGTCGCCGGCGGCGAACACGTCCGGCAACGAGGTTCGCATCCGGTCGTCGACGAGCAGCGCGCCGCCCGGTCCGGTGAGCGCACCCGCCGCCGCTGCCAGGTTCGACTCGGCTCGGACCCCGGTGGCGACGACCACGGCGTCCACCCGCACGATCGCGCTGTCGACCGACGCTTCGAGGCCGTTGGCGGTTCGGCGGACGCTGTCTATCCGGGCCCCGAGGCGAAGGTCCACGCCGTGGCGACGCACCTCGTCCTCGACGAGCGCCGCCGGCTCCGGGTCGAGATTAGGCATGACCCGGGGGAGCTGCTCGGCGACGGTCACCTGGACGCCGCGGGCGGTCAGTGCCTCGGTCATCTCCAGCCCGAGGTACCCGGTGCCCACAACGAGAGCACGGCCGACGTGCCCAGCGTCGAGCAGGCTGCGCAGCCGGATGGCGTCCTCGAGGGTGCGAACGGTGAAGGCGTACGGGTCGTCAAGCCCCGGAATCGGAGGGCGAATAGGAGTTCCGCCCGCAGCCACCACCAGGTGCCGGTAACTCAGACGGGACTCGCGCGGACCGTTGCGGTAGCAGACCATTCGCCGCTCCGCGTCGATCAAGCTCACCCGGGTGTGCAAGCGCAGGTCGATGCCGCGCTGATCGCGGAAGAACGACGGCGGATAGGCGAGCAAAGACTCGGCCCGGTCGACGTGCCCGCCCACGTAGTACGGGATACCGCACGCACCGTATGCAGCGTATCCGCCAGCCTCCAGCACCACCACGTCGCGCACCGGGTCGGTGCGGCGGGCTGCGGACGCTGCCGACATCCCGGCCGCGCCGCCGCCGATCACAACAAGTCGCTCCGTCATGGCTGTGCTCAAACATTACGAATCAGATGCTTGATATCCCATGTCCTAAATAGACGAAGACTCGGTGTCTGTTGGTAGCGACAGGACACGGACACCCGTGACGAATGCCGCTAGGTTCTGGAGCAGTGACCCGTCCACGACGCGGGCTGTTCACGATCGAGAAGCAGCCTGTTCAGGATTAAAGGGAGGCATGACCATGTGGGACTGTCCCGGCTTCCTTGATGTGCCGGAGCGCGACGGCAAGCCGCGGCGCCGCGGTGTGACCCACGTCCTGGATCGGGGCGCAACGCTCGTGGAACTCGAGGCAAGACTTGAACAGGCCGGACACCTGGTGGATGTGGTCAAGATCGGCTGGGGAATCTCCTACGTCGACCCGATGCTCAAGCAGCGGGTGGCGCTGTGCAGCGACGCCGGCGTCAAGGTGTGTCTCGGCGGGACGTTGCTGGAGATCGCCACGATTCAAGGCCGGCTTGATGAGCTGCGACGGTGGGCTGCCGACCTCGGCGTCGACTCTCTGGAGGTGTCGAATGGCCTTCAGGCATTGTCCCCCGGACGCAAGACCCAGCTCGTGCGCGCGCTGGCGGAGGATTTCACCGTCCTTGCCGAGACGGGCGCTAAGCACGGGCACGTTCCTGTCGTGGCCGACGAGTGGCTGGCCGAGATGGAGGCGGACCTGGCCGCCGGCGCGACGTGGGTGGTCGCCGAGGGCCGCGAGAGCGGCACCGTTGGCGTGTACCGCGAGGATGGCAGCGTGCGCACCGACCTGGTCGACGCCATCGCGGCCCGCCTACCGCTGGATCAGGTGATCTTCGAGGCGCCGCGAAAATCCCAGCATGCCTGGTTTGTGCGGCGGCTTGGGCCGGCCGTGAACCTCGGCAACGTGCCCCTCGACGAGGTGCTCCCGCTTGAGACACTGCGTCTCGGCCTGCGCGCGGATACCGCCGCCCTCGCCGACCTCGGAGTGTCGCGGTGATTCCCGACCCGAAGCCCAACACCATAACCCGGCCCTACCGCGGCTTGTCCGTGCAGGAGGTCGACGTCCCGCTCACCGAGATGGACCTCGTGCCGTACCTGCTGGGGCGTGAGGCGTACCGCCGTACCGATTACCTCGTCCTGCGCAACGGCGACGACACCGCGGTTGTCACGGTCCGGAAGGCCTCAAGCGAGCCGCTGTTCTCCCCCATTATCGAGGCCAGGCTGCTGGCCGGACCCGACGAGGTCGTCTGCGTCAACTCTCCGCTGACCGACGTCGGCAACGCGACAGCGCTGGCCCGTGCGGCCCTTCGCCACGCCCGGCCCGGCGCGAAGGCGTACGTGATCCGGGGCCGCTACGAGCACGTCAACTTCATCTGGCAGCCGGCGCCGGTGCGGATTCGGGTCACCGAGGTGGTGCCGCCTGATCCGCCGAAGCTGTTTGCCATGGCCGAGCAGGTCGTGGCCTTTGACGAAGATCTCCCACCGATCGACCTCGTGCTCGACGTGGTGGACATCCGTCGACTGGCAGCCGCCAACCCCGCGGACAGTTATCTGCTGCCGTGCCGGGGATCCGGCGTCAGCCTGGGCGGTCAGCTCGCCTTCCTCGACACCCGGCCGGCGCAGCGGCCGGACTGGCTGATGATCGGCTGCGAGCGCTCCCTGCAGTTTTACCGCCACTTCTATGGCGGCGAGCCTACCTGGGTCGATATCTGCCCCCGGCGCCGGGAACAACGAACCGACGGAGAGCCAACGTTGACCAAGTGCTGCCTGCTCGAGCGCGGCATCGAGGTTCAGGGCACCACCGGGATCGTGCCATGGGGATCGAAGCTCGACGAGATCCGGTCGGTGCTGCGCTTGCTGACAGGGGTGGACAAGCACAGCCGGGCGCCGGTGGTGTAGAGGGCGGGATGGCGATGGGCGCGCATCTCATTGACTCCGTGCTGTACGGGCACCTTTGGGGCACGCCCGAGATGCACCGTTTGTTCGACGACGATGGCCGACTGCAGTCGTGGCTGGAGATTCTCGCGGCGCTGGCTGAAGCCCAATGCGATGTCGGGCTCGTGCCTGCGGGCGCGGCCGCTGCGATCCGCGAGCACGCTGATGTCAATCTGTTCGATCTGGAGAGGGTGGCGGCGGAAACCCGGGCTGCGGGACACTCGACGCTCGGCCTGATTCGCTGCTTCCAGGAGATCCTTCCCGAGAGCGCCCGGCAGTGGGTCTATTACGGCGCCACGGTGCAGGACCTCACGGACACCTGGACAACCCTGGTGATGCGTCAGGTTGGAAATATCGCGGAGCGCGACCTGGCCCGCGCCGAAGCCGCGGCGGTGAAGCTGGCCGGTCAATATCGCGACACAATGATGCCCGGCCGCACCCATGGCCAGCCCGGTCTGCCGATCACGTTCGGATTCAAGGCCGCGGTGTGGGCGGCCGAGCTGCACCGCCACCGCATGAGGCTGGCAGAGGGTCGCCGTCGCTGGGAGGTCGTCCAGCTCGGCGGAGCGCTGGGCACCATGGAATTCTGGGGGGATCAGGCGCTTCCGCTGCTCGACGCGTTTGCCCGCCGCCTCGGCTTGATCACCCCCGAGATCCCGTGGATCACCGCCCGTGACGGGGTCGCAGAGTTCGCCGGCCTGCTGGCGATGGTCACGGCCACCCTGGCCAAGATTGGCCAGGAGGTGTATGAGCTGGCCCGTCCGGAGATCGGCGAACTCCGCGAGCCGTCCACTGTAGGCCGTGTCGGCAGCATTACCATGCCGCACAAACGTAACCCCGAAATCTCCGAGCATCTGGTCACCCTGGCCCGGGTGGTGCGGGCCGCTGCGACTGTGGCTGTGGAAGGCATGGTTCACGAGCATGAGCGCGATGGGCGATCCTGGAAGGCCGAGTGGGTCGTCCTACCGGAGGTGTGCCTGCTTGCCGGGGCAGCGCTCGCCTTCGCCTGCGATCTTCTGGAACGGCTTGAGGTCGACCCCGATCGGATGTGGGCTAACCTTGAGGCACAACGCGGGTACCTGTTTTCCGAGCCGGTGATGCGCCGACTTGCCGATCGGATCGGCAAGCACGCCGCCCACCAAGTGGTGTATGAGGCGGCGCTGGCCGGCTTCGAGCGTGGCAGCGACTTCAAGACCGCCCTGCTCGCCGACCCGAGAGTCAGCGAGCACCTTAGCCCGGACGACATCGCGCGCTGCCTCGATCCGCGGGCCGCTCTGGGTGCCGCTGGTGCGTTCGTCGACCGGATCAGGCAGGTGGGGCCGCCATGAGGGAGCTTCCCCGCGTGCCGCTGGTCGCCGCGCCCACGCCGCTGCAGCCGGCGCCGCGGCTGTCGGCCGTCCTCGGGGTGGAAACGTGGTTTAAGCGCGACGACCTGACCGGGCTGGGACTTGGCGGCAACAAACTGCGCGGCCTGGAATATCTCCTCGCCGATGCGCAGGCTCAGGGCTGCGACTGCCTGGTTACCGGCGCCGGTGCGCAGTCGAACTGGGCCATGCTGGCCGCCGTCACCGCCCGGCGCTGCGGCCTCGACCCGTACCTCGTCTTCTACGGCTCCCCGGCCCCACCCAGCGGAAACCTGCTGCTTGATGAGCTCGTCGGCGCGGACATCCGCTACACCGGCGTTCCCGGTCGCGCTTCGGTCGACGACGCGATCGAGACACTCGTGGCAAAGCTTTCCAAGCAAGGGCGCCGGCCCTACCCGCTTCCTCGTGGTGGTGCTACCGCGCTGGGTTCGGTCGGCTACGTGCAGGCCAGTCTCGAGCTGTTCGACCAGCTCGCAGCCGCTGGCCTACGCCCCTCCCAGCTCTGGCTGGCCACCGGCTCGTGTGCGACGCAAGCCGGTTTGGTCGCCGGGGCTCGCGGCCTGGGCAACCCGTACGACGTCGTCGGTGTCACGGTCAGCCGTCCCGCCAGCGAGTGCATCACCCGGATCACCTCGCTCGCGGCAGGCGCGGCGGGGCTGCTGGATCTGCCCTCCGCCGAGCCGACAGAGGTAACGGTGCTCGAGGGGTTTCTGGGGCCTGGCTACGGCAAGCCGTCGACCGCAGGGGAGTCCGCGGCCCAGCTTGTGGCACGCACCGAGGGGATCTTCCTTGACCCGGTCTTCGGAGCGAAGGCGATGGCCGCGCTTGTCGATGCGGCGACCGAGGGCCACATCCCCGGTCCCGTCGTGTTCTTAGTCACCGGCGGCGCACCGACCCTTTTCGCCGAGTCGCGAGCTGCCGTGGCAGAGCCTGCGCCCGAGGAGGTCAGGGCAGCCGAATCCCCGGAACGCTTCCGCAGAGCGCGACCAAACGCGCGTCGGGCGATCCCTGACGGCTATCTCGGTGCGGAGGCCCGGATCACCAGCGGCCCGGCGCCGGAGCTAATCGATGCCGGCTATGCCCTCGAGCTGGCCGACGCTCCCTTGCTGCACCGTGGCCTTACCGTGGCCGACCTCGCGCACGTCGTTACGCTGCGCCAGGCCGGGGTGATCCCGGCCGGCGACGCCCGCGTGCTGCTCTCCGCTCTGCTCGACGTGCTGGCAACGCCGGTGGAGGAGTTTCCCTACAACCCGGTCTACGGAGACGCCTACAACAGCCGAGAGCATGAGCTGGAGCGACGGCTGGGCAGCGTTGCGGGCTGGCTGCACACCGGGCGTACCCGGCGGGAGGCGGGACGGATCGCGTTCCGAATAGCCCTGCGCGACCTTCTCCTCGACCTGCACGAGCAAGTGTGTCGGTTTATCGACGCAGTAATCGAGCAGGCGAGGCGGCACGCAGACACGGTCTGGGCGGACACGACCTACCTTCAGCCGGCGCAGCCGTCGACGTTCGGCCACTATCTCGGCGCCTTCGGCGAGGAAGCGGCCCGGCACTTGGACCGGCTCGAGCACGTCTACCAGTGGGCAGACCGCTCCCCGGCGGGGGTTGGCGGTGTCGGCGGCAGCCGTGTTCCGATAGACCGGGCCGCGCTCGCCGATCTTCTCGGCTTCGCGGCGCCCGGCGCGCACACCCGCGACATCATGTGGGCGGTCGACGGGCTCACCGACGCCGTGGTCGCTGCCGCGCAGGCAGCAACCACCATGGACCGGCTGGCTGAAGACCTGGAGATCTTCGCTAGTCCGGGTTTCGGTTATGTCACCCTTGACGCCTCGCTGTGCCGGGCTTCGGTCTTCATGCCGCAAAAGCGCAACCCGTATGCCCTGGCGGTCATTCGGGCTAGCGCTGGCACACTGATCGGCCGAGCGACCGGACTCATGGTAACCCAGCGCTCGCCGTCTGCCCGGACCGACAACTGGTTGCACGCCTACGGCGAGGTGGCGCGAGCCCTCGCCCTGGCCCGGCGGGTGGTCGCGCTCGGCGCCGAGGTCACCCGGACGCTAGCGGTCGACCGTGACGCGCTCGCGGCAGCGGCCGGCGCTCACTTCACCGGTGCGGCCGATCTCGCTGAGGAGCTGGTGCTGGCGAACGGGCTGGACTATCGGTCGGCCTACCGGATCGTTGGTCGAGCCGTCGCAGCCGCGGTGGAAGCCGGCCGCTCATGTCTCAGCGAGGCCGACCTCACCCGTGCCGCCGTCGACGCGCTCGGCCACGCCATCGAGGTCGATCCGAGCATCGTCACCATCGCATCCGAGCCGGCGCGGATCGTCCACAGTCGCACCGCCTTCGGCGGGAGCGCCCCGGAGCGGGTCAGAGAGCACTGCCGCGCTCTTCACGATCGCTGCGCCGAGGCCGACCGATGGCGGATCGAGCAGCACGCCCGCGCTCGCGGCGCCGAAGACAGTCTCCTCGGTACCGCGCAACGCCTCGCCGCGCATCCGGCTCCCGCGTGATCGAGTCCGTGGGTCCTTGGGACAGCAGCGGGTGTGGCCGGAAGCGGCCTCGCGCATGGGAAAAGGAGACCTCGACACCGCTGTCAGCTACCGGCCAGGGTGCGCATGGTCACTTTGACCCCGTACCTCTGGCTCCTCCTGGCCTGCGTGTTCACAGGTCGGCGAGGTTGGCCTGGCCCGCCCGGAGCCGGGAGAGTTGAATGAAATGGTCGGGGTTGAGAAACAGCTCATTCATCTCGCCCATCTCATCGACAGTGATGCCTTTGCGTATCAGGTAGTCAAGGTATTGGAAGGCGTCCTTAGCACCGAAGCCGACGTGGTGGGCGCCAAGTAGGCGGCGGCTCTTGCCGTCATAGACAGCCTTCTGGAAGCCGGTCAGCTCAGGGCGAGTGAAGGCGTAGAGCATCGACCCCTCCGCACAGGGCAGGGCGAGTTCGTCGTTGCGGATGCCCTTGGGTGGCATCTGGATGACCACCACGTCGTCATAGCGTTGCCGCGCCTCGGCCTCGGACAGTCCCACCCAGGTCACCTCGTAGGTGGTGTGCAGGAAGTCGGGGTATTCCGAGAAGTCGAACTCATAGGCGTCGCCCATGATGTTGCGGGCGGCGGTCACCCCGCATTTGCGGGCCTTGAACATCTCCATCGGCGCGCCGATCAGGTCACCGATCGCATACACTCCCGCCACCGAGGTCCGCATCCGTGAGTCGACCTTGATGAAGCCTTTGTCGTCGACCTGCACGCCCAGCGCGTCGACGAAGGGCTGCGAATGAGGCCGTTCCCCGGTGCCCAAAAAAACGAAATCGGTGGTGATTGTGCGCTCGCTGCCGTCGGCCAGCCGCAGCCGCACACCGGTGACCTTGCTGTTGCCGATCACCTCCAACACGTGCGCTCCCTCGAGAATCTCGATGCCGCGCTTGCGCATCCCGTCCACCACATAGACCCGCAGGTCCTCGTCCACATGGTGCAGGCTGCGGGTACGCATCAGCGGGCTGCGGGAGACGATCGTGGTCTGACAGCCGGCAGCCTGGAAGAACGAGCCGTACTCCAGGGCGGTCTTGGACCCGCCGACGATTACGCATCGCGACGGCTCGTAGTCGAGCTCCTCAATCAAAGTGGCGAAGTCATACACCCCACGCGTCGTGATCCCCGGGATGTCGGGCAGGTGCCCGCGAGCGCCGGTGCCAAGCACGAGGTTGCGTGTGGTGTACCGCCTGGCGGCCACCTCGACGGTGTTGGCGTCGATCACCCTGGCTTTGGCGTTGAGGATGTATTCCATCCCCAGCTGTTCTTTGCTTTGCCAGTTCATAAAGGCGTGCGGGTTGTTGCGGCCGGCCTTAAACAACTCCACCACATCCAGGATCGAGGCACGCTTCTCATCGAATTCCGGAAACCACAGCGTCCCGGAGTTCCAGCGCATGTAGTCCATCTCCCGGGCCGCCTCGGAGAACAGGTGGTGCGGCACGCACGCCTGGTGCGGGCACGAGCCACCCAAAAACGGCCACTTGTCCACCACAAGCTGCCGGCCGCCTCTGGCCTTCAGGTACGCCGACCCGAAGCGGCCACCGGCCCCACCCCCTATGAAAATCGCGTCAAAGGGAGCGGAGTTGTCGGGGTCGACGTTCACCAGCGGCTCGGCCACTTCCCCGAGCTCCGCCCGGTGAATCAGCTCCCCCCACTCCTGCATGCTCAACACCGTGTTCCACAGGTCCATCGGTCTTCCTCCTTGCGCTCATCGCCGTGTGGTCGCTTCATGGGAGTCGCGGCGTTGATCCCAAGCATGCGGAAAAGCCCACCGAGCCGACATGGCCCAGCAGGGTAAAGCAATACCTGGTTCTCAGCCCAACCAGCCCGCCTGCACGCCGGCGGGCGACACCCGCAGCCGCGCCACGCGTAGGGCCGGGTCTCGAGGCACGAAGGACCGGAAGGCGGTGAGCGTGGCGAGAACCGATAACGACACCTGGGAGATCACCGAGAGCGTGGGCGCCACGGCGCGGGGTGTCGCGGCGGCGCGCGCAGCGGAGACCGAAAGTGAAAACCCACTGATCCGCGATCCGTTCGCGCGGGTGTTCCTCGATACCGTCGGCGAGGAGGTGTGGAGCTGGTACGAGGCGCCCGACCTGCCCGTGGAAGTCATCGAGGCCGAGCCGGATCTGCCGCTGCGGATGCGGGTAATGGTCGACTACTTCGCAGCCGCGGGTTTGGACGCGCGGTGCTGGCGGTTGCCGTGGCCCGACAACACGACGGTCTTCGAACTTGACCAGCCCAGGGTGCTGGAGTTCAAGTCCTCGACATTGCGCAGCCATGGCGCCCGGCCGACATGTAACCGGGTCGGTGTCCCGGTGGACCTGCGTCAGGACTGGCCGGCAGCGTTGCTACACGCCGGTTTCGATGCGTCGGCGCCGAGCGCGTGGTCAGCCGAGGGGCTACTGCCTTATTTGCCGGCGGGCGCCCAGACCTGCTGTTCGACTGTATTCAGCGGCTCACCATCACCGGCAGCCGGATCGCGGTCGAGGCCCTGGCACCCGACTTCGCCGACCCCGGGGCCCGCGCGCGCCGGCGAGCGCGGATGGATCGCATCCGGGCACTGATGGCCAGGGCCGACCCGCGGCGCGAGGTCCCCAGAGCCGATGAGCTGTGGTACTTCGAGGAACGCGACGACGTCGGCGAGTGGTTGCGCCGCCATGGCTGGGAAGTGACGGTGACGTCGGCCGAGCAGTTGATCGCCGGCTATGGCCGCAAACCGCCCGAGGAACTCGAGGACGGCGCCCCACGGAACGTGTTTGTCTCCGCGCGGCGGGTGGCAATGTCGCGCAACTGAGCGCGCGGGCAAGCCGCTAGATTGTCATCGCGGTACCGGCCTCGGGCCGGGAATCGCACCCCTTCGTGTGGTCCGGGTTTTAGTGTGGAGCCGATCGGGTCACCTACGGGAGGTAGCAATGAGCGAGCACGAAGTGAAAATGATCGTCTTGTCGACCGATGACCTGGACGAGTCGATCCGGTTTTACAGCGAGACCCTGGGAATGCCGCTGAAGTTTCGTGACGGCGCGCACTTCGCGGCCCTCGACGGTGGGCCGGTCACGCTCGCGCTGGCGACGGCGGTGGACCACCCCATGCCCGGGCAGGTCGTCGTCGGTATCAAGACCGCTGATGTCGACGGCGCGGCGAAGGCTGTCGAGGCCGCCGGTGGCGGTATCGTGAAGGGTCCCTACGACGACGCGCACGAGCGCCGCGCCGTCGTCTATGACAACAAAGGCAACGGTTTGGTGTTTTACAAGCCGCTGGCCCGCTGAATGGCACGACCTGATCGCGCGCCGGCGGGCGGCGCTCGGGGACGGAGAATCCGATGATCGAGATGCTGCCCGACATGCCGGAGGGTGTGATCGGAATTCGTGTGTCGGGCCGGCTGCGGGGCGACGAGCTGCGCGAGGTCAAGCCCGTCCTGGAGGAGCGGCTGAAAATCGGCCTGAAAACCGGCGAGGTCCGGATCGTGGAGGTCATTGGGCCACGGTGCCGGGCCCGGCCTGAACGGCTAAAGCGCGCGGGCTGACCGCAGCCGGTGGCGCAGTCCGGTGGCGCGCAGCGCCCGGCGCGTGATCGCGGCGCGGACCGCGGCCTCGGAACCGACGACACGGACCTTGGCCTTGGCCCGCGTCACCGCCGTGTAGAGCAGCTCCCGCGTCAACAAGCGCGATTCTTCGGGCGGCAGCAGCACCGTGACCTGGTCGGCCTGGCTTCCCTGGATTTTGTGGATCGTCATCGCGTGCATCGTCTCGACATCGCCGAGACGGCTGGTCGCGAAGTCCAGCGGCCCGGCCGCGGCCGCGATGATGGCCCGTAGGCCGTCCGGACCCGCCACCACCACGCCGGTGTCGCCGTTGCGGATGCCCTGCCCGTCGCTGTTCCGCGTCACCAGCACCGGCCGCCCGGGGTACCACTCCGACCACGGTGGCTCGCCGGTTTCTTCGGCAAGCCACATTTGCAGTTGCCGGTTCCAGTGCCGCACACCAAAAGGCCCGTCCCGATGCGCGCACAACAGGCGATGCTCGTCCAGCGTCGCCAGCGCCTCATCGGCGGCTCCCAACAGCGCCGCCTCCCGGAGCCGAAGCGCGTGCGGCAGCAGGATCGAGCGCAACCGATCGGTCGCATCCGGGTCTTCGACGAACTCGACATGCTCGTCTGCCGTTCGCAACAGCCCCACGGCGCGCTCGGCGTCACCCGCCCGGATCGCGTCCGCCAGGGCTCCGATCGACTCCCCGAACCGGTGCGATGTGCGCAGCGTCGCGACTCGCACGTCGTCGCGCGCCGAAAGGCCGTCCACGAGATCCGCGAGCACGGCGCCGGCTTCCACCGACGCGAGCTGATCGGCGTCGCCGACCAGGAGCAGCCGCGCATCCGGCCGCACCGCGTCCAACAGCCGAGCCATCAGGGTCAGCGACACCATCGAGGTCTCATCGACCACGATCACGTCGTGCGGCAACCGGTTTCCGCGATGATGGTGAAACCGCGACGAGGTGCCCGGCATGGGGCCCAGCAACCGGTGCAGCGTCATCGCCCGCAAGTCACCCAGCCGTGCCCGGTCGGTGGTATCCAGCTTGGCCACCTCGTGGCGCACCGCCTCGTGCAGCCGGGCCGCGGCCTTGCCGGTGGGCGCCGCCAACGCTATCCGCAGGCCGGCCCGGCCGGAAAGCTGCGCCTGTTCGGCCAGCAGCGCCAGCAGCCGGGCGACGGTGGTGGTCTTGCCCGTCCCCGGTCCCCCGGTCAACACCGTAACCGCCTGCGACAAGGCGATGTCCGCGGCGCTGCGCTGTTCTTCGAAGCCCCGGGGGAAAAGTCGCTCGTAGCCGGGCACAACGGCGGCCGGCCGGGGAGCCGACAGCGCGAGCAGGTCGGCGCACACCTGCTTTTCCTCACGCCAATACCGGTCGAGGTAGAGCAGCCGATCATCCTCGAGACGCAGCACCGGCGGCTGCTTCAGCAGCGGACTAGCCCTTAGCGCCGCCAGCCATCCCGCGGGCTCGGGCCACGGCAACCCACCGGTGCCGATATCCGCCACGATGCCCGAGAGGTCGATACACACCGATCCGCCGCGCAGTGCGCGCACCGCGAGGGCGACCCCGAGCTCCACCCGCTCGTCGTGTTCCTCCGCTAGGACGCAAACCCGTTGAGCCACATGGACATCCGAGACATCCAGCACCCCGGCCTCATTGAAGGCCCGCAGCAGCCCGGTCGCGCCTATCGCCACCGCGACGTCGCCGAGCGTCACGCTGCCCGCCTCTCGCCGTCGAGCAGATCCGACAGCGCCACCACGAATCGGGCCGGCGGGCGCCAACCGAACACCCCGCACGGGTGCCCGTCAACCACCGGGGTATCGGCACCGCACATGCCGCGCACGAAGAGATATAACACCCCGCCGAGGTGCCGAAGCGGGTCATAGCCGGGTTGTCGCCAGCGCAGAAAGCGATGCAGCACAACAACATACAACATGGCCTGCAGGGGGTAGTCGGAATGCAGCATGGCCTGGGCCAGCCGCGCGAAAGAGTAGTCCGGCGCGAAATCGCCCAGGTGGTTGGTCTTGTAATCCACCACGAGGTAGCGTGGCCCGGGCACCCGCAGCACCACATCGATCGACCCGGCCAGATAGCCCCGCAGCGCCTGGTCGCCCAGCCCGGGCGACGTCAACCGGCCGGCGTATGGCGCCAACGGGTCATCGGCGGCCAAATATGATCGCAGCAGCTCGCCCACATCGGATAACGACACCTCCCGCGCCGGACCCCCTAGGTCGCCCCCGGCCAGTAGGTCGCCCCCGGCCAGCGGAAGTTCGAAGTCCAGCTCCCGCAGCCGATCACCCACCCCGATCTGCCTGAGCGCTCGGTCATCGGCCAACGGCCCCAGCGGGGTGTCATGCATCGGCACCAGCGCGGCGGCCAGTTCGGCGGGGCCGACGCCGGCCGGCCACCACGTCAGGTGCCGACGCGTCTGCTCCTCGAGCTCGTCCACCAGGTCGGGCGTGGACGGGTCCGCCGTTTCCAGCACCGCATGCACCAGTGACCCGAACGCCGCGCCGGACGGCATCCCCGCCAGCGGCGAAGGGAGCGCCAAACCCTGACTCGGCGCGGTGATGACGAGGCCCTCGGTCTCGTCGTCACGCGCGGCGATCTCCGGTTCGCTGTCCACGCCGGTGGGCTGCGCGCCGCGCACCAGCGCCGAATATGAGGTGCGCCGCCAGGTGGTGTCGATCGTGCGGTGAAAGTGTCGCACCTCGAAATGGCCTGCCGGGGGCGCGGTTTCGCTGGTCGCAGCGACGACGACCACCGATTCCTCCACCGACGGGCCGCCGGCGGCTTCCCAGCGTTTGAACACCGCCCACGCCTCCTCGTCGGTGATGCGCGGCGCGCACTTGTCGGGCACCTCGGCCTGCCCGGCGCCGCGGCCGCGCAGCAGCCGTGACAGCCCACCGTTGCGCTCGTCCGACGACGGTGCCCACCACGCCACCACCTGTGACCGCGCGCGGGTGAGCGCGACGTAGGTGAGCCGGATGTTGTCGCGCGCCGCCTCCAGGCGGCTCAGCTCCTCGACGGCCCGGCGCTCGGGGGTGCGGCGCTGTCCGCCGACGTACAGGCAGCGGGTCTCGGTGGAATCGTGATAGAGCAGGATGTCGCCGATGCGGACATAGCGGTTGAACGCGAACGGCAGATACACGATGGGGAACTGCAGGCCCTTGGCCACAAAGACGGTCATGATCTGCACCGCGGCGGCGTCGCTGTCCAGGCGGCGGTTGTGCTCGCTCACCCGCGTGCGGGTGTCGCATTGGCGGCGCAGCCAGTCCCGCAGCGCGGGCAGGCTGCGGTGTTCCCGGTGGGCGGTCTGGTTCAGCAGCTGCGCGATGTGCGCCAGGTCGGTCAGCTGCCGCTCGCCGCCATGCTGGCTGAGCAGCCGGCGACCCAAGCCGGCCAGCTGCGCAGCCTCGAACACCGCGGCCATCCCGCGTTGGCGGGCGTGATCGGCCCACTGGCGCAGCGTGGCCGCTATCCGGTCGGTGAGCGCATCTCCCCCGGCGGCCAGGGTTTCCGCGGTCTCACCGAAGAACATCGTGCCCGCGGCGGCCCGAACCAGCCCACTGCGGTGCGGTGCGTCGAGCGCCTCCAGCAGGCACAGCCAGTCCTGGGCCGCCTGCGAGTCGAACACGTCGGCGTCGCCGGTGTAGACGGCGCGAATCCCCTTTTGAGCCAGGGCATCGCGGCAGGCGCGGGCATCCTCGTGGTGTTCGACGATCACCGCGATATGCCCGGCCTCGACCGGCCTACCGTCATAGGTGGCGCCGCTGGCCAGCAGGCGTGCGATGTCGGCGGCCAGATCGGCGGGAATGTGGCGGCGCAAAAGAGCGATTGGGATGTTGTCGGTGCCGCTGTAGCCGAGGGTGGGGCGTTTGACCACGCGCAGCCGAAACGCCGCGTTGTGCGGTGCGCCGACCAGCCGGTGCCGGCGGTGGTGCGCGACGATGTCGCGCACCACGATCTCGGGGTGGCCCAGCGCCGCGCCGCCCAGCACGGTGTGCAGGCCCTCGACGAGGGGGTTGTCGCCGCGGTAGTTGACGCTCAGCGTGTAGCGGGCGCTGGCGGTGCGGGCCGCCTTGAGGTAGGTGTGGATGTCGCCGCCGCGGAAACCGTAGATGGCCTGCTTGGGGTCTCCGATCAAAATCAGCGTCGCATGCCCGCTGAACGCGCGCTCCAGCACCTGCCACTGGACGGGGTCGGTGTCCTGAAACTCGTCGACCAGCACGATGCGCCAGCGGCGCCGCATCCGCTCGCGGGCCGGGGAGTCTGCTGCCTCAAGGGCTTTGGCGAGCCGGGTGAGCAGGTCGTCGTATCCGAGGATGCCCAGCCGGCGTTTGCGGTGGTCAAGCTCGGCTCTCACGGCGCTGGCGAAGCGCAACCGGATGCCGGCTTCGCTATCCGGGTCCGGATCGAGCGGCCGCAGCTGTGCGCAGGGGTCGTTGACGACGGCTCGGGCGAGCTCCAGCGCCTGCTTGCGGGTCAGCACCGGGGCCTGCTCGCCGCGCCCGAACAGCGCGAGGTAGAGGTCATCGACGATCTCCCCGACCAGGTCGTCGAGGCTTTCGGCGAGCTTGACGTTGGCCGCGGTGTCACCGGCCACGCCAAGCGATCTCAGCACCCGGCCGCAGAACTCGTGGGTGGTGGCGATGGTGGCGGCGTCGAAGTTCGCCAGCGCGTCGCGCAGCCGCGATCGCCTGGCCGCACGCTCGTCATCGCCGCCGCTGGCCAGATGGCGGAGGAGGTCACTGCCGGGTGGCATCGGGTGGCCCTCCAGTGCGGCCACCGCCTCGACGATCTGGCCGCGGACGCGTTCTCTCAGCTCGCGGCTGGCGTTGCGGTTGAACGTGATCAGCAGCATCTCGTCGAGAGTGGCGCCGGTCTCGGCCAGATAACGGGTGACCAGCCCGGCCAGCGCGAACGTTTTTCCGGTGCCCGCACTGGCCTCCAGCACGGTGGTGGAGCCCGCGTCGGGCAGCGGACCCAACAGGTCGAAGTGGTTCATCAGCACCCCCGCCTTTCGGCCTGCAGCACGGGTAGCCACAGGCGTTCGGCCAGCACACCCAGCCGGCAGCCGCCGCCGAGCAGCCTCTCCAGCGGGGCGCCCTCGCCCCACACCTTGCGGTGCGCGGGCTCGCTGCTCTCCCCTCGGTAATTTCTGGTGGTCGTCCATTCTCTCGTCGCGGCACGGTGTGGGTCGTCGCCGTTGTGGCGGGCTTCGGCCCACGCATACGACGTCTTCAGCGGCAGCGGCAGCGGCGCACGCCGTCCCGCGTCGTACAGCGCCACCAGCTCCCGTGCGACCCCCAGCGGGTCGGGCGGCGCAGCGAACCACCGTGTGGCGATGCGGTTTGCGACGCGGTTTTCGTCCGTGGCGCGCCCGATGCACAGCGCCGTCCACGCTCGGCGCGGCTGCCCAGCGGCCAGGGCCACCAAGACGATCCACGCCTGCAGCACATGCTTGGGCGCCAGCCTCGAGTAGGTCACCGAGACCGTGCATTCCCCGAACACCGGCGTGACGGTGCCGGTGAGCCGCCGCCCGCCGCCGAGATCGACGTCGATGTCGTGCGCTTCGGCCGCATCCGCTCGGTGCCGCAGCGCGGCGAGCGCCAGCTCGCGCGCGCGGTCGCGGATCTCCTTCGCGATGCGCACACCGAGACGTCCGGGCGGCAGCGTGCCGCGGCGCCACTCGGCGTTGGCGGCGGTCTCCGGATGCATGCCGCCCAGCATGTCGCGCAGCATCCGGGCGCCAACGCTGCGCTCTTGCAGCGGGTCGATCTCGACGGGAATCGCGTCTTCGATCGTGCCGACGTCCCTCGGCGGCGCGCAGTCCAAGGCCCGGAAGAACCCTTTGACCGGATCCTTGAAAAACTCCAGCAGATCGCTTAAGGCAACGTCGGTGGTCGGCCCGGTGGGCCGCATGTCGGCGACGACCGGCGTGTCGGTGACAAATGGCGTGGGCGCGCGGCGTTTTCCAGCGGCGGCCCGGGCCGCGGCCAGTGCGGCGGGCTCGAACGTGAACGGCTTGCCGGGCACCAAAGCGCCGGGCAGGACGTTTCTGTGGTCGAACGGTTGTAAGGGGTGCCTGATCAGGATGCGCTCGCGCACCGGGGCCGTCGTGGTGCGGTCCAGGGCGTCCAGCAGCTCCGCCAGCGGCACCGCGGGCGGACGCGGATGCCCGGTGTGCTCGTCGGCACCGGTATAGGTGATCACCAGCGTCTCGGTGGCCGCACATACCGCGTCGAGCAGCAATTGACGGTCCTCGGAACGGATGTCACGCTCCCCGGTCATCGGTTCGCGGGCCAGCACGTCGTCGCCGTCGGGGATGTCGAGCCGCGGGAACACCCCATCGTCCAGCCCGAGAAGGCACACCACCCGATGCGGCACCGAGCGCATCGGCACCATGGTGCAGATTGTCAGCGTGCCGGTGCGAAAATTCGCCCGGGTGGGCCGCCCGGCAAGATGCCCGTCCAGCAGGGCGCGCACGTCGGGCAGCCGCAGCACGGTAGCGCAGCGAGGACCGGCGTGTCTTAGCACGTCTGCGAACTCCCGCTGCAGCTGCGCGTGTTGCCAAGGCTCGCGCGACACGGTGAGCAGCGCGACACCATCGCGCAGCGCCTCCAGCCATTGTGTCAAAGGTTTTGTGCCGTTGAGACTTTCGACGACACGATGCAGCCGTTCGACGTATTCGGCCAGCCGCCCGGCCAGCTCCACCTTGTCGCTGCCCACGTCGTCGAGCGGCAGCGCGCTGGCCAGCCAGGCCTGCGAGTCATCCGACATCGCCACCCCGGTCAGGATGCGGTCGATCCCGAAACGCCAGGTGTTGTGGTGGATGTGGTCCAGCCCGTAGGGCTGGCGGTGCTGGCGGTCGAAACCCCAGCGGATGTTGGATGCGCGCACCCAATCGGTGATCGCGTCCAGGTCGTCGTCGGTGAAACCGAAGCGGGCGCGCACCGGCGCGGCCTGCGCCAGGTCGAGGACTTGGCTGGCGGTGGCGCGACTCCCGGCGATGGCCAGCAACTGCGTGGCCACCGCCAGCAGCGGGTTTGTCTGGGTGAGCGCGCGGTCGGCGAGCCGGACCCGCAACCGGTGCGCCGGGTGGGCGGCACCGGCGTTTTCGCCCAGTCCGAAAGCGGCGAGGATCAGCGGGGCATAGGTTTCGATGTCGGGGCACATCACCACGATGTCGCGGGGGTGCAGCGTCGGGTCGTCCGCCAGCAGCCCCAGCAGCACCTCGCGCAGCACGTCGATTTGCCGGGCCGGCCCGTGACAGGCGTGCACCTGCACCGAGCGGTCGCCGGGCCGGAGCGCCCGGCCCTCGGGCCGGACCGCGTTGGCGGCGATGTCGGCTTGCAGCCAGCCCAGCAAAGTCTCGGGTTTGGTTGCGCCGCTCAGGTATTCGTCGGTGGCCCGGTCGGCCGGCAGGGCGCGTTGCAGCTCTCGCAGGTCACGCCCGAGGGTTTCCAGCAGCGGGTGGCGGGCAGCGTGTCGGCTGCTGTCCTCGGTGCGCGGAACGGAGCCGTGGATATCGGCCAGCGCCTGCCAGAGCTCGTCGCTGGGGTGGGGTAGCCACAGGTGCAGTTCATGGTGGGCGGCCGCAGCGTCGAGCAGTTCCACTTCGGTACCCGCCAGCCGGGTGTGCCCGAACAGCGATAGCCGGGCCGGCAGATCGGCCGGGCCCGCTCGCAGCCGCGCCACGGTTTTCTCATGCCTGACGTGCGGCGGATCGGCGTCGACGGCGGCCACCAGCGCCCGCCACAATGCCGGTTGCCAGGCCAGGTCTGCGTCGAGCGATGCGCTGCCGTCTAGCCAGTCGGCCAGCAGCCGCGGGCGCTGGCGGGCGTAGCAGGCGAACAACCCGGCCAGCCGGCGTGCCACCGCGTATCGTCGGCCCCGCCGTAGCTCCGCCTCGGCGCCACTGTCGAAGTGCCCCAGGTGTTGTGCCAGCGTGTGACACCATGGCTCATCCAACGAGCGGTCGATGACCTCCAGCAACGGCCACGTCATGGCGTCGGGCGACCACGGATCGTCCTCTGCCGTGCCGGTGATCTCGGCGATCAGCGAGCCCGGGCTGCGAAACACTATCCCGGCGCACACCCCGTCGCCGCGCGCCTTTCCCGGTCCGCGCCCCAAGATGTGCGAAAGCCGCTGGCTTAACCAGCGCTCCAGGCCGCGCGCCGCAACCAGCACCAAATCCGGGGCAAACGGGTCGGGCGGCGGGTCGGCCAGCAGCGTCCCGAGCCGCTCGGCAAGCAGGTCGGCGCGCTCGGCGCGGTGAACGTGAAGTGCCATCGCGGGCCACCTTAGACGGCCGCCCCGACATCGCGGGCCGGCGTGCCGCCGCGCCGCCACGCGCATCCCCGCGCCCGCATCTCGGCCCGCCTCCTAGGATGCGATCGTGCGGGGACACACGGGCGATTACGGGATCGACGGATCGTTTCACATTGTCTCCGCGCGGGCACAGCTCGTGGGTGTCGCCGGCGTGAGTGCCGCGCTGCTGCTGTGGTCGGTGACGCGCTGGGCCCGAGGCAGACGGTTGACCGCGGCGCTGGCGGCCGCTGGTGGCGGCGGGGTCGCGGGCAGCGCAGCCCTTTACGGGTACGCGACCCGGGTAGGCAAATTCGTGGTGTGGGACCGGGTGCTCGATGACCTGCGACTGCGGGGCGATGAGACACTGCTCGACCTGGGCTGTGGCCGTGGCGCCGTGCTGTTGGCCGCGGCGAAACGGCTACCGCGCGGCCGCGCCATCGGCGTCGACCTGTGGCGCGCCGACCAGACCGGCAACTCCCCGTCGGCCACGCTGGCCAACGCTGCGCTGGAGAACGTCGCCGACCGCGTCGAGGTGCGCACCGCCGACATGACCGCGCTGCCGTTCGCCGACGCCAGCTTCGACGTGGTCGTCAGCAGCCTGGCGATCCATAACATCCGAACCCCCGGCGGCCGACGGCAGGCTCTCAGTGAGGCGGTTCGGGTGCTCCGTCCGGGCGGTCGTCTGGCCATCGCGGACTTGTGGGGAACACGCGAGCATGCCGACCGGTTACGGGCGCTCGGCTGGCGCAATGTGCGACATCGCAACCTCGGCTGGCGCATGTGGTACGGCGGGCCGTGGGTGTCCACCCGTCTGGTCACAGCGACCAAGCCGGGCGTCTCGGCGGCCGGCTAAGTTCACTTGGCGGTCGGCTAAGTTAGGGTACCTGTTTCCGGCAATCGGGTCGGCTGCGATGTTCGCCGCCGCAAAACGTGCTGCCGGGAAAGGCCGCTAAGCTCCTCGGCAACCGGAGGGCATCATGGCAGACGATCGATCCAGCGACCCGCAGCCAAAGTTCGCCGATATTGTGCTGTCGGGCGGCGGGGTGAAGTTCATCGGCCTGGTCGGTGCCATCGTCGCGCTGATGGATGCCGGATACTCCTTCAAAAGGGCTTCGGGGGTTTCGGCCGGCTCCGTGGTGGCGGCGATCTTGGCGGCCGCCTCCAAAGGTAACCAGCTGAGCGGCGGGGACGTCAGGGAACTCGCGTTGTCCGTGCCGCTGCGCAAATGGCGCGACGCCGGGCCCGTCCCGTTCCTTGGCGCCGCCTGGGGGCTGCTGCGGGACGCCAGCCTGTACCGCGGGGACTTCGCCTACGACTGGATACGCAGTGAGCTGAAAAACCTCGGCGTCAGCACCTTCGGTGACCTGGCCCTGAACGAAAACCACCTGATCGAGGAACGGCGCTACCGACTGGCGGTCACCGTGGCCGACGTGACGATCGCCCAGCTGGTGCGGCTGCCGTGGCACTACCGGCGCACCTACGGGCTGGACCCCGATGAGCAGTCCGTCGCCCACGCGGTGCGCGCCTCGATGGCGATCCCGTTCTTCTACCCGCCGGTCAGCTTGACCAGCGCCACCGGGCGAACCTCCCAGCTGGTCGACGGCGGCGTGCTGACGAGCTTTCCGATCGACTGCTTCGACCGGCCCGACGGCAGGCCACCGCGCTGGCCCACGTTCGGGATCACGGTGCTGCCGAGGCCTGCCGAGGGAATCGACGAGGTCATGCCCGTGCTGAAGCCACTGCGGTTTTTCGAGCAAACGTCCTTGCTAGAAAGCCTGCTCACCACCATGCTGGTGGGCCACGACCAGCATCAACTGAGCCGGCCGTGGGTACGGGCCCGCACCATCCAGGTGGAGTCGACCGATGTCGGTGTGCTGGACTTCGACGTCTCCAGAACACGTCTCGAAGAGCTCTACGAGAAGGGGTATGCGGCGGCGCAGGAGTTCCTGGCGACCTGGGACTGGTCGGCATACCTCGACCAGTTCCGGCACTCCCGATGGCGGCTGCCCCCATCGGAGTGAGGTGCGCGATCCCGCCCACCGTGTCACACTGCGGGCCGGAGGAGGCGACGGTGACGCGGTTGCCCGTCGGGGCCAACCGCGTCACCGGCAATCACCCGATGCTATTGCCCGAACTCGGCGGCCATTGCGTCGATGCCGACGCGGATGCTCGTCAGCGCTTCGGCGCGTGTCCGCAACTTGGTGGCGGCATGCGCGTGCCGGTTGAGCGTGGCAAATTCGCGGGCGGCTTCCTCGGCGCGCCTGAGCACCATCTCCGGTAGCACGATTTCATCCAGAAAGCCCGCGGCGATCGCGGTTTCACCAAAGAATGTCTTGGCCAGCCCGGCCGCCTGCTGGTACGCCGACGGCGTCAACCGCAGTTTCATGATCTCCAGAGCCGGGGACGGGATGGTCATGCCGATCGCCACTTCGTTGGCCTGGATGTTGTAGGCGGGAGCGGCAATGCGATGGTCACCGCTGGCGAGCAGGAACGCCCCCATCGCGATGGCATGACCGGTGCAGGCCATCACCACCGGCTTGGGGCACGCCAGTAGGCGGTGTACCAGCTCGAAGCCGCCCTTGAGCATGTCGATCGCGGGCTGCGCCTCGCCGGACGTCAGGATCTTCAGGTCGAACCCGCCGCTGAACACTCGGTGATTGCCGGCGATCACGATCGCCCCGACGTCGTCGTGCTCGGCGCTGTCCAGTGCCGCGTTGATGGCCCGCTGCATGTCCGGGCCCAACACGTTGACCTTGCCGTCGTCCATCGTGATCACCGCAACGGACTCGTCACGGCGGTAGGTGACCGGGCCGCTCACGTTTCTCAGATCCGCTCGCTGTGGTGCTTGCCGAGCCCGTTTTTGGCGTCACCCCAACGCAGGCTGACGTCGGTGGGCTCGTCGACCTGGCGGGCGCGCCACCTGTCCTGGGTTTCGCGCACCGCGGTGTTGATTCGCTCGATCTCGCTGCGAAATACCTCGGGTCGAGTTTCCTTGCTGGCGTAATGGAAGTAGGTCAACAGGCCGCGCAGCAGCTCCAGCTTCTGCTTTTCCCGCTTGGCCAGATCATGGTTGGCCATCAACTCCACCCGCTGAACCGGCGGCAGCGTATTCCAGTCCAGCACCACGTCGGTGTGCAGCGGGCGCGGTTCGCGCCGCCAAACCCGCCATCCACGTGACCGCTCGGGGCGGTCGTAGTAGGTCACGGTCCCGGTGAAACGGGACTCGATGGCCTCCCCGAGCTGGGCACGATCGAGCGCCGAATCCCACACCATCCGCCACTCCTGCCCGGGCGCCAGCAACGGTAGCTCTGTGGGCAGCCCCAACTCGACGACATCGGCGTAGCCGTCGGAGGCCTGCTCGTATGCGGCGACGGTCGGGGGATTCGTAAACGCGAACTTGACGTGGTAGGCCGCGGTTTTGCCGAAGTTCTTCACCACGAGCTCGATCACGTGCCAGTCGGCGGCGTGCGGCTCCATGAACATGCTCACGTAGGGCCGGATCTGGTCGGTCGTCAGCTGACGGTTGCGCTGAATCTGCCTGTTGGCGTATACCAGCGCGACCGCGCCGAGGGCAAGCGCGGCCCACGCCCCCCACGCCAGCCAGGTGGCCGATCCGGCCTGGGCCACGGCGTGCCAACGGTCCTGGATCCACCCCATCGGTTGCACCTTCCGCTTATACCACACCGCCGGCGACCATCGGCGAGCGAGAATTCGCTGATGGCCTCCCCTGCGGGCGCGCGAGCCTTCGCTGGCCAGGGAATCAGCGTCCTCAGCCGCGCATCAACATTCGCCACTGATCGAGATTCGCAGCACGGTAGACGTAGTTGCGCCGTTTGACCTCGGAGAGCGGGGCGGCGGGATCGGCCGAGTACCAATGCCCCGGATACACCGTTGGATCACCGGGAAGCCGCTTGAGCTGTTGCAGGCTGCGGTACATCTCATCGGAGTCACCGCCGGGAAAGTCGGTGCGCCCGCAACCCTCCAGGAACAACGTGTCACCTGCGATCAGCCTGCCGTCGAGCAGGAAGCATTGGCTGCCGGGTGTGTGACCCGGGGTGTGCAGCAGCTCGATCTCGATATCACCGACGGCGACCTTGTCGTGGTGCTCATGGGTGGTCAAGTCGCTCATGGCAACCCCGGTAACCCGCGAAACCCACAGCGCTTCATGGCTGTTGACATGCACGGGTACGCTGGTGCGCTCCAGTAGCTCGGCCAGGCCTTTCAGCTGGAAACCCAGCATCGAACCGCCCACATGGTCGGGGTGGTGATGGGTAACCAGCACCCCGGTCAGGCGCATCTCGTCGGCTTCGAGCGCGTCGGCCAGCTCCCCGGCGGCATACGCCGGGTCGACCACGACGGCTTCGCCGGTCTGGTGATCCCCGATCAGGTAGGCGAAGTTGCGCATCTGCATCGCCAGCGCGTCACCGACGGCGAAATCGCGCCCGGATAGCAGTTGCCGGAAATAAAGCCGCCCCACCCCATCAGCGTAAGATACGGCCGCCCGCTCGGCCATGACGCGGCCCGCGCTCGGCGGGGTGAGGCGGCAGTAGCAAGGGCGGCAGTAGCAAGGTTTGCCTCACGGGCGGCTTCGCGGTTGGGTATCGTTAGCCCATGGCGCAGCGGAAGGTTGAAATCGAGATCGACGAAGAGCTCGTCGACGAGGTAATTCGCCGATACCACCTGCACGGCGCGCGGGAAGCTGTCAATCTCGCGCTGCGAAGCCTCGTCCACGGCCCCGACACCCCGGGTTCTTCGCTGGATGAGGAAGTAGATGAATTCAGCAACCTGGACGCCCTGCGTCCGAAGCGGTCCTCCGACACCGCCTAATCCAGCGCCGCCTACTCCCGCTCGCCCGGGTGGGTGACGGCGGCGCCACTCGCGTAGTTTGGTGGCGTTACCGGCGAGGCTGTACCCTCTTGTAGGCCCGCAGCGTGAGTCGGCCGGTCGCGACGGGTGACGCCCCCTTAGCTCAGTCGGCAGAGCGTTTCCATGGTAAGGAAAAGGTCAACGGTTCGATTCCGTTAGGGGGCTCGGCGGACACCGAGCAGGCTGGCGGCCCAGAACCGAAGGCATGTGGTCCCGTGGCGATGTAGCTCAGTCGGTTAGAGCGAACGACTCATAATCGTTAGGTCGCCGGTTCGAGTCCGGCCATCGCTACCAGGCAAGTCGTCAGCTGCGAAAGAGGACAAAGGGGACTGATATGGCCTCCAAGACCGATGTGCGCCCGAAGATCACCTTGGCGTGCGAGGTGTGCAAGCACCGCAACTACATCACCAAGAAGAATCGCCGCAACGACCCCGACCGGCTGGAGCTGAAGAAGTTCTGCCCGAACTGCGGTAAGCACCAGCCCCACCGCGAAACCCGGTAGCGCCTACCCGTGGGCAGTTGCCGAGATCCGGTAGGTTCTACAGCCGTGTCACTGAACGAAAGCATCGTCGGGAGGCATTACCGCTATCCCGACCACTACGAGGTGGAGCGGGAGAAGATCCGCGAGTACGCGACGGCCGTCAAGAACGACGACCCCGCATTTTTCGAGGAGAAGGCCGCCGCCGAGCTCGGCTATCGCGGGCTGGTGGCGCCGCTGACGTTCATCTCGGTGTTCGGTTACCAGGCCCAGTCGGCGTTCTTCGAGAACGCGAACATCGCGATCCACGAGGCCCAGATCGTCCAGGTCGATCAGGTGCTCAAGTATCTCAAGCCGATCCAGGTGGGCGACAAGCTGTACTGCGACGTCTACGTGGATTCGGTGCGCAAGGCGCACGGCGCCGACATCATCGTCACCAAGAACATCTGCACCAACGACGCGGGAGAGCTTGTGATGGAGACCTACACGACCCTGGCGGGACGTGCCGGCGACGAAGGAGAAGAGGGTTTCAGCGATGCCACGGCGTGAGTTCAGCTCGGTGAAGGTGGGTGACCGGCTTCCCGAGCGGGTGTATCCGTTGACCCGCCAGGATCTGGTCAACTACGCCGGGGTGTCCGGCGACCTCAACCCGATCCACTGGGACGACGAGATCGCCAAGATGGTCGGCCTGGACACCGCGATCGCGCACGGGATGCTGACCATGGGCATCGGCGGCGGCTACGTCACCTCCTGGGTCGGCGACCCGGGGGCGGTGACCGAGTACAACGTGCGGTTCACCTCGGTGGTGCCGGTGCCCAACGACGGCAAGGGCGCCGAGATCACCTTCAACGGCCGGATCAAGTCGGTTGACCCCGAGACCAAGTCGGTGACGATTGCCCTCACCGCGACCACCGGCGGCAAGAAGATCTTCGGGCGGGCGATCGCGTCGGCGAAGCTGGCGTAGGCATGGCGATCAAAACCGACATCCGGGGGATGGTCTGGACGTATCCGGACACTTACGTGGTGGGCCGAGAGAAGATCCGGGAGTTCACCAAGGCGATCAAGGCCGACGACCCGGCCTGCCTGGACGACAAGGCGGCCGCCGAACTCGGGTATGACGGCCTCGTCGCGCCCCTGACGTTCACCACGATCTTTGCGAAGCTGGTGCAGGCGGACTTCTTCCGGCACGTCGACACCGGCTACGAGACGATGCAGATCGTCCAGGTCGACCAGCGGTTCATCTTCCACAAACCGATCGTTGCCGGTGAGGTGTTGCACGCCCGGATGGAGATCCAGTCCGTCGACGAGCGGTTCGGCGCCGACATCGTCGTCACCAAGAACATCTGCACCAACGACGCCGGCGAGGTGGTGCTGGAGGCCTATACGACGATGATGGGCCATGAGGCCACCGACTCGGTCCAGCTCAGGTGGGACATGGAATCCGGCCAGGTCGTCAGAACCGCGTGATCAGCACGTGATTGGTACGTGATTAGTAACCACATCTGCGCCGATGTACACTCGGACCCCGGGGTTTTCCCGCTACCTGCGCGCTGCCCGTGATTGCCGGACGGGGAGCGCGCGCGTCATGTAAAGCCCCGCAGGTTGGCCCGCCAACCGTGAAGGGGCGTAGCTCAACTGGCAGAGCAGCGGTCTCCAAAACCGCAGGTTGCAGGTTCAAGTCCTGTCGCCCCTGCTGACGGCTAACACCCGGTGGCGATGCGGGCCGAGTCGGCCCGGGAGCGGCCGGAGCGTAAGGATTCGTGCAAAGGTGGACACTGGAGGGTGACCGCTAGACGAGGCGAACGAAGGAGCATGCGGTGAGCGACGAGCGCGACGGTGCCGACGCCGCCCGCGACGGCAGCACGGGGGATATCCGCGAAGGCGGTCAGACGGCTGTGGTGACGCGGCCGCAGCGGCCCACTGGTAAGCGGTCCCGACAGCGGATCGGGGCAGCTGGCGCCGACGGCCCGGGACCGTCCACGGCGATCGACGTGTCCAAGAACGGTGCCGGCACCACGACCAAGACGGCCGAGAAGGCTAAAAAACCAGCGCGCCCGTCGGTTAACCCGATAGCCTTCGTCTACAACTACCTCAGCCAGGTCGTTGCCGAGATGCGCAAGGTGATCTGGCCTAACCGCAAGCAGATGATCACGTACACCTCGGTGGTCCTGGTGTTCCTGGCGTTCATGGTGGCGTTGATCGGCTTGGCGGATTTTGGCCTCGCCAAGCTGGTGATGCTGGTGTTTGGATGAGGCGCGCAGGGCTATAGGGAGGACGGAAAGCTGTGACTACCTTCGAGGGCGATACGCGCGCAGGGCAGGCGGTCGACGTGGAGGAGACCGGCCCGGATGCGGTGGTCGATACCGGTGCGGAGCCGGCTACGCAGCCCAGTGCCGAGCCGGCCGATGAACTCGACCCCGCGGCCGCGCTCAAGGCGGAGCTGGCCAAAAAGCCCGGTAACTGGTATGTCATCCATTCCTACGCGGGCTACGAGAACAAGGTGAAGGCCAACCTCGAGACCCGGGTGCAAAATCTGGATGTCGGCGACTACATCTTCCAGGTGGAAGTGCCCACCGAGGAGGTCACCGAGATTAAAAACGGCCAGCGCAAGCTGGTCAACCGCAAGGTGCTGCCGGGCTACATCCTGGTGCGTATGGACTTGACCGACGAGTCATGGGCGGCGGTGCGCAACACCCCGGGCGTCACCGGGTTCGTCGGCGCGACTTCACGCCCGTCGCCGCTCTCGCTGGATGACGTGGTGAAGTTCCTGCTGCCGCAGGGGCAGGCGAGGAAGACCACCAAGGGCGCCGCCGCCACCGCTGTGGCCGCCGCCGAGGGTGGGCTGGAACGCCGGGTCGTTGAGGTCGACTACGAGGTGGGCGAGTCGGTCACCGTTATGGACGGACCGTTTGCGACCTTGCCGGCCACGATCAGCGAGGTCAACGCCGAGCAGCAGAAGCTCAAGGTGCTGGTGTCCATCTTTGGACGGGAGACACCAGTGGAGCTCACCTTCAGCCAGGTCTCCAAAATCTAGTCAGGTACGCCGTGCGCCGGCTCGTCGGCGCCTCGGCACTCAGACACGGCACTCAGACACGGAAGGAACACCACCCCCGATGCCCCCGAAGAAAAAGAAGAAGGTCGTTGGGCTGATCAAGCTGCAGATCGAGGCGGGTCAGGCCAACCCGGCGCCGCCGGTCGGCCCCGCGCTCGGCCAGCACGGCGTCAATATCATGGAGTTTTGCAAGGCGTATAACGCCGCAACCGAAAACCAGCGCGGCAATGTCATCCCGGTGGAGATCACCGTATACGAAGACCGTAGCTTCACCTTTGCGCTCAAGACGCCGCCCGCCGCTAAGCTGCTGCTTAAGGCCGCGGGTGTGCCCAAGGGGGCGGCCGATCCGCACCGGACCAAGGTCGCCACGGTCAGCTGGGATCAGGTCCGCGAGATCGCCCAGACCAAAATGGCCGACCTCAACGCCAACGACATCGACGCCGCCGCCAAGACGATCGCCGGTACGGCCCGGTCCATGGGCATTGCCGTCACGTCGTGAGCCTAGTTAGCCCCGACAAGTCAAACCCGTGGGAGGGCCAGCTTCGGCCCGCGCCGTAACCACAACCAACGCAGATTGGAAGCAGATGAGCAAGCACAGCAAGGCATACCGGGCAGCCGCCGAAAAAGTGGACCGCACAAAGCTATACACCCCCCTGGAAGCGGCCAGGCTGGCCAAAGAGACGTCGTCGAAGAACCAAGACGCGACCGTGGAAGTGGCCGTCCGGCTTGGTGTCGATCCGCGCAAGGCTGATCAGATGGTCCGCGGCACGGTCAACCTGCCGCACGGTACCGGCAAGACGGCCCGCGTCGCGGTGTTCGCGGTGGGCGAGAAGGCCGCCGAGGCCGAGGGCGCCGGGGCCGATGTCGTCGGCAGCGATGACCTGATCGAGAAAATCCAGGGTGGCTGGCTAGAGTTCGACGCCGCCATCGCGACACCCGACCAGATGGCCAAAGTGGGCCGGGTCGCCCGGGTGCTGGGCCCGCGCGGCCTGATGCCCAACCCCAAGACCGGCACCGTCACCACCGACGTCGCCAAAGCCGTCGCCGACATCAAGGGCGGCAAGATCAACTTCCGGGTGGACAAGCAGGCCAATCTGCATTTCATCATCGGCAAAGCCTCGTTCGACGAGAAGCGCCTCGCGGAGAACTACGGCGCTGCGCTCGACGAGATCCTGCGGCTCAAGCCGTCGACGTCGAAGGGGCGTTACTTGAAGAAGGTCACCATGTCCACGACGACAGGTCCGGGCATCCCGGTCGACCCGTCGATCACCCGCCACTTCGCGGAGGCCTAGGGCCAATGCCGGGTAGTTAAGGTCCGAGGGCTGTTGTCAACGATTTCGACTCGTGTGTCGCATGTTTGGGTTCGGGGTCGTTGATGATGGCGGTGATGCTGGTGATCGGTGTGCTGCGTTCGGGCCGATAGGGGTCTTTCTTGTTGTAGCGCGACAGTGGGGATTTGACCTTGCGGACGCTGGTACGTGGTCGCCGGGGTGGGAGCAGGTCAGCGAGCACGGCGCGGCCGATGTGCCCGACGAGGTCGGTGTCGTTGGTCACGTTGGCGGCGTTGACCAGCAGGTCTTTCGCCGTTTCCAAAGCGGTGGTGAAGCTGGCCCGGTCCGGGTCAGTACCGGGGCGGGATTCGACCGCACTGACCATGGCACGCCGCAGCG
The DNA here is from genome assembly GCF_018361265.1 of Mycobacterium sp. SM1. Taxonomy (GTDB): domain Bacteria; phylum Actinomycetota; class Actinomycetes; order Mycobacteriales; family Mycobacteriaceae; genus Mycobacterium. The sequence goes on from NZ_JAFLNH010000002.1 coordinate 185,041, forward strand.
CCTGGTAGACGGTCAGCAGCGCCCACATTTCCTGTTCGAGTCCGGCCGGGTCGGTCGATCGCAACACGCGGCCGGCGGCCAGAGTGTGCCGCAGCGCCAGGTAGGCGATCTCGTGCTCCCAGCGCTGGTGATAGACGGCGATGAACCGCCGCGCGGGATAGCGGCGCGGGTCGCACAAGGTGGTGGCCAACCGGTAGGCCGCTGTGTAGCGGGTGCCATCAGCGCAGGTGACGGTGATATCGGCGGTGATGATCCGCACCGGCAATGTTCCGATGCGCGACAGGTAGGAGCCGTCGTCGAGGCGCGCGAGTACGGGCAGGCGGCGGGTGGCGCACAGCCGGACGAGGAACTGCGCGCCGGTGCCGGCCAGCTCGGTCAGGAAGGTTTCACCGTCGAATCCGCGGTCGCATAGCACCAGCATCTGTGCGTTGAGCAGGTGCAACAGTCGCCGGGCGTAGTCGGTCTCGCCGGTGGACGGCGGTCCGAACACCGCCCCCAGCAGCGCCCGGGTACCGGTCTCGACCACGCTCATCAGCCTGATCACCGGATACCCGGTGACCCCGAGCGAGGCCTTGAGTTTGCCCAGCCAGCAGCGGTTGCGGTCGCTGTCAGCGACCTTGAACGACACGCACCCATCGAACGCGACGGTGCGATAGTGCCCGAACCGCACGCCTGGGGTGTCCGGTGCGGCCACCGGGCCGGCCAGCACTTCGAATAACGACCGCATCGGTGCGGCGCCAAGGCGGCGACGCAGATCTCGAAGCGCCTTGTCCGACAACGATCTGCGGCGGCCCGGCAGGGCTGCGGTGAGCTTGGCCCAAACCTTGCGGTAACCCAATCCGGGGAATAGGCACATCGCCAGCACGAAGTACACCCCCACCCGCGAGGGCAGCACCCGCAGCCGCCGCTGGGTGCTGCCGGTCTCAGCCAGCACCGCGTCCACCAACTCCACCGGGATCTGCCAGGTCAGCTCGCCCAGATGACCTGGAGCCAAGAGTTCGGCACGACGTACGGATTCGGGCATGGCAGAATTCGGCACCGCGACTCCTCGGTAGCAGAATTGGATCTTCGTCGACCGTTCTTCTACCAGGAGTCGCACCCATATCGTTACACAACACGCGCCACATAAGCACCGCGTGTCACCTTGACAGCTCCCGCGACGCCTTAACTACCCGGCATTGGGCCTAGGGCAGGCCGACGGTTCCCCCGCGAGAGTGCCGCTGTCGACAGACGTTCTTGGGAGACGTGCGGTCGCGTGCCGTGCGGCGATCACCGCCTGTGGCAGGTAGGGACCGGTCGATCCTTCGGCCAGCTCCAGTTGCTGCAGCCCGCGGGCGATGCGGCCACGATCCCAGCCGCGACGGTCCTGCCCGCAGCTCGTCGTCGCAGTGTGCCTACGCTACCGCGCCGGGCTTGAGGTAGGTGACCAGACTGCAGTCGAGGGCCTCGTAGGCGAAGTAGTCCCGGCAGCCACGCAGGTATTTCATGTACCGGTGATAGACCTCTTCGGAGGTGATCTCGATGGCCTTGTCCTTGTTGGCCTCCAGGGTGTCACCCCAGATCGTCAGGGTCTTGATGTAGTGCGGTCGCAGCGATAGCGGTTCGGGGACGACAAAGCCGGCTTTCTCGCCATGCCGGGTCATCATGTCGGTACTGGGCAGGCGACCACCTGGGAATATCTCGGTGACGATGAACTTGATGAATCGTGCCGTCTCAAAGGTGATTTTCTTGCCCCGGGCATGCAGATCATACGGGTGGTAGCTGACGCTGCTTTGAACCGTCATGCGCCCGTCGTCGGGCAATATCGCGAAGCAGTTTTTGAAAAAATCGTCGTAGTTCTCGAAACCGAAGTGCTCGAAGGCCTCGATGGAGACAATCCGGTCGACGGGTTCGCTGAACTGGTCCCAGCCGCACCGCAGCACTCGGTGTGATCGATCGGTGTCGATCGCCTCGAGCACCTGCTGGGAGCGGGCCAACTGGTTCTTCGACAAGGTCAGTCCGATCACGTTGACGTCGTACTTTTCGATGGCCCGCTTCATGGTGGAACCCCACCCGCAGCCGATGTCCAGCAGTGTCATGCCGGGCCGCAGGTCCAGTTTGTCCAGGTTCAGGTCGATTTTGGCGATCTGGGCCTCTTCGAGGGTCATGTCCTCGTGTTCGAAATACGCGCAGCTGTAGGTGCGGCTTGGATCCTGGAACAGGCCGAAGAAATCGTCGGATAAGTCGTAATGCGCCTCAATGTCTTCGCATCGTGTTCGAATCTGCGCGGTGGTGCTGGGGGTGTCAGGCATTGCCGTCGTCATTCTCCTGGATGCTCGGGGCTACGCACCACGAGTTGCCACTGACGTATAACCCTACCCAATGGCGGTCCGGCAGTTGCCGGCATGGCACACAGTGCCCAAGACGCGAAGCCGAAACTACTTTTCCAGTGTGAATTGGTTGACGTCGATGTAACCAATTCGAAAACCCTTGGCGCAGCCGGTGAGATACTTCACATACCGCTCGTAGACCTCTTCGGACTGGATCGCGATGGCCTCGTGCCGGCGTGCCTGCAGGGCGGCAGCCCAGTGGTCGAGGGTCTTGGCGTAGTGCGGCTGCAGCGACTGCATGCGGGTCAGGGTGAAACCGGCTTTAGCCGAGTGCTCCTGCACCTTCTCGATTGACGGCAGCCGCCCCCCCGGGAAGATCTCGGTGAGGATGAACTTCATGAAGCGGGCCAACTCGAACGTCAGCGGCAGGCCGCGTTCGACCATCTGCGGCCCGGTCAGCCCGGTGATCGTGTGCAACAGCATCACCCCGTCGTCGGGCATGGCGCCGTGGGCCATAGCGAAGAAGTCATCGTAGCGGTCGTGCCCGAAGTGCTCGAACGCGCCGATGGAGACGATCCGGTCGACGGGCTCGTCGAACTGCTCCCAGCCCGCCAGCAGCACCCGCCCGCTGCGCGGGGCATCCATCGCGTCAAGCATCTTCTGCACGTGGGCGGCCTGGTTTTTGGACAGTGTCAGGCCAACGACGTTGACGTCATACCTCTCGATCGCGCGCCGCATCGTGGCCCCCCACCCGCAGCCGACATCCAGCAGCGTCATCCCCGGTTGCAAACCCAGTTTGCCCAGCGCCAGGTCTATTTTGGCGATCTGGGCCTCTTCCAGGCTCATGTCCGCACGTTCGAAGTACGCGCAGCTGTAGGTCAAGGTGGGGTCGAGGAACAGCCGGAAGAAGTCATCGGAGAGGTCGTAGTGTGCCTGCACGTCTTCGAAGTGCGGCCTCAGCATTTCGGCCATGGCTGTTGCGCGCCTTTCTGGACTCCAGAACCCCGCAGCGAGTCGACGAGGGCCGCACGGGAGCACCCTGATCCACCCATCGGGCGTTGCAGGCATGCTATCCGATTGCGCCCGCACCGCCTAACCACGACCGACCGGCGCGCCACGATGGTGTCGCGCTCCCATCTGGCGCTACTTCTGCAGCGTGAACTGGTGGACGCTGGTATACCCGTCGGCAAACAAGCGCCCGCACCCGGTGAGGTACTTCATATAGCGGTCATAGACCTGCTGTGACTGTGCGGCGATGGCCTCGTCGCGGTGCGCCTGCAACGCGTCGGCCCACAGCGACAGCGTCCGCGGGTAGTGCTGCCCGAGCTCCTGCACCCGGGTCACGGCAAACCCGGCTTGGGCGGCGTGATCCTCGACCATGGCCACCGTCGGCAGCTGACCACCGGGGAAGATCTCGGTGCAAATGAACTTGACGAAACGGGCCATCCCCAACGTCAGTGGCAGGCCCCGCCTGTGGCATTCATCCTGGGTGATCGCGGTGATGGTGTGCAGCAGCATCGACCCGTCTTCGGGTAACGCGCGGTAGGCCATGGTGAAGAAGTCAGGGTAGCGTTCGTGGCGGAAATGCTCGAACGCGCCGATGGACACGATCCGGTCGACCTTCTCGTCGAACTCTTCCCAGCCCTGCAGCCGCACTTCGACCGTGCGCGTCGTCGCCATCCCGGCCAGCTTCGCCTCCGCGTAGTCACGCTGGCGCTCGCTGAGTGTCAGCCCGATGACGTTGACGTCGTAGTTCTGGATCGCCCGCTGCATCCCGCCCCCCCAGCCGCAGCCGATGTCGAGCAGCGTCATCCCGGGCTGAAGGCCCAGTTTCCCCAGCGCCAGATCGAACTTGGCGTTTTGCGCCTCGTCGAGCGTCGCGTCGGCGCGCTCGAAATACCCGCAGGTGTAGCCCATCGTGGGCCCTAAGAACAGCTCGAAGAACTCGTTGGAAATGTCGTAAATCGACTGCAATAACGCGTAACGCGGCTCTAACTTAGACACGCTCGCCAATCGTTCCCCAACCCCTGGCCGCGATCAAGCGACAACCCGGCGTGCGTGTCCTGGACCCGGCCCGCGGTGCGCGGGCCGGCAGTGTCACTGCCCGGCGAAATTCCTCTTCAGCTCGCCGACAACCAGATCCCAGAGTTGCTCGGGCAGCTCGTGGCCCATGCCGTCGAGCAGCAGCAGGCGCGAGCCACGGATGGCTCGCGCCACCGCCCGTCCACCGGAGGGCCGCATCAGCTTGTCGGAGCGGCCGTGGATCACCACGGTCGGGGCGGTGATACGCCGGTCATAGCGCACCAGGCTGCCACTGCCCAGGATGGCGCTGAAATGCCGCGGGACGCCCCACGGGTAGTAGCTGCGCTCGTAGCTTTCGATCGCCTCGGCGCGGATCCGCTCCTCCGGAGCGGGATAGGCGGGGCTGCCGATGATCCGGCTGACCCGCACGGCGTTGTCGACGACCACCTCCCGCGGCGACCCGGGCGGCGGCCCCTTGAGCAGCGCTAGCAGGGCGCGCGGTGCCGGCGGCGGCAGGAAAGGGCGGTTGTTGCTGGAGAAAATCACCGCCAGCGAGCGGGTCCGCTCGGCAAACCGCGCCGCGAAGATCTGCGCGATCATGCCGCCCATCGAGGCCCCGACAACGTGCGCACGCTCGATCCCGAGGTGGTCGAGCAGCGCGGCGGCGTCGTCGGCCATGTGTTCCAGCGTGTACAGCGATCGGCTGGGGATTCCCAGCCAGAACTTGATCATCCGGGGCAGCAGCGGTCCGCTGCCACGCCGCGGATCGGTTTTGCCGGACAGGCCGACGTCACGATTGTCATAACGGATGACGCGCAGCCCCTGGGCGACGAGCTTTTCACAGAAGCCGGTGCGCCATAGCAGCAGCTGCGAGCCCAGCCCCATGATCAGCAGCACCGTCGGGTGGTTGGGGTCACCCATGTCCTCGTAATAGATATCCAGCTCACCCGATCGCGCCGTGCCGTAGCGCACTGCGACCGACGCCGCGCCGGCGTCCGGGCATTGCCGACGGCGGCTGTCGGCGGGTTTATCGCCCATGGACGACACCAGTGGCGTCGGGGTTGTACTCGCGGCCGACCTCGACCATGAAGTTGGCGAAGTAGCCGGTGAGCTGGGGATCGGACATCATCTGCCACTGGGGCGCCAGCAGCTTCATGTACCGCTCGACGTAGAGGAACTGCTTGCCGATCAGCACCAGCTCGCGGGGCAGCCTGACGTCATAGGCGTCGGCCAGCGCCGAGAGCTGCCTGCCGATCTCCACGTAGGACATGTCGCCGAGGGTCTTCCTGGTCAGCGGGGTGGCGAAGGCCTCCAGGTCCTTGGCGGCCTGCTCCTGGGGGCGCGTGGTGCCGACCGCGCCCATCAGCACCACGATCTTGCCCGCGGCGGCGTGGTCCTTTTTCACCAGCAGCGCATACACCAGCTCGCGCAGCAGCCAGCGGGTGCGCGGGTCGATGCGGCCCATGATGCCGAAGTCGAAGAACACGATCTTGCCGTCGGCGTCGACGTAGATGTTGCCGGCGTGCAGGTCGCCGTGGAACAGTCCGTGGCGCAGCCCGCCCTCGAAGACGCTGAACAGCAACGCCTTGACCAGCGCAGTGCCGTCGAACCCGGCCTTGCGGATCTCGGCGGCGTTGTCGATACGGATGCCGCGCACCCGCTCCATGGTCAACACCCGTTCGGAGGTGTAGTCCCAGTACACCTGTGGCACCCGGATGTCACGGCCCAGCGGCGAGGCGTTCATGTGCGCCACCCAGGCTTCCATCGACTGTGCCTCCAGGCGAAAGTCCAGCTCCTCGGCCAGGTTGTCGGCGAAATCCGCCACTACATCTTGGGCCGAGAGCCGGCGGCCCAGCTTGGCCAGCTCGACCAGCTGCGCGAAGCGTTTAAGGATCTGCAGGTCCGCGGCGACCCGGCGGCGAATGCCCGGCCGCTGAATTTTGACGACTACCTCCTCACCGCTGTGCAGTGTGGCGTAATGCACCTGGGCGATCGACGCCGACGCGAACGGCTCCTCGTCGAAAGTCGCAAACAACTCCGCGGGATCGCCGCCGAGTTCGCGGGCGAGCAGCTTGCGCACTTCGGCGGGCTTGGCGGGCGGCACTGCGTCCAGCAGGCTGCGGAACTCCCGCGACAGCGATTCCCCGAACGCGCCGGGGCTGGAGGCGATGATCTGCCCGAACTTGACGTAGGTGGGCCCCAGGTCGGCGAAGGTGCGCGGCAGCTCCTTGATCACCTGGTACTGCCAGGGGCCACGCGCGGGGAGCTGGGCCAGGACGCGGGCCGCGGTGCGGGTGAGCTGCCACCCGGTCACTCCGACACGGGCCGCCTCGACCGGCAGGGACACCCGACCCAGCTTGGCTGCCTCGCGGTATTTGGTGGACTCACGGTGTTTGGTGGAACTCACCCCAGCAGTGTGCCAAACGAGAACAACCGTAGGGTGCGGTGATGCGAGTTATCTCCGCGGAGTCGACCGAGCTTTTCGTCGGGCCGCCGGACGCGCCGCTGCAGTTGGCCCGCGTCACCTACACCGGCTGCGCGCAGCCCACGCGGGTTCGAGTTCACGGTCCCGGCCTGACCGGGGAGGGGCTGGCGGCCGCTGGTGCTGGCGCCGTGGAGATCCCGATCACCGTCGAGGCCCCAATCGTCGGGGAGCACCGGCCCGCGCGGGCGCACGCCTGCGGCGTCGGCACGTCGTTCACGTTTACCGTGGCCGAACCCGGGTGGACGGTGTTCATGATCAGCCACTTTCACTACGACCCGGTGTGGTGGAACACCCAGGGCGCCTACACCAGCGGGTGGCGCGCAGACCCGCCGGGGCCGGCCCGTCAGGTCAACGGCTTCGATCTGGTGCGGGCGCATCTGGACATGGCGCGCCGCGAGCCCGAATACAAGTTCGTGCTGGCCGAGGTGGACTATCTCAAGCCTTACTGGGACACCCACCCCGAGGACCGCGCCGTACTACGGCGGCTCATCGAAGACGGCCGCGTCGAGGTGCTGGGCGGCACCTACAACGAACCCAGCACCAACCTCGTCAGTCCGGAGACCACAATTCGAAATCTAGTGTGTGGCATGGGGTTTCAGTGCGATGTGCTGGGCGCGGATCCCGCCACGGCCTGGCAGCTGGACGTGTTCGGCCACGACCCGCAGTTTCCCGCCATGGCCGCCGACGCCGGGCTGACGTCGAGTTCCTGGGCCCGCGGCCCCCATCACCAGTGGGGCCCGATGGCCGGCGGGGGCGTGGCGCGGATGCAGTTTTCCAGCGAATTCGAATGGCTCGCGCCATCGGGTCGTGGGCTGCTCACCCACTACATGCCGGCGCACTACTCGACCGGCTGGTGGATGGATTCGTCGGCCTCGCTGGCCGAAGCCGAGCGAGCCACGTACCGGCTCTACGAGGAGCTGAAGAAGGTCGCGCTGACGCGCAATGTGCTGCTGCCGGTCGGCAGTGACTACACGCCGCCGAACAAGTGGGTGACCGCCATCCACCGGGACTGGGGCGCGCGCTACACCTGGCCGAAGTTCGTGTGCGCGCTGCCCCGGGAGTTCTTTGCCGCCGTGCGCGCCGAACTGGCAGCGCGCGGGTGCCGACCGTCACCGCAAACCCGCGATATGAATCCGATCTACACCGGTAAGGACGTGTCGTTCATCGACACCAAGCAGGCCGGCCGGGCCGCCGAAAGCACCCTGCTGGACGCGGAACGCTTCGCGGTGTTCGCGGCGTTGTTGGCCGGCGCCGACTACCCGCAGGCCGCGCTGGCCAAGGCATGGGCGCAACTGGCCTACGGCGCGCACCACGACGCCATCACCGGCTCGGAATCCGACCAGGTCTACCTCGACCTGCTCACCGGGTGGCGCGACGCCTGGGAACTCGGCCGCGCCGCCCGTGACAACGCGGTGACGCTGCTCTCCGCCGCGCTGTCCCCCGCGGTGGCCGGTGACCGGCGGCCCATAGCGGTCGTGTGGAACCCGCTGGCGCACCCGCGCAGCGACATCGTGACGGCCCGGCTCCCACGCGGTGGCGGGGTGCGGGTGATCGACGCCGACGGCGTCGAGGTGCCCACCCACGTCGAGCACGACGGGCGCACGGTCAGCTGGCTGGCGCGCGACGTGCCCTCACTGGGGTGGCGGGCCTACCGGCTGGTCACCGGCGATGGGGCGGCCTGGGAGCCGATGCGCGGACCCGAGATCGCCAATGAGCGCTACCGACTGGCCGTTGACCCGGCTCGCGGCGGCGGGGTGTCCGTCCTGCTCGCGGACGGCCGCCAGCTGATCGCCGCCGGCCGGGTGGGCAACGAGCTCGCGCTCTACCAGGAATACCCGGCCCATCCCGTCTCGGGGGAAGGCCCGTGGCAGCTGGCGCCCAAGGGGCCGGTCATCCGCTCGTCAGAAGCACCCGCCGAGGTGCGCGCCTACACCGGCCCGCTGGGTCAGCGGCTGGTCGTCCGCGGCCGGATCGGCACGCTGGCACGCTATACCCAGACGCTCACGCTCTGGCACGGGGTGGCCCGGGTGGACTGCCGCACCCGCATCGACGAGTTCACCGGCGCGGACTGGGTGTTGCGGCTGCTTTGGCCGTGCCCGGTGCCGGGCGCCCTGCCCGTCAGTGAGGTGGGCGACGCGGTGATCGGGCGCGGTTTCGCATTGTGGCACGACCCGGAGACCGGCCGGTGTGTGGACGCCGCCCGACACCCCTGGACTCTGGACAACCCCGCCTACGGCTGGTTCGGGCTGTCCTCGGCCGCACGGGTGCGTGTCGGCGCGGGTGTGCGCGCGGTGTCGGTGGCCGAGGTGGTGGTGCCGGCCGAGACGATGTCTCACTCCCTGGCACGTGGCCTGCTGGTCGCGCTGGTCCGCGCCGGTGTCACCGCCACCTGCGGCAGCGCCGACAAGCCCCGCTACGGTCACCTGGAGGTCGACTCCAACCTGCCGGACTTTCGGATCGCGCTGGGCGGGCCGGGCCACAACGTGTTCACCAAGCGCGTGCTGGCCGAGGCCGACCCGGTGTACACCACCGAACTTGACCGGCAACTCGGCAAGACCGGGCGGGCCCGGGTATGGGTGCCAGCGGCGTCGCCGCTCGCGGCGGCCTGGGTGCCCGGCGCCGACCTGCGTCACCCGCGGGCGCTTCCGGTCCTGGTGATCGCGGCCCGCGACGAGACGCAGCTGTCCTCCGCGATCGGGTCGCTCGCCGACGACCTCGCCGACGCGGAGATCACCGTCACCCAGCAGGCCCCCGCGGGGCTGGGCCCCTTCGAGGGGCGGACGGTCGCGCTGCTCAACCGCGGAACGCCCAGCTTTGCCGTCGACCCCGACGGCACCCTGCACATCGCGCTCATGCGGTCCTGCACGGGCTGGCCGTCCGGCGTTTGGATCACCGAACCGCGCCGCGCCGCGCCCGACGGCCAGGGCTTCCAGCTGCAGCATTGGACCCACACCTTCGACTATGCGCTGATCTCCGGTGAGGGCGATTGGCGGCAAGCGGAAGTCCCGTCCCGCAGCGCGGAGTTCTCCCACCCGCTGGTCGCTGTGGCCGTCCGGCAGCCCGCCGGCACGCTGCCGGCGGTTGGCTCGCTGCTGCATGTGGAGCCGGCCCGCACGGTGCGGGTGGGCGCCCTCAAGGCGGCCGGCAACCCGCTGGCGCGCGGCAGTGCTCGGCGGGTGGATCCGGGCGCGGTGGCGATCCGGCTGGTCGAGACGACCGGGGTCGACACCGACGTCGTCCTCGGCTGCGGGCTCGGCGCGGTGCGTGACGTGCACCACGCCAGCCTGCTCGAACAGCCCCGGCAGCGCCCGCGGCAGGTCACGCTGCGCGGCTTCCAGATCGCTACCGTGCTGGCCAGGCTCGACGTGCCCAGGGCGCTGGCGGGCCCTGGTGATCGGGGTGGCGCGCTGGCGCCCGAAGCCGAGGCCGCCCAGCCGCTCTACGCGCGCTACTGGCTGCACAATCGCGGGCCCGCCCCGCTTGGCGGCCTGCCGGCCGTCGCCCACCTGCGCCCCCCGCGGGTAGCCGCGGAACCGGGCGGCACCGTGGTGCTGCGGCTCACCGCGGCCAGCGACTGCGCCGATCAGGTGCTGGACGGCGTGATCGGGCTGCGCTTCCCGGGCGGCTGGGCGGTCATGCCCGCCGTCCTGCCGTTCACGCTGCGGCCCGGTGAGTACCTGGAGGCCGACGTGGTGGTGGCGGTGCCGGCGAACGCGCCCGCGGGACTGTATCCGGTGCGGGCTCAGCTGCGCCTCACCGGCAGCGAAGTGCCCCCCGCATGGCGGCAGCTGGTCGAGGATGTGTGCACCGTTGCCGTCGGTGTGGTCGGGGAGGAGCGGCTGCTCTATCTCATCGACGGACCGGCCGACGTCGACCTCGCGGCCGGCGAGTCGGCCCGTCTGGGCGTCACGGTTGGCACACACGCCCGCGCCGACCTGGCGGTGGAGGCGCACCTGATCAGCCCCTGGGGGACCTGGGAGTGGATGGGCCCACCGGCACGCGGCGCCGTGCTGCCCGCGCGCGGCAGTGTCGAGCTCGGCTTCGACGTGACGCCGCCGGTGGACCTGGAACCCGGTCGGTGGTGGGCCCTGGTGCGGATCGGCTGCGCGGGCCGGCTGGCCTACTCGCCCGCGGTGATGGTGACCGTCCGATGAGCGTCACTCTCGCTCTGGACATCGGTGGCACCAAGATCGCCGCCGGGCTGGTCGGTCCCGGCGGCGCCCTAGTGCACAGTGCTCGCCGGCCGACGCCGAAAACCCTCGATGCGGAGGAGGTTTGGGCTGCGGTGGCAGAAACCGCCGGGGACGCGCTGCGTGCCGCCGACGGCGCGGTTCGCGCGGTGGGCATTGCCTCCGCCGGTCCCATCGACCGCCAGGCGGGTACCGTCAGCCCGCTCAACATCGCGAGCTGGCGCGGCTTTCCGCTGCGGGACCGGGTCGCGGCGACGGTGCCCGGCGTGCCGGTCCGGCTGAGTGGCGACGGCATCTGCATGGCGCTCGGCGAGCACCGCCATGGTGCCGGGCGGGGCGCACGCTTCCTGCTGGGCATGGTGGTCTCCACCGGTGTGGGCGGCGGATTGGTGCTCGACGGCGCCGTCTACCACGGCCGCAGCGGCAACGCCGGGCACGTCGGTCACGTTGTGGTCGATCCCGCCGGCCAGCCGTGCGCGTGCGGGGGCCGAGGCTGTGTCGAGACGGTCGCGGCCGGCCCGTCGATGGTGCGATGGGCGCGGGACAACGGCTGGGCCGGCGCACCCGGCGCGGGGGCCAAGGAGCTGGCCGCCGCGGCGGCGGCCGGCGATCCGGTGGCCGAGCGGGCGTTTCGTCGCGGTGCTAGGGCGCTCGCGGCGACGATCGCGTCGGTGGCGGCGGTCTGTGACATCGATCTCGTCGTCCTAGGTGGCGGCGTCGCCGACTCCGGTCGGGTGCTCTTCGAGCCGCTGCGCGCGGCATTGCCCGATTACGCCCGGCTGGGCTATCTGGCCGGCCTGCGGGTCGTGCCCGCGGAACTCGGTGGTGACGCCGGACTGATCGGCGCGGCCGCCCTCGCGGGGCTCCGGTGAGCGCGCTGCGTCACGCTGGTCACATCCGTCACGAAATTCACGGGAGGGCCGGCGTGCCATGGTGCCCACCTTCGAGCGATTATCGGGCTTCGGCCCGCAGTGCCGCCGCCGCGCCGGGCCACCCGTGTTTGGGCTGATCGGCGGGCCCACGCTATTGTTGTTGGCGATCCACCGAAGACCGTCGGCCACCGAGAAATCGGTCGAAGGCCCGGGAGCACCCCGGCGGCCCACGCAGGAGGACGAGGCATGGCCGCCGGCGCGCGCCGGCCCCGCCCCGATCGCGTCCTGCGGCGGGGCGCTTGTCGTTCCCGGTCCCGGTCGCGGACGGGACAGGCGGACAAGACACGTCGCAGGGACTCCGAGGAGACGCGCATGGGCCGGGCCGAAAAGGCTGCCACCGTCGCAGAGATCGCCGAGCAGTTCAAGGCCTCCACGGCGACGGTGATCACCGACTACCGTGGCCTGACGGTGGCCAACCTGGCCGAGCTGCGCCGGTCGCTGCGGGGGTCGGCCAGCTATGCCGTGGCCAAGAACACGTTGATCAGGCGGGCTGCCGCGGAGGCCGGGATCGAGGGCCTCGACGAGTTGTTCGTGGGCCCCACGGCGATCGCGTTTGTCACCGGTGAGCCGGTGGATGCGGCCAAAGCCATCAAGACCTTCGCCAAAGACCACAAGGCGCTGGTCATCAAGGGCGGTTACATGGACGGCCACCCGTTGACCGTCGCCGACGTCGAGCGCATTGCCGACCTGGAGTCCCGGGAGGTGTTGCTGGCCAAACTCGCCGGGGCGATGAAGGGCAACCTCGCCAAGGCTGCCGCGCTGTTCAATGCCCCGGCATCACAGCTGGCCCGGCTGCTGGCCGCGCTGCAGGAGAAAAAGGCCACCGGGCAGGAGCAATCCGCCCCGGCTCCACCGGAAGACACCGGCGCGGCCCCGCCGGCGCACGCACCGGCCGAAACCGAATGACTTCGTACCGATTCCGTACCGATTAGGAAGGACCCACACCATGGCCAAGCTCTCCACCGACGAACTGCTCGACGCGTTCAAGGACATGACCCTGTTGGAGCTCTCCGAGTTCGTCAAGAAGTTCGAGGAGACCTTCGAGGTCACCGCCGCCGTCCCGGTCGCGGCCGCGGTGGCCGCCCCGGGCGCGGCCCCGGGCGCCGCCGAGGAGGCCGAGGAGCAAACCGAGTTCGACGTCATCCTCGAGGCCGCCGGCGAAAAGAAGATCGGGGTCATCAAGGTCGTTCGCGAGATCGTCTCGGGACTGGGCCTCAAGGAGGCGAAAGACTTGGTCGACAGCGCGCCCAGGCCGGTTCTGGAGAAGGTCGCCAAGGAGGCCGCCCAGGAGGCCAAGGCGAAACTCGAGGCCGCAGGCGCCACCGTCACCGTCAAGTAGGCGCACCGCACAACCTCGGCAGTCCAATCGGGGGCAGTCCGCGAGCGTGGTCTCCGGCGCGCCGTTGCGCTACAGTGACTCATGCCACAAGCAGGCGGGCAGAGTGGGGCAACGTCGGAGGAAGGATTTGTATGGGTACCGCTATCCAGGTTGAGGGGCTGACCAAGTCCTTTGGGGCCCAGCGGATCTGGGAGGACGTCACGCTCGACATCCCGGCTGGTGAGGTCAGTGTGCTGCTGGGGCCGTCGGGCACGGGCAAATCGGTGTTTTTGAAGTCGCTGATCGGCCTGCTGCGCCCGGAGCGTGGCTCGGTGATTATCGACGGCACCGACATCACCCAATGCACGGCCAGGGAACTCTATGAGATCCGCATGCTGTTCGGGGTGATGTTCCAGGACGGCGCGCTGTTCGGTTCGATGAACATCTACGACAACACCGCGTTCCCACTGCGTGAGCACACCAAGAAAAAGGAAAGCGAGATCCGTGACATCGTCATGGAGAAGCTGGAGCTGGTCGGGCTCGCGGGCGATGAGAAGAAGTTCCCCGGCGAGATCTCCGGCGGCATGCGCAAACGTGCCGGGCTGGCCCGCTCGCTGGTGCTCGATCCGCAGATCATCCTCTGCGACGAGCCCGACTCGGGTCTGGATCCGGTGCGCACCGCCTATCTGAGCCAGCTGCTCATCGACATCAACGCGCAAATCGACGCCACCATCTTGATCGTCACGCATAACATCAACATCGCGCGCACGGTGCCGGACAACATCGGCATGCTATTTCGCCGCAGGCTGGTGATGTTCGGTCCCCGCGAGGTGCTGCTGACCAGCGACGAGCCGGTGGTGCGGCAATTCCTCAACGGGCGCCGGATCGGTCCGATCGGCATGTCCGAGGAAAAAGACGAGGCCACCATGGCCGAGGAGCAGGCTCACCTGGAGGCCGGCCATCACGACGGCGGTGTCGAGGAGATCGAAGGCGTGCCGCCACAGATCACCGCGACCCCGGGCATGCCCGAGCGCAGGGCGGTTGCCCGCCGGCGGGCCCGGGTGCGCGAGATCCTGCACACGCTGCCCAGGCGTGCTCAGGAAGCGATCCTCGACGACCTGGAGGGCACCCACAAGTATGTGGGGCACACGTTCGCCGATGAGGTCGGAATCGGGCGCCATCGCGGGGAGGACGAAGCACCCACCGCGGTCATCCCCACCCAGTAGCGGGACTGACCGGCCGCACCCGCCTCCGAGAAGCCGTCGAACGCCAACATTGCCGGTCAACCTCTTGACGGACGGACGCAAACAGGCCAGTCTGTTGGTCAGCATCGGTGCACGGAACGGCCGAGATGCTCGCCAGCGCGGGTTCCGGTGGCACGATAGTTGAGGAATGCGCAGTCCTGCGCTATCGTTGGACGTTGCGCTGGCTACCTCTTGCCCACCTCACCCGCCACTTGACATCGTGGATTTCTACTGAGCCCCCTTTCGCGGCTCAGCGATCTGGTCGCGTGCGTGAGGCCCGGACAGATCGTTCGCCAGCCGAACCGACACAATTATCGCGGTGAAGTGGTCCGGCTGCCGTCGGATCCGTTAGCCGCACGAGGTGCTGGAAGGATGCATCTTGGCAGTTTCCCGCCAGAGCAAGACAACTCCCCCAGGTACTGGCCAAAGTCCTCAAATTTCCTCGAGCAATTCCGTCCCCGGAGCACCTAACCGAATTTCCTTCGCGAAGTTCCGCGAACCGCTGGAAGTTCCGGGGCTACTGGACGTGCAGATCGATTCGTTCGAGTGGCTGATCGGCGCGCCGCGCTGGCGTGAGGCGGCGATCGCCCGCGGTGAGGCCAACCCGCTCAGTGGCCTAGAAGAAGTCCTCTACGAGCTCTCGCCCATCGAGGACTTCTCCGGATCGATGTCGCTGTCGTTTTCCGATCCGCGCTTCGACGAGGTCAAAGCACCCGTCGACGAGTGCAAAGACAAGGACATGACGTACGCGGCCCCGCTGTTCGTCACCGCCGAGTTCATCAACAACAACACCGGTGAGATCAAGAGCCAAACGGTGTTCATGGGTGACTTCCCGATGATGACCGAGAAGGGCACGTTCATCATCAACGGGACCGAGCGGGTGGTCGTCAGCCAGTTGGTGCGCTCGCCGGGCGTGTACTTCGACGAGACCATCGACAAGTCCACCGAGCAGACCCTGCATTCGGTCAAGGTGATCCCCAGCCGCGGCGCCTGGCTGGAGTTCGACGTCGACAAGCGCGACACCGTGGGGGTACGCATCGACCGCAAGCGCCGCCAGCCGGTTACCGTGCTGCTCAAAGCGCTCGGATGGACCCGTGAGCAGATCATCGAGCGGTTCGGCTTCTCCGAGATCATGCGCTCGACGCTGGAGAGGGACAACACCGCCGGCGCCGATGAGGCGCTGCTGGACATCTACCGCAAATTGCGCCCCGGTGAGCCGCCGACCAAGGAATCGGCGCAGTCCCTGCTGGAGAACCTGTTCTTCAAGGAGAAGCGCTATGACCTGGCCCGGGTCGGCCGCTACAAGGTCAACAAAAAACTGGGCCTGAGCATCCCGCTGTCGACATTGACGCTGACCGAAGAGGACGTGGTCGCCACCATCGAATATCTGGTGCGCCTGCACGAAGGACACGCCACGATGACCGTGCCCGGCGGTGTGGAGGTGCCGGTGGAAACCGACGACATCGACCACTTCGGCAACCGTCGGCTGCGCACGGTCGGCGAGCTGATCCAGAACCAGATCCGGGTCGGCATGTCGCGGATGGAGCGGGTCGTCCGGGAGCGGATGACCACCCAGGATGTGGAAGCGATCACGCCGCAGACCTTGATCAACATCCGCCCGGTGGTCGCCGCCATCAAAGAATTCTTCGGCACCAGCCAGCTGTCGCAGTTCATGGACCAGAACAACCCGCTGTCGGGCCTGACGCACAAGCGGCGGCTCTCGGCGCTGGGGCCCGGCGGGCTGTCCCGGGAGCGTGCCGGGCTGGAGGTCCGCGACGTGCACCCCAGCCACTATGGGCGGATGTGCCCGGTCGAAACCCCGGAGGGGCCGAACATCGGTCTGATCGGCTCGTTGTCGGTGTACGCGCGGGTCAACCCGTTCGGGTTCATCGAAACGCCGTACCGCAAGGTGGTCGACGGCGTGGTCACCGACGAGATCGTGTACCTGACCGCCGACGAGGAAGACCGCCACGTCGTGGCGCAGGCCAACTCGCCGATCGACGCCCAGGGACGGTTCACCGAGCCACGGGTCCTGGTGCGCCGCAAGGGCGGCGAGGTCGAGTACGTGGCCTCGTCGGAGGTCGACTACATGGACGTCTCGCCGCGCCAGATGGTCTCGGTGGCCACCGCGATGATCCCGTTCCTGGAGCATGACGACGCCAACCGCGCGCTGATGGGGGCGAACATGCAGCGCCAGGCGGTTCCGCTAGTGCGCAGCGAGGCGCCGCTGGTGGGCACGGGAATGGAGCTGCGCGCCGCGATCGATGCCGGCGATGTGGTGGTCGCCGAGAAGGGCGGCGTCATCGAGGAGGTGTCGGGTGACTACCTCACGGTGATGGCCGACGACGGCACCCGCCAGACCTACCGGCTGCGCAAGTTCGCCCGCTCCAACGCCGGCACCTGCGCCAACCAGCGTCCCATCGTCGATGCGGGTGATCGGGTGGAGGCGGGACAAGTGATCGCCGACGGCCCGTGCACCGACCACGGCGAGATGGCCCTGGGCAGAAATCTGCTGGTGGCGATCATGCCGTGGGAGGGCCACAACTACGAGGACGCGATTATCATCTCCAACCGTCTGGTCGAGGAGGACATTCTTACCTCGATTCACATCGAGGAGCACGAGATCGACGCCCGCGACACCAAGCTGGGCGCCGAGGAGATCACCCGCGACATCCCCAACGTCTCCGATGAGGTGCTGGCCGACCTCGACGAGCGCGGCATTGTGCGCATCGGCGCCGAGGTGCGCGACGGCGACATCCTGGTCGGCAAGGTCACCCCGAAAGGGGAGACCGAGCTGACCCCCGAGGAGCGGCTGTTGCGGGCTATCTTCGGGGAAAAGGCCCGCGAGGTTCGAGACACCTCGCTGAAAGTGCCACACGGCGAGTCCGGCAAGGTCATCGGCATCCGGGTGTTCTCCCGCGAGGACGACGACGAGCTGCCGGCGGGGGTCAACGAACTGGTCCGCGTCTATGTCGCGCAGAAACGCAAGATCTCCGACGGTGACAAGCTCGCCGGCCGGCACGGGAACAAGGGTGTGATCGGCAAGATCCTGCCCGTCGAGGACATGCCGTTCCTGGCGGACGGAACCCCGGTGGACATCATCCTCAACACCCATGGCGTGCCGCGACGGATGAACATCGGCCAGATCCTGGAAACCCATCTGGGCTGGTGCGCCCACAGTGGCTGGAAGGTCGACACGTCCGCGGGCGTGCCGGACTGGGCGCAGCGGCTGCCCGAGGAACTGCTGGAGGCCGAGCCGAACACGATCGTGGCGACACCGGTGTTCGACGGTGCCCGGGAGGAGGAGCTGCAGGGGCTGTTGTCGGCCACGCGGCCCAACCGCGACGGCGACGTGCTGGTCGACGGTGACGGCAAGGCGATCCTGTTCGACGGGCGGTCCGGTGAGCCGTTCCCGTACCCGGTGACGGTCGGCTACATGTACATCATGAAGCTGCACCACCTGGTGGACGACAAGATCCACGCCCGATCCACCGGTCCGTACTCGATGATCACCCAGCAGCCGCTGGGCGGTAAGGCGCAGTTCGGTGGCCAGCGGTTCGGCGAGATGGAATGCTGGGCCATGCAGGCCTACGGCGCGGCATACACGCTGCAGGAGCTGCTGACCATCAAGTCCGACGACACCGTCGGGCGGGTCAAAGTGTACGAGGCCATCGTCAAAGGCGAGAACATTCCCGAGCCGGGTATTCCGGAGTCGTTCAAGGTGCTGCTCAAAGAGCTGCAATCGCTGTGCCTCAACGTCGAGGTGCTGGCAAAAGACGGCGCGGCCATCGAGCTGCGCGAAGGCGAAGACGAAGATCTGGAGCGCGCTGCGGCGAACCTGGGAATCAACTTGTCCCGCAACGAGTCCGCCTCTGCCGAGGATCTCGCTTAGTACTTAATCGTCACTAGTCCCGCAAGGGGAAAGGGAGTTACGTGCTCGACGTCAACTTCTTCGATGAGCTCCGCATCGGCCTGGCCACCGCCGACGACATCCGGAGATGGTCGTACGGCGAGGTCAAAAAGCCGGAGACCATCAACTATCGCACCCTAAAGCCGGAAAAGGACGGCCTGTTCTGCGAGAAGATCTTCGGGCCGACACGCGACTGGGAGTGCTACTGCGGCAAGTACAAGCGGGTGCGGTTCAAGGGCATCATCTGTGAGCGCTGCGGTGTCGAGGTGACCCGCGCCAAGGTGCGACGGGAGCGGATGGGCCACATCGAGCTGGCCGCGCCGGTCACCCACATCTGGTATTTCAAGGGTGTGCCGAGCCGGCTGGGCTACCTGCTAGATCTGGCTCCGAAGGATCTCGAGAAGATCATCTACTTCGCGGCGTACGTGATCACCGAGGTTGACGAGGAGCTGCGGCACAACGAGCTCTCGACGCTCGAGGCCGAGATGGCCGTGGAGCGCAAGGCCATCGAGGATCAGCGCGACGCCGAGCTGGAGGCGCGCGCGCAGAAGCTGGAGGCCGACCTGGCCGAGCTGGAGGCCGAGGGCGCCAAGGCCGACGTGCGGCGCAAGGTGCGTGACGGCGGGGAGCGGGAGATGCGCCAGATCCGCGACCGCGCGCAGCGTGAGCTGGACCGGCTGGAGGAGATCTGGAACACCTTCATCAAGCTGGCCCCCAAGCAGCTGATCGTCGACGAGAATCTCTACCGCGAGCTGGTCGACCGCTACGGCGAGTACTTCACCGGCTCCATGGGAGCGGAGGCGATCCAAAAGCTCATTCAGAACTTCGACATCGACGCCGAGGCCGAGGCGCTGCGCGAGATCATCCGAAACGGCAAGGGGCAAAAGAAGATCCGTGCCCTGAAGCGGTTGAAGGTGGTGGCGGCATTTCAGCAGTCGGGGAACTCCCCGCTGGGGATGGTGCTCGACGCGGTGCCGGTGATCCCGCCGGAGCTGCGCCCGATGGTGCAGCTCGACGGCGGCCGGTTCGCCACCAGCGACCTCAACGACCTCTACCGGCGCGTGATCAACCGCAACAACCGGCTCAAGAGGCTGATCGACCTTGGCGCGCCCGAGATCATCGTCAACAACGAGAAGCGCATGCTGCAGGAGTCGGTGGATGCGCTGTTCGACAACGGCCGCCGCGGCCGTCCGGTCACCGGGCCGGGCAACCGGCCGCTGAAGTCGCTTTCCGATCTGCTCAAAGGCAAGCAGGGGCGGTTCCGCCAGAACCTGCTCGGTAAGCGTGTCGACTACTCGGGGCGTTCGGTCATCGTGGTGGGCCCGCAACTCAAGTTGCACCAGTGCGGTTTGCCCAAGCTGATGGCGCTGGAGCTGTTCAAGCCGTTCGTGATGAAGCGGCTGGTCGACCTCAACCACGCGCAGAACATCAAGAGCGCCAAGCGAATGGTGGAGCGCCAGCGTCCGCAGGTATGGGACGTGCTCGAAGAGGTCATCGCCGAGCATCCGGTGCTACTGAATCGCGCCCCCACCCTGCACCGGCTGGGTATCCAGGCGTTTGAGCCAATGCTGGTGGAAGGCAAGGCGATCCAGCTGCACCCGCTGGTGTGCGAGGCGTTCAACGCCGACTTCGACGGCGATCAGATGGCGGTGCATTTGCCGCTATCCGCCGAGGCGCAGGCCGAGGCCCGAATATTGATGTTGTCCTCCAACAACATCTTGTCCCCGGCATCGGGGCGTCCGCTGGCGATGCCGCGGCTGGACATGGTGACCGGGCTGTACTACCTGACCACCGAAGTTCCCGGCGACGTCGGTGAATACCGGCCAGCCACCAAGGACTCACCGGAGCGCGGTGTCTACAGCTCCCCGGCGGAGGCCATCATGGCGATGGACCGTGGCGCGTTGAGCGTGCGGGCCAGGATCAAGGTGCGGCTTTCTCAGCAGCGCCCGCCGGCCGAGATCGAGGCCGAGCTGTTTGGCGAAAATGGCTGGCGCCCCGGCGATGCCTGGATGGCCGAGACCACGCTGGGCCGGGTGATGTTCAACGAGTTGCTGCCGGTGGGGTACCCATTCGTCAACGAGCAGATGCACAAAAAAGCGCAGGCGACCATCATCAACGACCTGGCCGAGCGTTATCCCATGATCGTGGTCGCGCAAACGGTGGACAAGCTCAAGGACGCCGGTTTTTACTGGGCCACCCGTTCGGGTGTCACCGTGTCGATGGCCGATGTGCTGGTGGTGCCCGGCAAGCAGCAGATCCTCGACGCCTACGAGGAACGGGCCGACAAGGTCGAAAAGCAGTTCCAGCGCGGCGCTTTGAACCGCGACGAACGTAACGAGGCGCTGGTGGAGATCTGGAAGGAGGCCACCGACGAGGTCGGCCAGCGGCTGCGGGAGCGGTACCCCGACGACAACCCGATCATCATGATCGTCGAGTCGGGAGCTACCGGGAACTTCACCCAGACCCGCACCCTGGCGGGGATGAAGGGTCTGGTGACCAACCCCAAGGGCGAATTCATCCCGCGGCCGATCAAGTCCTCGTTCCGCGAGGGCCTGACGGTGCTGGAGTACTTCATCAACAGCCACGGCGCGCGGAAGGGTTTGGCGGACACCGCATTACGGACCGCGGACTCGGGTTATCTGACCCGGCGTCTGGTGGACGTGAGCCAAGACGTCATCGTCCGCGAGGGTGATTGCGGCACCGAGCGCGGCATTGTCGTCGCGTTGGCCGAACGCCAGCCCGACGGCACGTTGGTTCGCGATCCCTACCTCGAAACCTCGGCGTACGCCCGCACGCTGGGCGCCGACGTGCTCGACAAGGACGGCAACGTCATCGTCGCGCGCGGCCAGGACCTCGGCGACCCGGAGATCGAGGCGCTGCTGGCGGCGGGCATCACCGAGGTGAAGGTGCGCTCGGTGTTGACGTGCGCCACCAGCATGGGCGTCTGCGCCACCTGCTACGGGCGGTCCATGGCCACCGGCAAGCTGGTTGACATCGGCGAGGCCGTCGGGATCGTGGCCGCGCAGTCCATCGGTGAGCCGGGCACCCAGCTGACCATGCGGACCTTCCACCAGGGTGGTGTCGGCGAGGACATCGTCAGTGGTTTGCCGCGGGTGCAGGAGCTGTTCGAGGCCCGGGTGCCGCGGGGCAGGGCGCCGATCGCGGAGGTCAGCGGGCGGGTCCGGATCGAGGAGGGCGACAAGTTCTACAAGATCACGATCGTGCCCGACGACGGGGGCGAGGAAGTGGTCTACGACAAGCTCTCCAAGCGCCAACGGCTGCGGGTGTTCAAGCATGAGGACGGCACCGAACGAGTGCTGGCCGACGGCGACCACATCGAGGTGGGCCAGCAGTTGATGGAAGGCTCCGCCGACCCACACGAGGTGTTGCGGGTGCAGGGCCCCCGTGAGGTGCAGATCCACCTGGTGCGAGAAGTCCAGGACGTCTACCGCGCCCAGGGGGTGTCGATCCACGACAAGCACATCGAGGTGATCGTCCGCCAGATGCTGCGCCGGGTGACCATCATCGACTCCGGCTCGACGGAGTTTCTGCCCGGCTCGCTGATCGATCGGGCGGAGTTCGAAGCCGAGAACCGTCGGGTGGTGGCTGAAGGTGGCGAGCCCGCCGCCGGTCGCCCCGTGCTGATGGGTATCACGAAGGCGTCGCTGGCCACCGACTCGTGGCTGTCGGCGGCGTCGTTCCAGGAGACCACCCGCGTGCTGACCGACGCGGCGATCAACCGCCGCAGCGACCGGCTCACTGGTCTGAAGGAGAACGTGATCATCGGCAAGCTGATCCCGGCCGGCACCGGCATTTCCCGCTACCGCAACATCCAGGTGCAGCCCACCGAGGAGGCGCGGGCGGCGGCGTACACGATACCGTCCTACGAGGATCAGTACTATAGCCCGGGCTTTGGCCAGGGCACCGGTGCGGCGGTTCCGCTGGACGACTACGGCTACAACGACTACCGCTAACTACCGCGAGCAGACGCAAACGCCCCGCGCACCCGGCGTGTCGGGGGCGTTTGCGTCCGCTGGGCGCGCCGTTATCCACAGCCGGTGCCGCGGTGGCTAGCCGATACCGGGTGGCGCGCCCATGCTTCGCGTGTGCCTGCTGATGGGCCGGTGACCACCGCCGAGCTGCCGACGGTGATCTCTCGCAAGCGTCTGGCCAGGCTCGTGAAGGCGGTCGGCGCTTGTGCTCCAGGGGAATTGCACGCCGCAATCCGCGAACAAAAGGGGCCGCCGCGGCATCGCAAGGTCCGAGAACTGGTCGGCTACGCCGACGGTCGCGCGGAGTCGCCAATGGAGAGCGAGGCGCGCCCACCTGTCGCGGCCTCGCCTGACGGGCGGAGCAGGCACAAAAGCCCCAGTTCCACCCCCGAATTGGGGACTTTTGCGACTGCTCGCCGAACGGGTGACCCACTACACTGGCCGACGTGCTCATCGGTTCGCATGTCAGCCCGCGGGATCCGCTCGCCGCGGCGCAGGCCGAGGGCGCCGACGTCGTGCAGATCTTTCTGGGTAACCCGCAGAGTTGGAAAAAACCCAAGCGCCGCGACGACGCCGCCCGGTTGCGGGAATCCTCGGTGTCGGTATATGTGCACGCCCCCTATCTGATCAACCTCGCGTCGGCCAACAATCGCGTGCGGATCCCGTCCCGCAAGATGCTCCAGGACACCTGCGACGCCGCGGCGGACATAGCGGCCACCGCGGTGATTGTGCACGGTGGTCATGCTGACGACGACGACATCCGGGCGGGCTGTGAGCGCTGGCGGAAGGCGATGGAGCGGCTCGACACCGACGTTCCGGTGTATCTGGAGAACACCGCGGGCGGCGACCATGCAATGGCCCGCCACTTCGACACCATCGCCCGGCTCTGGGACCACATCGGCGACACCGGCATCGGCTTTTGCCTGGACACCTGCCATGCCTGGGCGGCGGGCGAGCCGCTGGCCGACGCGGTCGATCGCATCAGGGCGATCACCGGCCGCGTCGACCTGGTGCACTGCAATGACTCACGGGATGCGGCGGGCTCGGGCGCAGACCGCCACGCCAACATCGGTGTCGGGCGGATCGACCCGCAGCTGCTGGTCGCGGTCGTCAAAGCGGCGGCCGCACCCGTCATCTGCGAGACCCCCGACGAGGGTCGCAGAGACGACATCGCCTTCCTGCGCTCACACCTCGCCGGATAACCAGCTGTGGGGGTTCTTCGCCGCCCACCCCCGTTAAGCGTTACGTATCTTGTGCAACTGTCGGAAAAATGTAATAGTTCACGTATGCCCGATACCCATGTCGTCGCCAACCAGGTTCCGCCCCTGGAGAACCACAACCCCGCCTCCTCGCCGGTGCTTGTGGAGGCCGTGGTCCGCGAGGGTGGGCAATGGGGCCTGGACGAACTGACCGAGTTGGGCACGGTCGCCGCCTCCGGGCAGGCTCGGCGATGGGGCGAGCTTGCCGACCGCAACCGGCCCATTTTGCGCACCCATGACCGCTACGGGCATCGTATCGACGAGGTGGAATACGACCCGGCGTATCACGAGCTGATGCGCACCGCCATCGCCCACGGCCTGCACGCCGCACCCTGGGCCGATGGGCGCCCGGGCGCGCACGTGGTGCGGGCCGCGAAAACCTCGGTGTGGAACGTCGAGCCCGGTCACATGTGCCCGATTTCGATGACCTATGCGGTGGTGCCGGCACTGCGGCACAACCGGGAGCTGGCGAGGGTGTACGAGCCGCTGCTGACGAGCCGCAGCTACGACCCGGAGCTGGTGGTGCCGACGACAAAGGCCGGTATCACCGCGGGCATGTCGATGACTGAGAAACAGGGGGGCTCCGACGTGCGTGCCAACACCACCCGGGCAACCCGCAACGCCGACGGCAGCTATTCGCTCACCGGGCACAAGTGGTTCACCTCGGCGCCGATGTGTGACATCTTCCTGGTGCTCGCGCAGGCCCCGGGCGGGCTGTCGTGCTTCTTTCTGCCCCGGGTGCTGCCCGACGGCACCCGCAACCGGATGTTTTTGCAGCGCCTGAAGGACAAACTGGGCAATCACGCCAACGCCTCGGCCGAGGTCGAGTATGACGGCGCCACCGCGTGGCTGGTCGGGGAGGAGGGCCGCGGTGTGCCGACCATCATCGAGATGGTCAACCTGACGCGGCTGGACTGCACCCTGGCCAGTGCGACCAGCATGCGCACCGGCCTGGCCCAGGCCATCCATCACGCCCAACATCGAAAAGCGTTCGGCGCCTATCTAATCGACCAACCGTTGATGCGCAATGTGCTGGCTGACCTGGCGGTGGAGGCCGAGGCGGCCACTATCGTGGCGATGCGGATGGCCGGAGCCACCGACAACGCCGTCCGCGGCGACGACACGGAGGCGCTGCTGCGCCGTATCGGGCTGGCCGCGAGCAAATACTGGGTGTGCAAACGCGCGACGCCGCATGCCGCGGAGGCGTTGGAATGCCTGGGCGGCAACGGCTATGTCGAAGACTCCGGGATGCCACGGCTGTACCGGGAGGCGCCACTGATGGGCATCTGGGAGGGCTCAGGTAACATTAGCGCGCTGGACACGTTGCGCGCCATGGCAACTCGCCCCGAATGCGTCGAGGTGCTGTTCGCTGAGCTGGCCCTTAGCGCCGGGCAGGATCTCCGGCTGGACGCCCACGTCACGCAGCTTAAGGGCCAACTCGGTGACACGGATACCATCGCCTATCGCGCCCGCAGGGTTGCCGAGGACATCTGCCTGGCGCTGCAGGGGGCGCTGCTGGTGCGCCATGGGCATCCCGCCGTGGCCGAGGCGTTTTTAGCCACCCGGCTCGGCGGGCAGTGGGGCGGCGCGTTCGGCACCCTGCCCACCGGGCTGGATCTCGAACCCATCCTCGAGCGGGCTCTGGTGAAAGGGTGACCCACGCGATCAGGCCGGTTGACTTCGACAACCTCAAGACGATGACCTATGAGGTCACCGACCGGGTTGCGCGGATCACGTTTAACCGGCCGGAGACGGGCAACGCCATCGTCGCCGATACGCCGCTGGAGCTGTCGGCGCTGGTCGAACGCGCCGATCTGGACCCCAAGGTGCACGTCATCCTGGTGTCCGGGCGCGGCGACGGATTCTGCGCGGGTTTCGACTTGTCCGCCTACGCCGAGGGGTCGTCACCCGCCGGCGGCGGAGATGCATACCGGGGCACCGTGCTCGAGGGCAAGACCCAGGCGATTAACCACCTGCCGAATCAGCCGTGGGATCCGATGATCGACTACCAGATGATGAGCCGCTTCGTCCGCGGCTTTTCGGCCCTGATGCACGCCGACAAGCCGACGGTGGTCAAGATCCACGGCTACTGCGTGGCCGGCGGCACCGATATCGCATTGCACGCCGATCAGGTGATCGCCGCCGCCGACGCCAAGATCGGCTACCCGCCAACGCGGGTGTGGGGGGTGCCGGCCGCGGGCCTGTGGGCGCACCGGCTGGGCGACCAGCGCGCTAAGCGCCTGCTGCTGACCGGGGATTGCATCACCGGCGCGCAAGCCGCTAAGTGGGGGCTGGCGGTGGAGGCACCAGATCCCGACGACCTCGACGAGCGCACCGAGCGCCTGGTGGCCCGCATCGCCGCGGTTCCGGTGAACCAGCTGATTATGGTCAAGCTCGCACTGAACACCGCCTTGCTGCAGCAGGGCGTGGCGACCAGCAGGGTGATCGGCACGGTGTTCGACGGGCTCGCCCGGCACACTCCCGAAGGGCATGCCTTCGTTGCCGATGCGGTCAAGAACGGGTTCCGGGAAGCGGTGCGTCATCGCGACGAACCATTCGGCGACTACGGCCGTCAAGCCTCCGGGGTCTAGGCATGCCGACAACGTTGGCGCGCATGACGGCGCGATCGGTAGTGCTGTCGGTGTTGCTAGGCGCCCACCCAGCTTGGGCGAGTGCCAGCGAATTAATAAGGCTCACCGCAGATTTCGGCATCAAGGAGACGACTCTGCGGGTCGCGCTGACCAGGATGGTCGGCGCCGGCGACCTGATCCGCTCGGCCGATGGCTACCAGCTCTCCGACCGGCTGCTGGCCCGCCAGCGCCGCCAGGATGAGGTGATCAACATGCGGGTGCGGCCCTGGCGCGGAGACTGGACCACACTGATCATCACCAGCGTGGGCCATGACGCGCGCACCCGTGCGATGCTGCGGACGACTTTGCGCGGCAAGCGTTTCGGTGAATTACGCGAAGGGGTGTGGATGCGCCCGAACAATCTCGACCTCGACCTGGACACCGACATCCGGGCGCGGATGCGCATCTTGCAGGCCCGCGACCGCGCGCCGGCAGCGCTGGCCGCGCAACTGTGGGACCTGGTGGCGTGGCGCCGAAACGGGTGCCGGCTGCTCGACGAGATGGCCGCCGCCGCTGACATCCCCGGGCGTTTCGTGGTGGCGGCGGGCATGGTCCGCCACCTGTTGACCGACCCGATGCTGCCGGCGGAACTGCTGCCCGCCGACTGGCCGGGCGCGCAGCTGCGCGCCGCCTACCACGACTTCGCCGCCGAATTGGCGAAACGGCGCGATGGCACCCAACTGGTGGAGGTGAGATGACCGATGTGGTGCGGGTAGAGCGCCGTGGTCCGGTCACCACGGTGATCCTCAACCGGCCCGAGGTGCGAAACGCGGTCAACGGCCCCACGGCGGCCGCACTGTACGCGGCGTTCGAGCAATTCGACCGTGACGACACCGCCTCGGTGGCGGTGCTATGGGGTGAGGGCGGAACCTTTTGCGCCGGCGCAGATTTGAAGGCCTTCGGCACAGCAGAGGCTAACGCCGTGCATCGCACGGGCCCGGGTCCGATGGGGCCGACGCGGATGATGCTGTCCAAACCGGTGATCGCCGCGGTCAGTGGTTACGCGGTCGCCGGAGGCCTGGAGCTGGCGTTGTGGTGTGATCTGCGGATAGCCGAGGAAGATGCCGTGTTCGGGGTGTTCTGTCGGCGCTGGGGCGTGCCGCTCATCGACGGCGGCACCGTCCGGCTGCCGCGGCTGATCGGGCACAGTCGGGCGATGGACATGATCCTGACCGGGCGTGCCGTCGCGGCTGGGGAAGCGTTGGCGATCGGTTTGGCCAACCGTGTCGTGCCCAAAGGGCAGGCCCGCCAGGCCGCCGAGGAGCTGGCAACCCAGTTGGCGTCGCTGCCGCAGCAGTGCCTGCGATCGGATCGGCTGTCGGCGCTGCGGCAGTGGGGACAGACCGAAGCCGAGGCGCTTGACGTCGAATTCGCCAGCATCTCCCGGGTCGCCGCCGAAGCCATGGAAGGCGCGAGCCGATTTTCGGCCGGCGCGGGCCGCCACGGCGCGCCGGATCGACCCGAGATCAGCTCCCGTTGATCGTGTTGCCCGAGCCGAGGTTGTCGACCTTCGGTGCGCCGGCCTTATAGGTGACGGTGTTATTGATCCCGGTGACCGTCAGCTGCTTGTCGACTTTGTCAATCGTGATCTTGTTGTCCATCCCGGCGATGGTGACCGACGAGCAGGTGCCCTTGACCGTGAGGGTGTTGTTGCCGCCGCCCACGTTCAGCGATTTGCCGTCGGCACAGTCAAGCTCGGCGGTCGTGCCCACCGACCCGTAGTTGAGCATGTTGCCCACCTCGAACTGCGCGACCGTGCTTGCCGTGCTCGTGGTCGAAGGCGCGGGGTTGTTGTGCTTGCCGCCGCAACCGGTCGGCCCGAGAACCACCGGTGTCAGCGCAAGTGTCAGGATCAGCGCCCCGGTCACCCAACTCGGGGAGCCGCCGCTGGCGGGCGCACGCAGTGTTTTTCGATTCATCGGGGTTCCTATGGGCTTTTCCTGGGCTTTTTCCTGGGGGGTTTCTGGTTTTTTTCTGGGGTTGGCATCCGCCCGAGAGCCGATGCGCATCGGCCGGGCCACGAGCCGCCTTCGCCCGGTCATGCGCCGCCCCGCGCCCGCCCGGCCTGGGCCTCGCGGGCGCGGGCCGCGGCGGGCGCCTCCCGTCGTTACGCTACCGGGTGGCGCCGGACCGCGGCGTGGTCGCTTTGACCCGCTCGACCAGCGACGGGTATTGTGGTAGCTCGTGCCTGGCGGCCTAAGGCGCTCGGTTAAGGCAGATGCGCCCGCCGGGTCAATTCGCGTGTCCTTGCTGCACCGGGGATGACCCCGGGCACGCGCATGCGACACACGTGGCCGCGGGGCAGCGCAACTGGGTATAACTGCAGGACAGACACGTAAAACCGGGCAAACGCCACAACAGCGACACCAGGAAGCAACACAGGAAGAACGCGACCACAGGAAGCCGGTAGATGCCAACCATTCAGCAGCTGGTCCGCAAGGGGCGCCGCGACAAGATCGGCAAGGTCAAGACCGCGGCTCTCAAGGGCAGCCCGCAGCGCCGTGGGGTGTGCACTCGGGTGTACACCACCACGCCGAAGAAGCCGAATTCGGCGCTTCGCAAAGTCGCGCGCGTGAAGCTGACCAGCCAGGTTGAGGTCACGGCCTACATCCCAGGTGAGGGTCACAACCTGCAAGAGCACTCGATGGTGCTGGTGCGTGGCGGACGGGTGAAGGACTTGCCCGGTGTGCGGTACAAAATCATCCGCGGCTCGCTGGACACCCAGGGCGTCAAGAATCGCAAGCAGGCTCGTAGCCGCTACGGGGCCAAGAAGGAGAAGAGCTAATGCCGCGCAAGGGGCCGGCCCCCAAGCGGCCATTGGTCAACGATCCGGTCTACGGATCCCAGCTGGTCACCCAGCTGGTGAACAAAGTCCTGCTGCGCGGGAAGAAATCGCTCGCCGAGCGCATTGTTTATGGTGCGCTCGAACAGGCCCGCGAAAAGACTGGTACCGATCCGGTGATCACGCTTAAGCGCGCGCTGGACAATGTCAGGCCCGCACTGGAAGTGCGAAGCCGGCGTGTCGGGGGCGCGACCTATCAGGTGCCCGTCGAGGTACGCCCGGACCGCTCCACCACACTGGCGTTGCGCTGGCTGGTCAGCTATTCGCGCCAGCGTCGGGAGAAGACCATGGTCGAGCGTCTGGCAAACGAAATCCTCGATGCCAGCAACGGCCTCGGGGCCTCCGTCAAGCGGCGCGAGGACACCCACAAGATGGCCGAGGCGAACCGCGCCTTTGCGCATTATCGCTGGTGAGAATCGCCAGCATTGGAGCCGCTTGGCGGCGATTGTTCGGCAGCGTGGCCGAAGGCGAAAGAAGAGCGAACGACAGTTAATCGGGTAAGCGAAAGAGTGGGAAGGCTTCTGTGGCACAGAAGGACGTGCTGACCGACCTGAGCAAGGTCCGCAATTTCGGCATCATGGCGCACATCGATGCCGGTAAGACGACGACCACCGAACGGATCCTCTACTACACCGGCATCACCTACAAGATCGGTGAGGTGCACGACGGCGCCGCCACCATGGACTGGATGGAGCAGGAACAGGAGCGCGGTATCACCATCACCTCCGCGGCCACCACGACGTTCTGGAAGGGCCACCAGCTCAACATCATCGACACCCCCGGACACGTCGATTTCACCGTCGAGGTGGAGCGCAACCTGCGGGTGCTTGACGGCGCGGTCGCGGTTTTTGACGGCAAAGAGGGCGTTGAGCCGCAGTCCGAGCAGGTGTGGCGGCAGGCCGACCGCTACCACGTGCCGCGGATCTGCTTTGTCAACAAGATGGACAAGGTCGGGGCCGACTTCTACTACTCGGTCAAGACGATGGAGGAGCGCCTCGGCGCCCGCGCGGTGCCCATTCAGCTGCCGATCGGATCCGAAAGCGAGTTCGAAGGCGTCATCGACCTGGTCGAGATGAACGCCAAGGTCTGGCGCGGCGAAACCAAACTCGGCGAGCGCTACGACGTCATCGACATTCCGGCCGAGCTGGCCGAGACGGCCGAGGAATACCGCGGCAAGCTGCTGGAAATCGTCGCCGAGTCCGACGAGCACCTGCTGGAGAAATACGTCGGCGGGGAAGAGATCACGGTCGACGAGATCAAGGCCGCGATCCGCAGGCTCACCATTGCCATCGAGATCACCCCGGTGCTGTGCGGCAGCGCGTTCAAGAACAAAGGGGTGCAGCCGATGCTGGACGCGGTCGTCGACTACCTGCCCTCCCCGCTGGACCTGCCGCCCGCGATCGGGCACGCGCCCGGCCACGAGGACATCGAGGTCGTGCGGCACGCGACAACCGAAGAGCCGTTCGCGGCACTGGCGTTCAAGATCGCTACCCACCCGTTTTTCGGCAAGCTGACCTATATCCGCGTCTACTCGGGCAGGGTGGACTCCGGTAGCCAGGTGATCAACGCGACCAAGGGCAAAAAGGAGCGGCTGGGCAAGCTGTTCCAGATGCACTCCAACAAAGAAAACCCGGTCGAGTACGCCTCGGCGGGCCACATTTACGCGGTGATCGGCCTCAAGGACACCACCACCGGTGACACGCTTTGCGACCCGAACAATCAGATCGTGCTCGAGTCGATGACATTCCCCGCCCCGGTCATCGAGGTGGCCATCGAGCCGAAGACCAAGAGTGACCAGGAGAAGCTTTCCGGAGCGATCCAGAAGCTCGCCGAGGAAGACCCGACCTTCAAGGTGCACCAAGACCCCGAGACCGGCCAAACCGTGATCGGCGGCATGGGTGAGCTGCACCTGGACATCTTGGTGGACCGCATGCGCCGCGAGTTCAAGGTCGAGGCCAACGTCGGCAAGCCGCAGGTGGCGTACAAGGAGACCATCCGCCGCAAGGT
The DNA here is from genome assembly GCF_018361265.1 of Mycobacterium sp. SM1. Classification (GTDB taxonomy): domain Bacteria; phylum Actinomycetota; class Actinomycetes; order Mycobacteriales; family Mycobacteriaceae; genus Mycobacterium. Next base: position 216,181 of record NZ_JAFLNH010000002.1, read on the forward strand.
GGAGCACGTCGAGTACGTCCACAAGAAACAGACCGGAGGCTCGGGCCAGTATGCGAAGGTCATCATCAGCGTCGAACCGTTCACCGGCGAAGACGGCGCAACCTACGAGTTTGAGAACAAGGTCACCGGTGGGCATATCCCACGCGAGTTCATCCCGGCGGTGGACGCTGGCGCGCAGGACGCCATGCAGTACGGTGTGCTGGCCGGCTATCCCCTGGTGAACCTGAAAGTCACCCTGGAAGACGGCGGGTACCACGAGGTCGACTCCTCCGAGATGGCCTTTAAGATCGCGGGCTCGCAGGCCCTGAAAAAAGCTGTGGCGCAAGCTCAGCCGGTGATCCTCGAGCCGATCATGGCTGTCGAGGTCATTACACCGGAGGAGTACATGGGCGATGTGATCGGCGACCTGAACTCCCGCCGGGGTCAGATCCAGGCCATGGAGGAGCGCGGGGGGGCGCGTGTGGTGAGGGCGCTTGTGCCGCTGTCGGAGATGTTCGGCTACGTCGGTGACTTGCGGTCCAAGACGCAGGGCCGGGCGAACTACTCCATGCTGTTCGACTCTTACGCGGAAGTCCCGGCGCAGATTTCCAGGGAAATCATCGCGAAGGCGACCGGTGAGTGAGTAAGGAGCCGGGCACCGTCCCCGGGCGCTGGAGAGTAGCCTTTCCCGGTTACTGTAGTGCAGCGGGCGCCGCACAACGGAAACATCAACACTGCTTTAACCAAGCACCAACAAGTCCAGGAGGACACCAAAGTGGCGAAGGCGAAGTTTCAGCGCACGAAGCCGCACGTTAACATCGGGACCATCGGTCACATCGACCACGGCAAGACGACGCTGACCGCGGCCATCACCAAGGTTCTGCACGACAAATTCCCCGATGTGAACGAGGTCAAGGCGTTCGAGCAGATCGACAACGCACCCGAGGAGCGCCAGCGCGGTATCACCATCAACATCGCGCATGTGGAGTACCAGACCGAGAAGCGGCACTACGCGCACGTCGACGCCCCCGGCCACGCCGACTACATCAAGAACATGATCACCGGCGCCGCCCAGATGGATGGCGCGATCCTGGTGGTCGCGGCCAACGACGGCCCGATGCCGCAGACCCGCGAGCACGTGCTGCTGGCGCGTCAAGTTGGTGTCCCCTACATTTTGGTCGCGCTGAACAAGGCCGACATGGTCGAGGACGAGGAGCTGCTCGAGCTTGTCGAGATGGAAGTGCGGGAACTGCTCGCCGCCCAGGAGTTCGACGAGGAGGCCCCGGTGGTGCGGGTCTCCGCACTCAAGGCGCTCGAGGGCGACCCGAAGTGGGTGGCAAGTATCGAAGAGCTGATGCAAGCGGTTGACGAGTCGATTCCCGACCCGGTCCGGGAGACCGACAAGCCGTTCCTGATGCCCGTCGAAGACGTCTTTACGATCACCGGCCGTGGCACCGTGGTCACCGGCCGCATCGAGCGCGGCGTGATCAACGTCAACGAGGAAGTCGAAATCGTCGGCATCCGTCCGTCCACGATGAAGACCACCGTCACCGGGGTGGAGATGTTTCGCAAGCTGCTTGACCAGGGGCAGGCCGGCGACAACGTCGGGCTGCTGCTGCGCGGTGTGAAGCGCGAGGAGGTGGAGCGCGGCCAGGTGGTTACCAAGCCCGGCACAACCACGCCGCACACCGAGTTCGAGGGGCAGGTCTACATCCTCTCGAAGGACGAGGGCGGGCGGCATACGCCGTTTTTCACCAATTACCGTCCGCAGTTTTATTTCCGCACCACCGACGTGACCGGTGTGGTGACGCTGCCGGAGGGCACCGAGATGGTGATGCCTGGTGACAACACTAATATCAAGGTCAAGCTGATCCAGCCGGTCGCGATGGAGGAGGGTTTGCGCTTCGCCATTCGCGAAGGCGGCCGCACCGTGGGCGCGGGCCGGGTCACCAAGATCATCAAGTAATCCGGCTCCAAAACGAGCGGACGACGCGGCGCTCATCTACCAGGTGGGCGCCGCTTCGCGTCGCGGGCTAACCTGAAGCAAACCCGCGGCGATGTGAGGGCACGCCATGGTGTGGCGCTATGTGACATCGCAGATGTTCGTTCTGCAATCAGATCCTTGCTCGCACTTAGCGGTCCAGCGTGTCGATTCCGTCGCGAATGAGGTCGAACGCCTCGCCGAGTGCCTCGAGCAACGAGACGGATTCGTCCTCCAGCCAATGCTCGTAGGCCGCCAGCGCGCTTCCAAGCATTGTCCACGCGATGGTCTGCGGTATCAGGTCCGTGGCCTTGATACCCAGGCGGCGGGCTACGAACCCCGCGATCACCCCGCGCCACCCGGCATACATCGTCATCGAATAGGCTTGCAGCTCTGCGGTCTGCAGGATGACCCGCATGCGCTGTCGATGCCGGACGGTCTCCGATTCGTCAAAAGTATTGAACGCCAACAACGCTGCGCGCAACGCCGCGCCCAGCGGAACCTGCGGATCGACCAGGTCGAGCAGATTCCGCAAGCGCTGCAGGTGCGCGTCGAAATCCCCCCAGGGAATGGCATATTTGGACGGGTAGTAGCGGAACAACGTACGCCGCCCGATCTCGGCGGCCTTCGCGATGTCGTCGACGCTGACCTGATCAAACCCGTGCGCAGCGAACAAGCCGATGGCGGCGTCGGCGATGTGGTGCGGTGTCGTCAAGCGGCGTCGGCCCGCCCGGGACTCAGGCAGCATGACCCGCCCTTCCATTTCTGCACTCGATGCCATATTCTGACGACGATTCTGACCGCGTCGACCGCACCGTGTCGACCCTTGAGGAAAGGCATCTTTATGCACCGGCAGGCCGACCCCGAGCACCAGACCGACGCCGACGCCCAGCTTGTCACCGAGACGCTGGTCGAGGAGGTGTCCATCGACGGGATGTGCGGGGTCTACTGACCGTGCCCGGGCACGCGTCGTCGCTGGGCGGGTTCGACCCCGATCGGGGGTGGCGGTTGCATCCGCAGGTGGCGTTGCGGCCGGAACCGTTTGGCGCCCTGCTATATCACTTCGGCACCCGCAAGCTGTCGTTTCTGAAAGATCGCATCATCGTCGCGGTGGTGCGATCGCTGGCCGACCATCCCGACGCCAGGTCCGCGTGCCGCGCCGCCGGGGTCGATGACCGCCGGCAGGGGCCGTACCTGCACGCGCTGGGCGTGCTGGCCGACTCGACGATGGTGGTGCCCCAGAACCCCGGGGATCAGTCATGACATCAGCCGCGCCGCGCCTTGTCGATCAGTTCGAGCACGGGCTAGACGCGCCCATTTGCCTGACCTGGGAGCTGACATACGCATGCAATCTGGCGTGCGTGCACTGCTTGTCGTCTTCGGGCAAACGCGATCCGCGTGAGCTCTCCACCGCGCAGTGCCAGGCCGTCATCGATGAGCTGGAACGCATGCAGGTGTTCTACGTGAACATCGGTGGCGGAGAACCCACTGTGCGGCCGGACTTTTGGGAGCTGGTGGACTATGCGACCGCGCACCACGTCGGGGTGAAGTTCTCCACCAACGGGCTTCGGATCACCCCGGTGGTGGCGGCGCGGTTGGCCGCCAGCGACTACGTGGACGTTCAGGTCTCGCTCGACGGCGCGACCGCCGAGGTCAACGACGCGATCCGCGGGGCGGGGTCGTTCGCCATGGCGACGCGCGCGCTGGAGAACCTCGCGGCGGCGGGCTTTTCCGACGCCAAGATCTCCGTGGTCGCGACCCGCCACAACATCGATCAGCTCGACGACTTCGCGGCACTGGCGACTCGTTACGGCGCGACGCTGCGCATCACCCGGCTGCGACCGTCGGGACGCGGGGCAGATGTCTGGGACGAGTTGCACCCGACCGCCGAGCAGCAGGTTCAGCTCTACGATTGGCTGGTCGCCAAGGGTGAGCGGGTGCTCACCGGTGATTCGTTCTTTCATCTCTCGGGGCTCGGTGCGCCGGGGGCGCTGGCCGGGCTGAACATGTGCGGAGCCGGACGGGTGGTGTGCCTGATCGACCCGGTGGGCGACGTGTACGCCTGTCCGTTCGCCATCCACGAGCGGTTTCTCGCGGGAAACGTGCTGACGGACGGCGGCTTTGACAGCGTGTGGAAGAACGCTCCGCTGTTTCGCGAGCTGCGTGCGCCTCAGTCCGCGGGCGCTTGCGGCAGCTGCGGGCATTACGACAGCTGCCGCGGCGGGTGCATGGCGGCGAAATTCTTCACCGGTTTGCCTGTGGACGGCCCGGACCCCGAATGCGTGCAGGGCTACGCCGCGGCGGCGCTGGCCCACCAGCGCGTCAAGCCGCGCCCGGGCAGCGATCACTCCCATGCAGGGCGGGCCGGCGGGCCGGTGCCGCTGAGGCTGTCGCCGCGCCCGCCCGCACGCCTTTGCAGCGAAAGCCCCGTCTAACCCGGCCCGAGACACCCGCCGCCGGCGGCACAGCCCGGCCGAATCTGATACGCAGGTGGCGGATGTTCCGGTTGCGCCGTGGCAATGGCCGGGGCGGAAAAATCGGCCGGAAGATCCAACAACCGATACACGCCAGCCAAATTCGGCTTACTATCGGCGGGTGACTGTGGCCGCGGACCTCGGGAGCGCGACGTGGAGCCAGCTGCGCGGCGGGTCTTCGGTGGTCGTGGTGGCTCCGGTGGGGGCCACCGAACAGCACGGCCCTCATCTGCCGCTGGACACCGACACCCGGATAGCGACGGCGGTCGCCCGCGCCGTCGCCGACCGCCTTGCCGGCGAGCGGTTCCCCGGCGAATCGCCGCCGCGGTGGCTGGTGGCACCGGCCATCGCCTACGGCGACAGTGGCGAGCACCAAAGCTTCGCCGGAACGATCTCGATCGGCACCGAGGCGCTGCGCATGCTGCTGGTAGAGTACGCCCGTTCGGCGACCTGCTGGGCGCAGCGGCTGGTCTTCGTCAACGGCCACGGCGGCAATGTGACGGCATTGGGTCGCGCGGTGCGGCGGCTGCGATCGGAAGGCCGCGACGTCGGCTGGTGCCCGTGCACCACGGTGGGCGCGGACGCCCACGCCGGGCACACCGAAACGTCGGTGGTGCTGCATATTTCGCCTGCCGATGTGCTCACCGACCGGTGGCGCGCGGGCAACGGGGCACCGTTGCGCGACCTGTTGCCCGCGATGCGGCGTGGTGGCGTTGCCGCGGTCACCGACGTCGGCGTCTTGGGGGATCCCACGACGGCGACCGCGGCTGAGGGACAACGGATCTTCGCCGAGATGGTCGAGGGCTGTGCGCGCCGGGTTTCCCGCTGGCAGCCCGGGCCGGATGGGATGCTGACATGACCCAGAGCCGACTGCCCAACGGGTTTGCCGTGCAAGTCGACCGGCGCGTTCGTGTGCTCGGGCACGGCTCCACCCTGCTCGGGGGCGCTCCCACCAGGGTGTTGCCGTTGGCCCCGCTGGCCCGAGGCATGCTCGCAGACGGCCGGCTGAACGTGCGTGACGCGGTCAGCGCCGAGTTGGCCCGCACCCTGCTGGATGCGACGGTGGCGCACCCGCGGCCGGCGGGTGGGCCCTCACATCGTGATGTTACTGTGGTAATCCCAGTGCGGGACAATGCGTTCGGGTTGCGGCGTTTGGTCGCGACGCTCCGGGGACTCCGGGTCATCGTTGTCGACGACAACTCGTCGCGGCCGGTAACACCGGACGACTTCCCCGGCGCGAACTGCGACATCGAAGTGCTGCATCATTGCTGCAGCAAAGGACGCGCAGCCGCACGCAATACCGGATTAGCCGTTTGTAGCACCGATTTCGTCGCTTTTCTGGATTCCGATGTGGTGCCGCACCGCGGATGGCTAGAGGCGTTGCTCGGGCATTTCTGTGATCCCACCGTCGCACTGGTGGCACCACGCATCGTCAGCCTGGCCCAAAGCGATCATCTGGTCGCGCGTTACGAGGCGGTGGGCTCGTCGCTGGATCTCGGCCGCCACGAGGCCCCGGTCAGCCCCTACGGCCCGGTGCGGCATGTTCCCGGCGTCGCGATCATTGGCCGTACCTCGGCGCTGCGTGGCATCGGCGGGTTCGACGAGACCTTACGATCCGGCGAGGACGTCGACCTGTGCTGGCGGCTGGTCGACGCGGGCGCCCGGCTGCGCTACGAGCCGATCGCTCTGGTGGCACACGACCATCGCACACGGTTACCGGACTGGCTTGCGCGCAAGGCACTTTATGGTGGTGCCGCGGCAGCGCTATCGGCGCGGCACCCGGGCAAGCCGGCGCCCCTGGTGATCTCCGGCTGGGCACTGACCATCTGGATCGTGGCGGCCTTCGGCTCGGGCGTCGGCTATCTGGCCTCACTGGCCGTCGCCGCCCTGACGGGCCGCCGAGTCGTGGCCGCAATGCGCGGTGTCGACACCAAGCTCTGTGATGTGGCGGCCGTTGCCGCCGCCGGCTTATCGTCAGCGACGCTGCAACTGGCGTCGGCGATTTGCCGGCACTATTGGCCGGTGGCGTTGCTCGCGGCCATCGTGTCCCGCCGCTGCCGGCGAGCCGTCGTCGTCGCGGCCATCGTCGACGGCGCGGTGGACTGGGCTAACCGCCGGGCGGCCCTCGCCGCAGAGACCCCCCCGATCGGCTTGGTGTCCTACCTGGCGCTCAAACGCCTTGATGACCTGGCCTACGGCGCCGGTGTGTGGTGGGGTGTCGCGCGGGAGCGCAACCTCGGCCCGCTGGTACCGCGGATTCGGGCCTGACCGCTGCCTTGAGCACGCCCGCGACGCACAGCGATGTGTTGATCATCGGTGCCGGTAGCGCTGGATCTGTTGTGGCCGAGCGCCTTTCTGCCGACCCTAGCTGCACGGTCAGGGTGCTGGAAACGGGCCCCGGTCTCACCGATCCCGCATTGCTGGCGAAAACCGCCAACGGGTTGCAGCTGCCGATCGGCGCCGCCAGCCCGCTGGTGCGGCGCTACCTCACGCAGCTCACGGTCCGGCCGGCGCACTACGTGCCCATCGTGCGCGGCACGACGGTGGGCGGCTGTGGCGCGGTCAACGGCGGCTATTTCTGCCGCGGCCTGCCGGGCGACTTCGGCTGGGCTCCCGGCTGGGCATGGCCGGAGGTGCTGGAGCACTTTCGGGCGATCGAAACAGACCTCGATTTCGACGGCGCCGCCCATGGCCGCGACGGTCCGATACCCGTGCACCGTACTGACGAATTCGTAGGCAGCACAGCGTCTTTCATATCTGCTGCAGAGAGGGCCGGGTTCGGCTGGATCGATGACCTGAACGATGTGGGGCCTACGATGCCAGCGGGTGTGGGCGCGATCCCGCTGAACATCGTCGACGGTGTGCGAACCGGCTCGGGGGCGGCCTATCTGATGCCCGCGCTACGACGCCCCAATCTGATGCTGCACACGCAGACTCGCGCGGTGCGATTGCGTTTCTCGGGCACGCGTGCCACCGGTGTCGACGCTGTCGGCGCCGACGGCCCGATAACCGTCACCGCGGACCGCATCGTGCTGTGCGCCGGCGCGATTGAGTCGGCGCATCTGCTGATGCTTTCCGGAATCGGTGACGAGTCCATGCTGCGTGCCGCCGGGGTGCCGGTGGTCGTGCCGTTGGCGGTGGGAATGGCATGCAGTGACCACCCGGAATGGGTGTCGCCGACGAGCTGGGCGGTGGCGGAGGGCAGACCGGTCCTGGAAGTGATGCTAAGCACCGCGGATGGTCTCGAGATCAGGCCGTACACGGGTGGCTTCGTCGTCATGACGGGCAACGGTACCGCCGGGCATCGGGACTGGCCGCATATCGGGGTGGCGCTCATGCGGCCGCGGGCGCGGGGACGCGTCACGCTGATCTCGCCTGACCCGGGGGTGCCGCCACGCATCGAGCACCGCTACGACAGCGCGCCCGAGGATGTCGCGGCGCTTTGCCGCGGAACCGAATTAGCTCGTGAATTAGCCGGTGCGGCAACGGTGATAGGATCGCCGGTGTGGTCGACGTCGCAGCACTTGTGCGGCAGCGCGCCAATGGGAGCGGCACCCGAGCAGGGTGCCGTGGTCGACCAGTGCTGCCGGGTGCACGGCATCGACGGCCTGTGGGTGATCGACGGCTCGATTCTGCCCAGGATCACCAGCCGCGGGCCGCATGCCACGATCGTGATGCTCGGCCATCGGGCGGCGGAGTTCGTTCGTTGAGCAAAATCGGCGTGCCGTGACACCGCGGCCGGCGTCGAGCGGCCGATCCCCGCGTGGCCCGTATGGTGACGGGAGAATCGGTAGGCTGCGTGCGAAGGACATGCTCGCTGTGTCGGACGACGCCCGCCGGTGGCTACGGGTAGCCGAGATTGCAGACCGTCGGCCTTGTAGCGAGGCTTGCAGTTCGAGAAAGGGCGGACAGATGACCACTCCACGACGCGCCGACCCGCGGCCGGCCATATCGCGTGCCCGGCTAGTCGATGCGGCGACGTCGTTGCTGCGGCAGGGCGGTCCGGGCGCGGTGACCGTCGACGCGGTCACTCGTGCGGCCAACGTCGCCCGCGCCACGCTGTACCGCCACTTCCCCAGCGCGAAAGAGTTGCTGGCGGCGGCGTTCAGCAGCCTGCTGCCACCGGCGCCGATGCCGCCGACGCAGGGCTCGCTGCGCGACCGGTTGATCGCGCTGGTGCAGGCCCAAGCCGACTTGATCGCCGAGGCCCCTGGCATGCTGACCGCAATGTCTTGGCTGGCGCTGGGGCCCAACCTAGAGCAGATGCCACCGGGTCGTCACGACGAGGGCGCGGACACGACGGCCATAACCACGCTGCGGGAACGCATTGCCCAGCAGTACGCGGCGCCGTTCGACGCTATTTTCGACAGCCCGGAGGCGGCCGAGCTGGGTGAGATCGACCGTGCCCGCGCGATCGCGCTGCTGATCGGCCCACTGGTGGTGGGCCGGCTTTCCACCTTGCCTGACTTCGACTATCGGGAGTGCGCGCGCGCGGCGGTGGACGGTTTCTTGCACGTGCAGCGCCGCCAGCGCAAGACGGTCAGCGCAACCGGCACCGAATCGGTGGGTGCTTAGGCGGCCCGCGTCGAGCCGCTTGCCCTTAGGCTCAGGTTTTATGCCGGTCGGATCGCCTCGCCGCCCAGGCCGCCACGGACGGCGCGCCGTTGCGCTGATGGCGGCGGCGGCGTTGACCGTGGGTTGCGGAGGTGGTGTCCGCGCGGTACCGCAACCGCCGCGGGCGGCCGATGCGCACCCGGCGGATGCCGGGGTGGTGCGCGTCTCCTCGGGCTTACTGCGCGGTCGGGTCGCCGCGGATTATCGGCTGTTTCAGGGTATTCCCTATGCGGCGCCGCCGGTGGGGGCGCTGCGTTGGCAGCCGCCGCGGCCGGCGCCGCCGTGGCCCGGGATGCGGGACGCCAGCAAGCCCGGCCCCCAGTGCATCCAGGGAAACACCCGCGAGCACGGCGCCAGACCGGCCAGTGAGGACTGCCTCACCCTCAACGTGTGGACACCGGCGGCCGGGGGCGGCCAGCGCCCGGTGATGGTGTGGATTCACGGCGGGGGCTTCGTCAACGGCAGCGGAGACCTCTATAACGCGCGGTCGCTGGCGGCCCGCGGCCACATTGTCGTGGTGACCATCAACTACCGGCTGGGCGCCCTCGGATTTTTGGCGCACCCCGCGCTCGGCCCGGCGGGCGAGGTGGGCAACTACGGGCTGGCCGATCAGCAGGCCGCGCTGCGCTGGGTCCGTGACAACATCGCCAGCTTCGGGGGTGATCCGGCCAAGGTCACCGTGGCCGGCGAATCCGCCGGCGCCATGTCGGTATGCGACCATCTCGTGGCGCCCGGGTCGGCGGGACTTTTCCACGCCGCGATCATCCAGAGCGGCCCGTGTCAGGCGCAGGCCGACCTCGCCACCGCGCAGCGCCTCAGCGTGGACTACGCCGCCTCGGTGGGCTGCCCCGATTTAGTCGTGGCCGCGCAGTGTCTGCGGGCTCTTCCGGCTGCGGCGCTGGCCCGCCCGCCGTGGTATGCGCGCATCGGAGACTCCGACTCGTTGTCCGGTCCGGTGACCGGGACGACAACGCTGCCGGTCGACCCGGTGGCCGCCCTCGTCTCGGGTCGCGCGGCCAAAGTTCCGGTGCTGATCGGCATCAACCGTGACGAGTTCACCATGTTCGCGGCGCTGCGATATTTGCGGTTGGGCCGGGCCGTGGCGTCCGAAGAGTATCCCCGCATGCTCGCAGACGTTTTCGGCGCGGGCGGGCGGGCCGTGCTGGCGCATTATCCGCCGGAGCGCTACGGCGGGGATGTCTCGCTCGCCTATTCCGCCGCGGTGACCGACGGTGTCTTCGCGTGCCCGGCCGATCGGATGGCGGCCGGGCTGCGCCGCGGGGCGCCGGTCTATGGCTACGAGTTCGACGACCGCGACGCTCCCGCGCCCAAGCCACTCCGCCAGGCGCCTTTCCCGATCGGCGCCAGCCACTCGCTGGAGCTGCGCTACCTGTTCAACGCCGGGGAGTCCTCCTCGCTGGATCCCGCGCGGCGCCAGCTGTCCGATCAGATGATCAGCTACTGGAGCCGATTCGTGACCACCGGCGCCCCGGACGCGCCCGGCGAGCCGGCTTGGCCCGCGCTCGGCGGCGATCCCAACCACAGTGCCTGGATGTCGTTGCGTCCCGACGGCAGCCGGGTCATCACCGACTTCGCGCAGTCGCACCAGTGTGTGCTCTGGGCGGCCCTGAAAGGGAAGCGGTGACGGCCGACCCGCGGGCCGAGCCGATGGTCCACGGCAAGGCGGCGCTAAAGCCCGAGGCGACGGCGGCCCAGCCCCGCCTCCCCCAGGATCGGGCGGAATCTGCGGGCACCCGCCGGGTTTCGGGGCTGCTGGGGTCAACCGGCCGGGATTTGGCCGATACCATGTTCTAGGGCATACTGTTCAGGTTGCCTTGCGCCGGGTTCGCGCCTGGCCGGGCAACCGACCGGCGTCCGTACGGGCGCGTGCGGCCCCCTCTTCGGAGCGCGACACCTTTCAGCCGCCGACCAGGCTGTGTGCCGGCGACGCGCCCGATCGCGGGACCGGTGCACCAGGACAGGTAAACAGCGGCGCAGCGTCCAACGCGCTGGATCGACCCAGATCGACCGGCGCCGCGTTGGACACCGGAGTCGGACCCATAGGGACCCCGAGCGGGGAGTGAGGTAGCGAAGCGTGGCGGGACAAAAGATCCGCATCAGGCTTAAAGCCTACGACCATGAGGCGATCGACGCCTCAGCGCGCAAGATCGTGGAGACCGTCGTCCGCACGGGCGCCAGCGTGGTCGGCCCGGTGCCGTTGCCGACCGAAAAAAACGTCTACTGCGTCATCCGCTCCCCGCATAAGTACAAGGACTCGCGGGAGCACTTCGAGATGCGCACCCACAAGCGGCTGATCGACATCCTCGATCCGACACCCAAGACGGTGGACGCGCTGATGCGTATCGATCTGCCGGCCAGCGTCGACGTCAACATCCAGTAGGAGATCCGGACCGATGGCACGAAAAGGCATCCTGGGCACCAAGCTGGGCATGACGCAGGTGTTCGATGAGAACAACCGGGTTGTGCCGGTGACGGTGGTGAAGGCCGGCCCGAACGTGGTGACCCGCATCCGCACCCCGGAGCGCGACGGATACAGCGCCGTGCAGCTGGCCTACGGGGAGATCAGCCCCCGCAAGGTCAACAAGCCGCTGGCCGGTCAGTACGCGGCCGCCGGTGTCAACCCACGCCGGCATTTGGCCGAACTGCGACTCGACGACCCGGCCGCGGCGGCCGAATACCAGGTGGGCCAGGAGCTGACGGCCGCGATCTTCACCGACGGCAGCTATGTCGATGTGACCGGCACGTCCAAGGGCAAGGGTTTCGCCGGAACCATGAAGCGGCACGGGTTCCGCGGGCAGGGCGCCAGCCACGGCGCCCAGGCGGTGCACCGCCGGCCGGGGTCCATCGGCGGCTGCGCTACCCCGGCTCGGGTGTTCAAGGGCACCCGGATGGCCGGCCGCATGGGCAACGACCGGGTGACTGCGCAGAACCTGGTGGTGCACAAGGTCGATGTCGAAAACGGTGTGCTGCTGATCAAGGGTGCGGTGCCCGGCCGCAGGGGAGGACTGGTCATGGTCCGCAGCGCGATCAAGCGAGGTGATACGTAGTGGCTGCCCAGGGGGAGAAGACGCTAACGATCGACGTCAAGACACCGCACGGCACGGTCGAAGGCACCGTCGTGCTGCCGGCGGAGCTGTTCGACGCGCCGGCAAACATCCCGCTGATGCACCAGGTGGTCACCGCGCAGCTGGCGGCGGCCCGCCAGGGCACGCACTCGACCAAGACTCGCGGCGAGGTACGCGGCGGTGGCCGCAAGCCCTACCGGCAGAAGGGCACCGGCCGGGCCCGGCAGGGTTCGACGCGGGCCCCGCAATTCACCGGAGGCGGAGTGGTGCACGGCCCCAAGCCGCGTGATTACAGCCAGCGCACTCCGAAGAAGATGATCGCCGCCGCGCTGCGCGGCGCTTTGTCGGACCGCGCGCGCAATGGCCGCATCCACGCGGTCACCGAACTGGTGTCGGGCCAGACCCCGTCGACTAAGAGCGCCAAGGCGTTTCTGAGCACCCTGACCGACCGTAAGCGCGTGCTGGTTGTCATCGGGCGCAGTGACGTGACGGGGGCGAAGAGCGTGCGCAACCTGCCGGGTGTGCACGTGCTGGCACCGGACCAGCTCAACACCTATGACGTGCTGCGCTCCGATGATGTGGTGTTTTCCGTCGAGGCGCTCAACACGTACATCAACGCGAACACCCAGCAGCCGCAGGAGGTTTCGGCTTGATGGCGACCCTCACCGACCCGCGCGACATCATCCTGGCTCCGGTCATCTCCGAGAAGTCCTATGGGCTGATCGACGACAACGTGTACACCTTCCTGGTGCATCCCGACTCCAACAAGACGCAGATCAAAATCGCTGTGGAGAAGATCTTCTCCGTCAAGGTCGCGTCGGTGAACACCGCGAACCGGCCGGGCAAACGCAAGCGCACCAGGACCGGATACGGCAAGCGCAAGAGCACCAAACGCGCCATCGTCACCCTCGCGCCGGGCAGCAAGCAGATCGACCTGTTCGGGACACCGGCCTAGCCGACCGCACGAAAGCGAGAAAGAGACCCAACCGACATGGCAATTCGCAAGTACAAGCCGACGAGTCCAGGTCGTCGCGGCGGAAGCGTCTCCGATTTCGCCGAGATCACCCGCTCGGCCCCGGAGAAGTCGCTGGTGCGCCCGCTGCACGGTCACGGTGGACGCAACGCGCACGGCCGAATCACCACCCGCCACCGGGGCGGCGGGCACAAGCGCGCCTACCGGGTGATCGACTTCCGGCGCAACGACAAGGATGGTGTCAACGCCAAGGTTGCGCATATCGAATACGACCCCAACCGCACCGCGAACATCGCGTTACTGCACTATTTCGACGGTGAGAAGCGCTACATCATTGCGCCGCAGGGAATCTCGCAGGGCGACGTGCTGGAGTCAGGGCCTAACGCCGACATCAAGCCGGGTAACAACTTGCCGTTGCGCAATATCCCGGCCGGCACCGTGATCCACGCCGTCGAGCTGCGCCCGGGCGGCGGCGCCAAGCTGGCCCGCTCGGCCGGGGCGAGCATCCAGTTGCTCGGCAAAGAGGGCAGCTACGCGTCGCTGCGCATGCCCAGCGGGGAGATCCGCCGCGTCGACGTGCGCTGCCGGGCGACGGTCGGGGAGGTGGGCAACGCCGAGCAGGCGAACATCAACTGGGGCAAAGCCGGCCGGATGAGGTGGAAGGGCAGGCGCCCGTCGGTTCGCGGTGTCGTCATGAACCCGGTGGATCACCCGCACGGCGGCGGAGAGGGTAAAAGCTCCGGCGGCCGCCACCCGTGCAGCCCATGGGGCAAGCCCGAGGGACGCACCCGCAAACGACGCAAACTCAGCGACAAGCTGATTGTCCGGCGCCGGCGCACCGGCAAGAAGCACTCGCGCTAGAGGTCGAGAGTAGCCAGGAGTTGGGAAATGCCACGCAGCCTTAAGAAAGGGCCGTTCGTCGACGATCACCTGCTCAAGAAGGTCGACGCGCAGAACGAGAAAAACACCAAGCAGGTCATCAAGACCTGGTCGCGCCGGTCGACCATTACTCCCGACTTCGTCGGCCACACCTTCGCCGTGCACGACGGGCGCAAGCACGTCCCGGTGTTTGTCACCGAGGCGATGGTGGGCCACAAACTGGGTGAGTTCGCGCCGACGCGTACCTTCAAGGGCCACATCAAGGAAGACCGGAAGAGCAAGCGCCGATGACCACCACCATGACCGAATTTCCGTCGGCGATCGCCAAAGCGCGGTATGTGCGGGTGTCGGCGAGCAAGGCCCGCCGCGTGATCGACCTGGTGCGCGGCAAGCCGGTGTCGGAGGCGCTGGACATCCTGCGCTGGGCACCGCACGCCGCCAGCAAACCGGTGGCCAAAGTAATCGCGAGCGCTGCGGCTAACGCCACCAACAACAATGGGCTGGACCCGGAGACCCTGGTGGTCGCGACCGTGTATGCCGACGAGGGCCCGACCGCCAAGCGAATCCGCCCGCGCGCGCAGGGCCGCGCCTTCCGGATCCGTCGCCGTACCAGCCATATCACCGTGGTGGTGGAAAGCCGTCCGGTCAAAGGTCGGCGAGCGTCGCAGTCGGCCCGGGCCCGTCGCGCCCAAGCCAGCAAGGCCGCCGCTAAAACGCTGGCGGAAAAGGCGCCGCCGGCGAAAATGACGTCCACCGCGTCGCCCACGGCTATCTCGGGGACACCCGCTACGACTTCTGACGCGAAGGGAGGCTCGCAGTAGTGGGCCAGAAAATCAATCCGCACGGCTTTCGCCTTGGCATTACCACCGACTGGAAATCACGCTGGTACGCCGATAAGCAGTACGCCGAATACATCAAAGAAGACGTCGCGATCCGCCGGTTGCTGCGCAACGGGCTGGAGCGCGCGGGGATCGCCGATGTGGAGATCGAGCGCACCCGCGACCGGGTTCGGGTGGACATCCACACCGCCCGTCCGGGCATCGTCATCGGCCGTCGCGGGACGGAGGCCGACCGCATCCGTGCCGACCTGGAGAAGCTGACCGGCAAGCAGGTGCAGCTTAATATCCTGGAAGTGAAAAACCCCGAGGCGCAGGCGCAGCTGGTGGCCCAGGGAGTTGCCGAGCAGCTGAGCAACCGGGTGGCGTTTCGCCGGGCGATGCGCAAGGCTATCCAGTCGGCGCTGCGCCAGCCCAACGTCAAGGGCATCCGGGTACAGTGCTCGGGGCGCCTCGGCGGCGCCGAGATGAGCCGCTCGGAGTTCTACCGCGAGGGCCGGGTTCCGCTGCACACGCTGCGCGCCGACATCGACTACGGGCTGCACGAGGCGAAGACCACGTTCGGCCGGATCGGCGTGAAAGTGTGGATCTACAAGGGCGACATCGTCGGGGGCAAACGCGAGGCGGTCGTCGCGCCGGTGGGCGGCGAACGTCCGCGCCGCGAGCGGCCGTCGGGAACGCGCCCGCGCCGCAGCGGCGCCGCGGGCACCACGGCGACGGGCACCGAGGCCGGACGCGCGGGTGCCGAGGAAGCCGCCGCGGTCGGCGAGCCGGCACAAACACAGAGCACGGAGAGCTGAGTCATGTTGATTCCCCGTAAGGTTAAGCACCGTAAGCAGCACCATCCCCGTCAGCGCGGCATCGCCAGCGGTGGCACTTCGGTGAGCTTCGGCGACTACGGCATCCAGGCCCTCGAGCACGCCTACATCACCAACCGCCAGATCGAGTCCGCCCGTATCGCCATCAACCGGCACATCAAGCGTGGCGGTAAGGTGTGGATCAACATCTTCCCGGACCGCCCGCTGACGAAAAAGCCCGCCGAAACCCGGATGGGCTCGGGCAAGGGCTCGCCGGAATGGTGGGTGGCCAATGTCAAGCCGGGCCGGGTGCTGTTCGAGCTTAGTTATCCCAATGAGACGGTCGCCCGGGCGGCACTGACCAGAGCGATTCATAAGCTGCCGATCAAGGCGCGCATCGTCACCCGAGAGGAGCAGTTCTGATGGCAGTGGGAGTCTCTGCTGGCGAACTGCGTGAGCTCACCGACGAGGAGCTGACCGAGCGCCTGCGCGAATCCAAGGAGGAGCTGTTCAATCTGCGCTTCCAAATGGCGACCGGGCAGCTCAATCACAATCGTCGAATTCGCACCGTACGCCGGCAAATCGCGCGCATTCACACCGTGCTGCGCGAACGAGAGCTGGGTCTGGCCTCCGGACCCGAAGGTGAGGAGTCGTGATGGCAGAGCCCGGCAGCGAAGCGACGGCCGCCCCGAAGGTGTCACGGGCCGCCGCGGCACCGGCGGGGCCTGGTGGGGATGCCGCGCCGAAAGAACCGAAAGAAAAGGGCCCCAGGCATACTCCGCGGACACCCAAGCCCCGCGGCCGGCGCAAAACCCGTATCGGCTATGTGGTGAGCGACAAAATGCAAAAGACCATCGTGGTCGAACTGGAAGACCGGATGAAGCATCCGCTCTACGGCAAGGTCATCCGGACCACCAAGAAGGTCAAGGCGCATGACGAGAACGGCATCGCCGGTGTCGGTGACCGGGTGGCGTTGATGGAGACGCGGCCGCTGTCGGCGACCAAGCGCTGGCGGCTCGTCGAGATTCTCGAGAAGGCCAAGTAGTTTCCGGCTCCGCCGGCGCCGGTGCCTCGGCTGGTGCTCCTCGGTGTCGGGGCGATGAGCTCGCCGCGCTACCGCCCGGCCGGCTTGCTGGTGGCCTGGGGCGGCCACCGCGTCATGCTGGACGGAGGCCGCTCCGCGGATCCCGGAGCGCCGCTGGATGCGTGGCTGGTCTGCGACGAGCACGCGGAGTTGGCGCCGCGGATCCGGCGCCGGGCCGCCGAGCTGGGTGTCCGCCCCGCTGTCGGCCCATTCGTGGCCGGCGGCACCCGGCTGCGGCCGCTGCCGGTGCGGCACACCTCGCACCCCACCGTGGGCTA
This sequence comes from Mycobacterium sp. SM1, assembly GCF_018361265.1. Lineage (GTDB taxonomy): Bacteria > Actinomycetota > Actinomycetes > Mycobacteriales > Mycobacteriaceae > Mycobacterium. The sequence goes on from NZ_JAFLNH010000002.1 coordinate 233,162, forward strand.
CCTGATCGAGACGGCCCGCCAGCGCGCGGTGTGGGCGCCCGAGTTCTGGGAATTCCCGGACTGGGCGGCGGGCTCGGCGCTGATGTTCGCCGAGGCCGCCGGATGGAACCGCCCGATCCGATTCGCCCACGGCGCTGGCGGGCACGCGTGCGTGCGGGACGTGGCCGAGGCGGCTCGCGGCGCGGGCGTGCGCCGGCTGGTCTTCGCCCACATCGGCCGGCCCAGCATCCGGGCGATCGACCGCGGCGAGCGGCCACCCTTCGGTGAATGGGGTCACGAGGGCGCGGTCTTCCGGCTGCGCTGAGCGCCCGTGCCTGCGCCGGTTTGGCACCTCCCCGACACTTCGCGGGTATAGGCTCGCCGCACCGAGGGTCATGCAGAACGGAGCCGGTGATGGCAGCGGAGTTTCACGGCAAGATCGAGCTGGATATTCGCGATTCGGAGCCCGATTGGGGCCCGTACGCGGCGCCCACCGCGCCGGAGAACGCGCCTAACGTGCTCTATCTGGTGTGGGACGACGTCGGCATCGCGACGTGGGACTGTTTTGGCGGGCTGGTCGACATGCCGGCCATGAGCCGCATCGCCCGCCGCGGGGTGCGGCTCTCGCAATTTCACACCACCGCCCTGTGCTCGCCGACTCGGGCGTCGCTGTTGACCGGGCGCAACGCCAGCACCGTGGGCATGGCAACCATCGAGGAGCTCACCGACGGTTTCCCGAACTGCCACGGGCGCATACCCGCCGACACCGCGCTGATCTCGGAGGTGCTTGTCGAGCGTGGTTACAACACCTACTGCATCGGCAAGTGGCATCTGACACCGCTGGAGGAGTCCAACCTGGCGGCGACGAGGCGCAACTGGCCGCTTTCGCGAGGCTTCGAACGGTTCTACGGGTTCTTGGGCGGTGAGACCGACCAGTGGTACCCCGACCTGGTGTACGACAATCACCCGGTGGCGCCGCCGGCAACCCCCGAGGACGGTTACCACCTGTCGAAGGACATCGCCGATAAGACGATCGAATTCATCCGCGACGCCAAGGTGATCGCGCCCGCGAAGCCATGGTTCGCCTACGTGTGCCCGGGCGCCGGCCATGCGCCCCATCACGTCTTCAAGGAGTGGGCGGACAACTACGCCGGACGCTTCGACATGGGATACGAGCGCTACCGCGAAATCGCGCTGGAGCGCCAGAAGGCGATGGGCATCGTGCCGGCCGGCACCGAGTTATCCGCGATAAACCCCTATCGTGACGTGAAAGGCCCTGCCGGACAGCCATGGCCGCAACAGGACACGGTGCGGCCATGGGAAACGCTGAACGCTGACGAGAGGAAGCTGTTTTCCCGCATGGCCGAGGTATTCGCGGGCTTCCTCAGCTACACCGACGCCCAGATCGGGCGGATTCTGGACTATCTCGAGGATTCCGGACAGCTGGACAACACCCTGATCGTGGTGATCTCCGACAACGGCGCCAGCGGTGAAGGCGGGCCGAACGGATCGGTGAACGAGGCGAAGTTCTTCAACGGCTACATCGACACCGTCGAAGAGAGCTTGAAGCACCTTGAGCATCTGGGCGGCCCGCAGACCTACAACCACTACTCGATCGGGTGGGCGATGGCCTTCAACACGCCCTACAAGTTGTTCAAGCGCTACGCCTCACACGAGGGCGGCATCGCCGACCCGGCTATCCTCAGCTGGCCCAACGGCATCGCCGCGCACGGTGAGGTCCGTGACAACTACGTCAACGTCTGCGACATCACCCCGACCGTGTACGACCTGCTGGGCTTGACCCCGCCGCAGACGGTGAGGGGAATCCCGCAAAAACCGCTGGACGGAATGAGTTTCAAAGCGGCGCTTGCTGACCCGAACGCCGACACTGGAAAAAGCACCCAGTTCTACACCATGCTGGGAACCCGCGGGATCTGGCATGACGGCTGGTTCGCCAACACCGTGCACGCCGCCGTCCCGGCGGGGTGGTCGCATTTCGCCGCCGACCGCTGGGAGCTCTTTCACATCGCCGCCGATCGCAGCCAGTGTCATGACCTGGCCGCGCAGCAGCCCGGCAAGCTCGAGGAACTCAAGGCGCTGTGGTTTGCCGAGGCCGCCAAGTACAACGGGCTGCCCCTGGCCGATTTGACCCTGCTGGAAACGATGTCGCGGTGGCGGCCGTACGTGGCCGGCGAGCGGTCCACCTACACCTACTACCCCGGCACCGCCGGCGTGGGCATGGGTGCGGGCGCCGAGATACGCGGCCGGTCGTTTTCGGTGCTGGCCGACGTGACCATCGGCACCGCCGGTGCCGAAGGTGTGTTGTTCAAACAGGGCGGCCGCCACGGGGGGCATGTCCTGTTCATCCAGGACGGGCGGCTGCACTACGTCTACAATTTCCTCGGCGAGCAGGAGCAGCTGCTCTCCTCTCCCGCGGCGGTGCCGCCGGGCAGGCATCTGCTGGGAGTGCGCTATGCCCGGACCGGCACGGTCGCGGACAGCCACACCCCGCTGGGTGCAGCCACCCTCTACATCGACGGCACCCCGGTTGCCGCAATGCCGGACATGAAGACCCAGCCGGGCACGTTCGGGCTGGCCGGCGTCACCACCACCGTCGGGCGCGACAGTGGCTCGGGGGTGTCCAGGCGCTACCCAGCGCCGTTCGAGTTCACCGGGGGCGCCATCACACACGTCACCGTCGATCTCTCGGGTGCAGCGTACACAGATTTGGAAAGGAAACTGGCACTTGCCTTTGCGTGTGACTGAAAGGCCGTTGAGGCCGTGGTGCGCCGCGCTGGGATCCGCATGCGCGGTGGCCTTCGCAGTGTGCGCGTGCGACAGGATCAGCGCAGGCACCGCTATCCGGGCGGATCAAACGGCTCCGTCGGTGGTTATGACGACAACGCCCACAACCCCGACTGCGGAACCAGGAGTCGAGACCACAGTGCCGGAGCACATTCCACCGAACGCGTTCGCGTGCTTTCCGCAGCCAAGCGGTATCGGAACTCCCAGCGTCGCTACGGTCTCCGATCCGGCCGCGCCCCGGATCACGGTGGCGGTGCCCGACGGCTGGACCTCGGAGCCAGGAGACGGCGACGTGGCGCTGACCCTGAGCGGGCCCGACGACCTGACGGGGAAGATCACCGTCGCCGCGACAACCCTCGACCCCGCTGCGGCCTTCGCCGACTACGCGGCCACGCTGCGCGCAGCGCATCCGGACGTTCGGGTCGACGTTGCGGCGGCCCAGTTTTGCGGTTACAGCAGCCAGAAGTTGACCGGGGCATTTGGCGGGCCGAGCGGTGAGGTCGCTTTCGCCGACCGCATCACCGACATCTGGACCAACACCAAGACCTATTTGGTCACGATCCACCTGGAAGGACCGGTCGGCGCGCCCGGGTTCGACGCAGCGAAAGCCGCGTTGCTGCCGGAGTTCGCCATCGTCATACCCTGAAACCGTGCTCACCGAGTTGGTGGACCTGCCGGGCGGAACGTTTCGGATGGGCTCGAGTTGCTACCCCGAAGAGGCGCCGATCCACACCGTGACCGTGGGCGCGTTCGCGGTGGAACGCCACCCGGTGACCAACGCGCAGTTCGCCACGTTCGTCGCCGCGACAGGCTATGTGACGGTCGCGGAGCAACCGATCGATCCCGCGCTTTACCCGGGAGCCGACCCCGGTGAGCTGCAGCCGGGTGCGATGGTGTTTCGCCCGACGCCCGGCCCGGTGGATCTGCGGGACTGGCGCCAGTGGTGGCACTGGGTGCCGGGCGCCTCGTGGCGGCACCCGTTCGGGCCCGACAGCGATATCGAGGGCAAGGCCGATCACCCCGTCGTGCAAGTCGCCTACCCGGACGCCGCGGCGTACGCGCGGTGGGCGGGGCGGCGGCTGCCCACCGAGGCCGAGTGGGAGTACGCGGCCCGCGGCGGGACCACGACGACATACGCATGGGGTGACGAGGAAAAGCCGGGTGGGCGGCTGATGGCCAATACCTGGCAGGGCAAGTTCCCGTACCGCAACGACGGCGCCCTCGGCTGGGTGGGCACCTCTCCGGTGGGCACGTTCCCGCCCAACGGGTTTGGATTGCTGGATATGATCGGCAACGTCTGGGAGTGGACGGCCACCGAGTTTCGCGCGCACCATCGGCTCGAGCGGCCGCCGAAGGCCTGCTGTGCGCCGTCGGGCCCCGCGGACCCCGCGATCAGCCAGACGCTCAAAGGGGGCTCGCACCTGTGCGCGCCGGAGTACTGCCACCGCTACCGGCCGGCGGCGCGCTCTCCCCAGTCGCAAGACACCGCCACCACGCACATCGGGTTCCGGTGCGTCTCGGACCGCTTGGGCCACAGCTAAAAAGGCGGCGGCTCGTGGGGTGGCTGCTATGGGCAAGATCGGTGGATCGAAGGGGGCGGCGCCAACGTGTCGCCGACAACATGGAGCCTTCGGCCCGGTTCGCCGGCAGCGGCCAGTGCGCGTGGCGTTCATGCGGGTTCGGCCTGGCCACCGTGTCCGAGGGCGTGATAGGCGGGTCGCAGCAGCTCGGTCAGCGCCCGTCCGCGGACAGCGGCGCTGATGTCGGGCAGCTGGTCGAGCAGCGCCGCCGCCGGCGTCGCCGGCGGGTTGGGGACCCGCACCTCGGCCTGGCATGCGTAATAAGTGTCAATGCAGTCGGCGAGCGGTCGGGCTGGCTGTTCTGCGCGGTCGGCGACCGGTGCTCCGCCGGCGCGGACGGCGGACAGGTTGGCCAGCAGATCCTCGCGCTCGCGGCCCCGCCACGCCAGGATGGCGAACGGGTCATCGTCGAAGGACTCGGCCAGCAGGTAGAAGACGGCGGCCAGGTGCTTGCAGGGGACGGCGTAGTCGGGGCAGGCGCAATCCAGCGACAGCTCCCGCGCGGTCGCGGGGAACAGCGACAGGCCGAACCCGGCGAACACGTCCTCGATGTCCTCAGGCATCTCGCCGGCCAGTAGTTTAGCTGCGTACCAAGCATTTTCAGCAAGGCGGCGCTCAACTCGGGACCATTCGGACTTGCCGAATGCGGGGATCTGAATCCGGACCCGGTACGGGCGGGCCCTGCTGCCCTGCACCTCGGCGCTGACCAAGCCCGGATCCACCTCGAGCGCGATCACCTGCCCCTGGCGCGCGTAGGTCCGGCCGCGCTGCAGCCGACTACCCAGGCCGATGTCCTCCAGCACCGCGACGAACCGCTGCGACCACCAGGTCTGCGCGATGGCGCCGCGGGCGCTGCGGGCCTTGAGCCCGCCCTGCACGGGACGGGGTCGCGAGGGCTGGGGATACCAGCCCCGTGGAGGTGTCCGCCGGCGAGCCTTATTCACCGACGGCTCCCTCGGCCAGTGCGAACAGCTCACGCAGGTCGCGGGTGGACAGTTCGGTCAGCCAGCCTTCCCCGTCGGTGACCACCAGCTCGGCCAGCGCCTTCTTCTCCTCGATCATCTCGTCGATCTTCTCCTCGAGAGTGCCCGTGCAGATAAATTTGCGCACCTGCACCGTGCGGCGCTGTCCGATCCGAAACGCCCGGTCGGTCGCCTGATTCTCCACCGCCGGGTTCCACCACCGGTCCAGGTGCACAACATGATTGGCCGCGGTGAGGTTCAGCCCGGTGCCGCCCGCCCGCAACGACAGCAAAAAGATGGCCGGCCCGTCCCCGGACTGGAACCGGGCCACCATCTCGTCGCGGCGCTTCTTGGGGGTGCCACCGTGCAGGTAGGCGATGTCGCGGCCGAAGCGCGCGGCCAGGTGCGGCACCAGCAGCTCAGCGAACTCGGTGAACTGGGTGAAGCACAGCACCCGGTCACCCTCGGCCAGGACCTCCTCGAGGATCTCCTCGAGGCGGATCACCTTGCCCGAGCGCCGGCCGACGGGGGAGCGGTCGTGCAGCAGCTGCGCGGGGTGGTTGCACACCTGCTTGAGCTTGGCCATCGCGGCCAGCACGTTGCCGCGCCGCTCGATTCCCCGGGTGTTCTCGATCTTGTCGAGCATGTCGGCGACGACGGCCTGATACAGCGAGGCCTGCTCGGTGGTGAGCTGACAGTACTGTTTGATCTCGATCTTGTCCGGCAGGTCGTCGATGATCGCCGGGTCGGTTTTGACGCGGCGCAAGATGTAGGGCCGGGTGATCGCGCGCAGCCGCTCGGCCGGCTCGGTCTGGCCGTGCCGTTCGATCGGGATCGCGTAGCGGGTGCGGAACCGTTCTGAGGATCCGAGCAGGCCGGGATTAAGGAAGTCCATGATCGACCACAGCTCGGCCAGCCGGTTTTCCATCGGCGTGCCGGTTAGCGCCACCCGGTGCCCCGCTTGCAGCCGCCGCACCGCCTTGGCCGCCCGCGACAGGCTGTTCTTCACGGCCTGCGCCTCGTCCAGCACCACCCGGTTCCACTGGTAGCCGGCCAGCTCGTCGATGTCGCGGGTGGCGGTGGCATAGGTGCTGACGATCAGATCGGTGCGCTCGACGAGTTCAGCCAGCGCGTCGCCGTGCAGCCGCGCGCCGCCGTGGTGCGCGTAGACGCGCAGGCCGGGCGCGAATTTCGCCGCCTCCCGCTGCCAGTTACCGACCAATGACATCGGGCACAGCAGCAGCGTGGGACCGGCATTCGGATCCTGGTGTCGCTGAAAGGCTTCCATAGCCAGCAGCTGAACGGTCTTACCCAGGCCCATGTCGTCACCCAGGCAGCTGCCCAAGCCCAGCGAGGACAAAAACGCCAGCCACGACAGGCCGCGCTGCTGGTAGGGGCGCAGCGTCGCGGTGAATCCGTCCGGCGGCCACAGCGGCCGCAGCGTCTGCGCCGCGGCCCCACCGAGCAGGTCCCCGAGCCACCCGTCGGCGCGCACCGCGGTGACCTCGAGGGGGGTGTCGACGTCGTCTGGGTGGCGGGCGGCCAGCGCGAGGATCTCGGCCGCGGTCTTGCGGCCGGCGGGCTTGCGTGCCAAGAACTCCAGCCCGCGGCGCAGCTGCTCGGGATCCACCGCCACCCATTGGCCGCGCAGCCGGATCAACGGGGCCTTGGTCTCGGCAAGCGCCGCGATTTCGTCCTCGGTGAGCGTGTCGTCGCCGACGGCCAGCTCCCAGCGGAACTCAACGAGTTGGTCGCGACCGAACTTGCTGGCCTTGCTCACCACTCCGTCGACCGGGGTGTGCGCCGACAGCGCGAGCCCCAGCTTGCGCCGCCGATCCCACCAGGACGGCAGCAGCACGCCGAACCCCGCCTCGTCGAGCACCGCGGCCGTGTCCGACAGGAACCGGTAGGCGCCGTCGGCGTCGAGGGTGAGCTCGCATGGGTGCGCGGTGCGCAGGCCGGTCGCCAGCTCCGGGAAGATCCGGTTGGCCCGGCCCAGCTCGCTCAGCAGCAGCTCCTGCGGTCGCTCCAGCCACCGGCGCAGACTGCCGTCGTCATCCCACACCTGCTCGGCGGGGACGAGCAGGCTCGGGTCCTCCGTCGACTGCAACAGGAACTCCAGCCGCCACAACGAGCGGGCCCCAGCCTCGGTCTCGGCCTCGCCGTCGTCGGCTTCGGTTTCTGACAACCAGAATGTCGCCCTTGCCGGGCCGACCACGCCGGTGCCGACGTCGTCCCAGGGCCGCAACGCCTGGGCCAACGCATCGAGTTCGTCGGGTTCGGCCTCGAACCGGCCGTCCGGACCAGTCAGCGCCGTCAACCATTCCGCCACGACTGCTTGACGCTTGGCGCGGCCCCGGCGCGGGGGCGCCAGGTCGATCCCGGCCAACGCCTCGCGCATCGCGGCATCGACCATCGCATTCAGCGCCGACACCACCAGTTCGTGCGGGTCGTGTCCGCCCCGCTCGGCCCGGCACACCGGCGGCATCGCCGAGGTCAGCGAGCTCATCGCGACCACGTCGCGCCCCTGCAACACCGGACGCCAGCAGGCGATCGCGCCGTGCGTATCGCACCGCAGCTGTGGCAGGACGCGACCCCGCTCGGCCAGCTCACGTGCGAACGCAGCCAGTTCGGCCAGGTAGCCGACGGACGCGCCATAGCGGATGTCGGCCACCGGCTCGTCGAGCGCCGCCAGCGCGGCTCCGGCATCCAGTTGCACGACCGGAACCGCCCACGCCAGCAGCGTCGGGTTGGTTCGCGCGGCCGGGCGCGGGATGATCCCGATCAGCTCCGGCGAGTCCAGCGGCGCCGACCGCAACGACGGCAACAGCAGCACGGAACTACCCTGCTTGCCCGGATGAATCTCCGCGATCGCGTCGGCGGGCGCCGCGAACGGGTGCGGCCGCGCCGAACGCAACGCCTGACTCGGGCTCTTCACCGTCAGATCGGAGTCCTCCGCCCACAGCCGCAAATCCCCCGACATGGACCAGAAGCCGTGCAGGACCAGCATTCAGTTCCCTCTCATCGTGCCGCGCGCTACCACGCTAACCGGGGGACGCCGCCGCGCGGCTGCGCCGCGCCGGGCAGCTACCCGAGATCCTCACGCTCGTCCTCGAAGCACCCGAACGGTGCCCCGCCGGGGGTGTAGCCGACGACGAGCATCCGCTGATCGCCCACCCAGACCCACTCGGGATCGTCGAATTGCCCGGCGTCGAGATTGTCCGCGGGCCGGTGAGCACGTTTCGGAGTTGCCCTGCGCCTGTCGCGCCGTCGTGGCATGGACCGAGTGTGTTGGGTGGCAGCAGCTTTGCCGCGTTCGTGCTCGACTAGCCGCTCTTCCAGCGCCAACGTCGCGACTCGATGACATCGTCAGATGCTGAGCAAGTGGGCAAAGGTGGTCCGTCCGCACACTCCGCTCACCTCGGCGACATCCGCCGAATCGGCCGCCCGGGGATCTGCGACGGCTCCCAGACAGACACGCACGCCTAGCAGAGGATGTCGGTGACCGGCGATACGGTTGGCCGGTGCGGTACGAGGAGATCGCGGCGCTGCGCGCCGGAAGCCCGGCCTGGCGGCTGCTGCGCGCCGACAACGCGGCGCTGATCTTGTCCTTCCTCGGCCGGGTGTTCATCGAGGAGAACGTCCGCGACATCGCGGCGTCGCAGCTGATCAGCCGGCTGGACGACGAGCTGTTCGCCCTGGGCGAGCGGCTGGGCGAGCAAGCCTACCCGAAATCGGCGCGGGCGTATCTCGACGATTGGTCGGCGCCCGAGGTCGGCTGGCTGCGCAAGTACTATCCGCCCGGCTGCGACGAGCCGCACTACGACGCCACCCCGGCGGTCGAGAAGGCCGTGGCCTGGGTACGCGGCCTGCGTGACCGGTCGTTCGTCGGCACCGAGTCCCGGCTCAACACCATCTTCGAGCTGCTGCGTCAGCTGGTGTTCGGCCTGCAGACCGATGCCCGAGCCCGCCTTGACGAGCTCGAACGCCGACGCGCCGAAATTGACGACGAGATCGCCGCGGTCGCTGGCGGCGACTTCGCGGTCCTGGATCCCGCCTCCGCGCGCGACCGGTATCAACAGTTCGCCGACACCGCGCGGGGGCTGCTGGCCGACTTCCGGGAGGTGGAGGCCAATTTCCGCCGCCTCGACCGGGAGATGCGGGAACGCATCGCCACCTGGGATGGGGCGAAGGGGGAGCTGCTCGACGACATCGTGGGCGGACGCAGCCACATCAGCGACTCCGACCAGGGCCGCAGTTTTCAGGCCTTCTACGACCTGCTGCTCTCGCCGCGTCGCCAGCATGAGCTGACCGAGCTGCTGGAAAAGGTGCACCGGCTGGGTCTGATGGATCCCAAGAACAACCCGGATAACGCCCGGCTGCGCTTCATCCACCACGACTGGCTCGACGCCGGCGAGCGCGCCCAAGCCACGGTGCGGCAGTTGTCCGAGCAGCTGCGGCGTTTCCTCGACGACCAGGTGTGGCTGGAAAACCGCCGGGTAATGCAACTGCTGCGCAGCATCGAGGCCAATGCGCTGGCGCTGCGTGATCAGCGCACCGCCGGGCTCACCCAAAAGATCGACGCCAGCGCCCCGGTGGTGCGGCTGCCCATGGAGCGGCCGCTCTACAGCAGGCCCCGCGCCGCCGCGGTGGACAGCAGCGGTGTCGAGCAGGGACGGTTTGACAGCGAGGTCGCCGCGCTGTTCGAGCAGACCTATGTCGATCCGCGGCCGCTGATCGGCTCGGTGCGCCGGGCGTTGCAACGTGCCGGTCAGGTCGGCTTGCGTGACGTCATCGCCGAGAATCCGATCAGCCAGGGGCTCGCCGAGCTCATCACCTACATGTCGCTCGACGACGAGGCGTTTCGCACCGTGTTCGACGAGACCGCCCGCGATACCGTGGCATGGACCGACGAGGCCGGGCTGGTCCGCGTCGCCACGCTTCCAAGGATTATCTACGCGCGCAATGGATTACACGGAGATTGACATGGCAACGACGCGCACCGTGCCCCGCGACGAGCTCAACCTGCCGCTGGTGGTGACCCACCTGATGAAGGGTGTGGTGTACCGCGACACGCATGAAAAGGTGTGGCAGCACTTGGTCCAGCTGGTGCCGCGGGTCGGCGACTACGTCGCGACCATGGGGCTTGTCGTGGTGGTCGACGAGTCCGAGGGATATGCGTTCCTGCGCTCCAAGCCCGACGACCCGGACGACGATCGGGATATTCCCCGGCTGATCCCGCGGCACGCGTTGTCGTTTCACACCAGCCTCCTGCTCGCCCTGCTGCGCAAGAAACTCGCCGAATCCGACGCCGCCGACGACAGCTATCGGGTGATCCTGAGCCGCGAGCAGCTTCTCGAGATGATGGCGATGCTCATGCCCACCTCCACCAACGAGGCCAAGATCACCGAGAACATCGACCGCACCATCGCCAAGGTTGTCGACCTCGGGTTCTTAAGGCGAATACCCAAGCAAGACAACCAGTTCGAGGTGCGTCGGGTACTGAAGGCGTTTGTGGACGGGCAGTGGCTCTCGGATTTCGACGCCCGTCTGGCCGAGTACGCGGCCGAGCTGGAGCGCGAGCGGTGACCGGGTTGTTCTCGCCGATCGACCTCGACGATGGGCTTGACGCGCTGACCGGTTTCCGGTTGCAGCGGCTCGAGGTGCTCAACTGGGGAACATTCGATCGACGGGTATGGCGACTGCAGCTCGACGGGCGCAACGGCCTGCTCACCGGGGATATCGGCTCGGGCAAATCAACCCTCGTCGACGCCGTCACCACCTTGCTGGTGCCCGCGCACCGCATCGCCTACAACAAGGCGGCCGGCGCCACGGCGCGGGAACGGGATCTGCGGTCATATGTGCTGGGCTACTACAAGTCCGAGCGCAACGAGGCGACGGGAAGCTCGCGTCCCGTCGGGCTGCGCGGCCCCGGCACCTACTCGGTGGTGCTGGGGTATTTCCGCAATGCTGGTTTTGGGGCCGGGTTCGGCGCCGATGTCACGCTGGCGCAGGTGTTCTCGATGAAAGAGGGCGTCAGCGGCCGGCCGGACCGCTTCTACGTCATCGCCGACGCGGAATTATCCATCACCGAGCACTTCAGCGGCTTCGGCTGCCAACTCACCACCCTGCGCAAGCGGTTGCGGCAGGCGGGCGCAGCGGTTTTCGACCATTTCCCCGAGTACAGCCGTGATTTCCGGCGCAAGCTGTCCATCGCCTCCGAGCAGGCGGTGGAGCTCTTCCACCAAACGGTGTCGATGAAGTCGGTCGGCGATCTCAACGACTTCGTCCGCGACCACATGCTCGAACCGTTCGACGCCGCCGCGTGGGTGCACAAGCTGATCGCGCATTTCGACGACCTGACCAAGGCACACGACGCGGTCGTGATGGCGCGGGCCAAACTCGCCGACCTGGCCCCGCTGGTGGCGGACTGCGACGCTCACGACGAACTGGCGAAACGGCTCACCGAGCTGCACGGCCAGCGGGATGCGTTGCGCTACTACTTCGCCGGGCTTCGGGCGCGGCTGCACACCGAGCACGCCCGGGCGCTGACCCGGGCACTGGCCGACGCCGAGCATCGTCGCGCCGGGGTCGAGAAGAGTTTGGCGTCGCTGCGTGCGGCGCTGGCCAGCCTACAACTGGAGCGGGCCGGTCATGGCGGCGCCGTGATCGCCGAGATCGACCGGCAGATCGAGGACCGATCGTCGCGGCGGGAGGACCGGCAGCGCCGTCACGGCCAGTACGACGACTGTCTGCGGCGCGCCGGCCTGGATGCGGTCGCCGACGCGGGCCAGTTCCAGCAGCGCAGGGCCGAGATCGTCGCGGGCTCGACGGATGTGCGGGCGGCAATGGCCGATGTCTACAACCAGAGCACCGATGCCAAGGTGGTCCACCGGGCGTTGCAGGCGGAAGCCACCGAGATCGCAACCGAATTGGCGAGCCTGCGTCAGCGCCCGAGCAACATCCCGGATCACCACGTGCGGATCCGCGAACGCTTGTGTGCCGAGTTGCGCGTCGATCCGTCGAGAATTCCGTTCGCCGGCGAGCTGATTCAGGTTGCCCCGGAGCAAGCCGACTGGGAAGGCGCCGCCGAACGTGTCCTGCACGGGCTGGGGGTGTCGCTGCTGGTGCCCCAGGAGCTGTATCGGCCGGTCTCCGACTGCGTGGATGTCAACCATCTGGGCGGCAAGCTCGTCTACTACCGGGTGCCGGCGACCGTTTCCCGGCAAGGCGTCGAAAGACCCGGGCCCACCGCCCTTGCCCACAAGCTGCAGATCAAGGACGGGCCCTTCTACGCGTGGCTCGAGCGTGAGCTTGCCAGGCGCGCGCCGCACGCCTGCGTGGACAGCATGGACGACTTCCGCAGGCACGAGTTCGCGGTGACCCGCGCCGGGCAGATCCGCGGCCGCGGTGGCCGGCACGAAAAGGACGATTCGCACCGCATCGACGATCGCCGGTTTTACGTCCTGGGCTGGAGCAACGAGCAGAAGATCGATGCGCTGCTTGCCGACGGTCAGCGGGTGCACGCCGAACTCAACCGCGTCGAGGCCACACTGGCCCGGCTGGCCGCCGAGCTGGAGACGATCGGCCGCCGCAAGTCGGCGCTCGACCAGCTCGAGGCATTGGCTACCAGCTATGACGACATCGACTGGGAGTCACTGGTCACCGAGATCGATCGCCTCGCCAGGCGCAAGCGCGAGTTGGAGGCGTCATCCGGTGAGCTGGCCCGCATCGGCCGTGAGATCGCGCGGGTCGAGGCCGAGATCGAGGCGGCAGACGAGCAGCGTCGCCGCGCCGAGCAGGACATCGGCAAGCTGTCTCAGGATCGGGAGCGGGCCGAAGCCGGCGCAGCCGCGGCGGCAACGATCGCGGCCGAGCCGGGCGCCGCCGCGGCCGTGCGGTACTACGACGCGCTGGCCGCCCGGGTCGGCGCCGACCCGGCGACCGCGGACGCCTGTGCGGACGAGGAACCCAAGCACTACCGGGCGCTGACCACGGAAGCGGAAGCCCTCGGCGCCAAAGCCGAGCAGCTCGGTCGCCGGATTGTCGGGCGGATGGCCGAGTTCCGCCGTAAGTATCCTCATGACGCCCTCGAGATGGACGACAGCCTGGCGGCCGCCGGCGAGTACCGCGCCCTGCGCGCGCGACTGCTCAGCGACGATCTGCCGCGTTTCGAGGCCGCGTTCAAGGAATACTTGAACACCAACACGATTCGTGACATCGCCGGATTCCACTCCGAGCTGAGCAAACAAGTCGAGCTGATCGGGTCGCGCATCGAGGTCATCAACGAGTCCCTGGTGGGGATCGACTACAACCCTGGCCGCTACATCCGGCTCGAGGAATCGCCCACCCCCAACCGGGAGATCCGCGAGTTCCGCGATGAGCTGCGCCGATGCAGCGACGGCTCGATCGGCGCCGAGGCGGGCGACCAGTACTCCGAAGAGCGGTTTTTGCTGGTCAAGGATCTGATCGAGAAGTTCCGCGGCCGGGAGGGGATGACCGAGGCCGACCGCAACTGGGTGAAGCGGGTCACCGATGTGCGCAACTGGTGCACGTTCGCCGCCTCGGAGCGGTGGCGCAGCGACGACAGCGAGTACGAGAACTACACCGACTCCGGCGGCAAGTCCGGTGGGCAGAAAGAGAAGCTCGCTTATACCATCCTGGCGGCATCATTGGCCTATCAGTTCAACCTCAAGTGGGGAGTGAAGCGCTCCAAGGACTTTCGTTTCGTGGTGATCGACGAGGCGTTCGGCCGCGGCTCGGATGACTCGACCCGCTTTGCGTTGTCGTTGTTCGCCAAGCTGGGCCTGCAACTGCTGATCGTCACCCCGCTGCAGAAGATCCACGTCATCGAGCCGTTCGTATCCTCGGTGGGTTTCGTTGAGAACAAGCACGGCAACAGCTCTGCGCTGCAATGCCTGACCATCGAGGAATACCGCGCCCGCAAACGGCTGCACAGCATGGTCAGCGTCGACGGCGCGCCGTGACCGAGTGGTCGACTCCGGCGAGCATCCGCGCTCGGCTGCGCAAGAAGTGGGACACCGGCGCCCTGTTGGCGCAGCGGGCCCGGGGTGAGGCGTTCACCCCGATCGAGCTGCGGCTCCGCGGACCGACGGCGGGCGAGCTCGGTCCGCGATACCCCGAGGTTTCCGCGTGGGTACGGCAGTGGGCTGATCATCCTGGCCCGTTTACGCTGTCCACGAAGACGATCGGTGGGCGCCACATCGGGGCCAACGCGGTCCCCGACCGCTTCCGCATCGAGACATTCGAGGATCTCAGCTGCTTCCTGGGCACCACCGGCGAGGCCCACCGGCATCGCGAGCTGCTGACGCTAACCAACGAGGCTCTCCCCCAGCTTCATTCATGGGTTGTTGACAAACCCATGCGCGCCTTGGCGCACCAGGAGTACTTCGAGCGGCTGCTGGCATGCGTGCGCTGGGTCGTTGACAACGCCGGCCGTGGCCGTTACCTGCGCCAGATCGACGTGCCCGGTGTGGACACCAAGTTCATCGAAGGCCACCGCGCGATCCTGGCCGAACTCGTCGACGTTGTCGCGGCGTGCCGCACGGTCGCAGACGCGCACGACTTCGCGGCCCGGTATGGCTTCCGCGGCAAGCCGTCACGGGTCCGGATCCGCATCCTCGACCCGGTGGTGTCGCGTTTTCCGGCGGGCATCACCGACGTGGAACTATGCGCCGACGAGCTGGCCCTTCTGCCGCTGGGCGTCGAGCGGGTCTTCGTCGTGGAGAACGAGGTGACCTGCCTGGCGTTTCCTGCTGTTGCGCGGTCGCTGCTGATCTTCGGCGGGGGATACGCGGTGTCTCGTGTCAGCCGTTTGGGCTGGCTGCGCGAGGTCCCGCTGTATTACTGGGGTGACATCGACACCCACGGTTTTGCGATTCTCGACCGGCTGCGCGCCGGCTTCCCGTCCGCGCGGTCGATGCTGATGGACCGCGCCACCCTGCTGGCCCACGAAACCCATTGGGACCGTGAGCCCGTCCCGGTGAATACGGATCTGGCGCATCTGACCGGCGAAGAGGCCGCGCTGTATCGGGATCTCGTCGAGGACACCTTCGGCACGGCGGTGCGGCTGGAGCAAGAGCGAATCAGTTACCCGATGCTGGAAGCAGCGGTGTCGGCGACGCTCGGAGATCGCCGGTAGCCGCTCAATCTGACCGCCGCGGCAGTTGCGGCCGGCTGCGGTTGCCTCGACGATATCGCCAGAATCGGCCACACAGCCGAGTCCCACGGGCTCAAGGGAAGTGTGAGGGGGAGGCCTTCGCGACGAAACGCTGTTGGCATGTCCGCACGTTCCGCTCGCCTTGCCACCGGCGGCGCGATCAGCTTGTTGCCGGTTAACCACAGCTCCCACTTCATCCACAGCCGGCTGCTCGGGCCAGATTGCTTGTCGGACGCCTCGCCTAGTATCGAAACCATGTTCGAGCAGTCGCCTGGCCTTGTGTCCCCGCCGGAGGCGATGGCCCGCTTTGACGAGTTGTTTGAGCGGCGGTATCCGTCGCGCACGCCCGAGTCGGCGGCGCTGCTGGATCGGATCTGCGCGTGCGCGCGGGCAGAGAATCGGGCGGCTGCCGCGGAGCTGGCCGCGATTGGGGAGCTGTTCGCCTATCGGCTCTCGCGCTGCTCGGACAACAAGGAGTGGGCGGTGGACACCGAGGAGGCGGTGACCGCGGAGCTGGCTGCCGCGCTGCGGATCAGCCAGGGATTGGCGGCCAGCCGGTTGCGCTATGCGCGAGCGATGCGGGAGCGGCTGCCCAGGGTGGGCGAGGTGTTCAAGGCGGGGGATATCGATTTTCGGATGTTCGCCACGATGGTGTATCGCACCGATTTGATCACCGAGCCCGAGGTGCTGGCGGCGGTGGATGCCCGGTTGGCGGTCAACGCGGCGCGCTGGCCGTCGATGACGCGGGGCCGGTTGGCCGCCCAGATCGATAAGATCGTCGCCAAGGCCGACGCCGATGCGGTGCGCCGTCGCACCCAGCGTCAGAGCGAGCGCGAGATCTGGATCGGTGACCTGCTCGAGGGCGGTATCTCTGCGATCCACGGTAGTCTGTTGACCCCTGATGCGCATGCTCTGGACAAGCGGTTGACGGCGCTGGCGGCCACGGTCTGTGAGCATGATCCGCGCAGCCATCAGCAGCGCCGCGCCGATGCCCTGGGGGCGCTGGCGGTCAGGGCGGATCGGCTGGCATGCCGTTGCGGGCGGCCGGACTGCGTGGCGGGCGCCAAGCCAGCGCCGGGTCCGGTGGTGATTCATGTGATCGCCGAGCAGGCCACCCTGGATGGAACGGGCACCGAGGCGGGGTCGTTGGTGGGCGCCGACGGGCTTATCCCGCCCGAACTGGTTGCCGAGCTAGCCCGCTCGGCCAAGCTGGTGCCGCTGGTGCATCCCGGTGATGGCCCGCCCGAGCCGGGCTATGTGCCCTCCAAGGCGCTGGCCGATTTTGTGCGCTGCCGAGATCTGACCTGTCGCTGGCCCGGCTGTGACCGCCCAGCGCACGACTGCGATCTGGATCATACGATCCCGTACTCCAACGGCGGGCCCACGCATGCGTCGAACCTGAAGTGCTATTGCCGCACTCACCATTTGGTGAAGACGTTTTGGGGCTGGCGGGACAAGCAATTGCCGGACGGGACGCTGATTTTGACCTCGCCGTCGGGACACACCTATGTGACCACCCCCGGTAGCGCCCTGCTGTTTCCCAGCTTGTGCCGCGCCACCGGCGCCATGCCGGTACCCGAAGCCGACCCTGCGATCGACTACTGCGGGGACCGCACCGCGATGATGCCCACCCGGCGGCGCACCCGGGCGCAAAACCGGGCCTGGCGCATCGCCACCGAACGTCGGCAAAACCACCAGGCCCGCTACGTCCGGCGGGCCGAATGCCTGAGCTACTTCGGGCCGACCCCACCCCAGAATGACCACGATCCACCATCGTTTTAGACCATCGCGGTCAGTTCGCCACCGCGTCGTCGCTGAGCGTCGCCGGCCCTGGTTTGCGCGGCAGCCTGCAGCAGCAAAGCGGCCAGGAGATTTGGCTTCGGGCAGGTCCTCACCTAGACTCTAGGGGTTGCCGTGGGCAGACCTCGGCTGGCGGTTGTCGGCCCTGCGTGCCCATCGGCGGCAAAGACCACCCACGCCAGGTCTTCGGTGGGAACCCCCACCGGGACGGCGGTGTGCACACGTTCGACCCGGTCGCCCGACGGGCAGTTCGCGCCGAGACGCCGGGACAGGCGGGACAGAGGAGATCTGGTGATCCAGCAGGAGTCGCGGCTGAAGGTGGCCGATAACACCGGCGCCAAGGAGATCCTGTGCATCCGCGTGCTCGGCGGCTCCGGGCGCCGCTACGCCGGCATCGGCGACGTCATCGTGGCGACGGTCAAGGACGCGATCCCCGGTGGCAGCGTCAAGCGTGGCGACGTGGTGAAAGCCGTGGTGGTGCGCACGGCCAAGGAACGGCGCCGGCCCGACGGCAGCTACATCAAGTTCGATGAAAACGCCGCGGTGATCATCAAACCCGACAACGACCCACGCGGAACCCGTATCTTCGGGCCGGTCGGTCGTGAGCTGCGGGAGAAGCGATTCATGAAGATCATCTCGCTGGCCCCGGAGGTGCTGTAGATGAAAGTGCACAAGGGCGACACCGTGCTGGTCATCTCGGGTAAGGACAAGGGCGCTAAAGGAAAAGTGCTGCAAGCCTATCCGGCGCGCAACAAGGTGCTCGTCGAGGGTGTGAACCGGATCAAGAAGCACACACCGGTCTCGGCCACCCAGCGTGGCGCTCGATCCGGTGGGATCGTCACTCAGGAAGCCCCGATCCACGTCTCCAATGTGATGGTGGTCGACTCCGACGGAAAGCCCACCCGAGTCGGCTATCGCATCGATGAGGAGACCGGCAAAAAGATCCGTATCTCCAAGCGTAACGGCAAGGACATTTAGGCGATGAGCACCACTGATACGCCGGCCAAGCTTCAGCCGCGGCTGAAGGTGCGCTACCGCGAGGAAATCCGGGATGCGCTGCAGAAGCAGTTCGGCTATGCCAACGTCATGCAGATCCCGACCGTGGTGAAAGTCGTCGTCAACATGGGCATCGGCGAGGCCGCCCGCGACGCCAAACTGATCAATGCCGCGGTCAACGACGTGGCGATGATTACCGGCCAGCGACCCGAAATCCGCCGGGCCCGCAAGTCGATCGCCCAGTTCAAGCTGCGCGAAGGCATGCCGATCGGGGTACGGGCGACGCTGCGGGGCGACCGGATGTGGGAGTTTCTCGACCGGCTCACCTCGATCGCGCTGCCGCGTATCCGTGACTTTCGCGGGCTTTCGCCCAAGCAGTTCGACGGCGCCGGCAACTACACGCTGGGGCTGTCCGAGCAATCGGTATTCCACGAGATCGACGTGGCCAAGATAGACCGGCCCCGCGGCATGAATATCAGTGTCGTCACCTCGGCGACGACAGACGACGAAGGACGGGCGCTGTTGCGGGCCCTCGGCTTCCCGTTTAAGGAGAATTGAGCGGATGGCGAAAAAGGCACTGGTAATTAAAGCTCAGCGCAAACCGAGGTTCGCCGTGCGCGCCTACAGTCGCTGCAGCAAGTGTGGCCGGCCCCGCGCGGTCTACCGCAAGTTTGGGTTATGCCGAATCTGCTTGCGGGAGATGGCGCATGCCGGCGAGCTGCCGGGTGTGCGAAAGAGCAGTTGGTGAACCGTGAGGAAGGTGAGCCGGCGCTGATGACACGCGCTGTCGACGACGCAAAGCGCGGCGATGAGGAGGAGCGGCGCTTATGACAATGACGGACCCGATCGCAGACTTCTTGACGCGTCTGCGCAACGCCAACTCGGCATACCACGACGAAGTCCGGCTGCCGCACTCCAAGCTCAAGGCCAACATCGCCGAGATCCTCAAGAACGAAGGCTATATCAGCGATTACCGCGTCGAGGACGCCCGGGTGGGAAAGGCCCTGGTCATTCAGCTCAAGTACGGCCCAAACCGAGAACGCAGCCTGGCCGGGCTGCGCCGGGTCTCCAAACCGGGCTTACGGGTCTACGCGAAATCCGACAAGCTGCCACGGGTGCTCGGTGGCCTGGGGGTGGCGATCATCTCGACGTCGTCGGGTCTGCTCACCGACCGCCAGGCGGCCCGGCAGGGCGTGGGCGGCGAAGTCATCGCGTACGTGTGGTGAGGGGGCCAACAGATGTCACGCATTGGTAAGCAACCGATTCCGGTTCCCGCCGGAGTCGATGTGACGATTGACGGCCGGCAGGTGTCGGTCAAAGGACCCAAGGGCACCTTGGAGCTGAGGGTAGCCGAGCCGATCACGGTGTCCCGCAACGACGACGGCGCTATCGTGGTGAGCCGTCCCGACGACGAGCGACGCAGCCGCTCACTGCATGGGTTGTCCCGCACCCTGGTGGCCAACCTGGTGACCGGGGTGACGCAGGGCTACACCACCAAGATGGAGATCTTCGGTGTCGGTTACCGCGTGCAGCTCAAAGGCCCCAACCTGGAGTTCGCCCTGGGTTATAGCCATCCCGTGGTCATCGAGGCGCCCGAAGGCATCACGTTCACGGTCGAGTCACCCACGAAGTTCTCCATCTCCGGAATCGATAAGCAAAAGGTGGGCCAGGTCGCGGCGAACATCCGGCGGCTGCGCCGCCCCGACCCGTATAAGGGCAAGGGTGTGCGCTACGAAGGTGAGCAGGTTCGCCGCAAGGTCGGAAAGACAGGTAAGTAATCATGGCCACAGCACAATCGGACATTGCCTCGCGAAAACGGGTGGGGCAGGGCATTTCCGGGGTGCGCAGGGCCGCACGGCTGCGCAGGCACGCACGGATCCGCAAAAAGATCTCCGGCACACCGGAGCGTCCCAGGCTGGTGGTGCACCGCTCCGCGCGGCACATCCACGTGCAACTGGTCAACGACGTCAATGGCACCACCCTGGCCGCTGCCTCCTCGATCGAAGCCGACGTGCGCGCGGTGCCGGGCGACAAGAAGGCCCGCAGCGTGCGCGTGGGGCAGTTGATTGCCGAGCGGGCCAAGGCCGCGGGCATCGACACCGTGGTGTTCGACCGGGGCGGGTACAAGTATGGCGGGCGGATCGCGGCACTGGCCGACGCCGCGCGGGAGAGCGGATTGAAGTTCTGATGACCAGCGCGCTCATCGACTTTTCGAACATGACGGGAAGGACCGCATAATGGCGGAGCGACCGGCCGGGGCGGCCGCGCAGGAAGGGTCGGCGACCATAGGCGGTGCCGACACCCGCGCCGAGGGCCGAGACACGCGGGAAAGCCGAAGCCGCCGGGAGGGCGGTCGGGGCCGCGACGGCGAGAAGACCAATTACCTGGAGCGTGTTGTCGCGATCAACCGCGTCTCCAAAGTGGTCAAGGGCGGCCGGCGGTTCAGCTTCACCGCTTTGGTCATCGTGGGCGACGGCAACGGCCTGGTCGGGGTCGGCTACGGCAAGGCCAAAGAAGTCCCGGCCGCGATCGCCAAAGGGGTCGAGGAGGCGCGCAAGAACTTCTTCCGGGTGCCGCTGCTGGACGGCACCATCACCCATCCGGTGCAGGGTGAGGCTGCCGCCGGAGTGGTGCTGTTGCGTCCGGCCAGCCCCGGCACCGGCGTGATCGCCGGGGGTGCCGCCCGCGCTGTGCTGGAATGCGCTGGGGTGCGGGACATTTTGGCGAAGTCGCTGGGCAGCGACAACGCGATCAACGTCGTGCACGCCACGGTGGCCGCGCTGCAGCTGTTGCAGCGCCCCGAGGAGGTGGCGGCGCGGCGCGGCTTGCCAATCGAGGACGTCGCTCCGGCGGGGATGCTCAAGGCGCGCCGGGAGAGTGGAGTGGCGGCGACGATCGCTGCGCGTGAGGGAGCGGGATACCATGGCTGAGCTGAAGATCACCCAGGTGCGCAGCACGATCGGGGCGCGCTGGCGCCAGCGTGAGAGCCTGCGCACACTGGGCCTGCGGCGGATCCGCCATTCGGTGATCCGGGAGGACAACGCGCAAACCCGCGGGCTGATCGCGGTCGTGCGCCATCTGGTCCGGGTGGAACCCGTCGAGGCGCCCAGCGGAGGTGAGAAGTGACGATCAAGCTTCACGATCTGCGCCCCGCGCGCGGGGCGAAAACCAAACGCACTCGTGTCGGTCGCGGTGAGGGCTCCAAAGGCAAGACCGCCGGTCGGGGCACCAAGGGGACCAAGGCCCGCAAGAGCGTTCCGGTGACGTTCGAGGGCGGTCAGATGCCGATTCACATGAGGCTGCCGAAGTTGAGGGGTTTCCGCAACCGGTTTCGTATCGAATACGAGATCGTCAACGTGGGCGATATCAACCGGCTGTTTCCTGCCGGCGGGTCGATCGGTGTCGACGACCTGGTGGCCAAGGGTTTGGTACGCAAGAATTCGTTGGTCAAAGTGCTCGGCGACGGCAAGCTGACCGCCAAAGTCGAGGTGACCGCGCACAAGTTCAGCGGCAGCGCGCGGGAGAAGATCACCGCCGCCGGCGGGTCGGTCACCGAGCTGTAAGGCAGTGCGCGGTTCGCGCGCCGGTAGGCTCGACGCATGTTCGCCTTGCTGCCTGAGCTTCCCGGCATCGGCGGAGTGCGGGCCCTGGCTCGCCGCGTCGATGCCGCCCGCCATCACGGTGTGCCCACCGGGTGCGTGCTAGAGCTGGATTTGCGCTCCGCGCCGCCGGAGACCGCCGGCTTTGACCCGCTTGCGATCATCACCGGCAGCGGCCGACCGCTGGTGCTCCGCGACGTGGTGGCCGCGATCCACCGCGCCGCCGACGATCGGCGCGTCGCCGGGTTGATTGCGCGCGTGCAGCTTACGGCGGAGCCGGTGGGGCCCATTCAAGAGCTGCGCGATGCGATCACGGCGTTTACCGCGGCGAAGCCGTCGCTGGCCTGGGCCGAAACCTACCCGGGCACGCTGTCGTACTACCTGGCGTCGGCGTTCGGCGAGATTTGGATGCAGCCCTCGGGAACCGTCGGGCTGGTCGGCTTTGCCACCCACGCCGTGTTCTTACGCCACGCGCTGCGCAAAGTGGGCATCGAAGCCCAGCTGGTCATGCGCGGTGAATACAAGTCGGCGGCGAATCGCTATACCCAGGACCGCTACACCGACGCGCACCGTGAAGCCGACACGAGGTTGCTGGAGAGCCTGCACGCCCAGGTGTGGCAGGCGGTCTCCGAGTCCCGCAAGATCGCACCCGACGTGATTGACCGGCTTGCCGACCGGGCACCGCTGCTGCGTGACGAGGCGGTGGCCTCGGGCTTGGTCGACCGGATCGGATTTCGTGACCAAGCCTATGCCCGGATCGCGGAACTCGTTGGCGCGGAGGGAATTTCACCAGATACCGGAGATGCCGACACGGACCGGAACGCACCGCCGCGGCGGTATCTGGCGCGCTACGCCCGGGCGAGCGGGCCGCGGTCCACACTGCCTTTGCCACCCTTGCCGCGGGTTCCGGGCCGCAAACCCAAACCGAAGATCGCGGTTGTCACCGTGGCCGGGCTGATCGTCAACGGACGCGGCGGCCCGACGATGGTGCCTTTCGGTCCTTCCGTCGCCGGCGGCGACACCATCGCGGCAGCGCTGCGCGACGCGGCCGCCGACGACTCGGTGTCGGCGATCGTGCTGCGGGTCGACAGCCGCGGCGGTACCCTCACCGCCTCGGAAACCATTTGGCGGGCGGTAGCGAAAGCCCGCGAACGCGGCAAGCCGGTAGTGGCATCGCTGGGTGCCGTCGCGGCCTCGGGCGGTTATTACATTGCAATGGGCGCCAACGCAATCGTGGCCAACCCGGGCACCATCACCGGTTCGATCGGTGCCCTGGCCGGCAAGTTCGTGGCGCGGGAGCTCAAGGACCGGCTGGGCATCGGCTTCGACGGCGTACGCACCAACGCCAACGCGGATGCCTGGTCGATCAACGCGCCCTTCACACCGGAGCAGCAGGCCCGGGTCGAGGCCGAAATAGACCTGTGCTACCGCGACTTCGTGCAGCGCGTCGCGGAGGGGCGCCATCTGAGCACCGAAGCTGTGGAGGCTGTTGCGCGGGGCCGGATCTGGACCGGAGTGGACGCCTTCGAGCGGGGCCTGGTCGACGAGCTGGGCGGGTTGCGCGCAGCGGTGCGCCGCGCCAAAATTCTGGCCGGCCTGGATGAAGACACCGAGGTCCGGCTCGTCAGCTACCCCAGCGCCTCCCTGCGGGAGCTCATCCGGCAACGGCCGTCCTCACAGCCGGGTGCGGTGTCGCTGCCCGGCGTGGCCGGCGTACTGGGCCGGGCGGTTGCCGGGATCATCGGGCAGGCCGAGCAGACGTCGACGGGGGTCAGCGTGCTGTGGCTGGGAGAGTCACGATTCCGGTAGTTTCGCGGTGACGTAGCTCATATCGCCGAAGTTAGTCATCGTGTCATCGTCGGGAAACTCAAAACCGTTGCGCGCATACAGTTCTCTGGCAGTGTGTGCGGTCACCTGCCAGCCGTGAGCGGTCAGGTAGTCGATGACGCTGCTGCGTTCACCGCGGTAGACGAGCTCCGCCATGTCCAGGTCCAGGCCCAGCCGCCGCCACCGCTCGGCGAGTCGCGGTGCTCGCTGCTCGAAGAAGGCGTCGGGGTCTGGCAGATATTCGGTGGCGACCCAGCTGCCGGGTGCGCTGAGGGCGGTGACGCTGTCGAATAGCCGATCCTGGGCGTCGGGCGGCAGATACGGCAACAGGCCCTCGGCGCTCCACGCTGTCGGCCGGTGCGTATCGAAACTATGCTGGCGCAACATGGTTGGCCAGTCGTTTCGCAGGTCGATGCCGATCGCACGGTGATCTGCTGCCGGACGAGCACCCAGACCGGCCAGGGTGCGGGTCTTAAAGCCGATGACCTGCGGCTGGTCGATCTCGTAGACCACCATGCCCGCGGGCCATCGCAACCGGTAGGCCCTGGTGTCCAGGCCTGAGGCGAGGATCACGGCCTGACGCGCCCCCTCGTCGGCGGCCGCGGTGAAGAAGTCATCGAAGTATCGGGTGCGAACGGTGATTCGCTCCCTCATCGTCTGCGGACGCAGAAATGCGTCATCCTCGAACGCGATCTCGCCGTCGATCATCCGCACAAACGGCTCCAGCCCCACCGCCCGCACCAGCGGGTCGGCCAGCGGATCATCCAGTAGCGGGTTAGGCCCCTGCGAGGCCAGCGCCCGCGAGACCGCCACCATGGTGGCGGTCATCCCGACGCCGGTCGCCAGGTCCCAGCTATCGCCCTCAGATCGTGCTGTGCCGGCGCCCGCCATCAATCAATCCCTTCCCTACGGATGCTTACTTAGCCAGTGTAAGAAGTTCGCGCGGTCCAGGGCCAGGTATCACGGTCGAGGGCCGAAGACCAGAAGTGACCTGGCGGTGGCCACGGCAGCAGCCGACCGTGCAGCCGGCAAGTCAACGGCGGGTGGCGATGACGGAGACGACATTGCGGAACGGGGCCACGGTGTCATCGTCGTCCGGAAAATTAAAATTGCGGCCGTAGTCGGCGAACAACTCCCGCCGCAGCCTAGTGGCTACCTGCCAACCCCGCTCGGTCAAATAGTCGACGACGTTGCTGCGCTCGCCTTCGTAGAAAAGACCCGACAAATCGACGTCGCAGCCGAGCTTGGCCCATCGATCGTGGAACGCCCGGGCGCGCTGGGTCATCGTCGCATCGCCATCCGGATGGTATTCGGTGGCGAGTCGACTGCCGGCAGCGCTAAGCGCGGTGATGTCGTCGAACAGCCGGTCCTGGGCCTGCGGCGGCAGGTACATCAATAGGCCCTCGGCGCTCCAGGCCGACGGCCTGGTGTCATCGAAACCGTGGCGCCGCAACGCGGTCGGCCAGTCGTCTCGCAGGTCGATGCCGATCGTGCGACGCTCGGCGGCCGGCGTGGCGCCCAGCCGCGACATGGTCTCGTTTTTGAACGCGATGACCTTGGGCTGGTCGACCTCGTAGACGACGCTGCCCGCCGGCCACGCCAACCGGTACGGCCGGGCGTCCAAGCCGGCGGCCAAGATCACCGCCTGACCGATACCGGCGGCCATGGCGTTCGTGAAGAACTCATCGAAGAAGCGGGTGCGCACCGCTATCGAGTCGGTCACCAGTTGCAGCTCTCGCCGTGCCTCGTCAGGGGCCTTCGCCGTTACGATCTCACCGTCGACCAGGCGGGTGAAAAAGTCGATGCCCACCGCTCGCACTAGCGGCGCGGCGAACGGGTCGCTGATGATCGGGTCGGCTTCCCGGCTGACCAGCGCCCGGGCCGCGGCGACCAGCGTCGCCGTCGCACCCACGCTGGAGGCCAAATCCCAGGTATCCCTATCGCTGCGTGTCATAGGACTCTCCCCAGCTCTCCAGGCGACAGCTAAAGCCCAGCTGATACTTAGCCAATATAACAACTCACCGCAACTGTACGCCTGGCGTCGGGACCCGCTGTTCGCGCTGCTAGTCTCGTAGACTGTTCGACATAGTCTCATAAGACTGTTCGACGCGTGCCCGGACCGCTCCCCAGCCTGCGGGTGCTGGGCGCGTGACATGGATTGCCCGACGCCGGCCGGCCCGGTCGGCAAGCCGTGACCGGGGTTCGGCCGCGCAGGAGGAAAAGTGCTTTCGGCTTTCATCTCATCGCTGCGGACAGTCGACTTGAGGCGAAAGATCCTGTTCACGCTGGGCGTCGTCATCGTCTACCGGATCGGGGCCTCCCTGCCGTCTCCGGGCGTGAACTACCCGAATGTGCAGAAGTGCATCGCGCAGGTCAGCGGCGGCGAAGCGGGGCAGATCTACTCGTTGATCAACCTGTTCTCCGGCGGCGCGCTGCTGAAGCTGACGGTGTTCGCGGTCGGGGTGATGCCCTACATCACCGCCAGCATCATCGTGCAGCTGCTCACCGTGGTGATCCCGCGATTTGAGGAGCTGCGCAAGGAGGGCCAGTCCGGGCAGGCCAAAATGACCCAGTACACCCGCTACCTGGCGATCGCGCTGGCCATCCTGCAGGCCACCAGCATTGTCGCGCTGGCGGCCAACGGCGGGCTGCTGCAGGGCTGCACCCTGAACATCATTGCCGACCAGAGCATTTTCACCCTGGTCGTCATCGTGCTGGTGATGACCGCCGGCGCGGCGCTGGTGATGTGGATGGGCGAGATGATCACCGAGCGTGGCATCGGCAACGGCATGTCGCTGCTGATCTTCGTCGGTATCGCCGCCCGCATCCCGGTCGAGGGCAAATCCATCTTGGACAGCCGGGGTGGGGTGGTGTTTGCCGCGGTGTGCGTGGCCGCGCTGATCATCATCGTGGGCGTGGTGTTCGTGGAGCAGGGGCAGCGTCGCATCCCGGTGCAGTACGCCAAGCGCATGGTCGGCCGGCGCATGTACGGCGGCACCTCGACGTATCTGCCGCTGAAGGTCAACCAGGCCGGTGTTATCCCGGTGATCTTCGCGTCCTCGCTGATCTACATTCCGCAGCTGATCACCCAGCTGGTACGCAGCGGCAGAGGCGGCCTGGGCAATAGCTGGTGGGACAAATTCGTCGCCAGCTATCTATCCAACCCCGGCAACTCGGTGTACATCGCCATCTACTTCGGGCTCATCATTTTCTTCACATACTTTTACGTCTCGGTCACGTTCAACCCCGACGAGCGTGCCGACGAGATGAAAAAGTTCGGCGGCTTCATTCCCGGTATCCGGCCGGGCCGGCCGACCGCTGACTACCTGCGCTTCGTGCTGAGCCGGATAACGCTGCCGGGCTCGATCTATCTCGGTGTGATCTCGGTGCTGCCCAATCTGTTCCTGCAGATCGGCACCACCGGGACGGTGCAGAATCTGCCGTTCGGCGGCACCGCGGTTCTGATCATGATCGGCGTCGGTTTGGACACGGTGAAACAGATCGAGAGCCAACTCATGCAACGTAACTATGAGGGATTTTTGAAGTGAGAGTCGTTTTGCTGGGGCCGCCCGGGGCGGGAAAGGGCACCCAGGCTGAGAGGTTGGCCGAGAAACTCGGGGTTCCCCACATCTCTACCGGAGAGCTGTTCCGGCAAAACATCCGCGCGGGCACCGAGCTGGGTTTGCAGGCCAAGCGTTACCTAGACGCCGGTGATTTGGTGCCCTCCGAGCTGACCAACGCGCTGGTCGAGGACCGCCTCGGCAAGCCCGACGCCGCGGCCGGCTTCGTCTTGGACGGCTATCCGCGCTCCCTCGAGCAGGCCCAAGCGTTGCACGACATGCTGGAACGCCGTGGCGCCAAGATCGATGCGGTACTGGAATTGCGGGTATCGCAAGAGGAGTTGCTCAAGCGACTCAACGGGCGGGGGCGCCCCGACGACACCGAGGACGTCATCGTGAACCGTATGAAGGTCTACCGCGAGGAGACCGCGCCGCTGTTGGCGTATTACCGTGGCCAGCTGAAGAGCGTCGATGGCGTCGGCGCCGTCGACGAGGTGTCCGCCCGAGCGCTGCGAGCGTTAGGGAAATAACGGTGATCACCCTGGCAGGACTGCGCCAGCGCAAGGTGGTTCCGCGGCGCAGCGCGGGCGAACTCGACGCGATGGCCGCGGCCGGTGCCGTGGTCGCCGCCGCGCTGCGTGCGGTGCAGGGCGCCGCAATCGCCGGGACGTCAACCCTGACCCTGGACGAGATCGCCGAATCGGTGATCCGCGATGCCGGTGCCACCCCGTCATTTCTGGGGTACCACGGCTATCCGGCGTCGATCTGCGTGTCGATCAACGATCGGGTGGTGCACGGCATCCCGTCCGCCGCGGAGATCCTGGCACCCGGTGACCTGGTGTCCATCGACTGCGGCGCAATCCTGGAGGGCTGGCACGGGGACGCCGCCATCACCTTTGGCGTCGAGGCGCTCAGCGCCGACGACGACGCGCTGTCACGGGCGACCAGGGAATCTTTGGAGGCCGGGATCGCCGCGATGACTCCCGGCAATCGGCTGAGCGATGTGTCCCACGCCATCGAAACGGGGACGCACGCCGCCGAGGTCCGCTATCGGCGCAGGTTCGGCATCGTCGAAGGCTATGGGGGTCATGGCATCGGACGGCGCATGCACATGGAGCCGTTCGTACCCAACGAGGGATCTCCGGGGCGCGGTCCGCTGCTGGCCCCGGGTTCGGTGCTGGCGATTGAACCCATGTTGACGCTGGGATCCGGCAAAACCGTTGTGCTCGATGACCAGTGGACGGTCACCACCGTCGACGGGTCGCGTGCCGCACACTGGGAGCACACCGTCGCGGCAACCGAGGACGGCCCCCGCATCTTGACCCTCGGCTAAGCACCGGCACGGAATCGCGCACCGGCGGGGCCGGGTGACGCGGCCGAAAGTAGGGCAGGGGCTCGGCTGCACGCTATGGTGTTCGGCCTCTTCAGCGATGCACCGCAAATTCTCAGCCTGGGCGAAGAGGAACGATCATAGACTGAAGGGGCCGGCCCCGAATGCTGCGTTGGCACCCGTGGTGATGCGGCTTGTCGGGAAGAAAAAAGAGGCATCATGACCAAAGCGCTGGGCCTTACTAAGGCCACCGATGCCAAGGCCGCCGATCGGGCCCTGACGGCGCGGGTCGAGTTCGCGGTGGCGGGCATGACGTGTGGGTCGTGTGCGGCCCGCGTGCAGAAGACGTTGTCCAAGCAGCCGGGGGTGGCCGAGGCGGAGGTGAACTTCGCCACCGGGATCGCGCACGTGGATTGCCGGCCCGGTGAGGTGGATGTCGAGCGGCTGCGCGAGGCGATCGAGCGCCTGGGCTATCACCTGGAGCCGGTCACCGCGAGCCCACCCTCGCCGGGCGAGGAGAGTCGGCGCGCGCAGCGCACCTGGTTGTGGCGGGTGTGGCTGGCCTGGCCGCTGGGGCTTCTGGTGTTTGTGTTGACCATGTTTTGCTGTGATTACTCGTGGGCGCGCTGGTCGGCGTTCGCCGCGACGATACCGGTGCAGTTCGTGGCCGGTTGGCCGTTTCTTCGGGGGGCCGCGCAGCGGGCGCGGGCGCTAAGCGCGAACATGGATACGCTGATCACGCTGGGCACGCTGACCGCGTTCAGCTATTCCACCTATGGGCTTTTCGTGGGCGGGCCGCTGTTTTTTGACACCGCGGCGCTGATTATCGCGTTTTTGACGTTGGGCCGCTCTTTGGAGGCCCGGGCGCGGGGCAAGGCCTCCGAGGCGATCGGCAAGCTGCTGGAGATGGGCGCCAAGGAGGCCCGGTTGCTCGTGCATGGCCGGGAGCGGCTGGTGCCGGTGGAGCGGGTGCGGGTCGGGGATGTGATGCGGGTGCGCCCGGGGGAGAAGATCCCCGTCGATGGTGAGGTCATCGAGGGGCGCGCCGCGGTGGACGAGTCGATGCTTACCGGGGAGTCGGCGCCGGTGGAGAAAGCGGTGGGCGATCATGTCGCCGGGGCGACCCTCAACACCGATGGGCTGTTGAGCGTGCGGGCCACCGCGGTGGGCTCTGATACCGCGCTGGCGCAGATCGTGCGCCTGGTTGAGCAGGCCCAGGCCGGCAAGGCCCCGGTGCAGCGGCTGGCCGACCGGATCTCGGCGGTGTTTGTGCCGGTGGTCATCGCTATTGCGGTGTTGACGTTCGCCGAGTGGGCGCTGGTCATCCTCGACCCGCTGGCCGGGATGAGCGCCGCGATCGCGGTGCTGATCATCGCCTGCCCGTGCGCGCTGGGGCTGGCCACCCCCACCGCGATCATGGTCGGCACCGGCCGGGGCGCGGATCTGGGGATTTTGATCAAAGGCGCCGAGGTGCTGGAGGGCTCCAAGAGGATCGACACCGTGGTGTTCGACAAGACCGGCACCCTCACCCGCGGGCGGATGCAGCTCATCGAGGTGATCCCCGAGCGGGGCCAGCAGGCCGATCCGGTGTTGCGGGTGGCCGCCGCGGCGGAGTCGGGCTCGGAGCATCCCATCGGGGCGGCGATCGTGGCGGCCGCCCGCCAGCGGGGGCTGGCGATCCCCGCGGCCACGGGTTTCGCCAACCGCGCGGGGCTGGGGATGCGCGCCGAGATCGACGGCGCACCGGTGTGCGTGGGGCGGCGCCCCCTAATCGAGGAGCACGGCTGCCTGCTGCCCGAGCATTTGGCCGCGGCGGCCACAGAGCTCGAAGAACGGGAGCTCACCGCGGTGTTCGTCGGCTATGACGGGCGGGTTGTGGGGGTGCTCGCGGTGGCCGACACCGTCAAAGACGAGGCCGCCGCCGTGGTGCGCCGGCTGCACGCCATGGGGCTGCAGGTCGCCATGATCACCGGCGATAACGCCCGCACGGCGGCCGCGATCGCCGGGCAGCTGGGTATCGAGCGGGTGCTGGCCGAGGTGTTGCCCCAAGACAAGGTCAGCGAGATCCGCCGGCTGCAACGGGAGGGCCGGCGGGTGGCGATGGTCGGCGACGGCGTCAACGACGCCCCCGCGCTGGTGCAGGCCGATCTGGGCATCGCGATCGGCACCGGCACCGATGTGGCCATCGAGGCCTCCGACATCACCCTGATGTCCGACCGGCTCGACGGTGTCGTGCGCGCGATCCAGCTCTCCCGGCAGACCCTGCGCACCATCCACCAAAACCTGGGGTGGGCGTTCGGCTACAACATCGCCGCCATCCCCCTGGCCGCGCTGGGCCTGCTCAACCCGATCCTCGCCAGCGCGGCGATGGGATTCTCCTCGGTCAGCGTGGTCAGCAACTCGCTGCGGCTGCGCCGCTTCGGCCGAGGGGGGACTGCTGCAGCAGCTGCACCACCGATTCGCCATGCCGTTTTCCGATCGGAGCCGCCAAGCCTCACATGATCCATGACCTGTTGCTTCGTTGGATGGTCACCGGGTTATTCGCGGTGAGCGCCGTTGAATCTGCCCGGTTGGCCATCCGTGAACGCCGGCCGTGGACGACGGTGCTGACCCACGGGCTGCATTTCGCGATGGCGGTGGCGATGGCGGTGATGGCCTGGCCGTGGATGGGGCGATTCCCGCAGGCAGGACCGGTAGCGTTTTTCTCGCTGGCGACCGTCTGGTTTGTGGCCCTGGCGATCTTTGCCGCCCGAACGACCACCTTGCGGGAATTGTATGGCTATCACGGCTTTATGATGCTGGCATGCGCCTGGATGTTTGCCAGCACGAACCGGGCAATGTCGGCGTCGATGCCGGGCATGGCCCTGGCGATGACCGCGATGGACATGCCGGCGGGCGGCGGGCCGCCGGCATGGTTCAGCGCTGTGAACTGGCTCGGTACCTTCAGTTTCGCGGCTGCCGCCGTTTTCTGGACAGCCAGGTACGTCAGGGAGCACCGGCACGGGATAGCCGGGCTCCGGCCGGTGCATGACCTGAAGCAAGCGATGATGGCCACCGGCATGGCTATCGAGTTCCTCGCCATGGTGTTTCCGATCTGAGCCGAGTAGGGTGAGGGGCATCGTCGGCGCTGCGGGGGCACACCCGCAGCGGTAGCCCCAACCGGTTCGCGCGTTTCGACCCTCGGCTAGCACTGCACGAACCGTGAACCAAATTCGTGAACCAAATTGGGGCCGACACTCGTGTCACCACCGAGAGGCTGGTGATGGACAGGCCGGAAACCGGCGCGATGCGGACGCTGCACAGCAAGCACGCCGCGGCGTTGTTGCGCTATGTGTACCGGCTGACCGGGGATACGGCGCACGCCCACACTGTGGTGCAGCAAACGCTGCTGCGGGCACGCCAGCATCCGGAGGTCCTCGACGGCAATGAGCGGTCGGCGCGCGCCTGGTTGTTTACCGTCGCGCGCGGCCTGATCCTCGATGACGCGCGCGGTGTCCGCTTCGGCGCGGAGGTGGTCTCACCCGACGGCCCTGCAGCGCCGGAGTCCGGCCCGTCTGACGGCGGGTCGGCGCTCGACCGGGCGCTGGTCGCCGACGCGATAGCCCAGCTGCCCGCCGAGGATCGGGCCATCGTTTCACGCGCGTACTATCACGGCTGGACCACCGGGCAAATCGGTGCCGACCTGGGAATCGCTGACGATACCGTGAAATCACGGTTGCATTACGCGCTGCGAACCCTGCGGCAGACGCTACTGGAGATGGGGGTGGCCCAATGACCACGTTTCCACGGCAGGGAGCGCCCGCCCCTGAACCGCGCGGCCAGGACGGCCACCGCTACGCCCTGTGGGACGCGGCCTACGTGCTGGGGTCGCTTTCGGACGCCGACCGGCGCGAATTCGAGGCGCACCTGGGCGAATGCGCATCCTGCCGGGACGCGGTGACTGAACTTTCCGGCATGCCCGCCCTGCTGTCGCTCCTCGACCGCGACGAGATCACCGACGACGATGACGTGGCGGCGGTGCGGGCGCCGTCGCCGCGGCCCGTGATGCTCGCGACCGCCGGCCGGTTGCGCGGTGCGCCGGCCCCCTTTGACACGCGGGCTTCGCGAAGTCCGCTGGCGGCCGTGGGTTATGCGCCGGAGACCGTCTTGCCGATCTTTCGCACCGGCAACTACGCTCCGGTGCCCGACGAGCTGACCGCCTTCGATTTGCCCGTCGAGGGTGCCATCCCTGCCGAGTTGAGCGGGTGGTATCTGCGCAACGGGCCCAACCCGCGGGAGGCCGCCGGCCACTGGTGCACCGGCGACGGCATGATCCATGGGGTCCGGCTGGAGAACGGCCGGGCGGCCTGGTACCGCAACCGCTGGGTGCGCACCGAGAGCTTCGAGCGGCCGTTCCCGCTGTACAACCCCGACGGCAGCCGCAACCTGCACTCCAGCATCGCCAACACTCATGTCGTCCGCCACGCCGGCAAAACCCTGGCGCTGATGGAGTTCTCGCTGCCCTACGAAATCACCAACGATCTGAAAACGGTGGGCGTCTACGACTTTGGCGGCAAGCTGATGAATTCGATGACCGCGCACCCGAAGATCTGCCCCGCCACGGGGGAGTTGCATTTTTTCAGCAGCGGCAACATCTTCGAGCCGCATGTGACCTATCATCGCGCCAACGCCGACGGTGAGCTGATCATCAGCCGGCCTCTTGACGTTCCGGGTCTGACGTTGATGCACGATTTCGCGTTGACCGCCGAGCACGTCGTTTTCCTGGACCTGCCACTGGTGTTCGACGTCCGGGTCGCGCTCGCGCAGCTGGACGAACGCAGCGACGTGCCCTACCGGTGGGACGATCGCTACGGGGCCAGGCTCGGTGTGCTGCGCCGTGACGACCCCTATGGCCCGGTGCGCTGGTTCGACATCGACCCGTGCTACGTCTTCCACATTGCCAATGCCTACGATGCGACATCGACCAGCGCGAATTCCATTGTGCTGGAGGTAGTCCGCTATCCCGAAATGTGGCGGGGCAGCAGCGAGTTCCAAGTCGATGCCGCGCTGTGGCGCTGGACGATCGACCTGGACACCGGTAACGTCGCGGAAAGCCAGCTCGACGACCGCGCTGTGGAATTCCCGCGCGTTGATGACCGACTGGTCGGCACGGCCGCGCGCTTCTCGGTGGCTGTCGGCGGCGGCGCCCTGGTCCGCTACGACCTCGAGCGCGATGCCGCATCCGAGCATCGTTTCGGCGCCGCCGGTTCGCCCGGCACCCCCGGCGAGGCGGTGTTCGCCCCGTCGCCCGGACTGTCGGATGAATCATCCGGCTGGTATTTGACGTACGTTTACGATCCGGTGCGCGATGGCAGCGAC
The DNA here is from genome assembly GCF_018361265.1 of Mycobacterium sp. SM1. Taxonomy (GTDB): domain Bacteria; phylum Actinomycetota; class Actinomycetes; order Mycobacteriales; family Mycobacteriaceae; genus Mycobacterium. The sequence goes on from NZ_JAFLNH010000002.1 coordinate 267,138, forward strand.
CTGGTGATCATCGACGCGTCGGACTTCGAGGGCGCGCCGGTGGCCCGGGTACGGCTTCCGCGGCGGGTGCCGCACGGATTCCACGGAAACTGGATCCCGGATTGATCGCGGATGCGGGGGCGGCGCTGAACCACGCAGGCACTCGACTCGTGTCAATACCAGGAGGTGATCGAGTGCCTCGTGTCACCAGCACCCTGGACTACGAAGCCGCGTTGATGAGGGTGCTCTACGACGAGCACGCGGCGGTTTTGTGGCGGTATGCGCTGCGGTTGACCGGCGACCCCGGCCGGGCCGAAGACGTCGTCCAGGAGACGCTGCTGCGGGCGTGGCAGCATCCAGAAGTCACCGGTGACACCGACCGGTCGGCGCGCGCGTGGCTATTCACCGTGGCCCGCAACATGATCATCGACGAGCGACGCAGCCCACGATTCCGCAATCAGGCCGGTTCGCTCGACGACCCGAGCGCGCCCGAGCGGCTCACACCGGACGAGGTGGACGCGGCGCTGGACCGGCTGCTGATCGCCGACGCGATGGCCCAACTGTCGGCCGAACACCGGGCAGTGATCGATCGGTGCTACTACCGGGGATGGACCACCGCTCAGGTGGCCGCCGACCTTCAGATCCCGGAGGGAACGGTGAAGTCACGACTGCACTACGGGCTTCGGGCACTGCGGCTCATGCTGCAAGAGATGGGGGTGACACGGTGACGGCGCCGCGGAAGATCCGGGGGGTTGCGGGCAGCGACGTTGGCGGCCTGTCTCAGAATGGCGAGCACCACTACGCGATGTGGGACGCCGCGTACGTGCTGGGATCACTGTCCGCTGCCGACCGGCGCGAATTCGAGGCGCACCTGGCGTCCTGCCCGGCATGCCGGGAGGCAGTCGGTGAGCTGAGCGGAATGCCGGCCGTGCTGTCACAGCTCGACCGGGACGAAGTGGCCGCGATAGGCGATGCCGACCAGGCATCGCCGGAGGTTTCTCCGGAGCTGCTGTCATCGTTGCTGGCGACTGTGCGGTTACGCCGCCGCCGTGCCCGCTTGCTAGCCTGGACGTGTTCGGCGGCGGCCGCGGTGGCACTGGCGATCGGTGTGCTCGTCGGCGTTGCCGGCTATTCGGCGACCTCTCCGCCGCCGCAGACCAGCGTGTCGGCGCTGCCGATGGCGCAGGTCGGGACCACGATGCTGGCTTCGACGGTGTCGGTGAGCAGCCAACGCTGGGGCACCTTTATCACCATGAAGTGTGTCTGCTTGGCCCCGGTGTATGCACACCATGACAGGCTGGCGATGGCGGTGGTCGGTCGCGACGGCAGTCAGACTCGGCTGGCAACCTGGGTGGCCGAACCCGGACACACTGCGACACCCGCGGCCAGCATCTCGACGCCGGTTGACCAGATCGCCGCGGTGCAAGTGGTTTCGGCCGACAACGGCAAGGTGCTGCTGGAGCGCACGCTGTGAACTTCGCCCGGTAGTGGCGGCGAGGAACGACGCCGTCACTAGCGCTGATCCCACTCGCCCGGTCGCGCGGCGTGGTGCGGATCGCACCCAGGGGTGGTTGGTGTCGCGCGGACGGGGCATGCTTGCTGCATGCATCTGATTACCGGAGTGCGCGACCCGGCGGCACGATTTCCACTTACCACCGCCGTGGATGATGCGGGCGAGCGCCGGCAGGCCAACCGTGCGGTGGTAGTAAGTGCCATCGGCCTGGCGCTGACCGGGCTCATCGAATTGGCTATCGCGCTGGTGTCGGGCTCGGTGGCGCTGTTAGGTGATGCGCTGCACAACTTGTCGGACGTCTCGACCAGCATCGTGGTGTTCGTCGGGTTCCGGGCATCCCGCAGGATCGCCAGCGCGCGATATCCCCACGGCTACGAACGCGCCGAGGACCTCGCGGGGATGGGTGTGGCACTGGTGATTTGGGGCAGCGCCGGCGTCGCCGGCGTTGAAAGTGTCACCAAGCTGCTCCGTCATGGTGGCACCACACACCTGGGCTGGGGGATCGCCGCGGCGGTGGTGGGCATCGTGGGCAACCAGCTTGTGGCTCGCTACAAGCTGGTGGTGGGACGGCGGATCAGCTCGGCGACCATGGTGGCCGATGCCAAGCATTCGTGGCTGGACGCGCTCTCCTCAGCCGGGGCAATGGCCGGGCTGATCGGCGTGGCGCTCGGCTGGACCTGGGCCGACGCGATCGCCGGAATCATGGTCACCGGGTTCATCTGCCATGTCGGATGGGAGGTGACCTCCGATATCGCGCACCGGCTACTCGACGGAGTCGACCCCGAGATCATCACGATCGCCGAAACCGTCGCCGCCACGGTGCACGGTGTCAACCATGCGCATGCCCGGGCCCGCTGGACGGGGCGGACCCTACGCGTCGACATCGAAGGCTTTCTGGATCCCGACACCACACTCGCCGCGGCCGATCGGATCGGTCGCAGCGTCGCTGACGCGCTGGCGCCGCGACTTCCCGAAATGCGCAGCCTCACGTGGATGCCGCGGGCCGCCTGAGCCGAACGGCGGTTCGCATTTACCGTCCCATCCCGCTTCCCATCCAGCCATGGAATCGACCGTGCGGGTCGTAGGCCGATCGCACTTCGTCGAGGCGTGCCATGTTTGCGTCGGTGATGAACTTCGCTGGACGCCGGGGGAGATTCTCATCGGCGAGCGCGCTGCCGGTCGCAAGGTGCGACATCGCCGCCATGTTGGAGCCGGCCCAATTGCGGTAGCGTTCGTCGTCGGCTGGATGTCTCCAGACGGCGTAGAGCGCCAGGTAGATCTCGTCCTCCAAGCCGTACACCGCGTCGGCTCGGCTCGGGGAGGGCTTCCATCCGGCGAAGACGAAGTGCGAGGGGTGCGGCGGCATCGTTTCGATGATCATGCGGACGCCGGGCAGTAGTTCTTCGGCGGAAGCCGAGGTGAACATGTTGTCGGCGATATACCGGTGGCCCTTCGGATAGTTGCCCGCGGTTGTCGCATACCAACTGGCCAAGGTTGTCGGCGCGTAGGGAACACTGATGATCGCTTGATCGGCGACCGGGCAGGTACCCAGCAGCGCAAGGGCTTTCACCGCCTGCTCTTCGGTTTCGGCAAAAACCGGCGATGCGACGGCGACGCCGGGGTGGTCGAGCCCGGCCACCGGAAAGCTGCGCGACGCGAGGATTTGCAGTTCGACCCGGTCGTCGATCTCGGGACTGATGGAGCGCCCCCAGGCATACACCTCGTCGGCGACGTCGATCGGGTACAGGTACAAACAGGTGCCCCAGACCGCCGGGCGCCGGTGCAGCCGCAGGGTAAACGAGGTGACCACCCCAAAAAAACCCGGCCCCGCGCCGCGGGCGGCCCAATACAGATCGGGATGGTTATCGGCGTCGCAGTAGATCGTCTCGCCGTCGGCGGTGACGACCTGCAGCCCGAGCACGCTCTCGCACGCCGGCCCGACCACCTTGCTGTTCCAGCCGTAACCGCCCTGCAAAAGATAGCCTCCGAGACAGATGCCAGCGCAATGACCGGCCGGAAAGAAAAGGCCTTGCGCATCCAGTTCGGCAGCAAATACGCTGGCCCCCTTGCCGGGCCCGACACGCGCGGTCATCCGATCTGCGTCGACGGCACAGTGATCGAGGCGGCTGACATCGAGCAACATGCCGCCGTCGCGCAGGTGGCTGGCCGTCCAGCTATGACCACCGGAGCGCACGCCGACTTGCTGGCCGTGGGCGCACGCATAGTGGATCGCCGCGACAACGTCTTCGATATCACACGCTTGCACGATCACATCGGGGAAGCGTTCTGGCACAAGACCGTTCCACACCGTCTGGCGGCGGGTGGCTTCGTATCCGTCCGTGCCCCGAAAGAAGGTTCTGTCCGCAGCAAGTGAAACCACTGATCTCCTTTTGACTTTTGCGCGGCGGCACCGGTTAAGGCAATGCCGTTACCGACCGCTCAGGTTGAGCGGGACGAGATGATGCCGTGACCAGGTAGGTCGCGATCTCACGGGCCAAGGGTGTGGCGTGCAGGCGGATCGCTCGCAGTGGGCCATTGGGCGGGCTGCCATATCCGATCGCGAACATCCCGTCGCCCAGGTGCGAGGAAAAGCCGCCGCGCGGGTTGCCGCACTCGTCGAGTACGCCGAGGTGCCCAACCAGGCGGTCGAGATCGGCGCGAAAGCCAGTGGCGGCGAGGATCACCTGCGGCTCGACCGACCTGCCGTCGGCGAGGGCCACCCGCCCGGATTCGACCGCCTGCGCCGCACCGACCACCTCGACACGCCCGGCCCGTACCAAGGGGATCAGCTCGTCGGCCAGGGTGGGAATGCGGCCTTTCTGTTCCACTGTTGCTTTTAGTCCGAGCGGGGGCTGCTGAAAGCCGTAGGGCGACAGGTCACCCCACAACAGACGGCTGAGGCGTGCGATCAGCGGATCGATCGCCCCCGCCGGCACCCGGGCGAACAGCTCGAGAAAGATGTCCGACGGGAACGGTCCCATCGCGCGGCGCACCAGATGCGGCGGGGTGCGCACCGCGAGCCAAATCCGGCGCGCCCCGTCGTTGGCGAGCTGAACAGCGATGTCGGCGGCCGAATTGCCGGCGCCGACAACCAGGACGTCGCGGCCGCGGTACGGCCAGGCATTGCGAAATTCGCCGGAGTGCACGAGCTCGCCGGTGAAACACGCAAGGCCGGGCCAGGCAGGGACGACGGGCGTGTGGTACCTGCCGGTGGCGAGCACCACGACGCGTGCCCGGATTTCGCCCGACGAGGTCTCCAGTAGCCAGCAGCCCGCGGCGCGCTCGATGCGGTTGACCTCACAGCCGAGCTGCACCGCGATGCGCTGAACCCGCACATAGCGGTCGAAGTAGCGGACCATGTCCTCTTTGGTGGGCCAACGGCCGGCCGCCAGCGGGATTCGCTGTCCGGGAAGATGCGACAAGAAACCGCTCGTGTTGAGGCGAAACTCGTCATAGCGGGTGCGCCACGACACCGCCGGCGCCTCGGCCCTCTCGACGACAAGCGCCGTGATTCGGTGCCGATGCCCCAGCTCGCGTGCCACAGCCAGACCGGAAGGTCCCGCTCCGATGACAACGACGTCGGAGCGGCTTTGCCGACCGGCACAGGTCATCTCATCATCTCCCAGCGTTTCGCGGTGTTGAGTCGCGCGGTTGCGGGTCCGTCCAGGGCAGACATGCGATTGCTGAGGCGGCATGACGTCTCTCCACGGGCTATCCACGGGTCCGCCGGTAACACGGTCGGGGACCCCGTGTGGTTCATCGGGCTCGGGTGGCGCCGTGGTGAACCTCTCGTCGGCGTGCAGCGTGTCAGCACCAGGAGGTTGGAGATGAGTCCGTGGGTGGTGGCCTTATTTTCGGCGGCCACGCCGTTCGCCGGATTTGGCCTGCTGAAGCTGCAAGCACGACTGGAGCTATGGGCTTATGAACGGCACGCAGAAGACTAGGTGAGGCGAGGTGAGGTGTCGACTTGAGGCGTCCTGACAGAGCGGATCGGGAGCCGATTGCGCCATTTGGCCGGCGTTCGGCGAGGCTGCTGCCGGTACCAAACCCGCCGCCGAAGCTTCGCATTCTCGTTGTCGGCGCCGGGGTGGGCGGAATTTCCGTTGCCCGGGGATTACTGCGCGACGGCCACGACGTCACCGTCTTCGAACAGCGGCCGGATGTGGCGCCGGGCGGCGGCGCCGTGACCATCTGGCCCAATGGCGCGACGGTTTTGGGCCAGCTGGGTGTCGATATGGACGGGGCGGGGCAGCCGCTGTCCAGCGTTCGGGTCGTGACCGCCACCGGTCACCCGATCACCACGGTGGACCTGACCGCGCTCGCGGCCCGGCTGGGCGCGCCCGTGCGGATGGCCCCTCGCCGGATCCTGCTGGAACGGCTGCTGGAAGACTTTCCCGGCGAGCGCATTTGGTGCAACTCCCGGGCGGTCGCGGCGGTCAATACCCGCACCGGCGTGCGAGTCGAGTTCCAAGACAGCAGCGCGGCAGCAGGAGACGTGCTGATCGGCGCGGATGGGCTGCACTCGATGGTTCGGCGTCTCGTCGGCGCGCAGCCCGCGAAGCCCACCGGCTGGTGCAGCTGGCAGGGACTGGTCACGCTTCCGGAGGTCTGCGCAACGCCCATCGCCCTGATGGCTATCGGCCGGCAGGCAAACCTGGGCCTGTGGCCGGCCGGCGGTTCGAAGCTTCAGTGGTGGTTCGACCTGCGATGGTCGCCCGAGTTCGTCAGGCCGGCGCGTCCGATGGACATGATCCGGTCGTGTTTCACCGGATGGTGCGACGCAGCGGATCGAGTGCTGGCAACGTTGACCGATGACGATCTCGCCGGTTCGCCGTTCCCGCATTTCCGGCATCCGATTCCGGGCCCGGGCCGGGGCGCGGTGACGCTGCTCGGCGACGCCGCGCACACGATGCCGCCCACCCTCGCACAGGGAACCAATCAGGCGCTGCTCGACGCGATGGTGCTGCGCAAGGCGCTGTCGGATGTCCGGAACTCAAGCAACGGCAGCAATGGCGATCTGCCGACGGCGCTGCGCTGGTACGAGAAAACGAGGCGACGCCAGCTCAAGGCGGTGTCCTGGGTAACCACGTTGCAGGTATCCCGTCCCGAGTCGGTGCTTCGACCGGCGGGGATGCTTCCGGACCGGGTCATGACCTGGGCGCTTGCGAGGTTTCTGCGTTCGGTGAGTCACCGGCGGGTGTCCGCGGAGATCTGCCGGGACCTGCTGACCGCGAGGACCGTCCCCGGTGCTCGACCGCGATGACCACGTCTCGGGTGCCGCCGGCCACGCTGGCCCGCGTTGTCGAGTGGATGCGCCACCACCTGTACCGGCTTCATCAGCGGCTGACACCCGCGCCGGCAGCGATGATGGAAATGATCACTGCCGCCTGGGCGTCGCAGGCGATCACCGTGGTGGCCGAACTCGGTGTGGCCGATGCCCTCGCTGACGGGCCGCTGCCGATCGACGAGCTGGCGGCCCGGGTGGGAGCGGACGCCGATGCGCTGCAACGGCTGCTGCGGGCGTTGATCGGCCGGGGTATCTTCCGTCAGCGCCGAGACGGCCGTTATGAGCTGAATTCCCTTGGCGCAACCCTGCGCGCAAACGTGCCGGTGTCGATGGCGTGTGCGGCGCGGTTTTACGGGTCGCCCGAGCAGCGCGAACGCTGGACCCTGCTTGCGCATTCGGTTCGGACCGGGGATTCGGTTGTCCCCGAGTTGCGCGGCAAGGAAAGCTTCGATTACTTCGCCGAAAAACCCGAGCTTGCCGAGCTGTTCAACCAGACCATGACAAGCATTTCGGGGCTGACAACCGCACCCCTGGTCGCCGGCTACGACTTCAGCGCCTACCGCACGATCGTCGACGTCGGCGGCGGGCAGGGACATCTGCTGGCGGCCATCCTGGAGGCGGCTCCGGCTTCCCGGGGGGTCCTGTACGACCTGCCGCGGGTCGTCGCACGGGCCCCCGGCCTGTTGCGCGAGCACGGTGTGGCCGAGCGGGTGCGTATCGTCGCAGGGTCGTTTTTCGACAGCGTTCCGGGCGGCGGTGACGCCTACATCCTCAAGAACATCATGCACGACTGGCCCGACGAGCGGGCTGTGCAGATCCTGCGTAATGTTCACGCGGCAGCCGGGCCACGCGCCGCGGTGCTGCTGATCGAACTGGTGATCCCCGAGCACGGGCGTGACTTCCCGGGGAATTGGTCGGATCTGGAGATGCTGCTGAATTTGGGCTCCCGTGAACGCAGCGTTTCTCAGTACCGAAACCTGCTCCACCAAGCCGGATTCCGGATGGCTCGGGTGGTGCGGACAGCTTCGCCTCTCAGCGTGGTCGAGGCCACGCGCTAATTGCGGAATTTCCCACGCCGTGAACTCACGTCGTCCGCGCGTCGTGTACATGACATGCTCAGAAAGCACCGGGTGGTCGACCACATCGTCGGGCACCTCGCGGGAATCGGCGCCGATCACATCTTCGGTGTCGACGGCGCCAACATCGAAGATCTTTACGACGCCGCGTATTTCCGGCCCGACATCACCGCCGTGCTGGCCAAGCACGAGTTCTCGGCGGCCACGATGGCCGACGGCTACAGCCGCAGCGGAGCCGTCCTGGGCGTGGTAGCGGCGACCTCCGGCGGAGGCGCGCTGAACCTCGTTCCAGGACTGGGGGAATCGTTCGCCAGCCGGGTTCCGGTATTGGCGCTGGTGGGCCAGCCGGCGACCACGATGGATGGCCGCGGCAGCTTCCAGGACACCAGCGGGCGCAACGGTTCGCTGAACGCCGAGGCGCTGTTTTCCGCGGTGTCGGTATTCTGCCGACGGGTGCTGACGCCCGCCGACATCGCCGCGGCATTGTCGGCCGCCGTGGCGGCGGCCCGAACCGGCGGACCCGCGGTGTTGCTGCTGCCGAAAGACATTCAACAGTCCGACGTGCCGACCAGCGGTTTTATGGGGGCTGGCGAGCGCCCACCGGCTGTCGGTGACCGACGGGCTATCGGTGACCCACACCCGATCGTGCAAGCGCTGCGCCGGGTGACCGGACCGGTAACCATTATCGCCGGCGAACAAGTCGCCCGCGATGACGCGCAGGCCGAACTGGCATCGCTGCGGTCGGTGCTGCGGGCCCGGGTGGCGTGTGTCCCCGATGCCAAAGATGCCGCCGGCACACCGGGTTTCGGGCTATCGTCGGCACTCGGGGTCACCGGGGTTATGGGCCACCCCAGTGTGGCGGAGGCGGTGGCGGCCAGCGCGCTGTGCCTGGTGGTGGGCACCCGGCTGCCGGTGACCGCGCGCACGGGTCTCGACGACGCGCTGGCGGCGGTGCGCACGATCTCGATCGGGTCCGCGCCGCCATACATTCCGTGCACCCACGTGCACACCGACGACCTGCGGACATCGTTGCGGATGCTGACCAGAGCGCTCACCGGTCCCGGGCGGCCAACGGGGATCCGGGTGCCCGATGTGGTGTCGAGCGCCGAGTTAAGGCCGCCGGTGTTCGACGGTGCCGGGGTGCGCTACCGCGACGCCATGGGTGTGCTCGATCGCGTCCTACCCGACGGTGTCGACATCGTCGTCGATGCCGGCAACACCGGCGCGGCGGCCGTGCATTATCTGCCCGCGCGGCGCCGGGGCCGGTTCGCCGTGGCGCTGGGCATGGGCGGCATGGGTTACAGCTTCGGTGCCGGTATCGGGATGGCGTTCGCCCGGGCGAAGCAACAGCCACCCGGCGGGCGTGTGGTGGTGATCGCCGGGGACGGTGCGTTTTTCATGCATGGTATGGAGGTGCACACCGCGGTGCAGTATCGGCTACCGGTGACGTTCGTATTGTTCAACAACAACGCCCACGCGATGTGCGTGACCCGCGAACAGCTGTTCTACGGCGGCCGTTACAGCTACAACCGGTTCGCTCCAAGCCGGCTCGGGGCCGGCCTGGCAGCGATGTTCCCGGGACTGACCTGTGTCGAGGTCAGCGACGCCGACGGGTTAAGCGCGGCGATGCGCACGGTCCTCGATCTCGACGGGCCGGCGGTGATCAGCGTCGAATGCGCGGCCGACGAAATCCCTCCGTTTGCACCATTTCTCACCGGTCAGATAACCAACATCACTGCTAGACAACATATCCCAACTAGCAAGGAGAACAGAAACGATGTCGCTGCCAGCGCTTGACGATATCGTCGCCCATCGGCGCACCACCGAGCCGATCGAGGGCTTGGTGCGAATCGAGACCTCGCCACTGGAGCAGACCGCCCCGGTCATGATGGCCAAGATGCGCGCGGTGTACCCGCACGACGAAGTCTTCGGCCGGTACTGCACCGTCAACGACTACATCGACTGCCCGCCGGGCGAGCTGCTCGAATATCTGGCCGACACCCGCAGCTGCGAGGAGTGGACCTACACCCTACGCGGCTTCACGCCCACCGAGGAGCCCGGGCTCTGGGTGGCCTACGACCGGTTGCTGCCGGACACCAAGATCTACACCCGCACCGTGGCCAATGCCGAGGCGCGGACCGTCGACTACCACTGCGCCTGGGATCAGGGTAAACACCTGTGGATGATCTATCTGATGCGGGTGCTCGACGCGCAGGTGGTGCTCAACAAGCCGGGTTCGGTTGTCCTGTGGACCAATTGCCGTCACCCGTTCTACGACGAGAACCCCTACCCCGAAACCGCCCCACCCGGGCGCACGGGCTGGGTCGGCGACTTCTGGGACCTGTTCGGTGCCGGTCACGGGCTGGAGCTGAACAACCTGAAGACGATCGCCGAATACCGGCACCGCAACGGCCTGCCGATTACGCCGGCCTGGATGAGATGAGGCCAGCGTGAGCCAGCCCCCCGTGAGCCTGATCGATGTCTCCAGCTACCTGCCCGGTGAGCCGGTCAGCGCCGACTACTACGCACAATTCGCCGACTCCGACGAGTTACGCGGCAATCTCATGTTTCGCGCGCCTGCGTTTCGTCACCACGTCGGGCCGGAGGAAACCGCGATCGACATGGTGGAGCGCGCCGCGCAAGGACTGGTCGAACGCCACGGCCGAGACGTCATCGCCGATGTCGATGTGCTGATCACCCACACCCAGCTGCCCGACATCCCGTTCTACGGCGCGGGCGGTGGGATCGCTCACCGGCTGGGCATGCACCCCTCCTGGGTACTCGACCTGCACAACGGCGGGTGCGCAGCATTCGTGCTGGGGCTCAAGGTCGCCCGCTGCCTGCTGGCGTCCGGTGAAGGGCGGACCGCGCTGATCGCGGTCGCACAGAATGCCGCCGGCCAGGTTTTCGACCAACCCGCGGTGCGCCGCAAGGCGCAGGCGGCGATTCCCGGCGATGGTGCGGCGGTCGGCCTTGTCACGCTCTCCGATCGATCACCCATCCTCGACGTCGAGTGCCGCACCTACGGCGCATACGCCGGCGACATGACCCTCGCCATCGACCCACCCCGCAAGTGGTGGCAGCCCGGGCCCGGCGAGGGTTTCATCGGTTTCACCGACACCAAGATCGCCAAGGTGCTCGCCCGCGGCAACCGCCTGGTTCCCGAGGTAGCGCTTGCGGTGTGCGATCGAATCGGTATATCGCCCAAAGACATTGATCTCCTGGTCACCAACCAGCCCAGCCGTGTGTTCCTGCGTAACTGGCGCGAAGCCCTCGGGGTGCCATGCGAACGCCATCGGGATACCTTCGACGAATGCGGCAACCTCTTCGGTGCCGGTATCCCGATCAATCTGCACCGCGCGATAACCGAGGGACAGCTCCACTCCGGCGATGTCGTCTTGATGGCGGCCTTCGCCCATGCCGGTGACTTTGCCGGCGCGGCCGCCGTGCGGTGGGGTGGGCGAGACTGATGAGTGAAGCGGCGCGGCCGAGTTCGGCCACCGCTGCGATCTTCGGCGCGCTTTCGCCGGCGGTCGATCCGTTCGCGCTGTCCCTCAACGAGAACCCTTTCCCGCCATTACCGGCGGTGCGCTCGGCTTTGGCTCGCGCTATCGACACCGCCAACCGCTATCCGGAGTTCCGGCCAGACCGGTTGCGCCGGTTAGTGGCACACCGCATCGGCGTTCGCGACGATCAGGTGGTGCTGGGAGCGGGGGCGTCCGGGGTCGCGATGCAGGTGTTGCACACGGTGGCGCTGCCGGGGGATCGGATTGTGCTGAGTCAGCCCACATTCGACGGGTATCCGATTTTCGCCGAGATGGCCCGGCTGCGACCGACCATCGTGGCGCTGGACAAGTACGGCCATCACGACCTGGCGGCGATGGCCGACGCCGCCGCGGACGCAAGGGTGGTCGTCTTGTGCCGCCCGCACAATCCCACCGGAACGCTGGAGCCACTGGCATCCGTGGAGTGGCTCCTGGCGCGAGTGCCGCGTGACACGGTGGTACTGCTCGACGAGGCCTATATCGAGTTCGTCGCCCCGGGGCATCGCATCGATGGACCGGAGCTGATCCAGCATTTTCCGAATGTCGTTGTGCTGCGGACGTTCTCCAAGGCTTACGGACTTGCCGGACTGCGTATCGGATACGGGTTCGCGGCACCCGAGTTGGCCGGCACGCTGTGGGCCATGCAATTGCCGTTCGGCGTAAGTAACACCAGCGCGGTGGCGGTCGCGGCGTCCTATGACGCCGAAGATCAGTTACGGCAACGCATTCGGCGGATCAACGCCGAGCGCAATTACCTGCGGCGACGCCTGTGCGCCATGAGCGTCTACAGCACCGATTCACACGCGAGCTTTGTGTACCTGCCGCCGAGGGGTCGGCCATGGCACGAGGTGTTCGCCGGTACCGGACTGCGGGTGCGCCACTACACCGATGGTGCGGTGCGCATCGCCGTCGGCGGCCGGGCGTCCACCCTAGCGGTGCTGTCCGCGCTGGGAAAGGCGCCGGGCTGACCCGCTCGCGGCAAAAGTGCGGTAAGAAAAAGCGTGGCTGCCGAGCAACCCGACAAGCGATCCGCCAAACCCGACCCGATCGCTCAGGCGAGGGCCAACTGGGAGCGTGCCGGCTGGGGCGAGGTTGCCGACGGCATGGTCGCGGTGACCTCGGTGATGCGGGCGCACCAGATCCTGCTCGCCCGCGTCGAGGCGGCCTTGCGCCCATACGACCTGAGTTTCTCCCGCTTTGAGTTATTACGCTTGCTGGCGTTTAGCCGCACCGGGGCGTTGCCGATCACCAAGGCGTCCGACCGGTTGCAAGTGCACGTCACCAGCGTCACCCATGCGATTCGCCGGCTGGAGGCCGACGGGCTGGTCAAGCGGCTGCCGCACCCCACCGATGGCCGGACCACCCTGGTGCAGATCACCGACCTGGGCCGAGCCACGGTCGAAGACGCCACCGTCACCCTCAACGAGCAGGTGTTCGCCGATATCGGGATGTCCGTCGAACAAGCCCGGGCGCTGGTGTCGTCGATCGAAACGTTGCGGCACAACGCCGGGGATTTCTGAATGGGTCGGGCTCGCCGACGGATCACCGAATTGACTTGTGTCACTCACCTGCGTCGCCCCTGGCCCCTGGGCCCTGGCGGCAGGGAGTTGTCCACAGCCTGCGGTTGATCCACAGGACGCCGTGCGCGCAGGCCGGTGTGTCGGCGCCGCCTGATAGTGTTCGAACATGTTTTCTAGTAGTCGGGAGCAGATCGCGCGGCGTTTCGACGCGCTGCACGAGGCGGTCTCCGGGCTGCTGGAGCTGTCTTTTGAGGTGTTAACCACACCGGAGCGGTTGCGATTGCTGGAGGATCTGGAGCGGGAGGCCCGCCGGCTTCCGGTGCCGCGCCACGAGCTGATCAACGGGGTGCGCCGGCAGGCCAGCGCCGCGGAGCTGGGCGGCACGCTGGCGCAGGCGCTGGCCGAGCGGCTGCGCATCACCCGCGCGGAGGCCAACCGGCGCATCGGTGAGGCCCAGGATCTGGGGCGGCGGGTGGCGGTGACCGGCGAGCCGCTGCCGCCACGGCTGCCCGCGACCGCCGCCGGGCAGCGGGAGGGCCAGATCGGTGCCGGACACGTCGCGGTGATCCGCCGGTTTTTCGACCAGCTGCCCTGCTGGGTCGATGTCGACACCCGGCAGTGCGCCGAGGCGCAGCTCGCGAAGCACGCCGCGCTGTTTCGCCCCGAGCAGCTGGCCAAGCTGGCCGATAAGCTCAGCGATTGTGTGAACCCGGACGGGAATTTCACCGATGAGGATCGCGCGCGCCGGCGCGGGCTTACGGTGGGCCCCCAAGGCCCCGACGGCATGGCGCCGCTGCGGGGCTGGCTGTCCCCGGCCGCGCGCGCCGCCCTGGAGGCGGTGCTGGCCAAGCTGGCCGCCCCCGGCATGGCCAACCCCGAGGATCCCACCCCGGTCCTGGATGGCGCGCCGTCGCAGGAGGCCATCACCCACGACACCCGCAGCAGCGGCCAGCGCAACCACGACGGGCTGCACGCCGCGCTGCGGGCGATCTTGGCGTCGGGGACACTGGGGCGGCACAACGGGTTGCCGGCGTCGATCATCGTCACCACCAGCCTGCGCGAGTTGGAGGCCTGCGCCGGGCGCGCGCTCACCGGGGGTGGGTCGCTGCTGCCCATGAGCGACGTCATCCGCCTGGCGCAGCACGCCCACCATTACCTGGCGATTTTCGACAAGGGGCGCGCGATCGGGCTCTATCACACCAAACGACTCGCCTCACCGGGTCAGCGAATCGTGCTCTACGCCAAAGATCGCGGGTGCAGCGCCCCGGGCTGCGATGTGCCCGGCTATCTCACCGAGGTGCACCACGTGCGCCAGTGGGCCCACACCAAAACCACCCACATCGATGACCTGACCCTAGGCTGCGGCAGCCATCACCGGCTGATCACCCCCGGGGGCTGGAGCACCCGCAAACGCGCCAACGGCGACACCGAATGGATCCCCCCGGCACACCTCGACCACGGCCAACCCAGAGTCAACACCTTTCACCACCCCGAAAAACTCCTCCACGACGACAACGAAGACGACCCGTAAGGATCGCCGCACCGGTTCGCGTGTGCGCCAAGGCAAACACGATCGGTGCGGGCCACCGTCGCGTCGCAGGCCCCTAGGGGACGCGAACAGACTAGGCAGACGGCAGCGGAATGGTGGCCATCACCGCCGTCCCGGCGCCGGGGCGCGATCGGATGTTCAGCTTGCCGCCGACGAGTTCGGCGCGCTCGGCCATCGACAGCACACCGTAGCCGCCCATCTCGTCGCCGCCGAGCGGATTCTCGAAAGTGTCGAAACCCACGCCGTCGTCGACGATTTCCAGCTGGGCGGCGCCATCCTCGACTGCGAACTTCAACCGGGCGATCGTCGCATGGGCGTGTTTGACGACGTTTTGCAGGCCTTCCTGCGCGATGCGGTAAAGCGCCAGCTCGATGTGCTCGGGCAGCCGGACATCAGAGACATCCACGCGCACATCCAGCTGCGGCATCGAGCGGGCCAGGCTGGCTAGACCGCCGGCCAGGCCGAGGTCGTCGAGCACCGGCGGGCGCAGCCCGCTGATGGCGGCACGCGCCTCCTGCAAAGTCAACTGGGCGAGCTGGCGGGCCTCATCGAGTTGTCGAGCGGCTTCGACCGGATCGTCGCTGACGGCGCGGGCCGCGGCGTCCAGGCGGTATGACAAGGTGATCAAGCGCTGCGAGATCCCGTCATGGATATCGCCGGCAAGCCGGCGGCGCTCGATCTCCTGCGCCTCGATTACTTGCTCGACGAACAGCTCGTGGGCGCGTTCTCGAGCCACCAGCTGCCGGTGTAACCGCGCCTGATGCATGGCCCCGGCGATCAGCCGGCCGATGACCGACAACAGCTCGACATCACCGTGAGTGAACTCCCGCCGCGCGACCGTGTGCACGTTGAGCACGCCGACCAGGCCGCCCGGGTCGGTTTCCATGGGGACCGACACCATCGAGGTGAAATCCCGTCCACGCAACGATGGGATCGGCAGGTAGCGCGGGTCGCCCTCCTTGTTGTGGGTGATCACCACGGGCTCCCGGTGCGTCGCCACCCATCCGGAGACCCCGGAGCCCAGCGGCAACCGGATCTTGCCCACCTGCGCGTCGAACGGCGGTGTCGCGCCGGCGAGCGTAAGCGAGCGACCACTGTCGTCCAGGACGTGCACGAAGCAGACGTCGGTCCCGGTGGCCGCGGTGATCATCCGCGCGGCGGCCGCCGCCAGCGGTTCGACCCCGGGCCCGCTCGAGGCGGCCTGGATGAGCTCGCGCAGCAGGACCAGTTCGCGATCGGCGTCGACGAGGTCGCGCACCGCATGTGGTCCACGTTTGTCGGGTTTATCCCGGCCCGCGGGCGTCACAGGTAGATTCCCTCGCGCAGGGCGGTCGCCACCGCGCCGGTACGGTCGCTGACACCGAGCTTGCGATATATCGACCGCAAGTGGCTTTTAACCGTCTCCTCGCCGATGACGAGCCTGTTGGCGATGCCGCGATTGGACAACCCGCTGACGATGCACGCGAGGATCTCGCTCTCGCGTTGCGTCAATCCCTGCCGCGCGCCCGGCCAGAACTCGTCGCGCTGCAGCCGCGCCGCCGTGTCCGCCGCCCGGGCCGCCATTCCGGGATCGATGACCGTCTCCCCGTCGCGAACCAACTCGAGCTGGCGCACCAGCTCGTCGCTGCTGACGCTTTTCAACAGGTAGCCGCGTGCGCCCACCCGTAACGCCTGAAACAGATACTGCTCGTCGTCATACACCGACAACATGACGACCTTGCGGTGCGGGTTGCGCTCGCGCAGCGCCCGGCACAGGTCTAATCCGCTGCAGCCTTGCATGCGGACATCGCACAGCACGATATCGGGATCCAGGCGGTCGATGACGCTTATCGCGCGTTCCGCCCCTACCGCCTGCCCGATCACCTGGACCCTATCGCCGAATGCGGCGAGCATCGCCTTGAGACCCTCGATGACCATTTCGTGGTCGTCGACGAGCACGAGTCGCACAGGTTTGCTGGCGGACGCGACCACCATGGCAACACCTTAGAACGCGTCGTCCGCGCAGCGCACCACGGCCACCAGGGGTGGGGCAGAGGCCCGGCGCCGGCCGGCGTCCCGCCGTGATTAGCCATGGCAATCCCCCTCATGGGGGACGACCAGCGCGACGCTGCCGGGCAGGCTACCGGTGTGCGAACCGTGCCGATGCAGACGCGGACGTTCTGGTGGGAGCGGGCACGTCCGGCGGGCACCGCGGTCCAGCCCCTGCGTGCGGTGTTGTTCGATGCCGAGACCGCGCTGGCCGACCTGGAACGGGATGGCCATCGGGTGGCGTACAACGCCGCATTTGCCGCACACGGTCTCGACATCAGTTGGGCAGCCGAAGAGTACGGGCGGCTGTTGCGCATTTCCGACGGTGAGCGCCGTGTCGCGACAGAGCTTCGGCGGCGGGGCTTCGGCCGCTCCGCCGGCGCGCTTGCGGCCCAGATCTACCGAACCAAGACAGCGGTGTTCGGCGAGTGCGTCCTCGGTGGCGATGTTGCGCCCAGGGCCGGGCTCATCGAGTTGATCATGAGCCTGTTCGTCGCCGGTATCTGGGTGGGCGTGCTCAGCGCCCAGCCTCGGGGGCTAGTCGAATCGCTGGTACGCCAACTCGTGGGCGACGGGCTTGCCGAGACCATTGTGACCGGTGACGATGTGGACCCGCGCGACGGGGATGTCGAGCTATACCGGCTAGCGTTGTGGGAGCTGGGAGTGACGCCCGAAAGCGCCCTGGCTGTGACGGGTTCGGTTCAGGGACTCGCAGCGGCCGGCGCCGCCGGGCTACCCGCTGTCGTCGTCACCACCGCTTACACCGCCGGCCAGAAGTTCCCCGGTGCGGTCGCTGTCCGATCCGGCTACGACTCGCGACGTGGGGAACCCGAGCCGTTGCTGGCCGCGGGTTGCCAGCGGCTGCATGGGCAATGGTGGACCCGCCGGAAGCGGTCCGGATCCCCCGTCAGCTCCCGCGCAGCATCTCGATGACCGCGCTGAAGTCCTTGTCGGGATGCTCGGCGGCGAACCTGGCGTAGATCTCCGCGGCATGACTGCCCAGCGGGGCGGCCGAGCCGGTGGCGGCCACCGCATCCATCGCCAGGCTCAGATCCTTGTTCATCAAGGCGGTGGCGAAGCCCGGCTTGAAGTCATGGTTGGCCGGTGACGTGGGCACCGGCCCGGGCACCGGGCAGTTGGTGTGCACCGCCCAGCAGTTGCCGGTCGCGCCGGTGATGACGTCGAACAGCGACTGCGCGGACAATCCCAGCCTCTCGGCCAGCACGAAGGCCTCGCCGATCGCGATCTGCTGCACCGCGAGCACCATGTTGTTGCACAGCTTGGCGGCCTGGCCCGCTCCAGCCGCCCCGCAGTGGATAATCTTGCCCGCCAAGGGTTCCAGCACCGGGCGCGCGCGTTCGAGGGCGGCTTCGTCGCCACCGACCATGAAGGCCAATGTGCCCGCCACCGCACCCGCTACGCCACCGGAGACGGGAGCGTCGAGTTGGGGGTTTCCCCGCGAGTCGGCCAAGGCATGCACCTCGCGGGCGTGGCTGACCGAGATGGTAGAGCTATCGATGAACAGCGCTCCCGATGCCGCGGCGGGCAGGACCTCGGCGTAACAGCGTTTGACGACGTCACCGTTGGGCAGCATGGTGAAGACCACCTCCGCCCCGGCTACCGCTTCGGCTCCGCTGTCGAACATGACGACACCGTGTTCGGCGGCGGCGGCCGCGGCCTCGGGCATCGGGTCGAAGCCATGGACGAGATGGCCCGCGGCAACCAGATTCGCCGACATCGGCCCACCCATATTGCCCAAACCTAGGAACGCGATCCTGACGGAATTGGCCATCGGCTCTCCTACGCGGTGGCGCGGACGCGCGCGGCCTCGGCGCGGCCGATGACCATCCGCATGATTTCGTTGGTTCCCTCGAGGATTCGGTGCACCCGCAGATCACGCACGATCTTCTCCAAACCGTACTCGCGCAAATAGCCGTAGCCGCCGTGTAACTGCAGAGCCTTATCGGCGACGTCGAAGCACGCGTCGGTGACATAGCGTTTGGCCATCGCGCACAGCTCGACCTTGTCGGCGTCGTCGCTGTCTAACGCGCTCGCCGCCCGCCACAAGAGCATTCGCGATGCTTCCAACGCGGTGGCCATATCGGCCAAGGCGAACCTAATGGTCGGCTCGTCGAGCAAACTGCCACCGAACGCCTGGCGATCCCGCAAATACGGCACCGCTTTGTCGAACGCGGCCTGAGCGCCACCGAGCGAGCACGCCGCGATGTTGATCCGGCCCCCATTGAGGCCGTTCATCGCGATGCCGAAACCGGCGCCTTCGCCGTCTGCGCCACCTAACATCGCGTCGGCGGGAACCCGTACCCCTTCGAACACCACTTGGGCCGTCGGTTGCGCATTCCAGCCCATCTTCTCTTCATGAGTACCGAAACTTAACCCGGGGGTTCCCTTTTCTACGACGAACGTCGATATCCCGCGGGGGCCTTCGGCTCCGGTGCGAGCCATCACGATGTACACGTCCGAGGCTCCGGCGCCGGAAATAAACTGCTTGACACCATCAAGAACGTAGTCACCACCTTCCCGGGCGGCGCGGGTGCGCAACGCGCCGGCATCCGATCCCGCTCCAGGCTCGGTCAAACAGTAACTGGCGATGGAATCCATCGTCGCCAGCCGTGGCACCCAGATCTTGCGCTGTTCCTCGGTGCCGAAGGCATCAATCATCCAGGCGCACATGTTGTGGATGGACAAGAATGCGGCGATGCTCGGATCGGCGATGGCCAGTTGCTCGAAAATGCGCACCCCGTCAAGCCGGCGCAGCCCGCTGCCCCCCACGTCGTCGCGGCAGTAGATTGCCGCCATCCCGAGTTCGGCCGCCTCACGCAACACGTCCACCGGGAAGTGCTTGGTGGCGTCCCATTCCAGGGCATGCGGGGCGATCCGTTTCTCGGCGAACGCCGCCGCCGTCTCCACGATCACCCGTTCGTCGTCATTGAGACCGAAGAGTTGCATCGCTGGCGCTACTTCATCGTGGGGATGACGAACTCGGCACCGTCTTTGATGCCCGATGGCCAGCGAGAGGTGACGGTTTTCACCTTGGTGTAGAACTGGATCGACGCCGGTCCGTGCTGGTTGAGGTCACCGAAACCGGAGCGCTTCCAGCCACCGAAGGTGTGGTAGGCCACCGGGACGGGGATTGGCACGTTGACACCAACCATGCCGACCTGCACCCGGGAGGTGAAGTCGCGCGCGGTGTCCCCGTCGCGGGTGAAGATCGCCACCCCGTTTCCATACTCGTGCTGTGATGGCAGTCGCAGCGCTTCCTCGTAGTCGTGGGCGCGGACGATGCACAGCACCGGTCCGAAGATCTCGTCGGTGTAGATCGACATGTCCGGGGTGACATGGTCGAACAGGGTGGGCCCGATAAAGAATCCGCCCTCGAGGTTCGCGTCACCGAACGTCAGGTCATCGCTGCGGCGCTCGCGGCCGTCGACCACCACTTCAGCGCCCGCCGCCACCCCCTGGCCGATGTAATCGCGCACTCGCTTTAGCGCGGCCTCGGTAACCAGGGGCCCGTAGTCGGCCTTGGGATCCAGGCTGTGGCCCACCCGTAGGGCGTTGACGCGCTCAATTAGTCTGGCGCGCAGCCGCTCGGCAATTTGTTCGCCGACGGGAACCGCAACGCTGATCGCCATGCAGCGTTCGCCGGCACTGCCGTATCCGGCACCGATCAGGGCGTCGACGGCCTGATCCAGGTTGGCGTCGGGCATCACGACCATGTGGTTCTTTGCGCCCCCGAAGCATTGGGCACGCTTGTCGTTGGCGGCGGCCGTCGCGTAGATGTAATGGGCGATATCGGAACTGCCGACGAAACCGACCGCCTTGATGTCGGGGTGACCGAGGATGGCGTCGACGGCCTCCTTGTCGCCGTGGACGACCTGAAAGACACCGGGCGGCAGTCCGGCTTCGGCGAACAGCTCGGCAAGCCGCACAGGTACCGACGGGTCTCGCTCAGAAGGCTTGAGAATGAATGCATTTCCGCACGCGATGGCGGGACCGGCCTTCCACAGCGGGATCATCGCCGGGAAGTTGAACGGGGTGATACCGGCGACCACGCCGAGCGGTTGGCGCAGCGAGTAGACATCGATGCCCGGTCCGGCGCCTTCGCTGAACTCGCCTTTGAGCAGGTGGGGTATGCCGATGCAGAACTCGATCACCTCGATCCCCCGCTGGATGTCGCCACGGGAATCCGACAGTGTCTTGCCGTGTTCGAGCGAGAGCGACTCGGCCAGCTCATCCATGTGGTCGTTGACCAATTGGACGAAGCGCATGAGCACTCGCGCCCGGCGCTGCGGGTTCCATGCGGCCCAGCCCTGCTGTGCTTCCACGGCCGATGCCACCGCAGCGTCGACATCGGCCTTGGTGCCCATCGGCACGGTGGCCTGGACCTGGCCGGTGTTGGGGTTGAACACGTCACCGCTGCGCTTGGATTGCCCGGTGGTGCGCCTGCCGTCGATGAAGTGTGGAATCTGTGTGGTCATGGGGCGTCCTTGGCGACGGAGTGAACATCAGGAATACTAGGACATCCTAGTAACGAAGGGCCGGCTTGGCAAGATGCGCGGCGGGTGACGTCGGGACGTCGGGGAGGCGTCGGCGGATATTTTCAGCCCCGGTGCCAAGCTCAACGATCTTGATGCTGTGCGGGTGCTTTTACCTGCGCGTGCTAGCCCCTGAATAAGTATGTTCTCGCGCGCTGTACTCATCCCTCACACCTGTCAATCGTGCGACCACCGTCAGCACACCGCCTCAATAGAAAGCCCTCCCGGTGCCTTTGGCTGGCACGGATGTTTGGTGGCATAGGCGCGCAGCCAGGCCCGCAGATCGGCATCCGGGTCGGCCGGGGTCTGCGCGACCGGAGTGCGCCGGTAGGTAGAACGAGCCAGCCCAACCGCCTTGCACGCCAACCGCTCCGACATGCTCAACACCTCTTTGAGCATGTCCACGGCGCGACGCTTGGCGGCCGGGCTCAGAATTTTCCCTTCGCAACCTCCCGCAACGCATCCTTTTCCAACTCCGCCTCGGCCAGCAGCCGCTTCAACCTCGCGTTCTGCTCCCGCAACTCCTTGAGCTGCCTGGCGGCATCGATATCCATCCCGCCATAGGTGCGCCGCCAGTTATACAGCGTCGCCGGCGACACCTCCAGCTCGGCGGCGATCTCCTCACCGGTCTTGCCTGCCGCCCCCAGCTCATCCGCACGGCGCAGCTTGCGCACGATGTCCTCCGCGGAATGCCGCTTCCGACCAGCCATGTGTTTCATCGTCCCTTCCACACCCATCCACGGGGGCCACAAGACTCTAAAACAAGGCGGACTCATTCACCGGGAACACCCCAGCCTGACCTCCGATTGAGCCGTTCGCGATCCCAGCAACCCGCACGACCCCGGTCTTTACGATCAGAGCTCAGCGGCTCCCCGTCGATTAGGTCGTGTCCCTGCGGCGGTGTAAAAGGGTTCGGACGTAGGTTCCCTCCAAGACGGGAAGTCTGAGGAAAGGAGCCTACGTCCGTGTCGAAGAGGATATCGCCTGCGCAGCGGTTGCAGGCAGAGATTGATGGGGTGTTCGCCGGTGGTGAGGATTTGTCGCGTGCAGTCGAGCGGGTGGCCCAGTTGGGCGCGCAGCTACTGCTGCAGTGCGCGTTGGAGGCCGAGGTGAGCGCGTTTTTGGGCCGGGATCTCTACCAGCGGGCCGCTACCAGCGAGGATCCGCGGGCTGGGATGCGTAACGGGTATTGCCCGACCACGGTCAAAACGACCGCCGGCCCGATCACGCTGGAGCGGCCGAAGGTGCGCGGCACCACCGAGCGGTTCGCCAGCCAGTTGTTCGGCACGGGGGTGACCAAGACCAACGCGCTGGAGTCGCTGGTGATCGCCGGGTTCGTGCGCGGGTTGTCGACCCGCGACGTGGAGGCCACCTTGGTCGAGGCGCTCGGCGAGGGCGCGGCGGTGTCGAAGTCGACGGTGTCGCGGGTCTGCGAAGACATCAAGACCCAGGTCGCGTCCTGGAGCCGTCGGCGCCTCGACGAGGTGGAGCTGGACTACCTGTTTTTGGACGGCAGCCATTTCACGTACCACGCCAACGCCTCGGCCGAGCCGGTGCTGGCCGCGTGGGGCATCGACACCGACGGCAAACCGGTGTTCGTCGGGCTGGAGGCCGCCTGCAGTGAGTCCGGGGATGCCTGGGAGGGGTTTTTGCGCGGGCTCGGCGAGCGCGGGCTGGCGTGCCCGCTGCTGGTGATCAGCGACGGCGCACCGGGGTTGATCGGCGCGGTGGAGCGCACCATGGGTGCCGCGCTGCGCCAGCGGTGTCTGGTGCATCGCGCCAGAAACATCCTTGCCAAAGTGCCCAAAAACGCCCAAGCCGAGGTGAAGGCCGACTACTGGGCGATCTTCGATGTGCCCGAGAACATCGCGCCTGGCCGCGACGCGGTCACCTACGTGCACAAGAGGATCGACGCGTTCGCCAAGCGTTGGCGCGACTCGTATCCGGCGGCGGTGCGGTGTCTGCTTGATGACCGTGACTCGCTGACGGTCTACCTGCGGTTCCCACGGGAGCATTGGGCCCGGGTGCGCCACTCCAATTTCATCGAGCGGACCTTCGGGGAAACCCGCCGCCGAGTCAAGGTCATCGGCCGACTGCCCGGCGAGCACTCCTGCCTGAAGCTGGTGTGGGCCGTACTCGACCGCGCCTCGGCCGGCTGGCGCGGGTTCACCATGACACCGGCCGGGCTACGGCTACTACAGGACCTGCGAAGGTCGTTGCATGACCCACCGAACCAACTGCCGCAACGAAATTCGGAAGTACGCGCCGAAACCGGAGCGGCGCCGGCCGATGCTGTCGGCGCCATCGCATAAAATCACAATCGCAAGTGAGCGGAATCTATGCCCGAACTTTTACACCGCGATTGGGACGCCACCAGGTGTCGATCGTGCAGGCGGGCTCGAACCACGAATCCAGCCTCAACCCCTTCCGAGGAGCGGCCGGTCACGACACGCCGACGTCGCCGTTCTCCCGACGGGGTCTTGCCGACCGCGGTATCGGTCAGGCATTCCGCCGACACACTTGATGACCGACCACCCACTCGAAAGGTCGCAAAGCAGCAGGCCAGCTCCAGCCTGTGGACAGGGGTCCAGCCCCACGGTCTTGACAAGGAATCGTCCTGTGCCCTACCCGGCTATTAGGTCTTGACAATTGCTCTCGACTGCTTCGATGCTGGGATACCGATTACACTCCCGGGAATGGAAAAGCTGCGGGTCGACGTCGGTGGCGTGCAGGCGTTGGTTGGCCGCACCGAGGGCCTGGCCAGCGAGCTGGTCGCCGGGACGGCGCCGACGGCGCCTGGGGTCTCGTGTTGGGACAGCTCGGCAGCGGTGAACATTGTGCATGCCGCTGCCACGGTGACTGGTGATGCGCTGGCTGCACGGACACAGACCACGGCCGCCAAGATCGCCGCGGCCGACGCCTCCTTTGTCGCCCACGAGGCGGACTCGGCGACCGAGCTGGCCGCGGTGGACAAGTCGGCGACGGTGTAAATGGCTGCGGCGGGGTGGCTGCCGACGCTGTCGCAGATCCAGTCGGTGCCCAGCGAGCAGCTGCGCGAAGCCGCCCGCATTTGGCGGGCCACCGGCACCCGCTGGGAGCAGGTGTCCGCCCAGCTGCGCGATGAGGCCGCGCAAAAGGTGGTGTGGCAGGGGGCGACCGCCGATGCCCTGGAAGCGCGCACCTACAACGACTGGGTGATCACCGTCGGGAAGGCCAATCAGCTGCATGAGGCCGCGGACATCGCCGAGCGGGGTGCCGATCAGCTTGACGGCGCCCAGCAGCACACGCTGGATGCGGTGGCGGAGGCCCGCGCCGACGGGTTCCGGGTGGCTGAAGACCTGTCGGTCACTGACACCCGCACGGGCGGTTCGCGCGAGGGGCAGGCCGCCCGACAAGCCCAAGCCAAAGCACATGCCGCTTATATCCGCCACTGCGCCGCCGGGCTGGTCGCCGTCGATCGCGAAATTTCGGCTAACATGCTGGCCGCCACCCAAGGGCTCGGCACCATCGGCTTCGGCGACACTCCGCTCCTCGGCATCGACCAGATGCGATCACCGAAGACAGAGCACAACGGGGTGCAGCTGGTCGGCTACGGCCACCAACCGGAGGCACCGAGCCCCGGCAATCCCACACCTCCGCACAAACCGACCAAAACAGCGCAAGATGTACACAAGGCGCTAGATCCGCTTCCCAGTGGGATGAACAAGGGCGTCAAAGAGCTTCCCACGCCGGAGGAAATTCGAGAGAAGTTTGGGATCCTCACCCAGAATGCGCCCGATGCGCCTCCTACCAAGAGACCCTATGCAGGGACGCGGCGCATTCTCGATGATGGAACCATTATCGGCATACGAGAGAGCCAGAAATGGGGGCCGACATTAGACGTTACTTACCCGGACGGAACTAATCAGAAGGTTCATCTGCCGGAACCCGTGGAGGGTGCCAAACCGCCACCCGCAAGCCCGCAAACACCGCCAGTAATTAGTGCTCCTCCGACGCTGCCGCCGGAGCTAAATCATCCCCCCGTTGCGCCGCTGCCGGTGCAATCTGGCCATCCACCGATCACGCTGCCGCCAACGCAGGTCGTCGATCCAGCGACGCTCCCGCCGTGGTTGCAAAACCCTTTACCACCCGGGTTTCAGGTCACCCCCAGCCAGCCCCCGCCAATCTTCGACTGGGACGTTCCCGATGCGCCACCTCTGGTCGCGCCTATGCCACCGCCGTCTGGCCCACCAATCACGATCCCGTCGCCTCCCCCCGTGTCGCCTGGCGATGCAGCCGTCGGAGGAGCACTTGCAGGAGCCGGAGCGGTCGGAGCGTGGATCCTCTCCCAACTGCGTAAGCTCTCGCACCCGTTCAGCCCATGACAGCCGCGGCGCAGGAACCTTCAGAGTGGCACCGGTTGGCGGCGGTGTCCTCGCTGGTCGATGTGGTGGCGCGCCACGTTGACGACCTAATTCAGCTCCCCGCCGAGCGCTTACCGGAGTGGTTGACCGTGTTGGGTGTGCCCGCGGGCTGGCGTATCGCCCGGTTGGACGGCAACGCTGTTCAGCCCTCACGGATCGCGGTGTGCAGTCGGCAATCCCAGGGCGGCGGGGAGGCGTGTGAGACGATCAGCGTGTTTCGATTCACCGGCATCGCTCCCGTCGATGTCGTGCGAGCCAACGCCGACTGCACGCTGCGCGACCTGCGTGCCAACGACATCACCGCCCAGACTCTGATGACACCGCCAGTTCCAGGGGTGATCGCGGTGCGCAGCAGCGGATACTTCAACACCACCGGGCTACGCGTGTGGGCCCAATACAGCACCTACATCGCCGGCTCAAATCAACCGGGTAAGGGCCGCCTGATCCAACACAGCATGTTCGTCGAATCAGGCTCTCGAGCAGCGCTAAACGACGACATCACCCGGCTCAGCAACGCCATCCACCGTGCATTCCTCACCTCTGTTGGAGCACGCTGAAAACGAACTGGAGGTTGGCGAATGAGGCGACTTGAAAATGTCCGCCGCTTTAGCTTAGTCAATTGAGTGAGTCTTCGTGATCATCTTCGAGTGACTGTGCGATCCGTTCGCCTTTGTCGGTGAGATTCAACCAACAAAATACCGTCCACGTCAGGTCATCGTCGAAGTGGGTGAATGACATAGACGTCGTGGATCCCGACTTAGGACTTTTTCGGCTGTTGACGTTCGTACGGACCGCTGATCTGCAGTTTTCATCGTTGTCGAGCTGATATTTGCACACGAGTTTCGGGTTCGTAGGGTGCTGTGGTGGCCTACGTGCGCACCGTGAAGACCAGCTCGGGGGCGACCGCGGTGCAGATCGTGTGGTCCACACGGCGCGGTTCGCGCCAGATCGAGCATCTGGGCTCAGCCCATGACGACGCCGAGGTCGAAGCGCTCAAGGCCGCCGCGCGCCAACGGCTTTCCGAGGGCCAGGGTGCGCTGGATCTGGGGCTGAACACCGTCGGCGTCGACGGCGAACCGTTGGAGATCGCCGCCTCCAAGGCTAGCCACCTATGGGATGGCTTGTGCCGGGCCTACCAGATCCTCGGTTTTGATACCGCCACCGGCGGAGACGAGGTATTTCGCGATCTGGTTCTGGCGCGGATCATCGAACCGACCAGCAAGGTCGACTCGCTGCGGGTGCTCGCCGAGGCCGGCGTCGAGCCGGTCGACTATCGGACCGTGACACGGCGCCTGCCGGTGATCGCCAAACCGAAAGTGCGCCAAGCACTATCAGCAGGGTGCGCCGCCCGTGCCGGGCTGGGTCCGGCGCCGCTGGTGCTCTACGACGTGAGCACGCTGTATTTCGAAACCGACATCGGCGATGGGTTTCGCGAGCCCGGGTATTCCAAAGAGCGCAAGCTAGAACCGCAGATCACCATCGGGCTACTCACCGACGCCAGTGGGTTCCCGCTGGCCGTGGAAGCCTTCGAGGGCAACAAAGCCGAGACCGCCACCATGCTGCCGGTCATCAACACCTTCAAGACCGCCCACCAGTTGACCGACGTCACCGTGGTCGCTGATGCCGGGATGATCTCGGAGGCCAATCAGATCGCACTGCAGGCCTCGAGGTTGTCGTTCATCCTGGGCACCAAGATCGCGTTCGTGCCCGACGTGCTCGCCCGGTGGCGCGACAAACACCCCGGTGAGCAGATCCCCGACGGGCAGATCTTCACCCAGCCCTGGCCGGCCACCAGCGCAGAAAAGGCCCGCGGGATACCCGACCGGGTCATCTACTACCAGTACCGCCACGACCGGGCCCGGCGCACCCTGCGCGGCATCGACGAGCAGGTCGCCAAAGCAGAGCGTGCCGTGGGCGGTCACGCCCCGGTCAAGCGCAACCGGTTCATCAAGCTGTCGGGGGCCACGAAGTCGGTGAACAGGGATCTGGAGGCCAAGGCCCGCGGCCTGGCCGGATTGAAGGGCTACACCACCAACCTCACCAGCCAGATACCCGAGTTCGTTATTGACGCCTACCACCAGCTGTGGCGCATCGAGAAAAGCTTCCGCATGTCCAAGCACGACCTGCAAGCCCGCCCGATCTACCACCACAAACGCGAATCGATCGATGCCCACCTGACGATCGTCTTCGCCGCCCTGGCCGTCAGCCACTGGATCGAGCACCAAACAGGTTGGACCATCAAGAAATTCGTCCGCACCGCCCGCCGCTGCCGCACCGTGCGCATCAAGGCCGGCAGACAAATACTGACCGCCGCCGACCCGCTACCCGACGACCTCCGTGACGCGCTCGCCAAGATCCTCGCCAAGATCAACGCCGGCCATGCACACTAAATTGTCCTAAGTCGGGTCTAGCTCCGGCACGGAAATCACCGCACCAAGCAGCTAACCTTATGGTGCTATCGGCCTTCAGCTGGGTGGCGTCCCAATCGCGGTGTAAAAGTTCGGGCATAGATTCCGCTCACTTGCGATTGTGATTTTATGCGATGGCGCCGACAGCATCGGCCGGCGCCGCTCCGGTTTCGGCGCGTACTTCCGAATTTCGTTGCGGCAGTTGGTTCGGTGGGTCATGCAACGACCTTCGCAGGTCCTGTAGTAGCTGTAGCCCGGCCGGTGTCATGGTGAACCCGCGCCAGCCGGCCGAGGCGCGGTCAAGTACGGCCCACACCAGCTTCAGGCAGGAGTGCTCGCCGGGCAGTCGGCCGATGACCTTGACTCGGCGGCGGGTCTCCCCGAAGGTCCGCTCGATGAAATTGGAGTGGCGCACCCGGGCCCAATGCTCCCGTGGGAACCGCAGGTAGACCGTCAGCGAGTCACGGTCATCAAGCAGACACCGCACCGCCGCCGGATACGAGTCGCGCCAACGCTTGGCGAACGCGTCGATCCTCTTGTGCACGTAGGTGACCGCGTCGCGGCCAGGCGCGATGTTCTCGGGCACATCGAAGATCGCCCAGTAGTCGGCCTTCACCTCGGCTTGGGCGTTTTTGGGCACTTTGGCAAGGATGTTATCCGTTAACCGGCCCTCGCAGGGGCGACACGCTCGGCGCAGGTGAGGTCCCACTAGTGGGGCTCGTGTGTGTTCACACTGGAGGTCGGTGGCTTTCCGTGTGGAGGTGCCGATGGGGCTTCGGGTGGCCGGCGATGGAGACGTCTTTCTGATTGCCGGTGAGGTTGCCGCTGGGCAGCGCGACGACGTCGCGGTGGTGAACCGGTTCTTGGCGCATCTGCAGGGCAGAAACTTCGCTCGGGCGACGCGACGCGCGTATGCGTATGACGTGTTGAACTTTTTGCGGTTTCTCACCGGGCAGGGCGTTGGTCTGGCCGAGGTGCGGCCGACCGACTTGTTTGATTATCTGGACTGGCAGACCCAGCCCAAGCGCACTGCGGGTTCGACAGTGGTCCGGTTATCCGAGCGGCGGGGCGCCGCTGCCGCGACGCAGAACCGGCGCATCGCCGCGGTGCGGGCCCTGTTCGAGTTCGCGGTGATCACTGGCGTGGTGATGGCCAGTCCGGTGCCGGCGGCGCGGCGCACCAGCGGGCTTCGGGCGCGTCGGGGCTTGCTGGGCCATATCCGGGCTCGTCACTCGCGGTCAGGCGGCCGGCTGGTGCGCCAGCAGCGGCTATTGCCGGAAAGCCTTGAGCTGGCTGAGATTGAGGCGTTTCTGACTGACCTGGGCACCCATCGCGACCGCGCGATGGTGCTGCTGATGCTGCTCGGCGGACTACGCGCCGCCGAGGTCCGCGGTCTGCTGTTGGCCGAGGTGGACATCGCCCGCCGGCAGTTGCGGGTGGCCGGCAAGGGTGGTCGGGAACGGGTGGTTCCGGTGGACCGGCCGTTCTTCGCTGAACTGGCTGCTTATCTACGGCTTGAGCGTCCAACAGATTGCACGACCGAGCAGTGTTTTGTCGTGCTGCGCGGGCCGACCGCAGGGCAGCCGTTGACCGAGGCTGGGATGCGTCGAATCTTCCGCACCCACCGGGCCAGCTCGGGCGCAGCCCGGGTGCGCCCCCACCGGCTGCGCCACACCTACGGCACACAGTTGGCCGCGGCCGGGATCGACCTGCTGGTGCTGCGGGACTTGATGGGACATGCCAGCCCCGAGACAACGGGAAAATACGTGCACCTATCGGCTGAGACCCTCTGCGCCGAGTACAGCACCGCTCGCAAGGCATCGCCGTGGTAAGTGTCGCGGTTAGCGCGGCCGACGCCGCGCCGTTGCCCGGCGCAGCCGGGCTGATCGCTGCCTACGACGCGCACGTCGAGGCGGTGTCGCTTTGCGCGAGTGTGCGATTCGCACGGCGTCGCAGTGCGCGCCGCTTCGTGGACCGCTTTTCCGACCTGGCGGTGTGGATGCGTCGGCCCACTCCTGCCCGGCTGACAGACCTGCACCGGTTCAAAGCGTGGTCGTTCGTCTCGTGGTGTTTCATTCAGCGGCACCTGGTCCCCGACGTGGAGCTACTGCTGGCCAAACCAGCCGGGTGCGGGCTACCGGTCGAGTGGGCTGCCCACGAGCCCGACAACGTGGCCGCAGTCGCCGAGGCCGCTGCGGTGCTGGGCTGGAGCGCCAACTGGCAGCGTCAGGTCGGGCTGCTGGCCGCCTCGACGATTTGCCTGCACGTGGGAAAACCCGTGCGGCGGTTGACTGAGGACGACTTCGCCTGTGTGCTCGGACAATTGGATGGATCGGCCGCGCTGTCTGCCTCGGCGCGCCACCATGCCCGCACCCGGCTGTTCGCCTTGCAGCAGGCCTGTTATCAGCTCGGCAGCCTGAGCACCCCGCCGCGGCAGAGCCGACCGGTGGCGGTCGGGCCACTCGTGCATGCCTCCGGTGTGCGCCAGCCGCTGATCCGCACCGAGGTCGTTCGCTATGTGCAGACGATCACCACCACGCTGCGCCCCTACACCGTGGCCGGGCCAACCAAGGCGCTGCGGGTGTTCTTCGACTACCTCGCTGAGCACCACCCCGAAGTGACCCGGCTGCAGGAGATCGAACGGACCCGCCATATTGAGCCGTATCTGGCGTGGGCGCGGGCCCGGCCGTGGCGCGGCAAGAACCGCCAGCGCCGCACCATCGGCGTGGTCGCGTTCCACCAAGACGTGGTCGACCTGCGCTGCTTCTTCGAAGACATCGCCGGCTGGAGCTGGCCGTCGGCCCCGCCGCGGCGGCTGCTGTTCTACGCCGACATCCCACGCACCCCCGACGCGCTGCCCCGAGCCCTGACCCCAGACGTCGACCGGGCGCTGACGACGGCCGTCGCCAACCTCGATGACGCACTCGCGCGTACCGGCCTGCTGCTGCTACGCGCCACCGGCATGCGCCTCGGCGAACTGCTCGACCTGGAACTGGACTGCCTGCTGGACTTCGCCGGGCATGGCACCTGGCTGCGAGTGCCGGTCGGCAAGCTGAACTCCGAACGCATGGTGCCGCTGGAGCCGGATACCGTGCAGGTGATCGATGCCTGGATCGCCCAACGGGGCCGCCAGCGTGCGCTGCCTCACCCCCGCGGCGGCCGGCTAACTGAGTTCTTATTCCTCGAACACGGCCGTCGGCCAACGTCATTGCGGCTGCGCAAGGGCCTGCTCGATGCCGTCGCCGCCGCCGGGCTGCGCGGCCGCGACGGGCAGCTGCTGCACGTCACCCCACACCAGCTGCGGCACACCTTCGGCACCAGCCTGATCAACGGCGGTATCGGGTTACCCGCGCTGATGGCGCTCATGGGCCACGTCACCCCGGAGATGACGTTGCGCTACGCCAAGCTCACCACCCCGACCATCCGCAGTGCCTACAGGCGGCGATGGACAAGGTCCGCGCCGGTCAACTGCTGCCACTGACCGCCGTCAACGCCGCACCGCCAGTACCTGACAAGGTCGCCTGGCTGCACGCCGAGATGCTCAAAACCCGGCTCGCGCACGGCTTTTGCGCCCGGCCCAAAGCCGCCGGGCCTTGCCCCTACGCCAACATCTGCGAACAGTGCGACTTCTTCGTCCCCGACCCAGCGGCCACCACGACGATCAGCGCGCAACTCGACGACATCCGCGCCCTGCAAGCCGATGCCCACGCCCGCGGCTGGGACGACGAGGCCGCCCGGCATCAGCGCGTCGCGGCCAATCTCGATCAACACCTCCAACGACTACGCCGCCATCACTCGACCGATCTGCCTTCTTGACTCCGGCCGCGAGGGCCGGTTAATTCTGGCGCGATGCACCAGACACCGCTGGCGCAGCGCGGCACCCATGGTGCGCTCCACCGCGCCGATCAACCCCGGTGCGCCGTCGCTGATCACCAGCAGCGGGCAGGCCAGCCCGCGCTCGCCGAGCCCGCGCAAAAACCCCTCCCAGGCATCCCCGGACTCACTGCAGGCGGCCTCCAGCCCGACGAACACCGGTTTGCCGTCGGTGTCGATGCCCCACGCGGCCAGCACCGGCTCGGCCGAGGCGTTGGCGTGGTACGTGAAATGGCTGCCGTCCAAAAACAGGTAGTCCAGCTCCACCTCGTCGAGGCGCCGACGGCTCCAGGACGCGAACTGGGTCTTGATGTCTTCGCAGACCCGCGACACCGTCGACTTCGACACCGCCGCGCCCTCGCCGAGCGCCTCGACCAAGGTGGCCTCCACGTCGCGGGTCGACAACCCGCGCACGAACCCGGCGATCACCAGCGACTCCAGCGCGTTGGTCTTGGTCACCCCCGTGCCGAGCAACTGGCTGGCGAACCGCTCGGTGGTGCCGCGCACCTTCGGCCGGTGCAGCGTGATCGGGCCGGCGGTCGTTTTGACCGTGGTCGGGCAATACCCGTTACGCATCCCAGCCCGCGGATCCTCGCTGGTAGCGGCCCGCTGGTAGCGATCCCGGCCCAAAAACGCGCTCACCTCGGCCTCCAACGCGCACTGCAGCAGTAGCTGCGCGCCCAACTGGGCCACCCGCTCGACTGCACGCGACAAATCCTCACCACCGGCGAACACCCCATCAATCTCTGCCTGCAACCGCTGCGCAGGCGATACTCTTTTCGACACGGACGTGGGCTCCTTTCCTCAGACTTCCCGTCTTGGAGGGAACCTACGTCCGAACCCTTTTACACCGCCGCAGGGACACGACCTTCAGCTGATGTGATGGCCACCAATACAATTGTCCCCACTGGAAGAATTTAATGGTTTAAAGGTCAAAGCTTCCACTAGTCTAAGAGCGTATCTTTATATTTGTCATAAAATGATTGTGCGATCTGCCGACCTTTGTCAGTGAGGTCCAACCAACAGTACCAAACCCATTGTGGTCGATCGTCGAACTGGTTGACATAGACATCGTGAATTTCTTTTATCGATTCATCGAGCGGGGTATCCCAGGCAACAAAGCGTCCGCCCTCTCCTGACATGGACCCCAATGTAAATAATCCACCTTCCACCAGGGAACGAATCGTCTCCAGAGTTTTCTTCTGCACCTCGGACAGAGGCGCCGAGGGATTTTCACGAGCAACGTGCCAATGAACTTGGCTCAGATCCACCGAGTCGTCGAGACCCTCAACGAGTATTTTTTCGCTGGCAATATCCATAGCTCACACCTTGCCCGCCCTGCAAGTAACCTCATCAGCGTACCGCCTCAATAGAAAGCCCACCCAGCGACCTTACAATCCGAAACCGCCGTTTCGTTCAGTAGCGCCAACCTGCTTGTTGCCGTTGCGCTTTGTCCAATTCTTGCAGGCCTCAGAATTTCACGGTGGCCCGGGTTCTGCTGTGGCGGTCTGCGAGGTGGCAGCTTTGTCGAGGTTTTGAGGTTGGGGGTAGGCGGCGGCGCCGCGTGTCGTGCGGTGACGCCGGGTCCTTTATCCCGGGGGTGGTTACTCCTTTTTTGGGGTCGAGCGGGCACAGGGGCCTGTGGGTCAGGGTATGGCGCGGACCCTGTTGAGGGCGTCGGCGAATTCTTTTGCCCAGGGCCAGGTTTGGGGGATCCGCAGGATCAGGTAGCGGGATCTTTTGATCAGCCGGGCCGCGGCGTGCAGCAGCCGGTAGCGCAGGGTGGCGGGTTCGGCTTTGGCCAGTGGGCCGTCCAGCAGTAGCAGTCGCATCCAGCACAGCAGGTCGATGGCGATCGCGACGGCGGTGACCCAAGCGGTGTTGATGGCGAACGAGTGTGAGGGCCAGCGGGCCAGGCCGGTGTCTTTGCCGGTGCGGATGAAGCCCTCCACCCGGGCGTGGACGCGGTGGCGGGCTTCTAGTCGCTGGGGTTGTCCACCGGCAGTCGAGGTGGCAAGGACCTGGTAGCGGTAGCCGGCCAGCTGCTCGAACAACGACAACTGGGTGCCGTGTTCGATTTCTTCGCGCCGCACCAGGACGCGCATGCCGGCCGGCCAGCCGACCAGCTGATCCCCTCCGGTGCTGTGGCGCAGCAGCCCGGTCAACTCGGCGACCTGGGCGTCGTCGCGGGCCGCCCCGGTGGCATCCAGCGCGGCTTGCCATCCCGCATCGGGCATCTGGCCGATCGCGACCCGGACCCGCTCATCGAGGTCGAATCCGACCGAGTAGCCCACCGACATCCCCGGCCGGGCGTTGAGTTTCTCCAGGTGTTCGACGACGGCGTGGCTTGAACCCGCGCCGTCGATGGTGACCAGCAACTTGCGGCGCCACGTGGCCGGGATCGCCGCGATCGCGGCGTCGATGATCGCGATATGATCGGCCGCGGTGTTCGAGCCGGCGTTGCCGGGACGGGCGATCACCGCCAGCAGTTCGCCGGTGTTGTCACACCACGCCAACAGCGGGTGGAAGCCAAACCCGCCTTTGAAATTGCCTGCGGCGTGCTGCTTATCGCTGTGCGACTAAATCAGCGAGGCGTCGATGCGGATCACGATCGTGTCCCCGAGGTCCCCATAGCAGGTCTGCGAAGCCGGGATCGCACCGTGGCGGGCCTCGATCGCCTCCCACACCCGAGAGCGGACCTTGTTGCGCACGGCCGTGACCTCGGTGATGCTCTGCTTGTCGATCTCGCCCAGGGACCGCCACATCGTCGGAACCGACGCCACCGCCTCAAACAACCGCTGCTGATCGCGCAGCACCGCGGTGCCGGCCAGGTTCTGTGCGCCGCCCGCGATCGATACCGCCACATCGCGCAACACCGCGCCTCGGTCGTGGGTGACTTCTGGGCGCGACAGCACCGACGACAAACCGCTGGTCAAACCCAGATTGTCGGCCAGCAACCGGGGTATCACGTTACCGGCGTGCCCGACCACGTCGTCGCCACGGACCTCAACTCGGACATTCTTCGACCAACCCGTAGTATCCTGCATCTGACAGGTGCACTCCCATCCTGGATAACCGAGCCTCGAATACTCCGATTATCCTTGCGGTAGTGCACCTTTCACGTTAGCGACACCCCTGAGTTCCACATTCGATGAAAAATCCAGGCAGGCGCTACCGACCATCCAGGCCGTCGGCGATGCCGAAGAAGCGCTCTCTGACTAGGCTCGCACGCGTGACCGAGATAAACGCCGGAGCATCGCCGTCGTACCCGCCGCCGGCGGAATTCGCCCAGCAGGCCAACGTCACTGCCGAGGTGTACCGTGAGGCCGCGAAAGACCCGCTTGGGTTTTGGGCCCAGCAGGCCAACCGGCTGTCCTGGGCCACGCCGTTTACCCAGGTGCTGGACTGGTCACAGGCGCCATTCGCCAGGTGGTTCGCCGACGGCAAACTCAACGTCGCCTACAACTGCCTCGACCGCCACGTCGAGGCCGGCCACGGCGACCGGGTCGCCATCTTCTGGGAGGGCGAGCCGCCCGGCGACGGCCGCACCCTGACGTATTCCGACCTGCTGACGCGGGTATGCAAGGCCGCCAACACGCTGAGCGACCTTGGTCTGGTCGCCGGCGACCGGGTAGCCATCTACTTGCCGATGATCCCGGAGGCCGTCGTCGCCATGCTGGCCTGCGCGCGGCTGGGTCTGATGCACAGCGTCATATTCGCCGGTTTCACCGCGACGGCGCTACGGGCCCGGATCGCGGATGCTCAGGCCAAGCTGCTGATCACCGCCGATGGACAGTTCCGGCACGGTAAGCCGGTGCCGCTCAAGCACGCCGCCGACGAAGCGCTCGGGCCCGACAGTCCGGTTGAGCACGTCCTGGTGGTCCGGCGCACCGGGATCGACGTGCCATGGACCCAGGGCCGCGACCTGTGGTGGCACCAGGTCGTCGACTCCGCCTCGCCCGAACACACCCCGGAGGCGTTCCACGCCGAGCATCCGCTGTTTTTGCTGTACACCTCCGGAACCACTGGTGCACCCAAGGGCATCATGCACAGCAGCGGCGGGTATCTCACCCAGTCCTCGTACACGCACTACAGCGTCTTCGACGTCAAACCGGAGACCGACGTGTTTTGGTGCACCGCCGATATCGGTTGGGTCACCGGGCACACCTACGGTGTCTACGGCCCGCTGTCCAACGGCATCACCGAAGTCATCTATGAGGGCACACCAGCCACACCCAGCCAGCACCGCCATTTTCAGATCATCGAAAAATACGGCGTGACAATCTATTACGCGGCGCCGACACTCATCCGGACATTCATGAGGTGGGGCCGTGAGATCCCGGACGCCCACGACCTGTCCAGCCTGCGCCTACTCGGGTCGGTCGGCGAACCGATCAACCCCGAGGCCTGGCGCTGGTACCGCGACGTTATCGGCGCGGGCCGCACACCGGTCGTGGACACCTGGTGGCAGACCGAGACCGGCGCCGCGATGATCTCGCCGCTGCCCGGCATCGCGGCGGCCAAACCCGGTTCGGCGATGACGCCGCTGCCGGGCATCTCAGCCAAGATCGTCGACGACCAGGGCAATCAACTGCAACCATGCCCCAACCATGGCGAACATGTCACCGGGTACCTGGTCGTGGACCAGCCGTGGCCGGCGATGCTGCGCAACATCTGGGGTGATCCGGAACGCTACATCGAGAGCTATTGGTCGAAATTCGCGGAGCAGGGCAGCAGGCTCTGATACGGGTCGGCGTAGGTGGGGTCGGTGCTGGTGAACAGCTGCGGGAACGCCGCCATCACCACCATCACGGCGATGAGCGCCACCGACACCACAAACTTCGGACGGCGGCGCAGCTGCTGCCATGTGGTTCGCCAGAAACCCACCGACGCAGCCGTTTGCATCACGGTCTCGGGCTCGTCGGCGGCGACGAAACGCTGCTGCCCGTCACCCATAGCGAATCCGTGGGTCCAGCATTGCTACAGCAGTCGACGAGCAGGTTCGTGAAAAGGTAGACGACCACCAATACGGTCACGATCGACACCACCGTGGGCGCCTCCTGCCGGATGACCGCCTGATACAGCGCACCGCCGATGCCGTGGATGTTGAAGATGCCCTCGGTGACGATCGCCCCGCCCATCAGCGCACCCAGGTCCGCGCCGAGGAACGTCACCACCGGGATCAGCGACCCGATACGGGCCCTGCGCTCGCCGCGAACCACGGCGGCGGTTCCACCGCCGGCGATGCGTCCGACCTGCAGGATCGTCGCAACCACCCCGCACGACGGGTAGCGGTCCTCGAGCCGGGGCGCGATCAATAGCTTGCCCGACTCGCTGGCGCGAGTTGCATCGACAGCCGCACGCGCGGCGTCGTCCAGCGCAATCGGCACTACCATGCCGGGCAGCACAATCGGGTTGCTCACGAACAAAACCGGCAATGATTTGGCGTCAGCCATCAAACCTCCAAAGTTAAGCCTGCTGCGCTCAACCCTGGGGACGACGAGTTTGTTCCCGTGGCTAACGATGCGTCCGGACTGGCGAATCACCCGCGCGGACACCCGAATGGGTGGTTCGCCCCGCCTGTAATTGCTGCACCGTGTGTGCCCTGCCGTTTACCGCCACCGGAGCAGGGAGGTGCCCCAATGCCCCCGTGGCGGCTGCGCGACTTTCACGACGACGACCTTGATGAGGCGATCTCGGTCTGGGACCAAAGTCGCCATCCCGGTGAGCCGCCACCGGTCTTTCCGATCTCTGCGGTGGTGTCGGCGGCCAGGCCGGGGCAGCCTGCGGTGGTCGCCGTCGTCGGCGACGAACTGGTGGGCATAGCCGTCGCCGAGTTCCAGGGGGAACGAGCGTGGATTTCGATCGTCGGGCTGAGCAGCCGGTGGCGGAACCGGGGTGTGGGCAGCGCACTACTCGGCGAGCTCGAGCTGCGGCTGCGCACCCTTGGTGTCCGGCGAATCAGTGCGCTGCTCCCACCGGAGGCGACCGGGACGGCAGCGCTGCGCAACTCCGGCTACCAGGAGCGGACCGATCTGTCGTTTTTCGAGAAGGTCGACCATGTCGGCCCCTCGGATGCGGGCCTGCTGGCCGAGCTGGGTGGGCAGGCGATTCCCCGTGGCCTATGGCAGGCGATGGCGGGGATGGAAGCCGAAAAGCAGGTCATCGAGCGGCGGATCGTGTTGCCGTTGACCGAGCCGGAAGCCGCCCAGCGGTACGGCGTTTCGCCGCCGAAGGCGGTCATCCTCTTTGGGCCCCCGGGTACCGGCAAGACCAGCTTCGCCAAGGCGGTCGCCGGACGGCTCGGTTGGCCGTTCGTCGAGCTATTCCCGTCGCGGCTGGCGGCCCCGGACATGGCGATGGCCAGCGCGCTGCGGGAAGCGTTCACCACGCTAATGGAGCTGGAAGCCGTCGTGGTGTTCATCGACGAGGTCGAGGAAATCGCCGGCTCACGCTCAGGGATGCCATCCGATCCGGCGCACGGTGTCACCAACGAGCTGCTCAAGTTGATCCCGGCGTTTCGCCAGCGCGACGAGCGGCTGCTGATTTGCGCGACGAACTCGGTGCGCTCACTGGACTCGGCGTTCCTGCGGCCTGGACGGTTCGACTACATCATTCCGGTTAGACCCCCGAATGCGGCCGCGCGGGCGGCGATCTGGACCCGATATCTCGGTCCGGCGGCCGACGCGGTCGACGTCGACGAACTGGTCGCCGCCAGTGAGATGTTCACCCCGGCCGATATCGAGTTCGCTGCCCGCAAGGGCGCGCAGTTCGGGTTCGAGCGCGAGGTCGAATTCCGCCGCGGCGAGCCGGCCCGCACCAAGGACTACCTGACCGCGATCGCCGAAACCCGGCCCTCGCTGACCGAGGCTGTGTTGGCCGAGTTCTCTGAAGACATCCAGCGGTGGACCCCCCTGTGTGACATCGTAAACGGTTACGCTGCCCGCTCGATGGGCGCGGGCGGGCCGGTGCGGGGGCGTCCCCATCTGGTATCCGGTGGTGCCCCTGAGGTCGCTTGTTGGAGTTTTCTGGTCATGATCGTGACGTTGACCCAGAGCACCATGGCTTCGTGATGGTCGGGGCGGCGTTCGTAGTCGCGGACCAGGCGGCGATGACGCAGCATCCAGCCAAAGGTGCGTTCGACGACCCAGCGGCGCGGCAGCACCGTGAAGCCGACCATGTCGTCGCTGCGCTTGACGATTTGGACGGTAAGTGCCAGAACGGATTTCGCCCAGTCGACCAAACGTCCGGCGTAGCCGCCGTCGGCCCATACCAGCGAGATCGTGGCGAAGCGTTCCCGCACCACGCCCAGCACCCGAAACGCGGCGTCGCGGTCCTGCATCGAGGCCGCGGTGACGACCACGACCAGCAGCAGGCCCAGCGAGTCCACCACGATGTGGCGCTTGCGGCCGTTGATCTTCTTGCCGGCGTCGTAGCCGCGGGTGGCGGCGCCCACGGTGTCGGCGGCCTTGACTGACTGTGAGTCGATCACTCCGGCCGTGGGCAGCGCGGCCCGGCCCCACGTCACACGCAGCCGGGCGCGCAACCCGTCGACCAGCCGCTGCGGCATCCCCCGCTGGCTCCAGCGTTCAAAGAACGCATACACCGCCCGCCACGGCGGGAAATCGGCTGGCAGAGCCCGCCATTCGATACCGTAGCGGGTGAGGTAACCGATCGCATCCAGCACCGCCCGCAGATCGTGGACCATCGCCCGCCCGCCTGGGCCGCGGCGCAACTCGGCCATCACCGCCTCGACCTCCGGGCGCAAAAGCGTCCACTGCTCATCGGTCAGATCAGATGGATACTGCGGTTTTCGGTAACGACAAAGGCAACCCGCCGCGGCGCAACTGGTCTTCGGGAACTCGACAGGGTAGACAGGCATTCACGGGGCTCCGGCAGCAAGGGATATGGTGTCCATCTGCTACCGCGAGCCCCGTCTTGTGCCGTTGAACGACACCCAATCGTTATCACACTGTTACCACCAGTCACTACAGCAACACAAGTTTACGAACAGGCTCTGACCTGGTAAGGGAATAACGGCGCTGATCCGTGCCGATCGTTTACTTCGACAGCAGCGCGTTCGTCAAACTCCTGGTTGAGGAGGATCACAGCGACATCGCCGGGCGGCGCTATGGGATGGCTGCGACGCCGCGCAGACGATGTGGGAAGAGTACTGGGCAGCCACCCGGGCGGTGGAGCTGACTGAGAACATCGCCCACCACGCCGGGCATTTAGCCACAGCGCATGCGCTGCGTGGCGCCGATGCGGTCCACCTTGCCAGCGTCCTTGCTATCGGGGTCCACGACGGCGTGTTCGCCGTGTGGGACCAGCGGCTACGCGCCGCAGCGCAAGAGGCCGCTGTAGGGCTGGCGCCGAGACTGTAGCCCCCGGCCGGTAACCCGGCCCAGAACCCTCACCTTCGACGCATGCGGGGACCCGCCCCGGGATCGTATGGTCGGGGTCAATGCCGCAACGATCGGTGGCGAACCCGTGGAGTCGACGTCCACGATGGGTGCAGGCAGACAACGCTTCAGCCTGTTGCTGACGGATTATCTTCAGGTTCGCGTTTACAGTGCCGAAGCCTGTCAGCAGGGGCGGTATTGTGTCGCCTGCCAGGGTGATGGGACCACCGCTTTGCCATAAGGATGGGACCGGCTTGTTCCGGTCGCGGGCCGTGTGGTGATGGTGACTGAGGACTGGTCTGCGAGTCAATCCGGCTCGGCCGGATTGGCGAGCCGGGGTTTTTGGCGTTGTCGGTAGGACTCGCCTTCAACGACCAGTTCGTAGGCTGCCGATTGCAGCCGGTCCATCGCGGACTGGGCCAGCAGCGGGTCGGCCATCATGGTCAGAATCTCGGGGGGTTCGCGGTCAGGCGGCTGCGTTGTGGTCGGGTGGCGCGACGTAGTCGTGTAGCGACGTGTCAAGTCGGTTGGGGTCGCTGGCTAGCCAGTCGCTTAGGCTTAGGAAGGCCAAAAGTTCGCCGAGCTCGACCGCGTCGGCGGCGTCGAGACCGAGGAAGGGGCCTATCGGCTCTGCCATGGACGCTGAGCCTACCGAATGGAGCACGCGGTGTTATGTCGTCTTTAGGGCGGCGTCGGTGATCAGGTCGGCGGGTCGGGCCCAGCCGAGGGTTTTACGGGGCCGGTCGTTGAGTTCGTCGGCGACTCGCTGCAGTTCCCCGGGTGAGATGTGGGCCAGATCAACACCTTTGGGAAAGTAGTGGCGCAGCAAGCCGTTCGTGTTCTCGTTGGAGCCCCGCTGCCACGGCGAGTGCGCGTCACAGAAGAACACGCGTGTGCCGATGTGGGCGGTGATCTGTTGGTGCAACGCAAGTTCTTTGCCCTGATCCCAGGTCAGTGTCCGCCGAAGATGGGCGGGAAGAACGCCCAGTGCGTCGGTGACGCCATCGCGCATCGCCTCCGCGGTCGGTCGGCTCGTGGGCACGTGGACAAGGATCACAAAGCGGGTTACGCGTTCGACGAGAGTGCCGATCGCCGAACGGTTTCCGGCGCCCATGATGCAGTCACCCTCCCAGTGGCCGACCTGCACCCGGTCTTCGACCTCGGCGGGCCGATCAGCGATCATCGCCATACTGGTGAGCCGACCACGACGTTCCAGGCCCTGGACCCGGCGTCGGCGCCGCCGGCGCCGCCGTTTGGCCGGACCGGTTAAATCGGTCCTGGGATCGTAGATCGCCTGATAAATCGACTCGGTACACAGACGCGCTCGGGTTGGTCAGGAACCGCACCGGCAGTTCATGGGCAACCTGCTCGGGACTCCACCGCTTGCCCAACAGCTCGGCGACGACACCACATAGCTGCTCGTCACGCGCTACGCGGCGCGTCCGCGGCCGGGATTGCCGCTCGACGCTAAACCGCTCCGCCGTGGCGGGCAAGTAGCGGCCCTGATCGTCGGCGTTGCGGCGTAGCTCCCCGGAGACCGTCGAGGCCGCCCTACCCAGCTCCTCGGCGATGGCGCGCACGCTGAAACCCATACGGTGCAAGTCGGCGATCGTCGTCCTCTCGGCCAACGACAAATATCGAGGATGGCGCGGCTTGTGTGCTGCAAGACTCACCGGTGGATAGTGCACCGGATCCCCGGCACTGTTGCGGATTGTGCGCCCGCAGCGCCAGCGTGTCCCGGTCCTGCGGTTGATTCCCACGATCCGACACACTTGGTGGTTGCTTACCCCTTGGGCAATCAGCCGACCGAACCACTCCTGCTTCTCCACGTCGCCGTGTCGGGTCTTCCGCTGTGCTTCCACCGCAACCTCCGCACAGCCTCGGTGTTGCGACGTTCACTGCAATCCGCCCAGCCGCCGCTGGGACCCGGTCGGCGCCGAGCCGGTGCCCGCGCGAGTAGCGCTGCGGTGGCCGACTGCGTTTTTGCCAATCACGGGATGGATCATGCGCGCCAGGCTTACTCTCCTAATCCATCGGACGGCGACTGTCGAGGTCGTGTCCCTGCGGCGGTGTAAAAGGGTTCGGACGTAGGTTCCCTCCAAGACGGGAAGTCTGAGGAAAGGAGCCTACGTCCGTGTCGAAGAGGATATCGCCTGCGCAGCGGTTGCAGGCAGAGATTGATGGGGTGTTCGCCGGTGGTGAGGATTTGTCGCGTGCAGTCGAGCGGGTGGCCCAGTTGGGCGCGCAGCTACTGCTGCAGTGCGCGTTGGAGGCCGAGGTGAGCGCGTTTTTGGGCCGGGATCGCTACCAGCGGGCCGCTACCAGCGAGGATCCGCGGGCTGGGATGCGTAACGGGTATTGCCCGACCACGACCGCCGGCCCGATCACGCTGGAGCGGCCGAAGGTGCGCGGCACCACCGAGCGGTTCGCCAGCCAGTTGTTCGGCACGGGGGTGACCAAGACCAACGCGCTGGAGTCGCTGGTGATCGCCGGGTTCGTGCGCGGGTTGTCGACCCGCGACGTGGAGGCCACCTTGGTCGAGGCGCTCGGCGAGGGCGCGGCGGTGTCGAAGTCGACGGTGTCGCGGGTCTGCGAAGACATCAAGACCCAGGTCGAGTCCTGGAGCCGTCGGCGCCTCGACGAGGTGGAGCTGGACTACCTGTTTTTGGACGGCAGCCATTTCACGTACCACGCCAACGCCTCGGCCGAGCCGGTGCTGGCCGCGTGGGGCATCGACACCGACGGCAAACCGGTGTTCGTCGGGCTGGAGGCCGCCTGCAGTGAGTCCGGGGATGCCTGGGAGGGGTTTTTGCGCGGGCTCGGCGAGCGCGGGCTGGCGTGCCCGCTGCTGGTGATCGTCCGATGGCGCGCCGGGGTTGATCGGCGCGGTGGAGCGCACCATGGGTGCCGCGCTGCGCCAGCGGTGTCTGGTGCATCGCGCCAGAATTAACCGGCCCTCGCGGCCGGAGTCAAGAAGGCAGATCGGTCGAGTGATGGCGGCGTAGTCGTTGGAGGTGTTGATCGAGATTGGCCGCGACGCGCTGATGCCGGGCGGCCTCGTCGTCCCAGCCGCGGGCGTGGGCATCGGCTTGCAGGGCGCGGATGTCGTCGAGTTGCGCGCTGATCGTCGTGGTGGCCGCTGGGTCGGGGACGAAGAAGTCGCACTGTTCGCAGATGTTGGCGTAGGGGCAAGGCCCGGCGGCTTTGGGCCGGGCGCAAAAGCCGTGCGCGAGCCGGGTTTTGAGCATCTCGGCGTGCATCCAGGCGACCTTGTCAGGTACTGGCGGTGCGGCGTTGACGGCGGTCAGTGGCAGCAGTTGACCGGCGCGGACCTTGTCCATCGCCGCCTGGTAGGCACTGCGGATGGTCGGGGTGGTGAGCTTGGCGTAGCGCAACGTCATCTCCGGGGTGACGTGGCCCATGAGCGCCATCAGCGCGGGTAACCCGATACCGCCGTTGATCAGGCTGGTGCCGAAGGTGTGCCGCAGCTGGTGTGGGGTGACGTGCAGCAGCTGCCCGTCGCGGCCGCGCAGCCCGGCGGCGGCGACGGCATCGAGCAGGCCCTTGCGCAGCCGCAATGACGTTGGCCGACGGCCGTGTTCGAGGAATAAGAACTCAGTTAGCCGGCCGCCGCGGGGGTGAGGCAGCGCACGCTGGCGGCCCCGTTGGGCGATCCAGGCATCGATCACCTGCACGGTATCCGGCTCCAGCGGCACCATGCGTTCGGAGTTCAGCTTGCCGACCGGCACTCGCAGCCAGGTGCCATGCCCGGCGAAGTCCAGCAGGCAGTCCAGTTCCAGGTCGAGCAGTTCGCCGAGGCGCATGCCGGTGGCGCGTAGCAGCAGCAGGCCGGTACGCGCGAGTGCGTCATCGAGGTTGGCGACGGCCGTCGTCAGCGCCCGGTCGACGTCTGGGGTCAGGGCTCGGGGCAGCGCGTCGGGGGTGCGTGGGATGTCGGCGTAGAACAGCAGCCGCCGCGGCGGGGCCGACGGCCAGCTCCAGCCGGCGATGTCTTCGAAGAAGCAGCGCAGGTCGACCACGTCTTGGTGGAACGCGACCACGCCGATGGTGCGGCGCTGGCGGTTCTTGCCGCGCCACGGCCGGGCCCGCGCCCACGCCAGATACGGCTCAATATGGCGGGTCCGTTCGATCTCCTGCAGCCGGGTCACTTCGGGGTGGTGCTCAGCGAGGTAGTCGAAGAACACCCGCAGCGCCTTGGTTGGCCCGGCCACGGTGTAGGGGCGCAGCGTGGTGGTGATCGTCTGCACATAGCGAACGACCTCGGTGCGGATCAGCGGCTGGCGCACACCGGAGGCATGCACGAGTGGCCCGACCGCCACCGGTCGGCTCTGCCGCGGCGGGGTGCTCAGGCTGCCGAGCTGATAACAGGCCTGCTGCAAGGCGAACAGCCGGGTGCGGGCATGGTGGCGCGCCGAGGCAGACAGCGCGGCCGATCCATCCAATTGTCCGAGCACACAGGCGAAGTCGTCCTCGGTCAACCGCCGCACGGGTTTTCCCACGTGCAGGCAAATCGTCGAGGCGGCCAGCAGCCCGACCTGACGCTGCCAGTTGGCGCTCCAGCCCAGCACCGCAGCGGCCTCGGCGACTGCGGCCACGTTGTCGGGCTCGTGGGCAGCCCACTCGACCGGTAGCCCGCACCCGGCTGGTTTGGCCAGCAGTAGCTCCACGTCGGGGACCAGGTGCCGCTGAATGA
The DNA here is from genome assembly GCF_018361265.1 of Mycobacterium sp. SM1. Taxonomy (GTDB): domain Bacteria; phylum Actinomycetota; class Actinomycetes; order Mycobacteriales; family Mycobacteriaceae; genus Mycobacterium. The sequence continues at coordinate 311,988 of NZ_JAFLNH010000002.1, forward strand.
AACACCACGAGACGAACGACCACGCTTTGAACCGGTGTAGGTCTGTCAGCCGGGCAGGAGTGGGCCGACGCATCCACACCGCCAGGTCGGAAAAGCGGTCCACGAAGCGGCGCGCACTGCGACGCCGTGCGAATCGCACACTCGCGCAAAGCGACACCGCCTCGACGTGCGCGTCGTAGGCAGCGATCAGCCCGGCTGCGCCGGGCAACGGCGCGGCGTCGGCCGCGCTAACCGCGACACTTACCACGGCGATGCCTTGCGAGCGGTGCTGTACTCGGCGCAGAGGGTCTCAGCCGATAGGTGCACGTATTTTCCCGTTGTCTCGGGGCTGGCATGTCCCATCAAGTCCCGCAGCACCAGCAGGTCGATCCCGGCCGCGGCCAACTGTGTGCCGTAGGTGTGGCGCAGCCGGTGGGGGCGCACCCGGGCTGCGCCCGAGCTGGCCCGGTGGGTGCGGAAGATTCGACGCATCCCAGCCTCGGTCAACGGCTGCCCTGCGGTCGGCCCGCGCAGCACGACAAAACACTGCTCGGTCGTGCAATCTGTTGGACGCTCAAGCCGTAGATAAGCAGCCAGTTCAGCGAAGAACGGCCGGTCCACCGGAACCACCCGTTCCCGACCACCCTTGCCGGCCACCCGCAACTGCCGGCGGGCGATGTCCACCTCGGCCAACAGCAGACCGCGGACCTCGGCGGCGCGTAGTCCGCCGAGCAGCATCAGCAGCACCATCGCGCGGTCGCGATGGGTGCCCAGGTCAGTCAGAAACGCCTCAATCTCAGCCAGCTCAAGGCTTTCCGGCAATAGCCGCTGCTGGCGCACCAGCCGGCCGCCTGACCGCGAGTGACGAGCCCGGATATGGCCCAGCAAGCCCCGACGCGCCCGAAGCCCGCTGGTGCGCCGCGCCGCCGGCACCGGACTGGCCATCACCACGCCAGTGATCACCGCGAACTCGAACAGGGCCCGCACCGCGGCGATGCGCCGGTTCTGCGTCGCGGCAGCGGCGCCCCGCCGCTCGGATAACCGGACCACTGTCGAACCCGCAGTGCGCTTGGGCTGGGTCTGCCAGTCCAGATAATCAAACAAGTCGGTCGGCCGCACCTCGGCCAGACCAACGCCCTGCCCGGTGAGAAACCGCAAAAAGTTCAACACGTCATACGCATACGCGCGTCGCGTCGCCCGAGCGAAGTTTCTGCCCTGCAGATGCGCCAAGAACCGGTTCACCACCGCGACGTCGTCGCGCTGCCCAGCGGCAACCTCACCGGCAATCAGAAAGACGTCTCCATCGCCGGCCACCCGAAGCCCCATCGGCACCTCCACACGGAAAGCCACCGACCTCCAGTGTGAACACACACGAGCCCCACTAGTGGGACCTCACCTGCGCCGAGCGTGTCGCCCCTGCGAGGGCCGGTTAACGGATAACATCCTTGCCAAAGTGCCCAAAAACGCCCAAGCCGAGGTGAAGGCCGACTACTGGGCGATCTTCGATGTGCCCGAGAACATCGCGCCTGGCCGCGACGCGGTCACCTACGTGCACAAGAGGATCGACGCGTTCGCCAAGCGTTGGCGCGACTCGTATCCGGCGGCGGTGCGGTGTCTGCTTGATGACCGTGACTCGCTGACGGTCTACCTGCGGTTCCCACGGGAGCATTGGGCCCGGGTGCGCCACTCCAATTTCATCGAGCGGACCTTCGGGGAGACCCGCCGCCGAGTCAAGGTCATCGGCCGACTGCCCGGCGAGCACTCCTGCCTGAAGCTGGTGTGGGCCGTACTTGACCGCGCCTCGGCCGGCTGGCGCGGGTTCACCATGACACCGGCCGGGCTACGGCTACTACAGGACCTGCGAAGGTCGTTGCATGACCCACCGACCAAACTGCCGCAACGAAATTCGGAAGTACGCGCCGAAACCGGAGCGGCGCCGGCCGATGCTGTCGGCGCCATCGCATAAAATCACAATCGCAAGTGAGCGGAATCTATGCCCGAACTTTTACACCGCGATTGGGACGCCACCACTGTCGACGAGGTAGGTGGGCTTGTGTTCTGTCGTCCAATTTTGGTTGCTTCAGCCATAGCGGCGGCGCCTATTGGTGCTGCACCACCGGTGAGTGCGGGTCCGCAATCGCAATGCGGAGACGGGCCGGACTACGTGGCCGCCTCGGGCGACTGTGTCCATGACCCAGAAGCGGCACCCACAGCACCGCCAGGTGCAACCGCGATTTGTCGAGACGGTGACTACTCATTCAGCGAACACCCCCACTCCGGTGGCACATGCCACGGCCATGGCGGCGTTGCACAGTACTTGCCGTAGGAAGGCGAAGGTGAAGATTTGGATAGCAGCCGCGATAGCGGCGATAGCTCTCGGCGCGGCTGCGCCGCACGCGCGCGCCGATGACAGCGACTACCTAAATGCGCTTTCGGACAAATACTTCTACCAGGAGCTTGGTCCGCAAGTGCTGCTCAGCGAAGGGTACAAGGTGTGCGACGACATTGATGAGCAAGGCGACGATGAGATGGGAGCGATTAACATGGTCAAGTCGGACTTGTCCGTGTCAGATTTCGCTGCTGGGGAGATTGTCGGCGCCGCGATGGCGGGGCTCGGCTGCTGACTTGCGCGGTCCCACTCGCGCGGTCCCACTCGATCGTTAGGCTTCGGCACCATGCGCGACCGCGAGACCATCGACTCCGAGCTGCGGTTGCTGGCTGGCGTTCACCGGGTGGACGCTTCGCCAAACACCGAGTGAGCAAGCTCGTGGGGGCATACGCTTTTCGACAAACGTCGAACATGGAGGTTTGGGCGCGTGAATAGCGCGGCGTCCGAGAATCCTCTCGGGCTGGGACTAATCATCGTCGGTGCGGCTGCCCTGGCTATCTCCGCGTTCTTGCCGCTTGTCCAACCGGTGAGCGCGTTACGCATGGTCGAGGACAACACCCTTATCCAGCACGGTGGTTGGGTGCTCATCGCGCTTGCCTTAGGGATCGCCACCAGCGGCTATCGGGTTAGCCGGGGCAGGCCGAAGGAGCGGTGGATGCCCATCATCCTGTGCGCCATTGCAGCGGCACTAGTCCTCCTCGATGCCAATGACAAGGACGTGCGGACTCTTTACCCGGTCCGCTCCGACGGAACTGTCGACACCAGCCAACCTGGGATGGTCGCCAGCCTTGGCATCGCCATCTACGTTGCGGGGGCGGGAGTCGCTGCCGCCCTCATTGGCTCGCTGATACTCCTTCAGAGCGCAAAGCAGCGCGCTCTGGACGATCCTTTAGTTGCGGCCCGGACGGAAGCGGAAACAAAGAAGTGCCCCGACCAGCCGAGGCCGCAACTCAAGCGCCAGCGGGCACGAATGGAGCTAGAAGCCGAGGCGGATGCAGCCGAAGCCGAAGCGCTGGCTGCCGAGGCGCGGGCGCGCGCAATCCGGCTGCGGCGCGAGGCGGAAGCCAACGCCAAACAGGCTCCCCAAGCGGAAACGCGCCAATCAGGTCGTTCCCCCACCGGAGTGCCTTATCCTGGTCCAAGCAAGAAGAACGAAGCACGCGAGTAAGTTCGATGCGCCAGGCCAGCTTTCGGGTGCTTATCGCTTTGCGCCATTGCAGCGGCACCGGCGGTGGTCGCCGATGACAAATTTGGGCAAATGTTGGCCCTCCTGACGTATCCGTGGGTGGATGGGGCCGATTCGGGGCCGTGATCTGATGGTTGAATTCGTTTGTGCTCCCTTCCGCGATAGTTGCCTGTAGCGCTGCCCGGGTGGGAGGTGTCCATGTGGAGCCCCCGAGCGCAGCGAGGCGGAACGACATGGACACCGACGAGCGGGTAGCGCAGAATCGGCGACGTCTGAGAGGGGAAACCCGAGGGGTGCCCTGGTGGAGGGGTGTTAGCCGCGGCCGGGCAGGGTGGGGCGGTGGCCGCCGAGGGCGAGCATGGCCAGGGCGATCAGCGCGGCGGGGTTGTGGAATCCGAATGCGATGCGGGTGAGCAGGCGGATCTTGGTGTTGGTGGATTCGATCAATCCTTGGGACAGGCCGTGGTCGAGGGCGGCGTCGATGGCCTCGCGGTGGCGTTTGATGCGGCGGGCCAGCTCGACGAAGACCGGGATGCGGCAGCGCCGCGCCCAGAAGATCCACTTGTCGAGGGCGTCTTTGCCGTCCTGGCCTTTGACCGAAAACACATGCCGCAGGCCCTCTTTGAGCAGGTACGCGCGGTAGAGCCGGGTGTCGGTCTTGGCGATCCAGGCCAGTTTGGCGGTTTGGCGTTCGGTGAGGTCCTCGGGGTTTTTCCACAGTGCATAGCGGGCGGCTTTGAGCCGCCGTGCTCGTTCATGACCCGGCCGCGGCGCGGTGTTCCTGCTGGGCCGACCACGGCCCCATTTGGCCTCGCCGCGCGCGATCGCTCGCGCGTCGTTCCAGGCCCGGCGCCGCTCGGCATCCAGCGCCTCGGTGGCCCAGGCCGCCACATGAAACGGATCTGCGCAGCGGATCGCGCCCGGGCAGCGCTCGGCGACCACATCGGCAATCCACTCCGCCGCATCGGCGGACACATGGGTGATCTGCGCGCACCGCTGGGCGCCCAGAGCGTCGAAAAACCGCCGCAGCGTCTTGGTGTCGCGGCCCGGGGCGGCCCACACCAGCCGGCCGCTGTCGTGGTCAACCACCACCGTGAGGTACTTATGGTGACGCTTATAGGAGATCTCATCGATGCCGATCCGACGCAGACCCGCAAACCGGTCGATCCTCTTCTCCGTGTCGGCCCACACCCTCGCCACGATCGCCCCTACGGTGCGCCAGGCGACCCGCATCAACTCGCACACCGCGGTTTTCGAACACGCCACCGCCAGCCAGGCCACCGTGTCATCAAAGGCCAAAGTGTGCCCGGCATGGTGGCGCGCCCACGGCACCGCCACCACCGTAGGCCCATGGGCGGGGCAGTTCACCCGCGGCGCATCGGCCTCCAGCACCACCTGCATCGTGCCCCAATCCAGGCCCCGCCACCGGCGCCGACCCTCACCCCGGTCATACCAGGGCGCCCTGCGACCGCAGCGGCCACAACGGCGCGAAACACCACTTCGCGGCCGCACCCGCGCCACCACCAGCGTGTCGCCGTCGGCGTCTTCCTCCCCGAACTCCTCGAACTCGATGTCTTCGATCACGGTGCGCTGGTCGACACCCAGCAGCGCACGCCATAGCCTCACATTGCGCACGTCGTTGTTGGCTCCTTTGGTTCCTGACCTTCCACAAGCCAGAAACCTTAAGCCACAACGACGTGCGCCCCTTACATCAACAACCGGCCCACGGAAGCGTCAGAAGAGCCCAAATGTTATCGCGCCGACTCGGACGGTGCTTACGCTGTAGGAGTCAAACAACGAGGTTTGGCGGAGGGCACCATGAAATGCAAAATTGCCCTATGTATAGCTGCGGCGGCCGGAGCCATGGTCACGTATGCCGCAGACATAGCGGTTAACCCGCCTGCGAGCCACGCTGACCCTCCTGGGCCAGTCTGTAACGCACCGGGGCTGCCGCCGTGTGCTGGTCCTGGGCCACTTACGCCTGAGCAGCAGTGCGGCTTGGTCGCGTGGATGACTTGGATGCCCTGTAACTGGTGGGGTATGCAAGTACCCGCCGGCACGCCAGGCAGCCTCTAATCACCCGGAACAACCACCTCCGGTCACAGCACCCCAATTGGCGAACGGGTCCGTGTGAAAAAGCCATAAGATTCCGTGACCGTTGGGACCGCACGCGACGGATAAGTTGGAGCCTGGCCCGCCTGCTGCGCCTCCACCGCGCGGCGCCAGCGCGACCACTCAGCCCGGCGCTCGAACGGCACAGTGGCGTCCCAGGAGCGGTGTAAAAGTGGCCTGACGTAGATTCCGCTCGCTTGCGTTCATGATCCTTTGCGGTAGCGCTGACAGGGCGGATTCCAGTCAACGTCGCAACACCGAGGCTATGCGGAGGTTGCGGTGGAAGCACAGCGAAAGACCCGACACGGCGACGTGGAGAAGCAGGAGTGGTTCGGTCGGCTGATTGCCCAAGGGGTAAGCAACCGCCAAGCGTGCCGGATCGTGGGGATCGACCGCAGGACCGGGACACGCTGGCGCTGCGGGCGCACAATCCGCAATAGGGCCGGCGAGCCGGTGCGCTATCCACCGGTGAGTCTTACAGCACCCAAACCACGTCATCCTCGATATTTGTCGTTGGCCGAGAGGACGACGATCGCCGACTTGCACCGCGCGGGTGTCAGCGTGCGCGCCATCGCCGAGGAGCTGGGTCGGGCGGCCTCGACGGTCTCCCGGGAGTTGCGCCGCAACGTAGACGATCAGGGCCGCTACTTGCCCGCTACTGCGCAGCGGCTGACCGTTGAGCGGCAGTCCCGGCCATCACGCACTCGCTGCGTAGTGCGTGATGAGGAACTCCGTGCTGTTGTTTCTGAGCTGCTGGGCAAGAGGTGGAGTCCCGAACAGATCGCCCACGAGTTGGTGATCCGGTTCCCTGACCAACCCGAACGGCGCCTATGCACCGAATCCATTTACCAGGCGATCTATGACCCGCGGATCGGTGTGACCCGTCCAGCCAAGCGGCGGCGCCGGCGGCGCCGCCGCTGCATCCAGGGCCTGGAACGGCGTGGTCGGCTCACCAGTATGATGATGATCGCTGATCGACCTGCCGAGGTTGACGATCGGGTGCAGGTCGGGCATTGGGAGGGTGACTGCATCATGGGAGCTGGAAACCGTTCAGCGATCGGCACTCTCGTCGAACGCGTCACCCGATTTGTGATCCTGGTCCACGTGTGCACTGGGCGCCCGAGCGCAGAAGCGATGCGTGACGGCGTCGTTGACGCGCTGGGTGAGCTGGCCCCCGATCTTCGACGGACACTGACATGGGATCAGGGCAAGGAACTTGCGTTGCACCAGCAGATCACCGCTCGCACCGGCACCCGGGTGTTCTTCTGCGACGCGCACTCACCATGGCAGCGCGGCTCCAATGAGAACATGAACGGCCTGCTACGGGACTACTTCCCCAAAGGCACCGACCTGTCGCTCATCTCGCCCGAGGAACTACAGCGGGTCGCCGACGAAATCAACGACCGGCCACGCAAAACTCTCGGTTGGGCCCGTCCAGCCGATCTGATCACCGGCGCTGCCGCCAAGACCGCATAAGCGGGCGCAACCTCCCCGGCGGAGCGTTCATCCTCACATCGCCCCTCCTGAGGCTGGACAAGATAAGATAAACGCCGCACGGCCGAAGGCCCGCAGGGGCACAACCATTGCGGGCAAGCTTGCACGACCAGATCGGGCGACATCGACATCATTCGAGTTGACCCGATCCTGGCCCATCAACAACGGGGTGGCGATTCATCTCGCATTCGCTTGCCCGACAAGCAGAGTCAGCCCCAAAAGATGGCTGTCGGATCGCGATCCACCTCGGCCAACAACTCCTCGATAACGGCCGTGGGCGACACCAAGTCATAGGCATGGAAGCGCAAGTTGCGGTCGCGCCAATACAGCGACCACACTCCGCTGGTCTTCGTGTAGCGCAGCCGGGCAATCGGGACGCGGGTCCACTCCGTCCCCATATCCGCCCGCCACGGTGGGCGGCACTCCACGATCGTCAGATGACGCTCAGCAACGTCGGCCTCCACGCGCACCTGATCACGGACATGCTCAGGCACCCTGTCCCGGCACCACCGCTGCACCCGCGCAACATCTGTCTCCGGAAGGCCTCTCACTGCACTAGTCCCTCAGTAAGCGTGTCGGCTGGGGTGGATAGGGCAAAGGCCTTACCCTGATTGGGTTTGCGACATCAACGCAGCCCAGCGGGAAAGGCCTTTGTGGTGAAGAAGATACCGCATGAGCAGAGTCGGCGAAACATTGCGCGGCGGCGGCGTCGGGTGGCGGTGCGGCACGCGCGGGCGGGGCGTTGGGGCGCGCGGCCCAAGCCGATGCTGAACTCGGGTCCGGTGCGCTACGAGGTTGGCGCCAACATCGACGCCACCGCCTTCGGGGGGATCGCCGCGGTGCACCGGCTGGTGACCAAGCTGGGGCTGGTCGAGCGGATCGACGAGGATCTGCAGTTGTTGAAGGTGCACCTGCCCTATCACGAATCCGACCATGTGTTGAACTTGGCCTACAACTGTTGAACTTGGCCTACAACGTGGCCTGTGGCGGCACCCGCCTTGAAGACATCGAGCGGCTGCGCCACGACAGCGCCTACATGAACGCTTTGGGCGCGCAGCTGATCCCGGATCCGACCACGGCCGGCGATTTCTGCCGCCGGTTCAGCGAGGCCGATGTGGCCACGTTGATGGAGGCCATCAACGCGGTGCGCCCGCAGCTGTGGGCGGGCCGGGGCGCTGAGCTGCTGGGCCCGATCGCCTACCTTGACGTGGACGGCACCATCGCACCCACCTACGGCCAACACAAGGCCGGGATGGACATGTCCTACCAGGGCATCTGGGGGTATGCGCCGCTGATCGTGTCGCTGGCCAACACCAAGGAAGTGCTCTACCTGGTCAACCGGCCCGGCAACGCGCCCAGCCACGCCGGCGCGGCGGAGTGGATCGACAAGGCCATCGAGCTGGTCACCCCGCACGCCGCACGGGTGTGTTTGCGCGGGGACACCGACTTCTCGTTGACCGCGCACTTCGACCGATGGGCCAAGCAGGTCGACTTCGTGTTCGGCATGGACGCCAGTGCCGCGCTGCGCTCGCGCGCCGAGGCGCTGGCCGAGGCCTGCTGGACACCGCTGCAGCGGCCCGCAGCCGCGCCGCCGCGCAGCGGGCAGCAGCGCCGGCGCGAGCCCAACCACAAGCGGCGCATCGTCGCCGAACGCGGCTATGTCAACCTTGAACTCAACGGCGAGGATGTCGCCGAGTTCACCTCCCAGCCCGGCAAGTGTGGCCGACCCTACCGGGTGATCGCGCTGCGCAAGAACATCAGCAAGACCCGCGGTGAGCAGGCGCTCATCGACGAGGTCCGCTACTTCTTCTACATCACCACCCGCACCGATCTGACCCCCGCGCAGGTCGTGGCCTGCGCCAACGACCGCTGCGACCAGGAAAACGTCATCGAGCAGCTGAAAAACGGTGTCAACGCGCTGCGGGTGCCCCTTTATGACCTGGTCTCCAACTGGGCCCACATGGTCATCGCCGCCCTGGCCTGGAACATCAAGTCCTGGTTTGCGATGATGCTGCACCACAAGGCCGACCGGCGCGACTGGATCAACATGGAGTTCCGCCGCTTTTGCACCCAGGTGATCCTCATCCCCGCCATGATCATCCGCCGCGCCCGTGCCATTACCGTCCGGATCATCGGCTACCACCCCAGCCTGGACCGATTCTTCAGCGCCTACAACACCATTGAGCGCACTCGCTTCGGCTGACACCCACACCCGCCACTCGCCTACGGCCCTGCCGCACCCCACAGCACGCCAGCCCTGTCTCCGTTGCCCAAACCAGCGCACCTGGCGGCGTCCCCGCATGCCCTCACACCCGAACAACCCACGCAGAAGCAATAATCCAGCCAATCGACGACCGCTCACCCATCCGAAAACAGTCATCGACGCCCCAGACACCGCCCGACCGCCAAACCAAATCGAGCTCCCGCACAATCCTGCAATCCGCTGGCAGCGACTCGCTTATTTAAGGACTAGTCCCTCAGTAAGCGTGTCGGCTGGGGTGGATAGGGCAAAGGCCTTACCCTGACTGGGTTTGCGACATCAACGCAGCCCAGCAAGAAAGGCCTTTGTGGTGAAGAAGATACCGCATGAGCAGAGTCGGCGAAACATTGCGCGGCGGCGGCGTCGGGTGGCGGTGCGGCACGCGCGGGCGGGGCGTTGGGGCGCGCGGCCCAAGCCGATGCTGAACTCGGGTCCGGTGCGCTACGAGGTTGGCGCCAACATCGACGCCACCGCCTTCGGGGGGATCGCCGCGGTGCACCGGCTGGTGACCAAGCTGGGGCTGGTCGAGCGGATCGACGAGGATCTGCAGTTGTTGAAGGTGCACCTGCCCTATCACGAATCCGACCATGTGTTGAACTTGGCCTACAACGTGGCCTGTGGCGGCACCCGCCTTGAAGACATCGAGCGGCTGCGCCACGACAGCGCCTACATGAACGCTTTGGGCGCGCAGCTGATCCCGGATCCGACCACGGCCGGCGATTTCTGCCGCCGGTTCAGCGAGGCCGACGTGGCCACGTTGATGGAGGCCATCAACGCGGTGCGCCCACAGCTGTGGGCGGGCCGGGGCGCTGAGCTGCTGGGCCCGATCGCCTACCTTGACGTGGACGGCACCATCGCACCCACCTACGGCCAACACAAGGCCGGGATGGACATGTCCTACAAGGGCATCTGGGGGTATGCGCCGCTGATCGTGTCGCTGGCCAACACCAAGGAAGTGCTCTACCTGGTCAACCGGCCCGGCAACGCGCCCAGCCACGCCGGGGCGGCGCAGTGGATCGACAAGGCCATCGAGCTGGTCACCCCGCACGCCGCACGGGTGTGTTTGCGCGGGGACACCGACTTCTCGTTGACCGCGCACTTCGACCGATGGGCCAAGCAGGTCGACTTCGTGTTCGGCATGGACGCCAGTGCCGCGCTGCGCTCGCGCGCCGAGGCGCTGGCCGAGGCCTGCTGGACACCGCTGCAGCGGCCCGCAGCCGCGCCGCCGCGCAGCGGGCAGCAGCGCCGGCGCGAGCCCAACCACAAGCGGCGCATCGTCGCTGAACGCGGCTATGTCAACCTTGAACTCAACGGCGAGGATGTCGCCGAGTTCACCTCCCAGCCCGGCAAGTGTGGCCGACCCTACCGGGTGATCGCGCTGCGCAAGAACATCAGCAAGACCCGCGGTGAGCAGGCGCTCATCGACGAGGTCCGCTACTTCTTCTACATCACCACCCGCACCGATCTGACCCCCGCGCAGGTCGTGGCCTGCGCCAACGACCGCTGCGACCAGGAAAACGTCATCGAGCAGCTGAAAAACGGTGTCAACGCGCTGCGGGTGCCCCTTTATGACCTGGTCTCCAACTGGGCCCACATGGTCATCGCCGCCCTGGCCTGGAACATCAAGTCCTGGTTTGCGATGATGCTGCACCACAAGGCCGACCGGCGCGACTGGATCAACATGGAGTTCCGCCGCTTTTGCACCCAGGTGATCCTCATCCCCGCCATGATCATCCGCCGCGCCCGTGCCATTACCGTCCGGATCATCGGCTACCACCCCAGCCTGGACCGATTCTTCAGCGCCTACAACACCATTGAGCGCACTCGCTTCGGCTGACACCCACACCCGCCACTCGCCTACGGCCCTGCCGCACCCCACAGCACGCCAGCCCTGTCTCCGTTGTCCAAACCAGCGCACCTCGCGGCGTCCCCGCATGCCCTCACACCCGAACAACCCACGCAGAAGCAATAATCCAGCCAATCGACGACCGCTCACCCATCCGAAAACAGTCATCGACGCCCCAGACACCGCCCGACCGCCAAACCAAATCGAACTCCCGCACAATCCTGCAATCCGCTGGCAGCGACTCGCTTATTTAAGCCGAAGTTACTGGTGGTGAGTGGGGGAAATGGGGCGCTGAGCTGGAATTTGTGATGATCGGACATAAAAAATGTGGCCCTCCTGACGTATCCGTGGGTGGGTGGGGCCGATTCGGGGCCGTGATCTGATGGTTGAATTCGTTTGTGCTCGCTTCCGCGATAGTTGCCTGTAGCGCTGCCCGGGTGGGAGGTGTCCATGTGGAGCCCCCGAGCGCAGCGAGGCGGAACGACATGGACACCGACGAGCGGGTAGCGCAGAATCGGCGACGTCTGAGAGGGGAAACCCGAGGGGTGCCCTGGTGGAGGGGTGTTAGTCGCGGCCGGGCAGGGTGGGGCGGTGGCCGCCGAGGGCGAGCATGGCCAGGGCGATCAGCGCGGCGGGGTTGTGGAATCCGAATGCGATGCGGGTGAGCAGGCGGATCTTGGTGTTGGTGGATTCGATCAGTCCCTGCGACAGGCCGTGGTCGGGGGCGGCGTCGATGGCCTCGCGGTGGCGTTTGATGCGGCGGGCCAGCTCGACGAAGACCGGGATGCGGCAGCGCCGCGCCCAGGAGATCCACTTGTCGAGGGCGTCTTTGCCGTCCTGGCCTTTGACCGAAAACACATGCCGCAGGCCCTCTTTGAGCAGGTACGCGCGGTAGAGCCGGGTGTCGGTCTTGGCGATCCAGGCCAGTTTGGCGCTTTGGCGTTCGGTGAGGTCTTCGGGGTTTTTCCACAGCGCATAGCGGGCGCCCTTGAGCGTGCGGGCCCGCTCATGACCCGGCCGCGGCGGGGTGTCTTTGCTGGGCCGACCACGGCCCCATTTGGCCTCGCCGCGCGCGATCGCTCGCGCGTCGTTCCAGGCCCGGCGCCGCTCGGCGTCCAGCGCCTCGGTGGCCCAGGCGACCACATGAAACGGATCTGCGCAGCGGATCGCGCCCGGGCAGCGCTCGGTGACCACATCGGCAATCCACTCCGCGGCATCGGCGGACACATGGGTGATCTGCGCGCACCGCTGGGCGCCCAGAGCGTCGAAAAACCGCCGCAGCGTCTTGGTGTCGCGGCCCGGGGCGGCCCACACCAGCCGGCCGCTGTCGTGGTCGACCACCACCGTGATTATGTGGAATCTGATCCGGCGTCAAACCCCGGGCGGATTTTTCGATCGAATCCGGTTTCAGGTGGGGGCTTATTTGTGGCTGATCTCGACGATGGGCAGCATGGTCGGGGTCGGGCGGGCTCCGATGTGGTGGGGTGTTGGTCCGGCCGGGGTGGGGACGTCGGCGAGCCGGTGGAGGAGGGCGTCGAGGGCGGCGTGACCGTCGTCGACGGCGGCGCGTTCTTCGCCGGAGAGCGGGATGGTGGCGCGCATACGCTGTAGGTTGTCCTTGGCTTCAAGCAGCTGGGCCTTGGTCGAGCCTTTTGGGGTGTAGAAATCGCAACGGGCGCAAGCCATTCGGTGCGGACATTGTTCGAAGAAGCTGTAGGCGCACCAGCCGTGGCCGAGGTCATAGTGCTGCCATGGTTCTCCCGCGGCGGCCGCGCCGGCGATGACGGCGTCGCGGTCGACGAGGACCTCGATAGCGCGGACGTTGCGGGCGAAGTATCCGGCCTCGGAGTAGGCCTTCGACAGCGTGTTCGGGGTGATCTTGGCGTCGTGCTGGGTGGTGGTGGGACTGCGATGCCCGAGCCAGGCCTGCAGCTCGAACAGCGTCATCGGCTCCTTGGCGTTGTAGAGCTGGCTGGCGATGGTGGAGCGGGCGCGGTGGCTGGTGATGTTGCCGCGGACGTCGGAGGTGGGGACACCGGCTTTAGCGCACAACGCCGGGATGATCGTGTGGTTGATGTAGCCTTGGCGACGGGCTGGGCGCGCACGCAGAAAAGTATGTCGACGTGTTCGCCGGTCTTGCGGTCCAGCCGTTTGGGCTGGTTGGGGCGCAGCGCCTGCCAGGCCTCGATGGCCTGCCCGACGATCGGGTCGACGGGCTTGGTGAAGGCGGTGCCGGTCTTGTGCACGGGCACGTCGAGCAGGCAGGCTGAGTCCTCGGCGAGAATCTCACGCGAGTCGTCGCAAATGGGTTGCCCTGCGTGCTGCCAGCGGATGCATCCGACCCGCAGTCGTGAGATCTCGTCGCTGCGCAGCCCGGAAAACAGCCAGGTCAATGTGACCGCGCGGATCAACTCCATCGGATAGTAGGTTTCGGCGGAGCTACCGGGCAGATCAGCAGAATTCAGGTTCAACCCCGCCCACAGCAACTTGGCCCACACCTGGTCGGCGATCACGCGTGGAGTGGCGCCGATCAGGGCGGCGATGCTACGCGGAAGGGCCAGCGCGCGATTCGGGTCCAACCGGCGCGGGATCCATTCCCATTCCTGGCAGTCGTGGAAGAACATGCGCGTGGCCACGAGGTTGTGCGCTTTGGTGCGCGGCGAGATCGGTTGTCCGACGCGGTCGCCGAGCCCGTCGTGACGCTGAACCCCGTCGCCGACGCTCATTCGGTCGACCGCGGCGACCCAGGCCGCGCAGGTCGCCCTGGTCCACTGAGCAGGCTCGGTGATCTCGGGGTGCTCGGCGGCCATCCACCGCCCGGCCTTGGCCATGATGGTGCGGGTCGTGGCGCGCACCTTCGGGGTCAGTGTCGAGGTTGCCTGCCAGCGCTGGATCCAGGCGGTCCACGCCGGATCGGCGCCTTCGATGTGGGTGAAGTGGTTGTTTTCGGTGCGCACCGGCGGATCACAGTAGCCCAGCGCGGCGACCGCCCGCTGCAGCGCATACAGCATCGAGCCCTGGTGCCCGTCGGTGGCCGGATGGGCACGCAACGCGGCGAACGCCTCGGCGCTCAAATCGTCGAGCCGGGGACTGCGGTTGAGCAGCAGGGCCTGGCTGAACACGCCCCGCAACCGGTGCTTGGCGCCCAAGCTATCGCGGTATCCCCACCGGTCGAGCACCTCGCTGGCCCGCCGCAGCGACTCCTCGACGGCGGGTTCACCAAAGATCAAGCAGGCCAAGTGAAGCCGGTTGAACATGCCCAGCCGGTGAAAGTCGCTCAAACCCGCCCAGCAGGTAGGCCAGCGCCACCACGAACGGGCGAAGCGTCGACTCGGTTGACAGCGGCTGGCAGGTGATGAACTCCCGCACGCTGGGGCCGCACAGCCGTGCCCACTCCCACGGCGTCCAGCCCCACCAGGACTGACCGGTGTCGGCGCAGCGCTGCAACACAATCGCCGCAGCCTGGGTACCGGCACGCCGGAAACGGACGTGATCGCCATGATGCAGCCCGGCCAGGGTCTCATCGAGCGGCGTGGTCAGCCGCGCCAGCGCATCCCAGTGTCCTGCGGTTCGTCGTGGAATGCCGGCCACCCGGCGCCGCAGCCCTACCCAACCCAGCGCGGCCAGCGCCGCGGATTCGTCCTCGCCCAAAGCGACCCGGTGATCCCAGCGACCGTCCCGCCGAAGCTGCCCAGACGGCTGCTGGTCCGGGCGCATCCCGGCCGGCAACGCCGGCGTCACGGCGGTCACGGCGAGTCCTGCCCGTGCGCGTCGGGTCCGGTGAGCATGCCGATCCGCCACGCGTGGATCTGCGCCATGGAGGAGCTCAGCTTCGCCGACAACTCCCGCCCGGACAGGTGGATGTACTGCAGCGTGGAGTCGGTGCTGCGGTGCCCGGCGAACGTGGCGATCGCGTACAGCTCCCAGCCCATCCGCGCCAGGTCCGTTAGACACAAATGCCGCGTGGTATGAGTAGAGAATCGAGGAAGGTTGGCCGCCAAAGCGAGTCGCCGCACCGCCTTCGACCAGGTCCACACCGTGATAGGTTCGGCGCGGTTGCGACGCGACTCCGACAAAAACAACGCTCCCCGCGCCCGGCTCACTGTCGCCCGGTGCTGCAGGTAGGCCGACAGCAGCACGCCTGTGGGCGCCGAGTACGGCACCACCCGCTCACGGCGGGTCTTGGTTGTCTCCGCGCGCACCCGCACAGTGCGATGCGCCGGGTCGAGATCGTCGCTGCGCAGCGAGCACAGTTCCTCGCGCCGCAGCGCCGCGTCGTAGGCCAGTGCGAGCATTACCCGGTTGCGGATCGGCTCGTCGGCGACCACGCCCAGCAGTTTCAGCCAGTCGGCCTCGCTGGGTATCCACGGCAATTTCACCATCCGCGGCACCAGCGAGCCCACCCCTGCACCGGATCGTGCGCCAGGCGTATAACGGCCCCGGCCAACAGGATTCGACTCCCGGACGCCTTCTTCGACCAGGAAGTCGTAGAACAGCCGAACCGGCACCAGACGCTGCTGCAAGGTCGCGTTTGCCAGCCCTGACCCCGAGTCCAAGGCCACCACGTTGACGCCGCGCCGACTCGGCCGGCTCTTCAGCTCCCGCACGAACACCGCCACGTGCGCTCGGGTCGCGGTCAGCGGGTCGATCTCCTCCCGTTCGCAGACTTCCAGGTACTCGGCCAATCCCCGCGTATATGCATCGATGGTCCGCGGCGCGCGCCCCAAATCGATCCAAATCCGCAGCCACTCCATGGCCCGCTCATGCCGAGCCAGTACCGGCCACTTCGTCTCCATAGCCTCAGGCACGCCGCAGACCACCCCGTCGCCCAATCACGCTGATCCGTGACGTTACTGGGCCGCGCCGTGGTCCCCGCCGATCGACACGCTGGTCTAATTCCACGTAACTTATAGGTACTTGTGGTGACGCTTATAGGAGATCTCATCGATGCCGATCCGGCGCAGGTCCGCGAACCGATCAGCGGTCTTTTCGGTGTCGGCCCACACGCGGGCCACGATCGCGCCGACGGTGCGCCAGGCGATCCGCATCAACTCGCACGCCGCGGTTTTCGAGCACGCCACCGCCAGCCAGGCCACCGTGTCATCAAAGGCCAAAGTGTGCCCGGCGGCATGGCGCGCCCACGGCACCGCCACCACCGTAGGCCCATGGGCGGGGCAGTTCACCCGCGGCGCATCGGCCTCCAGCACCACCTGCATCGTGCCCCAGTCCAGGCCCCGCCACCGGCGCCGACCCTCACCCCGGTCATACCAGGGCGCCCTGCGACCGCAGCTGCCACAAGGGCGCGAAACACCACTTCGCGGCCGCACCCGCGCCACCACCAGCGTGTCGCCGTCGGCGTCTTCCTGCCCGAACTCCTCGAACTCGATGTCTTCGATCACGGTGCGCTGGTCGACACCTAGCAGCGCACGCCATAGCCTCACATTGCGCACGTCGTTGTTGGCTCCTTTGGTTCCTGACCTTCCACAAGCCAGAAACCTTAAGCCACAACGACGTGCGCCCCTTACATCAACAACCGGCCCACGGAAGCGTCAGAAGAGCCAAAAATGTGGCCACTAAATTAGGTGTGTCTATGCTGCTGCTATTACGAATTCACGTTGTAGCATTGGGATGTGACAAAACCAGCCGGCATGCATGTAGCCCGGACGTCGAGTAACTATGTGGACAAGGGGGGCAATGTTCGCCACTACGAATCGATCTTGGTGCGCCGCACGTTCCGCCAGGGCGGCAAGGTGCGTCACGAAACGCTGGCCAACCTGTCCAAGCTGCCGGCCGAGGCGGTCACCGCGTTCGAGGCCATCTTGAAAGGTCAAACATTGGTGGAGGCCGGTACTGAGTTCGCCATCACCCGCGCCTTGCCGCACGGGCATGTGGCAGCGGTAGCGGCAATGGCCCGCAAGGTGGGTATGCCCGCCCTGCTGGGGCCTTCTGGCCGGTCACGGGATCTGGTGTTGGGGTTGATCATCTCCCGAGTGGTGCGACCAGCCAGCAAGCTGGACACACGGGCGTGGTGGGCTGAGACCACCTTGGGCACCGACCTGGGTATCGCCGACGCCTGCACCGACGAGATCTACGCCGCGATGGACTGGCTCGTGGGCGCCAAGACGCTATAGAGCGCAAGCTGGTCGCTCAACATCTTGGGCCGCGGGTTAACCCGTCGAAGATGGCGTTGTTCGATCTGTCGAGTACGTGGATGACCGGGCGTCACTGCGAGTTGGCGGCACGCGGGTATTCCCGTGACGGTAAAAAAGGGTTGCCGCAGATCAACTTCGGGTTGCTTGGCGACCGCGAGGGCCGCCCGATAGCGGTGCGGGTATTCCCTGGCAACACTGCTGATCCCAAGGCGTTCACCACGATCGTGGGCGATCTGCAAGACACGTTTCGATTGGACAATCTGGTGATGGTCGGTGATCGGGGAATGATCACCACCGCCCGCATCAACGCCCTGCGCGAACTCAACAATGCCGGAGCCGATTTCGGGTGGATCACCGCGTTACGCGCACCAGCGATCGCCGCGCTGGCCGCCGACCGGGGCCCTTTGCAGATGAGCCTGTTCGACCAACAGGATCTGGTCGAGATCAACCACCCCGACTATCCCGGCGAACGGCTGATCGCGTGCCGCGACCCACTGTTGGCCGCCCAGCGTGCGGCCAAACGCACCCAGCTGCTGGCCGCCACCGAAAAACTGTTAGCGCCCATCGAAAAGCGGGTGGCGGCCGGCCGATTGTCCGGCGCCGCTGACATCGGCAAGGCTGTGGGCAAAGTGTTGGGAAAGTACAAGATGGCCAAACATTTTGACACCACCATCAGCGATGAGAGTTTCACCTACCGCCGCAACCAAACCGCCATCGACACTGAAGCCGCCATCGACGGCATCTACGTGATACGCACCAGCGTCGATGCCGCAGAACTCACCCCGGCCGCTGTGGTGCAAAGCTACAAAGACCTGGCCAACATCGAACGCGACTTCCGCAGCATCAAAACCGACGACCTCCAAGTGCGGCCCATCCGCCACCGCCTCGACGACCGTGTCAAAGCGCACCTACTAATCTGCATGCTGGCCCGCTACCTGGTATGGCATCTCCGCAAAGCCTGGGCGCCATTGACTTTCACCGATGAAAACCCACCAGCCCGCGACAATCCCGTAGCCCCCGCCCAACGCTCAACCGACGCTGACACCAAAGCCGCCCACAAACAAGACACCGACGCTAACCCCATACGCAGCTTCGCTGGCCTGCTCGCACACCTCAAAACCCTTACCCGCGATAGGATCCGCTACCAGGACACCGACATCGAGATAGACAAACTCGCCGACCCAACCTCTCAACAACGTCGGGCTTTCGACCTCATCGAAGCCACCATCCCCCTGACCATCACCGCGTAGCCACAAACACAAACCAGAAAACCAGCAAAACCCCAGGTCAAAGCCAAAAACCCCTACCCAAACAGCAGTAACTTCGGTTTAAGGGCTAGCTCTGGCGCAGCCGGTCGATGAACGCTCGGGTGTCATCCCAGGAGGGCAGCAGACCAGCGGCCCGAGCCTCGGCCAGGGTGGGCGCTGTGGCGTCCCGCTCCGACAACACCGGGGACCCGTCGACCTCCGGCCAGTCGATTCCCAGCACCGGATCCGTCGCACAGATGGTGTGCTCTCGCGCGGGGTTGTATTCGCTGGAGCACAGGTAGATCACCGTGGAATTTTCCTGCAGTGCAAGGAAACCATGTGCAAGACCCTCGGAGATGTACACCGATCGGCGCTCTCGATCGTTAAGCAGCACCGAGGCCCACCGACCGTATGTCGGTGAGCCCACCCGAATGTCGACGATGACATCAAATACGGCGCCAGAAATGCAGGTCACATATTTGGCCTGGCTTGGCGGCAACTCGGCGAAGTGCAGGCCTCGCAGCACACCGGCCGACGACACCGAGCAGTTGGCCTGGCGGACATCCAGGCGATGACCGGCAAACGCAGTGAACGTTCGCTCGGTAAGCCATTCGAAGAACAGTCCCCGAGGATCCGAATGCAACAGCGGGACGATCTCCCAGGCACCAGGAACCTCGAGCTCTCGCACGCGCATGTCACTGACCGCGCTCTTCATACCGTGCCTCCACAGCGTCCTTGAGTGGGCCCCACCATGATTCGTTGGCACGGTACCACTCGATGGTAGCGCGTAACCCCTCTTCAAAATCGACGTGCTTTGGAGCCCAGCATAATTCACTATATAGCGCTGATGGGTCAATGGCGTAGCGCAGGTCGTGGCCGGCGCGGTCGGGGACATGATCGAAGTCGTCGGGGTCGCGGCCCATTAGCTGCAGCAGTGTGCGCAACACGGTCAGGTTGTCTCGCTCACTTTCGGCTCCGATGAGGTAAGTTCGTCCGATTTGGCCGTTTTCGAGGATTCGCCACACCGCCTCGTTGTGGTCGTCGACATGGATCCAGTCGCGGATGTTGGCTCCGCTGCCGTAGAGCTTGGCACGCCGCCCGGTGAGCACATTGGTGATCTGGCGCGGAATGAACTTCTCCACGTGCTGGTACGGCCCGTAATTATTCGAGCAATTGGAAATAGTCGCGCGCACACCGTAAGACCGCACCCAGGATCGTACCAGCATATCGGCGGAGGCCTTGGTCGCCGAGTACGGGCTTGAGGGGTTGTAAGGCGTGGACTCGGTGAATCGCGCGGGGTTATCGAGCGTGAGGTCACCGTAGACCTCGTCGGTGGAGACGTGGTGTAACCGGACACCGTGGCGGCGCACCGCTTCCAAAATGGTGAACGTCCCGATGACATTCGTGCGCAGAAAGGGCGCGGGATCGGCCAGAGCGTTATCGACGTGGGTCTCGGCGGCGAAGTGCACAACCACGTCCGACTCGCCAACCAGCCGGGAAACCAGTTCCGCGTCCGTGACATCGCCCTGGACCAACCGGATTTCACCGGCGACGTCGGCGAGAGACTCGCGACTACCCGCATAGGTCAGCGCGTCCAAGACGGTCACCGTGTGCTCGGGATGTTGGTGCACCGCGCTGTGCACGAAATTGGCGCCGATGAATCCGGCGCCGCCGGTGACCAGCAGTCGCATGCTCAAACCATAGCCCGCCGACGATGCGGGCCGTAGGCCCGAGGAGGAGGTGGGCGATCAGCTCGGGCCCGCCGACGATGCGGGCCGTAGGCCCGAGGAGGAGGTGGGCGATCAGCTCGGGCCCGCCGACGATGCGGGCCGTAGGCCCGAGGAGGAGGTGGGCGATCAGCTCGGGCCCGCCAGCGATAGCGGGCCGGCCAGTTCGGCCAGCGTCCGCAGCTGCTCGTCGGGTTTGCCCAGCACTTGGATCACCACGTGGTCGGCGCCGGCGTCACGATGCTGGTTGAGCCGTTCGGCAACGGCCTCCGGGGTGCCCGAGGCGACCAGCGCGTCGATCAATTTGTCGCTGCCGGGCTTGCGCATGTCGTCGTCGGTGAACCCGAGTCGGCGCCAGTTGTTGACGTAGTTGCTCAAGCCCAGGTAGAAGTCGATGAACGCGCGGCCGACCGCGCGGGCTTCCTCAATGTCCCTGGTGAGCACCACCTTGTGCTCCGGTGCCAGGAATACGGTCTCGCCCACCAACTCGCGGGCCCAGGCGGTGTGTTCCGGTGTGGTGAGATACGGGTGGGCACCGGCGCTGCGGCGCGCCGCCAGCGTCAGCAGCCTGGGCCCGAGCGCCGCGATCACCCGGCGGCTGGTCGGCACCGACGCGGCGTCCAGGTCATCGAGGTAGCCGGCGAGCGCGGCGTAGGGCTTTGCGTATTGCTTCGTGCGCTCGGGGTGGCCTACCCCGATACCGAGTAAGAATCGTCCCGGGTAGCGCGTTTCGATGCGCCGGTAGGACTCGGCGACCACCGCGGCGGGGGCCGACCAGATGTTGATGATCCCGGTTGCCAGCCGCAGGGATGTGGTTTGGGCCAGGGCGGGCTCGACCCAGGCCAGGTCGGCGTCCGGTGACCCGCCGACCCACGCGGCGCCGTAGCCAAGCGACTCGATCTGTTTGGCGAAGGCGGGAGTTATGGAGCGGGTTCCCAACCAGACACCGAACCGGCCCAGGTTGGGTTTGAGCGACACTGTCTCGCCCATCGACATCCTTTTCTTGCTGTGGCTTTCTGTGGCCGGAAGGCTTTCTGTGGCTGGACGGAAACCTCGCTCAGCGGATGGTCGGCCCGCCCGGCGCCGGTGTCAGTTTCTCACCTCGGACGAGGATCCGGCCAGCGACGGGTTGCGGGTGCGCACCGGGGCGTTCGTTGAGTTCTCCGCGATGACCTCAGGCGGGCCGTCGGCAACCAGGGCAGTGCGAGGGCCGAGGTGTCGGGGCGCTGCGACCGGCGGCGCGTCCCGTCGCCGCCCAGATCAGCCACCGGCCAGACGGTGGCGACGCGGTCGGCCCGTTACGCAGTCGTCTGGGTGCGGGCTCGGCGGTGTCACTTCATGCCGGGCCACCCGTAGCCGAGCACCCCGATTCCTGTCGCCGGGTTGACCGATCCGCAGTGCCACGAAACAGCCGATACGGCGCCGGCAATGCCCCGCCGGCCGGGCTGCCATGGCATTTTGCGTGCGGCGCGACGCTACGGGTATTGTGGAACAACGGTGCGGCGCCCGTGCCGGTTTTTTGCGTGTCCAGTACCCGCGGAACTTCCTGCCACCTGTTCACGTTTGCAGTTCGAACACGTGCTGCGCCGAATCGGGTGCACCGACATTAGCGTGAGCATGAGCGACGAGCAGTAACGACGAGCATACGAAGAGCATACGAAGAGCAAGGACACGGAGGATGGCCGAAAGGTAATGGCCAAAAAGGACGGTGCCATCGAGGTCGAGGGCCGTGTGATCGAGCCCCTGCCCAATGCGATGTTTCGCATCGAGCTGGAGAACGGACACAAGGTGCTCGCTCACATCAGTGGCAAGATGCGCCAGCACTACATTCGCATTCTGCCGGAGGACCGGGTGGTGGTGGAGTTGTCGCCCTATGACCTGTCCCGGGGGCGCATCGTGTACCGATACAAGTAGCAGCACGCCCGAACGACCCTATCGAAGACCACCCGAGCGAGAGACACAGGACCGAAGCGCCGTGAAGGTGAAGCCAAGCGTCAAACCGATATGTGATAAGTGCCGGGTAATCCGTCGGCATGGGCGGGTTATGGTGATTTGCCCCGATCCGCGTCACAAGCAGCGCCAGGGCTAGCCGCGCGATCCGTACCGCAGATCCCTACCACAGATCCATACGCAATCCATACACAATTGAATGCAGACCTCCCAGTACCTGTGAGCGGATAGGCCGCTCACCCACGCCCGGAACGGAGGCCGGGGCCCGTCGGCAGGCGGGAGCGGACTGGGACCAGACCTCCGCCAAGAAAGAGGTAATGCCACACATGGCTCGACTTGTCGGTGTCGATCTGCCCCGCGATAAGCGCATGGAGGTCGCCCTCACCTACATTTATGGCATCGGTCGAAGCCTCTCGAACGAGATCTTGGCCGCAACCGGCATCGACCGGGATCTGCGGACCAAGGATCTCACCGAGGAGCAACTCACTCGGTTGCGGGACTACATCGAGGGCAACCTGAAGGTGGAGGGTGACCTGCGCCGCGAGGTGCAGGCCGACATTCGCCGCAAGATCGAGATCGGCTGCTACCAGGGTCTGCGGCATCGCCGCGGTCTGCCGGTGCGCGGCCAACGGACCAAAACGAACGCCCGGACCCGCAAGGGTCCCAAGCGCACCATCGCAGGCAAGAAGAAGGCCAGGTAACTCATGCCACCGAAGAAGGCAACCGCTGCGCCGAAGAAGGGTCAGAAGACCCGCAGGCGGGAAAAGAAGAACGTGCCGCATGGCGCCGCCCACATCAAGAGCACTTTCAATAACACGATCGTGACGATCACCGACCTGCAGGGCAATGTGATCGCGTGGGCATCATCTGGCCACGTGGGGTTTAAGGGTTCACGCAAATCGACCCCGTTCGCCGCGCAGCTGGCCGCGGAGAATGCCGCCCGCAAGGCGCAGGAGCATGGTGTTCGCAAGGTGGATGTGTTCGTGAAAGGCCCGGGCTCGGGTCGCGAGACCGCGATCCGGTCGCTGCAGGCCGCTGGGCTGGAAGTCGGTCTGATCGCCGACGTCACCCCCCAGCCGCACAACGGCTGCCGGCCACCCAAGCGGCGCAGGGTCTAGTCGGGGTCCAGGAGGTAGAGAAGAACCCATGGCTCGTTACACGGGACCCGTTACCCGGAAATCGCGCCGGTTGCGCACCGACCTCGTCGGTGGTTCCCAGGCGTTCGAGAAGCGTCCCTATCCACCCGGTCAGCATGGGCGCGCCCGGGTCAAGGAGAGCGAATACCTGCTGCAGTTGCAGGAGAAGCAGAAGGCCCGTTTCACCTACGGCGTGATGGAAAAGCAGTTTCGTCGCTACTACGAAGAGGCGAATCGCCAGACCGGGAAGACAGGCGAGCGGCTGTTGCAGATTCTGGAAAGCCGACTGGACAACGTGATCTATCGTGCGGGGTTGGCCCGTACCCGCCGGATGGCCCGCCAGCTCGTCAGCCACGGCCACTTCCTGGTCAACGGCGTGAAGGTCAACATCCCCAGCTACCGGGTCTCGCCGTATGACATCATCGACGTGCGGGACAAGTCGCTGAACACCGTGCCGTTGCAGATCGCGCGCGAGACCATCGGCGATCGGCCGGTCCCGAGCTGGATGCAGGTTGTCGGGGAGCGCCCGCGCATCCTGATCCATCAGCTACCCGAGCGGGCGCAGATTGACGTCCCCCTCACCGAGCAGCTGATCGTCGAATACTACTCGAAGTAAACGTCCTGCCCCGCCGGCGCAGGAACCTAAGCGACATCAAATAGCGGGTGTCGAGAAGGAGAAGGAAACACATGCTGATCTCCCAGCGACCCACACTCTCTGAAGAGGTCATCAGCGACAACCGATCTCAATTCATCATCGAACCGTTGGAACCGGGGTTCGGTTATACCCTCGGCAATTCGCTGCGCCGCACGCTGCTGTCGTCGATCCCCGGCGCGGCGGTCACCAGCATTCGCATCGACGGCGTGCTGCACGAGTTCACCACGGTCCCCGGAGTCAAAGAAGATGTCACCGAAATCATCTTGAACCTCAAGAGCCTTGTGGTGTCTTCCGAGGAAGATGAGCCGGTGACGATGTATCTGCGCAAGCAAGGTCCGGGCGAGGTCACCGCCGGCGATATCGTGCCGCCCGCCGGCGTCACCGTGCACAACCCGGATATGCACATCGCGACGTTGAACGACAAGGGAAAGCTGGAAATTGAGCTTGTCGTCGAGCGTGGGCGCGGGTATGTCCCGGCCGTCCAGAATAAGGCGTCGGGAGCCGAAATCGGCCGTATCCCGGTCGATTCCATCTACTCACCGGTGCTCAAAGTGACGTACAAGGTGGACGCCACCCGCGTCGAGCAGCGCACCGACTTCGACAAGCTGACCATCGACGTGGAGACCAAGAGCTCCATCACCCCACGGGATGCGTTGGCGTCGGCGGGTAAGACGCTGGTGGAGTTGTTTGGCCTGGCACGTGAGCTTAACGTCGACGCGGAGGGTATCGAGATCGGGCCGTCGCCCGCGGAGGCCGACCATATCGCGGCGTTTGCGTTGCCGATCGAGGACTTGGACCTCACCGTGCGGTCGTACAACTGCCTCAAGCGCGAGGGCGTGCACACGGTCGGTGAACTGGTATCACGCACCGAGTCTGACCTGCTGGACATCCGTAACTTCGGCCAGAAATCCATCGACGAGGTGAAGGTCAAACTGCACCAGCTGGGGCTCTCGCTCAAAGACAGCCCACCCAGTTTCGATCCGTCGCAGGTTGCCGGTTACGACGCCGCCACGGGAACCTGGTCCAACAACGGTGGTTACGACGACCAGGACTACGCCGAAACCGAACAACTCTGACAGCTCCACGACCGACGCGGGCCGTGCGGGGGACCCCAGCTTGCGGGGGACGGCCCGCGGAGAAGTGGGGCTGACAGGCCCGAGCCCGCACTCAAGACAGGAGCATCGCTCATGCCCAAGCCCACCAAGGGTCGTCGCCTCGGCGGGTCGTCCTCGCACCAGAAGGCGCTGCTGGCCAACCTGGCCACGTCGCTTTTCGAGCATGGTCGCATCAAGACCACCGAGCCCAAGGCCCGGGCGCTGCGGCCATACGCGGAGAAGTTGATTACCCGCGCTAAGAAGGGCACGCTGCACGACCGGCGTGAAGTGCTCAAGAAAATCCGCGACAAGGACGTGGTACACACCTTGTTCGCGCAGATCGGTCCGTTCTTCGCCGATCGCAACGGTGGCTATACCCGAATCATCAAGGTCGAGCCGCGCCAGGGCGATAACGCCCCGATGGCCGTAATCGAGCTGGTGCAGCAGAAGACGGTCACCTCGGAGGCGAACCGGGCGCGCCGAGCGGCGGCCGCACAGGCGAAGATCAAGAAGGCCGAGTCCCAGAAGGCCGAGGAGCGGGAAGCGGAGCCCGGGAAGGCTCAGCCGCCCCAGGAGGCGCCGGCCGAGAAAGCCGCGGCTTCGGCCGAGGGCGCAGCGGCTCCGGCCGAGGGTGCCGCGGCTTCGGCCGAGGGCGCCCAGCTGGCCTCAGCGGCCACCGAGGCGCAGACACCCGAGCCGCGGGAGTCAGGCGAGGACGCCGACCGGCCGCAGTGAACCCCCCCGACGGTGGCTCGGCCGGCTTGTCTGCCGACGATTCCCGCGCGAACCGGGTGCCCGCCACCGGTGCCGGTGGCGGGCACGTTCGCTTGCGACTCGATATCGCCTACGACGGAACCGAATTCGCGGGCTGGGCAGCTCAGCCGGGGCAACGGACCGTGGGCGGCGTTCTCGATGAGGCGCTGTCCACGGTGTTTCGGACGCCGGTTCGGCTGCGAGTGGCCGCACGCACCGATGCCGGTGTGCACGCCAGCGGCCAGGTGGCCCATGTCGATGTTCCCGTCGACGCGTTGTTCAATGCCTATCCGCGCTCGTCCCGCCCCGGTGATCCGGAATTCCTGCCGCTGGTGCGGCGCCTGAGCCGGTTTCTGCCGCCCGACGTCCGCGTTCGCCGGATCGTCCGGGCGCCAGCGGGTTTCGACTCGCGGTTCTCCGCGCTGCGGCGTCACTACGCCTATCGGTTGACGACGGCGCCCTTCGGGGCCGAGCCACACCACGCCCGCTACGTCACGGCGTGGCCGCGGGCCCTGGACGTCGACGCGATGGCGGCAGCGTCGCAGCACTTGCTGGGTCTGCATGACTTCGCGGCGTTTTGCCGACCTCGTGCCGGTGCCACCACGATCCGCGAGCTGCAGCGGCTCGACTGGTCCCGTGACGGCGATCTGATCACTGCCTCCGTCACCGCGGATGCGTTCTGCTGGTCGATGGTGCGCTCACTGGTTGGTGCGCTGCTAGCCATCGGGGAGCACCGGCGCCCCGTCTCCTGGTGCCGGGATCTGCTCACGTCCCCGCAGCGGTCGAGCGATTTTGCGGTCGCCCCGGCCCAGGGTTTGACGCTCACGGGTGTGGACTATCCACCCGATGGCGACCTGCGCACGCGCGCCCGGATCACCCGCGATCTTCGTTCGCGTCCCGTTGATTCGCAGGCCTCTCGCTGAATTCCCGCGCACGGCCGACCCGGACGCGCGCCGGCTGCGGGGTTACCGCAGTTTGCCCGCCACGAAGTCGGCGGCCTGATTGACCAGGCCGGACTGGATGTAGGCGTCCGCGCCGTGCTGTGGCCAGTTCTCCGCCCAGCTGTTCGGGTCGGCCGGGTTGCAGACCGGATCGGTGCCGTGACACAAATCGATTGTCCTGTCGGCGTATACGGGACTGAAGTTTGTGATGGGGCCGACCCATTGGCTTCCGTTGCCGAACAGGGCGATCGCGGCGATGTGGGTATCGGCTCCCGGTGGTAGGGGATTGTGGAAACCGAGCATGCGGTATGGGACCGCGATCACCATGTCGGTGACCGCCGCGCCAAGCGAATAGCCACCCAGCACAAGGCGGGTGTTCGGGCAGTTGGTGATCATGGACTGGACGTGGCGGCTCATGTCGTCGGCGCCGATGTCGACTTCGGTGTCGGCGGGGTAGCGCACCGGGTAGACACCGATGTCCCTGTTGACTTTGGAGCGCAACGCGCTGACGAAGGCGCCACCGACCACCCCCACACCGGGTGGCTCCAGCCGCCCCCGGGCAAACACCACCTCGACATCGGGACAGGACGCGGCGGAGGCCGTGGGCACCCGTTCGGCGGGCGCTGATACCGTTGCCGCCACGGTGGTCAGTGTGGCGCCAAGCAAACCGGTCAGCGCAGACCTGGCCCAGCGGTTTGCGGTGCTTGACCGGCTCTGAGCGGTCGTCTTAATGGACACCGGTGGGCGGTTCGGCGACGGGGGACTCGCCGGGCCCGGGCGTGGAGGGTTGGATTGCCAACAGCCGGGCCGCGACGAAACTCGCTGCCTGGCTGGTGTACACGGGTACATAGCCTTCGGTATGCCCGCTCCACTCGTTGCCCTGGCCCGCGTGACAGATTGGGTCGGTGGGGTTGCACAGGTCGATGGCCCTGGAGCCGAAGAGCGGACTCTGGGTCGTTATCGGCCCACCGGAGCGGTCGGCCACGTTGCCGAAAGTGGCAACCGCCGCGATCATATTGGCGTATTGGGCCGGCAACGGGCTGCCCCAGCTGATGCCCCCGACGGGCACCCCGGTCACAATGTCGATAACCGATGCGCCCTGCGAGTATCCGCCCAGCACGAGCGGGGTGTTCGGACATTTGCTAGCCATGGACTCGATGTGGTTGATGGCGTCTTTCGCGCCGTCGTCGCCGTGCAGCTGAAGCAGGCTGGCCTTGTAGTTGACCGCATACACCCCGATGTTCATACCGGTGTCCTGGCGGAGCGAGTCGACGAAGGCCTGGCCGACTCGCCCGATGCCGGGCGGCTCGTCGGTGCCGCGGGCGAAGATCACCTCGGCATCCGGGCAGTCGCCGGCGTTGGCGACCGGGCCGCTCGCCGAAACCGCACCGGGCGCGATCCACAGCGCCCCGGCAGCGAGCAGTGCGCCGGCGCCGATGCCCGCACGGCGACGGGCACGCCGCACACCAGTGTCTCGGGGGTGGCCCGGCCGCAGGACGCTTTGGCGGTGGCTATGCACGAAAAAATGGTACCGGGCGCCAGGCGGGTAGCGGGTCGCGGGCGCTGTCCGTGCCGGTGGCGCGGATGACGCCGGGTGCGCGACCGTGTGTGAGCGTGCCGGGCTGGTGCTGTGGATCGATGGCGCCGCCGTCATTGCCTGCGGCCTACGGTGAGGCTGCATGGTTGCCGAGCAGGGGACGACAATGGCGCGCCAGCCACCAACAGCGCTGCAGGTCAGTGGTTACCGATTCCTGATGCGCCGCCTCGAGTGCGCCCTGCTGCGCAGGGACGTCTCCGTCGTCGACGAGCCGCTGCGCGCGCCGGCGGTGTCACTGATCACGGGGTGCGCACTGGCCGCCGCCGCCGCGGCCGGATGCGCCCTGCTCGCGGTCATCCGCCCGCAGCCGGTGTTGGGCGACGAGCCGATTGTGATGGGCCAAAACTCCGGGGCGCTGTACGTGCGCGTGGGTGACACCTGGCATCCGGTGCTGAACCTGGCATCGGCACGGTTGATCGCAGCGGCGGACGCCGACCCGACGCCGGTGGCCGAATCCGAGCTGCGCCGCACCAAACGCGGTTCGCTTCTGGGTATTCCGGGTGCTCCGCAGTTGCTGGGCCCACCGATCGACGAACCCGCCTGGACACTCTGCGACACCCACAGCGGCGCGTCTTCGGGCACCACCCTCATCGTCGGTCCCCGGGACGGCCCGGGTGCCCCGCGGCCGGCCGAGCAGGCCGTGCTGGTGACGCCCGACTCCGGTTTATCGACCTACCTGCTCTACCACGGGCGACGGGCGCTGGTGAACCTCTCCGACCGCACGGTTGTCCAGGCATTGCGCTTGGAAAGCGTTGTTCCACATACCGTTTCGTGGTCACTGCTGAACGCGGTGCCGGAGGTGCCACCGATCGCGCCGCCCCGGGTTCCGGGTGCGGGCGGCCGCGGACCGCGAACGCTGCCGGGATTTCCGGTGGGCAGCGTCCTCGTGACCGCCCGCGCCGACGGCCAGGAGTACTACGTGGTGCTCAGCACGGGTGTCCAGCGCATCGGACAAGTCGCCGCCGACCTGATTCGCCTTGCCGATTCGCAGGGCGCCGCCACCATCATCGCGGTGGCGCCGGATGTGATCGGCGCCAACCCGATCGTGAGCGCGCTGCCGGTGTCGACATTTCCGGACCGGGCTTCACCACCGTTGACCGGGGATTTCTCCACGCTGTGCGTGACCTGGGCGTCCACCCAACCCGGTCACGCGGAGGCCTCGTTGCGCGCCGTGGGCACCCCGCCTATCCCGGACGGTCAGGCGGCGGTGACCCTGTCGCAGGCCGACGGCACCGGACCGGCCTTGGACCGTGTCTATCTTCCGCCCGGGCGCAGCGCCTATGTGCGGTCCACCGGCCTGTCCGGGGATCACCCCCAGTCCGGCACCCGATACCTCATCACGGACACCGGTACCCGGTTTAGCATCCACGACGACGATGCGGCGCGAGACCTCGGGCTCCCGGTGGCAGCGATTCCGGCACCCTGGCCGGTGCTGACGGCGCTGCCGGCCGGACCCGATCTGGGCAGGGATAGCGCCCTAACCGCCTGGGACACCGTCACGGCCGCGCCGGTCCGGCGACATTCCCGGCCGCCGTAGTCGACCCGCCGCGGTGGTGACGGCGAGGACCACGACCAGGAGCGCCAGACAGGCTGCCGCGCCGGTGAGCGCGGTGGTGCGTGCGCGACGGTCGGGGGGCCGGGGCGGGGGTGGCGGAGTGATCACCGCCGGCGTGTTGCCGGTCTCGGGACCGGCGTCCGGTGGCCGAGAATCCGTGCTGACCGCCGCCAAGGGGTCGATAATGCCGTTGCCGATCAAGGGATCCCACCCACCCGGCGGGTGGTGTGCCGTGGTCTGGATGCGTTGCATCACTTGCCGCGCGGTCAACACCGGGAACCGGGACCGGATCAGTGCCGCTAGTCCGGCGACGACCGGCGCGGCGTAGCTGGTGCCCGACAGCACCGTCGACCCTCCCGGTCCTTGCGCCGCGTTGACTATTCCCTCGCCCGTCGGGCTAAGGGAGGTGACCGCCTCACCGGGGGCCGCGACATCCACCCACGGTCCGGCGAGCGTGAACGACGACGGCGCACCTGCGGCGTTCACCGAGCCGACGCTCAGCACATAGTCGTCATACCACGCTGGACTGACCGCTACGGTGAGCTCGTCCCAGGTCGCCGGTGGTCGCTGGCTCGGGCACTGCCCGGTGCCGCCGGTGTTGCCGGCTGCGGCGACCACGACGACATTCTTGACGTCGACCGCGTAGGCCAGCGCGGCACCGAGTGCCCGATCGTCGAGCACCGACGTGGCCGCAACGCAGGCGACCGACGAAATGTTGATCACCGACGCGCCGAGATCGGCGGCCGTCCGCACGGCTTTCGCCATGGTGTCGACATCGCCGACACCGGTGCTTGAGCGGTTGCTGAGCGGACCAAACTTGGTGCTGGACTGGCGGATGCTGATCACGGTGGCTTCGGGAGCCACGCCGCTGAAACCGTCGGAATTCGAATCCGGCACGGCCGCCGCAATTCCCGCCACCACGGTACCGTGCCCGTCGCAATCGCGGGTGCCGTCACCGGTGAACACGTAGTCACCGCCGGCCACCAGATGCGGCAGCCGTCGATGCGGCGAGACGCCGGTGTCGATGATCGCGATCCGTTGCCCCGATCCGCGCGTGAGCTGCCAGGCCTGCGGTAAGCCAAGTCCGGCAAGCTGACCGCCAGCAGTGCCACGATCCGGGTCCGCCGCCAGCGTCGCGCATACTTCCCGCTGCGCCGTGGGTTCCGGCGGCGCCGGCGGCGCCGGCTCGGGCAGCCGGCTGGGGTCGATCGGTGGAGGCGAAACGGCCTGCGCCGTCGGGGCGATACCCAGCGACAGCAGCGTCACCACCATCACCAGCACCAAACGCAGCACCAGACCCGCCACCAGACCCAGCACCGGGGACCCCGACACGTTCACCTCAGGTTCAGGCCGCGAGCGGCGTCATAGACGCCCCATATCCAGCACACCATCGGCACCAGCGCAGCCAACAGCAGATACTCGGCCAGCTCAACCGCTCGGCGCGCGACGGGTGAGGCCGTGATCGCCGCGGTGAGAGGTCCCAGCGCCAGCGGGAACCCGGCAAGCATCAAGGCCGCCGCACCGATCCAGACCGCTTGCCGCGGAAAACCCGCTGCCGCCCCGGCCAGGGTGGCGCTGATCGCGGCCAGCGCAGCGCCGACGAGCACCAGGATGCGCCGCGGGTCGACCTGTGCGCGGGCGCGCAGCAACAGCGCCGCGCCGACCAGGCCGGTGAAGGCAATCCCGCTGCAGCGCGGTGTCGCCGGGTGATCCACGCCGACCACGATGGCATCCGCGGCGGCCGACGCCGAGAATGCCGCGGTCAGGCTGGTCAGCCAGGTGTCTGCACGGATCGCCTTGCCGCCGACAGAATCCGGGTCCGGTGAGGGTATTGGGGCGTCGTGAGGGCCCGGTAACCGGGGCGCCAGGCCGGCCAGCATGATCGAGGCCCGCGGGGCTACCTCGAGCAGGGCCAATGATATTACCGCCAATAACGAGCCGACCGCCGCCGGCGGGGCCGCGGTCAGGACACCGGCCAGCGCGGTGAGGGCCATGAGAGCCGCGAAGCACCCGATGGCGGTCAGCGTGAGAGTGCCGCAGCCCGCGGCCCGTATCGTGGCAACGGCGGCGAGGGTCCCGGCCGGCGCGGCGAGCAGCACCTTGGGGGCCCCCGCGTTGCCCGGCACCGCGAGAAACCCGGCAACCGCGGAGAATCCAACGGCCAGCAGGCCGAGCGTCAGCGCGGCAACCGGCTGCCGGTAGGCCCGCTGCGCCCACACCGCGCCCAGCAGGGCCACGCCGGCGGCCGTCGCCGCGACGGGCACCGCCGCGGCATGCGCGTTGCGGATCAGCACCAGGGCGCCGCTGCCCGCCAGCCAGCTCGCCGACACGGCGGCGGTGAGCACCCCCGTCCGGCGGGTCCACGGGTGTGCCACCCGCTTCAGTGTCGCGCCCACCGCCTCGGCCGCATCGTCGAAACGCGGGGCGGGCAACTCGGTCGTGCATCGGGTCAGGACGAGGACGGCGCCGTCGCGGACACCGCTCTGCGCCAATGTCGCCGAAGCATCCAGCGCCGGGACGCCCGGGCGGGACAGCTGATAGCCCGCCGGCACCGCTTCGGCGGGCCGGCCGGTGCCGCGGCCGTCGCCGCCCGCCAGGATATCGACGATCGCTGGTATCAGGACCGCCACCGGCACCGCGGCGGGCAGCGCCAGGTCGACCTGGACGGCATCGGCGTACACCGAGACCCGCCGCAGGCAGCGATCGGAGTCCGACACCCGCACCCCCTTCGATCCACGAGCCGCTATCGGCACGCTAGGCGCTAGCGCCCGGGGGTGCGCCCGCCGATCCACAACCGGCTTGCGGCGTGCGGGCGCCCCGCTTACGGTGCCCCGATGACGCACCGCGACCGCGACGCCGCGACGGCGGGTTTCACCCCGGCGCCGCGGCGGGCGCCGCCGGCGTTCGCGACCACCGAGATCGCGGTCGCGCTCCCCCCGGCGCTACCGCGCTCGTCACGATCCGGGTTGCCGCTCCGCCTGCTTCCGGTCATCACGGCTCTCGGGGCGGCTGTCATGACGACCACGGTCTGGCGCGCCGGCCCGGCCGCTGCGCACAGCCCGATGTTCGTGGTTTTCCCAGCGATGATGCTGGTTTCGGTGGCCGTGACGGTGGCGGCCGGACGTGCTGGCGGGCGCGGCGGCGAGATCGCCGCTAACCGCGCCGACTACCTCGACTACCTGAGCGGGCTGCGCGACTCCGTTGCCGCGACCGCGGCCGCGCAGCGCTCATCACTGAGCTGGTGCCATCCCGACCCGGGCTCGTTGTGGACGGTGATCGGCGGTTGCCGGATGTGGGAGCGTCGCGACTCCGACCCCGACTTCTGCCAAGTTCGGGTCGGCGTCGGCACCCGGCCGCTTGCCACCCCCTTGGTGCCACCAAAACCCGGGCCGGGGCACCGGGCGGATCCGGTCACCGCCGCGGCGCTGCGACGCTTCATCGACACGCACTCGGCGATCACGCAGGCTCCGCTCACCATCGCGCTGAGTGAGCTGGCCGTCGTGACGGTGGACGGCGACCCGGCGCTGGCGCGGGGACTTCTTCGCGCGATGCTCTGCGAGCTCGCCGTGCTGCACCCCCCGGACCGGCTGCTGATCATCGGCGTGATCGGTGACTGCGCCCGAGGCCACTGGGACTGGCTGAAGTGGTTGCCGCACAACCAACATCCTCATGTCACCGACGCGGTGGGCGCCACCCGGATGAGCTACGCGTCCGCGGCCGAGGCCGACGCCGCGCTTCGGCACCTGCGGCTGAGCCGGCCGCCAGGGGCCGCGTTACCGCACGTGGTGGCGCTCGTCGACGGGGTGCGCGTCGGTGACCGCCTCACCGCCGGCGGGATCGCAGACCTGACCGTCCTGCAGGTCGGCAGCGGTTGCGGTCCGGCGGTCGCCGCCGGCCTGCGGCTGTGCGTCGCCCCCGAGAAGCTGGTGGTCGGGCGTGACGGCGAGGCGACCGCCCGGCCGGACCGGATGGATCTCGTGGACGCGCTGGTGTGCGCCCGGCGGCTGGCGGGCTACCGTTTGGCCGGGCCGAGCGTCGACAGCGCCCGCCAAGCCGTGCGTTGGCAGGATCTCCTGGGCATCGACGACGTCGCCGCGTTCGACCCGACCACGCTGTGGCGCAACGGAAACCACGGCGATCGGCTGCGTGTTCCGATCGGCACCACCGTTGCGGGCACGGTGCTGGAGCTCGACATCAAGGAGCCCGCCGAAAACGGCGTCGGCCCGCACGGGCTGTGCATCGGCGCCACCGGATCGGGCAAATCGGAGTTCTTGCGCACCGTCGCGCTGGGCATGATGGCCCGCAACCCTCCCGACGTGCTGAACCTGGTGCTGGTTGACTTCAAGGGCGGTGCGACGTTCCTGGGCCTGGACGGGGCGCCGCACGTCGCCGCCGTCATCACCAACCTGTGCGACGAGGCGCCGTTGGTTGCCCGGATGCGAGATGCGCTGACCGGTGAGATGAACCGGCGCCAGCAGCTGCTTCGGGCGGCAGGCAGTTTCGTGAGCGTCACCGCTTACACCCAGGCGCGCGGCACCGACGCCCGGCTGGCCGCGCTGCCGGCGTTGCTCATCATCGTCGACGAGTTCTCCGAATTGTTGAGCCAGCACCCCGATTTCGCCGACGTGTTCGTGGCGATCGGGCGGCTGGGACGGTCTTTGGGGATGCACCTGCTGCTGGCCAGTCAGCGACTCGACGAGGGCAGGCTGCGCGGGCTGGAATCTCACCTTTCATATCGGGTGTGCCTGAAGACCCTCTCCGCCAACGAGTCTCGGATCGTGCTTGGAACCCAGGACGCCTATCAGCTGCCGAGCACGCCCGGTGCGGCCGTGCTGCGGACGGCGACGGCGGAGCTGATCCCCTTCCAGGGCGCGTTCGTTTCCGGGCCGTGCCCAGCCTCGAGCGCACCCCCCCACGGCGCGCAAAGAGCGTCATCGGTATACCGGTTCACCGCGGCGCCGGCCGGGCGGGTCAGGCCTGGGTCACCCGCTCGCACCGGGGGCCGTAAGACGCCCGCGCGCACCGTGCTGCAGGCCGTCGTCGAACAGCTGGCCGGGCATGGACCACCCGCGCGTGAGGTGTGGCTGCCGCCGCTCGGGGCGGCACCGGCGCTGGACAGCGTGCTCCGCGATGCCGCCTCGGTGACCGGTGGGCTCGGCCCCGACCGGCTGGCCGTGCCGATCGGCATCGTCGATTGCCCATTCGAGCAGCGCCGGGCACCGCTGATCGTCGACTTATCCGGGGTCGCAGGCAATGTGGCGGTGGTGGGCGCACCCCGATCGGGCAAGTCGACTACCCTGCGCACCCTGATCACCGCG
This sequence comes from Mycobacterium sp. SM1, assembly GCF_018361265.1. GTDB lineage: Bacteria > Actinomycetota > Actinomycetes > Mycobacteriales > Mycobacteriaceae > Mycobacterium. Next base: position 347,379 of record NZ_JAFLNH010000002.1, read on the forward strand.
CTCGCCGCCACCCATGATCCCGACCGGGTGCAGTTCTACTGCCTGGACTTCGGCGGGGGCACGCTGGCTTGGACGCGCGCGGTGCCGCACGTCGGGTCGGTGGCCAGCAGGGCCGAGCCGCAGCTGGCCCGACGCATGATCGCCGAGCTGGAGTCGGTGGTTCGCGAGCGGGAAGCGGAGTTGCGCGAGCGCGGCGTCGACGTGAGCACCCGCGATTGTCCGCAGCCCGCAGGGCACACCGCTGCCGGGCGCCGCGCCGACGTGTTTCTGGTGATCGACGGATGGGCGGGCCTGTGCCGTGAGTTCGACACACTCGAGGGCCCGATCACTGCTCTTGCGGCCCAAGGCCTGTCGTTTGGCGTGCACGTGGTGTTATCGGCGACACGGTGGGCGGAGATCAGGCCCGCCCTCAAAGATCAGCTCGGCACCCGAATCGAGTTGCGGCTGGGCGATCCCGCCGATTCCGAACTGGACCGCAAGCAGGCGCAGCTGGTTCCCCTCGATCGCCCGGGCCGGGGGCTGTCCCGCGAGGGGCGGCACATGGTGATCGCCCTGCCCAGGCTGGACGGCGTGTCGTCGGAGGCCGGACTGGCCGAGGCCGGCGCGCGGGCCGGCGAGCTGCTGCGCCGCCGGCACGGCACATCCGGCGCACCGCCGATACCGCTGCTGCCCGCCCAGGTGGACCGGCACGGCCTCGTCGAGCGGGCGGGCGAGGGGTTACGCTCGCATATTCTGCTGGGCGTGGAGGACCGCCGGCTGCGCCCGGTCCCTCTGGATTTCGCGCGGTGGCCGCATCTGCTGATCCTCGGCGAGAACGAGTGCGGCAAGACGAGCGCCCTGCGGCTGCTGTGCCGCGAAATCGCGCGGACCACAACCGCGGCGCACGCGCAACTGCTCCTCGTCGATTTCCGGCGGACCCTGCTCGGGGTCGTTGAATCGGATCACCTGGCCGGCTATGCGATGTCAGCGCCGGCGCTGGGTGCGTTGCTGCCCGATCTGATCGGACTGCTGCGCCGGCGGCTGCCGCCGCCGAACGCCACGCAGGCGCAGCTGAGAGCCGCATCCTGCCGGTCGGGCCCATCGGTGTACGTCGTCGTCGACGACTACGACCTGGTCGCCATGTCCGCCGCCAACCCGCTCCTGCCGCTCGTGGAATACCTGCCGTACGCAAGGGATCTCGGCCTGCATCTGGTGGTGGCCCGCCGCAGCGGGGGCGCGGCACGTGCCTTGTTCGAGCCGCTGCTGGCAAGCCTGCGCGACCTCGGCTGCCAGGGATTGATCATGAGTGGCTCTCCGGAGGAGGGACCGCTGATCGGGTCCGTCGGCGCGGTACCGCTGCCACCCGGGCGCGGCATCCTGATCACGGGCGACGGTGACGAGCAGGTGGTGCAGGTGGCCTGGAGTCCCCCGCCGTGAGCCCCCACTGCGCGGTCATCGAGACGGGCCCCGGCGTGATACGCCGACTGTGCTGCGGAACAGCCATCGTCGACACCGAGACGGCCGGCACGGCGCTGGAGGCAATGGATGACGCGGTCGCCCTGGTAAACGAGCGCCCGGTTGCCGTCGCCGCGTTGTGGCGCACGGTGCTGGGGTCGCTGGACTGTGGGCACCCGGAAACCCGCAACGACGACACCCGCACAGACGACACCCGCACCGACATTGCCCTCATCCACCCGTCGTGGTGGTCGCCGGCGCGGGTCGAGGTGCTCACCACCGCCGCCGGGGCTTTCGCCGACAAGGTCGAGACATACCGGAGGTGCTGGCTGCTCGCGCGGGCAGCTCCCGAGGGGCGAGCGACTGTGGTCGTGGAGATCGCCGAGCGGCTGGTGCTCGTCACCGGGGCAGAGCGGGTGGCCGAGCCCCGCCGCGGACCCCCGCGCCGCATCGCCGAGCGGATCGCGCAGGTCGTCGCGGAAATGACCCGGGGTTCGGGGGCGGCCGTGCTGATCGACGCTCCGGACGCGATCAGCGGGGCGGCGGCGCTGGCGGCGATGGTGGCCACCGCGGTGCGCCGCGGCGGCGGCGGATTGACCGCGGCGGTGGTTGACGACCGTCGGCTGCAACGGATTGCCCTCACGAGGGTGCCGGCCGCGACCGGGCGGCCCCCACCAGGTTCCGCAGAACGTGCGTGCGGCGCCGGGGTGCGGCGCCGGAACCGGCTGGTGCCGGTGCTGCTTGCGGGCCTCGCGCTCGCCGCTGCGGTGCCGGTGGTCGTCTCGCTCGGGAACCGGCGCGCGCCGGCCACCGGGGGACCGCCGACGGTGTTCCTGGTAACGGGACGGGTCGCGCTGACGGTTCCCGCGGCGTGGCCCGCGCAGCGCCTCGACGCCGGGCCCGGGTCGGCGCGAATACAGCTCACGTCCCCGTCGGATCCGGAGGCGGCGCTGCACATTACGCAGGCGCCGGTCGGGGAGAAAACGCTGCGCGGCATCGCGGAATCGCTGAAACGCGCCCTGGATGCGCAACCGGCCGGGGTTTTCGTCGACTTCGACCCGGCCGGGCACACCGCCGGGCGCCCGGCGGTCACCTACCGCGAGGTGCGCGCCGGGCATGACATCCGGTGGACGGTGGTGCTCGACGGCGCGGTCCGCATCGGTGTCGGATGTCAGAGCCGGCGCGGCGGCGAGGACGCCGTGCGCGAGGTCTGCGAGCAGGCCGTGCGCTCCGCCCGGGCCGTGCAACGCGGGGCCAATTAGCCGGAAAAAACCGGGAACCGAACGTCAACCCCCGCGGTCGTACCTAGTGTGACCACATCGTCAGCGACCAACACGCTTAATACCGACTTGGATTTGATGCGCTCCGTCGCCGCGACGACGGATACCCGTAACGAAGAGATCCGGGCGATGCTGCAGGCATTCATCGCCCGGATGAGCAGCGTGCCCCCGTCGGTGTGGGGCGGGGTTGCGGCCGTCCGGTTTAAAGCAATGATCGAGCGCTGGAACACGGAGTCACTGAGGCTGCACGACGCCCTGCACACTATCGCCGAGACCATCCGGCGCAACGAGGCCGCGCTGCGCCAGGCGGGCGAGATCCATGCCCATCACATCGCCGTTGCCGGCCAGGCCCTGTGAGCCGAGGCACTCGTGGACCCGATGTTGTCATATGACTTTGACGAGATCGAATACTCCGTTCGTCAAGAGATCCACGCCACCTCGGCCCGCCTCAACGCCGCCCTGGCGCAGCTGAGGTCTCAGATCGCGCCCCTGCAGGAACTCTGGACGCGAGAAGCCGGCTCCGCCTACCGAGCGGAGCAGCTCAGATGGCATCAGGCGGCCAGCGCGCTCAACGAGATCCTGGTCGGCCTCGGCAACGCGGTGCGAGACGGTGCTGAGGACATGGCTGGCACGGATCGTCGAGCGGCCGGCAGCTGGGCGGTGTAGCGACCCGACGCCCCGTTAGCGGCCGGTGGCACCCGGCCTGGGTGGAGCCTGTGTGGTCCCGATGGAGGAGAGCCGTCGGGACCACACAGGTCATTTGCCTGACGACCCGGGTCGGCGTTTTGACCTGCGCGGATACCCGTCGGTAAGCTGTCGGGTTGGCGTGCGGTACGCCGTAGGGTGTGCAGGGGCCCGGGTCAATGTCGGTCGCCGGGAGCATTCCCCCGCCGTCGACGCCGGACCGGCACCCGGGTGACATACCCGGGGATCCAGCTCCCGGAAGACGGGCTTGCAGAGAAAGTGGGGTAAGCGCTTTGCCTACATACACGCCGAAGGCCGGTGACACCGCGCGGTCGTGGTATGTCATCGACGCCACGGACGTGGTGCTCGGCCGCCTAGCCGTCGCCGCGGCCACCTTGCTGCGCGGCAAGCACAAGCCGACCTTTACACCCAACGTCGACGGTGGTGATTTCGTCATCATCGTCAACGCCGACAAGGTCGCTATCAGCGGTAACAAACTGCGCACCAAAATGGCCTACCGTCACTCGGGTTACCCCGGCGGCCTGCATCAGCGCAGCATCGGTGACCTGATGGCCAAACACCCTGATCGGGTGGTCGAAAAAGCGATCGCCGGCATGCTGCCCAAGAACAAGCTCGGCCGGCAGATCAAGCGCAAGCTGCGTGTCTACGCCGGCCCCGAGCATCCCCATATCGCCCAGCGGCCGGTTCCGTTCGAGATCAGGCAGGTGAGGCAATGACACAGACCGCTGAAACCGACGTCGGCGACACCGCGCCCGCGGAGGCTTCCGCCGGCGCGGCGCCGCAGCGGGAAGCCCCCGCCTCGGTTGTTTTCGAGCGCCCGATTCAGACCGTCGGCCGCCGCAAGGAGGCCGTCGTGCGGGTGCGGTTGGTGCCGGGCACCGGCAAGTTTGACCTGGACGGCCGTAGCCTGGAGGATTACTTCCCCAACCGGGTGCACCAGCAGCTCATCAAGGCTCCGCTGGTCACCGTCGACCGGCTGAACAGCTTCGACATCTATGCCCACCTCAACGGCGGTGGGCCATCCGGCCAGGCGGGCGCGCTGCGCCTGGCTCTCGCCCGGGCGTTGATTCTGGTTTCGCCCGAGGACCGGCCCGCGCTGAAAAAGGCGGGATTTCTCACCCGGGATCCGCGGTCTACCGAACGCAAGAAGTACGGTCTGAAAAAGGCCCGCAAAGCACCGCAGTACAGCAAGCGCTGACCTCCGTCGGGCGGCAGCCACCCGCGTCGGGATGCGGAATCGGTGGCCAGCGCATCCGGCGATAGCTCCGCCACGGGGATACGGTCCGTCGACGGTGGGAGGTGTGTTCGAATGGGTCGGCTGTTCGGCACCGACGGTGTCCGCGGAACCGCCAATCGCGAGCTGACCGCCGAGCTGGCGCTTGGCCTGGGCGGCGCGGCGGCTCGCAGACTGACGAGCCCGCGCCCCGGACGACGGAAGATCGCGGTGGTTGGCCGCGATCCCCGGGCCAGCGGCGAGATGCTGGAGGCCGCGGTGATCGCCGGGTTGACCAGTGAGGGGGTGGACGCGCTGCGGGTCGGTGTGCTGCCCACCCCCGCGGTGGCGTACCTGATCCGTTGCTATGACGCCGACTTCGGGGTGATGATCTCGGCGTCGCACAACCCGATGCCCGACAATGGCATCAAGATTTTCGGCCCGGGCGGGTGCAAGCTCGACGATGCCACCGAGGACCAGATCGAGGATCTGCTGGCAGCCGGGCCCGGTCTGCGGGCGATCGGCGCGGGAATCGGGCGCGTCATCGAGGCGAGGGACGCGATGCAACGCTACCTGCGCCAGGTGGGCAAGGCATGCACGACGCGGCTCGACGGGCTGACCGTGGTCGTCGACTGTGCCCACGGCGCGGCGTCGGTGGCGGCGCCGCGCGCCTACCGGGCCGCCGGGGCCCGGGTCATTGCGATCAACGCCCGGCCCGACGGGCTGAACATCAACGACGGGTGCGGCTCGACGCACCTGGATGCGCTGCGCTCGGCGGTGCTGGCCCACGGCGCCGATCTGGGCCTCGCACACGACGGGGACGCCGACCGCTGCCTGGCGGTCGACGCGGACGGTGAGGTGGTTGACGGCGACCACATCATGGTGGTGCTGGCCCTGGCGATGCGGGAGGCCGGTGAGCTGGCCCGCGACACCTTGGTGACCACCGTGATGAGCAACCTGGGGTTGCACCTGGCCATGCGCTCGGCGGGCATCACCGTTCGCACCACCGACGTCGGCGACCGCTACGTTCTCGAGGAGTTGCGCGCCGGCGAGTACAGCCTTGGCGGCGAGCAGTCCGGGCATATCGTAATGCCCGCGCTGGCCACCACCGGGGACGGGATCCTCACCGGCTTGCGGCTGATGTCGCGAATGGCGCAGACCGGGTCGTCGCTCGCCAGCCTCGCGTCGGCGATGCGGGCGCTGCCACAGGTGCTGATCAACGTCGAGGTCACCGATAAGGCCGGCGCCGTCGCCGCAGCGCCGGTCCGTGCCGCGGTACGGCAGGCGGCGGCCGAGCTCGGCGACACCGGGAGAATCCTGTTGCGGCCCTCGGGAACCGAGCAGTTGATCCGGGTCATGGTGGAAGCGGCCGACGAAGGTGTCGCGCGACGGCTGGCCACCCGGGTGGCGGAGGCGGTGCGCGCGGTGCGCTGAAGCCGGCCCGATGGAACCGTGGCGCGGCGCCGGGCGTCGTAAGCGGGTATGGGATATCGGAACGCGGCCAGTATCGACGTCGCGGCGGTGCGGGCGGTCGCCGGCCACTTCCACGCCTCCGCGGAGATCCTCGACGAGGCCGTACGTAACCACTTGGCGCGGTTGGCTTTCAGCGGGACGGCGGCGGGACGGGCGCACATCGCCCGGGGGGACGCGCTGCACACCGCGCTGACGCGGTTGGCTGTCGAGGTGGCGCAATGGTCGCGGGCGACCGGCGAGATCGCCCTGGCGTTGCGGGTGAGTGCGGACCGTTACGCCGACGCCGAGCTGCGCGTCGCGGCCCGGATAGGCTGACCGGTGGCCGAGCGGTATGACGTCGCCGCGCGCCACGCCGAGGGCACAGCCGCCGTGGAGCGCACCCAAAGTTACGTGTGGGCCTGCCACCTGCTGGGCTATCAGCATCCCGGCCTGACCGCACACGCCTCGCAGGTCCGCGACTGGTATGCCGGCGAAGCCGGTCTCGACCTGGATGCGCTGGATCGCGACTGCGCCGAGCTGTGGGCGGCGGGCACCGCGATCGAGGAGGCGCTGCGGATCCAGCGAGAACAGGTCGGCGAACTCGCGGCGGCCTGGGCGGGATCGGCAGCGGCCGCCATGGCCGGGTCGCTGCAGCGTCATTGTGACGCCGCCAATACGGTGGTGACCGGTGTGCGAGCTGCCGCCGAGGGCTGCGCGGACTTGCGCGACCACCTCTGGCAGCTGATCGACGCCAAGGTGATGACGGCCGTAGCCATTGATGATCGCACCGTGGCGCAGCGCGCGGCATGGGTGGCCGCGGCGCAGGCGGTGACGGCCGGGGCGAGCGAGCGGCAGGCCGCCGACGAGATCGTGCACCATGAGATAACGCCTTACGTAGACAGTGCTATTCGCGTGGACTGGCTGACCGCGATGCGCTCGACCTTGGAGTCGGTGGCGGCGTCCTACGACGCGCTCACCGACCGGCTGGCAACGCTGCCCGCGGCAAGCTTCCCGCTTCCCGGTGATCCCGCGTGGAGTTGCCCGGTACCCGCGGGCCAACCGGTGCCCTCGGTCGCACCGGCCACCAGCGTTGCGGTGACGCCGACTGCGGCGGGATCGTCTTCCGAGGGCGCCACCGCGGTGTCGCCGGCGGCCGAGCCGCTGCCTCTCGCTCCCGAAGCCCATCTCCTCACCACGCCGCATCCGCTGCCGACAACACCGGAAACTCCGTCGCGCGATCCCATAGCCGACTATGGAGATCTGGGGACTGCGCCGCCGATGCCGCAGATGGCGCCGTTCGGGGAGGCCGGGGGCCTGCCCACTGGCCCCGGGGACCTCGGACACCTCGGTGGGAGTGGCGTTCTGGGTGGCCTTGGCAGCCTTGTCGGTCGGATCGCCGAGGCGATCAGCGGCCTGGTGGGGTCGCTGGCCGAGGGGCTGGCCGATCCGGTCGGCAGTGACGAATCCCCGTTGGGCGATCCGCCCGGTGTCGCTGACCTGGTCGACGAGGGATCCGACGGCGACGGGTCCGACGAGGATCCCGACGATCTGCCCGAGGCCGCGAAGGCCGGCGAGCTGCCCGACGACGACAAAGCCACCGGGTCGGCCGCCGACGGCCCACCGGACGATCTCGCCGAGGCGACCTCTGGAGGCACCGCGTCGCCGGCGGATAGCCCGGCCCCGGGTGCGCCGGACGGCCCGGCCCCGGGTGCGCTGGACGGCCCGGCCCCGGGTGCGCCGGACGGCCCGGCCCCGGGTGCGCCGGACGGCCCGGCCCCGGGTGCGCCGGTCGGCGCGTCACCGCCCGCCGAGCCGTCGCGACCTTCACCGCCAGACCCGCAGCCCGGTGGATCGACCCCGTGCGAGATCGCCGCGGACGACCTTCCCCAGGCCGGGCGATGACGGCTCCCAGCGGCACCGCGCTAACGACACCGGGTCAGGTGGGCAGCACCCGCCGCAATTCTTCGATGTAGCGCACAGATTCGGCGCGGTCTGCCGCCAGGGTGTTGATCAACAGCGTCGTCACCCCGGCATCGGCGAACGCCGCGACGCGTTCGGCGATGAATCCGCGCGGACCGATCAGCGAGATGGCCCGCGCCAACTCGTCGGGTACCATATCGATGGCCTCCTTCTTGCGTCCCGCGAGGTACAGCTCCTGAATCCGGTCCGCCACCCCGCCGAACCCGTAGCGGGTGGCCAGGTTGTGGTAGAAGTTGCGGTTTTTGGCGCCCATGCCCCCGACATAGAGGGCCAGCTGGGGCTTGATCCACGCCAGCCGCTCATCGGCGTTCTCGCCGACGGCTAGCGCCGCGCCCACCATGATGTCCAGCGCGCCCAACGCCGGATCCCGTTTGGCGTAGCCGGCTTTCAACGCCGCACCCCAAACCGACTGCGCCTTCTCCGGATAGAAGAATACCGGCTGCCAACCTTCGGCGATTTCGGCGGTCAGCTCAACGTTTTTCGGCCCCAGAGCCGCAATGGATATCGGAATTCGCTCGCGCACAGGACGATTGATGATGTGTAGGGCCTTGCCCAACCCTGTGCCGCGGTCTGGCGGCAACGGGATTTGGTAATACGTGCCGGTGTAGTGCACTGCCTCGCGACGCCACACCCGCCGACAGATGTCCACGACCTCACGGGTTCGGCCCAGGGGGGCGTCGAACTCCACCCCGTGGAACCCCTCGATTACCTGCGGCCCGGAGGCGCCGATACCCAAGCGGAATCGGCCACCGGACACGAAGTCCAAACCAGCAGCCGTCATTGCCAAAAGCGTCGGGGTGCGCGTGTATATCGGCAAGATCCCCGACGCCAGCTCGATTGTCGACGTCTTGGCGGCCAGATACCCCAGCTGGCTGACGGCGTCAAAGGAATACGCCTCGGCGACGACGGCGATGTCGATGCCGGTCTTTTCCAGTTCCACGATCTGATCGACGGCTTCGCGAAAGCCGCCCGAGTAGTCTACGACGACGCCGATTCGCACCACCGACACATATCACGGCGGCGACGCCGGGCTGCGGCGCCCCCTGCGGCGCGCGGGTGCCGGCGCTACTGCTTCAGTAAGGCGACGATTTTGTCCTCCGGGCCGACGGGCTTCGCGGCCCGGTCTGCCGGCGCGGTAAAGGGCAGGCGCACATCCGGATCGGCGAAGTCGCGATAAGCTTTGTCGCCGCTCAGCGCGTAGCGCAGATATCCGGTTAGCAGCGCCCGAATGGCCTTTTGCGTCTTGCGGTGCGGCCCGCCCAGCCCGAACCCCATCGTCACCCGACGGCCCTCGGCCAGGCCTTCGGCTCTGGCTTTGCTGACGATGCGCAGCGGCGCGGTGCCCCAAGCCTGGGACAATTCAACAGCGTTGGAAAGCAACGTTTTTGAATCACCCGGTGCGCTGAAGATCACACCCGGGACGGTCAGTGCCGCGGCGGGCTGCTGCGCGGATGGCTTGGTGACCGCCGGAAAGATGACCGCCACCGCTGCCGGCTTAGGTCGCATGCCGGCCGCGGCGAACACCGCTGCCGAACCACCGAAACCATGGCCCGCCAGGCCGAGCTTGGCGGGGTGCACGCTGATGTCACCGGACCCGAGACGCACACTCGAGACGATGTCGAGCGCGGTGCCCAAGTCGAAGGCCAGGTTGAGCACCGAGGGCGCCAGACCTCGTTCGGTCTTGGGGGCGGCGGCCACGATGCCCCAGGATGCCAGGTGCTCCAGCAGAGCGGAGTAGCGATCGACGCCGGTCAGCCAGTCGTGGCCGAACGCGACGGCGGGCAGATTCCGCCCCGCCTCGGGCGTGTACACCACCCCGGGCAGGCCGGCGAACGCCAAGTCGCCACGCAGGACATGGTGCGGCCCACGCCGGACGAGGGCGGCAACGAGGTTGCGAGGACGAGCCACCCGTCGACGGTAGCGCACCGCAGCGCCGCGCGGCCCGTTGTCACCGCGGCCGTCACCGCGACGACCGGGGCGGCGAGGGGAGGCATGGCGGTCAAGATCGGCCGCAGCAGCTCGTGAAAACCCGCCAGAGCAATCTCGTTGGGGGGTGTGTCGAGCACTGGGAAACGGTGGGGCGGCCGGCTCATGTGCTATGAAAGGCGGATGAAAAACGTCAAACGCGTCGCGGCGGCCACAGCCGTCGCCGTTTCGGGGTTGGGGCTTGCCGGTTTGGGTGCGGCCGGTGTCGCCCAGGCCCAACCGGATTATCACTGGTGCCCCGGTCAAGCGTGGGATCCTGCCTGGGGCGTCAACTGGGACTGGAACCGCTGCCACGACGACGGTTACTACGACGGCGAGCCCCACGACGCGGCCCATTGGCACGGCCAGGGTCCCTGGCATCCCGACGGCCCGGGCGGCCCCGGTAACTGGCAACCCGGCGGCCCCGGTAACTGGCAACCCGGCGGCCCCGGCGACCGGGATCAATGGCAGCACTGAGGTGACACAGCACCCGTGACCTACGTGTGCAGTCCGGAAACTAGCCAGTAGCGGGGTCGGCCCGGGTGCGGCCGTTCGTGGTGCAGCCGTTTCTTTGGGGCCGCTGCACTACCCTGAGGGGCTATGTGCGGGATCGTCGGCTACGTCGGGCATCGCTGCGCCCGCGAGGTCGTCATGAATGCGCTGCACAGGATGGAGTACCGCGGCTACGACTCGGCCGGCATCGCCCTGGTCAACGGAACCGGCACCCTCACCGTGCGCCGGCGCGCCGGGCGGCTGGCCAACCTGGACGCCGCGGTGGCAGAGCTGGCGCCGGCGTCGCTGACCGGCACCACCGGCCTCGGCCATACCCGCTGGGCCACCCATGGGCGCCCCACCGACCGCAACGCGCACCCTCACCGCGATGCCGCCGGCAAGATCGCCGTCGTCCACAACGGCATCATCGAGAACTACGCGAGCCTGCGCCGCGAGCTGGAGTCGGCCGGCGTGGAGTTCGCCAGCGACACCGACACCGAGGTTGCGGTGCATCTGGTCTCGCAGGCGTATCGCCATGGCGATACCGCAGGTGACTTCGTCGGGTCGGTGCTGGCCGTGCTGCGCCGGCTGGAGGGCCACTTCACCCTGGTGTTCGCCAACGCCGATGAGCCCGGCACCATCGTCGCCGCCCGCCGGTCGACGCCGTTAGTGCTCGGGATCGGTGAGCGTGAGATGTTCGTCGGTTCGGACGTGGCGGCATTTATCGAGCACACTCGCCAGGCCGTCGAATTGGGTCAGGACCAGGCGGTGGTGATCACCGCCGATGGCTATCGGATCAGCGACTTCCACGGCAACCCCGATGACGCGAGCGCCCGCCGGTTCCACATCGACTGGGATTTGGCGGCCGCGGAGAAGGGCGGCTACCCGTACTTCATGCTCAAGGAGATCGCCGAACAGCCCGCCGCGGTGGCCGACACCCTGCTGGGCCATTTCGTCGACGGCCGGATCGTGCTCGACGAGCAGCGGCTTTCCGATCAGGAGCTGCGCGAAATCGACAAAGTCTTCGTGGTCGCCTGCGGCACCGCGTATCACTCGGGGCTGTTGGCCAAATACGCGATCGAGCACTGGACCCGGCTGCCGGTGGAGGTGGAAGTCGCCAGCGAATTCCGGTATCGGGATCCGGTGCTGGACCGCAGCACGCTGGTGGTGGCCATCTCGCAGTCGGGTGAGACCGCCGACACCCTGGAAGCGGTGCGGCACGCCAAGGGGCAGAAGGCCAAGGTGCTGGCGATCTGCAACACCAACGGCTCGCAGATCCCGCGGGAAAGCGATGCGGTGCTCTACACCCGCGCCGGCCCCGAGATCGGCGTGGCCGCGACGAAAACGTTCCTGGCGCAGATCGCCGCCAACTACTTGCTGGGGCTGGCGTTGGCTCAGGCCCGGGGAACGAAATACCCCGACGAGGTCGAGCGCGAATACCGTGAGCTGGCGGCCATGTCCGAGCTGGTGGCCCGGGTGCTCACCGGCACCGGGTCGGTGGCCGAGCTGGGCCGCCGATTCGCGCGGGCCTCGACCATCCTGTTCCTGGGCCGCCATGTCGGCTACCCGGTGGCCCTGGAAGGCGCGTTGAAGCTCAAGGAGCTGGCCTACATGCACGCCGAGGGTTTCGCGGCCGGCGAGCTCAAGCACGGTCCGATCGCGCTGATCGAAGACGGTTTGCCGGTCATCGTCGTGATGCCCTCGCCGAAGAACGCCGCCACGTTGCACGCCAAGCTGCTGTCCAATATCCGCGAGATTCAGGCCCGCGGGGCGATCACCATTGTGATCGCCGAGGAAGGCGACGACACGGTGCGGCCCTATGCGGATCATTTGATCGAGATTCCAGCGGTGTCAACACTTTTCCAACCGCTGCTGTCCACCATCCCGCTGCAGGTGTTCGCCGCGTCGGTGGCGCAGGCCCGCGGCTACGACGTCGACAAGCCGCGCAACCTCGCCAAGTCCGTCACCGTCGAATAGCCAAGCCTTCGGTCGTGGCCGAGAAGCGTGCGCGGCTCGACGGCCGGCCGACGCGACGAATCGCCGGCGAACTGTGGGTGTCGGGGAGAGCATCGCCCGCAAGCGTGGAATCCTGACGTTGATGCGCTACTACTACTCCGTTGACACGATTCGTGCGGCCGAGGCGCCACTGCTGGCCAGCCTGCCCGACGGCACCCTGATGCGACGCGCCGCGTTCGGGCTGGCCACCGCGTGCATCCGGGAGTTGATCGCCCGCACCGGCGGGGTTGTCGGCCGGCGGGTGTGCGCGGTGGTCGGAACCGGCGACAACGGCGGTGACGCCTTGTGGGCGGCGACCTTCCTGCGCCGCCGCGGGGCCGCCGCCGACGCGGTGCTGCTCAACCCCCAGCGTGCCCACCGCACGGCACTGGCGGCATTCAGAAAAGCCGGTGGGCGTGTTGTGGAACGGGTCGCGACGCGGCACCCGAAGACCGATCTGGTCATCGACGGGGTGGTGGGCATCTCGGGCTCCGGGCCGTTGCGCCCGGAGGCGGCACAGGTGTTCGCCGCCGTGGAGAGGGCCAGGATCCCGGTGGTGGCCGTCGATATTCCCAGCGGGATCGACGTGCACACCGGGGCGATCACCGGCCCTGCCGTGCACGCCACGCTGACCGTCACCTTCGGCGGGCTTAAACCCGTGCACGCGCTCGCCGACTGCGGCCGCGTCGAGCTGGTCGATATCGGCCTCGAGCTACCGAAGGCCGACATGCTGGGTTTCGAGGCCGCCGACGTCAAGGCCCGCTGGCCGGTGCCCGGCCCCACCGATGACAAGTACACCCAGGGCGTGACCGGCATCCTGGCGGGCTCGTCGAGGTATCCGGGCGCGGCCGTGCTGTGCACCGGGGGGGCGGTCGCGGCCACCTCCGGCATGGTCCGCTACGCCGGCAGCGCGCTGCGCGACGTGCTCGCGCGCTGGCCAGAAGTCATCGCCGTGCCCACGGCCGCTGCCTGTGGGCGAGTCCAGTCCTGGGTCGTCGGGCCGGGCATCGGCACCGACCAGGACGGCGCCGCCACACTGAGGCACGCGCTGGACACCGACCTGCCGGTGATTGTCGACGCCGACGGGCTGACCGCGCTGGCGGCCGACCCCGAGCTGGTGGTCAACCGCGGCGCGCCGACGGTGTTGACGCCGCATGCCGGCGAGTTTGCCCGGCTGGCCGGCTCCCCACCGGGCGAGGACCGCGTCGGGGCCACCCGCAAGCTCGCCGACACGTTCGGCGCGACCGTGCTGCTGAAGGGGAATGTCACCATCATTGCCGAGCCCGGCGGCCCGGTCTACGTGAACCCAGCGGGCCAGTCATGGGCGGCCACCGCGGGCTCCGGTGACGTGCTGTCCGGGATGATCGGCGCGCTGCTGGCCGCCGGGCTGCCGGCAGCCGAGGCGGCGGCCGCCGCGGCGTTCGTGCACGCGCGTGCGGCCAACCTGTCGGCCGCCGATCCCGGGCCCGGCCACGCACCGACCTCGGCGTCGCGAATCATCGACCACATCAGAGCCGCCCTGGCCGCCCTCTAGCAGCACTTCACGAAAGGCTTCACGAAGGCTTCAAGAAAGGCTTCAAGAAAGGATTGCCGTGCCCCAGCACCCACCCATCCCGCACTCGATCAGCCCCGCCTACACCGGGCGGCTGTTCACCGCGCCGGTCCCGGCGCTGCGGCTGCCCGACGAGTCAATGGATCCCGAGGCCGCCTACCGCTTCGTCCACGACGAGCTGATGCTGGACGGCAGTTCCCGGCTGAACCTGGCCACCTTCGTCACCACCTGGATGGATCCCGAGGCCGAGAAGCTGATGGCCGAGGCGTTCGACAAGAACTTGATCGACAAGGACGAGTACCCGGCCACCGCCGCCATCGAGGCGCGCTGCGTGGCGATGGTGGCCGACCTCTTCCACGCCGAGGGATTGCGTGATGACGACCCGGCCACCGCCACCGGGGTGTCCACCATCGGATCCAGTGAGGCCGTGATGCTGGGTGGGTTGGCCCTGAAGTGGCGCTGGCGAGAGCGCCTCGGCAACGGCTGGAAGGCCCGCACCCCCAATCTGGTGATGGGCTCCAACGTGCAGGTGGTCTGGGAGAAGTTCTGCCGCTACTTCGACGTCGAACCCCGCTATCTGCCCGTTGAGAAGGGCCGCTATGTCATCACCCCCGAGCAAGTGGTCGCGGCCGTCGACGAGAACACCATCGGCGTGGTGGCGATTCTGGGCACCACCTACACCGGCGAGCTGGAGCCGGTCGCGGAGATCTGCGCGGCGCTGGACGCCCTGGCCGCCGCCGGCGGGGTGGATGTCCCGGTGCACGTCGACGCGGCCAGCGGCGGCTTTGTGGTGCCGTTCCTGCACCCGGGCCTGGTGTGGGATTTTCGGCTGGCCCGGGTGGTGTCCATCAACGTCAGCGGCCATAAATACGGGCTGACCTACCCCGGTATCGGGTTCGTCGTGTGGCGCAGCCGCGAGCACCTGCCTGAGGAACTGATCTTCCGGGTTAACTACCTGGGCGGGGATATGCCGACGTTCACGCTGAACTTCTCCCGCCCCGGCAACCAGGTGGTCGGCCAGTACTACAACTTCCTGCGGATGGGCCGCGAGGGGTACACCACGGTGATGCGCACTCTCGCCCAGACCGCGCGCTGGCTGGGCGACCGGCTCGCCGCCAGCGAGCACTTCGAGCTGATCTCCGACGGCTCGGCGATCCCGGTGGTGTGTGCCCGGCTTCGCGGGGCCCGCGACTACACCGAGTGCGACCTGTCCCACGAGCTGCGGACCTGCGGCTGGCAGGTGCCCGCCTACACCATGCCGGCCAACGCCACCGACGTGTCCGTGCTGCGCATCGTGGTGCGGGAGGGATTCTCCGCGGATCTGGCCCGCGCGTTGTGCGACGATATCAGCACCGCGTTGTCCCACCTGGATAGGCTCAAACCCGGTGGTTACTTCACCGCCAAGCACTTTGCCCACTGACGCCCGGCGACGATGCGGCGTCACCGGGCCGGTGACGCCGCCAGCGCCTCTGAGACCATCGGCCTCTGGGACAATCGGATGCGAGAAACCCATGCAGACAACCCCGCTGTCCGCCAGGACACCGACGTCCTCCGGCCTGCTCGCCGAGGCGGCGGTTGACTTGCGGGCGATCGCGCACAACGTGCGGGTGCTGCGTGAGCGTGCTGGCTCCGCGCAGCTGATGGCGGTCGTCAAAGCCGACGGCTACGGGCATGGCGCGACGCGGGTGGCGCGCGCCGCATTGGCGGCCGGAGCCGCCGAACTCGGGGTGGCCACCATCGACGAGGCGCTGCAGTTGCGCGCCGACGGCATCACCGCACCGGTGCTGGCGTGGCTGCACCGGCCCGGTACCGACTTCGGGCCCGCGCTGCAGGCCGATGTGCAGATCGCCGTGTCCTCGGTGCGCCAGCTTGGGGAACTGCTCGAGGCGGTGCGCCGGACCGGGCGGCCGGCAACGGTGACCGTCAAGGTCGACACCGGGTTGAACCGCAACGGGGTCGGCGCGGCCCAATACCCGCAGATGTTGGCCGCGTTGCGCCGGGCGATCGGCGATGACGCCATCCGGCTGCGGGGGATCATGTCGCATCTGGTGTATGCCGACAATCCCGACCATCCGACCAACGAGCTGCAGGCGCAACGGTTTCGCGAGATGCTGAGGCAGGCCGACAGCCAGGGTGTGCGCTTCGAGGTGGCGCACCTTGCGAATTCGTCGGCCACCCTGACTCGCCCTGACATGGCGTTCGACCTGGTGCGGCCGGGCATTGCCGTCTACGGCCTCAGCCCCATCCCCGAGCGCGGCGATATGGGTTTGGCGCCGGCGATGACGGTGAAATGCGCTGTCGCACTTGTGAGGTCGGTCCGCGCCGGGGAAGGGGTGTCCTATGGGCACACCTGGATCGCCGACCGCGACACCGCCGTGGCGTTGCTGCCGGTCGGCTACGCCGACGGCGTGTTCCGGGCGCTGGGCGGGCGCCTGGAGGTGCTGATCAACGGTAGGCGCCGGCGGGGGGTCGGGCGGATCTGCATGGACCAATTCGTCGTCGATCTCGGTCCCGGCGAGGTCGATGTCGCCGAGGGGGATGAGGCGATTTTGTTCGGGCCCGGCACCCACGGTGAACCCACCGCCCAGGACTGGGCCGACCTGCTCGGCAGCATTCACTACGAGGTGGTGACCAGCCCCCGGGGGCGCATCACCAGGACGTATCGCGAGGCCGAAACCGTTGAGCACTAGCGACGCGCGGCGCGTGCGCTGGCGCACCCGCTGGCTGGCGGGCGCCGCCGGGTTGACCGCGGTGGGCACGGTCGCCGGGGTCGGCATCGCGCGCTCGATGACCCGGCGCACCACCACCGAGGACCCGTACGCCGGCGAGGACTTCACGATGCTCGACGGCGACCGGATCTCGTGGGTGACTACCCCCGACGGGGTGCGGTTGGCGGTGCGCGACGTCGGGCCCAGGGAGGCGCGGTTGACCGTGGTGTTCGCCCACGGATTCTGCCTGCGCATGGATTCGTTTTATTTCCAGCGAGTTCGGCTGACCGACGAGTGGGGCCCGCAGGTGCGAATGGTGTTCTACGACCAGCGCGGGCATGGCCGCTCCGGCGAAGCCTCCCCTGACACCTACACGGTGCCGCAGCTTGGGGTGGACTTGGAAACGGTGCTGCGGGCGACGGCGCCGCGCGGCCCGGTCGTGCTGGTCGGCCATTCCATGGGCGGCATGACGGTGCTGTCGCACGCCCGGCAGTTCCCGCACCACTACGGCACCCGGATCGTCGGCGCCGCGCTGATCTCATCGGCCGCCAAAGGCGTGTCACGATCGCCGCTGGGTGAGATCCTGAAGAATCCGGCGCTGGAGGCCGTGCAGCTCACCGCCCGATACGCGCCCAACCTGCTGCACCGCGGCCGGGGCGTGGCCCGGCCGCTGGTCGGCCCGATACTGCGGGCCGCCTCCTACGGGGACGAGAAGATCAGCCCCAGTGTGGTGGCATTCTCCGAGCAGATGATGCACGACACCCCGATCGCCACCGTGGTGGGCTTTCTGCACGCGCTGGAGGTGCACGACGAAAGCGCAGCGTTGCCCACGCTCTCGAAAATCCCGACGCTGATCGCCTGCGGCGATCACGACCTGCTCACCCCGCCGGGGTATTCCAGGGCGATGGCGGCCGCGCTCTGGGATGCCGAACTGGACATCGTCTCTGACGCCGGGCATCTGGTGCAGCTGGAACAACCCGGCGCCATCAACGAGGGATTGGTCCGGCTCGTCGAGCGGGCCACCCCGGCCAGGCTGGTCGCATTGACCCGGCGGTTGCGTGCGCGAGCCCGTCCTCATGCGTGATCCACAGATCCGGCCGCAGGAACCGGTTGCGCCGGACTCGCGTTCGCCACGGTCCGGCAGGGCGATGCTGGCGCGCGTCGAGGACACCGTGGCGCTGGGATCGCAACTGGGTAAGCAGCTGCGCGCCGGCGACGTGGTGGTGCTGTCCGGTCCGCTCGGAGCTGGGAAAACCGTGCTGGCCAAGGGGATAGCCGAGGGAATGGATGTTGAGGGGCCGGTGATCTCCCCGACATTCGTGCTCGCCCGGGTGCATCGGCCCCGCAGGCCCGGCGCGCCGGCGATGATTCACGCCGACTGCTACCGGCTGTTGGATCACCATGGTGCCGAGCTGCTGGCCGAGCTGGACTCGCTGGACCTGGACGCCGAACTCGACCAGGCGGTTGTCGTGGTGGAGTGGGGCGCCGGCCTGGCCGAGAGGCTCTCCGAGCGGTATCTCGACGTCCGGCTCGAGCGTGCCGGTGACTCCGACACCCGGATCGCGACCTGGCGCTGGAGCGGGTCGCGACCTGACGATGGCGCGGATCATGGACCTCATGAGCAGTGATTCCGCCGGGCTGGTGCTCGCACTGGACACCGCTACTCCCGCGATTACCGCGGGGATCGTGCGGCGGAGCTGCTCGCCCGGTGGCCCGGTCGAGGTGCTGGCGCAGCGGGTCACCATCAACGCCCGGGCACACGCCGAGCACATCACCCCGAACGTGTTGGCCGCGCTCGCCGATGCCGGGTTGGCGATGGCGGACCTCGACGCTGTGGTGGTGGGCTGCGGTCCCGGGCCGTTCACCGGCCTGCGGGTGGGGATGGCCACCGCCGCCGCCTACGGGCACGCGCTCGGCATACCGGTGCACGGGGTGTGCAGCCTGGACGCCATCGGCGTGCTGACCACCGGTGAGACGCTGGTGGCCACCGATGCCCGTCGACGCGAAATCTATTGGGCGCGTTACCGTAACGGACGACGCACCCATGGCCCGGCGGTCAGCGCCCCGGCCGACGTCGACACCCGCGCCGCCCAAGCGGTGGCCGGCCCACCCGAGCAGGCGGAGCTGTTCGGCCTGCCGCGGCGCGGGCCGGCCTACCCCACACCCGCCGGTCTGGTGGCCGCGGTGGCCGACTGGTCCGGGGGCGCGGCGCCGCCGGCGCCAATGTATCTGCGCCGGCCGGACGCCAAGACACTGCTGGAGCGCGCCGCCGCCCGCGGCGACGGCGCGGGCGGCGCGCACCCGGCAAGCACCCGCGCCATCGGCGCCCCCACGGCGGGCCGGGAGCCCGTCGTCATCGACGCACTGACACCCCGGGACGCCGATCGATGCGCCCAGCTGGAGGCCCAGCTGTTCGGCGGCGACGGCCCGTGGCCGAAGGAGGCGTTCGTCCGGGAAATCACCAGCACGCACAACCGGTATGTGGGCGCGCGCGCCCGCGACGTGCTCGTCGGATACGCCGGCATCTCCCGGCTGGGGCGCACGCCGCCCTTCGACTACGAGGTGCACACCATCGGCGTCGACCCGGCCTACCAGGGCCGGGGCATCGGCCGGCGGCTGCTGGAGGCGCTGCTGGAGTTCGCTGCCGGCAGCCCCGTCTACCTGGAGGTACGCACCGACAACGCGCCGGCGATCGCGCTGTATCGCAGCGTGGGATTTACCGAGGTCGCTTTGCGCCGGCGGTACTACCGGGTCAGCGGGGCCGACGCCTACACGATGCGGCGGGATCCCGTATGACGGTCATCCTGGCGATCGAAACGTCCTGCGATGAAACAGGTGTCGGCCTTGCACGCCTGGGCCCCGACGGCACGGTGACGCTGCTGGCCGACGAGGTCGCCTCCAGCGTCGACGAGCACGTCCGCTTCGGCGGCGTGGTCCCCGAGATCGCCTCCCGGGCGCACTTGGAGGCGCTGGGCCCGACCATGCGTCGCGCGCTGGCCGCGGCGGGGCTCACGGATCGAGCGAGACCCGACGTCGTCGCCGCCACCGTCGGGCCCGGCCTGGCGGGCTCCCTGCTGGTGGGCGTGGCCGCGGCCAAGGCGTACGCCGCCGCCTGGGGGGTGCCGTTCTACGGGGTGAACCACCTGGGCGGACACTTGGCCGCCGACGTCTACGAGCACGGGCCGCTGCCGGAGAGCGTGGCCTTGCTGGTGTCGGGCGGGCACACGCACCTGCTCCACGTTCGGTCGCTCGGGGAGCCCATCATCGAGCTGGGCGGCACCCTCGATGACGCCGTCGGGGAGGCCTACGACAAGGTGGCGCGGCTGCTGGGATTGGGCTATCCGGGCGGCAAGGCGCTCGACGAGCTGGCCCGCAGCGGGGACCGCGACGCCATCGTGTTCCCGCGCGGCCTGACCGGACCGCGCGACGACCCGTACGCGTTCAGCTTCTCTGGGCTGAAAACCGCGGTCGCGCGCTATCTGGAAACCCGGGCGAATCACGGCGGTGTCCGCCCGGCCGATGTCGCCGCGGGGTTTCAGGAGGCCGTCGCCGACGTGCTGACCATGAAGGCGGTGCGCGCCGCCACCGCCCTGGGGGTGTCAACCTTGCTGATCGCCGGCGGGGTGGCGGCGAACTCGCGGCTGCGGGAGCTGGCCGCGCAGCGCTGCGCGGGGGCGGGCGTGACGCTGCGGATCCCCAAGCCGCGGCTGTGCACCGACAACGGCGCGATGATCGCCGCGTTCACGGCGCATTTGCTGGCCGCCGGGGCGCCCCCGTCGCCGCTGGACACCCCCAGCGACCCGGGTCTGCCGGTGGTGCGCGGGCGGCTGCCCTGACCGCCGGTCATGGGCGCTCGTCAGATGTCGTTGGTTTCCTGGGTGACGATGAGCAGGTCGTCGCTGGTTGCCCAGGCTTGAGTGAAGGTGGCCATGGGGATCCGCTCGTCGCGGCCGTTGGGGGTGCCGCTGTCGTTGAGGTGGACGATGTCGCTGCGGGTGTCGACACCGGTGACGACGACAGCGTGGTCGGCCCGGGTCCGCTGCCCCTTGCCGGGGGGATAGCCCCAGAGGGTTTCGGCGTTGACCCCGGCGATCACCTTGTGGCCGCCGGCCAGGTCCTGCTCCACGGTCTGCATGGTGTTGCCCTCGCTGAGGGTGGATTGGATGCCGTATTTGCGCAGCAGCACGACCATGTCTTGGGGAGCAGTGCCGTCGAAGAAGTAGATGTCGCCGCGGTGGGCTTCGCTTTTGGTGAATATGCCGCGCAGCTCGATCCCGACTTGGGAGGGCTCCTTGCCGGTGAGCTGGCCGACCACGTCGGCGACGGCCATCAGGCCGCAGTCTTGCTGGTGCTGGTAGCGCCAGTAGGGGGCGGCGGCCTCGGGGTTGCCGTACATTTGCCCGTCCGGATCGGCTCTGGTTAGCCCGGTGCCGACCCCGGCCGAACCGACGCAGGCCGCCACGATCAGCGTGGCCACCCGGGCGGCGCGGTTCGCGGTGAGGATGCCGGTGAACATGACCTCAATTATTAGCGAATTTTTGGGATCAGCGATTTTTGGCGATCACCTTGGCAAGAACGCTTGGCGCCTGCGCGCCGGCCGGTGTGCACATCGGCGACCCGGTGACCGGCGTGATGGCCAGGCGCCTCTTCAGGAGCGCGGCGAGCGCAGCCACCCTCCCTTGAGTGCTAGCACTCTCCTGTATAGAGTGCTAGGTGGCAATCGGACAATCCGCGTGTCGGCACCCGCGACGACGGCACGAGGGCACGGACGAATGCCGAAGCACCTGGTAATCCGACGGGTACGGGATCGATCCCGCACCTACTACCAAGACCGGTTCGGGGCGATGGCCCCGGACCCCGATCGCAACTAGTGGAGGGCTCCAATCGTGGCGAAGGTGAACATTAGGCCACTCGAGGACAAGATCCTCGTCCAGGCCAACGAGGCCGAGACCACAACCGCGTCTGGGCTGGTCATTCCCGACACCGCCAAGGAGAAGCCGCAGGAAGGCACCGTCGTCGCCGTCGGCCCGGGCCGGTGGGACGAGGACGGCGAAAAGCGGATCCCGCTGGACGTGTCTGAGGGCGACACCGTGATCTACAGCAAGTACGGCGGCACCGAGATCAAATACAACGGCGAGGAGTACTTGATTCTGTCGGCCCGCGACGTGCTGGCTGTCGTCAACAAGTAACGCAGGCGATGTCCCGCCCCGGCGATCCCCGCGACAACCCGTGGGCGATTTCCGGGGCGGTGCACCGCACAGGCCACATTGCCCGGCCCCGACACGTTGGGCACGTTGCGCACGGCGTCGGTGCCGGGCTGGTGAGACGAGACAGGACCGACCCATGAGCAAACTGCTCGAATACGACGAAATCGCGCGTCGCGCCTTGGAGAGCGGAGTCGACAAGCTCGCCGACGCGGTGCGGGTGACGCTGGGTCCACGGGGCCGGCACGTGGTACTGGCCAAGGCGTTCGGCGGGCCCACCATCACCAACGACGGGGTCACCGTCGCGCGGGAGATCGACCTGGAAGACCCGTTCGAGAACCTGGGTGCGCAGTTGGTCAAGGCGGTGGCGACCAAGACCAACGACGTCGCCGGTGACGGCACCACCACCGCCACGGTGCTGGCGCAAGCGCTGATCCGCGGCGGGTTGCGCCTCGTTGCGGCCGGTGCCAACCCGATCGCGCTGGGGGCGGGGATCGGCAAGGCCGCCGACGCGGTGTCCGAGGCGCTGCTGGCGGCGGCGACGCCGGTGTCCGGCCAGACGGCCATCGCCCAGGTCGCCACCGTGTCCTCGCGGGATCCGCAGATCGGCGAGCTGGTCGGCGAGGCGATGACCAAGGTTGGCCACGATGGCGTGGTCAGCGTCGAGGAGTCCTCGACGCTGACCACCGAGTTGGAGTTCACCGAGGGTATCGGGTTCGACAAGGGCTTTTTGTCGGCGTACTTCGTCACCGACTCCCAGGCCCAAGAGGCCGTGCTGGAGGACGCCCTGATTTTGTTGCACCGCGACAAGATCAGCTCGCTGCCCGACCTGCTGCCGTTGCTGGAGAAGGTGGCCGAAACCGGCAAACCGCTGCTGGTGATCGCCGAGGACGTCGAGGGGGAAGCGCTGGCAACCTTGGTCGTCAACGCCATCCGCAAGACGCTGAAGGCGGTCGCGGTCAAGGCGCCGTATTTCGGTGACCGTCGCAAGGCCTTCCTGGAAGACCTGGCGGTGGTGACGGGCGGCCGGGTGGTCAACCCCGATGTCGGCCTGCTGCTGCGCGAGGTGGGTCTGGAGGTGTTGGGCTCGGCGCGCCGGGTGGTGGTCACCAAGGATGACACCATCATCGTTGACGGCGGCGGCACCCCGGAGGCGATCGCAAACCGCGCCAAGCAACTGCGCGCGGAGATCGAAACGACCGACTCCGACTGGGATCGCGAGAAGCTCGAAGAGCGGCTGGCCAAGCTGTCCGGTGGGGTGGCCGTGATCAAGGTGGGCGCGGCAACCGAAACGGCGCTCAAGGAACGCAAGGAAAGCGTCGAGGACGCGGTGGCGGCGGCCAAGGCCGCCGTGGAGGAAGGCATCGTCGTCGGCGGCGGGGTGGCATTGTTGCAGGCCCGCAAGGCGCTTGACGAGCTGCGTGCCTCGCTGAGCGGCGACGAGGCGCATG
Organism: Mycobacterium sp. SM1; assembly: GCF_018361265.1. Lineage (GTDB taxonomy): Bacteria > Actinomycetota > Actinomycetes > Mycobacteriales > Mycobacteriaceae > Mycobacterium. The sequence goes on from NZ_JAFLNH010000002.1 coordinate 370,810, forward strand.
GCGTCGACGTGTTCTCCGAGGCGCTCAGCGCACCGCTGCACTGGATCGCGGCCAACGCGGGCCTGGACGGCTCGGTGGTGGTCAGCAAGGTGAGCGAGTTGCCCCCGGGTCATGGGCTCAACGCCGAAACGCTGCGCTATGGTGACTTGGCTTCGGAGGGTGTCATCGACCCGGTCAAGGTCACACGTTCGGCGGTGCTCAACGCCGCGTCGGTGGCTCGGATGGTGCTGACTACCGAGACCGCAGTGGTCGAGAAACCCGCGGAGAAGGACGAAAACGGCGCGCACAATCATCACGGCCACGCGCACTAGCGCTGCGCGCGCTTGCGTGCGGGAGCATCCCCGGATCCAACGGATCGGGGATGCTTTCCTGTCGCGGTGAAAATGGCCGCGCGAAACCCGCACCCGGATGCGGTTGGTGTTGCCGGTCGCGGGACCGCCAGGGCCGCTCCGGGACGAGGTGAGGCCGGCTTAGACCGGCTTAGACCAGCTTAGGCCGGCTTGGTAGACCAGGCGCCGATCTCAGAGCGGCCGACAAAGACGCTACCGCGCGCGGCGATGTCGGCCATGACGTGATCGGCCAGGGTGGCGGGATCGATTTCGCCCGGTGCGACGTGGCCGCGCCGTTCCAGCTCAGGCAACAGGGTTACCAGCACGTCGGTGGTCAGCCGCACCTGCTCGATGCTGCCGGCACCGGCGCCGATCACGGTCTCCATGGCGAGTTTCGGCGCGGGAAGACCGGCAGCGGCGTACACGGCCGGGAGTTTGGTGCCCATCTCCGGATCGGCACCCCCGGCGATGAAACCCTCGACCACCAGGCGACAGCAGCGTTGCCAGCTCGGCACGTGCGGCGCCGAGTGCGCGCGCGCCCACTCCGGCTCCTGGAACACGACGACGCCGCCGGGGGCTAGATGCCGCAGCAGCCCACGCAGCCACGCCACCGGATCGGGTTGGAACAGCAGGACGTACCGGCCGACGATCGCATCGAATGGGCGATCGAACGTCGACTCCGCCGGATCGCCGCTAAGGAACCTCACGTTGGCGGCACCCAGCGAGTTCGCCCGTCGCCTGGCGGCCTGCAGCGCGACCGGAGCGCGCTCGACGCCGACGACCTCGCCGGCGTCACCGACCAACTCGGCCGCCAGGAACGCGACGTCGCCGATGCCGCTGCCGACGTCGAGCACCCGCATCCCCCGCGCGATCCCGGCCGCCGAAAAGAACCGGCGGGTGATCGGCTCGATCACCCGGGCCTGGGCCGCTAGCCGATCCAGTTCATCCTCGGAGTGGCCGAGCACATACCTCAGAGCCTGCGCGCGTCCCCTGTCTGTGCCGGTACCAATCGCCGTCGGATCGACCACGGTGCGTAGGGTATTGACCCGGCCACGTGAAGACAAGCGCGCGGCCCGCGGCAGCGCAGGCGATCGTCCGGCCGTCGGGTGTCAGGCAGTGCGGCGAATCCCCCGGGTGCGGCCCAGGCCGCGCTTGAGGACGAGGTCGCGCTCGGACTCGGACATGCCGCCCCAGATGCCGTACGGCTCGCCCACCTCCAGGGCGTGCGACCGGCATCGCTCGATCACCGGGCAGCGCCGGCAGATTTCCTTGGCGCGCCGCTCGCGTTGCAGGCGAGCCCGGCCACGCTCACCGTCGGGGTGGAAGAACACCGAGGAGTCGATACCCCGGCAAAGACCTTGCAGCTGCCAGTCCCAGATATCGGCGTTGGGCCCGGGTAGTTGCTCCGGCTGTGGCATTATATTCCCTCTCTCATTAACCCCTATCGAGGCAAGTTCGCGAACGCGTGAGTCGTGCAACTGATTCGAGCGGTTGTCGCCGATGACTGCTCGCCGATGCTAAACGTACGGGTGCCGCACAAATTTAGTCAATAGCGGATCGGGTTGCCGAAAGCGTAATGATCGCTTACAAATTTACGTCTCGTTCACTGCCGTGATGCAATTTACCCCCGGTGAGGACCCGATCATGAAGTCGGCAGATGCCGCGATTTAGCAGCTTAAGTCCAGCTGCGAGAGAAGTCAGAATTGGCCAGCCGGTTCCTGCGGTTTAATATTGCGATAACATAATGACCACGAAGTTTTAACTAATGCGGTCCACGATCTCTGTGATTACCACCGGCCGCGATCCGGCGATCGAGACGGTGGACGCGAGGCTGACCGCCATTGCCTTCGGCAGCCAGCCCGGCCTCTGGCCGTTGCCGGCGGCGCGCACACCACAACAACTGTGGCTGCGGGCCGTCGCCGCCGCGGGACAGGGCCGTTACGGCAGCGCTCGCGCCGATCTCGCCGCGCTGCTACGCGGTCGCCCACCCGGGCGATTGGCCTCGCTGGCCCACAGTGCGCAGGGATCGTTTTTGCGTCAGCTCGGCTGGCACCAGGTGGCCCGGCGTTGGGACGGGCGCGCACTGGCGCTGGCCGGCACCGATCCGGAAGCCACCGGCGACGCACTGATCGGACTGGCCGCCGACGCGCTGGGGGTCGGGCGCTTCGCCGTTGCGGGGACATTGTTGAGCCGCGCGGGGTCCATACTGACCGCGTTCGAGGGGTCGCCGGAGCCCGCGCTCCGGCTGGCGGTGCGCCTGGAGTGGGTGACCGCAGAGCTGGCGATGGCCGTCGGCGACGGTGCCGCCGCGGTCGGTCATGCTCAGCGGGCGGTTGAGGCGGCGCGCACGGGCTTCGCGTCGGTACGGCACCGCGTGAAAAGCCAGGCGATACTGGCCGCCGCGTTGTGCGGCAGCGGCACCCTTGATCGGGCGCGCGTCATCGCCGATGCCGCTCTGGACGCCTGCGGTCGGTTGGGGCTGATTCCGCTGCGCTGGGCACTGGCTTGTCTGTTGATCGATATCGAAAGCTCAAGGTACCCAACACAATATCTGTGTACGATTCGCGACGGATGCGTGCAGCAGGTGCGCCGCGGCGGCGGGACATGGTACGGCCGCTGATGCCGGTCGTACGGTCAGCGACCCCGGCGGTACCTGTCGGCGTCCGATGTCGCCTCGTTCAGCGAAGCATCGGCGTAACCGCGGCAATAGTCCCAGGTGACGTAGGCGTCTGGCTCCGGGTCGTAAGCCGGCTCGTGCGGGCGCACCGTGCCGTCGATCAACAGTTGCAGCAGATTGGCCCGCAACATGTCCCAATCGTGGTAGTGGTCCTGCTGGCATTCGTCGCAGCACACCACCAGCCCGCGAATCCCCTTGGGCGCCAGTAGAGCCTCGTAAACGGCCAGATCCGCGAGGTCGCTTTCGACTGCCATCCGCTCTTGCGGATCCAGCGGCTGGGCGGACTCGACGTCATCCAATGCCGCCGACGGGTCATTGGGGTCGTCGGCAAACGGGTCGGGTGGCAAACCCGGTGGAAGATAGTCGCGCACGTCTCCACATTACGCCAGCCTCGCGGGTATCGCGCCAGCGACTCGGCCGTCGCAGCGCGTCGGCGGTCCCCGGGTGCCACGTCGTGCACTCACCGGGTCGCGACGTGCCCGCCTCGTCCCGGTGGCTGCGCGGCGCGCGTCGTCGTCGGGGCGGCGGAGAGCCGATAGGATAGGTTTCGCACCGCACGTCAGAAGGGCCTCATCCATGTCTGCTGGCATGCCCCCTGTGGAAGGCGGGGCCAACCGAATCGCCGGCCCCCCCGCCCGCGTCGGCGCCTTGGCCGGGGACACCGTGCCGACGGGCGGCGACGATCCGCGCAAGGTAGCGATGCTGGGGCTCACCTTCGACGACGTCTTGCTGCTGCCGGCGGCTTCGGACGTGGTGCCGGCCACCGCGGACATCGCCAGCAACCTCACCAGGAAGATCAGGCTGAAGGTGCCGCTGATCAGCTCGGCGATGGACACCGTGACCGAGTCGCGGATGGCTATCGCGATGGCCCGCGCCGGCGGCCTTGGGGTGCTGCACCGCAACCTGCCCGTCTCCGAACAGGCCGCGCAGGTCGAAACCGTGAAGCGATCCGAGGCAGGTATGGTCACCGATCCGGTCACCTGCCGCCCCGACGACACGCTGGCGCGAGTCGATGCGCTGTGCGCCCGCTTCCGGATCTCCGGGCTGCCCGTGGTCGACGACTCCGGCACGCTGGTGGGCATCATCACCAACCGCGATATGCGCTTCGAGGTCGACCACTCCAAGCGGGTCGCCGAGGTGATGACGAAGGCTCCGCTGATCACCGCCCAGGAGGGCGTGTCCGCCGACGCCGCGCTGGGCCTGTTACGCCGGAACAAGATCGAGAAGCTGCCGATTGTCGACGGGCACGGCAAGCTGACCGGGCTGATCACCGTCAAGGACTTCGTCAAAACCGAACAGCACCCGCTGGCCACCAAAGACACCGACGGTCGGCTGCTGGTGGGGGCCGCCGTCGGCGTGGGCGATGACGCCTGGGTGCGCGCGATGACGCTGGTCGACGCCGGTGTCGACGTCCTGGTCGTCGACACCGCGCATGCCCACAATCGGTTGGTGCTCGACATGGTCGGCAAGCTCAAGGCGGAAGTGGGTGACCGGGTTGAGGTGGTGGGCGGCAACGTCGCCACCAGAGCCGCGGCCGCCGCGCTCGTGGAAGCCGGTGCCGACGCGGTCAAGGTCGGTGTGGGCCCGGGGTCGATTTGCACCACGCGAGTGGTGGCCGGCGTCGGCGCCCCACAGATCACCGCAATTCTGGAAGCCGCCGCGGCGTGCGCCCCGGCGGGTGTGCCGGTAATCGCCGACGGGGGGCTGCAGTACTCCGGCGACATCGCCAAGGCCCTGGCCGCGGGCGCCTCCACCGCGATGCTGGGATCGTTGCTGGCCGGCACCGAGGAGGCGCCCGGCGAGCTGATCTTCGTCAACGGCAAGCAGTACAAGAGCTACCGCGGCATGGGCTCGCTGGCCGCGATGCAGGGCAGGGGTGAGGGGAGGTCCTACTCCAAGGACCGCTACTTCGCCGACGACGTTTTGTCTGAGGACAAGCTGGTGCCGGAGGGCATCGAGGGCCGGGTGCCGTTCCGTGGGCCGCTGGCCACGGTGATCCATCAGCTCACCGGTGGCCTGCGCGCCGCCATGGGATACACCGGCTCCGCTACCATCGAGGCGCTGCAGCGGGCGCAATTCGTCCGGATCACCGCGGCGGGTCTCAAGGAGAGCCACCCCCATGACATCACCATGACCGTCGAAGCGCCGAACTATTACGAGCGCTGAGTGAGACCCGCTTCAGCGAGCTCCTCGTGTTGGACCTCGACAAGTGCCAAGGCTGACCCCTGATGCGTGATCTGGTCGAGATCGGCATGGGCCGAACCGCGCGGCGCACCTACGAGCTCGCCGACGTCAACATTGTGCCGTCCCGGCGCACCCGGTCCTCGAAAGACGTCTCGACCGCCTGGCAGCTCGACGCCTACCGATTCGACATCCCCGTGGTCTCGCATCCCACCGATGCGCTGGTGTCACCCGAATTCGCCATCGAGCTCGGGCGGCTGGGCGGGCTGGGTGTGCTCAACGGCGAAGGCCTCATCGGGCGCCACCCCGACTACCACGCCAAAATCGCGCAGGTCATCGAGGCCGCTGAAAAAGAGCCCGAGCCCGCGGCGGCGATCAGGTTGCTGCAGCAGCTGCACGCTGCGCCGCTGGATCCCGATCTGTTGGGCGAGGCGGTCACGCGTGTCCGTGAGGCGGGGGTGACCACGGCGGTGCGGGTGAGCCCGCAAAACGCGCGGGCGCTGACCCCGGTGTTGGTGGCGGCCGGCATCGACCTGCTCGTCATCCAGGGCACGATCGTCTCCGCCGAGCGGGTCGCCCAGGATCGAGATGGCACCGGCGAGCCGCTCAACCTGAAGACGTTCATCTCCGAGCTCGATGTCCCGGTGGTGGCCGGCGGGGTGCTCGACCATCGCACCGCCCTGCACCTGATGCGCACCGGGGCCGCCGGGGTGATCGTCGGCTACGGCTCGACCCGGGGGGCGACCACCACCGATGAGGTGCTGGGCATCAGCGTGCCGATGGCCACCGCTATCGCCGACGCCGCCGCCGCCCGCCGGGAATATCTCGACGAGACCGGGGGGCGCTACGTGCACGTGCTGGCCGATGGGGATATCCATACCTCCGGCGAGCTGGCCAAGGCCATCGCCTGCGGTGCCGACGCGGTGGTGCTGGGCACACCGCTGGCCGGGGCGGCTGAGGCGCTTGGCGACGGGTGGTTCTGGCCGGCCGCCGCCGCGCACCCGTCGCTGCCGCGCGGAGCGCTGCTGCAGATCGCCGCCGGGGAACGACCGCCGCTGCGGCGGGTCCTTACCGGGCCATCCGACGATCCGTTCGGCTCGCTGAACCTGGTCGGTGGGCTGCGCCGGTCGATGGCCAAAGCCGGGTACTGCGAGCTGAAGGAGTTCCAGAAGGTCGGCCTGACCGTCAGCGGCTGAGTCTCGGCACGAGCAGACGCAAACGGCCCCAAATTGTCGTCGTGTCGGGGATCTTTGCGTCTGCTCGCCTAAGCTGGTGCGATGCAGCCGGATTACGACGTCTTGATTGTCGGATCGGGTTTCGGGGGCAGCGTTTCCGCGCTGCGGCTGACCGAGAAGGGCTACCGCGTCGGAGTGCTCGAGGCCGGCCGCCGCTTTTCCGACGGGGACTTCGCCAAGACTTCCTGGAATCTGCGCAAGTTCCTGTGGGCGCCGAAGCTGGGCTGCTATGGCATCCAGCGCATCCATTTGTTGCGCAACGTCATGATCCTGGCCGGCGCCGGCGTGGGCGGCGGATCGCTGAACTATGCCAACACGCTCTACGTGCCGCCGGAGTCGTTTTTCACCGACCGACAGTGGGGGCATATCACCGACTGGTACGCCGAATTGATGCCGCACTATGCGCAGGCGCAACGGATGCTGGGCGTGGTGCGCAACCCGACCATCACCGACGCCGACCGCATCATCAAGGAGGTGGCCGACGAGATGGGGTTCGGCGAGACTTGGGTGCCGACCCCCGTCGGGGTGTTCTTCGGTCCGGGTGGCGCCACAATGCCGGGCCGGGAGGTGCCCGACCCGTACTTCGGCGGGGCGGGACCGGCGCGCACCGGATGCGTGGAATGCGGCTCGTGCATGACGGGCTGTCGCTACGGTGCCAAGAACACCCTGGTGAAGAACTATCTTGGCCTTGCGGAATCGGCTGGTGCGCAGGTGATTCCGATGACGACGGTGACCGGGTTCCAGCAACGGGCCGACGGGGTGTGGGAGGTGTACGGCGTGCGCACCGGGCGCTGGCTGCGCAAGCAGAAACGCACGTTCACCGCCACGCATCTGGTGCTGGCCGCCGGCACGTGGGGCACTCAGCGGTTGTTGTTCACGATGCGCGACACGGGCAAGCTGCCCAAGCTGTCGGATCGGCTGGGCGTGCTGACCCGGACCAATTCCGAGTCGATCGTCGGCGCGTCCCGTATGCGGGTCAAACCCGACATGAACTTGACCCACGGGGTGGCCATCACCTCCTCGATACACCCGGCCCCTGACACCCACATCGAGCCGGTCCGCTACGGCAAGGGCTCCAACGCCATGGCCCTGCTGCAAACCCTGATGACCGACGGTCCCGGCCCGGAGGGCACCGCCGTGCCGCGATGGCTGCAGTTGTGCTACCGGGTCTGCCGGGATCCGCGGGTCCTGCTGTGGCTGCTGCCGCGGCGGTGGAGCGAGCGCACCGTGATCGTGCTGGTGATGCAAAACCTCGACAATTCGATCACCACGTTCACCAAGCGGGGGATCTTCGGCCGGCGCCGCTACACCAGCAAACAGGGCCACGGGCAGCCCAACCCGACGTGGATTCCGATCGGCAACACGGTCACACGCCGGATCGCCGAGAAAATCGACGGTGTCGCCGGCGGCACCTGGGGTGAGCTGCTCAACATTCCGCTGACCGCGCATTTCCTCGGCGGTGCGGCAATCGGCGACAGTCCGCAAACCGGCGTCATCGACCCGTATCATCGGGTGTACGGGTATCCGACGCTCTCGGTCCATGACGGGGCGGCGATCTCCGCCAATCTCGGTGTCAATCCCGCACTGTCCATCACCGCGCAAGCCGAGCGGGCGGTCTCGCTATGGCCGAACAAGGGCGAGGACGACCAACGGCCACGCCAAGGCGAGCCGTATCGCCGGCTGGACCCGATCCCACCGCGCCATCCGGTGGTGCCGCCCGGCGCTTGGGGCGCGCTGCGCTGGTCGCCGACCGATCCGCTCGGTTGGGCGCGCTGAACTCGCTGCGGCGAACGCCCGTCAGGCCGCGACCGGCTCCAGGAGCGCGCCGCCGACCACCCGGCTGGGTTGACCGTGCACGTCGACGGGCACGTCGCCCATCACGGTGACGCGGTGCATGAGCCGGTACTGGTCGTCGTAGTCGTCGATTGCCCGGTGCTGAGTGGCCCGGTTATCCCAGATGGCGACGTCGCCAGCCTCCCAGTTCCACCGAATCGTGTTCTCGGGCATAGTGATACGCCGTTGCAGCAACTCCAGCAGCGCATGTGACTCGTGGTCGTCCAGGCCGAGGAACGCGCGCACGAAACCCCCTGCCACCAGCGTGCGCTCACCGGTCTCCGGGTGCACCCGCACCACCGGATGCTCGGTGCGGAAGTCCGGCGTCTCGAACGCATCGCGAAACGCCCGCTGCTTGTCGGTCCGCGCTTGCGGGTGCACGTAGTCGAATTGGTTGGTGTGCAGCGCCCAGAGGCTTTCGGTAAGGCGCTTGAGCGGTTCGGGCAGCGCCGCGTAGGCGGCCGCGGTCGAGGCCCACAGCGTCGACCCGCCGTAGCTGGGCAGCGTGACCGCCCGCAGGATCGATGCCGCGGGGTAGTTGGCGGCGAACGTCATGTCGGTATGCCAGCGGGTGGCTTTGCCGTAGTCGGAGTCGATCGGCGTAATGATCGGCTCGTTCTCCAGCGCGAGATACTTCGTAGCCGGGTGGCCGATCGGCGTGCCCAGCAGCCGCGCGAACGCGAGCTGCTGGTCGTCGTCGAGGTGGTGCTGGTCGCGGAAGAAGATCACCCTGTGGGTCAACAGCGCCCGGCGAATTTCGGAGACCGTGGCGGCATCGAGGTCGCCGCCGAGCCGCACCCCGTCGACCCGGGCGCCGATGCGACTGCCCAGCTTCGTCACGGTCAGCGGTGTTGTCGAGGGTCTCATGGTCGAGGGGGTCATGGTGTTCCTTTCAGCAATTGACCCGGCAGTGTAGTCATGCGACTACACTGCTTATGGGCTAGTGTAGTCATGTGACTACGGAGGGCGCAACCGCGAAGCGCGCCGAAATACCCGTCGGCCGGGAAGAGGTGGCGGCGGCCGTGCTGGCCGCCGCGGCCGACCTGTTCGCCGAGCGAGGTCCGGCCGCGACGTCGATCCGCGACATCGCGGCCCGCTCGAAGGTGAACCACGGCCTGGTGTTTCGCCATTTCGGCACCAAAGACCAGCTGGTCGGGGCGGTGCTCGATCACCTGGGCATGACGACCGACAAACTGGCGCAGGCCGGGGCGCCCGCCCGGGAGGTAGAACGGGCTTTCGACCGGCACATCCGGGTGATGGCCCGGGCACTTCTCGACGGCTATCCGGCCGGGCAGCTGCAGACGCGGTTTCCCGGCGTGTCGCAGCTGCTCGACCGGGTGCGCCCGCGCCACCATGACGACCGCAGCGCGCGACTGGCGGTCGCCCACGCCGTTGCCCTGCAACTGGGCTGGCGGCTATTCGAGTCGTTCCTGCGCTCGGCGGCCGGCATCGACGAGATGACCGAAGCGGAGCTGCGCGAGGCGGTACGCGCCGAGGCCGCCCGGATCGTCGAGCCGCGCTGAGCGCAGCAGATCCCCGGGACAGCTACGGACGGCCCACCGATGCGCCGTCAGTCCACCTGGCTGACCGCGGGCGCCCGAGGCCTGACGAGCCTCCGGCGTGTCGGCTCACGGCCCGGCGGCTGCTGTGGGGGCGGCAGCAAGGGCACCCGGGGTTGCAGGCCAACGGTCGAGGGCGCATCCGTGCTCAGCGTGAGATCCTCGCCGGCATGGCGGATGGTCAGCGAACCGCCCGGCCCATCGCGCAGGGTGTAGGTGACATCGGCGTGGGTGACATGGACGGTGAGCCGAAACCCGTGCCAGCGCAACCGAAACCGCAGATCCGAGATGCCATCAGGCAGGGCCGGGTTCAGCGATAGCACACCCTCGTCGTCGCGTACCCCGCCGAAGCCGGCGACCAGCGCAATCCAGGCGCCGGCCAGTGACGCCATGTGCAGGCCGTCGCGGGTATTGTGGTGCAGGTCGCGCAGGTCGATCAGCGCCGCCTCATAGGCATAGTCGTGCGCAAGATCCAGATGCCCGACCTCCGCGCACATCCCCGCCTGGGTGCAGGCCGACAACGACGAGTCGCGCACCGTGCGCCGTTCGTAGTAGTCGACGTTGCGGGCCTTCTGCTCGGGGGTGAACGCGTGGCTGTGCCATTGCATCGCCAGCACCAGGTCGGCCTGCTTGATCACCTGGGCCGAGTAGAGCCGGACATACGGCGCGTGCAGCAACAACGGGTAGGTCGTGTTGGCTTTGAAGTCCCACTCCGCAAGGGTGGTGAAGCCCTCGCATTGCTGGTGCACGCCCAGCTCGTCGTCGTAGGGAATGTGCGCCGCGTCCGCGGCGTCGCGCCAGGCGGCCATCTCCTCGGTGCTGACACCCATCGCGTGTGCCGCGTCCGGATGGCGGGTGCACGCCTCGGCGGCAGTGCGCAGATTGTGCGCCGCCATCAGGTTCGTGAACACGTTATCGCGAACGACGGCGGTGTACTCGTCGGGGCCGGTCACTCCGTCGAGGTGCCAAACGCCGTGGCGATCGTGGTGTCCGAGCGACAGCCAGAGTCGCGCGGTTTCGACCAGCACCGCCAGGCCGCACTCCTTTTCCAGCGAGTCGTCCCCGGTGACCACCCGGTAGCGCTCGAATGCCGCCGCGATGTCGGCGTTGATGTGCCAGGCTGCGGTGCCGGCCGGCCAGTAGGCCGAGCATTCCTGCCCGCGAATGGTGCGCCAGGGGAAGCACGCGCCGGCAAGACCGAGCTGGGCCGCGCGCTCCTTGGCCAGGTGCAGTATCGATGCCCGCCACCGCAGCGCGTCGGCGGCCGCGCGCGGGGCGGTATAGGTGAGCACCGGTAACACGAAGGCCTCGGTGTCCCAAAAGGCGTGCCCATCATAGCCGGTGCCGGTGAGTCCCTTGGCCCCGATCGCGCGCCGCTCGGCGCGCGCGCTGGCCTGCAACAGGTGAAAGAGCCCGAACCGCACGGCTTGCTGGCTTTCCGGATCGCCCTCGACTTCGACGTCGGCGCTGTCCCAGAAGTCGTCGAGGTAGGCGCGCTGCGCGTCCAGCAGCCCCTGCCAGCCGGAATAGCGGGCGCCGGTCAGCGCAGCGGCGGCCTGATCGCGCAGCGCGGGACGGGAGCGCAGACTCGACCAGCCGTAACCGAGGTATTTGACGATGCGCAGTTTCTGCCCCGGGCGAAGCCCGCAGATCACCGTGGTCCGGGCCAGATCCGGGCGGGCGTCGGTGGAGACTTCGACCCGGCCGGGCACCTCGATCTCATGGTCCATCGCCGCGGCCATCATCAGTCCGCTGGCCTTGGTCCGGTGCATCAGCAGCGCTCCCTGGCCGATCTGCTCGTGTTCGACGGCCTCCAATGGGTGCTCCAAGACGGCCGCCACCCTCGGGTCCCCCGAGAACTCCGGCTGATCCTCGTTGGTCACCAGCTCGGATTGCACCGTTATCCGGCAGAATTCGTCGAGCGCTTCGACGATGTACTCGATCGCGGCGACGGCGCGGTGCGCCAGCGACACCAGCCGGGTGGAGCAGACCTTGACCTGCTTGCCCGCCGGTGAGCGCCAGTGCGCGTGGCGGGTCAGTGTCCCGGCCCGCAAGTCGAGAACCCGCTCGTGGCTGATCAATTCGCCGTAGCGGACATCGAACGGCTCGTCGCCGACGAACAGCCGCAGGATCTTGCCGTTGGTGACGTTGACAACGGTCTGGCCGGCCTCCGGATACCCGTAGCCGGCCTCGGCGTACGGCAGCGGGCGAACTTCGTAGAAAGAGTTCAAATAGGTGCCCGGCAGCCCCCACGGCTCGCCCTCGTCAAGGTTGCCCCGTAACCCGATGTGGCCGTTAGACAGCGCAAACACCGACTCCGACTGCGCCAGGATGTTCAAGTCCAGCCGGGTCTCGCGGACGTGCCAGGGTTCGACGGTAAAGGCTTCCTCGGTGATCATGATCAGGCCTCCAGCAGTTCCGCAAGGTCGGTCACCACGACGTCGGCGCCGTTGCGGCGCAACTCCTCGGCGTGGCCCACCCGGTCCACCCCGACGACGAAGCCGAAGTTGCCCGCCCGGCCCGCCGCCACGCCGGACACCGCGTCCTCGAAGACCGCCGCCGCATCGGGGGTGACGTCGAGCAACTGGGCGGCGCGCAAAAACGAGTCCGGCGCGGGCTTGCCGGCGAGGTGCTCCTCGCGCAGGGTCACGCCGTCGACTCGCTGGTGGACAAACCTGTCCAAACCGCTGGCCTGCAGCACCTCGCGGGTGTTGGCGCTGGCGGATACCACCGCCACGCCGAGGCCGGCGTCGGTGACCGCCTGGAGGTAACGTCGCGAGCCCTCGAACACCGCGACCCCATCCTCATGCAAGGTCTTCTGGAACATGTCGTTTTTGCGGCGGCCCAGCGCGTACACGGTCTCGGCGTCGGGGGGATCGTCCGGGCCGCCGTCGGGCAGCCGGATGCCGCGACTGTCCAGAAATGACCGCACGCCGTCTTCGCGCTTCTTGCCGTCCACGTATCGCAGGTAGTCGGTGTCCACGTCGAAGGGGACGAACTTCTCGCCGGTGCGCTCGGCCCGCCGGGAAAGGTACTCATCGAACGTGGCCTTCCACGCCCTGGCGTGCACGCTCGCGGTGTCGGTGAGCACACCGTCGAGGTCAAACAGACAGGCGCGCACGGTATTCGGCAGACCCAGCATTGGACCTCGCTTCCCGGGCAGGTCGGGCGGCACCGCGTCAGCATGCCCGCTTGGGTGGCACTGGCCAGTCCAGTCCGCGGCCAGTACGCGGCTAGGCCAGTATCACGTCGATCTCTTGATTGCGCATCCTCGGACCAAGCGCGGACGCGTTCCCCGGCGCGAATCCGGGCATGAAGTCAGCGAATGCACGTCTTCACCTATATATCAGGCGCGCCGGCGCGCCCATGAAACACCCGCGCGGGTAGTCTGCGGGTAGTCTGAGAGATCGCCGTTCAAGGGGGAGGCACACGACCGACGCTCCGCTCCGGAGAGGGCCACACCATGAGCTATCGGCATATCACCGTCGACGGTGACCGGTTCGTCACCATCTGCATGAACCGCCCCGAGCGCCGCAACGCGTTGTCCCTCGATCACATGCTGGAGTTGATCGACGCGTTTCGGGTCGCCGGCGCCTCGGACTGCAGCGGAGTCATCTTGGCCGGCGCGGGCCCGGTGTTTTGCGCCGGCCACGACTTCGCCGACATGGTGGGTCAAGACCTCGGCTTTATGCGTCACCTTCTCGGTGTCTGCGCCGAGCTGATGGCGAGCATGCAGTCGATCCGCCAGCCGGTGATCGCGAAAGTCCAGGGGCTGGCCACCGCGGCGGGCTGCCAGTTGGTGTGCTCGTGCGATCTGGCGGTGGCATCGACCGAGGCGGGTTTCGCTCTTCCCGGCGGGAAGGGTGGCTGGTTTTGCCACACGCCGCTGGTCGCGGTGGCGCGGTCGGTCGAGCGCAAGCGAGCGTTGGAAATGGCCTTCACCGGCGACCCCATCGATGCCCACACCGCGCTGCAGTGGGGCATGGTCAACCGGGTGGTCCCCCCCGACCAGCTCGACGCCGCCACCACCGATCTGCTGGCTCGTGCCACCCGGGGGAGCTTTGCCTCCAAGGCGCTGGGCAAGGCGGCGTTTTACGCCCAGGTCGATCTCGACCAGCCCAAAGCCTATGCGCATGCCGTCGAAGTGATGGCCGCGGCCAGCCAGCTTCCCGACGCCCGGGAAGCCATGGCCGCCTTTTTAGAGAAGCGCCCGGCGGTGTGGGCAGAGCCGACTGCGCTGGGGCACAAACCGGCTCAGGGCTGACGCGCGGCGCCACTAAACTCGCTGCTAATGGCCGAATCCGCTGACCTCGATACTGCCGGGCCCCGCCCCGTGCTGGTCGTCGATTTCGGCGCTCAATACGCGCAGCTGATCGCCCGGCGGATCCGGGAGGCGCGGGTGTTTTCGGAGGTCATCGGCCACACCGCCTCGATCGAGGAGATCAAGGCCCGCAGGCCGCGGGCCGTCGTGCTCTCCGGTGGGCCGGCCAGCGTCTACGCCGAGGGGGCCCCGCAACTTGATCCGGCGCTATTCGAGCTGGGCGTGCCGGTGTTCGGCATCTGCTACGGCTTTCAGGCCATGACCCAGGCCCTCGGTGGCACCGTCGAACGCACCGGGACCAGCGAATACGGGCGCACCGAACTGAAAACTTTGGGCGGCGAATTGCATTCAGAGCTGCCCGAGACCCAGCCGGTCTGGATGAGCCACCGGGATGCCGTCAGCGTGGCACCGGATGGGTTCGACGTGGTGGCCACCAGCCCGGGCTCGCCGGTGGCGGCCTTCGAAGACCGCACGCGGCGCCTGGCCGGGGTGCAATACCACCCCGAGGTGATCCACACCCCGCACGGCCAACAGGTGCTGAGCCGGTTTCTGCACGAGTTCGCCGGGATCGGTGCCCAGTGGACCGCAGCCAACATCACCGATGCACTGATCGAGCAGGTACGCAACCAGATCGGTGCTGGCCGCGCGATTTGCGGGCTGTCCGGCGGTGTGGATTCCGCGGTGGCTGCGGCGCTGGTGCAGCGCGCCATCGGCGACCGGTTGACGTGCGTCTTCGTCGATCACGGCCTGTTGCGCGCCGGAGAGCGCGCGCAGGTGCAGCGCGATTTCGTAGCCGCTACCGGCGCCAACCTGGTCACCGTGGATGCGGCGGCGACCTTCCTGGATGCGCTGTCGGGGGTGACCTCGCCCGAGGGCAAGCGCAAGATCATCGGCCGGCAGTTCATTCGGGCCTTCGAGAGCGCGGTGCGAGACATCCTGGGCGACAGTGCTTCTGGGGCTGCTGGCGAAAACATCGAGTTTCTGGTGCAGGGCACGCTGTATCCGGACGTGGTGGAGTCCGGGGGCGGCAGCGGCGCCGCGAACATCAAAAGCCACCACAACGTCGGCGGGCTGCCCGGCGACTTGAAGTTCAAACTTGTCGAGCCGCTGCGCCTGCTGTTCAAAGACGAGGTGCGCGCGGTCGGTCGCGAGTTAGGCCTGCCGGAGGAGATCGTTGCGCGCCAGCCCTTTCCGGGCCCGGGTCTGGCTATCCGGATTGTCGGGGAGGTTACCGCCCAACGGCTGGACACGTTGCGGCGCGCGGACGCGATCACGCGGGAGGAACTGACCGCCGCCGGCCTGGACGGCCTGATCTGGCAGTGCCCGGTGATCCTGCTGGCCGACATCCGCTCGGTCGGCGTGCAAGGTGACGACCGCACCTATGGGCATCCGATCGTGCTGCGGCCGGTGTCTAGCGAGGACGCGATGACCGCCGACTGGGCCCGGGTGCCCTACGAGGTGCTGGAGCGCATCTCGACCCGGATCACGAACGAGGTTCCCGAGGTCAATCGCGTGGTGCTGGACATCACCAGCAAGCCGCCGGCCACCATCGAGTGGGAGTAGCCCGTAAAGCCCGTAAGAGCCCAGCTTCGCCTTCGGGGCCCTTGACGTTGTCGGGGAGGCGGTGTTTACTCAATTGATCGAACATTTATTCGAAAACAGTGGACCAACCTGGCTCGAGGGTCACGCCGGAGGTGATTATGGCGGCGCTCCTTGTTCGCGACCACCGGGATGGCGGCCTCGCCGAGCGGCTGACGGTGCTGCGCGGGCAGATGGCGGCGGTGTCCGGGAAGGTCGGTGCCGGGCGGCGAGGGCACGCTGACCGGGACGTTCTGGACTCAGAAACTCGGTTGCCCATTCCGCAGGCGCTGGCAGACGTGCTGCCTGATGCGGTGCCACGGGGAACGGTGGCGGTGTTGTCGGGGGCCCGCTCGCTGCTGCTGGGCATGGTGGCCGCGGTAACTGCGGCGGGCGGGAACACGGTCCTTGTCGGGCAGCCCGATATCGGACTGCTCGCCGCCGTGGAGATGGGGGCGGACCTGAGCCGGCTTGCGGTGATTCCCGATCCCGGGACCGATCCGGTGGAGGTGGCAGCGGTGCTTCTGGACGGGATGGATGTGGTTGTTCTCGGCTTAAGCGGTCGCTCGGTGCCGCCGGCGCGGGCGCGCGCGGTAGCAGCCCGTGCCCGTCATAAAGGCTGCACCCTGCTAGTCACCGACGGCGACTGGCGCGGGACGGCGATACGTCTGCAGGCCCGGGTCTGCGGCTATGAGACCACCTGCGGCACTGCCGTTCCCGGTTTCGGACGGATCGCTGGGGTGCGGCTTCAGGTCCGCCGGGTGGGGGGACGGGCGGTCCGGACGCCGACGGGGTGAGGTGGGCGTGGTGGTTTCCCGGGTCCTGGCGCTCTGGTGCATGGACTGGCCCGCGGTCGCCGCGGCGGCGGCCGCGGGGCTGCCCGCGACGGCCCCGGTCGCGATAACCCTGGCCAACCGGGTGATCGCCTGCTCATCGGCTGCGCGTTCGGCAGGAGTGCTGCGGGGGTTGCGGCGGCGGGACGCGGTGGCCCGCTGCCCGCAACTACACGCCGTGACGGCGGACACCGACCGCGACGCCCGCTTTTTCGAAAAGGTAGTCGCGGCGGTAGCCGAGCTGGCGCCCCGCGCTGAGGTGCTGCGGCCGGGACTGCTGGTGTTGCCGGTGCGTGGGGTGGCCCGCTTCTTCGGGTCCGAGCAGCACGCCGCCGAGCGGTTGACCGACGCGGTGGCCGCGGTCGGCGTCGAATGCCAGGTCGGCATCGCCGACCGGTTGTCCACCGCGGTGTTCGCCGCGCGTGCGGGCCGTGTAGTGGAGCCCGGAGAAGACGCGCGGTTTCTGTCGGCGCTGTCGATCCGCCAACTCTGCGTCGAGCCCAGCTTGTCCGGTCCGGGGCGGGAAGCGTTGACGGATCTGCTGTGGCGGATGGGGATTCGCACTATTGGGCAGTTCGCTGCGCTGGCGCGCGCCGACGTCGCTTCGCGGTTCGGCGCCGACGCGGTGGCCGCGCACCGATTCGCCTGTGGCGAACCGGAACGCGCGCCGTCGGGGCGGGTGCCGCCGGCGGCGCTCGAGGCCGTGCTGCGCTGCGATCCACCGGTCGACCGGGTTGACGCCGCAGCGTTTGCCGGGCGCTCGCTGGCGGCCACATTGCATCAGACGCTGCTGGCTGCCGGGGTGGCCTGCACCCGGCTGGCCATTCATGCCGTCACCGCCAATGGCGAAGAGCTGCAACGGGTATGGCGGTGCGCCGAGCCGTTGACAGAGGATGCCACCGCCGATCGGGTGCGCTGGCAGCTGGATGGGTGGTTGCACAATCGAACCGCCGCCGATCGCCCCGCAGCCCCGGTGGTGCTGTTACGGCTGCAGGCGGTGGAGGTGGTTTCCGGCGAGGCGCTGCAGTTGCCGTTGTGGGGCGGTCCCGGTGAGGACGACAGGCTGCGGGCCCGTCGGGCACTGGCGCGGGTGCAGAGCCTGCTCGGCCACCAGGCGGTGCAGGCACCGGTGCTCAGCGGGGGCCGCGGGCCGGCCGAGCGCATCACCTTGTCGCCGCTGGGGGATCCGCCGGTGCCCCGAGCCGACCCGGGCCGGCCGTGGCCCGGTCAGCTGCCCGAGCCCTCACCGGCGGTGCTGCTCGACGATCCGGTGGATTTGCTTGATGCTCAAGGCAATCCAGTAAGGGTAACCAGCCGCGGGCTGTTCTCCGCCGATCCGGCGCGGCTGATCGCCCACGGTCGAGACAACCAGCTGCGCTGGTGGGCCGGACCCTGGCCGGTTGACGAGCGGTGGTGGGATCCGGATCGCGGGGCGGCCCGGCGGGGCCGCGCCGCGCGCGCCCAGATGTTGCTGGAGGGCGACCCCGGTATCGCGCTGCTGCTGTGCTACCGCCAGCGACGCTGGTATCTGGAGGGCCGCTACGAGTAGCTCGCTTGCACCGAGCGTGATCAGGGCACCCCCGGTGAGCCCAGCCGCCGAGCGAACAGCCCAACCCGCTGGATGCACCGGTCGAAGAACGCCGCCGGATCAACATCGATACCGAGCTGCGCGTTGGGATTTCGGCCCCAACAACCTAGCCGGTCCACAACCGTCATGCCGCGGGTCAGGCTACCTGTCAGCTCGATGTCCACCGTCGCCACTTGGGTGGCTACCAGCTGCGGATCCAGCGCGACGGCGGCGGCCAGCGGATCATGCAGGGGCGCCAGATACCCGTGGCCGCGGTCCTGGTAGGCCTCGAAGTAAAACCGCATCGCGTCCTCGATCACCCGGATCAGCGGGTTGGTGGCCGTCGAGCGGGTGCCGCGCTCGTCCGCCGGGCTCATCACCGTCGTCCTCGAGCCCGCGGCGGCCGCCAACTTCCCGAGGATCTCCGGCGTCATGACGATCCTTCGGGTCAGCTCCAATCCACACACAATCGGGAGTTCCCGCGGCCCTCCCTCGCTCGCCTCCGCGGCCCAGCCGGTGAACACCGCGGCCGCGGCCTCGGGATCCACGCTGATATTGAATTCGGCCACCGCCGTGGCGTTGCCCCGGTAGTCGTAGGCCCCGCCCATGATCACCAGCCGGCGCAGCAGCCGCGGCAGCGCGGGTTCGGCGCGCAACGCGAGCGCCAGATTCGTCAGCGGCCCGGTGGCCACACCGATCAGCTCGCCCGGATGGCTGCGCGCCGCCCGCACCCAGGCCGTCGCGGAGTCATAGCTGGTGAGCCGGCGGTTGCTGGATGGCAGCTCGGCATACCCTAACCCCCGTATCCCGTGGGTTTTCTCACCGGTGCGCAGCGGGGAGCTCAACGGTTGGTCGGCTCCTTTGGACACCGGTATTTCGGTGGCGCGGCACAATTCGAGCAGCGCGAGGTTGTTGGCGCAAACCTGCCCCACCGCGGCATTGCCGGCGGTCGAGGCGATACCGACGAGGTCGGCGTCCGGGCTGGCCAGCAGATACACCAACGCCAGCGCGTCGTCGACGCCGGTGTCCACATCGGCGAAAACCGGGGACACCACGACGTTCACCGCGGCAAGGATACCGGGCGCGAGCCATCCCCGGATCGCTGGATGAGATCGCTGGATTACCAGTGCACTCCGGGCAGCAGGCGGACCGCTTTTTGGACAAGCCCGGGAACGCGCATCCCGGTGATGGCGGGGACCGGGGGTTTCGGCCGGCGCCGCGGGCGCGCATGCCCCGTGCTGGCTGCCGCGCCCGCTCCTTCGGCCGTTGCGGCCCGGATCGCCGCCGCGGGCTCCGGGTCGGGGGACGCCAGGCCGCGTGCCGCCGGGGAATCCGGGTAGCCCAGGTAGAGCTGGTGCAGGATCCGCCGTGAGAGCCGCGGCGCGAAGTAGTAGCCGATCTCGGCGAGTGTGCCCAGCGGGGTGTCGATGCGCACCGGCTTTTCGATCAACGCCCGCACGACCATCGCCGCGGCGTGTTCGGCGCTGATCGGGCGCACCGGGGGCAGCCGCGCTGACGGCTCGATCATCGGGGTGCGCACCAGCGGCATGTGGATGTTGGTGAAGGTGATGTGATCCGACACGGTCTCGGAGGCCACCACGTCGGCGAACATGTCCAGGGCGGCCTTGGTCGGCAGGTATGCGCTGTAGTTGGGGTTGCGCGCCAGCACGCCACCACTGGAGATGTTGACAACGTGGCCGAAGCGCCGCTCGCGCCAGTGCGGCAGCAGCGCCAGCACCATCCGGACCGCGCCGAAGTAATTCACCGCCATCGTCCGCTCGTAGTCGTGCAGCCGCTCGGTGGCGTTGACCACCGAGCGGCGGATCGACCGGCCGGCGTTGTTGACCAAATAGTCGACGTGATCGAAGCGGCCCAAGATGTCCTTGACGGTGTGCTCCACCGACGCGGAGTCGGTGACGTCACACGTGAAAGCATGTGCCTGACCGCCGTTCGCGCGGATCTCAGCGACCAGCTCGTCGAGCGCCGCGGCGTTGCGGGCCAGCGCGAGCACCGTGGCTCCCCGCGCGGCCACCGCGATCGCCGAGGCCCGGCCGATACCGCTGGACGCGCCGGTGATGATGACGTGCTTGCCGACCAGCGGCCCGGCCGGATCATCGCGACGCGCCCGATCCGGGTCCAGGCGCTCAGCCCAGTACCGCCACAGCGCGGGCGCGTACGTGTTGAACTCCGGAACCTGGATTCCAGTGCCGGACAGCGCGCTGCGGGTGTTATCGGAGGTGAAGGTGGGCGCGGTGTCGAGCAGGCCGAGGACCTCGGCGGGCACACCCAGCTGGGCGGCCACCACATCGCGGACCACCCTGGCCCGGCCGCGCGCGTTGAGCAGCGGTGCCGCCACCGCGCGCGGCAGCGGCCCGCGCAGCGGCGGCAGGCCCGCAGCCTTCGCGACTCCTCGGTAGATGCCGTGCAGCCCAATGTTGTTCGGAGCGGTCAAGTGAAATGTCTGGCCGTCGCGGCCCGCGGCGTGGATCAGCTCGACCATCGCGTCGACGACGTAGTCGACCGGCACGATATTGGCGCCCCCGGCGTCGGGCAGCACGACCGGGATGAACCGGGGCAACTTGGCCAGCCGGGCCAGCACCGGGAAGACGTAGTACGGCCCGTCGATCTTGTCCATCTCGCCGGTGCGTGAATCGCCCACCACCACGGCGGGCCGGTAGATGCGGTAGCGCAGGCCCGGCGTCGAGCGCACCAGCAGCTCGGCGTCGAACTTGGCCTGGTGATACGGGGTGGGCAGCTGCTGGCCGACGTCGAAGTCCGCTTCGGTGTATTCGCCGGCGAAATCGCCGGCGACCGCGATCGACGACACGTGATGCAGCGTGGCGTCGAGCCGCCGCGCCAGCGCGATCACGGCTCGGGTGCCGCCGACGTTGACGGCGCGCTGCTCGGCCTCACCGGCGGTGATGTCGTAGATCGCACCGCAGTGCACCACATGATCGATGCCTCCGAGATCGGCGACAGCGTCCTCGGTCAATCCGAGGTCGGGCTGTGTCAGGTCACCGACCAGCGGTTTTGCCCGCTCATCCCACCCGCTGGCGAGGCGTTCGAAGCGGCCGAGGGACCGGCGGCGGACGAGCACCCGGACCTCGGCCCCGGCCTGGGCCTGCAGGAGACGGGATACCACGCGGCGCCCGATGAATCCGGTACCGCCGGTAACGAGATAACGCATGCCGTCTATGGTGGCCGTCGCCGGCCGCGCCCGTCAACCGACGTGTGACGCGGCGGGCGGGCGCGTGGGGGGCGTTCAGTTGAAGGCGCGGATGCCGTCCCAATCCACCAGCGTCCAGCCGGCCGTCGGGCTGCCGGTGATCACCACACGGCCACCGGTGGGCAGCGGATGACTGGTGAGCAGGCTGTCCTTGGGGTTTTTGACGTTCATCAGCGTCCAGATCATGATCGCGGTGCCGTGCGAGAACGCGACCGGCTTGCTGTGGTGGCTGTCGTAGATTTTCTGGACGGCGGCGCTAAACCGGTCGTTGAACTCGTTGCCGTTGATCGATCCCGGGATAGCGTCTCGGCGGTCGCCGTTCAGCCAGTCCTTGGGGGCAAGCAGATAGGTGGAGTTGGCCATCGATTGGGGCTTGCGGTCAAACCAGCCGGCGTCGATTTCGCGCAGGCCGGGCAGGATTTCGACCTGCTTGCCCAGCTCCTCGGCCAGCGGCGCGGCGGTCTGCTGGGTTTCGACCATGCTGGAGGCATAAACGGCGTCGTAGCCGTTACGGGCGAGTTGATGGGCCAGCTGCCGCGCCTGCCCGCGGCCTTCCTCGGTCAGGCCCGGCCCGGGCACCTCGGTGTCGATGATGCTCTCGGCGTTGCTTTGCGACTGGGCATGCCGGATGAACGTCAAGGTGATCGACCGCGGGTGCGGATTGCCGCCGGAACAGGCGCCGACGGCCACGGTGACGACGAGGGCGAGGGTGGCTTTCCAGACAGTGTGAGTGGGCATGGCGATAGCCTGCCTTGCCGACGGCGATGATGTGGTGTGTTTTCGCGGTTGGATGAAGAAATAATGGCTCCGATGCCCGGTGTGCTTGTGCCGCTGACCCCTGCCCTGACCGGCCAGCGGTCCCCGCGCCACACTATGGGCTATCGCCACCACACCCCTGACCGGGGCTTTCCCGCACAGATTACCTAGATTAGGAGACCCGCATGGCGATCGACCCGAATGCCATCGGCGCGGTGACGGATCCGATGCTCGTCGAGTGGACCGACCGCGACACCCTGCTCTACGCGCTCGGGGTGGGCGCCGGCACCGAAGACCTGTCCTTTACCACCGAGAACAGCCACGGCATCACCCAGCAGGTGCTGCCCACCTATGCGGTGATCTGCTGCCCAGCCTTCGGCGCGGCGGCGAAGATCGGAACGTTCAACTGGGCCATGCTGCTGCACGGCTCGCAGGGCATCCGGTTGCACGCCCCCTTGCCGGCGGCGGGAAAGCTCTCGGTGGTCTCCGAGGTCACCGACATTCAGGACAAAGGCGAAGGCAAGAACGCCATCGTCATGCTGCGCGCCCGCGGCCGTGACCCCGAATCGGGTGCGCTGGTCGCCGAAACCCTCACCACGCTGGTCATCCGCGGTGGCGGTGGTTTCGGCGGAGTGCCCGGCCGGCGTCCGGCCGCACCGGAGATCCCCGACCGTGAGCCCGACGCCCGGATTGCGCTGCCCACCCGGGAGGATCAGCCCCTGATCTACCGGCTCTCCGGTGATCGCAACCCGCTGCACAGCGACCCCTGGTTCGCCAGGCAGATGGCCGGCTTCCCCAGGCCGATCATGCACGGGTTGTGCACCTACGGTTTCGCCGGACGCGCGCTGGTCGCCGAACTCGGCCAGGGTGTCGCGGCCAACATCATCTCGATGGCCGCCCGGTTCAGCGCCCCGGTGTTCCCCGGCGAGACGCTGACCACCTTGATCTGGCGCACCCAACCGGGCCGGGCGGTGTTTCGCACCGAGGCCGCCGCGCCCGACGGCAGTGGCGCGCGGGTGGTACTCGACGATGGTGCGGTGGAATACGTTGCCGTATAACAGGATTGGCGGCCCACTCGGGAACAGCAAAATCCTCGCCGGCGATAAACCCTGCGGTTGGGTGTTGGTGGTGTCCACCCGCGGCGGCCCACCGCGCTGTCGGTCGGGCTCGGCGGGCTACCAGAGTTCATCACCCAGTTGGGCCGCAACTTTCAGGTGATCGACGACCAGGCCAACGCCCACGGCGTTAAGGCGCAAGCCGCCAGCGCCAAGATGGCCAGCACCACGCCGCCCCAAAAATCCCCGGTGGCCAGCACATCGCGGATGATGGGCTGATGCTCGGCCCGCGCGGCGGCGACCGGGGCGCCCATCAGCGCCCCGGCGGCGTCCACGTCGCCGAACTGGTAGTTGATCGTCATGGGTGTTCTCCTAACGTGTTGGTGGGGTACTCGGTGGGCTACTAGCCGCTGAGCGGGCGCTCGTTCTGCGTCGGCGCGCTCTGCGCGGCCACCGCCTGAACGTCCCAGTTGCCCTCCTTGATCATCCCGCGCCGATCTGCGAAACAAATTCGGTTGCGCTATTTAAGTAGTCGCATCCCGCTACCAAAGAGTTCCCCACCGAAGCATCACACCCTCCACACCCCCCAAACCAGTCATCAAAAACACTAATCATCTTGTACTACAGGTGTTTTCAGCGCAGCGATGGTTGCTGTGCGCTTGCCGATAAAACGGGCTCTTCCGGAAATGCAGCGCAGGCTCGACGACACCATTGCGCTGCCGACACCGGCGTCCCGCAGTCGGCGACCAACGTGGTGAGCACGGCCTCGGGCGTCGGGTGTCCGCGCTAGCCAAAGACAGTTAATCGCAGGCCTCGCCGGTTTAGCATGGTGGTAGCGGGTCGCCCATCCGCGATGTCGATACCCTGCAAGAAGGGCGGGAACGACATGCCGGCCCCGCTGACGCATCCCGGAATCGTGGTCGGTGTCGCCGCATCGTCGGCAAAAACGGCAGTTGACTGGGCGGTCCGCGACAGCGCCATCAGTGCGGCCCGAGGGGACCGGCGGCTTTTAGCCGTCGGGGGAATCTGGCCTGGTGAACAGCGTGTGGGCGGTGAGTTTGAGTTCCTAACTGAAGTCAAGCCACTTGGGGGTTCGTAGGCTTGCGTTTAGCGGGCTGGGATGTTGGAGCGCGTGGCGACTCCTGTGACTCCTGGCCCGCCTTTTTGCGGCGCTGGCGCATGAGTTTGTGGCGGACGTGGTCGCGGCGGCGGGGATCGAGTTGGTAGCGCTCTTTGACGATGGCTCGGCCTTCCGATTCGGTGATCGCGGTGCCATCGACGTCGCGCAGTTGGTAGGGCTGCCCGTTGCGCATGCAGGTGGCGATGCGGGTGATCAGCATGGTGGCCAGGTGGCAGATCGCCGAGTCATGGTGGCGGTCCCCGGCCATTAGACGGTGGTACTTCGCGGCAAATTGGGGATCGACTTTGCGCGCCTGATCGGCTGCGGTGTAAAGCATTTCGCGTAGCAGCGGGTCGCCGGCCTTGGTGATCGACGACTCGGTCTTGACCACCCCCGATTGGCTGACTTTCGGGACCAGTCCGGTGTAGGCGCGGATCGCCGCGAGCGAGGTGAACCGGTGCGGATCACCGATCCGGCCGGCGATGACCGCGCTGATGGTGGCTCCGAGGCCGGGCGCGGACGCGACAATCCCCTGCGGGTCGGCCTGGGCGTAGAGGTTTGCGATCCGTTCGTCGATCTCTTTGATCTGACGGGTCAAAAACAGCGCTTGTTCGGCCTCGTGGGCGATGTCGGCGGCCAGTTCGGCGAAGTTCATCCCATCGGTGCCGTCGACATTCCACAGGGCGAGGGTTTCTTTGGCCGCGACGATCAGGCCGGCGGCATGCTCGTCACGCCAGGCGCCACGGGACCGCGTGGCGAGAAACCTGGCCAGCCTGGCCTGGCCGAGCCGGATCACTGCGTGGGGATTGGCGTAGTGCGCCAGAAACTGCAGCGCGGCGTTGCCGTAGTTCGACCCGAGCACCGCATACCAGGACGGTCCCAGCAGCTCGATGAGGGAGTCGAGGCGGGCATAGACCGCGGTGCGGCGCTTGACCATCGTGCAACGCTGCTTGGTGAGCCGCCGCAACGGATCAGCTGGGCCTTGCCCGGTGTAGGGACGCAATCCTTCAGGGCGCAGCAGCGCCAGCCGGGCCAACAGCTCTGAGTCGATCCGGTCGTTCTTGGCGTGCTTGGAGTAGTACTTGCGCAGGTCCGCTGACTGAGTCGTCGGCACCATCACCACCTTCGCGCCGCGCCGGCGAAACCACTCCGCCACCACAATCCAGGCGTTTCTGGTGGGCTCGAGCACCACCGTCAGCTCGCCCGGATCCTCGGCACCCACATCGGCCCACACCCGCTCCAGCTCGTCGGGGCGGGTCAAGAACTTACGGCCCCGCCACACCGTCTTGCCGTCACGGGCCAGCGTCGCCTGATGCGCCGCCCGGACCGCGACGTCGATCCCCAACGTCAATGCCACTGCACAACCCTCCTGCCACAAGCTCTTCCAGATCACCAGGTGACTGAGCGCCACGGCCACGGTCCAGACATTCTCTAAGCAGGAGTCCACACCACGGGCTGGCTCCAAGTTCCCGAACAAGAACACCGCACGACCAGACACCAAAGTCCACGGGAGGCCGCTCAAATCTCAGGGATCACCAGGTGTCCCAGTCGGACCCTCGGACCTGCCCGTGGACTCACACCGAGACTAAATGTCGGTCCCTTCTCGTAACGTGTGCGGCATGTCCGAGCGCCGGTTTCGCCGCACCCCGGGTGGTGTGTGCTCGCTGGGGCTGCACCTGGTGTGGTGTCCGAAGTATCGGCGTCGGATGCTGGGCGGGCGTGTAGCGGCGCGGTGTGGCGAGCTGCTGGAACAAATCGCCGGCGAGCACGGCTGGGAAATAGTGGCCAAGGAAGTGATGCCCGATCAGGTGCACCTGTTCGTGCGGGTCGGCCCAACCGATGCCCCGGCGCAGGTGGTGCGGGCGTTCAAGGGCCGCTCGTCGCGGGTGCTGCGCGAGGAGTTCCCGTATCTGCGGCGGTTTGCGAAGGTGTTGTGGTCGCCGTCGTATTTCGCCGCGTCGGTCGGGTATGTGTCGGAGTCGACGGTGCGCCGCTATATCGAGCATCAGTGGGATGCGGTGGTCTCGTGAGGCGCGCCTACGTGTTTCGGCTGCGCCCGACCGCGCGCCAGCACCTCGCGTTGGCGCGGTGCCTGGATGCGCACCGCGAACTCTACAACGCGGCGCTGCAGGAGCGCCGGGATGCCTGGTCTCACAGCAAGACTCGCATCTACTACGGGGATCAGTCGGCACAGTTGACCGAGATCCGGCAGGCATGCCCGGATCAGGCGGTCTGGTCGTTTTCCAGCCAGCAGGCCACACTGCGGCGACTCAACAAGTCATTCCAGGGTTTTTTCCGGCGGGTCAAGACCGCCAAGCCCGGTGTCAAGGCTGGGTATCCGCGTTTTAGAGGTAAGGCCCGATTCGACAGCGTGGAGTGGCCCAAAGACGGCGATGGTGCGCGTTGGCTACCCGAGATCAAGCGGGTGTATCTGCAGGGTATTGGACAGGTCAAGGTCGAACTGCACCGCCCGGTGGTGGGCCGGGTGAAGACGATCCAGATCAAGCGCCAGGGGCGGCGCTGGATGCTGGTTCTGTCCTGCGATGACGTGCCGGCCAATCCGCTGCCGGCCACCGGCCGCTCGGCCGGTATCGATGTCGGGATCGCGAGTTTCGCCACCACCAGCGATGGTGAGCACATCGACAATCCGCGTTGGGGACGGGCCGCCGGTGAGAGGCTCGGCGCCGCGCAGCAGCGAATGCAGCGCGCCAAGCGCGGTTCGAAGAACCGGCAACGGCGGCGGGAGACTGTGGCGGCTCGGCATCGCAAGATCGCCAACCAGCGCAAGGACTTTCATCACAAACTGGCACGGGCTCTGGTTGAGTCTTACGACGTGCTGGTGGTGGAGGATCTGAAGATCGTCAACATGTTGCGGCGGGCTAAACCCGCGCCCGACCCGGACACCCCGGGGCGGTTCCTCAAGAACGGTGCCCGGGCGAAGTCCGGGCTGAACCGGAGTATCAGCGACGCGGGCTGGGGAGGTTTCGTCTCAAAACTGCGCGCCAAAGCGGAAGAGGCTGGGCGTGTCTGGATTGAGGTCGACCCCCGGCACACCTCCGACGGCTGCGAGAAATGTGGATATGCAGCCCGCGAGAACCGCGTCACCCAAGCGGAATTCGTCTGCCAGCGATGCTCGCATCGCGCTCAAGCAGATGAACACGCTGCACGTAACGTCTTACGGGCTGGACTGGCCCTTCACGCCCACGCGGCGTGAGAAGAAGCTGGCGGCTTCCAGCCGTCAGAGAAGTCACACGCGCTGTCCCGCTCACGTTGGTCCACGTGCTCGCCCCGCCGGTGGTGATGACGTTTCCCCAAACGCCGATGCCCCGGCCGGCAACGCCTTCGCGACCCGCTCGCACTCGTCGAGGCGCAGGCGGCAACTCTGGAGGAGGTTGACCACGGACATCACACTTCGTCCGGGCACACTCGATGACGCCGAGATCTGTGGGCGGATCTGCTACTCGGCGTTCCGCACGATCGCCGCCGAGCACAACTTTCCAACGGACTTCCCCACGCCGGAGGCCGCGACGGAGACGTTGGCGCACCTGCTTGCGCACCCAGGGTTTTACTCGGTCGTGGCCGAAGCCGAGGGCCGGATTGTTGGGAGCAATTTCCTTGATGAGTGCGGCCGGGTATGCGGAGTTGGCCCGGCCTCGGTCGATCCCGCCGTGCAGAACCGGGGCGTCGGCCGGCGGCTGATGCTCGACGTCCTGCGCCGCGGCGCCAACCTGGAGCGCCGAGCGTACGGCTGTTGCAAATCGCCTACCACAACCGCTCACTGGCCCTGTACGCCACGCTCGGGTTCGAAGTACGCGACCTGCTTGGCTGCCTACAGGGTGCGCCACCGCGAATCGCAATCCCCGGCTATCGGGTCCGTCGGGCCACGAGCGACGATCTGGACGCCTGTAATACCCTGTGCCGCAATGTGCCTAGGCACGACCGCGGTACAGAGCTGGCGGACGGTATCTCGCTGGGCAAGGCGATGGTCGTCGAACACGACGGGCGAATAACCGGCTACGCCACCGGGATCGGCCTGTTCGATCACGCGGTCGGCGAATGCAGCGAGGCTCTCAAGGCGCTGATAGCCTCAGTCGAGCGGATCGAGGGCACCGGGGTGCTGGTGCCCACCACCAACGCCGAGCTGTTCCGGTGGTGCCTGCGCAACGGCCTGCGGATTGTGGACATGCGCACCCTCATGGCCACCGGGCTCTATTCGACCCCGCGCGGCGCCTATCTGCCGGCCATCCTCTACTGAGTGCTGAGGCGCGACGCCGGCTCAGGCTGTCGGCCCGAACGGCTACTTCGCGAACAGCAACACAGCGTCTTGGCTTAGCGCCTCCAGACGCGCCACCGCTGCTGCGATACCCTTGGCCAACTCCTCCACATCGGGTGCCGCGTCGTAGTCGGCGGTGATACCGAACACCAGGTCATCGGCATAGCTCAGCACCGCGATCCCGGTGCGCAACCGCAGCGCGATCGGAGGAATCGGCAGCAACCGCACCACCGTGCGGCCCATCATCTGCAACGGGTGTCGCGGCCCGGGAACGTTGGTGGCCAGCGTGACGACGCCGCGTTGCGGCAGCCGGGTCAGCAACCGAATCACCCAGGAGGACACCACAAACGGAACGTGATTGGCGGCTGCCACGAGGACGTGGCCGGCATGGCGCTGGCCACCCTGCTTGGCGTGGCGCAACCGGCTGTGCACGACGCGTAACTGCTGAATCGGGTCGTCCTGCTCGACGGGCAGGTACGGCAGCATGACCGAAATGCGGTTGCCGAGTTCCTCCAGCGCGTCCGGGGAGCGCACCGAGACCGGTACCAGGGTGCGCAGCGAATTCGCGCGGGGCTGCTCGCCGCGGTGCAGCAAGACCTCCCGAAAGCCCTCGGTGATCGCCGCAAGGGCGACGTCGTTGATCGTCACGCCGAACCTGCGGCACACCCGCTCGACATCGGCGAGGGGGACCCGGACCGCGCGGTAGCGCCGCATGGCGGTAACGGGACCCACCAGCGAAGACCCGGCCGCCGGACGCATCAGGGCGACGGCGATTTCCGCGGCGCCGCTGACCGCTCGCGCAGCGGCGTTGGTGACGGCGCCGGCAGCCCGCCAAAGCTCGCCGACCGGCCCGCGCGCGCCGGCATCGGGCACCGCCCGCAGCTGGGCTGGTGGGCGTGCGGTCCGGCTTGGGCCGAAGTGCTGGGCGAAGACGGGGCCATCGCGACCGTTGGCGTTATCGCACAGCCGGGTGAGGATGCGGGTCGCCGAGACCCCGTCGGCGACACAGTGATGGATCTTGATCAAGATCGCCCACCGGTTGCCCTGCAGCCCCTCGATGGCCCAGCATTCCCAAAGCGGACGATCCCGGTCCAGGCGCCGCTCCAGCACGTCCGCGACCACCCGGAACAGCTCTGAATCACCGCCGGGCCGGGGCAGCGCCAGCCGGCGCACGTGACGAGTGAGGTCGAAGCCGGGATCGTCGACCCACTTGGGGGCGCCCACATCGAAGGGGTGTGTCCGCAGCACCTGGGTGCACCGAGGTATCGCGCGAATCCGTTCTGCCAGTACACTTCTCAACCGGCTGTCGGTGGGTGCGGGGCCCTCGATGATCGCGATCCCGCCGATTGCCAGGCTCACGTGGCGGTCGGCGTCTTCAGCCATGAGGAAGCCGGCATCGAGCGTTTTGAGTTGCTCCATACCGGTCACCGCCGTTGCCTGTGGGAATGGGTATTGGCTAGGTAATGGCTACGAGTATCCGCCGGATCCCCCCACGAGATGTAGCCGGAAGATTAAATCTTCTAAACAGCTGTTTTTCGGTTGCGTGGCAGTGCCACGGGGCCGAGCGGCTGGATAATCGAACGTATATTCGATACGCTGTGGCGATGTGGGCTGGAGTAACGGACCGCCGAGCTGGGCGGAGATGGCACGGGTGCTCGACGGCAAGCCGCGTCGCGCCGGCGCGTCGCTTGCGGGTGAGCCGGGCGATGACGCGCCGTGCTCGCGCAAACGTGCGGCGTATGCGCCGCCGGGCGGTAGCCGAAGGGTCCGCTCGCTGGTCGCCTATGCCGAGCTGCACGCGCATTCGGCGTACAGCTTTCTCGACGGGGCCAGCACACCGGAGGAGCTGGTCGAGGAGGCGGCCCGGCTGGATCTGCGTGCCATCGCGCTGACCGACCACAACGGGCTGTACGGGGCGGTGCGGTTCGCCGAAGCGGCGGCAGAACTGGATGTCCGTACCATATTCGGCGCCGAGCTGTCCTTGGGGCCCGGTGCTCGCACCGACGAGCCGGATCCGCCCGGCCCGCACCTGCTGGTGCTGGCCCGCGGCCCGGAAGGCTATCGCCGGTTGTCGCGCCAGCTGGCCGCCGCGCACCTAGCCGGCGGCGAAAAAGGCAAGCCGCGCTTTGATTTCGACGGGCTTTCCGACGCGGCGGGCGGGCACTGGCACGTCCTGACCGGCTGCCGCAAAGGCCATGTCCGCCAGGCGCTTTCCGAAGGCGGTCCGGAGGCCGCCGCCGCGGCGCTGGCCGAGCTGGTGGACCGGTTCGGCGCGGAGCGGGTCAGCGTCGAGCTGACCCATCATGGCCATCCACTGGACGACGAACGTAACGCGGCGCTAGCGGCGTTGGCGCCGCGCTTCGGCGTGGGGCTGGTCGCGACCACCGGCGCGCATTTCGCCGGCCCGTCGCGGGCCCGCCTGGCGATGGCCTTGGGCGCGATCCGGGCCCGGCAGTCGCTGGACACCGCCGCCGGCTGGCTGGCTCCGCTGGGCGGCTCGCATTTGCGGTCCGGTGAGGAGATGGCGCGGCTATTCGCCTGGTGCCCCGAGACGGTCACCGCCGCTGCCGAACTCGGCGAGCAGTGCGACTTCGGGCTGGCGCTCATCGCCCCGCAGCTGCCGCCGTTCGGCGTGCCGGCAGGGCAGACCGAGGAGAGCTGGCTGCGGGAGCTGGTGATGGCCGGGGCGCTGCGGCGCTACGGACCGCCCGAGCAGGCGCCGCGCGCCTACGCGCAGATCGAGCACGAGCTGAAAGTCATTGCTCACCTGAGGTTTGCCGGCTACTTCCTGATCGTGCACGACATCACCCGGTTCTGCCGGGAAAACGACATCCTGTGCCAGGGCAGGGGGTCGGCGGCCAACTCCGCGGTCTGCTATGCCCTAGGCATCACCGCCGTCGACCCGGTGGCCAACGAGCTGTTATTCGAGCGTTTCTTGTCGCCCGCGCGCGACGGCCCGCCCGACATCGACATCGACATCGAGTCGGACCGGCGGGAAAA
This sequence comes from Mycobacterium sp. SM1, assembly GCF_018361265.1. Taxonomy (GTDB): domain Bacteria; phylum Actinomycetota; class Actinomycetes; order Mycobacteriales; family Mycobacteriaceae; genus Mycobacterium. The sequence continues at coordinate 402,353 of NZ_JAFLNH010000002.1, forward strand.
GGTCATCCAGTACGTCTATGACAAATACGGCCGTGACTACGCCGCGCAGGTGGCCAACGTCATCACCTATCGGGAACGGATCGCGGTGCGCGACGTGGCCCGTGCCCTGGGTTTTTCGCAGGGTCAGCAGGACGCCTGGAGCAAGCAGGTCAGCCTCGGGAGCGGGCCGGCTGGATCACCCGACGCCGAGGGTATCCCCCGGCAGGTGATCGATTTGGCGACCCAGATCCAGAATCTGCCACGGCATCTGGGCATCCATTCGGGCGGCATGGTGATCTGCGACCGCCCGATCGCCGACGTGTGCCCGGTGGAGTGGGCACGCATGAAGGATCGCAGCGTCCTGCAGTGGGACAAAGATGATTGTGCGGCAATCGGTTTGGTGAAGTTCGACCTACTTGGGCTGGGGATGCTCTCGGCGCTGCGCTACGCCATCGACCTGGTGGCCGAGCACAAGGGTGTCGAAGTGGACCTGGCCCAGCTCGACCTCTCCGAGCCGGCGGTGTATGAGATGCTGGCCCGCGGCGACTCCATCGGGGTGTTCCAGGTGGAGTCCCGGGCGCAGATGGCCACCTTGCCGCGGTTGCGCCCGCGGGTGTTCTACGACCTGGTGGTCGAGGTTGCGCTGATCCGCCCCGGGCCCATCCAAGGCGGCTCGGTGCATCCGTATATCCGGCGGCGCAACGGCATTGACCCCGTGGTCTACGACCATCCGTCGATGGTGCGAGCGTTGCGAAAGACGTTGGGAGTACCACTGTTTCAGGAACAGCTGATGCAGCTCGCGGTCGACTGCGCGGGGTTTTCCGCCGCCGAGGCCGATCAGCTGCGGCGTGCCATGGGGTCCAAGCGCTCGGCGGAGCGCATGCGCCGACTACGCGGCCGGTTCTACGACGGCATGCGCCGGCTGCATAACGCCCCTGACGAGGTGATCGACCGGGTATACGAAAAGCTGGAAGCTTTCGCCAATTTCGGCTTTCCCGAAAGCCACGCGCTAAGCTTCGCGTCGCTGGTGTTCTACTCGGCATGGTTCAAGCTGCACCATCCGGCGGCGTTCTGCGCGGCGCTGCTGCGCGCCCAGCCGATGGGGTTTTATTCCCCGCAGTCACTGGTGGCCGACGCCCGCCGCCACGGCGTGGTGGTGCACGGCCCCGATGTCAACGCCAGCTTGGCGCACGCCACTCTCGAGAACGCCGGAACGGAGGTGCGGCTGGGGCTGGGCGGGGTGCGTCATATCGGAGACACGCTGGCCGAGAAGCTGGTCGAGGAGCGAAAAGCCCATGGGCCGTTTATGTCGCTATTGGATTTGACGTCTCGGGTGCAGCTTTCCGTACCCCAGGCCGAAGCGCTGGCGACCGCCGGAGCGCTGGGCTGCTTCGGGCTCTCCCGGCGCGAGGCGCTGTGGGCGGCCGGAGCGGCCGCCATGGAGCGGCCCGACCGGCTGCCCGGCGTGGGCTGCGCGCCGCACATCCCGGCGCTGCCGGGGATGAGTGAGCCGGAACTGGCCGCCGCCGATGTGTGGGCCACCGGCATCTCCTGCGCCAGCTACCCCACGCAGTTCTTGCGGGCGGATCTGGATGCGATGGGGGTGCTGCCCGCCGAGAAACTGCTCGGCGTGCCCGATGGCGAGCGGGTGCTGATCGCCGGGGCGGTGACTCATCGGCAGCGGCCCGCCACGGCCCAGGGGGTGACGTTTATCAACCTCGAAGACGAGACCGGGATGGTCAATGTGCTCTGCACGCCGGGAGTATGGGCGCGGCACCGTAAGCTGGCGCAGGCGGCGCCGGCCCTGTTGATTCGCGGTCAAGTCCAAAATGCCAGTGGGGCAGTCACCGTCGTGGCTGAGCGGTTGGCGGGGCTTACCTTGAGAGCGGGATCGACATCGCGGGATTTCCGCTGACACCGCCAGCGTGCCACTAACGACGCATTCACTCGCACAATGCGTCGTGGAGCGCACTTTCGCGGCAACGGCCCACCCGCCGGCGCCGTCCATCCGCAGTGGCCTATGCCGGGCCCGCCGGAAACGTCTTGCGTCCGTTCGGCGGTTCTGGGGGACCGGAGCGGCAAATGTACAAATGTAGAAATGTAGTCTGCGCACATGACCTTGAACCTGTCCGTCGACGACGTCCTCACCACCACCCGCTCGGTGCGCAAACGCCTCGACCTCGACAAGCCGGTAGGCCGGGAGGTGCTGATGGAATGCCTCGAGCTGGCGCTGCAAGCGCCCACGGGTTCCAACGCGCAGGGCTGGCAGTGGGTGTTCGTCGACGACGCCGACAAGAAGCAGGCGATCGCCGACATCTACCTGGCCAACGCGAAGGGCTACCTCAGCCTGCCCCCACCGCAATACCCGCAGGGGGACACCCGCGGCGAGCGGATGCCGCTCGTCCGTGACTCCGCGAGGTACCTGGCCGAGCACATGCACCAGGTGCCGGTCTTGATGATCCCCTGCCTGCAGGGCCGGGTGGAACGGGCGCCGCTGGGGAGCGCGTCATTCTGGGCGTCCCTGTTCCCGGCGGTGTGGAGTTTTTGCCTGGCGTTGCGCTCGCGCGGGCTCGGGTCGTGCTGGACGACGCTGCACCTGCTGGGCGACGGCGAAAAACAGGTCGCCGAGATTGTCGGGATCCCCGTCGAGGAGTACAGCCAGGGCGGGCTGCTTCCGATCGCCTACACCAAGGGCACCGACTTCAGGCGTGCCAAGCGGCTGCCGGCGCCGCAGGTGACGCACTGGAACACCTGGTAGCCGTCACGTCGACCCGGCGTAGCCATGCTGACGCCACGCCTCATAGACGGCGACCGCGGCGGCGTTCGAGAGGTTCAATGATCGTCGGCCCGCCAGCATGGGGATTCGCACCCGTTCGGTGATGTGGTCGTCGGCCAGGATCACCGCGTCCAGCCCGCCGGGCTCCGGCCCGAACATCAACACGTCGCCCGCCCGGTAGCCGACCTCGGTGAACAGCGTTGTCGCCTGGGTCGTGAACGCGAAAACCCGCGCCGGCGACAACGCACCCCAGGCGGCCTCTAGGGAGGGGTGAACGGTGACCGACGCCAAGTCGTGATAGTCCAGCCCGGCCCGGCGCAGCTTGGACTCCGAGAGCTCGAAGCCCAGCGGTTCAACCAAGTGCAGTTCGCAGCCCGTGACGGCCGCTGTCCGGATGGCATTGCCGGTGTTGGGTGCGATGCGCGGCGAGTAAAACAGCAGCCGGAACACCCGTCGATCATCGCAGTTGCGCGCGCCCGTCGCCGGTGCCGATTTGCCACGCCCGCCTCTCGGGGCGCGGACCCGGTCAGCGGACTCCCGGTTGTCAGTAGGAATGGTGGCGACCGCGCGCGCGGCCTGTCATACTCGTCGAATTGCCAGGCGTAAATCGCTCGCCTATCTGCCCAGGGCGGGCGGATTGAGCAGGAAGTCTCATGAACGACGCGCTAACACTGCATGCGGGGGCGGTCGGTAGCACGGCCGCGGCTCAGTGACGGTGTTTGCCGGCCCGGCCAAGGCGGCCGCGGCGGCTACCGACGATGACTCGAATGCCCCGGCCGCGCAAACCGCGCCGGCCAAACGTCCACCGAGTTGGTCGCTGCGCAACTGGCCCGTTCGGTGGAAGGTCGTCGCGATCGCGTTGGTGCCGCTGCTGCTGTCGATGGGCTTCGGCGGCATCCGTATCTATGGGGCGGTGACCGAGGCCCACGACCTCCGGCTGGCGGCCGAGCGTGCCGACGTGGTCCCAGCGATAGCGAAATACATGTCGGCTCTGGACGTCGCGTTGCTGGCAAACTCCGGCGTGGGCGACGTCGCGGGGGCGAACAAAAACTACGACGCACGCAGACATGAGCTGCGGGCCCGGCTGGCCGACACCGACGTGGCCCCCGACGTCCGCACCGCGCTGAACACCGTGCTCGATAGCGGGCAGGCGCTGCTGGACAAGGTGGCGTCCAATGACATCGGTTTGCGGGAACGGGTGACCTCGTATGCGCCGATCTTGATGACCGCGCAGAATGCGATCACCGGGTCGGTGCGGGTCGATAGCGAGCGGGAGCGGGCCAAGGCAGCGGGCTTGAGCCGTGCGGTTGGCGTGCGCGGCCAGATGATGATGCAGCGGCTGATGGTGACCCGGGGCGCCGACCTGCCCGAGCCGGAGTTGCGGGTCTCGATGATTACCCTGGCCGGCACCGAGCCATCGACCCTTTACGCGTTGGGCGAGGTGCTCGGAGCCGGCTCGCCCGAAGCCAGGACACTGCAGCAGCAGATGGTCAGCCGAATGGCGATCATGTCCGATCCGGCCAGTGTGCTCGTCAACAACCCCCAGTTGTTGCGCTCGATACAGACCACCGACGCGATCGCGGACCGGGTGATCAAAGACACCGAAGCATCGCTGACCAAGACGATCCGGGACCAGGCCGCGGCCCGGCGCGATGCGGCGATCCGCGACACCGCGCTGATCCTGGCCGGTATTGCGACCGCGCTTGTCATCATTGTGCTTGTCGGGCGATCGCTGATTCAGCCGCTGCGGGTGTTGCGCGACGGCGCGCTGAAGGTTGCCCACGAGGATCTCGAGCGTGAGATCGCCCGGGTCCGTGCCGGCGACGAGCGTGCCCCCGAGCCGTTGCCGGTGTCCACCACCGAGGAAATCGGCCAGGTCGCCCACGCGGTCGACGAATTGCACTCGCAGGCGTTGCTGCTGGCCGGCGAAGAGGCCCGGTTGCGGCTCCTCGTCAACGACATGTTCGAGACCATGTCGCGGCGGAGCCGTTCGCTGGTCGATCAGCAGCTAGCGCTCATCGACCGACTGGAGCGCAACGAGGAGGATCCCGAGCGGCTGGAGAGCCTTTTTCGGCTCGATCACCTGGCCGCCCGGATGCGCCGCAATGCCGCCAACCTGCTCGTGCTGGCGGGCGCCCGGGTTTCGCGTGAACCACGGGGCTTCATGCCGCTGGCAGCGGTGATCAACGCCGCGGCGTCCGAGGTGGAGGACTATCGCCGGGTGCGCACGGCAATGCTGCCCGAGTGCACGGTGACCGGCGCTGCTGCCGCGGACGTCGTTCATCTGTTCGCGGAGCTGATCGACAACGCGCTGCGCTACTCGCCGCCGACATCGTTGGTCCGGGTGTGCGGGGAGCGACGAAACGACGGGGGAGTTGTGGTGCAGGTCATCGATCACGGACTGGGGATGACCGACGGTGACCGGCGGATGGCGAATATCCGGCTGCGTGCCGGGGGCGAAGTTACCCCGGACAATGCCCGCCATATGGGTCTCTTCGTGGTCGGCCGGCTGGCCGATCGGCACGGGATGCGGGTACGGCTGCGCAGTTCGGCAACCGAGGAGCGTGCCTCCGGCACCACGGCCGAGGTCTATCTGCCCCCGGGCGTCCTCGCCGGCCATTCCGCCGACGGCCGGGTCCCCCGCCCGCGCGCCCGGGCAGGCGCTGGGCCATCGCGCGCGACCACGGCGCATGCCGCGCCCGACACTCAAACCGCTGCCTCTACGGTGGCGGCCACGAACCTTGGGCCCGCGGACCCCGACGCCTCGCAGCGCGACGGGCCGCGCCCGCCGGTCACGCCATTACCCCGTCGCGACCCGGGATCCAGCGGTATCACCGACCTTCCGGCCCGGCCGACGACACCCGGCGACGCCGCCGAGCATTCGCGCCGACGCCCGCGACGGGAGCCCGCCCGGCCGTGGTGGGAACACGCTGCTCGGCAAGACCCGGAACAACCGCCGGACCAAGGGGTATCGGATATCTCGGGGTATTCCTCCGCACGGCCACGGGCCGCTCGCGCAGGCGCCCCGGGCGACGATGCGGCCCGGGGTGGCGAGCCCGACCCGCGGCCCGCCGACACCTCCGCCGAGGACGTGATCTATCAGCGGATGCTGTCGGAGTACCTCGTCGACCCGCGCGAGCTGGGCCGAAGCGCCGACCTCGATTGGAGGTCGGTATGGGACCGGGGCTGGTCGGCGGCCGCCGAGGCCGAGAAGGTGCCGATCCGCGCGCACACCGATCACGGCCTGCCGGTGCGAGATCCCGGTGCCCGGCTAGTACCCGGGACGGCCCTCCCCGAAACTTCGTCATCGGCCGGCTCGCCCGTCAACACGGCGCGGCACCGGGCTCCCGAGCAGCACCGGGAGAGCGCGGCGGCATCAAACGGCGGATCCCAGGCACGACAGACGCCGGCAAATACGGTGCCGGCCCGCGACCCGGACGCCATCCGCGCCTCCATCGGCAGCCATTTCGGTGGCGTGCACGCGGCACGATCGCATGCCCGCGAGACGAATCGAGGAACTGATCACGAATGACCCATCTCGCGCATAACAATTCGCTGGATTGGCTGGTTTCTCACTTTGCCCGCGAGGTTCCCGGCGTGTCGCATGCGGTGCTGGTGTCCGTTGACGGCCTGCTGATCGCCGCCAGCGAGCATCTACCTCCCGACCGGGCGGATCAGCTCGCGGCGGTCGCGTCCGGACTGGCTAGTCTCGCCACCGGCGCCGCACAGCTGTTGGAGGGTGGACATGTGTTGCAGTCGGTAGTCGAGATGCAAAACGGCTACCTGCTGTTGATGCGGGTGGGCGACGGCTCGCATCTGGCGGCGCTGGCTGCCAGCTCGTGCGACATCGGCCAGATCGGTTACGAGATGGCCATGCTGGTGGAACGGGTGGGCGGGGTGGTGCAGTCGTCCCGGCGAACTGCGCCCGATGTGCCCGATCTGCCCGCATCGTCGCCGGGTTTCGCGCAGCCGTGAGCCGCGATGGGCAGACACGAGACGCCACAACCCACGCGTGAGGCGAGCCTCGTCCGCCCGTACACCCTGACGGCCGGACGCACCAACACCAGTGTCGATCTTCCCCTGGAAGCTCCGGTGCAGACCCTGCAGCCGGCGCCGTTACCTCGATGGCCACCCAACGACATCCGGGGCGAGATCATCCACCTGTGCATCGATGGCCCTTCGGTTGCGGAAATCTCGGCCCGTCTGGATGTGCCGATCGGTGTCGTCCGGGTCTTGGTGGGCGATCTGGTCACGTCCGGCTTCCTTCGGGTGCTGCCGACGCTCACCGATCAGTCGACGACCGACGAACGCCGCGAACTCATAGGAAGGACGCTCCGTGGCCTACGAGCGCTCTGAGAGGGCCCCCGCCTCGACGAAGATCGTCATCGCGGGCGGATTCGGCGCCGGAAAGACCACGTTTGTGGGCGCGGTTTCGGAGATCATGCCGCTGCGCACCGAGGCGATGGTCACCGACGCGTCCACCGGCGTCGACATGCTGGAGGCGACCCCGCAAAAGCGCACGACGACCGTGGCGATGGACTTCGGCCGGATCACCCTCGACGAGGACCTGGTGCTCTATTTGTTCGGCACACCCGGACAGCGCCGATTCTGGTTCATGTGGGACGACCTGGTACGCGGCGCGATCGGCGCGATCGTCCTGGTCGACTGCCGTCGCCTCCAAGACAGCTTCGCCGCGGTTGACTTCTTCGAGCATCGCAACCTGCCGTTCCTGATCGCCGTCAATGAGTTCGACGGCGCGCCAAGATATCCCATTGCCGAGGTACGTGAGGCACTGACGCTGCCCGAGCATATCCCGGTTATCAACATCGACGCGAGGGACCGCCGCTCAGCGACCGACGCGCTGATCGCCGTCAGTGAATACGCAATGTCGAGCCTCCCCCCGGCGACGATGCGGGCCGAGACGGCCCGCTGAGGAGCCGATCAGGGACGCTTGAGCCTGATCTGCCACCGGACGAAAACGGTGTAAGCCACGAGCAATACTCCCAGCATCGCCATGTCGAACGCCCACGCGTGCGGGGTGTGCGCCCAGTGGCTGTCCTGCGGGCACAGGTTGGGGGATATCAGCGCTCGCACGTCGACGGTCGACGCGGTCGCGGCGTAGCCCCAGCGCGCCGGCGTCAGCCACGACAGCGGGTCAAGCTGCCGGTCGGTCACCGCGATCATCCCGCCGGAGAGCACGAGCTGCGCCATGATCGATACCACCAGCAGCGGCATGATCTGGTCGCTGGAGCGGGCGAGCGACGACAGGAGCAGGCCCAGAAGCGCCGACGCGACGCAGGTCGCGGCGACACCCACAAACAATTCGGCGCTGGCGGCCAGCTTTGTGGCACCGAAGACGACGGCCCCCTTGGTCGGCGCTCCCTTGCCGAGTACGACGATGGTGGTTGTGATCGCCGACTGAGCGACCGCGAACACGCTAAACACACCGACCTTGGCCAGCAGGTACGCTCCGGTCGATAGGCCGACCGCCTGCTCCCGGAGAAAGATGGGACGCTCTCCGATGAGGTCCCGGATTGTTAGCGCGGTACCCACGAAGACAGCACCGACGTTGAGCAGCACCAGCAGCTGCTCGGGTTCGGTCGGGGTGTCACCTCGCAGCGGGGCGGGGCCGAATCCTGTTGTGCCGCGAACGGCCAGCGCCAGGGCACCCATGACGAACGGCAACAGTGCCAGGAATGCGAAGTAGGCGCGGTCGGACACGATCAGCCGAACTTGGCGACGGGCGATCGTGGAGAACTGCCGCCACACGCTGGTGTGCGCAGCGGCACCCAGCTCTGCCTTTTTTGACGGTGCCATCGCTAGCGGCGGTGGGCGGTTTTGGGCGAGGAAACGCTGATTGGCGGCGTCCGGGTCGTCGCCAACCTTGGCGAAAATATCGGCCCAATTGGTGGTTCCCATCGCCGGGCCGATGCGGGCGGGTGGCCCGTAGAACGCGGTCTTGCCGCCCGGCGCCAGCAGCAGCACCTGGTCGCAGATGTCGAGGTAGGTCAGCGAGTGGGTGACGACCAGCACGACGCGGCCGGCATCGGCCAGCTGGCGCAGCATCAGCATCACTTGACGGTCCAGCGCGGGGTCCAGACCCGAGGTCGGTTCGTCGAGGATCAGCAGCGACGGGCCGGTCAGCAGTTCCAGCGCTACCGAGGCACGTTTGCGTTGCCCTCCGGAGAGCTTGTCCACCCGGGTATTGGCGTGCTCGGTCAGCTCGAGCTCTTCGAGAACCTGGGCCACGACGCGCGCGCGGTCAGCTTTGCTGGTGTCGGGCGGCAGCCGCAGCTCCGCGGCATACCCCAGCGCCTGGTTGACCGTCAGCTGGCGGTGCACGACATTGTCCTGCGGGACCATGCCGATCCGGCTGCGCAGTACCGTGTACTCGGCGTGGATGTCGTGCCCCTCGAAGGTGACCGAGCCGCGGGTGGGGCGGGTGTAGCCGGCGATCAGCCTGGCCAACGTGGTCTTACCGGCACCGGAGCCGCCGATGATCGCGGTGAGCGTGCCGGGTTTGGCCGTCAACGAGATGTTGGTGAGCAATGTGCGGCCGTGGTCGATGCTGAAATCGATCGCGCGCACCTCTAACCCGCCGGCCCGGGTCGCGGCCTCGGTCCGGCGGATCAAGGTGCCGTCGCTGAACACCAGGTCGACGTTGCCGATCGTGACCTGATCGCCGGCGGTCAACACCGCCGATTCGACCCGGGCCCCGTTGACGAATGTGCCGTTGATGCTGTGGTCCCGGATCTCGGTGCCGCGCGGCGTCGACAGCAACACCGCGTGATGGCGCGAGGCCAGGACATCCTGGATGACGATGTCGTTATCGGTGGCGCGACCGATCGTGACGGAGCCGGGTGGCCGCTGGGGACCGGGGGAGGGGTGCGCTTGCCGGCGGGCGGCACCGTGCTGGCGCCCCACCTCGAAAGTCAGCCGTGGCCCCTCGGGATCTCCGATGTTGACGCTTTGGCCGTCGTGGATGTCGATCAGCGGCACTCGCTGACCGTCGACGAAAGTTCCGTTCCGCGAACCGTTGTCGATCCCCAGCCACCGGCCTTGGTCGAAGCGCAGCAACAGATGCGATCGGGAGATCAATGGGTGAGCGACGCGCAGGTCTGCGCGCAGGTCACGCCCCACAACCACCTCATGGCCGGGGGCGAAGCTCCGTTCTGCGCCGTCATAGCGAACCGTTAGCACCGGCGGCGCGGATGCGGTCACGTCATTAGTATTGGGTGCCGCGGCGGTTATTTCGCGCCGTGTCGGGCGGAATTCGCCGGGCCGTTACCGGTGATTCGCGGGAACCGCTCAGCGACGCTTCAGCCGGATTTTCCACCACACGATGCCGGTGTAGGCGACCGACACCACCGCCAGCATCGCCATGTCGAACAGCCAAGCGCTCGGCTTGTGCGCCCAGTGCTGGTCTTTCGGGCTGGTCGGGCCCGGCACCAGCTTGTCGATGTTGATTGTGGATGCCGACGCCGCGTATCCCCAGCGCGCCGGCGTCTCCCAGGACAGCTGGTCGAGCACCATGCGGTCGGTCACCCAGATCATTCCGCCGGAGAACACCAGCTGCGACATGATCGATACCACCAACAGCGGCATGATCTGGTCTTGTGTGCGGGCGATCGCCGAGAGGGCCATCCCGAGGATCGCCGAGGCCACGGCGGTCGCGGCGACCGTGACGAACAGCTCGAAGCTGACATTGCCCAGGACCACGCCGTTCGTGGGGGGCGGGCCCCAGTAGGCCACCGTGATGGTGGTGGCGATCGCCGCCTGGGCAATCGCGAACACGGAGAACACCGCGAGCTTGGCCATCAGATACGCTTTGGTCGAGAGCCCGACGGCCTGTTCGCGCTGGAAGATCGGGCGCTCGCCGATGAGGTCGCGGATGGTCAACGCGTTGCCCATGAAGACCGCGCCGACATTGAGCATGACCAGGATCTGCCCCGGCTGATCGGGATTGTCACTCATCGGGTTGGCGATTCCCAGTCCGGTTTTGCCGCGCACGGTCGCCGACAGCACCCCGATGAGAAACGGCAACAGCGCCAGGAACACCGTGTATCCACGGTCGGAAACGACCAGCCGGATTTGGCGGCGCGCGATCGTGGAGAACTGGCGCAGCACGTCGGTGCGCACCGGCTCACCCAAATCCCTTGGCGCTGAAGTGGTTTGTACCTGCTGGCGATGCCGCCCCTCCCTTTCCAGGAAGCGGCGGTTGGCCTCGTCGGGGTCGGCGCCCACTTTGGCGAAGATGTCTGCCCAGTTTCTGGTTCCCATGGCCGGCTCGATCTGGTCGGGCGGGCCGAAAAACGCCGTCTTGCCGCCGGGTGCGATCAGCAGCAGCTGGTCGCAGACGTCGAGGTAGGACACCGAGTGGGTGACCACCAGCACGGTGCGGCCGGCGTCGGCCAGCTGGCGCAGCATCAGCATGACCTGACGGTCCAGCGCGGGGTCTAGGCCGGTGGTCGGCTCGTCGAGGAGCAGCAGCGACGGTCCGGTGAGCAGCTCCAGCGCCACCGAGGCGCGTTTGCGCTGCCCACCGGAGAGCTTGTCCACCCGGGTATCGGCGTGCTTGGTCAGCTCGAGTTCCTCGAGCACCTGTGCGACCGCCTGGGCGCGGTCGGCCTTGCTGGTGTCGGGCGGCAAACGCAGCTCGGCCGCATAGCTCAGCGCCTGGTTGACCGTCAGCTGGCGGTGCACCACATCGTCCTGGGGAACCATGCCGATCCTGCTGCGCAGCGACGCGTACTCGCGGTGGATGTCGTGGCCTTCAAAGGTGACCGTGCCGGAGCTGGGGCGAGTGTATCCGGCGATTAGCCGGGAAAGCGTGGTCTTGCCGGCACCGGATCCGCCGATGATCGCGGTCAGGGTACCGGGCCGGCAGGTCAGCGAGATGTGGTCGAGCAGCTGCTTTCCGTCGATGCTGAAGCAGACCGAGTTGACTTCCAGGCCGCCGGTGCGGGTGTCGGCTTCGGTGCGGCGCACCAAGGTGCCGTCGGTAAACACCAAATCGACGTTGCCGATGGTGACCACGTCGCCCTCATTCAGGATCGCGGACCCCACCCGGACCCCGTTGACGAACGTTCCGTTGACGCTGCGGGCGTCTCGGATCTCGGTGCCGAGTGGCGTCGGCACCAGAAACGCGTGATGACGTGAGGCCAGCACGTCCTGGATGACGATGTCGTTGTCGGTGGCGCGCCCGATCGTCGCCGAGCCGGCCGGCTTGGCGGGAGCCGCGGCTCCGGGCCGCAGCGCTTGGATCATCTTCGTCGCCAGGTTCGACACCTCCGGAGGCTTGGCGGCGGCGGGCGCCATCTGGGTCCGCGGCTGATAGCTCGACGGCGGCGCGGGACGCGCGGCGCCGTGCGCTCGCCAGTTCACCGGCTGCGGCGCGCCGTAGCCAGGCCCCCGCTGCCCACCGCCGGCCGGATACATCTGCCGCGGCGGCGCGCCGGGATGCGGGCGCGACGGCGGCCCCGGAGCCCACCTGGTTGTCGGGCGCATGGGCTGCGATGGCGCGCCGGGCGGTTGGACCATCCGCATCGACGACGTCAGCGGCGGCCGGCCCACCATCCCCTGGTGCCGCCCGATCTCGAATGTCAGCCTCGGCCCATCAGGGTTGCCGATGTTGATGCTCTGCCCGTCGTGGATTTCGACGACGGGTACCCGGCGACCGTTGACGAAGGTTCCATTCAACGACCCGTTGTCGATCGCCAGCCACCTACCCTGGTCGAAGCGCAACAGCAGATGCGCACGGGAGATCAGCGGATGGGTGATGCGCATATCGGCGCGCAGGTCACGCCCGATGACCACGTCGTGGCCCGCCGCGAAGGTACGTTGTGACCCGTCGTAGCGGACCGTCAACACGGGCGGGGCTGGCTGATTCATTGCAGCACCAACTGTAGCGGGTTGGCTCACCGCACCGACTGTAGTGGTTTGCGGCGACGGGGGTTACGAACGACCCGCCAGCTGGTTCGCGGAATTTTGCGTCTCGGCTTGTTTCTCCTTATTTCTCGTTTCTCCGCGATGACGCCTCGGCAATCGAGCTTCGTTGATTTATTGGACTGTTGTTTTGGGCTGTTGTTTCGGTGTCGTCCCAGGCCCGTGAGTGAGCAGCGCAACCGGCTAGCGAATCAACTGTGGCCCAATAGGTTTCGACGGCGCTAAAACTGGCCGATGGCCGGCGGTGCGCCGGCCGAGGCTTTGGCCAGCAACAATTACCCCGGGTCCGCAGACGCCTCGGCAGCCTGCGTAGCCGGGCGCGCTGGGCGGCCGGGCGGGTGTCAGACTGTCAGATGTGACTGCGATAACGCTGGACGGTAAGGCTACCCGCGACGAGATCTTTGCCGACCTGAAGCGGCGGGTGGCCGCGCTGACCGCAGCAGGCCGCACACCGGGGCTTGGTACCATCCTGGTCGGCGACGACCCCGGGTCACAGGCCTACGTCCGCGGCAAGCACGCCGATTCGGCCAAGGTGGGCATTACCTCCATCCGCCGGGATCTGCCCGCCGATATCTCTCAAGTCAAGCTGAACGAGACTATCGACGAGCTGAACGCCAATCCCGAGTGCACCGGGTACATCGTGCAGTTGCCGCTGCCGAAGCATCTCGATGAAAACGCGGCCCTGGAGCGTGTCGACCCGGCCAAGGACGTCGACGGTCTGCATCCAATGAACCTGGGTCGGCTGGTGCTCGGCGCCCCGGCGCTGCTGCCGTGCACTGCGCGCGGCATCGTGCATCTCTTGCGTCGCTACGGCGTTGAGATCGCCGGCGCCCATGTGGTCATCATCGGTCGCGGCGTGACCGTTGGTCGCCCGCTAGGGCTGTTGCTCATCCTGCGCTCGCACAACGCCACGGTGACGTTGTGCCACACCGGAACCTGCGATCTGGCTCGGCTGACCCGACAAGGAGACATCGTTGTCGCGGCAGCGGGTGTGCCGCACCTGCTGACCGCAGACATGGTGCGCCCCGGAGCCGCTGTCATCGACGTCGGCGTCAGCCGCACCGAGAGCGGGCTGGTCGGCGATGTGCATCCGGAGGTGTGGGAGGTCGCCGGTTACGTTTCGCCGAATCCCGGCGGCGTCGGACCGCTCACCCGGGCGTTTCTGCTGACAAATGTCGTCGAGCTGGCAGAGCGGCTATGAGTGCCCGCGAGACGATCCGGGGCCAAGCGCCGATACTGCTGGTTGGGCTGATCTTCCTCGCGGGGTTCGGTTTGGTGGCGGCGAATTTCTGGCGGCGCGGGGCATTGCTCATCGGCATCGGTGTGGGGGTGGCGGCGGCACTGCGGCTGCTGTTGTCCGACGAGCGGGCCGGTCTGCTGGTGGTGCGCAGCAAGGGAATCGACTTCGTCATGATGGCGGCGGTCGCGGCGGCGATGGTGTACATCGCGTCGACGATCGACCCGCTGGGGACGCGCTAGATACTCGGCACACCCGGCAATTGCGGCAGGCTTGGTAGGTTGCCGTTGGCGATTGATGCCATCATCGACGGGCAGTACATCGATATCGCAATGCTGGTGAACATGTCCGCCATGGCCGGCGACATCCCGCTGCTGCCGGTGATGCTCGACACTGCGGAGGCAAACGTCCCGCCGGGCTGGGCCAGCATGGGACAGATCGACTGGCCAAGCGCCACCGCGCTGCCGGGGTCGCCGTAGTTGATACCGGCACCGGTTAAGGCGGACAGGAATCCGTCATCGATCGAGTTTGCCTGTGCCGGTGTCGCAGCCGCCCCTGCGGCGGCTGCGACACCGAGAGACACCGCCAGCGTGGGAATGATCATCGGCTTTCGGGCCGCCCGCTTCGCCGGCATCTCGCGCTCCTCAGGTGTTTGGAGTGCGCTCACGGCACTCGACAGTTTCTTGCATGACCATGGTCTATCGGCGTCACATCGACGACACGACGGGATAAAGATTCGTGCACGGCGCGATACCACCGATGCGACGGCCAGGAGGAGCCGTCGCTCCTCGGCGTTAGCGCGGTGGCGTGTGACGCTGTCCGGCGCGCTATGACGTGGCCCGCGTGGCCCGGACGCAGACCGTGACGTAGGGCAGGGCCAGACCGGTGGTGTTAGCCAATGCCGGATGTGTGGCCAGCAACTCGCGGACTCGGTCCAGGGTCTTGGCGCGCACCTCGGCTGGCGATGTGATGCAGTAGCTGCGCGAGGCGACTAGGTCGAGCAATGCTTGTGGCGTCAGGTAATTCGTCCACTCGACGTGATGGCGTTGCTGTTCGGCGAACGGCGCGGGCAGGGACACCTTGTTGCGCACGGGGTCGCCGTCGCGGCCGATGATGCGCCCCAGGTCGCGCACCCAGCCGAGCCGTTCGTCGCGCGTGTTCCACACCAGACCCAGTCGCCCACCGGGCCGAAGCACGCGGGCCACTTCCGGAATTGCCCGGGCGGGGTCGAACCAGTGCCACGCCTGGGCGACCAGGACAGCGTCAACGCTGTTGTCTGCCAGGGGAATCTCCTCCGCAGTACCCAGTAGTGCGGGTGTCTGGGGCAGCGAGCTGCGCAGCACCTCGAGCATCTCGGGGATCGGGTCAACCGCCACTACGTCCAAACCGCGTTCGACCAGCCGGGTGGTCAGCTTTCCGGTTCCGGCACCCAGGTCCAGCACAGTGCGGGCCCCTTCGGGCAGCAGCCAATCGATCGCCTCGGGCGGATAGGACGGACGGCCCCGCTCGTAGGCGGCGGCCTCCGCGCCGAACGACAGCGAACGCTCGTGCCGGGAGCGGGTCACCGCGAATGCACGCCCTCTGCGGTGGCTGGTCGAAGAGCCAACTCCAGTGTCTGACGGATCAGCTCGCCGACAGCTTGCGATTCCAGCAGAAACCCGTCATGCCCATAGATCGAGTCGACAACCTGCAGCTCGGCACAGCCCGGCAGCAGCTCGGCCAACTCCTCTTGCAGGCGTAGCGGGTAAAGCCGGTCGGAGGTGATACCCGCGACCACCACCGGCACCGGGCAACTTTGCAGCGCCGCAGCCACACCGCCCCGTCCGCGGCCGACGTCGTGGCTGTTCAGTGCCTCTGTCAACACCACATAGGTCCCAGCGTCAAAGCGCGACACCAGTTTTTGCCCCTGGTGTTCCAGATAGCTTTGCACCGCGTAGCGCCCGCCGGTTATCGGGTCTGCGTCGTCCTGGGGGTCGTTGGCGAATCGGATATCCAGGTCCAGCTCGCCGCGGTAGGTCAGGTGCGCGAAGCGGCGGGCGATTTGAAGTCCGGTGTCAGGGGTGCGCCCGGTGCCGTGGTAATCGCCGCCCTGCCAGTTCGGATCGGCTTTGATGGCCGCGATCTGGGTTGTCTGGGTTCCGATCTGATCGGCGGTGGCACGTGCCCCCACCGCCAGCAGCAACCCGGAGCGGACCCGGTCGGGATGGCTGACGATCCATTCCAGTGCTCGCGCACCACCCATCGACCCGCCGACCACGGCGGCGACTTCGGTGATGCCGAGGGCGGCCAGCGCAGCCACATCGGCCTCCACCTGATCGCGCACCGTAATTTTGGGAAACCTTGATCCCCAAGGCTTTCCGTCACGAGCTAGCGAGCTGGGACCGGTCGAGCCACGGCAGCCACCCAGGACGTTGGTGGCCACCGCACACCAGCGGGTGGTGTCGATCGGCGCGCCCGGCCCGGCCACGCCGTCCCACCAGCCCGGCGTCGGGTGCCCCGGTCCCGCGGGCCCGGTGATGTGCGAATCACCGGTGAGCGCATGCAAGACCATGACGACGTTGTCGCGGGCGGGAGACAGCTCTCCCCAGCGCTGCACCGCGATGCAGACGTCGTCGATTACCGCGCCGCTTTCCAGCCTCAGTGAGCCGATGTCGATCAGCCCCACCTCGCCTTCGGCGGGTAGGGTCTGCGTCGGCACATCGGAGATCGTCATCTCAGACTCCTCAAAAGGCCGCCACGGACTGCGGATCGGCGGCGGTTCCGCGGTGCGCTCGCGCGGCCGCGAAGCCGAGCTCCAGATCGGCGAGAATGTCCTCGATGCCCTCGATGCCGACGGCCAGCCGCACCAGCCCGGGGCTCACACCGGTGGACAGCTGTTCCTCGGGGGTGAGCTGGGAATGGGTCGTCGAGGCCGGGTGGATCACCAGCGAGCGCACGTCACCGATGTTGGCGACGTGGCTGTGCAGCTTGAGTGCGTTGACGAACGCCTTGCCGGCCTCGACACCACCGGCCAGTTCGAACGACAGCACTGCTCCGGTTCCCTTGGGCGCCAGTTTTTTCGCGCGCTCAAACCAGGGTGAGCCGGGCAGTCCCGCGTAGTTGACCGCAAGGACGTCCTCGTGGCCGGCAAGGAACTCGGCCACCCGCTGTGCATTGGCGACGTGCCTTTCCACGCGAAGACTCAACGTTTCCAGGCCTTGGGCCACCAGGAACGCGTTGAACGGTGAAGCCGCCGAGCCGTAATCGCGAAGTAGCTGGACGCGGGCCTTAACCGCGAACGCCGGTGGACCCAGCTCGGCGTATACCACGCCGTGATAGCTCGGATCGGGCGTGGTGAATTCGGGAAAGCGTCCGCTCGTCCAGTCGAAGGTGCCGCCGTCGACGATCACCCCCGCGATCGCGGCGCCGTGCCCGCCTAGGTATTTGGTAGCCGAGTGCACCACGATGTCGGCGCCGTGGGTGATCGGCTGGATCAGATAGGGGGTGGCAATGGTGTTGTCGACGATCAGCGGTACGCCGTTTTCATGGGCGACCGCCGACACTCCGGGCGTGTCGAGAATGTCGATCTGGGGATTGGAGATGGTCTCGCCGAAGAACGCCTTGGTGTTCGGCCGGACCGCGGACCGCCACGAGTCCAGGTCGTCGGGGTCGTCGACGAAGCTGACGTCGACACCGAGCTTGGGCAGCGAATAGTGAAACAGGTTGTAGGTGCCACCGTAGAGCCGCGGGCTAGACACGATGTGGTCGCCCGCACCGGCAAGGTTGAGTATCGCGAAGGTCTCAGCGGCCTGTCCGGACGCCAGGAACAGGGCTGCCGCACCGCCTTCCAGCGCGGCGATGCGCCGTTCGACAACCTCGGTGGTCGGGTTGCCGATCCGGGTGTAGATGTTGCCCGGGATCTCCAGACCGAACAGGGCCGCGGCGTGCGCGGTGTCGTCGAAGGTGTAGGAGGTGGTCTGATAGATCGGCAGGGCGCGCGCGTTGGTAACCGGGTCCGGCCGTTGGCCGACGTGGATCTGCTTCGTCTCAAACGACCAGTGTGCGGTCGGGTCGTTGTCGTTGCCGGTGTCGTTTTGGAGGCTCACCTCGGTGGCTTTCTGCTCGGGGTTTAGTAAAGGTATTTAGTAAGGGTGGGTGCGGTGCCCGCAGTCACCTGCGACGCCATCGGTGATGACGTCAGTTGGCGGCCATCGGCTCAGTGACAACGACACATAGCGGGCCGGCCCACAGAGGAGCGCATCAGGTTTCCCTGTCTACTCGGGGGGCCCGTCATGGCGGACCCGCGCTTGCCGCGTAGCCGGTGGTGGCTACTCAACCTGGTCATCACCCGGGGCACCCCACCGCGGTTGGAGGGTTGCCGGCCAGCAAGCCGGGGCTTGGCGCTGGCGCTCATGACCGAGAGAAAGGTTATCGCATGACCCCAACCCCGCGCCACCCAGGCACCGAAGGCGACGGCGAGTGAGCGACGCTCACGAGCGAGGAGCCGAGTAGCAGGCACCGAAGGCGACGGCGAGTGAGCGACGCTCAGGGCTCCGCGACAGCGCTACCGGACCGAAAGTACTCATCAGTAGCTGCAAGGGCGTTCCGCTCGACTGTGGGCGGTCAGATGGCTCCTTGTAGTCTGGCCTGGGAGTGGCCGACCGCTGCGCTCACACGGCCGGCCACAAGCGCTCACCAGGCGATCGTTGCGCAGGAGGACCGGGTTCACATGTCCAGCGGATCCAAGATCAAAGTCGAAGGCACCGTAGTAGAACTCGATGGTGACGAGATGACGCGTGTCATCTGGAAGCTCATCAAAGATATGCTGATCTTTCCGCACCTGGACATCAATCTCGAGTATTACGATCTGGGTATCGAGCATCGTGACGCCACCGATGACCAGGTGACGATCGACGCGGCGTATGCGATCAAAAAGCACGGTGTCGGCGTCAAATGCGCCACTATTACTCCCGACGAGGCGCGGGTCAAGGAATTCAATCTGAAGAAGATGTGGCTCTCGCCGAATGGGACGATTCGAAACATATTGGGCGGAACTATTTTTCGCGAACCAATCATAATCTCGAATGTCCCACGGCTGGTTCCGCACTGGACCAAGCCGATCGTCATCGGCCGCCATGCCTTCGGCGACCAGTACCGGGCGACCAATTTCAAGGTTGACCGGCCGGGCACCGTCACACTGACCTTCATTCCCGAGGACGGTGGCGAGCCGATCGTGCATGAGATGGTGCGCATCCCCGAGGACGGCGGTGTGGTGATGGGGATGTACAACTTTAAAAAATCCATCCAGGATTTCGCTCGGGCGTCATTCGCCTACGGGCTGCAAGAGCACTACCCGGTATATCTATCAACAAAAAACACCATCCTCAAGGCCTACGACGGCATGTTCAAAGACGAGTTTCAGCGCATCTACGACGAGGAGTTCAAGGACGAGTTCGAAGCGGCCGGGCTGACCTATGAACACCGGTTGATCGATGACATGGTCGCGGCTTGCCTCAAGTGGGAAGGCGGCTATGTGTGGGCGTGCAAGAACTACGACGGCGACGTCCAATCCGATACGGTTGCGCAAGGCTATGGCTCGCTGGGGTTGATGACGTCGGTGTTGATGACAGCAGACGGCAACACGGTGGAGGCCGAAGCCGCCCACGGCACGGTCACCCGGCATTTTCGCCAATACCAGGAAGGCAAGCCGACGTCCACCAACCCGATTGCCTCGATTTTCGCCTGGACCCGCGGACTTCAGCACCGCGGCAAGCTTGACAACACCCCCGAGGTGATCGGCTTCGCCCGGAAGTTGGAGGAGGTCGTGATCGGCACGGTCGAGGATGGGCAGATGACCAAGGACCTGGCCGTGCTGATCGGGCCGGAGCAGTCCTGGCTGAACACCGAGGAGTTCCTCGGTGCTATCGCCGACAATTTGAAAAAGGCACTCGGCTAACCCGCCGACGGTTCGACCGTGTGGATCGGCCGACTGTGCTGGTCGAGAAAGTCGGCGATGACCTCCGTGACCCGCTGTGGCGCCTCGAACATCGGGATGTGCCCAAGACCGTCCAGTGTCCTGACCACGGTGGTGGCAGGCAGGTGGTCGGTGAAATACGCGCTGAACCTGCGCGGAGGCACCACCCGATCCTTTTCGCAGAGCACCAGTTGCGTGGGCACGGCGGTAGCGGCCAGGTCCATCAGCCCGGGCAGCAGCAACGATTTAACCAGCAACTGAAAGTAAGCCGGGCAATGCGCGAGGTCGTCGATGATCGCGCTGAGTTCGCGTTCGCTTACCCCATCGGGAGATCCACTGATCGGCAGGGTGCCTATTCGCCGGCTCCCCGGCAGAAGCAACATGCGCGGACCCAGCCAGCGGGCCAGCACCCACACCGGCAGACCTCCGGCGAACTTGCCGATCACCTCGAATTTCGTCACACTCCACCGCTTCCAGCCACCCGCGGGCGCGATCGCGGTGACAGTCCGCGCCCGTCCCCGACTCTCCAGCTCGAACGCCACCCATCCGCCGAGCGAGTTGCCGACGATGTGCGCGGTGTTCCAGCCCAGGTCGTCAAGCTGCCGCTCGACGTGGTCGGCCAGCACCGCGGAACTGAGGAATCGGGTGTGCGGGGGCGGCCCACCGTTGTGGCCGGCCATTGTCGGCGCGAACACCTCGTAGCGGCCGGTATCGGCCAACCGCTGCGCCACGTTTTCCCAGGCCAGCTGTGACATCAGGAACGGATGGAGCAGCAGGACCGGTTCACCGGCTCCCAGGTGGATCGGTGTCCGGGTCGTGGTCCGAGGCATGGTGCCGACACTAAGGGTGATACCGCCGGTACCGCAAGGCGCGTGCAGGTGTGTCGCCGTGCTGGGGGGTCGCATACCGGGTGGCCGCAGCGTGCCGGCCGGCAACAACGTGACAAGATCGGACCATCATGAGCACTGCCAGCGGACCTCGGCGGGTCTTCTCCGGCGTGCAGCCCACCGCCGACTCTCTTCACCTGGGCAATGCGCTGGGCGCCATCACGCAGTGGGCCGCGCTGCAGGACGACTACGAGGCATTCTTCTGTGTGGTTGACCTGCATGCCATCACCGTCCCGCAGGATCCCGGGGACCTGCGACGGCGGACCCTGCTTACCGCCGCGCAGTATCTGGCGTTGGGCATCGATCCCACCCGCAGCACTGTTTTCGTGCAAAGCCACGTGCCCGCCCACACCCAGCTTGCGTGGGTGCTGGGCTGTTTCACCGGTTTCGGGCAGGCCGCGCGGATGACGCAGTTCAAAGACAAGTCGACGCGTCACGGTAGTGAATCGACCACCGTCGGTTTGTTCACCTACCCGGTGTTGCAGGCCGCCGACGTGCTGGCCTATGACAGCGACCTGGTGCCGGTCGGCGAGGACCAGCGTCAGCACCTCGAGCTGGCGCGCGACGTTGCGCAGCGGTTCAACAGCCGCTTTCCGAGCACTTTCGTCATTCCCGAGTTGCTGATCCCCAAGGCAACCGCCAAAATCTATGACCTGCAAGATCCGACGGCGAAGATGAGCAAATCCGCGGCCACGGACGCCGGGTTGATCAGCCTACTTGACGACCCGGCGGTGTCCGCCAAAAAGATTCGTTCGGCAGTGACCGACAGCGAGCGCGAAATCCGTTATGACCCGCAAGCCAAGCCAGGAGTGTCGAACCTGCTGGCCATCCAGTCGGCCGT
Source organism: Mycobacterium sp. SM1 (assembly GCF_018361265.1). GTDB lineage: Bacteria > Actinomycetota > Actinomycetes > Mycobacteriales > Mycobacteriaceae > Mycobacterium. Next base: position 423,971 of record NZ_JAFLNH010000002.1, read on the forward strand.
CACCGGCGTCGAAATCGACACCCTGGTTCAGCGATACGCCGGGCATGGCTACGGGGATCTGAAAAAAGACACCGCCGAGGCCGTCATCGAGTTCGTGACGCCGATAAAAAGCCGGGTGGACGAGTTGATGGCCGACACTGCGGAATTGGAGGCCGTACTTGCTGCGGGAGCGGCACGGGCTCAGGATGTGGCCGCTAAAACGGTTGACCGCGTTTATGATCGGCTCGGGTTTCTCCCACAGCGCTCGTAGGCTGGTATCGGCATGAGCGAAGCGGCCGCACCCGGAATTCTGCATCGGCTGCGAGCGAGGTACGGATGGGTCGACCACGCCGTGCGGGCCAACGAGCGCTACACCGACTGCAAGGGTAATTTCTATGCAGCCGGCCTCGCCTACTACACGATCTTCGCGTTATTCCCGTTGCTGATGGTTGGTTTCGCGATCACCGGATTCATCCTGTCACGTCGGCTCGATCTGCTGGCTCAGATTGACGACAAAATCAGGTCGTCGGTGTCGGGCGAGTTGGGCCGCCAACTGATCGACCTGATGGGGTTAGCGATCGCCTCGCGCACGTCGGTCGGTGTCATCGGCCTGGTCGCCGCGGCCTGGGCAGGTCTGGGGTGGATGGCGAATCTGCGTGAAGCGCTGAGCCAGATGTGGAAACAACGCACGAGGTCAGCCGGTTTTGCGCGAACCAAACTCTCGGACCTGGCAGCCATGACCTCAGCGGTTGTGGTGACCCTCGTCACCGTAGCGCTGACCGCGCTGGGGGATGCGGCGACAATGGCTAATGTATTGCGATGGCTTGGAGTCCATTATTTTCCAGTGTTAGGCGGGTTTCTTCGCGGTGCATCTCTGGTGATGTCCTGGGTGGTGTCGTGGTTGCTGTTCACGTGGGTGATAGCAAGGCTGCCGCGGGAAGCGATCAGCTTTAAAAGCTCGATCCGGGCAGGCTTGATCGCGGCGATCGGTTTCGAGTTGTTCCAGCAGGTGGCGTCGATCTACCTGCGGTTGGTTCTGCGCAGCCCGGCGGGTGCGACGTTTGGTCCGGTAGTGGGCCTGATGGTGTTCGCGTACATCACCGCTCGGTTGGTGCTGTTCGCCACCGCATGGGCGGCGACCTCACCGGACAACCTTCGCGCGGCGCCCGGCTGTCCTCCCGATCCGTAAAAGAGGGCTAACAGCTGACCCGGTCAAGCCCGAGGACGCGGGCCAGTGTGCCCGAGGTCATCCGCACGGCGGCGACCAGCGCCGCATCCGAATGCGCGCCGGCCACGGTGCGAAAGAGCTGATCCATGGTAGCGGTGCTGCCGGCGCTGGTCGACGTTGTACGCACCCGCGCCACGCCCGAGACGATGTCGACCGGCAGCGGCCTCGGGGTGAACATGTACCCCGTCGGTGATCAGCTCGACTGTCACCCTCGGATCGTCCAGCAGGGCAAGGGCGGGCCCGGGCTCGCGGTGATGCATCGGGCGCATCGCGTTGAACAAATGGGTGCCAACCGTGGCGCCGCAGCTGTTCGGGATCATGTGCACCGTGGCGTGCCGAGCTCAGCCACGGCCCCTCCAGATGGATACCGGCGATGATCTCGGCGCGTGCCGCGGTGGCGAGCGCCCGCACCCCGCTGAGCAGATCACCGGGAGATGCGGCGATTAGGCTGGCCAGCGTCGTGGTGGTGCCGTGCCGCAAGTGAAACTCGGCGGCGCGCGCGATTTGCGTTGCGCTCGCGACGGTGTAAGAGGCACTGCCGCCGCCGTGCACGTGCATGTCAATGAACCCGGGCGTCGCAATCGAATCCGGGAAGACGGCGGTCGCCGGCCGGGGTGGTTCGCCGGCGCCGCAATCCAGGATCCGCCGGCGGCGATCAGCGTCACAACGTCTGCATGATCTCGTTTCGACCGCGTGGCGTGCTGTCGGCGAAGCGCCTCACCCGAAGGAGCGTTGCCAACCCCGGTTAGCGTTTGCTCATCGTGAGGGTCCCTTTGGTGGTGAGCACCTTCGCGGCGGTGATCTTCTCCGCCTTGCGGGCCTCTCGCTCCAGGTAGCGCTGTTTGGACACCTCGAATTTGTCGCAGGCCTCCTCAAGCTCCTTGACCAGCAGCGCCAGGTCATCACGCATCCGGGCGGCCTCACCGGTGAAATCGTCGCGTTCGAAGACGCGCCATTTTCTCAGCACCGGCATCACGACCTCGTCGAGATGGATCCGGGGATCATACACACCTCCGACGGCGATGATGACGGCCTTGCGGCGGAACTCCGGCACCGTGTACCCCGGCATCTTGAAATTCCGCAGCACCCGGTGCACCGATTTCATCGCCTGGTTGGGCGCGATTTCCAGGCCGGCGGCGGTGACGTCGCGGTAGAAGATCATGTGCAGGTTCTCGTCATGCGACACCCTGGCCATCAGCTGGTCGGCGATTGTCTCGTGGCAGGCCTTGCCGGTATTGCGGTGAGACACCCGGGTAGCCAATTCCTGGAACGAGACGTAAACCACCGAATCGAACAAGCTTTCGGCAAACAAGTCGCCCTGATGGTTCTGGCCCGGGCTGAAGCCCCGTGTCATCTGCTCGACGCGCAGTTTCTCCAATTCGACCGGGTCGACCGCACGGGTCACCACCAGGTAGTCGCGCAGTGCGGTGCTGTGCCGGTTTTCCTCGGCGGTCCAGCGGTTCACCCACTGCCCCCAGGGGCCGTCCATGCCGAAGTTCATCGCAATCTCGCGGTGATATGCGGGGAGGTTGTCCTCGGTCAGTAGGTTCTGCACCATTGCCACTCGGGCGACGTCGGAGAGTTGGCACTGCCCGGGCTCCCAGTCCTGACCGCCGAGGGCGTAGAAGTTCTTGCCGTCGGACCAGGGAATGTAGTCGTGCGGATTCCACTCCTTGAACTTCGCAAGGTGACGGTTGAGAAGGTGCTCCACCGTCGGCTCCAGTGCTGCCAGCAGTTGCTCGTGGGTCAAGTCGTTGGGCATGGCACCTTCCAGTTATATGTATCTGTCAGTTGCAGGTAATATATCTGTGCAACCCGGTCACATACAAGTTGGACACGCCGTAACGTTTGCTTTGCGCTTGGTGGCTTGCTCGGGACGCCCAGGGAGGTAGGCGGCGGGCGCTGACGGGCGCAGCGGGCCGCGGCGAGAGCCGGGTAATCGGACTTAGGGCGATTTAGGGCGCCAATCGGCGGTTCATCGAGCGTGCGACCGTCATCAGCCCGAACACGATCAGTGAGCCGATGACAGCCACTCCCACCCGCACCGGAAGCGCATCGTTGGGCGAGGCGATCGCGCCGTCTGGGACGGCGTTGCGGGCCCCATCGGCATTGGCTTTGGCGGCGACCAGCGCCGGATCGGGTTCGACAAGCGTCCCGACCCGGGTGCCCGGGGTGGTGGTGAACCCGTAATCCAGCAGATGAGCCGCCTGTTCCCACGGCGGAATCGGCTGGCGGGTCCCGTGCAGCAGCACCGCCATCAGCCGGCGCCCGTCCCGATTGGCGGCGCCGACGAACGTCTGCCCGGCGTCGTCGGTGTAGCCGGTTTTGCCGCCCAGCGCGCCGGGATAGTTGTAGAGCAGCTGATTGTCGTTTTCCAGCTGGTAGCCGGGGTGGTCGCCATGGCCGGGGAAATCGAAGGCCCGCGTCGCGACGATGCCGGCGAAGGTGGGGTTCTGCCAGGCGTAGCGGTAGAACAGGGCGATGTCATAGGCCGAGGTGCTCATGCCGGGCCCGTCCAGCCCGGACGGCGTTGCCACCCGGGTGTCGCGGCCTCCGAGCTTGCGGGCCAGCACGTTGATCTTCTCCAGCGCGATCTGCATGCCGCCAAGCTGCCTGGCCAGAGCGTGAGCGGCGTCGTTGCCGGAATGCATCAGCAACCCATGCAGCAACTGGTTGACGGTGTAGGCGCCGTCGGGGGCCACGCCGACCTTGGTGCCTTCGACCGCCGCGTCTTCGGCGGTGCCGGCCACCGCGGTGTTGAGGTTGAGCTCGTTGAGCGCTGCCAGGGCGATCAGCACCTTGATGACGCTGGCGGGGCGGTGACGCCCGTGCGGGTCTTTGGCCGCGATGACCGCGCCGCTGTCCAGGTCGGCCACCAGCCAGGCATCGGCGGACACATCACCGGGCACCGGCGGTGCGCCGGGTGCGGTAATCACACCGCAACTGCCCAGCGCATCCCCGCCGACGGGGCTAGCGGGCACGGGCAGCGGAAGAGGGGGGTCGCCGACCCTGGGGATCTCCGAGGAGTCCACCGCGGGCGGGGTAGACAGCTTGTAGGGGCAACCGTCAGGCGCCACGTTCGGCTCGGCGCCCGCGCCCGGCGTGCCCGGCAGCGCGAACGCCAACACAACCGTTGCCGCCAGGCACGATGCGAAACGGACAAAAGCCATCGTCTGTGCAGACTAGGCGATGAGCACCCGGATCTCGCGGCGCCGCGCTGTAATCGATGGACGCAACTCCGCGGCCAGATCAGCGGCCAGACAGGACGGCGCGCAGGATGGCTTCGATGGTGTCGAACTCGGCCGGACCGCTGATCAGCGGCGGTGCCACCTGAATCACCGGATCACCGCGGTCATCAAGGCGGCAATACAGCCCGGCCTCGAAAAGCGCCGAGGACACCCCGGAGAGCAGCCGTCGGCGTTCCCCGGCGGTGAACGTTTGTCTGGTGTCCTTGTCTTTGACCAGTTCGACGGCATAGAAGTACCCCTGGCCGCGCACGTCGCCGACGATGGGCAAATCACACAGCTTCTCCAGCGCCGCGCGCAGCAGCGGCGCGTTGCGTTTGACGTGGTCGTTGAGGCCTTCACGCTCGAAGATGTCGAGGTTGGCCAGCGCGACGGCCGCCGACACCGGATGCCCTCCGAAGGTGTAGCCGTGCGGGAACATCGTCTCACCGTCGGCGAACGGCTCGAACAGCCGGTCGCTGGCGATCATCGCCCCGATCGGCGAGTATCCGGACGTCAGGCCTTTCGCACAGGTGATCATGTCGGGCACATAGCCGGCGTCCCCGATGTCACAGCAGGCGAACATCGACCCGATCCGCCCGAACGCGCAGATCACCTCGTCGGAGACCAGCAGCACGTCGTAGTGGTCGCAGATCTCGCGCACCCGCTCGAAATACCCTGGGGGCGGCGGGATGCAGCCGCCGGCATTCTGCACCGGCTCGAGGAAGACCGCTGCGACGGTGTCCGGCCCCTCGAATTCGATCGCCTCGGCGATGCGATCGGCGGCCCACCGTCCGAAGGCTTTGACGTCGCTGCGCAGCGGTTCGGGTGCGCGGTAGGCGTTGGTGTTGGGCACTTTCACCCCACCCGGTGTCAGCGGCTCGAACGGGGCCCTGAACCTCGGCACGCCGGTGAGCGCCAGCGCCCCTTGCGGGGTGCCGTGGTAGGCGATCGCCCGCGAGATCGCTTTGTACTTACCGGGTTTGCCGACCAGCTTGAAATATTGCTTGGCGAGCTTCCACGCGGTTTCGACGGCCTCGCCGCCGCCGGTGGTGAAGAACACCCGGTTAAGATCACCCGGCGCGTACCGGGCGAGGCGCTCGGCGAGCTCGACCGCGGGCGGCGTGGCATATGACCACAGCGGGAAGTACGCCAACGTGCGGGCCTGCCGGGCGGCGGCCTCGGCGAGCTCGTCACGCCCGTACCCGACCTGCACCACAAACAGCCCGGACGTCGCGTCGAGATAGCTCTTGCCGCGGTCGTCGAAGATTCGCACACCCTCGCCGCGAGTGATGATCGGCGGGGTGATGCCCGCGCCGTGGCGGGCGAAATGGCCCCACAGGTAGCGATCGGCCTTGGCCGACAAATCGGGGAACTCCATCTCAGTCATCTTGCCCGCACGCGCCGGCGCCGAGGGCATTGGCCAGGAAGCGTGGCCAGGACCGCAGTTGGCGCCGCGGGCCCGTCGCAGCGGCATCCCGCGTTCACCGGCGAGGGTGCGCTGCGCGGAATGTGTCACGACACCGCGGCAACGTGGGCCGGAGGTTCAGCGTCCAACACGGCGCGTCATCTGTCACGATCTGTCAGGGTCTGTCAGGGTCTGTCACGACATCCACTCCGCGGTCAAGTGGGTATTTGCCCGCCTTCGAGCGATTTCACGGTGATGTCGTAGCGGCATGCGATGCTCTGATGATGAACGACGTGCGGCGCCTGCGGTTGCGTGGAATCGAGCTGCGCTACACACTCACGACGCACCTGTTCGACTATGGCCCCGCGACCATCACCAACCTGGTCGAGGCGCTCGCCTCGCAGGGCTTCGACGTTGCTCAGCCGGCGCCGAAATCGGTGTCGGATGCGATGCGGTGGGAAATGCGACGGGGCCGGGTGCGCCGCCTGGGGCGCGGCCGCTATGGTCCGGGGCGGATGCCACGCGGCACGGAGCATCGCATTCACCAGCGGGTGCTGGCACTGCGCCGCGAAAGAGCAAATCCCGAAAGCGAAAATCGCTCAGAGCCGGGCACATAGCATCACACCCGCGCTGTGACTCTCGTGGCAGACGTGGCGGATGTTACCTGCTGGTGTCCTCGCCACTACTGGGGCGGGCGCCCGCCCGGCGCGCAGCATCAGCGGGCGCTTCACCGCGCGGGCAGGGCTCCCGCGGGTACCGCGGCCGCGCGTGCGGCACCGGTTTTGCACCCGGTCGCGGCAGCCGGCGCCTGCGCCGGCGGCAAAGTTAAGGTGGCCAGGGAATCGACCGACGGCCGCACTGCGCCGCCGGATGCGTTCAGAGGATGGCCACGCTACTCATATGACCGACACAATTGACTGGAATATGCTGCGCGACAAGGCAACCCAAGCAGCAGCGACGGCGTATGCACCGTACTCGCGGTTACGGGTGGGGGCGGCGGCGTTGGTCGACGATCAGCGGGTGGTCACCGGCTGCAATGTGGAAAATGTCTCCTACGGCCTAAGTCTTTGCGCCGAATGCGCGGTGGTGTGCGCCCTGCATTCGACCGGTGGGGGCAGGCTGGTGGCGCTGGTGTGCGTCGATGGGCAGGGTTCGCTGCTGATGCCGTGCGGACGGTGCCGCCAGGTGCTCCTCGAACACGGCGGGCCGCAGCTGCTGGTCGATCATCCGGGCGGGCCCCGCCGGCTCGGTGACCTGCTGCCGGACGCGTTCGGAGCCGACGAGCCAACCGGGCGATTCTCGTGAGTTTCGACGCTCCGACGGTGATCAGGACCAAGCGGGACGGCGGCCGGCTCTCGGACGCCCAGATCGACTGGGTGATCGACGCCTATACCCGCGGGCGCGTCGCCGAGGAGCAGATGGCCTCGCTGCTGATGGCGATTTTCCTGCGCGGCATGGACTACGGGGAGATCGCGCGCTGGACGGCGGCGATGGTGGCCTCCGGCGATCGGCTGGACTTCACCGATCTGCGCCGCGACGGCAAGCCGCTGGCGACGGTGGACAAGCACTCCACCGGCGGGGTCGGAGACAAGATCACGCTGGTGCTGGTGCCCGTGATCGCCGCTTGCGGCGGTGCGGTGCCCCAGGCGGCCGGCCGTGGGCTCGGGCACACCGGTGGCACCCTGGACAAGCTGGAGTCCATCGCGGGCTTCACCGCGAGCCTGTCCAATCAGCAAGTCCGCCAACAACTTCGCGATCTCGGTGCGGCCATCTTCGCGGCCGGGCGGCTCGCGCCAGCCGACGCCAAGCTGTATGCCCTGCGTGACATCACCGCAACCGTGGAATCCCTGCCGCTGATCGCCAGTTCGGTGATGAGCAAGAAGCTGGCCGAGGGAGCGGGTGCGCTGGTGCTCGATGTGAAGGTGGGCCGCGGATCGTTGCTGAACTCGGAAGCACGAAGCCGCGAGCTGGCGCACACCATGGTGCGGCTGGGCGCGGCGCACCGGGTGCCCACCCGCGCGCTGCTGACCGACATGACCTGCCCGCTGGGCGCCAGCGCCGGCAATGCGCTTGAGGTCGCCGAGGCGCTGGAGGTGCTGGCCGGCGGTGGCCCACCCGACGTCGTGGAGCTGACGCTGCGGCTGGCCGGCGAGATGCTCGAGATCACCGGCATCGAGGGCCGTGATCCGGCGCAGACGCTGCGCGATGGCACCGCGATGGACGTCTTCCGGGCGCTCGTCGCCGCGCAGGGCGGTGACTTGTCGGTACCGTTACCCATCGGTGCGTGTTCTGAGACCGTGACCGCCGATCGGAGCGGCACAATGGGCAACATCGACGCGATGGCGGTGGGGATGACGGTGTGGCGGCTCGGCGCGGGGAGGGCCCGTCCCGGTGAGCGGGTGCAGCCCGGTGCCGGCATCCGGATCCATCGGCGTCCGGGAGAACCGGTCATGGCCGGTGAGCCGCTCTTTACGCTGTACACCGATACCCCCGAGCGTTTCGGCGCGGCGATGGCCGCGCTGGACGGCGCCTGGAGCGTTGGTGCCACACCGCCTCCGCGGCGGCCACTGATCATCGACCGGATCACCGCATGACGACACCGCTGACGCTGGAGATGATCGAGAAAGCGCCGAAAGCGCTGCTGCATGATCACCTCGACGGCGGGTTGCGCCCGGCCACCGTCCTGGACATCGCCGGCCGGATCGGTTACGACGAGCTGCCCGCGACCGATGTCGAGGAGCTGGGCCGCTGGTTTCACACCCGGTCCTACAGCGGCTCACTGGAGCGCTACCTGGAGCCGTTTTCCCACACCGTGGCGGTGATGCAGACCCCCGAGGCGCTGCACCGGGTCGCCTATGAGTGCGTGGAAGACCTCGCCGCGGACAACGTGGTGTACGCCGAGGTGCGGTTCGCCCCCGAACTGCATATCGAGCGTGGGCTATCGTTCGACGAGGTTGTGGACGCCGTGCTGGCGGGTTTTGCCGACGGCGAGAAGGCGGCGGCGGCCGAGGGCCGCACGATCACGGTGCGCTGCCTGGTCACCGCGATGCGCCACGCCGCGCTGTCACGGGAGATCGCCGAGCTGGCGATCCGGTTCCGCGACAAGGGGGTGGTCGGGTTCGACATCGCCGGCGCAGAGGCCGGCTACCCGCCCACCCGGCATCTGGATGCATTCGAATACATGCGGGACAACAACGCCCGCTTCACTATTCACGCTGGCGAGGCGTTCGGGCTGCCGTCCATCCACGAGGCGATTGCGTTCTGCGGCGCCGATCGGCTCGGTCACGGTGTGCGGATCGTCGACGATATCCACGTCGATGACAACGGCACGGTGCGGCTGGGTCGCCTGGCGTCGATCCTGCGAGACAAGCGAATCCCATTGGAGTTGTGCCCCAGCTCCAATGTGCACTCCGGGGTGGTCGACAGCATCGCCGAGCATCCGTTCGACTTGCTGGCCCGGGCCCGGTTCCGGGTGACCATCAACACCGACAACCGGTTGATGAGCGACACGTCGATGAGCCGTGAGATGCACCGGCTAGCCGAGGTGTTCGGCTATGGCTGGAGCGACCTCGAACGCTTCACCATCAATGCGATGAAGTCGGCTTTCATTCCTTTCGACGAGCGGCTGGCGATCATCGACGAGGTGATCAAACCGCGGTACGCGGTGTTGATCGGTTAGCGCAAGCCGCCGGAGTGACGTGGGCGTGAACTCTTTATCGACCGGATTGACTGTCCTGCGCTGCGCGGTCTGTACTTGACGGCGATGACGTTGCCATTGCTGGGCCCGTTGACGCTCTCGGGGTTCGAGGATCCCTGGTTTTTCCTGTTCCTGCTGATCGTGTTGCTGCTGGTCGGCCTGTATGTGGCGGTCCAGCTCACCCGCCGTCGCCGGACTTTGCGCTTTGCCAACATGGACGTGCTGGAGCAGGTCGCGCCGCATCGCCCCGGCCGGTGGCGCCACGTCCCGACGCTGCTGCTCGTCCTGTCATTGGTGTTGCTGACCACCGCGATGGCCGGGCCGACTCACGATATCCGGGTGCCGGTCCACCGCGCGGTGGTGATGCTGGTCATGGATGTCTCCGAATCGATGGCGGCCACCGATGTCGCGCCGAGTCGACTGGGCGCCGCGCAGCAGGCCGCTACGCAGTTCACCGACGAACTCACGCCGGGTATCAACCTTGGTCTGGTGGAGTTCGCGGCCACCGCGACGCTGTTGGTTGCCCCGACGACGGACCGCAGCGCCGTGAAGGCAGCGATCAAGAGCCTCAAGCCATCACCGAGAACTGCGACCGGAGAAGGGATTTACACCGCGCTGCAGGCGATCGCCACAGTCGGCGCGGTGATGCCCGGGGGCCCCGGTCCGCCGCCCGCGCGGATCTTGCTGCTTTCCGATGGCGCCGAAAACGTGCCGATGAACCCCGATGCCCCGCAGGGCGCGTTTACCGCGGCCCGGGCGGCGAAAGCCGAAGGCGTGCAGATTTCGACGATCTCCTTCGGCACACCCAACGGCACTGTCATTTACGACGGTGCCACCCTTAAGGTGCCCGTCGATGACCAAACGTTGCAGAAAATCTCCGAGATCAGCGGTGGCAAGACGTTGCACGCCGACAGCCTAGCGGCGCTGAAAAACGTCTACACGACCTTGCAGCAGCAGGTCGGCTTCGAGACCGTGCACGGGGACGCCAGCTTCGGGTGGATCGCGCTCGGCGCGATCGCCATGGCCGGCGCCGTGTTGGCGGGCCTGCTGCTGAACCGCAGGCTTCCTTCGTGAGTCACGTGGGAGCTCGCCGGTTGATCACCAACGCCAGCACGGCGGCCAGCACGGCGGCGATGGCGCCCAGGCGCAGCCAACCGGCGCTTGCGGGGCCCCGGACCGTGCGATACCCGATCGCCTGCTGGATCGCGTCGTAGCTTTGATTGAGTTCGCCAATGTTGCCGGCGGCGTAGGCCTGGCCGCCGGATAGCCGGGCGATGGTCTTCATCTGCTCGGGGTCGGCGGGCACCGGGATGAGCTGGCCGTCCAAGTCGACGGAGCCCGCGTGGGTACCGAACGTGATCGTCGAGATGGGCACTCCCTGATTCTTGGCTAGACGAGCCGCGGTGTAGGCGCCGTGCGGGTTGTTGGGGTCTTCCGGCACGTTTTCGGCGCCGTCGGAAAGCAGCACGACGCGGGCCGGCAACGGCCCACCCCCGGTGACGGTGGCGGTGGTGGCGATCGCCTGCAGTGCGGTAAAGATCGCGTCGCCGGTTGCCGTGCTGTTAGCGAATTGAAGGTTCTTCAGCGCCGCCAGGGTCTCCTGGTGGCGCACCGTGGGCGGCACCAGGAGATACGGCGTTCCCGCAAAGGCGACAAGTCCGAGGTCAATCCCCGGTGTCAGCTGGCCGGCGAACCGGGCGGCGGCCTGCTCGGCGGCCTGCAGGCGATCAGGCGGGACATCGGTGGCGCGCATCGACTGCGAGACGTCGATCACCAGCATGATGATGGCTCGGCTGCGCGGTATGCGGATGCTATGGCTGGGCGTGGCCAGCGCCACGGTCAGCAGCGCCAAGCCGACCAGCGCAACGACGAGGGGTACGTGCCGCCAGGCCGGCTGCGGAACACTTTCCTCGGTGAACCGCCGCAGCCGTTGCCGGCGTCGAGCCTGGGTCGCCAGATAGACGGCGAGCAGCGCCAGCGGAACCAGCCCGAAGAGCAACATGCCCGGACGCTGGAACCCCGACAGCGGCAGCGGGCCTATCCCTGGCAGTGTCATACATCGTGTTGAACCGGCGGTGGGCCGTCTTGCGCCACCGGCTCACCTCCACCTCTGACGCCTCTGAGCGCCGCCACCCGCGGGGGGACGCCCTCTCTGCTAGCGACGCCAGTAAAGAGCAATCTTGATCCGGCGTCAAACGCTGGCTCCCCAAGGCGAGCGTGTGGCGATGGCCGGGGCCCGCGGGGCTTTCGCCGAAACGGTACTGTACTCACCCGTACTGTGACATCGTCCTATCGTGAACGCCGTGGCCCCGACCGCTGATCGCACCGCCGAGCCCTCGCCATGGTCTCCGCGGGAGACCGAGTTGCTCGCGGTGACGTTGCGACTGCTGCAGGAACACGGCTACGACCGGTTGACGGTGGATGCGGTGGCGGCCACCGCCCGGGCCAGCAAGGCCACCGTCTACCGGCGCTGGCCCTCGAAAGCCGAACTGGTGCTGGCCGCGTTCATCGAAGGCATCCGCCAGGTCGCGGTGCCGCCCGACACCGGCACGCTGCGCGGCGATCTGCTGCACGTGGGGAACATGGTCTGCCAGCAGGCGCGCCAGCATGCCAGCACCATCCGCGCGGTACTCGTCGAGATATCGCGCAACCCCGCGCTCAACGACGTCATGCAGCACCACTTCGTCGATCAGCGGAAAGCGTTGATTTGCCACATCCTGCAGCAGGCCGTCGAGCGCGGTGAGATCGACGCCGCCGCGATCAGCGACGAACTCTGGGACCTGCTACCGGGCTACCTGATCTTTCGGTCCATCATCTCCGGCCGGCCCCCCACCCGTCACACCGTGCAAACCCTCGTCGACGACGTGATCCTCCCCGGCCTGACCCGGCCCATCGCTTAAGACGGGCACCGGCCATCGGGCACCGGGTACTCTCTTGTGGCGTCCGGTCCCGTACCGTACTGTTATAGCCGTCGCTGCCCCGGAACTAGCCCAGGAAAGACGACCCCCCGAGCGATCGTGTCACCGGTTATCGAAAGGCTAACGGGTGAACGGTATTACGATAACCAGCTTGGTTAGGCGAGGGTGGATGCTCCTGGTGGCCGTGGCCGTGGTGGCGGTCGCGGGGTTTGGCGTCTATCGACTGCACGGCATATTCGGCTCGCACCACAAAACATCGGCTGACGCCGGCATCTCCAACGAAATCATCCCTTTCAACCCCAAGCATGTGATCCTCGAGGTCTTCGGCGCCCCCGGCGCCGTCGCAACCATCAACTACCTGGACGTCAATGCCCAGCCGCAGCGAGTCGACGACGCGGCCCTGCCGTGGAGGTATGAAATCACGACCACCCTGCCTGCGGTCGTGGCCAATGTGGTGGCGCAAGGCAACGGCAATTTCATTGGCTGTCGCATCACCATCAACGGTGAGGTCAAAGACGAAAGGACCGTCAACGAAATGAACGCCTACACCTATTGCTTGGACAAGTCCGGATGAGTAGCTATCCCGGTCACCGGCCGTTCCTGGCGCGCACCATTCGCCGGCTCTCGGTGCCGATCCTGCTGTTCTGGCTCGCCACCGTTGCGATAACGAATGCCACGGTGCCGCAATTGGAGGAGGTCGGCAGGGCACATAACGTGGCGGCGAGCCCGCCGGATGCGCCGTCGCTGCTGGCGCTGAAACACCTGGGCAGGGTGTTTCACGAATTCGATACCGACAGCCTGGCCATGATCGTGCTGGAAGGCGATCAGCCTCTCGGCGATGCGGCCCATCGGTTTTACGACGTCCTGATCCACCGGCTGTCCCGGGACACCAAGCATGTGCAGCACATTCAGGACTTGTGGGGGGATCCGCTGACGTCGTCGGCCTCGCAGAGCACGGACGGCAGGGCCGCGTATGTCCAGGTGTATCTCGCCGGCGATCAAGGCAGCGCGTTGGCGAACGAGTCCGTCGCCGCTGTCCGCGACATCGTCGACCACGCACAGCCGCCGACGGGCATCAAAGCCTATGTCGCCGGCCCGGCGCCGCAGTTCGCGGATCAGTTCACGGTGGGCAGCAAAAGCACCGCGAAGGTCACCGGGATAACCTTCCTGGTGATCGCGGTGATGTTGCTTTTCGTCTACCGCTCCGTCGTCACCATGATCCTCGTGCTGCTCACGGTCCTCATTGAATTGGCCGCCGCCCGGGGATTCGTTGCCTTTCTTGGAAATTCCGGGATCATCGGGCTTTCGGTGTACTCGACGAATCTGCTCACCTTACTGGTCATCGCCGCGGGCACGGACTACGCGATATTTTTCCTCGGTCGCTATCTTGAGGCTCGTGGCGCAGGTGAGGACCGGGAAACCGCTTTTTATACCATGTTTGGCGGCACCGCCCGCGTGGTGCTGGGCTCGGGACTGACCGTTGCCGGCGCGGTGTCATGTCTGAGCTTTGCCCGCATGCCGTATTTTCAAAGCCTGGGCGTACCCGCCGGAATAGGCGTGCTTGTCTCGCTGGCGGCCGCGCTCACCCTGGGCCCGGCCGTGGTGACGGTGGCCAGCCATTTCGGGCTCGTGGAACCCAAGCGCATGATGAGAACCCGGCAATGGCGGCGGATAGGCACGGCGATCGTGCGCTGGCCCGGGCCCATTCTTGCGGTGACGTGCGCGGTCGCTCTCGTAGGCCTGCTTGCGCTGCCGGGATACCAGACCAGTTACGATCCCCGTCCCTACATGCCGGCCACTGCCCCAGCCAATATTGGCTACACGGCAGCGGAGCGGCATTTTTCTGCGGCCCGGCTGAATCCCGAACTGCTGATGATCCAGACCGATCACGATATGCGTAATCCGGCGGACATGCTCATCCTGGACAGGGTGGCCAAAAGCGTCTTCCACGTCCCCGGCATCGCCCAGGTGCAATCGATGACCCGGCCGTTGGGAACGCCGATCGACCACAGCTCGATACCGTTTCAGATCAGCATGCAAAGCGTCGGGCAGATCGAGAACCTGAAATACCAGAAAGACCGTGCCCGCGACATGTTGACGCAGGCCGCGGAGATTGCGAAGACCATCGACACTTTCAAGCGTCAGTACGTCCTGCAGCAAGAGCTCGCCGCCGCTACCCACGACCAGACCGAAAGCTTTCACGAATCACTTGTCACGCTGAATGACTTGCGAGACAAGATCGCGAATTTCGACGACTTCTTCCGGCCGATGCGCAGTTATTTCTACTGGGAAAAACACTGCTTCGATATCCCAGCCTGCTTCGCCTTCCGGTCCATCTTCGACGCACTCGACGGTCTTGACAAGCTCAGCGAGCAACTGGGAAAGCTCGCGGCCAGCTTCGACAAACTGGATGCGCTCCAGCCGCAACTGCTGGCGCTGATACCGCAACAGATCGACAGCCAGCAGACCCTTCGGGAGCTGACGCTGTCGAACTACGCCACCATGTCCGGGATCTATGACCAGACGTCGGCGCTGATCGAAAACGCGGCCGCGATGGGACAAGCCTTCGATGCCGCCAAGAACGACGATTCCTTCTACTTGCCTCCGGAGGTTTTCGACAACTCTGATTTCAAGCGGGGCCTGAAACTGTTCCTCTCGCCGGACGGCAAGGCCGCTCGCATGATCATCACCCATGAGGGTGATCCCGCGACACCCGAGGGCATCTCGCATATCGATCCGATCATGAAGGCGGCGCACGAGGCCGTGAAGGGCACCCCCGCCGCGGATGCCAAGTTCTATCTGGGAGGCACCGCGGCAGCTTACAAGGACATCCGAGACGCGGCTAAATACGATCTCATGATTGCCGGAATATCCGCGCTGAGCCTGGTTTTGCTCATCATGATGCTCATCACGCGGAGTCTGGTCGCCGCCATCGTCATTGTGGGTACCGTAGCGCTTTCGCTCGGCGCCTCGTTTGGGCTCGCGGTGCTGCTCTGGCAGGATATGCTTGGTATCCAATTGTATTGGATCGTGCTGGCGTTGGCCGTCATCCTGCTCTTGGCGGTGGGATCCGACTACAACCTGCTGCTGATCTCCCGGTTCAAAGAGGAAATCGGCGCCGGATTGAAGACGGGCATTATCCGCGCGATGGCCGGCTCCGGCTCGGTGGTGACGTCTGCCGGCCTGGTGTTCGCCGCCACCATGGCCTCGTTTGTGTTCAGCGACTTGCGGATTCTCGGTCAGATCGGGACAACCATCGGCCTCGGGCTGCTGTTCGACACCCTGATCGTGCGCGCGTTCATGACGCCTTCCATCGCCACGCTGCTGGGGCGCTGGTTCTGGTGGCCGCAACGCGTGCGCCCGCGCCCGGCCAGCCAGCTGCTCCGGGCCTACGGGCCACGTCCGCTAGTTCGGTCGCTGCTGCTGAGGGATGCCGCGAAATAGCGGCCACCTTCGGGGCTAGCCGAGGGCAAGCCGCTATTCGCGGCGCAGCCGCGACCCTGGGGCCGATGTCGTCGCGGCCGGCGGCGCTATTCGCGCCTTAGCCGCGACTCCACGAACCGCTCGAGCTCCTCCCATTCGCGGACCGCTTGGGCGTACGGGCCTGCGGGTTTGCCCACCGAGTCGGGTTCGAGCACATAGGCCACCAGCTTGCCCAGCGGCCGGTCGGTTTGCAGCGCCTTGTCGACGGTGTTGTCCTCGGCGTAGTCGCCGACGTCGCGCAGCAGCTCAACCGCCAGGTCGAGCTGTTCCCGGTCCACCGCGTCCGGCCCGGCGGCGAGATCGTCGGCCAGCCCGGTCAGCACGTAGACGTTTTCGTCGGTGACCTCGATTGCCAGCGAACCGTCGGTGGCCGCGGTGCGGATGTCGTCGTAGGTGCTCAGGTCGGACAAATCATGGTCATGCTCATCGGCAAGGTAGCGCGCCAGAGCCCGCTCGGAGGTGAACACGCTGATCCGCCCGTTGCGGCCCAAAAAGATCGGGCGGTCGTCGAAATAGCAGCGCAGCGTGTAGAAGGTGCCCGTGCCCGTCATGATCCGGATGGGGTCGATGCCCACCTTGAGCCAGAAGTCCGCGTCGCTGCCTAAGACGACGCTGTCACCGCCCGGGGGCGCGTCCTCGGCGTCCTCGGTCTCACCGGCGTCGTCGGCGGCGTCGACCGGGGCCGCCTCCCCGGCGGCGAGTAATTCGCCGTCGCCGCTGTCCGGCTCCTCGTCGGCAAGAGGCTCCGCGAGTTCGTCGGCGGCCCGCGCCGCAAGCTGCGGGTCCACATCGGGGGTGCGGACGATGCCATCGATCGCGGCCAACACACCGTCCCAGCTTCGTCCGATGATCTCGGCGATCCCGTTCCACCGCTTGCGGCCGGCCCTGCCGGTGAAGTGCTCGATGCCCCCGGCCAGCAAGCCCAGGCTGGGGTTGCCGTTGAAGAACTTCGACACCGCCGTCAGCTCGCAGACCGACCCGATGGCCGAGACGATTGCCAGCGTGCCGGCCAGTGCGGTAACCGATTCCTCGGTGGGCTTTTGCGCAACCAGCTCCTCGACCGCGGCCAAGTCGAACTGCTTGTCCTCGGCCGGCTTCAGCTTGTGCGCGTTCGCCTTGGTTAGATCCGGCCACGCCGGATGGTCCACCAGATCGTTGTCGGTGTCGGTGCGCACGAAAGCGACCAGGTCGGCGACGGTCTTGAAGGCGTAGAGGTCGTCGTCCTTACCCAAAAACGCCTCCCACTCGTCCCCGGAATCACGCCAGCGGGGCGCCCACAACGTGTAGCGCTCGCCGGCGGTCAGGCTCAAGCGGATGGGCACTAGCTCAGCAGCCATGCGGCACAGGATAGCGATGGACGGCCCCCGCGCGGCGCCGAGTCCGCGGGCGGCCGCCTCGGTGCCCGGGCGCCGAGGCGGCTAGGTGCTCCAAATATCAGTGATCGCAGGAGCGTTTGCCGCATAGCCGGTTTTAGGGAGCCCGTACATCTGTTCCAGGGTCGCTAACACGTTGTAGTGGCTGATCGGCTCGGCATAGGTTCCGGACTTGACATTCGCACCGTAGAAGACCGTAGGGATTTGGTTGCGTGCGGTGTTGTCATCCTCGTCCCACGTCAGGATGAGCAAGCTGTTGTTGGCTTTCGCCCATTCGGCGTACGCGGACAGGTTGTTGCGCAGCCAGGCGTCGCCCTGGGCGACCGAGCCGTCATGCATGTCGTTGTCGGCGTTGGGGATGACGAACGATACCGTGGGCAGGCCGGCGTAGTTCGCCGGGGCCGGGAACTCGGAGAACGGCACCGAGCAGGTTTTCGGCACGTTGGTGAAGCTGACCCACGGCACGTGCTTGCGCACGTATTTACCGGAGCTGCACACGGTCGAGCCGACAGCAGGCAGGCTTTCCGCGTAGCCCGCGAATGTGTATCCGGCGGCCAGCAATTCGGAGGCCAGGTTAGGGGTTGCGCCAAGGTTGACGGGGCAGCTGTTCTCGTTGAGCCCGAACGTGCTGCCGGCGAACAGGGCGAAATAGTTTGGCTCGCTGGGGTGGGTTTCGGCGAACGACTGGGTCATCATGGCGCCGTTGGCGGCCAGCGCGTTGATGTAGGGTGCCGACGCGTTGCCGATGATAGCGCCCTGAGAGCGGTTCTCCTCCACGACGATGACGACGTGCGCGGGGGTCGGCAGGGCGGTCGCAGCGAATTTCACCTTGGCGCTTGGCGTGACGAAGGGCGCCGAAAGAGCAAAAGCGGTCGCCGCGCATACCGCTAGTACGCCGGCCGGCCAGCCGGTTGGATATCCGCCGAGCGCCCGGCACCGCGGCCGTCGCATGCCCGGAGTACGCATGCCCGGAGTATAGGAGGCGCTTGCACCTCGACGAGTCCGCCCGTGAGCGTGTCCGGCACCCGTTAGTGTCGAACCTCGTGGAGGTGCGTGTCGTCGATCACCCACTCGTGGCGGCCCGGCTCACGGCGCTGCGTGACGAGCGCACCGACAACGCCGGGTTCCGGACCGCGCTGCGCGACCTGACGCTGATGCTGGTCTACGAGGCCACCCGTGACATGCCATGCGAGCCGACTCCGGTGCGCACCCCGATTGCCGCGACTCTCGGAGCACGGCTGGCGAAGCCGCCGCTGCTGGTACCGGTGCTGCGCGCCGGGCTGGGTATGGTCGATCAGGCCCATGCGCTCATACCGGAAGCACGGGTGGGTTTCGTCGGCATGGCCCGCGACGAGCGCACCCACCTGCCGGTGCCGTACCTGGAGTCGCTGCCCGATGACCTGAGCTCCCTGCCGGTGATGGTTCTGGACCCGATGCTGGCCACGGGTGGGTCGATGACGCACACCGTCGGTCTGCTGCACTGCCGTGGCGCGGCGGACATCACCGTCGTGTGCGTCGTCGCGGCGCCGGAAGGTGTCGCCGCGTTGACGAGAGCGGCGCCGAACGCGCGGTTGGTTACCGCGGCCATCGACGAGGGGCTCAACGAGATCGCATACATCGTTCCGGGTCTCGGCGACGCCGGCGACCGCCAGTTTGGGCCGCGTTAGCTACCAGCGCCGCACCGCGGCAACCAGCTCATCGCGCAGCCTGCCCGCGCGGTCCCGGGCGTCTCGCAGGGCATCGGTGACCGTGCAGCGAACCTCGATATAGCACTTCAGTTTCGGTTCCGTGCCCGAGGGCCGCACGACCACCCGGGCCGACACGCCGGCGGTGGCGCCGGTGAAGACCAGCACGTCGGCGCGGTGAGGCCCGCGCAGCAGATCGACCGTGGTCACCGGCAACCCGGCCAGCCGCTTCGGCGGGTCCGTGCGCAGCCGCCCCATGAGCCCGGCGGCCTCATCGGCGCTGTTGAGCCGGCGGGACACCGCGGCGACCTCGTGCACGCCGTGTCGCCGGGCGAGCTCGTCGAGCATGTCGAGCATTGAGCGTCCCTGAGCTTTTAGCGCCGCGGCCAGATCACACACCAGCACCGCGGCGCTGATGCCATCCTTGTCGCGCACCGCTGCCGGATCCACGCAGTATCCGATCGCCTCCTCGTAGGCGTAGATCAAGGTGGCCCCCGGCTGATCGGCGTCCGCGCGTGCCAGCCATTTGAAGCCGGTGAGGGTCTCGACGTGCCGTGCGCCGTAACGCGCGGCGATCGCCGCGAGCATCCGTGAGGAGACCACGGTGCTGGCCACCACGCTGCTCGCCGGTGTGTCGGCCCGAGACAAAATGTAATCACCGAGCAGCCAACCGGTTTCATCACCGCAGAGCATCCGCCACCCCGACGGGGTGGGTATGCCGACAGCGCACCGGTCCGCGTCGGGATCCAATGCGATGGCGATGTCGGCACCGACGTCGCCGGCCAGGGCGAGCAGCGCGTCGGTGACGCCCGGCTCCTCGGGATTGGGGACCGTGACCGTGGGAAAGTCGGGGTCCGGCGTGAACTGCGCAGCGACGGTGTGCACATCGGCGAAGCCCGCGCAGCGCAACGTCTCCACGGCCGGCGCACCGCCCACCCCATGCAACGGGCTCAGGGCGATCCGAACCGAACCCTTGCCGTGCCGGACCTGCGCCGCCCGCCGGATGTAGTGCTCGACGAGCCCGGTTCCGCTGGGCTCGACGGGCTTTCTGCGGATTTGGTCGGCGAATGGAGCGGCGGCCATTGCGGCGTGGATCTCCTGGTCGGTGGGGGAGGTGATCTGGACGCCGTCGCCGCCATACACTTTGTAGCCGTTGTCGCTCGCCGGGTTATGTGATGCGGTGATCTGCACCCCGGCTGCCGCGCCGATGTGACGCACCGCGAACGCCACCACGGGCGTGGGCACCGGATCGGGCAGAAACACTACCGAGAAGCCCTCGGCGGCAAGCACTTCAGCAGTAGCAACAGCAAATTCGCGCGACCCATGCCGGGCGTCGCGACCGACGATCACCAGCGAACCACGGTGACCATGCTTGGTGAGCACATGGGCCAGCGCCCAAGTGACGCGTAGCACCACGGCCAGATTCATGGCGTCCGGCCCGCCCCGCACCGGCCCGCGCAGTCCTGCGGTGCCGAAGGTCAGGGGGCGTGCGAACCGCGCGGCAAGCTCATCGGGCGCGCAGGCGGCAAGCTCGGCGGCCGTCACGGGGTCGGGGTCGTGAGCGATCCACTCCTGCGGTGTCACGGCGCGCCTCACAGCCGGTTGATCACGGCGGCCAGCAGGGCACCCATTTTGGTCACCGATGCCGCGGCGGCCGAGAGCACTTCAGCGTGGCTGAGCGGCTCACCGGTGATCCCGGCCGCCAAGTTCGTCACCAGCGATACGCCCAGCACCTGGGCGCCGGCCGCGCGTGCGGCGATGGTCTCGTGCACCGTGGACATGCCCACCAGATCGGCGCCCAGCAGCCGGAGCATCCGGATTTCGGCGGGAGTCTCGTAGTGCGGGCCGGGCAGGCCGGCGTACACGCCCTCGGCGAGTTGCGGATCGACGTCGCGGGCCAGCTCTCGCAGCCGAGGAGCATAGGCGTCGACGAGATCGACGAATTGCGGCCCGACCAACGGGGAACGCGCGGTGAGATTCAGGTGGTCGCAGATCAGCACCGGCTGGCCGACCCGCAGGTCGGGCCGCAGGGCCCCGGCCGCGTTGGTGAGCACGACGGTGCGCGCCCCCGCCGCGCACGCCGTCCGGACCGGGTGCACGACGTGGCGCAGGTCGTGGCCCTCGTAGGCGTGCAGGCGCCCGGCGAGTATCAGCACCCGATGCTCCCCGACGGGCACCGACAGCACCTGACCACGGTGCCCGACCGCGGTGGGCGGGGTGAATCCGGGCAGCTCGGCCATGGGCAGCACGCTGGTCGCGGCTCCTAGTTCGGTGACAACCGGGCCCCAGCCCGATCCGAGGACGATCGCGACGTCATGTTCGGTAATCCCGGTTCGCTCCGCGACGATGTTGGCCGCCTGCCGCGCGAGCGCGTCAGGATCGGGTGGGCCGGTCACGGTCATCGAGGCTAGCCCGGCGACGATGCGCGCCGCGGAGCGGCGCGGGGAGGAGCCGGGCAATCGGGCTGGGCCCGGCGACGATGCGCGCCGCGGAGCGGCGCGGGGAGGAGCCGGGCAATCGGGCTGGGCCCGGCGACGATGCGCGCCGCGGAGCGGCGCGGGTGCGCTGGGTGAGATACTGTCGACGTGCCCGCTGCCACCGCGTTAGATGCCGCGCAGGATGCGGCGCGACGCCGGGGCAGCGACCTCGGGGAGTTATCTCACGCCGTCCACACCAAGGCGAACCTGGTGGGGCGCAGAATCGTTCAAGTTGCCGAGACGCTGACCGAGCCTGAGAGGGTGCAAGCGGGTCGGGACTGGCGGGCACCGTCATGAGCCTGGCCGACCGCGCCGAAACATGGCTGGCTGCGCACCACGGCGACCTGGTCGAATGGCGACGGCACATCCACCGCTACCCCGAACTCGGCCGCCAGGAGTACGCCACCACCCAGTTCGTCGCTGAGCGGTTGGCCGACGCCGGGCTTAACCCGAAGGTGCTCCCCGGAGGGGTCGGCCTGACCTGTGACTTGGGCCCGGAGAAGGAGACCAGGATTGCGTTGCGGGCCGACATGGATGCGCTGCCGATGGCCGAGCGGACCGGCGCGCCGTACGCGTCGACGATGCCCAATGTCGCGCACGCCTGCGGTCATGATGCGCACACCGCGATCCTGCTCGGCACCGCCCTGGCGCTGGCATCGGCACCGGAATTGCCGGTGGCGGTGCGCCTGATTTTCCAGGCCGCCGAGGAGCTGATGCCCGGTGGCGCGCTGGACGCGATTGCCGCTGGGGCGCTGACCGGGGTGACACGGATTTTCGCCTTGCACTGCGACCCCCGCCTCGTGGTCGGCAAGGTGGCGGTCAAGCAGGGGCCTATCACGTCGGCGGCCGACCAGGTCGAGATCACCCTGTACTCACCGGGTGGACACACATCGCGGCCGCACCTGACCGCCGATCTGGTCTACGGCCTGGGCACCTTGATCGTCGGGCTGCCCGGTGTGCTGTCGCGCCGCATCGACCCGCGTCACGGCACCGTCATGGTGTGGGGGGCGGTCAACGCGGGCACGGCGGCTAACGCCATCCCCCAGACCGGTGCGCTGTCCGGCACCGTGCGCACCGCCAGCCGCCAGACGTGGGATTCGCTGGAGAACGTCATCCGCCAGGCGGTGTCCGCGCTGCTGTCACCGCTGGATATCCGGCACACGCTGGACTACCGCCGCGGAGTGCCGCCGGTGGTCAACGAGGAAGTTGCCACGCGCATCCTCACCCACGCCATCGAAGCCCTGGGCCCGGATGCTTTGGCCGACACCCGGCAGTCAGGGGGCGGCGAGGACTTCTCCTGGTATTTGGAGGAAGTTCCCGGCGCAATGGCGCGCCTCGGGGTGTGGTCGGGCCGGGGACCGCAATTGGACCTGCATCAACCGACATTCGATCTCGACGAGCGAGCCCTGGCGGTCGGGGTGCGCGTGATGGTCAACATCGTCGAGCAGTCGGCATTGTTATAGAACCGGCCACCATCTTCGAGTTCTACGCCACCAAGCTGGCAACTGGGACAATGGGTTGGGATGCGTGATGTTTGGTGATTGTTCCGGATTCGTCCGTGGTTGAGAAGGAGTCGGAACCGGTAGTTGGCGAAGCTGCGAGATCCGCGGTTTTCGGGAACTCGGCAGTCACGGGCTGCGGTGCTGACCACGCCGCCGCGGCTGAGCAGCACGTTTCATCCCGGCCACCCCTCGGCACCAGTGCTCGGCTCGTTTTCCGGCACCGCCGCCTGCAACTTGTCAGTCAACTGTGTGACGTGACTGTGTGACGTGGCCGTTGCGGACGTACGCACCTGAGGTCTTATGCTCGCGAGTCTCCCCTCAGGCGGCGCGCGGTCGGGACAGCCGGGGTGGCGACGGCCATCAGTGCCTCATCTCGTGCGTTGCGCCGCTGCCACCAGCGCATGAGGCCTCCAACGTCAGCTCGTGAGTCCGTCACCCAGCTGGAGACTCGTTTGGCGTCTGCAGCAATATTGACCATTCGATGCGGAGCTACTCGATACCGGACCTCAGAGACAACAATTATCAAAAGAGAGAATGTGAGGAAGGGTCGCAGTCGTGAAAATCATTGGTCTGGAAGAGCATTTCGTTACGGCCGACGTGGTGCAGGCGTGGCGTCGTCTCGAGCCACACTGGCAAAACCCGCCGCGGCTATCCGCCCGCGACGATATCGCGCACCGCCTCGCCGAGCTCGACAGAGAGCGCCTCGCCGCAATGGAGGACACCGGGCTCGACGTTCAGGTTCTCTCCCTGACAAGCCCTGGTGTCCAAAACCTGGCTCCCAACGACGGGGTGACGCTGCAGATGATCTGCAACGATCTCGTGGCAGACGCCGCGCGCGCGCACCCCAACCACCTGCAGGGCTTCGCGACGCTGGCCACCACCGATCCGGTCAAAGCCGCCAGCGAGTTGGAGCGTGCGGTCACCACATTGGGCCTCAACGGCGCGATGATCTTCCCCCGTAGCCGTGGGCGCAGCCTGGAACACCGCGACTTCTGGCCGATCTTCGAGGCCGCGGCTGCCCTCAACGCGCCGCTCTACCTACATCCGCAGGTGCCGCCGCCGCCGGTACAGGCCGTCTATTACAGCGGCGTCGATGACGCAGTCGATGCCGGCTTGGCCACCTACGGTATCGGCTGGCACTACGACGCGGGCATTGCGCTGCTGCGTTTGATCCTCTGCGGCGTCTTCGACCACTTTCCAAATCTAGAAGTGATAGTCGGTCATTGGGGCGAGATGGTGCTGTTCTACCTCGACAGGATCGACAACGTGGCCACAGCCGCCCAACGGGCACGCCCGATCTCCGACTACTTCCGCACCAACGTGCTCGTCACGCCCAGCGGCATCTTTAGTCAGCGGTATCTGCGCTGGGCACTTGAGGTCATCGGAGTCGACCGCATCCTTTTCTCCACCGACTATCCCTATCGGTTTGCCCCTCATGGCGGCGCGCGCCGCTTTTTGGAGGAGGCAAACCTCACCGAGGTCGAGCGGGAGAAGATCGCGTCTGGCAATTGGGACCGAATCTGCGCCGCCATCCGCCGCTGAGCGCATCCAACACGGCTGCCCGGTTCATTGATTTATGCCTAACGTGGTGTCCCGTCTGGTTAACGGGTCGTTTTGGTGACACCAAAGCGGCGGCGCCGGCCTCATCGTGTCAAGCATCTCACGTGCCGCTCCAATACGCTCCAATAAAGGATATCGCCCATCGCCGAAGAGAGCGTTGATCATCTGATGAAACATGCGGCAGGAATTCATGGATAACGACAATTATCTATGAATGATGCCGTAACGTTATTGTGCAACAACAGTTTTGACGTCTAGCCAGGGGTCACCGTGACGAATTGCGCGGGCCCGGGTTGGCTTGTTTGCTCAGTTGAGTTGTCGTACCGGGTTTCGACCCGCGCGACGAAGCGACTGGGATCAAGTTCAAGGTCGCCGACCTGTCGCTGGCTGACTATGGTCGCCAGGACATCCGGCTGTTGGAGCATTAGATGCCTTGGCGGCCAAAGTTTCCGAGCCTAAAATGCTGAGCATGTCTAACGAAGCTGAGCGGTATGATTTCGAGGAGTTCTACCGTGACGAGCGCACGGTAGACGGCTTGCCGACGATGACGCCGTGGGACATCGGGGGACCGCAGCCGGCGGTCCAGCAGTTAGTGGCCTTCGGCGGGGTCAGGGGAGAGGTGCTCGACTCAGGCACCGGGCCGGGCCATCATGCGATCTACTTCGCGCAGCAGGGCTATGCGGCCACCGGGATCGACAGCTCAGCGGCCGGGATCGAGCGGGCCAGGCGCAACGCGCAGCGTGCCGGGGTTCAGGTGAACTTTCAGGTGGCCGACGCGACCAAGCTCGAGGGGCTGGAGAACCGATTCGACACCGTGCTGGACAGCGCGTTTTACCATGTGCTCGGCGAGGACGAGGACCTTCAGGGTCAGTATGCCCAAGCTCTGCACCGGGCCACCAGGCCGGGGGCGCGGCTGTATATGTTCGAGGCCGGATGCCACAACGTCAATGGGATTCAGACGCACGGTCTGCCCGCGGAAAACTTCGAGCGGGTGCTGCCCGCGGCGGGGTGGCGCATCGACTACCTGGGCCCCACCACCTATCAAGCTCACATGACTCCCGAAGGGTTTGACGAGTGGTTAACCCGAGCATGCGCGTCTGGCTGGGGTGAGCGGGTGAAGCCGATGCAGGAGCAACTTCGCGTCATCGGGCCGCTGCTGAAAACCAACCTGCTGCACATGCCGTTCTGGGCGGTGGCCGCGACCCGTCAGGACTGAGCCAAAGCGGCTACCCCGGTCGGGTTAACCCTTCGGCTGCTGACCGCCCGCTCGGGCCTGCACTGGCCCGAACCGATCACGAGGGCACCGGCTTGCGGGAGGGTCGTCATCAGTGACGGCGTTCGCAGCGCCCGGCGGGCGCGGTGACTACGGTGCACCGGTCTCCAGCATCCGCCCGGGCGGCACCGCTGTCGCGGCCGGAGTGCGTGTCGGCGGCTCCACGTGGCCGCAGGCCATCCCGGTTGTCACCCCGCTTGTGAGGAAGCCTTGCGGCAGTAGCCGATCCCCCGCAGCCAGCCGAGTTCGGGAAGCTAAGCTAAGTCCCCGGCCCGATGTTGCGGGCCGGGCGGGTACGCAGGTCATGAACGTAATCGGGTGGCGCTCCGGCCATTTCGGCGGCATCCGCCATCACGCCCAGGTAATGCGCCGATGGCAGCCCGCCCTCCCAGGCGTCCAGCACGTAGAGCCAGGCGAGCACCGGATCCGTGGTGGTGTAGGAGGATATGCGCTCCACCCGGCACCGGATCTTCTTGTGGATACCCAGCTCGGAGCCTTCCCACCGGTCCAGGTTCTGTTCGTCGGCGGGGGTGACGTCGTAGAGCACAACGAAGACCTTCGACTGCGGATCCTCGACGACGGTGGCCAGCGCGCCCTCCCAGCCGATGTCCTCGCCACCGAATGTCAGCCGCCACCCGTGCAGCCAGCCGGTCCCGGCCATCGGCGAGTGGGGTGCCCGCTGTGCCATCTGCTCCGGATCCATGTTCGAGCCGTAGGCGGCGTAGAGCGGCACGGAGAAAGCTTAAATGGCACGCGCCCGCCCGGCGAAGCTTCGACGCCGTGGTTAGGTTAAAGCTGTGGCGACCCGCATTGTGATCCTCGGGGGAGGGCCGGCCGGTTACGAGGCAGCGCTGGTCGCCGCCGCCCGCGACGCCCAGGTGACGGTGATCGACTCCGACGGCATCGGCGGGGCGGCCGTGCTGGCCGACTGCGTGCCGTCGAAGACCTTCATCGCCTCCTCGGGGTTGCGCACCGAATTGCGCCGAGCCTCCGGGTTGGGTTTTGACATCGACATCGACGACGCCAAGATCTCGCTGGGACAGATCCATGAGCGGGTCAAAACGCTGGCCGCCGCGCAGTCGGCCGACATCACCGCCCAGCTGCACAGCGCGGGCGTGGAGGTGATCGCGGGGCGGGGCGAGCTGGTCGACCCCGGCCCGGATCGAGCGCGCCACCGCATCAAAGCGACCAGCCGTGACGGTGCGGCCAGCGAGCACGATGCCGACGTTGTGCTGATCGCCACCGGCGCCACCCCGCGGATCATGCCGTCGGCGCGGCCCGACGGCGAGCGCATCCTGACCTGGCGCCAGCTCTACGACCTGGACTCGCTGCCCGATCACCTCATCGTGGTGGGCTCGGGCGTTACCGGCGCCGAGTTCGTCAACGCCTACACCGAACTGGGTGTCGCGGTGACGGTGGTGGCCAGCCGGGACCATGTGCTGCCGTACGAGGACGCCGACGCCGCGCTGGTCGTGGAGGAGTCGTTCGCCGAACGCGGCGTGCGGCTGGTCAAAAACGCCCGAGCGGAATCGGTCACCCGCACCGGCGAGGGGGTTGTGGTGCGCATGGCCGATGGGCGCACCGTGGCGGGCAGCCATGCCCTGATGACCATCGGATCGGTCCCGAACACCGGCGGCCTGGGCCTGGAGCGGGTGGGCATCCAGCTATCACCCGACAACTATCTGCGGGTCGACCGGGTGTCGCGTACGTCGACGCCCGGGATCTACGCCGCCGGGGACTGCACCGGGCTGCTGCCGCTGGCGTCGGTGGCGGCGATGCAGGGCCGGATCGCGATGTATCACGCATTGGGGGAAGCCGTCACGCCGATCCGGTTGCGCACCGTGGCCGCGACGGTGTTCACCCATCCCGAGATCGCGGCCGTCGGTGTGCCCCAGTCGGCGATCGACAACGGGTCCGTGCCGGCCCGCGCCATCATGCTGCCGTTGCGGACCAATGCCCGGGCCAAGATGTCCGGGCTGCGGCACGGCTTTGTCAAGCTCTTCTGCCGGCGCGCCACCGGTGTGGTGATCGGCGGTGTGGTGGTGGCGCCGATCGCCTCCGAGCTGATCCTGCCGATCGCGGTGGCGGTGACAAACCGCATCACGGTCGACGAGTTGGCGCAGACACTGGCCGTCTATCCGTCGCTGTCGGGGTCGATCACCGAGGCGGCCCGCCGGCTGATGGCCCACGGTGACCTGGACTAGCCGCGGTAGCCTGGGGATCAGCTCGCCTACCGATGAGTAACCGACTGGGAGGCCTTTCCGTGAGCGACCCGATCCGCGCGCCGGGTAACGCGCAGGCCTGGCCGGCGTCTTTTTTAGGGCCTTCGCAGCGGGCCACGGCCTGGGAGCGACTGGGCAACGAGCAGTTCGATGTCGTGGTCATCGGCGGCGGCGTGGTGGGCTCGGGATGCGCGCTGGACGCGGCGACCCGCGGGCTGAAGGTGGCGCTGGTCGAGGCGCGCGACCTCGCCTCCGGCACCTCGAGCCGGTCGTCGAAGATGTTCCACGGCGGGCTACGCTACCTCGAGCAGCTCGAGTTCGGTTTGGTGCGTGAGGCGCTCTACGAGCGCGAGCTGTCGTTGACCACATTGGCGCCGCACCTGGTGAAGCCGCTGCCGTTTCTGTACCCGCTGACCCGGCGGTTCTGGGAACGTCCATACGTGGCCTTCGGCATGCTCCTCTACGATCGGCTCGGAGGTGCGAAATCGGTTCCGCCGCAAAAGCATTTGACGCGAGCCGGCGCGCTGCGGCTGTGCCCTGGCTTGAAGCGCAACTCGCTGATCGGCGGTATCCGCTATTACGACACCGTTGTCGACGACGCGCGGCACACCATGACGGTCGCGCGGACCGCCGCGCATTACGGCGCGGTGGTGCGGTCTTCCACCCAGGTGATCGCGTTGCTGCGCGAAGCCGACCGCGTGATCGGTGTGCGAGTGCGCGACTCCGAGGACGGCGCGGTTACCGAGGTCCACGGGCACGTGGTGGTCAATGCGACCGGTGTGTGGACCGACGAGATCCAGGCGTTGTCCAAGCAGCGTGGGCGCTTTCAGATACGGGCCTCCAAAGGTGTGCATATCGTCGTTCCACGGGACCGGATCGTCAGCGACGTCGCTATCATCCTGCGCACCGAGAAGTCGGTGATGTTCGTCATCCCCTGGGGAAGCCACTGGATCATCGGCACGACCGACACCGATTGGGGCCTTGACCTGGCGCACCCCGCGGCGACCAAGGCGGACATCGACTACATCCTCGGCACCGTCAACACCGTGCTGGCCATTCCGTTGACCCACGCCGATATCGACGGCGTTTACGCCGGGCTGCGGCCGCTGCTGGCGGGGGAAAGCGACGAGACGTCCAAGCTGTCCCGGGAGCACGCGGTGGCGGTGCCCACCCCCGGCCTGGTGTCCATCGCGGGGGGCAAGTACACCACTTATCGGGTGATGGCCGCCGACGCCATCGACACCGCGGCGCAGTACATTCCGGCGCGGGTGGCACCGTCGATCACCGAGAAGGTGCGGTTGCTGGGCGCCGATGGCTACTTTGCGCTGGTCAACCAGGCCGAGCGGGTCGGCGACCTGGCGGGCCTGCACCCCTACCGGGTGCGCCATCTGCTCGACCGTTACGGGTCGCTGATCAGCGACGTGCTCGCTCTGGCGGCCGACCGCCGCGACCTGCTGGACCCGATCGCGGCGGCGCCGGTCTACCTGAGGGTGGAAGCCGCTTACGCCGCCACCGCCGAGGGTGCGCTGCATCTGGAGGACATCCTGACCCGGCGGATGCGGATCTCCATCGAATACCCGCACCGGGGTGTCGACTGCGCCCGCGAGGTGGCCGAGGTGGTCGCGCCGATACTGGGGTGGACCGATCGGCAGATCGACCGTGAGGTCGACATGTACGCCGCGCGCGTGGAAGCCGAGATTCTGTCGCAGACCCAGCCCGATGACGCCTCGGCGGACGCGTTGCGCGCCAGTGCGCCGGAGGCGCGCGCCGAAATCCTCGAACCGGTGCCGCTCAGTTGAGTCCCGCGGTGACGAGGCCGGAACCGGCCGGTACCGGGGTGCGCCCCCACCGGGAGCTGCCGGCCGAAGTGCCGGTGCCGTTCGACATCCCGGTGATCTATCGCGACGACGACATCGTGGTGGTCGACAAGCCGCACTTTCTGGCAACCATGCCGCGGGGCTGCCACGTGGCGCAAAGCGCGGTGGTGCGGTTGCGGCACGAACTGGGGTTGCCAGAGCTAAGCCCGGCCCATCGACTGGACCGGCTGACCGCCGGGGTGCTGTTGTTCACCGTCCGCCGCGAGCTACGCGGGGCCTACCAGACGCTGTTCGCGCGCCGCCGGGTGCGCAAAACCTATCTGGCACGCGCGGCCGGCGATCCGGAGATCGATCTGCCGTGCCTGTTGCGCAGCCGGATCGTCAAACGGCGCGGCTGTTTACAGGCCGTCGAAGAGCCCGGTGAGCCCAACGCGGAAACCCTGGTGGAGCTGGCGTCGCCGGATGGCCTCTACCGGTTGACGCCGCGGACCGGACGCACCCACCAGTTGCGGGTGCACATGGCCTCACTGGGGTTGCCGATTCAGGGCGATCCGCTGTATCCCGACGTTATTGACGTTGCGCCCGACGACTTCACGACGCCTCTGCAATTACTGGCGCATACCCTGGAATTCGACGACCCGCTCACCGGCAAGCCGCGCCGGTTCGTCAGCCGCCGTGCGCTTCAGGCCCAGGCGCCTTCCCCGGGTCCCGCGGCGTGAGCTTGTCTGGCGGCGACGGCCGGGTCGGTGCCGTTAGCAACGCTCGGCCCCCCGGGGCATGATGCGCAGCAGCTCTTTATCGCCCCTCGGCGCCGGCTCCCGTGCGGGGACCGTGGCGCCTCGGCAAGTCCCGTTGGGCATGCGAAGCGCATCGAACACGAGGGTGGTGTTGCACAGCGACGCCACCGCCCGGGTAGGCGCCGCACCCTGCGCGACGGCGCGCAGCGTGCCCCACGCGCGGGTCGTCAGGGAGCCCGCTTTGCGGGAGCCGATGGTCGCGAGAGCGCTGATGCCGAGACGGTTCTGCAGTGTTAGCACGTTGGTGTCCTCCGTTATCCGGCGAGGTCGTTGAGTGGTCTTCGGCGACGGCCGACGGGGAGGGCAACGCGGCGCCGCGGTCCGCGCTCGGGTGGCGCGGGACAGGTCCCGCATCAAAGCGCCGGATCGCTGTTCCGGCGTCTCGGCCTTCCAGGTTACCGGGGTGTGGATGACAGCCCGGTATCGGGGGCGCAACATCGCGTGAACAGCATCTGCACGCGCGGCGCACGCTGGCATCCAGTTGTCAACGCTGACACGACGAGCAGTAGAACGTGACACGGTTGCCGCTGTTGTCCCGCTGGATCGGCGTGCCACAGCGACGGCACTCCTGCCCCGAGCGTCCATAGACCCACAGTTGGCGACCCGCACGGGTATCGCCGGTGGTGCAGCGAGTCCAACGGAATCTGTTGGCCCACAGCATATCTCGCGCACGAGCTACGAGCCGTGCCGGGTCGGCGATGACGCCGACCGGTGTGCTCGGCAGATGTCCACTGACGAAACACAACTCATTGCTGTACACGTTGCCGATCCCGGCCATCACCCGTTGGTCCAGCAACGCCTCCCCGAGGGGCCGGCCCGGATCGGCGACGAGGTTGGCCGCGGCGACGTGGGGGTTCCAGTCCTCCCCAAGTAGATCCGGTCCCAGATGCGCGACCACGTCGCCGTCGTGGTCGCGGTCGAGGATCTCCAGGACGGCCAGGTCGATGCCGAGGGCCCGGATATCGCCGGCTTCCAGGATGATCCGGGTGCGGTGATCGGGCCACCGGCCGCGGCCGCTCACCCGCCAGCTGCCGTCCATCTTCAGATGCGAGTGGATGCTGGCCGACCCGGCGCGGATGAACAGGTGCTTGCCCCGGCTGAGCACCTCGTCGATGACGTGGCCGCTGAGGTCGACGGTCGCGAACCGGGGCACCCGGATGTCGCAGCGCGTCAGGGTGCGACCCGCCAACGCCTGCCGCAGCGTGGCGGCGGTGTGCCAGACGGTGTCACCCTCGGGCATCGCTTAGCGCAACCTCAATCCGCGGGGTGTGCTGGCGAAGCCGGCATCGACCAGTGCCTCCTGACTCGGCGACTCCCGTAGCTGCAGCACCGACACGCCGTTGACGCGTTCGATCAGGATCGAGTCGGCTCGGCGTGCGCTAACCAGATCCGCCAGCGCGGCGGCGGCCGCGTGGTTGGCCCCGGGATCGTCGGTGAAACTCAGCAGCGAGCGTCCGCCGCGCTCCAAAAACCACGCCAGCTCCCCGTCCACCAGCACCACCAGGGCCCCGGCCTTGCGGCCGGGGCGGGCTCCCGCATCGTCTGCGGCGGTGGGGGACGGCCAGGGCAGCGCCGCGCCATACGGGTTGGCCGGATCGGCCGCGGCCAGCGCCACGGCGTGGTGTTCGCGGCGCTCGGGGTCCGTGGCGAAGCCGGGGCCGTCGAGGTAGCTGCGCAGTCGGTCGACCGTGGAGGCGGCCGCGAACTGGGCGCCGCCCAAGGATTCGATGAAGTAGCCGCGCTGGCAGCGCCCGGCGTCCTCGAATCCGGTCAGCACCTTGTAGAGCGTGGCGAAACCACCTGGCACTCCTTCGGCCGTGACCGTGCCCCGGGTCACGACGCCATAGCGGTTCAGCAGCAGCTCGGCGTGGTGGTGGGCCCGCAGCGTGGAGTCCGGTTCGGGCTCCGGCAGCGCGGACCACCGCCCGGCGACGGTCGGGTCGGCGGCGCGGGCCGTCGCGTGCGCGACGCTGTAGCGGCTCAACCGCGGTGAGCGGCGGGGCCGGTGCGCGGGTGTGGCGCGTCCGCGGGTGCCGGGGCCGCCGGACAGCATCGCCCGCACCGGCGCGAAGGTGTCGCCGGTGACCCAGCCGGCCCAGACCAGTTCCCACAACGCGGCTTTAAGCTGCTGCTCGGTGATTCCGGTCTGCGCGAGCTGGCGGAAGAAGAATGCGCCGCCGCCGGCGAGCGTGTCCAGGATCACCCGGTGGGCGTCGGTGAGCTCGATCTGGACGCCACCGGCCAGCGTCAGCGGCGCGGAGTCGGCGGCGTGGAAAGCGATCCAGCCGTCGTTGCCGGAGATCGACCCGGCGCCCGACCAGATCACCTCGCCGGAGGCCAGTAGCTCGTCGAGCATGGCCGGCGCATAGTCGCGCACCCGCGATGCCAGCACCAGCGGCTCGACCGCCGAGGCCGGCAGCGGGAAGCCGGCGAGCTGATCGATAACGGCAGCCAGCCCGTCGATCCCGGATGTCGACTCCGCGCCGACCTGCTGCCAGGCCGGCAGGAAGCGGGCATAGGCGCTGGTGCTGACCGGCTCGATCTGGGCGCGCAGCGCCGCCAGTGAGCGGCGGCGCAGGATCCGCAGCACCTCGGCGTCGCACCATTGCTCGCCGGCCGCGTCCGCGCTGAACTCGCCGCGCACCAGACGGCCGTCGGCAGCCAGCCGTCCCAGCACGTCGGCGGTCACCGACACCCCTAGGCCGAACCGGGCGGCCGCGTCGGCGGTGGTGAACGGCGCGTGCGTGCGGGCGTATCGCCCGAGCAGCTCGCCCAAGGGGTCGGCGACCGCCTCGGTGAAGCTGGCCGGCACCCCGAGCGGCACGGCGACCCCCAGCCCGTCGCGCAGCCGGCCGATGTCCTCGGCGGCCACCCACCAGGTTCGTCCGGCGAATGACACGCTCAGCGCGCGTTTGGCGGCGCGCAAACCCGCCAGCCAGCCACCCACGTTGGCGCCGCCGGCGCGCGCGGACACCTCCTGCTCGGTCAGCGGGCCCAGCAGGCGCAACAAATCGGCAACCGCCTCGGCATCCCGGGCCGCCCGTTCCGGCGACAGCTGCTGCAACTGGCGTCCGGTGGCGGCCACCACGTCCGCGTCGAGCAGTTCCCGCAGCTCGACACGGCCCAGCAGCTCGGCCAGTAGCGTGGCGTCCAGCGACAGCGCCGCCGCGCGGCGCTCGGCGAGCGGGCTGTCGCCCTCGTAGATGAACGCCCCGACGTAGCCGAACAGCAGCGCCGCCGCAAACGGCGAGGGCGTGGCGGTCTCGGCTTCGGCGACGCGCACCCGGCGCTGTGCGATGTCGGCCATGAGCCTGGTCAGGGCCGGCACGTCGTAGACGTCTTGCAGGCATTCGCGCACCGTTTCCAGCACGATCGGGAACTCGGGGTATTTGCGGGCCACGTCGAGCAGTTGGGCGGCGCGTTGCCGCTGGTGCCACAGCGGCGAGCGGCGCCCCGGGTGGCGCCGCGGCAGCAGCAGCGCGCGGGCCGCGCATTCCCGAAACCGCGCCGCGAACAGCGCCGAACCGCCCACCTCGGCGGTGACGATCGGGTCGATTTCGTCGGCGTCGAACACGAACAACTCCGCGCCGGGCGGCGCGCCACCGCCGTCCGGCCCGCAATCGGGGAACGTGTCGGGCAGCCGCACCACGATGCCGTCGTCGGCGGCCGTCGGTTTCTCGTCGATGCCGTAGCGTTCCCGCAGCCGTCTAGCGACCGCCAGCGCCAACGGGCCGTGCACCCGCAGCCCGTACGGCGAGTGCAGGATTACCCGCCAATCCCCAAGCTCGTCACGGAACCGCTCCACCAGCAGCGTGGTGTCGGTGGGGATGACTGTGGTGGCGCTGCGCTGATCCTGCAGCAGCCGCCACAGGTTATCGGTGGCGTAGGCATCGAAACCCAATTCAGCGCAACGGGCATCGAATATCTTGCGATCGAGGTGGGCCAGTTCGCCGGTGAGTGCGCCGATAGCGCGGCCCAGCTCCGCCGGGCGCCCGGCGTCGTCGCCGCGCCAGAACGGCAACCGGGCGGGCTGGCCCGGCGCGGGGATGACCAGCACCCGGTCGTGGGTGATCTCGGTGATCCGCCAGCTGGTCGCGCCGAGCGATATGACATCACCCGGGCGTGACTCGTACACCATTTCCTCGTCGAGTTCCCCTACCCGCGAGGGCTTTTCGGTGGCCAGCCAGACGGTGAACAGCCCACGGTCAGGGATCGCGCCCCCGGAGGTGACGGCCAGCCGCTGCGCACCGGGCCGCGCGGTCAGGGTACCGGTGTCGCGGTTGTAGATCAGCCGTGGCCGCAACTCGGCGAACTCGGTGGACGGGTACTTGCCGCTGAGCAGATCCAGCGTCGCCTCGAAGGCGCTGCGCGGCAGCGTGGCGAACGGCGCGCTGCGACGCACGGTGTCGAACCAGCGCTCGGCGTTCAGCGGCTCCAGCGCGGCCGCTGCCACGGTGTGCTGCGCCAGGATGTCCAGCGGGTTGGTGGGCACCCGCATCGTCTCGATCTGCCCGGTGAGCATGCGCTGGGCTGCCACCGCGCAGCCGATCAGGTCGGTGCGGTGCTTGGGAAGCAGCACACCCCGCGAGATTTCGCCGACCTGATGGCCGCCCCGGCCGATCCGCTGCAGGCCGCTGGCCACCGACGGCGGCGCCGCCACCTGGATCACCAGGTCTACCGCGCCCATGTCGATGCCGAGCTCCAGGCTCGAGGTCGCCACCACGGCTTTGAGCCGGCCCCGTTTGAGATCCTCTTCGACCGCGGCGCGTTGCTCCTTGCTGACCGAACCGTGATGCGCGCGCGCGAGCACCGGTGGGGCGCCATAGGTTTGGCCGCTGCCCAAAAGCTGCGCCGGCGCGCCCCCGGCGACCTGCGGGTTGCCGGGGGCGGGCAACTCGACACCGCAGCGTAGGGCATGGATCTCGTTGAGCCGGGCGGTAAGTCGTTCAGCGAGTCGCCGCGAGTTGGTGAACACGATCGTGGAGTTGTGCGATTCGATCAACTCAGCCAGGCGAGCCTCGACGTCGGGCCAGAGGGTGTGGTTTGCCAGGTTTGCCATATCGGGCACCGGCACCTGCACGGTTAGCTCGACGGTCTTCGGCGAGGGGGGCGCGACGACGGTCGTCGGGGATTGCCCGGACAAAAACCGCGCCACTTCCTCGGGCGGGCGTACGGTCGCCGATAACCCGATTCGTTGCGCCGGGCGTTGCAAGAGATCGTCGAGGCGCTCTAGCGACAGCGCCAGGTGCGCGCCACGCTTGGTGCCCGCGATCGCGTGCACCTCGTCGACGATCACGGTCTGCACCCCGGCCAGGGTGTGGCGCGCGGCGGAGGTCAGCATCAAAAACAGTGACTCGGGGGTGGTGATCAGCACGTCGGGCGGCTGGGCGATGAGCCGGCGGCGCTGCGCGGGCGGGGTGTCACCCGAGCGCACGCCCACGCCGACCCGCGGGACGGGCCGGTGGCGGCGCTGGGCGATTCGGGTTATCCCGGTCAGCGGCGCGCGCAGATTGCGTTCGACGTCGACCGCCAATGCCTTGAGCGGTGACACATACAGCACCCGGGTACCCGCTTGGCGAGCCGGTGCGCTCGCGAGGCTGTCCAGGGCCCACAGGAACGCCGCCAGTGTCTTACCGGAGCCGGTCGGCGCGATGACCAGCGTGTTGTGGCCCTCGGCAATCGCCGACCAGGCACCGGCCTGAGCCGCGGTGGGCGCGGTGAACGTGCTGGCGAACCATTCCCGCGTCGGCCCGGAAAACCGGGCCAGCGGGTCTGCCGACGCGGAAGCGCTCACCCGACCCTCGTGTGGTCAGCACCGTTCGAGTGCCAGCGCGGCGGCCAACTCGGCCGGAATCCCGGGCACCCGGGAAACCGCGTCCAGCAGGGCGTGCGCGCAGGCGTCGGAAAGCTGGCCGGCATCGGTCGAAAGATCCATGATCCGCTGCCGGCACAACTCGAAGGTGAACGCCAGCCAACCGTGCACCACCATCCGCAGGATGCGCTCCACTTTCGGATCAAAGTCCGCGTCGGAACCGGCGATCGCGGTGATACGACTCATCACGTGCTCTAACTGCCGGTTTTTGGCTTCATCGTCGATGCCGAGCAGCACGGGGTCCGAGCGGCCGATGCCCACATACGCGGCCCAAGCGGAGTGCGGATGCTCTTGCTGATACTGCATGTAGGCGAGCACGCCGGTCCGTACCTCATCAAACAGCGTCTGGCCCGGCAGCGGCAGGTGGCTGGTGGCCTCGATCAACCGGTCGGCCTCGTCTTTGACGACCGCGGCGAAAAAGGCCCGCTTGTCGGGGAAGTAGTGGTACATCAACGCCCGCGACACCCCGGCGCGCTCGGCAATCTCATCGATGCGAACCTCGTCGTAGGGGCGCTGGCCGAAGATCTCGGCGCCCAGCGCCAGCAACTCGGCGCGCCGGTCGTCCGGGGATAACCGCCGGCGCCTCGCTTGCATGACACCGATGTTAACGTGCCGGTGCTATCTCACCGCACATTAGTGACAATTTGACAATTTCTCGTCGGGCGCTCATCGGCAAATCGATGAAGCGCCTTATCAGCGGGCCGACACCCCCGCCCGCCCCGCATCGCCCCGAGCCGGCGCCGGCCCGGGGCGATGCGCCCGGCTGATCCAGCCGGCACCTCAGCTGCCGAACCCTCCCGGCGGAGACGAAGCGCTGCCGCCCCCGGTGCCGGGAGCGGTTGCGCCCAAGCGGCTGGCGGCAAAAGCCGCCCCCTGGTCAACCAGTGCGCCGTCCTCCGCGTAGACCTGGTGGGCCGCGAAATTCATCCCATCGGAGCACACCGGATCCTCGGGAGCACACAACTTTATGGTCTTGGCCTGATATGCCGGGCCGATGACGACGGGCGGCTCGCCGAGGAAGTTCATGGCGCGGGCGTTGGGCATGCCGAACAGGACGACGGCGGCGACGTGGTCGGCCACCTCGGGCTGCAGCGGCCTGGGCACGGTCGCGGGGTCGATCCCGTCGGGCACCGCGGGCGAGGTGACGAAGCCCATGACGGCTGCGCCCTGGGAATACCCGCCGAGCACCATCTTGGTCTGGGGACAGGCCGATACGGTGGAAACGACGTGAGCACCGGCGTCCTTAATCCCGTCTAGGCCGGTGTCCCACTGGTCGCTGGCCGGGTAGTTGACCGGATAGATTGCCATCGACTTTGCGCCCACGCGCTGGCGCAGCGAATCGACGAACGCCTGCCCGGTGGGGCCCAGCCCGGCCGGCTCACCGGTACCGCGGGCGAAGACGACGTCGATGTCCGGGCATGGCTGAGCGGACGCGGCGGGGGGCGCAAAACCTGAAAAGGCGAGCGCGGCCAGTCCCCCCGCTGCAAGCACCGCACAACCCGCGAAACGACGGAGGCGAGGTGTGGTCATGGCGCATGAGGTTCCCATGAAAGCATGACTTTAAACCGGAAGCTTTCGAAATTCTTGGTGACGGGTTGTCAAACCCGCTCTTGCCCGGGCCCAGTGGCGACACTCGAGCCGCCGCGGGGCGGCCGGCGGGCGGCGTGCGGCTCGCTCAAATGAACCGCACGCCCTGCGCCAGCGGTAACTCCGATGAGTAGTTGACGGTATTGGTGGCGCGGCGCATATAGGCCTTCCACGCGTCGGAACCCGATTCGCGGCCGCCCCCGGTGTGTTTCTCGCCGCCGAACGCCCCGCCGATCTCCGCACCCGAGGTGCCGATGTTGACGTTGGTGATACCGCAGTCCGACCCGTCGATGAAGCGCTCCGCCTCGCGGATGTCGGTGGTGAATATTGCCGACGAAAGCCCTTGTGGCACTCCATTGTTAAGCGAAATCGCGTCGTCTAGATCGTCGTAGGTCAGCACGTAGAGGATCGGGGCGAACGTTTCGGTGGCCATGATGGCCGTCTGTGAAGGCATGCGCACCAGCGCCGGCGCCACGTAGTACGCGTTCTCCGGGAACCCGCCATGCCGGCGTTCACCGCCGATGACCTCACCGCCGTCAGCCCGGGCCTGCGCCAGCGCGTCCACCATGCTGCGATAGGCCTCCTGGTGAATCAGCGGGCCGACCAGCGTGCCCTCGGCCGACGGATCTCCGATCGGCAGCCGACCGTAGGCCGAGGCGATGCGTGCCACCACCTCGTCGGCCACCGAGCGGTGCACGATCAGCCGGCGCAGGCTGGTGCAGCGCTGCCCAGCGGTGCCGGCGGCGGCGAACACGATGGCCCGCACCGCTAACTCCAGATCGGCCGACGGCGTCACGATCGCGGCGTTGTTGCCGCCCAGCTCCAGCAACGCCCGGCCGAAACGCCGGGCCACCCGGGGGCCAACCTGCCGCCCCATCCCCACCGACCCGGTCGCCGACACCAGCGCGACCCGGTCATCGTCGGCCAATCGCTGACCGAGGTCGCGGCCGCCCGGGATGAGGCCGCTCACCTCCGGTGGCGCGCCGACGTCCCGGGCGGCCCGAGTGATCAGCGCCCGGCAGGCCAGCGCGGTCAACGGGGTCAGCTCGGAGGGTTTCCACACCACGGTGTCCCCGCAGACCAGCGCCACCGCGGCGTTCCACGCCCATACCGCGACCGGGAAGTTGAACGCGGTGATCACACCCACCACCCCGAGCGGATGCCAGGTCTCCAGCAGCCGATGCCCGGGGCGCTCGGAGGCGATGGTGCGGCCATAGAGCTGGCGTGACAGGCCAACCGCGAAGCGGCAGACGTCGATCATCTCCTGCACCTCGCCCAGTGCTTCGGACGTGATCTTGCCCACCTCGGTGGTCACCAGCGTGGCCAGGTCGCGCTGGTGGATGGTGAGCAGCTCGCCCAGCCGGTGCACCAGCGCCCCGCGCACCGGGGCCGGTGTGCGCCGCCACGCCGCAAAAGCGTGCTCGGCCGCCTCAATCGTGTGATCGACCTGGTGCGGGGTGGCCTGGGTGACGGTGAACAGCACGTCGCCGGTGATTGGCGTCCGCGCCGGTAGGCCCGGGGCGTCTGGGCCGCCGAGACGGTCGTCGGCGCCGATTGCCTCGAAGGCGCGGCGCACCCGGGCGCGCAATTCGCCGGCGGCGGGCAGCCGGGCAGCCCCCGGCTGCGGGCGGCGCTGGCCGGGCGGGGCACCCGAAACACCGGCGGCATTGGGATCGGTCGTGCTCACCTGCGCGCCTCCTGCGGCGGGCCGGCGCTGCGATAGTCTCCGGCCATGGGTGAGTCCCTCGACGACATCGACCGAGCGCTGGTGCGCACGCTGGTCGCCAACGGGCGCGCCACGCTGTCGGAGCTGGCCGCCGGCACCGGTCTGTCGGTCTCGGCGGTGCAGTCGCGGGTGCGCCGGCTGGAGTCGCGCGGCGTCGTGACCGGGTATACGGCGCAGATCAACCCGGAGGCGGTAGGCAACCTGCTCTCGGCGTTCGTGGCCATCACCCCTCTCGATCCGTCCCAACCCGATGATGCGCCTGCCCGCCTCGAACACTTCGAG
Organism: Mycobacterium sp. SM1; assembly: GCF_018361265.1. Lineage (GTDB taxonomy): Bacteria > Actinomycetota > Actinomycetes > Mycobacteriales > Mycobacteriaceae > Mycobacterium. The sequence continues at coordinate 464,081 of NZ_JAFLNH010000002.1, forward strand.
GAGATCGAGTCATGCCATTCGGTGGCCGGTGAGGAAAGCTACATCTTGTTTGTGCGCGTCGCGTCTCCGCGGGCGCTGGAAGATCTGCTGCAGCAAATCCGGACGGCGGCGAACGTGCGAACCCGCAGCACGATCGTATTGCATACATTTTACAGTGGCCGCCAATACATACCGTAATCAGTACGGGACAATGGTCAGTAATCCGTAAAAAACCGCGCTATCATGGGTTTTATGGGCGCGGCGGCAGTTGTCGACCGGAACATCCAGCCCGGTCAGGCTCGCGCGGTGCTGTCACGCAGCATGCTGCTCGATGGCCTCGACTTGGTGCTGGATCTGCACCGCTCGACCGGGTCCTACCTGGTCGACGCTCGTGACGGTCGGCGCTATCTGGATATGTTCACCTTCGTCGCATCGTCGGCGCTGGGCATGAACCACCCGGCGCTGGCCGAGGACGAGGCGTTTCTCGCCGAGCTCACCGAGGCTGCGATCAACAAACCCAGCAACTCTGACGTGTATTCGTTGCCCATGGCCCGCTTTGTGCAGACCTTCACCCGGGTGCTGGGCGACCCGGCGCTGCCGCACCTGTTTTTCATCGACGGCGGCGCCCTGGCGGTCGAGAACGCGCTCAAGGTCGCATTCGACTGGAAGAGCCGCCATAACGAGGCGCGCGGTATCGATCCCGCGCTTGGCTCCCGGGTGCTGCACCTGCGCGGGGCATTTCATGGGCGCAGCGGCTACACCCTGTCGCTCACCAACACCGGTTCGGTTGCCGTGGCGCGTTTTCCGAAGTTTGATTGGCCACGCATCGACGCGCCCTACATCCGTCCCGGGCTGGATGGGCCGGGCATCGAAGCGCTAGAAGCCGAGTCGCTGCGGCAGGCCCGCGCGGCGTTCGAAGCGCATCCGCACGACATCGCCTGCTTTATCGCCGAGCCCATCCAGGGCGAGGGCGGCGACCGGCACTTCCGGCCCGAGTTCTTTGCCGCGATGCGCGAGCTGTGCGACGACTACGACGCCTTGTTGATCTTCGACGAGGTGCAGACCGGCTGCGGGCTGACCGGAACCGCCTGGGCGTACCAGCAACTGGGGGTTGCGCCGGATGTGGTGGCCTTCGGCAAAAAGACCCAGGTATGCGGCGTGATGGCCGGGCGCCGAGTCGACGAAATCGCCGACAACGTGTTCGCTGTCCCGTGTCGGCTCAACTCGACGTGGGGCGGCAATCTTACCGACATGGTTCGGGCGCGGCGCATCCTCGAGGTGATCGAAGCCGAGGGACTGTTCGAGCGCGCCGCCGAGCAGGGCCGTTACCTGCGCGCCCGGCTTGACGAGCTGGCCGCAGACTTCCCGGCGTTGGTGCTCGACCCCCGCGGGCGCGGTTTGATGTGCGCTTTCAGCCTGCCGGGCACCCCAGAGCGCGACGAGTTGATCCGCCGCCTGTGGGAGCGTCAGGTGATCGTGCTGCCCAGCGGCACCGACAGTGTGCGTTTTCGCCCGGCGCTGACCGTGTCCCGCGAAGAGATCGACGCAGCGGTCGCCGCCGTCCGCGACGCCTTGGGCGACATGCGGTCGTCGGGGCGCTGACCTGGCCGGTTGATCACATCCTGATCGCGGGGCGGGTCACCGAACGGTGTGGGCGGCAGTCGATGAATGTGCCTGACACGCTTAGCGCCGCAGCACAGTCGAGCGCAGAATGTAACTGATGCTGCCGGTCGCGCGATGACGCTACGGGCGGCCGAGCCCGTAGAGAGGTTCCTGGGATGCAGAGACCGCGCGAGAGCTCACGTGGCGACAGCCTGGGGCAGGAAGACGGTGAGGTCCGGGCGGCGGTCCGGTTCGCCGTCCTGGCCACCGCCGCCGGTGTGGGTTTCCTCATCGTTGCCGCGTTGTGGGTCAGCACGTGCGGCGGGGAACTGAGCGTTGACACCGCGGCCTGTGGCAACCCCCAGCGTGTGCTGTTGGCGTTGGGGGCACCGGCGATCCTGCTGGCCAGCGGGATTAGGGCTTTTTTGCGCACCTATCGGATCTGGCACGAGCACGGCACCTGGTGGGCATGGCAGGGTGCCGGATGGTTTTTGTTAATGCTGATGCTGCTGACGCTCACGGTGGGTGTTCCCCCGATCGCGGGCCCGGCGCTGGGCCACTGAGAGCTGCTAGCGGCCCGTACCGGCCCTTAGCCGACGTGCTGGCGCGACCGGCTATCGGAATGCGCAACCTGCCACTGCGCGTCGATGCGGGCCACGCGGCGGCGTTCTACGACACACCAGAGCGTTCCGGCGATCGCTCCCAGCACGGTGATAAGCCCCGTCGTCGCGAGCCACTCGTAATGTCCGTAGGCCGCAGCCGCGGCGGTGGCGATCATCCCGAACAACGCGACGGCGAGCAGGATGAACCCGGGCCAGAGCAAGTTGTCCTTCATCGTCATCCCGGCGTGCGGCAGCGTGGTCCGCCAGCGATCCGTCGGATCGTGGTGTGTATCTCCCATCAGCCCCTCCGTCTTCGGCGAGTGAGCAGGCGAGTGAGCAAAATACTACTCAGGCGACGGGCCCGACGAAATGCTTGACTGTACCGGTGACCAGCGGTTGCGCACAACGGCAATTGGGTTTCCTGTGGCGGCGCCCCCGCGGTCAGGCCGCACCGGCTTCACCGCGAACCAACACGTCGGGCACCGAGATCGCCCCGATCGTTGTGACAAGCCATACCACAACCGTTGCCGCAACCCAAGAGGCGACGCCGTCGATGCTTAGCCCATCGGTAAACGCCGAGGCGAAACCGAGCGCCACCACGGTCAACGCCAGGCCAGTTCCCCCGAGCATCAGCGACGCATAGGCACGGGGTAGTTTCAAGATCAACGCGGAAAGGCTCGCCTGCGACACCGAGAACAGCAGTGTTGCGGCGATGAACCCCGAGGCCGATACCGCTACACCGGGAACAACCCACGCCGCCACCAGGAGCCCGATCGCCCACGATCCCAGAAACACGGCCGCGCGCAGCAGGATTTGTTTCATAGCGACCAGCGTAGGTTGTTACCCCGGGGCTGTCATGGGCCCGTTACGGGACGGATGGACCCGGGCCCATCCTTGGGGGTGGTGCCGCGCCGCCGCTGTGAACGGCCCCGTCTTAATCGGCGTTTTAATCGGCGCGACAAGCGGGTATCCCTTGCCGCATGACCAGGATGAAGCCGATGATCGATCAGATCAAGGCCCGGACGATGCGCGATCGCCACTCCCCGATCGGTGGGATCGGTGGGGAAAGACCATGAGAGCGATCGCGTATGCCGCTACTATGGCAACGACCACGACAAGCAGCGCGCCACGGCGATCGCCGCAGCCGCTGCACCCCGGCTGTTCCGGTGGTGTCGCCGTGGTCGACGCCGGGTGCACCCGGGGGTGCTCATGACTGACCGACTCGAACACGGGTTGGGCTCGATGCGGGCAGCGCCGGCGGGCGACCTTTCCGCCGAATCCCCGGTTGGCCGGCCACGAGCGGGTGATCGCGCCATCGAGTTGCGGGTTGCCGCCCGTCTGGAAAGCCTGGCGGTATTGCGCGCATTGGTTGGCGCGGTCGGCACGTTCGAGGACCTGGATTTGGACGCCGTGGCAGATCTGCGGCTGGCGGTAGACGAGGTGTGCACCCGGTTGATCCGCTCGGCGGTACCGGACGCAGCGCTGATTGTGGTCATCGATCCGCGAGATGACGAAGTGGTGGTGGAGATTTCGGCCAAGTGCCGGACCGGCGACGTGCTGGTGCCGGGCAGCTTCAGCTGGCATGTTCTGCGATCGTTGGCCGACGGCGTGCAAACCTTCCACGGTGGACCCGGGCCCGATGACGGCGGTGGCGTGGTCGGTGTCAGCCTGACGACACGACGGACGGGCGCCGGCAGGTGACGCCGCGAGCCGCCCGGGCCGCCGGCTCGCGCGCCGTGGGCTACCCCGACGTTCGCGAGATGTTTCGCGAGCTGGCTCATCTCGATCCTGGTTCGACCGAGTTCCAGCGCCATCGAGACCAGATCGTCAACCGTTGTTTGCCGCTGGCCGAGCACATCGCACGCAGATTCGAGGGCCGGGGTGAGCCGCGTGATGACCTGGTTCAGGTCGCGCGGGTGGGGTTGGTCAACGCGGTCGCCCGCTTTGAACCCGCTATCGGTGCGGATTTCGTCTCCTTCGCGGTGCCCACCATCATGGGTGAGATCAAGCGACACTTTCGCGACAACAGCTGGTCGGTCAAGGTTCCCCGGCGACTGAAGGAGCTGCATCTGCAGCTCGGCGCCGCCACCGCCGAATTGTCACAACGGCTCGGCCGGGCGCCGAGCGCATCCGAACTCGCCGAGGAACTCGCGGTGGACCGCGCCGAAGTCGTCGAGGGTCTGGTGGCCGGAAGCTTCTACACCACGTCATCTATCGACAGCGGCGGCGGTGCAGGCGACGATGATGCGGGTGCGATCACCGACCGCCTGGGTGACATAGACGCCGGGCTGGAGCGGGTCGAAAACCGAGAAGCATTGCGGCCCTTGCTGAACGCGCTGCCCGAGCGCGAACGAGCCGTGCTGGTGCTCAGGTTCTTCGAGTCGATGACGCAAACGCAGATCGCCGAACGGGTCGGAATCTCACAGATGCATGTCTCGCGGCTGCTCGCCAAATCGTTAGCGCGACTGCGAGACGCCTTGGAGTAGTAACCGCTTTGCGTCCTCGCCGAACGACGCGTGTCATTTGATCTCGGCGAGCACCGTGCCCTGGGTGATAGCGGAGCCGGCCTCGACGGCCAGTCCGGTGATGGTGCCATCCTTGTGTGCGGTAACCGGGTTTTCCATCTTCATCGCTTCGAGCACCACCACCAAGTCCCCGGCGGCGACCGTCTGGCCTTCCTCGACCGCAACCTTCACCACGGTGCCCTGCATGGGTGCGGTCACCGCGTCGCCCGATGCCGCCGCGCCAGCGAGCGCACCCCGTTTGCGGGGCTTAGGCTTTTTACGAATGACACCCGCGGGTGCGCAGCCGCCCCCGTTGGACAGCGCGAGATCGGCGGGTAGCGATACCTCCAGCCGGCGGCCACCGACTTCGACGACCACCTTCTGGCGCGGTCGGACGTCCTCTTCATCGAGGGGTTCACCGCCCGTGAAGGGCTCGATGGTGTTGTTCCACTCGGTCTCGATCCAGCGGGTATGCACCGAGAAGCCGCTCTCATCCCCGATGAACGCCGGGTCCCGCACGATCGCCCGGTGAAACGGGATCACGGTGGCCAGGCCCTCGACCTCAAACTCGTCCAGCGCGCGCCGGGCCCGAGCGATCGCCTCCTGGCGGGTGGCGCCGTGCACGATCAGCTTGGCCAGCATCGAGTCGAACTGGCCACCGATCACCGACCCCGTCTCGACACCGGAGTCCAGCCGCACACCCGGGCCGGCGGGTGGGTGGAATTTTGTCACCGGCCCCGGCGCGGGCAGGAAATTGCGCCCAGCGTCTTCGCCGTTGATCCGGAACTCAATGGCGTGCCCCCGGGGCACCGGATCCTCGGTGATGTCCAGCTTTTCGCCGTTGGCGATCTTGAACTGCTGCAGGACCAAATCAATTCCCGCGGTTTCCTCGGTGACCGGGTGCTCCACCTGCAGCCGGGTGTTGACTTCCAGAAAAGAGATGAGGCCGTCCTGGCCCACCAGGAACTCCACGGTGCCGGCACCGTAGTAGTGCGCCTCCTTGCAGATCCGCTTGGCGGCCTCGTGAATCTCCCTGCGCTGGGCATCGGTCAAAAACGGCGCCGGCGCCTCTTCGACTAATTTTTGGTAACGGCGCTGCAGCGAGCAATCCCGGGTGCCGGCGACGACGACGTTGCCATGCTGGTCGGCGATCACCTGTGCCTCGACATGACGTGGCTTGTCCAGGTAGCGCTCCACGAAGCACTCGCCGCGGCCGAATGCGGCCGTCGCCTCGCGCACCGCCGACTCGTACAGCTCGGGGATCTCTTCCAGCGTGCGGGCCACCTTCATACCCTTGCCACCCCCGCCGAATGCCGCCTTGATGGCGATCGGTACCCCGTACTCTCGGGCAAAGGCCATGACCTCCTCGGCGTTCTTCACGGGGTCGGGGGTGCCGGGCACCAGGGGCGCCTGGGCGCGGGCGGCGATGTGCCGCGCGGTGACCTTGTCGCCGAGGTCGCGGATCGACTGCGGGCTGGGCCCGATCCAGATCAAGCCGGCGTCGATGACCGCCTGCGCGAAGTCGGCGTTTTCCGCCAAGAACCCGTAACCGGGGTGAATGGCGTTGGCTCCGGATTTCGCCGCGGCGTCGAGGAGCTTACCGAAGTCGAGATACGACTCCGCCGACGTCTGCCCGCCCAGCGCGAACGCCTCGTCGGCCAGCCGCACATGCAGCGCCTCGGCGTCGGGTTCGGCGTATACCGCGACGCTGGACAGGCCGGCGTCCCGGGCCGCGCGGATCACCCGCACCGCGATCTCACCGCGATTGGCGACCAGCACTTTGGAGATCCTCGAGCTGGCGTGACTAGGCACTGCGCCTCCTGTCTGGCGTCACCGGCATCTAGGCCGACATTCTCTAAGAGAATTTCTTACTACGGTGTCGGGGGAAGTCTAAGCGGTCGCGCCGCGAGTCGGCCGGGGCAGTGTCTTAACCTCAGGCCGCCTGGCGTAATCGCTGCTTGATCCGCGCCAGCATCGCTGACATGCCGCGCAGCCGCAGCGGGCTGATCAGCGCCGCCAGGCCCAGGTCGGCGTAGAAATCTTCGGGCACGGCAAGAATGTCTGCGGCGGGCTGCTCGTTCAGGCCGGCCGCCAAGATCGACGCGAATCCGCGGGTGGTGGGAGCCTCGGCCGGCGCACTGAAATACAGCCGCACCCGCTGCGGGTCGGTGGCGTCGACGTGCAGGAACAGTGGGGATTGGCACTCGGGCACCGGCTCCATCGCCGCTTCTTCCAACTCGGCGGGTAACGGCGGCAGGTCGTTGGCGAATTCGAGCAGCAGCCGCAGCTTGTCGGGGCCCTGGACTTCGGCGAAGTCGGACACCACCTCGGCCAGCGGCGCGGGCAGGGTCATAGCGCCGGTACTTCTCCGGGTTCCTCGCCGGCGACGATCGGAACCCGCACGGTGTTGCCCCACTCGGTCCACGACCCGTCGTAGTTGCGGACCCCGGGCTTGCCGAGCAGGTGCGTCAGCACAAACCAGGTGTGGCTGGATCGCTCACCGATGCGGCAATACACAATCGTCTTGTCGTCCGGCTTGACAAAGCCGTAGATCTTTTCCAGCTCCTCGCGGCTGCGGAACCGCCCGGTCTCGTCGACGGCTTTCCCCCAGGGGATGTGCACCGCCGTCGGGATATGCCCGGCGCGTAGCGCGCCCTCTTCGGGGTAGTCGGGCATGTGCGTGCGCTTGCCGGTGTACTCCTCCGGTGAGCGCACGTCGATCAGCGGCTGGCTACCGAGACTGGCCAGGACGTCATCTTTGAAGGCGCGAATCGGTGCGTCGTTGCGCTGCACGACCGGGTAGCCGCTCGAGGTCTTGGTGGGAACCTCCAATGTGGTCTCACGACCCTCGGACAGCCAAAGGTCGCGCCCTCCGTTGAGCAGCCGCACGTCGGGATGGCCGAACAACGTGAACACCCACAGCGCATAGGCCGCCCACCAATTGCTCTTGTCGCCGTAGATCACCACGGTGTCGTCGCGGGCGATGCCTTTGCGGTCCATCAACTTAGCGAATTGCTCGCCGTTGATGTAGTCCCGCACCCTCGGGTCGTTGAGGTCGGTATGCCAGTCGATTTTCACCGCGCCAGGAATATGGCCGACGTCGTAGAGCAGCACGTCCTCGTCGGACTCGACAATGACCAGACCGGGCCTGCCCATGTTGGCGGCCAGCCAGTCGGCGGTGACCAGCCGTTCCGGATGGGCGTAGGACTGCAAGCTGGGGCTTGGATCTTCTGGTAGCGGCACGTCTTAAGCCTACTCACCATGGCCTTGGTGGGGCCAGCCGCCAAACTGGATGCCAGTAGCCGAGGGCGCGGTCCCGGTGAGCGGATTGGCCGTCCACAACGCCGCGATCGACAATCCGGCGCGGCGCAGCAGCGAGCGCGTCGCCGGCAGCCCCAATCCCACCACCGCCGACGGATCGCCGTCGACTCTGTCAATGAACCAGCCGCCCAGCCCATCCAGAGTGAATCCGCCCGCGACCCGCAGGGATTCCCCACTGGCCAGATAGGCATCGAGGTCCTCGGGTGAAGGAACGCCGAAATATACGTTGGTTATTGATGTTTCAATACCATGGTAGATAATTTTGTTGTGCTGCAATCGGATTACGCAGTGCCCGGTGTAGAGCTGGCCGGCACGGCCCGCCATCGACTGCCAAAGGGCGCGAGCCGCAACGACGGATCGCGGTTTGCCGCAGAGTCGGCCGTCGAGGTGAAGCATCGAGTCGCAGCCAATGACAACACAGTCCGCCGCGATAGCACGGTCGACATCGGCCGCGACCCGCTCGGCCTTCGCCTGGGCCAAGGCGCAGACGACGTCACGGGGTGCGGGGTCTGGTCCCAAAGAGGCGGTGAGGGTGTCCTCGTCGATGCCCGGGGTCAGGACCAGCGGTTCGATGCCCGCCTGGCGGAGTACCTTGAGCCGACCGGGAGACGTGGACGCGAGTACCACGCGGGTCATCGGTGCCACTCCTTGATCCCGGCCTCGCCGGGATCATCGTCGTCGGCGCGGGTCATGGGCGCCACTCCTTGATCCCGGCCTCGCCGGGATCATCGTCGTCGGCGCGGGTCATCGGCGCATGTGGATCCGTTCCAGCAGCGTGACACGCTGCCAGCTGAAGATCGGATAGCGCAGCTTGTCAACGGGATGTCCCCACATGTTGCGCTCGACGGGTCCGGGTGTGGCCGTGCCGCCGCCGGTCCTGCCCAGCACCACGATCAGCGCGGCCAGCTCCTCGTCGGTGGGCTGGCCTTTCAGGATCTGGATATGGGGCTCACGCAGGTCATGGAACTCGGTCGGGGCTGGTTTGTTCGTCTCGTTCCCGTCACTCACGTTGTTCGTTCCGCTCACTCGACCTACAGGGGGATGTTTCCGTGCTTCTTGGGCGGCAACTGGGCGATCTTGCGTTCCAGCAGCCGCAGTGAGGTGGCGATGTAGCCGCGCGTATGTGACGGCGGGATGACGGCGTCCACGTATCCGCGCTCGGCGGCGATATACGGGTTGACCAGGGTGTCCTCGTACTCCTGCTGCAGCCTCAACCGCAGCGCGTCGACGTCCTCGCCTTTGGCCGCGGCCTCGGTGAGCTGCTGGCGATAGACAAAGCCGACCGCCCCGGACGCACCCATCACCGCGATCTGCGCCGTCGGCCAGGCGACGCAGACATCGGCACCCATGTCCTTGGAGCCCATCACACAGTAGGCGCCGCCGTAAGCTTTGCGGGTGATCACGGTGATCTTGGCGACGGTGGCCTCGCCGTAGGCATAAAGCAGCTTGGCGCCGCGGCGGATGATGCCGTTGTACTCCTGGTCGGTGCCCGGCAGAAAGCCCGGCACGTCCACCAGCATGACGATCGGGATGTTGAAGCAGTCGCAGGTCCGCACGAAGCGGGCCGCCTTCTCTGAGGCGTTGATGTCCAGGCAGCCGGCGAACTGGGTGGGCTGGTTGGCGACGACGCCCACCGGACGGCCCTCGACCCTGCCGAACCCCACGATGATGTTGTTGGCGTAGCCGGCCTGCACCTCGAGGAATTCGTCATCGAGGATGCGGGTGATCACCTCGTGCATGTCGTAGGGCTGGTTGGGGGAGTCCGGGATCAACGTGTCCAATTCGAGATCCTCGGCGGTGAGGTTGTCCTCGATGGCGCCCTGGGCAACCGGTGCGGCGTACCGCGGCGGGTCGGCGTAGTTGTTGGGCGGAAGATAGCTCAACAGGTCACGGACCCATTCGAAGGCGTCCTGCTCGCCCGACGCGACGTAGTGGGCGGTGCCGGATCTCACCATATGGGTGTGGGCCCCGCCCAGCTCCTCCATGGTGACGTCCTCGCCGGTCACGGTCTTGATGACGTCCGGGCCGGTGATGAACATCTGGCTGGTCTGGTCGACCATGATCACGAAGTCTGTCAACGCCGGGGAGTACACGTGCCCACCCGCGGCGGCGCCCATGATCAGTGAGATCTGCGGGACCACCCCGGACGCCAGGATGTTGTTGTGGAAGATCCGGCTATAGAGGCCAAGTGAGACCACGCCCTCCTGGATCCGTGCGCCCGCCCCGTCGTTGATGCCGATGAGCGGGCGGCCGGTCTTGATCGCCAGCTGTTGCACCTTGACGATCTTCTCGCCGTACACCTCGCCGAGGCTGCCGCCGAACACCGTGGCGTCCTGACTGAAGACGCACACGTCGCGCCCGTCAATGGTGCCGTAGCCGGTCACCACGCCGTCGCCTAGCGGGCGCTTGGCGTCCAGGCCGAAGTTCGTGCTGCGGTGGCGCGCCAGGGCGTCCAACTCCACGAACGAGCCCTCATCAAGCAAGGCGTAGATGCGCTCGCGAGCGGTGAGCTTGCCCTTCGCGTGCACCTTCTCGACCGCGTCCTCGCCGACCGGATGCAGGGTCTCTGCGGTCCGCCTGCGCAGTTCTGCCAGCTTGCCCGCCGTGGTGTGGATGTCGATGGTGTGCTCGGCGGCGGGTTCGGCATGGTGGTCCGTAACGCTTGTCATGGCCGTCGAGCTTAGCCGTCGAACCCCGTCCGGCTCCTAAGCTGGGCGGCAATGGACGGTGATTTGCCCCGTGGTTTGCCGGGTGATTTGCTGAGGCCGCCACTGGACGCACTAGCGGTGCGCGACGGGCTGGTGGGGCCGGGGCTGCCGTGGCGGCGGCTTGACGTCGTCGAGGAGACCGGGTCCACCAATGCCGATCTGCTGGCCCGGTGCGCGGCCGGTATCGACATCGACGGATCGGTGCTGCTCGCCGAGTACCAGCACGCCGGTCGCGGGCGGCACGGCAGGCAATGGTCGGCTCCGCCCCGTAGCCAGATCGCCATGTCGGTCGGGGTCGACGCGTCGTCGGTTCCCCGGTCGGGGTGGGGTTGGCTGCCGCTGGCGACCGGTGTTGCGGTGGTCGACGCGCTGGCCGCGGGGAGCGGCGTCAGGGCGGGTCTGAAATGGCCCAACGACGTGATGCTCGGTGGCGGCAAGCTGGCGGGTATCCTCGCCGAAGTCGCCGTGCCCAACCCGGTGATCGTGGTGGGCCTGGGGCTCAACGTCACGATGACGGCCGACGAGGCACCGGATCCGGGGGCCACGTCACTGCTGCTGGCGGGATCACCAGCGGACCGAAACGTGTTGACCGCCAGTATTCTTCGTGAATTAGCCAGACGTATCCGGCAGTGGCGCGCGGCGGGGGGCGCCAACCGGGCACTGCATGACGATTACCGACGCTACAGCCTGACACTGGGTCGGCGGGTAGGGGCGGCGCTTCCCGGCGGCTGCCACATTGCCGGCCTCGCCCGAGAGGTCGACGAGTTGGGCCGGCTATGCATCGACACGGGCGAACAGACGGCCACGATATCGGCCGGCGATATCACCCACCTACGAGCGCTTTAGAGTGCCAGCGTGCGCTATCCCGACAACGCGCTGGCCGGCGACGAGCAGGTGGTCGTGCACCGTCACCCACACTGGAGGCAATTGACCGGGGCGGTCCTGGTTTTCATCCTCGCCACCGCGGTGGCGACCTTCGTCGCCGCGGTTGTGAACGCAACGGATTGGGGGCACACCGCCAAGAACGCGCTCTTCGGGGTCATCTGGGCGATCTGGATTCTAGCTGTCGGCCCTCTGTCGATACGGCCGTTTCTGGCATGGCTGACAACGCATTTCGTTATCACCAACCGGCGGGTGATGTTCCGGCATGGGATATTGACCCGTAGCGGGATTGATATTCCGCTGGCCCGCATCCTGCATCTCGAGTTCCGGCAGCGCGTCATCGACCGGATGCTGCGCACCGGCACGCTGATCATCGAGTCGGCATCACAAGATCCGCTGGAATTCCGCGACATTCCGCGCGTGGCACACGTGCACACGCTGCTCTATCACGAGGTCTTCGACACCCTCGAGTCTGGTGAATCGCCCAGCTGACGGAACCGGCTGGCGCGCGATCGCCAGGAGCGCAGCAGGGTGACGTTGCCGCCCTCGATATTGTCTTCGAAGACTTCGGCGAATCCACCGGCCGTGAGGGTGGATTCGAGCGCCTTCTCGGGGTTGCGCCCGAACTCGTCGGGGAACACCCAACGCCGGAACGCCCAGAAGCGGAACGCCATCTGCAGCAGGTTGCCGATGATGTAGGCGGCGAGGAAGTCGGTGATGTTCTCCACCATCAGTGACACCGTCGGCACCCGCAGCTGCAGGATGTAGTGGGAGACCCACAAGGGCGCCAGGGAAAGCAGCACGCCCCCGCCGCTGAACGCGAAGAACAGCAGCGCCTCGTGGTGGCGCTCGCGGCCGCCGCGGTCACGGAAGCTCCACTCCCTGTTCAAGATGTAGGAGGCGATGACGGCGACGATCCCGGAGATGACCTTGGCCGTTACCGGCTTGGGCTCCAGGACGGTGAGCTTCAAGGTGTAGAAGATCGCCGAGTCGATGACAAACGTGGTGGCGCCGACGATCGCAAACTTGATCAGCTCGTGATGGCGTTCGACGTATGGCCGGACGAGCCCCGGTAACCGCGCGATAGTGGCATCGGCAAAGGACACAGTTTGGCAGTGTACGTACCGCCAGTTACCGGTGCGCCGCGACGGTGTCACCACCGTTATATACCCCGGTCAGCCGGTATGACACCATAACTGGCGTGCCCGCAACCCGCGCCGCCGCGCCGCTGGTCGCGATGGTCGGTGGCGGTCAGCTCGCCCGGATGACCCATCAGGCGGCGATCACGCTGGGGCAGTCGCTGCGGGTGCTGGCCGCCGACTCGCACGACCCGGCCGCTCAGGTCACCCCGGATGTGGTGATCGGCTCGCACACCGACCTTGACGACCTGCGCCGCGTCGCCGCCGGGGCGGACGTGGTGACCTTCGACCATGAGCATGTCCCGACCGAGCTGCTGGAGAAGCTGGTCGCCGAAGGCGTCAATGTTGCGCCATCGCCGCAGGCCCTGGCGCACGCCCAGGACAAACTCCTGATGCGCCGCCGGCTGGCGTCGCTGGGCGTGCCGGCGCCGCGCTACGTCGGCGTCGAGAGCCTCGACCACTTAGCCGATATCGACGCCTTCGTCCGGCGGGTCGGGGGTCCCGTGGTGGTCAAGGCGGTTCGCGGTGGTTACGACGGGCGCGGAGTGCGGATGGCCCGCGACCTGGCGCACGCGCGCGATACCGCGGCCGAGTTGCTGGCGGCCGGCGTGCCGGTGCTGGTGGAAGAGCGGGTGGCGCTCCGCCGAGAGCTGTCGGCACTGGTGGCGCGCTCACCCTTCGGCCAGGGCGCGGCCTGGCCGGTGGTTGAGACGGTGCAGCGGGACGGCATTTGTGTGTTGGTGATCGCGCCGGCGCCGGGTCTCTCCGAAGACGCCGGGACGGAGGCGCAGCGCCTGGCGTTGCGCCTAGCGGCCGAGCTGGGCGTCGTGGGCGTGCTGGCGGTCGAGCTGTTCGAGACCACCGAGGGCGCGCTACTAGTCAACGAGCTCGCGATGCGCCCCCACAACTCCGGGCACTGGACCATGGACGGGGCCCGCACCAGTCAGTTCGAGCAGCATCTGCGCGCGGTGTGCGACTACCCGCTCGGCGCAACCACCGCGACCGTGCCGTTGACCGTGATGGCCAACGTGCTGGGAGCCCCGCAGCGGCCCGCGATGACCCTCGACGAGCGATTGCACCACCTGTTCGCCCGGATGCCCGACGCCCGAGTCCACCTCTACGGCAAGGAGGAGCGCCCGGGTCGCAAGGTCGGGCACGTCAACCTGCTCGGCGCCGATGTCGCCGATCTGGCAAACCTGCGTGAACGCGCCGAGCGGGCGGCACACTGGTTAGCACACGGGCAGTGGACCGACGGATGGGACCCGCATCGCGCCGGCGACGATGCAGAGCGAAGCGATGAGGAGGAGCGGCGCCGGTGAGGTGCGCCGGCGACGATGCAGAGCGAAGCGATGAGGAGGAGCGGCGCCGATGACCCGACAACCCCGGGTCGGGGTGATCATGGGCAGCGACAGCGACTGGTCGGTGATGGCCGATGCCGCTAAGACGCTGGCCGAGTTCGACATCCCCTTCGAGGTGCGGGTGGTTTCGGCGCACCGCACTCCCGCGCTGATGCTCGACTACGCGCGTGGCGCCGCCGACCGCGGTATCGAGGTGATTATCGCTGGCGCCGGAGGCGCCGCCCACTTGCCGGGAATGGTCGCCGCCGCCACGCCGCTGCCGGTCATCGGAGTGCCGGTGCCGCTGGCCCGGCTTGACGGCCTCGACTCCCTGCTGTCGATCGTGCAGATGCCGGCCGGGGTGCCGGTGGCCACGGTCGCTATCGGGGGGGCCCGCAACGCGGGCCTGCTGGCGGTGCGCATGCTGGGGTCGGGGGACCCGGGGCTGCGCGCGCGGATGCTGGCCTTTCAAGAGCAGCTGGCGGAGACGGTACGGGCTAAGGACGCCACGCTCCAAGGTAGAGTTACCGGCGAATAGCCGCGCGCCGACGCCGGCCACCCGACGCGCGAGACACTGCATTTGCGAGAAGACCCGGGTGATCGGGCCATAGCGATCGGGCATAGCAAGGAGGCCGAGGTGGGTGAGTGGGCCGGAGACCCGGCGTTCGATCTGTTCAAACTGCCCGAGGAGCACGAGCATCTGCGTGCGGCGGTCCGCGCGCTGGCGGAGAAAGAGATCGCGCCGTATGCCGCCGACGTTGACGAGCGCTCCCGGTTTCCCGAGGAGGCGCTGGCCGCGCTGAACGCGTCGGGGTTCAACGCTGTGCACGTGCCGGAGGAGTACGGGGGACAGGGGGCGGACGCGGTAGCGACCTGCATCGTGATCGAGGAAGTGGCGCGCGTCGATGCCTCGGCGTCGCTGATCCCTGCCGTGAACAAGCTGGGCACCATGGGTTTGTTGCTCAGCGGCTCCGAGGAGCTAAAGCAGCAGGTGCTGCCGGCGGTGGCGTCCGGGGAGGCGCTGGCCTCATATGCGCTGTCCGAACGCGGCTCGGGCAGCGACGCGGTGGCGATGCGCACCCGCGCCAGGGCCGACGGAGACTCCTGGGTGCTCAACGGGTCGAAATGCTGGATCACCAACGGCGGCAAGTCAACCTGGTACACGGTTATGGCGGTGACCGACCCGGACCTGGAGGCCAACGGGATCTCAGCGTTTATGGTGCACAAGGACGACGAGGGGTTTTCGGTTGGGCCCAAGGAACGCAAGCTCGGCATAAAAGGCTCGCCCACCACGGAGCTGTACTTCGAGAACTGCCGTATCCCGGGTGACCGGATCATCGGCGAGCCTGGCACCGGGTTCAAGACCGCGCTGAAGACGCTGGATCACACCCGCCCGACGATCGGCGCCCAAGCGGTGGGTATCGCCCAGGGCGCACTGGATGCCGCGATCGCCTACACCAAGGAGCGCAAGCAGTTCGGCCAGCCGATCAGCGACTTTCAGGGTGTGCGGTTCATGCTCGCCGACATGGCGATGAAGCTGGAGGCCGCCCGGCTCATGGTGTACACGGCCGCCGCTCGCGCCGAACGCGGCGAGACCGGGCTGGGCTTCATCTCGGCGGCCTCAAAATGCTTTGCCTCCGACGTCGCGATGGAAGTCACCACCGATGCCGTGCAGCTGTTCGGTGGCTATGGCTATACCCGCGACTTCCCGGTCGAGCGGATGATGCGTGACGCCAAGATCACCCAGATCTACGAGGGAACCAATCAGATTCAGCGCGTGGTGATGTCGCGGGCGTTATTGCGCTGAAGTGGCCTGTGGGGTGGCGAGGAACTCGCCGTTGTGCTGGCCGGCGGCGGGAGGCGGGTCGGTC
This sequence comes from Mycobacterium sp. SM1, assembly GCF_018361265.1. GTDB lineage: Bacteria > Actinomycetota > Actinomycetes > Mycobacteriales > Mycobacteriaceae > Mycobacterium. Next base: position 480,026 of record NZ_JAFLNH010000002.1, read on the forward strand.
ACCGTCGCGGTGAAGGTGGAGTAGCGCGCCGGCGTGCGGATCACCGTGACCGCGTCCCGGCCGCTACCAACTTTCAGGGCCAGCTCGTTCTCCGCAAACAGCGGGGTAGCGACGACTTGTTTCCAGGTGTACGGCAGGCACGCCATTACCCCGTTACGGCACAGCGCGTCGACCCATTCGGAAGCGGTCCTGGTGAGCAGCGTCGCCTCCAATTCATCGGTCAGCTCGGCGTAGTGGACCGCGCGTGACCGCTGGTCGGCGAACCGCTCGTCGCCGAGAAGGTCGGGGCGGCCGATCGCCCGGCACAGCAGCGCCCAATGTTTGGGCACATACGCACTGATGACGACGTAGCCGTCTGCGGCGCGGAACGCACCTGAGGGTTGCGCTGCGAACCCCACTGACTTGCGGCCCGTGGTGCGCGGCACCGCAGGCTCGCCGGGCGGGTTGAGGTGCACTGTCAACTGGCTGGCTTGCAGTCCCACCGCTACGTCATACATTGCGACGGTGATGATGTCGGCCACCCCGTGGCGTTCGCGGTTAAGCAGGGCGGCCAGCACCGCCTGGGCCAACACGTGACCGCTGGCGTTGTCAACCAGCTGAAACGGGATGAGTTGCGGCCTGCCGTCGGGGGTGCGCATCCCGGAGGTCATGCCGGCTTCGGCCGCGACCGTCAAGTCGATGCCGGGGCGGCTGCCGTGCGGGCCGTTACCACCGTAGGCCGAGAGCCGCGCATAGATGAGCTTGGGGTTGCGCGACTGCACGTCAGCGGGGCCCAAGCCAAGCTTTTCCATCACCCCCGGGCGGAACGCCTCGAGGATCACGTCCGCGGTGTCGGCGAGCCGCAGGATCTGCTGCTTGGCGTCTTGGGCGCCGAGGTCGACCATCACCGACTTCTTGCCGCGATTGTTAGGAAGAAAGTACGCGGGCAGCGGTGGGCGTCCGGGGAGGACCGCGGTGAGGTGCCGGGCGGCCTCGCCGCCCGGTGCTTCGATCTTGATGACCTCGGCGCCCAGGTCGGCCAGCACCTGCCCGGCCAGCGGCCCGGCCACGTTCTGGGTGAAATCCAGTACCCGAAACCCCGCCAGAGGCTTGGGGCCATCGCCGTCGGGCATCTGCGGCCCCTTCCCTAGAGCGCGCCGTCCTCGGTGCGCAGCGCGGTGCAGTAGTAGTTGTCGGTGGAGTACGCCTCGCCGTCTTTGGTTTGCGGCACCGGCAATCCGTTGTCGGCCAACAGTTGGGCTTGCGATATGCGCACCGTGCTCCAGTGGTGGCCTTGCAGGTAGCTCACCACATCGTTGCGCTCACCGGAAAACCACAAGTCGTCGAGTTTCACGTCCAGACCATGCTCATACCACTTCTGGGTGGCCGCACGCATGATCTGCTGGTTATTCGGGGAGCTCCCGAAGACTTCGGCCACCAGCCGGCTTCCGGCGGTGCTGAACTCGGTGATGTTGTCTAGCAGGCGGTCCTGGGCTTCGGGAGGCAGGAACGCGAGCAGGCCTTCGACGATCCACGCGGCGGGCCGCGCCGTGTCGAACCCGGCCTCCCGCAGCGCTGTGGGCCAATCGTGCCGCAGATCGATCGGCACCGTTCGCAAATCGACGGTCGGCGCGGCGCCGAGCTCGGCAAGCGCGGCGGTCTTGAACTCGATCACCCGTGGTTGGTCGATCTCGAACAGTGTCGCGCCGGCCGGCCAGGAAAGTCGATAGCCGCGCGTATCGAGGCCGGAGGCCACGATCACGGCCTGACGAATACCGGCCGCGAGGGCATCGGACAGGAACATGTCGATGAAGCGGGTGCGGGCGGCCAGCACGTCGGTCATCCGCTGCATTCCCCACGGCAGGCCGGGAATGTCGACGTCGACCGACTCGAGCTCGCCGGTGGCCCACCGGGTGAAAAAGTCGATGCCGACCGCTCGGACCAGTGGCTCGGCGAACCGGTCCTGGATGAGCGGGTGATCGGCTCTGGTGGCGCGGGCCCTGCCCGCCGCCACCATCGTGGCAGTGGCCCCCACGCTGGTCGCCAAATCCCAGGTGTCGTTTTCGCTGCGCACCATCGCAGCCAGTGTAACGGGGCCATCTGGTGGGTTCACGCGCGGCGATTTCGCGCCGATTGCTGGTCCAACTGACTGATCCGTGGATGTTCGGCCGTGGCTCGCCGGCGCATGCCCGTGGCTGCGGGTTGACGCCCAGGCAGCGTTCACGACAGCGCCTACCCTGGACATGTGCAGTGTCACCCCTTTGTCGCCTTGGTCGTGATCGGTGGGGCTGCGAGGCGCGCGTAAGACATGGCATCGCGCCCCGACATCCGCCGGGCCGCGGTCCGGGAAGGGTGCGGAGCAGTTGGCGGAATACTGAGTGATAGTGAGCGTATGAGCGTTCTAGTGAGTGTGCTGGTGGTGTGAACCTGACGGAGTGGGCGCGTGCTCAGGGTGTGCATCCGCAGACGGCGTACCGCTGGTTTCGGGAGGGCACGTTGCCGGTGCCGGCGGTGCGGGTGAATTCCCGCTCGGTGTTGGTGTCCCCGGACGCGCCTGGTGAGTCGGGAACCGCCGCGTTCGGGTTGTATGCGCGGGTGTCCTCCCATGATCAGAGGTCCGATTTGGACCGGCAGGTCGCTCGGCTGACTGGCTGGGCCGCGCAGGCCGGTGGCCAGGTGGTGCGGGTGGAGGCCGAAGTCGGCTCGGGGATGAACGGGTCGCGGGCCAAGGTGCGACGGTTGTTGGCTGATCCGAAGGTGACCGTGGTGGTGGTGGAGCATCGGGATCGGTTGGGTCGGATGAACACCGAGCTGGTCGAGTCCGCGCTTGCCGCGCACGCCCGGCGGCTGGTGGTGCTCGACGACGGTGAGGTGACCGATGATCTGGTGCGCGACATGGTGGATGTGCTCACTTGGTTCTGCGCTCGACTCTATGGTCGCCGAAGCGCTCGAAGCCGCGCGTTAAAAGCGGTGGGCTGCGCGCAGCGCGACATCGGCCCCAAGGCTGTTGTCGGAGGCCGGGTGGATGATGCCGGTCATGGATGAGCTGCGGCGGGCGTTGCGGTCAAGGTCTGCGCGAAGGCGGCCGTCATGACCATCCTGCGCCAGATCGCTGCACCGTTTGTCGCCGACCCGGCGACGGGTGTGTGCATCCGCACCCGGCTGAAAGGACTCACCGCCGCCGACGAAGACGTGCTGCGTCAGGTGGGTGCCCACTTGGGCGGGCTGGCCGGCGCTGATCTGGCGGCGCGGGTGCGCGCCGGTGTGGGCCACGGCAAGGACGCCTGGGCCGAGCGCAAACGCGGCCTGACCGTGGAGTCGACGGCGCGCTGGGCGGGCGCCATCACCAAAGCCACGCACGACCAGTGGGGGCTGGCGCGGCGCGCGCAATACGCGCACGCCCAATCCCTGCGCGACGGGATCGCGATGATCCGCCACCGGCTCGCCCAGGAGTTGGGATCAAAAGGCATCGACGGTATGCCGGGCGGCTACCGCAGCCGCCAGGAGTGGTTCGCCAAATCACGGCGTCTGGCGGACCTGCAAGCACGGCTCGCGCGGGTGGAGGCTGACCGGGCAGCCGGTCATGTGAGCGTGGTGCGCGGCGGCAAACAGCTGTTGCGCAAACGCCACCACCTGGCCCAGGCCGGGCTCACCGAGGCGCGGTGGCGAGATCAGTGGGAAGCGGCCCGCTGGTTTTTGTCTGCTGATGGCGAGTCGGGTAAACGCTGGGGCAACGAAACCATCCGCGTCACCGGTGAGGGTGAGCTGTCGCTGCGCCTACCGGCTGCGTTGGCGCACTTGGCGAACGCCCCGCACGGCCGCTACGTCTTCTGCGGCAGGGTGGAGTTTGCGCATCGCGGCGCCGAATGGGCCCAGCGGGTGGCCGTCGACCGGGCGGTGGCTTACCGCATCCACTTCTGCCCCGATAAGCAGCGCTGGTATCTTGACGCTGCCTGGCGGCGCACGCCGGCACAGGCGGTCCCGCTGGAGTCGCTGCGCGCCGGGGAACTGGTCGGGGTGGACATGAACGCTGATCACCTCGCCGCTTGGCGCCTCGACCCGCACGGCAACCCGATCGGCTCCCCGCGCACGTTCGGCTATGACCTCTGCGGCGCCGCCGACCGCCGCGACGCCCAAGTCCGCCACGCCCTGACCCGGCTGCTGCATTGGGTCACCGACAACGCGATCACGGCGATCGCGGTCGAGGACCTCGACTTCACCGACAGCAAGACTCGCGAAAAGCACGGCCGCAAACACAGGTTCCGCCACGTCATCTCGGGCATGCCAACCGCCAAACTGCGCGCTCGACTACTCGCCATGGCAACCGGGGCAGGGATCAGCGTGATCGCCGTCGACCCCGCCTACACCAGCAAGTGGGGCGCCCAGCACTGGCACAAACCACTGGCCGCACACCATCCACAGACCACCCGCCACCACGCCGCGAGCGTGGCGATCGGACGGCGCGCCCTCGGACATCGGATCCGGCGACGCGTGGCACCGCCTCAACCACACCAGAGTGATGTGGCTGAGCATCGGACCACGCAGGCCGAATCTGGCGGCCGGGAGCGTGAGACAACCCGCCACCCCGGGCCGGGACCACGGACACGATCCGCTTGTCCGACCGGGGCGAAGAACGCGGGAAGTCAGGCGACCCAACACCGTTCGGGGCTGCCCACTGAGCAAAACTCAGTTTCGCTCAGTGTTTAGGAACGGTCGAGGGTGCCTGCGTATTCAACCGGAGAGGGAGCGTCGGTGACCGACTTGGACCTGCAGAAGAATCTCGTGACGCGCGTGAACGTCGGCGACATGCTGACCCGCACCGCTTGGCGGCTCCCTGGGAAAGAGGCCGTGATCGACGGGCCGCGCCGGCTTACCTATGGGCAGCTGAACGCCGCCGTGAATCGGCTGGCCAACGCGCTATTATCGGCGGGCTACCAGCGGGGCGACGTGCTCGCTCTGGTGTGCGGCAACAGCATCGAGTTCCTGCTCACCTATTACGCGTGCGCCAAAGCTGGGGTGGTGTGTGTGCCGGTCAACCTGGCTTGGGGCGCCTCTGAGACGGCTTACGTGCTCGGGCACTCCCGCGCTAAGGGGGTGGTTGTGGAGAGCCAATTGGCCGACCTGGTCGGGGCGGCGCTAGACCGCCTCGAGCATCACACCGAGGATCACACGGTGACCGACGTGATCGTCGCGCCCGGCACCGGTGCCCGCTGGGAATCCGTCGGCACACGGTCGTGGCGGCCGTTGCACGAGTTCATCGGCGACACCGGTGACGCCGAGCCGGAATGCTTCGTCGCCGACCGCGACGCCATCACCTATCTGTACACCAGTGGCACGACGTCGGCCCCCAAGGGGGTGGTGAGCAGTCACCTCGCGGTCTACATCGAGTCGCTCACGGCTCCCCTGGTGTTGGGGATCGGCGCGCAGGACCGCGCGGTGGTGATGATGCCGCTGTTTCACACCGCTCAACTCAACGGGTTCACCACCGGTCTGATCTACGTCGGCGGCACCGCGGTGCTAATGCGGGCGTTCGACCCGGCCGCGCTGTTGGCGACCATCGAGGCTGAGCGTGTGACGCAGATCTTCGGGTTGCCGATGATGTACCGGGCGATGATGGAGCACCCCGATATTGCCACGCGCGACCTGTCAAGCCTGCGCCTGGCCCTGTATGCGATGGCGCCGATGCCCGACACCGACCTGCGCAAGGCCATGGAGGTTTTCGGCTGTCGGTTCGCGCTTGGGTTCGGCCAGACCGAGATGAACCCGCTGACAACCGTCTTCCCGCCGGAGTATCAGCTCTCGCACGCGGGCTCCGTCGGCCTGCCGGTTCCCAACGTCCAGGTGGGGATCATGGACGATGCCGGTCGCCTGCTCCCCGGTGGCGAGGCCGGCGAGATCGTCTACCGTGGCCCGCACGCGATGGAGGGCTACCTGCGCAACCCGCAGGCCACCGCCGAGGCATTCGCGCACGGGTGGTTGCATTCCGGTGACATCGGGCGCTTCGACGCCGACGGGCTGCTGTGGTTCACCGACCGCAAGAAGGATGTGATCAAAACCGGCGGTGAGAACGTGGCCTCCATCGAAGTCGAGAAGGCGCTATACGAGGCCGAGCCCCGGATCCAGGAGGTGGTCGTGGTGGGGTTGCCGCACGAGCGCTGGACCGAGGCCATCGTGGCCATTGTCACCCCCAAGCCGGGAGCCCAGCTCACCGAGGAAGACGTACTGGCCGCCGCACGCAGGCGGCTGGCGGGCTTCAAAGTCCCCAAGGCGGTGATCTTCACCGACAAGATGCCCCGCACCGCGACGGGCAAGGTGCAAAAGAATCTGCTGCGGGAGCAGCACCAGGGCTTTTTCCTGGACTAGCGGCAGGCTAGCGGTGGACTAGCCGGGACCGGCCGCCGCAGCCGAGGCCGGCGACCGCCGTGTCATCCCCGAGCCCACCGGACGGCGACTCGCCGACCGGCGCGCCTGGGCTCGGTCATAGCGGCCCCAGCGGATCATGCCGTTCGGTCATCTCGCGAAAACCGCGGTGCGCATAGACGACCGGCGGGGCCTCGCCCAGGCGAACGTGCCGCACCAGGCCGAGCAGGATGGTGTGGTCGCCGGCTTCAATCAGTTGTGCGGTCTCGCAATCGACGGTGGCCACCGCGTCGACGAGTCCCGGCGAGCCGAGGGCGGTGTCGGTGAACGACGCGCCGGCAAACTTGTCGACGCCCTTGGAGGCGAATCTGCACGCCAAGGCGCGGTGCTGAACGCCGAGGATGTTGACCGCGAACGCCCGGGTTGCCAGGAAGGCCGGATGGCAGTCCGCGGTGCGGTCCAGGCACGTCAGCACCAGCGGCGGAGCCATGGACACCGCGGTGAACGCGGTGGCGGTGAAGCCCCGGGGGCGGCCGTCGGCGTCCACGGTGGTGACCAGCGTCACCCCGCTGGGAAAGCGGCTCATCGCCTCGCGGAACAGCGCTTGGGTGGCCCCGGTGTCGTGGCCGATGCTCATCGTGGCACCACTTGAACGTCGTCGGGCAGCTCGTCGGGCAAATCGAGGAGATGACCGAGCTTATCCCGCTTGCTGCGCAGGTAGCGAAGGTTGTCCGCGGTGATGCCGCACTGCAGCGCAACCCTGTCGACGACGTCGAGGCCGTAACCCGCCAGGCCGGTGTACTTCGCGGGGTTATTGGTCAGCAACCGCATCCGGCGCACCCCGAGATCACGCAGAATTTGTGCCCCGATGCCGTAGTCGCGGTCATCGACCGGAACGCCCAAAGCCTGGTTGGCCTCCACCGTGTCTAGACCGCCGTCTTGCAGTGAGTAGGCGCGCAGCTTGTGGGTCAGCCCGATTCCACGGCCTTCGTGGCCGCGCAGATATACCACCACGCCGGCACCCTCACTCACGATGCGGGCAAGGGACGCGTGCAATTGCGGGCCGCAGTCACACCGCTGGGAGCCGAAAAGGTCGCCGGTGAGGCATTCGGAATGCACCCGAACGAGCACGTCGTCCCGCGCGGCGATGTCACCGTGGACCAGCGCGAGGTGTTCCTGACCGTCGAGGGTGCACCGGTAAGCGTGCACGGTGAAAGCGCCCGCCGCGCACCGGACCGGAACGCGCGCGGTGCGCACCACCAGCCGCTCGTGGTCCATCCGGTAGCGGACGATATCGCTGATCGTGATGAGCGGCATGCCGTGGTGCTCGGCAAACCGCTGCAGGTCCGGCAGCCGCGCCACGGTCCCATCGTCGTTCATGATCTCCGCAATCACCGCGGCGGGTGTCCGTCCGGCCAGGCGGGTCAGGTCGACCGCGGCTTCGGTGTGCCCGGCGCGCTTGAGCACGCCCCCCGCTCGTGCGCGCAGCGGAAAGACGTGGCCCGGCCGGGCCAGATCGGCGGGGCGGGTCCGCTCGTGTTTCAGCGCGCGAACGGTGGCTACCCGATCGCGGGCCGAGATACCGGTGGTCGTCGTCCACCTCTCGTCGACCGACACGGTGAACGCGGTGCGATGCGCTTCGGTGTTGTCATCGACCATCTGCGGCAATCCGAGTGCGTCAAGTCTGGCCGGCTCCATCGGCACGCAGACGATTCCACTGGTGTGCCGGATCAGCAGCGTCATCAGCTCGATGGTGATGGTGTCCGCTGCCACGACCACATCGCCTTCGTTCTCGCGGTCCTCGGCGTCGACCACGATCACCGGCCGGCCGCGGCGAATCGCGGCGACGGCCTCATCGACCGAGCAACTCACGGCTCACCCCAGCATCCAAGACATGGTCCGTCACTCGAAGCAGTGGGGGGCGTGGCCGAATTCCGCCCAGTCCTGTGGATCGTGTGTGATCCATACCGTGGCGTCGGCGCTGTCGCGCAACAATTGCAGCCGTCGGATCGAGCGCAGCGACTGCTCGGTGTTCGCGTCATAGGGCATCGGCACTACCCTTTCGAGGGCCTCGCGCAGGTGCACCGTGTCGCCAGTGAGGATGAAGTTGCGACCGGGCAGGCGCACCAGCAGGCTCAGCTCGCCGGGGGTGTGCCCGGGAGTGAACAGGATGACGACGCTGCCGTCACCGAACACGTCGTGGTCTACCCCCGGGATCTCCCGCCACCGGAACATGCGCGCGGCGTCGATGTCCGCTCGCCGGAAAAACACGGCGCCCGCGGGGTCGGGCCAGTACGCATAGCGGATATCTCCCTGCCCGACGAAAAACTCGGCCTGCGGGAACAGGTACAGGCCACCGCTGTGATCGAAGTGGGTGTGGGAGACGACCACATATCTAACGTCGGACGTCGCGTAACCCAGCGCGGCAAGCTGGCGGTCGATCGCCTGCTCGGGACGGAAGCGCAGCCCGAGCAGACCGGCGAGCTCCCCGTAGACCCCTTCGGGGTCGGTCGCGGCCGCCGGGACCAGGCCGGTGTCGAACAGCACCAGCCCCTTGGGGTGCTCGATGAGGTAGGCGGGCATCGGAATGGTGCACTCGCCGGAGGCGCCGACCATGAGAATCGACTTGTCGAGAGTGAACGTCGGCGAATCCAGCGCCCACAGGCGCTTCGCCGTGCCGAACGCGGTCATCCGCGGAGCAACGCCGTCAGCTCCGGGTCATCGCCGGCGCGGCGACGTCCAGGCTCACCGAGCTGTCTTGACGCTGCGGACTGCCGCCGCACTCCTTGCGCAGCACCGGCATGATCTCCTCGGCGAAGTACTGCATTTGCGCCTCGATCTCCTCGCCGGCGAAGCCTCCGAGCTCAAACCAGGCGTTGAACATGAAGTCCTCGTAGCCGCACTGCTCCTTGACTTTCATGATGGTGTCGATCACGTAGTCCTTGGAGCCGTGGATGGCGACCTCCTTTTGGCGCAGCAGATCGGCGGTCACCTTCATGTTCAGGTCGTACATGGGCTCGTCGGCCTCGGCGAGCACCGCGGCGAACCCGAAGGGCCCGTAGTAGTCCCACTGCAGCTCCATTCCGCGCGCGGCGCGGTCCAGGTCGCCCAGCCCCTTGTCGACCACGTGGATGTAGCGGCAGGTCACCACGCCACGGCGGTTGTCGGCATCCCAGCCGTATTTGAACTGCCCGCGGTTTTGACGGTCCGGCCAGCCGGCTTTCTCCGCCGCGTCGTAGTACACCTCGATGTTCTTGCGCAGCCGCGAGTTGGGCTCGACGATGAAATACCCGTTGATGCCGTGCTCGGCCGCCCACCTGATGGACCGGGAGCTGGTCAGCGGCTCCCAGATCTGGGGGTAGGGCTTCTGCAGCGGCTGCGGGTAAACCGGAAATTCCAACAGCTTGGTGGTGGTCGCCTGGACCGGATTGCCGCCGGAGTACATGTCCGGTGGCCCCAGCTTGAGCACCTGCTCCAACGACCGTCCCATACCCGGGCGGCTGAAATAGGCGATCGTCTGCTTGTGATTCCACTTGGTGTATGACGGCGGCAGCGACAGGAACTCGCCGTGATGGCTGAACGAGTCCTGGGTCCAGGCCTTGATGATGGTCTCGTAGGCCTCCTCATAGTAGGCGCGGTTGCGTTCCTGGTCCTGGATGGTCGACCCGTAGGTCCAGCCGAAGGTTTCGTTTTCCCGCGGTTGATAGCCGCGGCCGATGCCGAACTCCAGGCGCCCCCCGCTGATCACATCGAGCATCGCGGCCTGCTCGGCGATCCGCAGCGGGTGCCACCAGGTGATGATGTTCGCCGCTTGCGCGAGCCTGATCCGCTTGGTTCGAGACGCGATCGCGGCCTCGCTGAGCAGCGGATTCGGCGAGAGCTCCGCGCCTTCGGGCTGGAAGTGGTGCTCGGTTTGAAACCAGTAGTCATAGCCGAGCTGATCGGCCAGGATGCCTTGCCGCACCTGGTTGACGATGGTCCGCTGGGCGGCCGCATGCGTTTCGGCGAGCGTGCCGTCGTTGACGGTGACCGGCACCCCGTCCACGTCCACCGCGACCCCGGGCAGGTCCGATGCTCCGTTGTGGAAGATCCCGATCTCGATCATGGTGCTCCTTGGTGGGTGTTTTGGGTCGTTGATCTGGGCTGTGGGTCTCAGGTGGACGGTGGGCGCGCCACACCGGAGGGTGTGTTACCGACAGCTTGCGCGCGATACCCGGGCGCCGCAGGTCCCGAAACGGGACACGGGACCATTGGGACACTTCGGGGATTCCGCCCGTGCGGGTGCGCGGGTCACGCGCCGGGGTGGACGTGTGGGTGGGCGGGGCGAGGCGGGTGGCTGTGCCCGTGATCATGGCGCACCGGCTCACCGGCCGGAGCATCATCGCGCTCGCGCAGCGCGTGCTCCTGTCGCTGCAGTTCGCGCTCCAGTAGCCGGTGGTCGCGCCGGGCGCGAGCCACCCAGGCACGCGCCGCCGGGGGAGCCAAGTGGCACAACCCGGGCACATCGGGGTAGTCACGGCACGACGGCGCCCAGTCAGCGGGCCCGTCCGCCGCCGGCGGACGGGCGACACCGCCCAGGCTCACCGGGCGGTAGCGCCGCCTTGCCGCGGCCCCACAGGCCGGGCAGGGCATCACCGCCGGCGGCGGTGTCGAAACGAACCGCTCCACTCGCCCGCAACAGGTCGGGCAGCGATAGTCAACCAGGATCACCGGGCCGACACCTCCCCGCGGGGGGCGCGCAGCGGCGTGCGCCAGGCGGGATCGGCGAACCGTGCGCGCAGCGCCTTCTTGTCAAATTTGCCCACCCCGGTCTTGGGAATCTCCGGCAATATCAGCACCTCGTCGGGTATCCACCAGGGCGGCAGGCGGTCGGCCAGAGACGCCCTGAGCTCCGATTCGGTCAGTGGGGCCCTGGCGACAACACAGGCCACGGGACGCTCCAGCCATGTGGAGTCCGGTACCGCCACTACCGCCGCCTCGACCACACCGGGGTGGGCCATCAACGCGTTTTCCACCTCGACCGACGAGATCCACTCACCGCCGCTTTTGATCAGGTCCTTGGCCCTGTCGGTCAGGCGCACGTAACCGTCCGGGTCGATCGAGCCGACGTCGCCGGTGTAAAACCAGCCGTCGCGAAAGCTCTCCGAGCTGCGGGGGTCGTTGAAATACTCGCGAGCGACCCAGGGTGAACGCAGCAGAAATTCGCCCACGCTGGCGCCGTCCCACGGCACTTCCCGGCCGGCCTCGTCAACGACCTTGATCTCGCACAGCGGCAACGGGAGCCCTTGAGTTGCGCGGACCGCGTCCCGCTCATCCTCCGGAAGGTTCCGGTGCTTTTCCTTCAGCTCGGTGAAGGTGACCAGCGGGGAGGCCTCGGTCATGCCCCAGCCCTGGGCAATGGCCACCCCGTGCGTGTCGCGCCACCACCGCATCAAGCCGCTGGGCGGCGCCTGCCCGCCCAGCCACAGCACCTGCAGCGACGAGACGTCATAGGATCGCCCGGCCGACATGAGCGCGTCGCGCATCAGCGCCCCGACCGTGACCGCGCCGACGGCGTGGGTGACGCGGCAAGCCTCGATCAGCTCGAGGTAATCCCGTGCCTGGGGGTGCGGACCGGGCAGCACCAGGGTGGCTCCCTGCAACGCGGCCGCATAGGGAACGCCCCAGCTGTGGACGTGGAACATCGGGGTGATCGCCAGGAAGGTGGCGCCCTCCCGCACGCCGATCGAGCCGTGCACGCACAACCCCAAGGTATGCAGCACCAGGCTGCGGTGGCTGTAGACCACGGCCTTGGGATCGCCGGTGGTACCCGACGTGAAGCACATCGCCGCGGCGGTGTTCTCGTCGAACTCGGGCCACTCGGCCTCGCCGTTGTGGGCGCCCAGCAGCTCCTCGTAGGCGTACACCGGGCGCAGCCGGGTCTCGAGTATCCCGGGCGCCAGCACCACGTAGGCCCGCACGCCGGGCAGCTGCGGGGCAATCTGCTCGGCCAGGGGTATCTGGTCGGGTTCCAGTAGCAGCACGCGGTCTCCGGCGTGGTTGATGCTGTAGGCAACCTGCTCGGGAGGCAGCCGCAGGTTCACCGTGTGCAATACCGCGCCCATGCAGGGCACCGTGAAATAAGCCTCGTAGTGGCGGTGGGTGTTCCACGCCAGCGTGCCCACCCGGTCGCCGGGACGCACCCCCAGCGCGGCCAGCGCCTGACCGAGCCGGCGAACGCGAGCCGCGAGCTCGGCATAGGTGTAGCGGTGCAGGCCTTCGCCGGTGCGCGCGATGATCTGCTTGTCGCCGAAGACGTGCTCGGCGCGCCACAGCAACCGCTGGACCAGCAGTTGGCGGTCCATCATCAGTCCCTGCATGTGGGTGCCCTCTCCGCGGAGCGGAGTTCACGAGGTCACAGCGTGGAGCATTGGAATGCCGAGCGAGGTCATCGCCATTGTGGCATCAACCACACAGGAAATGTGTCTCAAAACGGCACAGTTGCCTTTTGCATCGATGCGCGAGACTCGCTGTAACGTGGCTCACATACCGTGAGAAAAGCGGAGGCTGCAGGTGGCGGGTGCACGGGCATCAACCAGGCACACCGCGGTGGAGAACGCGAAAGTCCGGTTTATCAACGGAGAGCCGATCAGCCAGAGCGTTCGCGACGAGATCCTGACCTCCTGGCGGCGGTCCCGGATGCTCGGGGCTGATCCGGCCCGGTTTGCGCTGCCATACCGACCCGAGTTTGACGCGCAGAGCCCGCTGCTGCGCGCCGCGGTTCCCGTTGTCGACCGGCTGGCGACCCTGCTGGCGGACACCAACACCGCGATCATCCTCTCCGATCCGCTCGGGCGCATCGTGGCCCGCCGGGTGGGTCAGGGCGACCTGATGCGCCACCTGGACCGGGTGTGCGCGGCCGAGGGTTTCGTCTACGCCGAGGACATCGTCGGCACCAACGGCCTGGGCACCGCGGTGGAAATCGGGCGAGCGATTCAGGTGGTCGGTCCCGAGCATTTCGCCGAGCGGCTGGTCGAGCTGACCTGCGTCGGTGTGCCCATCCTCGATCCGCTCACCCGGCGGCTGGTGGGCGTGATCGATTTGACGTGCCACGTGCGCGATACCAACGGTTTGCTGCGCCCCTTGGTGGAACAAGCCAGCCGGGACATCAGCGAGCGGCTGTATCACCAGCGCAGCATGGATGAGCAGGCGTTGCTGCAGCATTTCCTCAAGGCCGGCCACACCAGCTCGCAGGCGCTGGTCGCCATCAACCAGCGGATCATGATTGCCAACGCGCGGGCGTCACGCCTGCTCGCCGGAGCCGAACATGCCGTGCTGTGGGAACAGGCGGGCCGGTTGATGGCGAACGACACCGGTGGCGAACACGACCTCGCGTTGCCCGGTGAGACGGGTTTGCGGGTACGGGCCAGGGCGATCCGCGACGCCGGCGCACCGATCGGTGCCTTGCTGGAGATCCGCGAGGTGACGCCGCCGCCGGGCCCGCCACCGGAGGCCGGTGACGGCGTCGACGAGCTGCCCGGTGTGGTCGGCCGCAGTGCCGTCTGGCGTGGGTGCTGCCGGCTTGCCTACGACGCTGCGCGCCGCACCGGGTCGCTGGTCCTGGCGGGCGAGCCCGGGGTGGGCAAGTTCACTTTGGCCAAGGCCCTGCACGAGGCGCTGCACCCCGGGGCCGCACTGGTTGTGGCCGACGGGGCCGCGGCGGCCGTCAAGGGTCCGTCGCCGTGGTTGTCGCAGCTGCGCCAGGAGCTCGCCGGCTCCCCGCACGGTACCCTGGTCGTCCGCAGCGTGGATTTGCTGGCACCGGCCCTGGTGCGCGGATTGCGTGCGCTGGCGCAAGACCTGCCTGCGGGCGGGTGGCTGTTCATCGCGACCGCGACCGGCCTCGGCGACTGCGATCCGATAACGACGTTTCTCGAGGCGGTGCGGGTGGACGTCCCGACATTGCGTGACCGGCCCGAAGACCTGCCGCCGTTGGCCGCCGCGCTGATGGCGCGCCAGGCGCGGCGCACCGGGCGGCGCCGCGAGTTCAGTGGCGAAGTACTGCAGGCCTTCCAGCGGCTGTACTGGCCGGGCAACGTCGCTCAGCTGGCCGAACTCGTCGAGACCCTGAGCTCTCGTCCGCAGCCGGGTCCGATCCGGCTGGCCGAAGTTCCAGCCGAGCTGTTGCGCGCAGCGACCCGCCGTCCCGTCAGCCGCTTTGAGCGCGCCGAGGTCGATGCGATCCTGGCCGCGCTGCACGAAACCGGGGGCAACAAGAAGGCGGCAGCGCAACGCCTGGGTATCTCGCGCTCCCGCCTGTACCGCAAGTTGCACAGCGTCGGCATCGATATCGACCATGCGTTCTACTGAAACGTTACTGAAACGCGTCGCCTCACTGGGCCCTACCGCCTCACTGGGTGGTGTAACCGCCGTCGATGACCAGTTCGGAGCCGGTGACAAAGGAGGACTCGTCCGAGGCGAGGAACAGGGCCCCGTAGGCAACCTCCTCGGGTTGCCCGGCCCGGCCCAGCGGGGTGGCCTGAATCAACCGTGGCAGCGCGTCGGCCGGCACCTCCTCGTCGATCATCGCGGTGGCGATGACACCGGGGTGCACGGAGTTGACCCGGATGCCCTCCGGGGCATACTGGACCGCGGCCGTCTTGGTCAGCAGGCGAACGGCCCCCTTGGTGCCCTGGTATGCGGTTGCGGCGCCGCTGCCGATGAGGCCGTAAATCGATGAGATATTGATGATCGAGCCGCCCCCCGCCCGGCGCATTGCCGGCACGCATGTCTTCATGCCCAGCCACACACCGGTCTGGTTGACCGCGATGACTTTGTTCCACACCGCCAGGTCGGTGTCTTCGACCCCCGCCATGCTCAGGATTCCCGCGTTATTAACCAGGACGTCCAGCCGCCCGTAGCGGTTCTCGGCCTGCGTGACCGCGGTCATCCAGTCGCTCTCGAGGGTGACGTCGAGGCGCATCGCATAGACCTCGCGGTTGCTGCGGGCCAACTCGTCGCGAAGCGCGTACAGCTCATCTTCGCGCACATCGCCGATCACTAGCCGGGCACCCTCGGCGGCGAACAAGCGGGCCTCCGCGGCGCCCTGCCCGCGGGCGGCACCTGTGATCAACGCCACCTTGCCCTGCAGTCTCTCGGCCACCGTGACCCATCCCTTCCCGCTCGCGCACCAATAACGCTCATCGCGCAGTGTGCCCGCAGCGGATGATAGCGGGGTGTCGCGTTTCGAGACGCGGAGTCTTGCGGTGCCATCGGTGGGCGGGCAGGCAATCGGATGTCCGGCGTGGCCGTCGGAAAGCCCACCGGGGGTGCCGCTAGCATCACGGGGGTGACCCACCCCGTCGGGAACCCCGCCAGCCACGTCGGCGGCGCCTGCTGCGACGACGTCTCCGCACCACCGGGCCGGGAAGCGGCATGGCACCGGCTGGCCCGGTGGGCGCGGCGGCTGGCCTGGGTGAGCCTGGCCGCAATGCTCACCGAGGGTGCGGTGGGGTTGTGGCAGGGCCTGGCGGTGGGGTCTATCGCACTGACCGGCTGGGCGCTGGGCAGCGCACCCGAGGCGCTGGCCAGCGCCATGGTGATCTGGCGGTTCAGCGGCGTGCGCACCTTGTCGGCGACCGCCGAACGACGTGCCCAGCTCGGTGTCGCGCTGTCGTTTTGGCTGACGGCACCCTACATCGCCGCCGAATCCGTCCGTGATCTGCTTGGCGGGCACCACGCCGACACCTCGCGGATCGGTATCGCACTCACGGGCATCGCATTGTTGCTGATGCCGGTCCTCGGCCGGGCCAAACGGAACCTCGCGATGCGGCTGGGCTCGCTGGCCACCGCCGGCGAGGCCACCCAGAACTACCTGTGCGGCGCCCAGGCTGCCGCGGTTCTGGTCGGTCTTCTCCTCACCGCCGGGTGGCCGGGAGGCCGGTGGTGCGACCCGGTGATCGGTCTGGCCATCGCCGCTGCCGCGGTGTGGCAGGGCATTCGATCCTGGCGGGGCGAAGGCTGCGGCTGCTGAATCGCCGGGCCGGCCGCCGGCATAAGCCCGCCTCCAGCGCCGGCGGTCGCCACTAGTGGTCGAGGCGGTAACGGATCAGCCGGGAGCTGTTGGCCACGACCGCCACCGAGGAGGCGTTGTGCAGGATCGCCGCCGCCACCGGTGACAAGACCCCACCCGCGCCGATCAGCAGCCCGGCGGCGTTGACCGCGATGGACATGGCATAGTTCTGCCGGATCACGTCGACGGCCCGGGCACCCAGGTCGCGCACGTCGAGCAGGCGCTGCAGATCGTCGTTGGCCAGCGCGACATCGGCGGTCTCGACGGCGACGTCGGTTCCGGCCAGTCCCATGGCAATCCCGATGTCGGCGGCCGCCAGCGCGGGCGCGTCGTTGATGCCGTCGCCGACCATTCCGACGACGTGACCCTCGTCCTGCAACGCGCGTACCACTTCGAGTTTGTCCTCGGGCAGCACCTCGGCGCGCCACTCGTCGATGCCCAGTTCGCCGGCAACCGCCTCGGCAATTTGAGGGTGATCCCCGGTGAGCATGACGATTCGGCGGATGCCGTTGTCCCGCAACTTCTTCAAGACGTCGACGGCCTCAGGTCGCACTTCGTCGCGCAGGCTGATCAAGCCGACCAGCGTGCCATCGACGGCGAGCAACAGCGGGGTCTCCGCTTGGCGTCGCAGCTTGTGGACCCACTCGGCCGCTTGGGTGGGCACCTCGACGTTTTCGGCCCGCAACAGCGAGGGGCTGCCCAGCAGCAAAGTCCGGCCGTCGGCCCAGGTCCGCATGCCCAGGCCCACCAGCACCTCGCATTCCTCATGCGGCGGAATGCTGATGCGGCGTTCCTCCGTCGAGCGGATCACCGCCTCGGCCAGCGGGTGACGCGAGTGGATCTCCGAGCTGGCCGCGTAGGCAAGCACCTGCTCGGGTTCCCAATCCTTATGCATGGCAATAATATTCGTTACCACGGGCCGCCCGACAGTGAGGGTGCCGGTTTTGTCGAAAACGATGGCGTCCACCTGGCCGGCTTGTTCGAGGTGCGACCCGCCCTTGATGAGGATCCCGCGGCGGGCGCCGTTGCCGATCGCCGCGCTGATCGCGGTCGGGGTGGCCAGCCCCACCGCGCACGGGCAGGCGATGAGCAGCATCGTCATCGCGCGCCGGACCTCACCGGTGATCGCCAGGGTGAGCACGGAAACGATGAACGAGGTGGGCACGAAGCGCCGGGAGAAGTTCTCGCCGACGGTTTGAATCGGTGCCCGGTCATGCTGGGCCTCTTCGACGCGGGTGATGATGCGGCCGATGGCGGTTTGGCTGCCCACGGCGCGGGCCCGCACCACCAGGCGGCCGCGCACCACCACCGAACCGGCGTGAACCGCCGCGCCGGGCAGGATGCTGACGGGCAGGGTTTCCCCGGTGATCGCCGACTGGTCGACAACCGCCTCACCCTCGACCACCTCTCCGTCGACCGGGATCGCCACGTGATCGTGCACCACCACCTCGTCGCCGATCCGCACCGAATCGATCGGCACCTGGATTTCGCCGCCGCCGGCCAGGCGAATCCACGCGGTGTCCGCGCTGCCGCGCAGCAGCTCCGAAATGGCCCGCCGGGTGCGCCGCAGGGTCAGGTCTTGCAGGTACTCGCCGATATTGAGCAGCCAGAGCACCGTGAGCGCGACCACGTTCTCGCGCAGCACCAGGCTGGCCACCGTTGCCGCGGACACCAGCGCATCGGTGCCCGCCCGGCCGGAGCGCATCGAGCGCAAGGCCCCGCGCAGGAACGGATAGCCGGTGAACACCGTGACGCCGGTGGCCACCAGCCGGCCGGTCGGGCCCAACAGCGGTGGCCGCGCGAACACGTAGCGGCGCACACCGAGCAGCGCCAAAGCCACGCCACCGGCGACCATGCGCAGCACGTCGGCGCTGCCGATCTCCGCCGAATGCGGCGCGCGCACCGCGATCAGGCTGACGGGGACATCGGCGGCCGCGCGGAGTGCCGCGAGCACCCCGGCGCGATCGCAGCGTCTCGGCGAATACCACACCACCACGGATCCGGTACGGGGATAGGCGTGCGCCGCGCGCACGCCGGGCTGCTTGGCCACCGTGTCCTCCACGGCCACGGCACGACGAGAATCGCGGTGCACCCACGCAACCCGCACCCGCATCCGTCCAGCGGCGTCCGAAATAACCTGCAGCTCAGGATCGTTCGAGATCGTCATGTCAGGGGGTCAGTGCTCGTGCCGCTCGGTGTCGGTTCCGGCCGGGGCCGGCACCTCTTCGCCGATGCGGTCCCGGGCTTCGGCCATCACGTCGGCCAGCTTCAGCCGGGCCGACTCCGCCGCCTCCTCGGCCCGCCGGGTGCCGCGCAACCCCCATTCCGCCGCGGTGACCGCGGCCCGGTGTAACGGAACTTTGGCCGCGGCCTTGCGCAGCGCCTCATAGCCGGCCGCCCCGATCACCCCGCTGAGTGCCAGGGTGGCCGTTCTCGCAAACAGTCGGTGCATTGCCATCGTTTAGCCTTCCTCTGTGCTGCGTTGTTCGACACCACCGATCGCCACGATAACATAAATATATCGCTATACCAATATGTTTTACCGGGGCGGACGACCAATGCTAGGCTGGGTGGGCCAGCCGTCCAGGATGTGGCGGGGTGTGCGGCCGCAGCGTTGCGGCAGCCGGTAGCTCAGCGATCCCGCCGGCGCCGGCATGGGGGCACAGCAGCACCCCCGGCGGCGTCGCAACCCACGCAGTGGCGGGTCAAAGCGGACGCGTGTAACCGGTTTTGCCTACTGAAAAGGTTTCCGCCCGGAAGGGTGTGTGCGATGCCGCTACCCATGTCGGCCGCCGACGCGGTGTTTTTGGCCGCCGAGACACCGAAGCGGCCGATGCATCTCGGCGCGCTGGCGTTGCTGAGCGGCCCCGAGGGCAGTCACACCGGCTACGTGTGGGAGATGTTCGCCGCGGCGTTGGCCCGCGAGCGGGTGGCGCCGCTGTGGCGACGGCGTCCGCGCCGCTCACTTGCTTCGCTCGGGCAGTGGTATTGGCATACCGATGCCAGCGCCGACCTGTCCTACCACGTGCGGCTAAGCGCGTTGCCGCGCAACGCCGGCATGGCCGGGTTGTGGGAATTGGTTGCAGAACTTCATTCCGAGATGCTGGACCGCTCCCGGCCGTTGTGGCAATTGCACGTGATCGAGGGCCTGCCCGACCAGCGCTACGCGCTGTACGTCAAGACCCACCACGCCATGGCCGACGGCGTCTCGGCGATGGGCCTGCTGCAGCGAGCCGTCAGCGCCGACCCGCATCGGCGCGGCATGCCCGCGATGTGGGAACTCGCCGAGCCGACACCATCATCAGTTGCCGCCGGGGGCCGGGCCGGTCCGCTGGGCGCCGCCCGCCGGATGGTGGGGACCGCCGAAGAGCTGGCCGGCATGGTGCCCGCGCTGGCCGACACCGCCTGGCGGGCGCTGCGCGGCCGGGGTGGCCCGCTGAGCCTGGCCGCGCCGCATACCGTTCCTAAACACTGAGCGAAACTGAGTTTTGCTCAGTGGGCAGCCCCGAACGGTGTTGGGTCGCCTGACTTCCCGCGTTCTTCGCCCCGGTCGGACAAGCGGATCGTGTCCGTGGTCCCGGCCCGGGGTGGCGGGTTGTCTCACGCTCCCGGCCGCCAGATTCGGCCTGCGTGGTCCGATGCTCAGCCACATCACTCTGGTGTGGTTGAGGCGGTGCCACGCGTCGCCGGATCCGATGTCCGAGGGCGCGCCGTCCGATCGCCACGCTCGCGGCGTGGTGGCGGGTGGTCTGTGGATGGTGTGCGGCCAGTGGTTTGTGCCAGTGCTGGGCGCCCCACTTGCTGGTGTAGGCGGGGTCGACGGCGATCACGCTGATCCCTGCCCCGGTTGCCATGGCGAGTAGTCGAGCGCGCAGTTTGGCGGTTGGCATGCCCGAGATGACGTGGCGGAACCTGTGTTTGCGGCCGTGCTTTTCGCGAGTCTTGCTGTCGGTGAAGTCGAGGTCCTCGACCGCGATCGCCGTGATCGCGTTGTCGGTGACCCAATGCAGCAGCCGGGTCAGGGCGTGGCGGACTTGGGCGTCGCGGCGGTCGGCGGCGCCGCAGAGGTCATAGCCGAACGTGCGCGGGGAGCCGATCGGGTTGCCGTGAGGGTCGAGGCGCCAAGCGGCGAGGTGATCAGCGTTCATGTCCACCCCGACCAGTTCCCCGGCGCGCAGCGACTCCAGCGGGACCGCCTGTGCCGGCGTGCGCCGCCAGGCAGCGTCAAGATACCAGCGCTGCTTATCGGGGCAGAAGTGGATGCGGTAAGCCACCGCCCGGTCGACGGCCACCCGCTGGGCCCATTCGGCGCCGCGATGCGCAAACTCCACCCTGCCGCAGAAGACGTAGCGGCCGTGCGGGCCGTTCGCCAAGTGCGCCAACGCAGCCGGTAGGCGCAGCGACAGCTCACCCTCACCGGTGACGCGGATGGTTTCGTTGCCCCAGCGTTTACCCGACTCGCCATCAGCAGACAAAAACCAGCGGGCCGCTTGCCACTGATCTCGCCACCGCGCCTCGGTGAGCCCGGCCTGGGCCAGGTGGTGGCGTTTGCGCAACAGCTGTTTGCCGCCGCGCACCACGCTCACATGACCGGCTGCCCGGTCAGCCTCCACCCGCGCGAGCCGTGCTTGCAGGTCCGCCAGACGCCGTGATTTGGCGAACCACTCCTGGCGGCTGCGGTAGCCGCCCGGCATACCGTCGACGCCTTTTGATCCCAACTCCTGGGCGAGCCGGTGGCGGATCATCGCGATCCCGTCGCGCAGGGATTGGGCGTGCGCGTATTGCGCGCGCCGCGCCAGCCCCCACTGGTCGTGCGTGGCTTTGGTGATGGCGCCCGCCCAGCGCGCCGTCGACTCCACGGTCAGGCCGCGTTTGCGCTCGGCCCAGGCGTCCTTGCCGTGGCCCACACCGGCGCGCACCCGCGCCGCCAGATCAGCGCCGGCCAGCCCGCCCAAGTGGGCACCCACCTGACGCAGCACGTCTTCGTCGGCGGCGGTGAGTCCTTTCAGCCGGGTGCGTATGCACACACCCGTCGCCGGGTCGGCGACAAACGGTGCAGCGATCTGGCGCAGGATGGTCATGACGGCCGCCTTCGCGCAGACCTTGACCGCAACGCCCGCCGCAGCTCATCCATGACCGGCATCATCCACCCGGCCTCCGACAACAGCCTTGGGGCCGATGTCGCGCTGCGCGCAGCCCACCGCTTTTAACGCGCGGTTTCGAGCGCTTCGGCGACCATAGAGTCGTGCGCAGAACCAAGTGAGCACATCCACCATGTCGCGCACCAGATCATCGGTCACCTCATCGTCGTCGAGCACCACCAGCCGCCGGGCGTGCGCGGCAAGCGCGGACTCGACCAGCTCGGTGTTCATCCGACCCAACCGATCCCGATGCTCCACCACCACCACGGTCACCTTCGGATCAGCCAACAACCGTCGCACCTTGGCCCGCGACCCGTTCATCCCCGAGCCGACTTCGGCCTCCACCCGCACCACCTGGCCACCGGCCTGCGCGGCCCAGCCAGTCAGCCGAGCGACCTGCCGGTCCAAATCGGACCTCTGATCATGGGAGGACACCCGCGCATACAACCCGAACGCGGCGGTTCCCGACTCACCAGGCGCGTCCGGGGACACCAACACCGAGCGGGAATTCACCCGCACCGCCGGCACCGGCAACGTGCCCTCCCGAAACCAGCGGTACGCCGTCTGCGGATGCACACCCTGAGCACGCGCCCACTCCGTCAGGTTCACACCACCAGCACACTCACTAGAACGCTCATACGCTCACTATCACTCAGTATTCCGCCAACTGCTCCGCACCCCACTGAACGTGGCCATGGGCACCTCCCGGGCCTTTGCCGGTTGCACCTTCCCGATCGAGCGGCTGCGGCTGGTGGCCAAGCACGCCGACGCCACCCTCAACGACGTCGTGCTTGCGATGTGCGCAGGGGCGCTGCGGCGCTATCTGCTTGCCCGCGAGGCGCTGCCGGCCGTGCCGCTGGTCGCGATGGTGCCCGTGTCGCTGCGCGCCGCGGAGAACGTCGGGGCGAGGGGTGACGTTCCCGGCAACAAGATCGGGACGTTGATGTGCGCGCTGGGGACACACCTGGCCGATCCGGCCGAGCGGCTGGCGGCGGTGCGGGCCAGCATGCGCGAGGGCAAGGCCGCGCTCGCGGGCCGAAGCCAGCTGCAGGTGCTGGCGATGAGCGCGCTGGGCGCTGCCCCGCTCGCGCTCGCCATGGTGCTCGGCCGCGCGCCCGGGACGCCACGCCCACCGAACGTCATGATTTCCAACGTTCCCGGCCCCGCGGGACCCCTGTTTTGGAACGGCGCCCGCCTGGAAGCGCTCTATCCGGTGTCGGTGCCCGTCGACGGGCAGACCCTCAACATCACCTGCACCAGCGTCAACGGTCAGATGTCGTTCGGCCTGACCGGTTGCCGCCGCGCCGTTCCGCAGATCGGCGCGCTGGCCGATCTGCTGGGCCGCGAGCTGGATGCGCTTGACGCCTTCCATCGGCTTCCGCAAGAAAAGCGGCGCGATCCGCACCGGGATCGACGGCCACGCCGGCGCCGGGGTTCGCCTGGATCCGGCCAGGGCCCGCTTGGGGGGCCGTCGTTCGTGCCGTCACACCCGCACAAGCCTCCCGGGCGGCGGTGACCGGCACCGCCGGGGGGCGCGCCCGCCGGGCCGGCGGGGCTACCGCAGGACCCGGGTGACCTTCTCGGTCTCGATCCTGCGCGGCAGCGCCACGGGATCGGGATTGGCGACCTGCACCAATGACGCGCCGACCGCCAGGATGGCCAGCAAACCATCGACCCAGTCGCGGGGCTGGTCCCACGCCAGAGTCGAGAGCACACGGTCGGCAGACGTCAACCCCCGTGCAGCCGCCGAGCTTTCACAGGCATCCAGGACCTCGCCGACCGTGCGGCCGGCCAGCGCCGGGCCGGGATGGGGCTCGGGGATGATCCGGTCGCCGTGCACCCGCACCGCCGTGGCGTAGTCGGTGACGCCCACCGGCAGATCCGGCGCCGGCCGCCCGAACGGATCCAGCGAGAGCACCGCTACCTCGCCGCGGCCGTCGACGGCCGCGTCCGCGGCGGCCACCCGCCCAACGGTGCAGAACGCGACATCGGCGGGCCCGCCGGGCACGGCCTCGGCGCCGACCCACCAGATCCCGAACAGCACCGCCGCGGTCTGCCAGTGCGCCGGTAGCAGCACGGCGACCCGGCAGCCCGGCCCGGCGCCCAGTTCGTCGCGCACCAGGTTGCCGGTCTTGGCGGCCCAGTTGGCCAAAGTGGCCGCGGACAGCTCGATGCGCTCGCCGGCAGCATCGTCGTAGTAGGTGATGCGCGGCCCCACCGGGTCGGCGCGCAGCATCGGACCCAGGATCGCTTCGGTGAGCGTCGTCAGCTCACACACTCCGGGTGCTCGGAGCCGGCGGTCAGAATCGGCGACGGCGGGGGAGCGCCGTTGTCGCCGGGATCCTGCCGCGACGCCCCGGCGGACCGCGCCGCGGCGGTGCCCTCAAGGCCGGAGCCGGGGCCGGTGTAGTCGTTGGCGAGCACCACCCGGACGGAGCCGGCCGGCACCGACGGATCGGCGACGACGGGCAAGCCGCCGAGGTCTTTGGAGACCGCCTGCGCGCCCAGATCATCGGCCTTAGCGGCCCGCACCTGGCTGCCGCTCACGTGCCCGGTTTCGTTGTTGGCGACGGTGCCCGCGGTGAATCCTTTGGCGGTCAAGACCGCTGACACCGCAGCCGCCAGTCCGTTGATGTCGGTGTCGTTGAACACGTCGGCGGTGGTTTTGTTGGGTGTGTAGGCCACCTCCTCGGTCTTGCCCTGATCCTGGGCACGCAGCAGGCCGGCGACCCAGTCGCGAACCTGGTTGGGGTCCACCCGCACCACACTGAGCATGCCGTCGTCGCTCCAGCCGGCCTCGTCAAGCACGGGAATGGTGGCGAAGGCGATATTGCCGGCGGCCAGCTTCTGCAACTGTTGCACGAAATCCATGATGTCCCACCCGGAGGAGATCACCACCGAGCGCTGAATGGCCTGCTGCAGCCGATTCAGCGTGGCGGGATGCGAGAGCGTCTTGCCGGAGATGACCTGGTGGGCGAGTGCGGCCATCACCGCTTGCTGGCGCACCACCCGATCCAGGTCGCCGCGGGGCAGCTGGTGGCGCTGGCGGACAAAGCTCAACGCCTGCGGGCCGTTGAGCTTTTGCCAGCCGGCCGGAAAGTCGGCGCCCGAAAATGGCTCGTACACCGGTTCTTTGAGGCACACATCGACACCGCCGAGGGCGTCGGTGATCAGCGCGAAGCCCAGCAGGCCGATCTCGGCGTAGTGGTCGACGGTCACCCCGGTCAGGTCGGCGACCGTTGCGATCAGGGCCTCCCGGCCGGCCTCCGTGCCCCGCGCCTCGGCCTCCACCGGCGCCACCCCCGACTTGACGAGGCTGGCCCGCTTTTCCTCCCTGACTTGCCCGTAGACCCCGTTGATCTTGGTCTTGCCCAGCCCCGGCGCCGCCACGTAGGTGTCGCGCGGAATCGAGATCGCGGTGGCCGATTTCCCGTTGTTGGGGATGCGGATCAGGATGATGGTGTCGGTGTTGGTGACGACGTCGTCGCCGGCGCGCAGCGTGGCCAGCTCCTCGGCGGACAGCGGGTTGCCGTGGGCGTCGGTGCGGCTGTCCATGCCCACCAGCAAGATGTCGATCGCGCCGTCGTCGCCGCCACGGCCCAGCGAGGGGGCGAACATGTGATAGATGCCGTCTTCGAGGGAGTGGATCTTGCTCCAGGCGACCCCGGTGCCGAGCAGGACGGCGACAGCTGCCACCGTTGCAACCACACGGCTCGCTCGTTGAACACCCATCACTTTAGACTACTTCCGCCACAGCTATATCGGGGGGACGAGGGTTCGGCGTGCCAGACTCAAGACTCATGACCCTCTCCCGCAGGATCGTGATCACCGGCGCCGGCGGGCAGGTCGGGAGCGTTTTGGCGGCGTCGGCCGCGGGCCGGGGCGGCGATGTGCTGGCGCTGACCTCGGCGCAGTGGGATATCACCGACCCGGCCGTCGCCGAGCGTATCGTGCGGACCGGCGACGTGGTGGTCAACTGCGCGGCCTACACCGACGTCGACGCCGCCGAGAGCGAGCCGGCGAGGGCGTATACGGTCAACGCGGCCGGCCCCCGACATCTAGCCCGCGCCTGCGCGCGCGCCGGCGCGCGGCTGATCCACATCTCCACCGACTACGTGTTCAGCGGCGACTTCGGCGGCCAGCCGCCCCGCCCGTATGAGCCCGGCGACCAGACCGGGCCGCTGAATGTGTACGGTCGTACCAAGCTCGCCGGCGAAGTGGCGGTTCTGGAAGAGCTTCCGGACGCTACCGTGGTGCGCACCGCCTGGGTCTACACCGGGGGGAGCGGCACCGACTTCGTCGCCACCATGCGCCGGCTGGCCGCCGGTGACGGCACCGTGGAGGTGGTCGATGACCAGAGCGGCTCACCAACCTACGTCGCGGATCTGGTCGCGGCGCTGTTGGAGGTGGTCGAAGGGCCCGTCGGGCGCGCGCCGACGGGCATCCTGCACATCGCCAACGAGGGGGTGGTCAACCGCTTCGGCCTGGCCCGCGCGGTGTTCGAAGAGCTCGGGGCCGACCCGCAGCGGGTGCTGGCGGTCAGCAGCGACCATAAGCCGCGGCCGGCGCCCCGGCCGCGCTACACGGCGTTGTCAACCCGGCTGTCGGCGCAGGCGGGCCTGACGCCGCTTCGGCCGTGGCGGGACGCGTTGGCCGCAGCCCTGGCCGCGAGACCGTTACCCTCTACGCGTGAGTGACATCCTGCCGGTGGTGACGGTGACCTACTCCCCGGGCCCGCACCTGGAGCGCTTTCTGGCATCGCTGTCGCTGGCCACCGAACGGCCGCTGCAAGTGCTGCTGGCCGACAACGGCTCCACCGACGGGGCCCCGCAGGCGGCCCTGGAGCGCTACCCCGAGGTGCGGCTGTTGCACACCGGGGCCAACCTCGGTTACGGAACGGCGGTGAACCGCGCGATCCGCCAGCTGGCCCAAGACGGCGAGGTCAGCGACGAATGGGTCATCGTGGCCAACCCGGACGTCCAGTGGGGCCCGGGCAGTATCGATGCGCTGTTGGACGCCGCCGCCCGCTGGCCCCGGGCGGCCACCCTGGGTCCGCTCATCCGGGAGCCCGACGGGTCGGTGTATCCCTCGGCACGGCAGCTGCCCAGCCTGGTCCGCGGTGGCATGCACGCGGTGATCGGCCCGATCTGGCGTGGCAACCCGTGGTCGAGGGCTTACCGCCAGGAGTGCCTGGCGCCCTGTGAGCGCCCGGTCGGCTGGCTGTCAGGATCGTGTCTGCTGGTGCGCCGCGCGGCCTTCGATCAGGTCGGCGGCTTTGACGAGCGCTACTTTTTGTACTTCGAGGATGTCGACCTCGGCGACCGGCTGGCCAAAGCGGGATGGCTGAATGTCTACGTGCCTTCCGCTGAGGTGCTGCACCATAAGGGCCACGTCACCCGGCGCGATCCGGCCAGTAACCTGGTGGCCCATCACAGCAGCACCTATATTTTCCTCGCCGACCGGCATTCCGGTTGGTGGCGCGCGCCGCTGCGCTGGACGATGCGGGCAGGTTTGATGGCGCGCTCGTGGTTGATGGTGCGCAGGTCGCGGCGCGGCCGGGCGGAAAGGCGGCGGACACCGTGAGCCACCCCGAGGTTGATGCGGTGGTCCTGGTCGGCGGCAAGGGCACCCGGCTGCGGCCACTGACGATGTCGGCGCCCAAGCCGATGCTGCCGATAGCCGGGGTGCCGTTGCTGACGCACCTGCTGGCGCG
The DNA here is from genome assembly GCF_018361265.1 of Mycobacterium sp. SM1. Taxonomy (GTDB): domain Bacteria; phylum Actinomycetota; class Actinomycetes; order Mycobacteriales; family Mycobacteriaceae; genus Mycobacterium. The sequence goes on from NZ_JAFLNH010000002.1 coordinate 507,270, forward strand.
CATCGCCGCAGCCGGTATCGAGCGCGTGGTGCTGGGCACGTCTTATCAGCCCGCGGTGTTCGAGGCCGAGCTCGGTGACGGGTCCAAGCTGGGCCTGCAGATCGAGTACGTGACCGAGGAGCACCCGCTGGGCACCGGCGGCGCCATCGCCAACGTCGCTGAGCGGCTGCGCTACGACACCGTGATGGTGTTCAACGGCGACGTGCTCTCGGGCCTGGATCTGGGCCAGCTGCTCGAGTACCACCGCAGCAGCCGGGCCGACGTCACGTTGCACCTGACACGGGTTTCCGACCCCCGGGCTTTCGGTTGCGTGCCCACCGAGAATGGCCGGGTCACTGCGTTTCTCGAGAAGACGGAGGATCCGCCGACCGACCAGATCAATGCGGGTTGCTATGTCTTTTCCCGCGAGATCATCGCCCGCATCCCCCGGGGCCGCGAGGTCTCGGTGGAACGCGAGGTGTTCCCGGCGCTGCTCGGCGACGGGGTCAAGATCTGCGGTTATGTGGATGCCACCTACTGGCGGGACATGGGCACGCCGGAGGACTTCGTGCGGGGTTCCGCGGATTTGGTGCGCGGCATTGCCCCATCGCCGGCCCTGCGCGGTCAGCACGGTGAGAAGTTGGTGCATGAAGGGGCGGCGGTGTCCCCGGGAGCGGTGCTCATCGGCGGGACGGCTGTCGGGCGGGGCGCCGAGATCGGTCCCGGTGTCCGGTTGGACGGTGCGGTGATCTTCGACGGTGTGCGGGTCGGGGCCGGCAGCGTGATCGAGCGGTCGATCATCGGCTTCGGCGCCCGTATCGGTCCGCGGGCACTGATCCGTGACGGTGTGATCGGCGACGGCGCCGATATCGGCGCCCGCTGCGAGCTGTTGTATGGCGCCCGGGTATGGCCGGGGGTCGTTATTCCCGACGGCGGTATCCGCTACTCCAGCGACGTGTGAGTCGCGCGGAAAACCAGGCGGGCTGGTGCGTCATTTGCGTACGTCATTTGCGTACCAGCAGATCGGCGACCGGGACTGGGTCCCGTGGTTGCGCCGGCTCGTGGGGGTAGCCGATCGCGATGGCGCCCAACGGTTCCCAGTCGCCCGGCAGGCCGAGTTCGGCGCGCACCACCTCGGCCGCGAAGATGGTCGACCCGATCCAGCAGCTGCCCAGTCCACGCACCGCCAGCGCGACCAGCAGGGCCTGCACGGCCGCCCCCCCCGCCACCGTGAACATGGTGTGCTCGGCGGCGGCGCGAGCGGCATCGGGGTAGCGGTGCGCGCCGTCGGCGACCAGCACCGGGACAACGACTTCGGGTGCCTCGTAGAGGATCTGGCCCCGCGCCACCCGCCGTTCCACGGCCTCGGCGGGCCGGCCGTCAGCGCTCAGGTCGGATCGCCACTTGGCGCGCATCGCGTCCAGCAGCCGGGTGCGGACCGTGGGTGTCTGCAGCCACACGAACCGCACCGGGCGGGTGTGATGCGGGGCCGGGGCTGTCAAGGCCTCGGCAACGGCGGCCTCGACGAGGTGTGCCGGCACCGGCCGGTCGTCGAACTGACGGATCGACCTGCGCAGCAGCTGGGCCTGCCGGCGGCCCAATTCGAGGGCTTCGGCGGTGCCCAGCCAGAACAGGTCCTCGGCGCCGGGCCGCAGCAGGTCCTGCGCCGTGGAGCCGTTGTCGGCCACGATGTGGCCGTTAAGCCCGCGCACCACAGCCACCGGCACGGCGGCCAGCTTGCCCTTGACCAGATCGGCCGCGGCCGCGATCTCGTCGGCGACGGCGATCTCGCTGACCCGCAACTCGTTTCCGTGCCGGTCGAGGGCACCCGCATAACTGTGCAGCACGGCCAGACCGGCGGCGCCGACGGCGGCGTCGATCTGGCCGGTGCGCCAGGCGCGGCCCATGGTGTCGGTGATCACGACGGCGACCGTGACGCCGAGCCGCTCACGCAGGGCGGCGCGCAGCGCCGCGGCACTAGCATCCGGGTCGACGGGCAGCAGAGCCAGCTCGCCCGCACCGACGTTGGAGCCGTCCACTCCGGCGGCCGCCTGCACCACACCGCGACGGCTCTCGGTGATCAGGGTTCGCCCCTTACGGGCCAGCACCCGCACCGACTCCTGGTTGATCAGCTTGCGCCGCAGCCGGTCTCGTTTCGCAGCGTCTTTGGGTGCCGGTACCAGCCGGCCCTCGCACTTGGAGATCACCTTGCTGGTAACCACCACCACGTCGCCGTCGCGCAGCCAGGGCGCGGCCGCTGCGAGGGCCGCGGCGAGGTCGTCGCCGGGCCGGAATTCGGGAAGCCCGGCCACCGGAAGGATCTCGACCGGCGAGCCGGCCCCATGGTCTGGCGGCACCACCGGGCCCCGGACGCTCACGCCGCCACCCCGGCAAGCTCCAGGCCGGCGCTCACCATCTTGGCCGTCGCTTCCGGGTCGGTCATCAGCAGGGGAATCGATCGCACCGCGACACCGGCGATCTCGGCGTCCTCACCGTCGTGCACCAGCCAGCAGTCCAGGATCCCGGTGTCGCTACGGGCGCCGTAATACCGGCCTACCGCCTCCGCGGTGGACTCCACGCCGATTGCGGTAAGGCACTCGTAAGCCATGCCGCGCAACGGCTTTCCTCCGATGATCGGCGAGTAACCGACAATCGGGGCGGCGGCCGAGCGCAGCGCCGTTCGCATGCCGGGGACGGCCAGGATGGCGCCGATACTCACCACCGGGTTCGACGGCGCCAGCAAGATGATGTCGGCCTCGGCGATGGCTTGCACTGATTCGGTTGCCGCGCTGGCCTTTTTAGCACCGATGAAGGCGAAGCTGTGCGTTGGCACCTGGGCGCGGTAGCGCACCCACCATTCCTGGAAATGGATTGCCCGCTGCGTGTCATCGGCAGGGTCGGTGATGACCACATGGGTTTCGCATCGATCATCGCTCGCCGGCAGCAACCGTGCCCCCGGCTGCCAGCGGTCGCAGAGCGCCGCGGTGACCTGGGACAGTGGGTAGCCGGCCCGCAGCATCCGGGTGCGCACCAGATGAGTTGCCAGATCGCGATCGCCGAGGTGAAACCAGTCGGGTTGGACACCGTAGCGGGCCAGTTCCTCCATCGCGTGCCAGGTTTCGTCGCGGTGGCCCCAGCCGCGTTCCGGGTCGACGCCGCCGCCGAGGGTATACATGCAGGTGTCCAGATCAGGGCAGACGCGCAGCCCGTGGATCCAGGCGTCATCGCCGACGTTGACGATAGCGGCCAACTCGTGGTCACCACCCGAAAAGTGTTGCGAGGCAAACTGACCCAGACCGAGCAGGCGCTGCACCCCGAGCAGGAAACGGGCGCCGCCGACGCCACCGACCAGAACCGTGACCTTCACACCGCAGACAGTACGCGGAGTCGGTGCGGCCGCGGGTCTGGGCCATGGGCCCGGCCTCAGCTGCCGGTGCGAAGGAGAGGGCTACCCCAGCCCGGTGCGACACGCCGTGAGCCAAACCGCCGCAGAAGCGCCAAATTTTGATCACGAGATGGTATGAAATTGCATTCCGGCTCTTGACCACGGCTGCTTACGCGTGTGTAATCACATGAGTGTCATTTCCCGGCGTCGATCAATCGCCTTGTCGCAGCCGAGATTCGATCACACGTTCGAAAATTGAGATGGTCGCAGACCCCAGCCACATCACAACAGTCACATCACAACAGCGGGCGACATTCACGATCAACCAGGTGAGGAGTCGGAGATGTCCTGTGAGCACCTGCGGGGCGTAGTGGGAGGCACCCCGCGCGCCAATGCCGGCACCGCGAGAACAACCCCAATGGCGCGGCCGCACTTGAGTTTGGTTGCCGATGCACCCGAGCTATTTCCGCGGGTGCCGGTAACCAGGGAGCAATGGCAAGACCGGGCATTGTGCGCGCAAACCGACCCCGAGGCGTTCTTTCCCGAAAAGGGCGGCTCCACCCGCGAGGCCAAAAAGATCTGCCTTGGTTGCGAGGTACGCGCCGAGTGTCTGGAATATGCCCTGGCGCATGACGAGCGCTTCGGCATCTGGGGCGGTCTTTCCGAGCGGGAGCGTCGCCGGCTCAAGCGCGGCGTCGTCTAGCCGGCGCGACAACGACAACGGGGTGCCGGGGGGGCGGGGCGCGGGGCAAAAGGTCCGCGCGCTCAGCGGCGCGGAAGAGCGGGGCGATCAGCTCCCGTCCTCATCGATCGTCGGGTCGATAACCGACGGCTCGACATCTAAATAGGTGGCTACCTGGGCCACCAGGATTTCATGGAGCAATTCACCCAGTTCGACGGTATCCTTGGCGCGCCGCTCGATCGGCTTGCGGAACAAGACGATTCGCGCCCGCGTGGCGTTACCGCGGACGTCGACGCCCGCGGGGATCAACCGGGCCAGTGGTATCGCCCCGTCGGCGAGCACCTCGGGCGGCCACTGCACACTCTCGGGATCCTTAGGGGCGATCCGAGGGATCTCATCGACCGCGATGTCTAGTTCCGACAGCCGCTCGTGCCAGCGCTGCTCGATGGGCTCGTACGCCTCCAGCACGGCCATGTCGAACCGCTCGGCCCGGCTGCGCCACCCGGGCACCGTTGGCGGAAGCAGCGGCCCCCGCATATCACGGCCCCGGCGCGACGCCGACCTGCCTGGCGACCAGCCGCGTCGCCGGAAGCCACGCGTATCGCCCATCGATCGATGGTAACGGTTGAACATCGCGCCCCGGGGCAGTGCGCGTGTCCGGCGCTGGCGGGCCAGTTGTTGACGATAGCCTTCGGTCGTGACCGTTCCCCGTCGCTGTTGCCGGCCCGGGTGTCCGCATTACGCGGTGGCGACGCTGACGTTCGTCTATTCGGATTCCACAGCGGTGATCGGTCCGCTTGCCACCGCGCGCGACCCGCATTCCTGGGATTTGTGCGTGGGCCACGCCGGCCGGATCACTGCGCCACGTGGCTGGGAGCTGGTCCGCCATCCCGGCCCGCTGCCCACCAATCCCGATGAGGACGACCTGGTCGCGCTCGCGAACGCGGTGCGCGAGGGACGGGACCGGCTGCCGGTCCCCCGGCCGGCCAACGGTAATGCCCCGCATCCAGCGGGCGCCGGCAGCGATTCAGGCGGCCGGCCCGCCAGTGCCCGCACCAGCCTGCCGGGTGCCGGCCGGAACACCCCGCCCGAGCAGCGCTCCGGCCGCGCCGGACGCCGGCGAGGCCATCTGCGGGTGCTGCCCGATCCCCCCGATTGACAGCGGGGCGGCGGAAACTCACAGGGCTTTGGCGCAGCGACGGGCAACCCGGTAGGCAACGACTAGGCTTGGGTGCCAAGAATCCACCTCGTAGGAGCCTGGTATGTCTCGGCCCGTCGCGGCTGTCAACCACGTGATCAAGGCGTATGACGTGCGTGGGCTGGTCGGTCAGGAGATCGACGAGGCGCTGGCCGCGGACATCGGCGGCGCGTTCGCCAGGATGGTGCGCGGTGAGGGTGCGCGGCGGCTGGTGATCGGCCACGACATGCGAGACAGCTCGCCGTCGCTGGCCGAAGCCTTCGCCGGCGGGGTGATCGCTCAGGGCCTTGACGTGGTGCGCATCGGCCTGTCCTCCACCGACGAGCTGTATTTCGCCTCGGGGCTGCTGGATTGCCCCGGCGCGATGTTCACCGCCAGCCACAACCCGGCGGCCTACAACGGCATCAAGATGTGCCGGGCGGGCGCCAAGCCGGTGGGTCAGGACACCGGGCTGGCCGCAATCCGTGACGAGTTGATCGCCGGTGTCCCCGGATATGACGGGCCGCCCGGGCACCTCAGCGATCGCGACGTGCTGGGTGACTACGCAGCGTTTTTGCGCTCGCTGGTGGATTTATCGGGGCTGCGTCGGCTCCGGGTGGCCGTCGACGCCGGCAACGGGATGGCCGGTCACACCGCCCCGGCGGTGTTCGGCGCGATCGATTCGATTACCGTGCTGCCGTTGTACTTCGAACTTGATGGCACGTTTCCCAACCATGAGGCCAACCCGCTCGACTCCGCGAACCTGGCGGATCTGCAGGCCTATGTGCAAGAAAGTGGCGCCGACGTCGGGCTGGCCTTCGACGGGGATGCCGACCGGTGCTTTGTGGTCGACGAACGTGGCCGGCCGGTCTCGCCGTCCACGGTGACCGCCCTGGTCGCCGCGCGCGAGCTGGACCGCGAGCCCGGTGCGACCGTGATCTACAACCTGATCACCTCGCGCGCGGTGCCCGAACTGGTGCGCGAGCGCGGTGGCATACCGGTGCGCTCCCGTGTCGGGCACTCGTACATTAAGACCCTGATGGCCGAAACCGGCGCGATTTTCGGTGGCGAGCATTCCGCGCACTACTACTTCCGCGATTTCTGGGGTGCCGATTGCGGGATGCTGGCCGCGTTGCATGTGCTGGCCGCGCTTGGTGAGCAGCAGCGGCCGTTATCGGAGCTGACCGCCGCTTACCAACGCTACGAATCCTCCGGCGAGATCAACTTCACCGTCGCCGACGCGCCCGCAGCGATCGACGCGGTGCTGCGGTCCTTCGCCCCCAGGATCCGCGCGGTCGATGACCTTGACGGGTTGACCGTGGACGTGGGGGAGGGCAGCTGGTTCAACTTGCGCAGCTCCAACACCGAGCCGCTGCTGCGGTTAAATGTCGAGGGGCGCAGCGCCAGGGAGGTCGAGGCGGTGGTGCGGCAAGTCGCCGGGCAGCTCGTTGCGGCGGGCGCCGTGCGCGAACACTCGCGCGAAAGGGCGCGCCGGTGAACGCCATTCATGCCGTGATCGACCTTGATGACACCCAGGGCTTGATCGCCGCCGACCGTGACGGGCTGTTGCGTGCCGCGTCGAGCGCGGGCGCGCAGGTGCGCGCCACCGCGGCAGCGCTCGACGAGGGTGCTCTGGACTCGGTGCGCGACCAGGGCCGTCCGCGCACCGTGACCTGGGTGGCCGGCCGTGGCACCGCCGAGACCGCCGGTACCATGCTGGCCGCGGCATTGGGCGGTCTGGCCGACGAGCCGATCGTTGTCACGGCCGAAGCACCGCCGTGGCTCGGGACGCTTGACGTGCTGATCGTCGCCGGCGACGACCCGGGCGACCCCGCGCTGGTCGGTGCGGCCGCGTCCGGGGTGCGTCGTGGCGCCCGGGTGGTCGTGGTGGCCCCCTACGAAGGTCCGCTGCGCGACACGGCGGCCGGCCGCGTCGCGGTGCTATCGCCGCGACTGCCTGTTTACGACGAATTCGGGCTGTGCCGGTATCTGGCCGCCGGCCTGGCAGCGCTGGGAAGCGTGGACGCTAAGCTGCGCACCGACCTGGCGGGCCTGGCCGACCAGTTGGATGCCGAGGCGCTGCGCAACAGCGCCGGCCGCGAACTGTTCACCAACCCGGCTAAGACGCTCGCCGAGCGCATGTCCGGCCGGCGGGTCGCATTGGTCGGCGACAGCGCTGCCACGCTGGCCCTGGCCCGGCATGGGTGCTCGGTTTTGCTGCGGGTTGCGCATCAGGTGGCGGCCGCGGCCGGGCTGGTGGATGCCGTGGCGGCGTTGCGCTCCTCAGCGATGTCCGGGCCCACCGGCGCGGATGCGCTGTTTCACGACGAGCAGATCGACGGTCCGCTGCCCGAGCGGCTGCGGGTGCTGGCTTTGACGTTGCCCGGGGAACGGACGGTGGTGGCCGCGCGGGTCGCCGGGCTCGACAACGTGGACCTCATCGGGGCCGAGGATGTGCCCGATTCGTCCGAGACACCCGGCAGTGCGCCAACGTCGCCGGGTGCCCGACGGGCCGAGCAGCAGCTGGCAATTTTGGCCCTTCGGCTGGAAATGGCCGCGGTTTACTTGCGACTGGTGCGGGGATAACAAAATAGTGGAACTGCTACGCGGAGCGATACGGACCTACGCCTGGGGCTCGCGGACCGCAATCGCCGAATTCACCGGGCGAGCGGTGCCGGCGGCTCACCCCGAGGCCGAACTGTGGCTCGGTGCGCATCCCGGGGATCCGGCGTGGCTGGAGACGAAGCACGGCGAAACATCGCTGCTGGACGCGCTTGCCGCCGATCCCGACGGACAGCTCGGCACCGCGGTGCGGGCCCGGTTCGGGGACGCGCTGCCCTTCCTGGTCAAGGTGCTTGCGGCCGAGGAGCCGCTGTCGCTACAGGCCCATCCCAGCGCGGAGCAGGCGCGGGAGGGTTACCAGCGTGAGGAGCAGCTCGGCATTCCGGTCACCTCGCCGGAGCGCAACTACCGCGACACCAGCCACAAACCCGAGTTGGCGATCGCGCTGCAACCGTTTGAGGTGCTGGCCGGGTTCCGGCCGGCGGGGCGCACCGTGGAGCTGCTGCAGGCGTTGGCGGTCTCAGACCTCGACTCGTTCATCGACCTGCTGAGCGGTCAGTCCGACGCCGACGGGCTGCGCGCGTTGTTCACCACGTGGATCACCGCTCCACAGCCCGACATCGATGTGCTGGTGCCCGCCGTGCTCGACGGCGCAATCCACTATGTCAGTTCGGGGGCAACGCGGTTCGCCGCGGAAGCCAAGACGGTGCTGGAACTGGGGGAGCGCTATCCCGGTGATGCCGGTGTGCTGGCGGCGCTGTTGCTCAACCGCATCAGCCTGGCCCCCGGAGAGGCGATCTTCTTGCCGGCCGGCAACCTGCACACCTATTTGCGGGGGGTAGCGCTCGAAGTGATGGCCAACTCCGACAATGTGTTGCGCGGCGGGCTAACCCCCAAGCACGTCGATGTGCCCGAGCTGCTGCGGGTGCTGGACTTCACCCCCACAACCGAGGCCCAGCTGCGGGTGCCGACACACCGAGACGGGCTCGCGCTGGTCTACGACACGCCGGTTGAGGAGTTCGCGGTGTCGCTGCTGGCCCTCGACGGTGACAACCTCGGCCATGAGGTCGACGCGCCGTCGCGGCACGACGGCCCGCAGATCCTGTTGTGCGCCGAGGGCCGCGTGACGGTCTGCGGGAAGTCCGGGATGCTCGCGCTGCACCGCGGCATGGCCGCCTGGGTGCCGGCCGACGACGGGCCGATCCGGCTACTGGCGGACCGGCCGGCCCAGGTGTTCCGGGCAACCGTGGGCCTGTGAGCGCGGGGAGCGGGCGTGGCGACCTCCGGTAGCAAGCGGGCCATCATGGCAGCGCTGGCGGCAAACGCCGGCATCGCGCTCGCCAAGTTCGCCGGATACCTGATCACCGGCAGCTCGGCGCTGCTGGCCGAGTCGGTGCACTCGTTGGCCGACACCGCCGATCAGGGCCTGCTGCTGCTCGGCCAGCGCGCGGCGGGCAAGCAGGCCGACAGCCTGCACCCCTTCGGCTACGGGCGCAATCGCTACTTCTGGTCCTTCGTGGTCGCCCTGGTGCTGTTCACGGTCGGCTCGGCCGTCGCGCTCTATGAGGGCTACCGCAAGATCGCCCACCCCGCCCCGCTGAGCTCACCCGTGGTGGGGATCGTGATCTTGGTGGTGGCAATCGCGCTGGAAAGTTACAGTTTTCGCACCGTGGTCCTCGAGTCGCGGCCGTTGAAGGGAAATGACGGGTGGTGGCGGTTTATCCGCGGCTCCCGCAACCCCGAGCTGCCGGTGGTGTTGCTGGAGGACACCGCGGCGCTCATCGGCTTGGCGCTCGCACTGGTCGGGGTGGGCCTTGCGGCGCTTACCGGTGACCCGGTGTGGGACGGTGTCGGCACGATCGGCATCGGGGGGCTGCTCGGGGTGATCGCCGTCATTCTCATGGTCGAGATGCACAGTCTGCTGATCGGTGAGGGCGCCACCAGGGCCGAAGACCGGGCTATCCGCGCGGCGCTGGAGCAAACCGAGCACGTCGATCGCCTCATCCATCTGCGCACCCAATACCTGGGCCCCGACGAGATGCTCGTCGGGGCCAAGATCGCGCTGGCTCCCCAAGTGCAGCTGGCCACCGTGGCCGCCGTTATCGACGCCGCCGAAGCCAACATCCGCGCGGCGATACCCGCCGCCCGGGTCATCTATATCGAGCCCGACCTGGATCGCGCCGCAACGCGGTAGCGGCCGCGCCGTGCCTGGCGGCGCTCGCGGAGCAGCTGCCGGCGCTCACCGAGCCACAGCCGCATATTGTGGCGGATCGTCCGGGCGACCAGCCCCGCCGACGGCACCATGTACAGGCTGTCCAGAAGCGAGAACCGACGCAAAAACCATTCGGCCAGAACCGGATCGCTCTCAGCGGCACCGAGGAACTGGTCGAACAAATCACCGACCGGGCGGTACCACCAGCGCGCGGGCGCGGTTGCGTGGTGGAATGTGAGATCGCCGATGGCGTTCATCAGCCACACCGGGTAGGTGGTTTTGGCGGTGGCCCGATTCAGTTCACGGGCCAGGTCGCGGCCCGGAACCTGCAGCGCTCGACGCAGATGGCCGGCTTGCAGCGAGGTCATCGTCATGCCCTGCCCGAAAGTGGGGTCGAAGCTGGCCACCGCGTCGCCGAACGGCACGATCCCGGCCGGGAAGCGGTCCAGCTTGTCGTAGCGGCGCCATTTGCTGGTCGGAAAGCGGTGGAAGGCCACCTCGCCCACGGGTTCGGCTTGCTCCAGAGCAGCGGTGAAGTGGGCGGGCAGCAGCTTTTCGGCCAGTAGGCGCATTTCGGCGAACGTCTGCGGCGGTTCGACTTTGGCCACACCGAAAGTGGTCAGCACCCAAGTGCCGTCCTCATAGCCCAGCATGCCCAGCCCAAGCGGCTGCTCGCGGGACGCGCCGTTGACGACGACCCGCTCGGCGATCAGGCCCTCCGGCAGATGGAACTGATGGCTGGCGTAACCGATGCCGACCTCGACGGTGTCCTCGCGCGGCCGTCCGTACCCCCACTGCGCCAACCACATCGGCAGCCTGGTACCGCGGCCGGCCGCGTCAACGACGAGATCGGCGGCGATGAACTCGCCGTGTGTCGAGTCCAGCACCACGCCGCTCACCCGCTGCCGTGCCGCGTCAAACTGGGGCTCCGCGACGCTGCGCCACACGATATCGACGTTGGCGATGCCGGCGACCCGGCGCCGGATCTGCCACTCCAGATGGGGCCTGCTCGGCACGTAGGCGGTGAACTCGTCGCGCAGGGTGTGTCCGGTCCCCAGGACATGGCCGGCTGCGCCGAAGTAGATGCAGTCCGGCCGGTTCTCCAGCATCGGCACCCCCGCGGCGACCATCTCCTGGAGCAGTCCGGGGAACAGCGCGTCGAACTCCACCGCGCCGCGCGCCATCAACAAATGCAGGTGCCGGCCCTGCGGGACCGCCGCCCGGTTGGCGGGTGTGTTCGGCAGCTCGTCGCGTTCGAAAACCGTCACCTGGTCGTAGAAGTCGGAGAGCACCCGCGCGGCGCACAAGCCCGCGATGCTGGCGCCGATCACGACTGCGTGTGACCGTGTGCCTTCCCCGCGCATCCCCGGAGAGTACTCGGTACTGTGCCGACAGGCGATAGAGGGGACGGTGGATGGCCGGTCGCTGGCGCACAAAGTCGGTCGAGCAGTCGATCGCCGATACCGACGAGCCGGGCACCCGGTTGCGCAAGGAGCTCGGTTGGCGCGACCTTGTGGTGTTCGGGGTCTCCGTGGTGGTCGGGGCCGGAATTTTCACGGTCACCGCGTCGACCGCAGGTGATATCACCGGGCCCGCCATCTGGGTATCCTTCCTGATCGCCGCGGTGACCTGCGGACTGGCGGCCCTGTGCTACGCCGAATTCGCTTCGACCGTTCCGGTCGCGGGCAGCGCCTATACCTTCTCCTATGCCACCTTCGGTGAGTTCTTCGCCTGGACTATCGGCTGGAACCTGGTGCTCGAGCTGGCGATGGGCGCGGCCGTGGTGGCCAAAGGCTGGTCGAGCTACCTCGGCACAGTGTTCGGATTCATGCACGCCACAATCACTTTCGGCTCATTTACGGCAGATTGGGGGGCGCTGCTGATCGTCGCTCTGGTCACGGGCCTGCTGTCGCTGGGCACCAAGTTGTCGTCGAACGTTTCCGCGGTGGTCACCGCGATCAAGGTTTCGGTGGTGGTGCTGGTCGTCATCGTCGGCGCCTTTTACGTCAAGCCCGCAAACTTCTCACCATTCATCCCGGCGCCGCGGGCCGGCCGGGCCGGAACAGGTGTCGATCAGTCGGTGCTCTCGCTGCTGACCGGTGCGCATACCAGCCATTACGGCTGGTATGGCGTGCTGGCGGGGGCGTCGATCGTGTTCTTCGCGTTCATCGGGTTCGACATCGTGGCGACCATGGCCGAAGAAACCAGGTGTCCACAACGCGACCTTCCCCGGGGAATCCTGGCCACGCTGGGAATCGTCACCGTGCTTTACGTCGCGGTTTCGGTCGTATTGTCCGGCATGGTCCCCTACACCGACCTCAGGACCACCCCGGACGGCCGGCACGCCAACCTAGCCACCGCTTTCGCCGTTGACGGGGTGCACTGGGCGTCGGGCGTCATCTCTGTCGGGGCGCTGGCGGGGTTGACAACGGTGGTGATGGTGCTGATTCTCGGGCAGTGCCGGGTGCTGTTTGCCATGTCACGTGACGGACTGCTGCCCCGGCAGCTGGCCAAGACCGGCCCGCGCGGCACGCCGGTGCGGATCACCGCGCTGGTGGGGTTGTCGGTGGCCACGGCGGCGTTGGCGTTGCCGATGGGCAGGCTGCAGGAAATGGTCAATGTCGGAACGCTGTTCGCGTTTGTGTTGGTGTCGGCGGGGGTGATCGTGTTGCGCCGCACCCGGCCGGACCTGCAGCGGGGTTTCCGGGCGCCCTGGGTGCCGTTGCTGCCGATCACATCGATAGGCGCGTGCCTGTGGCTGATGCTCAACCTGACCGGGTTGACCTGGCTGCGGTTTGCCGTCTGGATGGCGGCGGGAGTCGTGATCTACGTTGGCTATGGCCGCCGGCACTCGGTGCTGGCCGGCCACCGGGCCGATTCCGATGCCGGACCCGATGCCAGATCCAATGCCGGATCGCATGCCGGGCAACACCCCGGATCCCGGGTCGCTTCCCCGTAAATCCTTTACGTGGCTTGGTGTATTGCCCTGGCGGGCAAAGATTTCAGCCCGCGGCAGCATCGCGGGCCGGACAGGCTTCGCACCCGGTGGCCGAGCTCGACGGCGGATCGGCACGGCCGTGGGCCGCAGGATGGATCACCGGTGCGCTGCGTCTAACTGGCCGGGTTGCACCCCCCCGTGACACCGCGACTAACGTGGAGCGGAGCTAAGCAGTTGAATCGACGAAGATGGGGCTCACAGGATGACGATCACGGAAAAGCCACCCGCCGCCGATATTCGCAATGGCATCGAGTTCAAGGTCGCCGACCTGTCACTGGCGGACTACGGGCGCCGCGACATTCAGCTATCCGAACACGAGATGCCGGGGTTGATGTCGCTGCGCCGCGAGTACGCCGAGGCCAAGCCACTCAAGGGCGCCCGCATCTCCGGCTCGCTGCATATGACGGTGCAAACCGCGGTGCTCATCGAAACCCTCGTCGAGCTGGGCGCCGAAGTCAGATGGGCGTCGTGCAACATCTTCTCCACCCAGGACCATGCCGCCGCGGCGGTGGTGGTGGGTCCGCACGGCACCCCCGAGGAGCCCCGCGGCGTCAGCGTGTTCGCATGGAAGGGCGAGACCCTCGACGAGTATTGGTGGGCCTGCGAGAAGGCGCTGACCTGGCCCGACCCCGACAAGCCGGTCAACATGATCGTCGACGACGGCGGGGACGCCACCCTGATGGTGCTGCGCGGCAGGCAATATGAAAAAGCCGGCGTGGTGCCCCCCGCCGACGAAGACGACCCAGCCGATCTCACGGCGCTCTTGAACCGGCTGCGCCGGTGCTTCGAGACCGACAAGACCAAATGGACCAGGATCGCCGAGTCGGTCAAGGGCGTTAGCGAGGAGACCACCACCGGCGTGCACCGGCTTTACCAGTACGCGGCCAGCGGGGATCTGCCCTTCCCGGCGATCAACGTCAACGATTCGGTGACCAAATCCAAGTTCGACAACAAATACGGCTGCCGGCATTCGCTGATTGACGGCATCAACCGCGGCACCGACGTGCTCATCGGCGGCAAAAACGTGCTCATCTGCGGCTACGGCGACGTCGGCAAGGGCTGCGCGGAGTCGATGAAGGGCCAGGGCGCCCGGGTCACCATCACCGAGATCGACCCGATCAACGCGCTGCAGGCGCTGATGGACGGCTATGACGTCAAGACCGTCGAGGACGTGATCGGCGAGGCCGACATCGTCATCACCGCCACCGGCAACAAGGACGTCATCAGGCTGGAGCACATGAAGGCGATGAAAAACCAGGCGATCTTGGGCAACATCGGGCACTTCGACAACGAGATCCAGATGGCCGCCCTGGCGCGCTCCGGCGCCACCAAGACGAACATCCGTCCCCAGGTCGACCTGTGGACCTTCCCCGACAGCGGCAAGTCGATCATCGTGCTCTCCGAGGGCCGGCTGCTCAACCTCGGCAACGCCACCGGGCACCCGTCGTTTGTGATGAGCAACAGCTTCTCCAACCAGGTGATCGCCCAAATCGAGCTGTGGACCAAAAACGACAAGTACGACAACGAGGTCTACCGGCTGCCCAAGCACCTCGATGAGAAGGTGGCCCGGGTGCACGTCGAGGCGCTCGGCGGCAAGCTGACCAGGCTCACCAAGGAGCAGGCCGACTACATCGGCGTCGACCTCGATGGCCCCTACAAGCCCGACCACTACCGCTACTAACGGCCGATTTCCCGCCAGGCGTGCGACGCGGCGATAGGCTCGCGCCGTGCTGGTCGCCATCGAGGGGGTGGACGGGGCCGGAAAGCGCACGCTCTGTCACGCTTTAGCCGCAGCTATCGAAGCCCACGGGCTCTCGGTGGCCACGCTGGCGTTTCCGCGCTACGGGGAGTCAGTGGTGGCCGATATCGCCGCCGAAGCGCTGCATGGCCAGCACGGCGACCTGGCGTCGTCGGTGTATGCCATGGCGTTGCTGTTTGCGCTCGACCGGGTGGGCGCCAAGGAGCAGATCGGCGGGCTGTGCGGCGACCACGACGTGGTGATCCTCGACCGCTACGTGGCCTCCAACGCGGCCTACAGCGCCGCACGCCTGCACCAGGACGCGACGGGCGAGGCGGCGGCCTGGGTATACGCGATCGAGTATCAGCGGCTGCGTGTGCCGCAGCCCGATTGCCAAGTGCTGCTCGGTGTTTCCCCCGACCTCGCCCGGAAGCAGGCACGCCGCCGGGCCCGGCTCGACGCCGGGCGTGCCCGCGACAGCTACGAACGCGACGACGAACTTCAACGGCGCGCCGGCGCGGTGTACGCGGGGCTGGCGGCCGCCGGATGGGGCGGACGATGGGTGGTCGTCGACGCCGGCGTGGATCCCCGCCAGCTGGCCGCCACCCTGATCACCGGCTGAGCGCGGGGACTGCCGGCGCGGCGCTACGGGAAGGCGCCGCGGGAAAGCGCCGGGTGAAAGTTTGCCGGCGCCGCTCAAGAAACGCGCGTGTGATACCTCAGATTTGTCGCGAACTGGTGACACCATGGACACCATGAAGCAAAGAATTCTGGTCGTCGATGACGACGCCTCGCTGGCCGAGATGCTGACCATTGTGCTGCGCAACGAAGGGTTTGACACCGCGGTCATCGGCGACGGCAGCCAGGCGCTCACCGCGGTGCGCGAATTGCGCCCCGACCTGGTGCTGCTGGACCTGATGTTGCCGGGCATGAACGGCATCGACGTCTGCCGGGTGCTGCGGGCGGATTCCGGTGTTCCCATCGTGATGCTGACGGCGAAGACCGACACCGTCGACGTGGTGCTGGGACTGGAGTCGGGCGCCGACGATTACATCATGAAGCCGTTCAAGCCCAAAGAGCTGGTCGCCCGGGTGCGCGCGCGGCTGCGGCGCAACGACGACGAGCCCGCCGAGGTGCTGTCGATCGGGGATGTCGACATCGACGTGCTGGCCCATCAGGTCACCCGCAATGGCGAGCAGATCTCGCTCACGCCGCTGGAATTCGACTTGCTGGTGGCGCTGGCACGCAAACCCCGCCAGGTGTTTACTCGTGATGTGCTGCTCGAACAGGTGTGGGGTTACCGGCATCCCGCGGACACCCGTTTGGTGAACGTGCATGTCCAGCGGTTGCGGGCCAAGGTCGAGAAAGATCCGGAGAACCCGCAGGTAGTGCTGACCGTTCGAGGAGTGGGTTACAAGGCCGGACCGCCGTGATCCGCGCCGGCGACGATGCCGGGCGCGGCGCTGTCGAGGAGCGGCGCCAGTGATCCGCGCCGGCGACGATGCCGGGCGCGGCCCTGCTGAGGAGCGGCGCCAGTGATCCGCGCCGGCGACGATGCCGGGCGCGGCCCTGCTGAGGAGCGGCGCCAGTGATCCGCGCCGGCGACGATGCCGGGCGCGGCCCTGCTGAGGAGCGGCGCCAGTGATCCGCGCCGGCGACGATGCCGGGCGCGGCCCTGCTGAGGAGCGGCGCCAGTGATCCTGGGCTCGAGGCGACGAATTCACCGCCGCTCGGCACCGCTCACCCGTGCTCTAACTGCGGTGAGTCGAGCCGTGGGTGTTGCCTGGCGTCGTTCGTTGCAGCTACGAGTGGTGACCCTGACCCTAGGGCTTTCGCTCGCGGTGATTTTGGTGCTCGGCTTCGTGCTGACCAGCCAAATCACCAACCGTGTGCTTGACATCAAGCTCAAGGCCGCAATCGAGCAGATCGAGCGGGCGCGTAACACGGTGAGCGGCATCGTCAACGGCGAAGAGGCGCGCTCCCTGGACAGCAGCCTCCAACTCGCGCGCAACACGTTGACATCGAAGACCGATCCGGCCCTGGGCGCCGGTCTTGCGGGTGCGTTCGACGCGGCGCTGGTGGTTCCCGGTGACGGCCCGCGGGCCGCCGCCGTGGCCGGGCCCATCGATCAGGTGCCGGCTACACTGCGGGATTTCGTCAAGGCCGGGCAGGTGGCGTACCAGTACGCAACGGTGCGCACCGAGGGCTTCTCGGGACCGGCGTTGATCATCGGCACCCCGACGCGGTCGCGGGTGGCCAACCTGGAGCTGTACCTCATCTATCCGCTGAACAACGAGCAGGCCACGATCGCGCTCGTGCGCGGCACCATGGTCACCGGCGGCCTGGTGTTGCTGGTGCTGTTCGCGGGTATCGCGCTGCTGGTATCGCGTCAGGTGGTGGTGCCGGTGCGCTCTGCATCCCGGATCGCTGAGCGATTCGCCGAGGGACATTTGTCTGAGCGGATGCCGGTGCGCGGCGAGGACGACATGGCCCGGTTGGCGTTGTCGTTCAATGACATGGCGGAAAGCTTGTCGCGGCAGATCACCCAGCTGGAGGAGTTCGGCAACCTGCAGCGCCGCTTTACCTCCGACGTCAGCCACGAGTTGCGCACCCCGCTGACGACCGTGCGGATGGCCGCCGACCTGATCTATGACCACAGCGAAAGCCTTGACCCGGCGTTGCGGCGGTCCGCTGAACTGCTGGTCAGCGAGTTGGACCGGTTCGAGGCGCTGCTCAACGACCTGCTAGAAATCTCGCGGCATGACGCGGGCGTGGCCGAGCTGTCCGTCGAGTCGGTCGACCTGCGTGCTACCGTGACGAGCGCGCTGACCAGTGTGGGCCACCTGGCCGCCGACGCCGGCGTCAAGCTGATCGTGGATCTGCCCGAAACCGCGGTGATCGCCGAGGTCGACGCGCGCCGGGTGGAGCGTATCTTGCGCAACCTGATCTCTAACGCCATCGACCATGCCGAGCACAAGCCGGTGCGAATCCGGATGGCCGCCGACGAGGACACCGTCGCGGTCACCGTGCGCGACTACGGGGTGGGGCTGCGGCCCGGCGAGGAGAAGCTGGTGTTCAGCCGATTCTGGCGTGCCGACCCGTCGCGGGTACGGCGCTCCGGGGGCACCGGTCTGGGTTTGGCGATCAGCCTCGAAGACGCGCGATTGCATCAGGGCCGGCTCGAAGCCTGGGGCGAGCCCGGCAAGGGCTCCTGTTTCCGGTTGACGCTGCCGTTGGTTCGCGGGCACAAGGTCACCACCAGCCCGTTACCGTTGAAACCGATTGCACCGGAACGGTATCCGCAACTCCAGCGTGAGCACGCCGAAAGGAGTGGGTGATGCGGCGGCTGGCCGTGCTGCTCCTGGGGGTGTTACTCGCTGCCTGCGCCGGGGTGCCCAGCATGTCGGCACCGCAGGCCATCGGTACGGTGGAGAAAACAGCCCCGTCGAATCTGCCTAAACCGGCCTCGGGCATGGATCCCGATAAGCTGCTGCGCGAATTCCTCAAAGCCACAGCCGATCCGGCCAACCGCCACCTAGCAGCCCGCCAGTTTCTGACCCAGTCGGCGTCCAGCGCCTGGGACGACGGCGGCAGCGCCACGCTGATCGATCACGTGGTGTTCGTCGAAACCCGTGGTGCGGATCGGATTTCGGTCACCATGCGGGCCGACATCCTGGGCTCGTTATCGGATATGGGGGTCTTTGAGACCGCCGAGGGCGCACTACCGGATCCCGGGCCGATCGAATTGGTCAAGACGCCCGGCGGCTGGCGCATCAATCGCCTGCCCAACGGGGTGTTTTTGGATTGGCGGCAATTCCAGGCGACTTACAAGCGCAACATGCTGTACTTCGTCGACCCGACCGGCAAAACCATGGTTCCCGACCCGCGCTATATCGCGGTAGCCGACCACAATCAACTGGCTACCGAACTGGTGTCGAAGCTGATCGCAGGTCCGCGTCCCGAGTTGGCGCGCGCGGTGCTGAATCTGCTGGCGCCGCCGTTGCGCTTGAGCGGCCCGGTTACCCGGGCCGACGGCGGCAAGACCGGCGTCGGCCGTGGTTACGCCGGCGCGAGGATCGATCTGCAGAACTTGTCCACCACCGATCCGCACAGCAGGCAATTGGTTGCCGCGCAGATCATTTGGACGCTGGCCAGGGCGGACATCAAGGGTCCATATGTGATCAACGCTGATGGTGCTCCCCTGGATGACAGGTTCGCCGACGGGTGGACCACCTCCGATGTCGCGGCCACTGATCCGGGTGTGGCCGCCGGCGAAAGCGCCGGGGTGCACGCTTTGGTGGACGGGTCGCTGGTGGCGCTGGACGGACAGCATTCCGCCCCGGTGCCGGGAGAGTTGGGGCGGATGCCGGATCAGACCGGCGCCGCGCTGTCGCGCAGCGGGCGCCGGGTGGCGTCGGTGGTGACGCAGCATCCCGGCGCCCCGGATATGGCGGCCACGCTGTGGATCGGCGATCTGGGGGGTGAGGCGGTGCCGGCCGCCGACGGGCGCAGCCTATCGCGACCCAGCTGGGCGCTTGATGACGCGGCGTGGGTGGTGGCCGACGGAACCACCGTGCTGCGCGCTATCCAGGAGCCGGCCTCCGGGCAGCCGGTGCGCGTTCCGGTGGATTCTACGGCGGTGTCCAGCCGCTTCCCGGGTGCGATCAGCGAGTTGCAGCTGTCACGGGATGCGACCCGGGCGGCGATGGTCATCGGGGGCCAGGTGATCTTGGCCAGTGTCGAGCAGCGGCAGCCGGGCGAGTTCGCCCTGACCTATCCGCGGCGGCTGGGTTATGGGCTGGGTTTTTCGGTGGTGTCGCTGTCGTGGCGCACCGGTGATGACATGGTGGTCAGCCGCACCGATGCGGCTCATCCGGTGTCGTATGTGAACCTGGACGGGGTGAATTCCGATGCGCCCAGCCGTGGTTTGCAGGCTCCGGTGTTCACGGTGGCGGCCAACCCGTCGACGGTGTACGTGGCCGGCCCGCGTGGGGTGGCCCAGCTGTCGACTTCGGCCGCTGAAAACGAGCAGAGCTGGTCGATTGTGGAGGGCCTGGCGACACCCGGGGCGCTGCCGGTCTTGCCGGGGTAGCGGCGCCCAGCTGGCCGGCGAGCCCGTCCGGCCAGTGGCGCTGACCCACAGTCGAGCCGGTGCGCCGATGCGGCCCACCGACCGCCGTGACTTCGGCTTAGTCGCCGGGCGCAACGTCGCGGTTCTCGCCTGCCTCGCCGGTTCGCTGTTTGATGAAGTCCCGGCCGACGGCGTCGGCGGTGAGGATCGCGTCGACCACGTTCTCCGGAACAACCTCGAACGGCTCGTTGTGGATGGTTTCGCCAGGGGCGGCAGCACGGCCGGCGATCGGCAGCAGGCTTTCGCGGGTGACGTCGCGAAGGCCAATCTGGTTCAGCGTGATGGGCAGATTCACCGACCGGGAGAACGTCAGCACCTCAGCGATGGTCTCATGCGGTGCTCCTTCAAGCACCAGCTGCACCAGTGTGCCGAACGCGACTTTTTCCCCGTGGTAAAAGTCGTGGGTTTCGGGGGCGACGGTCAGGCCGTTGTGGACGGCGTGGGCGGCCGCCAATCCGGCTGATTCGAAGCCGAGGCCCGAAAGAAGCGTGTTGGCCTCGACGAGCCGTTCGAGGGCCGGTGTAACCGACCCGGCGGCGACGGCAGCTAACGCGTCGGTGCCGTCAGCCAGCAGCGTTCGATAGCACAGCTCGGCGAGACCCAGAGCGGACCGCGTCGAGGCGCCCCCGCGCATATTGCGAACCGAGCCGGCGGCGCAGGTTCGGGCCTCAAACCAGGTCGCCAGCGCGTCGCCCATGCCGGCTGAAAGCAGCCGCGCCGGTGCCTGCGCAATAACCGCGGTGTCGACCAATACCAGGTCGGGGTTCTGCGGATAAATGCGGTATTCCTCGAAAACGCCTTCATCGGTATAGACCACCGAAAGGGCGCTGCAGGGGGCATCGCTGGAGGCGATCGTCGGGCAGTTCACAATCGGAAGATGCAGATCAGACGCGGCGGCGCGCGCCGTGTCGAGCACTTTGCCGCCGCCGGCGCCGATGATCGTTCGGGCCGAAAGGTCGCATGCCCGCGCCTTTACCCGCTCGATCTCGGTGTTGCAGCACTCGCCAGTGAAATGGTGGACGCCATAAGAGATGTTCTCGGCGGCTAGACTGCTTTTCCAGGTCGGGCCCAACAGGTTAGCGACCCTTCGGCTCGCCACGATCAGCGCGGGGCCTTGCAGGCCGATCGCCGTCATTTCGGCTCCGAGGGCGGCAGTCGCGTTCTTACCCTGTGTGTAGCGTGTGGGGGAGCAGAAAACCGAAAGCATAATCGGCCTGCCTTCCTGATGCGTAGTTGGTTTTCGGGTTGGTTTTCGGGTTGGTTTTCGGTTAGGGCTCGGGTTGGTTTTCGGTTGGGGCTCGTCACGTTGGTAGCGGGCGATCGGCGGTCGGCGCCGCCGAAACCGGAGCGTATCGACCGCTGTCGACGACGGTGGACACGGTGCCAGGTGCGGCTCAGGGGATGAGACGCCTACGCTGTCTTTCGACGTCTTGTGACGCTACGCCCTCGCCGACGAAATCGGGGATAGGTGTCCAGCTGTGCGGGGTCGTCGATGATCGGCTCTCCGCGTGTGGTGAGGATCCGCATGATATCGCCCACACCAAGCGCCGAGGCGACCCGTGACACGATGCCGACCCGTGACGCGATGCCGTCGCGGGCGCCGATCAGCTCGAACGCCCACGATCGGGCGCGCTCGGTCAAACACCCGCGGGATGCGATCGCAGGATGCTGCTCGGTCCAGGTCTTTTGGGGGCACGCTGCGGGCGGACAACACCAGAGGCGCTTATGCCAGCACACCACGACCGGCGAAAGGCGTGAACGACATCCTGCAACGGCTTTACGAGAGGTACCCAGAGCTGGCGCTATCTGAAATCGGACGATGCGCTGGATGGAGTCTGCGCTAACACTGCAGCGGCCGAATGCGTGTGCAGTGTCGGTCTGCGCCGGTAACAGGATGATCGTCAAAAATTGGGATGGTGGAATTCTTACCCCCGCCAGCCGCTTCGCGGTGATGAAGCCGGGAAAAACAGGAGACAGGACGATACTCGCGACTTGGTGATAGGCCGGACCGTGCCCTTGTCACACCCCACGGCCACACTGCGCTGATGCTCGATCTGATCCTTCCCGTGGAATGCGGCGGCTGCGGAGCGCTGGGCACCCGCTGGTGTGACGCGTGCGCACAGCAGCTCGAGGTCGGCCCCGATCAGCCATACCTGGTGAGCCCGCGTATCGACCCGCAGGTGCCGGTGTTCGCGCTGGGCCGCTACGCCGGTGCGCGCCGTCAAGCGATCGTCGCGATGAAAGACCACGGCCGCGCCGATCTCATCGCACCGTTGGCGCGCGCCCTGGCCCTCGGTGTGCACCGGCTGCTGAGCTGGGGACTGCTGGAGACGCCGCTGACGCTCGTGCCCGCGCCGACGCGACGCTGGGCGGCGCGCCGGCGCGGGGGTGATCCGGTGAGCCGGGTGGCAGCGGCCGCGGTGGCGGGCCATCCGCAGATCAGGGTGGTCCAAGGGTTGCGCATGAGGGCGTGGGCCCGCGACTCGGTGGGCCTGAGCGGTGCCGAGCGCGAGCGCAATATCGTCGGGCGGGTGGTGTTGCGAACGCCGCAGCTCCCCGAAAACGGGGAGGTGCTGCTCGTCGACGACGTCGTTACCACCGGGGCGACGGCGCGCGAGTCGGTCCGGATCCTGCGCAGCGCAGGCATGCAAGTGGCCGGTGTGCTGACGCTCGCCGCCGCTTAACCACCCCGGCAATTGAGGCGCCGATCCGGCGTGCGGGTGTGCACAACTCGCCACGGTGAGCGAAAGCACTAGCACTGCCAGGTGAACGCAGGCTACCGTCGGATCAGATAATCAGATATCCGTGAACGCTTTCACGGTGGTGATCCTGCGAGGTTGAGCGCCACTTCACCGACAGCGGTAGGAGGTTACTTCCCGATACCTTTCATCGACGGGTGGTCTGCCGCGGAATCGGCGTGACGCACCCATCGCCACCTCTGGAGGGCAAGCCGGGCACACGCCCGGCGCGTGCAACGCGAGAGAGAAACGAGATGTCAACTATGTCAAGCCAAATCGTGGACTCCGGCCAAACGGCTCCAGGAATGGGTGAGGCCCAAGAGCGCGGCGAGGCGGCACCGCGTGCCGAAGTCGTCGTTAAGGGCCGCAACGTCGAGATCCCCGATCACTTTCGCGTCTACGTTTCGCAGAAACTTGCCCGCATGGAGCGGTTCGACCGCAGCATCTACCTGTTCGACGTCGAGCTCAAACATGCGCCCAACCGCCGTCAGCGCAAATCGTGTCAGCGTGTCGAAATCAGTGCCCGCGGCCGGGGGCCGGTGGCCCGCGGCGAGGCCTGTGCCGACAGTTTCTATGCCGCGTTCGAATCCGCCGTCGACAAGCTGGAAAGCCGGCTGCGCCGGGTCAAGGATCGCCGCATGGTCCATCACGGCGACAAGACCCCGGTCTCGGTGTTTGAGGCCACCACGGCCGCGGTGGCGCAGACGGCCTTCAGTACCGACGCCGCCCCGGCGCACGAGCACGGCGGCGCGGTGACCGACCACGAACCCGGCCGGATCGTGCGCGTCAAGGAGCACCCGGCGACCCCCATGTCGGTCGATGACGCGCTGTATGAGATGGAGCTTGTCGGCCACGACTTCTTTTTGTTCCACGACAAAGACACCGATCGGCCGTCGGTGGTCTACCGCCGCCGCGGCTACGACTACGGCCTGATCCGGCTCGCCTGACCACGGCGGCCCGGGTGGGTGGTTGTCGGCGCCGGTGGGCCGACGCAGCGCCCCCGCGACGCGGGGTCACCTAGGATGGACTGGCGAGAACGCCCGACGAGACCGTCTACCCATAGGGGACCTAGCTGTGCTGAGTAAGTTGCTGCGCCTCGGTGAAGGCCGCATGGTCAAGCGCCTGGCGAAGGTCGCCGACTATGTCGACACGTTGTCCGATGACGTCGCAAGGCTCACCGACGCCGAGTTGCGGGCCAAGACCGACGAGTTCAAAAAGCGCCACGCCGACGGGGAAAGCCTTGATGACCTGCTGCCCGAGGCGTTCGCGGTGGCCCGCGAGGCCGCCTGGCGGGTGCTGGACCAGCGCCCGTTCCACGTGCAGGTGATGGGCGCGGCGGCGCTGCACTTCGGCAACGTCGCCGAGATGAAGACCGGTGAGGGCAAGACCCTCACCTCGGTGTTGCCGGCCTATCTCAATGCCCTGGGTGGCAGGGGCGTGCACATCGTCACCGTCAACGACTACCTGGCCAAGCGTGACAGCGAGTGGATGGGCCGGGTGCACCGCTTCCTGGGTCTGGATGTCGGCGTGATCCTGGCCGGGATGGGCCCCGACGAACGCCGGGTCGCCTACGCCGCCGACATCACCTACGGCACCAACAACGAGTTCGGCTTCGACTACTTGCGCGACAATATGGCGCATTCGCTGCAGGAGTGCGTGCAGCGCGGGCATGCCTATGCCATCGTCGACGAGGTCGACTCGATCCTGATCGACGAGGCGCGCACCCCGCTGATCATCTCCGGCCCCGCCGACGGCGGCACCAACTGGTACGCGGAATTCGCGCGGATCGCGCCGTTGATGCAAAAAGACGTCCACTACGAGGTCGACCTGCGCAAGCGCACCATCGGTGTGCATGAGGCGGGCGTGGAGTTCGTCGAAGACCAGCTCGGCATCGACAACCTCTATGAGGCCGCCAACTCTCCGCTGGTCAGCTACCTCAACAACGCGCTTAAGGCCAAAGAGCTGTTTCACCGTGACAAGGACTACATCGTCCGCGACGGCGAGGTGCTGATCGTCGATGAGTTCACCGGCCGGGTGCTGATCGGCCGGCGCTACAACGAGGGCATGCACCAGGCCATCGAGGCCAAAGAACACGTCGAGATCAAGGCCGAAAACCAGACCCTGGCCACCATCACGCTGCAGAACTACTTCCGGCTCTACGAGAAGCTGGCCGGAATGACCGGCACCGCCCAGACCGAGGCGGCCGAGTTGCACGAGATCTACAAGCTGGGTGTGGTCAGCATCCCCACCAATAAGCCGATGATCCGCATCGATCAGTCCGACCTCATCTACAAGACCGAGGAAGCGAAGTACCAGGCGGTCGTCGACGACATCGCCGAACGCTACGAGAAGGGTCAGCCGGTCCTTGTCGGCACCACCAGCGTCGAGAAATCGGAATACCTCTCACGGCTGCTGGCCAAGCGACGTATCCCGCACAACGTGCTCAACGCCAAATACCACGAGCAGGAGGCGGCCATAATCGCCGAGGCGGGACGGCGTGGCGCCGTCACCGTCGCCACCAACATGGCCGGCCGCGGCACCGATATTGTGCTGGGCGGCAATGTCGACTTCCTCACCGACAAACGGCTGCGCGAACGGGGACTCGACCCGATACAGACACCCGAGGACTATGAGCGGGCCTGGCACGAGGAGCTGCCCATCGTCAAGGCCGAGGCCGCCAAAGAGGCCAAGGAAGTCATCGAGGCCGGGGGCCTGTACGTGCTGGGCACCGAGCGCCACGAAGCCCGACGCATCGACAACCAGCTGCGGGGGCGCTCCGGGCGCCAGGGCGACCCCGGCGAGTCGCGTTTTTACCTGTCGCTGGGCGACGAGCTGATGCGTCGCTTCAACGGTGCCACGCTGGAGGCGCTGCTTAACCGGCTTAACCTGCCCGACGACGTGCCGATCGAGGCCAAGATGGTCACCCGCGCGATCAAGAGCGCGCAGACCCAGGTCGAGCAGCAAAACTTCGAGATCCGCAAGAACGTCCTCAAATACGACGAGGTGATGAACCAGCAGCGCAAGGTGATCTACGAGGAGCGGCGCCGCATTCTCGAGGGTGAGAACCTCAAAGAGCAGGCGCTGTCGATGATTCGCGACGTGATCACCGCCTACGTTCACGGGGCGACGGCCGAGGGCTACGCCGAGGACTGGGATCTGGAAAAGCTGTGGGAGGCGCTCAAGACGCTGTATCCGGTGGGGATCGACCACAAGCAGCTGCTCAACTCCGATGCGGTCGGTGAGCCCGGTGAGCTGACCCGGGAGGAGCTGCTCGACGCGTTGCTCAAGGACGCCGAACGCGCTTACGCCGCAAGGGAAGCCGAGATCGACGCGCTGGCGGGCGACGGCGCGATGCGCCAGTTGGAGCGTAGCGTGCTGCTCAACGTCATCGACCGCAAGTGGCGCGAGCACCTCTACGAAATGGACTACCTCAAGGAAGGCATCGGCTTGCGTGCGATGGCGCAGCGTGATCCGCTGGTCGAATACCAGCGCGAAGGCTATGACATGTTCATGGCCATGCTTGACGGCCTCAAAGAGGAGTCGGTGGGCTTTTTGTTCAACGTCGCCGTCGAGGCGATGCCCGCGCCGCAGGCCCCTGCAGGGGGGGAACCGGAAGAGCTTGCGGAGTTGGCGACGGCGTCCGCCGTTGCCGCCCAACAGCGGGTCGCCGCTGGGGCGCGTGCGACAGCACCGAACGCACTTCGCGCCAAAGGCATTGAGGACGAGTCGCGCGCACTGACCTACACCGGGCCGTCCGAGGACGGCTCAGCCCAGGTGCAACGCCGCGGTGACGGTTCCCAGCGGACACCCGCCGGGGTGCCGCCGGGAGCCAGCCGGCGGGAACGCCGCGAGGCCGCCCGCCGGCAAGGCCGCGGCCCCAAGCCGCCGAAATCGGCGAAGAAGCGGTAAGACCGCGCGAATCGTCGGGATTCGTTCTCGGAAGCTAGTTCTCGACGAGCTCAGCGATCCGTTCCAGGGTGGCGCGTATCGCGTTCTCGGTTTGCTTGGCGCCCAGCTTAATCAGCGGCCGCTGCCGATCCTGAGACACGTCCCACGTTTCTCGCACCAGGGTGCCGCCGTCGGTCGGGGTCAGCTCGTAACGCCAGATGCGGCCGCCGATCAGCCCGCCCAACGCGGTGGTCTTCCAGGCGATGCGCCGATCCGGCTCATACTCGACGACGGTGTTGCTGGTGCGGTACGGCAAAAACAGCGATTCCGGCCGGCCTCGCATCGCCATGGTGAACGTTGTGCCCAGCGATAACGGCACCGACTCCTGCGCGGCGTGGTCGACCCCACCCGACCCGTCAAAACTGGCGTGTTTGCCGGCGTCTGCCAGCAACGCGAAAATCTTGCCGGGCGGCGCGTTGATGACGCGCTCGACACTGATACTGTTTGCGTCCATTCGCCAACAGTACGGCGGTTCGGCGAATCGGGTCCAGGAAATCGTCCCCCAGGGCACCGCATTGCCGGTATCGCGGCACGTGGTGAAGGATCAAGCGCATGGACGTCAAGGAGGTGCGGCTACCGGGCATCGGTGTGCGCTACGAGTTCACCAGCCACGACGGCGACCGGATCGGCATCATCGCCCGGCGTAGCGGTGGCTTCGAGATCTGCCGATACGCCCGCGACGATCCGGACCGGGCGCAACCGGTGCTGCGCTTCACCGACGAAGAGGCCGACGCGGTGGCCCAGATTCTGGGCGCACCCCGGATCGCCGAACGGTTCACCGAGCTGACCCGGGAAGTTCCCGGGCTAGATGTCGGGCAGGCCCACATCGAGCCGGGCAGTCCGTTCGTGAACCGTCCGCTCGGCGACACCGGCGCCCGCAGCCGCACCGGCGCGTCGATCGTGGCGATCGTGCGCGACAAAAAGGTGCTTCCGTCGCCCGCGCCGGCGGAAATCCTGCGGGCGGGAGATGTCCTGGTCGTGATCGGCACCGAAGAGGGCATCGCCGGAGTCGAGCAGATCGTCGACAAGGGCTGAGCCGGTGGCGATCTCGGTGGCGCTGCTGCTGCAACTGGGCGCCATCTTGACCGGGCTCGCCCTTTTGGGCAGTGTCGCACGCCGATTCGCGTTATCGGCGATACCCGTCTATCTGCTCGGCGGCTTGGCGCTGGGCAAGGGCGGGATCGCCCCGGTGGCCGCGGCGGGCCAATTCATCACCACGGGCGCCCCGATCGGCATCGTGCTGCTGCTGTTGACCCTGGGTTTGGAGTTCTCCGCGGCGGAATTCGCCAGCAGCCTGCGGCACCACCTGCCGTCCGCCGCGCTGGACCTGGCCCTTAATGCCACGCCCGGCGCGCTGGCCGGGTGGCTGGCGGGACTCGACGGGGTCGGCGTCCTGGCGTTGGCCGGTGTCACCTACGTCTCCTCTTCGGGGGTGGTCGCGCGGCTGCTGGAGGACTTGCAGCGGCTCGGCAACCGGGAAACACCGGCGGTACTGGCGATGCTGGTGCTCGAGGACTTCGCGATGGCAGGCTACCTGCCGCTGTTCGCGGTGCTCGCGGCGGGCGGCACATGGTTGCCCGCGGTCGGCAGCATGGCCGCGGCGGTCGCCGTGTTGTGGATGGTGTTCACCGTGTCGTATCGCTGGGGCCATCACGTCGGGCGGCTGGTGACCCATCCGGATTCCGAGCAGCTGCTGCTGCGGGTTTTGGGCATCACCTTGCTGGTGGCGGCGGTGGCCGAATCGGTGCATGTGTCGGCCGCCGTCGGCGCGTTTCTGGTGGGGCTCACCCTGACCGGTGAGACCGCGCAGCGGGCCCGCGCAGTGCTGGGCCCGCTGCGCGATCTGTTCGCCGCGATTTTCTTTCTCGGAATCGGCCTTTCGACCGATCCACGAGAGCTACTTCCGACGCTGCCGACCGCCGCGGCCCTGGCCGCGGTCACCGCGGCAACCAAGGTGGCCACCGGGGTCATCGCCGCCAGGCGTGACGGGGTGGCGCGCCGCGGGCAGTTGCGGGCCGGCACCGCGCTGATCGCCCGGGGCGAGTTTTCGCTAGTCATCATCGGATTGGTCGGCTCGTCGATTCCCGGGCTCACCGCGCTGGCGATGTCGTACGTGTTCGTCATGGCGATCATGGGCCCGGTGCTGGCCCGTATCTCGGGTGCTCCGCGGCCCGTGGGCGCCGGCACGCCGCATTAGCGTTCTAGGGCTGTCAACTGTTGCGGCGTGGGTGGTCGGTAGTTGTCGGTGGTGTGCTGTAGGAACAGGGGTGTGAATCTTGCGGTGTGGGCTGAGCGCAACGGTGTTGCGCGGGTGAGTGCGTATCGCTGGTTTAGCGCCGGGCTGTTGCCGGTGCCGGCGCGGCGAGTGGGTCGGCTGATTGTGGTGGATGAGCCGATCGGCGCGGCTGGCCGAAGATCACGCACGACCGTGTACGCGCGCGGCTCCTGGGCTGATCAGAAGGCTGATTTGGATCGGCAGGTGGCGCGGGTGACCGCGCGGGCCACGGCAAAACAGATCCCGGTCGACACGGTGGTGACCGGGGTTGGTTTCGCGCTCAACGGGCACCGCCGGAAGTTTCTCGCCGTACTGGGTGACCCGACGGTGAGTCGGATCGTGGTCGAGCGCCGGGACCGGTTCTGCCGGTTCGGCTCGGAGTACGTCGAAGCCGCTCTTGGCGCTCAGGGCCGTGAGCTGGTGGTGGTCGATTCCGCTGAGGTCGATGACGACCCGGTGGGCGATATGAGCGAGATCCTGACTTCGATGTGCGCTCGGTTGTATGGCAAACGCGCTGCGCAGAACGGGGCCAAGCGCGCGCTGGCGGCCGCGGTGTCCGACGCGGTGGGGGTGGCCTGAGATGCCGCGTTTTGAGGTGCCCGACGGCTGGTGTGTGCAGGCGTTGTGTTTCACCCTGGACCCGAACGGGGGCCAGGCCCGCGCGCTGGCGCGGCATTTCGGGGCCCGCCGCAAGGCCTACAACTGGAGCGTCGCCACGCTGAAAGCCGATATCCGGGCGTGGCGCGCCGCCGGTGTTAAGACCGCGAGGCCCTCGCTGCGGGTGCTGCGGAAACGCTGAAATCAGGTCAAAGACGAGGTGTGTGTCAACGCCGAGACGGGCCAGCCGTGGTGGGGTGAGTGCTGCAAAGAGGCCTACGCGGGCGGGATCGCCGCCGCGGTGGACGCCTACTGGAACTGGCAGAGCTCCCGATTGGGCAAACGCGACGGCAAGCCGATGGGCTTCCCCCGGTTGAAGAAGAAAAGACGCGACGCCGACCGGGTGACGTTCACCACCGAGGTGATGCGCGTCGAACCGGATCGCCGGCATGTCGCCTTGCCGCTGATCGGCACCGCCCGCACTCATGAGAGCACCCGCCGCATCGAGCGACTCATCGCCAAGGGCCGCGCGCGGGTGCTGGCGATCAGCGCGCGGCGCGACGGCGCCCGACTCGACGCGAGCGTGCGGGTGCTGGTGCAGCGGCCGATTCAGCCCGGCGTGGCGCTGCCCGAGTCGCGGGTCGGTGTCGATGTCGGGGCGCGCCGGCTGGCGAGCGTGGCCAGCGCCGGCGGCGGCGTGATCGAACAGGTGGCTAACCCGCGCCCGCTGGGCGCGGCGCTGCGCGAATTACGGCGGGTGTCGCGGGCCCGTTCACGCTGTGTGAAAGGCTCCCGCCAATATCGTGAGCGCACCACGCAGATGTCTCGGCTGTATCGCCGGCTCAACGATGCCCGCACCCATCACCTGCACGTCCTGACAACACGATTGGCCAAAACCCACGGCCGGGTCGTGGTGGAAGCATTAGACGCCGCCGGGATGCTGCGGCAAAGAGGGCTGCCCGGTGCCCGCGCCAGACGGCGCGGACTATCCGATGCCGCCCTGGGCACCCCGCGGCGGCACCTGGCCTACAAAACGGGCTGGTACGGGTCACGGCTGGTGGTCGCTGACCGCTGGTTCCCGTCGAGCAAAACCTGCCACCTTCGTGGGCATGTGCAGGACATCGGATGGGACGAAAAGTGGCAATGTGCCACGTGTTTGGCGCTCCATCAGCGCGATGACAACGCCGCGATCAACCTCGCGCGCTACCAGGAAACCATTAGCGTCGTCGGCCCAGGTGGGGCCGCCGTCAAGCGTGCAGCCGACCGTAACACCCGGCCTGGCCGGGCAGGTGGCCGTGAAGCGCGCAAGGGACGCGGCCGCAAGGCCGCCGAACAACCCCGAGACGGGGTGCAAGTCGCGTGACCACTAACGATCACTCACTTGCAACGGGATCGATCAGCCGATGTGCAGGGCGATCACCCGCCAGCTGGTTCCGCCGGGGGTGGGCAGCAGCTCGACCCGGCAGGCGATGGCGTGCACGCGGCGCCCACGGCTATAGGTGCCGAACACCTCGGCGGCGCTGAAGTCGCCGCCGCAGTCGACCGCCTGCAGCCGCACCCGGCGCAGCACCGCTGCCCCGTGGCCGACCGCCGCCCGGTTCACCGCGAGCACCGCGTCGAGCAGGCCGGCCGCCAACACGGGACGCAGTTGGGCCGCCGGGCGGCGCCGGTCGATGACTTCGAGCACTCGGCGCAATGCGGAGTCGGCGAAAATTGCCGCCTGGCGCAGCTGCGGGGAAAGGCCGGCCGCGTCGGTCGCCGGTGGTTGCGGGCCGCGATGCCCGAGCGGCGCACGGGTGCGGCGATGCCGCAGCGCCGTGGGTGCCACACCCCGGCAGTGGTCGACGGCCCGCGGCGGTGGCTCATAGTCGACGACGGGTGTGACGGCGAACGTGGCGCGCGGGCCGGGCTTGAGGGTCAACGGGCACTCTCCAGTGTTCGGGCAACCGGACGGGCCTGCTGGAGAGTGGCAGACAACCGCCGATGATCATCGCACAACTCGCGTCGTGGTGTATGCGCCCCGCGACGCGGTCGAGCCGGCGGTACCGTGAGCGGCAGGTTTCGATCGACGGATCTGGCGACGCATGCAGGGAGGGCGCCCCATGGTGACCCGGCTGAGCACCGCGGACGCCGCCTTCTATCGGTTGGAGAGCACCACCACCCCGAGGTATCTCGGGTCGGTGTGGATTTTGCGCCGGCCGCGCGCCGGGTTGAGCTATGAGACCTTGCTGGACACCGTTGAGAAACGGCTGCCGCAGGTGCCGCGGTACCGCCAGAAAGTCCGCGAAGTGACGATGGGCCTGGGCAGGCCGGTGTGGGTCGATGATCGCGATTTCGACATCACCTTCCATATCCGCCGGTCAGCGTTGCCGTCGCCGGGCAGTGACGGGCAACTGCACGAGCTCATCGGGCGGCTGGCCGCGCGGCCGCTGGACAAATCCCGGCCGTTATGGGAGATGTACCTGGTTGAAGGGCTCGCCGACAACCGCATCGCCCTCTACATAAAGTCGCATCAGGCGCTGGTCAACGGGAACAGCGCGGTGGCGCTCGACCAGGTCATCGCCGAGCGGACGCGACAGCCGCGGCCGTTGCCCGAAGACATCTGGATGCCAGAACGCGACCCCGGTCCCACGCGGCTGCTGCTGGGCGCGATCGGTGACTGGGCATCGGGCCCGCGAGCGCAGCTGCAGGCCGTGGGCTCCACGCTCGCGGGCCTGGCAACAAATTCCGGACACCTGGTGCAGACCGGCCGGCGGCTGCTCGATAAGGCACGCACCTGGGCACGGGGCACCGCTCCCAGCAGTCCGCTCAATGCCCCGGTCTCCCGCCACCGGCGTTTCACGGTTGCCCGTGGAAGCCTCGACAATTACCGCGCCGTGCGGGCCCGCTACGACTGCGACGTCAACGATGTGGTGCTGGCGGTGGTTACCGGCGCGCTGCGCAACTGGCTGCTGTCGCGCGGTGAGGCGCTGGCACCGACCGCGACGATCCGCGCGATGGCACCGATGCCGGTCTGCCCGGATGATCATTCCGACGTGAACCGTCGGGGTCGGGCGATCGGCCAGGTGACGCCGTTTCTTGTCGACCTGCCTGCGGGGGAGGGCAACGCGGTGGTGCGGCTCTCGCAGATCGCCCACGCCACGGAAACGCACCCGACGGCCACCAGCCTGATCGATGCGCGAACCATCCTGACGATGCCCGGCTTTGCCCCACCGACCCTGCACGCTATGGGCGTTCGGGTCGCGAGCGGCTTTTCCCCGCGGTTGTTCAACGTGCTGATCACCAACGCGCCCGGCGCCCAATCGCAGATGTATGTCGCCGGCGCCAAGCTGCTGGAGACCTACCCGGTGCCCCCGCTGCTGAACAACCAGGTGCTGGCCATCGGTGTGACGTCCTACAACGGCATGCTGTATTTCGGGATCAACGCCGACCGGGACGCGATGAGCGACGTCGACGTGCTGCCGGCGCTGCTCGCCGAATCACTCGACGAGCTGCTGGACGCGGCCCGGTAATCGGCCGAGCCCGGCCCGGGTGCCGGCATAGCATTCGTTGGTGTGAGCAAAGCGCATAAAAGCAGCGCCTCAACAAAGGCGGAACGCAACAGCCCGTCGGCACACAAGCTCCCCAACCACGTCTATAAAGCCGAATTATTCCGGCTGCAAACAGAATTCGTTAAACTACAGGAGTGGGTGCGCCATTGCGGAGCGCGCATCGTGGTGATCTTCGAAGGGCGTGATGGCGCGGGCAAAGGTGGCGCGATCAAAC
The DNA here is from genome assembly GCF_018361265.1 of Mycobacterium sp. SM1. GTDB lineage: Bacteria > Actinomycetota > Actinomycetes > Mycobacteriales > Mycobacteriaceae > Mycobacterium. The sequence continues at coordinate 540,457 of NZ_JAFLNH010000002.1, forward strand.
GGATTACCCAGTACCTCAACCCGCGGGTCGTGCGGATCGCTGCGCTGCCCGCCCCAACCGATCGGGAGCGCGGCCAGTGGTACTACCAGCGATATATCGCTCATCTGCCGGCCAAGGGGGAGATCGTGCTTTTCGACCGGTCGTGGTACAACCGGGCCGGTGTGGAGAAAGTCATGGGATTTTGTACCCCGCAAGAGTACGTGCTGTTCCTGCGGCAGACGCCGATCTTCGAGCAGATGCTCATCGATGACGGGATTCTGCTGCGGAAGTATTGGTTTTCGGTATCCCAGGAGGAGCAGCTGCGCCGGTTCCAGGCACGTATGAGCGACCCAGTGCGGCAATGGAAGATCACCACCATGGACCTGGAATCGGTGTACCGGTGGGAAGACTACTCGCGGGCCAAGGACGAGATGATGGTACACACCGACGTTCCGGCAAGCCCCTGGTACATCGTCGATTCCGATATCAAGAAGCACGCACGGCTGAACATGATGGCGCACTTGCTGTCCACCATCGACTATCACGACGTCGAGAAGCCCAAGGTCGAGCTGCCGGCGCATCCGGTGGTGAGCGGCAACTATCAGCGCCCGCCTCGTGAGCTATCGACCTATGTCGATGATTACGTGGCCACGCTGATCGGGGCGTGAGGCGTGACGGCGGCCGGGGTTGACCTCTCATGACACGGGTCTACCTTCCGGCAACCCTGGCCATGTTGCAGCACCTTGTCGCCGACGATGCGCTGTGGCCGCCCGGCGGGACCGCGTTCGCCGTGACGCCGGCGCTGCGCGAGGCCTACGTCGAAGGCGACGATGACGAGCTCGCCGAGGTGGCGCTGCGGGAGGCGGCGCTGGCCTCGCTGCGGTTGCTTGCCACCGACACGCGTGACGAGCTGCCGCCGCGACGCGCGGTGGTGGTCGCCGAGGTTGGCGACGTCACCTCCCGCCCGGATCTCGACGCCGCCGTCGTCAGGCTCGCGGCTCCCGTTGCGATCACCCAGGTCCTCGCCGTGTTCGTCGACACCGCTGATGCCGAGGCCGACGTTGTGGCGGCGAAAGCGGTCATCGACGCGGCCGACCTCGGTGACGAGGACGCTGAACTCCTCGTCGGCGATGCCCAGGACCACGATCTGGCCTGGTACGCCACCCAGGAGCTGCCGTTTCTCCTCGACCTGCTGTAGCGACGATTGCTCTGCCACCGTAGGTTACGGTACCGTAGGTTCGTCGGGGATGGTTGATTCCCGGGCCCCATCGCAAGGAGTTCCCTCACGAACACGCTTCCCGGAAACATGAAAACGGCGCCGATTACCGCCAACCTCATCGACACCAAGCCGCCCACCGTTGTCGGCGCGGATCAGCATCCAGGGTGGCACCTGCTGCGCAAGATCGGCGCGCGCATCACCACTCCGTTGCTGCCCGACGACTACCTGCATTTGCTCAATCCGCTGTGGTCGGCGCGGGAGTTGCGGGGCCGCGTCCTAGAGGTCCGCCGCGAGACGGCGGACTCCGCGACTTTGGTCATCAAACCGGGCTGGGGCTTTAGCTTCGACTACCAGCCGGGCCAGTACATCGGGATAGGCCTGCTGGTGGACGGGCGCTGGTGGTGGCGGTCGTATTCGCTGACGTCGAGTCCGGTCACCGATGGTTCTCGCCGGCGGACACGTACCGTGACCGTCACGGTCAAAGCGATGCCCGAAGGGTTCCTGTCCGCTCACCTGGTGGGTGGGGTCGAGCCCGGGACGATCGTGCGTCTCGCCGCCCCGCAGGGCAATTTCGTGCTTCCCGATCCGGCGCCGCCGGCGATTTTGTTCATCACCGGTGGGTCCGGGATCACGCCGGTGATGTCGATGCTGCGCACATTGGTGCGCCGTAACCAGATCACCGACATCGTGCACCTGCACTCGGTGCCGACCGCACCGGATATGATGTTCGCCGGCGAGCTGGGCGAACTGGCGCGTCGTCATCCCGGTTACCGATTGCGGATACGTACGACCCGCACCGAGGGCCGGTTCGACCTTGCCCGGCTGTCCGACGAGGTGCCCGACTGGCGGGAACGCCAGACGTGGGCGTGCGGGCCGGAGGGAATGCTGAACCGGGCCGAGCAGGTCTGGTCGTCGGCGGGACTCGCCGAACGGCTCCACGTGGAGCGATTTGCGGTGTCGCGCGCGACCCCGGCCGGCGTGGGCGGCACGGTCACCTTCGCGCACAGCGGCAAGAGCACGCCCGCCGATGCCGCGACATCGCTGATGGAAGCCGGCGAGCGGGCCGGGGTGCAGATGCCGTTCGGCTGCCGGATGGGGATCTGCCGGTCGTGTGTGGTTGCGCTGCTGGAGGGTCACGTGCGCGATCTGCGGACCGGCGTCGAGCACGAGCCCGGCACCCGGATTCAGACCTGCATTTCGGTCGCGTCCGGCGATTGCGTGCTCGACATCTAGCAATTACCCAGTGGTAACCTACGCTTTCGTAGGTTACGATAGCGTAGGTCAGCGACCGCAGGACCGGGAAAGGCAACAGATGGCGATCACCGATGTGGACGAATTCGCGCGCCTCACCGACGCCGACATCGACAGCCTGGCCGCCGAGCTGGACGCGATCCGCCGCGACATCGAGGATTCCCGGGGCGAACGCGACGCCCGCTATATCCGCCGTACCATCGCCGCGCAGCGGGCCCTGGAGGTGACCGGCCGGGTGCTGCTGGCAGCCGGCTCACGGCGGCTGGCGTGGTGGGCGGGCGCCGTGACGCTGGGCGTGGCCAAGATCATCGAGAACATGGAGATCGGCCACAACGTCATGCACGGCCAGTGGGACTGGATGAACGACCCGGAAATTCACTCCTCGACCTGGGAGTGGGACAACCTGGGGGCAGCCAAGCACTGGCGCTACACCCACAATTTCGTGCACCACAAATACACCAACATCCTGGGTATGGATGACGACGTAGGCTACGGCTTGCTGCGGGTCACCCGAGACCAGCGCTGGAAGCGACATCATCTGCTAAACCTGCTGTTCAACACCATTCTGGCGATCGGCTTCGAGTGGGGTGTGGCGTTGCAGCACGTGGAGCTCGGCAAGGTCGTCAAGGGCCGGGCGGCCCCCGAGGACACCCGGGTGCGGTTGCGGTTATTCGCGCGCAAAGCCGGGCGGCAGCTGTTCAAGGACTATGTCGCGTTTCCGGCGCTGACCTCGCTCTCACCGGGCGCGACGTTCACGTCGACGGTGAAGGCGACCGCGATGGCCAACGTGATCCGCAACGTGTGGGCCAACGCCGTGATCTTTTGCGGGCATTTTCCCGATGGTGCCGAGAAATTCACCAAGACCGACATGATCGGTGAGACCAAGGGCCAGTGGTACCTGCGCCAGATGCTGGGCAGTGCCAACTTCAACGCCGGGCCGGTGCTGCGGTTTATGAGCGGCAACCTGTGCCACCAGATCGAACACCACCTGTATCCCGATCTGCCCAGCAATCGGCTGGCCGAGATCTCGGTGCGGGTGCGCGAGGTCTGTGACAAATACGATCTGCCCTACACTACGGGCCCGTTCCTGCTGCAGTACGCCAAGGCGTGGCGGACGATCGCCAAGCTGTCGCTGCCGGACAAATACCTGCGCGACACGGCCGACAATGCGCCCGAGACCCGCAGCGAGCGGATGTTCGCTCAACTAGAGCCCGGTTTCGCTGGCACCGATCCGGCAACCGGGCGCCGGCGCGGGCTGAAGACCGCGATCGCAACCGTACGAGCCTGGCGACGGGCTAAGCGGGCCAAGTCGCTTGGCGTCACGGCACGCTCCGCAGCATGCGGCGACGGCCCAGCATGCGGCGACGCCCTCGCGGCCTGAGCCGCATAGCGCCGCTTACGTCTCCCGCAGCACGGCCAGCAGCCGCCGGGCAGCGGCCACGCGACGAGCTTGCGCCGGTGTGGTCAGGCGATCCAGGGCGCACTCGGGGTCGGCCGGCGGTCCCAGGTGTCCGCAGCCGCGTGGGCAGTCTTCGATAGCCTCGGCCAGATCGGAAAACGCCAGCAGCACGTCGCCGGGCTTGATGTGCGCCAATCCGAACGAACGCACCCCGGGAGTGTCGATCACCCAACCGGATCCGGGCCCCAAACTCCCCAGGGGCAGGGCCACCGATTGCGCCGATGTGTGTCGCCCCTTGCCGACCTCGGTGACCTCACCGACAGTCCGGTCTGCTTGCGGCACAAGACGATTCACCAATGTCGATTTGCCCACGCCGGAATGCCCCAGCAACACGGTCACTTTCCCGGTCAGCAAAGGAGCGACGGCGTCGAGCGGGTCATCGCGTCCCGCGGTGACGATGGTCAAACCCAGGCCGGCGAACTGTGCGGCGAACGGCTCCGGCGGGGCGAGATCGGTTTTGGTCAGGCACAAGATCGGGGTCAGCCCGCCGGCGTAGGCGGCGATCAGCGCCCGATCCACGAGCCCGGTGCGCGGCGGCGGGTCGGCCAGTGCCACCACGATCAGCAGCTGATCCGCGTTGGCCACGACCACCCGCTCGGTGGGGTCGGTGTCATCGGCGGTGCGTCGCAGCACCGTTCGCCGCGGCCCGCGACGAACGATGCGGGCCAGGGTGTCGGGACGCCCGGAGAGATCGCCAACGAGGTCGACGTCGTCGCCGACGACAATCGGGGTGCGGCCCAGCTCGCGGGCCCGCATCGCGGTAACCCGGCGCTCGGGGTCACCGTCGAGCACGCAGCCCCAGCGGCCCCGGTCGACGCTGACCACCATGGCCGTCCTGGCGTCGGCATGCGGGGGGCGCATCTTGGTCCGCGGCCGTGACCCTCTGCCGGAGCGGATCTTGACGTCGGACTCGTCGTAGTCGCCGGGCCTCAACCGCTACGCCCCTGCCCCACCATGTCCACCCAGAGCTGCGGAAACTGCGGGAGCGTCTTGGCCGTGGTGGCGATGTCGTCCACCTCGACCCCGGCGACCCGAAGCCCGACGATCGCGCCGGCCATCGCCATCCGATGATCGGCATAGGAGTGCCAGACGCCCGGCCGCAACGCTGTCGCGGTGATCACCAGACCGTCGGGGGTCTGCCGGCAGTCGCCGCCCAGGCGGTTGATTTCGGCGCTCAGCGCGGCCAATCGGTCGGTCTCATGACCGCGCAGATGCGCGATACCCGTTAACCGCGACACCGATCCCGGGCTGGCCAGGGCCGCCAGCGCCGCCAGCGCCGGCGTCAGCTCACCGACGTCGTGCAAGTCGGCGTCGAGCCCGCCGTAGCTCGCTGATCCGCGCAGTTCGAGGTACGAGTCAGTATGCGCGACAACGGAGTTCAGCCGTCTCAGGATACCCAGAACGGTGTCGGCGGGTTGGATGCTGGTCTGCGGCCAACCGGTGATGCGCACGGTGCCGCCACTGACCACGGCGGCCGCCAGGAACGGAACCGCGTTGGACAGGTCCGGTTCCACGACCCAGTGCTGGGCGGCCACCTTGCTCGGCCGCACCACCCAGCGATTGGGTGCCGAATCGTCGATGTCGACCCCGGCTTGCCGCAGCATGGCCACCGTCATCGCGATATGCGGTGTGGACGGCAGCGCCGGACCGGTGTGCACCACGGTGAGCCCCTCGACGAATGCGGCACCACACAGCAGCAGGCCGGACACGAACTGGGAGGACGCCGAGGCGTCGAGGGCCACAGTGCCGCCGGTGACCGTTCCGCGGCCGCGCACACGGAACGGTAGACCCGCGCCCTCGACGTCGACGCCAAGAGCGCGCAACGCGTCCAGCAGCGGGGTGATCGGTCGGGCCCTGGCTTGCTCGTCGCCGTCGAAGGTGACCGGTGCGGCACCCAGCGCCGCCAGCGGCGGGACGAAACGCAATACCGTGCCCGCCAGGCCGCAATCGACGCGGGCTCCCGGACCCAACGCGATTCGGCCGCTGACCACCAGCTCGGACCCGGCCGCATCGACTCGCAGGCCCAGGGTGCGTACCGCGGCGATCATCAGGTCGGTGTCGCGGCTGCGCAGGGCACCGCTGATGGTCGACGAGCCCTGGCCTTGCGTGGCCGCCAGCGCCGAGAGCACCAACGCCCGGTTGGTCTGGGATTTCGAGCCGGGCACGGCCAGGGTCGCGCACACCGGTGCCGGCGTGCACGGGGCCGTCCAGGTAGTCACTCGTCCATCATCGCTTGTCCTGCGATCATGGAGGTGTGTGCGGTCGTTTTGCGGTGACCATCGACCCGGCGACGCTAGCCGAGAAGATCAAGGCGACTGACGAGGCGACCGGCAATGGGGTTGTCGGCGTCCCAAATTACAACGTGGCCCCGACGGCCACCGTCGCGACCGTGGTGAGTCGCCACAGCGAGCCCGGCGACCAGCCGACCCGGCGGGTTCGGCTGATGCGGTGGGGGCTGGTGCCGCCATGGGCCAAGGCGGGACCCGCCGGCGCGCCCGAGAGCAAGGGGCCGCAGCTGATCAACGCCCGCGCGGACAAGATCACCACCTCGCCCGCGTTCCGGTCGAGCGCGCAATCCAGGCGCTGCCTGGTCCCGATGGACGGCTTCTACGAATGGCGTGTCGAGGATGACCCGCACCGGGGTACGAAGCCCCGCAAGACGCCGTTTTACATCTACCGCGAAGATGGCGAGCCCCTGTTCGTAGCGGGCCTGTGGTCGGCGTGGCGCGCAGATCCCGCCGCCGCTCCCTTGCTGAGCTGCACGATTATCACCACCGACGCGGTCGCTGAGCTCGCTAGAATCCATGACCGCATGCCGTTGGTGGTGGCCGAGCGGGACTGGGACCGCTGGCTGGACCCCGATGCCCCGCCGGATGCCGGGCTGCTGGCTCGGTCGCCCGATGTCAGCGGCGTGCGAATGCGTGAGATCTCCACGCTGGTCAACGACGTGCGCAACAACGGGCCCGAGTTGATCGAGGCGATCGGCCCGCAGCGCGAACAGGCGACGCAGCAATCGCTGCCATAGCAAATAGCTGCCATAGCAGAAGGCCCTCTGCGCCGCCGGGCCGAGGCGGGAATCCCGGCGGGGGCAATGCCAGCATCGCGTCGGCTGCGCGGCACCGGAGCAGAGAAGAACGCGTTACCGCTGAACACGTATTACGGCTGAACGTAGCCCGGAGGATTGACGGCGTCCACCCACAGGTCGACGCCGAGCCTGGCGCCGGGCACCACGTCATAGACCGACAAGTCGGTCACCCCCGACTCCAGCAGCACGTCCTCGCACAGCGCCGAATTGCCGGTGTAGTCGCGGGCGGGCTTGTTGAGGATGACATAAGCGGCATCGGCGTACACCTCGGGCTTGCGGGCTCTGGCCATCGCCTCGTCGCCGCCCAAGAGGTTCTGCACCGCGGCGGTGGCTATCAGGGTGCGCGGCCACAAGGTGTTGGAGGCGATGCCGTCGGCGCGCATCTCCTCGGCGATCGCCAGCGCGCACAACGTCATCCCGAACTTGGCCATCATGTACGCCGTGGGCCTAAGCCATTTAGGCGCCAGCCGGACCGGCGGGGAGAGCGTCAGGATGTGGGGATTATCTCGGCCTTTCAGGTGCGGGATGCATGCTCGCGACACCGCATAGGTGCCGCGCACCTGGATGGCGTTCATCAGATCAAAGCGCTTCAACGGTACTTCGGTGATGGAGCCCAGGTCGATCGCCGAGGCGTTGTTGACGCACATGTCGATACCGCCGAACTGTTCGACGGTCCGCGCCACAGCGGAGTCCACCGCGTCGGCGTCGCGGACGTCACCGACGATCGGCAGCGCCTGCCCGCCGGCCTCCTCGATCTCGCGTGCCGCGGTGTAAACGGTTCCCGGCAACCTTGGGTGCGGCTCGGCGGTCTTTGCGAGCAGTGCGATATTCGCGCCGTCGCGCGCCACCCGCTTGGCGATGGCCAGCCCGATCCCTCGGCTGGCGCCCGAAATGAACATGGTCTTGCCGGAAAGCGACATGGCCGTCACCCTAGCGTCATGCCCGCTTTCGGCGTCGCTTGGCCCTGAACGCGATCCGGCCGGATGCTAGGCCGGAAATAGCCGGGCGGTGCAGACGGTTGATTGAGGCGATCTGGCGTACTTGCGCCCGGGCCGCGGCAGACGGCCGCGGTGGCGGCTTCTAGATTGGTGAGGAGGGAGTCTGGTGTCAGCGGCGATGAGTCTGCTCGACGAGAAGCCGTTGGCGCACTGCCTTGAGGGCCCGGTGTTGGCATCGGAGTTGTCTGATGACACCGCGGCAGAAGGGACTGTGTTATTCACCATGGCCGACGTCGATGGCGCGACTGGGCCCGAGGTGGCGGAGGGTCCAGAGCCCACCGGCGCTGAGGAAACCGACGAACAGCTGACGGCGCGTTTCGAGCGCGACGCAATTCCATTACTGGACCAGCTGTACGGGGGCGCGTTGCGGATGACCCGCAATCCGGCCGACGCCGAAGATCTGCTTCAGGAGACCATGGTGAAGGCCTACGCGGGTTTTCGGTCGTTTAAGGAGGGCACCAACCTCAAAGCGTGGCTGTATCGGATTCTGACCAACACCTATATCAATAGCTACCGCAAGAAGCAGCGCCAACCGCCTGAGTATCCGACCGAGGAGATCACCGACTGGCAGTTGGCGTCGACGGCCGAACACTCCTCCACCGGTTTGCGCTCGGCCGAAATCGAAGCCCTTGAGGCGCTGCCGGACACCGAGATCATCGAGGCGCTGCAGGCGTTGCCCGAAGAGTTCCGCATGGCGGTGTACTACGCCGACGTTGAGGGCTTCCCGTACAAGGAGATCGCCGAGATCATGGATACGCCGATCGGGACGGTGATGTCGCGGCTGCATCGCGGCCGGCGCCAGTTGCGTGGCCTTTTGGCCAACGTGGCCAAAGAACGGGGATTTACGCGCGGCGATCAAGCGCCCGAGGAGGTTTCGCCATGACCGAGTCTTCGTCTGCGCGGGACCCCTCTGAGCGCTCGGGTCATCCCGGCGGCAGCGATTTCAGCGTCGACTGCGCGCAGGTGATCGCCGAGATATGGGCCTTGCTCGACGGTGAGTGCACGCCCGACACTCGAAAGAAGCTGCGACAGCACCTACAGGCCTGCCCGGAATGCCTGCGGTATTACGGGCTTGAGGAACGGATCAAGGCGTTGATCAGCAAGAAGTGCAGAGGCGAAAAAGCCCCCGAGCGCCTACGCGAGCGGCTGCGGCTGGAGATCCGCCGAACCACCATTATTCGTGACCAACAGCCCTTCTAACCCTCCAGCGGCGCCCGCTACGAAGCGTTGGGACGCTTGCCGTGGTTGGCCTTGCTGTACTTGCGGTCTCGTTTCTTGCGGCCACGCTTGGCCATGACTGCTCCTCCCTGCAGGATCCGACTGGATGCTAGTCTTTCACGGGCCCGGCGGTGCCTGGGATGGGCTATACCACCGGGCTTATACCACCGGGCTGGTGTTCACTGACGCGTTGGGACTGAGGTAGCTCGGCAATGCGGGACCCTGTCCGGGCAGCGCCGGGGCTTGCCCTGGTAAGAGCGGACTCTGTCCGGGTAGCGCCGGGGTTTGCCCTGGTAAGAGCGGACCCTGTCCGGGTAGCGCCGGGGCTTGCCCTGGTAAGAGCGGACTCTGTCCGGGTAGCGCCGGGGTTTGCCCCGGTAACAGCGGACTCTGTCCGGGCAACAGCGAACCGGTAGAGCCCGGAGTCAAGGGGTTGGCACCGGAGGCTGCGGGCATGAAGATGGGACCAATGCCGGGGAACACCTGGTTGAGGAGGGAATCGAGTTCCCCGAAGATCGCGTTGGCGGCGCTCACACCCGCAGCGGGGTTGGGCGCGACGGGACCCGGAGCTGGATCGTCGACGAGTACTGGCTGCTGCGGAGAGGCCCCGGCGACCCCGCTGCCGAGCCCGATCGCACCAATCGCCACCAGTGCGAGCCCTGCGCCGACGGTCGCACGGGCTAACGGCCCCCGACTCTTAGCGGCTGCAGACGTTATTACGGACAAGGGATACTCCTCTCGCGCAACCAACAAACGGAGCGTGCTTCACACGCTTAAATCACTCTGGTAACGATTCTGCTCAAAAATCACAGCTGTAAGACGACACGATTACAGATCGAACTCTATAGATCTGCTTACTAATCTTGGCGTTCGCTTATTCTTGTGTTGATGTAGTCCGGGCGACTGCGACGCTGCCGAAGCCCTGAGCCCCCACCACCGGCCCGCAGGCATCGGCGGGGCAGACGTTTCCCGGGGCGTCGAGCGGGTCGCAAGCCGCCCGGCGCGGTCAATGCGGACCGACCAACCGCTGATTGTGGTTCGATGGAGCGACAGAATTACCCCAGCACCGACTCGGCGATGAATGAGGTGATGATGGCTGAGGACGTCCGCGCGGAGATCGTGGCCAGTGTGCTCGAGGTCGTGGTCAATGAGGGCGACCGGATCGGCGAGGGCGACACGCTAGTGCTGCTGGAGTCAATGAAGATGGAAATACCCGTCATCGCCGAAGTCGCCGGCACGGTCAGCAAGGTGAGCGTCTCGGTGGGCGATGTCATTCAGGCTGGCGACCTCATCGCGGTGATCAGCTAAGCCTTTGGACTCTTCCTACTTGCTGGCTTGCTGGCCGGGACTAGCCCGGGGGTAGCAGATGTCGACTCTTGGTGACTTGCTTGCGGAGCATACCGTGTTGCCGGGAAACGCCGTCGACCACTTGCACGCCGTGGTCGGGGAGTGGCAGCTGCTGGCTGATTTCTCGTTCGCCGATTATTTGATGTGGGTTCGTCGCGACGACGGCGCTTTGGTATGCGTGGCGCAATGCCGCCCCAACACCGCGGCTACTGTCCTGCTGACCGACGCGGTGGGCACGGTGGTCGCCGCTGACCGGCTGCCGCTGGTGGCCGCAGCGTTCGAGTCGGGCACGATCGGGTGGGAAAATACTGTGGGCCAACACTTTTCGTGGCAGCAGAGAGGCCTGAACGTAGAAGCCGTACCGGTGCGCTATGGCGAACGGGTAGTCGCGGTGCTGACGCGCCAAACCGCCCTGGCCGCCAGCCGCAAATCCAGCCCGCTAGAAACCGCCTACCTGGACTGCGCTGCGGATCTTGTCCACATGCTGTCGGAAGGCACCTTTCCCAACGTGGGTGACGTAGCCATGGCGCGATCAAGCCCCCGCGCCGGAGACGGCTTTATCCGCCTGAATGTAGACGGTGTTGTCTCCTATGCAAGCCCGAATGCGCTGTCGGCTTACCACCGGATGGGCCTGACCTCGGAGTTGGAGGGCCACAACCTCATCGAGGTCACCCGGCCACTGATATCCGACCCGTTCGAGGCGCAGGAAATGGCCAACCACGTGCGCGGCTCACTCACCGGGGGAGCGAGCATGCGGATGGAGGTCGACGCCGGGGGTGCGACGGTACTGCTGCGGACACTCCCGCTGGTGGTGCACGGCTCGGTGGCCGGCGCAGCGGTGCTGATCCGCGACGTCACGGAGGTGAAGCGCCGCGATCGCGCGCTCATGTCGAAGGACGCCACGATCCGGGAAATTCATCATCGGGTCAAGAACAACCTGCAGACAGTGGCGGCGCTATTGCGTCTGCAGGCGCGCCGGCTCGCGAACGCCGAAGGGCGGGAGGCGCTGCTGGAGTCGGTGCGCCGGGTGTCATCGATCGCATTGGTTCATGACGCACTGTCGATGTCGGTGGACGAGCAGGTAAACCTCGATGAGGTCATCGATCGGATCTTGCCGATCATGAACGATGTGGCGTGTGTGGATTCGCCGATCCGGATCGGTCGGGTCGGCGCGCTGGGTGTCCTGGACTCCGATCGTGCGACGGCGCTGATCATGGTGATCACCGAACTCGTGCAGAACGCCATCGAGCATGCGTTCACGCCCGAGGCCGACCAAGGGCATGTGACGATCCGCGCGGAGCGCTCAGCGCGCTGGCTGGACGTGGTGGTCCACGACAATGGTCGTGGCCTGCCCGAGGGCTTCAGCCTGGAGCGGTCGGATCGCTTGGGCCTGCACATTGTGCGCACGCTGGTATCGGCCGAGCTGGACGGCACCCTGCGCATACACGCCGCCCCCACGGGTGGTACCGATGTGGTGCTGCGGATTCCGATCGGTCGCCGGTACCGGTCTATGCAATAACGGTGCAGTAGCGCAGATGGTGGCCCCGTGCGCAGATAGCGGCCCCGGCATTGGCCGGGGCCGCTATCTGCGCTTTAGATGAGGTTAGACGCCGCTGCGCGCCGTCGGCCGGACATTGCGACGCTTCAACGCGCGCCGCTCGTCTTCGCTCATTCCGCCCCAAACGCCGGAGTCCTGGCCGGTGTTCAGCGCCCAGGTGAGGCACTCTGTGGTCACCGGACACCGGGCACAGACCAGTTTCGCTTCAGCGATTTGCGCGAGAGCCGGGCCACTGTTCCCCACCGGGAAAAACAGCTCCGGATCCTCGTCGCGGCAGACCGCCCTGTGGCGCCAATCCATACGTCGTTACTCCTTACTATGTGCGCAGCAAAGCGCACCGGCGTTTTCTTCGGCTGTTACCTGCACGAAAAAGGTTTCACTACCGTTACGTGCGACCTGTTCGATCGTGTCACAGGCTCAACAGATGTCAATAGTGCAAGTTAACACGTGGGAAATCTCACTTTGATGATTCGTTGCCGAAACCCTTACTCGGGTGTCTTTCGCTGCGCTCGCAGTTGTACCCCGAGCTGGTTTAGCAAGGTGTGATCACCGCAGCTCAGAAGGGGTTTCCGCCGGCGGGGCGACCACAGCCAGGGCATTGGGAACCGCGCGGAACGTCATAGTGTCGCGCACGCCGAGGTAGTCTCCGTCGAACTGGCTGGCGATCGGCGCACCGGCGGAAGTGACCCGCAGGCAGGCCACATCATCGTCGCGGATCAGCTGTTTGGCCCGGAGCTTGGGTCGTTTCGACAGCATCTGGCGGAGCAATCTCAGCGTGGGGATCGCCTTCATGCTGGTGAGTGCGAACACCCCCAAACCCGTGTCGAAGCTGCAGCCGGGATTGGTCACCATCGGGCGGTTGTTGCTGTAGGTCCACGGGCTGGTGTTGGACACCCAAACGAAGTGCACGCCTGGGATGGGCTCACGATCAGGCAACTGCAGCGTCAATCTTGGCTCACGGCGCGCGTAGGCCACCGTGATGGGCACCGCCACCCGCCAATAGCGCAACGGAGTGACCTTGACACCCTTGTCACGTTGCGCTTCGACCGCCGCCACCACCTCGGCGTCGACACCCATACCGGCATTGAGCACGGCCCACCGCTCTCCGCAATCGATCAGCCCGATGCGTCGCCACGTCTGCTGGCGTTCGTAGGCGTCAAGAAGGCTGAGAAGCTGGTTGGTGGCGTCGATCGGGTCGGGTGGAATGCCCAGCGATCGGGCCAGCGCGTTCGCCGACCCGCCCGGCACTATCGCCACCGCCGGAACATGGCCGGTTGGCAATGGCCCAGGCGGGCCGAGCAGGCCGTTCACCACGTTGCTTACCGTGCCATCGCCGCCGTGCACGACGACGAGATCGACTCCGTCCTTGGCGGCCGCCTGTGCGATTTCCCCTCCGTGACCACGGTAGCCGGTGTGCTCGACGGTGAGCTCGAGCCGGCTTCGCAGCGCATGCGCTAGCAGGTCGCGGCCGGCCGGGGTGGTGGAGGTGGCGGTGGGGTTGACGATGAGCACGGCGCGCATGACGCCTGAGCTTAGGCCCAATGCCGGGTAGTTAAGGCGTCGCGGGAGCTGTCAAGGTGACACGCGGTGCTTATGTGGCGCGTGTTGTGTAACGATATGGGTGCGACTCCTGGTAGAAGAACGGTCGACGAAGATCCAATTCTGCTACCGAGGAGTCGCGGTGCCGAATTCTGCCATGCCCGAATCCGTACGTCGTGCCGAACTCTTGGCTCCAGGTCATCTGGGCGAGCTGACCTGGCAGATCCCGGTGGAGTTGGTGGACGCGGTGCTGGCTGAGACCGGCAGCACCCAGCGGCGGCTGCGGGTGCTGCCCTCGCGGGTGGGGGTGTACTTCGTGCTGGCGATGTGCCTATTCCCCGGATTGGGTTACCGCAAGGTTTGGGCCAAGCTCACCGCAGCCCTGCCGGGCCGCCGCAGATCGTTGTCGGACAAGGCGCTTCGAGATCTGCGTCGCCGCCTTGGCGCCGCACCGATGCGGTCGTTATTCGAAGTGCTGGCCGGCCCGGTGGCCGCACCGGACACCCCAGGCGTGCGGTTCGGGCACTATCGCACCGTCGCGTTCGATGGGTGCGTGTCGTTCAAGGTCGCTGACAGCGACCGCAACCGCTGCTGGCTGGGCAAACTCAAGGCCTCGCTCGGGGTCACCGGGTATCCGGTGATCAGGCTGATGAGCGTGGTCGAGACCGGTACCCGGGCGCTGCTGGGGGCGGTGTTCGGACCGCCGTCCACCGGCGAGACCGACTACGCCCGGCGACTGTTGCACCTGCTCAACGCACAGATGCTGGTGCTATGCGACCGCGGATTCGACGGTGAAACCTTCCTGACCGAGCTGGCCGGCACCGGCGCGCAGTTCCTCGTCCGGCTGTGCGCCACCCGCCGCCTGCCCGTACTCGCGCGCCTCGACGACGGCTCCTACCTGTCGCGCATCGGAACATTGCCGGTGCGGATCATCACCGCCGATATCACCGTCACCTGCGCTGATGGCACCCGCTACACAGCGGCCTACCGGTTGGCCACCACCTTGTGCGACCCGCGCCGCTATCCCGCGCGGCGGTTCATCGCCGTCTATCACCAGCGCTGGGAGCACGAGATCGCCTACCTGGCGCTGCGGCACACTCTGGCCGCCGGCCGCGTGTTGCGATCGACCGACCCGGCCGGACTCGAACAGGAAATGTGGGCGCTGCTGACCGTCTACCAGGCGCTGCGGCGTGCCATGGTCAGTGCGGTCGAATCCCGCCCCGGTACTGACCCGGACCGGGCCAGCTTCACCACCGCTTTGGAAACGGCGAAAGACCTGCTGGTCAACGCCGCCAACGTGACCAACGACACCGACCTCGTCGGGCACATCGGCCGCGCCGTGCTCGCTGACCTGCTCCCACCCCGGCGACCACGTACCAGCGTCCGCAAGGTCAAATCCCCACTGTCGCGCTACAACAAGAAAGACCCCTATCGGCCCGAACGCAGCACACCGATCACCAGCATCACCGCCATCATCAACGACCCCGAACCCAAACATGCGACACACGAGTCGAAATCGTTGACAACAGCCCTCGGACCTTAACTACCCGGCATTGAGCTTAGGCCCGGCGACGATGCGGGTCGGGGAGCGACCCGGGGAGGAGCCGGGCGGGTGGGGTGTGCCGGCGACGATGCGGGTCGGGGAGCGACCCGGGGAGGAGCCGGGCGGGTGGGGTGTGCCGGCGACGATGCGGGTTGGGGAGCGACCCGGGGAGGAGCCGGGCGGGTGGGGTGTGCCGGCGACGATGCGGGTCGGGGAGCATTGGGTATCCCGGGACTGGCTACGCTGGTGCCGTGACTGTTCCGGCCGCGGTGCGCGGGGCGGGAGTGATCGTCGCGGTGCAGGGCACGGCTGCGCTCGGGGTCGCCGTGGCTCTGGTTGTGCGTGGCTTCGATGGGGCCGACCAGCGCGTGGTCAACGGCTTTGGTACCGCGGTGTGGTTTGCTCTGGCCGGCACCGGGGTACTCACCGCCGGATGCGGGCTGCTGGTCGGCAAGCGCTGGGGACGCGGGCCGGCGGTTTTCACGCAGTTGCTCCTGCTGCCCGTAACGTGGCATCTCGCGGTGGGCTCGTACCGCCTGGGGTTTGCGATCCCGATGGGCATCATCATCATGGCGCTGACGGTGTTGGCGTCGCTCTTCAGCCCACCCGCAACGCGCTGGGTGGCCCGCGACGGTCAACGCGGTTCGGCCGGCTTCGCCAATCGCCGGCAAAGAGCCGATAGCTGATTTGCTGAAACGCGGCTCGTGGCGGCCGGCTCACCGCCGTGTGCGGTCTGGTTCACTTACCGGGTCACCGTTCCTAAACACTGAGCGAAACTGAGTTTTGCTCAGTGGGCAGCCCCGAACGGTGTTGGGTCGCCTGACTTCCCGCGTTCTTCGCCCCGGTCGGACAAGCGGATCGTGTCCGTGGTCCCGGCCCGGGGTGGCGGGTTGTCTCACGCTCCCGGCCGCCAGATTCGGCCTGCGTGGTCCGATGCTCAGCCACATCACTCTGGTGTGGTTGAGGCGGTGCCACGCGTCGCCGGATCCGATGTCCGAGGGCGCGCCGTCCGATCGCCACGCTCGCGGCGTGGTGGCGGGTGGTCTGTGGATGGTGTGCGGCCAGTGGTTTGTGCCAGTGCTGGGCGCCCCACTTGCTGGTGTAGGCGGGGTCGACGGCGATCACGCTGATCCCTGCCCCGGTTGCCATGGCGAGTAGTCGAGCGCGCAGTTTGGCGGTTGGCATGCCCGAGATGACGTGGCGGAACCTGTGTTTGCGGCCGTGCTTTTCGCGAGCCTTGCTGTCGGTGAAGTCGAGGTCCTCGACCGCGATCGCCGTGATCGCGTTGTCGGTGACCCAATGCAGCAGCCGGGTCAGGGCGTGGCGGACTTGGGCGTCGCGGCGGTCGGCGGCGCCGCAGAGGTCATAGCCGAACGTGCGCGGGGAGCCGATCGGGTTGCCGTGCGGGTCGAGGCGCCAAGCGGCGAGGTGATCAGCGTTCATGTCCACCCCGACCAGTTCCCCGGCGCGCAGCGACTCCAGCGGGACCGCCTGTGCCGGCGTGCGCCGCCAGGCAGCGTCAAGATACCAGCGCTGCTTATCGGGGCAGAAGTGGATGCGGTAAGCCACCGCCCGGTTGACGGCCACCCGCTGGGCCCATTCGGCGCCGCGATGCGCAAACTCCACCCTGCCGCAGAAGACGTAGCGGCCGTGCGGGCCGTTCGCCAAGTGCGCCAACGCAGCCGGTAGGCGCAGCGACAGCTCACCCTCACCAGTGACGCGGATGGTTTCGTTGCCCCAGCGTTTACCCGACTCGCCATCAGCAGACAAAAACCAGCGGGCCGCTTCCCACTGATCTCGCCACCGCGCCTCGGTGAGCCCGGCCTGGGCCAGGTGGTGGCGTTTGCGCAACAGCTGTTTGCCGCCGCGCACCACGCTCACATGACCGGCTGCCCGGTCAGCCTCCACCCGCGCGAGCCGTGCTTGCAGGTCCGCCAGACGCCGTGATTTGGCGAACCACTCCTGGCGGCTGCGGTAGCCGCCCGGCATACCGTCGACGCCTTTTGATCCCAACTCCTGGGCGAGCCGGTGGCGGATCATCGCGATCCCGTCGCGCAGGGATTGGGCGTGCGCGTATTGCGCGCGCCGCGCCAGCCCCCACTGGTCGTGCGTGGCTTTGGTGATGGCGCCCGCCCAGCGCGCCGTCGACTCCACGGTCAGGCCGCGTTTGCGCTCGGCCCAGGCGTCCTTGCCGTGGCCCACACCGGCGCGCACCCGCGCCGCCAGATCAGCGCCGGCCAGCCCGCCCAAGTGGGCACCCACCTGACGCAGCACGTCTTCGTCGGCGGCGGTGAGTCCTTTCAGCCGGGTGCGTATGCACACACCCGTCGCCGGGTCGGCGACAAACGGTGCAGCGATCTGGCGCAGGATGGTCATGACGGCCGCCTTCGCGCAGACCTTGACCGCAACGCCCGCCGCAGCTCATCCATGACCGGCATCATCCACCCGGCCTCCGACAACAGCCTTGGGGCCGATGTCGCGCTGCGCGCAGCCCACCGCTTTTAACGCGCGGTTTCGAGCACTTCGGCGACCATAGAGTCGTGCGCAGAACCAAGTGAGCACATCCACCATGTCGCGCACCAGATCATCGGTCACCTCACCGTCGTCGAGCACCACCAGCCGCCGGGCGTGCGCGGCAAGCGCGGACTCGACCAGCTCGGTGTTCATCTGACCCAACCGATCCCGATGCTCCACCACCACCACGGTCACCTTCGGATCAGCCAACAACCGTCGCACCTTGGCCCGCGACCCGTTCATCCCCGAGCCGACTTCGGCCTCCACCCGCACCACCTGGCCACCGGCCTGCGCGGCCCAGCCAGTCAGCCCAGCGACCTGCCGGTCCAAATCGGACCTCTGATCATGGGAGGACACCCGCGCATACAACCCGAACGCGGCGGTTCCCGACTCACCAGGCGCGTCCGGGGACACCAACACCGAGCGGGAATTCACCCGCACCGCCGGCACCGGCAACGTGCCCTCCCGAAACCAGCGGTACGCCGTCTGCGGATGCACACCCTGAGCACGCGCCCACTCCGTCAGGCTCACACCACCAGCACACTCACTAGAACGCTCATACGCTCACTATCACTCAGTATTCCGCCAACTGCTCCGCACCCCCAGCGCGGTCAATATCGTCGCGAATTTCGTTGTTGTCTCGTCCAATTCCTCATCGGGGTCGGATTCGGCGACGATGCCGCCGCCGGCGTGGGCGAGCGCGGTGCGGCGGTTGGCCGACAGGTGCGCGCAACGGATGGACACCACCCACTGGCCATCACCTCGCATGTCGCACCAGCCAACCGCGCCGGCGTAGAAACCGCGGTCGCCCTCCAGCGCGGCGATAAGCCTGGATGCGGCATCGGCCGGGACACCCCCGACCGCCGGGGTCGGGTGCAGTGCCAACGCCAGATCCAGTGCGGTGGTGGCGGTGTCACGTAACAGACCGCTGATCGGCGTGCACAGATGCCACAGCGCCGCTGTGCGGCGCAACCGGGGCGTGGGCGCGACCGTCAGCTGGGTGCACAGCGGGCGCAGGACATCGCGCATGGTGTCGACGACCAGCCGGTGTTCGCGGCGATTCTTGGCCGAGGCCGCCAAAGCCGCGCCGGCGGCGGCATCGAGCTCGGGGTCGGCAGCGCGTGGTGCCGAACCCGCCAGCGGCTCGCACATCACCCGGTCACCGGAGCGGGCGACCAGCAGCTCCGGACTGGCACCGACCAGGGCGGCGCCTGAATATTGTGTGCCCGCCGAAGAGAGGTCCACGAGATACCCGAAGGCAGCTGGGTCGGCGGCGAGCAATCGGCGCAAGATGATCCGGCCGTCCAGCGGACCGTCGGCGACCAGCCGCAGCGCCCGGGCGA
Source organism: Mycobacterium sp. SM1 (assembly GCF_018361265.1). Classification (GTDB taxonomy): domain Bacteria; phylum Actinomycetota; class Actinomycetes; order Mycobacteriales; family Mycobacteriaceae; genus Mycobacterium. Next base: position 559,510 of record NZ_JAFLNH010000002.1, read on the forward strand.
GCACCACTTTACGCAGCACGGTGTCACCCGCCAGTTGATCTCGTGCCCGGCGGATCCGGGTGCGGTGGCGCTCGGGCGGAGGTATCGTCGCGGCGATACGGGTCGCCGGCAACGGCCCGGCCGGCCAGGCGGGCGGCGCGCTGGTCCGCAGGACAGCGTTAGGCACCATCAATGAGGCCGGCCTTGTCACGTCGAACGGTAACGCACCCACCAGCATTGGCACTTTGGTCGAGCGCAGCGCCGTTTGGGCGGCGGTTACCTCGGAATAGCAGGCCGCCACGCCGTCGGCAATGAGGGTGCCATCCGGCCCGCACAGCGTGAACGGTGGTTCCGGGGACCGCGTCCCGCTATCTCCCGTCACCCGTGTGCGGGTGGATCCGAGTCGCCGGTGAGCCCGAGCGCGGCCAGTTGATGCGCGCCGTGCTCAAAGCCACACACGGCGATGGACCCGGCCGCCATGCCGAAGCGCAGTCCCTCGGATAGCGCCAGCTGAAGCCAGCGGGCGATCACCGCGCGGGAGAAATGGCCGTGGCCGACGAACACCACGTCGCGTGTGGCCAGGTGCCGCGATGCCAACTCGATGGCCGCGTCGGCGCGATCGCGGACCTGGGCCACGCTTTCCCCGTCCGGACACCCGTGCGTCCACACCAGCCAGTCGGGCACCGATTCCCGGACCTGCTCTGTGGTCAACCCCTCGTAGGCGCCGTAGTCCCATTCGGCGATCAGTTCGGTGATCTCGTCGACACGCAGCCCGGCCAGCTCGGCGGTGACCAGCGCGCGCCGACGCGGGCTGCAGATCACTACCGGATGGTCCAGCCGCAGCCGATTCAGCGTCGTGGCGGCCGCCTGCGCCCGTTTGCGCCCGCGGTCGGTTAGCTCCAGCTCGGTGCGCCCCGTGTGCCGGCCCGATTGCGACCACTCGGTCTCCCCGTGCCGGAGCAACAGCAGCCGGTGATTCTTCGCGCCCATGTGGATCGATTGTGCCGCACCTTCACTACTTGGCCCGCGGCAGGACGAGAAAGTGCCAGGATATCGGTGTGACGAAGACGCGCATACTGGCGGTGGCCAACCAAAAGGGCGGGGTGGCCAAGACGACGACGGTGGCATCGCTGGGTGCTGCGATGGTGGCCGAGGGCCAACGGGTGCTGCTCGTCGACCTGGACCCGCAAGGCTGTCTGACGTTCTCGCTGGGACACGACCCGGACAAGCTGCCGGTATCGGTGCACGAAGTGCTGCTTGGCGAGGTGGAGCCGAGCGCGGCGCTGGTCACCACGGCGGAGGGTATGACTTTGCTGCCGGCCAATATCGACCTGGCCGGCGCCGAGGCGATGCTGCTGATGCGCGCGGGTCGGGAGTACGCGCTCAAACGTGCGCTGGACAGGCTCGCCGGCCAGTTCGACGTCGTCGTCGTCGACTGCCCGCCTTCGCTGGGGGTGCTGACCCTCAACGGGTTGACGGCCGCCGACGAAGCGATCGTGCCGCTGCAGTGCGAGACGCTGGCGCACCGCGGCGTCGGTCAATTCCTGCGCACCGTCGGCGACGTGCAGCAGATCACCAACCCCCGCCTGCGGCTGCTGGGCGCGCTGCCCACGCTCTACGACTCTCGCACCACCCACACCCGCGACGTCTTGCTTGACGTCGCCGACCGCTACGACTTGCCGGTGCTGGCGCCGCCCATCCCGCGCACGGTGCGGTTCGCCGAGGCCAGCGCGTCGGGGGCGTCGGTGCTGGCCGCCCGCAAGAATAAAGGCGCGCAAGCCTACCGCGAGCTGGCGCAGGCGCTGCTCGAGCACTGGAAATCCGGGCGGCCGCTACCGACGTTCACCGCTCTAACGGTCGAATGACGCGCCGGTAGCGGCGCCGGGAGCAACCGGGCCGTCAAACCGTGTCAACCCAGCGCAACGACGACGCCGCCGCGTTGCTCGAACACCCGGCTACCGGAGACGGCGGGGATCACCGCTGATCTGACGGGCGCCCGGCTGACCGGCACATAGCGCTCATTGGCGCCACTGGCCGGGTCGAAGACCCCCAGGCCGCCGGTGACCGGGACGAGCAGCCGGCCCGCCATGGTCGCGGCCGGTCCGATCGGAGCAGCGGCCCCGGCGCCGGCGATGGTGTAGCGGTAGGTCAGATTCGCCGCGTCGAAGACCAGCACCGCGTCGCCCGTCCACCAGCTCACCAGGTTGCCGGGCCGCGACACCGCCGTCGACGGTCCGGCCGGGTGCGGTAGCAGTGTGCTCGCGACCGTGGTGCCGGTCTCGTCGATCACCTCGACTCGTGGCGTTGGCAACGGCAGATACACGGCCGTGGTGGTCTCCGAGACGGTCAGCACGCGGGCACCCGAATCCGCGCTGACCCCCGGCACCGGGACAACACGTTGCTCGGGTTCGTCCTCTTCCTTGGCCGGGCGCAGCAGGACGAGGCGCAGGCCGCGCTGCGGGCCGCAGGCCTCGAGCACCGCGACCGCCGACGAGCTGGCCGCCGCCGAGACCAGGGTGCATCCGCTGTGCAGCCCCCGCGCCGACGGTTTCACCCGAGCGTCGGTCTCGCCGTAGGACAGCATCCGGACCATGTCCGAGCGCCAGAGTTCCAGCCGAGTGTCGCCTGCGGACAAGACCGTCGTGCCGTCGGAGCGCACGTCCACGTGGTCGTCGGCGTAGCCGGTGCGGGCCGGCCCGCGGCGACCGGTGGCCGCGTCGATGGTGCTGACCTGACCGCAGCCACGGCCATCTCGATAGACCGCGACCGCGTAGCGGTAGACCCAGGACACCGCGCACAGGTCGCTGTCGCGGGAGTAACTCCAGCGCACCTCGCCGGTGGCCGGGTCGCGGCCGTCGACCTCTCGTCCCTCGCCGGTGACGACCCTTCCGCTTACCACTATGGGCCGGGTGGTGGCCGCGCTGGGGGCGCTCCAGAGCTGATGCAGCGAGACCGGTATCTCCCGGGCCGGCAGCGGAGTGGCTGGCAGTTGGGCGGCCGGCCGGCTAATGGTGGCCCGAGCGTCGCTGGTCCACCAGATCAGCGCCGCGGCTACGGCCACCACGACCGAGATCGCCGCAGCGGCCACCATATCGGCTGTGGTGCGGCGTTCCGGTCTGACCATGCGCCTGCCCGGCAGTTCAGCTAGTGCTGGCGGCCAGTATTGCCGGCGTCTCTGCCCGCCGCGGGCGCCGGCGGCGCCGGTGGCGCACAGCATCGCCGGGCGGTGATCCGGAGGGCGGCTGCGACGCAGCCTCTCCGGTGGTGCTCAGGGGCGCGGTCACGGGTTTGCCGCCGCGGGTACGCCGCCGCGGCCGGATGCGGTTGTGGGGCCGGGTGGCGCGTGACTGCCGACGGTCATGGTCGGACTCGTGGCGTTTGGGTGGCGAGGGACGCGTCGCGCCGACGCTACCGCCGGCGTCGGCCGGAATGCTCAACTCGCTGTACAGATGCGGCGAGCTGGAATAGGTCTCGGCGGGTGCCGGGCAACCCAGGCCCAGTGCTTTGTCGATCATCGCCCACCGTTCCAGCTCATCCCAGTCGACGAGGGTGACGGCGGTCCCGGTGCGGCCGGCCCGGCCGGTGCGGCCGATCCGGTGCACGTAGTTGTGCTCGTCGTCGGGGCACTGGTAGTTGATGACGTGGGTGACGTCGTCGATGTCCAGACCACGGGCGGCCACGTCGGTGGCGACCAGCACGTCGATCCCGCCCGTGCGAAACGCCTTCAGCGCCTTTTCGCGGGCCACCTGCCCGAGATCGCCGTGCACGGCGCCGGCCTTGAAGCCACGTTCGGCCAGCTCGTCGGCAACCTTCTGGGCAGTGCGCTTGGTACGGGTGAAGATCATCGTGGCACCCCGGTCCCGCGCCTGCAGTATCCGGCTGACCAGCTCCACCTTGTCCAGCGCGTGAGCGCGGTACACGAACTGCGCGGTGGCGTCATGCACGGCCGAGCTGTGCGGTGCCTCGGCGCGGATGTGGGTGGGCCGGCTCATGAAAGTGCGCGCCAGCGTGATGACCGAATCCGGCATGGTGGCCGAGAACAGCATCGACTGCCGGCTGTCGGGGATCTGGAGCAGAATGCGCTCGATGTCGGGCAGGAAGCCCAGGTCAAGCATCTCGTCAGCCTCGTCGAGCACCAGCACCGCTACCCCGCCCAGCCGCAGATGGTCCTGCCGGGCCAGGTCAATCAGCCTGCCCGGGGTTCCCACAACCACGTCGGCGCCGGCGCGCAGTCCGTCGATCTGCGGCTCGTAGGCACGCCCGCCGTAGATGGACACCACCGACAGCCGGCGACCGTCGGGGGCGGTGAGGTATTTCGCCGCGGCGGCCAGGTCACCGGTCACCTGCAGGCACAGCTCCCGGGTGGGCACCACCACCAGGGCCCGTGGAACGCCGGTGAGCGGCCGCTCGCCGGCCGGCGCCGTGATGCGCTGCAGCAGCGGCACCCCGAACGCGAGGGTCTTACCCATGCCGGTGCGAGCCTGGCCGATGATGTCCTCGCCGGCGAGCGCCAGCGGCAGCGTCAGCTCCTGGATGGCAAAGGGATGGTCGATGCCGTCGTCGGCGAGTGCGCGCACTATTTCGTCGCGGACTCCGAGTTCGGCAAACGTGGGTCGAGTTGTCGTTTGAAGGTGGGTCATGCGTGGGCAATAGGCCTTTCGGTGTTCGGTTGGGTCAATCTCGTCGCGGTCCACGCGCGCACGAGCCGACTGCCGAAAACGTTGCCAAGTCGCGGGCCCTGCGCCAAGTCAGGCGGGCCAACTGTGCACGCACATTTCGCTCTAGCGGCCATCGGGAAACAGCCACTGCCTTTCATAGTAGCGGGTCGGGCGACGCAGCCCCGGTTTGCGCTGCATACGCCGACTAGAGTGTTGCCATGTCTTCGCTGTCGCGTGCTGACGAGGTGACCGACCCGCCTCCGCCGCGCCTGCCCGCGGATCATCCGGGGGTCAACGAGTTGTTCGCGCTGCTGGCCTACGGCGAGGTGGCCGCGTTTTATCGACTCGCCGACGAGGCGCGGATGGCACCGGACCTGCGGGGGCGGATTTCGATGGCGCGGATGGCGGCCGCCGAGATGGGGCACTATGAGCTGTTGCGCGAGGCCCTGGAACGACGTGGCGTCGACGTAGTGCCGGCGATGTCCAAGTACGCGTCGGTGCTCGATGACTACCACCGGCTGACCACGCCGAGCACCTGGCTGGAGGCGTTGGTGAAGACCTATGTCGGCGATGCCCTGGCCGCCGATTTCTACCTGGAGATCGCCGACGGGCTACCCGACGAGGTCGCCGATGTGGTGCGTGCGGCGCTGGCGGAGACCGGGCACTCGCAGTTCGTCGTCGCTGAAGTGCGGGCCGCGGTGACTTCGAGCGCCAGGCAGCGCAGCCGGCTGGCGCTGTGGTCTCGCCGCCTGCTCGGTGAGGCGATCACCCAGGCTCAGTACGTGTTGGCCCTCCATGACGAGCTGGTGGATCTGGTGGTCTCCGCCACAGCGGGGCTAAGCCAGTTGGGCGCGTTTTTCGACCGTTTACAGCAAACCCACGCCAGGCGAATGCGCGATCTGGGCCTGGGCTAGCCTGTCGGCGGTCCGATCCTCCGGATAGGCCGTGCGGTCAGCGGGTGCAGGTGGCGATCATCGTATTGCTGGTGGACGCCGCGATCGTCTGACCTTCGGCGTCGATGATCGCGCAGTTAAGCCGGCCGTACAGGCTGGTCGCGACGACGGACCGGGTCTGCACGCCCGGGTTCAAGACCACCGTCTTATTCCACGGCAGCGCCACATTGAAGTCGGTGTGGGGCAGGCCCTGGGCGTCGGTGTAGATCACGGTCACCACATCGAGGAGTTGCTTGGTCCCGGTCACCGTGTAAACGACGGTGCGGGGATTCACGGGGGGCGCTGCGGGCGGGCTGACTGCCGGCGGTGGGACGGTCGGTTCCGCGGTGGGCGTTTCGGCGGTGGGCGGTGTCGTGGGAGGCGGTGGCAGCGTGGTGACCGTTTCGGGAGGGAGCACCGCGGGGGGCGCCGCTTTCGGGCTTGTCGGCCGTGGTTGGGCGGTCACCGTTCGACTCGGTGAGGGCATCACGGTGGCCGTCGTTGACGCGCTGTCCCCACCGTTGACGATGACGATGGTGGCGATGACGGCCAGCACCAGCACACCGCCGGCGACGGCGGCCACGGGGCGCCAGCGATGGTCGTGTGGTTCGGCGCGCCGATCGCCGTCGGCGCTGGTCGCGTCGTTCGGGCGGTCCTCGATGGCGGCGCCGAGCCGGTGTCTGGTACTGATGATGCTGATGATATATATGTAAACTAGATGGGTCTAAGTGAGGCGTGGGCGTGTCGGCCGATCGCCGGCGGTGGTGAGGCGGCGGTGGTGAGGCGGCGGTGGTGAGGCGGCGGTGGTGAGGCGGCTCGCCGGCGCCCGTCGCTGCGGACGGCCGGGCCCCGTCTGCTGCCCGCGTCCACTAGCCTGCTGCTAAGACGATGTTGTCTGCAGGTTTGCCCGAGGGGCCTGAAGGTGGACGGAAGGGATCGGCGTGGAGGTCAAGATCGGTATCACGGACAGCCCCCGCGAGCTGGTGTTCACGACGAGGCAGACGCCCGATGAGGTCGAAGCACTGGTCAGCGCCGCCCTGCGCAAGGACTCGGAGGTGTTGAGCCTCTCCGACGAGAGGGGGCGTCGCTATTTGATTCACAGCGCCAAGATCGCCTACGTCGAGATCGGTGTCGCCGACGCGCGCCGGGTGGGCTTCGGGATCGGGGTGGAGTCCGCTAGGAGCGGGTAAGCGGCACGTGCGACAGCCCGCCCCAGGCGAATTGCACGGTGCCCTCCACGGCCTCTTCTTTAGAGATCGGACGGTCGGCGTGCAGCCAGTACCTGGCGCAGTCGACGCTGATGGCCACTAGTCCGACCGCGATCATCCGGGCCCGGTGGGGCTCCAGCCCGGAATCCGCGCTGATCAGGTCGAACACCGCGTCGGTGCACGCCTCGGTGGCCACCCGCACCTGCGCAGCGACCTGTGGCTCGGTGACGTAGTCGTTCTCGAAGATCAGCCGATAGCCCTGGTTCTCATGCTCGATGAAGTCGAAGAACGCCTGCACCGCCGCGCGTAATCGCCGCCGGTTGTCGGTGGTGGTACGCAACGCTTGGCGCACGCTGGACACCAGATTGTCCACGTGCCGTTGGAGCACCGCCAGATATAATTCCAGTTTACTTGAAAAGTGTTGGTATAGAACAGGTTTACTAACCCCAGCCCGCTCGGCGATTTCGTCCATGCCGGCCGCGTGGTAGCCGCGGTCGACGAACACCTCGCTGGCGGCGATGAGCAATTGGCTTCGGCGCTCGTCTCGGGGCAGCCGGTTACCGCGCCGGTTGGTGACCAGGCTGTCCAGGGAGGCATCGCTGCCGGACGGTTTCTCGGCGCCCGGTTCCGCCGCGTTGGCGAGATCACTCATCGAATCCTCAATTTGGGTTGGGTTCGCCGCCGACCGTTGCTTGTAGCGCGGCTTGTCGCACCGACACTACTACCGTCGGTGTGTTAGCCCTTTGCGATCGGCGCCGATGTGCGGGCCGTCGCACCGCGTCGGCAAGGCTATCAGGCGCGCCGCAGCTTACAGCCCACCGCCACTGTGTCATCCTGGGGCTGTGACATCGTCGCGGCAGTGGCCCAGCGCCGGTCGGCTACCGGTGCTCCGCGACGAGTGGCGAGAGCCGTTGCGCGCGCAGCGTGATCCCCTTGCGTGGAGTCCCGGCCGAGCGCGGGCCAACCGTGAGCGGCGCCGTTGGCGCAAACAAACATGGCTCGGCCGTTTCGTGTCCACCTATGGGTGGCGCGCGTACGCCCTGCCCGCGCTGGTGGTGCTCACCGCGGTGGTGGTGTATCAGACGGTGGCCGGAACCGGTGCGCCGGCTCCGGCCTCCCAGGAACCGGCTCAGCGGCCGGTGGCCATCGGGGCGGTGGGCACAGCGATCATCGACGCGCCGCCCGCAGGCCTCGTCCACTTCGATGCCAGCCTGCCCACCGGCATGCTGCCCGACGGCGGCCCGTTCACCGTGGCAGGTGACAAGAGCTGGCATGTCGTCCCGGGCACCGAGCCGCAGGTCGGCCGGGGCACCGCCAAGGTGTTCAGGTACACCGTCGAGGTCGAAAACGGTATCGATCCGACGATGTTCGGCGGCGACGATGCGTTTGCGCGGATGATCGACCAGACGCTGGCCAACCCCAAAGGCTGGACGCATAACCCGCAGTTCGCGTTTACCAGGGTCGACAGCGGAAACCCCGACTTTCGGGTTTCGTTGACGACCCCGATGACGGTGCGCGAGGGATGCGGTTACGAGTTCCCGCTGGAGACGTCCTGCTATAACCCGTCGTTCGGGCCCGCCGGCCAGGCACGGGTGTTCATTAACGAGGCGCGATGGGTTCGCGGGGCGGTCCCCTTCGAGGGCGACGTGGGCTCCTACCGGCAGTATGTGATCAACCACGAGGTCGGCCATGCAATCGGATATCTCCGCCACGAGTCGTGCGACAAGCAGGGCGGGTTGGCGCCGGTGATGATGCAGCAGACGTTTTCCACCTCCGATGACGATGCCGCGAAGTTCGACCCGGAATGGGTCAAGCCGGATGGCAAGTCCTGTCGATACAACCCCTGGCCCTATCCGATCGCCTAATGCCCCAATGCACCCGGGACCGGGTCGCGGGCGCGGGCCGGGAAACCCCGACCCGGCTTGGGCAGCCGGGCCGGACGCCCGCCGGGCACCGGCAAGAACCGGCGGCTGCGGGCCGGCGGGAAGCTACCTGGGACCGTTACCGTTGACCTGTTTGCCGTGGGCGCTGACAACTGCTGTGATGGTGGTGGCTAACACTGGTGAGGAACGCAACATTGCCTGGCGACGAGGCGAGCCGCGCCGCGGACAGGAAGCGAGCCGGGCAGTTGGAAAGAGGAGATAACGAGGAGACAGTGGTGTCGACATCGTTGCCGCCGCTGGTGGAGCCGGCGGCCGAGCTGACCCGAGAAGAAGTTGCCCGCTATAGTCGGCATCTCATCATCCCCGACTTGGGTGTCGACGGGCAGAAACGGCTAAAAAACGCCCGGGTGCTGGTGATCGGGGCCGGTGGGCTGGGGGCGCCGGCGTTGCTCTATTTGGCCGCAGCCGGCGTCGGCACCATCGGCATCGTCGATGACGACGTCGTCGACGAGTCGAACCTGCAGCGTCAGATCATCCATGGCATGTCGGATATCGGCCGGCCCAAGGGGCAGTCGGCACGGGATTCGATCGCCGAGATCAACCCGCTGGTCCAGGTGCGCGTGCATGAGATGCGGCTGCAGCCGGACAACGCCGTCGACTTGTTCGCGCAATACGACCTGATCTTGGACGGCACCGATAACTTCGCCACCCGCTATCTGGTCAACGATGCCGCCGTGCTGGCGAAAAAGCCGTACGTGTGGGGATCGATCTACCGCTTTGAGGGCCAGGTCTCGGTGTTCTGGGAGGACGCGCCGGGCGGGCGTGGCCTCAACTACCGGGACTTGTATCCGGCGCCGCCGCCGCCCGGCATGGTGCCGTCCTGCGCCGAGGGCGGGGTGCTGGGCATCTTGTGCGCCTCCATCGCGTCGGTGATGGGCACCGAGGCCATCAAGCTGATCACCGGGATCGGCGAACCGTTACTGGGCCGGCTGCTGGTATATGACGCCCTGGAGATGAGCTATCGCACGATCACGGTTCGCAAAGATCCGTCGACGCCCAAAATCACCGAGTTGGCTGACTACGAGGAATTCTGCGGTGCGGTGTCCGACGAGGTCGCCGACGCGGCGGCCGGATCCACCATCACCCCCCGTGAGCTGCGTGCGTTGCTGGATTCCGGCAAGCAGCTGGCCTTGATCGACGTCCGCGAGCCGGTGGAGTGGGCCATCAACCGCATCGACGGCGCGCAGTTGATCCCGCAATCGTTGATCAACTCCGGTGAGGGTCTGGCCAGGCTGCCCCAGGACCGGACACCGGTGCTGTACTGCAAGACGGGAGTGCGCTCCGCGGAGGCCCTGGCCGTGGTGAAGAAGGCGGGTTTCTCCGACGCGGTGCACTTGCAGGGCGGCATCGTGGCGTGGGCCAAGCAGATCCAGCCCGACATGGTGATGTACTGATCGTCGCGGGACCTCAGCGCGGTTACCCTGAGCCTGTGAGCGTCGAGGACCGGTTGAGTGTCGAGCGGCCGCCCGAGCACGTTCTGGCGGCGTTCGGTCTGAGCGGTGTGCGCCCGGTGCTGTTAGGTGACGTGTGGGAAGGCGGTTGGCGGTGCGGCGAGGTGGTGCTGTCGATGGCAGTCGACCACGCCCGCGCCGCCTGGTCGGCGCGGGTGCGCGAGACCCTCTTCGTCGACGGTGTGCGTCTGGCCCGGCCGGTGCGCTCCACCGATGGTCGCTACGTGGTTTCCGGCTGGCGCGCAGACACGTTCGTCGCCGGCACGCCGGAGCCCCGACATGACGAAGTCGTCTCAACCGCAGTGCGTTTGCATGAGGCTACGGCCACACTGGAGCGTCCCAGATTCCTCACCCAAGGGCCTACGGAGCCATGGGCGGACGTCGATGTCTTCATCGCCGCCGACCGTGCCGCGTGGGAGGAGCGGCCGTTGCAATCCGTGCCGCCGGCCGCGCAGTTGGCCCCTCCGACAGCTGAGGGGCAGCGCTCGATCGATCTGATCAACCAGCTCGCCGGGCTGCGCCGGCCCACGAGGAGCCCCAGCCAGCTGGTGCACGGAGACCTTTATGGGACGGTGCTTTTCGAGGGCACCGCGGCGCCCGGGATCACCGACATCACACCCTACTGGCGGCCCGCCTCGTGGGCTGCGGGCGTGGTCGTCGTCGACGCACTCTCCTGGGGCGAGGCCGACGACGGACTGATCGAGAGGTGGAGCGCGTTCCCGGAGTGGCCGCAAATGTTGTTGCGCGCGTTGATATTCCGCCTGGCCGTCCATGCGCTGCACCCACGGTCCACGGCGGCCGCTTTTCCGGGGCTGGCCCGCACCGCGGCGTTGGTCCGGCTGATGCTCTAAGGGCGTCACTCCTCCCTGGCCGTTACCCGGCCGCATCCCCGCCGGGTGAAAAGTCGTAGCGGATCTCGCGCAACGGAACCCGGCCATCAACACTGAGAATCCCTTCAGCGCGCAGCAGTTCCAACTGGCGGGCGGCGAGATGCCGAGCCGGGCGCCCGGCTACGCTGATCACCCGATGCCAGGGCAGGTCGCCGCAGTCGGTGCGCATGATCCATCCGACGATCCGTGGACTGGGCAGTCCTGCGGCAGCGGCGATATCGCCGTAAGTAACGACCCGCCCCGCGGGGATGGCCGCTATCAGCGCACGCACCCGTTCGACCTGCTCATCGGTCACTCGCGCCACGGTCAGCGGATCTGCGCGCGGATCACCGCGGCGACCTCGGCGGGCTTGGCTTGCGCCACCATGTGCTGGCAATCGAAATCCAGCAGGCGAAAGTCGGATCCCAGCCGCTGTCGAAGCCCGGTGATGAGCTCCTGGGTGACATAAGGCGGCGAAGTCCGCTTCGCCCGCACTACGGTTGTCGGAGTTCCCTTGGGCGGCAGCACGATGGCACGGGCGAGCTCACTCCAGTAGGACATCATCGCCGGCAGGCTGATCCGCCAGCGGTAGCGGCCACCGGGCAGCGCGACCAGGTGCTGCTCGAGCTCGGCGTCCAGCACGGCAGGCGCTACGTCTGCCCAGGAGCCCGCGGCCTTGTCGGCGCGGGCCTCCGCCGCGCCCGGATAGTCGGGGAAGGCTAACATCGCGTCGGCGATTGCGCGCACCCGATCGCCGTTCAAACCGATCGCCGGGTCCAGCAACACCAGCGCCGCGACCAGGTCTGGGCGCGTAGCGGCCAGATGCAGCGCGATCGCGCCGCCGAACGAGTGCCCGACCACCAGCACCGGAAGGTTGGCCTGCTCATCGAGCAGACCGGCCAGCGCCCGGACGTTGGCGTCGATGGTCCAAGGTGCGGCCCACGACGACCTCCCGTGGCCGAGCAGATCGGGTGCGGCCAGGGCGACTTCCGGCAGGTGCTCGGCGGACAGCCGGTGCCAGCGCTGCCCGTGGCCGGTCAGCCCGTGCAGTGCCAAGATTCGCAGGGGGCCGGACGGACCGTAACGGTGTACGTAGAGATCGCCGCTCACGACTCGATGCTGCCAGCCGGGATTTCTCCCGGCGTCGCCTGGGCCGATGTGCCCGGAGCCGGCCCCGCATCGGCCGAAAGCGGCCGGCGCCGGCCCCGCATTGGCCGAAAGCGGGCCGAAAGCAGGCCGAAAGCACGAAAGAGCAGGAGATAGGCTCGACGGCACAAACGGCTAAGCGGCACCATGTGGTGCGGTCGACTTAGCGCGCTCGCTGGCCACCATCGCCGAAGCCCAGCACGGTAAGAACCTCGATGACGCCGCCGCCGTGGCCCGCACTGTCTGGGGACCCTTGTTCGGCCCTCAACCCGCGCGACCGACGGCCGCCTCGTTGCCCTCTGAGGACCCGTAACTCGCCGAACCGAGCCGCGACCAGGCGACGGTGTCAGCGCGGGAACTCTCCCTCCTCGTCAGGAATGGGCACGACGATCGCTTGATCGATCACGTCGGCCTCGTTGGCCTCGCGGTCGCCGATGCCGGTCAGATAGGAGATATCCAGGCCCGCATCCTCCCCGGCGACAATCGCTCGTTGTTCGGCCGCGTCGGCGTCAGGCGTTTCGCCGGTTCCCGCGGTTTCCCTGGCGTCCATCGCTCGAGCCCCTCCTTCCCCTTCTCGATGCGACGGTACCAGCTGCCGCCCGTCGGCCTGTCTTGAGCTTGGCGTTATCCAGTTGCAACTGGGTGTTGTGCGACTCCAGTTGGCTGTTTCTGCTCTGCAGCTCCAGTATCCGAGCGATGCCGGCCAGGTTGACGCCCTGCTGAACCAGATCGGTGATCTGCTTGAGCCGGTCGAGGTCGTCATCGCTGTAACGACGGGTACCGCCAGGCGTGCGGGACGGCCTCAACAGTCCCCAGCGCTCGTAGAGCCGCAACGTCTGCGGGCCGATTCCCGACAGCTCGGATGCCACCGAGATGCCGTATACACCGCGCGCAGACCGCGATGTGGCATCTTCGCCCAAATGGCGGTCTCTGTTGCGAGGAAACCTGTTAACGTCCACATACATAAAAATAGCATCTTTAACATGAAGAATCTATGTGGCTACACATAGGTTAGTCTCGTCCGTCTCGCGTTGTGTCTTCGGGTGTTGGTCGCTGCCGTACCGCCCGGCTATGGCAATTGCACTGCCCGCGTGGCGTCCTGCCTCATCGCTGGTGACCACGGGGTTCGCGGCAACCCGTGACTAGAAAATTTCTGTCTTCTACTTGCATAAGTCTTCTCGAGGTGATATGAAAAAGCTATGTCAGCAGACATAGATCATCTGCTGTAGGTCAGGAGGTGAACATGGTGTTGATCCGCACAGATCCGTTCCGTGAGCTTGACCGCTTGACGCAACAGGTGCTGGGGACGGCGGCCCGCCCGGCGGTGATGCCGATGGATGCCTGGCGGGAAGGTGACCGTTTCATCGTCGAATTCGATTTGCCTGGCGTGCAGACCGACTCTCTCGACCTCGACATCGAGCGCAACGTGCTTACCGTCCGCGCGGAGCGCCCCGAACTCGATCAGAGCCGGGAGATGGTCTCCGCAGAGCGGCCGCGCGGCGTGTTCAGCAGGCAGCTGTTTCTCGGAGAGAATCTGGACACCGACAAGATCGAAGCCAGCTACCATGACGGCGTATTGCGGCTGACGATCCCGGTGGCCGAACAGGCAAAGCCACGCCGCATCGCGATCAGCCACGACAGCGAGCGTACGGCGATCAAGGGCTGAAAGCCCTGGGCGGCGCGCCCAGTCGGTCGGGAACGACCCTCCGGCGCTGGGCGCGCCTTGCTCCGGGCACCCTGGCCGGCACGAGGAGGTGACGCGTCGACGGTGCCAGATCACCCGATGGCCCTGGTGCGGCCCGGAGATAGCGGCGCGCGAGCGATGCCGCAGGACGTGAGCGGGGCGTATGGGTCATCGATGCTTCGGGCGCGTGTCACGTCGGGCGCGCCCACCGAGGGCATGTCACCGCCGAGGTGGCCCCAGGGCACGGCTGGAAGGCGCGGCGCTCACCGATGACGGACCCCTACACGGTGCTGGGAGTATCGCCGACTGCGACGCAAGCCGAGATCACCCGCGCGTATCGGCGCCAATTGCGGAGCCTGCACCCGGATAGTCGTCGCGACACCGCGAATTCCGGTGCCGATGAGAAGCTGCGGGAAATCCTTGCCGCCTACGCGGTGCTGCGTGACCCGCGCCGACGAGCCGAATACGATCGCAGCGCCCGCCCGGTCAAGGACGCCGGGAAGCCCACCGGGCCGATCCGGATACGGGTCAGCCGTGTCAAGAGCGGGAATGACCAGCCTCCCCTGTGGGCGGGGCCGGTCCGCTGGCACCGTTGACCGCGCCCGCCGCGGATTGCGCCGGCGCTCCCGGAGCTAACGCGTGTCGAACAACTGGCTGCGGTCGAGTCGGCGGCAGTGGTTGCTGCAGCCGGTGGCGCGTTCGACGACCCACCGGCGGGGCTGGACCCGGAGGCCGGTGGTGGGTCGCGGTCCGGACACAACCTCGACGTTGACGCCGCCCGCGCCCCGGCGGCGGTCGAGCCGACGTGAGTTCCTAACTGAAGTCAAGCCACTTGGGGGTTCGTAGGCTTGCGTTTAGCGGGCTGGGATGTTAGAGCGCGTGGCGACTCCTGTGACTCTCCTGTGACTCCTGGCCCGCCTTTTTGCGGCGCTGGCGCATGAGTTTGTGGCGGACGTGGTCGCGGCGGCGGGGATGGAGTTGGTAGCGCTCTTTGACGATGGCTCGGCCTTCCGATTCGGTGATCGCGGTGCCATCGACGTCGCGCAGTTGGTAGGGCTGCCCGTTGCGCATGCAGGTGGCGATGCGGGTGATCAGCATGGTGGCCAGGTGGCAGATCGCCGAGTCGTGGTGGCGGTCCCCGGCCATTAGACGGTGGTACTTCGCGGCAAATTGGGGATCGACTTTGCGCGCCTGATCGGCTGCGGTGTAAAGCATTTCGCGTAGCAGCGGGTCGCCGGCCTTGGTGATCGACGACTCGGTCTTGACCACCCCCGATTGGCTGACTTTCGGGACCAGTCCGGTGTAGGCGCGGATCGCCGCGAGCGAGGTGAACCGGTGCGGATCACCGATCCGGCCGGCGATGACCGCGCTGATGGTGGCTCCGAGGCCGGGCGCGGACGCGACAATCCCCTGCGGGTCGGCCTGGGCGTAGAGGTTTGCGATCCGTTCGTCGATCTCTTTGATCTGACGGGTCAAAAACAGCGCTTGTTCGCCCTCGTGGGCGATGTCGGCGGCCAGTTCGCGAAGTTCATCTCATCGGTGCCGTCGACATTCCACAGGGCGAGGGTTTCTTTGGCCGCGACGATCAGGCCGGCGGCATGCTCGTCACGCCAGGCGCCACGGGACCGCGTGGCGAGAAACCTGGCCAGCCTGGCCTGGCCGAGCCGGATCACTGCGTGGGGATTGGCGTAGTGCGCCAGAAACTGCAGCGCGGCGTTGCCGTAGTTCGACCCGAGCGCCGCATACCAGGACGGTCCCAGCAGCTCGATGAGGGAGTCGAGGCGGGCATAGACCGCGGTGCGGCGCTTGACCATCGTGCAACGCTGCTTGGTGAGCCGCCGCAACGGATCAGCTGGGCCTTGCCCGGTGTAGGGACGCAATCCTTCAGGGTGCAGCAGCGCCAGCCGGGCCAACAGCTTTGAGTCGATCCGGTCGTTCTTGGCGTGCTTGGAGTAGTACTTGCGCAGGTCCGCTGACTGAGTCGTCGGCACCATCACCACCTTCGCGCCGCGCCGGCGAAACCACTCCGCCACCACAATCCAGGCGTTTCTGGTGGGCTCGAGCACCACCGTCAGCTCGCCTGGATCCTCGGCACCCACATCGGCCCACACCCGCTCCAGCTCGTCGGGGCGGGTCAAGAACTTACGGCCCCGCCACACCGTCTTGCCCTCACGGGCCAGCGTCGCCTGATGCGCTGCCCGGGCCGCGACGTCGATCCCCAACGTCAATGCCACTGCAAAACCCTCCTGCCACAAGCTCTTCCAGATCACCAGGTGACTGAGCGCCACGGCCACGGTCCAGACATTCTCTAAGCAGGAGTCCACACCACGGGCTGGCTCCAAGTTCCCGAGCAACAACACCGCGCGACCAGACACCAAAGTCCACGGGAGGCCGCTCAAATCTCAGGGATCACCAGGTGTCCCAGTCGGACCCTCGGACCTGCCCGTGGACTCACACCGAGGCTAAATGTCAGACCCCCGTGGTGTGATCGCGCTATGCGACACACCTGGGGCGCTGCGGCGCAGGCCGTGCTGGATCCAAGGTTGCGTGGGCGGATCCGCGTCCTGGGCGGTCCGGGCACCGGCAAGAGCAGCCTGCTGATCGACGCCGCTGCCGCCCGGATCGCTGCGGGCACCGACCCGAAATCGATTCTGCTCATCACCGGGTCCGGCCGTATCGGCACCCGGGCCCGCAGCGCGTTGACAACGTCGGTGTTGGCCGCCCATGCGGCCGGCCCGCGTCCCGCCGTGATCGGCGAGCCACTGGTACGCACCGTGCACAGCTACGCCTACGCCGTGCTGCGCCGGGCCGCTGAGGGTACCGGCGGTCGGCCACCGCGGCTGATCACCGGTTCCGAGCAGGACGCCATCATCCGGGAGTTGCTCGCCGGTGATGTTGCCGACGGCGCGGTCGCCTGGCCGGTGGCGCTGCGGCCCGCCCTGGGCAGTGCGGGCTTTGCCGCCGAGCTGCGTAATCTGTTGTCACGCTGCGCCGAACGCGGGGTGGGTCCGTTGGAGCTGCAGCGGCTGGGCCGCTCATGTGGACGCCCCGAATGGACGGCCGCCGGCCGCTTCGCCCAGCAGTACGAGCAGGTGATGCTGCTGAGGGCGGCGGTGGGAACCGCCGCTCCCCAGGCGAGCACACCGGCGCTGGATGCCGCCCAACTCGTCGGGGCGGCGCTGAATGCCTTGGCGGCCGATCCGCGGTTGCTGGCCGGCGAGCACGCCCGGATCCGGATTCTGCTGGTGGATGATGCGCAGCAGTTGGATCCGCAGGCCGCCCGGCTGGTCCGCCTGCTGGCGGCGGGCACCGAGCTGACCCTGATGGCCGGCGACCCCAACCAAGCGGTGTTCGGTTTCCGGGGGGCCGAGCCGGCCGCTCTGCTGGCTGACGACACGCCCGCGGTGGTGCTGGCGGTGTCTCATCGTTGCGCGCCCGCGGTGGCGCGTGCCGTCAGCGGCATCGCACGTCGGCTCCCCGGGAGCAGCGCCGGCAGGCACATCGATGGTGCCGGGCCCGATCACGGATCGGTCACCGTGCGTCTGGCCGCCTCGGCCCACGCGGAGGCCGCGCTGATCGCCGACACGCTGCGACGGGCTCATCTCATCGAGGGGATGCCGTGGTCTCAGATGGCGATCATCGTGCGATCGGTGCCGCGGGGTGCCGCGCGGTTGCCGCGAGCGCTGGGCGCCGCCGGCGTTCCCGTGGCTGTGCCAGCGGCCGGGATCCCGTTGGCGCGGCAACCCGCGGTGCAGGCCTTGCTGACGGTGCTGGCGGCCACCGCTCACGGGCTCGACGCCGAGCGCGCACTTACCCTACTGACCGGGCCCATCGGGCGGGTTGACCCGGTCGCCCTTCGGCAACTGTGGCGGGCCCTGCGCCGCGCAGACGCTGAGCGCACCCCCGACCGCCTCGGGGATCTGCTGGTTGAGGCGCTGTCCGGCGACTCGCCCCCGGACCTGCCGGGTGCACAGGCGCGTCCGCTGCGTCGGGTACGTGCCGTGCTGGACGCGGCCGCGCGCTGCCACCGAAATGGCCTGGACCCGCGCTACGCGCTGTGGGCGGCGTGGCGGCGATCCGGTCTGCAGGGTCGCTGGCTGAGGGCCACTAGGCGCGGGGGACCGAGTGGCGCCCAGGCCGCCCGGGACCTGGACGCGGTGAGCGCGTTGTTCGACGTCGCCGATCAGTACGTTTCCCGCATGGCCGGCGCCTCACTGGGCGGACTGGTCGAGCACGTCACTGCGCTGCAGCTGCCGCCGGTCAATCCCGATCCGGTGGTACCCGCAGAGCAGGTCACGCTGCTCAGCGCGCACGCCGCGCTGGGCCACGAGTGGGATCTGGTGGTCATCGCCGGACTGCAGGAAGGGTTGTGGCCAAATACGGTTCCCCGCGGCGGCGTGCTGCGTACCCAGGCGCTGCTGGACGTGCTCGACGGGGTTGGCCGGGACGCCTCGATGCGCGCGCCGCTGCTGGCCGAGGAGCGCCGGCTGCTGGTCGCGGCCATGGGCCGGGCGCGCCGCCGCGTGCTGGTGACCGCCGTAGACGGAAACGGCGCAGGTGGTGAGGCCGAGGAGGCGCTGCCCTCGGCGTTGTTCTTCGAGATCGCCCGCTGGGCCGGCGGCGACGGTGCTCCCGACGCGGCTCGGCCGGTCGCAGCACCGCGGGTGCTCTCGGCGCCCGCGGTGGTGGGGCGGTTGCGCGCGGTGGTATGCGCCCCGGAAGGCACCGTGGACGACGCGGATCGCAGCCGCGCCGCTGCCCACTTAGCGCGGCTGGCCAGGGCCGGCGTGCCGGGCGCCGATCCGGCCGCATGGCACGGCCTTATCCCGCTCAGCAGCACCGAGCCGTTGTGGCGCGGCGGGGCTCACCTCGTCACCTTGACCCCGTCGAGCTTGCAGACCCTCAACGACTGCCCGCTGCGCTGGCTGGCCGAGCGGCACGGCGGAACCGACGCCGCGGATCTGCGAGCAACGACCGGCTCGCTGCTGCACGCGCTGATGGCCCAGCCGGCCACCGGCGCATCGGCGCTGCTGGCCGAGCTGGAGGGGATGTGGAAACGGTTGCCGTTCGATTCGCCGTGGTATGCGGCCAACGAGCTGGCCCGCTACCGGGGCATGATCCAGGCCTTCCTGGAATGGCGGGCGCAGACCCGCCGCGAGCTGGCCGAGGTGGGTGTCGAGGTCGACGTCGACGGAGTCATCGACACCCCGGGCGGCGTGCCCGTCCGGTTGCGCGGCCGGATCGACCGAGTCGAGCGCGACGGCGCGGGCCGGCTGGTGGTCGTGGACCTGAAAACGGGCAAGACGCCGGTCAGCAAGGATGACGCGCAACGGCATCCTCAGCTGGGCGCCTACCAGTTGGCGGTGGCTGAGGGGCTGCTGGCTGCCGGCGGCGAGCCGGGTGGCGCGCGCCTGGTCTATCTCGGCAGAAACGGGGCCGACGGCGTCACCGAACGGGCGCAAGACCCGTTGACACCGGCGACCCGCGAGGAATGGCGCGCGCTGGTCGGGCGGGCGGCCGCGGCGAGCGCCGGACCACAGTTCCCGGCCCGGGTGAACGACGGCTGTGCGCAGTGCCCGATGCGGCCGAGCTGCCCGGCCCACAGCGGCTTCGGCCCGGAGCCGCGATGACGATCCCGCCGCCGCGCCACAGCCCGGCCGAGCTGGCCCACGCGCTCGGCCTTGTCGAGCCCACCGCCGAGCAGGCCGCGATCATCGCCGCGCCCCCCGGCCCGCTGGTCGTCATCGCTGGAGCCGGTGCCGGCAAAA
Organism: Mycobacterium sp. SM1; assembly: GCF_018361265.1. Taxonomy (GTDB): domain Bacteria; phylum Actinomycetota; class Actinomycetes; order Mycobacteriales; family Mycobacteriaceae; genus Mycobacterium. Next base: position 579,148 of record NZ_JAFLNH010000002.1, read on the forward strand.
CCGAGACCATGGCCGCGCGGGTGGTGTGGCTCGTCGCCAACGGCTACGCCGAGCCCGGTCAGGTGCTGGGGTTGACGTTCACCCGCAAGGCCGCCGGCCAGCTGCGGCGCCGGGTCCGGTCCCGGCTCGCCCGATTGGCCGGCTCCGGTCTGGCCGGCAGCGACCCGGCGACCGGGCCGGACGCCCAGTTCGCGGTTGGCCCGGTGGTGAGCACCTATCACGCCTTCGCCGGCTCGGTGCTGCGTGACCACGGCCTGTTGGCCGCGGTCGACCCCGATACCCGGCTGCTGGGCCAGACCGAGCTCTGGCAGCTGGCCTTTGACGTGGTCAACGGGTATCCCGGCGAGCTGCGCACGGAGAAAACGCCGGCCGCGGTCACCTCGACGGTGCTGCGGCTATGGGGCCAGCTCACGGAGCACCTGGTTGACGTCGACCAGCTGCGGGAAACCCATGTCGAGCTGCACCGGCTGGCGCACACCCTGCCGGCGGGCCCGCACCAGCGCGGCGACGGCCCCAGCCAGTCGCTGCTGCGGATGCTGGCCACCCAGACCGAGCGCGCCGAGCTGGTGCCGTTACTCGACGCGCTGCGGCGGCGGATGCGCGCCGAAAACGTGATGGACTTCGGGCTGCAGATGGCGTCCGCCGCCCGGTTGGCTTCGGGGTTCCCCCAGGTTGGCGAACAGCTACGGCAGCGCTACCGGGTAGTGCTGCTCGACGAGTACCAGGACACCGGATACGCTCAGCGCGTCGCGTTGTCGTCGCTCTTCGGCGGCGGCGTCGACGACGAGTTGGCGCTGACAGCCGTCGGCGACCCGGTCCAGTCGATCTACGGCTGGCGGGGCGCCTCGGCCACGAACTTGCCGCTGTTTTGCACCGATTTCCCCCGCTCGGACGGCGCCCCTGCGCCGGTCCTGGAGCTGCGCACCAGCTGGCGCAACCCGCCGGCGGTCCTTCACGTGGCCAACGCCGTCTCGGCGCCCGCGCGGCAACGCGCGATCACGGTGCATGCCCTGCGCTCGCGTCCTGCCGCGCCGCCGGGCACCGTGCGCTGCGCGCTGCTACCCGACGTGCGAAGCGAACGCGAATGGATCGCCGATCATATGCAGCGGCGCTACCGGCGAGCCGCGGCCGACGGTGTCCCCCCGCCGACTGCCGCCGTGCTGGTGCGCCGCAACAGTGACGCCGCACCGATGGCCCAGGCGCTGCGCGCCCGTGGCCTCCCGGTTGAGGTGGTCGGCGCGGCGGGCCTGCTGTCGGTTCCCGAGGTTGCCGACGTGGTGGCGATGCTGCGCCTGGTCGTCGACCCGGCCGCCGGCGCCGCAGCGATGCGCGTGCTCACCGGTCCGCGGTGGCGCCTCGGTGCCCGCGACATCGCCGCGCTGTGGCGGCGCGCGCGGGAGCTCGCCGGCAGCGCGCAGTCGAGTGCGGCACGAAACGCGCGGGACGCCGATGCGGCATGCCTGGCCGACGCGCTGAGCGACCCGGGGCCGGCCAGCCGGTATTCCACTGCGGGGCATCGGCGCATCTTGGCGCTGGCCGGGGAGCTCAACGCGCTGCGCAGCCACCTCACCCATCCGCTTGCCGACCTGGTCGCCGAGGTGCGCGGGGTGCTGGGCGTTGACTGCGAGGCGCACGCCGCGCACGCGGGATCCGCGGACCGCACCGGGACCGAGCACCTCGAGGCGTTCGCCGATGTGGTCAGCGGCTACAGCGAGCGGGCCGCCGCGCGAAACGGCGTGGCCGGGCCTTCGGCAGCGGGATTCCTGGCCTACCTGGACGCCGCCGCGATGGTCGAGGATGGCTTGCCGAGCCCTCAGTTCGCCGCCGCGCGGGATCGGGTCCAGGTGCTCACCGTGCACGCCGCCAAAGGCTTGGAGTGGCAGGTGGTGGCGGTGCCGCACCTTTCGGCCGGGGTTTTCCCGAGCACCGCGCGCGCCCGCACCTGGTTGACCGACCCCGCCGAGCTGCCGCCACTGTTGCGCGGCGATCGCGTGTCGGCGAACGCCCACGGGGTGCCGGTTCTGGACACGTCGGATGTGTGCAATCGAAAACAGCTGAGCGACAAGATCTCCGCACACCGCCGCCAGCTCGAGCAGCGGCGCCTCGACGAGGAACGCCGGCTGTTGTATGTGGCCATCACCCGAAGCGAGGACACGCTGCTGCTGTCTGGCTATCACTGGGGCGCCACCGGGATCAACGCGCGCGGCCCGTCAGCGTTCCTGTGTGAGCTCAAGGACGTCATCGACCGCTCGGCCACGGCAGGCCGGACGTGCGGGGTGGCGGAACGATGGGCACCGCCACCGCCTGCTGGCACCAGAAACCCGTTGCGCGACAACGCTGTCGAAGCAACCTGGCCTGCCGACCCGTTGGGGGAGCGCCGTCGCGACGTCGAACGTGGCGCGGCGCTGGTGGCCGCGGCGATCTCGGCCGGCGTGGTGCCGCCCGGCACCGACACCGGCGGTTGGGCGATCGACGTCGACGCGCTAGTGGCCGAGCGGGCCCGCACCTCGCGACCCGCGGCGCGCGCCCTGCCCACCCAGCTGTCGGTGAGCAACCTCGTGGAGCTGGCCCGCGACCCGGTGCGCGCGGTGCCGCGCCTAACGCATCGGCTGCCCACGCGTCCCGATCCGCATGCGGTGCTGGGCAGCGCTTTCCATGAGTGGGTGCAGCAGTTCTACGGGGCCGGGCGGCTGTTCGACCTCGGCGACCTGGCGGGCTCGGCGGACAGCAACCCGGCGTGGTCGCACAGCAAGGAGTTCGCCGCGTTGCAGACGGCGTTCGCCAGCTCGCAGTGGGCCGGGCGCACTCCGGTCGCGGTGGAGGTGCCGTTCGAGATGCCGATCGGTGACACCGTGGTGCGCGGACGCGTCGACGCGGTTTTTGCCGAGCCGGATGGCGGCGCCACGGTAGTGGACTGGAAAACCGGCGAGCCGCCGGCGGGGCCGAACGCGATGCGGGAGGCCGCGATCCAACTGGGTGTCTACCGCCTGGCCTGGGCCGCATTGTGCGGATGCCCGGAGTCGTTGGTGCGTGCAGCGTTCCACTACGTTCGCACCGGGATCACGGTGGTCCCGGACGCCCTGCCCGGCCGCGACGAGCTGACGGCGTTGCTGGCCCACTCGGCCGGCGGCGCCGCCGGCCGCTGTTCCGCTAGCTGAGTTCCCGCGCCGGGCGGGGGCTCGCCACGGTCATGGTGCTTACATGGTGTCGTGCGCCACGAGCCGATGACGGATTGCGATGCCCAGGCCGATGCCCAGACCTAGGTTGCGCCCGAAGGGCCTTGATGAGCCGCTGACCGCCCAGCCCGATTACGCGCTGGTCGGCGTGCTGCGGATTCCGCAGAGCCGTGACCCTACGCGCGCCATCTCGCGGCGGGCGGGCGTCGTTGTGCTCGCCTTGCTGATCGCGGCGGTCGTCGTCTACCTCGGCCGTGGCGGGTACACCGACGTGCGGGGTAAGCCGCTGTCACTGCTGGACTGCGTGTACTTTGCCGCCGTGTCGCTAACAACAATCGGGTATGGCGATGTCACACCGATTACCGAATCCGCGAGGCTGATCAACATTTTGCTGATCACACCGCTGCGGGTGGCATTCCTGATCGTGTTGGTGGGCACCACGGTGCAAGTGCTCGCCGAACGCCAGCGGCAAGCAATCAAAATCCGGCGATGGAGGAGGAAAATGCGCAACCACACCGTCGTCGTCGGCTACGGCACCAAGGGCCGCACCGCGATCACCGCCATGCTCAGCGACGATGTCCGGCCCCCCGACATCGTCGTGGTGGACGTGGACCGGGTCGCGCTCGAGCACGCCAACGCGGCCGGCCTGGTCACGGTCCACGGCAACGCCACCAGATCCGACGTGCTGCGGCTCGCCGGCGGGCCGCAGGCGGCCTCGATCATCGTCTGCACCGGCCGCGACGACACCGCGGTGCTGGCCACGCTCACGGCCCGGGAGATCGCGCCCACGGCCAAGATCATCGCGGCCGTCCGGGAGGGCGACAACAAGCACTTGCTGCTGCGGTCGGGCGCCGACTTGGTGGTGACGTCGTCGGAGACGGCTGGCCGCTTGCTGGGCATCGCCACCACCACCCCTAGCGTCGTCCAGATGATCGAAGACCTGCTGACGCCGGAGGCCGGGTTTGCCATCGCCGAACGTCAGGTCGAGCAGGCCGAGGTGGGCGGGTCTCCGCGGCAGCTGCGCGACGTCGTGCTCGCCGTGGTCCGCGACGGTCAATTGCTGCGCGTCGACGCCCCCCAGGCCACCGCGATCGAGGCCGGCGACCGGCTGCTCTACCTCCGCAGCGGGGGTCGCTGACGTGGACTTTCAGCTGCGGAGCGTGCCATTGCTGTCGCGCGTCGGAGCGGACCGGGCCGCCGAGCTGCGTACCGATGTGGAGGCGAGGACCGCCGGGTGGGCGGACGCGGCCGTGTTGCGGGTGGATTCCCGCAACCGAGTGCTGGTCACGAGCGGGCGGGTCGTTCTCGACGCCGCGATCGCGGTGGCCGACACACCACCCCCGGAGGCGGTGTTTCTGGGGCGTCTCGAAGGCGGTCGCCACGTCTGGGCCGTCCGCAGCCCCCTGGATGCGCCCGGGGAGAGCGACGCGGCGGCCGAGGTGGTCGACATTCGTCGCGCCGGCCAGGTCTTCGACGATGTCAGCGCGCACCTGGTGTCCGCGGCGGTGGCGCTGCTGAACTGGCATGACAGCGCCCGATATTCCGCGGTAGACGGCCGGCCCACGACGCCGACCCGGGCCGGCTGGTCGCGGACTAACCCGGTCACCGGGCACGAGGAGTTCCCGCGTATCGACCCGGCGGTGATCTGCCTGGTCCATGACGGCGGGAATCGCGCCGTGCTGGCCCGCCAGCGGGCCTGGCCCGCGGGGATGTTCTCGCTGCTAGCCGGGTTCGTCGAGCCCGGTGAGTCGCTGGAGGCGTGCGTCGTCCGCGAAGTCCGCGAGGAAATCGGCTTGACCATCCGCGACGTGCGCTACCTGGGTAGCCAACCCTGGCCGTTTCCGCGCTCACTGATGGTCGGCTTTCATGCGATCGGCGACCCGGATCAGGGATTCTCGTTCACCGACACCGAGATCGCCGAGGCGGCATGGTTCACCCGCGCTGAGGTGCGCGCCGCCCTCAACGCCGGTGACTGGAGCAGCGCCTCAGAGTCCGAGCTTCGGTTGCCCGGCGCGGCGTCGATTGCCCGGGCGATCGTCGAGTCGTGGGCGGCGCTGGACTGAGGGCACGGCTAGCTGCGCAGTTGGGCCAGCTTGGCCTCGATCTCGCGGGCCGTGGGGTTGGTCAGCGTCGACCCGTCGGCGAACCGTACCGTCGGAACCGTGTGATTGCCGTCGTTGACGGAGCCGACGAACTCCGCGGCCGCGGCGTCCTGCTCGATATTGATCTCGTCGTAGGGGATTGCGGCGGCCTTCAACATCGCTTTCAGCCGAATGCAGTAGCCACACCACGGTGTGGTGTAGAGGGTGAGGACGGCGCCGGTCATCGATGGCCACCCTAACGGCTCTTGTCGGGTCTCGCAGCAGGCGCGTCCGGGCGACAATGCGGCACGCGCAGCGCCCCGAGGCGTGGTGCTGCCCGGAGGTCGTCGGCCCCGGGTGCCAAGATGGACGTCATGCCGGTGACCGCAAGCCCGTTGCTGGCCGGCTTGGACGACGAGCAGCTCGAAGCGGTGCTGGCGCCCCGAGGGCCGGTCTGCGTGTTGGCCGGTGCCGGAACGGGCAAGACCCGCACCATTACCCGTCGGATCGCCCAGCTGGTCGCCGGCGGCCACGTCGCCGCCCACCAGGTGCTCGCGGTGACGTTCACCCAGCGCGCGGCCGGTGAGATGCGCCTTCGGCTGCGCTCGCTGGAGGCCGCTGTGGCGCGCAGCTGTGGCCTGGGCGCGGTGCAGGCTCTGACGTTTCACGCGGCCGCGCACCGTCAGCTGCGCTACTTCTGGCCGCGGGTGGTCGGAGCTACCCGTTGGCAACTACTGGATAGCAAATTCGCTCTCGTCGCTCGGGCCGCAAACCGTGCGGGGCTACGTGTGGGCACCGACGTCATCCGGGATGTGGCCGGGGAAATCGAGTGGGCCAAGGCGTCCCTGATCGGCCCCGAGCAGTACGGGCCCGCCGCGGCGGCCGCGGGCCGCGAGACGCCGTTGGACGCCGCGCAGGTCGGCGATGTCTACGCGGCGTATGAAACGTTGAAGACCCGCGGTGACGGGGTCGTGCTGCTGGACTTCGACGACTTGCTGGTGCATATCGCGGCCGCCCTCGAAAACGACCCGGGTGTCGCTCAGGAGTTCCGTGATCGGTATCGCTGCTTCGTCGTCGACGAGTACCAAGACATCACCCCGCTGCAGCAGCGGGTTCTGTTGGCTTGGCTGGGCGAGCGCGATGACCTCACCGTCGTCGGCGATGCCAACCAGACCATCTACTCATTCGCCGGGGCGTCGCCACGGTTCCTGCTTGACTTCAGCCGGCGGTTCCCCGACGCCACGGTCGTGCGGCTCGAGCGGGACTATCGCTCCACTCCGCAGGTGGTGGCGCTGGCGAACCGGGTGGTCGCCGCCGCCCGGGGCCGGATGGCGGGCGGCACGCTTCAGCTATCCGGTCAGCGTGGTGGGGGTCCGCCGCCGTGCTTTCGCGAGTATCCCGACGAGGTCGCCGAGGCCGTCGCGGTGGCCGCTTCGATCTCGGCGCTCATCGAAGCGGGGACCCCGCCGGCAGAGATCGCGGTGCTCTACCGCATCAATGCCCAATCCGGGGTCTACGAGGAGGCGCTGACCGAGGCGGGTATCGCCTACCAGGTCCGTGGCGGGGAGGGGTTTTTCAGCCGTCAGGAGATCCGGCAGGCGCTGCTGGCTTTGCACCGCGCGTCGCAACGCGGCGGCGAGCATGGCATCGACGGTGACCTGCCCGCCGTGGTGCGCCGGACGCTCGAGCCACTGGGGCTGACGGCGCAGCAGCCCGCCGGCGTCCGGGCCCGGGAGCGCTGGGAGGCGCTGGCCGCGCTGGCGGAGCTGGTCGACGACGAGGTCGCTGAGCACCCGCAGCTGGATCTGCCAGGGCTGGTGGCCGAACTGCGGGCCCGCGCCGGCGCACCGCACCCACCGGTGGTGCAGGGTGTCACGCTGGCTTCCCTGCACGCAGCCAAAGGGCTCGAGTGGGACGCGGTGTTTTTGGTCGGATTGGCCGACGGCACACTGCCGATCTCGCATGCGCTGGCGCACGGCGCCGCCAGCGACGCCGTGGAGGAAGAGCGCCGGCTGCTCTACGTCGGGATCACCCGGGCGCGCGTGCATTTGGCGCTCAGCTGGGCGCTGTCACGGACCCCGGGTGGCCGGCAGACCCGCAAGCCGTCACGGTTCCTCAATGGCATCGCCCCGCAGACAGCCGCTGATCGGACGGCGCCCCGGCCACGCCGGGGCCGAGGCGCCGGGTCACGCTGCCGGATCTGTAACACGACGCTGAACACGCCGGCCGCCATCCTGCTCCAGCGTTGTGAGACCTGTGCCGCCGATATCGATGACACGTTGCTGCGGCGGCTTAAGGAGTGGCGGCTGCGCACGGCGAAGCAGCAGAGCGTGCCGGCCTTTGCCGTTTTCACCGATAACACGCTGACTGCGCTCGCCGAGCTGCGGCCTCTCGACGAGGCCGCCCTGCTCGCCGTGCCGGGCATCGGCGCGCACAAGCTGCAACGGTACGGGCCCGCGGTGCTGCGACTCATCCAGGACCACTGCCGCTCCGCGGCGGCACGCAAACCTCGGCCGTACCCCGAGTAACCGGTGCGCGCTCTGACCTGGGGGTCACGCTGTCGAACGCCGATTCCGAGGGCCGTTCAGACGACAACGGCGTCAGGCTCGGCGAAACCCGGGACCAGCTCCTCCGACAGCGCTTTGATCGGCACATGCGCGTCTAGCTGGCAGAGAATCGCTCCGACCGACGCGATCACCCGCAGCGGGATCGCCAGCTTGGCCGGCAGGTCCAGCCGCCGCGCCGTCCGGATCTGCGCTACCGACCGGTCGATGTGGCGGGTGGCGATCCGCTGGAGCCATTTGCGGGTGTAGTGAAAAACCTCTACCTCGATCGGCTCGACATACTGGCGCAGCATCTCATCGATCTCGCGCACCGAGACGTGCTGACCCTTTTGGATGAAGCCGGCTTTTTCCATCGTCGGCAGCAGCAGATCGTAGTTTTTGTCCCGGGCCAACCGGATTGTCATCCCCAGCTCCACCGGGAAACCGCCGGGCAACGGCGCGACCGCCCCGAAGTCGATAACCCCCATCCGGCCGTCGGGCATGAGCATGAAATTGCCGGGGTGCGCGTCGCCGTGCATCATTTCCAGCCGGCGCGGCGCGTCGAAGGTGAGCTCGGCCAGCCGCGTGCCCATAAGGTCGCGCTGTTCGGTGGTCCCGTTGCGGATTATCTCCGACATCGGCACACCCTCGATCCACTCCTGGATGACGACTTTTGGGGCACTCGCCACGACGTGGGGGACGAGGAAGTGCGGGTGGTTGTCATACGCCTTGGCGAAGGCGCGCTGGTTGTCGGCCTCGAGCCGGTAGTCGAGCTCCATCTCGGTGCGTTCGATCAGCTCATCGACCACGCCCTGCACGTCGGCGCCCGGCACCAGCTGCTTGAGGACACCGACCATGCGTTGCATCGTTTTCAGGTCCGCGCGCAGCGCCTCGTCGGCGCCCGGGTACTGAATTTTGACGGCCACCTCACGACCGTTCGACCACACCGCTTTGTGCACCTGCCCAATGCTGGCCGAGGCCATCGGGGTGTCGTCGAACGAGCTGAGCCGGTCCCGCCATCGGGTGCCCAGCTGGGCGTCAAGCACCCGGTGCACCTTGTTCGCGGGCAGCGGCGGGGCGTCCTTTTGCAGCTTGGTGAGCGCTTCCCGGTAGGGCTGGCCGTATTCTTCGGGGATGGCCGCTTCCACCACCGAGAGCGCCTGCCCGACCTTCATCGCGCCGCCCTTGAGCTCACCGAGCACGGTAAAGAGCTGCTCAGCCGCTTTCTGCGTGAGCTCGGCGGTAACCTCATCCTTCGATTTGCCGGTGAGTCGTTTGCCAAACCCGAGCGCCGCCCGGCCCGCGATGCCGACCGGCAGGCTGGCGAGCTTCGCGTTACGAGCCGCGCGCCCGCGTTTGATGTCTGTCACGTACCCATCATCCATCACGGGTGGGGCGCCGGTCGCATCAATCTGGCAACAGGTGATGTCAACAGCAGCACAGCGGGTGCCGGGTCCATTGCCGGGCGCGGATCGAGCCGGCGTGGAGGTTGAACTCCAGCGTGGCGTTCAACGCCGCCGGCGGCCCGGGATCGGGCGTCGTTGCCAGTCCCCGCACCACCCCGATCACCCGGTTGATTTGGCTCAGCGCCAGCGCCGCGGTCCCCAGCAGGGTGGCGCGATCGGCCGTGCCGACCATGTCTCGCAGCTGGGCGGCGACGGCCGGCCACGCCGCATCGCGGTCGCGGCGGTGCAAATCCGTACAGCCCAGGCAACTCGTCACCCCCGGGATGACCAGCGGCCCCACCAGCCCGGTTCCGTCACGCACCCGTACCGGGAGATGCGGAATCCCCGCCCTGTGCAGATCGCGGACCATTCGCGGGTCGGCGACCAGGTAATCCGACAGCACCACCAAATCCGTTGCGGCCGCGGACGCCACGGCATGGGGCTGGTAGCTTTGGCCGATCCGGGCTCCCGAGCAGCGCAGTGCCTGCACCAGCAGCTCCGCCAGCGGCCCGCGGCCGTGCACCCGGATCGCCGCCGACCGTCCGTGGCACCGCCGGGGCGCGCTGGTCACAACACCGGCATCGATAAGTTGCGCGAGCAGGCCGGCCAACGCTTCATCGCCGCTATCGTCGATCAACCCGTGATGCGCAGCCCGGCGCGCCAGCTCGGTAATCGACGCCGGTGTTCGCATGGAGCGCAACAGGGTGGCCAACGCACCCGGCGTCAGCCCGGAAGGCGGATAGATCAGCACGGCCCGGCGGGGATCCCAGCCCACTTGCACGGCACCGTTGGGGCGAAGCACCACCGGCATGGCGGGGTCTAGCGTGTACACACAACCGGTCGGCGGCATGTGGGCACTGTGCCACCCCGGGCGCACCGGCCGCTTTGGTTATCCACAGCGTTGGGCTAAGCCCGTCCATGAGGCGGTCTACGGTTATCTAATACCTCGATCGAATACCCTAGACCTAATTCCCGGTAAAATACCCAAGGAAATAATAGGGAAATAATAGGAAAAGAATAGCCAAATAGCTAGAGAAATACCTAGAATAACACCGAGGACGATATCTAGACGGATATCGGATATCTAGGTGTCCCCGGAATCCGCGTCATCGGCGGAACCGCCCTGGATGTCAGAGCCCTTGTCCAATTCGGCGTCCAATTCGGCGCCGCTTTCAAATTCTGCGCTCTTTTCGAATTCGGCGAGGGCCTCGTCGATACCGCTGGTGTCACCGCCGATGACCCGGTCGATAAAGGCGGCCGGCTCGTCGAGATCCTCCGACTCGGGCAGCAGATCCGGATGCTGCCAGACGGCGTCCCGCGCATCCACGCCGACAGCCTGCGTCAGGCGGTCCCACAGCGCCGCGGCTTCGCCCAATTTGCGGGGGCGCAGCTCCAGCCCGACCAGCGTGGCGAATGTCTGCTCGGCCGGACCGCCGGTGGCCCGGCGCCGACGCAGCGTCTCGGCCAGCGCGGCGGCACTGGGAATCCGGTCGTCCAGGGCCGCAGCCACCACGGTTCGCACCCAGCCCTCGATCAGGGCCAGCAGCGTCTCTAGCCGCTCAAGTGCCTGCATCTGTTCCGGTGTCGCCTGGGGCTCGAACACCCCTTGGCTCAGCAGTTGCTCCACGGCGGTGGGGTCGGTCAGCGACGCCGGGTTGAAATCGCGCGCCAGATCCTCGATACCGGCCATATCGATCTTCATGCCTCGGGCGTAGGCCTCGATCGCGCCCAGCAGCTGGCTGGATAGCCAGGGTACGTGACTAAACAGCCGGTGATGCGCGGCCTCCCGGGCGGCCAGAAATGTCAGGATCTCACCGCGCGGCTGCTGCAGACCGGCGGCGAACGATTCGATGGCCTCGGGCAGCAGCGCGGCCACCCCCCTGGGCCCCAGGGGCAGACCGATGTCGGTCGAGGTGAGCACTTCGCGAGACAGCCGCGCTAGGGCCTGGCCGAGCTGCGAACCGAATGCCACGCCCCCCATCTGCGACATCATTGCCACCAACGGGCCGGCCATATTCTTGGCCTCCTCGGGCAGCGCTGCCGCCCAGACCGTGGCGATCTGGTTAGCCATCGGATCGCATAGCCGTTTCCATGTCGCCAAGGTGTTGTCAACCCAATCGGTGGGGGTCCAGGCGACCGCTTTGGTGGTGCCCGCGGGCAGCGAGGTCACCCCGTCCAGCCAGGTCTCGGCAAGGTGCACCGCGTCGGCGACCGCCGAGTTGGTTGCCGCGGAGATCGGCGCGACAAACCCGATCGAACTCGACGCCACCTGCCGGGCCAACTCGTAGTTGACGGGGCCGGAGGACTTGCCGGCCACCACGGTGCTGGCACCGCTGAACATCTGACCCAGGCGGGTGAAGATCTGGCCCAGGTCGGCCATGTTGAAATCGCCGCCGAGACCGAACGGCCCGGACGAGCCCGGGTCGTTGTTTCCGGGTTTGTCGCGCTCGGGGTCATCCCCAGCGGAGAAGCCGAAAGGCAGATCAGCCATACCATTAACGGTACTCACCACGAAGGCAGAACGCGCTATCCACGTTCACGCCGTCAGTGAACCGTTTCCCTGGGCATTTGCCTGGGCATGATGTGCGGACACCTGCGGGATACATACTCGGTGTGCTGGGCCACCGCGGGCGAAGCGGCCGGGCAGCCCCGCCGCCCGTCTAATGTTGGCGGCGTGAACAGGCGGATTCTGACGTTGACGGTGGCTTTGGTGCCGATCGTGCTCTTCGGGGTGCTGTTCGCGGTGGTGACCGTGCCGTTCGTGTCGTTGGGCCCCGGGCCGACGTTCGACACCCTTGGCACGGTGGACGGCAAGCAGGTCGTCGACATCAAGGGTGTCCAGACGCATCCGACGTCGGGCCAGCTGGACATGACGACGGTGTCGCAGCGCGACGGCCTGACCCTCGGCGAGGCCCTCACCTTGTGGCTGTCGGGGAACGAACAGTTAATACCGCGCGACCTGGTGTATCCGCCCGGACAGTCACGGGAAGAGGTCGACAAGGCCAACAACGCCGAATTCAAGCAGTCCGAAAACAACGCCGAGTACGCCGCGCTGGGCTACCTCAAATACCCCAAGGCCGTTACCGTGGCGGCGGTCAACAATCCCGGGCCGTCGGCGGGCAAGCTGCAGGCCGGTGACGCCGTGGACGCGGTCAACGGCACCCCGGTCGCCACCGTAGAGCAGTTCACGTCGCTGCTGAAGAACACCAGACCGGGCCAGCCGGTGGCGATCGCCTACCGCCGCAAGAACGCTCCACCGGGTGTTGCACGGATCACGCTGGGCGCCAACAAGGATCGCAATTATGGTTTTCTCGGTATCGCGGTGCTGGATGCGCCCTGGGCGCCGTTCGTCATCGACTTTAATCTCGCCAACGTCGGTGGGCCCTCCGCCGGGTTGATGTTCAGCCTGGCGGTCGTCGACAAACTCACCACCGGTGACTTGGCCGGGTCGAAGGTCGTCGCGGGCACCGGAACGATCAGCGCCGACGGCAAAGTGGGCCCGATTGGCGGCGTGGTGCACAAGATGGTCGCCGCCCGCGCGGCCGGGGCCACGGTGTTCCTCGTCCCCTCCAAAAACTGCTATGAGGCCAACGCCGACAAGCTACCGGGCCTGCAATTGGTCAAGGTCGACAGCCTCGGTCAGGCGGTGGCCGCGCTGCACACCGTGACCTCGGGTGGCCGCCCCCCGAGCTGCTAGACGTTGCTAGACCGCGGCGCCCACCGGAAACGATGCAGGCCGCAGACGTGGCCATGGGATGCGTACAGTGGTGACCGTCGACAACAGAGGTCCCGGAAACGTCCGAAAGATCGCCGACGGCACTATCCACCTTGAGGCAGGGAGTGTAGCCAGTGGGCATGCGGCCCGTCGCCAGGATGCCGAAGCTGACCCGGCGCAGCCGGATTCTTGTCGTTATTGCGCTGGCGGTGCTGGCGCTGTTGCTCGCAGGCCCACGACTGATCGACGGTTACGTCGACTGGCTGTGGTTTGGTGAACTCGGCTACCGCCCGGTGTTCATCACCGTTCTGGTTACCCGCCTGGTGGTGTTTCTGGTAGCCGGATTAGCGGTCGGCGGGATCGTCTTCGGCGGGTTGGCATTGGCCTATCACACCCGCCCGGTGTTCGTCCCCGGCAACGGCAACGATCCGGTGGCGCAGTACCGGGCCGTCGTGATGTCGCGGCTGCGGCTGGTGGGGTTCGGGATACCGGCGGTGATCGCTCTGCTGGCCGGTATCATCGCCCAGACCTACTGGGTGCGCATCCAGCTTTTCTTGCACGGCGGTGACTTTAAAATACGCGACCCGCAGTTCGGCAAGGATCTTGGCTTTTACGCATTCGATCTGCCATTCTATCGCCTGGCGCTCAGTTATTTATTCGTGGCACTGTTTCTGGCGCTGGTCGCCAATCTGCTGGCCCACTACGTCTTCGGCGGAATCCGGCTGTCCGGGCGCACCGGCGTGCTGACCCGCCCGGCACGCATCCAGCTGATGAGCCTGCTCGGCGCGCTGGTGCTGCTCAAGGCGGTTGCTTACTGGCTGGACCGCTACGAGCTGCTGTCGCACTCCCGCGGTGGTAAGCCCTTCACCGGGGCCGGCTATACCGACATCAACGCGGTACTGCCCGCCAAGCTGATCATGGTGGCGATCGCGCTGATCTGCGCGGTCGCGGTATTCTCCGCGATCGCATTGTGGGACTTGAGGATTCCCGCTATCGGGCTGGTTCTGTTATTGCTGTCATCGTTGATCGTCGGTGCCGTCTGGCCGTTGATCGTGGAGCAGATCAGCGTCAAACCCAATGCCGCGCAGAAGGAAAGCGAATACATCAGCCGAAGTATCACCGCTACACGTCAGGCCTACGGGCTGACCTCCGACGTGGTGAGTTACCGCAATTACAGTGGCGACGCGCCGGCAACCGCGCAGCAGGTCGCCGCCGACCGTGCCACCACCTCCAACATCCGGCTGCTCGACCCGACCATCGTCAGCCCGGCATTCACCCAGTTCGAGCAGGGCAAAAACTTCTACTACTTCCCCGACCAGCTCTCCATCGACCGGTACCGCGACCGCGACGGTCACCTGCGCGACTACGTCGTCGCCGCCCGTGAGCTCAACCCCGACCGGCTGATCGACAACCAGCGTGACTGGATCAACCGCCACACCGTCTACACCCACGGCAACGGGTTCATTGCGTCACCGGCGAACACCGTGCGGGGCATCGCCAATGACCCGAATCAGAACGGCGGCTACCCCGAGTTTTTGGTCAACGTGGTCGGCGCCAATGGGAGCGTGATCTCCGATGGTCCGGCGCGTCTGGACCAGCCGCGCATCTACTTCGGGCCGGTTATCTCCAACACCCCTGCGGATTACGCGATCGTCGGGAAAAACGGCCCCGACCGCGAATACGACTACGAAACCAACACCGAAACCAAGAACTACACCTATGCCGGAACGGGCGGGGTCCCGATCGGGGATTGGTTGTCGCGCAGCGTGTTCGCCGCCAAGTTCGCCGAGCGCAACTTCTTGTTCTCCAACGTGATCGGAGCCAACAGCAAGATCTTGTTCAACCGTGACCCGGCGCGGCGGGTGCAGGCGGTGGCGCCGTGGCTGACCACCGACAGCAGGGTATATCCCGCGGTTGTCAACAAGCGGCTGGTGTGGATCATCGACGGCTACACAACACTCGACAATTACCCCTACTCCGAACTCACCTCGCTGTCGTTGGCCACCGCCGACTCCAATGAGGTGGCGTTCAACCAGTTGGCGCCCAACAAGCAGGTCTCCTACATCCGCAACTCGGTGAAGGCCACCGTCGACGCCTACGACGGCACCGTCACGCTGTATCAGCAGGATGAAAACGACCCGGTGCTGAAGGCGTGGATGAAAGTGTTTCCCGGGACGGTCAAGCCTAAAAGCGCGATCACGCCCGACCTCGCCGACCATCTGCGCTATCCCGAAGACCTGTTCAAGGTGCAGCGGATGCTGCTGGCCAAATACCACGTGAACGACCCCGTGACCTTTTTCTCCACGTCGGATTTCTGGGATGTTCCCCTAGATCCCAACCCGACCGCCAGCAGCTACCAGCCGCCGTACTACATCGTCGCGAAAAACCTTGCCAAAGACGATGATTCGGCGTCATACCAGCTGACCAGCGCGATGAACAGGTTCAAGCGCGACTACTTGGCCGCCTATATCAGTGCCAGCTCCGATCCCGACACCTACGGCAAGATCACCGTGTTGACCATCCCGGGTCAGGTGAACGGGCCGAAACTGGCCAACAACGCGATCACCACCGACACCGCGGTTTCGCAGGATCTGGGGGTGATCGGGCGCGACAACCAGAACCGGATCCGGTGGGGCAACCTGCTCACGCTGCCGGTGGCCCACGGCGGGCTGCTCTACGTGGAACCCGTCTACGCGTCCCCGGGCGCCAGCGACGCCGCGTCGTCTTACCCGCGCCTGATTCGGGTCGCGATGATGTACAACGACAAGGTCGGCTACGGCCCGACGGTCAGCGACGCGCTCACCGGATTGTTCGGGCCCGGTGCCGGTGCCACCGCCGCGGGTATCGCGCCCACCGACGCCGGGGCGCCCCCGAACCGGCCGTCGGGTGCTCCGCCCCCAGCCGCCTCACCGGGCTCAAAGCCCCCGGCCGTGGTGGGGCCCTCGCCCAACGGGGAGGTTGCGCTGTCTGCGGCCAAGGCCGCCGCGCTCAAGGAAATCCAGGCGGCGATCGGCGCGGCGCGCGATGCCCAAAGGAAGGGCGACTTTGCCGCCTACGGGGCCGCCCTGCAGCGCCTGGACGACGCCATCAACAAGTTCAACAGCGCCAAATAGCTCGGGCCATGCGGGTGATTTGGCGGCCCCGCCCAGCGTTCGGTAACCTGGTGTTTACCGTCGCGGGGTGGAGCAGCTCGGTAGCTCGCTGGGCTCATAACCCAGAGGTCACAGGTTCGAATCCTGTCCCCGCTACTAAAGAAAGTGGCTCCCGGAGGACGCTGCGGGGGCCATTTTCGCACCGGTTGGGAACGGATTTGGGAACATGAGCATTGCTAAAGCTAATCGCTTAGCTTGCGCGGTGCCTGAACTTCAGTCTTAGCCGGTCAGGACCGTGACTACCTTTCCGGCGGGTTAGCGGTCAGCGGGTTTGGCGGGTGTGGATCGGTCTGTAGGAGGACTGTGAAATGGGCGCGGGCCAACCCGTGTGGGAGGCGCCGTGTGTCGCGCGAGCGAGCGCGAGATGAGATCTCATCCGGTTGCGCGCCTGGCGCACGTGCGCGCGGCAGCCTTGCCGTCCAGGACCCTTTGCTGGCCGTCAGCCCAAATGAGCTGTGGCGAAGGAATTTGCGATCGAATCGTGGTGGCGAGACGGTGCAATGGATGACGCAGGCTGCGCGCAGGCGCGGGGGCCAGCTTCTTGGAAGCGGTCCGGCTGCTAGGTACGGCCCCTTAGCCGAGTTGCCCGATGGCTGTAGAGACGGTATTGGATGCTGATTGCCGTGGACGTTCAGTATGCCGGACTCGTGGTCACCGCCGCCGTTGGCTTCCTCGAGTGGTCGGACCCTGCGTCTGCGCTCGAATGCGTCTTTCGCGCCGGGGTGACCCCAGAGCCCTATCAGCCCGGCGCTTTCTACCGGCGGGAGCTGCCCTTCCTTCTTGAGGTGATTGGCCTGGCGCAGCGGCATCATCCCATCGAGGCGGTGGTCATCGACGGCCACGTGTGGCTCCGTGAGGGTCAACCTGGACTGGGCGCGCGGCTGTACGAGGCGCTCGGCGCGCGGAAGGCGGTCATCGGCGTGGCGAAGGCCGCGTTCGCGGGGGGTGACGCGGTCCCGGTGCTTCGCGGCAAGAGCAGCCGGCCGCTGTTCGTGACCGCGGCGGGGATGACCGCGCATACGGCCGCCGAGCTGATCGGCGTCATGCACGGCCCCCACCGGCTGCCCACGTTGCTGAAGCGCGCCGACCAGCTGGCCCGCGGGCGCACGGTGCCGGACCCCGCCAAGGCGCCCGGCCGGGCAGGTGCGCTAGACCGAAGGGCAGGACCGTGACATCCCGCCGGGCCTCACGGCCTTTGGTGGACGCTTGCCTTGCCGCGCCGGTCAAGAGGGCGCGTAGCCGGGCTCGTTGCCCGGTTTCCACTTGATGTTGCAGCCGATGCTGGGCACCTGGTCGCCGGGAACCGCCCGGCCCGCCAGCACGGCCTGAACGGCCCGGTCGAGGTCGTCGCCGGTGACCGGCTGGTCGTTGCCGGGCCGACTCGCGTCGAACTGGCCTCGGTAGGCCAGCTTGCGCTCCCGGTCGAAAAGGAACAGATCCGGGGTGCAGGCGGCCCGGAAGGCGCGGGCGACCTCCTGGGTCTCATCCAGCAGGTACGGGAAGCCCCACCCGTTCCGCTCGGCAAAGGCGGGCATGTGCTCGGGCCCGTCTTGCGGGTAGGCGGCGGTGTCGTTGGCGTTGATCGCCAGGATCGCCAGCCCCTGATCCATCCATTGGCGGGCCCGCCGCCCGAGGGTCGGCCCGATGTGGATGACGTACGGGCAGTGGTTGCACACGAAGGCCACCAGCAGCCCCCCGGCCCCGGCCGCGTCGGCCGGGCCGTGTAGCTTTCCCTGCGCGTCGGGAAGCCTGAAGTCGGGAACCGGCGTCCCCAGGGGAAGCATCACCGAGTGAACAGCGACCACGGCCCCAGGATGCCATCCTTCCCCCGGGATTGACCAGACCCGGTTCGGCGGTCCGTGTCCCGCGGCGGGATTGCCGGCCGGTGGGGATCATGATCTTCATCCAGAGGACCGGGTCATCCGGAGGAACCTGCGTGCCGCCCGGCGGGTCACGCCACGGGTCGCCGTTATCCCGTGGCCTTGTCTTCCTTGCGGATCAGGCGCCAGAGCGCCGCGCGATCGGGTGCCAGCAGCTCGGCGATGCGTGGGTGGTTCACGTCGGCGACGATGATCTCGCCCACATCCTGGTTGACTTCGCGGAAGATGCCGTGGGATTTCATTTTCGAGGTCTGATACAGGTTGTCCTCCGTGGGGGTGACGTAGTGCACGGCGTCGGCCTTGAAACGGTGCACTAGCCACAGATGGATCAAGGTCATCAGCCGCTTTTGGCGCAACTGCTCGGCGAACGTGTTTTGGTCACGCACCGAGAGAATGGTGCTGCCGCGGCGGTCTTGGAACGGTGAGAAGATGACGTTGGCCAGCTCCTCCTCGCCCTTTCCGTAAATGGCGAGCTCGAGCAGCTCCGAGCCGGCGCGGTGCGGGCGCAGCTGCACGCGCAGCTTCTCGCCGAGCTGGTAGTGCTCGCTCCACATCGCCAGCCAGTCCTCCAGCAGCTTTTTGGGAACCTCGGTCTGCACCAGGTGCTGGTGTTGGGTGGAGCCCTTGCCCATGGCCTTGGTGGTCGCCGTGCGCCCCGAGGAGGCCAGCAGCGCCGCGTCGGCGCGCGGCCCGCCGGCCAGGGTTTGCGGGGTGCGGTAGGGCGACTCGATCAGCCGCAGCTGGCGCTGCAGCCGGGCCAGCGCCAGCATGCCGTCTTGCCGCAGCGAGGTGGCGAACTCCTCGGCGGCCAGTCCGTCGATCTGGTGACCGCCATAGGTGATGAAGTTGAAAACAAAGCCCAGCTTGCCAAGCTCCTCGGGGAAGGCCCGCATCTCCTCGTCGGTCATCCCGGTGGTGTCCCAGTTGAACGACGGCGAGAGGTTGTAGGCCAGCATCTTGTCGGGGTATTCGGCGTGGATCGCCTCGGCGAACTGGCGGGCCTCGGCGAGGTTCGCGGTCTTGGTCTCCATCCACAGCAGGTCGGCGAACGGCGCGACGGCCAGCGACTTGGCAATCGCATACGGTATGCCGCCGCGAACCTGGTAGTAGCCCTCGGGAGTCTTCGCCCGCTCGCAGTCCCAGCCCACGTCGGCCCCCAGCTCCCTGGCTTTCTCGCGGGCGGCGTACAACGACGCCCGCTGGGCGAATCGCCGCCACTCCGCGGCGCTCATGTCGGGGGGCTCGCCCTCGCTTTCGCGAAACTCGAGGAGGTTCGCAACGGCCTCGCCGTAGGTCATCAGCCCGGCGTCTCGCTCCCAGGCGTCAACGAACCGCGATTCGACGTTGTCGAACAGCGCGTCGATCGATTGCCGGCCGTTTCGCCGCCATGCCCCGGCCGTCTCCTCAATCAGCTCCGCAATACCCTGTCGCTTCAGCCAGGCGTCGGCGGCGGCGTACTCCCCCTCGGGCAGTGCGTAGAGCAGATGCCCGTTGAGCTCTTTGACTCCCAGGTCGTAGAAGCGCCGCATCATCGCCAGGAAGCAGGCCTTATACGGGGGAATCTTCAGGTTGGTCGCCCCCAGCAGGAACGGTTGGTCGCGCTCGTCGGCGCGGCTGTCGATCAGGCTGCCCGCCTCGGCGTCGGTGCGCGCGACGATGATCCCCGGCACCCGCATCACATCGAGTTGAAAACGCGCGGAGTTCAGGCGTTTGATCTGCTCGTCCGACGGGACCAGCACCTTTCCGCCCTGGTGGCCGCATTTTTTCGTGCCGGGGCGCTGGTCTTCGATGTGATAGCCCGGCACTCCGGCCTCGACGAAGCGGCGAATCAGGTTACGCACGTGCGGGTCGCCGCCGTGACCCGTGTCGGCATCGGCGATGATGAACGGGCGAAAATCGGTCGGCGGAGTTGCGGCGCGTTGCTCTTCGCTCATCTGCAGCCGCAGGTAGTGCTGATTGCGGTCGGCGGTCAACAGCGCGCGCACCAGCGTGGCGGCCTCCTCCGGCACCTGGCTCAGCGGGTAGCTGGCCAGATCCGGCCCCGGATCCTCGGTGGTGGAGCCCTTCGCGGAGGTGGCCCACCCGCCGAGGTAGATCCCCTCGATGCCCATCCGCTTCATGGTGACGGCCTGCCCCGGCGTGTACGGGCCGAATGTCGTGATGCTCTTACGCTGAGCGAACAGTTCGCGCAGCCGCGCGTAGAACGCGGTCGCCGCCTCGCGCGCCACGGTGTAATCGACGGGGATCGTGCCACGCTGCTCGACCACCTGGCGGGCGGTGTAGAGCCGGATGATCCCGTCGAAGCGCGGACTGTCAAAGTATCGCTGCGTGTCGGCGACTTCCTGCTCGAACGGTGTGCGGGCCGCGGCGTCCGCTTCGACAGTGGTGGCCATCATTTACGCTCCTCTTCAGCCCGGTTTCCGCTGCTACCGAGAGTCTATCCCCGGGCTGCCGCGGCCCCGGGGCGCTTCAGCTCAGCAGCTTCTGGCCGGGTGTCTCCCCGTCAGGCGGCTATCCGGCGCCCGGGCCGTGGCGGCCGGGCCGCTAATCCCGCAGCCCGATCACGACCTTGCCCCGGGCGGTTCGGTTTTCCAGCGACGCGATCGCCTCGGCGGCCCGTCCCAGCGGATAGATCACCGGCTGAGGTGCCGCAACCGTGCCCCCGGCCAGCAGCGGCTGCAACTCCGACCATTGCTGGGCGAGGTATTGCGGGTGTGACGCCACCCACGCGCCCCAGCCGACGCCGACGGCTTCGATGTTGTTCAGCAGCAGCCGGTTCACCTTGATCGTCGGGATCTCGCCACCGGTGAAGCCGACGATCAACAAGCGGCCGCCCGGGGCCAGCGAGCGCAACGAGTCGGTGACCCTGTCGCCGCCGACCGGATCGACGACGATGTCGACCCCGCGGCCATTGGTCAGCTCCAGCACGGCGTCTTTGAACCCGTCGGCGGGTACCACATCGGTAGCGCCAGCCGCCGTGGCGACCTCGGCTTTCTCGGGCGTGCTGACCACCGCGACGGTGCGGGCCGCGCCGAGCGCCGCGGCCAGCCGCAGCGTCGACGTGCCGATGCCACCGGCAGCCCCGTGCACCAGCACAGTTTCGCCGGGCGCCAGCCTCCCGCGGGCCCGAAGCGCGAAATGCACGGTGAGATCGTTGAACAACAAACCCGCACCGGCCTCCAGCGACACCGCGTCGGGCAGCTTGAATACCCGTTGCGGCACCACGGCGATCACGTCGGCCATTGCGCCGGTCAGCATTGTCAACGCAGCGACCCGGTCACCCGCGCGGACACCGGCGCCGGCGGGCGCGCTGCGCACCACGCCCGCCGCCTCGGCGCCCAGGATGAACGGCAGGGGCGGCCGGTGCTGATAGCGGCCACGGGAGAGCAGCGCGTCGGGAAAGGCCACACCGGCGGCATGGACGTCGATGACGACGGCGTCGTCGCCGCGGGGCTCCTCGAGTTCGACCACCTCAACCGCCCCGGGGCCGTCGAGGCGGGCTACCTGAACCGCGCGCATCGCAATCCTCCCTAATCCTCAAGCGGCGGACCCAGCGTTATCGGCGGGCACCCGATCCACGGCGGGCGTCCGTCGATCTCCCGGGGTGCAGATCGCAGCCTAATGACACCACGGCCGCCGGGCCGGGCCTCCAACGCCCCTGAGACCGTAGCTCTAGACTTGGGTAGCTGAAGCGACGGTGAGCAGGCGCGGCCTCGAGGGGGGAACGGCGATGGGTTCTCGTCGAGCGATCGGCCGTACCACGCCCGCCTGGCTGTCCGTCGCGTTGCCGCCGAGCCGCACCGTGGCCGTGCGGGCCGCCGACGGCACGCCGTTGCACACCCAGGTGTTCGGGCCCACTGGTGGCTACCCGATTGTGCTGGCGCACGGCATCACCTGCGCGATCCGCGTGTGGGCACACCAGATCGCCGACCTAGCCACCGACCACCGGGTGATCGCGTTCGATCACCGCGGCCATGGCGCAAGCGGGGTTCCGGGCCGCGGGGGTTACAGCCTTAACCACCTGGCGTCCGACCTCGACGCCGTGCTTGAGGCCACACTCGGGCCACACGAGCGCGCCGTAATCGCCGGACACTCGATGGGCGGTATCGCCATCACCGCATGGGCGGACCGTTACCGCCATAGGGTTGAGCAACGGGCCGACGCCGTCGCGCTGATCAACACCACCACCGGTGATTTGCTGCGGAAAGTGCAGCTGATGCCGGTCCCCCCGCAGCTGGCGACGGCGCGTGCCTGGGCGGCGCAGGCCCTGATTGCGACGCTTGGCTCGTTACCGTTGCCGGGCGCGGTGCGACGAGTGGCCCGTGAAATCGTCGCCATGATGGCCGTCGGAGCTGACGCGGACCCCGGGGTCGCCGCGTTTGTCTGCGATTTGTTTCTGGCGACCGCACCGGCGGGCCGCGGTGGCTGCGCAAAGATGCTCAGCGCGATGGGGCGGCGGCACCTCAGCCTGACCGGGCTGACGGTCCCGACTCTTGTCATTGGCAGCAAACGCGACCGGCTGACCCCGATCAGCGAATCCCGCCGGATCGCCGCGGCCGTTCCCAACCTCGCGGGTCTGGTCGAATTGCCCGGCGGCCACTGCGCGATGCTGGAACATCCCGCCGACGTCAACCACGAGATCCGGGCGCTCACCGAATGGGCCCGCAGGGCCCGGCGTATCAGCTCCTAGCCTGGCGGCAGCCTCGGCGGCCCGTCGGCGAATCCCGCTGCCACCCGGCAATGGTCCGCGTGGTCGAGCGGACCCAGCGCCCCGTACGGATTGAGGTTTTGGCTACACCGCGTGCGGCCCCGCGCGGGCGAGGTCTTACCCGGCCGAAACCGGGTGGTTAACCGCTTTTGTACGCGGGGCCGGGAACGCCATCGCGGTACGTGACGCACTGCCGCGATCCGGCGGTGCCGGTGCAACACGTTTCGATGAGGGTCGGCGCGGCACCCCAATGAGGTTGTACCTGCTCCGACGTGTATTCGCCCCCGGAGCTTTTACACGTGGTCTCGACATCCGTTTGCGCGCGAGCAACCGGTGCGCCCGGAAACATCACCGCAACCGCCATGAAGGCGGCCACGGACAGGGCGCCGAATACCGGACGTTTCATGTTCCTCCATAGCCAGGCGAGGTCCGAGGCCCTTCCTCAACGACGTTAACGACGTTGTCCTTGCGGAATTGGCAGCGCTAGTTTACCGCCTGGGTGCACGCACCCACCCGAGAGCGCCGTGCCTCACCCGAGAGCGCCGTGACGCAGGCGGGTGCGGACCCGAAATACCTTCGCGTGCCGCAGGCTTGGGACGTGCGCACCGGGTATCGGCTCAGGTCGCCTCGACGGCGACGGGCGTCGCGGGGACCTGGTTATCCACGCACCGCAGGACGGGCGCGAACCCGAGCCAGATCACCAGCGATCCCAATGACAGTCCGCCGAGCAACGCAAAAGCAGCCGGAAAGCCGAATAGTTGAGCGACGAAGCCGCCCAGCACCGGGCTGAGCGCTCCCCCGAGGCCCTGAGCGGCCATGATCGCGCCCTGGCCGACGTTGATGTGGCCGGTGCCGTCGAGAATCCGGGCGACCAGCCCGGGCACCGCTACCGACAGCATGCCCGAACCGACCCCGTCGAGGATCTGCACGGGGATGACTCCCCAGGTGGTGATGACACCGGCGGCGATGAGCGCGCGGACGGGCAGCGCGGTAAACGCGATCAGGATCGCCAGCCAATAGCCGCGGGCTTGGGCGATCTTCATGGCCGCCAGCGACGCCGGGATCATCACCGCCTGGGCCACGACCACGGTGCTGGCCACGGTGGTGAACGGGTTAGCGTGGGTGGCGACCACGGCCAGCCCGTAAAGCGGCAGCATCGCCGCATTACCCAGCCAGAACAGCATCACCGCGCCGGCCACCGCCAGCAGCGGCCGGGAGTCGAGCAGCACCCGCATCCGTTTGACCGGAGCCTGGTCGATCGCCAGCGCCTCGCCGCGTGCCACGTGATGATCGATGTGCCCAGCGGGGATTCGCAGCACGGCGACGATGGTCAGCGCCGCGAACGCCGCGGCGAGCCAGAATACCCCGGCGTATCCGAACGCCCAGCCCAACAGGCCCCCGATCGCGGCACCAGCCATGTTGCCGGCGTGGTTGTAGGCCTGATTGCGGCCGTTTTGGCTGGTGAACCCGGCCTGGCCCGCCATGCCGAGGGTGATGCCGATAATCGCGGGCGCGATCGTCGCGCCCGAGATGCACATCACGGCCTGCGCGGCGGCGACGACCCAGAACTGTCGCGATGTCAGGATCACCGCCGAGGCCGCGACCGCGCCCAGGCCGACGACGATGACGACGGTTCGCTTGCGAGTGGTGGCGTCGACCAGCGCCCCGGCGGGCCCCACAGTGCACATACCGACGATGGCGCCCAGGGTCATCACGGTGCCGATCGCCCCGGTGCTCCAGCCACGGCCGGCCAGGAGCACACCGAGGAACGGGCCCATGCCGGCTTCCATGTCCGCCATGAAAAAGTTGACCGCCCGCAGGGCGGCCCGATCCCGCATCGGCATCCTGAGCGCCGACGTGTCCCGGCTGACCATCCTTCGAATGTTCCGGTATCGCGCCGGAGGATCGCAAGGCGGGCAAGATGCCAGGTTCGGGCAGCGCGGCCGGCCGGTATTCAGCCGGCCACCGTCAGATAAATCAGCACCACATTGAGCAGGCTGATCAGCGCGGTAATCACCCAGCCTGCGGCCGTGGTGAGCCGAGCGTTCACGTCATCACCCATCAGCACGGGGTTGGCGGTCAGTCCCACCAGCGGAAACAGCGCAAAGGGAATGCCAAATGACAAGACCACCTGCGAGAGCACCAGGGCGCGCGTGGGATCCAGCCCGCTGGCCAGAATCACCATGGCGGGAATCAGGGTGAGCACTCTGCGCACCACCACGGGGATCGAGCGGTGCAGCAACCCGTCCATAATCATGGCGCCGGCATAGGCGCCCACCGAGGTGGACGCCAGACCCGACGCCAGCAGCCCGATGGCGAATAGCAGCGCGATCGTGGGCCCGAGGGTGGTGTGCACGGCCTGGTAGGCGCGCCGGATCGACCCGCTGTTGTCGCGGCCCTGCAGATTGATCGCGGCGACCAACAGCATCGCCGCGTTCACCGCTCCCGCGATGAACATCGCCAGCCCGACGTCCCAGCGGGTGGCTCGCAGCAGCCGGCGCCGCTGGGGCCCGGCCTCCGGATGCCCGTGCCGGTCGAGGGCCAGGCCGGAGTGCAGGTAAACCGCGTGCGGCATGACCGTAGCGCCCAGGATGGCGGCGGCCAGCAGTATGCTTTCGCTGCCGCGGAAGCGGGGCACCAGGCCTTCGATGACGGCACCCGGGGGTGGTGTCTTGACAAAAAAACTGGCGGCAAAGCCCACCGCGATGACCATCAGCAGTGCCTCGATGACCCGCTCGAACACCCGCTGGCCACGACGATTCTGCACGATCAGCAGCAGCAGCGACACCGCCCCGGTGATCGCCCCGCCGATCAGCAGCGGTAGATGCGCCAAGATGCCCAGCGCGATAGCTCCGCCCACCACCTCGGCCAAATCGGTGGCCATCGCCACCAGTTCGGCCTGCGCCCAATAGGCCAAACGGCTGGGGCGGCGCATCTGGGCACCGACCGCCTCGGGAAGCGACTTTCCGCTGACCAGGCCCAGTTTTGCCGACAGGTATTGCACCAGCGCGGCCGTTGCGTTGGCCACCATGATCACCCACAGCAGCAGGTAGCCATACTCGGCGCCGGCGCTGACGTTGGCGGCCACGTTCCCCGGGTCCACATAGGCGATGGCCGCGACGAATGCCGGCCCGAGCAGATACCAACCCGCTTTGAGCGGGGCGAGGATGCCCTGGGCCAAGTCAGCGACCTTTGATCCGAAATGACGAATGCGAAAGTTAGGCTAGCCGAAAACTTGGAGCCTTACCCAGCGAGGCGATGGCCGTGTCCAGCCGGCCGGTGCCGCCCGGGCGCGCATCCCAGGCCATGCCCGTCAAACCGGGTTCGGCCGTTAGGGCCGCACGCTTGACTTCGCCGGGGCTTTTTTGGCCGGCGCCTTCTTGCTCGGGGCCTTTTTCGCCGAGGCTTTCATGGCCGACGCCTTGCCATCGCCGGAGCGCGCCTTCACACTGGCCTCCAGCTTGGCGAGCAAGTCGGAGACGTCCTCGGCCTCCTCCAGCTCGGTCGGCTGTTCCTCGACGGTAAACGCCTGCCCGCCTTCAAGTTTCGCATCTATGAGTTCGCGCAGCTGTTCCTGGTAGATGTCGTGGTAGCGGTCCGGGTTGAACTCTTCGGCCATCGACTCGACCACCTGTCCCGCCATTTTCAGCTCTGCCGGCTTGATCTCGACTTTTTTGTCCAGCACCGGGAAGTCAGGATCACGGATCTCGTCGGGCCACAACAACGTCTGCACCACCATCACTGTGCGCTTGCTGAAATCCTTGACCCGCAAGGCCGCAAGTCGGGTCTTGTTGCGCAGCGCGAAATGCGCGATCGCGACGCGATCGGTTTCGGCCAACGTCTTAGCAAGCAGCACATATGATTTCGATGACTTCCCCTCCGGCTCCAGGAAGTAGCTGCGGTCATACATCATCGGGTCGAGCTCACTGGCCGGGACGAACCCCAGCACCTCGATCTCGTGGTTACGCTCCTCCGGCAACGTCGCGATGTCGTCGTCGGTGATCACCACCATCCGGCCGTCATCGGATTCGTACGCCCGCGCGATATCGCTGTATTCGACCACCTCACCGCACACCTCACAGACCCGCTGATAGCGGATCCGCCCGTTGTCCCTGGCGTGCACCTGGCGGAACTTGATGTCGTGGTCCTGGGTCGCGGCGTACACCTTGACCGGCACGTTGACCAGCCCGAAGGAGATCGAGCCCTTCCAGATGGACCGCATAGCGTCCAGTATGCCCACATCAGGGCCGGTGTACCCGGCGATCGGCAATGCATGGCCAGGCGTTGGGATCGGGGCTCGGCGAGGCCGGCGGGTGCGGGTCGCTCTGCAGCGCCCTTCGGCCGCTTCACGTGGGGTACGAGGTGCCGCGAACGGGTCGCTTGCCGGCCGGTTTCCTTCCGATGACGCACCATGTTTCGGCGCGACCCGCGCCCTTGACCGCGATGGTGCCCCGTGGCCGGCAATCGAATTCATCGCCGACGAGGTCGAAGGTGTTGCGAGTGATCTGGATGACGCCGCTTTGGCCGTGCGACTCCATGCGGCTGGCCATGTTCACCGTGTCGCCCCACAGGTCGTAGATGAACTTTTTGCGTCCGATGACACCCGCGACCACCGCGCCGGAGTTGATGCCGATGCGGAAGGCGAGCCTGCGCCCGCCGAACGTCCGCTCGCTGATCGCTTCCTGCATGTCAAGCGCGAGGTTGACCAGGGCCCGGGCATGGTCGGCGCGCGGGCGCGGCACGCCGGCGGCGACCATGTAGCAATCTCCGATCGTCTTGATTTTCTCCAGGTCGTACTTGTCGACGAGCGCGTCGAAGCACTGGAACACCTCGTTGAGCAGATCAACCAGGCTCAGTGGCGTCATGGTCGCCGCCAGCGGGGTGAACTCGACGATGTCGGCGAACAGGATGCTCGCGTGGTCGTAGTGCGCGGCGATCGCGCGCGGTTCCGTCTTCAGCGCCTCGCAGATCTCCTTCGGCAAGATGTTGAGCAGCAGCGTCTCCGAGCGTTCCTGGAAGAAGTTGCGGGCACCGACGAAATGGTGCAGCAGCCCGAACGTGATTGCGACCACCGTTCCGACGTTGAGCGCGAAGAACCAGGTGACGAAGGTGTCGGGCAGGTGCGCCGGCGCCAGATGCGGCTGCAGCAGCGCGGTCGCGACCAGCAGCGCGACGAAGCCAACGATCCAAGCCCGTGTCCGCCTGGGGGCTTCGAGCAGCAATGACCCCAGCGGACACAGCGCGGCCCAGATGATGACCGCGCTGGATTGCCGGAAGCCGCCCAGCGCGAGCGTCACCAGCCACGGCAGGGTCAGGATCAAAAGCAGTTGAGTGAGGCGGTAGAACTCGAGGCTGCGCTTCCAGGCGAAGAGGGCGGTGTTCACCGGCGTGAAGACCGAATAGAACGCCGGTATTGCCGCGGCAAGCGGGACGTGCATCAGCAGGTAGATCAGGCTCCACAGCACCGTGAGCGGCAGCGTTCCCGCGAACAGCACGACGGCGAGACGCTTCTGCAGCGCCATTTCGCTGCTATCGGTGGCTGCGGCACCGAGGTGTCCCACCCACGCGGCGAGGCCATGGTCCCAACGGGTACGCCGGGACGGCAAACCAACGTGCATCGGCACCTCCGGCGGCTGAGCTTTCCGTCCAGCTACCCCCGATACGTTAGCTATCGGCGACGCTTGTTACGGCATTTCAGTGGCGTGACCCGTGATGCGCCGGCCAACCAGTCGTCGGTGACGGCTACTCGCGCGGTCGCCATCCGGGTCGCGGTGATGCTTCCCGGCACAAGTTGTGCGCCGGAGGGATTGACGTGATCGCTGATGCACCGCCCGTTCGGGTCGTCTGCGATACGGCTGCGGAAATCGACGTCGCGGCCGGGCCTTGAGAGTCCGACGGCCACGTTGAGCACGGTGCCGCCAACGTGCTCGACGCTGACTTGCCGGGGCGGCTCATGCCCCGTCCTCGCGGAGCAACACCTCCAGCGTGGCTCGTGCCCCGCGGCGATGCAACGATTCCAGCGCCCCGCGATAGGCCTCGCTGAAGTGCGCCACCAGCGCCGCCAAATCCCCGAACACCGCGGTGTTCTCGATGAAGGCGGTGGGCGCGCTGCGAGCGGGTGATCGGCACCAGCGACGCGACCACCGGCCGCAGCGTTGGGTGGCTTCGCGGAATCGAAGGATGACATCAGGAATTCGGCCAGCAGGGGGTCGCGGGCGGCGTCGTGGACCAGCCGGTACCCGCACAGGTAGGCGAAATAGCGTAGGCATTGGTGGCCGGGGTGATCCGACGCAGTCAGGGTTGTGCTGTTTAGTTGCACGGCGCTGCGCCCTATCTCTTGACTCCTTCCTGGTCGGGGCCCGCATCGCCGGGTGCCGCCACACGCCTCGACGGTACGACGACAACCCGCCCCGCCGGGGTGTGTGCGACGGCGCTGGGCAATCTGGTGGGCGGTTCGACGGTGCCGGGGTGACGGGGAGGGCTCGAGGCGAGCGACACCGGCACCGTCACGGCGTGGGCGACGTACCGTGAGCCTATGAAGTGGGCGCAGGCTCGGCCGCGAGTGCAGCTCACCAACGCCGACAAGGTGCTGTATCCCGCCAGCGGGACGACCAAGAAAGACGTCTTCGGCTACTACACCACCATCGCCGACGTCCTGCTGCCACACATCGCCGGTCGCCCCGCCACCCGAAAACGCTGGCCCGACGGTGTGCAGGAGCCGTCGTTCTTCGAAAAGCAACTCGCCTCCTCGGCGCCCGACTGGCTGCCCCGTGCCAGCGTGACGCACCGGTCCGGAACGACGACCTATCCGATCATCGACAGCCCCGCCGCGCTGGCCTGGATCGCCCAGCAGGCGGCGCTGGAGGTGCACGTGCCGCAGTGGCGGTTCGTCGCCGCGTGGACGCGCGGTGGGGAAAAGTTAAAGCCCGGCCCGGCAACGCGTTTGGTGTTCGACCTCGACCCTGGTGACGGTGTGGTGATGGCTCAGCTGGCTGCGGTGGCACGCGCCATTCGCGACCTGATCGCCGATATCGGGCTGAGGACCCTCCCGGTCACCAGCGGCAGCAAAGGGCTGCACCTCTACGCTCCGCTGGACAAGCCGGTGAGTTCCAGGGGCGCGACCGTATTGGCCAAACGCATTGCGCAGCAATTAGAACAGACGATGCCGGCGTTAGTCACGGCGACCATGGCCAAAAGCGTCCGTGCGGGCAAGGTGTTCGTCGACTGGAGTCAGAATGACGGATCGAAGACCACCATCGCGCCGTACTCGCTGCGCGGCCGGGAGTGGCCGACGGTGGCCGCGCCACGCGCCTGGGAGGAACTCGACGATCCGGCGTTGCGGCAGCTGCGCTACGACGAGGTGCTGGCCCGTGTCGCCCGTGACGGTGATCTGCTGGCGCCGCTGGATGCCGATCTAGCCGTGGACCGGCTGACGCCCTACCGCGGCAGGCGTGACCCGTCAAAAACACCCGAACCGATACCCAGCGCGAAACCTATTACCGGCCAATACAATACACAAAGCAATATATTTGTCATCCAGGAGCACCATGCCCGCCGGCTGCACTACGACTTCCGGCTGGAGCACGACGGTGTGCTGGTGTCGTGGGCGGTGCCGAAAAACCTGCCCGACACCCCATCGGTGAGCCATCTCGCGATACGCACCGAGGACCATCCCCTGGAATACGCCGCCTTCGAGGGCGCCATCCCCAAGGGTGAATACGGTGCCGGCACGGTCATCATCTGGGACGCCGGCACCTATGACACCGAGAAGTTCCGCGATGACGAGGTCATCGTCACGCTGCACGGCAACCGGATATCCGGGCGCTACGCGCTGATTCACACCAACGGCAACCAGTGGCTGATACATCGGATGAAAGACCAGAAGGCTTTCCGCTTCGACGAGCTCTACCCGATGCTGGCCACCGGGGGCTCGGTAGCCAACCTGACATCCGGCCGGTGGGCGTTCGAAGGCAAGTGGGACGGTTACCGGCTGCTGGTCGACGCCGACCACGGCCGGGTACGGCTGCGGTCCCGCAGCGGACGCGACGTCACCCAAGAGCATCCCCAATTACATTCAGTAGCAGCTGATCTCGTCGATCACCATGTCGTGCTTGACGGGGAGCTCGTCGCGCTTGACAAATCCGGGGTACCGAGATTCGCCGAACTGCAGAACCGCCTCCGTGGCGCCCACCTCGAGTTCTGGGCGTTCGACCTGCTCTACCTCGACGGCCGCTCGCTGCTGCGGGCCACATACAACGACCGGCGCCAGCTACTGGAAACCCTTTCCAGAACAAGCAATCTCATCGTTCCAGACTTGCTGCCCGGCGACGGCGCCGACGCGCTGGCGTATTCCCGCAAGCACGGCTGGGAGGGCGTGATCGCCAAGAGACGCGACTCAACCTATCGGCCCGGTCGGCGCTCGGCGTCATGGATCAAACACAAACACTGGAACACCCAGGAAGTCGTCATCGGCGGCTGGCGTGCGGGTGAAGGCGGGCGCGCCGGCGGGATCGGCTCGCTGCTGGTGGGTATCCCGGGGCCGAGTGGCCTGCATTTCGCCGGCCGCGTCGGCACCGGTTTCACCGAGCGCGCGCTCGCCGATCTCAAGAAACGCCTGGCGCCGCTGCAAACCGGCGAATCTCCGTTTGATGCACCGCTGTCCGCCCGCGACGCCAAGGGTGCGACATTCGTCAAGCCGGTGCTGGTCGGGGAGGTGCGCTACAGCGAGTGGACCGCCGACGGCCGGCTGCGCCAGCCGAGCTGGCGAGGGCTGCGGGAGGACAAGAATCCGAGCGAAGTAGCGCGGGAAGCAGCCAGCCAGCATGCGGCCGGCCACGTATCGCATGGCTGAGCCGCCGGCTATGTGCGGATGGCGCGCACGAACCTGATCGCGGCCGCCGGGCCGGTCTGCGCGTCGTCCGGCGGGGGAGCCAGCCCGGCGGCCGCGAACAACTCGGCGAGCACCGATCTGCTTGTGTCCCAGCCGTTGGCCTGCAGGTGCGCCGCGACATCGGTGTGCTCGCCGGGATAGGTCAACTCGGCAATGTCGAGATCCAGGCCGTGCTCGCGCCACAGCTCGGTCATTGTCTTCCGGCGATCCTGATCCGCCTCGAACTCACCTGCAACCGATCCATAGTCGGCAGCCAGCCGGCTGCCGGTGGCGCTGAGCTCCGTGATGGTGTCCAGCAGCCGAACCTCGGCCTGTGGGGGCAGAAATCCGATGAGCACTCCTTCGGCGAGCCACGCCGTTGGCTGGCTGCGGTGGAAGCCGGCCCGCTGCAACGCGGCTGGCCAGTCTCCGCGGAGATCGATGCCCACGGGGCGGTGTTCGGTGGTCGGCTCGGCGCCGAGCTGCGACAGCGTCGTAGTCTTGAATTCGATTACCTCGGGCTGGTCGATCTCATACACGGTGGTTCCCGCCGGCCATTGCAACCGGTACGCGCGGGCATCCAACCCGGACGCCACGATCACCACCTGCCGAATGCCCGCCCGTCCGGCGTCGGCGAAGAAGTCGTCGAAAAACCGTGCCCGTGCGGCGAAGGTGTCGACCATCCGCGGAAACGCGGCGCGGGGTTCGATGGTGTCG
Organism: Mycobacterium sp. SM1; assembly: GCF_018361265.1. GTDB lineage: Bacteria > Actinomycetota > Actinomycetes > Mycobacteriales > Mycobacteriaceae > Mycobacterium. Next base: position 611,434 of record NZ_JAFLNH010000002.1, read on the forward strand.
AAATCCAGCTCGCCGGCCGCCATGCGGGTGAACACGTCGATGCCGACCGCGCGCACCAGGGGCTCGGCGAATGGGTCGCTGATCACCGGCTGTGGGCGCCTGGTTGCGGCCGCGCGGGCGGCGGCGACCATGGTGGCGGTGGCTCCGACGCTGGTCGCCAGGTCCCAGGTGTCGTCATCGGTTCGTGCCATAGCCAGTCCTTCGATGTCGTGGATGCCGTGGATGTCGCATCGCGGTGTGCCTTCCTACCCCACCATAGGTGGCTGGCCGCACACCGTTTCCGCCTAGCGGGCGCACCGGGTCCGCCGTCCGCGGTGTTCCCCAGATGCACCCGGGACCCGGGTGGCAGCCGGGCGCATTCCCCCGATGAACCGGGTTGACGGCTCAGCGGCGGGCTGCGGCTGTCGCAGCAGGCACCGCGAACGGCGGTGTCCCGACGCCGACGATCGAATGGCTGGCCCACGGGGTTTGCTCGGTGATTTGCCCGGTGGCGCTCCGATCGCCCACGGTGATTATCACCGTGCGTGTCTGCTGCACAAGCTCAGCGGACAGGTGATCGAAAACTATTCCTCGCCAATGGTATTGACCATCGACGGGGTCGAGGTAACCGGCTAGCCGGACGCGCGCCGCCTGGCTGGTGCCGGCGATCGTGAGGGTCGCCGCACCGTCGTAGGCCGCGTCGTCGCCCGCGCCGGACGACAAGTCGAACGCCGATCGCACCACGCGGTGGTGGGGGCTTCGCAGGTGAACGCGCTCGTTGAATAGCCGTTGGCTGCTGCGGCGCACTTCGATGCGGGTAGCCCCGGCCCGCATCATCAACGCGAGGCACCCGACGATGTAGCGTGTCTGCGCTTTGATACCGGGCCCGGCAAGCAGAAAGTAGTTGGGAAAGCCGTGAATGGCCACACCGTGGTAGGGCTCCATGCCGTCGCACCAGGCTCGCCGGATGGTCACTCCGCGCGCGCCGAAAAGCTTCGGCCCGCAAATCTCGTCGGGGATGGTGAACCCGGTGCCATAGATGATCGCGTCGACGTCGTGGTGGACGCCGTCACGGGTGCGGACACCCGACGCGGTCACCGCGTCGATGGTCACGCCCACGAGTTGGGGCTCCCACCGCCGCGGGACGCCGCCCGCCAGCAGCCGAGCTCCCGGCAGGCGGCGTCGCAGCCAGCTCTTGGCGCGGGCACCCGCAGAGGGGAGTCGCGGGATGACCCGGCGTGGGGGTTGCGCGAACACCATGACCGCCGCCGAGCTGGTCAGCCGGCCGAGGTGGGTTGCGGCGGTGGTGTCGACGCCGATCACGGCGATTCGCTTTCCGGCCGGATCGAAATCGTGATCCCAGGCTGCGGCGTGAAACGACGGTCCGCGAAAGTCGTTGCGCCCGGGAAAATCCGGGATCCAGGGAACGAAGCCGGGCTGGTGCGCTGCGATGACTACCCGAGCGCGGCAGACCTCGCCGCCGCGGATTTTCAGCGTCCAGGTGTCGGTGTCGTCATCAAAGACCAAGCAGCTGACGTCGTGGTTGAGTCGTAGCCGGTGGTGCAGGGCCGGCGGGACGCTGCCGCGCGGCGCCCGCTCGAGCATCACGAAGTCGGTGATGCCGGTGTCGAGCAGTTCAGCCCCGAGGCGCACGCCGGCCGCGCCCGCGCCGACGACAGCGACCTGATGGGGTTCCACGGCTGCCAGGCTCACAGAAACCCGCTGCGCGCCCACATCCGGCGCGCAAGCGGGCCGAGCAATCCCAGCTCTGTCAAAAACGCCGCCAGCGGGGCGAATCCGGCCACCATAACGTCGTGGCGGTGGGGGCTGTTGCGGGCGGTTTCGCGTGCTTGACGCACATTTAGGCCCGCCCGCGCGTAGGGGACCGGGTTGGTGAGCAGGTAGCGGAAAAACCATCCCCCCAGCCCGTTGATGTTAGCCACGAACCACCGGCCCAGCCGTGACATCTCGGGCACCCGCCGGCGCAGGCCATCGCGCGCGAACTGGATGTGGCGGGATTCTTCGGTGACGTGAATCCGCATCAACCGCTGGACCAACGGCTGCAATTCGGGGTCGTCCATCATCTGGCGCTGCAAAGCGTCGAAGATTTCTTCGCCGATCAGCGCGGCCACCCACAACAGCGCGCCGCGAAATAGCAGCGGCAGGATGTTGATGATCACCCGTTGGTAGCGCCGCGGGGTCACCGGTTTGGCGCCGACGCGCTCGATGGCCTTGCCGAACATCACCATATGACGGGTTTCATCGCCCAGCTCGGTCAGCGCGTAATGCGATTCGGATGCGGCGGGGTCCTCGTGGATGAGTCGCCGCAGCAATCCCTGATTCAGGACGTTCTCAAACCAGATGCCCGCCGAGAGCGTGTTGACCAGCTCCTGGCGGGACAACTCGACGCGCTGCGCGCGGGTCATCTCATCCCACATCGGGGTGCCATACAGGGACACCGTCTTGGGCGGCAGGTAGAACTTGTCCGGGTCGAGCGGCGCGTCCCAGTCGATATCGACGACCGGCGCGTAGGACTTCTTCACCGAGCCCTTCAGCAACCGCTCGGAGAACTCCTCACGGCTCGGCCCGCCTCGCGTCGCCGCGGTGGTCATAACGCGGCTCCTCCTCATCGCTTCGCTCTGCGTCGTCGCCAGCACACGTCGCTGGCGCCGCTCCTCCTCATCGCTTCGCTCTGCGTCGTCGCCAGCACACGTCGCTGGCGCCGCTCCTCCTCATCGCTTCGCTCTGCGTCGTCGCCAGCGCACGTCGCTGGCGCCGCTCCTCCTCATCGCTTCGCTCTGCGTCGTCGCCAGCGCGCGTCATCGCCGACGTCCGTTCATAGGTGTTTCATGGGTGCTGTTCCAGACGGTAGGAAGAACCCGGGCAACATGTCAATACCCATGGTACCGGATACCGCCAGTCCCCGATAGCCCACGGGAGCGGCTGGTTGTAGGCTGTGCGCGCGTGTTGAGCCGGCATATCCACGTGATCGGCATCGGCGCCGGGAACCCGGACTACTTGACCGCGCAGGCTATCGCTGCGCTCAACGACAGCCGGGTGTTTTTCGCCCCGGAAAAAGGTGAAGCCAAACGTGACCTGCTCGCACTGCGGCGTCACATCTGCCAGCGGTTCATCCGCGAGCCCGGTTACCGCTTCGTCGAGTTGCCCGACCCGCCGCGGTCGGCGGGCGGCGATTACCGGCAGGCGGTGTCGGACTGGCATGCGGCGCGGGTGCGGATCTGGGCCGACGCCATCGCCACGGAACTGGGCGTGGGCACCGTGGGTGCGTTTCTGACCTGGGGTGACCCATCGCTGTATGACAGCACGCTGCGCATTCTGGATGCCGTCGCCGCCGAGGTGGACCTCAGCTACGACGTCATCCCGGGTATTACCGCCGTGCAGGCGCTGACGGCGCGGCACCGCATCCCGCTCAACGAGGTCGGTGAACCCGTGCTGATTACCACCGGCCGCCGGCTGCGTGCCCAGGGATTGTCCGGCTCCGCTGTGGTCATGCTCGACGCCGAGTGCTCGTTTCGCACCTGCCCGCCGCAGACCCGAATCTGGTGGGGCGCCTACCTGGGCACCGACAAAGAGCTGCTGGTGTCGGGCACGGTCGGTGAGGTTGGGGAGCGCATCGCTTCCCTACGGGCCGACGCCCGGGCCCGTAACGGCTGGATCATGGACACCTACCTGCTGCGGGCGCAAACTGGCTAGCGTGCCCGAGCTGCCCGAGGTCGAAGCGCTGGCAGCCCAGCTGCGCCGCCACGCGGTCGGACGAACCATCGGCCGTGTCGATGTCGTCGCCTTCTCGGTGCTCAAGACGGTTGATCCCCCGATCAGCGCGCTGCACGGCCAGACCATTGCCGGGGCCGAGCGGTGGGGCAAATACCTGGGTCTGCGCGCCGGGACGCTGATTTTGGTGACCCATCTGGCGCGCGCAGGCTGGCTGCGCTGGTCGGAAACGCTGCCCGCCACGCCGCCGCGCCCGGGCAAGGGACCGATCGCGCTGCGCGCGCACCTCGGCACCCCCGGTAGGGCCCCCGGCTTCGATCTCACCGAGGCCGGCACCCAGAAGCGGCTGGCCGTGTGGCTCGTCGACGAGCCGGCCAAGGTTCCCGGGGTCGCCGCCCTGGGGCCCGACGCGCTGGACGTCAGCGCCGACGAGCTCGCCCGGCTGTTGGCGGGCAACACCGGCCGGATCAAAACCGTCCTTACCGACCAAACGGTGATCGCCGGTATCGGCAACGCCTACAGCGACGAGATCCTGCACGAAGCCAAAATCTCCCCGTTTGCCACGGCCGGGAAGCTGACGACGTCTCAGGTGGGCGCGCTGCACGCGGCCATCGTGTCGGTGCTCACCGATGCGCTGACCCGCTCGGCGGGTCAGCAGGCCGCGACGCTCAAGGGTGAAAAGCGGTCCGGCCTACGGGTGCATGCCCGGGCCGGTCTGCCGTGCCCGGTGTGCGGTGACATCGTGCGGGAAGTGTCGTTCGCCGACAAGTCCTTCCAGTACTGTCCGACCTGCCAGACCGGGGGCAAGGTGCTGGCCGACCGGCGGATGTCGCGGCTCTTGAAATAATCCCGGGAAGCTAGCGGTGGTTATGCTGCCCTGGTGATCCGGCGCAAAATCCTCATCACCGGAGCGAGTTCCGGCCTGGGCGCCGGCATGGCGCGCGCATTCGCCGCTAAGGGCCGCGACCTGGCACTGTGCGCCCGTCGAGCCGACCGCCTCGGCGAACTCAAGGCCGAACTGACACAACGCTGTCCGGGCATCAAGGTGGCCGTCGCCACCCTGGACGTGACCGACCACGAACAGGTGCCGAAGGTGTTCACCGAGCTCGACACCGAGCTCGGCGGGGTCGACCGGATCATCGTCAACGCCGGAATCGGCAAAGGTGCGCCGCTGGGGTCGGGCAAGTTATGGGCCAACAAGGCGACCATTGAGACCAACCTGGTGGCCGCGCTGGTGCAGATCGAAACGGCACTGGAGATGTTCCACAAGGCCGGCTCGGGGCACCTAGTGCTGATGTCTTCGGTGCTGGCCCGCAGGGGCGTGCCGGGCGTCAAAGCCGCCTACGCGGCCAGCAAGGCCGGGGTGTCATCGCTGGGGGAATCGCTGCGCGCCGAGTACGCGAAAGGCCCGATCAAGGTCACCGTCCTAGAGCCCGGCTACATCGCGTCGGAGATGACCGCCAAGGCGGTCAGCACACCGTTCTTGGTGGACACCGCAACCGGGGTGCGCGCACTGGTCAGCGCCATCGAACGCGAGCCGGCCCGGGCGACGGTGCCGTGGTGGCCGTGGGCGCCGCTGGCGCGGCTGCTCGGGGTGCTGCCGGCGCCGCTGACCAAGTACTGGTCCTAAGCCTGGTCTCAGCCGGGCCCCAGCCAGGCCCGTGGGCTTGCCAATGCGCGCAGCGGCGCAACGGCTCAGCCGGCCCGGCCCCGCCCGGCGCGGTAGCGGCGCACCAGCGCGTCGGTGGAGCTGTCCGACTGCTTATCGGGCGAGCTGCCGCCGCTGAGCACCGGATAGAGCGTTTTGGCCTGCGTCTTGCCCAGCTCCACCCCCCACTGGTCGAATGAGTCGATGCCCCACACCACGCCCTCGGTGAACACCTGGTGCTCGTAGAGCGCGATCAGCTGGCCGAGCGCCGAAGGCGTGAGCCGGGTAGCCAGGATCGAGGTGGTAGGCCGGTTGCCGGGCATCACCTTGTGCGGTATCAGGGCGGCCGGGGTGCCTTCGGCGGCGAACTCCTCAGCGGTTTTGCCGAATGCCAGCACCTGGGTTTGGGCGAAGAAGTTGCTCATCAACAGGTCGTGCATGCTGCCGCTGCCGTCGGCGGTGGGCAGGTCGTCAAGGGGCTGGCAAAATCCGATGAAATCGGCCGGCACCAACCGCGTGCCTTGATGCAGCAGCTGGTAGAAGGCGTGCTGCCCGTTGGTTCCCGGTTCGCCCCAATAGATTTCACCGGTGTCGGTGCTCACCGGCGTGCCGTCGGCGCGCACCGACTTGCCGTTGGACTCCATCGTCAGCTGCTGCAGATACGCCGCGAACCGCGCCAAGTCGTTGGAGTACGGCAGCACCGCGCGTGACTGCGCGCCGAAGAAGTTGGAGTACCACAGTCCGATCAGCCCCAGCAGCACCGGCGCATTGCGCTCCAGCGGAGCGCTCGTGAAATGCTCGTCGATGATGCGGAATCCGTTCAGGAAATCGGCGAAGGCCGCCCGCCCGATCACGGCCATCACCGAAAGCCCGATCGCGGAATCCACCGAATACCGTCCGCCGACCCAGTCCCAGAAGCCGAACATGTTGGCGGCGTCGATCCCGAACTCCTCGACGAGCCTTTTGTTGGTCGACACCGCGACGAAATGCTTCGCCACCGCCCCTTCGCCGAGGGCGCCGGTTAGCCAGCGCCGGGCCGCGGCGGCGTTGGTCAGCGTCTCCAGTGTCGAAAAAGTTTTCGATGCCACGATAAAAAGCGTTGTCGCAGGGTCTAAGTCGGCCAGCTTCGTCGTCAAGTCCGCGGGGTCGACGTTAGAGACGAACCGCGCCGAAATGCCCGCGTCCGCGTAGTGGCGCAGTGCCTGGCATGCCATCGCCGGGCCGAGGTCCGAGCCGCCGATGCCGATGTTGACGACGGTGGTGATCTTCTTCCCGGTGGCGCCGGTCCACTCGCCGCTGCGCAACCGGTCGGTGAAGTCGCCCATCGCGTCCAAGACGGCATGCACGTCGTCGACGATGTTCCGGCCGTCGACGATCAGCTCGGCGTCCCGCGGTAGCCGCAACGCGGTGTGCAGCACCGCGCGGTTTTCCGAGGTGTTGATGGGTGCGCCGGCCAGCATCTCGTCTCGGCGCTGCTCGAGGTTGGCCGCGCGGGCCAGATCGATCAGCATCGTGATGGTCTCGCGGGTGATGCGGTGTTTGCTGTAGTCTATGTAGAGGTCGCCGATCGTGACGGCCAGCTCGCGGCCGCGGTCGGGATCATCGGCGAAGAATTGCCGCAAATGGATATCTTTGACCCGGTCGTGATGGCTGCGCAGGGCTTGCCATGCGCGGGTAGCCGAGACGTCGGGAACCTCTCGAAGCCCAGTCATGACATCGACCCTAATCCGGTGACGATGCGGTCCGGACGGCCCGGGGCGGAGCGCTTCGACGGCACGCGACAGCGCCGGGCGATCGGCCCCGGTCAGCGAGTGGCCGCCGACGCCACCGGCGGAATTGAGCACATCGCGGGACGGCTCAATGACCAAGTCGGCCGCGGCCCAGGCGGAGTAGCACGATCGCGAGGTCCTTACCCTCGGGACCCAGCTCGCTGTAACGCTCGATGACCTGCATCTCGCGGCTGTGTACCAGCCGGGTGCCACCGGAGGCCATTCGGGCCTTACCGATAGTGCGGGAAATCTCGGTTCGCCGTTTGACGGCGGCGAGGATTTCGGTGTCCAAGCGGTCGATTTCCCGACGGAGCTCCTCGATATCGGGAAGCTGTTGAGTCTCGGTGTTCATCCTTGCTGACTCCGCATGCTGGTTGTGTGGGAGACCGGTCGTTAATCCAGTATCGGGCCTCGCACAAAAATCGAGCCCCGAATCCGGGGTTCTTCCGGGAAGTTTGTGGGTCATGGTGCGACCGGGTAGAGCTGTAATCCACCGAGGTGGAAGTAGATTGCGGTCTTGAAGTGCTCTCGGTTGCGGTAGCCGCGGGCGGAGACGCGGATGGCCTGGATGCGGGAGTTGAGGCCTTCGGCTCCGGCGTTGGTGATCGGATGCGCGAAGTAGGACAGCAGCCCCGCTTGGTGGCGTTTGAGTGTCTTTGCTGCGTCGATGATCGGTTGCAGTCGGGAGTGGGTGGCCCAGAAGTACCAGCGCTTGAAATGCTTGGCGCCCCAGCCGCGGCGCCGGTAGGACCAGAAGCGCCGTAGGTTCTCCTTGATGGCCCAGGCCCGGGCGGTCTTCAAGTCGGCGCCGCGCAGGGCGGCGAAGCGGTCGGTGTGGCGCTCGGGCAGGTTCTCCGCGGAGTACTGCCACAGATACTTGCTGCCGGCCAGGCTTTTGTCACCGACCGCGGCCAACGCCTGGTTCTCGGCCTTGCGCACGGTGTCGACGGCCTTGGTGAGATAGCCCATCAGGTGATAGCGGTCAAACACGATCTTGTCGTCGGCGTCGGCTAGGTGCGCACGCACCGAGGCGGCGAACGGCTCCCACATGTCGATCGCAACCGCCGCGATCCCGTCGAGCTGCTCGGCGGTGAATTTCTCGAAATAGCCGTCCAGGCTGGCCTGTCGGCGCTCGTCAGCAATATATTCCACGGTCCCGGCATCTAGGTCGGAGACCACGGTGATGTAATCCTGTCCTTTCCCGGCCGCTTTCTCATCGACCCCCACATGGGCTGGCACGTTCAGCGGTTTGGCGGCCAAACCTCGAGTGACCGCACGCTCCATCAGGTGCCACGCCTCGTCCCAGCTGATACCCAGCAGCTTGGCTGCGGCGGCTACGTCGCAGGCGGCGAGCACGTCGATCGCCAGCCGCTCGAACAACACGGTGAACCGCGAGTGCGGCTCGGCCCACGGCAACGCAACCTGACGCACCCCGTGTTCGGGACAATCCACTCGCGGCGGACTTGCGTGCAGGAAGGTCAAAAACGCGCACGAGTCCAGATGCCGCCACACCCGCTCGGCCGAGTGGTCATAGACCGACAGCACGGCATCGCAGTCCGGGCAGGCAAACCGGGTCCGGGCTGGATGTTCAACCCATACGTCCACTCGCCGGTCGGTTGCTGACAGCTCGACCCGCCCCACCTTCCATGGAGTCTCCAGTCCCAGCAGATGGCGGTACAGCTCGGTGTCGCGCATGAGGCAAATCCTGCCGCTGATCGCCCGTCAACCCCAAGCCGGACCCACACAAAACCTGGAAGCGCCGAATCCGGAAAGCGGACCACGGGGCTCTGCAGCGCAGCTAGACCACGGGCACGGCTCGGGGATACCCGTAGAGAAATCGGCGATGGGGCGTTGGGGCCCGTCGGCGGCGCCGCGCCTTGAGCATTGCCCGAGTGTGCCACACCCGGCGGCGCCGGCGCAAAGTCTGTCACCCGACGGCGGTAAGTTGGGACCGACATGAGTGTGCAAGCGACCGATGCGGGGACCAACGCGGGGACCGATGCGGGGACCAACGCACAGCCTGCCGGCGACGCAGATCGGCTCCTTGACGGCCTCAATCCCCAGCAGCGCCGGGCGGTGCTGCACCAGGGCTCGCCACTGCTGATCGTCGCGGGCGCGGGCTCGGGCAAGACCGCGGTGCTGACGCGGCGCATCGCCTACCTGATAGCCGCGCGGGGTGTCGAGGTGGGTCAGATCTTGGCGATCACCTTCACCAACAAGGCCGCCGCGGAGATGCGCGAGCGGGTAGTTCAGCTGATCGGAGCCCGCGCCGGCCGTGCCCTGTGGGTGTCGACTTTTCACTCGATGTGCGTGCGCATCCTGCGCAACCAGGCATCGCTGATTCCCGGTCTCACCGCGCACTTTTCGATCTACGACGCCGACGACTCGCGGCGTTTGCTGCAGATGATCGGCCGGGAGATGGGGCTGGACATCAAACGCCACTCGCCACGGCTGCTGGCCCACGCCATCTCCAACCTGAAAAACGAGTTGATCGACCCCGAACGGGCACAGGCCAACGCCTCAGACACCTCCGATGACCTGGCCGCCACCGTCGCCGGGGTCTACGGCGAATACCAGCGCCGGCTGCGGGCGGCCAATGCGCTGGACTTCGATGACCTCATCGGGGAGACCGTGGCGCTGCTGCGGACCTTCCCGCAGATCGCCCAGCACTACCGCCGCCGGTTCCGCCACATCCTGGTTGACGAGTACCAGGACACCAACCACGCGCAATACGTGCTGGTGCGGGAATTGACCGGACGCGATGCCGCAGATGACGTCCCACCCGCCGAGCTATGCGTTGTCGGCGACGCCGACCAATCGATCTATGCCTTTCGCGGGGCCACCATCCGCAACATCGAAGATTTCGAGCGTGACTATCCCAACGCCACAACAATCCTGCTGGAACAGAATTACCGCTCAACGCAGAACATCCTCTCGGCAGCGAACTCGGTGATCGCCCATAACACCGGGCGCTGCGAGAAGCGGCTATGGACCGACGCCGGCCCGGGGGAGTTGATCGTCGGCTATGTGGCCGACAACGAGCACGACGAGGCGCGGTTTGTCGCCGAGGAGATCGATGCGCTCGTGCAACGCGGGGCGATCACCTACGACGACGTCGCGGTTTTCTACCGCACCAACAACTCGTCGCGGTCCTTGGAAGAGGTGTTCATCCGAGCCGGAATTCCATACAAAGTCGTTGGGGGAGTTCGGTTTTACGAGCGCAAGGAAATCCGTGACATTCTCGCCTACCTGCGAGTCCTGGACAACCCCGATGACGCCGTCAGTCTGCGACGCGTTCTCAACACACCGCGCCGCGGCATTGGCGATCGCGCCGAGGCCGCCGTGGCGGTGTATGCCGACAATTGCGGGGTTGGCTTCGCCGACGCTCTGGTGGCCGCGGCCGAAGGCAAAGTGCCGACGCTGAATGCCCGATCGGTGAAGGCGATTGCCGGTTTCGTCGAGTTGCTCGAGGACTTGCGGGGCCGCCTCGACGAGGATCTCGGCGATCTGGTCGAGGCGGTGCTGGACCGGACCGGCTACCGCGTGGAGTTGGAATCCTCCACCGATCCACAGGATCTCGCCAGGCTGGATAACCTCAACGAACTCGTAAGCGTCGCACACGAATTCAGCACCGACCGGGCGAACGCCGCCGCTATCGACGGGTCTTCGCAGGACCAGGGCGACGAGGATGTGCCCGATGCCAGGGTTTTGGCGGATTTCCTGGAGCGGGTGTCGTTGGTTTCCGACGCTGACGAAATCCCCGAACAGCATGCGGGTGTGGTTACCCTGATGACGTTGCACACCGCGAAGGGTTTGGAATTTCCGGTGGTGTTCGTGACGGGCTGGGAAGACGGCATGTTCCCGCACATGCGGTCGTTGGATGATCCCACCGAGCTGTCGGAGGAGCGCCGATTGGCCTATGTCGGCATCACCCGGGCCCGTCAGCGGCTGTATCTGAGCCGGGCCAAGGTCCGGTCCTCGTGGGGACAGCCGGTGCTGAACCCGGAGTCGCGGTTTTTACGGGAAATCCCGCAGGAGCTCATCGACTGGCGGCGCGTCGATCCCGCCCCGTCGTTCAGCGCGCCGCTAAGCGGTGGCGGGGGGGTCGGCCCATCCCGCCCGGCACCGGCCCGCCCGGCGGCCCAGCGGCGCCCGCTGCTGGTGCTGCAGCCCGGTGACCGGGTGTCGCATGACAAGTACGGGCTGGGACGGGTGGAGGAGGTGTCCGGCACCGGCGAGTCGGCGACGTCGCTGATCGACTTCGGCAGCTCCGGGCGGGTGAAGCTGATGCACAACCACGCCCCGATCACCAAGCTGTAGGCGTTACTCCCGGAGAACCCAGCGTGTGGTGTCGGGATGCAGCGCCAACACCACACTGGCGATCGGCGCCAGCGGCAGCGCGTGCACGATCCACGCGACACGAGCACCGGCGATGAAAACGCCGAGGTAGGTCAGCAACGCGACCACGGCGCCGGCCACGATGAGGTAGCGGCCGTAGGGACGGCGCTGCAACAGCGTGATCACGCCCGCCACCGTGGCCGAGCCGAACACCAGGGCGAGGAATCCCACCGCGATGCAGAACAGGCGGTCGGATTTCCACCACCCGGCGATCAGGTCGGTGGCCACCACGGAGGTAGCCCACCCGCCGATAATGCTCACGGCGCACGCGGCGATGACCGTCTTAGGGGCCGGTTCCGCGGTGCCGGTGGCCAGCGAGTCGGCCACACTCTCGCGCAGGACGCCACCGGCTGGCCCGCCCCAGCCGGGCGGGGGGTGGGCAACGTGACCGCTCTGCGGCAGCGGCGGCAGGGGCGCGGTCGGGGCGCGCCGGATGATACGGGTCCGGGTGTCGTCCCCGGACTGGGTTGCCTCAGGCCTTCGTGGGTCGTGGGGCGATGTCGTCACCGCAGGCCTTTCTGCAGCTTGCTCCGGTTCCCGCCATAGAAACCACACCTTCGGAGATTTCGGGCGGGTTGACGCCGCGGGAGCGTTCGTTGGTTATGACACCAGGCTAACCGCCGAAATTGCCGATGTTGAGGCCCCGCGCGGCCAGCCACGGCACGGGATCCACGCGGTCGGTGCCGCCCAGCAGCACCTCGAAGTGCAGATGCGGGCCGGTGGAATTGCCGCGATTGCCCATTGTCGCGATCTGATCGCCCGCCATGACGCGCTGACCCACGCTCACCGTCGTGGTGTTGACGTGCCCGTACAGTGTGACCGTTCCGTCGGCGTGGCGCAGCTTGACCCACATTCCGTAGCCGGCGGTGGGTCCGGCGTCGATGACGACGCCGTCGGAGACCGCGACGATCGGGGTGCCGATCGCGTTGGCGAGGTCGATGCCCGCATGCAGCACACCCCAGCGGTAGCCAAAACCCGAAGTGAAGGCGCCCTTTGTCGGCATGACGAATAACGGCTGCCGCAGCCGGGCTTCGCGCTGGGCACGTTCCTGGGCGAAGGCCATTCCCTTGGCGAGCTCTTCGCTGTGCACGGCGATATTTGCCGCGGGCTTGACGGTGATCATCTGCACGCCCCGCGGCCACTCGCTAGCCGGGTTGTTCTTGAGGCTTGACGCGTTAGCCGCCAGCACGGTTTCGGCCCTGGCGGCGCTCGGGTGATGGGCTGCCGAATGCGCAGCCGCGGCCGCCGCACCCGCGGCCATCGCGGTAATCAGCACCCGGCCCCTGACGACCCCGGTCATCTGCTGCTTGCGATGCTGCCCGCCGCGCCAGGGCGTGCCGGTCACATCCGGGGCGGGAAATCGCTGCAACCGGTACCGGTACGGCTCGGTGCGACATTCGGCGCCCCAGTCACGGCCCTGCGGAGGATCCCCATCGAGGCCTTGGCCGGCGACAAATTCGCTGGGCGGCGTCAGCGTCAGCGGCGTCAGGTCATCGACGTCGTGCAGGTCGTCCAGCTCGGGCGCGCGCAGCACCTGCGCTTCGGTGTTGAACACGGAGTTGTCGCTAAAGTCCAGGTCATCGAGGTTGCCGAACTCGTTGAACGGGATGATGTCGGTGACCTCGGTGGGGTCAAGGTCGGGCCAGCAGTCGCGGGATCGGCGAGGGCCTGTTGCAGGAGACCGGATATAACGGCGCTGGTTCAACCGGGAGCATCCTCGGGTCGTGACCAAAACGTTATCTGGACCCCGGTACGTTAACCGGAGTGCCAGAAACGTGCAACCCCAAGTGAACAATCCGGGCAAGGAATGTGATGTGGATCACGTAGCGCAAGTGCCGGGTCGGGTGCGTGCAGGCGGCTCCGCGGGGCACTGCGGCCGGCGGGGATGAGCGCCACGTCATCGGCCCGGGTGAGATGGGCCACATCGGCGGATGCGCCGTCGGAACCATCTGCCCGGGTCGATACAGTTCCTCCGGGCGCGTTGCCGAATCAGGCAACCGCCGACGTGCACGCCGACCCGAGACAGTGAGCCGATGGATCTTTTCGAGTATCAGGCGAAGCAGCTGTTCGCCAAGCATAACGTGCCAACCACGCCCGGCCGGGTGACCGACAGCGCCGAGGACGCCAGAGCGATCGCCGCGGAAATCGGTCATCCGGTCATGGTTAAAGCGCAGGTCAAAACGGGTGGCCGCGGCAAGGCCGGCGGTGTTAAATACGCCGCCACGCCCGAGGACGCCTATCTCCACGCCCAGAGCATCCTCGGCCTGGACATCAAGGGCCACGTCGTGAAAAAGCTGCTGGTCGCCGAGGCCAGTGACATCGCCGAGGAGTACTACATTTCCTTTCTGCTGGACCGGGCGAATCGCGGTTACCTGGCCATGTGCTCGGTGGAGGGCGGCATGGACATCGAGGAGGTCGCCGCCACCAAACCTGAGCGGCTGGCCAAGGTTCCGGTAGACCCCGTCAAAGGCGTAGACCTGGCGTTCGCCCGGTCTATCGCCGCGCAAGGCCATCTGCCCGCTGAGGTACTGGACACCGCGGCGGTCACCATCGCCAGGCTGTGGGAGCTTTTCGCCGCCGAAGACGCCACCTTGGTCGAGGTCAACCCGCTGGTGCGCACGCCGTCGCGGGGGCCGGGTGATCCCGGGCGGATCCTGGCGCTGGACGCCAAGATCACCTTGGACGACAACGCCGGCTTCCGGCATCCTGACCACGCCGCGTTCGAGGACCGCGAGGCCACCGATCCGCTGGAGCTCAAGGCCAAGGAACACAACCTCAACTACGTCAAGCTCGACGGGCAGATCGGCATCATCGGCAACGGCGCCGGTCTGGTGATGTCGACCCTTGACGTCGCCGCCTATGCCGGGGAACGGCACGGCGGCGTGAGGCCGGCCAACTTCCTCGACATCGGTGGCGGTGCGTCTGCCGAGGTTATGGCCGCGGGGCTGGACGTGGTTCTCAGCGACGAGCAGGTCAAGGTCGTCTTCGTCAACGTGTTCGGTGGTATCACAGCCTGCGACGCGGTGGCCACCGGCATAGTCAAAGCGCTGCAGATCATCGGCGACGAGGCCGACAAGCCGTTGGTCGTTCGCCTCGACGGCAACAACGTCGAGGAAGGCAGGCGCATCCTCGCCGAGGCCAACCACCCGCTGGTGACCCTGGTGCCCACCATGGACGAGGCCGCTGACAAGGCTGCCGCGCTGGCCAGCGTCTGAGACACAGAAAGGACTCGTCACCTCTTATGGCTGTATTCCTCACCGCAGAGTCCAAGGTCATCGTGCAGGGCATCACCGGCAACGAGGCCACCGCGCACACCGCGCGGATGCTCAAGGCAGGCACCCGGATCCTCGGTGGTGTCAACGCCCGCAAGGCCGGCACCACGGTCACGCACACGGACGCCGACGGCAACGACATCGAGCTCCCGGTGTTCGGCACCGTGGTTGAGGCGATCGAGAAGACCGGTGCGGACGTCTCGATCGTCTTCGTGCCCCCGCGATTCGCCAAGGACGCCATCCTGGAGGCTATCGACGCCGAAATCCCGTTGCTGGTCATTATCACCGAGGGAATCCCGGTGCACGACACCGCCTATGCGTGGGCTTACAACCTCGGTAAGGGGCACAAGACCCGCATCATCGGCCCCAACTGCCCCGGCATCATTTCCCCGGGCCGGTCACTGGCTGGCATCACCCCCGCCAACATCACCGGACCCGGCCCGATCGGTCTGGTATCCAAGTCGGGCACCTTGACCTACCAGATGATGTTCGAGTTGCGCGACCTCGGCTTCTCCACCGCCATCGGCATCGGCGGCGACCCGGTGATCGGCACCACCCACATCGACGCCCTCGAAGCGTTCGAAAAGGATCCGGAAACCAAGGTCATCGTGCTGATTGGCGAGATTGGTGGCGACGCCGAAGAACGCGCCGCAGAGTACATCAAAGCCAACGTCTCCAAGCCGGTGGTCGGCTACGTGGCCGGATTCACCGCCCCGGAAGGCAGGACGATGGGTCACGCCGGCGCGATCGTATCCGGCTCGTCGGGCACCGCGGCCGCCAAGAAAGCGGCCCTGGAAGCAGCCGGCGTGCAGGTCGGTAAGACCCCGTCCGAAACCGCGACCCTGGTGCGCAAGATCCTGCAGAACCTGTGAGCCGCGGGCGACGCGGGACCCGAGGCGAGGACATTAAGCGAGACATTAAGCACAATGCACCGGGGCCCGCGGCGAGGAGCGGGCGTGACACGCGGACTGGCGCATGGCCTACGCGCGAACGTGCGCTAGCGTGGGATCACGTCGTGTCGTAACGCCCGCGCTGCGCAATGTTTCCGGCGCCGCCCAGCGTGGCGTCGCGCGGCAGCGGTGCGGCAGCGGTGCCTGGAAAGGCAGCGCCGCAGAGCACGAGACCCAACAGCACAACAGCACAGGAGAGGTCATGACCTACTCGCCCGGCAGCCCCGGATACCCGCCCGCGCAGTCCCCGGGCTCTTATGGAGGGTCGACCCCCTCGTTCGCCAAAACCGTTGACAGTGCGAGCAGGGCGCAGGTGTACCTGACCATCGTTGTGGTGGCGCTCGGCCTGGGCGCGTACGCGGCAAGCTTCCTTCCGATGTTCACCCTCAGTGCGGAGATGGGGCCGGGTGGCGGTGAACTGCTCCCCAGTGACCTCGGAGCGGTGGTCGGCGTGATAGCTGCGCTGCTGGCCGGTTTGCTGGCCGCGGTGGGCCTGCTACCCAAGGCCAGCAACTACACCGGGATCGTCGCGGCGATCGCGGTGCTGGGCGCGTTACTGGCGATTGCGCAGGCAGTCGGCGGGCACAGCGGCTTAACCATTGGCGTGGGGTTGTGGCTGGTGCTCGCCTTTAGCGTGATCCAGGCGATCGCCGCCGTGGGCGCGCTACTGCTGGAGGCGGGTGTTATCACCCCGCCCGCTCCCCGGCCGAGGTATGACCAGTACGGCCCGTACGGCCCGTACGGGCAGTACGGCCAGTACGGCCCGCCACAATCGGGCGCGTATTTCGGCCAGCAGCACCACGCGCCGGCCCAGCATGGGCCGCAATACGGCTATCCGCCCCCCTCGAGCGGCGGGTTCGGTCCGGCGGGCACACAGCCCGGCGCACACCAGGCGCCCCAGCCCGGTCCTCAGCAGGGCTCACCTACCCCGCCGACCGGCTTTCCCAGCTTCAGCCAGCCGCCCTCGGCCGGGTCGGGCACGGAGTCACACGAGTCCGCCAACTCCGAGCACAGCGGCGCCACCACCACTTCGGACCAGCCGTCACACGGTCCGGGCCAGCGCCAGTCGCCGTCATCGTCATCAGGGCCCACGCCCTCCTAAGTGGGTGCTCTCGGGCCTAGCCGGCCGGGAGCCGGGGAGTGACACGGGTGGACAGCCGGGCGGTAGGTGCTCGCCAGGCACGGGATTTGCTGCGGGTGGCGTTCGGTCCGGGTCTGGTGGCGCTGGTCATTATTGCCGCGATCACGTTGTTGCAGTTGCTGATCGCCAACAGCGACATGACCGGCGCGCCGGGCGCCATAGCCAGCATGTGGTTGGGCGCGCATCTGGTGCCGATCTCGATCGGCGGCCGCGAACTCGGGGTGATGCCGCTGGCACCCGTGCTGTTGATGGTCTGGGCCACCGCGCGCACCACGGCTCAGGCGACCCTTCCGCAGGCGTCCTGGCTGGTCATCCGCTGGGTCGTGGCGTCGGCGCTGGGCGGGCCGGTGCTCGTCGCGGCCATCGCCCTGGCGGTCATTCACGACGCGGCGTCGGTGCTCACCGAACTGCAGACGCCTAACGCGCTGCGCGCGTTCCTCAGCGTCCTTGCGGTGCATGCGATTGGCGCCACGATCGGGGTGGGATCCCAAGTCCGCCAGCGAATTTCGACGGCCCCGCGGCTGCCGGAGTGGCTGGGTGATTCGCTGCGGGCCGCGACGGCCGGCGTCTTGGCGTTGCTCGGGCTTTCCGGTGTGGTGACGGCCGGTTCGCTGGTGGTGCACTGGGCCACGATGCATGAGCTCTACACCATCACCGATTCGATATTTGGGCAGTTCAGTCTCACCGTGCTGTCGGTGCTCTACGCGCCCAACGTCATCGTCGGCGCGGCCGCGATCGCGGTGGGGTCCAGCGCGCATCTGGGCGTGGCAACGTTCAGTTCGTTCAGCGTCTTTGGTGGCGACATTCCGGCACTGCCCGTGCTGGCTGCGGTGCCGACACCGCCGTTGGGCCCGGTGTGGGTGGCCCTGCTTGTCGTCGGCGCCTCGTCGGGGGTCGCGGTCGGCCAGCAATGCGCGCGACGCGCGCTGCCGCTCGTTGCGGCGACGGCCAAGCTGCTGGTTGCCGCGGCTTTTGCGGCGCTGACGATGGCAGCCCTCGGCTACGCCGGGGGCGGGCGGCTGGGTAATTTCGGTGACGTCGGTGTGGACCAGGGCACGTTCGGCATCGCGGTCTTCCTCTGGTTTGCCGGCGTCGGCTGGGTCACCGTGGCGATGGCCGGGGGCGTCAGGCGCCGGGCTCACCGGCCCCAGTCGCCGTCGACGCCGAAGTCCGCGGCGGCCTTCGGCGCGCACCCCGCCCCGCCCACGGGGTCCGCGGCCAGGCACGACGGGCAGTTGGGCGGCGATCACGCGGTTGCCGAACCCGTCGAAGTCGGGGCGCTCCCCGCGGACCCCGCCGATGGTGACGCCGGCGCGGCGGAGCCCCCACCAGCAGGCTTAAGCACCGACCAGCCGCCGGGGGAAAGCGGTTAGGCTCGCGATGTGCAGCAGCCGTTGCGTGTGCCTCCCACCGCGCCGGCACGGGTGGTGGTGCTGGCCTCTGGTACCGGCTCGTTGCTGCGTTCCCTGATCGACGCCGCCGCCGGCGACTATCCGGCGCGGGTGGTCGCCGTCGGTACCGACCGTGATTGTGGGGCCGTCGCGATCGCCCAAGCGGAGTCGTTGCCGGCCTTCACTGTCCGGCTGACCGACTACCCCAGCCGCGATGCCTGGGATGCCGCCCTCACAGGGGCTACCGCAGCACATTCACCTGACTTGATCGTCTCGGCGGGTTTCATGAGAATTCTGGGGCCGCAATTCCTGTCCCGTTATCTCGGACGCGTTATCAATACCCATCCGGCGCTGTTGCCGTCGTTCCCCGGTACCCACGGCGTGGCCGACGCGCTGGCGTACGGCGTGAAAGTCACAGGCTGTACAGTGCATTTGGTAGACGCTGGCACGGATACCGGACCGATACTCGCGCAGCGACCGGTGCCGGTGTTCGACGATGACGACGAACAGACTCTGCACGAACGCATCAAGGTCGAAGAGCGGCGGCTGTTGGCGGACGTGGTCGCCGCGGTGGCGATGGGCGGCGTGACCTGGGAAGGACGAAAGGCGAGAATAGGATGAGCGCAGATGCCGGGCAGACCATATCACGCAGGCCGATCCGCCGCGCGCTGATCAGTGTCTACGACAAAACCGGCCTGATAGACCTTGCCCGCGGTCTGCACGCCGCCGGTGTCGGTCTTGTTTCTACTGGCTTGACCGCGAAAATGATTGCAGAGAAAGGCATTCCGGTAACACGCGTGGAGGAGGTGACAGAGTTTCCCGAGTTGCTGGACGGGCGCGTCAAGACTCTGCATCCGCGGGTGCACGCCGGGCTCCTGGCTGACCTGCGCAAACCGGAACACACCGCGGCGCTCCAGAAACTTGGCATCGCGCCATTCGAACTGGTGGTGGTCAATCTGTATCCGTTCCGCGAGACGGTCGACTCCGGCGCGGGAATAGATGAGTGCGTCGAGCAAATCGACATCGGTGGACCGGCTATGATCCGGGCGGCCGCGAAGAACTATCCGAGTGTCGCGGTGGTTGTGGATCCGCGCGGCTATGACGGTGTGCTGGCCGCTGTCCGCCACGGCGGATTCACCCTTGCCGAACGTAAAAGACTGGCATTGCTGGCATTTCGGCATACCGCCGAGTACGACGTCGCGGTCGCCGACTGGATGGCCTCGGTGCTGGCGCCTGAGCAACCGCGAACTACGTTGCCCGAGTGGTTCGCTGGAAGCTGGCGTCGCTCGACGCTGCTGCGCTACGGCGAGAATCCGCATCAGCAGGCCGCGCTCTACAGCGACCCCAGTGCCTGGCCGGGCTTGGCGCAGGCCACTCAGCTGCACGGAAAAGAGATGTCCTACAACAACTACACCGATGCAGACGCGGCCTGGCGGGCTGTCTTCGACCACGACCAGACATGCGTGGCCATCATCAAGCACACCAACCCGTGCGGGATCGCGATCTCGTCGATTTCGGTCGCGGACGCGCATCGCAAGGCGCACGCTTGTGATCCACTGAGCGCCTTCGGCGGAGTGATCGCGGCCAACACCGAAGTCAGCGTCGAAATGGCGGAGTATGTGAGCACCATCTTCACCGAAGTGATCGTCGCGCCTGCTTACGCGCCCGGGGCTGTCGATATCTTGGCACGCAAGAAGAGCATCCGGGTGCTGCTGGCCCCCGAGCCGTTGCGCAACGGCACTGAACTGCGTCAGGTCAGCGGGGGACTGCTGATGCAGCAACGCGACGAGCTCGACGCCCCCGGGGACAACCCGATCAACTGGACGCTGGCGGCCGGGCTGCCGGCTAGCCAGGATATGTTGAGCGACTTGGTTTTTGCGTGGCGTACCTGCCGTGCAGTCAAGTCGAATGCGATCGTGATCGCAGCCGACGGCGCCACTGTCGGCATCGGCATGGGACAGGTGAACCGGGTGGACGCCGCCAGACTGGCCGTCGCGCGCGGCGGGGAGCGGGTCCGCGGTGCGGTGGCAGCATCGGATGGCTTCTTCCCATTCCCCGACGGGTTGGAGACGCTGGCCGCTGCCGGGGTCACAGCGATCGTGCAACCCGGTGGCTCGGTCCGCGACGATGAGGTGACCGCGGCAGCGGTCGAAGCCGGCGTAACGCTCTACCTGACCGGCTCCCGCCATTTTGCCCACTAGCTCATCGCTAGCCCCGCCAAAGTGCCACCAACGACGGGTTCACTTGAGATCTGCGTCGCGAAGTGCACTCTCGCGGCAAGACGGCTAGGTGCGGCTAGGCCGCAGCCGAGGGGAAAAACCCGCTGACGGCATGACGTGCACGCGACAGGGTCGTAGCGTGGAGTGGTGCGTGCACCGAGTCACCTACCCCGCACCGTGGGCGAACTGCGTGCTTCCGGTCACCGGGAGCGGGGCGTCAAGCAGGAAATCCGGGAGAACCTGCTCACCGCGCTGGCCGAGGGCGTGGACATCTGGCCGGGGATCCTGGGGTTTGACGACACCGTAATCCCGCAGCTGGAGCGGGCGCTGATCGCCGGTCACGATGTTGTCCTGCTCGGCGAGCGCGGTCAGGGCAAGACCCGATTACTGCGGGCGCTGGTCGGCCTGCTCGACGAGTGGACGCCGGTCATCAGCGGCGCCGAGCTCGGTGAGCACCCCTACTCGCCGATCACGCCGGAATCGATCCGGCGGGCGGCGGAGCTCGGTGATGACCTGCCGGTGGGGTGGCGGCACCGCAGCGAGCGTTACACCGAGAAGCTGGCCACACCCGACACTAGCGTGGCCGATTTGGTCGGCGACATCGACCCGATCAAGGTCGCTGAGGGCCGCAGCCTGGGTGATCCCGAGACCATCGCCTACGGGCTCATCCCGCGGGCGCACCGCGGCATCGTCGCCGTCAACGAATTGCCCGACCTGGCCGAGCGTATCCAGGTGTCGATGCTCAACGTCATGGAGGAGCGCGACATCCAGGTGCGCGGTTACACGCTGCGGCTGCCGCTGGACGTGTTGGTCGTGGCCAGCGCAAACCCCGAGGACTACACCAACCGCGGCCGCATCATCACCCCGCTCAAAGACCGCTTCGGCGCCGAGATTCGCACCCACTATCCGCTGGAGCTGCAGGCCGAAATGGGCGTCATCACCCAAGAAGCGCACTTAACCGCGCACGTGCCCGACCACATCGTGCAGATCATCGCCCGGTTCGCCCGCTACCTGCGGGAGTCCCGGTCGATCGACCAGCGGTCGGGGGTCTCGGCACGGTTTGGAATCGCGGCCGCGGAAACGGTCGCCGCCGCTGCGCGCCATCGCAGCGCGGTGCTCGGGGAAACGGATCCGGTGGCCCGGGTGGTTGATCTGGGAACGGTGATCGACGTCTTGCGCGGCAAAGTGGAGTTCGAATCTGGAGAGGAAGGCCGCGAGCAGGCGGTGCTGGAGCATTTGCTGCGCCGCGCCACCGCCGATACCGCCTCGGCACTGCTCGCCGGCATCGATGTTGCGCCGCTGGTGGCCGCTGTTGACGGCGGCGCTGCGGTGACGACGGGCGAGCGGGTGTCGGCCAAGGACGTGCTGGCCGCATTGCCCGGGCTGCCGGTCATCGACAAGATCGCGAAAAAGCTGGGCGTGCAGTCCGACGGGGAGCGCGCCGCGGCGCTCGAGCTGGCGCTTGAGGCACTGTACTTGGCGAGGCGAATCGACAAGGTGTGTGAGGCAGGCGAAACCGTCTATGGCTAAAGGGCGTTCGGCGCGATACAAGGCGTACACGGGCGGCCCCGACCCGCTGGCTCCGCCGGTGGAGCTGCGGGAGGCCCTCGAGCAGATCGGCCGGGACGTCATGGCGGGCACTTCGCCGCGCCGGGCGCTGTCCGAACTGCTGCGCCGGGGCACCGCGAACATGCCCGGGGCTGACCGGCTGGCCGCGGAAGCCAACCGGCGTAGACGAGAGTTGTTGCGTCGCCATAACTTAGATGGCACGCTGCAGGAGGTCAAAAAGCTGCTTGATCAAGCGGTGCTGGCCGAACGCAAAGCGCTGGCCCGCGCCCTGGACGACGACGCGCGGTTTCGCGAGCTGCAGCTTGATGCGTTGTCCCCGTCGCCGGCCAAGGCCATCCAAGAACTTGCCGACTATCACTGGCGCAGCAGGGAGGCCCACGAATTCTACGAGCAGATCAAGGATCTCCTTGGCCGCGAGATGCTCGACCAACGCTTCGCCGGAATGAAGCAGCTGCTGCAGAACGCCACCGAGGAGGATCGCCGACGGGTCACCGAGATGCTGGATGACCTCAACGATCTATTGGAAAAACACGCCCGCGGTACGGACACCCAGCAGGATTTCGACAACTTCATGAGCAAGCACGGGGCATTCTTCCCGGAGAACCCACGCAACGTCGAGGAGCTGCTGGATTCGCTGGCCAAGCGGGCCGCCGCCGCCCAACGGTTCCGCAACAGC
This sequence comes from Mycobacterium sp. SM1, assembly GCF_018361265.1. Taxonomy (GTDB): domain Bacteria; phylum Actinomycetota; class Actinomycetes; order Mycobacteriales; family Mycobacteriaceae; genus Mycobacterium. The sequence continues at coordinate 634,178 of NZ_JAFLNH010000002.1, forward strand.
TTGAGCCCGGAACAGCGTGCCGAACTGGATGCCTTGGCCCAGCAGGCATTCGGGTCTCCCGCGCTGATGCAGGCGCTGAATCGGCTGGACGCCCACTTGCAAGCCGCGCGTCCGGGTGAGGACTGGCACGGGAGTGCGCAGTTTACGGGTGATAATCCGTTAGGAATGGGCGAAGGCGCGCAAGCGCTGGCCGATATCGCCGAGCTGGAGCAGCTGGCCGAGCAGCTCTCCCAAAGCTACCCGGGCGCGACCATGGACGACCTCGACCTGGATGCGCTGGCGCGCCAGCTCGGTGATCAAGCTGCTATCGACGCTCAAACGCTGGCGGAGTTGGAACGCGCACTGCTCAACCAAGGATTTTTAGACCGCAGTCCCGACGGCCAGTGGCGGCTCTCACCCAAAGCGATGCGCCGGCTGGGCGAGACGGCGTTACGTGATGTGTCCCAACAGCTTTCTGGACGTCGTGGTGAGCGGGATCATCGGCGCGCCGGGGCGGCGGGCGAGCTGACCGGCGCCACCCGGCCCTGGCAGTTCGGCGACACCGAGCCGTGGAGCGTCAGCCGCACGCTGACCAACGCCGTCTTGCGGCAGGCGGGAACCGCACCTGTCGACGGCGCGGTCCGGATAACCGTTGATGACGTGGAGGTTTCTGAGACCGAGACGCGCACCCAAGCCGCAGTTGCGCTGTTGGTGGACACCTCGTTTTCGATGGTGATGGAGAACCGCTGGCTGCCGATGAAACGAACGGCGCTGGCGCTCAACCACCTGGTGAGCACCAGATTTCGTTCGGATGCGTTGCAGATCATCGCGTTTGGCCGCTACGCGCGGGCGGTGACGGCCACGGAGCTCATGGGTCTGGACGGCGCCTATGAGCAGGGCACCAACCTGCACCACGCGTTGGCACTGGCGGCTCGGCATCTACGCCGGCACCCCAACGCGCAGCCTGTTGTGCTGGTCGTCACCGACGGTGAGCCCACCGCGCACCTGGAAGACCGCGAGGGTGATGATTTGGCGGTGTTTTTCGATTACCCACCACATCCGCGGACCATCGCCCACACGGTGCGCGGTTTCGACGACGTGGCCCGGCTCGGCGCACACGTGACGATCTTCCGCCTTGGCGACGACCCGGGGCTGGCGCGGTTCATCGACCAGGTCGCCCGCCGGGTCGAGGGCCGGGTGGTGGTGCCCGACCTCGATGGCCTGGGCGCGGCGGTGGTCGGCGACTACCTGCGTTCGCGGCGGCGACGGTAGTGGCTCGGCGCCCGGCGATGCGGCCGGGCGGCCTCGTCGGGCACCCGATGGTCACACTCGGGAGCGCGCCGGCCGGGGTTGTGAGCCCGGAGCCCACCATACTGCAGTCATGGCCCGGCCGTTAACGTAGAATTGCGTTTGCTTGCGTTTGCCGGGATAAGCTCGTGCAATCCAAATGAAGCGCTGATGGCGCTCTGGAGTTGGAACGGTAGTTTCGATGGAACCCCAGCTGGATGCTCTGCGGCTGGAGCTGGCCGGAGCGTTATTCGACAACGTCGCAAGGCAATTCGAAACTTTCGGGCAAGACCCGCGGCTGTGGAGGCTGACTGAGCGGGACGCGGCCCGGCTGCTGACCGCCTCGGAGGTCGTCACCTGGCTGGCCGAGGAATTTCGCCGGTGCGCGATCAGGTTGCGCGCCACAGACGAGTTGAACGCGGGCATGTTCCGCGGGCAGCTGCCCATCCCGGATGACCCGGCACCCTTTGAAGCGTCGCTCAAACGCCCGCCACCGCCCCCGCTTCCCGACCCGCCGATCAGCATTGACCCGGCGCGGCTGGATTGGCCACGCGAACGGCTCACCGAAGCCCGCGACGTCCTTCGCTACGGCAGCGGCCCGACCACCCGCGCCGCCGCCGAGCACGCCGAGCACCTTCGCACCTGGTGCGGCGGCTACTGATCTGCTGCTACCGATCTGCCGCGGCGGTAGCCGACGCGGCGGGTAGGGGCACGCCACTGCGCTGCGGCCTGACCCATTTTTCGGGTGGTGACCAGGGCATTTGCCGAGCTGCTCGGGTGCGTTGCGTGGTCCCGCACCGTCTTGACCACGCTGGCCTTAGCTCAACGCACCCGCGGCGTCGCGCGCGGCCCGGTCGTTGACGACGTCCCTGACGCCGTCGAGCGCGTCATAGCCCAGGCAGGAAGGTGGGCGATGCTGGTTGTCGCCCAGCTGTCCAGTAGCCCGGACAGCGCGGCGGCCGAGGAGCCAACCCATCCCGACGGCGCGGTGTCGGCTTGGCCGTGGCGGGACCGCTGCGGCGCCTGCAGCGCCTCGCCATGGTTGGCCACTTCGTTGGCCGCTTGACACCGCGGCTGGGGCTCTGAGCAGTTGGCCCGCGGACGGCATCCGTTGATGACTTGCCGACTAGCCGCCGTCGCCTGGGCCGGCACCCACCGGTTGTCGCCGCAGCACATACTCCCGAATGCCGGGCCGGTCACCGCGACGATCGCAGCGGGCTAGGGCTGGGTCCGGCGCTTTTTGCGCTTGATGCCCACCCTGCCCCACAGCGAGAAACCCCGGATCCTCACCGTGGGCGCGCCCGGCGTCCCCGCACCGGGGACGTTGTGGTCAAAACCGCCCATCACGCCGTGGCCGTGAATCTCGACGTGGATCTCCGGCGGCAGCAGGATTGTCTGCCCACCCATGATCGAATACGCGTGAATCTCGACCTCGGTGGAGGTGAAATCGGCGTAGCGGAGATCTATCACCCCCCCGCCCCACAGCGCGAAGGTGGTCAGCTTTTGTGGGACATTCCATCGCCCGCGCCGCTCGAACGCGCCCATGATGGCCATCAGCAGGGTAGACGGCGCCGGTTTGCAGACGCCACCCCGGCACGGGCTAACCGCTAAGCCGGGTAAATCCGCTTGCAACCGCTCCAATTCTTGATACGTGGTGGCCGCATACGCCTTGGCGAGGCGCTCCTCATACTCGCTCATCGGTAGGCGGCCCCGCGCAGCGGCGTCGGTGAGCAACTGCGCTACCCGGATCCGGTCGGTGTCCGCGGCGCGCGACCACTCCTCACCCGCGTTTCGCTGCGCTGACTCGCTCATCACACCCGAGACTACGACGAACAAATTTGGCGGTAATGCTAGTTGGGCAAACCGGCTCATCGCTCCCGGGCTCGGCCGTGTTACCGGCCCGCGTCACGGGCCGCATCGTCACCCGGGGGAGCCCAGCTGGGCGGGCGTTTCTGCAGGAACGCGAGCATGCCTTCCCGGGCTTCATCGGAGACGAACAGCCGCGCCGAGTCCACGGCGAGCCGGTCGGCGTCGCGGTCGAATCCGTTCAGTAGCGCCGCGGTGGTCAGCGCCTTGGATGCGGCCAGGCCCTGCGGTGAGCCGCGCCCCAGGCCGGCGAGCAGCGAAGCGACTGCGGCGCCGACGTCGTCGGCGGCCATGGTGATCAACCCGATCGACGCGGCCTCGGCCGCGTCAAACGTCTCGCCGGTCAGGAAGTAGCGGGCCGCGGCGCGGGGGGACATTTTCGGCAGCAACGTCAGCGAGATGATCGCCGGTGCCACCCCGATCCGCGCCTCGGTCAGCGCGAAGGTGCTGCGCGGGCCGGCGACCGCGATGTCGCACGCGCCGACCAGGCCCAGGCCACCGGCACGGACATGGCCGTCGATCGCCGCGATGACCGGCAGCGGTAACGCGACGATGGCGCGCAGCAGTGCGGCCAGCTCCCGGCCGCGGGCCGCGGCCACCTCGAACGGATCGCCACCGCTGGCCTCGCCCAGATCCGCTCCGGCGCAGAACGTGTCGCCGGTGTGGCCAAGCACCACGGCCCGCACGCGAGGGTCTGCGGCCGCTTCCCGCAACCCCCGGTGCAATTGACTGACCAGGGCGCTCGACAGCGCGTTGCGGTTACGCGGAGAGTCCAGCGTCAGCCGGGCAACCGGGCCGGCGCTGACGCACTGCACGAGTGTCCCCATCAATAGGACCGCGGTAGGCCCAGCGATGTCTGCGCGAGGAAGTTCAGGATCATCTCGCGGCTTACCGGCGCGATCCGCGACAACCGGGACGCCGCCAATGCGGCGGCGATGCCGTACTCCTTGGTCAGCCCATTGCCTCCCAGCGACTGCACGGCCTGGTCGACCGCGCGCGCCGATGCCTCGCCCGCGGCGTACTTCGCCATGTTGGCCGCCTCCGCTGCGCCGGCTTCATCACCGTGATCGTAGAGCGTCGCCGCCTTCTGCATCATCAACTTAGCCAACTCGATCTCGACGTAGTTCTGCGCCAACGGATGCGAGATGCCCTGGTGGGCGCCGATCGGAATATCCCACACCTTGCGGGTCTTGACGTAGTCGATCGCCTTGTGAAGCGCAAAGCGGCCCATGCCCACCGCGCTGGCCGCACCCATGATGCGTTCGGGATTAAGGCCGGCGAACAGTTGCGCCATCGCGGCGTGTTCGGAGCCCACCAGCGCGTCGGCAGGCAGCCGCACGTCGTCGAGGAAGACCTGGAATTGGCGCTCCGGGCTGATCAGCTCCATCTCGATCGGAGTGCAGGTGAATCCCGGCGCGTCCGTGGGCACGACGAACAGCGCCGGACGCAGTTTGCCGGTCTTGGCTTCCTCGGTGCGGCCCACCACCAGCACCGCCTGCGCCTGGTCGACACCGGAGATGAAAACCTTCTGCCCGCTGATGATCCAGTCGTCGCCGACGCGGCGCGCCGTGGTGGTGATCCGGTGGGAGTTGGACCCGGCGTCAGGTTCGGTGATCGCGAACGCCATGATCAGCGAGCCGTCGGCGATGCCGGGCAGCCAGCGGCGCTTCTGCTCATCGGTGCCGAACTTCGCGATGATGGTGCCGTTGATGGCGGGGGAGACCACCATCATCAGCAGCCCGCATCCAGCCGCCGACATCTCCTCCAGCACCAGTGACAGCTCGTACATCCCGGCGCCACCGCCGCCATATTCCTCGGGAATATTGACGCCGATGAATCCGAGTTTTCCTGCCTCGGCCCACAATTCGTCAGTGTGTTGGTGTTGCCGGGCCTTTTGCAGGTAGTAGTCCGCGCCGTAGTTGGCCGCCAACGCGGCCACCGCCTGGCGCAACGCCTGGCGCTCCGGGCTTTCGACGAAAGCGGACTGGGTGCTCGCGTTCTGGGTCATGACGGATCTCTTTCTGCAGCAGGAGCTTCCACTTGTGCCAAAACGGCGCCGGCCTCGACCTGCGCGCCGGGTGTGACGTGGAGTTGCACAAGCACCCCGTCGCTCGGTGCGGTGATGGGGTGCTCCATTTTCATCGCTTCCAGCCAGATCAGTGGCTGCCCGGCGGTGACGTTTTCACCGAGCCGCGCGCCGACCCGGGTGACGCTGCCGGGAATCGGCGCCACCAACGACCCCTGCTCGACCGCCACACCCGGCTCGGAAAAGCGTGGCAGCGCGACGAAATGAACCGACCCACCGGGCGAGTCGACGTAGATGTCGTCACCGTAGCGCGCGACGGCGAAGCGACGCGCCACCCCGCACGCGTCGGCGAGCACCACCGCGTCTGCGGCAAGCGACACCAGTTGCACCGCCTCATCACCGGGAAGCACCAGAGTGTTTCTGTCGAAGCGATATTCGACACGGTGCTGGTGCGCATTGTCGTCGCGGTAGCTTTTGACCTGATAACCCGATGCCAGGTTGCGCCAGCCGCTGGGAATGGAGGCGAGAACCGGTGCGCTAGCGCGGTTGTGCGCGGCGTCCGCCAGTGCGGCAGCGATCGCCGATAACCGCGCCGTGCCGGCGTCGGCCAGCGGCGCCGACAGCCTGGCCAGGCCGTGGGTGTCGAAAAACGCCGTGTCGGTGGCACCGTCGAGGAACGCCGGATGCCGAAGCACGTTCACCAGGAGGTCGCGGTTGGTGCGGATCCCATGGAGGCGGCTGCGCGCCAGTGCGTCGGCGAGCACCATCGCAGATTGCCGCCGGGTGGGAGCGTAGGAAATCACTTTCGCCAGCATCGGGTCGTAGTGGACGGACACGGTGGAGCCGTCGGCAATGCCGGAGTCCAGCCGGATGCCGGTCCGCTGGCGCAGGGTGTCAAAGCATGCACGCACTCCCGGAACCTCGAGGGCATGCACCAGGCCGGCCTGCGGCCGCCAGCCATGAGCCGGATCCTCCGCGTAGAGTCGTGCCTCGATCGAATGCCCCCGGGCGGCAGGGGGCTCAGTGTCCAGCCGGGCGCCGTCGGCGATCGCGAGCTGGAGTTCGACAAGATCCAGCCCGGTGGTCTCCTCGGTGACCGGGTGCTCGACTTGCAGCCGGGCGTTCATTTCCAGAAAATAAAACGCTCCCTCTGGAGAGGCGGGATCGACGAGAAACTCCACCGTTCCCGCACCGGTATAGCCGATCGCCGCGGCGGCCAGCCGGGCCGCGTCGAATAGCTTGGCGCGCATCCCTGGTGTGCGTTCCACCAGCGGCGACGGTGATTCCTCGATGATCTTCTGGTGGCGGCGCTGAATCGAGCACTCCCGTTCGCCGACGGCCCACACGGTGCCGTGGGTGTCGGCGAGCACTTGGACCTCGATGTGGCGGCCGGCCGCGACGTAGCGCTCGCAAAACACGGTCGGGTCGCCGAACGCTGACTGCGCTTCGCGACGCGCTGCTTCGACTTCGCTTGGCAGGGATGATATTTCATCAACAACCCGCATTCCGCGTCCCCCGCCGCCGGCCGCGGCCTTGACGATCACCGGCAGCTGCGCGTGGGTGACGGCGTCCGGGTCGAGTTCGTCGAGCACCGGCACGCCGGCGGCGGCCATCAGCTTCTTGGCCTCGATCTTGGACCCCATCGCCCGCACCACGTTCGCCGGCGGCCCAACCCATGTCAGGCCCGCATCGTGCACGGCCGCAGCGAAATCAGGGTTTTCGGCGAGGAATCCGTAGCCGGGATGCACGGCGTCGGCACCGGCGGCGCGGGCGGCGGCGATGATGGCCCCGGCGTTGAGATAGTCGGTTGCTGAGGGCAGCCGCACCCGTGCGTCGGCCTCCGCGACGTGCGGCGCGCCGGCATCCGGGTCGGTGTAGACGGCGACGGTGCCCAGGCCCAACCGCCGGCAGGTGGCAAAGACCCGCCGAGCGATCTCGCCGCGGTTGGCCACCAGCACCCGAGTGATCACCGCGCCCTCACATCCGGAACACGCCGAAATTCGACGTACCCTCGATTGGGGCATTGGCAATGGCGGACAGGCACATTCCCAGCACAGTGCGGGTGTCGCGCGGGTCGATCACGCCGTCGTCATATAGCCGCCCCGACAAAAACAGCGGCAGCGACTCGGCCTCGATTTGCGCTTCGATCGCCGCGCGCATCGCTGTGTCGGCTTGTTCGTCGAACGGCTGGCCGCGTGCCTCCGCGGCGGCCCGACCGACGATCGAGATCACCCCGGCCAACTGAGCGCCGCCCATCACCGCGGCCTTGGCGGACGGCCAGGTGAACAAAAACCTCGGGTCGTAGGCGCGCCCGCACATGCCGTAGTGTCCGGCGCCGTAAGACGCACCGATCAGCAGCGAGATATGCGGCACCGTGGAGTTGGAAACGGCGTTGATCATCATCGACCCGTGCTTGATCATGCCGCCCTCTTCGTAAACCCTGCCGACCATATACCCGGTGGTGTTGTGCAGGAACAGCAGCGGCGTGTGGTAACGGTTGGCCAGCTGGATGAACTGGGTTGCCTTCTGGGATTCCTCGCTGAACAAAATGCCGCGCGCGTTCGCCAAGATCCCCAGTGGGTAACCGTGCAGTGCCGCCCAGCCGGTCACCAGCGACGAGCCGTAGCGCGGTTTGAACTCGTCGAACTCGGAGCCGTCGACGATGCGGGCGATCACCTCCCGCGGGTCGAACGGGATACGCAAGTCTGCCGGCACAATGCCGATCAACTCCTCGGCTCCATACCGCGGGTCGATGGCCAGACCCGGCTTCGGCCCCAGCTTCTTCCAGTTCAGCCGCGCCACGATTCGCCGGCCGATGCGAATCGCGTCGGGCTCGTCGACGGCAAAGTAGTCAGCAAGGCCCGAGATGCGGGCATGCATGTCGGCACCACCGAGGGATTCGTCATCCGAGTCCTCTCCGGTGGCCATCTTCACCAGCGGCGGGCCGGCCAGAAACACCTTCGAGCGTTCCTTGATCATCACCACGTGATCGCACATCCCGGGAACATATGCCCCGCCTGCGGTGGAGTTACCGAACACCAGTGCAATGGTTGGGATTCCGGCTGCCGACAGGCGGGTCAGGTCGCGAAACATTTGCCCGCCAGGGATAAAAACATCCTTCTGCGTGGGCAGGTCAGCGCCCCCGGACTCCACCAGCGAAATCACCGGTAGCCGATTCTGGAATGCGATCTGGTTAGCGCGCAAGATCTTTCGCAATGTCCATGGGTTGCTGGCACCGCCTTTGACCGTCGGATCGTTGGCGACGATCACGCATTCCACCCCGGACACCACTCCGACGCCCACCACCACGCTGGCACCGACCTGAAACTCGCTGCCCCAGGCGGCCAGCGGGCACAATTCCAAAAATGGTGAATCCGGGTCGACGAGCAGCTCGATGCGCTCCCGTGCGGTCAGCTTGCCGCGGGCGTGATGACGCTGCACATATTTTGGTCCGCCGCCGGCAAGGGCCTTGGCCAATTCGGCGTTGATCTCGTCGAGTTTGGCGGTCAACGCCGATGCCGCCTCCCGGTACGCCGCCGAGGCGGGATCCAGGGTGGACCGCAGCACCGTCATGGGCACCGCCGGGGATGGCGAGCGAACCGATGAGAAGGCGGTGGGGGAATCATGAGCGAAATCCCAGGGCCTTGGCGGCCAGCGCGGTCAGGATCTCGGTGGCTCCGCCGCCAATGCCCAAAATCCGCATGTCGCGGTACTGGCGCTCGACTTCGCATTCGGACATGTAGCCCATGCCGCCAAACAACTGCACGGCCCGGTTGACCACCCATTCACCGGCTTCCACGGCGGTGTTTTTGGCAAAGCATACCGGCGCGATCAGATTCGTTTCGCCGGCCAGCTGGCGTTCCACCACGCTGCGCACATAAACCCGGGCGACGTCGATGCGCCGGGCCATCTCGGTCAGCGTGTTCTGCACCGCTTGCCGGGAGATCAGCGGGCGGCCGAACGTTTCCCGATCGCGGCACCATGCCACGGTGAGGTCCAGGCAGCGCTGGGCGCTCGAATACGCCTGGACGGCAAGGCCGATGCGCTCTGCGATAAAGGCTTGCGCGATTTGGGTGAAGCCGCTGTTCTCGGCGCCGACCAGGTTAGCGGCCGGCACCCGCACATCGGTGTAGGACAACTCGGCGGTGTCCGAGGAGCGCCACCCCATCTTGTCCAGCTTGCGGGTGACCGCAAAGCCCGGTGTGCCTTTCTCGACGACCAGCAACGACACCCCGGCCGCGCCGGGACCGCCGGTGCGCACGGCGGTGACCACGTAGTCGGCGCGCACCCCGGAGGTGATGTAGGTCTTGGCGCCGTTGACGAGGTAATGGTCGCCGGCGGGCCCGTTCTCCAAGACGGCGGTAGTTCGCAAATGCCCCACGTCCGAGCCGCCGCCGGGCTCGGTGATGGCCAGCGCGCCGATCTTCTCGCCCGCCAACGTGGGCCGCACGAAGGCGTCGATGAGCCGCCGATCCCCCGAGGCCACCATGTGGGGCACCGCGATCCCGCAGGTGAACAGGGACGCGTAAACGCCCCCGGGGGTGCCGGCCTTGTGCAGTTCCTCGCAGATGATCACCGAGTCGGCGCCGTCACCGCCCCCACCCCCGACCGCTTCGGGGAAGCTCGCGCCCAGCAGGCCGGCCTGCCCGGCCCGGCGGTGCAATTCGCGCGGCAACTCCCCGGTGCGCTCCCACTCCTCGACATTGGGCAGTATCTCGCGCTCGGCGAAGGCGCGCACCGTCTTTCGTAGGTGATCACGCTCGGGTGTGGTCCAGATGCTCACACCAGCAGCCTTTCCGGAACGTCGACGTAGCGGCTGCGCAGCCATTCGCCCAGCCCCTTGGCCTGGGGATCGAAGCGCGCCTGGTAGCCGACCCCCTGGCCCAGGATGCCGTCGATGACGAAGTTCACCGCGCGCAGGTTGGGCAGCACGTGGCGGGTGATCGGCAGGTCAGCCGTCTCGGGCAGCAGATCCCGCAGCACCTCGACCGTCAGTGTGTGGGCCAGCCAACGCCACTGCTCATCGGTGCGCACCCACACCCCGACGTTGGCCGATCCGCCCTTGTCTCCGCTGCGGGCGCCCGCGATCCGGCCCAGCGGCACCCGCCGGGCCGGCCCGGCGGGCAGCGGCTCGGGCAGCGGCGGCGGCTCGACCGGGGCCAGTTCGAGGGTGTCGCTCGCGGCGGGGACCTCGGTGCGGGTGCCGTCGGCGTGGACGGCGAGGTGCGCCACTTTTGCGGCGTCGACGTAGCCGGGGGTGAACACCCCGTAGACCTGGGCGTCACCCGGGGGGGCGGTGAGGTGAAAGCCCGGGTAACTGGCCAGAGCGAGTTCGACTGCGGCCGAGGAGAATTGGCGTCCAACGTTAGCGGGGTCGGGGTCGCGGGCCACGCAGTGCAGCAGCGCGCTGGCGGTTTCTTCGGTGTCGGCGTCGGGGTGGTCGGTGCGTGCCAGGGTCCACTGCAGCTCGGCGGGCCTGACGCGCAGCGATGCCTCCAGCTGGCGGCGCACCAGCGCGGCCTTGGCGTCGATGTCCAGACCGGTCAGCACGAACGTCACCGCGTTGCGGAATCCGCCGACGCTATTCAGCGACACCTTCAGCGTGGGTGGCGGCGGTTCACCGCTCACCCCGCTGATCCGCACCCGGTCGGGACCTGCGCCCGACAAGCGGATGCTGTCGACCCGGGCGGTGACGTCCGGGTTGGCGTAGCGGGCGCCGGTGATTTCGTAGAGCAGTTGCGCGGTAACGGTGTCCACGCTGACCTGCCCGCTGGTGCCGGGGTGCTTGGTGATCACCGATGAGCCGTCGGCGTGGATCTCGGCCAGCGGGAAACCGGGATGAAGCAGACCGGGGAACTGGGGTATTTCCGTGAAAAAAGCATAGTTCCCGCCGGTGGCCTGGGCGCCGCATTCGATGACGTGGCCGGCGACCACCGCGCCGGCAAGCCGGTGGTAGTCGGTGCGGGCCCAGCCGAAATGCGCGGCGGCCGGCCCGACGGTCACCGAAGCATCGGTCACCCGGCCGGTGATCACCACGTCGGCCCCGTGGTTAAGGCACTCGACGATCCCCCAGGCGCCCAGGTAGGCGTTGGCCGTCAGCGGGCAGCCCAGTCCCAGTTCGGCGGCCCGGGCGTGCAGGTCGTCGCCCTCGACATGGGCGACCCGCGCCGGAATCCCCAAGCGCTCGGCCAGCGCGCGCACCGCGTCGGCCAGGCCCGCAGGGTTTAGGCCGCCGGCGTTGGCGACGATGCGTACCCCACGGTCGTGGGCCAGCCCTAGACACTCCTCGAGTTGGCTCAAAAAGGTCTTCACATAACCGCGGTCGGGGTGTTTGGCCCGGTCACGGCCGAGGATCAGCATGGTCAGCTCGGCCAGGTAGTCGCCGGTGAGATAGTCCAGGTCGCCGCCGGTGAGCATCTCGCGCATCGCCGACAGGCGATCGCCGTAAAACCCCGAGCAGTTCCCGATGCGGACCGCAGACACCCCGCTGTGCCCTCCCTTCGGACCGCCACCGCGCGGGCTCACCAACCAACTGGTAGGTTAGCGGGTATCGCCGGTGCCCCGTCAAGAACGTCTCGTCGTATTTCGGTTGCCGCCGGGGTGCGCTCACCACCGCCGCGGCGGCCCGTCGGCAGCGGTGCCGCATTTTGGCGACCATCGCGTCACCGGCTATCGTTAACGGTGATCGTCGTGCCCAGTGGTCGCGCCAGATTGCCGGCCGAATCGCCGGTGGTGTCAGACCCGCGACCACGACCCGAGGAGTAAGGCCCAGCTATGGCGGTACCCAAGCGCAGGATGTCACGGGCGAACACGCGCAGCAGGCGCGCGCAATGGAAGGCTGCCCCCATCCACCTGGTGGGTGTGACCGTGGCGGGTCGGCGGCATCAGGTGCCGCGCCGGCTGCTCAAGGCGGCCCGTCTCGGGCTTATCGATCTCGATCGTCGCTAGGGCCTCCTTGCCGGGCTATCGGCTCGAGCGCCTCTCAGGCCGCTCTCAGGCGATGAGACGACACTGATGGCCGTGCGGATACTCGTCGTTGATGACGATCGCGCGGTGCGCGAGTCGCTGCGCAGGTCCCTTTCGTTCAACGGCTACTCGGTTGCGCTGGCCCAAGACGGTGTCGAGGCTTTGCAGATGATCGCCAGCGATCGGCCCGACGCGCTTGTCCTCGACGTGATGATGCCGCGCCTGGACGGTTTGCAAGTATGCCGGCAGCTCCGCGGCGCCGGTGATGACTTGCCGATTCTGGTGCTGACCGCCCGTGATTCGGTCTCTGAGCGGGTCGCGGGCCTGGACGCCGGGGCCGACGACTACCTGCCCAAGCCGTTCGCCCTCGAAGAGCTGCTGGCACGCATGCGGGCTCTGTTGCGCCGCACCAAGTCTGACGAGTCCACCGAGGTGGCCGCCTTGACGTTCTCCGACCTGACCCTGGACCCGACAACGCGCGAGGTGACTCGCGGGCAACGCCAGATCAGTTTGACCCGCACCGAATTCGCACTGCTGGAGATGCTGATTGCCAACCCGCGACGGGTGCTGACCCGCGGCCGCATTCTCGAGGAGGTGTGGGGATTTGACTTTCCCACCTCGGGCAATGCGCTAGAGGTCTATATCGGGTATCTGCGCCGCAAGACCGAAGCCGATGGTGAGCCGCGGCTGATCCACACCGTGCGCGGCGTGGGCTACGTGCTACGTGAAACGCCTCCCTGATGTCCCCGCTCCGCCGACGGCGACGTGCTGCGCTGGGAGCCACCACCTCGTTGTCGCTGCGGTGGCGGGTGATGCTGCTGGCGATGTCAATGGTGGCGATGGTGGTGGTGCTGGTCGCCGTCGCCGTCTACGCGGTGATCTCCGCGGCGCTGTATAGCGACATCGACAGCCAGCTGCAAAGCAGGGCACAGCTACTGATCGCCAGTGGGTCGCTAGCCGCCGATCCCGCGAAGGCTATCGAGGGCACGGCATATTCAGATGTCAACGCCATGCTGGTGATCCCCGGCCGATCCATCTACAGCGCCCATCAGGCAGGCCAAACCCTGCCCGTGGGCCCGCCCGAGAAAGCCGTCATCCGGGGCGAGCTGTTCATGTCGCGCCGCACCGTGGGTGATCAACGGGTGCTGGCCATTCACTTGCCCAACGGCAGTTCGCTTTTGATCTCCAAGAGTCTGGCCCCCACGGATGCGGTCATGACCAAGCTGCGGTGGGTGTTGCTGATCGTCGGCGGGGTCGGTGTTGCGGTCGCCGCGGTGGCCGGGGGGATGGTCACCCGGGCCGGTCTGCGTCCCGTCGCCCGCCTCACCGAAGCCGCCGAGCGGGTGGCCCGCACCGATGATCTGCGCCCTATCCCCGTGTTTGGTAGTGACGAATTAGCAAGGCTGACTGAGTCATTCAACTTGATGCTGCGCGCATTGGCAGAGTCTCGGGAACGGCAGGCCCGACTGGTGACCGATGCCGGCCATGAACTGCGCACCCCGCTGACGTCGCTGCGCACCAATGTGGAGCTACTGATGGCCTCGATGGCGCCCGGAGCGCCACGGCTTCCGGAGCAGGAGATGGTCGATCTGCGTGCCGATGTGCTCGCGCAGATCGAGGAATTGTCCACTCTGGTAGGCGATTTGGTAGATCTCACCCGAGACGACGCCGGCCAGGCGGCGCACGAGCCAGTCGATATGTCCGAGGTCGTGGACCGCAGCCTGGAGCGGGTCCGGCGCCGCCGCAACGACATCGACTTCGATGTCCGGGTGATCCCCTGGCAGGTCTACGGCGACGGAGCGGGGCTCTCGCGCGCGGTCGTGAACTTGATGGATAACGCCGCGAAATGGAGTCCGCCGGGCGGGCAGGTGGGTGTCCGGATGACACAGCTGGACGCCACGCACGCCGAGCTGGTGGTGTCCGACCACGGCCCGGGGATCCCGGCCCACGAGCGACCGCTGGTGTTCGAGCGGTTCTATCGTTCGGAGTCGGCGCGGGCGATGCCCGGCTCGGGCCTGGGGCTCGCGATCGTCAAACAGGTGGTGCTCAAGCACGGCGGGGCGCTGCGTGTCGAAGAGACCGTCCCCGGCGGGCAACCCCCGGGAACGTCGATCCGGGTGCTGCTCCCGGGCAGGCCGATGCCGGCTCCGCCGTATCCGGTGCCGGCGGCGGGTGGCCGGGCCGGCGGCAGCACTGCCGGACAGGGAGAAGCCACCGAAGCGGCGGCGACCGAGGCGGCGAGCCCTACGGGCGCAACGAGCGTTCTCTCAGTGGATTCTTAGCCCACGCGGCCAGGGTAGTTGTGCGGCTAGTGTGGACTCCGAGCCCACCGGAGGGCGAGCCACCGTAAAGCACCCTAGAGGAAGTGCAACCCAGCGATATGACGAATCACCCCCCGTATTCGCCACCGCCCCGGCAACCCGGATACCACCCGGCGCCCGGCCAGCCCACGTCCCCGGGCTATCCCGGTCAGCACCAGCCGTACTCCCAGCCGTACGACTGGCGGTATCCGTCGCAGCCCGCTTACCGCCAGGGGTTCGAGCCCTTCGGCGGCGCGCAGGCCGGCCCACCGAGCGGATTTCCGCAAAGACGCTCTCGCGCAGGGCTTTTAGTTATCGGTGCGGTGGCTATCGCGATGGTGTCGGCCGGTATCGGCGGTGGGGTGGCGTTGCTCGTCGAGCAAGGGGAGCAGTCGGCCGGCGGGGCCGGGAGCGCGCTAAACGGGCCTGCGCCAGGGATGCCGGCCGCCAATGCGCCGGCGGGCTCTGTCGAACAGGTGGCCGCCAAGGTGGTGCCCAGCGTCGTGATGCTGGAGACCGACCTGGGCCGTCAGCAGGAGGAGGGTTCCGGGGTTATCTTGTCGCCGGACGGGTTGATCCTGACCAATAACCACGTCATCGCGGCCGCGGCCAATGTGGCCCGTGATGGGGGATCGCCCAAGACGACGGTGACCTTCTCGGACGGCCACACCGCGCCGTTCACGGTCGTGGGGGCGGATCCCACCACCGACATCGCGGTCGTTCGTGCCCAGGGCGTGTCCGGCCTGACCCCGATCACGATGGGCTCCTCGGCGAATCTGCGCGTCGGCCAGCCGGTGGTGGCGGTGGGCTCACCGCTTGGTCTGGAAGGAACGGTGACCAGCGGGATCATCAGCGCGCTGAACCGGCCGGTGTCGACCACCGGCGAATCGGGTAACCAGAACACCGTGCTGGACGCCATTCAGACCGACGCGGCGATCAACCCGGGCAACTCCGGAGGCGCGCTGGTCAATATGAGCGCCCAATTGATCGGCATCAACTCCGCGATCGCCACCTTGGGTGCGGATTCCCCCGACGCGCAAAGCGGTTCCATCGGGCTGGGCTTTGCGATTCCGGTCGACCAGGCCAAGCGTATCGCCGATGAGCTGATCAGGACCGGCCACGCGACCCACGCGTCGTTGGGTGTGCAGGTGATCAGCGACAAGGAGACCCCCGGCGCCAAGGTCGTCCAGGTGCTGCCGGATGGTGCCGCGGCCGCCGCCGGGCTGCCCACCGGGGCGGTGGTCACCAAAGTTGACGACCGCCCGATCAACGGTGCCGACGCGCTGGTGGCCGCCGTGCGATCCAAGGCGCCGGGCGACAGGATCACGCTGACCTACCTGGATCCCTCGGGTGCCACCAAGACCGTGCAGGTCACGCTCGGCAAGGCGCCGCAGTGAGCACAGCGGGCGCGCCGCGGTCGCACCCCGGATATACGGTGGCAACCATGGAACAGCGCGTGGAATTGATCGGCCGGGCGCTGGTCGTCGTCGTCGACGACCGCACCGCCCACGGTGACGAGGACCACAGCGGACCGCTGGTGACCGAGCTGCTCACCGAGGCGGGGTTCGTTGTCGATGGGGTGGTGGCCGTGGCGGCCGATGAGGTGGAGATCCGCAACGCGCTCAACACCGCTGTGATCGGCGGGGTCGACCTGGTGGTCTCGGTCGGCGGGACCGGCGTCACACCCCGTGACGTCACCCCGGAAGCCACTCGAGACATTCTCGATCGCGAAATCCTCGGCATCGCCGAGGCCATCCGCGCCTCGGCACGGTCCGCCGGCATTGTCGACGGCGCATTGTCGCGCGGTTTGGCCGGAATATCTGGCAGCACGCTGGTGGTGAACCTGGCCGCCTCGCGGTATGCGGTGCGCGACGGCATGGCCACGCTGAATCCGCTGGCGGCCTACATTATCGGGCAATTGTCGAGCCTGGAGATCTGACCGGGCGTGCACCACCGGCGGCCGACTCTGCACATCAATTCTGCGCGCCACGTGTGAGCGAGCGGGCCGATGTGTATATAACGCATGGCGGCCGCTCCCCGAGGATTCCCCAAAAATGTTGCCGCCTGATCACGCTTCGGTGTCGAATTACCCCGAGGCTCTGCGCGGCGGGCAATTGTGTGCGCAAATGAGCATACCGTTTTCCCGGTAATTGGTGGTCACGGAGGTAGTTTGCGTGCTCAAGGGTTTCAAAAATTTTTTGATGCGTGATGACGTGATCACCGTGGCCGTGGGCCTTGTTGTGGCCCTGGCCTTTTCGAATCTAGTCAAGGCCTTCACCGACAGCGTGATCACCCCGCTGGTCGCGGCCGCCCAGCCCGCCGCCCGCTTCGGGCTGGGTTGGCAGCTTGGCCAGGCGGGCAACAAGGCGACATTTGTCGATATTGGATCGTTCATCTCGGCGATTGTCTACTTCGTCGTGTTCATGGCGGTCGTGTATTTCCTGATCGTGCTTCCCTATAAGCACATCCAGGCCCGCCGCGGTGTCACCGTGTTCGGCGAGGAGCCGCCGACAAAGGCCTGCCCGGAGTGCTTGTCCGACATTCCGGAGGCCGCGCGCAAGTGCAAGTATTGCGGCAGCCTGCAGATCACGTCCCCGTGAGCCATCCCGGGGCTGCGGGGCCGGCCCTGCTGACGGCCGAGCGCCCGGGCGGCTCAGTGCAAGATGACCGTCACCGCCTGAGCCAGCGTCGCCCCGGCCACCGCGGTCGCCGCCCCGGCCGGCAGCGCCACCAGCACCAGTCGGTCGTTGTCAGCGGCCTGCAGCTTTGGCGATGCCGAGGCCAAGACCACGACGGCGTTTGCGGCCACCACCCGCGCGGCGGCTTGGGAGTCGTGAGCCGGGCCGGCCAGCACGTCGACGACATCACCGGGACGGAGCAGGTCGATCAGCGCGGCGTCGGCCAGGTGCAGCGGCACGATACGGGCGCCCACCCCGGCCGTCGACTCCGCGAGCCGGCTCGACAGCACGCGCACATCGGTGAGCACCTCGCCCCGCCGCGCCGGACCGGCCAGTGTCGATCCGACCACCGCCGCCAGGGTGGCCTGCGACCCATCGGGGACCGCTGTCACCACGCGTTTTTCCAGGCGAAGGTCGTCGGAGGTCAACGCGGCGCCGGGGCTCAGGTCACGGGCGGCGACTACCACGTCGACACGATCGCCCTGCGGATTTGCCCGCAGCGCCGCCACCGCCGCCAACACGACCAGTCCACCCGCAACGGCCCGCCGGGCCGGCGTGGTTCGCGTCCAGTCCGGGCGCAATGCCATGCCCACCCGGCTGGCCAGCGCGGGATTCAGCGATTCCCCCATGACCCACACCGTAGGCATGCCGAAGCGCCACGGCACCCGCCCGGGGCGCTCCTGTGGATAACGTGCCGGCTAAACGGCGGCCGCGGTCTTCGACGCCGACTCCGCCGATGCGCTCGACTTCTCTGCTGATCCGGACGTCGCGCTTTCCGCCGACGGGGCCTTGGTGGAGCCAGCGGTCGAGCCTTTCGCCGGTTCGCGGCTGTCGGTGCGGTAAAAACCACTGCCCTTGAACACGATTCCCACGGAGTTGAACAGTTTGCGCAGCCGGCCGGAGCACCGTCGGCAGGTGGTCAGCGCGTCGTCGGTCAACGCCTGCACCACGTCGAAACGGTCACCGCACTGCGTGCACGCATAGCTGTAAGTCGGCACCGAAAACCTCCGAGTGTGGGAGTGCTGTTAGCACTCTAGCTTGTCAAGTGCTAAAACCGCTACGTGACCTGAGTCATTCCCGGTGGGTGTCGACGGGGACCATCCCACGTGCCGGCGTGAGCACCTGGTTCACCCGCACATCGTGCGGCTCGAACGGCAGTTCCTCGACGAACTCCTCGTCACGCACCACGGCGACCACCAGTGCCCGCGGGTCGCGGTAGACCAACGAGCGGTCGTAAAAGCCACGTCCGTGGCCCAGCCGGACGCCGCGGCGGTCGACGGCCAGCGCGGGAACCAGCACCATGGCGGCCTGGGCCAGAGCCGGCGCCGGCAGCCAGGGTTCGGGCGGCTCGAGCAGCCCGAACCGCCCGGGGACCAGCCGTCCCGGCCGGTATTCGCCCCACCGCAGCGGCATCGCGGTGCCGTCGTCGGCGGTGCGTGCGACCGGCACCAGCACCCGTCCCGCCCGGCGCAGCAACAGCTCCAGCATCTCGATCGATCCGGGCTCGGTCGCCGTCGGCACATACGCGCAGACCGTGCTGCCGCTGGGCGCCACCGACCCAAGATGCTCGCCGAGGGCGCGGGCCTCGCGGGTGCGCACGTCGTCGGTAACCAACCGCCGGGCCGCGAGCAGCCGCTCCCGCAGCGCGGGTTTGTCCGTCGTCGTCATGCCGTTAACGATGACGGTCCCCGGGTACGCGCCACCACGCGGGCTGCGTGGGCCGGTCCCGCTATCGGGTGAACTATCGTGTGAACGATGCCACGCCCACATGTCTTGGTTCCGCGCACGGCGATCGTGCCCGCGGCGGGCCTGGGCACCCGGTTTTTACCCGCGACCAAAACGGTGCCCAAGGAGCTGCTGCCGGTTGTCGATACGCCCGGCATCGAGCTGGTTGCCGCCGAGGCCGCTGAGGCGGGCGCCGAGCGTCTGGTGATCGTGACCTCCGAGGGCAAGGACGGCGTCGTCGCGCATTTCGTTGAGGATCTGGTGCTCGAGGGCACGCTGGAGGCGCGCGGCAAAAAAGCCATGTTGGACAAGGTGCGGCGCGCGCCCAGGCTGATCAAGGTCGAGTCCGTGGTGCAGGCCGAGCCGCTGGGGCTGGGGCACGCGATCGGCTGCGTGGAACCGACGTTGGCGCCCGACGAGGACGCGGTCGCGGTGCTGCTACCCGATGACCTCGTGCTGCCGACCGGTGTGCTGGTGACGATGTCGGCGGTGCGGGCCCGGTTGGGCGGCACCGTGTTGTGCGCCATCGAGGTCACGCCCGACGAGGTGAGCGCCTACGGGGTCTTCGACGTGGAGCCGGTTCACGGCGACGCCGATCCGGACGTGCTCAAGGTCAACGGCATGGTTGAGAAACCCAAGCCGGAAGACGCGCCGTCGTGCTACGCGGCGGCCGGCCGCTACGTGCTCGATCGCGCTATTTTCGACGCCTTGCGCCGGATAGACCGGGGCGCCGGCGGCGAAGTGCAGCTCACCGACGCGATCGCGTTGCTGATCAAAGAGGGTCACCCGGTGCATGTCGTGGTCCATCACGGGTCCCGACACGACCTGGGAAATCCCGGCGGTTACCTCAAGGCTGCGGTTGACTTTGCGTTGGACCGCGACGACTACGGCCCGGATTTGCGGCGGTGGCTGGTAACGCGATTGGGCCTGTCCGAGCAGTAGCCGGCCAGCCCGGCGGGGCGCCCGGGTCGACAACCCGACACGAGGCAGAAAGGCGCGCTGTGCGTTCGGTGGAGGAGCAGCAGGCCCGAATAACGGCGGCCGCGGTGGCCCCACGGCCGGTGCGGGTCGCCATCGCGGAGGCTCAGGGCTTGATGTGCGCCGAAGAAGTGGTGACCGAACGCCCGCTGCCCGGCTTCGACCAGGCGGCCATCGACGGCTACGCGGTACGCAGCGTCGACGTGCTCAACGCCGGTGAGCCCGGCGGTGGGCACGACGACGGGAGCGCCGAGGTGGTTCTGCCGGTGACGGCGACCATCGAAGCCGGGTCCCGGGCACCCAGCCGGCTGCAGCCCCGTCAGGCGGTGCGGGTGCAGACCGGGGCTCCGCTGCCGGCGTTGGCCGATGCGGTGCTGCCGGTGCGCTGGACCGACGGGGGCCAGTCGCGGGTGCGGGTGCTGCGGGGGGTGCGCTCGGGCGCCTTCGTGCGGCGCACCGGCGACGATGTCCAGCCCGGCGACATCGCGGTGCGCGCCGGGACGATCATCGGCCCCGCGCAGGTGGGTCTGCTGGCGGCGGTGGGCCGGGAACGGGTGCTGGTGCACCCGCGCCCGCGGCTGTCGGTGATGGCGGTCGGTGGCGAGCTGGTCGATATCTCGCGCACACCGGGCAACGGGCAGGTGTATGACGTCAACTCCTACGCGCTGGCAGCCGCGGGGCGGGACGCCGGCGCGCAGGTGACCCGCGTCGGCATTGTCAGCAGCGATCCCGCGGAGCTGCGCGACGTCGTTGCGGGCCAGCTGAACCGGGCCGAGGTCGTGGTGATCGCCGGCGCGGTGGGCGGCGCGGCGGCCGAGGCGGTGCGGTCGGTGCTGTCGGAGCTCGGGGAGATGGAGGTCACCCGCGTTGCCATGCATCCGGGATCGGTGCAGGGCTTCGGGCAGCTGGGACCCGAGGGTGTCCCGACGTTTTTGCTGCCGGCCAATCCGGTCAGCGCGCTGGTGGTCTTCGAGGTCATGGTGCGTCCCCTGATCCGGCTGGCGCTGGGGAAGCGGCAGCCGATGCGTCGGATCGTGCCGGCCCGCGCCCTCTCACCGATCGCCTCGGTGGCCGGGCGCAAGGGCTACCTTCGGGGTCAGCTGATGCGTGATCAAGACACCGGTGACTACCTGGTCCAGGCGTTAGGCGGAGCCCCGGGCACCTCGTCGCATTTGCTCGCGACACTCGCCGAGGCAAACTGTCTAGTGATGGTTCCCGCGGAGGCTGAGCAGATTCGCACCGGCGAGATCGTCGATGTGGCATTCCTGGCTCAGCGCGGCTGAGGCGTATGACGGCGCATTGCCGTGAACTTCTGGCGCTCCAGCTCCCGCCACCCCGGTTGGCCGATGACCGTGGGGCCGCTGCGGGTCGAGGCGGGTGTGATCCGGTTGCGACCGGTGCGGATGCGCGACGGCGCACAGTGGAGCCGAATCCGATTGGCCGATCGCGCCCACCTGGAGCCCTGGGAACCCAGCGCTGAGGGTGATTGGACCCTCCGGCATGCGGTTTCGGCCTGGCCGGCGCTGTACTCGATGCTGCGCTCCGAAGCCCGCAAAGGCCGCATGCTGCCGTACGCCATCGAGCTGGACGACGTGTTCTGCGGTCAGTTGACCATCGGCAACGTCACCCACGGGGCATTGCGGTCGGCATGGATCGGCTACTGGGTGTCCAGCGCGGTCACCGGGGGTGGGGTGGCCACCGGCGCGTTGGCGCTGGGCCTCGACCATTGCTTCGGTCCGGTGATGCTCCATCGCGTGGAGGCGACCGTGCGTCCGGAGAATGTGGCCAGCAGGGCTGTGCTGGCAAAGGTTGGCTTCCGTGAGGAAGGCCTGTTGCGCCGCTATCTGCAGGTCGACGGGGCGTGGCGCGACCACCTGCTGATGGGGCTGACCATCGAAGAGGTGTCCGGGTCGGTGACGTCGACTCTCGTGCGCAGCGGGCACGCCAGCTGGGTGTAGCGCCCGCGGGCAAGCCGGGCTTGGGCACCCAACCCAACTGTTACTAGCGTGACATATGGGGCTAATGGTGCTTGTAATTCGCAAATTACAGGTGTGTAATTGTAGCGGCGCTGTGACAGTGGCACCCGTGCGGCGGCCGAGAACGGCGAGCGCACCCAGCCTGGCGCGGAAAGGAGCAGGTCGCCATGCCCAGCATCCCGCAATCGCTGCTGTGGGTCTCGCTCGTGGTGCTCTGGCTATTCGTGCTGGTTCCGATGCTGGTCAGCAAGCGCGACGCGGTACGTCGCACCAGCGACGTGGCGCTGGCCACCCGGGTGCTCAACACCGCCGCCGGTGCCCGGCTGCTCAAGCGCACCGGTCCGGCCGCCGGGCATCGCAGCGACCCCGACTGGCAGCCGGAACAAGACCAACACGCCGACGCCGGCGACGATCCCGGTGACGACGACGAACGGCCGCAAGACTCGGCAGCAGGCACCGGCAGCGAGCGCGACGCCGATGACGGTGCCGGTGGATTCGAATGCGTCGAGGACACGTCGGGTGTGGCGCCCGCAGCCGAACCGTCGACGGCCGACACGCCCGGGGTCTCGCGGCGTCGCCGCCACGACTTGGATGTCGCCGCCGCGGTCAGGGCTCGCAAATACGCGTTCCGCAAGCGCATGCTGCTGTCGATGGCGCTGATACTGGTGGGCTCGGCGGCGTCGGCGATCGCCGTGGCGCCAGGCGCCTGGTGGGTGTGCGCCAGCGTCGGCGTTGTCACGGCGCTCTACCTGGCGTATCTGCGCCGGCAGACCCGGATCGAGGAACGGCTGCGCCGCCGGCGGATGCAGCGGGTGGCGCGTTCGGGCCTTGGTGTGCAGAACGCCCTGGACCAAGAGCTCGATGTGGTGTCCTCGCGGTTGCGGCGCCCGGGCGCGGTGGTGCTGGAGGTCGACGACGAGGATCCCACCTTCGAGCATCTCGACCACGCGGCGTGCGCGCGGGACTACGACCTGCCGCGAGCCGCCGGTCAGTAGCCGGCGGGCCTGGGTTGGCGGCGGCCGCATTCGGTATGCGCCGGCCTGCTGGTAGCCTGCTAACCGCGAGGGGCTATGGCGCAGCTGGTAGCGCGACTCGTTCGCATCGAGTAGGTCAGGGGTTCGAATCCCCTTAGCTCCACAAGGAAAACCAAAGGTCACGCCGGGCACAACCCGGGTCAAGATCACCCCGGCGCCGGCGGCTTTCCACGCTGGTTGCGCGCCGCTGCCGGGAGTCACGCCGCCGTCCGCGAGACACCGCCCGACGACTGCCTCGGGTCGCGCCATTGAACCGCCCTCGAACGCTAGTGAGAGCCGCTCGACAACACCGGTTAAACGTTAAGCCCGCCTTAGCCGTCTTAGGCCCGCCCAAGCCATAGTCTTGAGTGGCAATGGACCAAGAGCAGCATCGCTGCAGCCTGCCGTGGACGCGACGCGACCAGGGCGGTGGTTGATGTCGACGTGTGCGCCGCGGCACCCCGCTCGATGCGCTCAGGCCGGGGGGTCACCGTGACCGAACCGGTCGGCGGCCCCGCGGACGCACTCGCGGCAATGGACATCTTTAAGGGATGCCCCGTCGATGATCTGGCGCCGTTAGCGGCGAGCCTTCAGCCCGTCCGTGCCGCCGGCGGGCAGGTGCTCATGCGCCAGGGCGAGCGGGCCGCGTGGTTTCTGCTCATCGCATCCGGTACCGCAGAGGTCAGACACGTCGGCGAGGATGCCGTCGTGATGGTCGAAGAAGTGTCTTCCGGCATGATCGTCGGCGAGATCGCGCTGCTGCGCGACAGTCCGCGCACGGCGACCGTCACCGTCCGTGAGCCGCTGACCGGCTGGAGCGGCGACAGCCACGCGTTTGCCCTGCTGGTGCATGTCCCGGGCATCATGCCGCGACTGCTGCGCACGGTGCGCCAGCGGCTCGCGGCTCTCGTCACGCCGATCCCCATCCGGGTGCGCGACGGAACCGAGCTGCTGCTACGCCCGGTGCTGCCCGGCGACAGCGAGCGCACCCTGCGGGGGCACGTCCAATTCTCCAGGGAAACGCTCTACCGGCGGTTCCTGACGCCCCGGGCGCCCGGCCCGGCGCTCTTGCACTATCTGTCCGAGGTCGATTATGTCGATCACTTCGTCTGGGTGGTGACCGATGCCGAGGGGGATCCGGTCGCGGACGCCCGCTTCGTTCGTGACGAACACGACCCGAGCCGCGCCGAGATCGCGTTCACCGTCGCCGACGCCTACCAGGGCCGCGGCATCGGAACCTTCCTGATGGGCGCCCTGGCGATCGCGGCCCAGGTGGATGGGGTGCGCATGTTCTCCGGGCGCACACTTTCCGAGAACGTGCCGATGCGGGCGATCATGGACCACTACGGCGCCATCTGGCAGCGCGACGACGTCGGGGTGGTCAGCACGGTCATCGACGTTCCGGATGACTGGCCTTTCGGGCGTGACATGGCCGAGCAGATCCGCCACGTTGCCCGCCAGTTGATCCGCGCGGTCGGCTGACGTGCTTTCCCCGCTGCCGCGACGCTGGCCCCGGGTCGCGACGCTGGTGCTGCTGCTTGCGGTCAGCTGCGTCTGCTCGGCCGGCTGCTCGAGCGGGCCGAAAACACCATCCCCGGGTGCGCCCACCGGCACCGCCCCGCTCAACCCGGCGAACATCGTCAAAGTTGCGGGCGCGCTGCCCCGGGGATACGAAGTGGCCAAGGTCACCGGCATTTCGGCACCCGCGCGGCTCTGGGGTCTCACGGCGGCGTCAGCCGCGCGCCCGCCGCAGTGCTCGGTGCTGGCCGACCCTGCGCGCGGACGTGTCGGCGCCGCGCGGGGGGTGTCCGGCTCTGGCGGCGGCGGCGTCGTCGACGCGGTGGTCGTAGCGTCCCCGTCGGGGCCGGTGACGCCGGATCCCCACGTCGTCACGCAGTGCCGGCAATGGGCCATCAGCGGCGGGCACGCTACGGCCCGTGTCCACCTCATCGACCCGCCGCATGTCGATGGTGTTGAAACTCTCGGCATGGCCGCCGACATCACGACAACCGCGGAGGGGGGCGCTGAAATCCTTTCTCACGCCTACAGCTTTATTGCGTATCTGGGTGACTATTACGCGTTCACCACGCTGATCGCCGAACCGGGGTCGGCGGATTCGCCGCTAGCGCCGCAATTCGCCGCCGATCTGCTGGTGAAAACGGTGTCCGCGTTACGCGGCTGATCGTGGTGTTTCGGGTAGATTGACGGCGATGTTTAGGGCGGCGCTGGTGATCACGTGTGCGGGTGCGCTCGCCGCCTGCGCGCCGAGCAGGCCAGCCGCGTCGGTTGACATCGGCAAGGTTCTCGACGTGAAGGCGAGTTTCGGCCCGCAGTTCCGCGTCACCAGCGTCGCGCCGACGGGTATCAACCCGACGTTGTTCGCGGCCCAGAAACTGCCTCCCGGTATGACGTTCGAGCCGGCGGACTGCGCGAAATTTGCTCTGGGCCAATCGATGCCGCCGGGATTGCGGGGCAACATGGCCGCGGTGTCCGCCGAAGGCGCGGGCAACCGCTTCATCACCATCGCGGTGCAGACATCCCAGCCCGTGCCGATCACCCAGCCCGGGCGGAACTGTCAGAAAGTGGGATTCGCCGGCGGGCAATTGCGGGGGGTCATCGAGGTTGTCGGCGCGCCGCAGATCGCGGATGCCCAGACGCTGGGCGTGCACCGCGTTCTGCAGACGGTGCTCGACGGAAAGCCCAGCACCGGTGAGCTTTACGACTACTCCGCTCACTTCGGCAGCTATCAGGTTATCGTCACCGCCAATCCGCTTGTGGTCCCGGATAAACCCGTTGCCCCGGTTGACACGCAGCGAGCACGTGACCTGCTCGTCAAAGCGGTGGCCGCGATCCGCAGTTAAGCGCGCTCGGCGGCGGGCGCCGGCTCCGGCCCGGCCGGGCAAAGCGCGAGCTTAGCGCGGGCTTAGCGCACCTCGCGCGGCCGAAACTGGATGCTGATCCGGCGACCGGCGGGCACCGACGTCTTGGGAACCGAGTGCTCCCAGGTGCGCTGGCAGGATCCGCCCATCACCAGCAGATCGCCGTGCGCCAGCGGCAGCCGCACCGACGGGCCGCCGCCGCGGCGCCGCAACGCAAAGGTGCGCGTGGCGCCCAGGCTGACGATCGCCACCATGGTGTCTTCGGTGCTGCCGCGGCCGATGGTGTCGCCGTGCCAGGCGACGCTGTCAGAGCCGTCGCGGTACAGGCACAGCCCCACCGTGGTGAACGGCTCGCCGAGCTCACCCGCGTAGCTGTCGTTGAGCCGCCCCCGCAGCCGCTCAAGCAGGGGGTGCGGGGGATCCTCGGCGGTCAGGTCGTGGAAGCTGACCAGTCGCGGCACGTCAAGCACCCGGTCGTACATGTGACGGCGCTCGGCACGCCACGGCACCGTTGCGAGCAACGCGCCGAACAGATCATCGGCCTCGGCCAGCCAGCCCGTGCGGATGTCGATCCACGCGCCGTCACCGAGCTGGCGGCGTTGCGCGAGCTGAAACAGCGCCCCTTGCACCGCCGTCGTCACGCCAGGAAGTGTATCGCCGAGCCACCCGCCTGAGGGCCGGCGTTACCGTGCTAGGTGTGAGTGTCACCGAGTTGGGCTGCGATTCCGAGGTGGGCACGCTGCGGGCCGCGATCCTGCACCGCCCGGGGGCGGAGCTGCGGCGCCTCACCCCGCGCAACAACGACCAGCTGCTTTTCGACGGGCTGCCGTGGGTCTCGCGCGCGCAGGAGGAGCACGACGCGTTCGCCGAGCTGCTGCGCTCCCGCGGCGTGGAGGTTCTGTTGCTGGCCGACCTGTTGACCGAGGCGCTGGAAAGCGGAGCCGCCCGGATGCAGGGGATCGCCGCCGCGGTAGACGCTCGACGGTTGGGATTGCCGCTGGCTCAGGAGCTTTCAGCCTACCTGCGGAGCCTGGCCCCCGCTGATCTCGCGCAGGTTTTGACGGCCGGCATGACCTTTACCGAGCTGCCCGAAAGCGCGACCGACATGTCGCTGGTGCGCCGGATGCACCACGGCGCGGATTTCGTCATCGAGCCGTTGCCCAATCTGGTGTTCACCCGGGATTCGTCGGTGTGGATCGGACCCCGGGTGATCATCCCGTCGCTGGCGCTGCCGGCCCGTGCCCGCGAGGCCTCGTTGACCGATCTCATCTACGCCCATCACCCGCGGTTCAGCGGTGTCCGGCGGGCATATGAATCGCACACCGCGCCCGTCGAGGGCGGGGATGTGCTGTTGCTCGCCCCGGGCGCCGTCGCGGTGGGGGTAGGCGAGCGGACCAGCCCGGCCGGGGCGGAGGCCTTGGCCCGCAGCCTGTTCGACGACGGCCTTGCGCACACCGTGCTCGCCGTGCCGATCGAGCAAAAGCGGGCCCAGATGCACCTGGACACGGTGTGCACGATGGTCGACACCGACGCGGTGGTGATGTATGCGAACGTCGTCGACACGCTGTCCGCGTTCACTATTCATCACACCCCCGACGGCGTGCAGATCGACGAGGAGGCACCGTTCCTCGAGGCCGCGGCAAACGCCCTGGGGATCGACAAACTCCGTGTCATCGACACCGGGCGGGATCCCGTCATCGCAGAACGCGAGCAGTGGGACGACGGCAACAACACCCTGGCGTTGGCGCCGGGCGTCGTCGTCGCCTACGAGCGCAACAGCCAAACCAATGCCCGCCTGCGGGATGCGGGCATCGAAGTGCTCACCATCGCCGCCTCCGAGCTGGGCACCGGTCGCGGCGGTCCGCGCTGCATGGCGTGTCCGGTGGCCCGCGACCCGCTGGGGCTTAACGCCAACTAGGCAGCCAGATCTCCATGTTCCAGGTGGCCTGGGAGATCGGCTGGCCGGTGAGCACCGGAAACAGCCAGGCGAAGTTGGTGAGCACCAGCGCCACGTAGCAGGAGACGACGATCAGCCCCAGCGTGCGGCGTTCGGCGCCTTGGTGAGGCTGGTAGAGAACGTCGCCGAGAATCAGCGCGATCGCCATCACCAAAAACGGTGCCATGGTGGCCGCGTAAAAAAAGTACATCTGCCGGTCGATGTCGGCGAACCACGGCAGCCAGCCCGCGCAGTAGCCGACCAGCACCGCGGCGTAGCGCCAGTCGGAACGCACGAACGACCGCCAGGCGGCGTAACCGAGCACCGGCACCGCGAGCCACCACATGGCGGGGGTGCCGACGAGCATCACCGCCCGCACGCACGATTGCGCGCCGCAACCGGGGACGTTTTGCTGGTCGATGGCGTAGAGCACCGGGCGCAGCGACATCGGCCAGGTCCACGGCTTGGATTCCCACGGGTGGTAGTTGCCCGCGGAGTTCGTCAGGCCGGCATGGAAATGGTAGGCGTTATAGGTGTAATGCCATAGCGAGCGGATGGCGTCGGGTAACGGAATGACGCCTTTCTCGCCGATCGATTGGCCGGCCTCGTGGCGGTTGATCGCGGTCTCGGAGGCAAACCACGGCGCATAGGAAGCCAGGTAGACCGCGAACGGGATGAGCAGCAGCGCATACCCGGTGGGTCCCAGATCCCGCCGGACCACCCCCAGCCACGGCCGTAGCACCCGATGCTGGCGGCGGGCCACCACGTCGAACGCCAACGACATGGCACCGAAGAACAGCACAAAGTACAGGCCGGACCACTTTGTCGCGCAAGCCAATCCGAGCAGCACCCCGGCACCGAAACGCCACCAGCGGACCCCCAGCCGTGGGCCCCAGGGGGTTTCGGCGATACGGCCGTCGGTCAGCACCAGATGCATCCGTTCGCGAACCTGATCGCGGTCGACGATGAGCGCACCGAACGCGGCCACCACGAAGAAGACGAGGAAACCGTCCAGCAGCGCGGTGCGGGAGGCGACAAAGCTGACACCGTCACCGATGAGCAGCAACCCCGCGATGGCACCGACCAGCGTCGAGCGGCTGATTCGCCGCACGATCCGCACCACCAGCGCCACCATGATCACCCCGAGCAGCGCGCCGCTGAACCGCCAGCCCAGCCCGGTATAGCCGAAGATCGCTTCCCCGAGCGCGATCAGTTGCTTGCCGACCGGCGGGTGAACCACCAGGCCGTAGCCGGGGTTGTCCTCCACGCCGTGGTTGTGCAGCATTTGCCAGGCTTGCGGCGCGTAATGCTTCTCGTCGAAGATCGGCGTGCCGGCATCGGTCGGCGAGCCCAAGTTGAGGAACCGGGTCACCGCCGCCAGCGCGGTGATCACCGCGGTCACCACCCAGCTGCGCAACCGGTCGGCGGGCCCGAAATCGGCGACCGGCACCAGCGGCCCGGGGCTGATGACCGGCGCGGGGTGCGCCGCGGCCGCCGCTATCGGGGCTTCGCGGGGCGGGGCGGTCATCATCGGCGCCGCCCCTCCTTATCGCTTCGCTCTGCATCGTCGTCGGCGAGCATCACAACGATCGTAGGCTGTCCGCCATGAGCGGTGGATTGTTGCTGGCCGCGACCCCGTTGGGTCAGCCGCTCGACGCCTCACCACGGCTGGTGCAGGCCCTGGGCTCCGTCGATGTCATCGCTGCCGAAGACACCCGGCGGCTGCGGCGGCTGGCCGGGGCGCTCGACGTGCGGATCCCCGGTAGGGTGATCAGCCTTTTCGACCAAAACGAGGACGCGCGGGTGCCCGCCCTCCTCGCCGAGATCCGCGCCGGAGCCACGGTTCTGGTGGTCAGCGACGCCGGGATGCCGCTGATCAGTGACCCGGGCTACCGGCTGGTGACCGCCTGTATAGACGCCGGCCTGGCGGTGAGGTGCCTGCCGGGCCCGTCGGCGGTGACCGCGGCGCTGGCGCTGTCGGGGCTGCCGTCGGACAAGTTCTGTTTCGAGGGTTTTGCGCCGCGTAGCCGCTCGGCCCGCCGGACGTGGCTGGCGTCGCTGGCCGGCGAGTCGCGTACCTGTGTGTTCTTCGAATCGCCGCGCCGTTTGCCGGCGTGTCTGCGAGACGCGGTCGAGCTGCTCGGCGGCGCCCGCCGCGCGGTGGTCTGCCGAGAGCTGACCAAAGCGCACGAGGAAGTGGTGCGTGGCCCGCTGGAGGAACTCGCCCGGTGGGCGGCCGACGGGGTGCTCGGCGAGATCACCGTGGTGCTGGCCGGTGCGCACCCGAGCCCGGACTTACCCGCTTTGGTGGCCGAGGCGCTGGCCCGGATCGCCGCGGGAACGGGTGTCAAAGACGCCTGCGCCCAGGTGATCGGCGCGACCCCGCACCCGCCGTCACGACGTGAGCTCTACGACGCGGTCGTGCGATCGCGACGGCGAGGCCAGCGTTGAGGCGAACGCGGCCCCGACGATCGGTGCCGCCTTGTGCAGGCACTCCTCCCACTCGGCCTCCACGGTGGAGTCGGCGGTGATCCCGCCGCCGACCCCCAGCACGGCGTTGCCGGTGGTGTCGAACTCGACGGTGCGGATCGCGACATTCAGTTCGCACCCGGCCACCGGTGACGCCAAACCCACTGTGCCGCAATACACGCCGCGAGAAAACGGCTCCCAACGGGAAATCAATTGGCGGGCACGCAGCTTGGGTGTACCGGTGACCGATGCCGGGGGGAAGGCGGCGTCCAGCAGGGCGGAGGTCGACAGCTCCGCCGGAACCTGCGCCGACACCGTCGACACCAGGTGCCACACGCCCGGCGCGCGCCGCACCACCAACAGCTCGGGCACGCTCACCGTGCCGGTGACCGCGACCCGGCCCAGGTCGTTACGCACCATGTCCACGATCATGATGTTTTCGGCCACGTCTTTGACCGAAGCCCGCAGCGCCGACGGCCAGGCATCCGCCGGCAGGGTGCCCTTGATCGGACTGCTCGTCACCACCCCCCCGCGGCGGCGCAAAAACAGCTCCGGCGACAGTGACGCGACCGCCCCCCAGGCTCCCGCGACGTAGGCGGCCCGCGCCGGGGCGGTGCGGGTGATGGCCTCGACGAAGAAGTCCAGCGGGTTCCCGGTGACGGTCCCGGTGAACTGCGTGCACACGCAGGCTTGATAAACCTCGCCCGCGGCGATCGCCTCCAGGCAGGCCAGCACCCCGGCGCGATGGGCCGCCCGGTCCGGCGCGCCCCAGTCGATGCGGCAGGCCCGTGGCGGTCGCCTGCTTGTCAGCGCGTCGGCCAGCCAAGGCGGCATCGGGATGCCGGACAGGCTCTCATACCACCACTGGTTGCCGCGGTCGCGGCGCAGCACGCAGTCCGTCCAGCCCCCGGCGGCTTCGGGGATGCGGTTGGGGCGCCCGTCGGCGCCGGCGTCCGGATAGGACAGGTAGCCGATCCAGCCGCCGCCCACCGCCGCGCAATCCGAGGCGGCCAAACCGGGCGAAACGTCGAATGCGTCGGCGACGTCGACCGGTCGCACCGACACACTGGGCGCGATCACCGCGAGCGCGTCGAACCACTCGCCGGTCAGCGCGGCCGGCGGCGGCAGGCCCAGCCGGCCGGCGGCCTCGCCGACGGCGCGCAGCACCCGCGGTGCGCCGCCCAGGTCGCCGAGCCGGTCGATTCGCACCACCCCAGCTTGACAGATTCTCAGCGGCGTTCTCAGTGGCGACTGATCTGGTGGCTTTCGGCATGCCGCGAGAGTGCCACTACCGGCGGGTCTACTCGGCAAACGCGTCGCGGGATGCACGCTCGCGACGGCGACTCACTGCAGCTGGTAGCGCGGGAACACGCCCGTGGGCGGCGGCAGGACCGTGCCGGGCGCTAGGCGCTCCCCAACCGCGGCGAAGGTCCGCCGTTCGGCGGGCTGACCGAGCAGATCCAGCAGTTTGCCCGCCGACTCGGGCATGACGGGCTGGATCAGCAGCGCCGCGATACGCACCACCTCGCAGGTGGTGTAGAGCACCGTGCGAAAGCGCGCCTGATCGGCCTCGGACTCGCTCTTGCGCAACACCCACGGCTGCTGCGCGGAAAAGTATTTGTTGGCGGCGCCGAGCATCAGCCAGATCGCCTCCAGGGCCAGATGCAGTGCCTGAGCATCGTAATCGGCGCGCACCCGCTGCAGCAGGCCATCCGCGGTGGCCAGCAATTCCTTATCGTCACTGGAGAACTCACCGGGCGCGGGGACGATTCCGTCGAGGTTTTTGGCCACCATCGACAGCGACCGTTGCGCCAGGTTACCCAGCTCATTGGCCAGATCGGAGTTGATCCGAGTGATGATCGCCTCGTCGCTGTAGCTGCCGTCTTGCCCGAAGGGGACCTCCCGCAACAAGAAGTAGCGGACCGGGTCTACCCCGAACCTCTCGATCAACGCCACCGGGTCGATGACGTTGCCCACCGACTTGCTCATCTTCTCGCCCCGGTTGAGCAAAAATCCGTGAGCGAAAACCCTTCGTGGCAGCTCAATTCCCGCCGACATCAAAAACGCCGGCCAGTACACCGCATGAAACCTGATGATGTCTTTGCCGATCATGTGCAGATCAGCGGGCCAATAGCGGCAGAACAGCTCCGAGTCGGTGTCGGGGTAGCCGACCCCGGTCAGATAGTTGGTGAGCGCGTCCACCCACACATACATCACGTGCTCGGGATGCCCGGGCACCGGCACCCCCCAGTCGAACGAGGTCCGGGAGATGGACAGGTCGCGCAACCCCCCGGAGACGAAGCTGACCACTTCGTTGCGCCGCACCTCGGGCGCGATGAAATCGGGGTTGGCCGAATAGTGGGCCAGCAGCTTGTCGGTGTATGCCGAGAGCCGGAAGAAATAGGTCTGCTCCTCGGTCCAGGTCACCGGGGCGCCGGTTTCGGTCGCCACCCGGGTGCCGTCGTCACGCAGCCTGGTTTCGGATTCGACGAAGAACCGCTCGTCACGCACCGAGTACCACCCCGAGTAGGTGTCCAGGTAGATGTCGCCGGCGTCGGCCATCCGCCGCCAAATCGCTTGGGAGGCCCGGTAGTGGTCGGGATCGGTGGTGCGGATGAAGCGATCGAAAGAGATGTTCAGCCGCTCCTGCAGGCGCTGAAACACATCCGAGTTGCGCCGGGCCAACTCGGTGGTGGGCAGGCCCTCGGCGGCGGCCGCCTGCGCGACCTTGAGGCCGTGCTCGTCGGTGCCGGTCTGAAAGCGCACGTCGAAGCCGTCGAGCCGCTTGAACCGGGCGATGGCATCGGTGGCGATGTATTCATACACGTGTCCCAGGTGTGGCGCGGCATTGGGATACGTGATCGCGGTGGTGATGTAGTAAGGCCTCATCGACACTCCACCCTATTGTGTGCGGGGTGAGTTCTGATCGGTCCGGTAGCCGAGAACCGCCGCCCCTCCCGGAGCCGGTGACGCCTTTGGTCGACGCGCATACCCACCTCGACGCATGCGGCGCCCATGACGCCGACGGGGTGCGCGCCATCGTCGACCGCGCGGCGGCGGCGGGTGTCGTCGCGGTGATCACCGTCGCGGATGACTTGACCTCGGCGCGCTGGGTGACCCGGGCCGCCGACTGGGAGCCGCGGGTCTACGCCGCGGTGGCACTGCACCCCACCCGTGCGGACGCGCTCACCGACCCGGCTCGCGCCGAGATCGCGCGATTGGCCGCCCATCCACGGGTCGTCGCGATCGGCGAGACCGGGATGGACCTGTACTGGCCGGGTCGGCTCGAGGGCTGCGCACAGCCGGATACGCAGCGTGAGGCCTTCGCCTGGCATATCGACCTGGCCAAGCGCACCGGCAAACCGCTGATGATCCACAATCGCGGGGCCGACGCCGAGGTGCTCGAGGTGCTGCGGTCCGAGGGTCCTCCCGAGACCGTGATCTTCCACTGTTTCTCGTCGGGTGCCGCGATGGCCCGCGCCTGCGCCGACGCCGGATGGATGCTCAGCCTGGCCGGGACGATCAGCTTCCGTAACGCCCGTGAGCTGCGGGAAGCCGTCCCGCTGATTCCGGTCGAGCAGATGCTGGTGGAAACCGACGCGCCGTTTTTAGCGCCGCACCCCTACCGCGGCGCGCCCAACGAGCCGTATTGCCTGCCCTACACGGTCCGGGCGCTTGCCGAGTTGGTGGATCGGCCCGCCGGCGAGTTGGCCGAGATCACCACGGCCAACGCACAACGGGTCTATGGGATTGGAACGCCTTTAAGAGATTTTTAAATATTGTAAAAGAATTCTAAAAGCCCCTGCGCCAACGTTGCTCTATTTAAGCCGGTTCGTTACCGTCTTGTGATCGATCGGTTGTCTTGCGGCTGCCTGTCGTGTGTCGCTGAAGCTGTCGTTGAAGTGCTGCTGAAACGCCGGGGATAAACGCACGTTGAACGTACTTGCCAAGCTCCACCAGACTCGATCACCGATCCTGCGTTGTCTCGTTGGCGCGGCGCTGCTCGCGCTTACGTTCTCCGGTGGCTACGCGGTCGCCGCCCGCAAAACGGTGACCCTGAGTGTCGACGGCGCGCCGTTGACGGTGACGACCATGAAGTCGCGGGTGATCGATGTCCTCAAGGAGAATGGGTTTAACATCGACGAGCGCGACGACCTTTACCCGGCCGCCGGTGAGCGGGTGCACAACGCCGACAAGATCGTGTTGCGGCGCAGCCGGCCGCTGCAGATCTCACTGGACGGCAAGGACGCCAAGCAGGTGTGGACAACGGCCTCCACCGTCGACGAGGCGCTGGCTCAGCTGTCGATGACCGATACGGCGCCGGTTGCGGCCTCTCGCGGAAGCCGGGTTCCCCTGGCGGGAATGGCCCTGCCGGTTGTCAGCGCCAAAGCCGTCCAGATCGACGACGGTGGTGTCGTGCGTTCGGTGCATCTTGCCGCGCCGAATGTCGGAGAGCTGCTGGCGGTCGCCGGTGCGCCGCTGCAGCCAAGCGACCAGGTGGCACCGAGCGCGGCGACCCCGGTAGTAGACGGGATGCAGATCCAGGTCACCCGCAACCGCATCGAGAAGGTGACCGAGCAAGTGCCACTGGCCCCGCCGGTGCGCCGGATCGAGGACCCCACGATGAACAAGAGCCGGCAACTCGTCGAAGACCCAGGAGTTCCCGGTACCCAGGAGGTGACGTTTGCGGTCGCCAAGGTCAACGGTGTCGAGACCGGACGACTTCCGGTGGCCAGCACGGTGGTGACACCGGCCCGGGAGGCGGTGGTGCGCGTCGGTGCCAAGCCGGGCACCGAGGTGCCGGCGGCGCTCGACGAATCGATCTGGGACGCTATCGCCGCCTGCGAGGCCGGCGGAAACTGGGCGACTAATACCGGAAACGGGTATTACGGTGGGGTGCAATTCGATCAAGGAACCTGGGAGCGCAACGGCGGCCTGCAGTACGCCGCGCGCGCCGACCTTGCCACCAAAGAGGAGCAGATCGCCGTCGCCGAGGCGGTGCGAGTGCGCCAGGGGTGGGGAGCCTGGCCGACGTGCAGTGCGCGAGTGGGTGCGAACTGACCATCCGTCTGCTCGGCCGCACCGAAATCCGGCGGTTAGCCAAAGAACTCGAGTTCCGGCCCCATAAATCCTTGGGACAAAACTTCGTCCATGATGCCAACACGGTCCGTCGGGTCGCGTCCGCCTCCGGGGTGAGCCGTGGTGATCACGTCCTGGAGGTTGGACCGGGCTTCGGCTCGCTGACGTTGGCTCTGCTCGACCGGGGCGCCGCGGTCACGGCGGTGGAGATCGACCCGGTGCTGGCAACCCAGCTGCCCAAAACTGTTGTGGCGCACTCGCATAGCGAAATCCATCGGCTGATGGTGCTCAACCGTGACATCCTGTCCGTGCGCCATACGGATCTTGCCCGACAACCGACGGCGGTGGTCGCTAACCTGCCGTATAACGTTGCGGTGCCGGCATTGTTGCATGTGTTTGCTGAATTTCCGTCCGTGCGGGCCGCAATGGTGATGGTACAGGCGGAAGTCGCCGAACGGCTTGCCGCCGAGCCGGGCACCAAGGACTACGGCGTGCCCAGCGTCAAAGTGCGATTCTATGGTCGGGTGCGCCGTTGCGGCACCGTGTCACCAACTGTTTTCTGGCCGATTCCGCGAGTCTATTCCGGTTTGGTGCGTATCGATCGCTATGAAGCCCCGCCATGGCCTACCGACGACGCCTTCCGCCAGCAGGTCTTCCGATTAGTGGACATTGCATTCGCTCAGCGGCGCAAGACATCTCGCAATGCCTTCGCCGAGTGGGCAGGCTCGGGCAACGAATCTGCCAATCGGCTGCTCGCGGCGAGTATCGATCCCGCCCGCCGCGGCGAGACGCTGTCCATCGATGACTTTGTGAGGCTCTTGCGGCGTTGCGGGGACTGGGATGCGGGCAGCACCCGAAACCGGGTGACACCAGAGCAACACGCCCCGGCGGGGTGAGGGTCCGGGCGCGACCCGGTTCCCTCCGGTGTCGCCCGGCGTGATCGTCACATCGTGTGATCTGGCCGCAGCGGCGATAGTCTCATGCCGTGCCCGCCTCTGACGTAGTCGCCGCCGGCGAGTGGGTGCCCACCGGCTCGGTCACGGTCCGGGTGCCCGGAAAGGTCAACCTCTTCCTGGCAGTTGGCGATCGGCGCAAAGACGGCTACCACGAGCTGGTGACGGTGTTTCACGCCGTGTCACTGTTCGACGAGGTCACGGTCCGCAGCGCCGATCTGCTGGCACTCGATATCAGCGGAGAGGGGGCCGACGAGCTGCCCTTGGACCAGCGCAACCTGGCCTGGCAGGCGGCCGAGTTGATGGCCGGCCATGTGGGGCGCGCCCTGGATGTCTCGATCATGATCGAAAAATCCATCCCGGTGGCCGGCGGGATGGGCGGAGGCAGCGCCGATGCGGCGGCAGTGCTGGTCGCGCTGAACACGCTATGGGAGCTGGGCGTGCCGCGCCGCGACCTGCACGCGTTGGCTGCGCAGCTGGGCAGC
The DNA here is from genome assembly GCF_018361265.1 of Mycobacterium sp. SM1. Lineage (GTDB taxonomy): Bacteria > Actinomycetota > Actinomycetes > Mycobacteriales > Mycobacteriaceae > Mycobacterium. The sequence continues at coordinate 670,773 of NZ_JAFLNH010000002.1, forward strand.
GACGTGCCGTTTGCCTTGCACGGCGGAACCGCGCTGGGAACCGGCCGCGGGGACCGGCTCGCTACGGTGCTTGCGCGCAACACCTTCCACTGGGTTTTGGCGTTTGCCCACAGCGGGTTATCCACGACGGCGGTGTTCAACGAACTCGATCGGCTGAGGAAAACCGGCCATCCGCCGCGGCTTGGTGAGCCCGGGCCGGTGCTGGCAGCTCTTGCCGCAGGGGATCCGCAGCGGCTGGCGCCGCTGTTGGGCAACGATCTGCAGGCTGCCGCGGTGAGCCTCGCTCCGGAGCTGCGGCGAACCTTGCGTGCGGGCGTAGCCGCCGGTGCGCTGGCGGGTATCGTGTCGGGCTCGGGGCCAACGTGCGCCTTCCTGTGCCAGTCGGCGACCGCGGCCGTCGATGTCGCGACGCAGCTGTCAGGGGCGGGGGTCTGCCGCACCGTTCGGGTCGCCAGTGGCCCGGTGCACGGCGCCCGGGTGGTGCCGGCGCCCGTCACCGGGGCGTGAGCCCGGCGGCAGCGGTGCTGCCCTCCCTCCCGGGCGGCTCAACCAGTAGTTTGCCGAACGCGCTGCTGTCGAAGTAAACGATCGGCACCGCCCAGCGGCGTCGGTCACGCACCAGGTCACAGGCCGATCCTCGAGCACGCCCACATGACGCTGAGCCGGCCAGGCGCCGGCCGAGCGCGGCCGGCTCAGACCTGAGCGGGTCAGCCGCCTCAGCGGCACAACGACTGTAGGCAGCGCGGCCGATAGCCTACTTACGGCCTTACGGCGCCGGCCTGCGGACGCGGCGGCGTCGCCGTGCGCGACGCGTCTCCTGCGCCTACTCGTCTTGCAGGCGCGGATCGGCTTCCAGGTGAGTCAGGCCGTTCCAGACCAGGTTGACCAGATGGGCGGCGACCACTTCCTTCTTGGGCTCTCGCACGTCGAGCCACCACTGCGCCGTCATAGATACCGAGCCCACCAGCGCCTGCGCATACAGGGGTGCCATCTCCGGATCCAGGCCACGGCGGGCGAAGTCACCGGCCAGGATGGAGCTCACCTGGTTGACCGCGTCGTTGAGCAGGGTGGAGTAGGTGCCCGAACTGATGCCCGCTGGAGAGTCGCGGATCAGAATTCGAAAACCGTCAGTGCGCTCTTCGACATAGGTCAACAGCGCCAGAGCGACCCGCTCCACCCGCACCCGGGACCGGTTGTTGGTCAGTGACGCCGTGATGCCGTCCAGCAGCGCCGACATCTCTCGGTCGACCACGACGGCGTACAGGCCCTCCTTGCCGCCGAAATGCTCGTAGACCACCGGCTTGGAGACGTTGGCACGCTGCGCGATCTCCTCGATGGAGGTCCCGTCGTAGCCGCGCTCGGCAAACAGCGATCGCGCGATGTCGATGAGCTGATGCCGGCGCTCGCTGCCGGTCATCCTGGCGCGTGGCACACGCACCTGCTTGTCCGGGCCCTTATCCAGCGCAGCCACGCCCCTCAGCGTATCGGCCGCGCCGAAGGGGTGGTCCGATTTCGCACCACCGGCCCGCGACGGGCCGGCGTCGTCGCCGGGCGGGGTTGGCTGGTCCGGCTCCTCACCGGCCCGCGACGGGCCGGCGTCGTCGCCGGGCGGGGTTGGCTGGTCCGGCTTCTCACCGGCCCGCGACGGGCCGGCGTCGTCGCCGGACTAAAGTCACGTCGGAAGATCAGTGGCGCCGCCGCTGATGAGTGGTCCGTCGTGGTGTAATCGGCAGCACATCAGATTTTGGTTCTGAGAGTTCAGGTTCGAGTCCTGGCGACGGAGCCGGGCTTTCGGGTCGTTGGCGCTGAAGCGGTGAAACTGGCCCGTGTCACCGGTGCAAAACCGCACCCCCGCGGTGTCATGCCACCATCGGCACACCCAGGTTGCCGCGAATTTTGCCCCCAGCGGGCCGAGGATGACACGCTTGACGGCGTGTCGGCGATCACCTGCGCGCCCACGCGGGAGGAGTGCTTATGACGGCTCAGGGTGAGTCGGCGGTGGTGTTGCTGGCGGCGGGCGCGGGAACGCGGATGCGTTCGGATACCCCGAAGGTGCTGCACACCCTGGCCGGGCGCAGCCTATTGGCCCACGCGTTGCACGCCATCGCCAAGGTAGCGCCACAGCATGTGGTCGTCGTGCTGGGCGCGGATCACCAGCGCGTCGCTCCCGTCGTCGCCGACTTGGCCCGCACGCTCGGGCGCACCATCGACGTGGCACTGCAGGAGCAACCCCTCGGCACCGGGCACGCCGCGCGATGCGGGGTATCGGCCCTGCCGGACGACTATGACGGCATCGTCGTCGTCACGGCGGCCGATATTCCGCTGCTAGACGCCGACACGCTGGCCGACCTGATCGCCGCGCACGCCGCCCAGCACGCCGCGGTGACCGTGCTGACGACGACCTTGAGCGATCCCAGCGGTTACGGCCGCATCCTGCGGGGCCCCGGTCAGCGCGTCATCGGGATCATCGAGGATGTCGATGCGTCGCCCTCGCAACGGCAGATCCGCGAAGTCAACGCCGGGGTGTATGCCTTCGACGTCGCGGCGCTGCGGTCGGCGCTAAGCCGGCTACGCGCCGACAATGCGCAGCAGGAGCTGTACCTCACCGATGTCATCGCGATCATGCGCCAAGACGGTCGGCCCGTTCAAGTCCGGCATGTCGACGACAGCGCGCTGGTGGCCGGCGTCAACAACCGGGTTCAGCTGGCCGAGCTGGGCGCCGAGCTTAATCGGCGCATAGTGACCGCCCACCAGCTTGCCGGTGTCGCCGTTGTCGACCCGGCGACCACGTGGATCGACGTCGCCGTGAGCATCGGGCGCGACACCGTGATCCAGCCCGGCACCCAATTGCTGGGCCGCACCCGCATCGGCGAGCGCTGCACCGTGGGCCCGGACACCACCTTGACCGATGTCGTCGTGGGAACCGAGGCGTCGGTCATCCGCACCCACGCCATCTCGGCGGTCATTGGCGAGCGGGCCCAAGTCGGCCCGTTCGCATACCTGCGGCCGGGCACGGTGCTGGGTGCGGAGGGCAAACTGGGCGCGTTCGTCGAGACCAAGAACTGCACCGTCGGCACCGGCACCAAGGTGCCGCACCTGACCTACGTCGGGGATGCCGACATCGGTGACCACAGCAACATCGGCGCATCCAGCGTCTTCGTCAACTACGACGGCGAATCCAAGCAGCGCACCGTTATCGGCTCCCACGTGCGCACCGGGTCGGACACCATGTTCGTGGCCCCGGTGACGGTCGGCGACGGCGCCTACACCGGCGCCGGCACGGTGGTGCGCCGCGACGTTCCCCCCGGTGCGCTGGCGGTGTCCGCCGGTCCGCAGCGCAACATCGAAGGCTGGGTGCAGCGCAAACGGCCGGGCAGCGCCGCGGCGAAGGCCGCCCGAGATGCCGCCGAAAACGCGCGCGCGGCCACGCTACCGACGCCGGGCGAGGAAGATCCGGATCGGTCTCGCTGAGCCGGCTATCGGCCGGTCCGACCGCAAAACCGACACTGGGCTACGTACGATGAAGCGGTCATCTCGGTGCGACACGGCGGGAGCAGCGCGTTGAGCCACGACTGGACCGATAATCGCAAGAACCTGATGCTCTTCGCGGGGCGCGCACACCCCGAGCTGGCCGAGCAGGTCGCCAAGGAGCTCAACGTCCACGTCACCGCGCAGACCGCGCGCGATTTCGCCAACGGCGAGATCTTCGTGCGCTATCACGAATCGGTGCGCGGCTGCGACGCGTTCGTGCTGCAATCGCATCCCTACCCGCTGAACAAGTGGCTGATGGAACAGCTGATCATGCTGGATGCGCTCAAGCGCGGCAGCGCCAAGCGGGTGACCGCGGTCCTGCCGTTCTACCCCTATGCCCGGCAGGACAAGAAGCACCGCGGTCGCGAACCGATCTCGGCGCGACTGGTCGCCGATCTGCTCAAGACCGCGGGCGCTGACCGGATCGTCACGGTCGACTTGCACACCGACCAGATCCAGGGCTTCTTCGACGGCCCGGTGGATCACATGCGCGCCCAGAACCTGCTCACCGGCTACCTCAAAGACAACTACACCGGCCACGACATGGTCGTCGTTTCCCCCGACTCCGGGCGGGTGCGCGTCGCCGAGAAATGGGCCGACGCGCTGGGCGGCGTGCCGTTGGCGTTCATTCACAAAACCCGCGATCCGCGGGTGCCCAACCAGGTCAAGTCCAACCGCGTGGTCGGCGAAGTCAGTGGCAAGACCTGCATCGTGGTCGACGACATGATCGACACCGGAGGCACTGTCGCCGGTGCGGTGCCGCTGTTGCACGAGGCCGGCGCCGGTGACGTGATCGTCGCCGCCACTCACGGCGTGCTATCCGACCCGGCCCCCAAGCTGCTCGCCGGATGTGGCGTCCGGGAGGTGATTGTCACCAACACGCTACCGATCGGTGAGGACAAGCGGTTTCCGCAGCTCACCGTCCTCTCGATCGCGCCGCTGCTGGCCAGCACTATTCGGGCTGTCTTTGAAAATGGTTCGGTTACTGGGCTTTTCGATGGAGACGCATAAATGGAGCCAACGTAAATGCAACCCACGGCAAACGCTACCGTCATCTACCACAATCCCAGATGCAGTACGTCGTGTAAGACTCTGAAATTGTTGCAGGACAAAGGATTACAGCCAAAGATCATCGAGTATCTGAAGACGCCGCCGGCACGCGATGAACTGGCCCGGATGATCCGTGACGCCGGTATCGACGTGCGCGCTGCGGTGCGCAAGCGAGAGCCGCTGTATGCGGAGCTGAACCTGGCCGAGGCGACCGATGACGAGTTACTCGACGCGATGACCCGGCACCCCATCCTCATCCAACGGCCGTTCGTCATCACAACGAGGGGAACCCGGCTGGCCCGCCCGGTCGACTGCGTCCACGAGATCCTGTGATCCGCTGTGGCGACGGTGCGGGCCGAGACTGTCCCGCGCGGCGGCGGGGCGCGCGGTCCGGCGGCGCGCGGCAGCGCGCCGATCACCCGCCAAGGACACGGGCCGTCCAGTTAAGCGCGGCCGCCGGCGCGGCACTCGCGCTGACGATGGTCGCATGTGGGCCGAAAACACCTGACTACCAGTCGATCTGGACGACAAGCAGTACCACGACGGCCACGACGGCGACCACCAGGCCGGTGCCGTTTGCGCAGTACCTGCAAAGCGTGGGGGTATCCGGGGAACAGGTGGATCCCCGCACGTTGACCGACCTGACGGTGTCGATTCCGACGCCGCCGGGCTGGGAGGCCCGCACCAACCCGAGCATCAAGCCCCAGACGGAGATCATCGCCAAAGGCGACGACCTTCCAACGGCCATCCTGATGGTGTTCAGGCTGCGCGGCGACTTCGATGCCGCCGAAGCGGTCAAACACGGCTATGACGACGCCGAGCTGTCCCAGAATTTCCGACGGCTGGACGCGTCCACGGCCGCCTTTCACGGCTTTCCGTCGGCGATGATCCAAGGCAGCTATGACCTCGACGGCAGGCGATTGCACACCTGGAGCCGGATCGTCATCGCGACCGGCTCGCCGCCCGCCAGGCAGCGCTACCTGGTTCAGCTGTCCATCACCACCCTGGCCGATCAGGCTTTCGCTCAGGCCGCCGATGTCGAGGAAATCATCCGCGGCTTCAACGTGGCCGCCAAGTAGCGCACCACCGGGCCGCGGTCGGGCCTGGGTAGCGGGTCATCGACACCACATTTCCGCCGTGAACCGCTGATGCGCTACCCTGTGCGGGCGTCACGGCGAGGGTGAGATCGGCGGTAGCGCCAAGCACCGTTATCGACGGGAACCGGTAGGCCTACGGCTGTCGCCATTCTCCCCGGGCCAGGATGAACACGGGAGAGACACTATGGCTACATCTGCGGGATCGGCGGGATCTGCGGGATCTGCGGGATCGGCGGGTAAGGCGGCCAACCGGCTGAGCGCGTCGGTGCGGACCGAGACCGGCAAGGGGGCGTCGAGGCGGGCGCGGCGCAACGGCAAGATTCCCGCCGTGCTCTACGGTCACGGCGCGACCCCCCAACACCTGGAGTTGCCCGCGCTGGAGTTCGCCGCCGTGCTGCGCCACTCGGGCACCAACGCGGTGCTTACCCTCGACGTCGAGGGTAAGCAGCAGCTGGCGTTGACCAAGGCGCTAGACATCCACCCGATCCGGCGCACCATCCAGCACGCCGATCTGCAGATCGTGCGGCGCGGCGAGAAGGTGGTCGTCGAGGTGGAGGTCGATGTCGAGGGCGAGGCCGCTGCCGGCACCCTGGTGACCCAGGAGGCCACCAGCCTCGAGATCGAGGCCGAGGCGCTGTCCATCCCCGAACGGCTGACGGTATCGGTCGAGGGCGCCGAGCCCGGTACGCAGCTCACCGCGGGGCAAATCCCGCTGCCACCGGGCGCCAGGCTGGTCTCCGATCCGGACCTGCTGGTCGTTAATGTCGGTTACGCCCCGACCGCCGAGCAGCTCGCGGTCGAGGGCGCCGGCGAGCGGCCCGAGGCCGGGCCGGCGCCCGGCGAGACCGGGGAAGCCGGGCCCGGCGCAGCCAAATCCGAGTAGACGGTCGCCGGCGTGGCCGAGCCGCTGCTAGTGGTCGGCCTGGGCAACCCAGGGCCAAACTACGCCCAGACTCGGCACAACCTGGGGTTCATGGTCGCCGATATCCTCGCCGCACGGCTCGGTTCGGCGTTCAAGGCACACAAGCGTTCCGGTGCCGAGGTCGTCACCGGTCGGCTAGCCGGGCACTCGGTGGTGCTGGCCAAGCCGCGCTGCTACATGAACGAGTCGGGCCGGCAGGTGGCACCATTGGCGCAATTCTATTCGGTGCCGCCGACCGATATCATCGTCATCCACGACGATCTCGACATTGCGTTCGGGCGCATCCGGCTCAAACTCGACGGCGGCGAGGGCGGGCACAACGGGCTCCGCTCGGTGGTGACTGCGTTGGGCACCAAGGACTTTCAGCGCATCCGCATCGGGATCGGGCGTCCGCCCGGACGCAAAGACCCGGCGAGGTTCGTATTGGAGAGCTTCAGCGCCGCCGAGCGGACACAGGTTCCCGCCATCTGCGAGCGGGCCGCCGACGCCACCGAGCTGCTCATCGAGTTGGGCCTGGAATCCGCCCAAAACGTTGTGCACGCTTGGTAATCGGATCACGCCGCAACGTTCCGGGCAGGGCTGGGACGCTTGAGGTGACCAGGGTGGGCTTTAGGTGACCAGGGTGACGGAGGTAGACCTCCGCAGTTTGCCCGACGGCGTCTTCGGAATGGTCCCGGGGCCCAGGACCACAACGTTGCGGGGCCGCACGTCGACCTCGGCTAGCACCTCGTGGGCGACTTGGTGCTCGATGCGGCGGACCTCGGCGGGATCTTGCCAGCTGTTGGACTCCACCGCGACCGCGAAACTCTCCCGCGAATGCCCGGCGTCGAGTCGCACCGCCACGGCGCAACCCGGCCGCACCCCCTCGACGCGGCCGGCGGCTCGCTCGATGTCGGTCGGGTAGATGTTGCGGCCCGCCATGATGATGACGTCTTTGACCCGGCCACATACCACGATGTGGCCGTTTTCCATCTGATACCCCAGGTCGCCGGTGTCATACCAGCCGTGCTCGTCCTGCGCGGGCATGAACCCGCCCATGGTGAGGTAGCCCGGGGTGAGCGACTCGCCACGCAATTCGATTACCCCGACACCGCGCGGCGGCAACACCGTGCCGTCCTCGTCGACAATCCGAACCTCAAATCCGTCGAGCGGCGGCCCCAGCGAGGCCAGTCGGCGAACGTTGCCTTTGGTGGCGGGCACCGCGCGGTGCAGCGCGCCCAACAGGTCGGCGTCCACTTCGTCGACGATCAAGCCCGCGCCGCAGGGCGAAAACGACACCGCCAGCGTCGTCTCGGCCATGCCGTAAGCCGGCAGGATCGCCTCGGGCTTCAGCCCGAACGGCCGGCCCGCATCGATCAGATCCTCGACATCGGCCGGGTCGACGGGCTCGGCACCCGAAAGCGCGAAACGCAACGTGGACAGGTCGAACTGCCCCGGCTTGGCCTGCTTGCGCAGTCGTCTGGCGAATAGCGCGTAGGCGAAGTTGGGGGCAGCGGTCATCGTGCCCCGGTACTTGTCGATCAGCTTCGCCCACAACAAAGTGTCGCGCATGAAGTCCATCGGGGTGACCTTGACCAGCTCGGCGCCGAAATACATCGGCACGGTCAGGAAACCGATCATTCCCATGTCGTGGAAGCACGGCAGCCAACTGACCATCACGTCGGTCTCGACGTCATACTTGGCGCCGATGAACATGGCTTCGGCGTTGGCGGACACGTTGCGGTGGGTGATCTGAACCGCCTTCGGGGACCCCGTTGAGCCCGAGGTCAGCTGCATCAGGGCCAGATCATCCTCGTCGGTGTCGACGGGGTCTGTCGGCTCGGATGCCAGCAGCTGCTTGACGGTGAGCACCTTGACGCCCTTGTCCGCCAGCAGCCGCACCGCCGGCAGGAACGGATCGGACACGACAACCGCCTTGGCCTCGATCATGTCGATAACGGTGGTGGTGTCTTCCGCCCAGACCGCCATGTCGGTGCGTGGCGTCGGCTGGTGCAGCATGGTCAGGCTGGCCCCGCGCATCCAGAGCCCCTGCGCGGTCGGCGCGATCTCCACCGGGGCGCCGGCCAGCACGCCCACCGCATCCCCGTGCCCCACACCCGCAGCGGCCAGCCCGCCGGCCACCCGGCGGGCGCGCTCATGCACCTCACCCCAGGTGTGCCGGACTGGGTTGTGCGGCTCTCCGGTCACCATGCCCTTGGTGCTCTCGCGAGCGTTGCGGAACATCGTCTCGGTGAACTTGCTCACCACAACCTCCTGTCTGGCACCGGTGGTTTCCCCAGGGCCGGGATTTGATGCTCCACCCGTTAGAGAGCACTTCGCAGCAGCCTCGCGTACACAATTGGGGAGCGGTTGGGTCTCGAATCGGTGATGAGCCGGTGGGCGAGCACGCACCCGGGGAAATTCGTCGAGCGCCCGGCGGGCATACCCGCCGGGCGAGTCGATGGGCACACGTCTTGACCGCTACTCGTCACCGCCGAACATCTTAAACTTCTCTTAAGTAACCGCCAAACTGTCGCGCGGGAAGACGCCCGCCGCGGGGACGCCCGCCACCGGGACGCCCGCCGCGGGGACGCCCGCCGCGGCGGACCACGACCGGGCGGCCGCGGCGACGGCTGCCGCGACGGGCAGCCGCCCCGACGCGTCTTTGCCGGCATCGGGCCCGGCCGGGGCGGCAGGTAGCGCCTTACAATGGCGGCATCATGACCGCACCGGGGCCGGCCTGCCCAGACACCCCGATCGCGGGGCTGGTTGATCTGGCGCTGAGGGCGCCGACATTCCAAGAGCTCATGCAGCGCGCGGCCGATCGGCCCGACGAGCTGCGCCTGGTCGCTCCGGCCGCTGCGCGGCTGTTCGTTGCCAGTGCCCTGGCCCGCCACGGCCCGCTGTTGGTGGTTACTGCGACCGGCCGGGAAGCCGAGGACCTGACCACCGAGCTGCGCGGCGTTTTCGGGGATGCGGTGGCGATGTTCCCGTCGTGGGAAACCCTGCCGCACGAACGGCTTTCGCCGGGTGTCGATACCGCCGGCATCCGGCTGACGGTGTTGCGCAGACTGGCCCACCCCGGCCCCGATCCCACAGGAGTCCGGCTGGGTGCGCCGCTGCGGGTGGTGGTGGCGCCGGTGCGCTCGGTGCTGCAGCCAATGGCGCCCCAGCTGGGCATGATTGAGCCGGTTACGCTCGGCGCGGGCACCGACACCGCCGCCGACGGCGGATTTGAGGGGGTGATCGCCCGCCTGAGCGACCTGGGCTACACCCGGGTGGATATGGTCGGCAAACGCGGCGAGTTCGCGGTTCGCGGAGGAATTCTAGACGTCTTTCCGCCGACCGCCGAGCATCCGGCGCGCGTCGAGTTCTGGGGTGACGAGGTCACCGAGATGCGCATGTTCTCCGTCGCCGACCAGCGGTCCATCCCCGACCTGCGCGTCGACACCCTGATCGCGATGCCGTGCCGGGAGTTGCTGCTGTCCGGCGAGGTCCGAGAGCGCGCCGCGAAACTGCTCGGCGACCATTCCCGAGGTGACACCCCGGCCCTCGGCAGCGTCACCGACATGCTGGCAAAGCTGGCCGAGGGCATCCCGGTGGACGGCATGGAGGCGCTGCTGCCGGTGCTTTGTCCCGGCGAGCAGGTGTTGCTGACCGACCAGCTGGCCGACGGCACCCCGGTGCTGGTGTGCGACCCGGAAAAGGTCCGTGCCCGGGCCGCCGACCTGATCAAGACCGGCAGGGAGTTCCTCGAAGCTTCCTGGTCGGCCGCCGCAGCCGGCGGCGGCCTAGGTAATACGGCGCCCATCGACATCGAGCAGCTCGGCGGATCGGGCTTCGTCGGACTCGACGCGGTGCGGGCCGCGGCCCGGCGCTCGGGTCATCCGTGGTGGACCCTGAGCCAGCTGCCCGACGAGTCGGCTCTCGAAGTGGATATCCGCGCCGCGCCGTCGGCGCGCGGACATCAGCGTGACATCGAGGCCATCTTCGCGGCACTGCGCGCGCACGTGCTGACCGGAGGGGCCGCCGGCGGGCATGCGGCGATCGTCGCCCCCGGAGCCGGAACAGTGCACCGGATGGTCGAGCAGCTTGGCGAATCCGACACGCCCGCAACCATTCTGGAGCCGGGTGCGGCACCAAAACCCGGGCTCGTCGGGGTGCTCAAGGGTCCGCTGCGCAACGGTGTGGTGGTGCCCGGCGCCAACCTCGTCGTCATCACCGAGACCGATCTGACCGGCAATCGGGGGGCCGCCGTGGACGGAAAACGGCTGGCCGCCAAACGCCGCAACACCGTCGACCCGCTGGCGCTCACCGCCGGGGACCTGGTGGTGCACGATCAGCACGGGATCGGGCGGTTCGTGGAGATGACCGAGCGCACCGTGGGCGGGGCCCGCCGCGAATACGTGGTGCTGGAGTACGCGTCGAGCCGCCGAGGGGCCGACAAGCAGACCGACAAGCTTTACGTGCCGATGGACTCGCTTCATCAGCTATCGCGGTATGTCGGCGGGCAGGCACCGGCGTTGAGCCGCCTGGGCGGCAGCGACTGGGCCAACACCAAAAACAAGGCGCGCCGCGCGGTCCGCGAGATCGCCGGCGAGCTGGTCTCGCTGTACGCCAAGCGGCAGGCCACACCCGGGCACGCGTTCAGCCCGGACACCCCGTGGCAGGCCGAGATGGAAGACGCCTTCGGCTTCACCGAAACCGCCGACCAGCTCACCGCGATCAGCGAGGTCAAGGCCGATATGGAAAAGCCGATCCCGATGGACCGGGTGGTCTGCGGTGACGTCGGCTATGGCAAAACCGAGATCGCGGTGCGCGCGGCGTTCAAGGCCGTCCAAGACGGCAAACAGGTCGCCGTGCTGGTGCCCACCACGCTGCTGTGCGACCAGCACCTGCAGACGTTTCGTGAGCGAATGTCCGGATTTCCGGTGCGGATCGAGGGGCTGTCGCGGTTCACCGGCCCCGCCGAGTCGCGTGTGGTGCTCGACGGGATGGCCGACGGCAGCGTGGATATCGTGATCGGCACCCATCGCTTGCTGCAGACCGGGGTGCGCTGGAAAGACCTCGGGCTGGTGATCGTCGACGAGGAGCACCGGTTCGGCGTCGAACACAAGGAGCACATCAAAAGCCTGCGCACCCATGTGGACGTGCTGACCATGAGCGCCACCCCGATTCCGCGCACCCTGGAAATGAGCTTGGCCGGGATCCGCGAGATGTCCACGATCCTGACCCCGCCCGAGGACCGCTTCCCGGTGCTGACCTATGTCGGGCCGCACGACGACAAGCAGATCGCTGCCGCGTTACGACGCGAGCTGCTGCGCGACGGGCAGGCATTCTACATCCACAACCGGGTCAGCACGATCGACCACGCCGCGGCGCGGGTGCGGGCCCTGGTGCCCGAGGCCCGGGTGGTGGTCGCGCACGGCCAGATGCCCGAGGAGTTGCTGGAACGCACCGTGCAAGGGTTCTGGAACCGCGAATACGACATCCTGGTGTGCACGACCGTCGTGGAAGCCGGCCTAGATATCACCAACGCCAACACCCTCATCGTCGAGCGCGCCGACAGCTTCGGGCTATCCCAACTGCATCAGTTGCGCGGGCGGGTCGGGCGTAGCCGCGAGCGCGGCTATGCCTACTTCTTCTATCCACCCGACACGCCGCTGACCGAGACGGCCTATGACCGGTTGGCGACGATCGCGCAGAACAACGAACTCGGCGCGGGCATGGCGGTCGCGCTGAAAGACCTCGAGATCCGCGGCGCCGGTAACGTGCTCGGTGTCGAGCAGTCCGGGCACGTGGCCGGTGTCGGGTTCGACCTATATGTGCGGCTGGTGGGCGAGGCCGTCGAGGCATACCGCGCCGCCGTCGACGGGCACACCGTCACGTCGGCCGCGGAACCCAAGGACATCCGCATCGATCTGCCGGTGGACGCCCACCTGCCGCCGGACTACATCGCCAGCGACCGGCTGCGCTTGGAGGGCTACCGCAGACTGGCCGCCGCGTCGGACGACGCCGCTATTGACGCCGTCGTCGAGGAGCTGACCGACCGGTACGGGGCGCTGCCCGACCCGGCCCGGCGGCTGGTGGCGGTGGCGCGGCTGCGGCTGCTGTGCCGTGATCGCGGCATCACCGAGGTCTCGGCGGTCTCGGCTGCTACGGTGCGGCTCTCGCCGCTGACGCTGCCGGACTCCGCGCAGGTGCGCCTGGCGCGACGGTATCCGGGCGCGCGCTACAGCGCCACCACCGCGACGGTGCACGTTCCCATTCCACGAGCGGGCGGCGGTGCCGGGGCACCGCGAATCCGCGACCTTGAGCTGGTGCACATGGTGGCCGAGCTGGTATCGGTACTCGATGGGACGCCGCAGCGGCAAATTGATATAACGAACCCCGTGATAACTGGCGATGATGCGGGCCGTGACGCGGGGCGAGGAGGAGCCGGGCGATCGAACCACCCGGCGGCGATCGGTGGGAGGCGGCGAACGCGATGACCGTGGTCCTGGTGGATCCGCGCCGACCGTCGCTGGTGCCCGTCGAAGCGGTCGAGTTTCTCGGTGGGCAGGTCCAATACACCGAGGAAATGCCCGTCGCGGTCCCCTGGTCGCTACCCTCGGCGCGACCGGTGCATTCCGGTGACGACGCCCCGGTGTTGTTGTCATCTGACCCGGACCATCCGGCCGTTGTGGCGCGGTTGGCCGCCGGGGAGCGGCTGATCGCGGCGCCGGAGCAGCAGCGTGGCGAGCGGCTCGTCGACGCGGTCGCGATGATGGACAAGTTGCGCACTGCCGGTCCGTGGGAAAGCGAACAGACTCACGACTCGTTGCGCCGGTACCTGCTGGAGGAGACCTACGAGCTCTTCGACGCGGTCCGTCGCGGCGACGTCGACGAGCTGCGCGAAGAACTCGGCGACGTTTTGCTTCAGGTGCTCTTCCACGCTCGCATCGCCGAGGAGGCGCCGCAGCGCCCGTTCTCCATCGACGACGTCGCCGACACGTTGGTGCGGAAGTTGACCAAGCGAGTGCCGGGCGTGCTTGCCGGCGAGGCGATCTCGCTTGACGAGCAGTTGGCTCAATGGGAGGAGGCCAAGGCCGTCGAAAATACCCGAAAGTCGCGTAACTCGATCATGGACGGTGTTCCAACCAGTCAGCCCGCACTAGCGTTGGCGCAGAAGGTCCTTCAGCGGGCGAGCAAAGCCGGGGTGCCGGCCGACCTCATCCCAGCAGCGCTCACCTCGATCACGGTGTCCGCCGAAGTCGACGTCGAGAATGCCCTTCGGGCAGCAGTTTTGGATTTCATGGAGGATGTCCGTAGCACCGAGAAAGCCGTCGCCGCAGCGCGCCGTGGTGAGGATGTCGCCGAGGAGCTCGATGTCGCGCCACTGGGCGTGATCACCGAAGACGAGTGGCGGGCGTACTGGCCGCCGCCGGTGGGGGAGACGGTTGACGAGGGGGCTGACGAGCTTACCGGGGAGGCCGACGGGTGGCCGGATGACCCCGCTGCCGCCGCGGGATCGGCGGACGGGTCCGCGCCGGCGGTCTCGGGACAATCGGTTACCGTGGCGGGCGCAGCGACGCCGGTCGAGCCGGTGCCGGAAGCGCCGGCGAGCGGCCAGGGCGACCAGGACGGCGCCGTCGACGCCAAGTAAGCCAAGTAAACAACCAAGTAAGCGCGGGAGGCACCCGATACTGGGATCCGTGCTGGTGGTCGCTCACCTCGATGTTTTTCATCACAGCGGTGATCCCGCAGGAATGGGTTGTCGATGCCGTTGAACATCCGCTCCCAGGAAGTGTGCTTCGTTTCCCAAAAGCACGCGTGTCGGCCGGTATGGTCCCGACAATGGCCGATTTGCATGGTGCGGCGCAGACTAAGGGATGGGTAGTCCCAACGGCGTGCGACGATGGTGGTGACCAAGACGGCTTAGGAAGTGGTGTGTCGCCGGTGCGGTGGTTGCGGGCGGTCGCTGTCCTGGGGGCAACGGCGGTGCTCTTGTCATCGAGTTGCACGTGGCAGCTTAGCGCTTTCATCCCGGAGGGCGTTCCGCCCCCGGCGGGGGACCCGGTGCCGCCGGTTGACACGCACGTCAAAGGCCGGCCCGCCGATCAATTGCATGATTGGGCGGTGCGGCGCGCCGCGGCGCTGAAAATCCCGGTGATCGCGCTGGAGGCCTACGGGTATGCGGCGCGGGTGGCCGAGGTGGAAAACCCGAAATGCCATCTCTCGTGGACGACGTTGGCCGGCATCGGGGAGGTGGAAAGCCACCACGGCACCTATCACCACGCGACGATTGCGCCCAACGGTGATGTGCGTCCGCCGATTCGGGGGGTGCGCCTCGACGGCAGCGGCGGCACCATGCGCATTGTCGACAGCGACGACGGCGGCATGGACGGTGACTCGGCTGCGGACCGGGCGATGGGGCCGATGCAGTTCATTCCGGAGACCTGGCGGTTGTACGGGGTCGACGCCCACAACAACGGAGTTGCCAGCGTGGACAACATCGACGACGCCGCGCTGTCCGCTGCCGGGTACTTATGTTGGCGCGGAAAGGACCTTGCAACACCCCGGGGATGGATCACCGCGCTTCGGGCCTACAACAATTCCGGCCCGTACGCGCGCGCCGTGCGGGACTGGGCCACCGCTTATGCAGCGGGCCACGCACTTTAACGTGTTAGCGTGCCTCCGGCTCCTCGGGCCGCCGTCGCGGCGCGCATCGCCGGGCGGGCACGTGCGCCGCGGGCGCGGCATTAGGCTATCGGCAGCTGCGGTGCCCTGCCGGACGGTCTTCGCGAGATCCTGCCCGCGATGTCCGTAGCCGCGGTTAAGACGCAACTCGGTTACGACGCAAGGAGAACGCAGTGCCCATTATCGAGCAGGTCGGCGCCCGCGAGATTCTCGATTCCCGCGGCAATCCGACGGTCGAGGTCGAGGTGGCTCTGACCGACGGGACATTCGCGCGGGCAGCGGTGCCGTCGGGGGCATCGACCGGGCAGCATGAGGCCGTCGAGTTGCGCGACGGCGGTGAGCGCTACGGCGGCAAGGGCGTGCAAAAGGCGGTGCAGGCCGTGCTTGACGAGATCGCACCGGCTGTCATCGGGATTAACGCCGATGATCAGCGGCTGGTCGACCAGGCGCTGGTGGACTTGGACGGCACTCCCGACAAGTCGCGGTTGGGCGCCAACGCGATCCTCGGTGTGTCACTGGCCGTCGCCAAGGCGGCCGCGGATTCCGCAGGGTTGCCGCTGTTCCGCTACCTCGGCGGCCCGAACGCCCACATTCTGCCGGTGCCGATGATGAACATCCTCAACGGCGGCGTGCACGCCGACACCGGGGTGGACATCCAGGAGTTCATGGTGGCGCCGATCGGCGCGCCCAGCTTTTCCGAGGCGCTGCGGTGGGGCGCCGAGGTCTATCACGCGCTTAAGTCGGTGCTTAAAAAGCAAGGACTGGGCACCGGTCTGGGAGACGAGGGTGGTTTCGCTCCGAACGTGGCCGGTACCAAGGCGGCGCTGGACCTGATTTGCCGGTCCATCGAGCAGGCAGGATTGCGCCCGGGCGCCGACGTGGCTTTGGCGCTGGACGCGGCGGCCAGCGAGTTCTATGCGGACGGTACCGGGTACAGCTTCGAAAACAAGACGCTCACCGCGGATCAGATGACGGATTTCTACGCCGGGCTGCTCAGCGCCTATCCGCTGGTGTCGCTTGAAGACCCGCTCGCAGAGGATGACTGGGATGGTTGGGTGTCGCTGACCACATCCCTCGGCGACCGGGTGCAAGTCGTCGGTGACGACATTTTCGTCACCAATCCCGAGCGGATCGAAGACGGCATCGAAAAGGGGGTGGCCAACGCTGTGCTGGTCAAGGTTAATCAGATCGGGACGTTGACGGAGACGCTCGATGCGGTGGCGCTGGCGCACCACAGCGGCTACCGCACGGTGATGAGCCACCGTAGCGGGGAGACGGAAGACACCACCATCGCGGACTTAGCGGTGGCTGTGGGCGGCGGCCAGATCAAGACCGGGGCACCGGCGCGCAGCGAGCGCGTGGCCAAATACAACCAGTTGCTGCGCATCGAGGAAGCGCTCGGCGACGCTGCCCGCTACGCCGGCGATCTGGCCTTTCCCCGGTACGCTCCGGAGATGAAGGAAACGAAATAGGCTGGCAGTGAATCCGGATGCCCGAAGCGAAACGGACTAACCTGAAGCGGCGCTCGCCTGCGCCGCGACCGGGTGGATCCGCTGACTCGGTTGGGGGGCCTCCGCGGACGCCGCCGACGAAGAGCAACCGCGGCTCACCGCGAGCCCAGGCAGCGCCCGTCATCGACCCCATCAAGCGGTCGGTCACCGAATCGGCCGAGCAGCGGTCTGAGCAACGGCTGGGGTTCACCGCGCGCCGGGCCGCGGTGCTGGCCGCGGTTGCCTGTGTCTTGACGCTGACCATCACGGGCCCAGTCCGCACCTATTTCGCGCAGCGCACCGAGATGACGCAGTTAGCCGCGACCGAGGCCGCGCTGCGGCGGCAGATCGCCGACCTGGAGCAGCAGAAGGCCAAGCTGGCCGATCCCGCCTACATTGCCGCGCAGGCCCGTGAACGCCTCGGGTTCGTGAAGCCCGGGGACATCCCGTTTCAGGTGCAACTTCCCGCCGCGGCAGCTGCCCCGACGCAACCGGGATCCGGATCGACTCCTGCGGTCAGCAACGACCCCTGGTATACGGCGCTGTGGCACACCATCGCCGACGCTCCGCACGGACCGGCTTCCGCCCCACAAGCTCCGCTACCCTCACCTGCAGCTGTCCCGCCGAGTCCGTTATCGCCCGGTGGTTGATCCTGCGGACCTGGAGGCGGTGGCGCGTCAGCTCGGACGCGAGCCCCGCGGAGTGCTCGAGGTCGCCTACCGCTGTCCCAACGGTGAGCCTGCCGTGATAAAGACGGCCCCGAAATTGCCTGACGGCACCCCGTTTCCGACGCTGTACTACCTCACCCATCCGGTGCTGACCGCCGCCGTGAGCCGGCTGGAATGCTCGGGTGTGATGCGCGAGATGACCACGCGGCTGCGGCAGGATCCCGTACTGGCCGCCGCCTACCGGCGGGCCCACGAGTCATACCTGGCCGAGCGTGATGCGCTCTACCCGCTGGGAACGGCAGTCTCCGCCGGTGGCATGCCCGAGCGGGTCAAATGCCTGCATGCGCTGATCGCGCATTCGCTGGCCAAGGGCCCTGGGGTGAATCCGCTCGGTGACGAGGCGTTGGCGCTGCTGGCCAGCGAAGCGCACCTCGGGTTGGAGCGGATCGGGATCTTGGCGCCAGGGCGGTGGGCATGAGTCGCGTCGCGGCGATCGACTGCGGCACCAACTCGATCCGGTTGCTGATCGCCGAGGCGGTCAACCGGCACCTGCGCGATGTGCACCGCGAGATGCGCATCGTGAGGCTGGGACAGGGAGTGGACGCCACCGGCCGGCTCGCCCCGGAGGCACTGGAGCGTGCCCGCGCCGCGCTCACCGATTACGCGGCGCTGTGTGCGAGGCATGCCGTGCAGCGGGTGCGGATGGTGGCCACCTCGGCCGTTCGTGACGCCGCGAATCGGGATGCCTTCTTTGCGATGACCGCCGGCGTGCTGGGTGCGGTGATGCCCGGGGCGATGGCGGAGGCGATCAGCGGGGCCCAGGAGGCTGAGCTGTCCTTCCGGGGAGCGGTGAGCGAATTAGATCCCGTCGGCGCACCTTTCGTGGTCGTCGACGTGGGTGGCGGCTCCACCGAGATCGTGCTTGGCGGACCCGACGGGGTGCGGGCCAGTGTTTCGGTCGACATCGGCTGTGTGCGGCTGACGGAGCGTTGCCTGCATGCCGACCCGCCGGCACCCGACGAGGTGGCGACCGCCCGCCGGGTGGTGCGCGAGCAGCTTGCTGCGGCACTGCGCGTGGTGCCGGTCGAGGAGGCTCGGACCTGGGTGGGGGTGGCCGGGACAATGACGACGCTCTCGGCGCTGGCGCAGCGCCTGACGACGTATGACGCTGCGGCCATCCACCTTTCACGTGTGCGGCGCAATGAGCTGCTGACGGCCTGTGAACAGGTGATCGGCATGGCACGACGCCAGCGCGCCGCGCTGGGACCGATGCACGAGGGCCGGGCCGACGTGATCGGGGGAGGCGCGATCATCGTCGACGAGCTGGCGCGGCTGCTGCACGAGCGCGCCGGCATCGGGGAGCTGATCGTGAGCGAACACGACATCCTGGACGGCGTCGCGGCGTCGATCATCGCCTGATCGGGTCGCAGAGTCAGCGGCCGAGCAGGCGATTCTTGTGTTCGGCGTATTCTTCTTCGGTCAGTATGCCCGCGGAGCGAAGCTCGGCCAGCTGCCGTATCCGGGCCGCGACTCCCGTCACCACGATCCTTGGGTTGACGGGCGATGGTGCTGGCTTATCGCCCGTCGCCTTGTCGGTCGCGGCTTCGGCGATTCTGGCCGCCGTCCGTTTTTCGGGTGTTGCGGCGCCGACTTTGCCGCCGTCGGTGCCCGCGCCGCCGGCCATGGCCGACCCGAGCATGCCCGCCAGGCCCATCGAGGTGAACGGGCTGCCCAATTCGGCTTGCGTCGTCTCTGCGGCCGCCGCCGCAACGGCAGGGGTGATGCTGGTGGCCGACGACATCGGCAGGGTCATCGAGGTGGGGCGTACCGCCGGCGCCTCGACGGCCCACCTCGGAGGCACCGACAACGTCCCGATGGTGTTGGCCTGGCCCAGACTCGCTGACACCGTTGGTGGTGACGTCGCGAGCGGACCCGGGTTGGTGATGATCGCCCGGAACTCGGCGGGGGGAACCTGCGCTGTCCCGGGCCAGGGCTCGACTCCTGCCCAGCCACTGACGTCGTCATCGGTATGCAGACCGGCCACCGTACCCAGATAGGCCGGCGGAAGGTCCACGATCCCGCCCAGGATTTCCATCGGCGCGCCGGCGGAAAGAATAGCCGTATAGGTTGGCGCGTCCAGAAAGACGGTCACCAGGTTGCTTAACGTGTTCAGCACATCCAGCGGGGTCGCCAGGGCTGGCGGATCCGCCAACGAAACCCCTTGGGACACACCCGAGACGGTGCTCTGCACATGTCCCGCGGGGGTAGTGGCGGCGTGGCCGACCGCGGCGGCCTGACCGGCCAACCCGCCCGGTGCGGTGTTTTGGCGTGGTGGGCTGAACGGTGTCAGCACGGTCGCCAATGCCGACGAGCTCGCGTAGCCGGCCATTGCCGCGGCGTCTTGGGCCCACATCTCGGCGTATTGCGCCTCGGTGGCCGCTATCGCCGGCGTGTTCTGGCCAAAGAAGTTGGTCGCCACCAGAGCCATCAGCAGGCTGCGATTGGCCGCGATCATCGGCGGCGGCACCGTCAAAGCAAACGCCGCCTCGTAGGCGGCGGCAGCGGCCTTGGCTTGGATTGCCGTCTCTTCCGCCTGTACGGCGGTGGCGCTGAGCCATGTCACAAACGATTCGGCCGCAACCGCCATCGCCGCCGACGACGGTCCGGCCCACGTCCCGGAGATCAGTGCCGTCACCACCGACCGATACGAGCCCGCCGCCGTGTACAGCTCGTCGGCTAGTGCTTCCCAGGCCTGCGCAGCGGCCAGCATCGGGCCCGATCCCGGACCGGTATACATCCGGCCGGAGTTGATCTCCGGTGGATAGATTCCGAAATCCATTGCTGCGTGCCCCTACCTGCGCAAGACCGGCGCCGATGTCACAGCGCGGCGCGTGTTCAGCGCCCCAGCAGGCGGTTTTTCTGCTCGGTGTATTCCTCATCGGTGAGAATGCCTTCGTCGCGAAGCTTGGCGAATTCGCGCAGTTCGGCCGCGACTCCCGTCACCACGGTCCGCGGCTTGGCCGCGTCGGCGTCAGGGTCGGCCGCCGCCGGGGCGCCTGCGATTCCGGAGCCTGCCGGGAGGGCGGCCACCCGTCGGTCGGTGGCCGCCTTGCCGGCATCCTTGCCGCCGCCGGCGCCGACCGCCCCGGCGACGGCTCTCCCGGCCATCCCCGCCAGCGCTATCTCGCCGAGCGTGCTGCCCGAGCCGGTTTCCACGATCTCCTCAACCGCCGCCACGGGGATGGCGCTAAGGCCGGGTAGCGCCGGCAACGCCACCGCGACCGGGCGCACCGCGGGTGTGGCGATCTGCCAGGTCGGCGGCACCGACAAGGCCCCCACCGTGTTCGCCTCGCCCAGACCGGCCGACAGCGAGGGCACCGGCGCCGGCGCCGATGGCGCCACCGGGCCAGTGATGATCGCCTTGAACGGGGTGGGGGGCGCCTCACCCGTGCCCGGCCAGGGCTCTTCGCCCGCCCAGCCGCTGACAATCTCGTCCGTGTGCAAACCGGTCCCGGCGCCGACGACGTCCAGGGGCAGCGACACGACGCTGATCGCCCCGGCCGGTATGTCGACCGAGAAGGTAACCAGGTCGGCCGGTATGTCGAGAAAGATGGTGACCAGGTCGCTGAGCAGGTCCAGGATGTTCAGCAGGCTCGCCGGGGTGGGATCCGCGGCTGCCGGCGCGGCCGCAGCCTGCAGCGCGTTGGGTACCGCGGAAAGAGCGTGCTGGACCGACGAGACGGTGCTTTGCGCGTTGCCGGCCGATGTGGCGGCGGCCCGGTTGACCGCGGCGGCCTGATCGGCCGATGCGGCGGGGTCGGTGTTGCGCCGGGGTGGGGCAAACGGGGTCAGCGCTGTCGCGGAGGCCGAGGAGCGGGCGTAGTTATACATCGCCGCGGCGTCTTGGGCCCACATCTCGGCGTAGGCCGCCTCGGTGGCCGCGATCGCCGCGGTGTATTGCCCGAACAGGTTCTTTGCCGTCAGCCGTGCCAGCTGGCTGCGGTTGGCCGCGATCACCGGCGGCGGGACTGTTGACGTAAACGCCTCCTGATAGGCGGCGGCCGCCGCCCTGGCCTGGGCGGCCGTCTGTTCGGCCTGCGTGGCGGTGGTGTTCAGCCAGGCCACATAGGAGGCCGCCGCGGCCGCCATCGCCGCCGACGACGGGCCCTGCCAGGGCCCGGCGGTCAGTCCCGAGATCACCGTCTGATACGAGCTGGCCGCCGAGCGCAACTCGGCGGCCAGCCCATCCCAGGCCTCCGCGGCGGCCAGCATCGGCCCGGAGCCCGGCCCGGAATACATGCGCCCGGAGTTGATCTCCGGCGGTAACATCGCGAAATCCATTGCGCTACACTACCTTAGGTGGCAGCGATGGCGTTGGCTGCCTCGGTTGCCGCGTAGGAGCCAGCGCTGGTCTGCATGGCGGTGACGAACATCTCATGAATGGCCGCCGCCTGAGCGCTGACCGCCTGATACATCTGCGCGTGCGCGGCGAATTGCGCCGCGGTCAGTGCCGAGACCTCATCGGCGGCTGCCGGAATTACCCCGGTCGTCGGGGCCGCCGCCGCCGAATTTGCCGCACTCATCGTGGCGCCGATTCCTTGCAAGTTACCCGCTGCCGCGGCCAACATTTCCGGCTGAATAGTCACGTAAGACATGAGCCTCCCTCCCGTCAATGACTTTTGGTGATCATCTAAGTCGTGAGATTAGATCGTGAGGTTAGATTGCGATAGCCATGGGTACCAAACTGTCCTGCCCGCCGGGCAATGGCATTATGAGTTGTTGACCGAATCCGCGCGAATTCATACGGATTCCTAACGGGTGGATTCCTGACGGCGGTGGTGTCGTCGATCATCTTTTCTCGAGGTCGGCGGATATCCGTCACCGTATTCTCCACGGCCGCCGCCGGGTGATTTGGCAGGTTAGGCGGGCGTGTCCGGCGCGGTGTTCACCCGGTCTTTGCTTGGCTGCCGACGCTGAGTTCTTGGCGCTGCTCAGCGGTGGGGGATTGCGCGGAGGGCTGGCCCTTGCGCAGTGTTGCCAGCAGCTCCCGATACGGGCCGACGAGGTAGACGGTGTCGCCGGCCCTCAGCACCGCTTCGCGGCCCGGGTGCAGCTTGACCGGCGCATCCGGGCGGGTGATCGCAATGACTCGGGTCTGGGTCGACAGTTCGAACATCCGCAGCCCGTCGAGCTCGCTGCCCTCGGCCACATGCATTGCGCCCACCATAAAAGAGCTTTGCCCCACCGAAAACGTCCCCAGCACCTGCAGGCCCATCGCCGCGCCGATGAACCACGGTGCGGCCAGCTCGTCGGTCGAGCGGACATTTTCGAAGCCGAACCGCTGCGCCACCGCGAAGCCAAGGGTGCGGTCATACACGCGCAACACCAGCGGAACGTCGGTGCGGTCGACCTTATGCAGCGCCCCGGGCACCAGCATCTCGAGCAACACGATCCCGGTCTCGATGTTGATCATGTCGTCGCGGGTCAGCACCGCTACCGCGCGGGCACGGTCCACACGGGCCAATTCCAGCGTCGAGTCCAGCGTCGCGTCCCCGAAGATCACCGGCACGTCGAGCTCGGCCGCCGACTCCAGGAACCGGTTGGTCTCGTCGCGCTCGATCACCGCCACGTCGTATCCGGCGGTGGTCAGCTCGGTGACGACGCGCATGCCGAGCGGGCTCAGCCCGACGACGATGATGTGGTTGCGCAGGTGACGCGCGCGCCGGCTTCCGGCCGACCGCACGAAACGGCGCGAGAGCAAAAGGTCGGCGATGAACGCGACCAGCAAAGCGGTGGTGGTCACACCGGCGAACATCATCATCGCGGCGTACAGCCGCAGCCAGGTGGGCTGCTGCAGGAAGCTGTAGTCGCCGTAGCCGGTCGTGGTGATCGTCTCGGTGCTGAAATACAACGCGTCCACCCACGTCATCCCCGGAGGGCGCCGGTAGGCGAAGCGCAACAGGATTGTCGAGCCGATCAGCAGGATCAGCACCGAGGCCATCACGGGATAAAACACCGGGTTGAGCTCGTCGCGCAGGACGCGCGCGGCGTCGAGCACTCGTCGCAACCGGGGTCGGCGGGCGCGCCTCGCGGTCGGCCGCGGGACTTCGATGCCGCGGGCGGCCAGCTCGTCGGCGGTGCCGACCATCACCGTCCAGTCACCGGCGTGCGCCCGCAGATCCCGGCCCGGGCAGACCACCACCTCGCCAGGAGTGGGCGAGTTATCGCCCCGAATGACCGCCACCGGGGCCAGGTTGCCGTAGATCTCGCGTAGCGTTGCGTCACGTGGCGCTGTTGCGGCCCAGACAACGAAATCGATGCCGGCCGCCTTGAACGGGTGCGCGGTGTGCGCCAGACATGCCTCCACGATCGCCGGCGCCGCGAGCTCGGCGACATCGAGGATGGCGCCGGGGCCGTTGTCGGCGGCCACCGCGGTGCGCAGCACGTCGTTGGCCAGCCGTGCCACCACCCGAACGTCCGGGTTGGCTTTCCTTGCCAGCAAAGCGATTTCGAGATTTGCCGCATCGTCGTCCCCGGCGCAGACGATGGCCGCCGCTCGGTCGATCCCGGCCTCGGCGAGGTCGGTTTTAGTGTCGGCGTTGGTGTCGGTGAGCCGAACAATGCTTGCGCCGACGTTGTCCAGCTCCTCGATGATCGTTTTTGCCAGCGCGTCGTCACCGCTGACGATGATGTGGCCGTGCGTGCTCATTGACGCTTACCCGGGAAAGCCGGATCGTGGTCGCATCGTCCAAGACGTCAGCGGCGCGGGTGCGCACTTTGCCGGCGCGGTCACCGATACGCCGAGTCGACGTACCGGCCAGCGCTTATTCCACAGACAACCTGCCGAATATCGTTTGACGTCCCAGTCAATCCGGACGGGACCGATGTCGGTGTCTTGACCGTTACACCACGGCCTTATGTCCTCCGGCATAGAACACCCACTTCTACTGACGCTATTGTCCATTCGTACCATAAGCGGCTAGCCGACACCGGCCCGATTTGTGCCACTGGAACGCCCCGAGGAGGCCCAAAACGACGCGACGAGGCAGGACTACAGTAACATCACCTATCGCATTTGCGCTGAGCAAAACCACTTCCTCGCGGCGGAGAACACCGTCAATGCCGTTAGCGACCAATCAGGTAAGGTGAAAGGCGTTCCTGCGCAACCTTTGCCTTTGCAGATTCGGCGGCTGTCCGGTCCTCGGCCGCGGTAGGGCGCCTGTACGGGCGGCCCAAGCGCCGAGCCCGGTGCGCGGGTTGCGCCTGGGCCTGATCGGCGAGCTGCCCATCGCCGCCCGTCGCTGGCCGCGCCGCTGCGGGCGCGCAGGCCCCGGTACCCCGGTCTTCCCGCGCACGCCTCCCAGCGACGGCCTGCCCGGACCGGGAGGACGCGCTGCCCCGCCCGCCCCCACCCGTGGGTCGCTACTCCGGTGGCCTCGGGGTCAATGGTGAGCCGCTCCCCTCGGGTGGGCCCCGGCAGGCCGGGTCCGGCGGGGCAACACCCGATCGGCTACCGGCCGACTCCACGCGGCGGTTGAGCGACCGGTTTGGCGGTCATCGAGGTGTCGTGGTCGGCGTGCGGGCCAGTTGGCCGGGTTCGACGCCGTGGTGGGCCGGCGTATCGGCGACGCTGCTGACATGCAGATACCTCGTCGCAGTCCTTGCAGTTTCGTGGGACGCAACTTCATACCTCATTTGGTGCCGTGGCGATGTCGCAATACTGCGGCGAACGCGGCACCGTTGACACGGGTGGCGTTCGGCCTGGGTGCGCTTGCTTGGCAGTGCCGGCCGGGGCCCCGGTGTCGGCCGTTGTCGTGGGTCGCGTCCCGATACACTGTGGCCCGCTACGCGCCCAACGGCGCGCACGCCCGCCTCGACCTGGTGGCCGCCTCCAGATCGGGCAGGTGCTCATCGTTCTCGGCTTCGACTTCAGCTCGCAATCCCCGCTCTCGGAGAGCATCCCCACAAGCGCGTGTGCTTTCCCGTGATCTGCGGAGCCAGCCTGCTGCGCTGCGGTTCGGCCTACAAGCGCTCGTGGCACCCGGGCGGCCGGATCCGGCGTGCCGTCCGCCACGCCAGTATCAGCGCAACGCCGCCCCGCCACCGCGTCCTCCCAACAGTGATCAGCCGGGTGGGCACGGGTGTTTCGGACTCGCCGCCACCGCATCATCGACATCGAAGAACAAACCAGTAGCATTCACCACACAGGTGCTCTTCTGCTCGGGAAGACATGACTTCGAACATCACGATTTTCCCTTGCACGAAGGGAGTTTCGGTGTCACGACACGCGATTGCTCCTACCCGGCTGAAAAATCAGGGTCAAAGGGGGTGGTTGTTCTAGGTTATTGCCCACGGGTCGTTGAGGAGGGATGCGCATGCGCTACCGACTATTCAGCCGGAATGGCAGCGGCGGCGGGCAATTTCGGGATCGGTTCCGCGACAAGCGCCGCACATTCGATGTGGCGGTGCCCAGGAGTGAGATGATTCCAGCGGCCGCTGCTGAGATATCGGACCTGGCGGCAGCGCAATTCGATACGCACCGGCGGCCGTATTAGGTGGTCAGCGCCCAGGCGGCGGTAGTCCAAGAGATAGCGGTGGTCCAAGAGATATTCGTGATCACCCTGGGCGTCGGAGCGGAGTCGGGTATGACCACCGAGCCGCCGATACCATTGTGCCGAGCGAAGGAGCTGTGTAGCAATGGATTTCGCGATGTTACCGCCGGAGGTCAATTCCGGTCGCATGTATGCCGGTCCCGGGTCCGGGCCGATGCTGGCCGCTGCGGTGGCCTGGGATGGGTTGGCCGCCGAGTTGTACTCCGCGGCCGCGGCCTATGAGTCGGTGATCTCGGGGCTGGCCGCTGGGTGGCGGGGTCCGTCGTCGGCGTTGATGGCGGCGGCGGCCGCGCCATATGTGGCGTGGATGAGCGCCACCGCCACTCAGGCTGAGCGGACCGCTGCCCAGGCCAGGGCGGCGGTGGCGGCGTATGAAGCCGCGGTGGCGGCAACGGTGCCCCCACCGCTGATCGCGGCCAATCGCAGCCTGCTCATGACGCTGGTGGCAACGAACTTCTTCGGGCAAAACACCGCGGCGATCGCGGCCACCGAGGCCCAGTATGCCGAGATGTGGGCCCAAGACGCCGCCGCGATGTATGGCTATGCGGGCTCCGCCGCGCAGGCGTCGGCGTTGACCCCGTGGGTTCCGCCTCAGCACAATACCGACCCCCGCGGGGTGACCGGCCAGGCCGCCACCGTGGGCCGAGCCGCCGCCACGTCGGCTGGCACCGCGCAAAGCACCGTGTCGAGTGTCTCGCACGCGTTGTCCGCGCTACCGCAGACGCTGCACAGCCTTGCCAGGCCGGCTTCCGCCGCGGCGGCTGATCCGCCGGCGCCCACCACGCTATTGACGCTGGCAAGTTACAGCATCGGGGCCTTTAATCCAATGCACCTCTATAGCCCGTTCGGGGCCTATTACGACACGGGCGTTCAGACCTTCCTCGCTCCCTTTAACAACTACAACATGCAAATGGCCTACGCGGACGCCCTCGGGAGGGCGGGACTCGCGGTCGGGGGGGTTAGTCCGGGGACACCTCTCGTGGGCTCAGCGGGCGGGGCGGTATCGGCGGGCATGGGCCGCGCCGGCGTGGTCGGTAGCCTGTCGGTGCCCCAGGGTTGGGCCAGCGCCGCCCCGGCGATCAGGCCCGTCGCCGCCGCGCTGCCGCACAGCGGCCTGGGTGCCGTTTCGGCGGTGGTTGCCGCCGATGGCCAGGGCAGCTTGGTCAGCGATATGGCCCTGTCGGGTTTGGCGGGACGGGCCATGGCCGGTAGCGGTGGTAGCGTGGCGCGCTTCATCGGCGCAGGCGGCGGCGCTGTGTCCGGCGGGGCCACCACCGCCACCATCATCGTGATCCCCGAGGATTAGCCACCTTGCGGCGCGCGTCGTCTGCGACCCTGGCCCCGAAGACCCGTGCGGGGCCGGATTCGGCGCCGCCGAGGCGAGCCGAGCGGTCACCGGGTCGCGGGCCCCGGAGTTGGGGGCCGGTATCGAGTGGTGGGTCGCGCCCGCCTGCCGCCGCGGCGTTGCCCGGTGGTGGCGCATCGACAGCGCGGAGTTACCGCGTGGGCGCTCAACTTACCGGTGATCAAGTGGTGGTGATCGAAGAGGGGGTGGACAACGACTGCGCGCTACCGCGCGGCGGCGCCGACCGCCGGCAACAATGTTGCCGGCATTAAAAGCGGTGGGCTGCGCTGGTTTACACCGACAAGGCAAGGAGGAGGAGAACATGTCTTTTGTGACGACACAGCCGGAATTGCTGGCGGCGGCGGCCGGCGAGTTGGCGGGCATCGGCTCGGCGATGAGCGCCCAGAATGCGGCCGCGGCGGCCCCCACAACGGGGGTGGTTCCCGCGGCCGCCGATGAGGTCTCGGCGCTGACCGCGGCGCAGTTCGCCGCGCACGCCCAGCTGTATCAGGCAGTGAGCGCTCAGGCGGCGGCGATCCATGAGATGTTTGTGAACGCTCTGGGCACCAGCGCAGCGTCGTATGCGGCCACCGAGGCCGCCAACGCCGTCGCAGCCGGCTAAGGGCTGCAGCGATGGATTTCGGGATGTTGGCGCCGGAGGTCACCTCCGCTCGCATGTATGCCGGTCCGGGGTCGGGGCCGATGCTGGCCGCCGCCGCGGGCTGGGACGCGCTGGGCGGCCAGCTGCGTTCGACGGCGGCCTCCTACTCCTCGGTGATCGCGGGGCTGACCACCGGCTGGCGGGGCCCGTCATCGGCGGCGATGGCGACCGCGGTGGCTCCATATGTGGCGTGGATGAGCACCACCGCCGCCCAGGCCGAGCAGGCCGCCACCCAGGCCCGGGCGGCGGTGGCCGCCTATGAAGCCGCGTTCGCGGCCACGGTGCCCCCGGCGGTGATCGCGGCCAACCGCGCTCGGCTGGCGTCGCTGGTGGCGACCAACGTTTTCGGGCAGAACACGTCGGCGATCGCGGCCACCGAGGCCGCCTACGCGGAGATGTGGGCGCAAGACGCCGCCGCGATGTATGGCTACGCCGCTTCTTCGGCGAGCGCCACCCACCTGACACCGTTCACCTCGCCGCCGCCCATCACCACACCGGGTGGGGTGGCCAGCCACGCCGCCGTGGTCGCCCAGGCCGCCGGCACCTCGGCCGGCGCGAGCGCGCGGTCGATGTTGTCCCAGCCGATGTCCCAGCTGATGTCTGCGGTGCCCTGGTCGCTGCAACGCCTGGCCGCGCCCGCCGGGGCGGACCCACCCTCGTTGCAGACTCTGCTGAGTAGCCTCCTCCCGCTGGTGGTAGGCCTGCAGGCGTATGAATTTACGACCCCAGCCTCCCTGCCGGCAAGAAATGCCTTGGTGAGCAGCACCTTGGGTTTCGGGCTGGACGCGCGGGGCTTCACCACCGGGCAGCTGCCCGTCCCGCTGGTGCCGGGAGCGCTTTACCCGCCGCTAGTGGGCCCGGGTGGGGCCAGGCCGGCGGTGTCGGCGGGCCTGGGCCGCGCGGGCGTGGCGGGGGCGTTGTCGGTGCCGCCGAGCTGGGCTGCGGCCACCCCGGCGGTCCGGCTGGCCGCCACCGTGCTGCAGGGCGGTGGCCCGGCTGCCGCTCCCCTGGTCGCGGCGGTAGGCCAGGGGAACTTGTTTGGTCAGATGGCCCTGGCGAGTCTGGCCGGTGGCGCCACCGGTGTCGCCACCGGTGGTGTCGTTTCCCGCGCCGTGAGCGGGGCCGGCGCCCGAGAAGAAGGCCCCAGCTCGGGGCGCGGCAAGGACGGCAAAACGCCGGACAAACTCAAACGTGTCCTTGCGGAACTGTCGCAGAAACCGGAGTCGGTGCAGCACTGGCACACCGACAAGGCTCACCTCGAAAGCCTCCTGGAGCAGCTGTCGACAAAACCGGGCATCCACGCGGTGCACGTGTCCGCCGTCGACAAGCCCAACCCCGCACGCCCCACGGCGCGGTGGGGCTAACCGCAGAAATGCTCCCGACACTTCGCTCCGTGGTGGCAGAGGGAATCGTGGTACGCCGATAACGCATTCGATGTCAAAGCGCTCACTAGCGATCACGCCTGAAAGCGATAACCCATACCCGCCTCGGTCAGCAGATGGCTCGGATGTGACGGGTCGTCCTCAAGTTTGCGCCGCAACTGCGCGAGGTAGACCCGCAGATAATGGGTTTCCTTGGCGTACTTGGGCCCCCACACCTCTTTGAGCAGCTCCTCGCGCCCGACCAGCTTGCCCCGATTGCGTACCAGCATCTCCAGCATTCCCCACTCGGTGGGCGTCAGGTGGACCTCCTGGCCGTTCTTGATCACCTTTTTCGCCGACAGGTCAACGGTGAACGACCTGGTTTCCACCACCGGATCGTCTGGGCCGGCGGCCGCGGTCGCCCGTCGCACCGCGGCCCGCAGCCGTGCCAGCAGCTCGTCCATGCCAAACGGCTTTGTCATGTAATCGTCCGCGCCAGCGTCGAGCGCTTCCACCTTGTCCCCGGAGTCGGTGCGTGCCGACAGCACGATCACCGGGGCGGTCATCCAGCCGCGCAGGCCGGTGAGCACCTCGATGCCGGAGATGTCGGGCAGGCCGAGATCGAGGATTATCGCGTCAGGGTGCTGCTCGGCGGCGGCTCGCAGGCCGCCGGATCCGGTTGCGGCGGTGACTACTTCGTAGCCGCGCACCGACAGGTTGATGCGCAGTGCGCGCAAGAGCTGCCGGTCGTCATCGATCACCAGCACACGGGTCATTGGCGCCGTTCCTTCGCATCGCGCCGCTCTGCGTCGTCGCCAGCGCGGGTCATGACCGCCGCGCCCCCGCAGCGGCGCGCTCTGCGTCGTTGCTGGCGCGGGTCATGGCCGTAGATCCTGGGGAGGCGCGGCCAGGTCCACTTCGACGGTGAGCCCACCGCCGGGCGTGTCGGTCGCCTGGATGGTGCCTCCCATTGCCTCGACGAACCCTTTTGCCACCGACAGCCCAAGGCCCAGGCCGGTGGTGTTGTCGCGGTCGCCGAGCCGCTGAAACGGTTCGAACATCCGCTCCGCGGCGCCCTTGGCGACGCCCGGCCCCTCGTCGACGACGGTGATCAGCACCCGTTTGCCCGCTCGACCCGCTTTGACCCACACGACGCTGTCGGGCGCGTAGCGCAGCGCGTTGTCGATGAGGTTCGCCAGCACCCGCTCCAGCAGGCCGGCGTCGGCCATGGCTACCGTGCCGCCGACCTCTACCTTGACCCGGTCCAGGCTGTCGTGCCCGAAGACCGCGGTGCGCTTGCCGATGCCGACAAGCGCGCGTTGCACGACCTCCTCCAGATACACCGGGGCGAGTTCCGGCCGGATCGCGCCCGCGGCCAGCCGGGACGAGTCCAGCAGGTTGCCCACCAGCGCGGTCAGCCGGTCGATCGACTCTTCAATGGTGGCTAGCAATTCGGCGGTGTCCTCGGGCGAAAAGCTGACGTCTTCGGCGCGCAGGCTGGATACCGCCGCCTTGGCGGCGGCCAGGGGGGTCCGCAGATCGTGGCCGAGCGCCGAGAGCACCAGGCGGCGCAGCTCATCGGAGTGCGCGAGAGATTCGGCCTTGCCGGCCTCTTCGGCAAGCTCGCGCTGTTTGACCAGACCTGCGGCCTGGGTGGCGACGGTGGACAGGACCCTGCGGTCGCGGCCGGTCAGGGGCCGGCCAGAAAGCAGCATCCAGAACCCCTCCTGGCCCGCTTCCACCGCGGTGTCCGCGGAATCCACCGCCACACAGGGTTCCTTGCCAACGCAGGCCACCACCTGCGACTCACCGTCGACCTTGCGCACCAGGCTCACCGCCCGCTGGGAGTAGGTCTCCCGGACCCGCTCCAGCAGCGTGTCAAGGTCGGCGCCGCGCAGCACCGACCCGGCGAACAGCGCCAGCAACTCGGCCTCCTGGGCCGCCCGCCTGGCTTCCCGGGCGCGACTGGCCGCGGTGTCCACCAGCACGGCGATACCCATCGCGACCCCGAGCAGGACCACTATGGTGACGAGGTGGCTGGGATTGTCTACCGCGAAGCTGTAGCGGGGGGCGGTCAGAAAGTAGACCAATAGCACACCGGACAACAGCCCCGACAGGATGGCCGGCGCCACGCCGCCGAACAACGCAACGGCAATCACCCCGGCAAAGAAGATGGCGGTCTTACCGCCTACGTCGAGCACCCGGTCCAGCCAGGCCGCCGTGATCCCCAAGACGGCCCACGGCACGATGACGGCCGCCAGCCAAGACACAACGTTACGAGCCCGCGGCGAGAAGGACGAGAACGGCACCCCGCGGTGGGCCTGCTCATGGCTGACCAGGTGCACGTCGATCTTCCCCGAACGCTCGATAGTGGCCTCGCCGATCCCCTCGCTGAAGATCCTCGCCCACCGTGATCGCCGGGAGGTGCCGAGCACTAGCTGGGTGGCGTTGGTCTCGCGGGCGAAGTCGAGCAGCGCGCTCGGCACGTCGTCACCGACCACGGTGTGCACCGTCGCGCCCACGCTGGCGGCGAGCTCGCGCACCTTGCCCATCTGGGGTACGGAGAGGCCCGAGAGCCCGTCGCTGCGGACGACGTGCACCACCATGAGCTGCGCGCTGGACTTCGATGCGATCCGAGAGGCGCGGCGCACCAACGTTTCCGATTCCGGCCCGCCGGTCACGGCGACCACCACCCGTTCACGGGCTTCCCAGGTGTCGGTGATCTTCTTCTCGGCACGGTATTTCGCCAGCGCGGCATCGACCTGGTCTGCCAGCCACAGCAGCGCGATTTCCCGCAGCGCGGTCAGGTTGCCGGCACGGAAGTAGTTGGACAGCGCCGCGTCGATCCGCTCCGGCGGGTAGACGTTGCCGTGGGCGAGCCTGCGCCGCAACGCTTCCGGTGTGATGTCGACCAACTCGATCTGGTCTGCTTTGCGGACCATTTCGTCGGGCACGGTTTCCCGCTGCTCGATACCGGTGATCTGGGCCACGACGTCGTTGAGGCTCTCCAGATGCTGGACGTTGACCGTCGAAATCACCGTGATTCCGGCATCGAGCAGTTCTTCGACGTCCTGCCACCGCTTGGAGTTTTTGCTGCCCGGAACATTGGTATGCGCGTATTCGTCAACCAGCACCACCTCCGGCCGGCGCCGCAGCACCGCCTCGACGTCCATTTCGGGAAAACGGGTCCCGCGGTAGGTGATGTAGCGCGGCGGAATGACCTCGATGCCTTCGAGGAGTTCAGCCACCTTCTTGCGGCCGTGGGTCTCCACCACCGCGGCGACGACGTCGGTGCCGCGCTCCAGCCGGCGGTGCGCCTCACCCAGCATGGCGTAGGTCTTGCCGACACCCGGCGCCGCGCCGAGGTAGATGCGCAACTCGCCGCGGCGGCGCGGTTGCGCTCGGCGCGTGACCGGCTCGTGCTGGTCGGTCGCTGCAGGCGCAATCTGCTCGTCAAGGCCCGTCACACGGGGCGCAACGGGCCGATCGGTGGTCACACGCACATCATTCCACCGGAAACGTCAAGACTTCACCGGATATCTGCGGTCCAGCTCGATGTTGAGCATCAGCACGTTGACCACGGGCTCGCCGAAAAAGCCGAACGGGCGACCGTGCTGGTTATCGCGCACCACGGCGCGCACCTGCTCGGGCCCGATCCCGCGCGCCCTGGCCACCCGGGCCACTTGAAGGTCGGCATAAGCCGGCGAAATGTCGGGGTCCAGGCCGCTGCCGCTCGCCGTCACGGCGTCCGCCGGCACCGCCGGGTGATCGGGCGCCGCACCCCTGATCGGCACGATCTGGCCGATCGAGTAGTCCTCACCGTAACGAGCGCACTCCACCCGCACGCCCTCGTAGCTGGCCAGGAACACCTGATCCGGTCCGCCCGCCGCCTTCGCGCACGGCTCATTCACGCTGACCACCCGGGTTGGATGCACCACATTGCCGGTTGAGTCGCGGGGACCGATCACCGACAACACCGCGCCAACCCCGCTTCCGGTGCAGAACGGGCGCGAACCATCGACCCCCTCCAGTCGGCCGATCGCGACACTGCGCGAGCACACCTGCGTGAGCAGGCTGGGTTTAAATCCCGCGGTGGCCGGGTCCGCGCCCGCGGCCAGCTTGGCCGGATCAGCTGGGGTGTCGACGATGCTTTCCGGACCGAGATTGCTGCCCCCGGAGGCAAGAGGATCGTAGCCGGACCCGGCCGCCGACGGCCTGCTCTGGAAATACTGCGGCAGTGGGTTGCCGTCCTTGTCGGTGAACAGCTGGCCGATCAGCTTGCTGCCGACCGGCTTTCCGGAGACTGTGACTATTGAGCCATCCGCCTTGTGGCGCAGTCCGGGTAGTTGCGCGACCCCCCAAACGGCCAGCGGGTAGGCGATGCCGGTGATCACGGTCAGCGCCAGCAGCGCGCGCAGCGCCGCCCAATGCAGGCGGATCAGGTTGGCGAGTCTCACGTCAGCTCATCCCGGGGAGAAGTTGGACAACCAGGTCGATCAATTTGATCCCGATGAACGGGGCGATGATGCCGCCGATGCCGTAGATGTAGAGGTTGCGACTCAACAGCTTTGCCGCGCTACTCGGCGTGTAGCGCACCCCGCGCAGCGCCAGCGGGATCAGCAACACGATGATGATCGCGTTGAAGATCACCGCTGACAGGATCGCAGACTGCGGACTGTGCAGCCGCATCACGTTGATCGCATCCAGACCGGGGAACATCGCGACGAACATCGCCGGGATGATCGCGAAGTATTTCGCGATGTCGTTGGCAATCGAGAACGTGGTCAACGCGCCGCGGGTGATCAGCAGCTGTTTTCCGATTTCGACGATCTCGATGAGCTTGGTGGGGTCTGAGTCCAGGTCCACCATGTTGCCGGCCTCTTTGGCCGCGCTCGTTCCGGTGTTCATGGCCACCCCGACATCGGCCTGGGCCAGCGCGGGCGCGTCGTTGGTGCCGTCGCCGGTCATCGCGACCAGACGACCGCCCTCCTGCTCGCGCTTGATCAGCACCATCTTGTCCTCGGGGGTGGCCTCGGCGAGGAAGTCGTCGACCCCGGCCTCGTCGGCGATCGTCTTGGCGGTCAGCGGATTGTCGCCGGTGATCATCACCGTGCGGATGCCCATCCTGCGCATCTCGTCGAAGCGCTGACGCATGCCATGCTTCACCACGTCTTTGAGGTGGATGACGCCGAGAACTTCGGCTTTCTTGCCGGCCCGACCGGCACCAGCATCGTGGCGGACCTCACCCACCACCAGCGGGGTCCCGCCTGCCGCGGCAATGCCGTCGACGATCTCGCCGAGTATGGTCGGAGGGCTGCCGCCCTGACGGCGGATCCAGTCGGTGACAGAGCTGGCCGCCCCCTTACGTAACTGCCGCCCATCGATGTCGACGCCCGACATCCGCGTCGCCGCAGTGAATTCGACCCATGACGCGTTGGTGAGCTCGCCGGGTGTGCGCTCCCGCAGCCCGTAGGCCTGCTTGGCGTAGACGACGATCGAGCGGCCCTCCGGGGTTTCGTCGGCGAGGCTGGACAGCTGCGCGGCATCGGCGAATTGCTCGGGGGTGATGCCGCCGAGCGGAATGAAGTCCGACGCCTGCCGACTGCCCAGCGTGATGGTCCCGGTTTTGTCGAGCAGCAACGTGTTGACGTCACCGGCCGCCTCCACCGCGCGGCCGGACATGGCCAGCACGTTGCGCTGCACCAGCCGGTCCATGCCGGCGATGCCGATCGCCGACAGCAGCGCGCCGATGGTGGTGGGAATAAGGCACACCAGCAGCGCCACGAGGACGACACCGGTGACGCCGTTGTTGTTGAGGGCCGCGGTGTTCGGGACACCGGGGTTATTCATCTTGGAGTAGATCGCCAGCGGCTGCAGTGTGGCCACCGCGAACAAGAAGATGATGGTCAGCGCCGCGAGCAGGATGTTCAGCGCGATCTCGTTGGGAGTCTTTTGCCGGTTGGCCCCCTCGACCAGCGCGATCATCCGGTCGATGAAGCTCTGGCCGGGCTTCTGGGTGATCTTGACCACGATGCGGTCGGAAAGCACGGTCGTGCCACCGGTCACCCCCGAGCGGTCGCCCCCGGATTCCCGGATCACCGGCGCCGATTCGCCGGTGATGGCCGATTCATTCACCGACGCAATGCCTTCCACGACCTCCCCGTCGCCGGGAATGATTTCGCCGGCTTCCACGACGACGATGTCGCCTTGCCTCAGCTCCGGCGCGCGGACATCCTCTCGGATGCCCTCGGTGCCGGGTGACCAATCCCGTAAGCGGTGCGCGATGGTATCGGCCTTGGACTTGCGCAGGGTGGCGGCCTGCGCTTTGCCGCGCCCTTCGGCGACCGCCTCGGCCAGGTTGGCGAAAACCACCGTCAACCACAGCCAGAACACGACGAGCCAGCTGAACCACGACGAGGCACGGATCGCCAGGATGGTCGACCACGCGGCGCCGATCTCGACGATAAACATCACCGGGTTGCGCCACAAGGTGCGCGGGTCGAGCTTTCGCAGCGCGTCGGGCGTCGACTTCAGCAGCATCTTCGGGTCGAGCAGCCCACCCTGAACCCGTCCGCTCGGTAAGTGGGCGGCGGGCACTGGACCAGCCGAATCGGCCCTGGAAGTTAGCATGTCTAGTGAATTCCTTCCGCGAGCGGCCCGAGCGCCAGCATGGGCAGGAAGGTGAGGGCGACCAGGATGATCGCCACGGCCGTGACCAGGCCGACGAACTGCGGGCGGTGGGTGGGCAGGGTGCCGAGGGACTGCGGCGTGATGCCCTGACGGGCCAGCGAGCCGGCCAG
Source organism: Mycobacterium sp. SM1 (assembly GCF_018361265.1). Taxonomy (GTDB): domain Bacteria; phylum Actinomycetota; class Actinomycetes; order Mycobacteriales; family Mycobacteriaceae; genus Mycobacterium. The sequence continues at coordinate 706,968 of NZ_JAFLNH010000002.1, forward strand.
CGCCAGCACCAGGATCATCGGCAGAAATCTGCCGATCAGCATCGTCAGGCCAAGGGCGGTGTTGTACCACACCGTGTTCGCGGACAGGCCCGAGAAAGCGGAGCCGTTATTGTTGGCCGCGGAGGTGAACGCGTACAACACCTCCGACAGGCCGTGCGGCCCGGTGTTGAGCATGCTGGCGCGCTCGCCCGACAGCGCCATCGCAACCGCGGTGCCCAGCAGCACCAGCAGCTCGGTCGCGAGGAAATAGCTTGCCGCGAACGTCATTTCGCGTGCTCTGATCTTTTTGCCCAGATACTCCGGGGTGCGCCCGACCATCAGCCCGGCGACAAACACCGAGATCACCGCCAGGACGAGCATGCCGTACAGGCCCGAGCCCACCCCGCCCGGGGCCACCTCGCTCAGCTGCATGTTGAACAGCTCCATCAGGCCGCCCAGGCTGGTGTAGGAGTCGTGCTGGGAGTCGATCGCGCCGGTAGACGAGAGGGTGGTCGCGTCGGCGAACACCGCGGAGTTGGCGACCCCGAAACGCTGCTCGACGCCTTCCATGGCCGCGCCCACCGCGGTGGGGACGGTGCCGTGGTGCTGCAGCTGAAACAGCCCGATGAGGCTGATGCTGATGACGGCCAGGGTTGCCATGATCGCGGCAATCGCGTAGCCCTGCTTTGTGCTGCCCACCATCCGGCCGAAGGTACGCGGCAACGAGAAAGCGATCACCATCAGCAGAAAGATCTCGACCCAGTTCGTCCAGGTGCTCGGATTCTCGAACGGGTGCGAGGAATTGGCGTTGTAAAAGCCACCCCCGTTGGTGCCCAGCTCCTTGATGGCTTCCTGGCTGGCGACCGGGCCTCCGGTGATGGTCTGCCGCGGGCCGGCCAGCGTGCTCACTACCTGGTCGTTGAGGTGGAAGTTCTCGATCACCCCGCCGGCGAGCAGCACGAGCGCGCCGATGAATGCGATCGGCAGCAGGATGCGCAGCGTGCCGCGCACCAGATCCACCCAGAAGTTGCCCAGCTCAACGGTCTTCGTCCGCGCGAAGCCGCGAACCAGGGCGACCGCGACGGCCATGCCCACCGCGGCCGAGACGAAGTTCTGCACCGCCAAACCGGCCATCTGCACCAGGTGGCCCTGCGTTGACTCGCCCGAATACGCCTGCCAGTTGGTGTTGGTGACAAAGCTGACCGCGGTGTTCCAGGCCAGCGCGGGCGTCATCGGCGTCGCCGGATCATGCAGGTGCAGCGGCAGCTTGCCCTGCGCCAGCTGCAAGAAGAACAAGAAGAGGATGCTGACCGCCGAGAACGCCAGCACGCTGCGGGAGTAACCGTCCCACGTCTGCTGGGCTTTGGGGTCGGCGCCGATGATGCGGTAGATGACCCGCTCGACGCGCCAGTCGCGCGTCGAGGTGTAAACGCGATACATGTAATCGCCCAGCGGCACGTGCGCCACCGCCAGCGCCGCCACCAGCGACGCGAGAAACGCGATCCCCGCGGATAGGTTGCTCACCTAAAACCGCTCCGGAAAGAGCAGGGCCGCTGCGAGGTAGACCGCCAAGAGCACACTGAGCACCAAGCCGATGAGGTTGTCGTAGCTCACAGTCGCTCGACCAGCCTCTGCGCCCAGCCCAGCAGGGCGAAGACCCCCACCGTCAGCAGGGTGTAGGCAACCACGGACATTAACCTCTCCGTTCGCGACACGGGCCGATCAGCACGATCGTCGACCATCTACGCGCACCGTGCAAGTTGGCCCTCGACCGGTCATGCAGCTTAGCCCTCCACGGTGAGGTGCTGAAATGAAGTTCAGCGCGGTCGGGGCGCGGCGTTTGGTTGTTGACGCTTTCTTTACGGCCTGCCGGCCGCTTTTCGATCCGGGGATGTGTCTGACCCGGTGCTCTCAGGTCCGCCACTCGATCGTTCGGCAACCGTCCGGAAGCGACCAGGAAAACCGTTTGGCCTTCGAAGAATTCGGTGGTGACCGGGCAGCGGTGCGCGGTGATAGTCGAGGCGATGGTCGCTAGGCCCGACTCCGCTCGGACCATCGCTGCCCGACGCGGGTGGAACATGGCGTTTTTAGTGGATTCCTTCCGCGAGCGGCCCGAGTGCCAGCATGGGCAGGAAGGTGAGGGCGACCAGGATGATCGCCACGGCCGTGACCAGGCCGACGAACTGCGGGCGGTGGGTGGGCAGGGTGCCGAGGGACTGCGGCGTGATGCCCTGACGGGCCAGCGAGCCGGCCAGCGCCAGCACCAGGATCATCGGCAGCAATCTGCCGATCAGCATCGTCAGGCCAAGGGCGGTGTTGTACCACACCGTGTTCGCGGACAGGCCCGAGAAAGCGGAGCCGTTGGTGTTGGCCGCGGAGGTGAACGCGTACAACACCTCCGAGAGGCCGTGCGGCCCGGTGTTGAGCATGCTGGCGCGCTCGCCCGGCAGCGCCATCGCAACCGCGGTGCCCAGCAGCACCAGCAGCTCGGTCGCGAGGAGATAGCTTGCCGCGAACGTCATTTCGCGTGCTCTGATCTTTTTGCCGAGATACTCCGGGGTGCGCCCGACCATCAGCCCGGCGACAAACACCGAGATCACCGCCAGGACGAGCATGCCGTACAGGCCCGAGCCCACCCCGCCCGGGGCCACCTCGCCCAGCTGCATGTTGAACAGCTCCACCAGGCCGCCCAGGCTGGTGTAGGAGTCGTGCATCGAGTCGACGGCGCCGCTGGAGGTGAGCGTGGCCGCGTCGGCGAACACCGCGGAGTTGGCGACCCCGAAACGCTGCTCGACGCCTTCCATGGCCGCGCCCACCGCGGTGGGGACGGTGCCGTGGTGCTGCAGCTGAAACAGCCCGATGAGGCTGATGCTGATGACGGCCAGGGTTGCCATGATCGCGGCAATCGCGTAGCCCTGCTTTGTGCTGCCCACCATCCGGCCGAAGGTACGCGGCAACGAGAAAGCGATCACCATCAGCAGAAAGATCTCGAACCAGTTCGTCCAGGTGCTCGGATTCTCGAACGGGTGCGCGGATTGAGCGTTGTAGAAGCCGCCTCCGTCACTGCTGAGCACTTTGATGGACTCGTAGCTGGCGACCGGGCCTCCGGTGATGGTCTGCCGCGGGCCGGCCAGCGTGCTCACCACCTGGTCGTTGAGGTGGAAGTTCTCGATCACCCCGCCGGCGAGCAGCACGAGCGCGCCGATGAATGCGATCGGCAGCAGGATGCGCAGCGTGCCGCGCACCAGATCCACCCAGAAGTTGCCCAGCTCAACGGTCTTCGTCCGCGCGAAGCCGCGAACCAGGGCGACCGCGACGGCCATGCCCACCGCGGCGGAAAGGAACATCTGGACGGCGATGCCGGCCATCTGCACCAGGTGGCCCTGCGTTGACTCGCCCGAATACGCCTGCCAGCTGGTGTTGGTGACAAAGCTGACCGCGGTGTTCCAGGCCAGCGCGGGCGTCATCGGCGTCGCCGGATCATGCAGGTGCAGCGGCAGCTTGCCCTGCGCCAGCTGCAAGAAGAACAAGAAGAGGATGCTGACCGCCGAGAACGCCAGCACGCTGCGGGAGTAACCGTCCCACGTCTGCTGGGCTTTGGGGTCGGCGCCGATGATGCGGTAGATGACCCGCTCGACGCGCCAGTCGCGCGTCGAGGTGTAAACGCGATACATGTAATCGCCCAGCGGCACGTGCGCCACCGCCAGCGCCGCCACCAGCGACGCGAGAAACGCGATCCCCGCGGATAGGTTGCTCACCTAAAACCGCTCCGGAAAGAGCAGGGCGGCGAAGACCCCCACCATCGGCACGGTGCAGGCAACCACGGACATTAGCCTCTCCGTTCGCGACAACCAACCAGATCATCGACGGCATGCGGGCACGATGTCACCACGATGCAACTTCGTGCTCGGCGATGAGGACTGAAACGACGCTAGGCCCGATCGGCGCGCCGCCGCTTCCCCGTTGACGCTTTCTTTACGGTCCGCAGCCAGGGCTGCGGGCCAAGGCCGCGGCGCGCGGCGTCTGACACACGCGACCTGTCCGTTGCGATTTCTCGGTGGGCCGCTCGATCATCGGAAGGCGCACCCGAAACACGGTCCGGCCGTCCGCGGACTCGGCGCTGACCGAGCCGTGGTGCGCCCTGGCGATCGAGGCGACGATGGCCAGACCCAATCCGCTGCCCGAGCCGCTGGAGCGGGCCTGGTGCGTGCGCACGAACCGCTCGAACAGGTTCGGCAGGAGAGCAGGATCGATATCGGGTCCGTCATCGGCGACCGTCAACTCGGCGTAGGGCACGCCGGCTTCGCAACGGGTGATGCCCGTCGTCACCGTCACGCCGGGCGGATTATGCACCCCGGCATTGGTCAGCAGGTTGCTGACGAGCTGATGCAGACGCGCCCGGTCTCCGCGGACCCAGACCGGAGCGTCCGGCAGATTCTTGACCCAGCGGTGTGCGGGTGCGGCCACCGCGGCGTCGTTCACCGCGTCGATGACGAGGTCGGTCAGGTCGACGTCTTCGGTCTGCAGGTCATCGCCTTCGCCGAGGCGGGAGAGCAGCAGCAGCTCGTTGACCAGCGACGCCATCCGGCGTGCTTCCGACTCGATGCGGGCGAGGGCGTATTCAGTGGTTGGTGGCAGCGCTGCGCTGTCCTGGCGGGTGAGTTCCGCATAACCCTGGATCGCCGCAAGCGGGGTCCGCAGCTCATGGCTGGCGTCGGTGATGAACTGCCGCATGCGCCGATCGGATTCGGCGCGATGCGCCAGCGCGCTATCGACGTTGTCCAGCAACCGGTTCAACGTATGCCCGAGGATTCCGACCTCGTTGTCGGGGTCGGTGTCGCCCGGCTCCACTCGCACCGAGATCCGGTGGTCGTCGCCGGTGAGTGGCATGCCGGCGACCTCTGCGGCTTTGGCGGCAACACGGCGCAGCGGGCGCAGGGCGCAGCGAACCACAGATATCGTGAGTACCGCTGTGATCAGCAATGCGGTCACGAAAAGCACTGCAGCGGTTATCGTTCTGCGCAATACCTCGCGGTTGGCGAGGTTCAGCGACACCCCCACGACGAGCCGATCGCCGCCGGCGGAGCGACTGTCGACGCGGTAAGAGCCCAGGCTGCCTAATTCCTCGGTGCGTGGCGGTTCATCCTTCCACGACTGCGCCTCGATGGCGCGCACGACATCGGCTGGGAGAGGCCGCGGCTCGTCTTCGGCGAAGACCGCCGACCCGATCACCACGCCGCCATGCAGTACCGCGATGACATTTCCCTCATTCTGACCGGTGAACCCCAGCATTGCCCGTTCGAGGCTCGCCTCGCCCGCGTGTACCGGTGGGCCTTCCCGGTATCTGGTGTATGAGTGGCTCAGCGCGTCCAGCGACTCGGAGACTTCCGCGTCGTTCATCGCGGTGACGTACTGCTGCAAGCTAAGTACCGATATGACGCCAAAGGCGGCCAATACCACACTGACAACGGACAGCACTCCGAATAACAACTGGCGGCGCAAGGAGCGTGGGCGCCACCGATTGATGGTGCGCCGGGCGGTCGATGCGCGGGTCATTCCGGCGGCCGCAGCAGGTATCCGATTCCGCGCACCGTGTGGATCATCGGTTCTCGGCCCGCGTCGATCTTCTTGCGAAGATAGGAGATGTACAGGTCGACGATGCTGGTGCGGCCGGCGAAGTCGTAATTCCACACCCGGTCGAGAATCTCGGTGCGGTGCAGTGCCCGGCGTGGATTGCGCATGAGGAATCTCAGCAACTCGAACTCGGTTACAGACAGCGAGATCGGCGTACCGTCGCGGTAGACTTCGTGGCTGGCGGCGTCCAGGATGAGGTCGCCGACGCGGAGAGTCTCATCGGCCGGTGGGGCCAGATGGGTGGAGCGGCGCAGCAACCCGCGCAGCCTGGCCACCAATTCCTCCAGGCTGAACGGCTTGGTGATGTAGTCGTCTGCCCCCGCGGTCAGGCCGGTGACTCGGTCCATCACCGAATCCCGTGCGGTGAGAAACAGGCTGGGCGTGTAAGCGTCCGCTTCACGGACCTGCTGCAGAATCTGCAGTCCGTCGACGTCGGGAAGCATGATGTCCAGGACGAGCACGTCGGGGCCGACGTCGTGGAATTTGGCGATCGCCTCCCGCCCATTATGGGCAACGTCGACAACCCAGCCCTCGTAGTGCAGCGCCATCGTGACGAGGTTGGTCAGGGCCGGTTCGTCGTCGACCAGCAACACCCGGATCGGTGATCCGTCGGCCCGCTGGATCCGGGGCAGTTGCCCGAGGATGGCTTGGCGCGGCCGCTGATCACGCGCATACCCCGATGTCATTTCCTCCCGCTTCCCGAGCGCACACCCGATTGTAACGAAGTTCACCGCATTCTCAAATGTTTACGCTGTCATGGGTGCCGGGCGACGTTGTCAGTTATGGGTTTTCTATGTGTCACGCGAGTGCGCTTGATATGCGTTCTATTTCAAAAATACTGTGGGGCATAGCGATTAGCTGAAGGAAGGTTGAACGATTAGTAAACATTTGCTTAACCAGCTGGCTGCGAGCAGCTTTCGGCCACCGTCACGATCCGGATCGACCGAGATCGTCGTTCGCCTATTGGATTCGCCTAGTGGACCCACTTACTGGACGCGTCGTCCGCCGGGGTGCCCGGATGGGACCCCAAGCGGAGCCGCGTGTTTTGGCCCTGTATTGAAAGTTAGGAAAAGACAATGCCATTCGTGACATCGTATGTCAGCGTATATCCGGACATGCTGTCGGCGGCGGCGAGTGACTTGCGGGTCATCGAAGCGGAGCTAGCCGCCGCAACCGCGGCCTCGGCCGCCCCTACGGGCGGGGTGATCCCCGCAGCCGCCGACGAGGTGTCGGTGCTGACCGCGGCGCAATTCGCCACGCACGCCGGCAGGTATCAAGAAGTCGCCGCCCAGGCCACCGCGGTTCACGACCTGCTTGTCACCACCTTGGCCGGCAGTGCCGCCTCCTATGCGGCCACCGAAGCCGCCAACGCCGTCGCCGCCGGCTAACCCGACCGGCCAATAGGAGCCAATAGACCAATAGGACAATTGGATAGGATTGGATAGGATTGGAAAAAGCAATGGATTTCGGGGCTTTGCCTCCGGAGATCAACTCTGCTCGGATGTATGCCGGTGCGGGATCGGCTCCGCTGTTGACCGCGGCGGGCGCCTGGGATGGTTTGGCGAGGGATCTGTACTCCGTGGCAGCCTCGTGCCAGTCGGTTATCTCGAGGCTGACCAGCAATGGCTGGCTGGGTCCGGCGTCGGTGTCGATGGCGGCCGCCGTTGCGCCGTATCTGGACTGGATCTCCGCCACCGCGGCTCAGTGTGAGCAGGTGGCCGCCCAGGCCAGGGCCGCGGCCGCCGCTTATCACGCGGCATTTGCCATGACGGTGCCGCCGCCGATGGTCGCGGCCAACCGGGCCCACCTGGCCGCGCTGGTGGCCACCAATTTCTTCGGTCAGAACACGCCGGCGATCGCCGCCACCGAAGCCGACTACGGCGAGATGTGGGCTCAAGACGCAGCCGCCATGTACGGCTATGCCGGAGCCTCGGCGCAGGCGACCGCACTGACGCCGTTCACGCCACCGATACCCCCCACCGCGCCCGGGGCACTGGGGACCCAGGCCGCCGCGGTGACCCGGGCGGCGGGCGCCTTGGCCGGTATTCACACCCAGACGATGACGTCGTCGATCTCGGCGGTGCCCCGGGCGCTGCGGGGGCTTGCGCAGCCGTTGCAGTCGGCATCAGTCGCGCCGGGAATGTCGGAAGCGGCCGTCGGCAACGGAGCCTCAGCCGCATCCTCTCCGGCCTCTTCTCCAACGAGCGCACTGATGGCGCTGGCTAATGCCCCCGGCAGGGACGCCGGCCACGGCGCCGGTGCGGGAACCACCGCTTCCCCTGGCCTGGCCGGGTTGTCGTCCTTCCTGAGCTCACCGGCCGGCGTAGCAGCCGGTGTTGGATCGGGTATGGGCGCCGATGCCGGTGGCGTTGCCGCAGACCTCGGCGGGCTCGGCATGGATTTCATGGGCGCGGGCCTGGATTTGACGGGCGCGCAGACGCTCTCGGATGGGGGCGGCAGCTTAGGGCCGCTGGGTGACTTCAGCTTCGTGGAACACCTTGGTCCAGAGGCCGGCTTAGTAACCGTGAGCGGCCTCGATAACGGCGGGGCGTCGGCGAGTATGGGTCAGGCGCTACCGCTGGGCGCGTTATCCATACCCCAGAGCTGGACCGACGGACCCGCCGCAGAAACGACGGTGCCGGTCGGTGCCGTGCCGCTGCCGGGTACTGGCCTTAACGCCACATCGGCGGTAGTGGCCGGCAGGCCCGGTGGGCTCACGATGCCTTGGCCGGGCGGACGCGAAGCCGACGGTGCGACGCCCCGGATGGGATTTCGGCCCACGGTGATTCCGCGCTCACCCCTGGCCGGGTAACTCGGCAGGCTCGTGGCGCCGACAGCGGCGCCGCCCCGCGCGATCGCGAGATCGGGGTCAGGCCCAGCTGGAGCCGACGGCGGCGTCGGTGTCGGCCATGTTGGCGCCGGCGGTTTGCACCTTGGCGCCATGGGCGTTGGCCTGCTCGTAGATCACCTGAAAGTTGCGGCCCAACTCGGTGATGAACTGCTGGCACGCTGTAGATCCGGCGCCACCCCAAAAGTCCCCGGCGGCCAGCACATCACGAACAATGGCCTGATGCTCGGCCTCCAGCGCCATCGCCTGGGCGCGAATCGTGGCCCCGTGGGCGTCCACATCCCCGAACTGGTAGTTAATCGTCATGGTGTTCTCCTGAAAGTCGTGTAGAGGTCTTGGCTCCGCTAGCTGCTCAGCAGGTGCTGGGAGGCCTGCTCTTGGGCCTCATAGTTGTTGGCGTCACGGATCAGCCCGTCACGCACCCCGTGCAACATGTTCACGATGTTGCGAAACGCCTGATGCATCTGGGCCATGGTGTCATAGGAGGTGGCCTGCGCGGCCCCGCTCCAGCCCGCCCCGGCGATGTTTTGGCTAGACGCCCACATCCTGCGGGCCTCGTCCTCCACCGTTTGGGCGTGCACATCAAAACGGCCCGCCATCGCCCGCATCTGATGCGGATCGGTCATAAAACGCGTCGGCATTTTGTCTCTCCTTAACTCGAGATCATCGACTGTGCCGGGAGGCAATGTAGCCGTTGGGGTAGCGTAGGGTTTGCCGTTAAACGGCTAGTTTCGAATACGTGACATGTTCGGGCTTTCTTCCCGTCAGCCCACGCCCACCGGGCGGGGCATCACGGTCGGTTTGACCCCGTAGCGCGGAGCGCCGAATCCGGCGGCTCCCCGCGTGGCTGTGGCCACCGCCGGGATGCCGGCCGGCAGTGTTGCCGCCGGCTCGCCTTCCGGGGCGGCCGCCCAGCCCACACCCGTTAGCGGCTCGGCGCTCGATGCCGGGGTGGCCGCCGACCAGCCGGCCGGCACCGACAACGCGCCGACCGAGGATGCCTGGCCCACACCCGCTAGCACCGGTGCCTCACCTGTGCCCGGCCCAACCGCACTTGCCAGCACCGTTCCACCACCCAAGCCGGCGCCCAGGGGGGTGACGTCACCGAGGGTGACACCTGCCGGGGCGTTGGCGAGGAAGTGTCCCAGCAACGGCATCGACGTGAGGAGCATCATGACATTCCACGCCGCGGTGACATCCACCGAGTTGATGGTATTCGTCACGAACGTGTTGCTGAGGACGCTGTTGATCGAGCTCAAGATTCCCGGATCCGACGATCCGGTCGCCGCACTCAGCGGGTTAGCGAGCCCTCCCACTGCGCTGGGCAAGGTCGAGACCAGCTGTGGCAGCTCGGCCTGTGCGGCGGTCTTCGAGGCGGCGGCATGGGTGAGCGCACCGGCTTGGAGGGCCGGTCCGGCTGGATTGGTGGTCGGCAACGGGGAGGTCAACGGGCGCAATGTTGCGGCGGCCGCCGAGGAGGCGGCGTAGCCGTACATCGCGGTGGCGTCTTGGGCCCACATCTCGGCGTAGTGAGCCTCGGTGGCCATGATCGCTGGGGTGTTTTGCCCCAGGAAGTTGGTGGCCACTAGTGCGGCCAGTTGGGCGCGGTTGGCCGCGATCACCGGTGGGGGCACCGTCATCGCAAAGGCCGTCTCATAGGCGGCCGCGGACGCCGTGGCCTGAGCGGCGGCGTGCTGAGCGGCCTCAGCGGTGTAGCGCATCCACGCGATATAGGGTTCGGCCGCGGCGGCCATCGACACCGAGGACGGACCCAGCCACTGCCCGGTCAGCTCCGAGATCACAGACTGATAGGCAGCCGCCGCGGTGCCCAGCTCGGCGGCCAGGCTGTGCCAGGCCGCCGCTGCGGCCATCATCGGCCCCGACCCCGGGCCGGCGTACATGAGCCCGGAGTTGATCTCCGGGGGAAGCGCTCCGAAATCAAACATTGCTGTATCCCATTCCTGGTAACGAATCTTGTTGCTTTAAACCTGCGGTAAACCGGTCGCGACCGTGGTCCCTAGACGACCTCGGGTTTGGGCATCACGGTGGGCTTCACGCCGTAGCGCGGCGCCCCCAAGCCGGTGGCTTTGCTAACCGTGGCCACCGCCGGCATCCCGGCCGGCACGGTTGCCGCCGGCGCGCCCACCGGGGCGGCGGCGGTCCAGCCCGCGCCTGTCACCATCGCAGGGGCAGCGCTCGCCGCTGGTACGGCTTCCCCGGCCCAGCTGGGGGGCACCGACAGCCCGCCGACCGAGGACGCCTGACCCCGACCGGCCAGCACCGGCGCGCCGCCGAGACCCGAGCCGGCCGGCGCCACCGTGTTGGCCAGGGTCGATCCGTCCAAACTGGCCGCCAAGCCGATGTCGGCACCGGCGCCCTCGGCGGTCTCGGCAGGGATAGCTGTCAAAAGGCCGCCGCCGGACATCCCGATCAAGTCCGAGGCGGCGGAGCCCCAGTTTCCGGCTTGAATGTTCAGGAGATTGGCAACGTTGCTGATGAGTCCGGGGTCCGAGGACGTTGAGGAGCTGGTCAACCCGCCGAGGGGTCCCGAGAACCCCGCCACAGGCGAACCGGTCGCGGCCGTGTTGGCGGCCTCGGTATCGGCGTAGGAGCCGGCGCTGGTGCGCAAGGCGTTCACGAACATCTCCTGGATCGCCTGGGCGTGGGCGCTGACGTGCTGATACCAGGTGCCGTACGCTGCGAATTGAAGCGCCTGCAGCACCGACACCGGATCCGCTGCTGCGGGAATTACGCCGGTGGTCGGGGCTGCCGCGGCAGCGTTTTCGACGGCCATTGCGGAGCCGAGGCTTTGCAGCCGCGCCGCCGCGCACGTCAACGCCTCGGGCAATGTGGTCACAAAAGACATCGATCCTCCTTACGGACGTTCGCCAGCCCACGAGGGGTCGACTATTGGGCTCACGCCTGACTTTTATCACCGTGATGGTTTCCGTGACGCTGTAAGGCTGCGATCGGTCGGTTTTTCTGGTGGCCGTGCGGATTGGTGCACTAGGCGTGGTTCCGTGTGTGTCTTGAGAATTTAATTAGTGGTGGACTTGGATGTGGGCACCCGACGCGGGCCGGTGCCGATCACATCTTCGCGGTCCGCTCGGCTGTGGGATGCGCTGCGCCGGGGACTATGAGGCGCTCGGGGTTCCACAGCGCCGCTGGAGGCGACGCGGTTTTCGCCACCTGGTGTTGGCGTGGCTCATCGAGCCGACCACCAAGGCTGATTCGTTGCGGGTCTTAGGATGGATTCGTTGCGGGTCTTAGGGAAGGCCGGGGTGCCCGGTTTGTATCCGACGCTGAGCAGCCGATCGCACCTATTCGTCAAACCCGTTTTTAAGCAGGCGCTTTCAACAGCATGCGGCTGGCGCGCGGTGTCCGACTCGGATGCCTTTGAGTGGGGGTGCGACGCCGCGTTCTCTGGCCGGATCGCCTGGGGTCAATCCCCGAGCAGTGTCGGCGGTCCGGCGTTCGGGTGTCGTCCCGAGAGGGCAGTCGTGGGTATGCGACAGGGCCGCACACCGCGGTGGTGTGCGGCCCTGTCTGAGGGTTGGGCCCGGCGAGGAGCGGGGGAATCGGGGTCAGGCCCAGCTGGAGCCGACGGCGGCGTCGGTGTCGGCCATGTTGGCGCCGGCGGTTTGCACCTTGGCGCCATGGGCGTTGGCCTGCTCGTAGATCACCTGAAAGTTGCGGCCCAACTCGGTGATGAACTGCTGGCACGCTGTAGATCCGGCGCCACCCCAAAAGTCCCCGGCGGCCAGCACATCACGAACAATGGCCTGATGCTCGGCCTCCAGCGCCATCGCCTGGGCGCGAATCGTGGCCCCGTGGGCGTCCACATCCCCGAACTGGTAGTTAATCGTCATGGTGTTCTCCTGAAAGTCGTGTAGAGGTCTTGGCTCCGCTAGCTGCTCAGCAGGTGCTGGGAGGCCTGCTCTTGGGCCTCATAGTTGTTGGCGTCACGGATCAGCCCGTCACGCACCCCGTGCAACATGTTCACGATGTTGCGAAACGCCTGATGCATCTGGGCCATGGTGTCATAGGAGGTGGCCTGCGCGGCCCCGCTCCAGCCCGCCCCGGCGATGTTTTGGCTAGACGCCCACATCCTGCGGGCCTCGTCCTCCACCGTCTGGGCGTGCACATCAAAACGGCCCGCCATCGCCCGCATCTGATGCGGATCGGTCATAAAACGCGTCGGCATTTTTGTCTCTCCTTAACTCGGAATAATGACTCTAATGAAGGCACCGTTGCCGTGTAAACCACCATCGGGCGTGCCGTTAACCGGCTGGTTTCAACCGCGTCGCAATGTTCCCCCTTCGTCTCGTCATCCGACACCCATCGGTTTGGGCATCACGGTGGGCTTGAACCCGTAGCGCGGACCGCCGAATCCGGCGCCGGCGCCCTTGGCGGCCGCCGCCATCCCCGGCATCCCGGGCATCGCCGTAACCGGACCGGCTTCCTCGGCGGCGGTGGCGGCGGTCCACCCCGAGCCCTCCAGCGGGGCGGTCGACGACGCCAGCGTCGCCGGGGTCGCCGCAGACCAGCTGGCCGGCACCGAGAGACCGCCGACCGAGGACGCCTCGCCCAGACCTGCCGTCACCGCACCGCCGAAGCCCGACTGGGCTGACCCCGCAAGTGTTGCACCGCCCAAACCCAAGCCCGCGCCGAGGGGGGTGACATCACCGACGGTGAAGCCGAGCGGAGCGTTGGCAACGAAGTGCCCAAGGACCGGAAAGGTCGCTGTCATCATGGCGACATTCCAGGCCGCGGTGACACCGACGTTGTAAATGGCGTTTTGGACGACCGGGACATTTGACCAATCAATGAGCGTCGGGCCGCTGGGGGGGTCGCTGGCAGCCGCCGTCGCCGCGGTCGACGCGTTAGTCAGACCGGAACTTAACTGCTGGGTGGCTGGGGACGTCGCTGCCTGGGTGGTGGCGGCGTTTTGCAGGGCCCCGGCGGCCGGGTTGGTGGCCGGCGTCTCCGGCGATAGCGGCTGCAGGATCCCGGCGGCCGTCGAGGCGGCCTGGTAGGTGTACATGGTGGTGGCGTCTTGCACCCACATCTCGGCGTACTGGGCCTCGGTGGCCATGATCGCCGGCGTGTTGACGCCCAGGACGTTCGTCGCGACCAGCGCTGCCAGCCGAGCCCTGTTTTCGGCGATCAGCGGCGGCGGCACGATCGCCGCGAACGCCGCCTCATAAGCGGCCGCCGAGGCGGTGGCCTGGGCGCCCGCCTGCTCCAGCGCCGCCGCCGTGGTGGTTTGCCAGGACACGATAGACTCGCCCGCGGCCGCCGCCGCCGTCGACCCGGCGCCCGTCCACTGCTCGGTGGTCAGCGTCGCCAGGATCGACTGCCACTGAGCCGCCGCGCTGCTCAGCTCGGCGGCCAGGTTGTGGTACGCCGTCGCGGCGGCCATGAGCGGTCCCGCGCCCGCACCGGTGTACATGAGCGTCGAGGTGATCTCGGGGGGTATGGCTGCCCAATCGAAAACCATTTCTGTATGCCGTCCCTTTTGTTTGTCCGGATTTCGCTGCTTTCAAGTACGCGTGAGCGTGCCGGGGCCGCCCCTCTAGACGGTCGCCGGTTTGGGCATGACGACGGGCTTGACGCCGTAGCGCGGCGTGCCGAAGCCGGCCGAGCCGCGCGTGGCCGAGGCCATTCCGGGCATGCCGGGCACGATCGTTCCCGGCCCGGCTTGCGGCGCCGCGACGGTCCAGTCCGCGGTCTGCAGCCCCATCGGGGTGGTGCCGGACACTGTGGCGGCGGTTCCGGCCCAACTCGGCGGCACCGACAACTTGCCGACCAAGGTCGCCTGCCCCAGGCCCGCGGTCACCGGCATCGCCCCGATGCCGGCCAGGCCAGGGCCGACCGCCGGCGCCGTCGTGCCCGCGAGCTCGGTTGCGCCGGCAAGCCCGGCAAGGTCTTCGCCGGCCTCAGCCGGAGCCGATATGGCGGAAAGCAAGCCACCGCCGCCCATCCCGATGACGTCCGAGTAGGCTGAGGCCCAGTTCCCCATCTCATCCATCGGTATCGTGGTGACGCCTTGCGACAGGATGCCGGTGTTGAGGAAGTTGTAGAGGCTGGTCAAGCCCGACGGGTCGGAAGCGGCCTTGCTCGCGTTGGCGGCCTCGGTGGACGCATAGGTGTTGGAGCTTTGCGCCAGCGTGTTCGCGTACTGCTCTTGAATGGCCTGAGCTTGCGCGGCGATCTGCTCGTATTGAGCGCCGTACGCCGAGAAGATCGCCGCCTGCTGCATCGATACCGGGTCGGCGGCTGCCGGAGCGACGGCGGTGATCGCCGGCGCGGCACCGCTGTTCTGCGCGCTCAGTGAACTGACGATCGCCCCCAGCTGCGCCGCCGCGGCGGCCAACTCTTCAGGCACTGTTAGCATCTATAGCTCCTCGTGGGTGAACCATGCCGACCCCAACACGCCAGACCGCCCCTATGCGTTGGCGTGTGGGCCCCTGCTTGATGTGATCGGCGTAAGGCTAGTGACTGCCCCGTCCACAATCCGGGGTCAAACGGCCGAGGGTGACAGCCGTTTACGGGTTTTTAACGCCGACGCGGGCACTTTTAACAAACTCCTGTCGAACTACATAGGACGGTTACGTAACCCTGGGCGGTAAAACGAAAACGAGGCGTGGCGGCGCGCGCACCTTACCTGACGTGCCGCGCTGGCGCCCGTTTGGGCGCGAGCCGATATCTGGGGGGTACGGGGGTGTCCCGGAAGGGGTTCGGCGCGCTACATTCGCCGCCGGGCCCCCATAGCCCAATCGGCAGAGGCAGCGGACTTAAAATCCGTCAAGTGTCGGTTCGAGTCCGACTGGGGGCACGGGCCAAGACGCGGGTAACGAAAGCTTCCAGGCAAAACCGCATGCCGCTTGTCAGTTGGCCGCCATATTGCGCCCCGCAAGCGGGGCTGGGCCAGCGGGCGGGAGTCCTTGCCCCGGTAGGCCCCGGTGCGCCGGGTAGCGGGCTCCGGGTTCGTCGCCGAGAGGCGGCGGGCTAACCCAGGTATCGTTTTTGGCCAGCCGGAACTGTGTGAGAGGCCATGCTATTGGTTGAGCCGATTATTGTTGTGCTGGGCCCGTGGCGGGGCGGCACGTCGGCGGTCGCTGGCGTGCTGCGCAACATCGGTGTGTTTATGGGCAGTGAATTCGACTTCACTCCTTTCACAACGCACGAAACCTGGGAGGAATTGCGCCTCAGCCATTTGCTCCGCAGGGCTTTTAACCAGCACACCGGGCAATTCCGAATGGACGCCGGCTCTTTTAAAGCGAAACTTCGCAGTTGGGCCGACGAGCATCGCCGTGCTGCCCACGTCGCGGGGTGCCGGCCCGGCGTGAAGCATCCGCTGCTGTGTCTTGGACTTGATTTCATCCGTGATGCCTGGGGCCCGGTGGTGCCGCTCGTCGTGGACCGGCCGTTAGCGAACGTAGTGGCGTCGCTGAACAGGCACGGATGGTTCGGGAGCGAGCCGGAACGCGTCGCGGTGACGACCCGTCTGATCTCGGCGCGTGACCGCGCGTTAGCCGATACCGCGGTTGTCAGGGCCGACTTCGAGGCGCTTCGCGCCGCGCCCGCCGTGGTGATCCGCGAGCTCGCGGAGCAGCTGGGCCTTGAGGTGACAGCGGCCCAGGTGCAGGCGGCCGAAGCAAGCATTCTGCGCCCCGGCGATGTGCGTCTGGGCGTCCCGGACGGGGATCCGCGACTGCATATCCGCGATCTGCGGCTGGCCGAGGTCGAACGCGATCCTGGAAACGGAGAGTCGGTCTTGCGTCTAGCCCAGGCCTACTTCGTGCTGGGGGATTTCGTCAACGCGCGCAAATGGTATGCGCGACGGGCTGAGATGGGTGGCTGGGACGAGGAAGTCTACATCGCGATGCTCGAAGTCGCGCACTTGATGGAGCGGCTCGGTGAGCCGTGGGCGAATGTCCAAGACGCTTTGCTGAGGGCTTGGGAGTTCCGGCCGGCCCGCGCCGAGCCGTTGTATGCGATCGCCCGCTGGTACCGCGCACAGCAGCGTTTCCGACTCGGCTACCAGTTCGCCCGGCTCGCCACCGAGATCCCGTTGCCCGAAAAGGACTTACTGTTTGTCCGGGAGGACATCTACGCGTGGCGCGCCAGCGCCGAGCGGGCGATGTGCGCGGCCGGGATCGGTGATCATGCCGAGGCGTTCGCGCTGTGCCAGCGGCTGCTGGCTCGACCCGATATCCCCGACGGTGATCGCCAAAGGATCGCGAGCATCCGCGACATGTGTGTGCCGAAGATGATCGATGCGGCGTCGGCGTATCCCCGTAAGCTGGTGCAGCGGTTGCTCACCGGTCAAGGTGACGTGCTCGTCAGCCTGGTCGCCGGGCGGGATCGCAGCGGCACCGAGCAAACGCTGAACTCGTTTCTGAACTGCTGCACCGATGTGTCGCGGGTCGGGCGCTTCCTGCTGGTCGACGCCGGTCTGTCGGCCCAGGACCGCGCCGTGCTGCAAAAGCGTTACGGGTTCCTCGAATTCGCCCATCCCGGCCCCACCGGCGCGCCCGCCGCCCAACTCGCGCACATTCGCACTCAGATCTATGGACGGTTCTGGTTGCATCTGAGCCGGGGCTGGCGGTTTTTTGTCCCTGAGAATTTCATCACCCGCCTAACCGCGATCCTCGAGGCCGAACCGCAGGTGTTCCAGGTGGCGATCAACTTCGCCGACGCGGCCGAGCTCCCCGGCGCCTGCGTCGCCGGGGAGGGGGTGCGCCGCGCACCCCATGCCGGCCGCTATCTGCTCACCGATACGGTGGCCAGCGGCCCGGCGATGTTCGATACCGCACGCCTAGATCGGGCCGGCGGTGTGCGGGGCACTGACGCGGATCCGATGGCGGCACTGGGGCGGCGGGCGGCCGCCGCCGGGCTGCGCACCGCCAGCCTCGACGAGGTGTTCTGCCTCGCCGCGGCCTGACATCACGTGCGCGGCGCCGGAGAGATCGGCGGGTGGGCGCGCTTTGGCCGCGGCATGCCCGCCTCACCGCCGCCACGACGGGGCCGTGCGCCCGGGAGACACGGGCCGGACGAACGCCGTGAGATGACGGGCACGACGGCGGGCTTACCGGGCCTCCCAGCGCAGCATCAGGCTGTCCAGGTGGGTCACGCCGGTCGGTTGGTGCACAGTGGTGGGCGAAGAGCCTGGCTCGAGGTCGAATTGGGGAATGCGGCTCAACCACTCGGTCATGAACGCGCCCATTTCAAGTCGAGCCAGGTGCATGCCCAGGCATCTGTGCATGCCACCGCCGAACGCCCAGTGGCGCTGTCCCCGAAGCTCTCCGCTGCCGGTCGTTGATATCGCGTCGCCGCCGTTCTCTCGGCCCGCGGCTTCCAGGCCCAGCCACACCACACTGTGCGCCGGGATTGTGACGCCGCCGATATCGACTTCTCTCGTGGTGATGCGCGGAATGGCCGGCCCTGGCGACTGCAACCGCAGCATTTCCTCGATGAACGCCGGGATCTGGGCCGGGTCTGCGCGCAGCCGAGCCTGCAGTTGCGGATCGCGCGCGAGATGTAAAAGCATGAAGCAAATTTCCGCGGCAACCATTTCAACGCCGGCGACCGAAAACACCAACAGGATGACCGAAATCACCTCGACCCTGCTGAGCGGAAAATTATTGTCGTCGAGTCCGTCTAGCAGCGGCCAGAGAATGCCGGGCGGCCGCCGGGGGTTTCCCATCTCGGCGCCCAGCGTGGAATTCAGGAACTTGAAGAGTTCAAGTTCGGCCGCCCCGGTGGAGTCGCCGATTACAGCGGCCCGGATCACCCGGGTCGCCGTGGCATCGTCTGCCGGCATCCCGCACACCGTGAGCAGCGCTTGGCAGGCGTAGGTGTCGGCGACGTTGACTGCCTCACACCGCCCCTTGGCAGCGACCGTGTCGATCAGCGTTTCGGCCCGGACACGCAAGGCCCGAGCGTAGGGGGCCAACCCTCTGGGGCTGAAGAGCGGATGTAAGACACGGGCGAAACGGGCATGCTCCGCCCGTGTCCCGCAAGAAAGGGGCACCTGCGGGAGCGGAACGCCGAACGAGGTGAGCTTGAAGGTTTTCGGCGGCGACGCGAACGTGTCCGGGTCGTGCAAGGCCGCGAACACGTCGTCCCGCCCGGTGAGGTAGTAGCCGCGCAGCATCGGCTTGCCCACGCTGATTTTCGCCACCGGGCCCAGTTCGCGCAGCTGGCGCCAATAGGCGCCGCGGTCTGCTGCGAAGACCGGACTCTCCTTGTGGTGTAACGGAGGTGAATGCACGCTGCCTCCTTCACCGGCGGCCCTCTCCGCGCATAGTGGTGGCACGCTTCCTCATTATGGCGGTAACACTGTCGCGTGGGTGGCGGCGGCCGTCCTCGCGGACCCAGGTAACGCATCGGCGCCCGCCGATTCGGACATCCGGGTGTTTTCGGGCGAGAACGCGCGTTCTCATGATCCTCACGCACGCCCACCTCCAACTTAGCCAGACCACCAGCGAGGCGAATCATTCTTCGCTATCAACGTGCCATCGCCAGCATGAGGACGAGTCCGGCGATCAATGTCATTCGGCGGGCGGGAAGCGCGTCAGGCAATATGTCGTGAAGTCAAGCATCAACGCGTCGAGCTGACCCTGACGCGCCTGCCCGTGAGCACCGGCGGTCAGCAGCGTCTGGAACAGCCTCACTGTAGTCAGGAGATTCGGCTCGCTCGCGGCGTCTTCAAGGCTCGCCAGTATTTTCGGGACGTGCTCGGCGTCTGCCGCTACCAACGTCATCATCTTCTCGACCCGTTCGGTTATTTCGGTTTCATCTGTCAACTCACATATGGCACGACCATGTGAGCCGATCCGCTCGTACATGTCCTCCAAGCCCTGCCCGTAAATCCTTTTGAGGTCATTGATGTAGCGCTCAACGTCTTCCATGTCCCGCGGATCCGGTTTTTCGATTTCTGCTAGGTGCTTCCGGATCAGCTGGTCCGGACGTTCGTTAAGGGCCCTCAGGAACTCTCTGATGTGGGTCTCTAGCCCAGCGTCTTCATTGGTCATTGGCCGCCCCGCTGGGGCCTGTGCTGGCTTGCGGCGCATCACCTTGCCTGCCACCGGCGATCCAAACCGGTGGGCGCGGTGGTATCGGAGAAACGGTGAAAGATGCGCTTTCCCGCTTCGCGGTGCTCAACTTTCCACCATGGTGAGATCGGCTGTCCGAACGGCTGGCCCGTTAAGGTTTTCTCAACCCGCGCCAGGGAGGGCGGGAAATAACGGGGTGGTGGTCTTAGCGCTGGACTTCCCCAGGTACTCGGGGCAGTAAACGCTCGAAGCGATCGCCGTGAACCTGGTGGAGCCGGCCAGGCCGAATCCCGGATTGAGATTCATTACCTGTTTGATGACGTCGATCTCCTTCTGACCCGAGTCCATCATGTCGCACGCCGTTCTGGCGGCCGCGACGGCCGCAGGCCCACTGCTATAGGTGATGCCCGCCTGGTTGAGCTGGTTCAAAAAGCTCGCATCAAGAGCCGCATCGGTGCTGCTAGGGTCGGCTTGCGCCGGGACGGCCTGGCAGCTGATGGCGGCGACGCTGGCCAGCACTACACGTAGTCGCATCGCTCCATCATCGTCCACATCGGCGCGGTTGTCCTGTCGGCTCGGATTCGTCGGACAGCACCCTGGGCTCGACCATCTCGCGAGCTTCACGACGAAGCCGGTGGCTTTTCCCGGCTGATCGCGTCGAGCAGCAGCGTCGCGGCCACGGCTGCCCCGTCGGTGCGGATCTTGCCGGCCACGAGGTTGGCTCGGGCGCGGGTTTCGGGCGCCAGGGTCGTCTCGAGCGCGCCGGACAGCGACTCGATGCTGCCGGTGCGGCCGTCGTATGCGGTGCCGATGCGCAGGTGGGCCACCCGGGCGGCCCAGTAGGGCTGGTCCGCCGCCTGGGGTATGACCACTTGCGGGGCCCCGGCGCGCGCGGCTGCCGTTGTTGTGCCGGCGCCGCCGTGGTGCACGACGGCGGCGACCCGGCCGAACAGCGCCTGCTGGTTGACCTCGCCGACGGCAAAGCAGTCGTCCCGGTCGTCGATCGGGGCCAGCCCGGCCCAGCCGCGGGAGAGCAGGGCGCGGCAGCCCTGCGCGCGGATCGCCTCGATTGCCACCCTGACGATGTCCTGCGAGGCGCCCATGCTGCCGAACCCCACGTACACCGGTGGCGGGCCAGCGTCCAGGAACGCCACCAACTCGGCGGGGAGCGGGCGTGTGTCCGGCAGCAGCCAGGCACCGGTTTGGACGACATCGAGGTCGGTCGTCTCGCGCCACGGGGCCAAGGTCGGGTCCGCCGCCAGCCACGGATGGTCGCTGAAGGCGTGGCGGCGGACGTTGTCCACCGGCGGCAGCCCCACCGACGCCCGGTGGCTGTTGAGCGCCGGGCCGAAAAGCGCGTTCGCGTTCCGGGCGTCCAGATCCCACAGCGCCCGGTTGTCGATCCGGCCCGGTGGGGACGAGCCCGCGTACGCCGGCGGCGGGTGGTGCGGCGACGGCAGGATAGTCGGGTGGTAGCTCGCGTATACGTAGTGGATGCCCAGTTTCTCGGTCGCCGACCGCGCCCCGGCCGCGGTCGCCACAAACCCGGTCGCCACCAGCGCGTCACATCCCTCGGCCGCGGCGGCGAGCGTGTCGAACTGCGCGGCGATCACCTCATCCACGTGCCGGCGCAGGTCGGCCGCCGACGGCGTCGCCGCGGTCGCCAAGGCGCGCAGCGACTCACCGAATGGCAGCAGCGGTACGCCGAAACCGGCCGTGCGCTCTGCGAACTCCTCATCCGGCGGCGCACACACTACGGCCTCTGCGCCGAGTGCCCTTAGCTGCACCGCGAGTCCGACCAGCGGTTCGACGCCCCCGCGCGTGTCGTACGTCGACAGCAACACACGCATTTCCCTACCCCCATACCCGCACTACGGTCGATTATGACCAAACCAGTTTGAGGCGGCTCTACAACTCCGCCCGGAACTCCACCCGGCGTGCACGGCGATGCTGCAGAGGCACGCCTGCGCGGTGGCGGCGACAATCGTCGTTGGTTCGCGCAAGCTCCGCAGCGCAACGGGCGTGGAGACACCGCTGTGTTGAGCGTCAAGCTGAG
The DNA here is from genome assembly GCF_018361265.1 of Mycobacterium sp. SM1. Classification (GTDB taxonomy): domain Bacteria; phylum Actinomycetota; class Actinomycetes; order Mycobacteriales; family Mycobacteriaceae; genus Mycobacterium. The sequence continues at coordinate 728,548 of NZ_JAFLNH010000002.1, forward strand.
AACCGATCCTTCGCAACGGTTCTCGTCACGTCTACCATCAGTGACGGTGACGCCTCGAGCCTGCACGGGCTCCGATTCTGGGTATTTCGCTGCGCATCCCCTGCGCGACGTGCGCCTCACCCGTAGAGTTAGCGGCAATTCGTAAAGGCAAGACGTGGAGCCGCCTTTGGCGTTGCGGCGTCCGCGCAGCGCTGACCGGGCGACTGGCGGCAGCCTGGCGAAGATCGACGTCTCGAAGGGAACAAACAGAAGATGGACGTCAAGCGCCTGGCCGCCGCGGCGGCAATCGCCATCGGCGCCAGCACATCTGCACTGGCGGCGGGGCTGGCCGACGCCGCCCGGTCGGACCCGCCCCCGGCGTGCCCAGACTGTCAACCGGACCCGGGTGGAGCGGGGAACGGTTCGCAGGGCAATCCGCCTCCGGCGCCCCCATGTAACCCAGCGCTCCAACCCCGGCATGTTGGGCCGGGAAACCCCAGAGGCGGCGGTGGGCAGCCGTCCTACCCGCAGCCTCGGTGCCCACCCGCGCCGGCCGGGTCCGTTGAACCGGGAGCATGAACGTGTGCGATGCCGGCGCCACGCCCGCACGCCACCGGCCGCAAACGGGCGGCGCCAGATCGGCCGCTTTCGCACACAGTTCGCCTCGAGCCATGATGGCGCAAGCCTATTTCGTAAGTAACGGCGGGGCGGTCGAGTAGGTCGCCAACGCTGCGTTCCCGAGTCGGGCAGGTTTTGGGCAGCTTGCGGCGCCTCGGCGGCAACGCCTGCGCAGATCGCGTCGGCCAATTTCCGGTGGGTGTCGCGAATTGTCAAGCACCTGAGACAACTCAGCTCCGTTTGTCGGGTGGCCCGCTCTGCGACCTGCGGCCCATTGCATGGCCCGGACTGGCTGCGCATGCGGCGGTGCGGCGAAAGTTCCAAGCGATCGGCACCGACGAGGTGCAACCGATTCCGATCAGCTCACCGGGTTCGTGGCGCGGCCAACGTCGCTGCCGGCCTGGCGGTCACCCGGCCGCCGGCGCGGGCAGCCGCTCGCCGCTGTCAGCCTCCGGTTCGGACGCCCGTCCCTGGCGCAGCGTCGCCAGCAGCTCGCGGTAGGGGCCGACCAGATACACCGTGTCACCCGCGCTGAGCCGGGTGCCGCGGCGGGGGTGCAACGTGACATCGTTGTAGCCCCGGGTGATTGCGATGACACGGATTTTTGTGGACAACCCGGGAATCGGCCGCCCGTCGAGCTCGCTGCCCTCGGCCACATGCATTGCGCCCACCATAAAAGAGCTTTGCCCCACCGAAAACGTCCCCAGCACCTGCAGGCCCATCGCCGCGCCGATGAACCACGGTGCGGCCAGCTCGTCGGTCGAGCGGACATTTTCGAAGCCGAACCGCTGCGCCACCGCGAAGCCAAGGGTGCGGTCATACACGCGCAACACCAGCGGAACGTCGGTGCGGTCGACCTTATGCAGCGCCCCGGGCACCAGCATCTCGAGCAACACGATCCCGGTCTCGATGTTGATCATGTCGTCGCGGGTCAGCACCGCTACCGCGCGGGCACGGTCCACACGGGCCAATTCCAGCGTCGAGTCCAGCGTCGCGTCCCCGAAGATCACCGGCACGTCGAGCTCGGCCGCCGACTCCAGGAACCGGTTGGTCTCGTCGCGCTCGATCACCGCCACGTCGTATCCGGCGGTGGTCAGCTCGGTGACGACGCGCATGCCGAGCGGGCTCAGCCCGACGACGATGATGTGGTTGCGCAGGTGACGCGCGCGCCGGCTTCCGGCCGACCGCACGAAACGGCGCGAGAGCAAAAGGTCGGCGATGAACGCGACCAGCAAAGCGGTGGTGGTCACACCGGCGAACATCATCATCGCGGCGTACAGCCGCAGCCAGGTGGGCTGCTGCAGGAAGCTGTAGTCGCCGTAGCCGGTCGTGGTGATCGTCTCGGTGCTGAAATACAACGCGTCCACCCACGTCATCCCCGGAGGGCGCCGGTAGGCGAAGCGCAACAGGATTGTCGAGCCGATCAGCAGGATCAGCACCGAGGCCATCACGGGATAAAACACCGGGTTGAGCTCGTCGGGCAGGATGCGCGCGGCGTCGAGCATGCGCCTCAGCCACAGCCGCCGCACGCGTGTCGCGGCAGGTGGCTTGACCGTAATGCCACGCTCGGCCAGTTCTTCGGAGGTGCCGATCACGGCGGTCCAGTCGCCGGCGCGCACCGACTCATCTGGTCCAGGACAGGGCACCACCTCGCCGGGAGTGGCGGAGTTCTCGCCGCGGATCACAGCGGTGGCGTCCCAATCGCGGTGTAAAAGTTCGGGCATAGATTCCGCTCACTTGCGATTGTGATTTTAGGCGATGGCGCCGACAGCATCGGCCGGCGCCGCTTCGGTTTCGGCGCGTACTTCCGAATTTCGTTGCGGCAGTTTGGTCGGTGGGTCATGCAACGACCTTCGCAGGTCCTGTAGTAGCCGTAGCCCGGCCGGTGTCATGGTGAACCCGCGCCAGCCGGCCGAGGCGCGGTCGAGTACGGCCCACACCAGCTTCAGGCAGGAGTGCTCGCCGGGCAGTCGGCCGATGACCTTGACTCGGCGGCGGGTCTCCCCGAAGGTCCGCTCGATGAAATTGGAGTGGCGCACCCGGGCCCAATGCTCCCGTGGGAACCGCAGGTAGACCGTCAGCGAGTCACGGTCATCAAGCAGACACCGCACCGCCGCCGGATACGAGTCGCGCCAACGCTTGGCGAACGCGTCGATCCTGTTGTGCACGTAGGTGACCGCGTCGCGGCCAGGCGCGATGTTCTCGGGCACATCGAAGATCGCCCAGTAGTCGGCCTTCACCTCGGCTTGGGCGTTTTTGGGCACTTTGGCAAGGATGTTTCTGGCGCGATGCACCAGACACCGCTGGCGCAGCGCGGCACCCATGCTGCGCTCCACCGCTCCGATCAACCCCGGTGCGCCGTCGCTGATCACCAGCAGCGGGCACGCCAGCCCGCGCTCGCCGAGCCCGCGCAAAAACCCCTCCCAGGCATCCCCGGACTCACTGCAGGCGGCCTCCAGCCCGACGAACACCGGTTTGCCGTCGGTGTCGATGCCCCACGCCGCGAGCACCGGCTCGGCCGAGGCGTTGGCGTGGTACGTGAAATGGCTGCCGTCCAAAAACAGGTAGTCCAGCTCCACCTCGTCGAGGCGCCGACGGCTCCAGGACTCGAACTGGGTCTTGATGTCCTCGCAGACCCGCGACACCGTCGACTTCGACACCGCCGCGCCCTCGCCGAGCGCCTCGACCAAGGTGGCCTCCACGTCGCGGGTCGACAACCCGCGCACGAACCCGGCGATCACCAGCGACTCCAGCGCGTTGGTCTTGGTCACCCCCGCGCCGAACAACTGGCTGGCGAACCGCTCGGTGGTGCCGCGCACCTTCGGCCGGTGCAGCGTGATCGGGCCGGCGGTCGTTTTGACCGTGGTCGGGCAATACCCGCTACGCATCCCAGCCCGCGGATCCTCGCTGGTAGCGGCCCGCTGGTAGCGATCCCGGCCCAAAAACGCGCTCACCTCGGCCTCCAACGCGCACTGCAGCAGTAGCTGCGCGCCCAACTGGGCCACCCGCTCGACTGCACGCGACAAATCCTCACCACCGGCGAACACCCCATCAATCTCTGCCTGCAACCGCTGCGCAGGCGATATCCTCTTCGACACGGACGTAGGCTCCTTTCCTCAGACTTCCCGTCTTGGAGGGAACCTACGTCCGAACCCTTTTACACCGCCGCAGGGACACGACCATCACAGCCACCGGTGCCAGGCCACCATAGATCTGGCGCAGCGTCGCATCCCGGGGCGCCTCGGCACCGGAGATGACGAACTCGACCCCGGCCGCCTTGAATGGGTGCGCGGTGTGCGCCAGACATGCCTCCACGATCGCCGGCGCCGCGAGGTCGGCGACATCGAGGATCGCTCCGGGGCCGTTGTCTGCGGCCACCGCGGTGCGCAGCACGTCGTTGGCCAGCCGTGCCACCACCCGAACGTCCGGGTTGGCTTTCCTTGCCAGCAAAGCGATTTCGAGATTTGCCGCGTCATCGTTCCCCACGCAGACGACGGCACTCGCGTTGGCAATCCCGGCCTTGGCGAGGTCAGCGGACGAGGTGAGCTTAACCACGCACGCACCGACGCTGTCCAGTTCTTCGATTATTGTCTTCGCCAGCGCGTCATCACCGCTGATGATTATGTGGCGCTGCATATTCCATGTGTCTCTGAGCAAAGTCGGCTGCGGCGCCACTCCTTTTCGCCATGCAACAATGGCTTTCTGTGTTGCGGCATAGACACCCACTTCGGCTGACAATGGTGTCACGTATGCATAGGATTATCGAACACGGCGACACACTTTTCCACCGGAACACTGATGTGCCGCAGGCCGAGTCGCTTGCCGTCATTCAACTAGTTACGTGATTCGGTCCTGACGGGTTGTGTCTAGTCGCTGCGTAACAATCTCGACCCGAGGTCGTCACATAGATGAAATAATGAGAGCGTAACGAACAATTGAGTTAACTTGGCCGAGTTTACGTGGCCTGAGTCGGTGGTGCGTTCCCGCACGTTGGCCTGGACCAGCGGATGGCACGGGGATGAGGAAATGGGCCTGAATTGTGGGCCCTGCGCCCCTGGCTACCAATGGATCGGTGAGTCGTGGCGTCACGTGGCGGAGGTTCTGCAAGCTCAAGGCGGCTGGGAATGGAGTGGCCGTGAGTTTCGCTGGTCTGCGCCAGCCTTCCGTGGGGTTGCGAGCTGTTGCGTGTTGAGTGTAATTAAGTGTGCGTAAGTGTGTTTGAGTCGGTGTTGTGAATCTGGCGGATTGGGCTGAATCGGTTGGGGTGAACCGGCATACGGTGTATCGCTGGTTTCGGGAGGGAACGCTGCCAGTGCCTGCGGAGCGGGTGGGTCGGCTGATTTTGGTGCGCACGGCGCCGGCCGGCGGGGGCGCGGCTGTGGTGTGGTGATCTATGCTCGGGTGTCCAGTCATGATCAGCGCGCCGATTTGGATCGCCAGGTGGCCCGGTTGACGGCGTGGGTGACCGAGCAGGATTTGGCGGTGGGGCAGGTCGTTGTGGAGGTGGGGCCGGGTGTGAATGGCAAACGCCCGAAGTTACGCCGGATCTTGTCGGGCCCGGATGCGAAGGTCATTGTTGTGGAGCATCGCGACCGGTTGGCCCGCTTCGGGGTGGAGCATCTGGAGGCGGCGTTGGCTGCGCAGGGCCGGCGGATCGTGGTGGCCGACCCCGGCGAGACCACCGATGATCTGGTGCGCGACATGATCGAAGTCCTCACATCGATGTGCGCCCGGCTGTATGGGCGGCGCGGGGCGCGTAACCGGGCGATGCGCGCGGTGACGGCCACCAAACAGGGACCGGGCCAGGCGGCATGATCGTCGGGATGCGCACCCGGGCGCAGGCCGCGAAGGTGGCCGCGGCCACCGGCGGGGCGCATCTGGCTGGTAAGCCGAAACCCGATGGGAAACCGGGGTTGTCGCGGTATGTCGATGTGGGTGACGATTTCGGGGTGCACCGGGCGGCGGTGGAGTCGGTGTTGGTGCTGTTCGGCCTTGATGGCGGTGACGCCGAGGGTTTCGCCCAGATGGGCTGCCCGGGTGCGCCGTTGCCGACCGGCTGGGCGGTGACGGCAGCGAAGTTCGAGGTGCGGTGGCCCTCCGACCCGGAGCGGGCGGGGTTGGTGCGTTCGCATTTCGGCGCTCGCCGCAAGGCGTTCAACTGGGGCCTGGCCCAGGTGAAAGCTGACCTGGACGCGAAAGCTGTTGATTCGGGCCGTGAGTCGGTGGGTTGGGATCTGGGGTCGCTGCGCTGGGCGTGGAACCGCGCCGAGGATGAGGTGGCGCCGTGGTGGGCGGACAATTCCAAGGAGGCCTACTCCTTAGGGCTGGCGGATCTGGCGCGGGCGCTGGAGAACTGGTCGGCCAGCCGCAACGGCACCAGGCGGGGCCGCCGGGTAGGGGTTCCGCGGTTCAAATCCGCGCGCCGCGACCCGGGGCGGGTGCGGTTCACCACCGGAACGATGCGGGTAGAAGCCGACCGTCGCAGCATCACCGTGCCGGTGATCGGCGCGCTAAGGAGAACACCCGCCGGGTGCAACGGCATGTCGCTTCTGGCCGCGCCCGCATTGTGAACATGACGCTCTCGCAGCGCTGGGGCCGGTTGTTCGTCTCGATCAGCTACGCACTGCGCACCCCGGCCACCGCGCCGACGGTGGTCGGGCCGACCACGGTCGCCGGGGTGGATCTTGGGGTGCGCACGTTGGCCACCGTGGCCACCCTCGACACCGCCACCGGCGCTGAAACTGTTGTCGAGTATCCAAATCCGGCTCCGTTGAAAGCCACGCTTGCTGCGCGGCGGCGGGCCGGACGTGAACTTTCTCGCCGCATTCCCGGATCGCGCGGGCACCGGGCAGCGAAAGCCAAGCTGTCCCGCCTAGACCGCCGATGCGTGTACCTGCGGCGAGAAGCCGCCCATCAGCTCACCACCGAGCTGGCAAGCGGTTATGGCCACATCGTGATCGACGACCTCCACGTGGCCGCGATGAAACGCAGGATGCGACGACGCGCCTACCGGCGCGCCGTCTCTGCTGCGGCGATGGGTGTGATCAGGCCGATGCTGGCCGACAAGACCACCCGTTACGGCACAGTGTTGACGGTGGCGGATCGGTGGTTGCCGTCCAGCCAGATCCATCACGGCTGCACCACACCCGACGGCAGCCCGTGCCGGCTGATCGGCAAAGGACGCATCGACAACTTGCTGGTGTGTCCGCGCACTGGTGAGGTCGTCGACCGCGATCGCAACGCCGCGCTTAATCTCCGTGACTGGCCGGGTAACGACGCCAGTTGTGGTCCAGTAGGGACGACGGCGCATCGGTACCCAGGCCAACCACACCGGTGGTTGGTACCGGCCATGGCGCAGACACCCGACCATCCGGTGCTCGCGAAGCATCCCTAAGACCCCGCCCACGCGGGGCCGGACGCGACGAGATGGTAGGCCAGAGCAGGTGGTCAGGCCATTCGCTTCTTGGCGGTTGACTGCGGGTTCTCGGGGGAAGCACCAGCGGCAGCCGTCGGTGGGGTTAGCATTCGCCTCACGAACGTCGAGGCGATCCTGCGCTAAGAACTTAAGGCGGTCCACCGATGCACAGCACCATGCAGAGCCACCCGTTGACGATCACAGCCATCCTCAAATACGCCACCGGCGTCCACGGGGAGCGCACGGTCACCACCGCGACCGGTGACGGCTACCGCTCCTGTAGCTACCGGGAGCTGGGCCAGCAAGTGGCGCAGTTGGCGCACGCGTTGCGCCGCATCGGTATCACCGGGGACGAGCGCGTCGCCACGTTCATGTGGAACAACACCGGACACCTGACGGCATATCTGGCGGTGCCGGCGATGGGCGCGGTCCTGCACACCCTCAACATCCGGCTGTTCCCCGACCAGATCGCCTACGTCGCCAACGAGGCCGAAGACCAGGTGGTCCTCGTCGATACCTCGCTGGCCGCCCTGCTTGCGCCGATCTTGCCCCGGATGGACACCGTGCGCACCGTGATCGCGGTCGGGGAGGGAGACCCGGCGCCGCTGCGCGAGTCGGGCAAGGCGGTGCTGCGCTACGCCGAAGCCATCGAGGGCGAGCCCACGGAGTTCGCCTGGCCGCAGATCGACGAGGATTCCGCGGCGGCGATGTGCTACACCAGCGGAACCACCGGCCACCCCAAAGGGGTGGTCTATAGTCATCGTTCGAGCTATCTGCACGCCATGGCGGCCTGCACCGCAAACGGTATCGGGATTGGCTGCAGTGACCGCGTGCTGCCGGTGGTGCCGATGTTCCATGCCAACGCGTGGGGACTGCCGTATGCGGCGTTGATGGCGGGCGCGGACCTGGTGCTCCCCGACCGCCACCTGGACGCCAGATCACTGGTTGCGTTGATCGAGAATCTGCGGCCCACCGTGGCGGGTGCGGTGCCCACCATCTGGAACGATGTGCTGCACTATCTGGATAAGGATCCGGGCCATGACCTCTCGTCGCTGCGGTCGGTTGCCTGCGGAGGCTCGGCGGTTCCGGTGTCGCTGATGCGCGCCTTCGAGGAGAAGCACGGCGTCCAGATCCGCCAGGCGTGGGGGATGACCGAAACGTCGCCGCTGGCCGCCATCGCGTGGCCGCCGCCGGGAACCCCGGAAGACCAGCACTGGGCATTCCGCGCCACCCAGGGCCGGCCGGTGTGCGGCGTGGAGGCCCGGATTGTCGACGACGACGACAACGTGCTGCCGAATGACGGGGTTGCCGTTGGCGAGTTGGAGGTTCGCGGCCCGTGGGTCACCGGGTCCTACTACAAGGGGCACGATGAGTCCAAGTTCAAATCGGGATGGTTGCGCACCGGTGATGTAGGCCGCATCGACGAGTACGGTTTCATCACGCTGACCGACCGCGCCAAAGACGTGATCAAGTCCGGCGGTGAGTGGATCTCGTCGGTCGAGCTGGAGAATTGGCTGGTAGCACATCCGGACGTGGTCGAGGCCGCCGTGGTCGGGGTTCCCGACGAGCGCTGGCAGGAACGCCCGCTGGCCGCCGTCGTCGTCCGGGAAGGCGCGTCGGTCGCCGCCGATCAGCTGCGACGCTTTCTGGCCGATAAGGTCGCTCGGTGGTGGCTGCCGGAGCGATGGACATTCGTAGACGAGATTCCCCGCACCAGCGTCGGCAAGTACGACAAGAAGACCATCCGCTCGCGTTACGCCCAGAACCGCTATCAGGTGATCGAGGTGCGTGACTGAGCGCGACGATGACAACCGCACGAGCCTTCGGGCGCACGAGCCTTCGGGTCGGCCACCGGCCCGGCCCGGATGCGGCGCCTCACCGCCGCACCGCCGCATTGGCGGTTCCGGGCGCCTAAGTTTCGAGCGCGGTCGGTGCAGCCTCTTCCGTCCCGGTTTCCAGTGTGTCCAGGGCACGCGCGGCCAGCATCCGGCCCGCGGCGATCACCTCTGCCGCGCGGTGAAAATCCAGGCTGCGGCATGTCGAACGCGGGATCTCGATCAGCACATCGGGCGGGTAGGCGGCCAGCGTATGACGCGCCAGTGCGGCCTGGGCGATGTCGATGGTGCGGTTCATCACCTCGAAGGTGCCCAGCTTAGGCACCTCGGCTTCTTCGACGTCGCCGGCCGGCTGCCCCACGTACGCGGGAGCGGGCGCACCGTCGGATTCTGAATTCGACGCGCCGAACCGCTGTAGCATTGCCCGCGCCGTCGGTCGGTCCAGCAGTGACCGGGCGGCACTGATGTCAAAAAGAGCAGAAGTGCTGCGCACCATGCGGTTTAGCCACTCCGAGGTGGCTTTGGGCTCTGTATCGCGGCTGCCGTGGGTTTCGGTGCCGCCCAGGCTGACCGCGATGGTGAGCGCCGCGCCGGCGGCCGCGATGGGCGCCATCGGCAATGGGTCGAGGATTCCGCCGTCGGCGAGCAGGCGTCCGTCGGTCGCGTAGGGGGCGATCACTCCGGGGATCGCAATCGAAGCCCGGATGGCCTCATCGAGCCGGCCGCGTTGCAGCCAGACCGACTTGCCGGCCAAAAGATCGGTCGCCACCGCGGTGAACGGGATCGGTAAGCGCTCGATGGTGACCGTGCCGAGAATGTCGTGCACCGCGTCCAGGATTTTTTCGGCGCGCAGCACCCCCGCCGCTGTGATGGAGGGGTCGAGGAGCCGCAGGATCGCCCGCTGCGTCAACGACCGCGCCCACTCGCTGAACTCGTCGAGTTTCCCCGCCGCGTACAGGCCACCGACCAACGCGCCCATCGAGGAACCGGCGATCCCGACTATGCGGTAGCCGCGCTCACGGAGCTCGGTTATCACCCCGATGTGGGCGTACCCGCGAGCACCGCCGCTGCCCAGTGCCAGCGCCACCCGGGTCGGCGCGGGCCGGCCCACCCGACCGGCGTTGAGCCGCAATACGCCGCGTCCGGGCAATGGCTCGCCCACAAAGCTGCCCATAAAGCCATTGTGCGCGCCGGGTGGAAGCGGCCTGGTCAGCGTCCTCGGGGCGCATCGAAGCCGTCTCCAGCGCGCCCCGGCCCGGCCACAAGCCCCAGCCGTGGCCGACGGCCGGCCGGTGCTGCTGTGGCGCCAGGCGTCCCGGGCCCTCAGCGGTGGGTGAAATGCGGCGGGCGTTTTTCGATAAACGCCGTCATTCCCTCGGACTGGTCCTCGGTCGCGAACGCCGAATGAAATAGCCGGCGTTCATAAAGGAGCCCTTCGCTCAAGGTGGATTCGAAGGCCCGGTTGACGGCCTCTTTGGCCATCCGGGCCGCCGATAGCGACATTTCGGAGATGGTCTTGGCGACCGCCTTGGCCTCGGTCAGCAGGTTGTCGGCCGGCACCACCCGCGACACCAGGCCGCTGCGCTCGGCCTCGGCGGCGTCGATGGTGCGTCCGGTCAAGATGAGGTCCATGGCCTTGGCCTTGCCGATGGCGCGGGTCAGCCGCTGCGAGCCGCCCATACCGGGCAGCACCCCCAGTTTGATCTCGGGCTGACCGAATTTCGCGGTATCCGCGGCGATTAGCACGTCGCACATCATCGCCAGCTCGCAGCCGCCGCCTAGCGCATGTCCGGCTACCGCGGCGATCGTCGGGGTGCGCACCGCCGCCAGCTTGCCCCAGGCGGCGAAGTAGTCGGAGCCGAACACGTCGGCGAACGTCAGGCCGGCCATCTCCTTGATGTCGGCGCCGGCGGCGAACGCCTTCGCCGAGCCGGTGATGATGATCGCTCCGATGCCCGCATCGTTATCGAATTCGGTTGCGGCGCTGGTGACTTCGTTCATCATCTGAGTGTTGAGCGCGTTCAGGGCCTGCGGACGGTTCAGCGTGATGATGCCGACCCGCTCGTCACGTTCGACCACAATGGTTTCGTAAGCCATGGCTGCCTTCCTAGAATGTCAGGTCGTCGTCGACCGGCGTGAAATAGGCCTCGACGTCGGCCGTACGGACCGCGTCTAGCGTCGCGGGTGACCAGGTTGGATTGCGATCTTTGTCGACAATCTGGGCGCGGATGCCCTCCACCAGGTCATGGGAGCGCAGTGATGCGCACGATACCCGATATTCTTGCCTCAGAACATCTTCCAGTGTGTCGAGCTTGGCGGCCCGGCGCACCGCTGCCAACGTCACCGACAGCGCGATCGGGGAGCGGCTCGCGATCAGGTCGGCCGCTTCATGAGCCGCTCGAGCACGGTGTCGCCGCAGGGCGTCGACGATGTCGGCAACAGTGTCACCCGCGTAGCACTCGTCGATCCAGTCTTGTTGTGCGGCAAGGGTGCTCGGTGGCGGTTCGATGGCGTGGCCCGACAGTGCGCCGTGGATGCCGTCGGTGACGATCGCCCGGGTGAGCTTATCGAGGTTCTCGTGCGGCACATAGTGGTCGGCGAAGCCGAGCGCGATGGCGTCGGCACCGGAGAATGGCGCTCCGGTCAGCGCCGCGTGCAAGCCCAACGCCCCCGGCGCCCGCGACAGCAGGTATGTGCCACCGACGTCGGGGATGAACCCGATGCCGACCTCGGGCATCGCCATCTTGGTGGTATCGGTCACCACCCGGGTGTTGGCGTGTGCGCCCACGCCGACACCACCGCCCATCACGATGCCGTCCATCAACGACACGTACGGCTTGGCAAAGCGACCAATCTGAGCGTTGAGCAGGTACTCGTCCCGCCAGAACCGTCGTGCGTCGACGCCGTCACCGCGGGCGCTGTGGTAGATCATCACCACGTCGCCCCCGGCGCACAGTCCACGTTCTCCGGCACCGCTGAGCACCACCGTGCGAATTGCTTCGTCTTTTTCCCACCGGGTCAGCACCGCGCTGAGCGTGGTCACCATGTTGTGGGTCAACGAATTGATCGCCTTGGGGCGGTTTAGCGTCACAAAGCCGACACCCTCGTCGACGCGGGTCAGGATCTCATCGGATTCGCCCGTCATGCCCGTAGTCTCCCCTTGCCGAATCTATGGTCGAATGCTGGCCAGGACTTGACCAGCAATCTAGATCGTTGGTCGCGGTGCGGTGCCGGGGGGTAGGGTGGCGGGTAAGGCGTTGTTTCGGCGGCGATCCGGGTGGTGTCGGCACGCGGACTTTCAACCGGGAACCCGGCCGGCCGCCCGATCGTTGATGGGGTGTTCGCACGGCTCGAGCTACATCACAGGAGAGGAACCGACGGTGCGGGAGACAAGCAACCCGGTATTTCGCTCACTGCCACGGCAGCGGGGCGGATACGCGCAGTTCGGCAGCGGCATGACCGCGAGCCAGCAGATGTACACGGGCTACCAGGCCGACCCCTACGCTCCGTACCGCGAGGCCACGGTCGCTCGTCCGCTGACCATCGACGACGTCGTCACCAAGACCGGTGTAACGCTGGCGGTGTTGTCGGCGGCCGCGGTGGTCTCGTATTTCATGGTGGCGGCCAATGCGGCGCTGGCGATGCCGCTGACCATGATCGGCGGGTTCGGTGGCCTGGGGCTGGTGCTGATTGCCACCATGGGGCGTAAGCAGGACAGCCCCGCGCTGGTGCTCAGCTACGCCGCGTTGGAAGGGCTTTTCCTCGGCGCTATCTCGTTTGTCCTGGCCAACATCGCGGTGTCCGCCACCAATGCCGGGGTTCTCATCGGGCAGGCCATCTTAGGCACCCTCGGCGTGTTCGCCGGCATGCTCGTCGTGTACAAAACCGGGGCCATCCGCGTGACGCCCAAGTTCACCCGAATGGTCGTCGCCGGCCTGTTCGGTGTGCTGGCCCTGATGATCGGCAATCTGGTGCTGGGCATGTTCGGTGTCGACCACGGCGCGGGGTTGGGCCTGCGTAGCGGCGGCCCGTTGGCGATCGTTTTCTCGCTGGTGTGCATCGGCTTGGCGGCATTCAGCTTCCTGATCGACTTCGACGCGGCCGACCAGATGATCCGCGCCGGGGCGCCCGAGAAGGCGGCGTGGGGGATCGCCCTCGGTCTGACCGTGACGCTGGTGTGGCTCTACATCGAGATCCTGCGCCTGCTCAGTTACTTCCAGCGCGATTAGCAGCGCGCCCAGCATCGCGGCGTAAGGCCGGCGCGCCGGAGAGCGTGCCGGCCTTTTCCGGTGGCGGTCGCGGCTCACCGAGAGTGCAACCAGTTACCCGACACGCCGAAAACGGCGTCGCTAGTTGCACTCTCGCGGCAAGATAGCGGCAGGCCGGCTAGGAGAGCCGCTCGATCACCATCGCCATGCCCTGGCCGCCGCCCACACACATCGTTTCCAGTCCGAGCGTTTTGTCGTAGGTCTGCAGGTTGTTCAGCAGTGTGGCGGTGATGCGCGCGCCGGTCATCCCGAACGGATGGCCCAAAGCGATCGCCCCTCCGGAGACGTTCAGCTTGTCTTCATCAATGCCCAGCTCGCGCGCGGAGGCAAGCACTTGCACCGCGAACGCCTCGTTGATCTCGAACAGATCGATATCGCCGATCGACATGCCGGCGTAGGCGAGCGCCTTCTTTGTGGCTTCAATCGGCCCCAGGCCCATGATCTCCGGTGACAGGCCGCTCACGCCCGTCGACACGATACGGGCCAGCGGGGTCAGGCCGAGTTCTTTAGCCTTCCGGTCGCTGGTGATCACCAGCGCCGCGGCACCGTCGTTGAGCGGGCAGGCGTTGCCGGCGGTCACGGTGCCGTTCGGCCGGAACGCCGGTTTGAGCTGGCTGACCACTTCGTAGGTGGTCCCGGGCCGTGGCCCGTCATCCGTGCACACCACGGTGCCGTCCGGCAGCGTCACCGGAACGATTTCCCGCTCGAAGAACCCGCTTTTGATCGCCTCCTCGGCGCGGTTCTGGCTGCGCACCCCCCAGCGGTCCTGCTCTTCCCGGCTGATCCCGGTGAGCAGCGCGACGTTCTCGGCGGTCTGACCCATCGCTATGTAGATATCGGGGAGCTTTCCGTCCGCGCGCGGATCATGCCATTCGTCAGCACCCTCGGCGGCCGCGGCCGAGCGCGCTTGCGCCTCATTGAACAGCGGGTTTTTGGTGTCCGGCCACGAGTCGGAGTTGCCCTTGCCGTATCGGGACACCGTTTCCACGCCGGCGGAGATGAACACGTCGCCTTCACCGGCTTTGATCGCGTGAAAAGCCATGCGCGTGGTCTGCAGCGACGACGAGCAGTACCGGGTGACGGTAGTACCCGGCAGGAAGTCATAGCCGAGCATGACGGCCACCACCCGGCCGATGTTGAATCCCGACTCACCGCCCGGCAGGCCGCAGCCCATCATCAGGTCGTCGATCTCACGCGGGTTCAGCGCGGGCACCTTGTCTAAGGCGGCCCGCACCATCTGCGCGGCCAGATCGTCCGGCCGGAGGGTTACCAGCGATCCTTTGGCGGCGCGGCCAATCGGGGAGCGGGCGGTTGAGACGATGACGGCGTCCGGCACAATGACTCCTCCACGTGGTTGGGCCCAGCATGGGTGTGGGCCGACCGAATCTAGCCAGAATCTATCCGCTACCCGCCGGCCGGTGCGACCAGGGGGGCAGGCACCCCCGTCGCCGAGCGGCGCCACAGCCGCGACACGATGCCGAGTCGCTGACGACCGGGCAGCTCGGCGACCAGCCCGCTCGTCGGCTGGCCCAGCGCATGACACAGCGCGGGCAGCAGCTGATCGGCGGCCAGCGCGTACCCGGCCGCCGAGGGGTGATAGCGGTCGTCGGACAACAGCCGCTCGGGAGCATGCCGAAATTGCGGCGCCAGCAAATCCGCGAGCGGCACCGGCACCCCACCGGCAGCCCTGACAGCCGCGGCCTGCGCGCGGGCCAGACGTAGGCCGCGGGTGCGAGCCAGCCAGCGCAAGGGCTGCGGGATCGCGGTGATAACCCCGAAATCCGGACAGGTTCCCACGACCACCACCGCTCCGCTGGAGCGCAGCCGCCGCACTGCGGCACCGAGCCGCCGCGCCGACGCGCCGATACCGTTGAGCGCCGTGATGTCGTTGGCGCCGATCATGATCACCGCCGCGTCCGGCGGCGGTCCGGCCACGAACATCGCGTCGACCTGGCCGGATAACCCTTTCGAGGTGGCGCCGACGATGGCCTTGGTGCTCAATCGGACGCGTTTGCCGGTCTGTTCGGCAAGTCCGCGGGCGATCAGCACACCGGGAACTTCGTCGGCGGCGCGGCACCCGTACCCGGTCGCTGTCGAGT
Organism: Mycobacterium sp. SM1; assembly: GCF_018361265.1. Lineage (GTDB taxonomy): Bacteria > Actinomycetota > Actinomycetes > Mycobacteriales > Mycobacteriaceae > Mycobacterium. The sequence continues at coordinate 743,762 of NZ_JAFLNH010000002.1, forward strand.
CGCCGAAGACCATCAAGTGCAGGTCGGCGGGCATCCCGCGCCGCCAGCGCTGCGCCGGTCCGCCGCCCGGGGTGTATACCCCGTCAGCGCGAGGCGGGACGTCCCAGGCCTTGGGGATGGCGCTGCGCGCGCGTATCGCTTGGCCGATCAGCAGGTTGCGTGCGCCGACGCACGCCGTACCCGTGGAAGCGAGTGCACCCGCTGCGGCCAGCGCAATAACCGAACGCCGTGGCACACGAATGTCCACGCAACCAGTTTAGGTCGGCTGTGCATGGCCGCTGGCCCGGCAGCCGCCGCGGGGCGATTACGAAACAGGCCGAAAGTGGTATCGAATCAGACTCTTTGATTGTTGAAATTTCTATACGTGTCAAGCTAACTTTGCGGGGTTGGCTGAGCGCCTCGCGATCGAGGCGCTCTGCTACCCCGTGACTGACTACAACGGCGTAGGAAGTGTTGAGCATGAGCGCACCGGCCCAGGTGACCGGCCAGGTAGCCGGCCAGGTGACCGGCAAGGTATCGGGATTACCCCGCAACGGGGCTCGTTCGCGTGATTTCCTTCAAAGACGCAGCTCTGCCCTCGGCGGCGTTCCCGCCCAGGTCATCGAGACCGGGCCCAGCCTCGCTGCCCGCTTGGTGTGGCTTGCCTCGCGGCTGACGATCCGGCCGGCTGTGGCCGTGTGCAGTCAAGTTCCGCATCTGCCGTGGCCGTTTGGCCTCATCGACGTTGCGTGCCGCGCCTTGCTGCCCGCTCCCGTCGCCCTGCGGGCGACGGTAGGTTTACCGCACGCCTCCGCGCAGTTGGTGCGCGCGCCGGGAGTGCTGCCCGCCGATGGCAACCGAAGGGTGGTGCTCTACCTACACGGCGGCGCCTTTCTTACCTGTGGCGCCAACTCGCACAGCAGAGTGGTTACCGCGCTGTCGAAATTCGCCGACTCGCCGGTGCTGGTGGTCAACTACCGGCTGATCCCCAAGCACTCGGTCGGCGCAGCTCTCGATGACTGTCACGACGCCTACCGCTGGTTGCGGCTACGCGGGTACGAGCCGGAGCAGATTGTGCTGGCCGGCGATTCGGCGGGCGGCTATCTTGCGCTCGCACTTGCACAACGACTGCAACGAGATGACGAGGAACCGGCCGCTCTGGTGGCAATCTCACCGCTGATGCAGCTGGCCAAGGAAGCTAAGCAGGCGCATCCCAACATCAAGACCGACGCGATGTTCTCGGCAAAGGCCTTTGACGCGCTGGTCGCGCTGGTTGCCCGGGCCGCCGGTGAGAACACCGTCAACGGCGAGCCCGAGGAGCTCTATGAGCCGCTGGATCACATCGAACCCGGCCTGCCACGAACGTTGATCCATGTTTCCGGGTCCGAGGTGCTGCTGCACGATGCGCAGTTGGCGGCCCGCCGACTTGCGGCCGCCGGTGTTCCCGCCGAGGTGCGAATCTGGCCTGGCCAGATTCACGATTTCCAGCTCGCCGCGCCGATCGTGCCAGAAGCGACCCGCTCGCTGCGGCAAATTGGCGAGTACATCCGCGAGGTCACCGGCTAGTTCCGGTGACGCGGCCTGAGACGATAACTGTATGCGGATCGCGCAGCACATCAGTGAACTCATCGGCAATACCCCACTGGTCCGGTTGACTTCCGTTGTTCCCCCCGGGGCGGGCACGGTGGTGGCCAAGGTGGAGTACTTCAACCCCGGCTTGAGCTGCAAGGACCGGATCGCGGTGAAGATGATCGACGCAGCCGAGGCCAGCGGGCAGCTCAAGCCGGGCGGCACGATCGTCGAGCCCACGTCGGGCAACACGGGTGTCGGCCTGGCCCTGGTTGCGCAGCGCCGGGGCTACAAGTGCGTGTTCGTCTGCCCCGATAAGGTCAGCGAAGACAAGCAGAACGTGCTGCGCGCCTATGGCGCCGAGGTGGTGGTGTGCCCGACCGCGGTGCCGCCCGAGCATCCCGACAGCTATTACAGCGTGTCCAACCGGCTGGTCACCGAGATCCCCGGCGCCTGGAAACCGGATCAGTACTCCAACCCGGCGGGGCCCGCGAGCCATTACGAGACCACCGGCCCCGAGATCTGGGCCGACACCGACGGCAAGGTCACGCATTTCGTTGCCGGCATCGGCACCGGAGGCACGATCACCGGTACCGGCCGTTACCTCAAAGAGGTCTCCGGGGGTGCGGTTCGGGTCATCGGCGTGGACCCTGAAGGCTCGGTGTATTCCGGTGGCAGCGGCAGGCCGTACCTGGTCGAAGGCGTCGGTGAGGATTTCTGGCCCGCGGCCTATGACCCCAGCGTGCCCGACGAGATTATCGCGGTGTCGGATGCCGATTCATTCGACATGACCAGGCGGTTGGCGCGCGAAGAGGCGCTGCTGGTCGGCGGGTCGTGTGGGATGGCGGTGGTGGCGGCGTTGAAAGTGGCCATGCGGGCCGGGGCTGGCGCGTTGATCGTCGTCCTGCTTCCCGACGGCGGGCGTGGGTATATGTCGAAGATCTTCAACGACGCGTGGATGTCCTCCTACGGCTTTTTGCGTAGCAGGCTCGACGGATCCCTCGAACAGCCCCGGGTCGGTGACGTGTTACGCGGGAAATCCGGTGAGCTGCCCGACCTGGTGCACACCCATCCCTCGGAGACCGTGCGAGACGCGATCGGCATCCTGCGCGAGTACGGGGTGTCCCAAATGCCCGTGGTCGGTGCGGAGCCGCCGGTGATGGCCGGCGAGGTCGCCGGAAGTGTGTCCGAACGCGAACTGCTGTCGGCGGTCTTCGAGGGACGCGCACAGCTTGCCGACGCCGTCGGGCTGCACATGAGTCCGCCGCTGCCGATGATCGGAGCGGGCGAGTTCGTCGGTGCGGCCGCCAAGGCGCTGCGGGATTGCGATGCACTGATGGTGGTGGAGGAAGGCAAGCCGGTTGGGGTCATCACCCGCCACGACCTTTTGGGCTTTCTCTCTGAGGGTCCGCGACGACGATAGCCAGATGCCTATTCGGCAAATTAATTCGGCTAGCAAATACCGACGGCCGACGTTCCCGCCGCCGGTGCGGTGTGGTCACCGGGCTGTCGGCGTCGCCCCGGTACCGGCGGTGCTCCGCGGGAGCCGACTTCCTCGGTGACCCGAATTCTTGGGCGCAAGCCTCGCCATTTATGGCAGGGTGAGCCCATCTCGTGTTTCGCCGGGAGTAGCCCCGCGCTTAGAGGGGTCGGGCTTGGGCGTCGATGTATTGCGTGATGATCGATAGGGGTGCGCCGCCGCAGGAGACGGCGAAATACGACGGGGACCACGGGTGGCTGCGGAGGCGGGCGCACACAGGCGCCGGTGTATTCCCGATGAACGGCGTAGGTGGTGCGGCCTTTGAGGCGGTGAGCCAGGGCCGAGATCGCTAGCGTGGGCGGATGGGCGACCAGCACGTGCACGTGGTCGGCGCCGCCGTTGAACTCGACCAACTCGACATCGAGTTCGGCGCACACGGCGCGCAGGGGGTGCTCGGCGCAGGTGGGCATTGGATCGGTGAACAGTTTGCGTCGGTAGGTGGTTACGACGACGAGGTGGGCGTGCCGCAGCGACACGCTGTGGCGGTTGCGGCGATACGTCGTTTGTGTCCGTGGGCACCTCTATGGTTGCGCTGTGGCTAAGTCCTACCGCTTGGCAGCGGCACCGGCCGACGACCCGGTGCGGAAACCGCGTGCGCGGGCCAAGGGCGCCCCGACGCTTGTGCGGTCGTGGCCGCTGCCCTACCTGGGACGACACGTCCACACCGGGGTCGATGGTCTCGACCGGCTGGACTTGCAGGCAGCCAATACTGGCTGGCTGCATCGTCAGGACGTCGACGAGCCGCCGAGGCCCAGCCGTGGTGCGCAAGCACGCAAGCGGCGAGGCCGCAGGCAGCCGCCCTCGCGGAGGTCCGTGGCGCGCATCAAAGCCCGGCGTCAAGCCAATACCGCGAAGCGACAGGGCCGCTCGGCGCGAACCTCCACCGCCGGCCAGCCCACGGCGCTAGCCGCATGAGCGGCCATCGCGACAGCCGGCCGGCACGAGGAATCCCCGCAGTTTCACTGCGGGGAGGACGTCAAGGTAGTGTGATGCGGCCGAACCCTTCGTTTGTGGAAGGTGGCGATGACTGAGCAACCGCCTCCGCTGCCTGGCGATCACTCGGCTCCTCCGCCGCCCGGAGGCGCTAACCCACCCCTGCCGCCACCGCCCGTGGGCGGCTATCCTCCGCCGCCCCCCGCCGCCGGGGGACCGGTGCCGCCTGCGCCCGGACCGCTGGTGCGCGGCCTGCCACCGGAGGGCTATGTGTCGTGGTTCACGCGGGTGCTGGCATTTCTCGTCGATTCTGTCCCTTACGTGATCATCATCGCCGGCGGCTTTCTGGTGCTGTCGGCCACGCAGCAGACGGCGTGCATCACCGATATCTCGCCGTTTAATGTCGCGCAGTACTGCGCCACCGGGTTTTCCCCGGTGGGTATGACGGCACTGTGGCTGGCGGTAGTGGCGGCATCGGGTTACCTGCTCTGGAATTACGGTTACCGCCAGGGGACTACCGGCTCAAGTATCGGGAAGTCGGTGTTGAAATTCAGGGTGGTTAGCGAGAACACCGGCCAGCCGATCGGCTTCGCGCCATCCGTCGTGCGCGAGTTGGCGCATTTCGTCGACGTAATCATCCTCGGCATCGGTTTGTTATTTCCGCTCTGGGACCGGAAGCGGCAGACCCTGGCCGACAAGATCATGTCGACGGTTTGCCTTCCTGTCCGGCGCTGACCGCTAGCTGCTGACGAGCGTATCCAGCACAAACGATGCGGAATAACCAACGAGAAGCGAAAAGTAGGTCGGTAACATGTCGACACCACCCGGAGAGCCACCGGCCCGGCCGCCAGAATGGTGGCAACCCTACGGGTGCCCGAACCCCGTTGGGCAGCCGCCATCCGGGCACCCGAACCCCGTCGGGCAACCGCAACCCTACGGGTACCCGAGCCCCGTCGGGCAGCCGCCATCCGGGTACCCCGTCTATCCGGGGTCGCCATCCGGGCACCCGGCCTATCCCGGGTGGGGCTACGGTGTCGACCCTGAAGCCCCATACGGGCGTGATCCGGTGACCGGGAAACCGCTGTCGGACAAATCGGCGGTCGCTGCCGGCTGCCTTCAGCTGTTCGTAGGCATGTTCGGAGTTGGGCGCTTTTACATCGGCTCAACCGCAATTGGCGGGGTTCAGCTGGCCCTCACGGTCCTTGGCTTACTGCTGCTGATCTCCATCATCGGGATCGGCGTCGGGTTTCTTATCCTGTTCGGCGTCGGCGTGTGGGTTTTCGTCGACGCGATCATGATGTTCAGCGGGGCGGTCACCGACGCCCACGGGCGCAAGCTCCATTAGCCGCATGGCCGCGGCAGCACGTCGCACGCCCGCCCAACGCCATCGCGATCCGCCTCACTAGGCTGATCGGCGATGAGCGAATGTCACAGCGCGGCTAACCGGACGTTTACCGGGTTGGCCACCCGAGCCATCCACGCCGGCTACCGGCCGGACCCGTCAACCGGAGCGGTGAACTCTCCGATTTACACCAGCAGCACCTTCGCCCAAGACGGCGTCGGGAAGCTGCGAGGCGGATTCGAATACGCTCGCAGCGCCAACCCCACTCGGTCCGCGCTGGAGGCGGCGCTGGCCGCCGTCGAGGACGGCGCGTTCGGTAGGGCGTTCAGTTCCGGGATGGCAGCCGAGGACTGTGCTCTGCGGGCAATGCTGCGGCCTGGAGACCACGTGATCATCCCCCACGATGCCTACGGCGGCACGTTCCGGCTGATCGACAGGGTGTTCACCCAGTGGAATATCGAGTACACGCCGGTACCGCTCTACGATCTCGATGCGCTGCGGGCGGCACTCCGGCCGCAAACCGGGCTGATCTGGGTGGAAACACCCACCAACCCCTTGCTGGCGATCGCCGACATCGCGGCGATCGCCGAGCTCGGCCGGGAAAGCTCAGCGAAAGTGTTGGTGGACAACACCTTTGCGTCGCCTGCGCTGCAGCAGCCGTTGACACTCGGCGCCGACGTCGTGTTGCACTCAACCACGAAGTACATCGGTGGGCACTCCGACGTGGTCGGGGGTGCGCTCATCACCAACGACGAAGAGCTGGACACCGCGTTTGGCTTTTTACAAAACTCGGCCGGGGCGGTGCCCGGTCCCTTTGACGCCTACCTGACTATGCGTGGCCTCAAGACGCTGGTGCTGCGGATGCAGCGGCATAGCGAAAACGCCGCCGCGGTCGCGGAATTCCTCTCCGGGCACCGCTCGGTCAGCACCGTGCTGTATCCGGGTCTGCCCAGCCACCCGGGCCATCAGATCGCGGCGCGGCAGATGCGCGGTTTCGGCGGCATGGTGTCCGCGCGGATGCGCGGCGGACGGCAAGCCGCCGAGGCGCTGTGCGCGAACACGTCGGTGTTCATCCTGGCCGAGTCGTTGGGTGGGGTTGAATCGCTGATCGAATATCCGGCCGCCATGACGCATGCCTCCACGGCCGGCTCCCGGTTGCAAGTACCCGAGGATCTGGTGCGATTGTCGGTCGGCATCGAGGATGTCGCCGACCTGTTAGCCGATCTCGAACAGGCCCTGGGTTAGGTGAGCGAGCGGACGCGATGTCCCCGCGACCCCGGGGAGTGGGTGTTGGCGCGGCGGCGTCAGCGAGCGCACCCCGGCTATCCGCGGTACGGCTCTGCGCTGACCAATGTCACCTTGACGGTGTTGCCATTAGGCACCTGGTAGGTGCGGCTCTCGCCCACCTTGGCGTCGATCAACGCGCGGCCGAGCGGTGAGTTCGGCGAGTACACCTCGAGCTTGCCGTCGCTGATACCTTCCTGGCGCGTGGCAATGAGGAATGTTTCGGTGTCCGACTCGTCGTCGTTGTAGTAGACCGTGACTACCGTTCCGGGCAGCGCCACGCCGGACTGCGTGGGGGCCTCACCGACCTTGGCGTTGTTGAGCAGATCCTGCAGCTGCCGAATGCGGGCCTCCTGCTGGCCCTGCTCCTCGCGTGCGGCGTGGTATCCGCCGTTTTCCCGCAGATCACCCTCCTCGCGGCGGGCGTTGATTTCCGCGGCAATAACGGGACGGTTCGCGATCAACTGCTCGAGCTCGGCCTTGAGTCGCTGATGTGCCTCCCGGGTCAACCAGGTCACCTTGGTGTCAGTCATCTCGTCGCGCTCCTTGTGCCGTTGGTTCCACGATATTCGCGCTGGGCTGACCTGTGGTCTCGCTGCCAGGCAGGGCCGGTGGGGCCGCATATTGCCGCTAACGCAGAGCACGGCTCCACTGCGAGGAACCGTGCGCTCAAATGCTACCACCGCGGGCTCCTCAAGTCTGACGCCTTTGCGGCCCGGCGTCTTTTACGTACTTAGCTGACGCGCTCAGGCGCTCAGGCATGTGCGGCGGCTGTTACCTAAATGCCGGGGCGTCCGCAAGCCCAAGCGCGAGGGTGACGAGGCCGCAGCCGCCGTGGCCGCAGGCGGAGCGCCGGATTTTACAATCGTCGTCACTGCACGCTGGTTTGGCGGTTCGGCGGATTCTCGCCGAGTTGCTGACCCTGGTCAACGGGACGAAACGATTAAAACTGAAACTATGGGTCCGGCGGTCGAACAGCAGACGGACAGGAAGCATGTGAACGGACTGCGGTTGATGGCGGTGCATGCCCACCCGGACGACGAGTCCAGCAAAGGCGCCGCTACCCTTGCCCGGTATGCCGACGAGGGCCATCGCGTGCTGGTGGTGACGCTGACCGGGGGCGAGCGCGGCGAGATCCTCAACCCGGCGATGGATCTGCCCGAAGTACACGGGCGCATCGCCGAGATCCGCCGCGACGAAATGGCCAAGGCGGCCGAGATCCTCGGTGTCGAGCACAGGTGGTTGGGTTTCGTCGACTCCGGGTTGCCCAAGGGCGACCCGCCGCCCCCGTTGCCGGAGGATTCGTTCGCGCTGGTGCCGCTCGAGGTGGCGACCGAGGCGCTGGTGCGGGTGGTGCGTGAGTTTCGCCCGCATGTGATGATCACCTACGACGAAAACGGCGGCTATCCGCATCCCGACCACATCCGTTGCCACCAGGTTTCGGTTGCCGCGTATGAGGCCGCCGCAGACCCGCATCGCTTCCCGGACGCCGGCGCGGCATGGGCGGTGTCCAAGCTGTACTACAACCACGGCTTTCTGCGTCAACGCATCCAGCTGCTGCACGACGAGTTCGCCAAACATGGCCGGGAGGGCCCATTCGGGCAATGGCTGGCCCAGTGGGATCCCGAGCACGACGTCTCGGCTGACCGGGTGACGACGCGGGTGGAGTGCTCGGCGTATTTCAGCCAACGTGATGAGGCACTGCGGGCGCACGCCACCCAGATCGATCCCGAAGGCGCGTTCTTCGCGGCACCGATTGCCTGGCAGCAGCGGCTGTGGCCCACCGAGGAGTTCGAGTTGGCGCGCTCGCGGGTGGTGGTGAAGCTCCCCGAAACCGATCTGTTCACCGGCATCGAGGTCGACCCGTGATTCTTGGCGGCGCAGCAGCTGTCCTTGCGGACTGGCCAGCCGACGGCCCGCCTCGCCACACCGGGCCCGATTTCGGCAAGGCCAGCCCGCTGGGGCTGCTGATCATCGTGTTGCTCTTGCTCGGCACGGTGTTTTTGATCCGGTCGATGAACCGGCAATTGAGCAAGATCCCGGAATCGTTCGACCGAGAAAATCCCGAGCCGGATCAGCCCTCCGGCACCGGGGCCGGTGGGCAGACCCCGGAAAACGACGACCGCGCCGGTGGGAACCGTGCTCCCGACGAGCGCGACGGTTCATCCCGTGAGCCAGACGGTTGACCGGCGATGAGCCCCGCTGCCAATACCCTTGCGCAAGCCGCGAGCCCGTACTTGCGCCAGCACGCCGACAATCCGGTGCACTGGCAGCAGTGGACCCCGGCAGCCCTGGCCGAAGCCGCCGAACGCGACGTGCCGATCCTGCTGTCCGTTGGCTATGCGGCATGCCACTGGTGTCACGTGATGGCTCACGAGTCATTCGAAGACGACGAGGTAGCCGCCGCAATGAACTCCGGGTTTGTCTGCATCAAAGTCGACCGCGAGGAGCGCCCGGACATCGACGCGATCTACATGAATGCCACCGTCGCGCTCACCGGGCAGGGCGGCTGGCCGATGACCTGTTTTCTCACACCAGACGGGCGCCCGTTCTTCTGCGGCACCTACTATCCGAAAGCGACGTTCCTGCAGCTACTTTCGGCTATCACCGACGCCTGGCGAAATCGCCGCGCCGAGATCGAGGAAGCGTCGGGGCGAATCGCGGCAGAGCTGCGGTCGATGGCGTCGGGACTGCCTTCCGGAGCCCCGGAGGTGGCGCCGGAGCTTTGCGACCACGCGGTAGCCGCCGTGTTGCGCGACGAGGACACGGCGCGAGGCGGATTCGGCGGACCGCCGAAATTCCCCCCATCAGCGTTGCTGGAGGCGTTGCTGCGGCACTATGAACGCACCGGGTCACGGGCAGCGCTGGGGGCGGTCACCCGGACCTGCGCTGCGATGGCGCGCGGGGGAATCTACGACCAACTGGCCGGCGGGTTCGCCCGCTACAGCGTCGACAACTCGTGGGTGGTACCGCATTTCGAGAAAATGCTATACGACAACGCGCTGTTGTTGCGCGGTTACGCGCACTGGGCCCGGCGCACCGGGAACCGGTTGGCGCACCGGGTTGCCCGGCAGACCGCGCGGTTTTTGCTCGACGAGCTGGCCGAGGGCGACATGTTCGTCTCGTCGCTGGATGCCGACGCCGACGGGCGTGAGGGCTCGACCTATGTCTGGACTCCCGCGCAATTGACCCAGGTACTCGGCGATGACGATGCGCGTTGGGCCGCTGAAGTTTTCGCGGTCAGTTCGTCGGGGACATTCGAGGCCGGCGCATCGGTGCTGCAGCTACCTGTCGATCCCGATGACCCGGTCCGGTTCGAGCGGGTCCGCGCCGCGATGCTGGCGGCGCGGTCGCGCCGCCCTCAGCCCGGCCGTGACGACAAAGTCGTCACCGCCTGGAACGGGCTGGCGATCACGGCGCTGGCTGAGGCCAGCGTTGCCTTGCAGGACCCCGAGTTGGCCGATGCGGCGCGGCGATGCGCAGGCGCGCTGGTGAGCCTGCACATCGTCGACGGCCGGCTGCGGCGCACCAGCCTCGGCGGCGTGGTCGGCGACAGCGCCGCGATTCTCGAGGACTACGGGGCGCTGGCCACCGGGTTGCTGACGCTGTATCAGCTGAGCCCCGCCGACGCCTGGCTGGCGACGGCGACCGGGCTGCTCGACACCGCACTGGCGCATTTCACCGATCCGGATCGGCCCGGCCGATGGTTCGACAGCGCCGACGACGCCGAACGGCTGATGGTGCGGCCCGCCGACCCGCTGGACGGGGCGACACCGTCCGGGGCGTCGTTGATCACCGAGGCGCTGCTGATCGCCGCGCACCTGGTCGGGGGTGAGCGCGCCGAGCGTTACCGGCAGGCGGCCGCCGATGCGCTGCGGGCGCATGCCCCGCTGTTGGCGCGCGCGCCGCGATCAGCCGGGCATTGGCTGGCGGTCGCCGAATCCGCAGTGCGCGGACCGCTGCAGATCGTGGTCTCGTGCGACGCGTCGCGGTCGTCGCTGTTGGCAGCCGCTCGCCGGCTAGCGCCCGGCGGAGCGATCGTCGTCGGCGGCGAAGCGGGCTCTTCGCCGCTTTTGGTCGGCCGGGACCGGGTGGCCGGCGCGGACGCGGCCTACGTGTGCCGCGGCCCGGTCTGCGATGTGCCGGTCACGACCGCAGCGGAACTGGCGACCGCCCTGGGCGCGCCCGAACGGTAGCCCGTCCCGCTGTGGCGCTCTTGCTGTAGCGCCCTTGCTGTGGCGCCCTTGCTGTGGCGCTTTGACCGCGAAAGTGCATCCACCGACATGTTTCGCGGATAAGGCCGTCGCTAGCGGCACTCTCGCGGTGCGGTGCAGCGTCAGGCGTCAGAAGAGCGCGATCCACACGGCGATGTAGTGGCAGATCGCCGCGACCGAGGTGTTGGCGTGAAAAAACTCGTGATAGCCGAACGTTCTCGGCCACGGGTCGGGCCAGCGTAGCCCGTAGAACAGTCCGCCGATGCTGTAAATCACGCCCCCCACGATCAGCAGCACCATCGCGGCTACCCCGGCGCCATGCAGGATCGGACCGATAAACCAGATCGCCACCCAGCTCAGCAGCAGATACAGCGGCACGCCTACCCAACGCGGGGCCAACGGCCAACACATTTTCAGCACGATGCCGCCCAGGGCGCCGCCCCACACGATCGCCAGCACCAGGTGACCGGTCGGGCGTGGCATCGCCACCATCGCAAACGGGGTATAGCTGCCGGCGATGAACACGAAGATCATCGAGTGGTCGAGCCGTTTCATCCATTTGCGGGCGGTTGTCGACTTCCACTGAATGCGGTGGTAGGTGGCGCTGACGGCGAACATCGCCACGATGGAGGCCGAATAGATCAGCGTCGCCAGCCCGGCGCGCGGGGACACCACCGCCCACGCCACCGCCACCAGCGGCACGCCGGCGACGGCGGCTGCCGCGGCGGCGTGCACGTGGATCCACCCTCGGAACCGTGGCTTGACCGGGCCGACGGCGCCGCTCCCGACACCGCCTGTCGGCACGGCAGTATCCAGCTGCGGCAGTGGCTGGGTGATGTTCATCCCGCCGCTCATCTCCCTCCCCGGCTGGCGCTCGGTCGATGCCTCTTGGCACTTAGGCTAGCTGTCATGTTCCAGGACACCTTGAAGATGCGCTGAGAATGCCGAAAATGTCGTCGGTCACAGTAGGCTAAATGCCTGTGGAGATAGCCCCTGCGCGCCTCAAAGAACTGCTGTACCGGCTCTACGAGAGGCGACTGCGCCAAGGCCTGGAGGTCTCCCGATCGGCCCTACCCCGGCATATCGCCGTTCTCTGTGACGGGAACCGCCGATGGGCGCGCAGCGCGGGATACGACGACGTCAGCTATGGCTATCGGATGGGCGCCGCCAAGATCGCCGAGATGCTGCGGTGGTGTCAAGAGGCAGGCATCGAAATGGCCACCGTCTACCTGCTGTCCACCGAAAACCTGCAGCGTGATCCGGACGAGCTGGCCGCGCTCATCGAGATCATCACCGATGTGGTCGAGGAGATCTGCGCGCCGGCTAACCGCTGGAGTGTGCGCACCGTCGGGGATCTGCAGCTTCTAGGCGAGGAGCCGGCTCGCAGGCTACGCGATGCTGTCGAAGGGACGGCGTCGATGGCACATTGTGGCTTTCACGTCAACGTCGCGGTCGCTTACGGCGGGCGTCAGGAGATCGCTGACGCGGTGCGGGCTTTGCTGAGCAAGAAGCTTGCCAACGGTGCCAGCGCGGAGGAGCTCGTCGACGCCGTGACCGTTGACGCGATATCGGAAAACCTTTACACCTCAGGCCAACCCGACCCCGACCTTGTCATTCGCACCTCGGGTGAGCAGCGGCTGTCTGGCTTTCTGCTCTGGCAGAGCGCGTATTCCGAGATGTGGTTCACCGAAGCGTATTGGCCGGCATTCCGCCGGGTCGACTTTTTGCGCGCACTCCGCGACTACAGTTTGCGCCATCGACGTTTCGGCATGTAGCCGCGGGCCGGTGGCGATGCGCGCCGCGAGGCGGCGGGACGGGAGCGCAATCGTTCGGGGACGGATTGCGCACACTCGCTGGGGGGATCGGCCGGGCTACAGTTTGCGCAGCCGCACCCGGTTGATGGAGTGGTCGGAGTCCTTGCGCAACACCAGGGTGGCGCGTGGCCGGGTCGGCAGGATGTTCTCGATCAGGTTCGGACGGTTGATCGAACGCCAGATCTCCCGTGCGGCGGCCACCGCTTGCTGGTCGTTCAGGCGTGCGTAATGGTGGAAATGCGACTCCGGGTTGGCGAACGCGGTGGTGCGCATGGTCAGGAACCGTGAGATGTACCACTGCTCGATATCTTCAATCCGCGCGTCGACATAGAGTGAGAAGTCGAACAAATCCGAGACCATCAACGTCGGTCCGGTCTGCAACACGTTCAGGCCCTCCAGGATCAGGATGTCAGGATGCCGAACGACTTGCTTGGCGTGTGGGACGATGTCGTAGCGCAGATGCGAATACACTGGTGCGCACGCGTAGTCGGCACCGGATTTCACCGACGTCACGAACCGTAGCAGGGCTCGCCGGTCGTAACTTTCAGGAAACCCTTTGCGGTGCATTAGGTTTCGTCGTTTTAGTTCCTCATTTGGATAGAGGAAGCCGTCGGTTGTGACCAGATCCACGCGCGGATGGTGGTCCCAACGGGCCAGCAACGCCTGCAGCACGCGGGCGGTGGTCGATTTGCCGACCGCTACGCTGCCGGCCACACCGATGATGAACGGCACCGGGCGGTGCGGGTTCTGCAGGGGTTCGCCGAGGAACTCGGCCGTGGCGGCGAATAACCGCTGGCGGGCGGCGACCTGGAGGTGGATCAGCCGGGCCAGCGGCAGGTAAACCTCTTCGACTTCCAGAAGGTCGATCTGCTCCCCGAGACCACGCAGGCCGATCAGTTCCTCTTCGGTCAAGGCCAGTGGAGTCGACATCCGCAGCGCGCGCCACTCACTCCGGTTGAACTCCACATAGGGGCTCGGCTCGCTAAGCCGCCGCATGGGTGCCAGTCTTGCAGCACCGGCCGGGGGGGCAGAGGCTGGGGCGATGCCGTAAGCCGCAGCGGGAAAGCGGTCTAACCCTGATTTGCTCATCGGTCGGCTCGAGCCGGCTGCGTTGGCTCCTTCATGTGCGCCTGTGTTAGCCCTGTGTTAGCGAGTCAATGCTACGCCGGGCGGGTGGTGACGAACGGCGCCGGGCAGGTGATCGAGACCGGGGCAGCGATTTCGAACCGCAATTCGGCGGTGCCACTGGCCGCGCAATGAGCCGGATCGACCGACGACTACGCTGGGCTCATGTCAGCGGACACGACCGTGAGTACCCCAACCGCGCCAGGGGGCGTGGACACCGCTGTTGCCGGCTCAGCCTATCGGGCAGCATTGCAGATCATCGAGTCCGTCGAACCCCGCGTCGCCGCGGCGATCCGCAAAGAGCTTGCTGACCAGCGGGATTCGCTCAAACTTATCGCCAGCGAAAACTACGCCTCGCCGGCGGTGCTACTCACGATGGGCAACTGGCTGTCGGATAAGTACGCCGAGGGCACCGTCGGGCACCGGTTTTACGCCGGCTGCCAAAACGTCGACACCGTGGAGGGTGTGGCCGCCGAGCACGCCCGCGAGCTGTTCGATGCGCCGTATGCCTACGTCCAACCGCACTCGGGCATCGACGCCAACCTGGTGGCCTACTGGGCGATCCTGGCCACCCGCATCGAGGCGCCCAGCCTGGCTGCGGCCGGCGTCAAACACGTCAACGAGCTTTCCGAGCCGGAGTGGGAAGCGCTGCGCGTCAAACTGGGCAACCAGCGGCTGCTGGGCATGTCGCTGGACACCGGCGGGCACCTCACCCACGGTTTTCGGCCCAATATCTCCGGCAAGATGTTTTACCAGCGCAGCTATGGCACCGATGCGGTCACCGGGCTGGTGGACTATGGCGCTGTCGCCGCTATCGCGCGGGAGTTCAAGCCGCTGATTCTGGTCGCCGGATACTCGGCCTACCCGCGGCGGATCAACTTCGCCACGATGCGCGAGATCGCCGATGAGGTGGGCGCCACATTGATGGTGGACATGGCGCACTTCGCGGGGCTGGTGGCCGGCAAGGTGTTCACCGGGGACGAAGATCCGATCCCCTACGCGCATGTCACCACCACGACCACGCACAAATCGTTGCGCGGGCCGCGCGGCGGACTGGTGCTGGCCCAACCGGACTACGCCGACGCCGTCGACCGGGGCTGCCCGATGGTACTGGGTGGGCCGCTGCCGCATGTCATGGCCGCCAAGGCGGTGGCCTTGGCCGAGGCCCGCCGGCCGGAGTTTCGGGTCTATGCCCAGCGGGTGGCCGATAACGCCAAGACCCTGGCCGAGGGGTTTTTGCGCCGCGGGGCGCGGCTGGTCACCGGCGGCACCGACAACCACATCGTGGTGCTCGACGTCACCACCTCGTTCGGTCTGACCGGCCGGCAGGCCGAGTCCGCGCTGCTGGAGGCCGGTGTTATCACCAACCGCAACATGATCCCCGCCGACCCCAACGGGGCCTGGTACACCAGCGGTATCCGGCTTGGTACCCCGGCGCTGACCACCCGCGGTTTCGGGGCCGCCGAATTCGACCGGGTGGCCGAATTGGTGGTCGACGTGCTCGCCAACACCCAGCCGCAGGGTGCGTCGAAGGCCGCGTACACCCTGGCCGATGGCACCGCCGAGCGGGTGCACGCCGCGGCCGCTGAGCTGCTGGCCGCCAACCCCCTCTACCGCGGTCTCACCCTGTAGGCGCCGCCAGCCCCAGGTCGCCGGGCCGGGCTGGCCATCCCGGCGGGCCCGGCGACGAATAGGTTTGCGGCACTTGAGGCGTGGCGGGGAGCCCGGGCCGGCGGGGGAGAGCCGGAAAAAAAACCCCGCGACACCACCCGGCGATTTCACGAAATGTGTAAACACGAGTTACAGTTACTTTCATGGCACTGAAACCTGTCGCTAACGCGCTGACCCTCGAACTCGAGCCGGTGGTGGGCGAAAACCTGGAGCGCCACCTGGCAACCGAGGAACTCTGGTTTGCCCACGACTACGTGCCGTTCGAGCAGGGAGAAAATTTCGCTCTCCTCGGCGGGCGGGATTGGGACCCCACGCAGGCGACGCTGCCCCGGGTAATCACCGACGCCTGCGAGATCCTGTTGATCACCAAGGACAACCTCGCCGGGCATCACCGCGAGCTAGTCGAGCACTTCATCCTCGAGGACATGTGGGGTCGCTGGCTGGGCCGGTGGACCGCCGAAGAGCACCTGCACGCCATTGCGCTGCGGGAATATCTGGTGGTGACTCGCGAGGTTGACCCGGCCGCCAACGAGAAGGTCCGGGTTGAGCACGTGATGAGGGGTTATCGTGCCGATCACTACAGCCAGGTGGAAACCCTGGTCTACATGGCGTTCTATGAACGCGCCAATGCCATGTTCTGCCGCAATCTGGCCGCGCAGGTCGAGGAACCCGTGCTGGCGGGGCTCATCGGCCGGATCGCCAAAGATGAAGAGCGCCACGAGGAGTTCTTCGCCAATCTGGTCACGCACTGCCTGAACTACACCCGCGAAGAGACAATCGCCGCGATTGCCGCCCGGGCGGCCGAGCTCGATGTTGTCGGCGGCGATATTGACGCCTACCGAGACAAGCTGCAGAACGTGGCCGATGCCGGCATTTTCGGCGCCCCGCAGCTGCAGCGGGTGATTTCCGAGCGCATCACCGCGTGGGGGTTAGCCGACGAGCCCCGATTGGGGCGGTTCATCACCGGCTAAGGCGATAAGCTGTCCTGCTTCGCGCGCGCCATAGCGCAGCCCACACCGGTGCGGGCGCACCGTTGCCGAAGGTCCGGCGCGCCTGCCCGACGGCGGTGCGGCGAGCGGAGTAGCGTCGCAGTCGATGGCTAGCGACATGTTCTGCTATCCGGACGGCACCCTTCGTCATGCTTACACCAAGACCGGCCCCGGTCCCGGTGCCGCCGCCCCCACTGAGATGCCTGCGTGGGGCCGCGTTGGCCCAGCCCGGCGACGATGCCGCCCGGGCAACGGGCGGCGCAGGAGCCGGGCAATCACACCCCAGCCCGGCGACGATGCCGTCTGTGGAATGGACGGCGCAGGAGCCGGGTCGATGACTTGAGGAGCGCTGCGTGACTGATTCGCCATCGGCATCACAGGACACCAACCGGACGTATGTGCTCGACACTTCGGTGCTGCTGTCCGATCCCTGGGCGTGTACCCGCTTTGCCGAGCACGAGGTGGTGGTTCCGCTGGTAGTGATCAGTGAGCTAGAGGCCAAACGCTACCACCACGAGCTGGGATGGTTCGCCCGCCAGGCGTTGCGGCTGTTTGACGATCTTCGATTAGAGCACGGGCGGCTCGATCAGCCCATTCCCGTCGGAACACAGGGCGGTACGCTGCGCGTCGAACTCAACCACAGTGATCCTGCGGTGCTGCCCCTGGGTTTTCGCACCGACAGCAACGATTCCCGGATCTTAAGTTGTGCGGCCAACCTCGCTGCTTCCGGCAAGCGAGTCACCCTGGTGAGCAAGGACATCCCACTACGGGTGAAGGCAGCGGCGGTGGGCCTGGCCGCCGATGAGTATCACGCGCAGGACGTTGTCATCTCGGGCTGGACCGGCATGACCGAGATCGAAACCGCCGCAGAGGACATCGACGCGCTTTTCCATGACGGTGAGATCGACTTGGTAGCTGCCCGGGATCTCCCGTGTCACACGGGGATTCGCCTCCTTGGGGGTGGCTCGCACGCGCTCGGACGGGTCAACGCCCACAAACGAGTCCAGCTGGTTCGCGGCGACCGGGAGGTGTTCGGGCTGCGCGGGCGTTCGGCCGAGCAGCGGGTGGCCCTGGACCTGTTGCTGGACGAGTCGGTGGGCATCGTGTCGCTGGGCGGCAAAGCCGGCACCGGTAAGTCGGCGCTGGCGTTGTGCGCTGGTCTGGAGTCGGTACTCGAGCGGCAGACCCATCGCCGGGTGGTGGTGTTTCGCCCGCTGTACGCCGTGGGCGGGCAAGACCTGGGATACCTGCCCGGCACCGAGAGCAACAAGATGGGGCCCTGGGCGCAAGCGGTCTTCGACACGCTAGAGGGGCTGGCCAGCCCGACGGTGCTCGAGGAGGTGCTTTCTCGCGGCATGCTGGAGGTGCTGCCGCTGACCCATATCCGGGGCCGCTCACTGCATGACTCGTTCATCATCGTCGATGAAGCGCAATCGCTGGAGCGCAACGTGCTGTTGACCGCGCTCTCGCGCGTGGGCACGGGATCCCGGGTGGTGTTGACTCATGACATCGGTCAGCGCGACAACCTGCGGGTGGGCCGCCACGACGGGGTGGCGGCGGTGGTGGAGAAGCTCAAAGGCCATCCGTTGTTCGCGCACATCACCCTGGTGCGCAGCGAGCGGTCGCCGATCGCCGCGCTGGTGACCGAGATGCTGGACGAGATCGCCGGACCGCGTTGAGCCTCGCCCTCGTGTGGAGGGAACGAGTTTGTCCGGTCCGCACCCTTCCCGCGGCGTTTGCGCACAAATCGCGGCTTCGCCGACAGGGTAGGCTGCCAGCGTGTCGAGAAGACCCGACAGCCAGGCCTGGCGCTACCGGCGAACCGTCCTGGGGGGGCTGGCCGCCGCGGCGGTGCTGGTGGTGGGCGGGCTCACCGGCCATGTGAAGCGGGCCGGCGCCGATACCGTGGATTGTGCGCGTGTCAAGTGTGTAGCGCTGACGTTCGACGACGGCCCGACGCCGTTTACCGACCGGCTTTTGCGGATCCTGAACGACAACAACGCCAAGGCCACGTTCTTTCTGATCGGCAACAAAGTCGCGGCCAACCCTGCGGGTGCCAAACGCATCGCCGACGCGGGCATGCAGATTGGCAATCACACCTGGGAACACCCCAACATGACGACGATCCCCCCGCAAGACATCTCCGGCCAGCTTTCCAAGGCCAACGACGTGATCGCCGCCGCCACCGGCCAGACGCCGACGCTGTACCGTCCCGCCGGCGGACTCTCGAACGATGCCGTGCGCCAGGCGGCCGGTCGCCTGGGGCTCGCCGAAATCCTCTGGGATGTCATCCCTTACGACTGGATCAACGATTCCAACACGGCCGCAACACGCCAGGTGCTGATGGCACAGATCAAGCCGGGCTCGGTGGTGTTGCTGCACGACACCTACTCCAGCACCGTCGACTTGGTGTACCAGTTCATCCCGGTGCTCAAGGCCAACGGCTATCGGCTGGTGACCGTCGGTCAACTGCTCGGGTCCCGCCCTCCCGGCAGTAGCTACGGCAGCCGCGAGAACGGGCCACCGGCCAACGAGTTGCGCGATATTCCGGCGTCGGAGATTCCATCGCTGCCGAACACACCCTCACCCAAGCCGATGCCCAACTTCCCGATCACCGACATCCCGGGGCAAAACTCGGGTGGGCCCAATAACGGCTCCTGATCCAAGGGTGGCCGCGACGACGCCGGTCCGCCGCTCGGTGACGCTCAGACCGCTGCGCTTGGAGACCCGCGTGACAACCGGCCGGGTCAACGGCTCGGTCAACTCTTCGCGACCCGCAGCGCCGCGATAACCGCGTCGATGGTGGCGCGGGCGTCGGCATCGCCGATGGGTGTCGCGCCGAGGAAGAAGGTGACCGGTTTGGTTTTCACCACGATGATGGTGACGGAATCACCTTTCACATTGCGGGAGGCGTCGGCGATCGTGATGTCGGCGTCCACCCGCGCGGCCGGGGTGTTGTCGACGCTGACCGACGACGTCTTGGTCGGGCCCAGGGTGGGCGATGCCCCCGCGTAGCCGGGGCCGTTGGCCACACACGTCATCAACTTCGATGCTTGCGCGGCAATGTCCATGCTGGCGACGAAGTTCGTGATGCCAACCTCGGCCTGCATCATCCACTGGTTGGCTCCGGGCACCTCCTGGGCCACGCCCACCGCGTCGATGGCATTGGGCATCGAGTCATCGGAGAACGGCGTCCATCCGGGGGCCGCGCTCATGGGAAACGACAGTTTGCCCGCGCTGACCGTGTCGCCGTTGGGCACCGGGCCGGCCGAGACGTTAGGGGTGCAGTCGGTCGCGTTCTGCTGCGACGTGGTCGGTGGCGCGGCCGGGACACTGCTCGTCGCCGACGGCGCGGTCGCGGTCGGCTTGCCGTGGTGACCGACGGTGAGCCCCAGGATCACCGCCAGTGCGACGACGAGCACCGTGATGCCGGCGCCGACCAGCCAGGGCGTCTTGGAGCCCGGCCCCCTCGGTGGCGGGCCGGGGGGATAGGGTCCTCCCGGCCAGCCGGTCTGCGGGCCCTGCGGGCCGGCCGGGGGGAACTGTTGGGGAGGATAGGCACCGGCATAGGGATCCACACCGCCAGGAGGATTAGGGTACGAACCGCCTGGCGGGTATGGGTATGCGCCGCCCGGGGGATAGGGTGCGGCTTGGGGCGGGCCACCCCAATACTGGCCCTGCCCATACGGATCGGCGCCGGGAAGATCTGGTCCGTATGGGCCGCCGGGCGGAGTCGTCATAGCTGAACCTCTTCACTGTCCTCGGCCACCTCGCGGTGGGTAGAGCATGGCCACATCACCGCGGCGATCGGCGTGACGCCGCCAGGTTCGTCGCGCTCGCGCACGGGGTTCGCCGCATCCCTAGTGCAGTATGCCGGGTAGCTTAGCCTGGCTACCAATGGACCGGTAATTGCGCTATCTCAACCATTACGATGACCCGCTGGCCTGGGTTTGGTACGCCTGGATGAAACTGACCGACGAGGGCCGAAAAGCCGCGCAAGCCTTGCAAGAAGGCGCGGCGGATATGCGGTGACGGTTGCGGTGATCCCGCGCGCTGCCCGTAGTGCTTGGGTGAATGACAGCGTGTCCGGGTCGTGTCCGTAATCGGTTGTCGCCGAACGCATCGGCCAGCCGATCGCGTCGTGCACGCACAGGCAGCCATAGAGCGTGACGCGTTTCCCCGGACGGCACCGCATTGGTCTTGCTCCGCCGCAGCGGCGCGGCCCCCGTGCTGGCCGCCTTGGCCCACAGCCGCCTCTCCTTCGTGAAGACCCTGCAACCCGCGATCCTGGCTTCGTTGGTCATGAGGTGTTAACGTGCCCCGCGGCGTGTTCGGTTCGCGCTGTTTGGGTTACCGCGTTCGGCGATAATCGTTATCGTTCTGGCACGTGCGTAACAACTAGCGTTTCGGGGTATCGTCCGTGTGGCTTACGATCCCCTTATGCCAGCCGATATGCCGGGTCGGTGTTTGCGGGTGCAGGCCGGCGGGTTGGCGCAGCTGGGCGCGACCTGCCAGACGCTTGGCGCCTCGCTGGCCGGTGCTGCCGGTGTGTCGTTTGTGGCGGTGTCGGGCTGGCAGTGCAACGCGGGCGCGGTGAATCGCGCCGCCGCCACGGCGCGCAAGGACCTGGGCGCGATCACGGCGCGGATAGCTGGCCGTGGTGGCCGCTACAGCGCGGCGGGCGGCTGCTATGCGGGGACCGATCGGGGCAATGCGGCCGCGTTGGGTGAGCTGGTGCGCTGATGGCGGCTGTGGCGCAGGGCTGGCCCACGCTGTCGGAGTTGCAGGCATCGACGTTTGATCATTTGGGGCGGTTCGCCGACTGGTGTGAGCGTGTTGGCGGTGAGGCCGAGCGCGCCTTAGAGCGGCTGGCCCGTGAGGTGCGCGCCCCCGGCGGGGTGGAGTGGGAGGGCGCGGCCGGGGAGGCGGCGATCACCCAGGCCGACGCCGATGTGATCGCCGCGCGCCCGTTTGTGTGGGGTTTAGCTGATGCGGCGGTGATCGCCCGCCGCGGCCAAGACGTGCTGCAGGCCGGTCAGCGGCTGGCGCTGGATGCCGTTGATGACGCCCACCGGGACGGCTTTGAGGTCGGCGAAGACTACCGCGTGACCGACACCCGCGAAGCCGCCACGAGCCAGCAGCTGGCCCAGCGGCAAGCCGCCGCCCAGGCGCACGCGGATTTCATCCGCTACCGCGTGGCCCAGCTGGTCGCCAACGACCAGCATTTGACCGCCGAACTCAACGAGGCCACCGCAACCTGGGGCACCCTGACGTTTCCGGAGTCGGGTGGCGCCGATCAGTCCCCGAATGGCCAGCACGACGGGCATGTTCGGCTTGTCGACTGGAAGACCGGACCCGGCCAGTCCCCGCAGCCGTCCACACCCTCGGCTCAAGACATACGCGAGGCGATCAAAAACCTCCCGGAAGGCACCCGCCCGTTCATTAAAGAGATTCGCAGCGAGCAAGACCTTCGCACCCTCTGGGACTGGCTCACCAAAAACGCGAAACAGCACACCGGCAGCAGCACCTACAACGGAGTTGAGCGCGTGCTGAACGACGGGACACGAGTGGGGCTTCGCCAAAGCGATGACCACGGGTCCACAATCGACATCCGTTACCCAGATAAAGAACCCGTGAAGGTTCACATCGATACTGCCAGGGGTGGTGTGCCCAACATTCCAGCCCCGCCCAGCGAACCGGTGGCGCCCAAGGCGGCAGCAGAGCCACCGCCTCGTGCGCCGACCGAGGGCACGCCGCCGGTTAAGCCCTCGCCAGGCACGGGGGAAGGCGGCGGTGCGATGCCTCGGCTTCCCTTCGGCGGGCTGCCCTGGGATTCACCCGCGACCGGGCCTCACGTTGTCCATACACCGGACGAGCCCCGTCACTCACCGGTACTAGGTGAGCTCCCAGAGGAATTCGAAGGCCCAAAGCCGTGACCGGAATAGGACAGAACTCTTGGCGGCTTCGGGCAAGGACGCGCCCGCTCCCCTCCGGCCTGACGAGGGCCAGCGGTGTCGATAAGTCTCGCTAGGCTGGATCAATGACCGAATCGAAGCTGGACGCACGCGAGGAGATACGCAGAGAACTGCTGCTCGACGGAACGGCAGATTGCGTAGACCTCAGTATGGTCGATTCCTCTGTGACCCGGCAGCACCCGTCTGCGTCGTTGGCGGAGATTCAAAATGAAACCCTGGCTGTGATTCGCTCTCTGGTCAGCGACGGGCTGTTTGTGCTCGGTGCGATGTCAGGGGAAGGGGGACGGTGGGAGCCTTGGGACGAGCCGCTTGAGGAGTCGATGCGCAAGATCGCCGAGGTCTACCTCAACCATTACGATGACCCGTCGGCCTGGATTTGGTATGCCTGGATGAAACTGACCGACGAGGGCCGAAAAGCCGCGCAAGCCCTGCAAGAAGGCGCGGCTGATATGCGGTGACGTGTCGGGTGGTTCTGGGATATACCCCATGCCGGCACACCCACCTGCTTGAGTACGACGGCGGCGCTTTGGTCCCTGAAATCACTAGCCGCCGTGATTTCAGCGCGTTCGACGCTCCGTTGCACAATTTCAACGGGGCCAATAAGTGGGCGCTTGGACTAGTGTCCCGCGCCGTTAATTCGTTATATAATTGTAATTTGGGTAGACGCCAATGAATCAGACGAATTACGTTGGGCTATAGAATAATTCAATCTATGACGCGACGTGGACGGCCAACAGCAGAACTGGTGCTCAGCGACGAGGAACATCAGACGTTGACGCGGTGGTCGCGGCGGCGGAAATCCTCGCAGGCGTTGGCGTTGCGGTCGCGGATCGTACTGGCCTGCGCGCAGGGCCTGACCAACAAGCAGGTGGCCGCCCAAGAGCACGTGTCGCAACCAACGGTGGGTAAGTGGCGCAGCCGGTTCCTCGAGGCGCGCTGTGACGGGTTGGTCGACGAACCGCGCCCGGGTCGACCAGCCACGATCACCGCTGAACAGGTCGAAGACGTGGTAGTGGCCACCTTGGAGTGCGCCCCGGACAACGCCACGCACTGGTCACGCGCATCGATGGCCACGCGGTCGGGCTTGAGCAAGTCGACGATCGGGCGCATCTGGAAGGCCTTCGAGCTGCAACCACACCGCAGCGAGCATTACCAGCTTTCAAACGACCCCCTGTTCGTGGAGAAGGCCTACGACGTTGTCGGGCTCTACCTGGACCCGCCCGAGTCGGCAGTGGTTTTGTGCGTGGATGAAAAGTCCCAGATCCAGGCGCTGGCCCGCAGCCAGCCAGCATTTCCGATGATGCCCGGCATGCCCGAAAAGCGCACCCACGACTACGTCCGCAACGGCACTACCAGCCTGTTCGCCGCGTTCGACATCAGCGACGGCACTGTCATCTCCTCACTGCACCGCCGCCACCGCGCTGTGGAGTTCAAGAAGTTCCTGACAAAGATCGACACCGCGGTCCCCGCCGAGCTGGACGTGCACCTGGTCTGCGACAACTACGGCACACACAAAGCGCCCACCATCATGGCCTGGCTAGACAAGCACCCCCGATTCCACATGCACTACACGCCAACTTATTCCAGCTGGATCAACCAAGTTGAGCGTTGGTTCGCCGAACTCACTCGCCAACTGGTCGAACGCGGCGACCACCGCAACGTGCAAGCCCTGGAAAAAGACATCCGGGCCTGGGTCGCCAACTGGAATGACAATCCAAAACCGTTCGTGTGGACCAAAACCGCTGAACAGATCCTCCAGTCCATCCAACGATTATTGAAACGAATTAATGGCGCGGGACACTAGCCTCGATTTTTCGTGCGGCCTGGCCGGGTTGTTCGGAGCCGGTTGCGGCCGGGTGGTGATGGTCATTGTGGCACGCGGGTGCGACAAGCCGGCCGGTGTCGCTCCGGTGGGGGCTTTCCTAAGGCGGGGGAGGTCTTTCGTCTTGTCGGGTCAGGGGACGGCGGTTTAGGTGAACGCGGCGCGGATGCGACACCAGGCGGTGGCGATCGCGTGTGCCCAGCGCCAGGTGGCGTCGACGCGTAGCCGTAATTGGCGGGCGCCTCGGGTGCGGCGGGCGGCCACGTGCAGCCAGCACCCGGTAGCGGAAGGTTTCGATCTCGCAGCACGCCAGGTCGGGGTGACCGGTGAAGCCGATGATTTTGGCCCAGGCGATCAGATCGGTTGCGGCCATGATGATTTCCAGTCAGGCGGAGTTGGCGTCGAAGGCGTTGAGCGGCAAGTTGCGCAGGCCGGTGGCTTTGGCGTGGCGGATCCGGTCCTCGACGCGGGCGTGGTGGCGATGCCGCAGTGCCAGCCCGGCGACTGACCCGGGACCACACCGTCGGCGGTGTCGGTGAGAAACCTGGTGATCCGATGCCCGTCAGAATCGGTGAAGCGCAGCTGCGCGCTAGGATGCGGGCGTTCTTTGCGCAGGATCAGCCGGGTGCCGGTCGGCCATGCCGATAAGTCCCCCAGCTCGGTGGCTTCGGCGACCCAGGCGCCCTTGCGGATGCCGCCGTCGGTCTCGATCGCCGGATACCAGCCCTTGGCGCTGTTGAGCACCTCGACCGCGTCGCGGATCGGCGCGTCGATTGCTGCTCCCAAGGAAAATCCCACCCCTGATTTCCGGCAGGAGGCCGCAAACCCGTAGGTGGCGCCGGCCGAGTCGGGCCAGATCAGCGCCTTCGGGGTATCCGGATTGTCCGGGTCGGGGCGGTATTGCGCCGGCAGCGACGCCAACGCCTGCTCAAGCACGCTGATGTGATCAGCGGTGGTGTTGCTTGCGGCGTTGCCCACCCGCAGCAGCCCGGCCAGTGTCTCCCCGGCGGCGATGTCGGGGCGGTCCAAAAACACAGCAGCGGGTGGAACAATCGGCACCGTCGCCGACCGCGGCGGCCAGATCGGCGAACACATCCCCGGGCGCATGAATCCACGGCCCCTGGTAAGTGTCGGCCAAGGCCGCCATCACCTGCGAGGATAGCCCGGTCAAAGTTGAAGAGCCGCCAAATCGGCGACCTCGCGCAACATGCCCACACCGGCGTGCGACACCACGCCGTGGCCGTCCGCCGACACTTTGACCCGAGAAGCCGCTGCGCTACCCTTCACCTAGAGCATGCCGTTCCGCTCGCAATGATGGGCTTTCGGCAGTATCATTATCCCTTGCAGGACAGGAGCTTTCGCTAACTCAGCAGTGTGTCACGCCAAGTTACACGCAAAATCCGGGCTTGTACCTCTACCGCCCGGAATGGAGTACGGCGACATGGTGGAAGCCGGCGCCCGCACCGGATGGATCGCACCCGGTGAGACCGCGGTCCTCGACGCCGGGGTGATCGGCTCGAACCTCGATGGCTGGTGCGCGGTGGCCGGACATCGGCAGCTGGGCATGACGTTTTCGGTCCGGGTGAGCGGGGCCGCCAAGCCCACCGGGCGCCCCGGCCACAACACCGCCGGGCACCCCACGCCGATATCGACCGCCGACAGCGCCCGCAGCCTCGGCGCGACCCGGGTCCGGGCTTCACCCCGCGCGATGCCACGCTGCCCCCGGCAACGGCCGATCACCGCATTGCGCTGCCCGTGACCGAGGTCGAACGGGAAGTGTCCCCGGGAATCACCCAGCGGCTCTGGACATTCGGAGGCACCGCGCCGGGGCCCACGCTGCGGGGCAAGGTTGGGGACGTCTTCGAGGTCACCCTCGTCAACGACGGCACCATCGGGCATTCGATCGACTTCCACGCCGGAGCGCTGGTCCCCGACGAACCGATGCGGACCATCCTGCCCGGCCAGCGCCTGGTCTACCGGTTCATCGCGACGCGCGCCGGTATCTGGCTGTATCACTGCTCCACGATGCCGATGTCGTTGCACATCGCCAACGGCATGTTCGGCGCGGTGATCATCGACCCGCCGGATCTGCCGCGCGTCGATCGGGAGTATCTGATCGTGCAATCGGAGATGTATCTCGGGGCAGCCGAAGGCGAGGCCGACGCGATCCGTGGCGTGCAGCACGATCCACTGTGCAGGGGCGGCCAGCCGTTTGGTTTGATAGAGCCTTCATGCCCGGCCCGTGGCGAAGATCGCTAAAGAGTGGTGCGCGTGGGCGGCCAGCCGGATCACATCACTCATCGGCAGCAGCGTGCCGGCGCCTCACGGCCCCATTGTGGCGCAGCGCCGCCCACGCACGGCGAAACCCGTGGCAGGGGTGCTTGGCGCAGTAATCACGCAGCCACGCGTAGCCCAGCATCCGCATTAGCCGGGGTCTGCGTAACAGGGATGCGCCGGTAGGTGCAACGGGCATACTCGACCGCTTTGCACGCCAGCCGCTCCGACAGGCCCAGCACCACTTTGAGCAAGTCCAGGCGCGCCGCTTGGCGGCCGGGCTGAAACCTTTCCCTTGGCCACCTCCCGCAAGGCGTCCTTTTCCAGCTCGGCCTTAGTCAACGGCTGCTTCAAGCGGGTGTTCTGCCCGCGCAGCTCCTTGAGCTTTGTGACCGCCTCCAGATCCATGCCGCCGTAGGCGCGCCGCCAGTTATACAGCGTCGCCGCCGACACCTCCCGCTCGCGGCGATCTCTTCGTTGGTCTTGCCGCCGCGGCCAGCTCGTCGGCGCGGCGCAGCTTGCACATCACGTCCACAGCGGAATGCTTCTTTCGACCCGCCATGCGATTCATCGTCCCTTCCAGCCCCACCTGGGGCCACTGGACTCTAAGCCTCAATCCGTGGACCAGTGATTTGGTGTCGTCGGGGGCCTGGTTTTCGGCATGGTTGAGGTGGTTGGAATGGTGTGGGCAGGTGTGATCTGCTGGCCTGGACCAGCTTTCCTTGGGGTTTCTTGGGTCGGGCCTGGTAAGGGGGAGCGGATAGGGGCTGGCTGGACGGGTCAGGCGGCGCGGGGTTGGGCGGTGGGGTAGCCGGTGACGTTGTCCCACAGCGTTGTCCATTCAAACTTGGGTGGCCAGTGCGCAGGTAGGTGCAGCATCGGTTTGCGGGCGGGCGCGGCGAAGCGGGCCGGCGCGGTGACCAGGTCGCGGCGCAGGGTCGCTTCGCGCGCGACGGCGTGCTGACCGCCGGCGATGGTCCCGGCGGCGGGTAGCAGGTTGTGCGCGATGACCGCGCAGGCCAGCCAGGCGCAGTTGGCGGCGAACAGGCCCGAGGGGATATGCGCTAGCGGCCCGTCGATCAGGTCGGCGAAGGTGGTCTCGATGATGGCGTGTTTGCGGTGGGTGAGGTCGGCCTGGTCGGTGGGCAGGGTGGAGTTGGTGAGAAACGGGTGATAGCGCCACACCGGGAACAGCGCGTCGGGGTAGCGGGCGTCTTTGACGCGGCGCACCACCAGCCGCGCGGTCACCCGGCCATGGCCCCGCACGGTCAAGGTGTAAAGCGTTTCGGCGACCTGGGCATCGGAGATCAGCGCGCCGGTGTCGGGGTCAACGACGGCGCTTGGGTAGTGCACCGGGGTGAACGCGGCCTCGTCGATGGTTTCGGTCGCGGCGCTGACTCGGCGGTTGCGGCTGAGGGTCAGCGAGAATTCGACTTGCTCATCAAGGCAGGCCCCAATCACCTTCTTGGTGCCAAACGCCGCATCGCCGCGGGCCATGATCTTTGCGTGCGGGTCGATCACACGAGCGGTGGCGATCGCTTGTTTGAGCTGGCGGGCCGCGCCACGGCTGGAGCCGGTCTTGCCGCCGCGCAGCCACGCCTGGGCGATCACCGCCGCCGCGGTCGATGTGCACAACGTTGTCACCAGGGGCGAGAGTCCTCTGCGCAGCAGCGCGTGCCCGGCGATCTTGGCGTGGCCGAACGAGGCGCCTTGTTTGTGGTGGCCGTAGACCGGGCGCAGCAGCGAGTCGATGTCGACAAACATCCGCTCGTGGCTGCCGGGCAAAAGCGGTGTGCGGGCCGCGAGCGCGATCAAATGCTCGCGGGCTACCGCGGCGAGCTGGTTGGCGTGCCCGAAGGTGACCTCGCGCAGAAAGATCCCCAACGTGGAGGGCGCATACACCTCGTGAAACACCCGGGGTGTGCCGCCGGCGCGCAGCACGCCCGCGTCATCATGCTGTCCGCCCCGCACATCATGGCGGCGATGATCGTGGTCAGTTTGCCGGCCGGGTTGACCGCCCCGGAGGCCACCCGGGTCGCTGGCCGATCCACATGCTGATCGATCAACCGCGAAAGACCAGCCTGCTCAGCCAGTTCCAGCACCGGAACCAACCCGGCCGACGACACCAGATTCTGCTCGTCGACCACCGCCGACTCGACGCTGAACGTATAGGATGAGTGCGCCGAAAATGCCTTCCGGGGACAGGACTTTAGCAATCCCATTGTCCCAGTTCAGAAGGCATTTTCGCTGTTCACACGCCGATGAAATCACCGGCCCATCCACGGATTGAGGCTAAAACAAGGCGGACTCATTCGCGGGGGCACGCCAGCTGCGCAATGACGTACGAACGTCATATACGAACGCCATAACGTTATTGCGTTAGCGTGTTGAGCCATTCTTCCGCGAGGGTGGCCGCCGCCAGGGCGGCCGGGCGCACACCCCTCCAGCGTCTACCCGGCCGCTAGCCTGCTAACCCTGCCCGCCTCTCCGCTATCGGCGCGCGGTTTTAGATGTGGCCCTGGCCGGGCATGGGTTACGATCCCCCCATGCCAGCCGATATGCCGGGTCGGCGTTTGCGGGTGCTGGCCGGCGGGTTGGCGCAGCTGGGCGCGACCTGCCAGACGCTTGGCGCCTCGCTGGCCGGTGCTGCCGGTGTGTCGTTTGTGGCGGTGTCGGTCTGGCAGTGCAACGCGGGCGCGGTGAATCGCGCCGCCGCCACGGCGCGCAAGGACCTGGGCGCGATCACGGCGCGGATAGCTGGCCGTGGTGGCCGCTACAGCGCGGCGGGCGGCTGCTATGCGGGGACCGATCGGGGCAATGCGGCCGCGTTGGGTGAGCTGGTGCGCTGATGGCGGCTGTGGCGCAGGGCTGGCCCACGTTGTCGGAGTTGCAGGCATCGACGTTTGATCATTTGGGGCGGTTCGCCGACTGGTGTGAGCGTGTTGGCGGTGAGGCCGAGCGCGCCTTAGAGCGGCTGGCCCGTGAGGTGCGCGCCCCCGGCGGGGTGGAGTGGGAGGGCGCGGCCGGGGAGGCGGCGATCACCCAGGCCGACGCCGATGTGATCACCGCGCGCCCGTTTGTGTGGGGTTTAGCTGATGCGGCGGTGATCGCCCGCCGCGGCCAAGACGTGCTGCAGGCCGGTCAGCGGCTGGCGCTGGATGCCGTTGATGACGCCCACCGGGACGGCTTTGAGGTCGGCGAAGACTACCGCGTGACCGACACCCGCGAAGCCGCCACGAGCCAGCAGCTGGCCCAGCGGCAAGCCGCCGCCCAGGCGCACGCGGATTTCATCCGCTACCGCGTGGCCCAGCTGGTCGCCAACGACCAGCATTTGACCGCCGAACTCAACGAGGCCACCGCAACCTGGGGCACCCTGACGTTTCCGGAGTCGGGTGGCGCCGATCAGTCCCCGAACGGCCAGCACGACGGGCATGTTCGGCTTGTCGACTGGAAGACCGGACCCGGCCAGTCCCCGCAGCCGTCCACACCCTCGGCTCAAGACATACGCGAGGCGATCAAAAACCTCCCGGAAGGCACCGCCCCCTCCATCAAAGAGATTCGCAGCGAGCAAGACCTTCGCACCCTCTGGGACTGGCTCACCAAAAACGCCAAAGGGTTCGCCGGGAGCAGCACTTACCCGGGGAGGGAATTTGTGCTCGGTGACGGCACACGGGTCGGACTTCGCCAAAGCGATGACCACGGGTCCACAATCGACATCCGTTACCCAGATAAAGAACCCGTGAAGGTTCACATCAATACTGCCAGGGGTGGTGTGCCGAACATTCCAGCCCCGCCCGGTGAGCCGGTGGCGCCCAAGGCGGCAGCAGAGCCACCGGCTCGCGCGCCGACCGAGGGCACGCCGCCGGTTAAGCCCTCGCCAGGCACGGGGGAAGGCGGCGGTGCATTGCCTCGGCTTCCCTTCGGCGGGTTGCCCTGGGATTCACCCGCGACCGGGCCTCACGTTGTCCATACACCGGACGAGCCCCGTCACTCACCGGTACTAGGTGAGCTCCCAGAGGAATTCGAAGGCCCAAAGCCGTGACCGGAATAGGACAGAACTCTTGGCGGCTTCGGGCAAGGACGCGCCCGCTCCCCTCCGACCCGATTACCAGCGACGTCGATAAGTCTCGCTAGGCTGGACCAATGACCGAATCGAAGCTGCTCGCACGCCAGAAATTACGCCGGGCGTTGTTGATCGAGGGGGCAGCTGACGAAGTGGATCTCGGTATGGTTGATTTCTATGTGACCCGGCAGCACCCGTCTGCGTCGTTGGCGGAGATTCAAAATGAAACCCTGGCTGTGATTCGCTCTCTGGTCAGCGACGGGCTGTTTGTGCTCGGTGCGATGACTGGCGAAGGTAGGCGGTGGGAGCCTTGGGACGAGCCGCTTGAGGAGTCGATGCGCAAGATCGCCGAGGTCTACCTCAACCATTACGATGACCCGTCGGCCTGGATTTGGTATGCCTGGATGAAACTGACCGACGAGGGCCGAAAAGCCGCGCAAGCCCTGCAAGAAGGCGCGGCTGATATGCGGTGACGTGTCGGGTGGTTCTGGGATATACCCCATGCCGACGAAAACCGGTGGCGACGACGAGGACAAGGAGGGCAAAAAGGCTACGGCGGGTTGTGGAGCAGGGGCAAAGGCAGCAGTACTCACATCGAACAGCACTAGTGGAAACCCGACTTAGACCGTATGTGGTGACTGCTCCGGAGTGGAGTAGTTGCTGGCCGGGGCCTCGCTCACGCAATCTCGTGGGTTACCGAGCGCGGTTCGGTGGCGTCCCAATCGCGGTGTAAAAGTTCGGGCATAGATTCCGCTCACTTGCGATTGTGATTTTATGCGATGGCGCCGACAGCATCGGCCGGCGCCGCTCCGGTTTCGGCGCGTACTTCTGAATTTCGTTGCGGCAGTTTGGTCGGTGGGTCATGCAACGACCTTCGCAGGTCCTGTAGTAGCCGTAGCCCGGCCGGTGTCATGGTGAACCCGCGCCAGCCGGCCGAGGCGCGGTCGAGTACGGCCCACACCAGCTTCAGGCAGGAGTGCTCGCCGGGCAGTCGGCCGATGACCTTGACTCGGCGGCGGGTCTCCCCGAAGGTCCGCTCGATGAAATTGGAGTGGCGCACCCGGGCCCAATGCTCCCGCGGGAACCGCAGGTATACCGTCAGCGAGTCACGGTCATCAAGAAGACACCGCACCGCCGCCGGATACGAGTCGCGCCAACGCTTGGCGAACGCGTCGATCCTCTTGTGCACGTAGGTGACCGCGTCGCGGCCAGGCGCGATGTTCTCGGGCACATCGAAGATCGCCCAGTAGTCGGCCTTCACCTCGGCTTGGGCGTTTTTGGGCACTTTGGCAAGGATGTTTCTGGCGCGATGCACCAGACACCGCTGGCGCAGCGCGGCACCCATGGTGCGCTCCACCGCGCCGATCAACCCGGGTGCGCCGTCGCTGATCACCAGCAGCGGGC
>NZ_JAFLNH010000003.1 GCF_018361265.1 Mycobacterium sp. SM1
GCGCGCGCAGCGCGTCAACAAGTTCCGGGTAGGTCCCATTGAGCAGTTGGCGATTGCGCGACATCAGCCGCACCCGTTCGCCGTCACGAAACGCCAGGCACCGTTCGCCGTCTAGCTTGGGCTCGAAGATCCACCGTGGATCGGAGAACGGTTTTTCGGTCAGCGTGGCCAGCATTGGATCCCGCCAGGCGGGAACCGGTTCGTCGCGCAGCAAGGCGTGTACCGTGTCGGGCAGTCGGGTGATCACGACAATTCATCCGCCAAGTTGAACCTGCGCTACCGATACCTACTATAGGCTTAAAGCCGTGGCTGATGTGTTGATGCGCCAACCAGCGAAGACACGGCGGGCGGCCACGCGCGGGCCCAAAAGGGACACGGCCATGGTCATAGGCCAGCTCGGGAGCGCGCGCGCGGATTTCGGCGGGCCGCTCTTCGAGTTCGCAAGCTGCGGCCAGCAGCGGCGCCACGTCGCCACGGCAATTGTCCCGCCCGTTCCTAAGCCCTGCCGATAAATCTGCGGACCGGGCCAGATGATCCCGTACTCCGACGGCATTCCAGCGCGCCGCTTCCCGCTCGTCAACGTCACCCTGATCGCCGCCAACCTTGCGGTCTTCCTCTTCTATGAATCCCCGGACCCCGACGAGGCGATCGGTCATGCGTCGTTTTATCCGTGCGCTGTAGCCAACACGTGCAGCGCACCGGAACCATGGGGGATCAGCTGGATTACCGCCATGTTCTTGCATGCCGGCTGGGACCACATTCTCGGCAACATGCTTTTCCTGGCGATTTTCGGCAAGAACGTCGAAGATGCGATCGGGCGAGTTCGCTACCTGGGTTTTTATTTTGCGGGTGGATTCTTCGCGACGATGGCCCAGACCGCGATGACACTGCTCTTCGGCACGGCATCTGACGCGCGGGTACCGACCCTTGGAGCCAGTGGCGCCATAGCAGCCGTGCTGGGCGCTTATTTCGTGTTCTATCCCAATTCATGGATCCGCACGCTCGTGCTGTGGTTTCCGATGAGCATCCCGGCATGGTTTTTCCTCGGTGTGTGGTTTCTATACCAGTTCATCGAAGGAAATTACGCGTTGGTCCAGGGCAATTCCGGTGGCAGCGGCGTTGCGTTCTTTGCTCATGTCGGTGGATTCGTTTTCGGCGTGGTCGTAGCGGGAAGTCATATCCGCACCCGACGAGCCACAGTTCGGAGGAGCCGATGGTACGGAACATAGGTCCGCTCATCGTCATGGCAGGAATCGCTATGGTGGTGGTGGGCATCCTGGTCTGGGCGGGCGGGCTCTCGTGGTTCGGTCGCCTTCCGGGTGATATCCGGATCGAGCACGGAAACCTCCGGGTGTATATTCCCGTAGCCTCGATGCTTGTGATCTCGGTTGTGGCCAGCGTAGTGTTGTTCTTTGTGCAGTACCTATTTCGACGGTGATTTCGGGTCGGCCTCGTCTATTGCTAAGTGCGGCACAGTCTTTTGAGTTCACAGCTGGCTAACGTCCACGTGGCCGGGCGATCCGGTTGTCAATGTTTGCTGGCGCGCAACGACACTGACCAGTGTTGCTCACTGCAAATGACCACCCTGGCACCGGTTCAGGGGTAGCGCTATGTGATCACCTCCCGGGGTTGTGAGCAGTTGGCGGCGGTGGAGAACCTGAATTTCGCGGACGCCCGCGCTAGCGGACGTGAGACGTTGGGCCGCGGCGTGCGCGGCAAACGGCTGCGGCGCGCCGTGGCCGGTATCCCCACCGCGAACTTCCGGACCAGACTGACCTCGATGGCGGCCCGCCGCGGTATCGCGGCGATCGGTGTTGATCCGGCTTACACTAGCCGCTGGGGCGCCTAACATTGGCGTAAACCCTTGCAGCAGCAGACTTCCGACCCGGCCTCGGTCACCGTGCATCACGGGGCGGCGGCCGCGATCGCCAGAAGTGGACTCGGCATGCCGATCAGGCGTCGGCCGGTGAGACCCCGCAACCAACAGCGGATGCGTGCGGGCACTCCGCCGGACAGGCCTGCCAGGCCGCCGACCACCACACGACGGTGCGGCAGTTCTGGCTCACCGACCCGCCCACAACGACGACGAGGCGCGCCGGTCCACCAGAGAACACCCACCGCCGGTGGCCAACACCGTTCGGGCCGCCCCACGGAGCAAAACTCAGTTTCGCTCAGTGTTTAGGAACGGTTGGACGTGGACGCCGTCGGTGCCGTGCGCGCGGAGCGCCCCGGAGTCACGTGTTACCAGTTTCTTGCCGGCCGGATGGCGGCAGATGCCGTCGGGGTTGCCGGAATTGCGGGTGACCCTGAGCTGACGGCTGTGTTACGCACTACCGGGGCGGGGGCTTGCGATCGCGAAACCGCATCAACCGCAAGGCGTTGGTGACGACGCTGATCGAAGAGAATCCCATCGCCGCGCCCGCAATTATGGGGTTGAGCAGGCCGGCCGCGGCCAGGGGGATAGTGGCTGCGTTGTAACCCAGCGCCCAGCCCATGTTTTGCCAGATGGTGCGATAGATGCGGCGGGAAAGCCGGATCGCGGTGGGCACACCGGCAAGATCGCCGCGCATCAACGTGAGGTCGCTGGACTCGATCGCCACATCGGTGCCGGTGCCCAACGCGATGCCCAGGTCGGATTGGGCTAACGCCGGCGCGTCGTTGACACCGTCGCCAACCATGGCGACCACCTGGCCGGCCTGTTGCAGCCGCCGGACTTCGGCGCGCTTGTCGGCGGGCAACACCTCGGCCAGCACGGTATCGAGGCCGACACGGTCGAAGACGGCGTGGGCGGTGCGCGCGTTGTCTCCGGTGATCATCGCAACGGTCAAGCCCATCCGCTGCAGCTCGGCCACCACCTCCGCCGCCCCGTCTTTGAGGGTGTCCGCGGCCGCGAGGACACCGCGCACCGCACCATCCCAACCGGCAAAGACCACGGTTTTGCCGTCGGCCTCCCAGGAGTGCGCCAGGTCGGCCAACCCTGTGGGCAGGGTCAAGCCGGCCTCGGCCAGCAGAGCGCGCCCGCCGACCCAGACCGTAACTCCGTCGACCTTGGCGCGCACCCCGCGCCCGGCCAGCGCCTCGAACTGTGTGGCCTGCGGCAACTTCTCACTCGCCTGCCGGGCAGCTGCGGTGATGGCCTGGCCGATCGGGTGCTCGCTGCCGGCCTCGACCGCGCCCGCATACCGCAGCAGCATCTCGGCATCCACGCCTTCGGCGGGGCGAACGTCGGTGAGAGTCATTCGGCCCTCGGTGAGCGTGCCGGTCTTGTCGAAGATAACGGTGGTAATGGTGCGGGTACGTTCTAGCGCCTCCATCCCTTTGATCAGGATGCCAAGTTTGGCGCCCCGCCCGGTGCCGACCATGATCGCGACCGGGGTGGCCAGCCCGAGGGAGCAAGGGCAGGCGACGATGACCACGGCCACGGCGGCGATCAGCCCGCGCTCCGGATCGGCCGCGATCAACCACCAGCCGGCAAGCGTCGCCACCGCGATCCCGATCACCGTGGGCAGGAAGACCGCCGAAACCTTGTCCGCCAGCCGCTGCGCGGCGCCCCTGCCAGACCGGGCCGCGGCCACCTGCTCCACGATCTGGGCCAGCGCGGTCTGTGCGCCCACCGCGGTGGCCCGAACCGTCAACACGCCAGAAGTATTCATGGTCGCACCGGCCACGGTGTCGCCAACGGTCTTCTCCACCGGCGCCGACTCGCCGGTGAGCATCGACTCGTCGACCGCGCTCGCGCCCTCGGCAACCTCACCGTCGGTGGGGATCTTCTCACCCGGCCGGATGCGCATCAGGTCACCGACCACCACCTCATCGGCGGGCACCAGCACCTCGGCGCCCGCACGCAGCAGTCGGGCCTGCTTGGCACCAAGTTCCAGCAGCGAGCGCAAAGCGTTGCCGGCACGCCGCTTCGCGCGGGCCTCCAGATACCGGCCCAACCCGACGAACGCGATGATGTCCGCGGTGGTCTCGAAGTAGTGATGCCCGCCGAGGGCAAGCCCAACGGTGGAATACCCGTAGGCGGTCAGCGTCCCGACCGTGACCAGCGTGTCCATATTCGCGGCCGCCCGCCGGGCCCGGATCGCGGCCCCCCGCAAAAACGGCCACCCGCCATAGAAGAGGATCAGCGTGGCCAACGCGAACTCCACCCAATGCGTCCACGTCTGCTCACACAGCGAACCGGAAAACATCGCCAACCACATGACCACGACGGCCAGCGGCCACACGATCAGCATCCGCCGCGACCAGGATCGTTCCACGGCCCGCTCGGCCTCGTCGGCCTCACGCACCTCTTCGGCCACCGTCGACACCGGCGTCAACCGGTAGCCCATTTTCGCCACCGCGTCCATCCACTCGGCAGGGTTCGCGTCATCCCCGGCCGGAGTCACATGCGCAGTGCCCGAAGCGAAGTTGACCTCCGCCGAGGCCACACCGGGCTGGCGGCTCAATACCCGCTGCACGCGCACGGCGCACGAGTTGCAGTGCATTCCGCCCACCGCGAAATCCAGGGTCCCCGACCGGCTTTCCGTTCCCGTCGCGTTTGTGAACACCGTCGGCACAACCGCCTCAGCTTTCCTGCGCTACCCGAACGTGACAGCTGCCCGGTGTTCGGCGATATCAGCATGAGCCAAGTACAGCCGCGACGGCGGCCGCAATGTGCCCGCGATCGTACCCGCCACCGGCACCCCGTGAGCACTCATCACGCCGCAGCGCATATTCAGATTTAACACAACAATTGTTGGTTAAAGATTGGTTACCCGAGAGTCGAGCCGACGGCTGAAGACGAAAGGCATCCGGCGGAACCGACTCGAACCGCCCCTTGAGCCATCACGGGCGGATCAAACGATAACGCGGTCGCAGGATGGCGGGACAGCGTCAAGCGCCGCCGATTTCGCGCTGGGCGGGTCGCGGAAGATGGCGTCGGCGCGGCAGGAATTCCAGCGACAACAGCACCACGAGCGCAGTGGGGATGTGTCGTATGCACAGCAGCACGTAGCGGCGTTGCCCGAATGCGTGGAACTTGCGCAGGTAACGATACAGCGACTCAAGCCTGATAAGCGAACGACCCAGGTGGATAAGCGCGTAGTAGATGTTCTCGATCAGGCTGCGATTATTGTTGTCGAAGATTTCAGGAAACGCGGCGAACGCCAACGAAACTCGCCGGCCACCCTGTTTCCTGCAGTAGTAGATCATGTCGACGCTGAGTCTCTCATCGATCCCATTGGGCGCTCCCGGGCGCCGCCACGGCACATCGAGGGTCACGTCGCTGCCCCCGCCGGACGTTGCGTACCGGTGGAATCCCTGCACCCGCCCATCGCGGTCTCGCGCGATGATCAGCTTGATACCGGGGTAGCGCCCCTCGAGTGCGTGGTCGAGGATCATCGAAAACCCGCGCTCGACGTGCGCCCCGCGATGCGAGGCGTATAGCACTTCGGCCAATTCCCCTGCCAGCGCATCGCCGAGTTCCTGTTCGGCGACTATCTCGGTGGTGATCGCGGCGTTATGCGTGCGCTGCACCGCCTGACGCAGGTTGCGGTATTTCCGCCCAACCATGCTGAAGCGGCCCACATCGATCACCACATCGCGCCCGATGGGCACCGGCCGCAGCGATCGGCCGATCACGGCGGCGTCTCGCCACAGTTCAAGCTGCTGCTCACTACAGCCCAGCACGACGATCCGCCAGCCACGGCTGTGACACATCGCCGCGAAGTCGCGGACAAGCTTCGGGAATCGGGTGCGCTGGCCGATTGGGTCACCACTGACGACCGCCAAGCCCAGGCGCGTGCAATAGGCGATCACCGCGCTACCCTCGGCGTCGAAGTAGTAACTTTTCATCGATTGCATCGCAAACGGGGCAAGAGGATCACCGTGGGTCGCTTCGATCAGCGCCCACACTCTCGGCAGCGCGGCCGGATCTCGCCGTGACGGCATCGGCCACGTCAGTGCCAGGCCGGTGCCCGCGACCAGCCCGTCGCCGGGCAACTCAAGCGACAGCAGGTGTGCGCCCAGTCCGGTCAAGAGCATCACCGCCGCGGTGGCGGTGTGTGTAACGGTCACCGGCCGGCCCAGCAGAATTCCACGTGCAGCGAACATCGCCATTACCAATAGCGACAACGACCATGTCAGGCGTTTCGTGGAGTGCCAATCGCCGTTGTGATGATTGCGTGCCACCAACAGGATCAGCCAGCCGCATGCGCCTACCAGAACCAGCATGCTCATCCAGCGTGCGGGTCGCGAGTCGACACTGAGCATCATGGGGTCGCTGGTGCCGGTTTTGGTCGCGCTCAGCTCATCCATCGCGGCTCCTGGCCGGAGACCGGCAAGCATGGGTGTGGTAATGGCGTGGGCAGGGCATGATTGTGCGGCGAAAGCCGCAGCGGCGGGAGAGGATGCCGGGGCGGCGATCAGTGTGGCGTTGCAGCATGGGCGAGTGTCTGAGGGGACAGAAGCTCGGGCCCCGGGGACCTCGATGCGGTTGACTCGCGTGCCAGGAAGCCGGTGAGCTCCCCGATCGCGCTCATCAACGGGGCCGGGAAGACGATGGTGGTGTTCTTTTCCACCCCGAGTTCGAGCAAGGTCTGCAGATTTCGCAGCTGCAAGGCCAGCGGGTGCTTCATCATGGTGTCGGACGCGTCGCCGAGTGCCGCGGCCGCCCGCGCTTCCCCCTCGGCGGCGATGATTTTGGCTCGCTTCTCGCGCTCGGCCTCGGCTTCGCGGGCCATCGCGCGTTTCATGCTGTCGGGCAGTTGGATGTCCTTCAGCTCGACCAGGGTGACCTGCACACCCCATTCCACAGTGGTGGTGTCGAGGATGTGGCGGATGCTGGCGTTGATTTTCTCCGTCTGAGCAAGCACCTCGTCTAGTGAATGTCGGCCGACGACGTTACGCAGAGTGGTTTGAGCGATTTGGTCAATCGCGGCATGAACATTCTCGATAACGACAACGGCTTTGCGGGCATCGATCACGCGGAAGTAGGCAACTGCGGCGATGTCCACGCTGACGTTATCCCGGGTGATGATGCCCTGCGACTGAATTGGCATGGTCACGATGCGCATTGAAACCCGCCACAGGCGATCGATGACCGGGATGATCAGCCGCAGACCGGGTTCACGAACCCCGACGACCCGGCCGAAGCGGAAGTGCACACCGCGCTGGTACTGCCACACCACCCGGATCGAGGCGAACGCTAACAGCACCACCATACCAACCCCGAAAACCGTCGCCACCACCACGCTTTGGCTCACGGTGACCACTCCAATCTCATCCGGCCCGTCGCACCGACAACGCTCCTGCTGACAACGCTAGGAGTCTCGCCGCGATCCGTCAGCGGCCAGAAGTCCCCGATTATCCGGCCGAAAGGCCCGACACTGCGATCCGGTTCCTATTCACGCGGCACGTGGCAGATCCCGGGTAGGACTTGTCTCTTGTGGCTTCGGTTGAACGGGTGCAGGCCGCCAGCCGACATAGCTCAGATATAGGCCGATCACCCCCAAGAAGACGTTGATGGTTTTCCACAGTGCACCGGCGTTGATCACCGAGTTGGCCATCGATAAAAAGACGGCGGGGAAGGCCAGCAGCAGCAGGCCGCGCAGCGCCAGAAGCCAGCCTAGCAAGGATACGATCACAGCGGCAGGATTTCGCCAGTGCTGATGAAGCGCGATGATGATAAGGCCCGCTACTAGCACAAAGCTGCCCGCCGCCCAGGACCACAATGCGGTGCCGGCGAAGTCTGATAGCAGTGCTCGCGTCTCTGAGGCACGTGCTATTGCGATGGCGCAAACGATGACCAAGAACGGGCCGAGCACCCGAGCGAACATGCGTGTCCTGATCCGCGATTCCGGTGAAATGCTCATTGATCTACCTCCATCCGGGGCAGCCGTGTGCCCAGACGACCGTCGTGTGCTCAATTAGCTCTGCGCTACTTTCGATTCATGGGTATATCCGACCATTTCCGCGAGGCTGTGCGAAAGGGACCGAAGTCCCGTTCCCCTGGGCTGTTGGTCAGCTCAATAAGGTCAAGGCACTCGGATGGTTACGGGGACCGCGCCACGATCACCGGCACACGCACGGACTGCACGACCGCGTTGCTGACCGAACCCAAGAGTGTTCCCGCTACACCACCGCGCCCGTGACTTCCCAGAACAACGAGTTGAGCGGATTCGGATTTCTCGACGAGCACACGGGCGGGTCGATCACACACCAGAATCCTGTGCACCGTCACGTCGGGATAGCGTTCTTGCCAACCGGCTAGTCGTTCGGCCAGACTGCGTTCCTCCTCCGCCTTAACCGCTGCCCAGTCCAGCCCCGGGAGTTCGAAGATCTCGACGTCACTCCACGCGTGCACGGCTATGAGGTCGACGCCGCGCCGTGAGGCCTCATCGAACGCGATCGCCGTAGCCAGCTCGGAAGCCGGCGAGCCGTCAATCCCTAACAGCACGGGAGCCTGCGGGAAATCCGGCATCGCCGGCGGTGCATCGCGGATGACCGCGACGGAGCAGTGGGCGCTTCGCACCAGGCTCGAACTGACCGAGCCAAGCAAGCCGTGAGCCAATGCCCCGTGACCCGAGCTGCCCACGGCCATGAGTTCGGTGTCTTTGGACAAATCGACCAGCGTCGGAACGGTGGCCGAAAACATCAATTCGCTCTTGCTCTCAATCGGGCGGCTATGCTTTGTCGCGTCTTGGGCAATCTTCAGCGCGTCAGCCAGGATCCGGCGTCCCTCGTTTTCCTGCCATACCGCGTATCCCTCTGGCGCCGGGACCGCGGGCCAGGGCGGGCCAACGGGATTCGCCACGTAAGCCATGGTTAGCGGAAGGTGGCGCATGGCCGCATCCCGTGCCGCCCAAACGACGGCGGCGTTGGACGCACGCGATCCGTCGACGCCGACGACGATGCCGTGTTCTTTGATCCGTGGTGGCATTGCGTTTTCTCCTTCGCTCACCGGGAACGCTAACCCACGCCAAGTCGGCGGTCATGGGGCATTAGTCCCCAACCGGGTGGACGTAAGGCCGTTGCCAATCGGTATGTCACGCGGACGAGTAATCCAACGATGCTTACCGGCTTCTGGCTGCCGAACCACTTTCGGCGCATCGGGACCGAATGATTTTCATCGAGTGCGAGATTCTTGGATATTTTGTTGTGCTGCACCAATATTCACCGAGAATCGACCAGCAGAAACGCAAGGGGACCGAATCACTGGGGTGAGTTTAAAAT
This sequence comes from Mycobacterium sp. SM1, assembly GCF_018361265.1. Lineage (GTDB taxonomy): Bacteria > Actinomycetota > Actinomycetes > Mycobacteriales > Mycobacteriaceae > Mycobacterium. The sequence continues at coordinate 9,214 of NZ_JAFLNH010000003.1, forward strand.
CAGGTTCAACCAGGATGGGAGGCGATCGGATATGGCCATCCAAGTGACCAGGAGGACGGTGCTTGTTCTGCTAAGCACCACGGGGGCGGGCCTGCTAGGCGGATACGTCCTGCGCGGCATCGTGGGAGTAGCCGTCAGCCATGCAAACGGCCCGGGTTTCGGCGGCGCCGGGAGCGTGGACATGAGCAAATACATGAACATGTTCATGCGACACACTGAACTCAGGCGCACCGTCGAGGACATCCCCGGCGGCGTCCGCGCTACCACCGAATCCGACTCTCCCGACCTCGCCGCCGAAGTGCAAGCGCACGTGTCGTCGATGTATTCCCATCTCGCCCAGGGCACGGAGGTGACCTGCATGAGTTCTAGCCTGCCCACCTTGTTCCGCCGGGCTCCCGAGTATCACCGCCAGGTCACCTTCACCCCCAAGGGGGTAGTGGTTGAGGAAACCGCGAGCGATGCCGATCTGATCGACGCTATCCGTGCTCATGCCCGCGAAGTCACCGGCTTCGTCGTCGACGGGATGCCGGCGATGATGAGAGGCATGATGGGCCCGGGCATGATGGGACCGGGTGGCATGGGACGGGGCGGCATGGGCCCGGGCATGATGGGACCGGGCGGTATGGGGCCAAGCTGAGTGGTGCACACCAACCGAATCCGGCCGCATGTGTTCGCTCGCCCGATCGGTGAGACAGAGCGTCGGGCGCTGCCGTATGGGACTATCACCAGCGAATCAGAGTCGAACGACCCTGGGGAGAGGCGGAGCCGCCCGGATAGCTTTCCGGGTTGCATGAGGCATGTTGCATGAGGCATAACTTCATCCGGGATTCAGCGGGCGAAATCGGGAGCGTGCGGTGAGCCAGTCGCAACCAGCAGTGGAGTCGATCGTGGTGGGCATCGATGGCTCGGACACCGCGATCAACGCAGCCAAATGGGCGGTGCCCGAGGCAATCAGCCGCGACATTCCGCTGCGCCTGATTTACGTCACACGCAGCGGGCAGGCAGCGGCACCCCCAGCGGGCGCCCTCGATCTGGATACCCAGTACGCGGAAACCGCGCTGCGCGCTGCGGTGGCCGCGGTGCACGCCTTGGGCACGCCGGTGAAAGCCGAAACCGCCGTTGTGCGCGGGTCACCTGAAAAGGTGCTAGCCGATGAATCACGGGACGCGGCGATGATTTGTGTGGGGTCGGTGGGGATCGGCCGTCTAGCCCAGGTGGTGCTCGGCTCGACCGCCGGTGCGCTAGCCCAGCAGGCCCACTGCCCGGTCGCGATCATCCGTCCGGACCACGATACCGGGAGGTCAGACTCCGGTTGGATCGCGGTCATCGTGAACGATTCACCCGACAACGACGCGGTGCTCGAGCACGGCTTCCGAGAGGCGCGGCTGCGCGACGCCCCGATCTTGGCTCTGGGAGATTGGCGGTTCGGTGTGGGTGAAATCCCATACAGCCAACTGAATCGCCGCCTGGGCCGCTGGGCGGATCGTTATCCTGAGATACACATCCGTCCTGCTGGCGCACGCGGGGGCGCTGCGGATTTCCTCGCCCGCAGCCGAGAACCCGTCCAACTGGCCGTGGTGGGCAGCGCCGAGGCGCATGAGGTGGCCCGAATCGTGGGCCCGGTCGGCGAGCCGTTGTTCGGACGCTGCGCCGCGTGTTCGGTGCTGGTGGTCCGCAGCTGACGACAGCTAACGGCAGTGGTCCACCGCTTTCGCCGGCGGGGGATTAACGCGTGTTTCGCCAAAGCTTTTCGGCCTCATCGGTGCTGTCGGTCAGGGCTTGGCCGGTGTCAATGGGGTGCGCGGTGTCCCAAGTGTCGTCGCGGACCGCGAGGCGCTTGGCGATCATTGGGGTGGCGTCCGAGGGACCGGGTGGCCTCGCCTGCACCCGCTGAACCGCCACCTCCACCGATGTCCAGCAAACGACTTCCAGCAGCGCCGACGAGGTCTGCGCGGCCAGCTCACGGGCTAATCGGCGCTGGCGGGGATCCCGCCAGGTGCCGTCCAGGATCACCGGCTGCCCGCCGGTCAGCAGTGCGCGTGCGCGCCGAATGACCTCCTGGTAGACGGCGTCCACGGCCTCCGGGCGATACAGGCCGGCATCGAGAACGCCGGCCTCGCCGGTGATCGTGCCGCGCTGTTGCAGTTCTCGCCGCACCTCGTCGGTGGAAATAACCTCGGCGCCAACCCGCTCGGCGAGCGCATGGGCGAGGGTGGTCTTGCCGGTCCCGGGCGCGCCACCGATGAGGGCCAACCGTACCGTCCCTGCTGTGAGGTGTTCGAGCGCCAGCGCCAGATGACGGGACGCGTCGGCCGCGGCGGCGCGGTGTCCCTGCTCGAATCGCACGCAATCGACCTTGGAGCGCACCACCGCCCGATAGGCGATGTAGAAGTGCTTCAGCGAGGCCGGTGGGTGGTCGTCGGCCACCTGGCTGTAGGTGTCCAGGAAGTAGTCGGCGAGGTCTTGGCGGCCGAGGAACTCCAAGTCCATCGCCAAAAAAGCCGCGTCGTCGATGCGGTCGATGTAGCGCAGCCGATCATCGAAATCGAGGCAATCCAATAGCACCGCCCCGTCGGGCATGCAGAAGATGTCGTCGGCCAGCAGATCGCCGTGCCCGTCGACAATGCGTTTGTCGATGATGCGTTGCCCGAACAATGCCGTGCGACCCGCGATGTAGTTTCGGGCCAGGGTTTCGACTTGCCCGATCAAGTTGGCCGGCACCACTTCGCCATAGCGCCTCAGCTCGGCGAGGTTTTCCTCCCAGCGCGCGCTGATGGCGCCAACCCTGCCTTGCGAGTCGATGGCCCGGGTGTGCTGCCCACGATTGTGAAAGACCGCCAGCACTTCCGCGATGTCAGCTAACTCGCGGCGCAGCGGCGCGCCGCCTTTGGCCAGCGTGGCCAGGCGGCGCGCGTCAGGATAGCGACGCATGACAACGACGGGCTCGGCCGGGCCCCCGGTGGGGTCGCTCAAGTGCGCGACGCCCAGATAGCTTTCGGGCGCTAGCCGGCTGTTGGCCACGACCTCGCGGGCGCACGCTCGCTCACGGCGGTCGGCGGTGCTGAAATCCAGGAAGTCGGTCTTTACCGGTTTTTTCACCTTGTACGCCTTGTCACCGACGAGCACGACGAGCCCGGTGTGGGTTTCGTGAACCTCGGCGTAGGGGCTCATCGTGCCCGTCGGGACCTCGGCGGCTTGCCCGCTAGTCATCGTGTCCGGCTCCATGACTCGATCCTGTGGCGGCGCGGGCTCCCAGCGAAGCGTCCGAGGGCCACCGTCGTCGCGGTGAAGGTCACCATTTGCCAGGGCCGAAAGTCCCTGTCGCGCGGCCAACGATGGCGGCGCGGCCGGGACCAATGGCTCTACCGGCGCGCCGCGTCTTCGTTAGGGTCGATCTCACAACCAGGTTTTTCAGAGAGGGACATGTCCCACACGACGCCGAACATCGAGGTTATCAAAAAGGCGCTGTTGCTGGCGTGCCGGGCGCCGTCGATACACAACAGCCAGCCATGGCACTGGGTGTCCGAAGATGCGGTGCTCAACCTGTTCGTCGATCGGCGCCGGTGGGTGCGCAGTGCCGATCGCTCCGGCCGGGAAGCGATTATCAGCTGCGGTGCTGTGCTGGATCACCTTCGCATCGCCATGGCGGCCGCCGGCTGGCGGGTGACGATCAACCGGCTGCCCGACCCGGAGAATCCGGATCATTTGGCGACGGTCGAATTCAGTTCACTACACGTCGTCACGGCCGCTCAGCGCAAGTGCGCGGAGGCAATTCTGCAACGCCGCACCGACCGGCTTCCGCTGAGCCGTCCGGCGCACTGGGCATCGTTCGAACCGGTGCTGCGCAGCAGCATAGACTGCGATGTCGCGATGCTCGACGTGCTATCCGATGAGCTGCGACCGCAGCTGGCGAAAGCCTCGGAGCTCACCGCCGAGCTGCGCCGCGACGACGCCTCATACCACGCTGAACTTCAATGGTGGACAACGTCTTTCGCGTTGTCCGAGGGCGTCCCACCGGACGCGCTGGCATCCGCGACGGAACGGCAGCGGGTCGATGTGGCAAGGGATTTCCCCACTCGCGGCCATGGGGATCGTCGTCCGGAGATTCCGGTGGATTGGTCGATGATTCTGGTGCTGTCCACCCCGGGGGATACTCGCGCCGAGGTGTTGAGATGTGGTGAGGCCCTATCGACCGTGCTGCTGGAATGCACGATGGCCGGCATGGCGACCTGCACGCTGACCCACCTGATCGAAGTGGACGCCAGCCGTGAGCTGGTGCGCAGGCTTATCGGCGAACGTGGCCAGCCGCAAGTGCTGATCCGTGTCGGCATAGCGCCGCCCATGGAAAACTTGCCGCCGGCAACACCACGACTGCCGCTTGACGAGGTGCTGGAAATCCGCTCGCCGCGCTAGACGGTATGGGGGGCTGGGGCCTCGCTGACCGGAAAACACTGACCGGAAAACACTCAAGGTGACCACAAGTTGGTGAGTGCGGTATTGGGCGACACGCCGCTGTTAAGAGGCGAGATCGGCTGCTGCGGTATGTGATTGAGGGTCTCGGTTTAGGTTAGGCGGCGGCCTGCAGGGTGACTCGGTAGCCCATCGCGGTCAGTTGTGCGATGTGGTTGCGTACCCGGCGTTCGACGGCGACGCGGTTGGTGTGGTAGTCGGAGCCGAGGTCGCAGAAGCGGGCGGCCGGGTTGGAAAGCAGATGCCAGATGACGACCAGGATGGAGCGGGCGACCGCGACCAGGGCTTTGAGTTTGCCGCGGCGTTTAACGATGCGCCGGTAGCGTTCGCCCAAGAAGGTGTCGGTTTTGGCGGCCGCGACCGCGGCCTCACCGAGCGCGCCTTTGAGGTAGGGGTTGCCTTTGCCGGTCTTGCCGCCGCGGGTGATTGGCCCGGACTGGATGGTGCGTGGGCACAGCCGCGCCCACGACACCAGATGCTCAGGTGTGGGAAATCTGCTCATATCCAGTCCGATCTCGGCGATGATCGCCTGCGCGGCGCGTTGGCCGATGCCCGGGATCTCATCAAGGCGGCCGATGACACCTGGCAGGTCATCGGCCGCCGGGGCGGGATCGAGCGGGGCCGAATCGCTGCCGCCGGCGTCAGGATCGGCGTCGGTGCCCGCACCCGCGCTGGTGCCGGGCCCATCGCCGCTTCTGCCGGAGGAATCGATGGCCACAGCATCGTCGGGCAGCTCGGCGATCAGCTCCTCGATGCGCGCGGTCAGGGTGTCGATCTGGGCGCAAAGTGCATCGATTTGGCCCAGCAGCATCCGCGCCAGTTCGGCGTGATGGTCATCAAAACGGCCGTCGAGCGCGGCGATCAGCTCCGATCGCTTGGTTTTCATCCGCCCCCGCGCCAGGTCGGCCAGCCGGCGCGGGTCGCGCTGCCCGGCGATGAGCGCCTCGATCATGTCCCGAGTGGACAGGGTGTCCAGCGTGGAGGCCACCGCCGACACCTTGATCGCGGCGTCCTCGAGCAGCTTTTCCAGCCGCTGCCAGTAGCGCGAGCGTTCCCGGGTCAGGTCTTCGCGTAGCCGGGTGTAGTCCCGCAGCCGCCGGATCGGCGCCGGCGGCACGAAACTTGGCCGCAGCAGGCCTTTCTCGGTCAGCTTAGCCAGCCAGACAGCGTCGAGTTTGTCGGTTTTAGGCCGGCCGGGCACGTTCTTGACATCGCGGGCGTTGACCAGCTGCACATCCAAACCCTGGTCTTCGAGCAGGTAATACCAGATCCGCCAATAGTCCGAAGTCGATTCGACAGTCACCTTCTCGATACCCTGCTGCCTCAGCTGCTGGGCCAATTCTCCGATCGCGCCGGTGCGTGCAGACACCTCCCACACCCGAGAAAACCGCCTCCCGGACTTGCCGGGCAGCCGCACACACACTGTGCCGGTCGCCTTGGCCACGTCGACCGCCGCGGCCCGCTCGATCACCACCTCATGGTCGCCGTCGGGAATCTCCTGCGGCGTGGCTGTCACTACCTGCTTCTGCTTGCTCCTGCGTCGTGCCGCCACTTCTGTTACCCTCCCATCGAATCCATCCCTATCGGGTGGGTCGCCTGGGGCCTCGGTCAAGGGAACCGAAATTCTGACCGGCGTGCTCGAAGCAACAGTGCGTGACCCTTCCAGGTCGGGCCCCGGCACCAAACTCACATGCGGGCTCACACGCCCAAGGAAACATCGGCGTCGGCAGGCGACCCGACCCCATTTTCACGCCCGCAAGGCGTCCCCCGGAAGGGATAGGGAACTCACATGTGAACGTGGGTTGCCGACAAGAAACGGGTCCTGGCCGGTAGAGCCACAAGATGTGGGAGGCCCCAGTGATGTCAGCGGACGAGTGTTGGTTTGGATGTGCATGCGCGGTCGGTGGTTGGGTGCGCGTTGGATGGGGGTACCGGTGAGGTATTCGAACGTCGGTTGACCCCGGATTATCAGGAGATTTTGGGCTCTTCTGACACTTCCGTGGGTGGGTAGCAGCGAGGAAGGGGCGCACGCCGTTCTCGCTTAAGGTTGCTGACCCGAAAATCGGATGGTGAGTGGGCAGGCCGAAGGCGCCCGGCGTAGCCGGGTGTTGTTGTGTTGCTGTGGGTTTGGTTTAGGCGGCGGTGTCGGTGATGACTGCTTTGCCGTCGCGGATGGTGATGTGCTGGCCGGTGAGCGCTTGCAGTTGGGTGGCCAGGTTGCGGGCGCGGCGATGCTTGTTGATGCGCGATTCGTAGTAGTCGGGGCCGAGGTCGCAGAAACTGGCTTCGGGGTCGGCGAGCAGGTGGTAGACGACGGTCAGCACCGAATTGCCGGTCGCGACGATGGCCTTTTGCTTGCCGCGGCGTCGGGCGAGGCGCCGGTAGCGGGCGCCCAGGAAGGTGTCGGTGCCGGAGTCAACGAACGCGATCCGGCCTAAAGTGCCGGCCAGCCACGGGTTGCCCTTGCCGCGGCCCCTGGTCTTGGACTTACCGGCCGACTGGTGGGTCTGCGGGCAAAACTTGGCCCACGACACCAGATGCGCGGCCGACGGGAACCGGGTCATGTCGACCCCGATCTCGGCGATCAGCTCGGCGGCGGCAACCCTGTCCACGCCGGGGATGTCAGCGAGTCGGGCCGCCTGCCCGCAGAAAGGGCCGATCGCCTCCTCGATGTGGGCGTCGAGCGCGGCGATCTGGGCGCTGATCCGGTCGATGTTGTCGAGCATCATCCGCAGGATCGTCGCGTGATGCTCGGTGAAGAACCCGCGCAGCGCCTCTTCGAGGCGGTCGGTCTTGTTGCGTGCGCGGGCCCTGGCCAGCCCGGCCAGCGTGCGCGGATCGCGCTCGCCGGCGATCAGGGCCTCCATCATCGCCCGGCCGGTGACACCGTGCAGGTTCGACAGCACCGACGAGATCTTGATCTGGGCGTCCTCGAGCAGCTTTTCCACCCGCTGCTGCTCGCGGGTGCGGTCCTGCACCAGGGCACGGCGGTAGCGGGTGAGATCCCGCAGTTGACGGATCGCGCGCGGCTGCACCAGCGACGGCCGGCACATGCCCCGTTCGGCCACTTTCGCCAGCCAGACAGCATCGGCCCGGTCCGTCTTAGCCCGACCTGGCACGTTCTTCACTTCGCGGGCGTTGACCAGCCAGCAGTCAAACCCCGCGGCCTCCAGCAGGTAGTACACGCCCTTCCAGTAGGTGCTGGTGGATTCCATCACCACCCGCTGCACCTGCCAGTGCCGCAACCAGGCCGCCATCGCCAACAGCTGTGCCGTGGTGGTGCCGTAGCCGCGCAGCTCCTGCATCCGCCCGCCGGGCCGCTGCGGGTTGGGCACCCGCACACAGGCCTCCAGACCGGCCTTGCCCAGATCCAGCGCCGCGACCCGCTGCACCACCAGTTCGACATCGTCGACTTCGTCCATAACGAAAATCCTTCCCGGGAAACCGATACATGAGCGCGGTCGCCCGCGGGAACCGAACAGGGATGGAAGAGAGTCGGACCCTCGTGCTCATAGCAACAATGCGCAGCCCCTACCACCGGCTCCCCGGATCAAACTGACTTACGGGCTCACCTGCGCCAAGAAGCACCGACCTCGGCGAGCGACCGCACCCGATTTTCCCGCATGCGCGGGCGTCCCTGGAAGGGACCACGAAACTGACTTGTCAGAGGTCAGGAACCGAAGAGCGAGGAAACGACGTGCGCAATGTGAGGTTATGGCGTGCGCTGCTGGGTGTCGACCGGCGGACGGTGATTGAGGACATCGAGTTCGGTGAGGACGCCGGTGACGGTGAGGTGGTGGTCGCGCATGTGCGGGCGCGCGGAGGTGCGCGGGGTCCGGGTCGCTGTGGGCGCTGCGGGCGCAAGTCCTCCTGGTATGACCGGGGCGAGGGCCGGCGGCGCTGGCGGGGCCTGGACTGGGGCACCGTGCGGGTGTTCCTGGAGGCCGATGCGCCGCGGGTGAACTGTGCCGAGCACGGGCCGACTGTGGTGGCGGTGCCGTGGGCGCGCCATGCCGCCGGGCACACCTACGCCTTCGATGACACGGTGGCCTGGCTGGCGGTGGCGTGCTCGAAAACCGCGGTGTGCGAACTGATGCGGGTCGCCTGGCGCACCGTCGGCGCGATCGTGGCCCGCGTGTGGGCCGACACCGAAAAGACCGCTGATCGGTTCGCGAACCTGCGTCGGATCGGCATCGACGAGATCTCGTATAAACGCCACCACAAGTATTTGACCGTGGTGGTCGACCACGACACCGGCCACCTGATCTGGGCCGCGCCGGGACGCGACACCGCCACCCTGCGTCGCTTCTTCGACGCCCTGGGAGCTGAGCGGGCCGCCCAGATCACCCATGTCTCGGCTGATGCGGCCGACTGGATCGCCGACGTGGTCGCCGAGCGCTGCCCGAACGCGATCCGCTGCGCAGATCCGTTTCATGTGGTGGCCTGGGCCACCGAGGCACTCGATGCCGAACGGCGCCGGGCCTGGAACGACGCGCGGGCGCTGGCACGCAGCGAGCCTAAACGCCGCCGGGGCCGCCCGGCCACCGACGCGCCACCCAGGCCGGGACACGAGCGGGCGCGCCAGCTCAAAGGCGCCCGCTACGCGCTGTGGAAAAACCCCGAGGACCTCACCGAACGCCAAACCGCCAAGCTGGCCTGGATCGCCAAAACCGACACCCCGCTCTACCGCGCGTACCTGCTCAAAGAGGGCCTGCGGCATGTGTTCTCGGTCAAAGGCGAGGACGGCAAGCAAGCTCTGGACCGGTGGATCTCCTGGGCGCGCCGCTGCCGCATCCCGGTGTTCATCGAGCTGGCCCGCCGCATCATTCGCCACCGCCAAGCCATCGACGCCGCCCTCGACCACGGCCTATCCCAAGGACTGATCGAATCCACCAACACCAAGATCCGGGTCCTGACCCGCATCGCATTCGGATTCCACAACCCCGCCGCGCTGATCGCCCTGGCCATGCTCGCCCTCGGCGGCCACCGCCCCACCCTGCCCGGCCGCGGCTAACACCCCTCCACCAGGGCACCCCTCGGGTTTCCCCTCTCAGACGTCGCCGATTCTGCGCTACCCGCTCGTCGGTGTCCATGTCGTTCCGCCTCGCTGCGCTCGGGGGCTCCACATGGACACCTCCCACCCGGGCAGCGCTACAGGCAACTATCGCGGAAGCAAGCACAAACGAATTCAACCATCAGATCACGGCCCCGAATCGGCCCCACCCACCCACGGATACGTCAGGAGGGCCAGATTTTGGGCCCTGCTGACTGATCCGTGGGTGTTTGGCGCGGCCTGGCAGGGCGGGTCGGTGCCCGCCGAGGGCGAGCATTGCCAGGGCGATGAGTGCTTCCGGGGAGCGGAATCCGAACGCAATCCGGGTCAGGAGTCGGATTTTGGTGTTGGTGGATTCGATCAGTCCCTGCGATAGGGCATGGTCGAGGGCGGCGTCGATGGCTTGGCGGTGTCGCACGATTCGGCCGGCCAGCTCGACGAAGACTGGGATGCGGCGGCGCCGCGCCCAGGAGATCCACCGGTCCAGGGGCTGCTTGCCTTCCTCGCCCTTGACCGAAAACACGTGGCGCAATCCCTCTTTGAGCAGATATGCGCGGTAGAGCCGGGTATCAGTGCTGGCGATCCAGGCCAGCTTTGGCCTCGCCGCGCGCGATCGCTCGCGCGTCGTTCCAGGCCCGGCGCCGCTCGGCATCCAGCGCCTCGGTGGCCCAGGCCAGCACATGAAACGGATCTGCGCAGCGGATCGCGCCCGGGCAGCGCTCGGCGACCCCATCGGCAATCCACTCCGCCGCATCGGCGGACACAGGGGTGATCTGCGCGCACCGCTGGGCGCCCAGAGCGTCGAAAAACCGTCGCAGCGTCTTGGTGGCGCGCCCACGGCACCGCCACCACCGTAGGCCCATGGGCGGGGCAGTTCACCCGCGGCGCATCGGCCTCCAGCACCACCTGCATCGTGCCCCAATCCAGGCCCCGCCACCGGCGCCGACCCTCACCCCGGTCATACCAGGGCGCCCTGCGACCGCAGCGGCCACAACGCTGTGAAGCACCGCTGCGGGGCCGCACCCGCGCCACCACCAGCGTGTCGCCGTCGGCGTCTTCCTCCCCGAACCCCTCGAACTCGATGTCTTCGATCACGGTGCGCTGCTCGACACCCAGCAGCGCACGCCATAGCCTCACATTGCGCACGTCGTTGTTGGCTCCTTTGGTTCCTGACCTTCCACAAGCCAGAAACCTTAAGCCACAACGACGTGCGCCCCTTACATCAACAACCGGCCCACGGAAGAGTCAGAAGAGCCGAAAATAATGTGATCATGCCGGCATGGCGGTGACAGTGGAATGCCAACCCTTCACACAAGTCCGTCTCCGCCGATATCCTCGGAGACCAGCCAAATGTCGTATCAAGGCGGGTTGTCTCCCGTCAACTGTCGATGGGGGTCGTTATAACACAGCACGATGCCACACAGCAGCCGGAGGTCAACAGCATTCGCGGATCGGCATCGCGATCGGGCCGGGCTGCGGCTAAGCCATGGCGCATTGAGGGTCTTCCGGCGCGGGGCGGTAAAGACCGCGGACGCAAGCGCCCAAATTGGTGGTTAGTACTATTATTTTTCGGACTGGGGTATTTCGTTTTATTCGGCGGATTGAGTGTCCAGGACACACTCGGTGCGCCGCCGAAGGTGCCCTATACCGAATTCATGACCGAAGTCGAGCAGCGGAATGTCGCTGAGGTGTTTTCACACGGCGATACCATCGAAGGCACATTGCGCCAACCGAGACCGCTGCCCGGCCAGAGCGCGGATGCGAAACACGTCCGGACATATCAGAAGTTCATCACCGAGCGCCCAACCTTCGCGCAGGATGACCTGCTAACACAATTGAAGAACAGCGGCGCCACGGTCTCGGCGACCCCGCTGACCGAGGAGCGCGGAATCCTGGTTAACCTTCTGATTTCGGTGGCTCCAATTTTGCTGCTATTCGGCTTTTGGTACTGGCTTTTCAAGCGCAGCGCGAAGTTGGGGGCGGGGATATTCAACGGATTGTCCTGGAAAAAGCGTAAGCCCGTCGACCCGGAATCGGTGCGAGTGACGTTCGAAGACGTTGCGGGTATCGAGGAGGTCAAGGCCGAGATCAACGAGGTAGTCGATTACCTGCGTGATCCCGAGAAATACCGCAAGGTGGGGGCCCGCGTACCCAAGGGGGTGCTGCTGGCTGGCCCTCCGGGCACCGGGAAGACGTTACTAGCTCGGGCTACCGCAGGCGAGGCGAATGTTCCGTTCTTCTCGGCTAGCGGCTCGGAGTTCATCGAGATGATCGTCGGTGTCGGTGCCTCTCGGGTCCGCGAGCTGTTCGATGAGGCCCGTAAGGTCGCTCCGGCAATCATCTTTATTGATGAGATCGATACGATTGGCCGGTCCCGCTCTGGCGCGGTCGCTTTCGGTGGGCACGACGAACGAGAGCAGACACTTAACCAGATCCTCACTGAAATGGATGGGTTCTCAGGGTCGGAGGGTGTCGTGGTGCTTGCCGCGACGAACCGTCCTGATGTCCTCGATCCGGCGCTGCTGCGGCCAGGGCGCTTCGACCGCACGATCACTGTCAATACGCCAGACCGCAAGGGCCGTGCCGCGATCTTGCGGGTGCACACCCGCAAGGTGCCACTCGCCGACGACGTGGATCTCGACGAACTCGCCGCCTCGACGCCCGGTATGACTGGAGCGGAACTGGCCAACCTTGTCAACGAGGCAGCGCTGGCCGCAGCCCGCCACGGCCAGATCCGCGTCACCCATCAGGACCTGGTCGAGGCTCTCGAAAAGGTACAGCTTGGCATCGTCCGCAATGTAGTGATGTCAGAAGAGCAACGTCGCCGTACTGCCTACCACGAAGCCGGGCACGCCCTGCTCGGGATGCTTCAGCCCGGTGCCGACCCGGTGCGCAGGGTATCGATCACTCCGCGCGGTCACGCTCTCGGTGTCACCTTGTCCACCCCCGAAGACGACAGATATGTCTACAGCGAAGCGTACTTGCGGGGGCGCATCATCGGGGCTGTCGGGGGAATGGCAGCCGAACAGGAGATATTCGGTGTGGTAACTACCGGTTCAGAGAGCGATCTCGAGAACGCCACGACCATCGCGCGTGGCATGGTCGGCCGGTGGGGTATGTCCGACCACATCGGCCCGGTGTCGGTGTTACCTAAGGAGGGTGATCCGCACATGGCCGGGGTGTCCGATGCAATGCTTGGCATCGTGGACCGCGAGGTCCGCCGGATTATCGATGAGTGCTACGCCGAGGCGCGGAAACTGTTACGAGACAATCGCGACAGGCTCGACAATATCGTCGTGGAGCTGTTGGCCCACGAGACGTTGGACGAAGCACAGGTCTACGCTGCAGCGGGTATTCCAAGGGAAGCGGTGGCGCAGCCATAAAAGGCATTTCGTGAGCGAGAGAACATCGGCGGGTCGGGGTTCCCCGTGACGCCACCGCCGAGCAGATCCAGCAGGCTTTCCGCACCCTAGCACGGAAGTTCCATCCTGATGTCAACAAAGATCCTGGCGCCGAGGACCGATTCAAGCAGATCAACGAGGCCTACCACGTACTCTCCGATCCCGACTCCCGAAAACGATACGACCGATTCGGTGCGGACTTCCGCCGTATACCCGAGGAGTACGACGAGCGCGCCGGTGCCGGGGTCGGAGGCTTTCGGACGAGCGGCCCATCGGGGGCCAGGGTGCATTTCGGTGGTTTCGATGACCTGCACGGTATTAACATCAACGATATTTTCGACGGATTATTCAGCGGCAGAGGAGGATTCGGTCCGATACCCGGAGCCGACCAGGAGGCTCACCTGGAACTCACCGTTGAAGAGGCCTACCGGGGCGGTCGCCGGCCGGTCGCACTCGACGGCCGTCGCTACACCGTCAACATTCCCCCCGGGGTGATCGAGGGCCAGCGCATCCGGTTGGCCGGGGAGGGCGGCCGCGGCAGCGGCGACGCACCACCCGGGGACCTGTATCTCGTCGTGCACATCCGGCCGCATCCCCGCTACCGGCTCGATGGCCGCGACATCACCGTCGACTTGCCCGTCTCACCCTGGGAGGCGGTGCTGGGCGCAACCGTGGCGGTCCACACCCCCGCCGGGGAATCCAAGGTCAAAGTGCCCCGGGCTCCTCCACCGGCAGACGCCTACGGCTGCGCGGAGAAGGGATGCCCAATCCCCGCGGCAAAGCGGGTGACCTCTACGCCGAGATCAAGGTCATGGTGCCGACGAGGCCGACACCGCGAGAGCGACAACTGTTCAAAGAACTGGCTGCCGAATCGCAGTTCGACCCTAGGAGGGCATCGTGAGCACGCCCGGTTCTTCGTCGCGCTACGTTCCGGCCCGCGTCGCAGGGCTTAGCCTGGACAGCTTCGCGCACCGCGCTGGGCTGCACCCCGACATTGTGCGCCGCTACGTGGCACCGGGATTGCTGCGCTGTCGCATTGACAGCCGGTGGGATATGTGGTTCGAGCCTGCAGACCTGGCCGTCATCCCTCGGATCCAGCGACTGCGGGTTGGCCTCGGACTGAACTACACGGCGATCGGGCTGGTGCTGGACCTGCTCGACCGCGTCGACGCCCTTGAATCCGCTTCCGACCGAAGGAGGACATCGCCGTGGACGTCAACCGTCTGACGCTGAAATCGCAGGAGGCGCTGCAAGAGCCCAGGCGGCCGCGACCCGCATGGGCCACACCGAAGTCGACGGCGAACACCTGCTGCTGGCGTTGATCGACCAGGCCGATGGGCTGGTGCCCCGGCTGCTGAGTCAGGCCGGGGCGGACCCGACCGCGGATCTGCAACGCGAGTTGGAACGCCGGCCTAAAGTGAGCGGTCCGGGTGTTACACCGGGACAGGTTATGGTTACCCGGCGGCTGGTCAATCTGTTCGACGCAGCCGAGCGGGAAGCCAAGCGGCTCAAGGACGAATACGTATCGGTGGAGCACCTGGTGATCGCGCTGGCAGAAGAAGGCGTGAGTAGTGCTGCAGGGCGTATCCTTGCTTCGCACCAGGTGACTCGGGATTCCTTCTTATCCGCGCTGATCACAGTCCGCGGCAACCAACGGGTTACCTCTGCCACGCCGGAAAACTCCTACGAAGCGCTGGAAAAATACGGTCGTGACCTAGTAGCCGAGGCGCGGGCAGGAAAGCGGCTCTTCGCAGTTGAGGGTGTAGAGGGTGTCGGCGCGTCGTTGACCCGGTAGAGGTCGAGGTCTTTCGAAGATGGGGGTTCCCACACCGACCATCTGAAAGACCTCGACGTGCACGACGCTACCGGCGGGGTGGACTTTGTCCGCGCCGATCTGACCACTTTCTGTCGCCTTGATGAGCTTGGGTTGGAGGTGACCGGGCAGCGGCTGCAGACCGATCGGGCGGTGCTGGCGTGCCGGATCATCAAGCCGGATCGGTGGTGTCGCCGGTGCGGCGAGGAAGGCACCCCACGCGACAGCGTCACCCGGCAGTTGGCCCATGAGCCTTTCGGGTGGCGGCCCACAACCCTGCTGGTCACTGTGACCCGCTACCGCTGCGCCGGCTGCGCTCACGTATGGCGCCAAGACAGCAGCGCCGCAGCCGAACCGCGGGCCAAGCTGTCACGGCGGGGGTTGCGCTGGGCGTTGGAAGCCATCGTGTGCCAGCACCTGAGTGTGGCCCGGGTCGCCGAAGGCCTTGGCGTGTCGTGGAACACCGCCAACAATGCGGTCCTGGCCGAAGGCCGCCGTGTTCTCATCGAAGACCCCACCCGATTCGACGGGGTACGCGTGATCGGCGTCGACGAACATGTCTGGCGCCACACCCGCCGCGGTGACAAGTACGTCACCGTGATCATCGACCTGACCGCTGTGCGTGACGGCACCGGGCCGGCACGGCTGCTCGACATGGTCGAGGGACGTTCCAAACAGGCCTTCAAGACCTGGCTGGCCGACCGTCCCAAATCCTGGCGTGATCACGTGGAAGTCGTTCGATGGACGGGTTCACCGGATTCAAGACCGCCACCAGCGAAGAGCTGCCCGACGCGGTCGCGGTGATGGATCCCTTTCATGTGGTCCGTCTGGCCGGGGATGCCCTGGATGTGTGCCGGCGCCGTGTGCAGCTGGACACCTGCGGGCACCGCGGCCGCACGACCGACCCGCTGTATGCATCCCGGCGCACCCTGCACACCGGCATCGACCTGCTCACCGACAAGCAAAAGACCCGACTGCGCGCCCTGTTCGCCGTCGATGCCCACGCCGAGGTCGAGGCCACCTGGACGATCTACCAGCGCACCGTCGCGGCCTACCGCGAACCCAACCGGGCCAAGGGCCGCGCGATGATGCAGGCCGTGATCGACACACTCAGCCACGGCGTCCCAAAAGCGCTCAAGGAGGTCATCACGCTGGGTCGAACGCTGAAGAAACGCGCCGCCGACATCCTGGCCTACTTCGACCGGCCCGGCACCTCCAACGGACCGACAGAAGCGATCAACGGCCGCTTGGAGCACCTACGCGGATCCGCCCTCGGCTTTCGCAACCTCACCAACTACATCGCCCGATCCCTACTGGAAACCGGTGGATTCAAACCCCAACTACACCCTCAATCATGAAGAGCCAGGAAAGCTAGATCCAGTCATCGGTCGGGATGCCGAGATTCGTCGCGTGATACAGATCCTGAGTCGGAAAACAAAGAACAACCCGGTGCTCATCGGTGATCCCGGTGTGGGGAAGACGGCGATCGTTGAGGGACTCGCTCAGCGTATTGTGCGTGGGGATGTTCCGGAAGGCTTGCGGGACAAGACTATTTTCGCCTTAGACATGGGATCGTTGGTGGCTGGCGCGAAGTACCGCGGCGAGTTCGAAGAGCGACTCAAGACCGTGCTCAACGAAGTCAAGGCCGCCGAGAGCCGTATCCTGCTGTTCGTTGACGAGTTGCATACCGTCGTCGGCGCCGGCGCAGCCGAAGGAGCGTTGGACGCTGGCAACATGCTCAAGCCAATGCTGGCACGGGGAGAGCTACACATGATCGGTGCTACCACTCTTGACGAGTACCGCAAGCACATCGAACACGATGCTGCCCTGGAGCGCCGATTCCAGACCGTTCTAGTCGACGAGCCGAATGTGGAAGATACCATTTCTATCCTGCGTGGCCTTCGCGAACGTCTAGAAATCTTCCATGGTGTGCGGATTCAGGACGGTGCCTTAGTAGCCGCTGCCACGCTTTCGCACCGGTATATCACCGATCGTTTCCTGCCCGACAAAGCAATTGACCTGGTTGACGAGGCATGTGCGCGACTGCGCACCGAAATCGATTCCATGCCAGCTGAGTTAGATGCGCTAACCCGACGCGTTACCCGCTTGGAGATCGAAGAGGCCGCACTGGCCAAAGAGCTGGATGCCACCGGGGCGGCCCGCGACGACGCCCAGGTCGCCGAGTTGACCGGGCTGCTGCGCCACAGCACCGGAGGGGATCAGCTGGTCGGCTGGCCGGCCGGCATGCGCGTCCTGGTGCGGCGCGAAGAAATCGAACACGGCACCCAGTTGTCATTGTTCGAGCAGCTGGCCGGCTACCGCTACCAGGTCCTCGCCACCTCGACTGCCGGTGGACAACCCCAGCGACTAGAAGCCCGCCACCGCGTCCACGCCCGGGTGGAGGGCTTCATCCGCACCGGCAAAGACACCGGCCTGGCCCGCTGGCCCTCACACTCGTTCGCCATCAACACCGCTTGGGTCACCGCCGTCGCGATCGCCATCGACCTGCTGTGCTGGATGCGACTGCTACTGCTGGACGGCCCACTGGCCAAAGCCGAACCCGCCACCTTGCGCTACCGGCTGCTGCACGCCGCGGCCCGGCTGATCAAACGATCCCGCCACCTGATCCTGCGGATCCCCCAAACCTAGCCCTGGGCAAAAGAATTCGCCGACGCCCTCAACAGGGTCCGCGCCATGCCCTGACCCACAGGCCCCTGTGCCCGCTCGACCCCAAGAAAGGAGTAACCACCCCCGGGATAAAGGACCCGGCGTCACCGCACGACACGCGGCGCCGCCGCCTACCCCCAACCTCAAAACCTCGACAAAGCTGCCACCTCGCAGACCGCCACAGCAGAACCCGGGCCACCGTGAAATTCTGAGGCATATTGCAGTCGGGTTCGAGTCGTCTGTTGCGCATCGCCATCTGCAACGCTTCCACGACGAGTTTTGTGCGCCTGTGCTCAGCCCTCGCATACCCGATCACCTCGCGGGTAGCGCAGTCGGCCAGCACAGCCAAATACAACCAGCCCTGCCACGTTCGGATGTATGTGATGTCCCCGACGAGCTTGGTTGCCGGTTGCTGCGCAGTGAAGTCGCGCTTGACCAGCTCAACGGTGTCGGGCGCGTGGGGGTCCGGTTTGGTGGTGGTGCGAAGCGGTCGGGGCCGCGCCCTAGTCAGGCCCATCTCACCCCGAGCTTGCGAACCAGCTCAGGCCCGACCCGTTCGCCGGCCCGGACGAGTTCGGCATGGATGCGCCGCTAGCCGCACGTGGCGCCGAAGGCCTCAAACCAGGTGGCGATCTTATCAGCGAGCGGCTCGCGGCGTCGTTGGGTGAGGCTTTGCGGCCGATGCCACCACTGGTAGCAACCGGACTTGGGCACCTTCAGCAGTGCGCACATCCGCGCAACCGTCGAAAGCCCTGCGCCTTGCTCAGCGGCGGCGCGCTTCGCATCGATGAACTCGAATTTCTCGGTCACCGTGGCTCCCTCGCGAAGCGCGCCGCTACTTTTTTCAGGAACGCGTTCTCTATTTCCAGTTCCCGAGTACGGCGTTCGAGTTCCCGCAACCGGGCGCGTTCGGACAATTCCAGCGGCGGCTCATCAGCGGCGTGTGCGGCCCGGTATTTCTTTACCCAGCCGCCAACAGTCGTCTCGTTCAGCCCGTACTCGCGCGCAACCTCCGCGATCGACCGATTCGACTCGACTACCAGCCTCGCAACCTCGTCACGAAACTCAGGCCAATTCCCCTCGTCCTTTCCGGATCGGACCTTATTTGGTCCGCAGTCCGGAAAGCGGGAGGCACGCCGGAGGTTCACGTACGGTTCTGTGGGAGCCGGGGGGTGCGACTCCCCCCGGCCACCCGCCGGATCGGTTTTTTGATGTCGTCGTGGGGCCGATCGCTGCACGATTAGGGTGATTGGGAATGGTGTGGGTGTGAGTGATCCGTTGGCCTGCAGCAGCTTTCCTGTGTCTCCTTTCCTGTGTCTCCGGGGTCGGGCCTGGGATGGCGGATGGGCAGGGGAGGTGGCGTTTACCCTGCCCGTGGGATCGCCGGGGCGTAGCCGATGATGTTGTCCCACAGGGTTTTCCACCCGGCTTGCCAGGGCCAGCGCCCCGGGAGCATCGGCTTGCGGGCCGGTGGCGCGAAGCGGGCCGGCGCGTTGACCAGGTCGCGGCGCAGGATCGCCCCGCGAGGCCCGCGGGGCCTGCGGCGTGCCGGCCCTGCGGCCTGGCCGTGGGGTTGTCCACAGTTAGGTGGTTATCCACATGGAGTGGTTGCGGGTGGCGCCGCGTGTCGGTGACGGCCACTACAGTCGCCTGTATGTTCGATGGCTCGGTGCCGGCCGGTGCGGCACTGGCGCACGCCGATGACGCGACGCTGGTGGCGGCGATCGGCGGGTGGGCGCGCGTGGAGGCCGCCGCCTCGGCGCGCCGGCTGGCGGCCATCGCCGAATTAGTCGCTCGCCGAGTCCAAGGCGGTTCCCCGGAGCGGGGACGATGGTCATGCGATAACTGGGATGCCATGGCCGCTGAAGTGGCTGCCGCCCAGGGTATTAGCCACGGCATGGCGTTGGGGCAGATGTATCTGGGTGTGGCCCTGCGCGACCGGCTGCCCCTGGTGGGCGCGTTGTTCGCCGAGGGCACGATCGGGGCCCGGTTGGTGGCGACGATCGTATGGCACACCGAATTGATCAAAGACCCTGAAATTCTGCGGCTAGTCGATAAGGCTCTGGCCGAGGACGCGGCACGCTTCGGGCCGCTATCTGCGAACAAGACCAGCCAGGCCATCGAGGCGTTGGTGGATCGATATGACCCGGGGGCGTTGCGGCGCACCCGGGCAAACGCGCGCAGTCGCGATGTGGTGATCGACTGCGCAAACCAGCAGGCGGGCACCGCGGCGCTGTGGGGCCGACTGTTTGCCACCGACGCGGCGGTGTTGGATCGCCGGCTCACCCAGATGGCCCACGGCGTGTGTGAGGACGATCCGCGCACCACCGCTCAGCGTCGTGCCGATGCGCTGGGGGCGCTGGCGGGCGGGGCCGAGCGGCTGGCCTGTTGCTGCGGCAACGCCGACTGCCCGGTCGGCGCCGGCGGTCATGAGCGGGCGGCGGGGGTGGTCATCCATGTCGTCGCCGAGGCCTCGGCGCTTGACACCCGCCCTGATCCGCACATCTCGGGTGAGCCGCCCACGCCGCGACCCATCACCCGCGACACCCCGCTGGCTGAGGCGCTGGCTGCCGACCCCGAACCCGATCCGCCGGTCGGCGGGTCCACACCGGCTGCCGTGCTCACTACCGGTGGGGTGATACCCAACTCCTTGCTGGCCGAGTTGATCCGAAGCGGTGCCAAGCTCCGGCCGGTGTGCCATCCCGGTGAGGCGGTGGCGCCCGAGGCGGGTTATCGCCCCTCGGCCGCGCTGGAGCGGTTTACTCGGTGCCGGGATATGACCTGCCGATTTCCCAACTGCGATCGGCCCGCCGAGTTCTGCGACGTCGACCACACCATCCCGTGGCCGCTCGGCCCGACCCATCCGTCGAACTTGAAATGCCTTTGCAAAAAGCATCATTTGCTCAAAACGTTCTGGACCGGGGTGAACGGATGGTCCGATCAGCAGCTGCCCGATGGCACCATCATCTGGACATCGCCAAGCGGGCACACCTACACCACTCGCCCGGCAAGTCGCCTGCTGTTTCCCGCCCTGTGCCTGCCCACCGGCGAATTGCCTGCGACCCCAACGGTCTATCAACCGCCGCGTGACCGCGGGATCATGATGCCCAAGCGTCGCCGCACCCGCGAACACGACCGCGCCCGCCGCATCGACGCCGAGCGGGCACTCAACGCCGCCCACATCGCCGAGCGCAACCACCCGCCACCCTTTTAGACCGTATGTGGTGACTGCTCGCGGAGTGGAGTAGTGGCTGGCCGGGGCCTCGCTCACGCAATCTCGTGGTTACCGAGCGCGGTTTTATGCTCGGCCTTTCCGACTGGGTGTGAACCGTCCCCGGTTTGATGCACACCTCGTTACGGGTGACCGGTGTGCTTCCCGGCCTGGAGTCGAGCGCCCCCGCGGGTGGGATGCGACCCAGGCGGTGCATCAGCCTGGCGTTGTTGTACCAGCTGACCGTGCGGCGGTTATGTTCTGCAGGTCGGCGAGGGTACGGATCGGGCCAGTGCGAAACGGGGAGCCTGGCCGCACGCACTCTGTTGTGTAGAGCCCGATCGTGGTCTCGCATAGCGCGTTGTCCAGGGCATCACCAACCGTGCCGATCGACGGAATCAAACCTTCCGACATCAAAGTGTCGCCGTAATGTAGTGCAATGTACTGAGTTCTCGCATCACTATGATGAATCGTGGCGCAAAACGGATGCCCTTGACGGGCGCGGAACGCCGCGGCGTGGCGCAGGGAGCGCTCGAGGAAGCCGGTGTTGTCTTTGGTCATCGAGCACTCCCAGCCGGGGATCAGCCCGGCGTAGGCGTCGACGACGAACGCGGTGTAGCCGAACCCGCCGGTGTCGAGCGCGACGTAGCTAAAGTCGGCGACTTCCAGTAGGTTGGGTGCGGCAACGCGCCACCGCCGGCCCACCAGGTCCGGCGCTCGGGCCGCGGCCGAGTCGCGCTCGGTGGTACGCGGCGGGCGGCGAGCACGCATCACACCTTGCCAACCGTTGTGGCGCATGATCCGTTCCACCGTGCGCCGGGCCACCGGGATGCCTGCCGCTGCAGATGCGCCCACATCTTCAAGCTGCCGTAGAGGCTCTCTGGTGGGCGTTTCCCGTCGGCGTCAGGCTCGTAGTAGCCGGCCAGGATCGCGGTGATCGTGGTGTCCCACAGGGCCCGTTTCGACGGCGCCGAGAAGCGGTGCGCCCAGTGGGTGCGCGGGGCGATCGCCACGCCCTGGATACCCAGGGCGCGGCAGACCGCTACGACCCCGAACCGCTCCTGGTGCGCCTAAATCAACGCACAGATCAACGGCGCGGGTCGCACCCGCACGAAGAAACTTGCTGCGGCTTTGAGTATGTCGATGGCCTGCTCAAGTTCTTTGTTCTCCTTGTTCTTCCTTCGGAGCTCTTGCAGCTTCCGGCTCTGCTCGGTGGCGACCCCCACCGCTTCACCAGCATCGATCTCGGCTCGGCGTGCCTACTTGCGTAGCGTCTCGCTATGCATCCCCAGCCGGCCGGCGATCGCCTTGAGCGCCGCCCATTATGACGTCGTAATCGTCGCGGTGTTCGCGCACCAACAGCACGGCCCTGGCCTTGATGTTCTCGTCGTACCTGCTCGGCATCGCGCCATCCATCCCAACAAAGGAAGTGCGCATAAAACCGGGGACGGTTCAATCGAACAACAAACCGGTAGCATTCACCACACGGGTGCCCTTTCTCTGGGATCATCGTCGCCTTCCACGAACACGATTATCCCTTGCAGGAAGGGCACTTCCGCGCTACGACGCGGCCCCCAATCCATACCGGCTGAAAAATCAGGGTCAGACTTGACACCCGCGTCGACAACCTCGACACGCTCACCAACCGGGACGATTCGGTCAACCGGAAGCGGGGGCCCGGCGACGGCCGCGACGCCTGCTTCCCCTGCCTGATTGACAAAACGGATTACATATCAAAGCGTGTCGAGCAATTCCTGGTGAGGCTCTTCGGACGCGTTGGGTGTTACCGCGGCCCTACCCGCCGTTAACCGGCCGGCTCCTTCGACCGGGGTTGAACCTGAACGTCGACGTCAACGCCGTGTCGTACGCTTTGCGTGACCACGCAATAGTCCTCGAATAGCTCCAGGCAGCGACGCACCCGACCGCTGTCGGGGTCGTCGACCTGCGGCTCGATCTGTACCCGTAGCCGGCCGATGCGAAGTCTGCCGCTCTCGCTGCGGGTCAAGGAGACGCTGACCGTGGTTCGCATCCGGTGGACCGGAACCCGGGCCCTGTTCAGGCAGAATAGGGCGCTGGCCGAGAGGCAGTTTCCCACCGCCGCCGCAAGCACGCGGGACGCGTTCGGCCCGTTTTGCTCGCCCAGCGGCGCGGGCTCGTCCATGACCAGGGTTGACACCCCGGGCAGCCCGAAGTCCACGCGAAACCGATAGCCCTCCTCTAGCTCCATGGTGATCGTCGCGTCGCTTTCCTCGTTAGCGGCGCTAGCTGCGGGCTGGTTTATCATGCCCATCCCCCGCATAACTGCGGCGCCGGTGACGCGTGCGCAGCCCGGCGATAAATGCTGCCGTCGCCCGTCACGGGCGAGCTACACGGCTTTCTTTTCGACCCTTTTGACCCGTTTGACCGCTGCATGACCCGCCTACCTCCTCGTCGTGTTGACACCCCCAGGGGTATATGCGTTTAGCGTAGCGGCGGGCGGCAGCGGTGGGCGGCAGTGTCTTCGACAAGTATCGTCGGTGCACCCGCCGATGTGGGCTTTTTCCGGGATTCGTGGTGAGTGCCCGGTGGTGATCATGAAGCAAGCAACAAGTAGGGATACCGGATGGGGTATGCTGGCGGCGATTTGGCCGCCGGTGCCGGTGGATATCTCTGGCGATTTCGCGCGAAGTCGAACGCGCGCTGGCTGGATTGGAGCGACGCATGGACGCGCAAGCCTGGAATTCCCGCTACAGCGACGCCGAGCTGTTGTGGGGAGCGCAGCCCAACATGTTCGTGGTTGCCGAAATGGCGGCGACGCCCCCGGGCCGGGCGCTGGACGTGGCATGCGGGGAGGGCCGGAACGCGATCTGGCTGGCCAGCCGTGGATGGCAGGTGGTCGGCGTCGACTTCTCGGCGGTGGGACTGGAGCGGGCTGCGCGGCTGGCCGACCGCGCCGGGGTTGCTCAGCGGGTCGCGTTCCGGCTCGCCGATGTGGTGTCCGACCCGCTGCCAGCCGGTCCGTTCGACGCGGTGATCGTTGCGTACCTGCAATTAGCGGCAGGACCGCGCCGCGTGGTGCTGCGCAAGGCGGCCGCCGCCGTTGCTCCGGGCGGCACGCTGCTGGTGGTGGGCCACGACAGCACCAACATCGCCGAGGGGACCGGCGGGCCACAAGATCCCGCCGTGTTGTTCTCCCCGGCCGATGTGCTCGCCGATCTCGTGGGCCTCGATGGGCTGGTGGTGGAAAAGGCCGAGCGGGTCCGCCGCCCTGTGCCGGGCGCCGACCGGGACGCGATTGACGCCCTGGTGCGGCTGCGGCGCGAATCACAGTCGGTAGGGAGCCGGGAACGATCAACCCGGTGAGTGGCGTTGGCTGGGTCGCAACGGGATTGGTTGACCCGCAGGCACTGGCCCGGACGTTCGCCCGCCCGTTGGGCTACGCGGCGCCCGTTTTGCGCCGGCGTTTGCGTTGGCGGGTTCGGCTGGCGGCCGCCAGCTGCGCAACTGCGTGCTTGATACCTGCCGCGAGCGCATCGGCATCGGGCGCGGTGTCGTAGTCGGCGGTGATGCCGAACACGAAAATGTCCGCGTAGCTTGCCATCGCTATTCCGGTTCGTAGGCCAAGAGCGATCGGCGGCACCGGAAGCACTTCCAGCACCTCGCGGCCCATCACCGTCAGCCGGCGGCGGGGGCCGGGCACGTTGGTGGCCAAGGTGACGACCGCACGTTGCGGGAGGTGGGTCAGCAGCCGAATCACCCACGCCGACAGGGCGAACGGGATGGCGTTAGCCACCGAGACGATTACACTGCCGGCTTCGCGCTGGCCGCTGGTTTTGGCTTTCGCCAGCCGGGAGTGCACGAGCTGCAACTGCCTCACCGGATCCGCCTCATCAACGGGAAGCAGCGCCAGCATCGCCGAAGCTCGGTTGTCGGTTACCGCCAGGTCTTGCACCGACCGAACCGACACCGGAACGAATGTCCGCAGCGAGTCGTGGCGAGGCTGCTCACCGCGGTTGAGCAGAATATTGCGGTAGCTGGCGGTGATCGCCGCCAGCGCCACGTCATTGAGTGTCACATCGAACGCCCGGGAGATCTTTTGCATGGCGGGGAGCCCGACCCGGGCCGCGCTGTAACGGCGCATCGTGCTCACCGGCCCGGTCAGCGACGATTCGGGCGGTGAACTCAGCAGGCCCGTCGTCAGCTCGGCCGCGCCCTCGGCCGCATGTTTCACTGCGGCCGCCGTGGTGAGCGCGGTGTGCCAGGTGTTGCCCAGCCAGGTCAGCGGGTTTGCGCTAACCCGGGGCAGATCCGCCGCCGGCCTCGGCCGCTCCTTGGCGGCGTGAATATCTCGTGCAAACGTTTCACCGCCGCCCTCATCGCTGAACTTCGCCAGGATCTGCGCCGTGGCGATACCATCGGCGATACAGTGGTGGAGTTTCGCCAAGATGGCCCACCTGTTATCGGCGAGTCTTTCGATGACCCAGCACTCCCAGAGTGGGCGTTCGCGGCCGAGCCGATGCTGCATTAAGGTTGCGATCAACCGGAACAGTTCGGCGTCGTTGCCGGGATCTGGCAGTGCCACCCGGTGCACGTGATGTGAGATGTCGAAGTGCGGGTCGTGTACCCATTCGGGCGGGCTCAAGTCGAGCGGATGGGTGTGCAGCATCTGAGTGAGACGGGGGACCGTTTGCACCCGTTCGGACAACGCGGAGACCAGTGCGTCGTAGGGCGGCGGCGGCCCCGCCAGGATCGACGCCGCCCCAATCGCCAGGCTCACATGCGGATCGGAGTCCTCGGCTTCCAGGAAGCTTGCTTCCAGCGCCGACAAGTGCTCCATCGCCTCACTATGCACGCCCGCCCGGGCGCGTGAGCAGGGCCGGAAGTCCCCACGTCATGGGCCGAAGGGCGCTTCAACGATGCCCAAATCCGCTCGAAAGCGTCGAGCGGCCCCCGGGAGGGCCCAGCACATGATCGCCGTCCCCGCTACGTCGACGTGCGGCCGCCTGCATCGGTACGCTGCGCAACGCATCCAGCGCGACGGGAATAAGCCAGGTGGAATGTCCTTACCTTCTAAGTGATGCGCTAATGCCGCCGGTTTACCTCCGGTAACACCGCCGCCCCAGAGAGGACACACTATGAGCACGGTCAAGCCGAATGTGGTGGTGCTGGGCAGCAGCTTCGCTGGGCTCACCACCGCGCGTTTCATCCGAGAGCACGCCGGTGACAGGGTTGATCTTGTCGTTGTCGACCGCAACCCGTTCCTGACATTCGTGCCGAACATCCAGATGGAGGTCCTTGCGGGGCGCGATCCGCTGGAGACAATGCTGCTGCATACCCCGGCCATCCACGCAAAGGACAACACCACGTTTTTAACCGCCGAGGTTGTGGGGCTTGACCCGGATGCACGTCGGGTGCAGATCGTGCCCAGCGACCGTCCCGGTTCGGCGGTGGAGAGCCTTTCTTATGACTACCTGGTGATCGCGCTGGGCTGTCGGCTGGCCTACGACCAGATCGACGGGTTCGGCGAGCACGGTGACACGGTCTCGAGCGGCTTTTACGGCAATAAGCTGCGTCGGCGGCTGGCCGCCTATAAGGGGGGCCCGATCGCAATCGGCTCGGCCCGGTTTCATCAGGGTCTGCAGGCTAAGCCGGACTGGCTGCCGGTGGGCTTGGCGGCTTGCGAGGGCCCGCCGCTGGAGTTGGGCCTGGCGATGGCGCACTGGCTAAGCAGTCATCATCTGGGTGACGCGCATAAGATCACGCTGTTCACCCCGGCGGCTATGATCGCCGAAGACGCCGGCGAGGCGATCATCACAGCGTTTCTGGAGATGGCGGCACAGAGGGGTTTCGGCTATCTCAACAACACCCAGGATGTGCGGCGCCTGCACGCCGATGGCATCGAGTTTGCGTCCGGCGCAAGCCTGGACGCCGAGATCAAGATCGTCATCCCCGACTGGGTGCCCCACCGGTTTCTCCTGGGGCTGCCGATCGCCGACGAGCGGGGTTTTGTGCTGACCGATCGCCGGATGCGCAACCCCGCCCATCCTGAGATCCTGGCGGTCGGTGACGCGGCCGCGATCACCGTGCCCAAGCTCGGCAGCCTCGGTCACCAGCAGGCTGAGATCGCTGCCCGGCAGATCGCGATCGAGGCTGGGGCGCTTGGCCACGACGATGCCGGCCCCGAATATCAGCCTGAAATCCTCTGTTTCGGCGATATCGGAGGCCATCAGGGTTTTTATATTCACTCCAACACCTGGTATGGCGGGGCGATCAGCGTGTTCAAGATGGGTCACGCGCCCTACGCGATGAAACTGGCCTTCAAAGAGATGTACTTTCGCACCGGCGGCAAACCCCCGGCTTTCGGGGTACCGGCCACCCACCTGCTTATGGATCACTTCCCCGGCGAATAACCCACGGGCCCGTCAATGGACACCCCGCGAAACGCGGGGATTTCAGGTGCGCGATCCGCGCCGTGGATTGTCGCGCGACCGGAGGGGCTCAGCCGACCAGCGCCCGGGCCGCTCTTCCGATGCCCTCTGCTGCCGTTGGGTGCTGGTCGGCGCACTGGGCCAGCTCATAGGCGCTGAGCCCCGCTGCCAGCGCGTCACCGATCTGGCCGATGAGCAGGGCGGCGTCGACACCCGATGAGATGCGCCCGGCGGGGACCTCGATCGTGCTGTCGCGCAGGGACACGAGGATGCGCGGGCTGGTTGTGCCGGTACCGGATGGTGTTTAAGTTAGCCACGTGACTGCCACCAGAAGACACCGGGTGATATTCGAGCCTCGAGGCGTGGCTGGGCGCCTTGCCCCGAGGCTGGATAAGCGTGACGATGTCCGTGCCCGACGAACCCGTAACCATCCTGTCGGTAAGCGAAAGCTGGAACCTGCTGGCCAGCGTGGCCTTGGGGCGTCTTGTCACCAGCGCCCAGGGCGAGCCGGAGATCTTTCCGGTCAACTTCGCCGTGCAGCGTCGTACGGTGCTTTTTCGCACGGCGCAGGGCACCAAGTTGGTCAGTGCCGCAATCAACAATCGCGTTCTGTTCGAGGCCGACGATCACGATAGGGCCGAAGGCTGGAGCGTCATCGTGAAGGGCACGGCCCGCATACTGCACACCGTCGAGGAGATCGCCGAAGCTGAGCGGGCTCACCTGCTGCCGTGGACGGCGACCGTAAAGCAGCACTACGTTCGGATTCTTCCCATTTCGGTTACCGGTCGCCGTTTCCGATTTGGCCCCGAGCCGCACCCGGAGTAATGCGCCGGGCGGCGATCTCGGCCATGGTCCAAGACCGTGCCGGCTTGCGGGTCATCGCCACGGGCGGGACATTGTCTCTTAGAATTCTCATACATGAGTGCATGCCCGCGCGATGCCGATGGTTCGGGGAATCCCCCGCGAGCCGAAGACTATTTGGATGCAAATGGCTGCATCGCCCTGCCGGAGGGCATCAGCCTGATCACCTTTCTGGATCGCAGTATCGCTCATTTCGGCGATGCTCTTGCATACCGCTACCTGGACTACAGCCAGCACCCTGACGGCAAACCCGTCGAGTTGACCTGGGCAGAGGTGGGCACCAGAACCCGGGCAATCGCCGCGCGGCTGCAGCAAGTGGCTGCTCCCGGGGATCGCGTGGCGGTAGTGGCACCGCAGGGCCTGGACTATGTGGTCGGGTTCTTCGCCGCAATCATGGCCGGCAACATCGCGCTACCCTTGTTTGCGCCGGAGCTGCCCGGCCATGCCGAACGCCTCAACGCGATTCTCCAGGATGCGCAGCCCAGCGTTTTTTTGACCACGGCCGCGGCCAGTGAAGCTGTTCGGGCCTGTGCGCGAATGATCCCGCATGCCCACCGGCCACGCGTCATTGCCATCGATGAGGTACCGGACTCGGTGGGTGTCGCCTTCGCGCCCGCGGACCTGCACACCGATGACATTGCCTACCTGCAATACACTTCGGGCTCGACACGAACCCCGTTGGGAGTGGAGATCACCCATCGCGCTGCGGGCACCAACCTTCTGCAGATGATCCTGTCGATCCGTTTGGATAACACCGACATTCATGGTGTGAGCTGGTTGCCGCTCTACCACGATATGGGTCTTTTGATGATCGGCTTCCCGGCGTTATACGGTGGGCATCTGACGTTCATGTCGCCAATGGCGTTCATCCGCCGGCCATTACGGTGGATTCAGGCATTGTCGGCGGCTTCGCGGTGCGGGCGTGTTGTCTCACCCGCGCCAAACTTTGCGTTCGAACTCGTCGCGCAGCGGGGGTTGCCCGCCGAGGGGGAGGACATCGAGCTACGCAACGTCATCCTGATCAACGGCTCCGAACCGGTCAATATCGAGTCGATCACCAAGTTCACCAAGGCTTTCGAGGCGTACGGGCTGCCGAAAACCGCGATCAAGCCCTCCTACGGCATGGCCGAAGCGACGCTGTTTGTGTCGAGCATCGAGCCCACCGCTGAGGCTTCCGCCGCCTACCTCGACCGAGAACGGCTGGGCGCCGGGCACGCGGTTCGCGTCGCGCCGGATGCTCCCAATGCCGTCGCGTATGTTTCCTGCGGTCGAGTTGCGCGCTGTCAATGGGCGGTGATCGTCGACCCGCAGACCCAGGTGGAACTGCCCGATGGCGAGGTGGGCGAGATCTGGTTGCACGGCGACAATATCGGTCGCGGCTACTGGGCGCGAACGGAGGAAACGCGCGAGACATTCGGCAACAAGCTGCAGTCACCCCTGCCGATGGGCAGTCACGCCGAGGGTGCGCCGATCGATGGCACGTGGATGCGAACGGGTGATCTTGGTGTCTACCTCGACGGCGAACTCTACATAACGGGTCGCATCAAGGATGCGATCATCATCGACGGCCGGAATCATTACCCCCAAGACATCGAGGCGACTGTGGCCGCCGCGTCACCGGCGGTGCGATCCGGTTATGTCGCGGCGTTCTCCGTGCCGGCGAGCGAGATGCCGGAAGAAACCAGACGTGACCGCGCGGAAAACTTGGTGATCATCGCCGAGCGCGCGCCGGGTGCGGGGCGCGTCGACCCGGAGCCGGTGCTGAAGGCCATCCGGGCAGCGGTCGCGCGCCGACATGGATTGCCGGTGGCCGACGTACGGCTGGTAGCGGCGGGAACGATCCCGCGCACCACGAGTGGAAAGCTGGCCCGTAGCGCATGCCGCGCCCACTATCTCAGCGGCACTTTGGGTGCGCGCAACTAGTTGGGTGCGCGCAACTAACGGCGTCGCGGTGTGGCGATCGCGCTTTGCCCGCCGACGTTCGGCTGGCGCCACAACTGCGGAGGCGTTCTGCTCAGGGGACCCTGCAACCACCAAAGTGCCTCGACAATCGCGGCACCGAGCACACCGATCGCCAGCGCGGTGGCCGTCAACGCGATGTTCGACGGATCGAGGCCGAACTTGTGCTGCGTCAACGGGATGCAGAAAATCACCAGGTATGCGCCACCGGACAGCGCGACCAGCATCAGCCGCCACCAAGTGTAGGGCCGGGCCACCACCGCCAGTACCCACACCGCGATCACCAGCAGGGTGATCAGCGCCGCGGTCGACGCCTGCATCTGCTGGGCCGGGGTCGCCTCAACCCCCCGGAAAGCCAGCACATAGCACAGGAACGTCGCGATGCCCGCTACCGCGCCGTTCGGCACCGCGGCAATCATCACTCGGCGGGTGAAGCCGGGTTGTGCGCGTTCATCGTTGGGTGCCAACGACAGGATGAACGCGGGGATCCCGATGGTGAACCAGGCCGCGATGGTCACCTGAATCGGCTCGAACGGGAACATCAACGACCTGATGCCCAACGCCTTGGCGCCCAGACCGCTCATGCCGATCAGCAACGCTAGCAGCACCGAGTACACGGTCTTGGTCAAAAACAGGTTGGACACCCGTTCGATGTTGGCGATCACGCGGCGTCCCTCGCCGACCACGTAGGGAAGGGTGGCGAACCTGTTGTCCAGCAACACAATCTGAGCAACCGCACGTGATGCGGCACTCCCCGACCCCATAGCCACGCCGATGTCGGCGTCTTTCAGCGCCAGCACGTCGTTGACCCCGTCACCGGTCATCGCCACGGTGTTGCCACGGGATTGCAAGGCGTGCACCATCGCACGCTTCTGGTCGGGGCGGACCCGGCCGAAAGCGATGTACTTGGCCACCGTTTCGGCCAGCTCGTCCGGATCGGTGGGCAACTTACGCGCGTCGAGTACCTCTCCGGCCAGGCCCAGCGCCGCCGCCACTGCGCCCACGGAGGCGGCGTTGTCACCCGAGACAACCTTGACTGAAACATTCTGTGCCGCAAAATAATCCAAAGTATTGCGGGCGTCAGGCCGGATCCGTTGAGCCAGCATGATCAAAGCTGCCGGTATGACGGCACCGGGTGCGCCGGGATGATCGACCGGTAGGTCGCTAAGCGCGAGCAGCAGCACCCGAAGGCCCCGGGCGCCGGTCTCCTCGGCCTGCTTGGCGACGGGAGAGGATGGATCCAACAGCACATCGGGCGCGCCCAGAATCCAGTTGCCGTGCTCGCCGTAGGACACGCCGCTCCATTTGGTGGCCGACTTGAACGGGGCGGTGGCCGTAAGGGTCCATCCCGGTGGGTTGCGGTAGGCCTCGGCGATGGCCTGGATGCTGGCGTTGGGGCGGGGGTCATCGGCCGCCATCGACGCCAGGGCGTCGATGATTGTGTCCATGCCGGGTGCGCCATCCAGCACCTGCAGGTCGGCCACGTGCATCCGGTTCTCGGTCAAGGTGCCCGTTTTGTCGGCGCACACCACGTTGACCCGCGCCAGCCCTTCGATAGCGGGCAGCTCCTGAACCAGGCATTGCCGCCGGCCCAAGCGCACCACGCCCACCGCGAACGCGATCGACGTCATCAGCACCAGGCCCTCGGGAACCATCGGCACCAGCGCTCCGACCATGTGCAGCACCGACTGCTGCCAGCCGGCATGCGTGGTGAACAGCTGGGAGTAGATGATCAGCAGCCCGGTCGGGATCAGCAGATAGGTGATGACCTGCAGGATCTTGTCGATCCCGGCGCGCAACTCCGAGCGCACCAGGGTGAACTTGCTGGCCTCCCGGGTCAGCCGGGCGGCATAGGCGTCGCGCCCGACCGTGGTGGCGCGGTAGGCTCCGGTGCCGGCGACGACGAAGCTGCCGGACATCACGGTGTCCCCGGCCCCCTTTAGAACGGGGTCGGCCTCGCCGGTGAGCAGCGATTCATCGATCTCTAGGGCGGAGCCTTCGATCACCACCCCGTCGACGACGATCTGGTCGCCGGGGCCCAGTTCGATGATGTCGTCAAGCACCACCTCGTTGGGCAGCAGCTCACGGGTTCCATCGGCCCGGCGCACCAAAGGCTTGGCCTGCCCGACGATGGTGAGTTTGTCCAGCGTCTGCTTTGCCCGCAGCTCTTGCACCATGCCGACGACGCTGTTGGCGATGATCAACAGCCCGAACAGGGCGTTGATCATCGAGCCCGTCGCCAGCACGATGACAAACAGCACAGCCAGGATCGCGTTGATCCGGGTGAACGTGTTGGCTCGCACGATATCGGCCACGCTGCGCGTCACGCGGGCGGGAATGTCGTTGGCCTTGCCCTCGGCAACCCGTTGGGCGACTTCGGCCTCGGTGAGCCCGATCGCCTGCGCGGCGGTCATGCCGCGACAGCCTATCGGCTGGACAGGCGCGCCGTGCCGTCCGCGGGCTGCACCGGCGCGCCGCGGCGCCGCCGCTTCTCATCCGAGCGCCGCAGCCAGTAGCGCCACATTTCGTCGGCACCCCACACGATGACGGGATAGGGCAGCAAGAGCACCAGGTCACCGGCCGGTAATGCGGCGGTGCCTAACAGGGCTTGCAGCGGCGGGGTGTAGACGAACACCGCCGCGAGCATGATTTCGGCGGCGATACCTGCCAGCAGATAGCGATTGCTGAACACGCCCACCGACCACAGCGAGGCCCGGTGGGTGCGTACCGCAAAGGCGGTGCCGATTTGCCCGGCGATCATGCCGAGAAACGTCATCGTGGTCGCCTGCAGGTAGGCGTGATGCAGTGGCGCGCCCACACCCACCGGGGCACCGGGATGCCAGCCGGCTTTCAGCAGCACATAGAAGAAGCCGCTCAGCTGCAGGGCAGCGACGATCGCACCGAGGAAAAGCCACGCCCGCACCAGCATCGGCGCACAAATGACGCCTTCCCCGCGGGGACGTGGCGGGCGGGCCATAATACCCGGTTCGGCGGGTTCGCGACTCAGTGCCAGCGCCGGCAGGGTCTCGCTTCCCACGTCGAAGGCCAGCAGCTGCAAGATGGGCAACGGCAGGGGAATTAGGCCCCCGCCGAGCGCGAACACCAAGAACGGCACGGTTTCCGGTGTGGCGTGGGCAAAGATGTAGATGATGAATTTGCGGACGTTGTCATAGATACGCCGGCCGGCGTGGATGGCGGTGACGATCGTGCTGAAGTTGTCGTCGGTGAGGACCATGGTGGCGGCCTCGCGGGCGACGTCGGTGCCCGACAGTCCCATGGCGACGCCGATGTCGGCGCGGCGCAAAGCGGGAGCGTCGTTGACCCCGTCGCCGGTCATGGCGACCACATGCCCCTCGATGCGCAGCGCCTCGGCGATGTGCAGCTTGGCCTCCGGGGACGCCCGGGCGAAGATCAAATCAGGGTGGTCGCGGATCAGCGCGGCGAGCTGTTTTTCGGTCAGCCGCTCGAACTGCTCAGCGGTGACCACAGTGGGGTGGGCACCGGTGATGCCGACCCGCTGGGCGATCGCGCCTGCGGTCAACGGGTGATCGCCGGTGATCACGATGATGCGGATTCCCGCGGCGTGACATTGAGCGACCGACTCCGTGACGCCCGGACGCGGCGGATCCAGCAGCGCGATCAGGCCCACCAGCCACAGGTCGCCTTCGACGTCGACCCGCCGCTGCGGCAAGGCGATGGTGGCCGGTAGTTGGCGCTGGGCAAACGCGAGCACCCGCAGCCCTTGCGCGGCAAGCGTATTCGCCTCGCTCTCCACTTTCCGGCGCTGCTGCTCATCCAGGGCCAGCGCGCTGCCATCGGCGGCCATCAGCTGGGTGCAGCGTGACAGCACCGCCTCGGGTGCGCCCTTGGTGTGCACCACCAGCGACCCATCGTCGGCCTGGTCGATGGTGGACATCAGCTTCAGCTCGGGATTGAAGTGAAACTGCCAGCGGCGCCGGCGTTCTCGCCGACCACTGTCGGTGTCGGCACCAAGTCTGCGAGCCAGCGTCAGCACGGCGACCTCGGTGGGATCACCGACCGGGCCGGCAATGTCGTCCAGGCGTGCATTGTTGCAGTCGGCCGCGATGCGGCCGAGCGACTGCAATGGCATCGGGAAGGGTGTCTTACCGCCCGCGGCATCCGGGACGTGCGTCTCGAGGTCGAGTCGGCCCGCGGTGGTCCACACCGCAACGGCGGTCATGCGGTTTTCGGTCAGTGTGCCGGTCTTGTCGGTACAGATCACGTCCGTCGAGCCCAGCGTTTCCACCGCAGAGAGTCGTTTGACCAGCGCACCGCGGCCCGCCAGCTCCCGCACCGCCACCGCCAGCGCCAGCGTGATCACCGGCAGCAGACCTTCGGGCACCATGCCGGCCAGCAACCCCGCGGCGAAGACGATGGAGTTGATCAGGGTCAGATGGGCGGCGATCGTGGCAACCGGGATGAACGACAGCGCCAGCATCAGCGAGACCGCCGCGATCAGCCAGGCCACCCGCCGAACCTGGTGCTCCAGCGGGCTGGGCTCGGGTTTCACCCTCTCGGACAGCGCCGCGATCCGGCCAATCTCGGTGCCCATCCCCGTCGCGAACACGACGCCCCGGGCTTCACCGCCGGTGCAATTGGTGCCGCTGAAAGCCAGCTCGTGCGCACGAAGCAGGGGCACGTGCACATCCACCATCGCCGCTGACCGCACCGCAGGCACCGATTCCCCGGTCAGCGCCGACATGTCGACCTCGATCGCTCCGCTCAACAGCCGGATATCGGCGGGGATGCGATCGCCCTCCTTGATGACCACGATGTCGCCGGGCACCACCTGCGTCGCGTCGATCTCGACGACCCTGCCGTCCCGTTCGACGTTGGCGCGCTGCGGAAGATACTTCGCCAGCGCCTCTACCGCGCGTTCGGCCTGCAGTTCCTGCACGAAGGCGAACGCCGCGTTGAGCACGATAATCAAGATCACCGCTGCGGCGACCACGTTCGAGCCCACGATCAACAACAGCCCGGCGGCCAGCCACAGCAACAACGCCAACGGGTGGGTAAACTGGCGCGCCAACTCTGCCGGCCACCGCCGCCCGCCCCGCCGTTGCAACGCATTAGGGCCATATTGCAGCAGTCGCCGCGCCGCCTCGGCGCTGGTCAACCCCTCCCGGCCGGTGCGCAGATCACGCAACAGCCGGTCTGCGGCCTCTTCGGGGTCAAGGACCGTCACAGCACCGCCGGCCGACTCCGCGGCGGTTAAGTGGCTTTTATGGGTCCGGATATGGCTCATGCGGGTCGGCACGACCGGTGGTGGGCCATCGACGCTCGGCGATCTCTCCTCGGTCACCGATGGGCCTCCCACGCTTGGGCTAAGGGGCACCGATGCCCATGCGAATACGGTTTCTGCCGACGCTATCGATGATATTAAGCATCATTAACCGTCGTGGGCGGGTGGATCGTTCAGGATCGCCGCTTGCGTTGACGCCAGTCGGGCCCGGGCGCGCTCGTCGGCTGCCTGCTGCTCCGCCTGGGTGACAATGACCGCGTCGGGTCCGGGAAACACCAGCGCCTCATGTCCGGTGTCCAGCCAGCGCACCATGTAGGGCGGCGAGCCGTCCGTGCCGTGCACCTCGGTGATCATCCCGCGATGCTCCGGCTGCTCGTTGGTCCTGCCCTTGACCACCAACCAATCACCGGTGTTGGCCCTCATCATTTACCCCTTTGCTGGTTACCCCTTTGCTGGTTACCCCTTTGCCTCAGTTGGCTTTCATGATGCGGGCACCGCGAATATTCGTGGTAGGGCAGTACGGCACCAGCCTCGGGGGCCAAAGGTCCATCCGGATCCCGCAGTCCTGGGGTGTCTTGACATCCGCGCCGGTCGCCAAGCCTGGCGCGCATGGGGTGTAGCATGCCGGGAGTATCTGCGGCGGTGCAGTTGCGGCGCAGGGTTGGCGCAACCGTTTTCGCACGCCATCGCGTTCGGTAGCGACCGCGGTCGATTCGCAGTTGCAGCTCACCGGGTTTCGGGGCCATTGGAGGGCCATTGGTCCTGACGACGGCGGACCTTTTGCCCCAGCCTGGCACACGGCCGACGACAGTACGCTTCGAGCGTGACCGACGTGATTGGCAGCGCGTGAGGGAGGCGAGATGTGCGAAGCGGCAACGAAGTACGGGATATTGGTTGGTGTCGACGGTTCGGTGGAGGCGGTCGCTGCCATCCGCTGGGCGACCCGGGAAGCCCTGCTGCGCGGTCAGCCGATCACGCTGATGCACGTTGTCGCCCCGGCCCCCGACTGGGCCACGCCTTCCAGGCAGGCGCAACTTGCCCGGGCGTGGGAGAAAAACGCCAACGACGTCATCGAGCAAGCGCGTCAGGCGGTGCTGGCCGGCGCGGAGGCATCCGATCCTCCCGAGCTACACACCGAGGTGGCCCATTCGGCCGTGGTGCCGGCACTTATCGACGCGTCCCGGCAGGCCGAGATGACCGTCATCGGTAGTCATGGGATGAGCGCGCTGAGCCGTTTCCTATTGGGCTCGGTCAGTGATGGCTTGCTTCACCACGGCTACGGCCCGATCGCCATCATTCATGGCGACCGGGCGGTCGACGAGCAGGCACCGGTTGTGCTGGGCATCGACGGGTCGCCTGCCTCAGAAGCGGCCACCGCCTTGGCTTTCGATGAGGCGTCGCGTCGGGGTGTGCGCCTTGTCGCGGTACACGCCTGGAGCGATGTCGGGGTTTTCCCGATCCTTGGGATGGATTGGCGGGAATACGAAGCCCAAGGTAACGAGGTCTTGGCCGAACGCCTGGCCGGATGGCAAGAACGATATCCGGATGTGACCGTGCGCCGCCGGCTGGTGTGCGACAAACCGGCCCACTGGCTCATCGAGGAATCCCACCACGCCCAGCTTGTCGTGGTCGGCAGCCATGGCCGGGGCGGGTTCCCCGGCATGCTGCTGGGCTCGGTGAGTTCCGCGGTGGCGCAGTCCGTCGACATTCCGGTGCTTGTCGTGCGGCCTCGCGACGCGGCAGGCCGCATATGACCGACCGTGCGCCCGCTCCGGTACGTCAGGCGCGTTACCGAGTCTGGGCGGGCTGACCAACCGCGCTGATCGCCGCCTGCAGCTTGCTCGCGGCTTGGTCGGCGATTTCTTGCAGCCCCTCCGGTTGGCCTGCCACCTGGACCATGATTTGCGGATCCATCGCCTCCACGATGATCGCGTCGCTCTGGCCGGCGAGGTCGGCCCGCACCACCACGTTGCACGGCAACAGCTGGCCGATCTCGCGGTCCACATCCAGCGCACGATGCGCCAAGGAGGGGTTGCAGGCACCAAGGATCAGATAATCCTCCATCTCCTGACCGAGCTTTTCCTTCAGCGTGGCTTTGACATCGATCTTCGTCAGCACACCGAAGCCCTGATCGGCCAGCGCTCGGGTGACGCGATCAACCGCTTCACCGAACGAGGTGTGCAGCTTGGTGCTAAGGCCCAGCGTCATTGCTACTCCTCCCTAGTCCTTCGTGACTGTTGACATGCTCTGCCGTTTGCGATCCGCGCACCTGCGATTCAGGCCAGGGCAAGGAACAGCTTTTCCAGTTCGGCCTCTGTCAGCGGCGACTCGTCGGCCGTGGTGCCGCCGCTGATGCAATCCCGAAGGCTGGACGCGACGATCTTAAAGCCCGCCCGGTCAAGCGCCCGGGACACCGCCGCGAGTTGGGTAACCACGTCCTTGCAGTCACGGCCCTGCTCGATCATCGCGATCACCCCCGCGAGTTGGCCCTGGGCGCGGCGTAACCGGTTGAGCACGGCGGTCACGCTGTCCTGATCACCGATCATGATCCCTCCACATCTTGTCGCCCATGTTACCCCTAGGGGTATAAGCGTGCCAGTCGCACGGACCAGTCGCACGGGCCGTCGGCCCTGCGCCAGCGCGAAGTCCGGGATGGGAATATACCCGGTCGGGTATGTGTATTGTATCGGTTATGAGCCAACACACCCATTACCAGGAAGTGCTCAACGAGCTGAACCCGCAGCATCGCGCCCTCAAGGCAATGATCCCGGAGGTCTACCGCGGGTACCTGGAAATGCAAAAAGCCGCGCAGACTCCCGGCGCGTTAGACACGAAAGTCAAAGAACTCATCGCGCTGGCGATCGGCATCGTGGCCGGGTGCGATGGCTGCATCGCCTCACACGCCCGAGCCGCCGTGCGTGCCGGGGCGAGCAAGCAAGAAGCCGCCGAGGCCATCGGCGTCAGCATCCAAATGCACGGTGGGCCGGCCACCATCTACGGCGCTCGCGCTTATGACGCGTTTTGTGAGTTCGCCGACGCCACGTCACCGGCCCGATGAGCATCGGAGGCGGGGCGCCGGGCATCCGGCCGACTGCTATCCGGAAACGGACCGCTTTGAGGTTTTCGTCATCCACGCCGACACGCCGACACGGCAACGAAAGGAAACGAAAGGATAGGTGCTGCAATGACCATAAAAAATCTCACCTTCACCGATTTCGAGTCGACGATCCTGGAAAACCCAATCGTGCTCGTCGACTTCTGGGCGCCGTGGTGTGGCCCGTGCCGGGCTTTCGGTCCGGTCTTCGAACAGTCCGCCCAAAACTACCCGGACATTGTGCACGCCAAAGTCAACACCGAAGATGAGCGGGAGCTGGCCGCAGCGGCCGGCATCCGATCCATCCCGACCATCATGGCTTTTCGCGACGGCGTCCTGGTGTACAGCCAGCCCGGGGCGATGCCTCCGGCGGTGCTCGACGATCTGATCGGCCAGATCAAGGCCCTCGACATGGAGGCGGTTCGCGCCCGGATCGCCGCGCGCCGTGCTGACGCTAAAGCCTAAGCAGCACAACAGTGCTTTCATTGTCGATGTGCGCAGCTACATGCTGCTGGCAACGCCGAGTTTCCCACGGCAGCAGCTAAATTCGGGTAATCGGCTAGGACGCGACGTCGGGAGATGCCATGACCGCTGATGCCATGTCTGTGGTCCGGTTGCAAGCGCGCCGCCCGTTTCCGGCCCGGTTGGGGCCGAAGGGCGCGCTGGTCTACCGGCTGATCACCACCACCGACCACAAGACGATCGGGATCATGTACGTGGTCACCTGCATGAGCCTGTTCTTTGTGGGCGGGCTGATGGCGCTGTTGATGCGCGCCGAGCTGGCCGCACCCGGTCTGCAGTTTTTGTCCAACGAGCAGTACAACCAGCTGTTCACCATGCATGGCACCATCATGTTGCTGCTGTATGCCACCCCGATCGTGTTCGGGTTCGCCAACCTGGTGCTGCCGCTGCAGATCGGCGCCCCCGATGTCGCCTTCCCGCGGCTGAACGCCCTGTCGTTCTGGCTGTTTTTCTTCGGCGCCTTGATCACCCTCGCGGGTTTCATCACCCCGGGCGGGGCCGCCGACTTCGGCTGGACCGCCTACACGCCGTTAAGCGACGGCTTGCATAGCCCCGGAGCCGGTGGCGACTTGTGGATCATGGGGCTGATCATCGCGGGTCTGGGCACCATTTTGGGCGCGGTCAACATGATCACCACGGTGGTGTGCCTGCGCGCGCCCGGGATGACGATGTTCCGGATGCCGATCTTCACCTGGGACATCCTGGTGACGTCGATCATCGTGCTGATCGCCTTTCCGCCCCTGACCGCCGCGCTGTTCGCGCTGGCCTATGACCGGCACCTCGGAGGGCACGTCTATGACCCGGCCAGCGGTGGGCCGATCCTGTGGCAGCATCTGTTCTGGTTCTTCGGCCACCCCGAGGTCTACATTGTCGCGTTGCCGTTTTTCGGGGTCGTCACCGAGATTTTTCCGGTGTTTAGCCGCAAACCGGTCTTCGGCTACACCACCCTGGTCTATGCCACCTTGGGTATTGCGGGGCTGTCGATCACGGTGTGGGCGCACCACATGTTCGCCACCGGCGCGGTGCTACTGTCGTTCTTTAGCCTTACGTCCTATCTGATCGCGGTGCCCACCGGGATGAAGTTCTTCAACTGGATTGGCACCATGTGGAAGGGCCAGCTGACCTTCGAGACACCGATGCTGTTCTCGGTCGGCTTTTTGGTGACCTTCCTGCTGGGCGGTTTGACCGGGGTGCTGCTGGCCAGCCCGCCGCTGGACTTTCACGTCACCGACTCCTATTTCGTGGTCGCGCACTTTCACTACACGCTGTTCGGCACCATCGTGTTCTCCACCTTCGCCGGCATCTATTTCTGGTTTCCGAAGATGACCGGGCGGCTGCTGGACGAGCGGCTGGGCAAGCTGCATTTCTGGCTGACCCTCATCGGGTTTAACACCACGTTTTTGGTG
Source organism: Mycobacterium sp. SM1 (assembly GCF_018361265.1). GTDB lineage: Bacteria > Actinomycetota > Actinomycetes > Mycobacteriales > Mycobacteriaceae > Mycobacterium. The sequence goes on from NZ_JAFLNH010000003.1 coordinate 49,341, forward strand.
CAGCACTGGCTGGGCAACATGGGCATGCCGCGCCGCTACGCCGACTATCTGCCCACCGACGGTTTCCAGCCGCTCAACGTGGTCTCCACCACCGGCGCGTTCATCCTCGGTGTCTCGATGCTGCCGTTCGTGTGGAACGTGTTCAAAAGCTGGCGCTACGGCGAGCCGGTGATTGTCGATGACCCGTGGGGTTACGGCAATTCGCTGGAGTGGGCGACCAGCTGCCCGCCGCCGCGGCACAACTTCACCGAGCTGCCCCGCATCCGCTCGGAGCGTCCGGCGTTCGAGTTGCACTACCCGCACATGGTCGAACGGCTACGCGCCGAAGCGCACGTCGGCCACCGCGCGAAAGGGAGCGAGTCATGACTCAGGTGTGCGCCGCGAGCGACGCGGTGGTGCATTCGCCGAGCAGCACCCGGCGCTCAATTTTGCAGCTATTGGCGGCTGTTAGCGGCTATTGTTGCTGTCTCACCAAACCCTGTCACACAGGGATGTTGTCGCCGCATCTTTTTCGTCATAGTTTTTCGTCATAGTGGTCTCACCGAGGAGCGTCAATGGCACGAGTCGTCATCCTGGGCGCCGGCATCGCGGGACACACCGCCGCCTTGCACCTGCGTCGCTGGTTGTCCCGCAGCCACGAAGTCGTCGTGGTTTCCCCTAACGCCGAGTGGAACTGGATCCCGTCGAACATCTGGGTCGGCGTCGGCCGGATGGACGCGGCGAAAGTGCTGGTTCCGCTCAAGCCGATCTACAAGCGCCAGGGCATTGTCTTTCACCAGGGGTTCGCTACCGCGATCCGGCCCGAGGGGACCCGCGAACAGCCATCACCGTCAGTGGATTTCACCTACACCGACGAGGCACGCCGCGGCGAAACCGGCAACCTCACCTACGACTACCTCATCAACGCCACCGGACCGCAGTTGAACTTCGCGGCTACCCCCGGCCTCGGCCCTGACGGATACTCCTACTCGGTGTGCACCGCCGAGCATGCCGCCGTGGCCGCTCAAGCGCTCGAGCAGGTTATCGCCAAGCTGAAGGCCGGGCAGAAGCAGCGGCTTGTCATCGGGATCGGGCACGGCACCTGCACCTGCGAGGGCGCGGCGTTCGAATACACCTTCAACGTCGAGCACACATTGCGCGCGGCCGGGGTGCGCGACTTGGCCGAGATCATCTATCTCACCAATGAATACGAGCTGGGAGACTTCGGCGTCGACGGCATGAAGTTCGTCGAGAAAGGCTTTACACAGTCCAGCCGGCTGTGGACCGAATCGCTGTTTCGCGAGCGCGGCGTCAAAGCCATCACGCAGGCCGCCGTGCACGAGGTGATGGCAGGCAAGCTGCGCTACGAGCAGCTCGACGGCACCGAGCACATCCTGGAGTTCGACTTCGCCATGCTGCTGCCACCGTTTCGGGGCGTGCCCCTCGCCGCCTACGACAAAGACGGCAACGACATCACGGCTACTTTGTTCGCGCCGTCGGGTTTTCTCAAGGTCGACGCCGACTACTCGGGCAAGCCATATGAGCAGTGGTCCGCCGACGACTGGCCGCACACCTATGAGTCACCCGCATACCCCAACATCTTCGCACCGGGCATCGCGTTCGCGCCCCCGCACTCGATTTCGCGGCCGCGCACGAGTGCGAAGGGAACGGTCATCACGCCCAGCCCGCCGCGCACCGGCATGCCCTCGGGCGTCATGGCCAAGACGGTCGCGCAGACCATCCGGGACCGCATCAAAAACCCCCAGGCGCCCGCCCATCGCGCCTCCATGGCGACCATGGGCGCGGCGTGCGTCGCCTCCGCCGGGGCCGGTGTGCGCAACGGCTCGGCCGCGGCGATGACGATGTTCCCGATCGTGCCCGACCCGATGAAGTACCCGCAAACCGGCCGCGACATTGCCGGCACATCTGGTGAGCTGGGGCTGGCCGGTCACTGGGTCAAACTGATGCTGCACTACCTGTTCATCTACAAAGCCAAGGCCAGGCCGTTTTGGTGGCTGATTCCCGAATGATCCTGACTGAAAGGCACTGTCATGGCCGACGACGGCACCGATTCGCCGGAGAACGTCCGCACCGCTGAGCGCATCGCCGACGCCCCCCTGCCCACTCCCACCACGCTGCGGAGGCGTCAGAACATCGTCGTCCAGTTCTGGCGTTTTGCCCGCATCAACTTGCGGATGATGCGAATCATCCGCAGTGGCCACGGCTAACCGTCCCGGCGATCAGCGAACCGCCGGCCGCCGCGCGCCGCGTGGTTTTCCCGTGATGCGGCTGGCTGTCACCGGGGGAGATGGCCTCGCCCGGCTGTCGGTACGCTTATAAACCCAGGATCCGGGCTTCCTCAAGGTCCAGAATGCGCTCGATGGCGCGGCGGACCGTTGCGCTGATACGGCCCTGCTGCCGCAGCTCAATCACCGTGGACCGCTCCACGCCCAATAACCGCAACTGCAGCTCCCGGTATCGTTGCAGCTCGTCGGCCCCACTGGTGGCCCGGCTGGGCTGATCCTGGTTGGCGCCCTGCAGGCGCCGCACCCTGGCCCCATAGAGCGCGCGCAGCGACTCGACCGCGTCATCGACACGCTCGGTGGCGGCATAGTCGTCCAGCCAGGCCAACGCGGCCCGCGCGGCCTGCAGCCGGGCCAGCCGCTGCTGGCTCTGGAGGTCCTCGTGGCCGATCCCGAGGTGGCGCAGCAGCCACGGCAGGCTCGTGCCCTGCAGCATCAAAGTGGCGACGATCACGCCAGCCGTGACCACGACCACCAGCTCGCGGTCGGGAAACGGCGAGCCGTCGGCCCGCCGCAGCGGCACGGCCAATGCCGCAGCCAGCGACACGCCGCCGCGCATCCCGGCCCACCCGATGACGATCCGCTCCCGCCACCCGGCCGGCTGCCCGGCGCGGCCCAACAATCTGGCTGCGGCCGGCCCGAGCAGCATCCACACCAGACGCGAGCCCATTACCGCGGCGATTACGGCTATCATCGCGGCCATCACCGTTTCGATGGCCAGGTCCGGGATCGCGCGCACCACGCGCACCAGCTGCATGCCCAAAAGGGTGAACAGCACCCCGTTGAGAACAAACACCAGCACGTCCAGAAAAGCGAACGCCTGTAGCCGCCCGCCCGCGGTGTAGATCACCCCGGTGCGCGAGCCCACATACACCCCGGCGACCACCGTCGCCAGAATCCCCGACAGTCCGGCGATCTGCGCCGTCACGTAAGTCAGGTAGGGCGTAGACAGCGACAGGGTGATCTCCACCAAGGGCTGGTCGATGCGCCTCCGCACCCATACCAACACCCAGGCGATCGCAAAGCCCAGCAACGCGCCGCCCAACGGGGCGGCTAGCAGCGCCATCGCAATCTCGCCGGGTCCGAGTGCTCCGGTCACCACCGCGGCCACCGCGCTCGCATACAACACGAGGGCGCTGCCGTCGTTGACCAGACCCTCGCCTTCGACGATTGTGACCAGCCGCTCGGGCACATTGAGTCGGCGGAACACGGCGGTGGCCGCGACCGCGTCGGTCGGCGCCACCACCGCCCCCACCACAGCGGCCACCCCCGGCGGCACGCCCGCGACCCCCACCATCACCCCCGCGACCGCAGCCATCGTGACCAGGACCAGCCCCACCGCCAGCAGTCCGATTGGCGTGGCGTTGGCCCGCAGGTCCCGCGGGGCGCTGAAGAACGCCGCGTAGTAGAGCAGCGGCGGCAGGAACACGAAGAACATGACCTGGGGCGATAGTTCGGGCGTAGCGACCACCGACGACAGACCCAGCAGCGAACCGGCGACCACCAGCAGCACCGGGTAGGGCAGCCCGGTGCGCTCGGCGGCCCACCCGGCCACGGCGGCTACCAGCGGCAGGCACGGTAAAAGCATCGCGACGTGCCCCGACATCAGGTCCGCACCTCATGTCCCCCGGGGGGTGAGCTGTCACCCGGACGCGCCGCGGCTGCTCGGCAGCATCCGGCGCACCGACGAGCACCCCTGGGCTGCACTCCGCCGGGCAGCACCTGGGGGGTGAGCGGCATCCGGGGCGTCACGGCAGCGGTCTGGTGGTCGGGGACGTCAGACAAGTACCTGGCGCGCCGCCGCGTTGATGCCTTCGGAGATCATCGGATGGGGAAATGCCACCTCGGCCAGGGCGCGGGCGTCGAGCCCTTCGTTGAGCGCGAGGGCCAGGGGCGCGACGAGCTGCGCGGCGTCGGCGCCCGCGATCTGGGCGCCGAGCAGACGAGCGCTGTGGGAGTCGAACACCAGCTTTAGATACCCCGTGGTTTCGCCCAGGATCTGGGCCCGAGCGTCGACGGCATAGTCGTAGCTGCCCACGGCCACGTCCCCATGCAGCTCGACGGCTTTCTCCTCGGTGAGCCCCACGCTAGCCAATTCCGGATCGGTGAACACGGTGAAGGGCACGGCCGTGAACTCCATGCGGTCCGCGCTGGCGCCACCCGCCAGGATGTTGTGCGCGACGACGATGCTCTGGCGCACCGCCGAGTGAAACAGCATGCTGGCGCCATTGACATCCCCGGGCGCCCACACCGACGGGTTGGTGGTGCGCAACGTCGCGTCGACAACCGGGCTGCGGTGGCGATCGAGGCGCACATCGAGATGGTCGATGCCCTCGGGGAGGACCGGAACCCGGCCGGTTGCCATGATCACCAGGTCACCGGCGACCGCGCCCTCGGTGGCTTCCTGGCCGCATTGGGATCGATAGCGCACCTGCAGATCGGTGCCCGAACGCTCGATCCCGGTGACGGCCGCGCCGAGATGCACCTGGACGCGTCCGCGCAGCGAGCGCGCCAGGAAGTCGGCCAGGTCCCGATCAAAGCCCGGCAGCAGCTGGTCGGTGAGCTCGAGGACGACGGGCGCGGCCCCGAGATGCGCGAAGATGGTGGCCGTCTCGACACCGATGTAGCCCCCGCCGATGATGACCGGGCGCTGCGGAAACGCCAGGTCGGCACCGAGGCGGAACAGCTCGTGGGAGGTCACCGCGAGTTCAGCCCCGGGAATGGGGAGCCGGCTCGGGGCGGAGCCGGTGGCGACTATCAGGCTGTGAAAGCCCACGCGCTGGACCCTGCCGCCGTCGGTTGTCACCTCGAGCTCCCGGTCGCCGACTACGCGGGCTCGCCCGGATACGAATTGCACCGTGGAGGACTCCAGCTCTTTGCGGTGTTGCTCGTAGCGGGTCTGCTGGACGGCGTCTTTGTGGCGGAGAATGTCGCGCCACCGCGACGCCGCGTCGCGCGGATCCGGCGCCGCTGCCGCTGCGCCGGTCAGGGCCGCCAGGGGACCCGAGCGGGCACGCTGGTAGCTCAGCGCGGCCTCCCGCACCGCCTTGGAGGGCACACAGCCCTCGGCCAGGCAATCGCCACCCAGGTTGCCGATCGGATCGGCCATCAGCACCGAGCGACCGGCGGCCGCGAGGCGAAATGCAGCCGGGTAGCCGGCTCCTCCAGCGCCGATGATCGCCACATCCACCAGGTTTGACGGCATCCCTCGATCCTGGCATCGGACTTCTCGCCCAGCTAGGGCCGTTCGGCCTTTCGTGGATTGGCCCACGTGGCCGGCCGCCCGGCGCGGCTGGAGTTCGCGAGCTCAACGCGGCGCCGGCCGGCCGAACGCGGCACCCGTCTCCGGTAACCGCTACCCGCCGGTCGGCGTGCTCCGCCACATCGTCAATAGCGAATGGGCCGCGGTGTAGCCGGCGACAACCACCAGCAGCCACACAAACCACCGGGTGAGCCGGGCGGCAGGAACCCGGTTGGCCATCGCGTCCCCGACGATCACCCCGAGAAATCCCGCCGCGGTGAATGGCACGGCCACCGGCCAGTCGACTCCGCCGCTGTGCAGGCGGAATATCAAGGCTTCCGCCGAGCTGATGGCGATGACCAGCAGCGAGGTTCCCACCGCAACGGGCATCTCGTAGCCGAGCGCCAGGACCAGCGCCGGCACGATCACGAAACCGCCGCCCACGCCGAAGAAGCCGGTGAGAAAGCCCACGACACTGCCGGCGGCCACCACCCGCCCGGCCGTCGCCGCGCGCTCCCGGCGGCCACGGTCGCGCGCCGCCGGCGTATCCGGGGGAGCGGACGTCGACACCGAGCCGGCACCCCCGGCTCGTCTCACCAGCCGCTCTCCGTCACCCCTGGACGCGGGCGCGATCGACTGTCTTATGTGGCACGGTGTTTCGGCGTATCGGCAATGCATGCGCCACGCGGCCCCCAGGATCAACGCGGAAAACGCCAGCAGCAGCACCTGGTTGGGGACCGCCCGGCTGAGCAGCGAGCCGAGCGCCGCGCCGCCGAGGCCGACCAGCCCAAAGATCAGCCCGGAGGCGAATCGCACGGAGCCGGCGCGCCAATGTCCCACCAAACCGACCAGCGCCGTGGCGCCCACCGCCACAAGCGACGTCGTGGTCGCCGCGTGGGCCGTCTCACCCACCCCGTAGACCAGGGCCGGCACAGCCAGGATGGAGCCACCGCCACCCAAAGCTCCCAGCGAGAGTCCGATCACACACCCCAGCGCTACCGACGCGGCAATAGCCCCCGTGCTCAGCGCCGCCAGATCGGGGGCGACCGCTGGGCTCACCGAATCCCGCGCAGGGCGCTGTCGGTGTCGCCGCTCAACTCACCGGGCACGGCTTTGCGCGCGTTCGGCTGCGGTTGGGACTCCCAGACGATGCAGCACGACACCCGTGGGGCACCAGCCCGCCGCGGCGTCCAGCAGCAAATTCGCGCCGACGAAGGCCGTCAGCATCCGCCAGCGGCCGGAATGCTTACGCCCTAAGGCCAAGGTCGTGAGCACCACAGTCCCGGCCAGGAGATGCTCGATCCGTTCGAGCGTCCAGCCCTGCGGTTTCGGCATCCCGAACGTTCCGCGCTCGATGGCGAGCGACTCCTGCTGCTCCTGCATGGTGACCCTCCTTTTCGGTTCTGCTACCGCTTCGCATTCTTTCTCGGCCGGCTCGTCTGAGGTACCCGCTTCGGTGTCTTCGGTGTGTAGCACATCGCCGCGGCGGCGAGAAGTACCAGCGGAATGATCGCCGTGATCAGCACTTGGGCCAACGTCAGCGGGCCCGACGTGCCGTTGTGGGTCACCACTGCCGCGGTCACACACGTCGCTACCGCACCGCACACCACGGCAACCAGCAACCGTTTCTCGGGTGCTTTCATCCTGCGACCCTTTCGCTTGCCTCACCGTAGATGACACGAGCCGTGGCAGTCATGCCGATAAAGACAGCGATGGTGAACAACCAGCCGCTTGCGGCCATCTGAATGCCCCCGCTCAGGATGTGCCCACTGGCGCAGCCACCGGCCATCCGGGCGCCAAACATCAGGATGAAAAAGCCGCCGAAGCTGCCGATTGCCCGCTTCCACGGATCGCTGCCGAACCTGTTGCGCCACGACGGCGGAATGACCAGCCTAAACCCTTGAAAATACCGGCTGACGAAAACCGCCGTGATTAACGCGCCAAGCAGCGTTCCGATATCTGCAAACGGCTCCCATCCGACGGTTTGGATCACCAACCTGGTGTAGTCGAAGGTCGGCAGCAGCAGATGTCCGGCGAACCAAGAGTACGTCGTTGACTCACCGAAAATCTGGTGCAGGAAAATCGCGAGCACCACCACTATGCCGAGGAAAACACTTGTTCCCAGCTTTATCCGTGAGTAAAAGTTACCCGTGGGCACGTCGGCGACCACTAACGCATGCAGCCTGGACGACGGGGAGTGATCCAGGCCCCCTTCGGTCAAGTACGCCACGGTGTCCGACATCAGGTCCTCCTCATGCGGATCGCTCTTGCCGCCGGCAGCGTGCACCAAACAACTCCTGCCGCGGGCGTAGCGCGGAAGCAGTGCCGCGCCAACAAAAAGCGCCGTTGCGTAGGCGACAGCAATAAGGAGTGTGAACATCGGACGGATGTGTTGTATTGATCCAGACGCGATAAGATCGCCGTAGTTCGCCGCGTGTACTAGCCAATGACCAACCGGTGTCGAGTACACCAGTGTCCAGGCTGCCGCACCAAGAAGACCGCCGGGAAATGCGTACAGCGCGTCTCTCCTGCCCTCACCAAGAGCCATCAATTCGGAACCGGGGAGGTACCCGGAAATAGCAATCCCGGCGCCGAAGAGAATCCCCCCAATCGAAATACCGAAGATATAAACCGGTTTCGGTGAGAAATGCATGGAAAATCCCAGCGCGTACAGGCCGTACAAGGTGACGGCGCCAACTGCCGAGGTGATGGCAATGCAGCCGACCAAGAGCCGGTCCTTCCACCGCGCCAACCGGATCAAGGTCTCAGGATTCCCGATGCCCCAGACCTGCCCGACGGCTCCGAGGCACATCCCGATGGGAACGCCGACCCACAGTGGTGCGGTCACGGTGATCATCGCTGCGGTGCCGTACGATGACTTTCGGCCCTTATCACCAGCCGGAAGCGATGTGCATCCTGACTATGCGTGTGCACACGCCCATGATATACCCGTCGGGGTATAACCTGAGGGAGGGACCTGAGGGAGGGAAACGAAAGGAGTCACGATGACCACCGTCGAAGACGCGCCCGCGGCCGCAACGCCCATGCCACGTATCGGCGATCCCGCACCTGCGTTCACCGCCGTCACCACCGAAGGCGAGATCAACTTTCCTGCAGACTATCAGGGTAAATGGGTGATTTTCTTCTCCCACCCGGCCGATTTCACCCCGGTGTGCACAACCGAGTTCGTGACCTTTGCGGCCATGCGCCAACAGTTCGCCGACTACAACACCGAGCTTCTGGGACTGTCGGTCGACGGGCTCGATAGCCACATCGCGTGGCTGCGCGCCATCAAGGAGAAGATCGCTTTCCGTGGCCGCAAAGACGTCGAGGTTAACTTTCCGATCATCGCCGATGTCTCAATGGATGTGGCCCGTAAATACGGGATGATCATGCCCGGCGAGGCTTCCACGAAGGCGGTGCGGGCGGTCTTCGTCATCGACCCGAAAGGGATCATCCGCGCGATCATTTACTACCCACTGATCTTGGGGCGCAACTTCGACGAGCTGCTGCGCGTCGTCAAGGCCTTGCAGGCCACCGATCATTTCGGTGTCGCGGTCCCAGCCGACTGGCGGCCCGGTGACCCGGTCATCCTGCCCCCACCTGACTCCCCCGCTGCCGCGCAGGAGCGGATGGCCGAAGCCGCCGAGGGCGTCCAGTGCCAAGACTGGTATTTCTGTACCAAGGAGCTTCCGGCCGACGAGGTGGAATCCGCTATCCGAGCGCGCTAAGCGCAATCGGCGGCTTTGGTGTCCGCTTCGATGACCGCTCGTCAGCTTCCCGGGTGGCGGTCGGTGCTCGCCGTGGTCGCCCATCCCGACGACGAGTCGTTTGGCTTGGGCGCTATTTTATCGGCGTTCGCCCAACGCGGAGCCCGCCTGGCAGTGCTGTGTCTGACCCACGGTGAGGCATCGACACTGCATGGGGTTGCCGGCGACTTGGCCTGCATCCGGGCCGGTGAGTTGGCGGCGGCGGCCGAGGTGCTTGGCGTGTCGGCGGTGGAGTTGCTGGACTACCCGGACGGGCGCCTGGCCGAGGTCAGCCCCGACGAGTTGGCGGTCTCGGTGGTCGATTGCGCTCGGCGATGCGGCGCCGAGGGTTTATTGGTGTTCGATCGCGGCGGCGTCACCGGTCACCCCGACCATCGGCAGGCGACCGCTGCGGCCCTGCTTGCCGCGGCCGAGGTTGGCCTGCCGGTACTGGGCTGGACACTGCCGGCCGCCGTCGCCGAGGTTCTCAACTGCGAGTACGCTGCCGCGTTCATCGGCCATCGGCTCGCCGAGATCGACGTGATCGTGCCGGTGGACCGGCGCCGGCAGTATCAAGCGGTGTGCCGTCATCTCAGTCAGGCGTTGCCATCCAGCGTGCTGTGGCGACGGCTGGAACTGCTCGGGCCGTTCGAGCATCTGCGCTGGCTGAGCGAGGCGCCCGACAAAAACCCCGGCCGGACACCCGATTTGGCTGATTCGACCCGATCTGTCACCCGATCCGCGTAAGTGTCGGTCACCGGGCCGACAAGGCTGGGCGCGGCGGGGGTGGCGTCGCTGCCGCTTTGGTCCGACGCGAGAATGACCTGCGTGGTGCGGGTAGCTCCCGCCGGGTCCGTAGCGGTGATCGCCACGGCGTTGCCGGGGGCCTTGGACAGGATCGCCGCCACCAGCGCCTCCGAACTTGCGATCACCCGGCCATCCACCCTGGTGACCACCATGCCCGGGCCCAGCCCGGCCGCCGCGGCCGGGCTGCCGCTTTGCGCCGCAACGATCACGGCGCCGGGGGTGTCGTTGTTGTTGGCTAACCGCACACCCAGATACGCATGCGCGGCTTTGCCGGTCGCGATCAATTCGCCCGCGATACGCTTGGCCTGGTCCACCGGGATGGCAAAACCAAGCCCGATCGAACCGCTGGGCCCGAAAAGGGGATTGCCGCCGGTCACGATTACCGAGTTCACACCGATGAGCTTGCCGTCGCGGTCGATCAACGCTCCACCCACGCTTCCGGGGTTCATCGCGGCATCGGTTTGAATGGCGTCGAGCACGGTGATGTGGCCGCTGGAGTCCGTGAGGGTAGGTACCGGTCGGTGCAGCGCGCTGATGACCCCGGTGGTAACGGTGCTCTCCAGGCCCAGCGGGGACCCTACCGCGACCACGTTCTCACCCACGCGAAGATCGGCCGATCGACCGAACGTGATCGGGGTAAGCCCAGACATGCCTTCCGCGCGCACAACCGCCACGTCGGTGACCAGATCCGTACCCACCACACGAAATGGCGCGGTGCGACCGTCGGCGAAAGTGGCGACGGTCCTCGCGCGGGCAGCGACTCCCGGCCCACCGCTGAGAGCAGACACCACTTGGCTGGTGGTCAGGATCAGCCCCTCGGGTGTCAAAACGATGCCCGATCCCGTCTCGGACAGCGGGCCCGCTGTGGCCTCCAGCTTGACGACGCTGGGCACCGCCTTGGCCGCGGCGCTTTCCAGGGAGGGGTGTGGCAGCGCGTCCGCGGATTCCGCGGGGGGAAAGGCCGACGCCCCGCCAGTAGCGTGTTTGCCGCCGAAGGGATCGGTAACCAGCACGGCCGTTGCCCCGATGATGCCAAAGATCATCGCCACGGCCATCGCCCCGACGAACAGTTTCACATCGCGAAAAATGCTCTGCCGCTGCGCATTAACAACCGCTGTGGTCTCCGGACCGCCCGGTATGACCGTCGGGCCGTCGCTCGCCCGCGTCGCGGACGCTCGCGTGGGCGGTCGCTGCGTGGAGCCGTTGGCCATGGGCAATCCTTGACGCGGGTCGAGATGTGTCAATCGGTGTCCGACGCTGAGGCACGTAGCTACCGGCTGCACCGGCTTCAATCGTGGATGCGTCGGTACGGCGGCAGTAGGGACCGAAGTCCCGTGTTTGTGGGGAATTGGTCCGCTCCGGGGCCACCGCCGAGGGCGCGCGACGAACGGCCCTGCAATCCGGGGACTTCGGTCCCTACCGCGCTGCCCGCTTGGCTGATCGGATCGAGTTGTCCTTTCACCCGAGACCCGAGGAGGCATGATGACCCTTCCCATGCGGCGCCGGCGCCGTGGGCTTTTTCCGGAGTTATCCGAATGGTTTGCGGGTTTGCCGCCGTTAGCGGAATTCCACCCGTTTGTCGAAACCCGGGTGATGCGGCTAGAAGACGAGATGAAGGACGGCTGCTATGAAGTACGCGCCGAGCTTCCCGGCATCGACCCGGCCAAGGACGTCGACATCACGGTGCATGACGGTTTGTTGACGATCAAAGCCGAACGCAGCGAGAAAAAGGAATTCAACGGCCGGTCGGAATTCGCATACGGCTCGTTCGAACGCACGGTGTCACTACCTGAGGGCGCCAACGAAGACGACATCAAGGCCAGCTACGACAAGGGCATTTTGACGGTGACGGTGCCGGTCGCCGAGGCCAAGCCCGCCGAGAAGCATATCAAGATCAAGTCCTGACACGGGGGTGCGGTCCCGGGGCCTGGGCCCCGGGACCGCACCCGCGCACGCGCTAGCCGGTCCGGCGGTGTCCGAGCCGATGAGGTCGGTGGGATCGATGAGAACGAGAAGGCTATGACGGGGTTAGACGCCCAATGCCCCAGGCGCTCAGCGGCGATCCGGTCATGACACGGGCCACCGACGCGGGCAGGCGTGCGCCCCGGCGGGTGTTCCGTGACCGCCGTGAGGCGGGGCGGGTATTAGCCGGTCTCCTGGACGCTTACCGCCACCGCGACGACGTCGTGGTGCTCGGGTTGGCGCGCGGGGGGATACCGGTCGCCTGGGAGGTCGCCGCACGGTTGCGTGCGCCGCTGGATGCTTTCGTGGTGCGCAAGCTCGGCGTGCCCGGCCACGAGGAGTTTGCGCTCGGCGCCTTGGCCAGAGACGGCCGCGTCGTGATCAACGACGACGTGGTGCGGGGGCTGCGGGTCACCCCGCAGCAATTGCGCGACATCGCGGAACGTGAGGGACGGGAGTTGGCCCGCCGCGAGGCCGCGTATCGCGGCGGCCGCCCGCCGGTTGACGTGGCCGGAAAGACCGTCATCCTGGTCGATGACGGGCTGGCCACCGGGGCGAGCATGTTCGCTGCGGTGCAGGCATTACGTGAGGCCGAGCCGGCGCAGATCGTGATCGCCGTGCCGGCAGCTCCGGAATCGACCTGCCGGGAGTTGGCCGGCATTGTCGAGGATATTGTTTGTGCCACCATGCCGACACCGTTTCTGGCTGTGGGGGAATCGTTTTGGGACTTCCGCCAGGTCAGCGACGAGGAAGTTCGAGAATTGCTCGCCACCCCCACCACGGGTGCCGCGGCGCCCGCCGTGCGGCCCGAGGTCACCGCGGCCGAAGTGATCAGGCGCGCCGCCGTCGAGGCACCTGCCGGCGTTCCTTCGCCCGAGATCGTGGACACGCTGATCGGCGACGCGCGGATTGTGCTGATCGGCGAAAGCTCCCACGGCACCCACGAGTTCTACGAGGCCCGCGCCGACATCACGAAATGGCTAATCCAGAGAAAGGGTTTCTGCGCGGTCGCCGCGGAAGCCGACTGGCCCGATGCTTACCGGGTCAACCGGTATGTTCGTGGGCTCGGCGCAGACGATAGCGCGGAGAAGGCGCTGAGCGGGTTTGAGCGGTTCCCGGCCTGGATGTGGCGTAACGTCGTGGTCCGCGATTTCACCGAGTGGCTGCGCGGGCACAACCGGCAGTGCCGGTCGCAGGGCCGGCGGGAGGCCGGATTCTACGGCCTGGATCTCTATAGCCTGCACCGATCGATTCACGAGGTGATCGCCTACCTCGACAAGGTCGATCCGCTCGCGGCGGCCCGGGCGCGCCGGCGCTACTCATGCTTTGACCACGTTTCCGCCGATGACGGGCAGGCTTACGGATTTGCGGCAGCGTTCGGCGCCGGGCCGTCCTGCGAGCGCCAAGCTGTCGAGCAGCTGGTCGAGTTTCAACGCAACGCGCTGGCGTACGCGCGCCGGGACGGGTTGCTCGCCGAGGATGAGGCGTTTTATGCCCAGCAGAATGCCCAAACGGTGCGCAATGCGGAGGTTTACTATCGCTCGATGTTCAGCGGGCGGGTGACGTCGTGGAATCTTCGTGACGCACACATGGCCCAAACCCTGCAGGCGTTGTTGGCGCATCTGGACCGCCATCGCCAAAACAGCCCGGCGCGAATCGTCGTCTGGGCGCACAACTCTCACGTGGGTGATGCCCGGGCAACGGAAATGGGTGCCGACGGGCAGCTTACGCTCGGGCAGCTGGTGCGTGAGCGCTACGGCGCGCAATCGCGTCTTATCGGGTTCACCACCTACGCCGGCACGGTGACCGCTGCCAGCGAATGGGGAGGCGTCGCCGAGCGCAAAACCGTCCGGCCGGCGCTGCAGGGCAGCGTGGAAGATCTGTTCCATGAGACCGGTAAGCACGCCTTTTTGGTGTCGCCCACTATCTGCCCGGACGCCACCGAGCCGCTGGGCGCGGTGCGGCTCGGTCGCGCCATCGGTGTGATCTATCTGCCGGCGACCGAGCGCCAGAGCCACTACTTTCACACCCGGCCCGCCGACCAGTTCGACGCGCTCATCCATATCGACCACACACGCGCGCTAGAGCCGCTCGAGGTGAGCAGTCAGTGGATCGCCGGGGAAACACCCGAAACCTACCCCACCGGCTTGTAGACACGAGTTAGCTACCAATGGAGTGCTAGTGCCCATGAAAGCAGCGGCGCCGCCGCCGACGAGCGGTTCGCGGATCGTGACGTTGACTATGAATCCCGCACTGGATATCACCACGACCGCTGAGCGGGTATGTCCCACCGAGAAAATCCGTTGCCATGGTGAACGTTATGACGCGGGCGGCGGCGGCATCAACGTGGCCCGGGTCGCTCAGGTGCTGGGTGCGTCGGTGTCTGCGGTGTTTCCCGCCGGCGGGCAGACCGGTGAGGTTGTCGTCGATCTGGTCGCCAGGGCCGGGGTGCGGTTTCATCGCATCAAAATCGCGGGCGCCACCCGGGAATGCTTCACGGTCAACGAGTCCAGTAGCGGCCGGCAATACCGGTTTGTTCTGCCCGGTCCCCGGGTGAGTGCCGCAGAACAGGCGCGATGCCTCGATGAGCTGCGCTCGGCGGCGCGATCGGCGCAGTTCGTGGTGGCCAGCGGGAGCCTGCCGCCCGGTGTTCCCGCCCGCTTTTACCAGCGCGTCGCAGACATGTCCGCGAAGTTGGGGGCATTGCTGGTTCTCGACACGTCGGGGGGCGGCCTGCGGCACATCACCTCCGGTGTGTTCCTGCTGAAAGCCAGTGTGCGGGAACTGCGCGAATGCTTCGGACGCGACCTGGACACCGAATCCGCGCAGACTGCCGCGGCGCAGCAGCTTATCCGGCATGGCCGTGCGCAGGCCGTCGTGGTGTCGCTGGGTTCGCGGGGCGCGTTACTAGCGACAGCTCATGGCAGCCAACGGTTTTCCGCACTCCCCATGCGTTCCGGCAGTGGTGTGGGCGCCGGCGACGCGATGGTGGCCGCGATCACCGTCGGTCTCAGCCGGGGCTGGCCGATGGACAAGGCGGTGCGTTACGGCATCGCCGCCGGTGCGGCGATGTTGATGACACCGGGCACGGCCGCCTGCAACCGGGCGGACGTGGATCGTCTTTTCGAGACGGTGCCCGAGCCGACGCCGCTGTGACCGGGCATTGGCCATGGCGTGCCTGCACACGCTGCCGGCGGAGCCGCCTGAGTCACGTGCGTCAATTCGGTTTTCCAGCAGCCTAGTTAGCAATTAATTGGCGCTAATTAGCAAACGTGTCGCGCTCGGGCGGAGGAGCCTGCAGGAGCGCTCCGTAGCGCTGTCTCAACTCGCTGATGATCTCGGCGAACGGAAGATCGGCGTACCAGCCGCGGTCGTGAAGGTATTCCATGTGCTGGCGGCCTTCGGCGTCATAGGGGTGCAGAAGCGCGTCGTGCTCGCCATCGAAAGCGATCGGCGGGACGCCGAATCGCGCGCACAGTTCGGCGTTGAACGCCGGTGTCGCCTTGACCCACCTGCTGTTGACGAACAGTTCGGCGTAGCCGTGGTAGACGAACACGTCGGTTCCGCCCATCCGGGTGCGCAGCGTGTCGGTTTGCAGATGATTGCGCACGTCAGCGAACCCCAGGCGGGCGGGTATACCCGCGGCGCGGGCCGCCGCGGTGAGCAGAACCGCCTTGGGGACACAGTAGGCGCGGGTGACGCTCGCGATGTAGCTGGCGCGGTAGTGGTCAGCATCGTCGTCGGCACTGTAGGGGTCATACCAGATGTTGTCGCGGACCGCGAGGAAAAGGCGCCGGGCTCTGGTCACCGGATCTTGGCTATCGCCGATCGCCATTCGGGTGAAGCGCTGGACATTGTCGTGGTGCCAGTCCAAGAACTCCGTAGCGGCCAGAAAAACCGGACCGGGATCGGTCGATGTGTCAATCACAGCAGCCCTTTCACCACCAATGCGTCACCATCAATGCGTCACCACCAATGCGGTGGCGCTCAGCGGGTGGTCACTGGTCGTGCAGCCTAGCCCAGGGCGCGGCCCCGCGGCGTTCGGCGCCGGGGAAACCCCGCGGCCAAATCCACCGGCACGGCTGAGGCGTTCCCGCGCGCACTCCGGTGTGGGCGGGGTGTATCTGCACCGTTGTCGTATCCGGTCACTGCGGCAGCTCATCAGAACCGGATGAGCCCTCGAATGTTGAGTCCCGCTCGCATGTCGTCGTATCCCTCGTTGATCTGCTCGAGGGTGTATTCACGGGTGATCAACTCGTCCAGTTTCAATAGCCCGGCGTGGTAGAGGTCGACCAGCCGTGGGATGTCGTGGGCGGCGTTGGACGACCCATACAGCGCGCCGCGGATCTGCTTTTCATACAACGTTAATTCCAGCAGTGAGCCCGACATCGAGGTGTCCTCGGGATGTCCGATCGCGGTCACCACGACACGTCCTCGTTTTCCGACTAAGGAGAGCGCCTGGCCGACGTAGGACGCCTCCGCGACGTCGGTGGTCAACACGCAGACATCGGCGAGTTTGCCCCGAGTGAGATCACTGACCAGCTCCCAGGCCTCATCGATCGTGGCGGCGGTGTGCGTCGCGCCGAACCCACGGGCCTGCTCACGCTTGACGGCCACCGGCTCGACCGCCACGATCGTCAACGCTCCGGCGATCCGGGCCCCCTGAATCGCATTCATTCCGACCCCGCCAGCCCCCACCACGACCACGGTGTCTCCGGCCCCTACTTCCCCGGTGCGCACCACCGACCCGTAGCCCGTCGTGACGCCGCACCCGATCAGCGCCGCCTTGTCCAGCGGGATTCCGGCATCGATTTTCACCACTGAGGCCGCGGGCACCACGGTGTATTCGGAAAACGTTCCTAACAAACACATCTGGCCGACGTCGCGGCCGCGGGCGTGAAAGCGGTAGGTGCCGTCGATCTGGGGTCCCATCATGACCGCCGCACCCATTTCGCACAGATTTCCCATGCCGCGCGCGCAGTAGGAACAGCGCCCACACGCGGGTAGGAACGTCAAAATGACCGGGTCACCCTCGGCGAGATTCTCGACGCCGGGGCCGGCAGCGGCCACCGTGCCGGCGCCCTCGTGTCCGCCCACCACCGGCAGCGGAATCGGCAGGTCGCCGGTGACCAGGTGTTCGTCGGAGTGACACAATCCGGTCGCGATCAGCCGGATCAGCACCTCCCCGGGGCCGGGGGGATCGAGCTCAACCTCATCGACCTCCCATTTCTGGCCGAGATCCCACAGAACCGCAGCGCGTGTCTTCACGTCATACCCCTTGCACCCTCATGTTTTGGTTTGATCGACGTTTCGGGTAGCTGGTTTGGCGGGGGCCGCACCGGGCGGCTTGCCGGCGTCGCCGTTGCGGTGGTGGTGCGCGCCACCACCACGCCCTGATCATGGTGGCGAGCACCGCCTTGCCATGCGAGTCGCGGGCGTGCCAATCGGTGGTCTTCGCGGGCCAAAAGTCGGGGCGGGTCACGCGATCGGGACGCGAACGATCGCCACCAGCCCGCCGCCGTCGCGCGCGCTGAACTGGACCCGCCCACCGATTGCCTCAAGGATTTGCTGCACGATCCACAGGCCCAGTCCGGCGGTGCCGCGGCGGTCCCCGACGCTGATGTATTTGGCCGTCAACTCGCCCAGGCTCGCAGCGGGTATGCCGGGGCCGCGGTCGGCGATCTCGATGACGATTTCGTCACCGGTACGCGTGCACGTCACGTCGACGGGGGCATCACGGCTATGCCGGGACGCGTTTTCCAGCAGGTTGGTCAGCACGCGCCGCAGCCCCTGGGCGTTGACCGCTACCGCGTGCACGTCGCCGCCCACCGTCAACCGCAGCTGCGGTGGCACCAGGCCCACGGCGTCGGCGGCGGCGGTGATCAGGCCGGCGATGTCGACGCGCCGGACCCGGCCCGCCGAGAAGGTGGGCTGTCGGCTCAGCGCGACATCGGACAAGGCGTCGAGCATGTCAGCGAGGTGCTGAACGTGGCGGCCGGCCAGCTGCAGGCTGGCGGCGCGGTCGGACTCCGACATCGGCTTGGCCGATGTGAGCGCGTCCGTCAGCGCCTCCAAGGAGGTGATAGGGGTGCGGAATTCATGCACCAGCACCTGCAGTCCGTCTTGCTGCGACTGGTAGGACTGCAACAACCGGCTTCGCAGGTCGCGTTCCTCTTCGGCGGCGGCGTGTTCGGCCTCGGCCTCCACCAGTGCCCGCACGCGGGATTGGTGCTCGCGTTCTGCCAGGGAAGACAGCCCCGCGGTGATGAGCGCCGTGAACAGCAAATACAGCGCCCACCAGCTACTTTGCGCCACCGGTGTGAGCACGGCACCCGCGGTGGTGGCGGCCGGCAGCGCGACCGCGAGGTACCCGGCACCCAGTATCACTCCCAACGCCAGGGTCTCGGTCAACGACAGCCGCGCCGCGGAGGCGATGACGACCAGCACCAGCACCGACACCGCCGGGCTATACACCCCGCCGGTCAGCGCGATGAACACCAGCGTGAACATCGAGTCCAATCCGGTGACCAGCCAACGGTAACGGGTGCGGCGCACCTCCAGCCGCGGATGGACGAACACGATCGCCGCATAGACCAGCGCCGCGGCCACCAGCATCGCCGGGACCAAAATCGGCACGCGCAAGCGCACCACCGCCGGCTCGGCGGCCAGCAGCACCGCGGTCGAGAGCACCACCGCGACCCGCACGGCGACCACCGTGCGGGCCAGCCCGTAGCCGCTGCCGTATTCTTTTGCCGTCCAACGGTGCTGCTCAACCGGCCTCATCGGCCCGACATTAGGGCCGGGGTAGCGTCACAGCAATGACCGGCAAGCCATACGTCGTGGTCATCGTCGATGACCACGAGCTTTTCGCACAAGGCCTGGCTTTGCTGCTCAACCGCCAATGGGGTGAGCTATTCACGGTGTGCGGGCAGACCGCCTACGTCGAGGAGGCGGCCGACCTGGTGGCCCGCTGCGCCGCCGACGTCGCGATCATCGACCTGTCGATGCCCCCGCTCGGCGGCATAGCCGCTATCCGGCATGTCAAGGCGCGTCATCCAGAAACCCGGATCTTGGCGCTGTCAGGAACCGGCAACCTCGAGCTGGCCGCGGAGGCGCTGCGCGCCGGCGCCGATGGGTTCCTGCCAAAGACGGCGCGTCCCGAAGCGCTGGCCGGCCCGCTATGGACCGTCGCCGAAGGGTTGCGGGTCCTCGACGAGGCGCTGCTTGACGCGCTGCTGGCGAAGTCTCGCGAACCGCGGTCGGCGTTGCTGGACAACCTCACCACGCAGGAGCTGCAGCTGTGGAGGTTGGTTGCCACGGGCATGGAGACCGGCGATATCGCCCGGCGGATGATCGTGTCGGAGCGCACCGCCAAACGGATGGTGGCCGCGCTGCTGCGCAAACTCGGTGTTGCCAACCGCATCGCCGCGGCGGCGATGGCCGGGCGGTTGCGGCTGCTCGACGACCTTTCCGAGGCCGAGCCGCATTGAGAATTCGGTTCGATAACCGCGCTGGGGGCCGGTCAACCGGCCAGCAGGTCGGTGCGCCCGTCCGCGCGCAGCAACTCCTGGTAACGGGGGAAAAGTTGTTTGGCGATGGGCAGGAGCTTGAGGATCTTCGGCACCGGGCCCTTGGCGCGGACCTGCCCTTTGGCCAGCGCAACGGGAAGATTGAGTTTGCCCTGCCAGAACCGGTTGGCCATGTCACAAGTCATGAACAGCGTCACGGTAGGCGCAAGGTCCCGGCTGCCGGTGATCACCTTCCTGTTAGGCATGTCGACGGTGATCTGGATGTCCGGATCCGAGCAGTTGAGTTGCAGCACAACGCCAGATGCCTCGAGTTGGCCGGCGATCGAATCGTCTGCCGCCGCCTCCTCGAAAATCCCGGCAAGGTACTTCGTCGCCTCGACGCTATCTTTGAAAACTCCCATGGTTAAAGTCCTTCAGCTCCTGAGTCTTTCGACGCGCTCAGCTGTTTTGCGAGCCGCCCAGTCGTGCAGCTTCGCGATCTTCGTGTAGCCGTTGTCCGGTACGAACTGCGCCTCGCTACGACCGTCGTGAATGCAGTCGACCGGGCAGAGAGGCACGCATTTTCCGCAGTCGATGCACTGTTCCGGGTCGATCACGAATCGGCCCAGGAAATCGTCCGCTTTCTTCGATATGGCATCGACGCGACCCGGGCAAGCATGCTCGCAGGCCCCGCATCCGATGCAGGTGTCATCGATGTAGAAATGGCCTCGCCGAGTCCGGCTCATAGGTGTTTCTCTTCCCCGATGCGCGATTGCCTGATGGGCGGCTCACAGCCGAGCGCAGTTGTTGATGAAATGCTGCAAACTCTGGTTGTAGCGGAAAAACATGTCCCGGCCCAGCGGATCGGAAGACCAGACCCGTATCGGTGTCGACGCGATGCTCAACGCGTTGAGGGTGTGATCGAGGTCTGGCCGGCCGTTGCCGGCGCGGATGTTATCCACCATCTCCTGCCACGAGTCCCGGTCGGTCTCGATAACAAAATCCATCGATTCCAGTTCGGTGGCGCCGATCTCCTTGATCTCGCTGACGTCGAAGCCATCGAAGGTGACTTGGACAATCAGCGCCGACCCGCCGGGGCCGCCGTCGACGATGTCAACGGCGAACCGGCAGTCGACCTCGCCGAGTTTCCGGAACTCGGCGAGATCCGCCTTGTTGATCTCCGCCAGCCTGGTGAGCCATTCGACGGTAGGCAGGCCGGTGCTGGTGCTCACGACGTCCACGGCATCTCCAACGGAATCGTCACTTTCTCACGGCGGTCAAAGCCGGCCCGCTCGCAGCGCTGCAAGTATTCGTCGACTATCGTCCCCCACAAGAACGACACCCCCTCCATGCCCTCGTCGATCTTGTCGACTCCGCCGCCCATCAGAACCGCTAGCGGCTCAAGCAGTCCGGGGCTGCTCAGCGCCGTGAGGATGATCTGCTCGCCGAGGTCGGCGAAGCGGTGCATATCCGAAAGCGCCTTGTCCCGGTCGGTGGAGGCGTCGAGGAAGTTCTTCAGCTCCAACGTGCCATAAGACACATGCCGGGCCTCGTCTTGCATGCAGCGCCGGAAGATCTCCTTGTCGACATGGGTCTTGGCCAGGTATTCCCCGGCCCGGAACAAGGTGAGGACCAGCCCTTCGCCCAAGACGTTGAGCAGGAAGGTGCCCTGGGTGTGGGTCGGTGATTCCAGGATGGCCTTCAGCGCCCACTCCAGAGCCGGGCTGGCGTGCAGCAAGCCGCCGCCGCCGGCGAGGGCACGCTTGCGGAACACCTCCATATGGCGGGCCTCGTCCATCATCTGGGTCACGAGAAAGTTCTTGATCTCGAAGAAATCCGGTGAGGTGCGGTAAATCCAGCGTGACGGGAAGTCGCCGGCGACGAACTCGACCTCGGTGAGCGAGGTGGCCAGCTGGCAGGCCGCCTTCTCCAAATCCTCGCTGACCGGCTCGAGCTCCTCCCACGGGATGTCGCTGGTGGAGTTCCACTGCCGCGCCTTGGCCTCTTCGTAGAGGGTCATCACGTTTTCCGCCCACGCGTCTTTCTTGTCGAGAATGTCGTAGGCGTCGATGGTGGGCATCTGGGCGGCGTAGGGGTCGCGCACCGAGCCCCGCGGGGCGAAGTTGCGCGTCGCGTTGTGTTCGGGCAGCGTGCCGTAGGCCGGCGGGCGGTTGATGTCGATGTAGGTCAACCCCCGCGAACTCGGTCGTGCCCGTATACCCCAGCTCGCTTGATCGGTGTTCATCCAGTACAGGGAAAACGAGCCGCGCTCTAGCCGGTCGAGGTTCTCCTGCAATAGTTCGGCCCAGACGGTGTTATCCTCACGGAACTTCTTCTCGTAAGCCGCCAAAGCCTCGTCTTCGAGCGGTGTCTCCGGCGGAAGCGGCTGCATCCGGGTCAGCATCTCGGTCATGTCGTGGTGATCCTTCGCAGTAGGGTTGCCAAGGGACCTAATCCGTTGGCAGCTCAAGCGTATGGCGCTGCTCACAGCGCTCGGGCGGTCCAGCTGGGTCAGTGTTGACCCGAATGGGCCAGCGTGGCGTCGCGGGCGGCCGGACCGCTGCGGGAATGCTCGTGCGGAGCGTCCGCCTCGACCGTGATACGCGCCCACGGCGACCCGCCCCGCCGGCAGGCAGAAGGATGGCTTTACCGGCTGGCGGCGCCGCAAATTTCGGCCACCACTGCGCCGACCGCCTCGGGCACCGCGGCCGCCACCAGCGGGGTCAAGCCGACGCCGTGGCCGCTGTCGGCGGCCTCGACGGTGAACAGCACCAGCCGCCCGGGTGTCCGGCCCAGCGCCCGGCCCAACGCGTACGCCCCGGCAACGTCGAGACCATGCGTGCTCACCGGGCCCGTCGCGGCCAGCGCCGTTACCGCATCGCGACGGATCCGGCCGGGTGCCGGTGGGGAAGCCACCGCCGCGTCGATCACCACGGCCAGCTCTGCGCCGGACCACGCGTCCAGCAGATCGAACGGATCCTCGATCCCGGTGACGACGCGAACACCCGGGAGCTTGCGCCCGCCGATCGCGGTGGCCACGACCGGACCGACACCGTCATCGCGGCGATACCGGTTGCCGATGCCGATGACGACGGTGCTCAACACCGGTCCACGGTGAGCCGCAGAAAGTGCGCCGAGCAGGAAATGCAGGGGTCATAGTTGCGAATCACCCGCTCGCACAACGTGGTCAGCTCGCCGTCGGCCAGTGAGAGGTTCTCTGAGACCACGCGTGCCAAATCGGCTTCGATGGCCGCCTGGTTCTGTGAGGTCGGCGGGATGATGGTCGCGGCGCCGATCAGCCCGTGCTCGTCGATGCGGTATCGGTGATACAGCAGCCCCCGCGGCGCCTCACTGACCCCGTGACCGACCCCCGCGCGGGCCGGCACGTCGACGAACGGCCGCTCTGGGCGCTCATAGTCGTCGATGATCCGCAACGCTTCTTCGATTGCGTACACCACCTCAACCGCGCGAACCACGATGCTCACAAACGGGTTTCGGCATTGCGCTGCCAGCCCGGCATCGACGGCGGCTTGCCGGGCAACCGGTGAGAGCGCCGGAAAGCTCAGCGAGTAGCGGGCCAACGGACCGGTGAGATAGCGCGCGCCGTCAAGGGTGGCATGCAGCGCAGTGGAGTACGGCACCTGTGACTCGACGACGTGATCACCGAATTGTGCGGCGGCAAAGGGCTTTCCGGCGCTGCGGGCGATCTGGCCGTTCTCGATCGGGTAGCCGCCGGGCTGGCTCAGCGCCACCAGCTCGTGCTCGAGTTCCAGCTCGGGGAAATCGAATCCGGCCACCCACGCGACCGTGGCCAGCGCGTCGTCGAGCGCGCGGCGCAGTTGCTCGGCCAGCGGGGCCAACTCGGCGCGGGTAGGCACCGAGTAAAACCCCCCGAGGCGCACATTGACCGGGTGGATCGCGCGCCCCCCGACGACTTCCATCAGCCGGTTACCCGCCTTCTTCAGCCGCAGCCCCCGCTCCACGGCCTCGCGTTGGTCCCGCGCCAGGCTGATCGCATCGGGATAGCCGAGGAAGTCAGGTGCGTGCAGCAGGTAGATGTGCAGTGCGTGGCTGTGAATCCACTCGCCGCAGTACAGCAGCCGCCGCAGCCGCAGCACCGAGTCGTCAAGCGTGACCCCGCAGGCGTCTTCGATCGCGTTGCAGGCGCTGACCTGGTAGGCGACCGGGCAGATGCCGCAGACCCGCGCGGTGAGGTCCGGCGGTTCGGTGTATGACCTGCCGCGCAGGAACGCCTCAAAAAACCGCGGCGGCTCGTAGATGTTCAGCTCGACGCTGTCCAGCGCGCCGCCGCGCAGCCGGACGTGCACGGCGCCTTCGCCTTCGACCCGGGTCAGCGCGCCGACGCTGAGCGTGCGGGTGGGCGGGTCCGGCGGGATCATGGGGTGCTCCGCTCGGCGGCGAAGGCGGCGACGTTGAACGTCGAGAACACCCGCTCGACGTCCGCCCCGGACATCCCGTCGCGGCGCAGCAGCGGGATCAGTGTCGCGGTTTGCGGCGTCGCGGACGGGCCGAAACAGCCATAGCAGCCGCGACGATGCCTGGGGCACAACGCACCGCAGCCGGCGTGGGTGACCGGGCCAAGACACGGGGTGCCGTCGGCGACGATGACACACGTCACGCCGCGCAGTTTGCACTCGGTGCACACCGTTTTGGCCGGCAGCCGGGGGGTGCGTCCCACCAGCAGCGCCGCCAGGGTGTCCAGCAGCTGCCCGCGGTCGATCGGGCAGCCCTGCAGCTGGTAGTCGACACGCACGTGCGCCGACGCCGGTGTGGACGTCGCCAGCGTGTCGAGGTATTCCGGCTTGGCATAGACCACGGACGCGAATTCGGCGACGTCGGCGAAGTTGCGCAGCGCCTGGACGCCGCCGGCGGTGGCGCACGCCCCGATGGTGACCAGCAGCCGTGATTGTGCGCGGATCTCGCGGATGCGCCGCGCGTCGGCCTCGGTGGTGATGGATCCCTCGACCAGTGACACGTCGTAGGGTCCAGCGACGATCGTGCTGGAGGCCTCCAGGAAGGTTGCGATCTGCACCCGCCGGGCCAGCGTGAGCAACTCGTCCTCGCAGTCCAGCAAGGTCAGCTGGCAGCCGTCGCAGGAGGCGAACTTCCACACCGCCAAGGTGGGCGTGCTCATCTCTTACAGCTCCTTCACCGCGAGCAGGGGGCGAGCAACGTCATAGCCGACCACGGGACCGTCCCGGCACAACAGCAGCGGGCCGAGCTGGCAGTGGCCGCACCAGCCGACCCCGCACTGCATGTTGCGCTCGAGCGAGACCCGGATGTCGCGGGCCGCCACACCCTTGTGCAGCAGCGCGTCGCCGGCGAACCGCAGCATCGGCTCCGGGCCGCACAGAAACGCCGTGGTGCGATCGGGAGTCAGCGCCAGCCGGTGCAGCGGTTCGGTGACGAAGCCGATCTCGCCGCTCCAGCCCTGCACCGGGACATCGACGGTGAGATGCAGCTCGATACGCGGGTCGGCCGCCCACCGCTCGAGCTCGCCGGTGAATAAGAAGTCCGCCCGGGAGCGGGCCCCGGCGATCAGCACCATCCGCCCGTAGCGCTCCCGGTGGGCCAGCGCGCTCAGCACCGCGGGACGCAGCGGACACAGCCCGACGCCGCCGGCGACCATGACCAAATCCCGGCCGGTGGCCTCCGCCAGCCCCCAGGCGGTGCCGAACGGGCCGCGCACTCCGATCACGGCGCCCACCGGCGCGTCATGCAGGGCGCGGCTGACCGCGCCCACCGCGCGGATGGTGTGGGTGATCGTGCCGTCGGCAACGGTGGGATCCCCGCTGATGGAGATCGCCACCTCGCCGACGCCGAACGCGTAGAGCATCATGAATTGGCCCGGCTGCGGCACTCGGACCGCGTTTTCCAGTGGTTCCAGGCACAGCGTCGCCGAATCGCGGTTTTCCTGCACGCGGCTGCGGACCCGGTAGGGAACCGGTGTCATGGGGCAGCGGGCCGGCGGCGGCAGCGCGCGCGGGTCACTCATCGGCGCCGTCCGCGCGGGCCAGCTTGGTCATTTCCGCGGTGATGTCGATACCGGTGGGACACCAGGCGATGCAGCGCCCGCAGCCCACGCAGCCCGACATCCCAAACTGGTCATGCCAGCTGCCCAGCTTGTGGGTCAGCCAATGCCGGTAGCGGGACGCGCCGGACTGGCGGACGCTGCCGCCATGGATGTAGGTGAAGTCGAACTCGAAGCAGGACGCCCAGTGCTGCCAGCGTTCGGCGTGCTCACCGGTGAGGTCGGTGACGTCGTCGGTGCTGGTGCAAAAACACGTTGGGCACACCATCGTGCAGTTCCCGCAGGTCAAGCAGCGGCCGGCCACCTCCTCCCACTGCGGCGACTCGCGGGAGCGGATCAGCAGCTCCCGGTGATCGACCTGCGGCATCCGCCGGCCCATCCGGTGCGACGCCGTTGCGACATCGGCTCGGGCGCGGCTGATCTCATCGGCACCGGCTTCGCGATGCGGTAGCGCGGCCAGCACCTCGGCGCCGTGCGGGGTGCCGACGTCGACGAGATAGCGCCGGCCCGCGTCGCCGAGCTGTTCCGTCAAAGCCAGGTCGTAGCCCGGTCCGGCGGCGGGCCCGGTGCCCATCGACGCGCAGAAGCACAGCGCGCCCGGCTCGGTGCAGTTCACCGCGACAACGAAAAGCCGGCGGCGCCGGTTGACGAATGACCCGTCCGGGTACACTCCGCGGCCCAGCACCCGATCCAGTGTCGCGATCGCCGCCAGGTCGCAGCCATGCACCCCGATGAAGGCGTAGCGCGGGGCCTCTTCTGCGGCGCTATCGACGAGTTCGCCGCTGCGCTCCGCAGCCCACAGCCGTCGGCGCGGTGGGTGCAGAAACCGTTTGACGGACTGCGGGCCCGCCGAGTGGGCGAACACCGCGTCATCGTCGCGGCGCAGCAGCCGATAGTGCCCGGGCCCGACGTCAACACCCCAGCCGCAGGGCAGCTCGTCGGCCGACTCGAGCTCGGCGAGCACGATCGCGCTATCGCGCACCGTCGGGCCGACCACCCGATAGCCCCGCTCGATCAGCACGCCGACGAGGCGTTCCAGGCCGGCGGCGTCGAGGATCGCGGCCGGTTCCGCAGGCGCGCGGGACGGCGCTTGCGGGGATTCGCCGCGTTCACCCATCTCTGACTTCCCTGGCTCTCACCGGTTGCGGCCGCTGCAGCTGACGCCATCGATGAGCATCCTCCTCGGCCGCCGCAGGCACCAGGGTCGAAGGACCCCGAGTCGCCGCAGCTCGGCGTCGCGGCCCACCCGTCGACCGGCGCGCTTGAGCTTGGGACCAACGGCGGGCACACCGAGGACCAACGGCCCTGACGACGCCCCCGGCCAATCGGTACGGTGTGCACGCCTGCCGGCGCACGCCGCGCAGGCGGCAGACGATATTGGCGCGCGGAGCTCACGATGAACGATTCGCCTGTTGGGCCGGCCGTTGTCGTGGGTGTCGACGGATCCAGGGCGGCGCTGCGGGCAGCGTTGTGGGCCGTCGACGAGGCCGTTGATCGGGGGCTTCCGCTCCGGCTACTCTGCGCGATCGCCGGGACGGATCCCGGGGACGCAACGCGGGGCAGGGCTCGCGGCGAACTCGCGGTGCGCGAGGTATCCACCGTTGTCGAGGCCGGCGGCACCCCGGTGCGAATCGAGATCGACATCACCGCGGGGCCGGCGGTCAGCGCGCTGGTCCGTGCCTCCCGGTCGGCGGCGCTGGTCTGCGTGGGGGCTGTCGGGCTCGGTCACTTCCAAACGGGCCGGGTGGGCTCCACCGCCGCGGCCCTTGCCGTCTCGGCGCACTGCCCGGTCGCCATCGTGCGCGGGGATACCCGTCCGTTTCCGTCTCGCGGCCAGTGGATCGTTGTCGAAGCCGACGAGGCACCCGACAACGAGGTCGTGGTGGAGGCCGCGGTGAGCGAAGCGCGGCTGCGCAACGCCCCACTGCGGGCGATCGGCTGCTGGCGAGCGCCCTCGATCGACCGGCAGGCGGTCATCGAGGGTGACTGGCGGATACGGGCGCGGCTGACCCGCAGGCTGGCCCCGTGGCGGCGGCGCTATCCAGACCTGCGCATCGAGCCGATCGTGGTCCATGGCACCATCCTGGATTACCTGGCGCAAAACGCCGCGGGCGTGCAGTTGCTCGTTATGGGAGCCCACGACCGTCATCTTGTGGCAGAGGTTGTCGGGCCGGCCGGCAATGCCGCGCTGGGTGACTCCGACTGCGTGGTGCTCGTGGTCAATCGCCGGCACCTGTGACGGACGACAGTGGGAGGCAGGGGAGCATGATAGACGCGTACCCGTCGGCTGCGACGGTGAACGGCATCTTGCGGAGGGTTGCGGAGGGCGTGCCATGGTAAGGGTCTTTTTGGTCGACGATCACGAGGTGGTTCGCCGGGGGATCGTCGATCTGCTGGAATCGGACCCGCAGCTGGAGGTGGTCGGCGAAGCCGGGTCGGTCTCCGAGGCGATGGCGCGGATACCGGCGGCGCGGCCCGACGTCGCCGTGCTCGACGTCCGGTTGCCCGACGGCAGCGGGATCGAGTTGTGCCGCGATTTGCTATCCGACATACCTGACCTGCGCTGCCTGATGCTGACCTCGTTCACGTCCGATGAGGCGATGCTCGATGCGATCTTGGCCGGGGCCAGCGGCTATGTGGTCAAAGACATCAAGGGCATGGAGCTAGCGCAGGCGATCAAAGACGTGGGTGCCGGCAAATCGCTGCTGGACAATCGGGCAGCGGCGGCGCTGATGGCCCGGCTGCGCGGCACGGCGCGACACACCGATCCGCTGCTCGGGCTGACCGAGCAGGAGCGCACACTGCTCGGCCTGCTTAGCGAGGGGCTGACCAACAAGCAGATCGCGGCGCGCATGTTTCTGGCCGAAAAGACGGTCAAAAACTACGTGTCGCGTTTGCTGGCCAAGCTCGGCATGGAACGCCGAACCCAAGCGGCGGTCTTCGCGTCCAAGCTGAACACCGCGCATAGGCCGGACAGTTAGACAAGACAGTTAGACAAAGTTGGAATTCGGGGCGCCGAAAACACCCACCCGATGCGATCATGGTCACGTGGCAGGCGTGGCTGATCCCGGTGGTGAGGCGCATGCCATGCGGGAGGCGTTGTCGCAGCTGCGGCTGCGCGAGCTGCTGATCGAAGTTCAAGACCGCATCGAGCAGATCGTCGAGGAGCGCGACCGGCTCGACGGGTTTGTCGAGGCCATGCTGGTGATCGCCTCGGGCCTGGAGCTGGGCGCCACGCTGCGTGCGGTGGTGCACACCGCTAAGGAACTCGTCGACGCCCAATACGGGGCGCTGGGGGTGCGGGGGGAGGAGGGGCACAAGCTGGTCGAGTTCGTCTATGAGGGGATCGACGAAAAGACTCGTCAGCTTATCGGTCACCTGCCCGAAGGCCGCGGGGTGCTCGGGCTGCTGCTCGATGACCCCAAGCCGATCCGCTTGGACGACATCACCGCGCACCCGGCGGCGGTGGGATTTCCGCCGCATCACCCGCCGATGCGGGCTTTCCTCGGCGTTCCGGTGCGGGTCCGCGACAAGGTGTTCGGCAACTTGTATTTGGCGAAGACAACCAGCGTGCAGCCGTTCAGCCGGGATGACGAGGTGCTCGTTGAGGCCCTGGCCGCCGCCGCCGGGATCGCGATCGACAATGCGCGCCTCTACGAGCAATCCAGGGCTCAGCAGTCTTGGATCGAGGCGAGCCGTGACATCGTGACCAGGCTGCTGTCCGGCACCGACCCGGCGGACGTGTTTCGGCTCATCGCCGACACGGCGCTGAAATTGTCCAGCGCTCAAGCGACTTTCGTCGCGGTGCCGGCCGATGACGAGACGCCGCCCCCCGATGTCGATGAACTGCTGGTGGTCGAGACGGCCGGCGAACCGGGTGCGCTGACTCGGCTGGAGACGATACCGGTCGGCACAACGCCTGTCGGACAAGCTTTTCGGGACCGCACGCCACGGCGGGTTGACAGCCTGCAGATCGGTGCCGGAGAACCGTGGCCGTGTCCCGCTCTGGTGATACCTCTTCGCGCCCGTGACCGGGCCATCGGTGTGCTGGTTGCGCTCGGCCGCTGTGGCGCAAAGCCATTCGGCTCCGACGAGGAAGAGATGATAGCCGCCTTCGCCGACCGGGCAGCGCTCGCCTGGCAGCTGGCCGCGGCACAGCGCGTGGCGCGCGAGCGCGATGTGCTGGCCGACCGTGATCGTATCGCCCGAGACCTGCACGATCACGTCATCCAGCGCCTGTTCGCCGTGGGGCTCGGGCTGCAGGGAACCATCCCGCGGGCACGCTCACCCGAAGTGCAGCAACGGCTGTCGGAGTACGTCGATGATTTGCAAGCGGTCATTCAGGAAATCCGGACGACGATCTTCGACCTTCACGGGCCGGCTTCGGGAATGACCCGGCTGCGCCAGCGGCTCGACGAGGCCATCGCCCAGTTTTCGGATGCGGCGTTGCGCATCACGACGCAGTTCGTCGGGCCGCTCTCGGTGGTCGACGCGACCTTGGCGGATCACGCTGAAGCCGTTGTGCGCGAAGCGGTGAGCAACGCCGTGCGGCACGCTCACGCGACCACGCTCACCGTCACCGTCAAGGTCGACGACGACTTGACCATCGAAGTGGCTGATAACGGCCGGGGGATTCCCGAGAACATCACCGGCAGCGGCCTGGCCAATCTGCACCAGCGCGCCCAGCAGGCCGGCGGCAGCTTCACGGTCGAGAGTCCGCCGGCCGGAGGCACCGTGGTGCGATGGTCGGCGCCGTTACCCTAAGGCGACCAACAGCGCCCGAAATCTCCTTGGCCCGCCTGTTGGCCTCCTGCGACCGATTTGCGCTTGGCTATGTGGGTGATTCGCGTGCCACGATCACCGGCATGCGCGCGAACTGGGCGACCGTTTCGCTGACCGAACCCACCAGCATCCCGGCGAAGCCGCCCCGGCCGCGGCTACCGACCACGACCAGCTGAGCGTCCTCGGATCGCTCGATGAGTTGACGCGCCGGCTGATCGCGGACCACGACACGACGCACGCTCACATCGGGGTAACGTTCCCGCCAACCGGCCAGGCGCTCGGCGAGCACCTCTTCGGCCATCGGTTGT
The DNA here is from genome assembly GCF_018361265.1 of Mycobacterium sp. SM1. GTDB lineage: Bacteria > Actinomycetota > Actinomycetes > Mycobacteriales > Mycobacteriaceae > Mycobacterium. Next base: position 80,032 of record NZ_JAFLNH010000003.1, read on the forward strand.
GTTGCCGGCCAGTCGATTCCCGGCCATTCGGAGACATCGGTATCGCTCCATGCGTGCAAAGCGACTAGCGCCACGTTGCGCCGCGAGGCCTCATCGAACGCGATCGCGGTGGCCAGCTCGGATGCCGACGAGCCGTCAATTCCGACCAACACCGGCGCCTGAGCGGGGTGGGGCATCAACGGATCCTCGTCGTGGACGATCCCCACCGGACAGGCCGCGTGGCGGATCAGCCCGGAACTGACCGACCCGAGCAGCCGGCCCGGCCACCTGCCCGTGCCGCGGGAGCCCGTCACCACCAACTCGGCGTTTTTGGACAGGTCGAGCAACGCGGGAACGGCCGGGGACGACAAGAGTTCGGTACGTACGCCGGCCGGTCCTCCCGACCGGCACGCCTCGGCAACGACCTTGGCCGCGTCATCGAGCAAGCGGCGGCCATGGTCTTGCTGCCATCGCGCCAAGCCGGGGGGCAACGGGACATCCAGCCAGGTAGCCAAGTTCGGAGAGACCGCGTGGACAAGCGTCAGCGGGAGGTGTCGCAACTCGGCATCGCGTGCCGCCCAATACACCGCCACCTTGGCCGCCGGTGAGTCGTCGACTCCGACGACGATGCCCACATCCGTGTTTCCCGACGGCATGCTTTCTCCGTTTCGCCCCAGATCGTCGCCGCAGTAATTCGGTTGCGACTTCGCAGAGCGTATCGCAGCGAGATACGCTGGCTTAGAGGGCATTCGTCACCGACCGGGGGGCCATTGGGCCCCAATGCAACGCTAATTCAGCGACAACCTGCGGTAGTCAAGAAGTCCTCTCAAGTGAGGTCTTTCTGCTCTAGGGACCCGGCAGCGGCCGCGGGATCCTGAATCAAGAGTGTTTGTTGGACTACAGAAAGCGGTCATGCCGATGAGCGCCTCGTTTCCGGACCGCGAAACGGTCGAGGCGGCCTTATCCCTGGCGATCCGGGCACCCTCGGTGCATAACACCCAGCCCTGGCGGTGGCGGGTGGGCGACGAAAGCCTGCACCTGTATGCCGACCCGGGCCGGCGTCTGCCCCGCACCGACCCCGACTGCCGGGATCTGATGTTGAGCTGCGGCATCGCCCTGCACCATTGCGTGGTCGCGTTGGCGGCTCTCGGCTGGCAAGCAAAAATCCACCGCCTACCCACCCCTGACGAGCCCGAACACCTTGCCGCCGTGGAGGTCTATCGCCAACCCGCCCACGAGCTCGATATCACGCTGGCGGCGGCGATCCCGCGGCGGCGCACCGACCGACGCCGTTACAGCTCGTGGCCCGTGCCTGCCAACGCCATCGTCCTGATGGGTGCGCGCGCCGCACGCGCCGGTGTGATGCTGCGCCAAATCGAGTCACTGCCCCGGTTGCAAAGCATTGTGGCGCAGGCAGTATGGCGGCATGCGAGGGATTACGATTACCTCACGGAGCTGACCACCTGGAGCGGGCGGTACGCGTCACTGGCCGGGGTGCCCGCCCGCAACACACCGGCACCCGACCCGGCCGCGCCGCTACCACCACGGCTGTTCGCCGGTCCTGCGCTGGCGCAGCCCCCGGGAACCGACCCCGCCGCCGACAACGCCGTGGTGTTGGCGCTGGGCACCAAAGACGACAGTCCGCTGGCGCGGCTGCGCGCCGGCGAGGCCACCAGCCTGGTGCTGCTGAGCGCGACCGCGCTCGGCTTGGCGAGTTGCCCGGTCACCGAGCCACTGCAGATCCCCGAAACACGAGATGCCGTGCGGGCCGAGGTCTTCGGGATGAGCGGGTTCCCGCAGATGCTGCTGCGCGTGGGTTGGGCCCCCGTCAACGCCGACCCGTTACCGGCGACTCCGCGGCGCCCACTAGGCGACGTGGTCGAATGGGTTGCCGGGTCAGGAACGGACGACAAGCACCGAGCACTCCGGTCGGCCGAGAATAGCCTGGCCGATTAGCTCGCCGACCTGATCCGCCTCAGAGCTGCCGATCACGGCAAGCTGGACCCGCTCCTCGTTGCCGGCGAGGAATTCGGTGATTCCGGTGCGCGCGCCAACGGGGTAGACGTGCACGCCGGGGTAGCGTCGGCCCCAGGCCCGCAGTCGGCTGTCCAGCTGGTCGGGTGCCTCGTGCCCGTCACCCGGCAGCTCCCCGATGGCAAGCACCGGCGCGTGGCGCCGCTGGGCTTCCTCCATCGCGTGCGCAATTACGTCGTCGGCGTCGGGGGAAGCCGTGGGGGAAGAGGCCTGGACCGAGACCACGATCCAGCCGCTATCCGCATCGGGCCGCCCCGTGCCACGGATGATGGCGACTGGACACCGGGCTGACCGCGCCAGCTCGGCGGCGGTGGATCCCAGCGGTCCGCGGGCGAAGCGCCCGATGCCCACCGAGCCGACACACACCATGTCGGCGTGGCGGGATTCGGCGATCAGCACGGCCACCGGACTGCCGCGTTCAATCACGGTCTCCACCGTGACGGGTTGCGCCACCGCCGCCACCGCAGCAGCGGCGCTGCGCAGCGCGGCCTCCCCGTATTCGAGTTCCAGGCGCTTGCCCTGCGCAGGCGGGGCCGCCTCCGGCTGGGCCCGGTCGGGGATCACATGGATCAGCCGCAGCGGGACATCGCGGCTAACGGCTTCATCGACCGCCCACTGCGCTGCGGCGAGAGCCGCTTGCGAGCCGTCGATCCCGACGACCACCGACCTGCGGGTATGCGCGTTGCTCATCTGTGTGCGGTTCCTTGGCTCACGGGGATCTGCGACAACGTCCACGCTATGCCGCGGCGCCGGCGGCGAATACCGCCCCCCGGCTCGCGGCTTCCCGCCGCTCCCCCGGCGGCCGAGCACGCGCCAGCGGTGCCACCGAATTTCGCGTGTCGACAATGAGTTAAATTCTGGGAACTGGGCCACTTGTCGGCGAAAGGACACGCGATGGCATCCGAGGCAGCGCAGGCACGGCACCCCGGGGCGGCAACCTCGCAACCGCTGATCGGCAAGGGCTGGATCCAGGGCGTGGCGCTGGTGCTGATCTTCGGTTTCCTGGTGATGGGCATCCTGGTCTATCGCACCTACAGCGCCTCGATGCCGCTGCCGGACAAGGTGGTCAGCCCGTCCGGTGAGGTGCTGTTCACCGGCCCGCAGATTACCCGCGGGCAGGAGCTCTACCAGGCTCACGGCCTGATGGAATACGGGTCGGTGCTCGGGCATGGCGCCTACCTCGGACCCGACTACACCGCGGAGTATCTGCGCCTGGCCACCGACGATGTCGCCGCCCAATGGCGCGCGGAGGGCGTGGCCGACCCGCGTGACCTGGTGGTCAGCGAATTTCGCACCAACCGCTACAACCCGAGCACCAAAACTCTGGTGTTCACCGACAAGCAGGCCCGGGCGTTTGACGACATTCGACGCCACTACGCGGCGTATTTCGGCGAGAACTCCACCAAATACGGCCTGCGGCCGCGAGCGATCACCGGCGAGGCTCAAATCCATGACTTGACAGCGTTTTTCGCATGGACTGCCTGGGCGTCGGCGGCGCTGCGGCCCGGCCATGACTACAGCTACACCAACAACTGGCCACCCGAGCAGCGGGTGGACAACGGTCCGACCGCGCAGCTGATCGTCTGGTCGGCGCTGTCGCTGGTCGCGCTGCTGGGCGGCATCGGGGTGATGTTGGCCGTCTATGGCCGCTGGAGCCAGCAGGTGGGCTGGCACAGCGCCGAGGCGACCACGTTGTCGTTTCGCGAGCCCGGCGAGGTGAGCCTGACCCCGGCGCAGCGGGCCGCGGTCTGGTTTTTCGCGATCGTGTCGGTACTGTTTTTCGCGCAGACCCTGCTGGGCGCGGCCGCCGAGCACTACCGGGCGGACCTGAGTAATTTCTTCGGGCTGGACCTGGCCCGGCTGCTGCCGTTCAACCTGGCGCGCACCTGGCATGTGCAGTTGACGTTGTTCTGGACCGCGGCCTCGTTTCTGGCCGGCGGCATCTTTCTGGTGCCCTTCATCGCGCGCCGTGAGCCGCGACGGCAGGCCTGGCTGGTCTACGGGTTGCTGGGCGCGGTCGCGGTGGTGGTCTTCGGCTCGCTGATCAGCGAGGCGCTGTCCATCTACGGCGTTATTCCGGCGGGAACGCTGTTCAGCCAGCAGTGGGAGTATCTGGATCTGCCGCGGCTGTGGCAGATCCTGCTGGTGGTCGGCATGTTTTTATGGATCGCGATCATCTGGCGGGGAATGCGGGCCCGGCTGCACGGGGAATCGAAGATGAACATGCCGTGGATGTTCTTCTTCGCCGGGTTGGCGATCCCGACGTTTTACACGATCGGGCTTTTGGCCAGCAGCGGCACCCACTACACGGCCGCCGACTTCTGGCGGTTCTGGGTGGTGCACCTGTGGGTCGAGGACTTTTTGGAGCTGTTTACCACGGTGATGGTGGCCTACATCTTCGTTTTGCTGGGGGTGGTGCGCGAACGGGTCGCGCTGGGCGTGATCTACCTGGACATCATCTTGTACTCGGCCGGCGGGGTGATCGGCACCATGCATCACCTGTATTTCTCCGGCACCCCGGTGGAGCACATGGCGCTGGGGGCGTTCTTTTCGGCCGCCGAGGTGATTCCGCTGACCTTCCTGACGGTGGAGGCGTGGGCGTTTCTGCAGCTGGGGTCGCGCCAGCAGGCCGGCGACGCCCGGCCGTTCCCGCACCGCTGGGCGGTGATGTTCCTGGTCGCGGTCGGATTCTGGAACTTCTTGGGCGCGGGAATCTTCGGGTTTTTGATCAACCTGCCGGTGGTGTCTTACTACCAGATCGGCACCGCGCTGACCGCTAACCACGGGCATGCGGCGATGATGGGGGTGTATGGAATGCTCGCCGTCGGGCTGGCGATGTTCGCGTTCCGCTACGTGATCCCGCCGGAGAAGTGGCCGGAGAAATGGGCGCGACTGTGCTTCTGGTCGCTGAACATCGGCTTGGCCTGGATGGTGTTCGCCACCCTGCTACCGTTGGGGGTGCTGCAGCTGTATCACGCGGTCAACGACGGCTATTTCGAGGCGCGGTCGCTGGGTTATATCACCAGGCCGGGCAATGCGTTGCTGGAGTGGATGCGATTGCCCGGCGATGTGATCTTCATCGCCGGCGGCGTGGTGCCGTTCATGTGGATCGCGTGGACGGCCCTGCGTAATTTCCGCTCGGGATCAACCGCCCGGGAATTGCCCGAGCATCCGCTGTACACCGAGGCCGGCGCCCGCGCCGGCGCGGCGGCCCCGGCGAAGGAGTGAGGCATGGGCGCACCCGCGGTGTCGGTGTGGCTGGTCAGCGGGTACGCGCTGGCTCTGGTCGCGCTGGGGTGGGGCTTCGACGAGATGGCGCGCCGGATTTCGCGGCGCGCCGCGCGGTGGCGCACCGGTGGTTTTCGCTACCACCCGGATCACGACGCCTGGGTGTGCCCGCAGGACCACTGGCTGTGGCCGACATCGTTCGATCCGGCGCACCGGGTGCTGCGCTACCGGGCGTCGCCGGTGGTGTGCAACAGCTGCCCGGTCAAGCCCGCCTGTACGACGTCGGATCACGGCCGGGAGATCAGCCGCGAGATCGATCCGTGGCCGCATTCGGACGCGGGCCGCTTCCACCGCGGTATCGCCTGCTCGGTGGCCGGCCTGGGCGTGGTGATGCCGCTGGCGATGCTGATCGGTCACCACGGGACCGCCGACGCGCTGCTGCTGCTCGTCACCGTCTTGGTGGTGCTGATTGCGGGACTGCCGCTGGCGCGGCACCTGTGGGATACGCCGTCGAACGCGCCCGAGCATCTGCCGCACCGCAACGGCCTGGAGGATCAGGCCGCCGCCGCCATCGACCGGTACTCCACCCGCTGGGGCGGCGGGTGGGAGGATCCGAAAGATCGACGGTGAGCGCCGTGGTGATCGGCGTGGCCGCCACGGCGGTGGCGGTGTTGGTCGCGTTGTCGTTCGTCGCACTGGTAGTGCTGCGCGAATACGAGCGCGGGGTGGTGTTTCGGATGGGTCACATCAGGCCGCTGTACGGGCCCGGCCTGAGGCTTCTGATTCCGTTGGTGGATAAGATGATCCGCGTCGACCAACGGGTTGTCACGCTGACCATCCCGCCGCAAGAGGTGATCACCCGCGACAACGTGCCCGCCCGGGTGAACGCCGTGGTGATGTTTCAGGTGGTGGATCCGCTGAAAGCGATTCTCGCGGTGGAGAATTATGCGGTCGCTACCTCGCAGATCGCCCAGACGACGCTACGGTCGCTGCTTGGCAGGGCCGACCTGGACACCCTGCTGGCGCACCGGGAAGATCTCAACACCGACCTGCGGGCCGTCATCGAAAAGCAGACCGAGCCCTGGGGGGTGCAAGTGCGGGTGGTCGAGATCAAAGACGTCGAGATCCCCGAGTCGATGCAGCGGGCGATGGCCCGCGAAGCCGAGGCTGAACGGGAACGCCGAGCTAAAGTCATCAACGCCCGCGGGGAGCTGCAGGCCTCCGAGGAACTGCGTGAAGCCGCCGAAACGTTGTCGAAAAACCCGGCATCGCTTCAATTGCGCTATTTGCAAACCCTGCTGGAGCTGGGCGCGGACCAGAACTCGACCGTGGTGTTTCCGCTGCCGGTCGACATCATCACCCCGTTTTTGAGACACCCCGAAGTGTTACACGACATCGCCGGTGCGATAATCGAACGTCGTTGAGCCGTAGTCGGGCCCTCAGCCGAACAGGGCCCAATGGCATTGCGCCGAGGACCAATTGCCCTGCCGCCGCGGCCGGTTTCGGAGGAAACTTACGGCAGGCGAGAATCGGAGGTCCAGATGGCTGCCACGAGCCCGGCGATTGACGTCATCAAAGATGGGGTGCGGTTGGCCTGCCGCGCGCCGTCGCATTATAACGCCCAGCCGTGGCTGTGGGTCCTGGCGGGCGCCGCGGTCCACCTGCTTTTGGACCCGAGCCGGGTGATGACCTCCGACGGGTCGGGCCGGCAGGCGGTGATCGGTTGCGGCGCGGCGCTGGATCACCTTCGGGTGGCGATGGCCGCATCCGGCTGGCAGGCACAGATCGACCGGTTCCCGGATCCCACGGATCCGAATCATCTGGCGTCGGTTCGCTTCATTCCGGCGCGGCCTGTGACCGCCGCGCAGCGCCACCGCGCCGACGCGATTTTAATGCGTCGCACCGACCGGTTGCCGTTCATGGCACCCAGCGACTGGCAAGCGCTCGAGCCGCTGCTGCGCACGGCCGTCGACGGCGATACCGTGCAGTTAGACGTGCTGCCCGAGGACATGCGCTCGTGCCTGGCGGACGCCTCCCGCCTCGCCGATTCGCTGCGCCTTTATGACTCCACCTATCATAACGAACTTTCCTGGTGGACAGCGCCTTTCGAAGCATCAGAGGGCATCCCGTACAGTTCGCTGGTGTCGGCGGCCGAGGGTGAGCGGGTTGACGTGCGGCGGGAGTTCCCGGTGGCGCACCATGCCGAGAGGCGCACCGAAGTCGCGGAAGACAACTCGACGATTCTGCTGCTATCCACCGGCGAGGACAGCCGCGCCGCCGCATTGGCCACCGGAGAAGCCCTCTCCGGCGTTCTGCTGGAATGCACAATGGCCGGCCTGGCCACCTGCCCGGTAACCCACATCACCGAGCTGCAGGTCACCCGGGAGATGATCGAGGCGTGCCTGGGGCGCGACACCATGCCCCAAATCTTCATCCGCGTGGGCGTGGCGCCCGCCACCGAAGAGCCGCCGCCCCCAACGCCGCGGCGGCCACTCGACGAGGTGCTGCGGGTGCAGGATTGACGGCCGGTGGCGCGGGTGGGGGGATGCGCGGATGCTCGGCCGCCTACCGCAGCGCTCACAACACGATGCGGGTGGGGTGCTGCAGCAGCGTGGTCAGATCGGCGAGAAACTGCGCGCCGGTGGCGCCGTCGAGGACGCGATGGTCGATGGCCAGGGTAAGCGCCAGGGTGGTGCCTACGGTCAACCGGCCGTCGCGGACGATGGGACTCTCGGTCGCCGCGCCCACCGCCAGGATGGCCGCCTGCGGCGGATTGATGACGGCGGTGAACTGGTCGACACCGTACATGCCGAGGTTGCTGATGGTGAAGGTCGCGCCGCTGATCTCCTCGAGCGAAAGCCGGCCGCTGCGGGCGCGTTCCGCCAGCGCGTGGGCCTCGCGGCTGAGCTGGGAGAGGGTCTTGCGGTCGGCGTCATGCAGAACCGGGACAATCAGCCCGTCGGCCACGGCGACGGCCACACCGATGTGGACGCGGCGATGGCGCAGCAGCCGGGTCTCGCCCCAGGAGGAGTTGACCTCGGGATGCGTGATGAGCGCCTGAGCGCACGCTTTGACCAGCAGGTCGGTGACGCTGACCTTGATGCCCGTGGCCGCCAGCTCGGCGTTGATCTGGGAGCGAAAGGCCAGCAAAGCGTCGGCATGCACGACGCGGGTGAGATAGAAGTGCGGTGCCTGGCGGGCGCTTTCGGCAAGGCGCTGGGCGGTGAGCCGGCGCACCCGGGTCAACGGAATCTCCTCGGTGTCCGGGCCCGCCTGGGCCGGCGGTGTCACGGGCGCTGGCCGGGCTGCCGGCTGAGCGGCGGACGCCGCGGCGATCGCCTTGTCGATATCGGCACGGATGATCCGCCCCTCGGGGCCGCTGCCAGTGATGGTGGCCAGGTCGATCCCGTGCTCGCGGGCCAGCCGGCGCACCAGCGGGGTCGCGCGCACCGCCGTGTCGGCGGGTGCGGGGCCCGGCGGGGGCGCGGCGGGCGGGGCCGATCGCGGTGCGGTGGGTGCGCCCGGTGCGGCGGGGGCCGATGGGGTTTCGGCGGCGGCCCCGGGCGCGCCCATGGTCGAGTCGATCACCGCGATGGGGGTGCCGATCGGCACGGTGGTGCCTTCAGCCACCAGGATCCGGGTGAGGATTCCCTCGTCGTAGGCCTCCAGCTCCATGGTGGCCTTGTCGGTTTCGATCTCGGCTAGCACGTCGCCCTTGTGCACCGGGTCGCCTTGGTGTTTGAGCCAGCTGCCGATGACTCCCTCTTGCATGGTGTCCGACAAACGGGGCATCAGCACCTCAGGCATGGGTTACCTCCGGGGCGGAAAACCCGCTGGCGTCAAGGGTTTCGTGGATGACGCGGGTCAGCGCGGCGGCGTCGGGCAAGGCGGCCAATTCCAGCGGTTTGGCATAGGGCAGCGGAACTTCGGCAGCCGCGACGCGCCGGATCGGGGCATCCAAATAGTCAAAGGCGCCCTCGGCGATGGTGGCGGCGACCTCCGCGCCCACACCGTAAGACAGCCAATCGTCTTCGAGCACCACGGCCCGGCTGGTCTTGCGCACCGAGGCGCAGATGGTGGCCCGGTCCAGCGGGCGCAGGCTGCGCAGGTCGATCACCTCCACCGAGATGCCGTCGGCCTGGAGCCGCTCGGCCACACCCAGGGCGACGACGGCGGCGCGGGAATAGGCGACGACGGTGATGTCGGTACCGGGTTTCATCACCGCGGCGGTACCGATATCGACCACGTGCTCGCCGTCGGGCACCTCACCGGTGGTGTTGTACAACGCGAGGTTCTCCACCACGAGCACCGGGTCATCGTCGCGGATGGCCGCGGTCAGCAGGCCCTTGGCATCGGCTGGGGTGGCCGGCGCGACCACCTTCAATCCCGGCACGTGGGCATACCAGACTTCCAGGTTCTGCGAGTGGGTGGCGGCCAACTGCTGGCCGCCACCGCCGGGGGTGCGGATCACCAGCGGTACCCGCGTTTGCCCGGCGAACATCGCGTGCATCTTCGCGGCGTGGTTGACGATCTGGTCGATGGCCAGCAGGCTGAAGTTGATCGTCATGATCTCCACGACCGGGCGCAGACCCAGCATGGCCGCGCCGATCGCCGCGCCGACGAAGCCCTCCTCACAGATGGGGGTGTCGCGCACCCGGCGCGGGCCAAACTCGGCCAGCAGCCCGGCGGTGATCTTGTAGGAGCCCTCGAAGACGCCGATTTCCTCGCCGATGAGCAGCACGTTCTCGTCGCGCAGCAACTCCGCGCGCAGCGTGTCGTGCAGCGCCTGGCGGTAGCTGATCAGCGTCATGCGGGCACCACCGGGTCGCCGGGCCGGCCGCGGTAGAGGTTGGCCACCGGGGTGGCGTACAGGCCGTCGAACAGCGATTCCACCGCGGGCGCCGGGGCGCGGTCGGCGTCGTCGATGGCCTGGGCGACGGTCTGCTCGACCTCGGCGTCGATTGCCGCTGCGCTGTCGGCGTCGAGCACACCGGCGTCGATGAGCCGCGCCCGAAACGCCGGCACCGGGTCGGCGGCGCGCAGCCGCTGTTTGTCTTCCTCGCTGCGGTAGCGGTCCGGGTCAACCACCGAGTGCCCGCGCAGCCGTTCGCTGACGGCTTCCAGCAGCATCGGCTGGTGCTCGGCGCGGGCGCGATCCAGCGCCCCGCGGGCGGCGTCCCGCACGGCCAGCACGTCGTTGCCGTCTACGCGCTGCCCGGGAATGCGGTAGGAGCAGCCGCGCTTGTACAGCTCCGGCTCAGCGGAGGCGGCCTCGACCGGCGTGCCCATGCCCAGGCCGTTGTTGACAACGACGTACACGATGGGCAGTCGCCACACGGCGGCGAGGTTGAGGCACTCGTGAAAGGCGCCGATATTGGTCGCGCCGTCGCCGAGCAAGCACATCACGGCGTCGCAATCCGGGCCCGGGTCATTGTGGTAGGCCAGTGCGAGCGCGGCCCCGGTGGCCGGCGGAATCTGGCCGCCGACGATGGCGTAGCCGCCCAGCAGCCGGTGGGCCGCGTCGAACAGGTGCATGGAACCTCCCCGCCCGCCGGACAGACCGGTGGCACGCCCGAAGAGCTCGGCCATGACGCGGGCGGGTTCGGCGCCGCGGGCCAGGGCATAGCCGTGATCGCGATAGGTCGCGAACAGGTAATCGGTGGGCCGCAGCGCCGCCATCAGCCCGACGACGGTGGCTTCCTCGCCGAGATTGAGGTGGCAGTACCCGCCAATCTTGGCTTTGGTGTACATCTCCGCGGCGCGCTGCTCAAAGACGCGGACCAGCATCATCTGCCGGTAGTACCCCCGCAGCACCGCCGGTTCTTCGCGCAGCGAGTGCTCACCGGTCCTGGCCGCTGAGCTCGCCGCTGTTGGTGAAGTCTCGACCATGCGCATGTCTCCTACTGTTCGGCCCGCGCGGCTAACTCCCGGGAGAGGGCTCGTGGAGCGTGAACCGCTCGCTTCCGGCGCCGCATTTGGGGCAGGACCGCGGCGGCTGCGGGCCGCGCGCCGCCTCCCCGCAGACCTGGCAGACCCATTCCGGGACCAGCAGCGCCACCACGTCGCCGCGGCTGACGATGCCGATGAGGCGGGTCCCGGCCAGCACCGGAACTCGATGGATCCGCCGTTCGACGAGCAGGTGCCGCACATCGTCGACGTCGGTGTCCTCGGTGACGCTGATCACCGTCGAGGACATCACCTCGGCGGCGGTGGCGCCCCGGCGGGCGAGCAGGTCGTATTCGCTCAGCAGCCCGACCACCGCACCGAAGGCGTCCACCACCGGCACGCCGCTGATTCCGTGCTCCCGCAAGACCGCGGCCACCACGGGCGGGGGTGTGTCCGCTGCGACGGTCACCACCGGGGTGGTCATAATCTCCTTCACCTTCACCGGGCCGCTCCCCGCCCGACGGCCGCCATCACATCGTCGCCGTGGGCCCGCACCCACGACTCATGGCGATCATCGGGATTGCCCGCCGTGCCCATGTCCATGATCGTAATTCCTCGTAATTCCCTGGCTGGCGAACGGCTGCCAGGCTCTTACCCGCGCATGACCTTTTCCGGCTCCAGGAACCGGCGATGGAAACATTTATACAATTAACATTGTATAAATGTTATATTTGGAGCAGTGCCATCCGGTTGGCGCGCCCGAAGAGCGTTAACGAGGAGACGATGATGAGCATCGCGGAGCGGACCATGAAGGTCACCTGGGAGGGCACCCTGGGCTCGGGCTTGGGCAAGCTGTCGGAGGGGAGCAGTGGCGCGCTGGATGGCCTGGAGGTGACCTGGGCCGCCCGGACCGAAGAACCCGGCGGAAAGACCAGCCCGGAGGAGCTGTTGGCGGCGGCGCATTCGTCGTGCTTCGCAATGGCGTTGGCGCTGAAGTTAGGTGAGAACAATACGCCCCCGCAGCGGATGGCGGTTACCTCCACGGTGACCCTGGCCGAGGTCGACGGCCTGCCGACGATCACCACGTCCCGGCTGACCGTCAGAGCCCAGGTGGCGGGTCTCGACGATGCGGGGTTCGCCGCCGCGGTGGATCAGGCCGCCGCGTTGTGTCCGGTGTCGCGGTTATTCGCGGGTGCGCACGTCAGCGTCGATGCCAGGCTCGGTTGAGCGGCCGGGGCAGCCGGCACCAGGACGTCTCAGCCTGCCTGCTGGCACACCCAGCCGTCGGGGATGCGGCCGGTTTCGAGGAAGCGGGCCAATTCCTCGCGCGTGGGCGCCGGCACAACGGTATCGGCGTGGGGATAGATGACCGGCTCTTCTTTCGAGTTGTGCTGATAAAGCTGGTCCAGCAGCCGATGGCAAGCATCCCGCAACCGTTCGCCGTCGGCCCCGTCAGCGAGCAGATCGTCGAGGATATCCATGGTCTGCCATAGTTCGCCGTGCTCGCGCAGCATCACAAAGATCGGCATCACCATGCCGGCCTCGCGGATCGGCGGAAACAGGAAGACCTCTTCGAGGTAGATATGACGACGCAACGCCTCCAGTGCCCCAACCAGCCCCTGCGGCGCGACGGTGTCGCCGTCGAGCTTCCGAACGAAAGCCTCTATCCCATTGTCGATGTCGCGATGCTCCTGTTCCAGGATGGCGGATAGGGCTCGGTGGGCTCGGTCGGGCACTTCCCAACTCCTTTCGCTTCGTGCGGCGAAGGGGGCTCTGCCGCCAGAGCTGACCATGGTTGTTATAAAGCGTTTTGAGAAAGCACGAATTCCATTCGAAGGGCCGGCGGGAGCAGGGTGTCGGCTTGTCATGCGCGGCCCGCTGGGTTATTCAGCAAGTTCTTCTAAGGCCAGTGTGGCGTGGGCGTAGGCGGCTCCGGCGCGCATCTCGGAGGCGACCCAGATGGCCTCCATGATCTCTTGGTCGCTATTTCCTTTGCGGCGGGCGAGGCGGGTGTGCCCCCGAATGCAGTACGGGCATTGGGTGGTATGAGCAACGGCGACGGCGATGAGTTGTTTGGTCTTCTCCGGTAGGGCGCCCTCGGCGAACACCGAGCGGCTGAACGCCTCGAACGCGTCGTGGGTGTGCGGGGCGAGTTCCTTGCGGCGTTGATGAACCTCCGGAGTGGTGGGGTGATACATCCCCTCGGCCATGAGACTTCTCCTTATCTGGGTTTCTTCGCAGTGTCGTTAGCCGGCTCGCGGTGAATGGCCCCTCGCCATCATGTTCGGCACAAGCTGTTTTGCACAAGCATTGTTGGAGAAATATACCGCACCGCGCCTGGGGTTGGGAAGGCGATGAGCGGAAGTGACGCGACACCCCAGGGCTTTTCGAGCACTGTGCGCAGCACATACGGCATGATTCCGCCGTGGCGGTAGTAATCGGCTTCGCCCGGGGTGTCGATACGCCCCACCGCGTCGAACTCCACGTCTCCGGCGCGCACATGCGCGGTGTGCGGTACCGAGTCGTTCAGGGCGCTGACACCGGTGATGTGAAAGGTCTCTTCGCCGGTCAGCCCAAGGGTATCGGCGCTTTGGCCGCCGGGGAATTGCAGCGGCGGCACCCCCATGTCGACCAGGTTCGAGCGGTGCATGCGCTCATGGGATTCGGCGATCACCGCGCGTATCCCGGGCAGGGCAGTACCTTTGGCGGCCCAGTCGCGGGAGGATCCGGAGCCGTATTCTTTGCCGGCGAGAATCACCAGCGGCGTGCCGGCCCGGCTGTAGTGCGCCGCCGCGTCGTGGATTGTCACGATCGGGCCGAGCGGCTCGGTGAAGTCGCGTGTCCACCCGCCTTCGTGTCGGGCGCGAGCTGGTTGCGCAGCCGGATGTTGGCAAAGGTGCCGCGGATCATCACCTCGTGATTACCGCGCCGCGACCCATAGGAATTGAAATCCTTGCGCTCAATACCGTGTTCCAACAGGTACTTTCCGGCAGGGGAGTCAGCTGTGCTGGATATCCCGCCGGGCTGATGTGGTCGGTGGTCACCGAGTCGCCCAGCGTGGCCGGCACGCGGGCGCCGACGATATCGGTGACCGGCTCGGGCTGACGGCTCATGCCGTCGAAGTAGGGTGGTTTGACCACATACGTTGATACCGGATCCCATTGGAAGGTAGCACTTTTAGGTATTGGCAGTGAACGCCAGCGCTCGTCGCCGCTGAACACGCCGGCGTAGTCCTTGGTGAGCATGCCGGCTTTGAGGTACGAGTCGATGACGTCGGTGATCTCGGCGGTCGTGGGCCAGATGTCGCGCAGATAGACCGGCTCGCCGGTGCCGGCGACACCCGGCGGGTCGGACAGCAGATTGGTGTGCAGGGTCCCGGCGAGCGCGTAGGCGACGACCAGGGGTGGGGAGGCCAGGAAGTTCATCTTGGTCTCCGGGTAGCTTATCCAGATACGGTGTCAGGCCGGCTTTTTCGTAGTAGTCAGTGACGACACGGGAGCCCGGGGCCAGGGAGGTTTTTGAGGTGTTGGCGCGGCACCCCCAGCCCGTTGACCCATCGGGCTATGCGAATCGGTGCCCACCAGGGTGTCCGGGTAGGCCAGCGTCCCCCGGTCCGTCATGGGTGAACACGACCCGGGCCGGGCATTCCAAATTCACCTGGTGGCAGATGCCGGTGTCCGGCGGCACCACACTGAAGTCGGCGAACGCCTGCTGGGCCCGCCGCAGCAGCTGGTAGCGCTCGCCGTTGCGCTTGAACTCCAGCTCGGCGTTGATCCAAAACGCGTCCGGGCGCCCGAAAACATCCCCGATCACCGAATGGTCGATCACCAACTCGGTGAGACAGCGCGGATTGATTCGCTGTGTGTCACCACCGAGTTGACCAATGGCGTCACCCATCGCAACCAGGTCCACCACGCGCGGAACCCCGGTGACGTCTTGCATCAGCACCCGGGCCGGGGTGGATGCGATCTCGCGGCCGCGCGGCCATCGGATCCCAGGCCGCCAGTGCGCGAATCTGTTCGCCGGTGACCAGCCGACCGTCCTCGTTGCGCAGCAGGTTCTCCAGCAGGATCTTCAGGCTGTACGGTAACCGTTCGGAGCCCTCGATGCGGTCCAGGCGATGGATCCGGTCGGTGGTGCCGTCGACGGCAAGCGTGCCACGCGCCGCAGCTGCCCACGGCTGTCGGCCGGCGGGTGAGATCGCCGTCATGCGCCGGCAGCCTCGGGATTCCCACGTTGGCCCTATTGCCTATGGCCGTTTGGCCACGGTCAGCAGGATGGCTGAGTCCTCGAAGGCGTCGAGACGGTGTTTGGCGTTAGGAATCACCAGGAGGTCTCCCGCTCTGGCGATCCATTCGATGTCGCCGGCGGTGAGGCGAACACGACCGGTCAGCACCTGCAAGGTCGCCTCACCCGGATTGTCGTGATCGGTACGCGCATGTCCTTCGCGCAGGGCGATGACGGTCTGGCGCAGGACTTGCTCATGGCCGCCGAAGACCGTGGACGCGCTGCGCCCGCTACGTTCGGTTGCGGCCCGATCCAGCTGCTCTCGAGCCAAAGCCGTGAGAGAGAACTTCTTCATGTGCGAGATTCACCTTCCCGAATCGGCCGTGGGTGCTCAGCCACCCGACCCGCGCGCCTTGGCCGCGCCGCGTGACGGTTTGCTCCGAGGGTGCTCGGGGGCGCGCACCACGACACAGCAGCGACCGTTGCGAGGCGCCAGGGCCGCCCGGTCGGGCCGATCGCCGACGGCTTCGAGTACCCCCCGGATGAGCTGCAGGTTGAGCCCGCAGACCAACTCGGTGTGTTCGCGTGCGAGCCGATCGAACGGACAGTTGCGCAATTCGATACCGCCTCCAGATGTTTCGACGGGCTCATACCCACACTCGCGCAGCGCGGAGAGCACCCCCCGGCCTGCCCTGGTGGCCCGCCCGGCCCGCTGCGCCGCGGCTGCCACCGCGGCGCGCATCGAGTCCGAGTCGCCGACGGCTATCGCGTTGGCAAGAAGCTCGGCCAGCAGCCCGTAATTGCGCGGCGGCACGCCGGCCCACAGCTCCTGTTGCGCGCGCAGGTACCGCTTGGCGGGGCGTCCCGCCCCGGGGCCCGACCGACCAGCCGGTCGGGCATAACTGACGGTGAGAATCCCCGCGTCAGCCAGTTTGTCGAGGTGATAGGCGGCAAGTTTGTGGCTGATGCCGGCCGCGGCCGCCGCGTCATCGCGGGCCACCGGTTCGTCACAGGATGCAACGTATTCATACAGCCGGCGCCGCAGCGGGTCGGCCAAACTGCTCAGCCGGGCCACGGCGTCAAGGTCAGCACCAGCACCGATCTTCACTCTCTCAATGTAATGCCGATCGCCGTTGACAAGTGGGCTTGCGCGTCGCAGTCTAACACATATAGATATTAGTGTTAGAGGAGGCACGATGACCGTCGCCCGAACACGCGATGCCGCCGACATCTGGCAGCGCATCCGCCGCGACCCCGCCTACGCCGCGTTCTGGCTCTTGCGCATCGGTTTTGTGGTGCTGCCGATCTGGATGGGCCTCGACAAGTTTCATGAAAGTTCTCTACCCCCAGTGGCCGGAAGCCCTGGCTCCATGGATCGTCGATCTCGCCAAAGGCGCCGGGTTGACCGCGCAGGCGGTGATGTACATCGTCGGCGCCATCGAGATCGTCGCCGGTATCGCGGTGGCGGTCAAACCGCGCTATGCGGCCTACGCGGTCGCCGCGTGGCTGGCGGCCATCATCGTCAATTTACTGACATACCCGTGCTGTTATGACATCGCGCTGCGTGACTTCGGTCTCTTGATCGCAGCGCTGGCGCTGGCTTGGCTCAGCGTGGTCTACGACCGCCCAGGGCTTTCCGGGGCGCCGCGCGGACAGCGATAACACGTGACCACGCTGGAGCAAAGGAATAACCACAACACTTCCCATCTGGCGCTAAGGCACGCCGAGTTCGCGGTCCCGAACCTCTCCGCCGCCGAGCAGGCGGCGGAGTTCCTTCGCGCGCTCGGTGTGCCGGTGGATCGCGAGCACTTACGTGCTACCCCACGGCGCATGGCGTCGGCCTATGCCGAACTGGTCACCGCCGAACCGTTTGAGGCCACTACCTTCCCCAACGACGAGGGTTACGACGAACTGGTGTTGGCGCGCGATATCCCGCTTCGCTCGCTCTGTGAGCACCATATGCTGCCGTTTACCGGGACCGCTTGTGTCGGGTATCTTCCCGGCGATCGCATCCTCGGGCTATCGAAACTCGCCCGGGTCGTCGAGCATTTCGCCTGCCGCCCTCAGGTGCAGGAGCGTTTGACCAAACAGATTGCCGACTGGCTCACCGAGCACCTTCATCCGCGCGCAGTCGGTGTTGTGATCCGCGCCGAACACACGTGTATGACGTTGCGCGGCATCGAGGCGACCGGCTCGACCACACTCACCTCGGCCATGCTCGGCAGCTTGCGCACCGATGCTCGGTGCCGAAACGAGTTCTTCGCTCTTGCGGGTATCGGCAC
Source organism: Mycobacterium sp. SM1 (assembly GCF_018361265.1). Taxonomy (GTDB): domain Bacteria; phylum Actinomycetota; class Actinomycetes; order Mycobacteriales; family Mycobacteriaceae; genus Mycobacterium. The sequence goes on from NZ_JAFLNH010000003.1 coordinate 97,668, forward strand.
GGGTATCGGCCGGTGACCCGTCAGCTGATCAGCTCATTCAGCGAGGTGTTCGGGTCGGCCAGCCGGTCGGGGTCGATCGGGTTTTGCCCGCGGATCAGGCTTTTCACGTCATCGATGACGTCCCAGATATTGACGTTCATCCCGGCCAGCACCCGATCGTCGGCGTCGAGCCAGAACGCGATGAACTCGCGGGCGGCGACGTCGCCACGGAATACCACCCGCCGGTAGCTGGGTGCGTGGCCGACGTATTCCATGCCGAGGTCGTACTGATCGGTGAAAAAATAGGGAAGTTCACTGTATTCGGCTGGCTTGCCAAGCATTCCGGCCGCCGCTACCGCGGGCTGTTTGAGCGCGTTAGCCCAGTGTTCGGTGCGAATCCGGGTGCGCAGCAGTGGGTGCTGGGCTGCTGCGATATCGCCGACCGCGTAGATGTCGGGATCGCTGGTCGCAAGCGACGCGTCGACCAGTACACCGCCGTCGCCAATCGCCAGCCCTGCCTGCCGGGCGAGTTCGATGTTGGGTTGTGCGCCCACCGCCACCAGCACCGCGTCGGCGCTGATCTGCGATCCGTCGGTGAGTCGAAGGCCGGTGGCTTTGCCGTTGGTGGTGCTGATCTCGGCGACCTGTGCCTGCAGCCGCAGGTCAACGTCGTGCCCGCGGTGCAGTTCGGCAAACACCTCGCCGAGCTCTTCGCCGAGCGCGGCCAAAAGCGGCAGTTTGGCCTGCTCGACCACGCTCACGGCGACACCGCGCTGCCGGGCGCTGGCGGCAACCTCGAGCCCGATCCAGCCGGCGCCAACCACTGCGAGCGAAGAGCCCTGGGTCAGCGCAGAATCCAGCGATGACGCATCGCCGATTGTCCGCAGATAATGGACTTTTTCGGCGTCGGCTCCTGGTATCGGCGGGCGCCGGGGCCGAGAGCCGGTGGCCAGCAGCAGCTTGTCATAGCGGACGGTCGTGTCGTCGGCGAGGCCGACTATGTGCGTGGATGGATCCACGGACTCGACGCGCACACCGAGCCGCAGATCGACATCATGCTGGCGATACCAGTCAGCGTCGTGCACGGTGATATCGGCGAGCGTCTTCTTACCGGCGAGGAATTCCTTGGACAGCACAGGCCGCTCATAGGGCAGCTGCTCCTCCTCGCTGAAGAGGACGATTTGGCCGTCGAAGTCATTGTTGCGCAGGGCTTCTGCCGCTTTAGCACCGGCCAGGCCGCCGCCGACGATGACGAACGTGGAAGGACTTGACATGACGGCTGCTCCGTTCCATGGCGCGAAAGCGTGAGCCGAACGCCACCGAAGGGGCAGCGCTGCGGCACCGATGTCGGGCTACAGACTACCCGGCGCGGCGCCGGGCCGGAAGGCGCGCATGATAACCGCTCTTGATAACCAACAGTGCCCGGCTTCTCGCCGTGGGAATCACTCACCGCCGGTTCATCATCGCCGGTTCTGGTCCGGCACTGACCCCGCGAGCTGGCGCTCACGGACTTGGCCGGGGTCGCAGCGTGGTCATCGCCAGGCCCGGCGGACCGAAGCGATCGGCTCCCTGGCTCATTTCGTCAACGGGCAAAGCGTCGGGCTGGGCTATTACGTCGTGGCGCGCATCGTCTCCGGCGCGCTGATAGCGGAATTAGCCGCCTTCGCTGGCTGCGGGCGACATCGCCGGCGGGCCTTCCGCTTGCCATATTTGACGGATATTATCCATTAATATTATCCGGCGATGGTCGCGGGAGGTCGCCGAGCCCCAGCGGGATGGCCGTCAGGGAGAGGACACACTCGTGATATCCGCGCGCCGGCTCGCCGGCGCGCCGGGCGTTGTAGGGAGATGCGCGTGAAACGCCAGGAAAGCGAACACACCGAGGAGATTCAGCAGGTCAATTGGCCGGGAACCGTTGACGTCTCGGCACAGCCCGCACTGCACGGCGACGCGGAGCTCGTGGAGGTGGAGCTGGAGTCCTATAGCGAAGAGATCCACCCCGCCGATGATCACATCGATTTGCAGACCTACGGTGGCGGCTTTGATCTTTCCCGACGGGCCAGCGCGCCCAAGCTGCGGGTGGGCCGCGACAAGTGGTTTAACCTGCTGTGGCTGATCCCGATCGGTTACGCGTTGCTGGTCGCGGCCGTCGCGATCGGCAAGGGCCTGCACAACATGCCTGCGGTGCAGGCGTTTATCCAGCGCTACCCGGGCACCGACACGCGTGGTGTTCCGGCGGGCATCCACCCCTGGGAGGGGTGGACGCATTTTTTCAACCTGTTTTTGATGGTGTTTATCATCCGCTCCGGGATTCAGATCCTCTGCGATCACCCGCGGCTGTACTTCAGCCGCAACTGCACCCCGGGCAAGGACGAGTGGCTGCGGGTGGGCCCGCCCGTGCCGGAGGGTTACTGGACCGCCAACGACGACACGGTCGCGCTGCCTCCGCAATTCGGCCTGCCCGGATTCCGGCACTCCATCGGGCTGGCCCGCTGGTGGCATTTGGGTGCCGATGTGCTGTGGCTGCTCAACGGGCTGGTGTTCTACGTGTTGCTCTTCGCCACCGGCCAGTGGCGCCATGTGGTGCCCACCAGCTGGGACGTTTTCCCCAACGCGGCGTCGGTGGCGATTCAGTACCTGTCGCTGGACTGGCCAACGGATAACGGATGGGTCGCCTACAACGGCTTGCAGTTGCTGGTGTATTTCACCACGATCTTCATCGCGGCGCCGGCGGCGCTGATCACCGGGCTGGGAATGTCCCCGGCGCTGTCGATGCGCCTCACCGTGATCAGCAAGCGGCTGAGCATCCAGCATGCACGCTCGCTGCACTTTTTGGTGCTGGTCTATTTCATCTTCTTCATCATCGTGCACGTCACACTGGTGTTCGCGACCAGCGCGCTGCGCAACCTCAACCACATGTTCGCCGCCCGCGACGACAACGGCTGGGTGGGATTCGGGGTTTTTTCGCTGGCCATGGTGGTGACGGCCGTGGGTTGGGTGGCGGCCACCCCGTTCACGATCCGGCACCCCCGGGTGGTGCAGCGGGTGGGTGACGCGCTGATCGGGCCCGTGCAGCGCCTCCTGGAACACCTCAACCCCGAGCCGGGCGCCTTCACCGAAAAGGACATCTCGCCCTACTTCTGGCACAACGGCCGCCTGCCCGACAGCGTCGAGTACAAAGAGCTGGAAAAGAACGACTTTCGTGATTGGCGGCTGCGGGTCTACGGCCTGGTGGAAAACCCGACCGAGTTCTCGCTTGCCGAACTAAAAGCGCTGCCCTATCACGAGCAGATCACCCAGCATTTCTGCATCCAGGCATGGTCGGGTGTGGCGAAATGGGGTGGGGTCTCGATGCAGACGATCATGGACATCGTCAAACCGCTGCCGGAGGCCAAATGGGTCGCGTTCTATTCCATGGGGCTCGGCGCCACCGGCGGCATCTACTACAACGTGCACCCCATCAAACAGATGAGCCACCACCTGACCATGCTGGCCTACAACATGAACGACGAACCCTTGAGCTACGGCCACGGGGCACCATTGCGGTTGCGCAACGAACTCCAGCACGGGTTCAAACAAGTCAAGTGGATCAAAGGGATCGAGTTCCTTGCCCACTATTCCGAAATCGGCAGTGGGCACGGCGGATACAGTGAAGACCACAAGTTCTTCGGACGCCATCAAACCCTCTAACGAGGCTAATGACGCCAGCCTCGAGCCGCCGAGGCGAGTGGCTGGGTTGCCGGTCTCGACTGGGACGGGCGGCCCGGCAACGTGACTCGAATTATTGGGCGCAAGCCTCGCCATTTATGGCTATGGCGGGGTGCGCCCACCTCGTGTTTTGCCGGGCGTAGCCCGGCAGCGATGTCGGGTCGCCGCGGTGAAGAGCGGCACAGCGAGCTCGCCGAGATCGAGGCGTTGATCGCGGCCGGGAAAGTGTCGGCGACCCGGGTCGCGCGCACCGTGATCGACGGTCGTGATACCTACCGCATGCAGGTGGTGTGTGCTGGGCGCCCGCCCCGCCGCCACCGGGTCGGTAAGGGCACGGTGTCGTACACCGCGCCGGCTCACCGGGCTGCTTCACCCGCGGCGGCCATTCGACAGGCCGCTGCGACTGGCGGCAGCGCTCGGCGGCGGCGCGGCGGGCCGCGGCACGGGTGGGCGAGTCGCATCGCGGCCTGGCTGCCCACCGTGCCACGTTGCATGGGGCGCTGAGCAACCGGTTGTTGGGCCACAGCGCCGATATCGTATGTGAACGCGTGGGTTACCTGTCGTGGCAGAAGAACTTCCCGCGCAGTGCGCGCGACCGGGCACCGGGGTTGCTGGTGGAGTGATGCGCCGCACGGCTGAAAGCGCCGGCGGCCAACGGCTCTTCGAGTACAGCCCATACACCACTGCCTTGTCGCAAACCTGTTTGTGCGGGAACCGCCAGAAAAGCCGCTTTCGCAACGGGTGCATCGCTGTGAGTGCGGCATCACTGACGATCGGGACCTGTTGTCGGCCTACCTGGGACGACACGTCCACACCGCGGTCGATGGTCTCGACCGGCTGGACTTGCAGGCAGCCAATATTGGCTGGGGGCATCGTCAGGACGTCGACGAGCCGCCGAGGTCCAGCCGTGGTGCGCAAGCACGCAAGCGGCGAGGCCGCAGGCAGCCGCCCCTCGCGGAGGTCCGTGGCGCGCATCAAAGCCCGGCGTCAAGCCAAAACCGCGATGCGACAGGGCCGCTCGGCGCGAACCCCCACCGCCGGCCGGCCCACGGCGCTAGCCGCATGAGCGGCCATCGCGACAGCCGGCCGGCACGAGGAATCCCCGCAGTTAACTGCGGGGGGCGTCACGTCTCGGGGGATGGCGACGGTGCGACCGCCGCATCGGTCACCTCGTCGATGGTGCGCGCGAGTTCCTCGATGGCCGCCCGGGCGTTATCCAGACCCACGTGTTTCGCGGCGATCACCCGCAGATCCCGGTAGCCGATCCGGACCCGGCCGGAAGTGTCTTGCCACGCCAGAACCTTGGAGGGTAAATCAATGGCAAGGGTCTGCTCGGCCTGTCAGTTGGGTTCCTAAACTGGGGTTGCCGAACAACAGCACCTGAGTGGGGGGCAAATCCATGCCGATCGCAGCGGCATTGGCGGCGTGATCGATCCGCGCCATCACGGTAAAGCCCCGTTCGGTGAGCCTGCTTTCCAGGCGATCCAGTGTCTCCGCAACCGGGTAGGGGCTCTGCTTTTCGACCCAGTCGGACATGTCCCTGCCTCCGGATTGCGGTTAAGGGCCCGGTTGCCGTCACCGATAGCGGACGTTGGTTCCCCTGCTTTTCACGCCCATCTCCGGTCAGTGCGCAGGTGTTGTCACCGTCGCTCGCAAGGCTGTCCGCCCGGGCGGCTGACGGGACCGGCCGACGTGCGCTTCGGCGCGTAGTCGTTCGACCATGTGCGGGTAGTGCAACTCGAACGCCGGACGCGCCGAGCGGATGCGGGGCAGCTCGGTGAAGTTGTGCCGCGGCGGCGGGCAGCTGGTCGCCCACTCCAGCGAATTGCCGTAACCCCACGGGTCATCGACAATCACCGGCTCGCCGTAGCGCCAGCTTTTGAACACGTTCCACACGAACGGCAGCATCGAGACACCGAGGATGAACGCGCCGGTGGTGGCGACCACGTTGAGCGGCTGGAAACCGTCGGTGGGCAGATAGTCGGCGTAGCGGCGCGGCATGCCCATGTCACCGAGCCAGTGCTGCACCAAAAACGTGGTGTGAAACCCGATCAACGTCAACCAGAAATGCAGCTTGCCCAGCCGCTCGTCCAGCAGCCGCCCGGTCATCTTCGGAAACCAGAAATAGATGCCGGCGAAGGTGGCGAACACGATGGTGCCAAACAGCGTGTAGTGAAAGTGCGCGACCACGAAATAGGAGTCGGTGACGTGAAAGTCCAGCGGCGGGCTGGCCAGCAGCACCCCGGTCAAACCGCCCAGCAGGAAGGTCACCGCGAAGCCGACCGAGAACAGCATCGGTGTCTCGAAGGTCAGCTGGCCCTTCCACATGGTGCCAATCCAGTTGAAGAACTTGATCCCGGTGGGCACCGCGATCAGATACGACATGAACGAAAAGAACGGCAGCAGCACCGCGCCGGTGGCGAACATGTGGTGCGCCCACACCGCCGTCGACAGCCCGGCGATGCTCATGGTGGCATAGACCATGGTGGTGTAGCCGAAGAGTGGTTTGCGGCTAAACACCGGGATAACTTCGGTGATGATGCCGAAGAACGGAAGCGCCACGATGTAGACCTCCGGGTGGCCGAAGTACCAGAACAGATGCTGCCACAGGATCGGGCCGCCGTTGGTCGCGTCGTAGATGTGAGCCCCCAGGTGCCGATCAGCGGCCAGCCCGAACAGCGCGGCGGTAAGAACCGGGAACACGATCAACACCATGATCGAGGTGATCAAGATGTTCCAGGTGAAGATCGGCATCCGGAACATCGTCATCCCGGGCGCGCGCAGGCACACCACCGTGGTGATCATGTTGACCGCCCCCAGGATGGTGCCCAGACCACCGACGGCGAGTCCCATGATCCACAGGTCGGCACCCACGCCCGGGTTATGCACGGCGTCGGACAGCGGGGTGTAGGCGGTCCAGCCGAAGTCGGCGGCCCCGCCCGGGGTGATGAATCCGGCGATGGCGATCAGCGCGCCGAACACGAACAGCCAAAACGACAGCGCGTTGAGCCGCGGGAACGCCACGTCGGGGGCGCCGATCTGCAGCGGCAGCACCAGGTTGGCGAACCCGAACACGATCGGGGTGGCATAAAACAGCAGCATGATGGTGCCGTGCATGGTGAACAGCTGGTTGTACTGCTCGTTGGACAGGAACTGCAGCCCCGGTGCGGCCAACTCCGCGCGCATCAGTAGTGCCAACAAGCCCCCGATGAAAAAGAACGCGAAGCAGGCGACGCAGTACATGATGCCGATCATCTTGTGATCGGTGGTGGTCACCAGTGTGTAGATCAGGTTGCCCTTGGGGCCCAGCCTGGCCGGAAACGGCCGGCGGGCTTCAAGCGCCCCCAGCGGGGGCGTTTGGGGCGTCACCCACTTGTCCCGGCTATGAGCGGGATCAGTCGAGCCCGGATGTGAGTGAACGGCTGCATCGGCCATCGCGCTTCAGGCTCTCATCGTACGGCTCGCCGCCGCTGTTATGCCGGCGCCTTGTCGGCGCCAGTCGCACCCGGTCGGTCGGCTATGGCACCCCATCGGTTCGTCTCCTATAGTGACGAACGGCTAACATCGCCTAATATCGATGAATAATATCCGCTAAATGTCATGAGCGGTAGATCGACGAGGGGACATCGGGATGGCGGTTCAGCCCAGGCACGGAGACCGGCGACCGCAGCCCGTGCCACGGCAACGCGACCGAGTGCTGGAACTGGTCCGTGAACACGGCGGTCCGGTCGATGCGGCACAGCTGGCGGCGCAGCTTGGGCTGCACGTGTCTACCGCGCGGTTTCACTTGGACACCCTATGCGATCAGGGATTTATCACCCGGACCCGCATGAGGCGGGCCGGTGTCGGCCGTCCCCGCACCGGCTACGTGGCTGTGCAGGGACGCCTTGACTATCAGGGTTTCGCTGAGATGCTTGCGCTGGAGCTGGGTGACACCTTGGAAACACGCCGGCGACGCGCTGAGCGGGCCGGGTGGCGATGGGCCGCTCGGGTTGCGGCGAGTTCACTGTGGGAAGATGTTGCGAGACAAGGCGTTGCTGATTCTTCCTCAGCGCGTGCAACCCTCGATCACCGAGCGGCGATGACCGCGGAGCTCCTTCAACGCATGGGATTCTGTCCTGAATTGACCCCGGCCGCGAAGTCGACGGGCGGTAAAATGCAGCGGACCATTCGGCTGCACGCCTGCCCGGTACGGGAGTTGGCGCGCGCCTATCCGGAGGTTGGCTGCGCGCTGCACCGCGGCTTGCTGCAAGGTCTGCTCGCCAATAATGCTGGAGCCGAAGGCGACCCGACGATGACGCCGCAGCCGGTGCCCCAGGTCGAACTCCACCCGTTCGTCGAGCCCGAACTGTGTGTGGTCACAGTGATCGCCGACAAGTGACCGTGAGGCGTCAGCCGGCCCCCTCACGCGGCCGTTCGCCGGCGTGCGGCTCACGGTCTGGGGCGAATCATCGAGCCGGCGCGCCGGGCTTGTGGGCAATGATCGCAACGGCGGTGAGCCGTTGCCGGTGGTCGCGGAAGGTACGGTGCATCTGAAGTATCCGCCGACGGGCATCGTGGTGGGTGAGCAGGTTCTTGGCGAATCGCAGCGCACCGAGAAGACCTTCGTCCGCGACCAGCCGCCGCGGTTCTAACAGCGCCATCGGGGCGGTCGCGACGTGGTCGACAACCAGCCCGTGATCTGCCAGTAGCCGGCGCCACTCGGCAACTGTCAGCGGGCGGGCGTTGACCTTGATCGCCCTGGCCAGCGACTGCCGCACGTCGGCCTTGACCGCATCGGGGATGGTGTCCGGTGTCAGCGCGAGTTCGTGGATGGCGTAGCGACCGTGCGGGCGCAGCACCCGCACCGCCTCGGCGACGATGGCGTGCTTTGACGGGTCGCCCTGCATGGTGAGCATCGCCTCGCCGATGACGACGTCGGTGCTGCCGTCGGGCAGGCCGGTGCCGGCTGCGTCGGTGACCCGCACATCGCCATGTCCGGCGACGATGCTGCGCACTGAACGCGCGGCGTCGGGGTCTTGCTCGGCCCCCAGATACGAACGGGGCTTGCGGGCCAGGATCTCGGCCGCCGTGCGGCCCAGCCCCGGGGCCAGCTCGAGCACGTCGGCACCGGTTACCCCGGCGTGGGCCAGCAAGGTGCGGGTGAGTTCGAGACCCCCCGGACGGAGCACCCGTTTGCCCAAGCGGGCCAAAAGCCAATGCCCTTGCACGGTGTCATCGGTGCGGCGTGCGGCCGGCAAGGCCGCTCGCGGAGCCCGTCGCCGACCAATCATCGGCCCGCCCGGCGCACCGCGGGAGTCAGGGGCAAAAGCTCGCGCTTTTGGTGCACCGTCAGGTAGCGCAGCCCGTCGCGGCCGGCGCTGAACTGCCGGCGCGACCGTCGGGGCAACCACAGCAGCGCACCGGGGATCAGGTCGATTGCTCCCCGTTCGGTGGCAAGGTGTCCGCTGCCGGACAGCACATGGATCAAGACGTCGACCTCGGCACCGGCGTGCATGTCGATCCCACCGCCGGCTGGCAGCGCAATGATGTTCGAGTCTAGGCCTCGGTCCGAAACGTCGAGCTTCCACACCACGCCCCGCAGGCCCGGCTCGACCGCGGCGACGTCGGCGGTATTCACCAGGATCCGGGGGAGTGGGGTAGCGGCGAGCTTGGTGATCCGGATCCGCCAGACCGCAGGTCCCCTTTCAAGGTATTCCCAGCGGTAGCTACCGGCATGACCGGCTTCGAACTCCTCGTGCAGGTGCTTGGGGTTGTGATCGTTGACCAGCACGAAGGACTGGCCGACCGCCAGGGCGGCATAGCTGGCGAAGATCGCCGGGTGCTTGTCCGGCTTGCCTAGCTGCCGGACGTCAAGCTCGGTGTCGGCCAATTCGGATGCCTTCCTATGGTTTTGGAAAAAGGATACCCTCGCCTTCCTAGTTTTCACAAATCGAGTTGTGTAAACTGCGTTGGCATGACGTACGTGATCGGGAAGCCCTGTGTGGACGTGATGGATCGGGCCTGCGTGGAGGAGTGCCCGGTGGACTGCATTTACGAGGGCGCTCGCTCGCTGTACATCCACCCCGATGAGTGCGTGGATTGCGGGGCCTGCGAACCGGTGTGTCCCGTCGAGGCGATCTACTATGAGGACGACCTGCCGGAAGAGCTGCAGCCGTACCAGGCGGACAACGCGGCGTTTTTCTACGAGACCCTGCCGGGCCGCGACGCGCCGCTCGGGTCACCGGGTGGAGCCGCCAAGATCGGCCCACTAGGCGTCGACGCACCGTTGGTGGCCAGCCTGCCGAAGGTTAGCGAGTCCGAGGGAGCGTGAGCGTTATCGCCAGGTCACCGGAGGAGCCTGCGGGCCGTCGTCAGGCGGTGCTGCGCGTGCTGAAGGCGGCCGGCACGCCCATGAGCATCGTCGCGATCGCCGGGGCGCTGGGTGTGCATCCCAACACCGTCCGCTTCCATCTGGACGCCCTGGTCAGCCAGGGCCAGGTGGAGCGGGTGCAGCCCGATCGCCAAGGCCCGGGACGCCCGGCGCTGATGTTTCAGGCGATCAGGCAGATGGATCGCGGCGGGCCGCGCCGGTACCGGCTGCTCGCCGAGATCCTCGCGAACGGGTTTGCCGCCGACCGGAACCCACGCGCCAAGGCGCTGGCCGCGGGCCGCGCCTGGGGCCGGCGGCTGGAATCACCGGGCCGGCGCGCGAAACGGATCGGTGTGGAGGGCTCGATCAATCGGTTGATCGGCGTCCTCGACGAGCTCGGTTTCGCTCCCGAGCGCCGCGACGCCGACGGGGAGAACCGGATTGGCCTGCGGCACTGCCCGTTTCTCGAGCTCGCCGAAACCCGCGGGACCGTGATCTGCCCGGTTCACCTGGGGCTCATGCAGGGAGCACTGGAAACCTGGAAGGCACCGGTCATGGTCGATCGGTTAGACGCGTTCGCCGAACCCGACCTGTGTGTGGCGCACCTCAGATTCCAGGGAGTGCCGGGAGCCACGGCATGAGCACCGCATCGGCGGTCGCGGTGGCTACCACCTTTGTCTGGCTGGGCATGGTGCTGGCCATCTCGTTTCTAGAGGCGCCGCTCAAGTTCCGCGCACCCAACGTGACGCTGCAGATCGGGCTTGGCATCGGCCGTCTGGTTTTCCGCGCGCTCAACAGCGTGGAGGCTGGTTTCGCCCTCGTCATCCTGCTGGCCGGCCTGGCCCGGCCACAGCCCCCGGGCGTCACGGCGGCGTTCGTCGTGGCCGGTGCCGCGCTGGCCCTCCAATTGGGGGCGGTGCGGCCCCTGTTGAACCGCCGCTCCGACAAGGTGCTGGCCGGGCTGAGCAGCCGCCGCTCTCGCAGCCACCACGTCTACGTCGGGCTGGAGGTGATCAAGGTGATCGCCCTGCTGACGGCGGGGGCTCTGCTGCTATCCGCCTGAGGTTCTCCAGCGGTTCTGGAAGTGGCTTGGTAAGTGGCTTGGTGGACTGGGTAATCCGCGAGGCGGCGCCGGGGGAGGCGGGCACCCGGGTCGGGTGCCCCAGCGATGCGCTCTTGGCGTACCGTCGTAGCCGTGAGCGCGCATCGCATCGCCCAGGGGGCGGGTACGTTAACCCTCGGCGGTGACCTGACGGTCAACCGGCTCGGCTTCGGCGCGATGCGCCTAACCGGCCCGGGTGTCTGGGGTCCGCCCGCCGACCGCGACGAGGCCGTCCGGGTGTTGCGCCGGGCGGTAGACCTCGGCGTCAACTTCATCGACACCGCCGACTCGTACGGCCCCTACGTCTCCGAGGAGATCATCCGGGAGGCATTGCACCCCTACCCGGGCTTGGTGATCGCGACCAAGGCGGGGCTGCTGCGGACCGGGCCGGATGTGTGGATCCCGCTGGGCAATCCGAGCTACCTGCGCCAAGAAGTCGAGATGAGCCTGCGCCGTCTGGGCGTCGACACCATCGACCTGTTTCAGCTGCATCGCATCGACCCCAACTTCCCGCTGGCGGACCAGGTCGGTGAGTTCCTCAAGTTCAAAGAAGAGGGCAAGATCCGTCACATCGGCCTCTCGGAGGTCACCGTCGAGCAGCTTCGGGCCGCACAGCAGATTGCGCCGATCGCCTCGGTGCAAAACCTCTACCACCTGACCAACCGCCGCGCCGAGCCGGTGCTGAATGTCTGTGCAGAGCAGGGCATCGGCTTTATCCCGTGGTTCCCGCTGGCCGCCGGGTCACTCGCGGCGGCGGACAGCCCGTTGCAGCGGATTGCCGCCGAGCATGCTGCGACTCCCGCCCAAATGGCCCTGGCGTGGCTGTTGAAGCGATCGCCGGTGATGCTGCCGATTCCGGGAACTTCCAAGGTGGAGCATCTGGAGGAGAACGTCGCCGCCGCTGAGATCGCGCTCTCCGACGACGAGGCCGAGATGCTGGCCGCGATCGGAGAGCAGAACGCCTAACGCGCGCCCGCGGGCCCGGCACCATGATCGGCGGATGGCCCGTGAGTGTGCCGACGGCACGGCCTCGCCTTCGTTCCGCCGGCCGACGGTACCCGGGCCGGGGAAGGCCCGGCACCGATAGCATGACAACGGTTGGCGCGCGTCCCCCCGGATCCGGAAGACGCAGCCCACGACACCGACCACATGCCCCAACGCGTTGGAGACGACCCGATGAGTGCCCCCGCACAACCCGCCGCTGCCGCCCCAATCCGGGTGCCCGCGGGCACTACCGTGGCCGAGGCGGTGCGGGCGGCGGGGTTGCCGGGCCGGGGAGCGCCCGACGCGGTCGTCGTGGTGCGCGACGCCCACGGTAGGTTGCGCGACCTGAGCTGGGTGCCAGACCGGGACACCGAGGTTGCCCCGGTGGCCGCCAACACCGAGGAGGGCCGCAGCGTCATCCGGCACTCGTGTGCGCATGTGCTGGCCCAAGCCGTCCAAGACCTGTTCCCGGGAGCCAAACTGGGGATCGGTCCGCCGATCACCGACGGGTTCTACTACGACTTCGATGTGGCGGAGCCGTTCACCGAGGAGGATTTGGCGACGCTGGAAAAGCGGATGCGCCAGATCGTCAAGGAGGGCCAGCTGTTCTCCCGGCGGGTTTATGAATCCAAAGAGCAGGCCCGCGCCGAGCTGGCCGACGAGCCGTACAAGCTACAACTGGTCGACGACAAGTCCGGCGACGCCGAGATCATGGAGGTCGGCGGCGACGAGCTCACCGCTTATGACAACCTCGATCCCCGTACTCGTGAACGGGTTTGGAGCGACTTGTGCCGCGGGCCGCACATCCCCACAACCCGCTATATTCCGGCCTTCAAGCTCACCCGTAGCTCTGCCGCCTACTGGCGGGGTGACCAGAGCAATCCCAGCCTGCAACGTATCTATGGCACCGCGTGGGAGTCGCAGGAGGCGCTCGAGCATCACCTGAAGCTGATCGAAGAAGCTCAGCGCCGTGACCACCGCAAACTGGGGCTGGAGCTGGACCTGTTCAGCTTCCCGGATGAAATTGGTTCCGGCCTACCGGTTTTCCATCCGAAAGGTGGCATCATCCGGCGCGAACTGGAGGAGTACTCGCGGCGCAAGCACATCGAGGCGGGCTACGAATTCGTCAGCACGCCACACATCACCAAGGCGCGGCTGTTTGACACCTCCGGCCACCTGAGCTGGTACGCCGAGGGGATGTTCCCCCCGATGCACCTCGATGCCGAATACAACGACGACGGGAGCCTGCGCAAACCCGGGCAGGACTACTACCTCAAGCCGATGAACTGCCCGATGCACTGCCTGATCTTTCGGGCCCGGGGGCGGTCCTATCGTGAGCTTCCGCTGCGGCTCTTCGAGTTCGGCACCGTGTACCGCTACGAAAAATCCGGGGTGGTGCACGGATTGACCAGGGCGCGCGGGTTCACCATGGACGACTCGCACATTTTCTGCACCCGCGAGCAGATGCGCGACGAACTGGCGTCACTGCTGCGGTTCGTGCTCGAGCTGCTCCGCGACTACGGGCTGACCGACTTTTATCTCGAGCTCTCCACGAGGGACGAGCAGAAGTTTGTCGGGTCGGAGGCGGTCTGGGAGGCGGCCACCACCACGCTGGCGGAAGTCGCGCAGGCGTCCGGGCTGGAGCTGGTGTCCGACCCGGGCGGCGCGGCGTTCTACGGCCCAAAGATTTCCGTGCAGGCCCGTGACGCGCTGGGGCGCAACTGGCAGATGTCGACCATCCAGTTGGACTTCAACACCCCGGAGCGTTTCGAGCTAGAGTACACCGCCGCCGATGGCAGCCGGCAACGGCCGGTGATGATCCACCGTGCGCTGTTCGGCTCGATCGAGCGGTTCTTCGGCATTCTCACCGAGCATTACGCCGGAGCGTTTCCCGCGTGGCTTGCGCCGGTGCAGGTGGTCGGCATTCCGGTCGCCGACACTCACATACCGTATCTGGAAAATGTAGCCGCGGAGCTGAAGTCGCACGGTGTGCGAGCCGAGGTCGACACCAGCGATGACCGGATGGCGAAAAAGATCGTGCACCATACCAACCAGAAGGTGCCGTTCATGCTGCTGGCCGGTGACCGTGACGTCCGTGCCGGCGCGGTGAGCTTTAGGTTTCCCGACCGTACCCAGATCAACGGCGTGGCCGCCGATGAGGCGATCGCAGCCATCGTGAAGTGGATTGCCGACCGCCAAAACGTTACCCCCACAGCCGATCTGGTGAAAGTAGCCAGTCGTGAATGACGAGGACCTCGCGGGCGCGGATCGCAACACGGACGAACGCACGATCATCGACTCCGCTAGCGGCGGCGGGGAGCAGCGCCGGCGCGGGCACTGCGACGCCGGCGCCCCAGAGCCGGCGAGCATCATCGACAGGGGCGTCGGCGAACCCGATCACCTGCAGCGGCTATGGACACCGTATCGAATGAGCTATCTGGCCGAAGCGCCGCTGCGGCGCGACAACTCCTCCCCCGCGCAGCCGTTCACCGACATTCCGCAGCTCCCCGACGAGGATGGTCTGGTGGTGGCCCGGGGCGAGCAGGTCTACGCGGTGCTCAACCTCTACCCGTATAACCCCGGCCACCTGATGATCGTGCCCTACCGGCGGGTATCCGAGCTGGAGGACCTCACCGAGAAAGAGAGTGCCGAACTGATGGCGTTCATCCAGAAAGCGATCCGCGTGATCAAGGCGGTGTCCCGGCCACACGGCTTTAACGTCGGCCTGAACCTGGGGACATCGGCGGGTGGCTCGCTGGCGGAGCACCTGCACGTGCACGTCGTCCCGCGGTGGGGCGGCGACGCCAACTTCATCACCATCATCGGCGACTCGAAGGTGATCCCGCAGCTGCTCCGTGACACCCGCCGCCTGCTGGCCGCCGAATGGGAACGGCAACCGTGAGTAGGCTGCGACTGGCCCGGACGGCCTTCACCGGTGTCACCACACCGGTGGCGCGGGCGTTGCTGCGGGCCGGTTTCACCGCGGACGGCGTCACCATCGTCGGCACCGCCGCGGCAGTCCTGGCGGCGCTGACGCTTTTTCCGACCGGCCGCCTGTTCGCCGGCACGCTGGTGGTGTGGTTCTTCGTGCATTTCGACATGCTCGACGGGGCGATGGCCCGGGAAAGCGGCGGCGGCAGCGGGTTCGGCGCGGTGCTGGACGCTACGTGCGACCGCATCAGCGACGGGGCGGTGTTCAGTGGACTGGCGTGGTGGGCGGCCTTCGGGCTGCGCAGCACCTCGCTGGCCGCGGCGACGTTGATCTGCCTGGTCACCTCACAGGTGATCTCCTACATCAAGGCCCGGGCCGAAGCCAGTGGGCTGCGCGGCGACCGCGGCCTGATCGAACGCCCGGAGCGGTTGATCATCGTGTTGGTCGGCGCCGGGCTGTCGGATCTGCCGGCCTTTCCGCTGCCGTGGGCGCTGCCCGTGGCGATGTGGGTGCTCGCGGTGGCCAGCGTGATCACCGTCATCCAGCGGCTGCACACCGTGCGGATCTCACCCGGGGCCGCCGATCCGCTCTGCTCGGACGGCGAGCGGTGATCTCGATGCCAGTGGGCCTGAAAATTCCTGTGGACCAAGGGATTCCGTGGCGCAGCACGGTAACCGACTGGGGATATGCGACCGGCTGGATGGTGGTGCGCGCCCTGCCGGAATTCGTCGCGCGCGCCGCCTTCAACGCCGGCGCGCGCTACGCGGCCCGCAACGGTGGCCCGATCCAGCTGCGCAAGAACCTTGCCCGGGTTCTCGGCGTGGCGCCGGCGGAGGTGCCCGACACGCTGTTGCGGGCCTCGCTCGCCTCCTATGCCCGCTACTGGCGGGAGGTGTTCCGATTACCGGCGATGGACCACCGGATGCTGGCCCGACGGCTGCACGACTCGGTCGCCGGGAAAGAGCACCTAGACGCCGCGCTGGCGGCCGGCCGTGGCGCGGTGCTGGCGTTGCCGCACAGCGGCAATTGGGACATGGCCGGGGTGTGGCTGGTGCAGACCCACGGCCCCACGACCACCGTCGCCGAACGGCTCAAACCCGAGTCGCTATACCGGCGTTTCATCGCTTACCGTGAGGGCCTGGGCTTCGAGGTGCTGCCGTTGTCCGGGGGAAAGCGGCCGCCGTTCGAGCTGCTGAGTGAGCGATTGCGGGATAACCGGGTGGTATGCCTGATGGCCGAGCGTGACCTCACCCGCGCCGGGGTTCGGGTCGATTTCTTCGGCGAGCCCACCCGGATGCCGGCGGGGCCGGCGAAGCTGGCGATCGACACCGGGGCGGCGTTGCTTCCCGTGCATTGCTGGTTCGAGGACTCGCGGCACCATGAAGGCTGGGGGTTTGAGGTGTTTCCGGCGCTGGACTGCGCCAGCGGTGACGTCGGCGTCATCACGCAGGCGCTGGCCGACCGGTTCGCGAAGAACATCGCCGCTCATCCGGCCGACTGGCATATGCTGCAGCCGCAGTGGCTGGCCGATCTATCCCAGCCGCGTGACGAAGCCGGCCGCAACGGCCCGAGAAGGGATTGGGCGATCGGGCCGGATGAGGGGCGGGCCGGGTTAGGGGACACCTGATGCGCATCGGCATGGTCTGTCCGTACTCGTTCGACGTGCCGGGTGGGGTGCAGTCGCACGTGCTGCAGTTGGCCGAGGTGATGCGCGATCGCGGACACAGCGTCAGCGTGCTTGCACCCTCGTCACCGCAGGTGCGGCTCCCCGAGTACGTGGTCTCGGCGGGCAAGGCCGTCCCGATTCCCTACAACGGGTCGGTGGCCCGGCTGCAGTTCAGCCCGGCGGTGCACCGCAAGGTGAGGCGCTGGCTGGCCGATGGCGATTTCGACGTGCTGCACCTGCATGAGCCGAATGCGCCTAGCCTGTCGATGTGGGCCCTGCGGGTGGCCGAGGGCCCGATCGTGGCGACATTTCACACCTCGACGACCAAATCGCTGACGCTGTCGGTGTTCCAGGGTGTGCTGCGGCCCTGGCATGAAAAGATCGTCGGTCGTATCGCGGTGTCCGACTTGGCCCGGCGCTGGCAGATGGAGGCCCTGGGATCCGACGCGGTGGAGATACCCAACGGTGTCGACGTGGGCTTTTTCGCCTCCGCGCCCCGCCTGATGGGGTACCCGCGCCCGGGCAAGACGGTGCTGTTTTTGGGCCGCTACGACGAGCCCCGCAAAGGCATGGCCGTGCTGCTTGCCGCCCTGCCCCGGGTGGTGGAGCGTTTTGCCGATCTGGAACTGCTGATCGTCGGTCGTGGCGACCAGGACCAATTGCGCAGCCAGGCAGGAAGATTGGCGGGCCATCTGCGCTTCCTCGGGCAGGTTGACGATGCCGACAAGGCGTCGGCGATGCGCAGCGCCGACGTCTACTGCGCGCCCAACACCGGCGGGGAGAGTTTCGGCATCGTGTTGGTCGAGGCGATGGCGGCGGGAACCGCCGTGGTGGCCAGCGACCTGCACGCCTTCCGGCGGGTGCTGCGCGACGGTGCGGCGGGGCGGCTGGTAGCGGTCGACGATAGCGCGGCTTTGGCTGCCGGGCTGATCGAGGTGCTAGAAAACGACATCCTGCGGGAGCGCTACGTCCGAGCCGGGGCCGTCGCGGTTCGCCAGTACGACTGGTCGGTGGTGGCCGGCCAGATTATCCGGGTGTATGAGACCGTCGCCAGGTCGGGCAGCAAGGTGCGGGTGGCGGGCTGATGACGTGGCTGGATCTCGCCGTCTTCGGGATCGTCGTGCTGGTCGCTGTGCTGGCGGCGGTGGCCGCCTGGGGGTATCAGACGGCCAACCGGCTCGACCGGCTGCACGTGCGCTACGACCTGTCCTGGCAGGCGCTCGACGCTGCGCTGGCGCGGCGCGCCGTGGTGGCCCGCGCGATCGCGGCCGATGTCTACGGCGGCGCCGGACACACCAGCCCGCAGGGCAGACGGCTGGTGGCATTGGCCGATGCCGCCGAGCGCGCCCCCCGGAACGCTCGGGAGACGGCGGAAAACGAGCTGTCGGGAGCACTGGCGATGATCGACCCGGCGGCACTGCCGTCGGCGCTGGTCGCCGAGCTGGCCGACGCCGAAGCGCGGGTACTGCTGGCCCGCCGATTCCACAACGACGCCGTCCGCGACACGCTGGCACTGCGCGAACGGCCCCTGGTTCGCCTATTGCGGCTGGGCGGAACCGCCCCGCTGCCAACCTATTTCGAGATTGCGGAACGGTCTTACGTGCTGGCGCCCTGGGATCACGGCGCATCCAACCAGCGCACTTCGGCGCGGGTGGTGTTGCTCGACGAGACGGGCGCGGTGCTGTTGCTGTGCGGCTCGGATCCGGCGATCACCCAGGGCGCCGCGCCGAGGTGGTGGTTCACCGTCGGCGGGCAGGTGCGGCCCGGTGAGCGGCTGGCCCAAGCCGCTGCGCGGGAGTTGGCCGAAGAGACCGGTTTGCGGGTCGAGCCCGCCGAGATGATCGGACCGATCTGGCGACGCGACGCGGTCTTCGAGTTCAACGGTTCGGTGCTTGACAGCCGGGAGTTCTTCTTCGTGTATCGCACCCGGCGGTTCGAGCCGTCCCCGACGGGCCGCACCGACCTGGAGCGCCGCTATATCCACTGCTCACGCTGGTGCCACGCCACCGACATCGCCGAGCTGGTCGCCGCCGGGGAGACCGTCTATCCGCTTCAGCTCTCCGAACTGCTGGCCGAGGCGAACGCGCTGGCCGATCGTGAGGGAGCCGGCCGGTCGCGGCCGTTGCAGTCCATCCGCTGATGCCGCTGCGTCGAAGCACGGGCAAGGGCCGCTAGAGCACACCCGGCTGTAGGGAGTGCGGAAGTTCGGCTGACGGCGACAGCCCCACGGCCAGCGGCTCCGGAATTGCCGCCGCGGCGCCACCGCCGAGATTACCAAGATTACCGGCGGTGTCGAACAGGCCGAAGTGCGGGAACAACTGGGCCGGGGTGGGAACATAGGCCGGTCCGGTGCCGTAGCCCAAGTCGATGATCGCCCGGACGAAGGGTTGGATCAGGTCGATGATCGGCGAGGGCACCCCGAGCTGACGCAGGAGTTGCAGCAGCGGCGGGTTCTGGGTGGGAATCAGGTAGTAGGTGGTCGCGCCGAAGTGCTCCTGGATGGCGGTGGCGAGCTGTGAAGCGGTGAGACTCGGATACGTGCCGTGCAGATAGAAGTAGCCCAAAAAGGCGTTGAGGTCGGCCGGAAGATCCAGCGGGTACTGCGGGAAGTCGGCGATGGGGTCATATTGGATCGAGTAAATTGTTGTCGGGTAAGGTGTATTCGGCGGGGTCGCGCCGTTGAAATGCACATTGAGGACCGGTATGTAAAGGCCGTGGAAGCGCTCCAGAATTCCGCCGTTGGGATTGTTCGGATCGCCCAATAACACGAATCTCAGCATGCTTGTGCTCGGCCGCAGGTTGGCGGGCAGGGCGTCGAGATGACGGATTTCAATGGTGGCTATCGTGGCGCTCTGGGAATAGCCCAACACGATGACGTGGTGGCCTTCGCCAATTTGCGTCATGATGGCGTTGTTGAGCAGCTGCACGCCCTGGCGGACCGACTGACCGAAGGTTTCGCTGGTAAGACCGGTAACCGGCCAGAACTGCTCGGGCGTGTACAGGCCCTCCGGTGTGTAGCCGGGGTAATAGGGCTCGATGTATCGCACGTAGACGGCGTTCACATAGCTGGGGCTCGGTTGTGGATTGCCGGTGCCGCCCATGATCAACGCGACGTCGTTTGGCGACGTCGCGGTTCCCGTCGCGGTTTCCGGCGAAGCAGTCGAGGGAGAAACCGCGGTGTGGGCATTCGCGGGGCCTGCCGGGCTGGCGTTTCCGGTGGCCGAATTGACGCTGCGCACCTGGCTTGTGACGGTGGCCGGGTCAGCCGGTTGGGTGCCCGGTTGGCTGCCAGGAGCACCGCTGTCAACGGGTCGGACGGCGGTGTTTGCCGCCCCGGACGTCCCGGGATTGTGACCACCGAGGTGGGCGCGGGTAACGATGTGATTGGTGACGGTGCCGCTGCCGAAATTCGCGGTAGTGATACTTCCACTTCCCGGGTGACCCAGTGACCCAGGCGCAGTGACGCCGTGCTGCAGCGGGAGCGATGACGCCAGCCGGGTCGTGGCCGCGTTAGCGGCCTCGGTTTCGGCGTATGAGTCCCCTGCCGCGGCCAAGGTTTGCGCAAACTGGTGATGAAATGCCGCTGCCCGGGCGCTGAGCTCCTGATAGCGCTGGGCGTAGGCGGCAAACAGCGCCGCGGTGCGCGCCGACACCGGGTCGGCGGCCGGGGGCAGCACCCCGGTTGTCGGTGCCGCCGCGGCTGCGTTCGCGGCAGCGACCGCCGCGCCGATCCCCTGCGCATCACCGGCGGCCGCCGTCAGTAGCTCCGGGGTGCTGACAACGAACGACATCGCCCACTCCGCCCGACTAGCCGACTACCCCACGCGGTGCCACCCCCGGACTCGGCCGGGGTGCCGCGGCCGCTGGGGCAGCACCGCGTCCGGCCATGCCGGCCGGGGGCTTGAACGGCATTCTCGGCATGCCGACGGCACCCTGGCTCACCCCGGCGCCCGGCACCCCGGCGGTCAGGGGAGCCGGCATCGTCGCGGGCGCGGGGGCGGCCCAACTCGGTGGCACCGAAAGCGCCCCGACAGCCCCGGCCCGGCCCACACCCGCCGACACCGCGGCAGCGCTCAGCAGCCGCGCCGGGCTCGCCGCGCTCCAACTCGGACCGGTCTCGGAGGCCAGCGCCGCACCGATCGCCGGGACACCGGCGCCAGCACCGCTCATCAGCGGGTTGGAGCCGCTCATCAGTGGGCTCATGAGCATGCTCATCGGGGACATCGCAAACTCGGCGGGGGTCGAGAGCAGGCTCAGCGAGGACAGCCCCGGCGCCGGCGGCGAAAACAGCTCCAGTGGCTCGAGCGGGCCGGGTCGCGGCTGCGACGCCGTTGACAGGACGGATTGCGCTTGGGTCGATGCCGCCGCGGCGGCGTGGGCGTGGCCCGCACTCCGGGTCACCGCGCCGGCCGGACCGCCGGGCGGGTCGACAAACGGTGTCAAGTGCGAGGCCACCGCCAACGTGCTGGCGTTATAGCCCGACATCGCGGCGGCGTCCTGGGCCCACATCTGCAGGTACTGGGCCTCGGTGGCCATGATGGCCGGGGTGTTCTGGCCGAAAAAGTTCGTGGCGGTCAGCGCCAGCAACAGAGCACGGTTCGCCGCGATCACCGCCGGGGGCACCGTCATCGCGAACGCCGCCTCGTAGGCGGCCGCCGCGGCCATGGCCTGCGTCGACACCTGCTCGGCCTGCAGCGCGGTCGCCGTTAACCACGTCACGTAGGGGCTGGCCGAGGTCGCCATCGCGACCGCCGCGGGACCCAGCCACGGACCGCTGGTCAGTCCGGAGACCAGCGTCGCAAACGAGGATGCCGCCCACCCCAGCTCGGCGGCCAACTCTTGCCATGCGGCCGCGGCGGCCAGCAGTGGCCCCGCGCCCGGACCGCTGTACATCAGGCCGGAGTTGATCTCCGGCGGCAACAACCCGAAATCCGGCAACATCCGATCCCTCCTCAACCGGGTAGGGTCCGCCGCCTGCTAGGCCCAGAACTCGGTGCCGCCCAACGGCGTACCGGCACCCGGGGTTTGCCACAGGTTGATCAGATTTCTAGCACCACACCGACCGGGTTTTCACCGGAATCGGCAAAGACCGCGCGCTCCGGGCCGGGTCGGCCCCGCTCGGTGCGGGTGCCGGGCGCGTCCGGTGCCGCCGCGTGGGAACGGGCCGGAAAACTCCTTTGCCGCTCGCCACTAAACTTGATCACGACCAATTGAAGGAGAGCCAGCTGTGGACACCGCCGCTTCAGCAACCGGCGCCGGGCAAATAGGAACCGCGCGGGTCAAGCGCGGCATGGCCGAAATGCTCAAAGGCGGCGTGATCATGGACGTTGTCACCCCCGAGCAGGCCCGCATCGCCGAGGGTGCCGGTGCTGTGGCGGTGATGGCGCTGGAACGGGTGCCCGCCGATATCCGCGCCCAGGGGGGCGTCGCCCGGATGAGCGACCCGGACCTGATCGAAGGCATCATCAACGCCGTCACCATCCCGGTGATGGCCAAGGTGCGCATCGGCCACTTTGTCGAGGCCCAGATTCTGCAAGCCCTGGGCGTGGACTACGTCGACGAATCCGAGGTGCTGACTCCCGCCGACTACACCCATCACATCGACAAGTGGAAGTTCACGGTGCCGTTCGTGTGCGGCGCGACCAACCTCGGTGAGGCGCTGCGCCGGATCAGCGAGGGCGCTGCGATGATCCGCTCCAAGGGTGAGGCCGGCACCGGCGACATCTCCAACGCGACCAGGCACATGCGGGCCATCAGCGGTGAAATCCGCCGCCTGACCTCGCTCTCCGAAGACGAGTTGTACACGGCTGCTAAAGAATTGCAGGCCCCCCACGAGCTCGTCGTGGAAGTTGCCCGGGCCGGGAAGCTGCCGGTCACGCTGTTCTGTGCGGGCGGTATCGCCACTCCCGCCGACGCGGCGATGATGATGCAACTGGGCGCCGAGGGCGTCTTCGTGGGCTCCGGAATCTTCAAGTCCAGCGATCCGGCGTCCCGGGCCGCCGCCATCGTCAAGGCCACCACCTTCTATGACGACCCGGAGGTGCTGGCGAAGGTGTCGCGCGGGCTGGGCGAGCCCATGGCGGGCACCAATGTGGCGGAGATCGACACGGCCCAGCGGCTCGCCGAGCGTGGCTGGTAGACACACTGCATGGCGATCGAGGAGATTCTTGATCTCGAGCAATTCGAGGTCAACATCTACCGCGGGCGCGTGTTCAGCCCGGAGTCGGACAATTGGCAGCGCACCTTCGGCGGGCACGTCGCCGGCCAGGCGCTGGTCTCCGCGGCGCGCACCGTAGATCCTCGCTATCACGTCCACTCGCTGCACGGTTACTTCTTGCGTCCCGGAGATGCCAAGGCGCCCACGGTTTTTCTCGTCGAACGCATCCGCGATGGCGCATCGTTTTGCACCAGGCGGGTCAACGCGATCCAGCACGGGGAGAGCATTTTCTCCATGTCGGCGTCGTTCCAGACCGAACAGCGCGGCATCGAGCATCAGGATGCGATGCCCGCGGCGCCGCCACCGGATGACCTGCCCGGACTGAGTTCAATGAAGGTGTTCGACAACGCGGGGTTCCGCCGCCAGTTCGATGAGTGGGACGTCCGAATCGTGCCGCAAGAGCGCCTGCAGCGGGTGCCCGGCAAGGCCTCTCGGCAACAGGTGTGGTTTCGGCATCGCGATCGCTTGCCCGACGACCCGGTGCTGCACATCTGCGCCCTGGCCTATATGAGCGACCTGACGCTGCTGGGATCTGCGCAGGTCAACCACCTTGAGGAGCGCCGGCGCCTGCAGGTGGCGTCGCTGGATCACGCGATGTGGTTCATGCGCTCCTTCCGGGCCGACGAATGGCTGCTCTACGACCAGTCCTCGCCGTCGGCCTGCGGTGGCCGCGCACTCACCCAGGGCACGATCTTCAACCCCCACGGTGAGCTGGTCGCCGCGGTGATGCAGGAGGGCCTGACCCGCTACCCACGAGATGTCCGGCCCCCGAAGCGGTGAGCGCACCATGAGCGCACCGCGGATCGGGGTCCTGGCGCTGCAGGGCGACACCCGCGAGCACCTGGCGGCCCTCGGGGAAGCCGGTGCGGAGCCGCTGCCGGTGCGCCGTCGCGGCGACCTGGACAGCGTGGACGCACTGGTGATTCCCGGCGGGGAGTCGACGACGATGAGCCATCTGCTGCGCGAGTTCGGCCTGCTGGAGCCGTTGCGGGCCCGGCTGGCCGGCGGGTTACCCGCGTATGGGGTGTGCGCCGGAATGATCCTGCTGGCCAGTGAAATCCTCGACGCGGGCGCGGCCGGCCGGGAGGCGGTGCCGCTGCATGCCATCGATATGACCGTGCGGCGCAACGCTTTTGGGCGGCAGGTTGACTCGTTTGAAGGTGACATCGCGTTCGCGGGCCTAACGGCTCCGGTGCGGGCGGTGTTCATCCGCGCACCGTGGGTGGAGCGCGCCGGTCCGGATGTGCGGGTGCTGGCCCGTGCGGGTGGTCACATCGTCGCGGTGCGCCAGGGCCCGATGCTGGCGACGGCCTTTCACCCGGAGATGACCGGCGACCGGCGCATTCACCGGTTGTTCGTCGACATCGTCAACGGCAAGGCGTAGCGGCACCAACCTGGGTGGGTTGTGTTCGGCTCACGGCCAAACGACCGCTGCCGTGCTCCCACGTAGACTCGTCTGGCCAAGGACAAGCAGCGGGATTTGAGATAGGACGGCGATGAGCGGCCATTCCAAGTGGGCCACCACCAAGCACAAGAAGGCCGTCATCGACGCTCGCCGCGGCAAGATGTTCGCCCGGCTGATCAAGAACATCGAGGTCGCGGCCCGTGTCGGTGGCGGTGACCCGGCGGGGAACCCCACGCTGTATGACGCCATCCAGAAGGCCAAGAAGAACTCGGTGCCCAACGAGAACATCGAGCGGGCCCGGCGGCGGGGGGCCGGCGAAGAGGCCGGCGGTGCTGACTATCAGACCATCATCTATGAGGGCTACGCCCCCAACGGTGTCGCGGTGTTAATCGAGTGCCTGACCGACAACCGCAACCGGGCCGCCAGCGAGGTGCGGGTGGCGATGACCCGCAATGGCGGCACCATGGCCGATCCCGGGTCGGTGTCTTACCTGTTCGCCCGCAAGGGCGTGGTCGTCTTGGACAAGAACGGCCTGACCGAGGACGACGTGCTGGCGGCGGTGCTGGACGCCGGCGCCGAGGACGTCAACGACCTGGGTGACAGCTTCGAGATCGTCTCCGAGCCGGGTGATCTGCTCGCCGTGCGGACCGCGCTGCAGAACGCCGGCATCGATTACGAGTCCGCCGAGGCGAGCTTTCAGCCGTCGGTCAGCGTGCCCGTCGATCTGGAGGGCGCCCGCAAGGTGTTCAAACTCGTCGAGGCGCTCGAGGACAGCGACGAGGTGCAAAACGTGTGGACCAATGTCGAGGTGTCCGACGAGGTGCTAGCCGCGCTGGAGGACGACTGAGCGACACTTCGCCGGAACGCCCGAAAACGCCCGGCTGGGAAATCGCCTCTCTGGGACCCACCCACCAGCTCGGTGTCGGCGTTTCGTCATGCCCGGGAACGGCTGGCAGCCGATCTCGCGGTCGATGTTGTGGCCAGCGCAGTTCTCAGCGCGCCAGCTCAACCGCTACCCGCAACCGCTGGTATGTGTTGAGCGCGCGCGGCTCGCGCGCCAACAGCGTTGCTGCGGCGGCTTTCGCCGTCAACCCGACCAGGGCGGCCGCAATGGAGCCCGAATGGAGTCTGCGGGCACGGGCGTGTCCTGCCGGCCGGCGTCGGTCCCGCCCACTAGGGTATCGAACAATAGTTCGTCATTCAGGGAGGCTGACATGCGTGTGATGGGAGTCGACCCCGGGCTGACGCGCTGTGGCCTGTCCGTGGTGGAGACCGGTCGGGGCAGACAGGTCACTGCCCTAGACGTCGACGTCGTGCGCACACCCGCCGACCAACCGCTGCCCCGGCGGCTGATGACCCTCAGCGATGCCGTCGAGCACTGGCTGGACACCCACCACCCCGACGTGATCGCTATCGAGCGGGTGTTTTCCCAGCTGAACGTGTCCACGGTGATGGGTACCGCCCAGGCCGGTGGTGTGATCGCGTTGGCGGCAGCCAAACGCGACATCGACGTGCGTTTCCACACCCCCAGCGAGGTGAAAGCAGCGGTCACCGGCAATGGCGGGGCCGACAAAGCGCAGGTCACCGAGATGGTCACTAGAATCCTTGCGCTGCAAGCCAAACCGACACCGCCCGATGCCGCCGACGCACTGGCTTTAGCGATCTGCCACTGCTGGCGCGCCCCGATGCTCGCCCGGACGGCCGCGGCCGAAGCCAAGGCAGCCGAGCGGCGCAAGAAGTTCGCCGCGAAAGTCAGGGCCGCCCGATGATCGCCTCGGTTCGCGGGGAGGTGCTCGACGTCGCGCTGGACCATGTCGTCATCGAAGCCGCCGGCGTGGGCTACACGATCATGGCCACGCCGGCCACGCTGGCGACGCTGCGGCGAGGCGGCGAGGCCCGGCTCATCACCGCGATGATCGTCCGCGACGATTCGATGACGCTGTATGGCTTCACCGACACCGACACCCGCGATTTGTTTCTGACCTTGTTGGGGGTCTCCGGTGTCGGACCCAAGATCGCGCTGGCCACGCTGGCGGTGTACGACGCGGCGGCGCTGCGGCAGGTGCTCGCCGACGGCGATGTGACCGCGCTGACCCGGGTGCCCGGTATCGGCAGACGGGGTGCCGAGCGGATGGTCTTGGAGCTACGCGACAAGGTGGGGCCCGCGACCCCGGGAACGGCGACGGTCAACGGTCACGCGGTGCGCGCACCCGTCGTGGATGCTCTTGTGGGACTTGGTTTTGCGGTCAGGCAGGCGGAGGAGGCAACCGATAAGGTGCTGGCCGGTTTCACCGGGCGCGCCGACGGGGTCAGCACGTCAAGCGCGCTGCGGGCCGCGCTGTCGCTGTTGGGGAAGGCGAAGTGAGCCGCTTAGGGGAGCAGGAGACCGCCGAGCGGGAGGTCTCGGCCGCGTTGCGGGTTGGGGAAGCCGATGCGGACGCCGGCCTGAGGCCGCGCTCGCTGCGGGAGTTCATCGGCCAGTCGCGGGTGCGTGAGCAGCTGCAGCTGGTCATCGAGGGCGCCAAGAACCGCGGCAGCGCGCCGGATCACATTCTGCTTTCCGGGCCCCCCGGGCTGGGCAAGACGTCGCTGGCGATGATCATCGCCGCCGAACTCGGGTCCTCGCT
This sequence comes from Mycobacterium sp. SM1, assembly GCF_018361265.1. GTDB lineage: Bacteria > Actinomycetota > Actinomycetes > Mycobacteriales > Mycobacteriaceae > Mycobacterium. Next base: position 124,640 of record NZ_JAFLNH010000003.1, read on the forward strand.
GCGGGTGACCTCGGGGCCCGCGCTCGAGCGCGCGGGTGACCTCGCGGCCATGCTGTCCAACCTCGTCGAACACGACGTGCTGTTCATCGACGAAATCCATCGCATTGCGCGGCCGGCCGAGGAGATGCTGTATTTGGCGATGGAGGATTTCCGGGTCGATGTCGTCGTGGGCAAGGGCCCCGGTGCGACGTCGATTCCGTTGGAGGTCGCGCCGTTCACCCTGGTCGGCGCCACCACCCGCTCCGGCGCGCTGACCGGCCCGCTGCGGGACCGGTTCGGCTTCACCGCGCATCTGGATTTCTACGAGCCCGCCGAACTGGAGCGGGTGCTGGCCCGCTCGGCGGGAATCCTGGGCATCGAGCTGGGCGCCGAGGCCGCGCAGGAGATCGCGCGACGCTCGCGGGGGACCCCACGGATCGCCAACCGGCTGCTGCGCCGGGTGCGTGACTTCGCGGAGGTGCGGGCCGACGGCGTCATCACCCGCGACGTCGCCAAGTCCGCCTTGGAGGTCTACGACGTTGACGAACTCGGGCTGGACCGGCTGGACCGCGCCGTGCTCTCGGCGCTGACCCGCAGCTTCGGTGGCGGGCCGGTCGGGGTGTCGACGCTGGCGGTCGCGGTGGGCGAGGAGGCCACCACCGTGGAGGAGGTATGCGAGCCGTTTTTGGTGCGCGCCGGCATGATTGCGCGCACCCCGCGGGGCCGGGTGGCGACCCCGCAGGCCTGGACCCACCTGGGCATGGTGCCCCCGGCCGGGGTCAGCGGCCTGGGACAGCCCGGCCTGTTCGACTAGCCACCAAAGATCGCTCGCTTGCAACGGCAATTACCGGTCGGCCAGGATCGAGGCCAGCACGTCAAGACCCTCGTTAAGCAGTTCGTCGCTGATGCTCAGCGGCGGCAGGAACCGCAGCACATTGCGGAACGTGCCCGCCGTCAACACGATGACCCCGGCGGCGCGGGCGGCGCCGGCCAGCTTCGCGGTGAGCTCGGCGTCCGGGTCGGCGGCAGCGGGCCGCACCAGCTCGACGGCGATCATCGCCCCACGGCCGCGGATGTCGCCGATTCGGTCGTCGGCCGCCTGCAGCCGGCCCAGGCGGTCCTTCATCAGCTTTTCGATCTGCCGGGCCCGCTCGATCAAGCCGTCACGTTCGATGGTCTCGATAGTCGCCAGCGCGGCCGCGCACGCGATCGGGTTGCCGCCGAACGTGCCACCGAGGCCGCCGACATGCACGGCATCGATGACCTCGGCGCGCCCCGTCACCGCCGAGAGCGGCAGCCCGTCGGCGATTCCTTTGGCCGTGCAGATCAGGTCGGGCTCGATGCCCTCGTGTTCGCAGGCGAACATGGCGCCGGTGCGGGCGAAACCGGTCTGCACCTCGTCGGCGATGAACACCACGTCGTTGTCGGCGCACCAGGTCCGCAGCGCGGGCAGAAACCCGTCGGCGGGGACGATAAACCCGCCTTCTCCCTGGATCGGTTCGATGATAAGGGCCGCCAGGTTGGCGGCACCGACCTGCTTGTCGATGACCTCCAGCGCGCGCTCGGCCGCTAGCCGTCCGTCGGTGGCGAGCCGCTTGTCGACCAGCGCGTCCCGATACGGGTAGGACAGCGGCGCCCGGTAGATCTCCGGCGCAAACGGGCCGAAGCCGCTTTTGTAGGGCATCGACTGGGCGGTCAACGCCATCGTCAGGTTGGTGCGGCCATGGTAGGCGTGGCCGAACGCGACCACGGCGGTCCTGCGGGTGTACGACCGGGCGATCTTGATGGCGTTCTCCACCGCCTCGGCACCGGAGTTGAACAGCACCGAGCGCTTGTCGTCGCCGCCGGGAGTGATGCGGTTAAGCTGCTCGGCGACCGCAACATAGCCCTCGTACGGCGTCACCATAAAGCAGGTGTGGGTGAAACGCGCCACCTGGGCGCGCACCGCGTCGACGACCCGCGGCGCCGCGTTGCCGATCGTGGTTACCGCAATGCCTGAGCCCAGGTCGATGAGCCGGTTGCCGTCCACGTCCTCGACGATGCCGCCTTCGGCGCGCGCGGCGTACACCGGCATGGCGCTGCCCACACCGCGGGCCACCGCCGCCGCCCGCCGTTTGGCCAGCTCCAGCGATGCCGGACCGGGAATGTCGGTGACGAGGCGTCGGCGCTGTTCGAGAGCGGGCACGGGGATCACCTTACGGGCGTCGAGCGCGCGCCGGCGACATTGAACGCCCTGGACTGCGGTACCGGCGCTACTGGATGCGCACCGGTGTCACGGCCGGCACGCTCGCGCCGACACTACGACCCGCCGAACACCGGCCCGTTGACCGAATCGACCCGGGCAAACGAGCTGACGGGGGCGCGGCTGAGCCGGCGCGGCTGGTGCACCGGGTATCCCAGGGTGATCACCGCGGCCAGAGCCAGCGGGTCAGCCGCTCCTAGGAGCGCTTTCACCCGCGGCTCGTCGCGGATCAGGATGGTGGTGATGACACCGCCTAGCCCTTCGCCGCGGGCCGCCAGCAAGATGCTCCAGGCGAACGGATAGATCGAGGCGCCACCCGCGAACGAATACCGCGAGGCATCCCGGTCCGTGGCCGCCAGCAGCGAGAGGTCCACAAACAGCGCCAGCAGGGCCGGGGCGTCGCCGAACCGCTCGGCGAAGCCCGGGCCGGCCGGCGTGTCGCCGGCGGGGGCCGCCGCCAGCGCGCGCGCCTCGGCGTCACGGTCGTTGGTTGGCGCCCAGGGGCGCAGGCCGGCGGCGGTCATGGCCAGGTATTGACGCCAACCCCGCACGTACATGTCGCGCAGTTGGCGACGCGTCGCGGGATCTTTGACGACCACGACCCGCCAGGCCTGCGCGTTGCCGCCGCTGGGCGCAAACCGCGCGGTGTCAAGCACGCGGGCCAGCACGGTGTCGTCGACGGGCTGGTCACGAAATTCGCGGACCGCGCCGGTCGTACGCAGGGCCTCGGTGAGTTCCATCGGCTATCGGCGCGCCAGCACGCCGACGCCGGGACGCACCAGAGCGGCCATCTCCTGGCGCCGCCGGCGCCGGTGAGCACCCGGCGGCATCGCGGTTCCCGGCGAGAGCGGATCCACACTACTGCGCAGCACAACGCAGTTGTCCCACGCTTGCGCCGGCGGGTCAAGCCCCGGGCGGTACCGGTTGTCCTCGGGGGCGGCGATGGCAGACTGTCAGCTACGGGGCTCCTGACCGGTACCGCTCCGGCGCCGGGAAAAGACCTGCCGGGGGACGACCCGCCGGGAAAAGACCCACGGGAAAGACCGATAGGAAAGATCGCTGCCGCCATGGACCCAGTCGTCTTTTTGTTGCTGCTGCTTATCGTGATCGCGTCCATCTTTTATGCGTCGCGGCGGCAAAAACGGGCCATGCAGGCCACCATCAACCTGCAGGCATCACTGGATGTCGGCGACCGGGTGCTCACCACCTCCGGATTGCACGGGGTTATCACCGGAGTCAGCGATGACACGGTAGACCTGGAAATCGCGCCGGGTGTGGTGACCACCTGGATGAAGCTGGCCATCAAGGAGCGTATCGAGCCGGAAACCGCCGAAACCGCTGCGAATGAGGCCACCGGCGTCGACGTCGCCGACGGCGACACCGGGACCGCCGAGGTTGAACCGGAGACTTAAGCCAGGCGTGAGCCTTGCCCGCGGGCACGTAATCTTTGCGGGTGCAGTGGTGGCCGAGCCGGGAGCACGCGGGACGGTACCCGAACCGCGCCGGCGGAGCACGCATGAGGGAGGAGACTAAAACACCGTGGCATCGCCTTCGGCCGTGCACCCCACCCGCTATCTGTCGGTGTTCGCGGTCCTGCTGATCGGCGTCTACTTGCTGGTGTTCTTGACCGGTGACAAGCGGGCTGAGCCCAAGCTCGGCATCGACCTACAAGGCGGTACCCGCGTCACGTTGACCGCGCGCACACCCGACGGCTCACCGCCGACGCGTGAGGCGCTGGCGCAGGCGCAGCAGATCATCAGCGCCCGGGTCAACGGACTGGGTGTTTCCGGCTCAGAGGTCGTCATCGACGGTGACAACCTGGTCATCACGGTGCCCGGGAACAACGGCAACGAAGCGCGCAACCTGGGACAGACCGCGCGGCTTTACATCCGCCCGGTGATCAACGCGATACCGGCGCAGTCCGCTGCGAAAGCTGAACAGCCGCCGCCTCCCCCGCAGCAGCCGGCCAAGCCCGGACCGGATGCCCACCCGCCGGCCGCGCCCCCGGCGTCCCCCGCACCCCCGGCCCAGCCGCGGCCTTATCCGCTGGAGCCGACGCCCAGCCCAGCTCCGACACCACCGGGAGCCGGCGCGCCGGCGCCCGCGGCGCCGCCCGTCGCGCCGGGACCGCCGGATCCGCGCAAGGATCTCGCCGAGCGCATCGCCGAGGAGAAGAAGTGGCGGCAGAGCACCAACCCGACCATTCAGTTCCTGGCCCTGCAATTCGAAGCGACTCGCTGCGGCAGGGACGACATTCTGGCCGGCAACGATGACCCCAAGCTGCCTTTGGTGACCTGTTCCACCGACCACAAGACCGCCTACCTGCTGGCGCCGTCGATCATCAGCGGTGACCAGATCCAAAACGCGACTTCCGGTTTCGACCAGCACAGCGGAGCCTACGTCGTCGACCTGCAGTTCAAGAGCGCAGCGGCCAACACGTGGGCCGATTTCACCGCCTCGCATGTGGGCACCCAAACCGCGTTCACCCTGGACTCGCAGGTGGTCAGCGCCCCGGTGATCCGGGAAGCGATCCCCGGTGGCCGGACCCAGATCACCGGGGATTTCACCGCCAGCACGGCACGCCAGCTGGCCAACGTCTTGAAGTATGGGTCGTTGCCGCTGTCGTTCGAGGCATCACAAGCTGAAACGGTTTCAGCGACATTGGGTTTGACGTCGCTTCGGGCAGGGCTGATCGCCGGTGCAATCGGGCTGGTCCTGGTGCTGGTTTACTCGCTGCTGTACTACCGGGTGCTGGGTTTGCTTGCCACATTGTCATTAACGGCTTCCGGAGCAATGGTTTTCGCGATCCTGGTGCTCCTGGGCCGCTACATCGACTACACCCTGGACCTGGCGGGCATCGCCGGCCTGATCATCGGTATCGGTACCACTGCCGACTCATTTGTGGTGTTCTTCGAGCGCATCAAAGACGAGATCCGGGAAGGGCGTTCGTTTCGCTCGGCGGTTCCGCGAGGTTGGGTGCGGGCCCGTAAGACGATTATGTCCGGTAACGCCGTCACGTTCCTGGCCGCCGCGGTGTTGTACTTCCTGGCGATCGGCCAGGTGAAGGGATTCGCATTTACCTTGGGTCTCACCACGATGCTCGACACCGTCGTGGTGTTCTTGGTGACCTGGCCGCTGCTGTACCTGGCTTCCAAGTCCGTGACGCTGGCCAAGCCCGCATACAACGGGCTGGGAGCGGTGCAGCAAATCGCACGCGAACGTAGGGCCGTCGCTCATGCGAGGGCCCAGGCGGGACGGGAATAACGAGATGGCTTCCAAAGCGAATACCGAGGACGGGGTGGGCGCCGGTGCGGTCGAAATCACCGATGCCAGCGGGGTTGACACCTCCGGCGCCGTGATCGGGGCGGCGCGGCATAACTTCTTCACCCGGCTCTATACCGGCACCGGCGCGTTCGAGGTGGTGGGACGCCGCCGGCTGTGGTTCGGGGTCAGCGGAATGATCGTGGCGATCGCGATCGCCAGCATCGTGCTTCGCGGGTTCACCTTCGGCATCGATTTCAAGGGCGGCACCACGGTGTCGTTCCCGCGCGGCAGCGGGGATCGGCAAGTGCAGGTGGCCCAGGTCGAAGACGTCTTTCGGCACACGCTGGGCAAAGACCCGGAGGCAGTGGTCATCGTGGGCAGCGGCGCCTCGGCGAGCGTGCACATCCGCTCCGAAACGCTGTCCAATGACCAGACCGCGAAACTGCGCAACGCCTTGTTCGACGCGTTTCATCCCAACGGCGCCGACGGGCAGCCCAGCAAACAAGCCATCAGCGACTCCGCGGTGTCGTCGACGTGGGGCGGTCAGATCACCAAGAAGGCGCTGATCGCGCTGGTGGTGTTTCTGGTGCTGGTCGCGCTCTACATCACCGTGCGCTACGAGCGCTACATGGCGGTCGCCGCGCTGACCACGATGTGCTTCGACCTGACCGTCACCGCCGGGGTGTATGCGCTGGTGGGCTTCGAGGTCACCCCGGCCACCGTCATCGGTCTGCTGACGATCCTGGGTTTCTCCCTGTACGACACCGTCATCGTGTTCGACAAGATCGAGGAGAACACCCACGGCTTCCAGCACACCACCCGGCGGACCTTCGCCGAGCAGGCCAACCTCGCCATCAACCAGACGTTCATGCGCTCGATCAACACCAGCCTGATCTCGGTGCTGCCGGTGATGGCCCTGCTGGTGGTGGCGGTGTGGCTGCTGGGTATCGGCACACTAAAGGATTTGGCGCTGGTCCAGCTGGTCGGCATCCTGGTGGGCACCTACTCGTCGATCTTCGTCGCCACCCCGCTGCTGGTCACCCTGCGGGAGCGCACCGAGCTGGTGCGTACCCACACCCGCCGGGTGCTGCGCCGGCGTCACTCGACCGTCCCGGCGGGATCGCCCGCTGATGACGCCGCGGATCCGGCGCAGGAGGAGAGCGCCGACACGTTATCCCTGGACGAGACGGCGGCGCCGACTCCGCGGACGCCCGGCACCAAACCGGCTCCGGGCGCACGGCCGGCGCGCCCAGCCGGCGGCCGCCGGGGACGTCCGGCAGGTAAACGGCACGCCGGGCGGCGTTAGCCAGATGGCGAGGTGGCGCGCGGCCGTCGCAGGGCTGGCGGTGACGGTGGTGGCCGCCGGCACGGGAACGCTTTCGGGGTGTTCGGGTACTGCCGCCGCCGAGATCACCTATGTGGTCGATGGGGCGCTCACCACGTACAACACCAATACCGTTGACGGCGCGGCATCGGGAGGGGCGCAGGCGTTCGCCCGCACGCTGACCGGTTTCGGCTACCACGGGCCCGACGGGCAGGTTGTCTCCGACCATGACTTCGGGACGATCTCGGTGGTCGGTGGCGAGCCCCTGGTGCTCGATTACCAAATCGCCGCCAACGCCGTCTATTCCGACGGAAAGCCAATCACCTGTGATGACTTGGTGCTGGCCTGGGCGGCCCAGTCCGGGCAGTACCCGAGCTTCGCCGCCGCCAGCCAGGCCGGCTACGTCGACATCGCCCGCGTCGACTGCGTGCCGGGGCAGAAGAAAGCCCGGGTGTCGTTCGCCCCGGACCGCAGCATCGTCGACTACCACCAGCTGTTCACCGCGACCTCGATGATGCCGTCGCACGTTATCGCCGACGAGTTGGGTGTCGACGTGACCGCCGCGCTGCTCGCCCACAACACGCCCGTGATTGACCGCATCGCCCGGCTGTGGAATACCCTCTGGGACCTCAAGCCGGGTCTGCAACCCGACGCCGTCAGGAAACGCTTCCCGTCGTCGGGACCCTACCGGCTCGACCGGGTGCTCGACGGCGGCGCGGTGGCACTGGTCGCAAATGAGCGCTGGTGGGGCAGCAAACCGGCCACCAAACGGGTCACGGTGCGATCAGCCGGAGCCGACATCCAAGACCGGCTTAACAAGCGCGGCGTTGATGTCCTCGACGTCGCGGCCGGGTCGTTGGGCGCGCTGATCACCCCGGACGGCTACCAGCGCGCCGACTCGCCGTCGGATGGGATCGAGCAACTGATCTTTGCGCCGCAAGGACCGCTGGCGCAGATTTCCGCGCGGCGGGCGCTGGCCCTGTGCACGCCGCGCGATGTCATCGCGCGCGACGCCGCCGTGCCGATCGCCAACGCACGGCTCAACCCGACCCTCGACGACGCCGTCGGCGAGGGCGACAGCGCCCCGCCGGCCGGGCAGTTCGACAAGCCCGATCCGGTGGCCGCCCGGGCCGCGGTCGGGAACTCGCCGCTGGCGGTGCGCATCGGCTACCGGGCCCCCAACGCGCGGCTGGCCACCACCGCCGGAATGATCGCCAAGGCGTGCGCGCCGGCCGGACTCACCGTCTCCGACGTTGCCTCGGACTCCACCGGGCCGCAGTCGCTGAGGGACGGACGCGTCGACGTGCTGCTGGCCAGCACGGGCGGAGCCACCGGCAGCGGCTCGACCGGATCGTCCGCGATGGACGCCTATGACCTGCACACCGGCAATGGCAACAACCTCTCCGGGTACAGCAACGGGCAGATCGACCGCATCATCGGTGCCCTGACGGTGTCCGCCGACGCCGGCGAGCGGGCGCGGTTGCTGGCTGAAAGCGCCCCGATCCTCTGGGCCGACATGCCCACGCTGCCGCTGTACCGCCAGCAGCGGACCCTGCTGATGCCGAAGAAAATGTATGCCGTGAGCGCCAATCCGACCCGCTGGGGCGCCGGCTGGAACATGGACCGCTGGGTGCTGGTGCGGTGAGCCCGGGTGAGTCTATCGGCGAAATCATCGCATCGCTGACCCGCGAGGTGGCCGACTTTCCGACCGCGGGCACCCAGTTCATGGATCTCACCCCGCTCTTCGCCGACCGCCGCGGGTTGGCGGCGGTGACCGACGCCCTGGCCGCCGTCGCATCCGGCGCCGACCTGATCGCGGGCCTAGATGCCCGCGGATTCCTGGTGGCAGCGGCCGTCGCCACCCGGCTGGGCACCGGCGTGCTGGCCATTCGCAAGGGCGGCAAGCTGCCGCCGCCGGTGCGCACCGAGACCTACACCCTGGAATACGCCACCGCCACCCTGGAAATCCCCGCCGATGGCATCGCGCTGGCGGGCCGCAGGGTGGTCGTCGTCGACGACGTGCTGGCCACCGGCGGCACCATTGCAGCGGCGTGTCGGCTGCTCGGGCACAGCGGCGCCCGGGTGACCGCGGCTGCGGTGGTGTTGGAGCTGACGGCACTGGGGGGCCGGGGCACGGTGGCTCCGGTGCCGGTCTACAGCTTGCGGCGTGTCTGAGCGATATCCTGGAGCAGCGGAGGTGAGCAAGGTGGCGGACGACCCGGGTGCGGTGCAAGCCCTGCCACCGGCCGTCCCGGCGCCGCCGGTTGCCGACGCCTTGCCGGCCGAGGAGCGGGTGGGGCTGCGGATCGGCACCAGCGCGTCGCGCCGGGTGCGGGCGCGGTTGGCGCGGCGGATGACCGCCCAGCGCGGCACCATCAACCCGGTGCTGGAGCCCCTGATCGCGGTGCACCGGCAGATCTACCCCAAAGCCGACCTGGCGCTGCTGCAACGGGCCTACGAGGTCGCCGAGCAGCGCCACGCCAGCCAATTGCGGCGGTCCGGGGATCCCTATATCACCCACCCGCTGGCCGTCGCCAACATCCTGGCCGAGCTGGGCATGGACACCACCACCCTGGTGGCCGCACTGCTGCACGACACCGTCGAGGACACCGGCTACAGCCTTGCGCAGCTATGCGCGGACTTCGGTGAGGAGGTCGGCCATCTGGTCGACGGAGTGACCAAGCTGGATCGGGTGGTTCTGGGCAGCGCCGCCGAGGGCGAGACCATCCGCAAGATGATCACCGCGATGGCCCGCGATCCGCGGGTGTTGGTGATCAAGGTGGCCGACCGGCTGCACAACATGCGCACCATGCGTTTCCTGCCGCCGGAGAAGCAGGTTCGCAAGGCGCGTGAAACGCTGGAAGTCATTGCCCCGCTTGCGCATCGGCTGGGCATGGCTAGCGTCAAGTGGGAGCTGGAAGACCTGGCGTTCGCCATCCTGCACCCCAAGAAGTACGAGGAGATCGTGCGGCTGGTGGCTGACCGGGCGCCGTCGCGGGATATCTACCTGGCCAAGGTCCGAGCCGAGATCATCAACACGCTGAGCGCCTCGAAGATCAAAGCGACGGTGGAAGGCCGCCCCAAGCACTACTGGTCGATCTACCAGAAGATGATCGTCAAAGGCCGTGATTTCGACGACATCCACGACCTGGTCGGCATTCGCATCCTCTGCGAGGAGATTCGCGACTGTTATGCGGCTGTGGGCGTGGTGCATTCGCTGTGGCAGCCGATGGCGGGCCGGTTCAAAGACTACATCGCCCAGCCACGATACGGCGTATACCAGTCGCTGCACACCACGGTCATTGGGCCCGAGGGCAAGCCACTGGAAGTGCAGATCCGCACCCACGACATGCACCGCACCGCCGAGTACGGTATCGCTGCGCACTGGCACTACAAAGAAGCAAAGGGCCGCAATGGGATTCCGCATCCTCATGCAGCAGCCGAGATCGACGACATGGCGTGGATGCGTCAACTGCTCGACTGGCAGCGAGAGGCCGCAGACCCCGGCGAATTCCTGGAGGCTCTGCGCTACGACCTTGCGGTGCAAGAGATTTTCGTGTTCACCCCGAAGGGCGACGTGATCACGCTGCCCGCGGGGTCGACACCGGTGGACTTCGCATATGCGATCCACACCGAGGTCGGGCACCGCTGCATCGGGGCCCGCGTCAACGGGCGGCTGGTGGCGCTCGAACGCAAACTGGAAAACGGGGAAGTCGTCGAAATTTTCACGTCGAAAGCCCCTAACGCCGGGCCGTCGCGCGACTGGCAGCAGTTCGTGGTCTCACCGCGCGCCAAGGCCAAGATCCGGCAGTGGTTCGCCAGGGAGCGCCGCGAGGAGGCACTGGAGTCCGGTAAAGAGGCGATGGCCCGCGAAGTGCGTCGCGGCGGACTTCCGTTGCAGCGCTTAGTGAACGGCGAGTCTATGGCCGCGGTAGCGCGCGAGCTGCACTACAGCGACGTATCCGCGCTCTACACCGCGATCGGCGAAGGACACGTGTCGGCCAAACATGTGGTGCAGCGGCTGGTCGCGCAGCTGGGCGGTATCGACCAGGCCGAGGAGGAACTCGCCGAACGGTCTACGCCGGCGACGATGCCGCGGCGGGCGCGCCGCACCGACGACACCGGCGTCGCAGTTCCCGGCGCCCCGGGGGTGCTGACCAAGCTGGCCAAATGCTGCACGCCAGTTCCCGGAGACCAGATCATGGGGTTTGTCACCCGGGGCGGCGGGGTCAGCGTGCACCGCACCGACTGCACCAACGCCGCCGCGCTGCAGCGGCAGAGCGAGCGGATCATCGAGGTGCGCTGGGCTCCGTCACCGTCGTCGGTGTTCCTGGTGGCGATTCAGGTGGAGGCGCTGGACCGCCACCGGTTGCTGTCGGATGTGACCCGCGCCCTGGCCGATGAGAAGGTCAACATCTTATCGGCGACGGTCACCACGTCCAACGACCGGGTGGCGATCAGCCGGTTCACCTTCGAGATGGGCGATCCCAAGCACCTTGGGCATCTGCTGGACGTCGTCCGCAACGTCGAGGGCGTCTACGACGTCTACCGAGTGACGTCGGCGGCCTGACTCATCCGCGAGGAGACGCAAAAGCCCCCTGACGTGCGGCGTGTCGGGGGCTTTTGTGAGTGCTGGCGCAACCTAGTCCAGCCGCACCGACTTGATCGTGACCTCGGTGGCGGGCGGGCCGTCCTCGCCACCGCCGGCGACGCCGGCTTTGGCGATGGTGTCCAGGGTGGCCAACCCGTCCTGCTGGATGGTCCCGAACACCGTGTACTCGGGGGGTAGCGCGGAATCCTTGTACACCATGAAGAACTGGCTGCCGTTGGTGTTGGGCCCGGAGTTGGCCATGGCCAGCGTGCCGCGCGGGTAGACGACCGGCCGGTGCAGCGCGGGGTCGCCGGGCGGGTACTGGTCGGTGGGGTATTCGTTGGCGAACTGATATCCGGGCCCGCCGGCGCCCTGGCCCGTCGGGTCGCCACACTGCAGCACGCCCAGCGTCGGGGACGTGGTCAGCCGGTGACACGTGGTGTCATCGAAGAACCCCTGCTGCGCCAGGCTGACGAAGCTGTTGACCGTGCACGGCGATTCGTTGTTGGCCAGCAGCAGGCCGACATTCCCCCGGTTGGTGACCATGCTGACGCTGACCGTGGCGGGATCGGTGGGCACCTTGCCCGAGCGGGGCGGTTTGACGGGCTTGGCGGCCGGGCTTCGCGACGGCGGATACTGACAGTTGGCGCCCAGGGTGACGGTCGGCTTAAACGTCGGCAACGGCGGCACGCCGGCCAGCGCCGGGTTGGCCGGCGCGCCGGCACCAGCCTTCGCCGCCGCCGTTTTGCGCGCGTGCTCGCGGTTGGCGATCACCGCGGTGGCCGCTGCGGCGCTCACCACGACCAGCGCCGCGATCGCGCCGCCGGCGATGAGGAACAGGCGGCGCCGACGGGCTTGCTGGGCACGGCGTTGCAGCTGCCGTTCGAGTTTGCGTTTCGCCGCCGCGCGTCGTTGCTCGTTGCTGGGCACCGCCGATGTCCCTCCGTGGTTGTGTGGTGGTTACGTGGTGAATCTGGACCGAGTGTGCCAGCCCGCGCTGAACGCGGGTGGTGCGGACCCGACGCACCTCGGGTGGGAAACTGAGAGGGTGCTGATCACCGGATTTCCCGCGGGGCTGCTGCAGTGCAACTGCTACGTGCTCGCCCGGCGGCAGGGAACGGACGCTGTCATCGTGGACCCGGGGCAGCGGGCCATGGGCCGGCTGCGACACATCCTGGACCAGCATCGGCTGACTCCGGCCGCGGTGCTGCTCACCCACGGGCATATCGATCACATCTGGTCGGCCCAGAAGGTGGCCGACACCTACGGCTGCCCTGCCTATATCCACCCCGAGGACCGGGTCATGCTGACCGATCCGATCAGCGGCGTGGGCCCGCGGCTGGCGCAGCTGCTGGCGGGCGCGTTCTTCCGCGAGCCCAAGCAGGTTGTCGAACTCGACCGCGACGGCGACAAACTCGAACTCGGGGGCGTGCCGGTCACCGTCGACCACACCCCGGGCCACACCCGCGGATCGGTGGTCTTTCGGGTCAGCCCCCCGGCGGCACCTGACGTGGTGTTTAGCGGCGACACGCTGTTCGAGGGCACCATCGGCCGCACCGATCTGCCCGGGGGCAGCGGGCGTGACCTGCTGACTTCGATCATCGGCAAGCTCCTGGTGCTCGATGACGACACCGTGGTGCTGCCCGGACACGGCCCGAAAACCACCATTGGCGCCGAACGCCGCGGCAACCCGTTCCTCGAAGGCCTGAGCTCGTGAGCGAGTTTGTGGCACCCAAGGGGGTGCCGGACTACGTTCCCCCGGACTCGGCGCAATTCGTCGCGGTGCGAGCCGGTCTGCTTGACGCGGCCCGCCGCGCCGGCTACCGCGACATCGAGCTGCCGGTCTTCGAGGACACCGCGCTGTTCGCCCGCGGCGTGGGCGAGTCCACCGACGTGGTGTCCAAGGAGATGTACACCTTCACCGACCGCGGTGACCGCTCGGTGACGCTGCGGCCGGAAGGCACCGCCGGGGTGGTGCGGGCGGTGATCGAACACGGCCTCGACCGCGGCGTGTTGCCGGTGAAACTGTGCTACGCGGGCCCGTTTTTCCGCTACGAGCGTCCCCAGGCCGGCCGCTACCGCCAGCTGCAGCAGGTCGGGGTGGAGGCCATCGGTGTCGACGACCCGGCGCTGGACGCCGAGGTGATCGCGGTTGCCGACGCCGGCTTCCGCTCCCTCGGGCTTGAGGGGTTCCGGCTGGAGATCACCTCCCTGGGTGATGAGACCTGCCGGCCTCAATATCGGGAGCTGTTGCAGGAGTACCTGTTTGCGCTCGATCTCGACGACGAGACCCGCAAGCGCGCCCAGATCAACCCGATGCGGGTGCTCGACGACAAACGCCCCGAGATCAAGGCGATGACGGCGGGCGCGCCGGTGATGCTCGATCACCTTTCCGACGTCGCCAAGCAGCACTTCGACACCGTGCTGGCCCACCTGGATGCCCTGGGGGTGGCATATGTGATCAACCCGCGCCTGGTGCGCGGACTGGACTACTACACCAAGACGGCCTTTGAGTTCGTCCATGACGGGCTGGGCGCCCAATCCGGCATCGGCGGCGGTGGGCGGTACGACGGCCTGATGCGCCAGCTCGGCGGGGCCGACCTGTCCGGCATCGGATTTGGGCTGGGGGTGGATCGCACCATGCTGGCGCTGCGGGCGGAGGGCAAAGCCGTGGGAGAAAGCACCCGGTGCGACGTGTTCGGTGTGCCGCTGGGAGAGCAGGCCAAACTACGGCTGGCGGTCCTGGCCCGGCGGCTGCGGGATGCCGGGGTGCGGGTCGACTTGGCTTACGGCGACCGGGGGCTCAAAGGCGCGATGCGCGCGGCCGATCGCTCCGGTGCGCGCCTGGCGCTGGTCGCCGGGGATCGCGATATCGAGGCCGGCACCATTGGGGTGAAGGACTTGTCGACGGGCGAGCAGGTTGACGTTGCGATGGATCTAGTTGTCAGCGAGGTGCTTTCGCGGCTGGAAACCACCCGCCCGGAGGGTGGCGCGCCGGCCGCAAAATCCCGTGCTTTCAACCCTTGACATGTGATCGCACGTCCGTTCGAATAAACGGGTGCGATGGGCGAGCCAAGGCATCGATGTCGACGACGGAGCGCTGCCCGGACTGCAGCGGGTGGGCCTCGTCCGCAGCGTGCGCACCCCGCAGTTCGACGGCATCACCTTCCACGAAGTGCTCTGCAAATCCGCGCTCAACAAGGTGCCCAACGCGGCGGCCTTGCCGTTCCGTTACACCGTGAATCCCTACCGCGGATGCTCGCATGCCTGCCGCTACTGCTTCGCGCGTCCCAGCCACGAGTACCTCGAATTCGACTGCGGTGTCGGCTTCGACACCCAGATCATCGTCAAGACCAACGTCGCGGAGGTCCTGCGCCGTGAGCTGCGCGCGCCGTCGTGGCAGCGCGACACCGTCGCGCTGGGCACCAACACCGACCCGTATCAGCGCGCCGAGGGCCGCTACGCGCTGATGCCGGGCATCATCAGCGCGCTGGCGCAGTCCGGCACGCCGCTATCCATTCTCACCAAGGGGACCTTGTTGCGCCGTGACCTGGAACTGATTTCTTCTGCCGCGCAACAGGTGTCGTTATCAATAGCGGTGTCGCTGGCCATAGCTGATCCCGAGTTGCACAAAGACATCGAACCCGGCACGCCGACACCGCAGGCCAGGCTGGAGCTCATCACGGCGGTCCGCGAGGCCGGTTTGAACTGCCACGTGATGGTCGCGCCGGTGCTGCCGCACCTGACCGACTCCGTCGAGCACCTCGATGGGCTGCTGAGCCAGATTGCGGTTGCCGGCGCCACCGGTGTGACCGTATTGGGGTTGCACCTACGTGGCTTCACCCGCGGCTGGTTCTTGTCCTGGCTGGCGCGCTCGCATCCCGAACTGGTCGGCGCCTATCGTGAGTTGTACCGTCGCGGGGCGTATCTGCCGCCGAGCTATCGCGCCGAGTTGCAGCAGCGGGTGGCGCCGCTGATCGCCAAGTACCGGCTGGCCGGTGATCAGCACCCCCGCTCGGCGGCCACCGCGGTGTTGGCGCCGGAACCGTTGCAGCCCACGCTGTTTTGACGCTCGCCGCCCCACGGCGTGCCAAGAGTGCGCCGGTGGTGTGACTGGGCCCGCAAGCTGGCTCGCCTTTCAACGCTGGAGCCCGGGAACTTTGGGTAGCGATTGCGCGACAACTATGAAGTGCGCGCACCTAACCGCCACGGGGGTTAATCGCGCGTCGCGTAAATCGGGGCAGGTCGCGGATGCGTCCTGCGCCGCAGGACGGTTGCTGCCGTCCGACGTGCTCGGCGAACTCGAACGGGGTCAGGAGTGACCCCGACGAAAGCATTGGAGGTGTCTGGCAACATGACCCGCATCTCGAAGGAGGGCGACTATGAGCGCCCGGCTGGCGATCGATTGCATGGGGCATCACGATTTGGGTGCCGGGGCGAAGGTGATGCATCTCTCGGAGGTGTTGCGGGCGCCGGTGGTGACGCCGTCGGGTGAGGCGGTGGGCCGGGTTGATGACGTTATTGTGCGGTTGCGGGGGGTGTCGGCCTATCCGCGGGTGAGCGGGATCGTGGCCGCGGTGGGTGATCGGCGGGTGTTTGTGGGGGGTAAATCGATTCAGTGCTACGAGCCGGAGCGGGTGCGGCTGGCGAAAAGCAAGGTCGATCTGCGCCAGTTCGAGCGCTGCCTCGGGGAGGTGTTGCTGCGTGCTGATGTGCTGGGGTATCGGCTCATTGATGTGGCTGCCGGGGAGTTGGTGCGCGCCTATGACGTGGAGTTGGAGGACACCCCGGATGGTTGGGTGCTCGCGCGGGTGGATACCCGCCGCCCGCCGCGGTTGTTTGGGTTGCTGAAAGCACCCGGTGGTCATGCGGCTCGGGACTGGAAGGCCTTTGAGCCGTTGATTGGGCATGGCCAGTCGATGGCCGTGCGGCGGGTGTTCGGGCGGGTGGGGGCGCTAAAGCCGGCGCAGATCGCCGACTTGCTGGAGGAGGCCGATAGGGCCGAAAGCGGGGAGATCCTCGAGCGGGTGCGCCATGACCCCGAGCTGGAGGCCGATGTGTTTGAGGAGCTTGACCCCGGCAAAGCCAGCCGGCTGCTGGATGACATGCCCGATGGGGAGGTGGCTGCCCTGCTGGGGCGGATGCGCGCCGATGACGCCGCGGACACGGTCGTGGATTTGCGCCAGTCTCGCCGGCGGCGGGTTTTGGAGCTGATGCCCGCCCCGCAGCGCGCCAAGGTGATCACGTTGCTGGGGTTTCATCCCGACAGTGCGGGCGGTTTGATGAGCCTTGATTTTGTGAGCTGCGGTAGCGCCGCGACCGCCGGTGAGGCGCTGGCCCTTATCGCCGGCGCGCATGCCCTGCAGCCGGAGGCGCTGCTGCAGATGCATGTGCTCAACGAGCGCGGGCAGCTGGCCGGCACGGTGCCGGTGATCGCGCTGCTGCAGGCCGATCCCGCCGATGGGGTTGCCCGGTTGATGGATTCCGATCCCATTCGGGTACGACCCGAGGCGGATCTAACCGATGTCGCGGTGCTGATGTCGGACTACAACTTGCACCTTATCCCGGTGGTCGACGAGCGGGACACGGTGCTGGGTGTGGTCACCATTGACGATGTTTTGGATTTCAGCGTTCCCGATGACTGGCGCCGGCGTGAGCCGGGTCCGCGCCCGACGCGGGACGCCGGGGGGCCTCTCGCCACCCGCGATCTAACAGCCCAGCACGGCCAAGGGGGTGAGTAGCGATGACCGTTCAGCAGCGCACTGATGTGGTGTCGGTGGGGGCGCGGCGGCGCAGCGCGGTGCTCGATAGCGCGCATCTTGGTGACATCGAGGGCGCGCTGGGCCGCATCAGCATCAGCGACACCGAGCGGCCGCGCACGCTCAAGACGCGGCTGGTGACCCTGCTGGCGATCATGGGTCCCGGGTTGATCGTGATGGTCGGCGACAACGACGCCGGCGGTGTGGCCACCTACGCGCAAGCCGGGCAGAACTACGGCTATTCGCTGCTGTGGGTGCTTCTGTTGTTGGTACCCGTGCTGATTGTCAACCAGGAGATGGTGGTGCGCCTGGGGGCGGTCACCGGGGTGGGTCACGCGCGGTTGATCAATGAGCGCTTCGGCCGGTTTTGGGGCTGGTTTTCCGTCGGTGACCTGTTTGTGCTGAACTTTTTGACGATTGTCACCGAATTCATCGGTGTGGTGTTGGCGACCGAGTACTTCGGGGTCTCCAAGTATGTGGCCGTCCCGCTGGCCGCGGTCGCGTTGATCGTCATCACGGCCACCGGCAGCTTCCGGCGCTGGGAACGCGCGATGTTCGTGTTCATCGCTATCTCGCTGCTGCAGGTCCCGATGGTGTTGATGGCGCACCCGCGCTGGGTGCACGCCGGGCACTCGTTGGTGGTTCCGGGGGTGTCGGGCGGATTCAACTCCACCGTGGTGTTGTTGATCATCGCGATCGTGGGCACCACGGTGGCCCCGTGGCAGCTGTTTTTTCAGCAGTCCAACGTCGTGGACAAGCGCATCACCCCGCGCTTCATCGGCTACGAGCGCGCCGACACCACCGTGGGAGCCGTCGTCGTCGTGATCGGCGCGGCCGCGTTGATGATGGTCGGCGGCTGGGTGGCGCGGGAGACCCACACGCGGGGTGATTTCGTCGACGCCGGCATGGTCGCGCGCCTGCTGGGTGAGCACGACCGGCTCCTAGGCTCGCTGTTTGCGATCGTGCTTTTGGATGCGGCCATCATCGGCGCCGCCGCGGTCACCCTGGCCACTAGCTACGCCTTCGGTGACGTGTTCGGGATCAAGCATTCGCTGCACCGGCGCTTTGCCGACGCCAAGCCGTTTTACCTGTCCTACACCGCGATGGTGGCGCTGGCCGCGGCGATCGTGCTCATCCCGGGCGCGCCGCTGGGGCTGATCACCACCGGGGTGCAGGCCCTTGCCGGGTTGCTGCTGCCTAGCGCCACGGTCTTTCTGCTGTTGCTATGCAACGACCGGGAAGTCCTGGGCCCCTGGGTGAACCGGCCGTGGCTCAACGTGGTGGCCGGACTCATCGTCGGCGTGCTGCTGCTGCTGTCGGCGATCCTGATGGCGACGACGCTGTTCCCCGACCTGGATGTCGCCGCCGTCACCGGCTACCTGGCCGTCGGGCTGGCGATCGCCGCCGCAAGCGCCGTCGCCCTCATGCGGTGGCTCAACCGTCGCCAGCCGAAACTGCCAGTGCCCGACCACATCTCACCGGCGATCAGCAGCGCCGACCGGTCCACGTGGCGGATGCCGCCGTTGAGCTTGCTGGAGCCGGTCACCTGGTCGACCGGCACCCGGCTGGGCATGCTGGCGTTGCGCGGCTACCTGGTTCTCGGCGCGATCATGCTGGTGGTCAAGGCCATCCAACTAGGGCACGGCTAGCCGCGGGGCGGCTGTGCGCACCCGGCAACCGACGCCGTTCTGACGCTAGCCGCCCCGCGGCTTGGTGAGGGTGAACCGGTCGACCACGGTCAGCGCTCCGAACGGTCCGGTTACCGCGTAGTGGGTCGCCTTGATCGACGTGCTGCCCCCGGGCTGACCGGGATCCAGTTCGAATGCCGTGAAGCCATAAGGGTTGTCGCGGTCGCGAAATGCCGACCAGGATGCCTCTTCGGTCAGATAGATCGGCGCCTTGCGCCCGATCGCGGCGTCGAATCCGCCGACTCCGGTCAGCACCCGGCACCGGGGCTCAGGAAAGAACATCCGGTTGGACGGGGCTGACGTGCCACCGCCACCGATGACGACGTGCACCGTTCCCTTGGTGGAGTCGATGACACCGCCGGATGCGGGGCCGGCGGTGGCCACGGGTATCGGCGTTTGGGTTTCGGTATCGAGCATGCCGCGCACCGGGTGTGCGCGTTCATAGTGATGCTCGTGGCCGCACACCACCAAATCGACGTGATAGCGGTCGAACAGCGGCAGCCATTCCTGGCGGATGCCCAGGTCGGCGCCGTTGGTGCGATCGGCGGTTGAGATCGCCGTCTGGTGCATGCAGACGACCACCCAATCGATTCCGGGGTCACGACGCGCGGCAGCGAGTTCTGCGTCAAGCCACCGCTTTTGCGCCCCACCCGAATAGCCGCGGACGTAGAAGTTGCCGCCGTCTTGAAAGCACACGTCGTCGTTGTTGAGGCTGATCACCCGAACCGGACCGGCGGTGAACGAATACCACAACCCGCGGAACTCCGCGGGCGATCCGGAGTCGGGCAACGCGAAATACGTTTGGTAAGCACTATATCCGATGGGCCCGTTGCCTAATTCGTTTTCATGGTTGCCTGCCGCGGGCATCCAGGGCCGGTAACGCGCCGAGCGGGTGTTGTTTTCGAACCAGTCCGACCAGGCGCGGATCCGGTCATGGGCGAGGTTGGCGTAGCACAGGTCGCCGTTGACCAGGTTGAACAGCGGGGCGATGCGCTCGATGGCGGTGGTGGTGTCCGCGGCCGCGGGCGATCCGATGTTGTCGCTGGTGAAGGCCGTCCCAGCCATGGTATTGAGCGCCGGAGTGGACTGATCACCGAAACTAGTGAAACACAGTGGTTTTCGTCCCGATGGTGCGGTTCGCACCGTTCCGAGCTCCGGGGTCGCGCCGTCATGCGCTGCGGCGTAGACATAGTCGGTGTCGGGGGACAGGCGGTCCAGGCGGGCATGGTTGACCCGGACTTCGGTGCCCGACTTCGCGTCCCGGTATGTCCACGTCTCCGCGCACACGGTGCGCCCGAAACCGGACCCCGGCATGCCCAGCATGACCCGCGGATTGTCGACGGCCTCGGTGGTGTGCCACGACACCACGACCTCGGAAGCGGCGTTTTTGCCGAATTGCAGGTGCAGACCACTGACCGGAGGCGCGCCGCTGCGATTCGGCCGGGGCCACAAGGTGGGGCCATGCGGCCGCTCCCGCATCAGCGTGGCTCCGCCCAGCCCGATGCCCGCACCGGCAATCGCCGACGCCGCGCTCGTCGTCAGCAGCGTTCGCCGGCGGATGCCCGACCGCTGGGCATCATCACCACGGGCATCATCACCGTCGGCCGGGTGTGAAGCCTCGTCCATGCTACGTTTCCTACCCGATGCAGCGCCTGCGCGCATCCGCGCCGGTAACGGGGCGGCCCGTCACCGCCGAGCACCGCCAGGATCGTTGGCCACCACCACCACGACCTCGGCGCGTGGCGCGCCGATCGCCCGGAAACGGTGGCTGACCGATGCGTCGAAGTAGGCGCTGTCACCCGCGGCCAGAGTGATGGTTTGGTCACCGTACTGCAGTTCGACCGTCCCGGTGTGGACAAACACGAACTCCTGGCCGGTGTGCACCGGGCCCGGGTCCTCGGCTTTGCTCTCCGTTGGCCGAACGACAAATGCTGACATGGACTTTCCGAGAACCTCCGCCGCCAAAGCCACATATCGGCCGGCAGCGTCGCGGCGCGCGGCCCGGTCGACGCTGATCTTGGCGTCGGTTGTCTGGTCGGAAAACAGCCGCGAGACGTCGACATCGAGAGCGCGAGCGACTTTCAGGGCCACCGCGATCGACGGAGTGCTCTGGCGGCGCTCGATTTTGGACAGATAGCTCTTGGTCAACCCGGTCTGCGCGGCGAGCGCCTCCAGGGTGAGGCCACGTTGTCGGCGGACCGCGCGCAGCAGCGCCGTCATCGAGGGCGCCTTGGGGTGCTGCTCAACGATGTCTCCCTTGGTCGTGGCCGATTATCGGCGCTTTGCGGCGGTGTTTGCTTGATGACACAATGTTTCCTATAGTGACCATAGTGTCATGACACGAGGATCCGGAAGCGGCCGATGGCAACCACGTTCACCGATTCGAAACCCGAGCTGATGCGCCGCGCCCAGGATCGCCTCGCCACCACCGTCGCTGACTCGCGGTTCACGACCCGGCAGAAGGTGGCGCTGACCTGTCGGGTGCTGTTTGATGCCGGACACGATTCCGGCTTGACCGGCCAGATCACCGCCCGCGCGGAGCAGCCCGGGACGTATTACACCCAGCAGCTGGGCCTTGGCTTCGACGAGGTCACCGAAAATAACCTGCTGGTCGTCGACGAGGACCTGAACGTGCTCGACGGTACTGGAATGGCCAACCCCGCCAACCGTTTTCATAGCTGGATTTACCGGGCCCGGCCCGACGTGCACTGCATTGTGCACACCCATGCCTTCCATGTGGCGGCGTTGTCGATGCTTGAGGTGCCGCTGATCGTCTCGCACATGGACACCACACCGCTTTACGACGATTGCGCGTTTCTAGCCGACTGGCCGGGCGTCCCGGTGGGCAACGAGGAGGGCGAGATCATCAGCTCGGCCCTCGGCGACAAGAAGGCGATCCTGCTGGCCCATCACGGCCAGGTGATAGCGGGCGCGAACGTCGAGGAGGCGTGCTCCCTGGCGATCCTCATCGAGCGCGCCGCGAAGCTGCAGCTGGCGGCGATGGCCGCCGGCACCGTCAAAGAATTGCCGGAGCGGCTGGCCCGCGAGGCCCACGACTGGACGCTGACACCGCAGCGCAGCCGGGCCAACTTCGCCTACTACGCCCGTCGCGCGCTGGCCCGCCACCCCGAGGTTTTGACGAGCTGAGCATGTCCGAGACGCCCACAATTCACGGCATCATCGCCTACCCGGTGACCCCGTTCTCCCCGGATTCGGCCGGCACCGTCGACACCGCCACACTGGCGCGGCTCATCGAGCGGCTGATCACCGCCGGCGTGCACGCGATTGCCGCCCTCGGCAGCACCGGCGAACTGGCCTACCTGGAGGATCCCGAGTTCGACGCCGTGGTCGACACCACGATCGCCACGGTCGCCGGCCGGCTGCCCGTGATCGTCGGTGTATCGGATCTGACCACCGCCAAGACGATTCGGCGCGCCCGCTACGCGCAACGGGCCGGGGCCGATGCGGTGCAGGTCATTCCGGTGTCCTACTGGAAGCTCACCGAACGCGAGATCCTCGGACACTACGCGCGCGTCGCCGCGGCCATCGACATCCCGATCATGGCCTACAACAATCCGGCGACCAGCGGCGTGGACATGAGCCCGGGGTTGCTGGTGAAGATGTTTGAGAGCATCGACAACCTGACCATGGTCAAGGAATCCACCGGCGACCTGTCCCGGATGCAGCGCATCGCCGAGCTCAGCGAGGGGTTGCTGCCGTTCTACAACGGCAGCAACCCCCTGGTGCTCGCCGCCCTGCGGGCGGGCGCCGCCGGCTGGTGCACGGCCGCACCGAACCTGCGGCCGCAGCCGTGCATCGAGCTGTACCACGCCGTGCGCGCTGGCGATGTCAGCACGGCGGAAGCCATTTACCGCGACCTCAAACCGCTGCTGGAGTTCATCGTCGCTGGTGGGCTGGCCACGACCGTCAAGGCAGGACTGGATCTGCTCGGATTCCCGGCCGGCGATCCGCGTCTGCCGCTGCTGCCGCTTGACGACGACGGCCGCGCCGAGCTTCGGGGGCTGTTGACCGGCGCGTAGCCGCCGGCCTGGCGCCTACCCGAGATCCCGGGGGGCGAATGTGTCGCATTTGTTGGGGTCACCCGTTTGATAGCCGACGGTGAACCACTTCTGGCGCTGCGCGGCGGAACCGTGTGTCCACGATTCCGGGTTGGTATGCCCGGTGGCGGCCTGCTGAATACGGTCATCACCCACCGCTGCCGCCGCTGAGAGGGCGTCGGCGATGTCTTGGTCGCTCAACGGCCGCAGATACGGCACCCCGGTGCTCTCCTGTTTGACGGTCGCCGCGTAGTGTGCCCAGACCCCGGCGTAGCAGTCGGCCTGCAACTCGGTGCGCACCCCGTTGCCCAGAGCGCCCTGCGCGCCCTGCTGGGCGCGGCCCAGGACGCCCTCCAGGTTCTGCACATGATGGCCGAACTCGTGGGCCACCACGTACTCTTGCGCCAATGGCCCACCGCTGGAGCCGAATTGGCTTACCAGCACCTGGAAGAAATCGGTGTCGAAGTACGCGGTTTTGTCCACCGGGCAGTAAAACGGCCCGACCTCGCTGGTGGCCGGCCCGCAGCCGGTGTCCACCCGGTCGCTGAACAGCCGCACATGCGGGCGGGTGTAACCGGGCGCCAGTTGACTCCACACCGCGTCTACGGAGTTGGCGGTGGCCACCACGCGGCACTGCACATATCGGTTCGCGTCGGCCCCGGTGCGGCACTTGCTCAGGTCGAAGCCTGGCGACGCGTCTTCGTTGGTGGTGGCCGGCTGCTGGCTGATTACGCCCCCGGGATCAACGCCCAGGAACACCGCCAGCAGGATGATGATCAGCCCGCCGAGCCCGCCGCCGAGGGCGATGACGCGGCCCCCGCCGCCGGATGTCGACGTGGTGCTGGTGTCGATCTGCACACCCTCGTTGAAGGTCATTGCCTGCTCCGCTGCCTGCACCGGCGGTTGTTGCCCGGCGGCGACGCGGGCCGGTGGTGCCACCAGGGAGCCGGGCCATGTGCCCGGCCCGGCCGTAGTAGTGTCGCACACCGCGGCGCCTTCGTCGCCGGGGATCGCAAAGATTTTGCGCGTCACACCCCGCCTGGCGCACCGGCTGTCGGGAGCTATCCCGGACCGTCGCTGGCCGCCGCCAGCAGCGGCACCACGACGTCGCTGATCGGTGTGGCCAGACCGTGGGCGCGTGCTTTGCGGATGATCACGCCATTGCGGATGTCCCATTCCAGCGGCCGGCGCGCCTCCCGGTCGGTCAGCATCGAGGTGCCCATGTCAGCGGGCGCCCGCCGGAACAGGGCGACGATCTCGTCCGGGGTGTCGTCGCCCAGCCGCGCGCCTTCGGCCCGCGCGACGGCCAGGCATTCGGCGGCGTAGCGCCGTGCCAGCGCGGCCACATCGTCACGGCGAAACATCGCGGAGCGTCGCCCGGATAGCGCCATGAACCCGGCGAGCGCGTTCACCAGCAGCTTGCGCCACGCCGCGGTGGTGAAGTCGGGGTCGCATTCCACCGCGCAGCCGGCGCCGCGCAGCAGTTCGGCGATCCCTTGCGCGGCGCTTCCGGCGGGCAGCACCAGCCGGACTTCCCCGCGCAACCGCACCCACCCTTGCGGCTGGGTCTCGGCGGAATACCAGACGATTCCCGGAACCACCGCCGAGGACGGGCAGTGCGGCCGCACCTGCTCGACTTGCTCGACACCGTTTTGCAGCACCGCGACCACGGTGTGCTCGTCGCACAGGCGCGCCAGCCACCCGTGCGCGTCGGCGTTCTGGGTCGCTTTAACCGCCAGCACCACCACCTCGACGGGGCCGCTGATCTCGCCGGGGTCGGTGTGCACCGGGCCGGGCACCACGATGGGATCGGCGCCGTCGGGGCGCAGCTCGATGTGGTTGCGGGCGGTGCGCCCGCACAGCAACACCGGATGACCGGCGGCGTGCAGAAGCGCGGCGACCGTCGTGCCGACGGCCCCCGGACCGACAACGGCGATACGCGTGGCAATGTCACCGAGGCTAGCGCCTCTACACTGGTCACTCGTTGCACCGGGCGCGCGTTCCGCCCCGTCAAGAGGACCTAACGAGGAGTATTTGTGCTGCGCAGCCACGCCGCGGGTTCGTTGCGGGCAGTCGACGCCGGCCAGAAGGTGACGCTGGCCGGCTGGGTGGCCCACCGACGCGACCACGGCGGCGTCATTTTCATCGATTTGCGGGACGCCTCCGGGGTGTCGCAGGTGGTGTTTCGTGCGCCCGATGTGCTTGCCCGGGCACATCGGTTGCGCGCCGAGTTCTGCATTGCGGTCGACGGTGTCGTTGAGATCCGCCCGCCGGGCAACGAGAACCCGGAGTTGCCCACCGGAGAGGTCGAGGTAAACGCGACATCGCTGACCGTGCTCGGCGAGTGCGCGCCGCTGCCGTTTCAGCTCGACGAGCCCGCGGGGGAGGAGTTGCGGCTGAAATACCGCTACCTCGATTTGCGTCGCGACCGGCCGGGGGCGGCGATTCGGTTGCGCTCCAAGGTGAACGCGGCCGCACGTGAGGTGCTGGCGCGGCACGGCTTCGTCGAGGTCGAGACACCGACGCTGACCCGCTCGACCCCGGAGGGCGCCCGCGACTTTTTGGTGCCGGCGAGGTTGCAGCCCGGCACGTTCTATGCCCTACCGCAGAGTCCCCAGCTGTTCAAGCAGCTGCTCATGGTGGCCGGGATGGAGCGCTACTACCAGATCGCCCGTTGCTATCGCGACGAGGACTTCCGCGCTGACCGCCAGCCCGAGTTCACCCAGCTCGACCTGGAGATGAGCTTCGTCGACGCCGATGACGTCATCGCTATCGCCGAGGAGATCCTGGCCGCGCTGTGGGCGCTGACCGGCTATCGGCTCGAAGTCCCGCTGCCGCGGATCAGCTATGCGGAGGCGATGCGCCGCTTTGGCACCGACAAGCCCGACCTGCGTTTCGGGCTGGAGCTGGTGGAGTGCACGGAGTTTTTCGCGGACACGCCGTTTCGGGTGTTCCAGGCGCCGTATGTCGGCGCGGTGGTGATGCCCGGCGGCGCATCGCAATCGCGGCGAACCCTCGACGGGTGGCAGGAGTGGGCCAAGCAGCGTGGGCACAAGGGCTTGGCCTATGTGCTTGTGGGGGAAGATGGTTCGCTTTCAGGGCCGGTGGCCAAGAATCTGTCCGACCCTGAGCGCTCCGGGTTGGCCGCCCATGTCGGGGCGTCGCCGGGCGACTGTGTGTTTTTTTCGGCGGGTCCGGTGAAGTCGTCGCGGGCGCTGCTGGGCGCGGCCCGGGTGGAAATCGCGAAGCGCCTGGGCCTGATCGACCCCGACTCCTGGGCATTTGTCTGGGTGGTGGATCCGCCGCTGTTCGAGCCCGCCGACGAGGCCACCGCGGCAGGTGAGGTGACCGTCGGCTCGGGGGCGTGGACGGCGGTGCATCATGCGTTCACCGCGCCCAAGCCGGAGTGGGCCGACCGCATCGACACCGATCCGGCCGACGTGCTCGCCGACGCCTACGACATCATCTGCAATGGCCACGAGATTGGCGGGGGCTCGATGCGCATCCATCGGCGCGATATTCAGGAGCGGGTGTTCGCGGTGATGGGCCTGGACAAGGCGCAGGCCGAAGAGAAGTTCGGATTTCTCTTGGAGGCATTCATGTTTGGCGCACCGCCGCACGGGGGAATAGCGTTCGGCTGGGATCGCATCACCGCGCTGCTGGCGGGAATGGACTCGATTCGTGAGGTCATCGCGTTCCCGAAGACCGGCGGGGGCGTGGACCCGCTGACCGGCGCCCCCGCGCCGATAACCGCCCAGCAACGCAAGGAGTCCGGAATTGATGCCGCCCCCAGACGGGTTGCCGGGCCGTTCACCGAGAATTAGGGCTCCGGCAGCGCGGCCTTTTCCCGAAATCACGCCGGAATCCTGCGCCTCCGGGACAACCGCGTAGCTGGCGCGGACCAGTGATAGCGAAAACGCCACCGTGGCGCCGGGCTCCGCCAAGCGACTGAGTTTTGGCGGCGGGGTGGCGCTGCCACTCACGGGGTGAGCAGTTTCGACCACAGCTTTTTGATGGTGGTGTGCAACGGATGACCGGAACGCACGGCGTTGACGACTTCGGCCGGGAACAGCTTTTGATCGGGTCCACACTTTGGCCAGGCCTCGGGCCCCTGGGTCGCCAGCACCCGCTGCGCCACGGCGATCTGCTCCTCGCGCGAAGCGTTCGCCGGTGACCCGACGCCGCCGTTTTCGTCCCACGTCGACTGTTTGAATTGCAGGCCACCGTAGTACCCGTTCCCGGTGTCGGCCGACCAGTTTCCACCCGACTCGCATTGCGCAACGGCGTCCCAATCGATGCTGTTTGCGTATGCCACGCCGGTGGACGGATCGACGAACAGGGAAATGGTGACGACGATGATCGCGGATTTCAGCAGCGACCTGCACACGGTATCCGCGTGGAGGGTGTCGGGAATGCGCGCCATTTAATTGATCTAACAAATCAACGTGAAAGTTGTCAACGCTTGAGGTGCGTTGAATTTAGCGGGATGGCCGGTGTGATGGAGAATCATGGCACTAGAGAGATAGAAGTTATTGGAGTTACAAAATGATGTGTGTCAGGCGAGGGATTTGTTAGATGCAAAAGTTATTAAAGTGAGATACGTGGTGGGAGTGATTTAAGTGATTTGAGTTATTTGAGTGAGTACTGAGGCAGATGGGATCACAGCGGTGCCGCTGCTCGGCGAGCAATGCGCCCGGTCGTGTGAACGGCGGCGGTCTGGCCGCACGAGCTGGGCACGGGTGGTAGCCGAGGGCGCCAGCACCGCTCGGCGCTGCGGCCCCGCGGCGACTGTGCTGGGATCGGTGGTGTGGACGTGGGCCGGCGCCGATCCGCGCCCGTGCCCGACCAGACACCGCCAGGATCCGGTCGCCGTTAGGAGGTGGCCCGTTGTCGTTGCCCGAGCCGGTGCCCGCGGTGACCGCCGGGCCTGAGGACCCCGACCGGCTCGTCACCGGCTATCGCGCCGCCTGGGCCCAGGAGACCCTCTTCGACGGGCCCGCAGGGCGTGCCGGTGGCGCCGGTTACGACGAGTTCGTCGACGCCGCCGGCAACGTCCGGCCGGACTGGTCGCAGTTCGCCGAGGTGATCGGCGAACGCGGGCGTGCGGGCCTGGACCGGCTGCGCGCGACGGTGCGCGCCCTGGTCGACAACGACGGCATCACCTACATCGCGGTCGATGACCAGGGCGAGGAGACCCGCGCCCACGCTCACGGCGCCGCCATGCCCACACCGTGGCAGCTGGACGGGCTGCCGCTGCTGGTCTCGCCGGAAGACTGGGACACACTGGAATCCGGTGTGATTCAACGTAGCCGGATTCTCGACGCGGTGCTAGCCGACCTCTACGGGCCACGGCGCGCGATCAGCGGCGGGCTGCTGCCGCCAGAGCTGCTGTTCGCCCATCCCGGCTATCTCCGGGCGGCCAGCGGGATCACAATCCCGGGGCGGCACCAGCTGTTCCTGTACGGCTGCGACGTCAGCCGGGATCGCTCCGGCGGCTTTGTCGTCAACGCCGATTGGACACAGGCGCCCTCGGGCGCGGGATACGCGCTGGCTGGCCGCCGGGTGGTCGCCCACGCCGCTCCGGACCTCTACGAGCGGGTCAGGCCGCGGCCCATCTCGCCGTTCGCGCAGACGTTGCGGTTGGCGCTGATCAACGTGGCGCCCGAGACCGCCCACGATCCGGTGGTGGTGGTGCTAAGCCCCGGTATCCACTCCGAGACCGCCTTCGACCAGGCGTACCTGGCGTCGGTGCTGGGGTTCCCATTGGTGGAAAGCGCTGATTTGGTGGTCCGCGGCGGCACCCTGTGGATGCGGTCACTGGGCACGCTAAAGCAGGTCGACGTCGTGCTGCGGCGCGTCGACGCCGAATACGCCGATCCGCTGGACCTGAGATCCGACTCCCAGCTGGGCGTGGTGGGACTGGTCGAGGCGCTCCGCCGCGGGACGGTGACCGTGGTCAACACCCTCGGCAGCGGCATCCTGGAAAGCCCTGGGCTGCTGCGGTTCTTGCCCGAGCTGGCCCGGCGGCTGCTGGGCGAGACACCGCTGCTGGCAACGGCGCCGCTCTACTGGGGCGGTATCGGTGCCGAGCGCTCGCATCTGCTCGCCCGGCTGTCGTCACTGCTGATCAAGCCCACCACCGGCGGCCCGACCATTCTTGGGCCCGCCCTGTCGTCGGCGCAGCGGGACGCATTGGCGGCCCGCATCGAGGCGGCCCCGTGGCGGTGGGTTGGCCAAGAGCCGCCGCAATTTTCCTCGGCGCCGACCGGCCACTACCCCGGCGGACTGGCCGCCGGCGCCGTCGGGATGCGGTTGTTCACCGTCTCACAACGTGGCGGCTACGCGCCGATGATCGGCGGGCTGGGCTATGTCCTGGCCCCCGGCGACTCCGCGCACAAACGGAATACCGTTGCGGCTAAAGATATCTGGGTCCGAGCGCCGACACGTGCCCAGGTCGAGGTGACGGTTCCCGCCGCGGAGCTGCCCGCGCCGAAGCCCAGCGGCACCCGTGACGTCAGCTCGCCGCGGGTGCTCTCCGACCTGTTCTGGTTGGGGCGCTACGCAGAACGCGCCGAGGGCATGGCCCGGTTGCTGAACGTCACCCGGGAGCGGTACCACGAATATCGTGACCGCCCGCAGCTGGCGGGCAGCGACTGCGTGCCGGTGCTGTTGCGCGCGCTGGAGGGGATCACGGCACGCGGCACCGACCTCTCCGACGCCGAGCTGGTCGCCGGCGCGCCGCGCATCTTGTGGTCGCTGACCGTCGACGCGCGGCGCGACGGCTCGCTGGCGCAGTCGGTGAAACGCCTGGGTTCGGCGGCCCAAGCGGTGCGCGACCAGATGTCCAAGGACACGTGGCTGGTCCTCGGTGGCGTCGAACGCGCCCTGGCGCAGCTGGCGCGCGACCCGGCCCCGCCCGCCGAACCGGGCGCCGACGACACCGCGGTCGCCGCCGTGCACCGGCTGACGTTGGCGGGAATGCTCGCGCTGTCCGGGGTGGCCGCCGAGTCGATGGTGCGGGACGTCGACTGGACCATGACCGATATCGGCAAACGAATCGAGCGTGGGCAATGGGTGACCGCGCTGCTGCGCGCCACCCTGGGAAAGGCCCGCAGCCCGGCCGCCGAGCGCGCAATCACCGAATCCACGGTGGCGGCCTGCGAGTCCTCGGTGAGCTACCTGCGGCGCAACCTGGGCGCGGTCAGCGTGGCCGCGGTGGCCGAGCTGGTGCTCTTCGAGCCGGAGAACCCCAGGTCGCTGGTGTATCAGCTGGAGCGGCTGAGCGCCGACCTGAAGGCACTGCCGGGGGCGTCCGGCTCGTCGAAGGCCGAACGGCTGGTCGAGGAGATCACCACCCGGCTGCGCCGGGTCGGCCCGGCCGATCTCGACACGGTTACGGTGCAGGGGGAGCGCGCCGTGCTGATGGGGCTGCTGGACGACGTGCACAACGGGCTGCGCGAATTGTCCGGTGTCATCAGCGCATCACAGCTGTCGGTGCCCGGCGAGATGCGGCCGCTGTGGGGATCGGCGCGGCGGTCGGTGCCGTGAGCGACTGGTCGGGCCGGCACACCCGCTGTTACCGCGTCACCCACCGCACGGAATACCGCTACTCCGACGTGGTGACCAACTCCTATGGCCGCGGGTTTCTGCGGCCGCGGGACTGCGAGCGGCAGCGCTGCCTCGCCCACGAGTTGCGCATCGATCCCGCGCCCGCCGACAGCTCCCTCAGCCGGGACGTCTACGGCAACGTCAGCTCCTATTTTCAGATCACCGATCCGCACCGCACGCTGACGATCACCAGCGCCTCCATCGTCGAGGTGGACCCGCCACCCGCCGACCACTACGAGCGGGGAGCGGCGCGCGCCCCCTGGGAGGCGGCTCGTCCCGCCGGGCCGGGCGGGGCGCGCGCCGTCGAGTTCACCCTGGACCTCAACCCGCCGGAGATCACCGATGAGGTGCGCGCCTACGCGGCGCCCAGCTTCGTCCGGGCGCGCCCGCTGATCGAGGTGCTGCGTGATCTCGCCGCGCGCATCTACCGCGACTTCACCTACCGGTCGGGCTCGACGACGGTGTCCACCGGCGTTCACGAGATGCTGGCGGCCCGTGAAGGGGTCTGCCAGGATTTCGCCCGGCTGGCGATCGCCTGCCTGCGCGCGAACGGCCTGGCCGCCGGTTACGTGTCCGGCTACCTGGCCACCGACCCGCCACCGGGCAAGGAGCGCATGATCGGCGCCGACGCCACCCACGCCTGGGCGGCGGTGTGGACGCCGCAGGATAGGTGGCTGGAGTTCGATCCGACCAACGACCAGATGGTCGATGAGCGATACATTGTCGTTGGCCGCGGCCGCGACTACGCGGATGTGCCGCCGCTGCGCGGCATCATCTACACCAACTCCGAGAGCAGCGTGATCGACGTCGCCGTCGACGTGGTGCCCTGCGCTGAAGAAGTGCCGCCCGCCCGGCACCGTCAACGCCAGTGACCCCCGGCGGGGCGCAGCTAATCGCGCCGCATCACCACGCACGACGGCGCGCCGACGATCTTTGGGCGTATCGCCCGGCGCGGTAGGCTGCTGATGCGGGGTGAGGACCAGCTGGCAAATCACCTGGGAGGGACGATGGAAGCCGTACTCGGGGTGTCGATGGCGCCCACGACGGTGCAGCTGGTGCTGGTCGAGGGGGAAAACGGCGATGGCGTCATTGTCGACACCGAGCGCTTCGAGGTGCCCGATGCTCATGACCCGGTGACGTCGAGCGCGCCTAACCAGGTGATCTCGGCGATCCTGGGAACCCGGGAGGGCGCGGCCGAAAGCGGCTACCGGCTGACGTCGATCGGGGTGGCCTGGACCGATCCCGCCGAGGCCGCAGCCCTGCGCGACTTGCTGGCCAGCCGCAGGATCGAGAACGTGATGCTGGTTTCGGCGTTCTTGGCCGCGGCCGCACTGGCCCAGGCGGTGGGCAACGCGAGCGGTTTCGCGCATACCGGACTACTGTTCGTCGAACCCGATACCGCGACACTGGCTCTCGTCGATTCCGCTGATGGTTCGGTCTCTGATGTGCGGCGACAGCCCTTGCCCGAGGACGACGCCGACGCGGTGGCCGAGTTGGCCGCGATGGCCGCGTCCGCGGAGGCGCTGGAATCGCGCCCGGATGGTCTGTTCGTCATCGGGTCCGATGGGGTGGATGTCGCCGCGATCAAGCCGCAGCTGGAGGCCGCGGCATCCCTTGCGCTGAGCGCACCGGAGGAGCCTGAGACGGCGTTGGCCCGGGGAGCGGCGCTGGCGTCTGCGAACGCGCCGTTGTTCGCATCGTCGACCGCTGCCATGGCGTATGCGCAGGATCCGGGCACCGGCATGGTTGATCCGTACCGTCTTGCCGGTGTCGACGTTCCGGCCGGCGGCGCTGCCGCCGATGGCGGTCTTGCCTACAGCGCGGTTCCGGAGGAGACCGGCGCCGCCACCGTGTTAGCCGGTGACGCCGAGGCCTTCGCCGCGGCTGCCCGGCAGGAGGATTTCGCGACCGGCACCTACCCGGATTTCGGTGCCGCGCAGGGCGAGCAGGAGCGCGCAGGCAAGCCGTTTTTAGTGGCCATGGGCGTGTTGACGCTGTTCGTCGCCGGCGTGGTGGCGCTGGTCATCGCGCTGGCGGTCGCGATTCGGCCGCACGTCGATCAGCGGCCCAGCATCGCTCACCCACGGGTGGTCCAGCCGGTCAACCCCGCGCCGTCGCCGCCACAGGCTCCGCCGGTGCCGAAGGCTCCGGCCCCCGCGCCGGCCCCGGCGCCTGCAGCTCCGCCCGCGCCTCCGCCGCCGGCGCTTCCCGCGCCGGCGCCGCCGGTCCCGGTCGGCCCGCCGCCGCTGCCGGTTCCGGTCGGCCCGCCGCCGCCGCCGGTTCCGGTCGGCCCGCCGCCGCTGCCGGTTCCGGTCGGCCCGCCGCCGCTGCCGGTCGGGCCGCTCCCAATCCCCGGTCCGGCCATTCCGGCTCCGCATCTTCCCGGCCCGGGCATCCCGCACATTCCGCTCCCGGGGATTCCGCATCTTTAAAGCGGCTATGCGGGTGGCGACGCAGCGGCAGGTGAGTCGCCCGGCGCGGACGTGGTATGCCTGAGATCGTGTCCGACAGTTTGTTCGACCTGCCCGGCACATCGAAGGTGACCGGCCACGGCCGGGCGCCGCTGGCCGTGCGGATGCGTCCGGCGTCGCTGGACGAGGTGCTGGGGCAGGATCACTTGCTGCAACCAGGTTCGCCGCTGCGGCGCCTGGTCGAGGGCTCGGCCGTGGCGTCGGTCATCCTCTACGGCCCACCGGGAAGCGGCAAGACCACGCTGGCGGCGCTGATTTCGCAGGCGACCGGACGTCGGTTCGAGGCGATGTCCGCGCTGTCGGCCGGTGTCAAGGAAGTCCGCGCCGTCATCGAGACGGCCCGACGCGGGATCCTGCGCGGTGAGCAGACGGTGCTGTTCATCGACGAGGTGCACCGGTTCTCCAAGACCCAGCAGGACGCGTTGCTGTCCGCGGTGGAGAACCGGGTGGTGCTGCTGGTCGCGGCGACCACCGAGAACCCCTCGTTTTCGGTGGTGGCGCCGCTGCTGTCGCGATCGCTGATCCTGCAGCTACGACCGTTATCCGCCGATGACATCCGCGCAGTGGTGCGGCGCGCGATCGATGACCCGCGGGGCCTGGGCGGCCAAGTGCCGGTAGACCCGGACGCCGTCGACCTGCTGGTCCGGCTGGCGGCCGGGGACGCTCGCCGCGCGCTGACCGCGCTGGAGGTGGCCTCGGAAGCGGTTAAGGCGGCAGGCGGCCGGGTGACGATCGAGGCTATCGAGCGCTCCCTGGACGAGGCCGCGGTCCGCTACGACCGTGACGGCGATCAGCACTACGACGTGATCAGTGCTTTCATCAAGTCGGTGCGCGGCTCCGACGTCGACGCCGCGCTGCACTATCTGGCCCGCATGCTAATCGCCGGGGAAGATCCGCGGTTTATTGCCCGCCGGCTGATGATCCTGGCCAGCGAGGACATCGGCATGGCCGATCCGACCGCGCTGCAGACCGCGGTTGCCGCCGCGCACACCGTGGGGCTGATCGGCATGCCCGAAGCCCAGCTGACGCTGGCGCACGCCACCATCCACCTGGCCACCGCGCCCAAGTCGAACGCGGTCACCACCGCCCTGGCGGCGGCGATGGCTGACATCAGATCGGGCAAGGCCGGGCTGGTGCCGCCCCATCTGCGCGACGGCCATTACGCAGGCGCCGCGGCACTGGGCAACGCACAAGGCTACAAATACCCCCACGATCATCCGGACGGTGTTGTCGCGCAACAATATCCACCAGACGAACTGGTCGGCGTCGACTACTATCGGCCCACCGGCCACGGCGGTGAACGCGAGATCGCCGGGCTGCTGGCCAGGTTACGGGCGATCGTGCGCAAAAAGCGTGGCTGACCAACCACGGCACGGGCGGTGCCCGCGAGGTGCGCCCGCTGGGGTCCCGCGTGCGGGCTCTTGGCTTGGGCCGTGAGCTTTTGGGCTCCCGCACCGCCAAGGGCGGGTGATTCGCTGGGTCAGACCCGCTCGGGCACCCGCAGGTGAGCGATCGCCAGCTCGAATTCGCCGACGTCGAGTTGGTCGGCACCCAGGTCGCGAAGCAGCCCGGTGCGCAGCGACCGGGCCCGCTCGCCGTTTCGCTCCATGGCCTCGAGGCTGTCGAACGTTGAGGAGGATACCGCGCGCCCGGAGGCGCGGTCGACCATCAGGCTGGCGCTGCAGAATCCCTCCAACTCCTCGATCGCGGGCAGTACGGACGTTTTGTAGAACTCGACGGCTGGGGCGAATTGATCGGGCCGGATCTTGAGCCACGTGGCCCGAACATACGCGCCGTCACGTGCGGGGTGGTCACGGTGCAAAAACGCGATCTCCCACTCGTCGACGGTGGCAGGGCCGCCGAATATCTGCGCGGCCCGGTCCCGGAGCGGCGCTACCCGCTCGGCACTGGCACGCATCGCGTCGTCGGTCTGCCAGGAGCTCGTGGCGATGCATCTGCCGGACTGCCGGTCGACGAGCAGCGACAGCCCCACATACCCGTCGATTTCCCGGAGGGCGGGCATGACCACGTCGCGGACATGGGCGATGCCAGCGTCGATCGACGAGGGTTGCGCCTCAACGGTGGTAGAGCGTGCATACATTGATCCACCCCTCATCTGCTCGGGGCAGCGCCCGGTGGCGCCACCGGCTCAACCACTACCTTGCTCCAACGGTGTGAGCCTGGCAATGGGGCACTCGGCCAACCCGTCTCCGTGCGGGATTCGGCCGGCTCTCGGGGCGGTTGACCGAAAAACCGGCGCACCGGCCCGGCCGCACGGGGGTGCGCACACCGTCGTTGCGGCCGGGCCGGCGCCGTGTCGATCAGACCAGCTCGGGTACCCGCAGGTGGGCGAGCGCCAGCTCGAACTCGCCCACATCGAGTTCCTCAAGCTCCGGTACGCCCGCCTGTTGGATGCGAGCCTTCCTCAGGGCCGCGGCGCGTTCCCGGTTCCGGTCCATAGCCGCGAGGCTGTCGTACGTCGCGCAGGACACTAGCCGTCCCGACGCACGGTCGGCCATCAGGCTGGCGCTGCAGAACCCCTCGAGTTTCTCCAGATCCGGCAGGATCGCCGTCTTGTAGTACGCGATGTTTTGGTCCACCTGGGCGGGGTCGCCTTGTACCCACACCGCCCGCACGCAGGCACCCTCGTGCGAGCGGTGATCGCGGTGCAACACCCCGATCTCCCACTCCTCGACGGTGGCGGTGCCCCCGAACATCTGCGCGGCCCGGTCCCGAATCGGCCGTACCCGATCGGCGCTGGCGCGCATCGCGTCCGCGCTCTCCCAAGCGCTGGTCGCGATGCATCTGCCGGACTGCCGGTCGACGAGCAATGACACACCGACGTACCCATCCATCTGCTGGAGCGCGGGCATCACCTCGTCGCGAATATGCGCAATTCCCGCGTCGATCGACGAAGGTTGCGCCTGGATAGTGGTAGAGCGTGCGTACACGATCGACACCCTCTTTCCCTTTTTCTGGGCGGCGCCCCGGTGGCGTCACCGGCCCACTGTCAACTGTCCTCCGGCGGACCGGGCCTGGCAATGGTCACGGCGGCCGCGGGTGCCCACATTGGTAGGCCGGCGAGGCCGGCCCGTAGGCTGGCTCGGGTGGATAGCGATGTGCTGGCTGTGGACACCGCGCGGCGCCGCATCGTCGATCTCACCGATGCCGTGCGCTCGTTCTGCGCGTCCCGCGCCGACGGCCTGTGCAACGTGTTCGTCCCGCACGCGACGGCTGGGCTCGCGATCATCGAGACGGGCTCCGGCTCAGAGGCCGACCTGGTTGACGCCCTGGAGCGGCTGCTGCCGCGCGACGATCGCTACCGGCACGCCCACGGCTCGTACGGCCACGGCGCCGATCATCTGGTGCCCGCGATCGTCTCGCCCTCGCTGACGGTGCCGGTTCAGGCTGGGAGGCCGCTGCTGGGCACCTGGCAGAGCATCGTTCTGGTCGACCTCAACCGCGACAATCCGCGGCGCTCGGTGCGGCTGAGCTTTGTCGGCGGATGAGCGACGGCACCGGTTCGCACGCTGGTTCGTTAACGCTGTAGAGAACTCTCTAGAGCCTGCAGAGCGCGCTGTAGCGCAGCCGGAATAGCACAACCTGACCGGTATTCCACCGGGCCGGTACTGTAGTGCCGTCGGCAGCACCGGCGATTCGCGCAGGCCGAGAATAGGCTGAGACCAGGCCCGGGCACGCCAACGGCAAAAGGAAGCGGAGAGTGCAGACACACGAGATCAGGAAGCGGTTCCTCGATCATTTCGTGAAGGCGGGTCACACCGAGGTGCCCAGCGCGTCGGTGATCCTCGACGACCCCAACCTATTGTTCGTCAACGCGGGCATGGTTCAGTTCGTGCCGTATTTCCTCGGACAGCGCACCCCGCCGTATAAAACGGCCACCAGCATCCAGAAATGCGTCCGCACCGCCGATATCGACGAGGTGGGCATCACCCCCCGGCACAACACCTTTTTCCAGATGGCCGGCAACTTCTCGTTCGGCGACTATTTCAAGCGCGGCGCCATCGAGCTGGCGTGGACGTTGCTGACCAAAAGCGTCGACGACGGCGGATACGGGCTGGACCCGCAAAGAATCTGGGCCACCGTGTATTTCGACGACGACGAAGCCGCACAGCTGTGGCGTGAGGTGGCCGGTCTGCCGCCTGCGCGGATTCAGCGCCGGGGCATGGAGCACAACTTCTGGTCGATGGGCATTCCCGGGCCCTGCGGGCCGTCATCGGAAATCTATTACGATCGCGGGCCGCAGTTCGGCCCCGAAGGCGGACCGGTGGTCAGCGAAGACCGCTACCTCGAGCTGTGGAACCTGGTGTTCATGCAAAGCGAACGCGGCGAGGGCACCGGCAAGGCCGGCTTTGAAATCCTCGGGCCGCTGCCACGCAAAAACATCGACACCGGCATGGGCGTGGAGCGGGTCGCCTGCGTGCTGCAGGACGTGCACAACGTCTACGAGACCGACCTGCTAAGGCCGGTCATCGATACCGTGGCCACCCGCGCCAAGCGCCCCTATGACGCCGGCAACCACGAGGATGACGTGCGCTACCGGATCATCGCCGATCACAGCCGCACCGCCGCCATCTTGATCGGCGACGGGGTGAGTCCGGGCAACGACGGTCGCGGCTATGTGCTGCGCCGGCTGCTGCGCCGGGTGATCCGCTCGGCAAAGTTGCTGGGCATCGACACCCCGATAGTCGGCGATTTGATGGCCACCGTGCGCGATGCGATGGGCCCCTCGTATCCGGAGCTGGTCACCGATTTCGAGCGGATCAACCGCATCGCCGTGGCCGAGGAGACCGGCTTTAACCGCACGCTGGTGTCGGGAACCCGGCTGTTCGGCGAGGTGGCCAGCGCCACCAAGGCCTCCGGTTCGACGATGGTGTCCGGCGCGGATGCCTTCACCTTGCACGACACCTACGGGTTTCCGATCGAGCTCACGCTGGAGATGGCGTCCGAAGCCGGCCTGACGGTCGACGAGCAGGGCTTCCGCGAGTTGATGGCCGAGCAGCGCCGCCGCGCCAAAGCCGATGCGATCGCCCGCAAACACGCTCACGCCGATCTCTCGGCCTATCGCGAGCTGGTCGACGCCGGCCCCACCGAGTTCACCGGGTTTGATGAATTGACCTCCGAGGCAAGGATTTTAGGAATCTTCGTCGACGGCAGGCGGGTTCCGGTGGTGTCACACGCCACCGACGGCTCGCACCGAGTCGAACTGGTGCTGGACCGCACCCCGCTCTACGCCGAGTCCGGCGGGCAGGTCGCCGACGTCGGCACCATCAGCGGCACCGGTGCCGGGGCGAGCGCGCGCGCGGCGGTCACCGATGTGCAGAAGATCGCGAAAACCCTGTGGGTGCATCAGGTCAAAGTGGAATCCGGCGAATTCGTCGAGGGCGACACCGTGGTCGCGGCGGTGGACCCCGAGTGGCGGCGCGGTGCCACGCAGGGCCACTCCGGCACCCACATGGTGCATGCCGCTCTGCGACAAGTGCTGGGGCCCAACGCAGTTCAGGCCGGATCGCTGAACCGGCCGGGTTATCTTCGCTTCGACTTCAACTGGCAGGGGCCGCTGACCGAAGAGCAGCGCACGCAAATCGAAGAGGTCGCCAACCAGGCTGTGCAAGCCGGCTACGAGGTCCACACGTTCACCGAGCAGCTCGACAAAGCCAAGGCCATGGGCGCGTTGGCGCTATTCGGGGAGAGCTACCCCGACCGGGTGCGGGTCGTGGAGATCGGCGGGCCGTTCTCCCTGGAGTTGTGCGGCGGCACGCACGTGCGCAACTCGGCGCACATCGGACCGGTGACCATTCTCGGCGAATCGTCGGTGGGCTCCGGGGTGCGCCGGGTGGAGGCCTATGTCGGGCTGGACGCGTTCCGGCATCTGGCCAAGGAGCGTGCGCTGATGGCGGGGCTGGCCTCGTCGCTGAGGGTGCCCTCGGAGGAGGTACCCGCCCGGGTGGCCACCCTGGTGGAGCGGCTCAAGGCCGCGGAGAAGGAGCTCGAGCGTACCCGGCTGGCCGGCGCGCGGGCGGCGGCGGCCAACGCCGCCGCCGGCGCCGAGCGCATCGGTAAGGTCCGAGTGGTGGCGCAGCGGATGTCCGGTGAGATGAGCGCGGCCGATCTGCGCTCGCTGGTCGGCGATATCCGCGGCCGGCTCGGTAGCGATCCGGCGGTGGTGGCGCTGATCGCGGGAGGCCCGCAGAATTCGCAGGGGGATTCGGTGCCGTATGTCGTCGCCGCTAACCCCGCCGCGCAGGATCTGGGGATTCGCGCCGACGACCTGGTCAAACACCTCTCGGCGGCGGTCAACGGTCGCGGTGGGGGGAAGGCCGACCTGGCGCAGGGCTCGGGGAAGAACGCCGCCGGCATCGACGCTGCGCTGGACGCGGTGCGGACCGAGATAGCAAGGGTCGGCTAAGTGGGCTCGTCAGCGCGGCGCGGGCCCGACCGGCCCGGCGATCCCGGCCAGGAGGCAGACCCCGGGCCGGGGCGGCGCCTGGGCATCGATGTGGGCAGCGTGCGCATCGGCGTGGCCGCCAGCGACCCCGATGCGATTCTGGCCACCCCACTGGAAACCGTCCGTCGCGACCGGTCCGACGCCCATGTGCGCCGGCTGGCGGAGCTGGTCGCCGAGTTGCCGGCGGTGGAGGTGATCGTCGGGTTGCCGCGCACCCTGGCCGAGAAAACCGGACCGTCCGCGCGCGACGCGATCGAGTTGGCCGACACCCTCGCCCGGCGGATCGCCCCAATCCCGGTGCGCCTGGCCGACGAGCGGCTGACCACCGTCAGCGCGCAGCGATCGTTGCGCGCGGCGGGCGTGCGGGCGAAGGCCCAGCGGGCGATCATCGATCAGGCGGCGGCGGTAGCGATCCTGCAAGGCTGGCTCGACCAGCGCCGAGCGGCGGCGGTTGGTTCCCCGGCCGGGCGCGGGGAGGCCCCCGATGGCTGACGGCACCGGTCGCACCCGGGCGCAACCCGTGGCGGTCGGGCCGCCCCGGCACCGCAGAAGCCGCGTGGAGCGCATCCGCGCCGAACGGCAACGCCGGCGGCGGCGCATCGCCGGCGGGTTCGCCATCGCCGTGCTCATCGCGGTGGTGGTTGCGGCGGTCTTCGTGGGCTCGCGGCTCTGGCACACCGTGTTGGGACCCCACAATGACTACACCGGCAGCGGCAAACGGGATGTGGTGATCCAGATCCGCGACGGTGACTCGACCACCGCCATCGGCGAGACCCTGCGCAACCACGACATCGTGCGTACCGTTCGGGCCTTCGTCGAGGCCGCTCGCGGCAACGCCAAGATATCGTCGATTCAGCCCGGCTTTTACCGGTTGCGCACCGAGATCCCCGCGGCCGGCGCGGTGCAGCGCCTTGTCGATCCCAACAACCGGGTGGGCAGGCTGGTCATCCCGGAGGGCCGTCAGCTCGACGACACCACCGACGTGCAGACCAATGCGGTGACCCCGGGAATCCTGACGCTGATCTCCCGGGCCACCTGCGTGGACCTCGACGGCGACCGGCACTGCGTCTCGGTGTCCGACCTGCGCGCGGCGGCCGGCACCGCTGCTCCGTCGACCCTGTCGATACCGAGCTGGGCCATACGGCCGGTGACGAACATGGGCCCCGACCACCGCCGCATCGAGGGCCTGATCGCGCCGGGAACGTTCAACGTCGACCCGTCCGCCTCAGCCGAGACGATCCTGGCGACGCTGATCACCGCCGGCACCGAGAAGTATGGGGAGTCCGGGATGGCCGACACCGCCCAAGCGATGAGCCTATCGCCCTATGACGTGCTGGTGGTGGCGTCGCTGGTGCAGCGGGAGTCCGATCCCCAGGATTTCCCAAAGGTCGCCACCGTCATCTATAACCGGCTGCGCGAGCAGCGCAGGTTGGAGTTCGACTCCACGGTGAACTATCCGCTGGACCGCCGGGAGGTGGCCACCAGCGACGCCGACCGTGCCCAGCCCACCCCGTGGAACACCTACGTGTCCGAGGGACTGCCGGCCACCCCGATCTGTTCGCCAGGCACCGACGCGCTGCGCGCGGCCGAGCATCCCGATCCCGGCGACTGGCTGTATTTCGTCACCATTGACAAGCAGGGCACGACGCTGTTCACCAGGGATTATCAGCAGCACCTGGCCGACGTCGAGCTGGCCAAGCGCAACGGTGTCCTCGACAGCGCCCGCTAGAAAGGCGGGGATCCTGGGTTCCCCGGTCGCGCATTCGCGCTCCCCACGGCTGCATGTGGCGGCCTATCGCGCGCTGGGCCTGCCCAACTGGACCTACGAGCGCATCGAGTGCGGCGCCGACGAGCTGGCGGGCGTGGTTGGCGGGTTCGGGCCCGAGTGGGTCGGTGTCTCGGTGACGATGCCGGGCAAGTTCGCCGCCCTGCGCTTCGCCGACGAGCGCACACCGCGCGCGGAGCTGGTCGGGGCGGCCAACACCCTGGTGCGCACGCCGCGCGGCTGGCGCGCGGACAACACCGACGTCGACGGGGTGGTGGGGGCGCTCGGCGCGGCCTCGGGGCGCGCCCTGGTGTTGGGGTCGGGCGGTACCGCGTCGGCGGCGGTGGTGGCGCTGGCCGGGCTGGGCGTCGACGCCATCACCGTGGTCGCCCGCAACCCAGGCAAAGCCGCCCGGCTGGTGCAGCTCGGAGCCCGGCTGGGCGTTGCGACCCGGTTCTGCGGATTGGACGGAGGTGGGTTGGCCGACCAGGTGGCCAGCGCCCAGGTGCTGGTCAGCACCGTCCCCGCCGCGGCGGCATCGCGCTATGCCGGGGTGTTCGCCGCGGTTCCGCTGCTCTTGGACGCCGTCTATGACCCGTGGCCCACGCCGCTGGCCGCCGCGGTGGCCGCGGCGGGCGGCCGGGTGATCAGCGGCCTGCAGATGCTGCTGCATCAGGCGTTCGCCCAGGTCG
Organism: Mycobacterium sp. SM1; assembly: GCF_018361265.1. Lineage (GTDB taxonomy): Bacteria > Actinomycetota > Actinomycetes > Mycobacteriales > Mycobacteriaceae > Mycobacterium. The sequence goes on from NZ_JAFLNH010000003.1 coordinate 166,547, forward strand.
AACAATTCACAGGCCTGCCCGCCCCGCGGGAGGCGATGGCCGCCGCGCTGGATTAACGTGCCGGACATGGCGGCCGCGGCCGTGGTGCTGTGGATGGGCGTCTTGGGCGCCTACGACGTGCGGCACCGGCGGCTGCCCAACTGGCTCACGCTGCCCGGGGCGGGCGTGATCCTGCTGGGCGCGGCGGGCGATGGGCGCGGGTTGCCGGCGCTGGCCGGCGCGGCGGCGCTGAGCGGGGTGTATCTGCTGGTGCACCTGGCGGCGCCGGCGGCGCTGGGCGCCGGCGACGTCAAGCTGGCGGTCGGCCTGGGCGCGCTGACCGGCTGTTTCGGTGGGCCCGTGTGGTTTCTGGCGGCGCTGGGCGCGCCGCTGCTGAGCGCGCTGTGGGGTGTGGCCGCCGCGCTGCGCCAGTGCGGGTCGACGGTGCCACATGGGCTGTCGATGTGTCTGGCCAGCGCCGCGGCGCTGGGGCTGGCGGTGGGGTGACGCCCGGCGGCGGCGCGGCGGGGCAGGGTTTCGGTCCGGGGCGTGCGGGTAACAGCAGCTGCAGATGAGACCGCGGAGATGGCTATGACTCCAAGCACCCGGGCGACATCCAGCGCACGCCCAGACGCCTGCTGGAAGGTCGTCGTCGCCGGGAGCCGCTGACGCGGCCTGCCGGCCCGGCCGCCGACCTGGACGCGCCAAGACGTGGGAAGATGGGACCCATGCTGCGATGGACCACCGCCGGTGAATCCCACGGCCGCGCGCTGGTGGCGGTGCTGGAGGGCATGGTCGCCGGGGTGGCCGTCACCAGCGACGACATCGCCGAGCAACTGGCCCGCCGCCGGCTGGGCTATGGCCGTGGCGCCCGGATGGCCTTCGAGCGCGACCAGGTGACGCTGCTAGCGGGGGTGCGCCACGGCCACACGCTGGGCGGGCCGGTCGCCATTGAGATCGCCAACACCGAGTGGCCGAAGTGGCAAACCGTGATGGCGGCCGACCCGGTCGATCCGGCGCAACTGGCCGGGCTTGCCCGCAACGCGCCGCTGACCCGTCCGCGGCCGGGCCATGCCGACTACGCGGGCATGCTCAAGTACGGGTTCGAGGACGCCCGCCCGGTGCTGGAACGCGCCAGCGCCCGCGAGACCGCGGCCCGCGTCGCCGCCGGGACCGTCGCGCGGCTGTTTTTGCGGCAGGTGCTGGGAGTCGAGGTGCTCTCCCATGTGATCTCCATCGGCGCATCGGTCCCCTACGAGGGTCCGCCGCCGCAACCCGAGGACCTGCCCGCGATCGACGCCAGCCCGGTGCGCGCCTTCGGCGCCACCGCGGAGCAGTCCATGATCGCCGAGATCGAAGCCGCCAAGAAGGACGGCGATACCCTCGGCGGGGTGGTCGAGGCCGTCGCGCACGGCGTCCCCATCGGCCTGGGATCGTTCACCAGCGGCGAGAACCGCCTCGACAGCCAGCTTGCCGCCGCGGTCATGGGCATCCAGGCGATCAAGGGTGTGGAGATCGGCGACGGCTTCGCGTCCGCACGCCGTCGCGGCAGCCGCGCCCACGACGAGATGTACCCCGGCCCCGGCGGGGTGGTGCGCTGCACCAACCGGGCCGGCGGCCTGGAGGGCGGCATGACCAACGGGCAGCCGCTGCGGGTGCGGGCGGCGATGAAGCCGATCTCCACCGTGCCGCGGGCACTGGCGACCGTGGACATGGCGACCGGCGATGAGGCCGTGGCCATCAACCAGCGCTCCGACGTGTGCGCCGTGCCCGCCGCCGCGGTGGTCGTCGAAACCATGGTCGCGCTGGTTCTGGCCCGGGCGGTGCTGGAAAAGTTCGGCGGCGACTCGCTGACCGAAACCCGTCGCAACGCCGAGGCGTATTTGCGGTCGCTCGCGGAGCGCGAGCCGGTGGCCGGCGAGGTCCGGGCTCGCTCTGTGGGGGGCTAGCGCGGCATGGCACCCAGGGTGGTACTGGTGGGGCTGCCCGGCTCGGGCAAGTCCACGGTCGGGCGGCGGCTGGCCCGGGCGCTCGGGGTGAGCGTGCTGGACACCGACGCCGCGATCGAACAGCGGACCGGCCGGCCCATCGCCAAGATCTTCGCCGCCGGCGGGGAGACGGAGTTCCGCCGCATCGAGGAGGAGGTGGTGCGGGCCGCGCTGGCCGGGCATGACGGCGTGCTGTCGCTCGGCGGCGGGGCCGTCACCAGCCCCGCCGTGCGGGCCGCGCTGGCCGGGCACACCGTGGTCCTGCTCGAGGTCAGCGCCGCGGAGGGGTTGCGCCGCACCGGCGGCACCGCGGTGCGGCCACTGCTGGCGGGGCCCGACCGGGCCGAGCGGTACCGCACCCTGATGGCGCAGCGCGGTCCACTGTACCGGCAAGTCGCGACGATTAGGGTGAACACCGACCGCCGCAATCCCGGCGCGGTGGTGCGCCACATCCTGGCCCGGCTGCAGGCCGGGCAGCCGGCAGGCCGCCCGCGAGACGCCCGGCCGTCGCCGCCTGCCACCCCGCCCGCTCCGTCCGCCGGCCGTCGCGCCGAGGCCGGCACGTGAGCGACGCCGCACCGGTCACCGTGCAGGTGGCCGTCGACCCGCCCTACCCGGTGATGATCGGCGCCGGACTGTCCGACGAGCTGATCGAGCTGCTTGCCGAGCGGCACCGGGTCGCGATCCTGCATCAGCCGGTGCTGGCGCAGACCGCGGAGGCGATCCGAAGCCAGTTGGCCGGCAAAGGTGTTGACGCCCACCGCATCGAAATCCCCGACGCCGAAGCGGCCAAGGAGCTGCCTGTGGTGGGGTTTATCTGGGATGTGTTGGGTCGCATCGGAGTCGGCCGCAAAGACGCGCTGATCAGTCTGGGCGGCGGCGCCGCCACCGACGTCGCGGGCTTCGCGGCGGCGACCTGGCTGCGCGGCGTGGCGATCGTGCATGTGCCCACCACGCTGTTGGGCATGGTCGACGCCGCCGTCGGCGGCAAGACCGGCATCAACACCGGGGCCGGCAAGAACCTGGTCGGCGCGTTTCACCAGCCGCTGGCCGTGCTGGCGGATCTGGCGACGCTGCGCACCTTGCCGCGCGAGGAAATCGCGTCCGGGATGGCGGAAGTGGTCAAGGCGGGCTTCATCGCCGATCCGGTGATCCTGGATCTCATCGAGGCCGACCCGCACGCCGCCCTGGACCCGGCCGGTGAGCCGCTGGCGGAGCTGATCCGCCGTGCGGTCACCGTCAAGGCCGCGGTGGTCGCCGCCGACGAGAAGGAGTCTCAGCTGCGGGAAATCCTCAACTACGGGCACACGTTGGGCCACGCGATCGAGCGGCGGGAGCGTTATCGGTGGCGTCACGGCGCCGCGGTGTCGGTGGGCTTGGTGTTTGCCGCCGAGCTGGGCCGGCTCACCGGGCGGCTCGACGACGCCACCGCCGACCGGCACCGCAGCATCCTGGCCTCGCTGGGCCTGCCGGTTGGCTACCACGCGGACGCGTTCCCGCAGCTGCTGGACTACATGGCCGGCGACAAGAAGACCCGCTCGGGGGTGCTGCGGTTCGTGGTTCTCGACGGGCTGGCCAAGCCTGGCCGGCTCGAGGGACCCGACCCGTCACTGCTGGCGGCCGCCTACGCGCGGGTCGCGGCCTGATGCCGGCCACCGAGATGGCCGCCTATGCGCGGGTCGCCAACGCGGATGACAGCGGCGTAGCGAGGATCGCGGAGTGGCGCAGATGACGACCGTGAACGTTATCAACGGCCCGAACCTGGGCCGCCTGGGCCGCCGCGAGCCCGAGGTCTACGGCGGCGCCACCCACGACGACCTCACCGCGCTGATCGAACGCGAGGCCGCGCGGCTCGGCTTGAACGTGCTGGTGCGGCAAAGTGACAGTGAGGCGCAACTGCTGGAGTGGATCCATCGGGCGGCAGACGCGGGGGATCCGGTGATTCTCAACGCCGGGGGTTTGACGCACACATCGGTGGCGTTGCGCGACGCCTGCGCCGAACTCGGCGCACCCTTAATCGAGGTGCACATCTCCAATGTGTATGCCCGCGAAGAGTTTCGGCACCACTCCTACATAAGCCCGGTTGCGACGGGGGTGATAGTCGGGCTGGGGGTACAGGGCTACCTGCTCGCCCTGCGCTACCTGGCCGAAGGTTACCGCTGATCCTCCTCCGGCGGGGTGGCCGGCGTCGTCGGCTCCTCGCCGGCCTCCGCCGGTGTCACCTGTGTGGGTTCCTCGAGGTAGGCCGGGGGAACCTGCTGGGCGGTTTCCGCACGCTCGGCGGTAGCCACCGCGGCCGGGCGTTCGCCGGGCTCTGCCACGGCGACTTCGCCGGTGGGGGTCTCGTCGGCACGCGCCGCGGCGAACACGTCGGTGCGGCTCTCGCCGGCGGCGGGACCGAGGTGTCCCACCGGCATCTTCTCCCGCTGGCGGTCGACCTCCCGGCGACCGGCGGCGACACCGGCCATCGCCGCCACGAACACCAGCAGCGCGGTGAAGGAGGCGAACGTCGTCAGCTCGTTGATCAGCCCCCCGACGTAAAGCCCCTTATAGGCCAGGGCGATCAGCCACGTCACCGCGCCGCCGAGCACCCCGGCCACCAGGCCGGCCAGCAGCCAGGACATCGCCAGGTCCGCCCGGTTTTCCGGAACCGGGTTGGCCCGGGCGTCGGCACGGCCATCGCGCATTCCCCAGACGGCGGCTCCGACCACGAGGGGGACCAGCAACGCCACGCTGACCCATATGGCGTGAGTCGGCCACGCGTTGATCAGCACGCCCTGAAACAAGCGCAGGACGGTCGTCGCAACGGCAAACACCAGGCCACGCAGCATCCAGTTAGTCATGGAGCAACAGCCTAGCGAGTAGCGTCGTGGGTTGTGACATATTCCCAGCGCCGCGACAATCTCAGGACGCGGATCGCCGCCGCCGGGCTCGACGCCATGCTGGTGACCGATCTGGTCAACGTGCGTTACCTGTCGGGGTTCACGGGGTCGGCCGGCGCGCTGCTGATCTATACCGACGACCGGCCCGCGGTGCTGGCCACCGACGGGCGTTACCGCACCCAGGCCGCGCGGCAGGCGCCCGACCTGGAGGTGGCCATCGAGCGGGCCGCTGGACGTTATCTGGCCGGGAGGGCGGCCGCCGACGGCGTGCGGCGGCTGGGCTTCGAAAGCCATGTGGTCACCGTGGATGGGCTCGAGGCGCTCTCGGCCCAGGCGCGCAAATCCGAGCGGGCCATGGAGTTGATCCGCGCCCCCGGAACGGTCGAGGCGCTGCGCGAGGTCAAAGACGCCGGCGAAGTGGCGTTGCTGCGGCTGGCCTGCGAGGCGGCGGACGCCGCGCTGACCGATCTGGTGGCCCGGGGGGGTCTGCGGCCGGGCCGAACCGAACGTGAGGTCAGCCGCGAGCTGGAGGCCCTGATGTTCGACCACGGCGCCGACGGGGTGTCATTCGAGACGATCGTGGCCACCGGGGCGAATTCGGCGATCCCGCATCACCGGCCCACCAACGCCGAGCTGGCGGCGGGTGATTTCGTCAAGATCGACTTCGGCGCGCTGGTGGGCGGATATCACTCCGATATGACCCGCACCTTCGTGCTGGAGCAAGCGGCCGACTGGCAACGGGAGATCTATCAGCTGGTCGCCGCGGCGCAGCGGGCCGGGCGCGAGGCGCTGCGGGCGGGAGCTGCCCTGCGCGACGTGGACGCCGCGGCCCGCCAGGTGATTGCCGACGCCGGTTACGGCGAGCAGTTCGGTCACGGCCTCGGGCACGGCGTGGGGCTGCAGATCCACGAAGCGCCCAGCATCAGCGCGACCGCAACCGGTACACTGCTGGCGGGCTCCGTGGTGACCGTGGAGCCCGGTGTCTATTTGCCCGACCGCGGCGGTGTCCGGATCGAGGACACCCTGGTCGTGGCTGGTAGGACTTCGGCCACCGCCGGACACGCACCGGAATTACTGACCCGGTTCCCCCGGGAACTGACCATTGTGTAGGGAGATTCACCGACCGTGGCGACCACTGCCGACTTCAAGAACGGGTTGGTGCTGGTGATCGACGGCCAGCTGTGGACGATCGTCGAGTTCCAGCACGTCAAACCGGGCAAGGGCCCGGCGTTTGTGCGCACCAAACTAAAAAACGTGCTGTCCGGGAAGGTCGTTGACAAGACATTCAATGCCGGGGTCAAGGTGGAAACCGCCACCGTGGACCGGCGGGACACCACCTACCTCTACCGCGACGGCTCGGACTTCGTCTTCATGGACGCTCACGACTACGAGCAGCATTCGCTGCCGGAATCCCTGGTCGGCGACGCCGCGCGGTTCCTGTTGGAGGGCATGCCGGTGCAGGTGGCCTTCCATAACGGCACGCCGCTTTACATCGAGCTGCCGACGACCGTTGAGCTGCAGGTGACACACACCGAGCCGGGTCTGCAAGGCGACCGGTCCAGCGCCGGCACCAAACCGGCCACCCTGCAGACCGGCGCCCAGATCAACGTGCCGCTGTTCATCAACACCGGAGACAAGGTCAAGGTGGATACCCGTGACGGCAGCTACCTCGGCCGCGCATGATCATGTCGGGCCGCCAGCCGGTCAAGGGCCGCCACCAGGCCCGCAAACGCGCCATCGACCTGCTGTTCGAGGCCGAGGCCCGGGGCTTGACTCCGGCCGAGGCGGCCGAGGCGCGGGCCACGCTGGCGAAAGCCACGCCGGATGTACCGCCGCTGCATCCCTACACGGCCGCGGTGGCGCGCGGGGTCACCGAGCACGCCGCCCACATCGATGAGCTGATCGTCGCCCATCTGCAGGGCTGGACATTGCGGCGCTTACCCGCGGTGGATCGGGCGATCTTGCGGGTGGCGGTGTGGGAGCTGCTGTACGCCGACGACGTGCCCGAGCCGGTCGCCGTCGACGAGGCGGTGCGCCTGGCCAAGGAATTGTCCACGGAGGAGTCGCCCGGCTTCATCAACGGGGTCCTGGGCCAGATCATGCTGGTCACGCCGCAGATCCGGGCGGCCTCGCGGGAGATCGCCCGCGGCAGTCGCCGGGTCGCCGGCAGCGACGACGCGGCCGGGACCTGAGCTGTCGGCGCGTCGCGCGCGGGGGTCGTCGGTATCTCCGGCGATCGCCAGGTATGCGCGTGCCTGCCGTTCTAGCACTCGGATCGCGCAGCTAAAGGCCGGGATCCGCGTCGATGAAACGGCCTCGCGCCGGTCACCGGTGGGACACACTGATGACATGTGCCAAGACGGCGGGTACCCCAAACGCCTTCGGGTGTCCGCGTTGGCGGCGGTAGCAAACCCGTCGTACTCGCGAACCGACACCTGGAATCTGCTCGACGACGCATGCCGTCAGCTCGCCGAGGTCAAGCGTGCCGGCCTGGACTGCACCCACGATGTGGCCCGGGTCAAGCGACTGCTCGATCGTCTGGGCGCCTACGAGCGCTACTGGCTGTATCCCGGCGCGGCGAATCTGGCGGCGTTCCGCGGGTATCTCGCCGATCGCGCGACGGTACGCCTCGCCGATGAGGTCTCGCTGGCCGTGCGCCTGCTGTCCGAGTATGGGGACCGCGCAGCGCTGTTCGACACATCCGCGCCGCTGGCCGATCAGGAGCTGGTGGCAAAGGCCAAACACCAGCAGTTCTACACCGTGCTGCTCGCCGACGACACCCTGCCCGGGGCCCCCGACAGCCTGGTCGAAAGCCTGCGCGGGCTGCGTACCCCGGCGACGAGGTGCAGGTCGAGTTCCTTGTCGTCTCAAGCGTCGAAGACGCCATCACCGCGGTCGCGTTGAACGGCGAGATCGCGGCCGCGATCATCCGCCACGACCTGCCGCTGCGGTCCCGCGACCGGGTTCCGCTGATGACCACCCTGCTCGGCCCCAACCACGACGTGACCACCAGCGACCGCAGCCATGATTGGGTGGAATGTGGGGAATGGATCCGCGAGCTGCGCCCGCACATCGACCTGTATCTGCTCACCGACGAGTCGATCGCCGCGGAGACCGAGGGCCAGCCGGACGTTTACCACCGTACCTTCTACCGGCTCAACGACGTCACCGACCTGTACTGCACCGTACTGGCCGGAATCCGCACCCGCTTTGCCACACCGTTTTTCGATGCCCTGCGCGCGTACGCGGCGGCGCCGATCGGCCAGTTCCATGCTCTTCCCGTTGCTCGCGGCGCCAGCATCTTCAACTCCAAGTCGCTGCTGGACATGGGTGAGTTCTACGGCCGCAATATCTTCATGGCGGAAACGTCGTCCACCTCTGGCGGGCTGGATTCGCTGCTGGACCCGCACGGCTCCATCAGGGAGGCGATGAACAAGGCCGCCAAGACCTGGGGCGCCAACGAGACGTACTTCGTCACCAATGGAACCTCGACCGCCAACAAGATCGTCGTGCAGGCGCTCACCCGGCCCGGTGACATCGTGCTCATCGACCGCAATTGCCATAAGTCGCATCACTACGGGCTGGTGCTGGCCGGGGCATACCCGCTGTATTTAGACGCCTACCCGTTGCAGCCGTTCGCGATCTATGGGGCCGTGTCGCTCTACACCATCAAAAAGGCGCTGTTCGACCTGGAGGCGGCCGGACAATTAGGCCGGGTGCGCATGGTGTTGCTGACCAACTGCACCTTCGACGGGATCGTCTACAACCCCCGGCGTGTCATGGAAGAGGTGCTGGCGATCAAACCGGACATCTGCTTCCTGTGGGACGAGGCGTGGTACGCATTCGCCACCGCGGTGCCCTGGGCCCGGCAGCGGACCGCGATGGTGGCCGCCGAGCAACTCGAATCGATGTTGTCATCGCCCCGGTATGCCAAGGAGTACCGCAGCTGGCGCGCCGCGATGGAGGGGGTTGACCGCGGCAAGTGGTGCGAGCACCGGTTGCTTCCCGACCCGGCCCGCGCGCGGGTGCGGGTGTATGCGACGCATTCCACCCATAAGTCGCTCTCGGCGCTTCGGCAGTCGTCGATGATCCACGTCCGCGACCAGGACTTTAAAGCCCTCAACCGCGACGCGTTTCACGAGGCGTTCTTGACCCACACCTCCACGTCACCGAATCAGCAGCTGCTCGCGTCGTTGGACCTGGCGCGCCGGCAAGTCGACATCGAGGGGTTTCAGATGGTCCGGGACGTTTACAACATGGCGCTGGTCTTTCGCCACCGTGTCCGCAAAGACCGGTTGATCAGCGCGTGGCTGCGCATCCTCGACGAGTCCGACCTGGTGCCCGACGAGTTCCGGGCCTCCGCGGTGAGCTCCTACCGGCAAGTCAGGCATGGCGCTTTGGCGGAGTGGAACGAAGCCTGGCGCTCCGATCAGTTTGTGCTCGACCCGACACGGGTCACCCTGTTCGTCGGCAAAACCGGGATGACCGGATACGAGTTCCGGGAGAAGATCCTGATGGACCGATTCGGCATCCAGATCAACAAGACCTCGATCAACAGCGTGCTCTTGATCTTCACCATCGGCGTGACTTGGTCGAGCGTGCACTACCTGCTGGACGTGCTGCGGCGGGTGGCCGCCGACTTCGAGCGCAGCCGCAGCGTCGCCGGCAGGGCCGATCGCGCCCTGCAGCAGCGCCGGGTCGCCGAGATCACCGAGGATCTGCCGTCGCTACCCGATTTCAGTGAGTTCGACGAAGCCTTCCGGCCCGACGGCGCGCACGCGTTCGGCGATATGCGCTCGGCCTTCTATGCCGGCTACGACGAATCCGGCCGCGAGCACCTGCTGCTTGGCGAGGCCGGGCGACGCCTGGCGGAGGGAAAAACCTTGGTGTCCACCACGTTCGTCGTCCCCTACCCGCCGGGGTTTCCGGTGCTGGTGCCCGGTCAGGTGGTCTCCAAGGAGATCCTCTATTTCCTGGCCGAGCTCGACGTGAAGGAAATCCACGGGTACAACCCCGATCTCGGGTTGTCGGTGTTCACCGAGACCGCGCTCAAGCGGATGACCGCGGCCCGGCATGCGAACGGCGCAGCGGGTGCGCATGCGCATGCCCGGGTGTCGGCCGCCGTCGGGTAAGGCGCTGCCGCGCCGCGCTCAGCGGTGGCCGGGTGGGATGCGGCCCGGGGGCGCCACGCTCACCGGTGGTGTGCGTCGTGCCAGGCTTGGAGAATCTCGCGTGAGATCCGGCCGCGGGCCGGCACCGGCAAACCCACGCTGCGGGCCCACTCGCGTATCTCGCTCATGCTGGGTTCCGCAGCCCCGGAGGGTGCCTCGAAAACCGTTGCGGCGTCTTCACTGTCGGCGAGCCAGCCGTGTGCGGCGGCGAGGTAGCGGTAGGTGTACTCCTGGGCGAGTTTTCGGGTTTGGCAGAACACGATGGGCACGTTGGGGAAGGCGACCTGCACTTCGGCGAGCCCGTCAGCGACCACGGCCGGGCGCGCGACGGTCATCGTGAAGAGCTCGGAGAACCGGTCTTCCACGACGACAACCGCGCGCGGCACCGTGGCAAGGTCGGTCATCTGGTATTTCAGCTTGCCGCTGAGCAAGCTGGAAACCAAGTCGGACAGGGATTTGCGCTCAACGACCGCAATAAGCCGGCCATTGGCCATCAGCCCGTAATCACCGCACGGCAACGCTTGGCGGGTGGTCGCCACGGGTTTACCGGAAAAGGTGTAGCCGTAGCGTTCGTGGGCGTCGACAACGACCGTCAACTCGGCGATGCCGGCGGCGCGAGCCGTTGGCGTGCGCACCCCCGGCCGGGACTGCTTGGTGGTGCGCGGGCTCTGCCAGAAGACGACGTCACGCCCGCGGGCGCTGGTGTACACCAGCTGCGAGCGGTTTTCCCGGAAGCGCTCGGCGACGATGTCGACGGCGGCCCCGCGGCGGCTGCAGGCCCGCAGCTCCACATGCTCGACGAGCTCGGGTTCGGCGGGCCAGGCGTCGGCGGGAAGCGGATGGCAATACAGCGCTTTGGTTCGCGGCCAGGTTCCCGACGTCGCGAACACCAGGCCCGCACCCACGGGTACCCGGATCAGGTAGGGCAGCCGCGAGCCGGTATCGGGATTGGTGGCTATGAGCAGCTCCACAACTTGGGAGGGTACGGGTTGTGTGCCCGCGGATACAGCATCTTCGCCTGCACCCGACCGGTGAGGGTCGGCCTTCGGTCCGGGCCGGCGTATTGTGCGCGGTTGAGCCGGCGAGCACCAAGGACGGGGAGGAGCGACCTTGGCCTGCTCGCCGATCCGCAACCCGTCGGCGCGTTGACGGAAGACCTGCGTGCCGGGGCTATCGCCCACAAGAAGGCCAAAGATATCCTTCGGGCAGCCCGGCTGCGTTTGCTGCCGGTCGGCAATCCGCATCTGGCTTCCCGATTTGCCGATTTGCCGGCCGGGCGCCTATGGGCCGTGGTAGGCGCCGAGCCCGCCCAGGCGGCGCGCCGATTCGATCCAGCGTGACGAAGCCGTCCGGCTGTCAGGCGGCGTGCAGTCGGGCGAGGGCGACGCCAATCCGGGTTTGGAACTGCTAGCGGTTTTGTTGGCCGGTAGTGGTCATTCGGGTTTTGAGTTCCTAACTGAAGTCAAGCCACTTGGGGGTTCGTAGGCTTGCGTTTAGCGGGCTGGGATGTTAGAGCGCGTGGCGACTCCTGTGACTCCTGGCCCGCCTTTTTGCGGCGCTGGCGCATGAGTTTGTGGCGGACGTGGTCGCGGCGGCGGGGATCGAGTTGGTAGCGCTCTTTGACGATGGCTCGGCCTTCCGATTCGGTGATCGCGGTGCCATCGACGTCGCGCAGTTGGTAGGGCTGCCCGTTGCGCATGCAGGTGGCGATGCGGGTGATCAGCATGGTGGCCAGGTGGCAGATCGCCGAGTCATGGTGGCGGTCCCCGGCCATTAGACGGTGGTACTTCGCGGCAAATTGGGGATCGACTTTGCGCGCCTGATCGGCTGCGGTGTAAAGCATTTCGCGTAGCAGCGGGTCGCCGGCCTTGGTGATCGACGACTCGGTCTTGACCACCCCCGATTGGCTGACTTTCGGGACCAGTCCGGTGTAGGCGCGGATCGCCGCGAGCGAGGTGAACCGGTGCGGATCACCGATCCGGCCGGCGATGACCGCGCTGATGGTGGCTCCGAGGCCGGGCGCGGACGCGACAATCCCCTGCGGGTCGGCCTCGGCGTAGAGGTTTGCGATCCGTTCGTCGATCTCTTTGATCTGACGGGTCAAAAACAGCGCTTGTTCGGCCTCGTGGGCGATGTCGGCGGCCAGTTCGGCGAAGTTCATCTCATCGGTGCCGTCGACATTCCACAGGGCGAGGGTTTCTTTGGCCGCGACGATCAGGCCGGCGGCATGCTCGTCACGCCAGGCGCCACGGGACCGCGTGGCGAGAAACCTGGCCAGCCTGGCCTGGCCGAGCCGGATCACTGCGTGGGGATTGGCGTAGTGCGCCAGAAACCGCAGCGCGGCGTTGCCGTAGTTCGACCCGAGCACCGCATACCAGGACGGTCCCAGCAGCTCGATGAGGGAGTCGAGGCGGGCATAGACCGCGGTGCGGCGCTTGACCATCGTGGAACGCTGCTTGGTGAGCCGCCGCAACGGATCAGCTGGGCCTTGCCCGGTGTAGGGACGCAATCCTTCAGGGCGCAGCAGCGGCAGCCGGGCCAACAGCTCTGAGTCGATCCGGTCGTTCTTGGCGTGCTTGGAGTAGTACTTGCCCAGGTCCGCTGACTGAGTCGTCGGCACCATCACCACCTTCGCGCCGCGCCGGCGAAACCACTCCGCCACCACAATCCAGGCGTTTCTGGTGGGCTCGAGCACCACCGTCAGCTCGCCTGGATCCTCGGCACCCACATCGGCCCACACCCGCTCCAGCTCGTCGGGGCGGGTCAAGAACTTACGGCCCCGCCACACCGTCTTGCCGTCACGGGCCAGCGTCGCCTGATGCGCCGCCCGGACCGCGACGTCGATCCCCAACGTCAATGCCACTGAAAAACCCTCCTGCCACAAGCTCTTCCAGATCACCAGGTGACTGAGCGCCACGGCCACGGTCCAGACATTCTCTAAGCAGGAGTCCACACCACGGGCTGGCTCCAAGTTCCCGAACAACAACACCGCACGACCAGACACCAAAGTCCACGGGAGGCCGCTCAAATCTCAGGGATCACCAGGTGTCCCAGTCGGACCCTCGGACCTGCCCGTGGACTCACACCGAGGCTAAATGTCGGACCTGTTTGAGATTATGTGTGCGTGTTGCGCGTGGCGGCTTGTTTAGTGCTGGTGTTGGCCATTGTTGGTGCTGGGCCCCATCGACGACGAGAGCGGTGACGTGCACGCGCCTGTTGCGGGGTTGGTGGGCTGAGTGGCCAATCGGCGCCCGGATGATTACGTGTCGGCGACGTCGGCGGCGTTGCGATTGGGGGTGTCGACGCGGACGTTGCGCCGCTACACGCAAGAAGGCCGGCTGCCGGATGCGCGCGGCGCCGGTGGCCGGCGGATCTTCCGGATCGCCGATCTGGATGCGATCGGCCACCATCCGCCCGCTGATGGTGGGCGGATGGTGGGGTATGCGAGGGTGTCGTCGCGGCGCCAGCAGGGTCGAAGGCGATCTCGACCGGCAGGTGGCTGGGCTCAAGGAGTTCGGCGGGGCGGATCTGGTGGTGTTCACCGACGTCGCCTCGGGGCTGTCCGGCCGTCGGGCTGGGTTGGGTAAAGCGCTGGCCGAGTGCATGAAACCCGCGGTGACCGTGCCGCTGGTCGAGCACCCGGATCGGCTGGCAGGCTTCGGGGTCGGGGTGATCGAGCACTTGCTGGCCGGACACGGGGTGAGTGTGACTTACAGCGGCCTTGCCGTCTAGGACGATTCGGCGGAGTCAGCACTGGTGCGCGACATGATCGCGATCGTGACCAGCTTCGCTGGCCGCCTCTACGGGCAGCGATCAGCCAAAGCGAAGCGATTACGCGCAGTGGTGAGCGCCGAGGCCACTAGCGGTGATGCCGCATGACGGCCGACAAGCTGCGGGCCTGGCGTGAAGTCAAACCGGCGGCCGGACCGTCCGGGGTGGCGATTAGCACCCGATTGCGGATCACCGACGAGGACGAGCGCGTGCTCGACTTGGTTGCCGAGCATCTGGGCGCGCTGCGGCGCGCGGACTTGGCCTGGCGGTCGACACCGATAGGGCCTGTCTTTGATGCCGAGGCGCGGCGGCACGCCCGCAGGGATCGGCTTAACACCCGCAAGGCGGGGTTGACCGCCCAGTCTGCTGCCCGGCGGGCCAATGCGATCATCGCCGCTAACGACGACCGGTATCGGCTGGCCCGCGGCGCTCAGCGCCGCCATATTGTCGGTTTGCGGGCGGCGATCACGACGATCGAAAAACGGCTGGCCGCCCCCACCGGTGACACCCTGAGCGCCGAAGAACGTAAGGCGCGCAGCAAGACTCGACATCCGAAGGGCTACCCGACTCAGGCCGAGCGATTCCACAAGCAGCGCCGCCTGCAGCATCTAGGCGCCGAGCTCGCCCGCGTGCAGGCCGACCACGCCGCGGGTCGGGTCCATGTGGTTGACGGCGGTAAACGGCTCGCTAAAAAGCGCCACCGGCTCGACGATGCCGGGCTCACCGCCGATGCGTGGCGGCAGCATTGGCAGGCGGCGCGCTACCGGATCACCGCCAACGGCTCCCCGGGCGAACCGTTTGGGAACCTGACCATTACCGTCACCCCGGCCGGGCAGGTCAGCATTCGATTGCCTAAACCGTTGGAGAGCCTGGCCAACGCCGCCCGTGGCCGCTACGTGCTGTCAGCCCGCGCGGTGTTCGCGCACCGCGGCGACGAATGGGCCCACCGGATCACGGGCGGCAACTCGATTTCGTACACGATCACCCGCCGCCCGGGCCGGGCCGGGCGGTATCTGGCCGCTTGCTGGGCGATCCCCCGCGCGCCGTGCTGGGCCGGCCGGGCGGCCGGCGCCACCGGCGACGATGTGTACGCCGAAGGCCCGGTGGTGAGCGTGGATCTCAACGACGGCCACCTGGCCGTGCGCCGCCTGGACACACCCGGCAACCCTGTTGGGGCCGCCAAGCGCATCGGCATCGACCTGTCGGGCCGCTCGACGCGCCGCGACGCCCACGTGCGCCACGCCATCACCAGGCTGCCGCACTACGCCCGCCGGCGCGGCATCACGACGCTGGCGGTCGAAGACCTCGACTTCGCCGACGCGCGGGCCACCGGCCGGGAAACCATGGGCCGCGGCGCGGCCGGGAAACGGTTCCGTCGCGCCGTGATGTCTGGCATCCCCACCGCGGTGTTCCGCAACCGGCTCGCCAGCATGGCCGCCCGCGCCGGCATCCACCTGTTCGCGGTCAACCCCGCCTACAGCAGCATCTCGGGCGAGAAGCACTGGCGCCGCCCCTACCCCAACCTCACCCGACACCAGGCAGCAGCCACCGTGATCGGGCGTCGCGCCCAAGGCTTTAGGGCCCGGCGACGGAAAGGTGTGACACCGACGCGACCAGAGGAACGCGCGGTGAGAGCTACCGACCAGGCCGAACCCAACAGCCACCAGGCGAACACCAGTAGCCGCCACCGGCCAAGGACACGGGGAACTAAATCCCGCGCACCCAACCGGGCAAGAACGTGACTACCGGGCCGGGCAACCGTTACCCCGGCAATGGCCAACAACGGCCAACTCCACTGTAACGGTTTCCACCTCGCTGACCGTGACCGTGAGCGGCCCGGGCAGCGGCGGCGCTGTCGAATGGTAATGTATCCCGGTTGGTGTAGTGAAATTTGCTGTATGGCAGCCTGTTTCGTCCAGTATGGTGTTGACCAGCCAACCGGGTGATTCCTTCACGTAGTTGCAACGTTCGCATAAACCGAGGCCGTTTGCCGCGCTGGTGGGTCCGCCGCAGTGGCGCGGCCGGGCGTGGTCGCAGTGCCGGATTGGGGCATCGCAGTACGGGGTGCGACAGCGCTGATCACGCAGCCCGATAAAGCTGGCCAGTCCCTTGGGGAAGCGGCGCGCCCGTGACTCCATCGCCACCAAGCCCGCAGAGCGGGGATGACGGTAGAGGCGGCACAGCGTGGCCCGCGACCGGGCATCGGTGATCGCGCCGCTGACCAGACTGCGCGCCACGGCGGCGGCGGCAGGGATCGGGCCATACCGTTGCAAGTGAGTGATCTTTAGTGGTCACGCGACTTGCACCCCGTCTCGGGGTTGTTCGGCGGCCTTGCGGCCGCGTCCCTTCCACGCTTCACGGCCACCTGCCCGGCCAGGCCGGGTCTTACGGTCGGCTCCACGCTTGACGGCGGCCCCACCTGGGCCGACGACGCTAATGGTTTCCCCGTAGCGCGCGAGGTTGATCGCGGTTGTCATCGCGCTGATGGACCGCCAAACACGTGGCACATTGCCACGTTTCGTCCCATCCGATGTCCTGGACATGCCCGCAGGCATGGCATTTTTTCGACGACGGGAACCAGCGGTCAGCGACCACCAGCCGTGACCCGTACCAGCCCGTTTTGTAGGCCAGGTGCCGCCGCGGGGTGCCCAGGGCGGCATCGGAGAGTCCCCGCCGCCGGGCACGAGCCCCCGGGCAGCCCTCTTTGCCGCAGCATCCCTGCGGCGTCTAATCCTTCCACCACGACCCGGCCGTGGGTTTTGGCCAATCGTGTTGTCAGAACGTGCAGGTGATGGGTGCGGGCATCGTTGGCCCGGCGATACAGCCGAGACATCTGCGTGGTGCGCTCACGATATTGGCGGGAGCCTTTCACACAGCGTGAACGGGCCCGCGACACCCGCCGTAATTCGCGCAGCGCCGCCTCCAGCGGGCGCGGGTTAGCCACCTGTTCGATCACGCCGCCGCCGGCGCTGGCCACGCTCGCCAGCCGGCGCACCCCGACGTCGACACCGACCCGCGACTCGGGCAGCGCCACGCCGGGCTGAATCGGCCGCTGCACCAGCACCCGCACGCTCGCGTCGAGTCGGGCGCCGTCGCGCCGCACGCTGATCGCCAGCACCCGCGCCCGCCCAGCACGGATGAGGCGCTCGATGCGGCGGGTGCTCTCATGGGTGCGGACGGTGCCGATCACCGGCAAGGTGACATGCCGGCGGTCGGGTTCGAGGCGCATCGCCTCGGTGGTGAACGTCACGCGGTCGGCGTCGCGTCTTTTCTTCTTCAACCGGGGGAAGCCCATCGGCTTGCCCTCGCGTTTGCCCGATCGGGAGCTCTGCCAGTTCCAGTAGGCGTCCACCGCGGCGGCGATCCCGCCCGCGTAGGCCTCTTTGGAGCACTCACCCCACCACGGCTGGCCCGTCTCGGCGTTGACGCACACCTCGTCTTTGACCTGGTTCCAGCGTTTCCGCAGCACCGGCAGCGATCGCCTCGCGGTCTTAACACCGGCGGCGTGCCACGCCCGGATATCGGCTTTCAGCGTGGCGGCGGCCCAGGTGTAGGCCTTGCGGCGGGCCCCGAAATGGCGCGCCAGCGCGCGGGCCTGGTCCCCGTTCGGGTCCAGGGTGAAACAGAACGCCTGCACACACCAGCCGTCGGGCACCTCGAAACGCGGCATCTCAGGCCACCTCCACCTCGTCGGACGCCGCGGCCGCCAGCGCGCGCTTGGCCCGGTTCTGCGCAGCGCGTTTGCCAGACAACCAAGCGCACATACTGGTGAGGATCTCGCTCATATCGCCCACCGGGTCGTCATCGACTGCAGCCGAATCGACCACCACCAGCTCACGGCCTTGGGCGCCCAGCGCCGCCTGCACGTACTCCGAGCCGAACCGGCAGAACCGATCCCGGCGCTCGACCACGATCCGACTCACCGTCGGGTCACCCAGTACGGCGAGAAACTTCCGGCGGTGCCCGTTGAGCGCGAAACCAACCCCGGCCACCACCGTGTCGACCGGGATCTGTTTTGCCGTGGCCCACGCGGTCACCCGCGCCACCTGCCGATCCCAATCAGCCTTCTGATCAGCCCAGGAGCCGCGCGCGTACACGGTCGTGCGTGATCTTCGGCCAGCCGCGCCGATCGGCTCATCCACCAGAATCAGCCGACCCACTCGCCGGGCGGGCACCGGCAACAGCCCGGCGCTAAACCAGCGATACGCGGCCACCCGCGCAACACCGTTGCGCTCAGCCCACACCGCAAGATTCATACCCCTGTTCCTACAGCCCACCACCGACAACTACCGACCACCCACGCCGCAACAGTTGACAACCCCTCGACCACCGCTGCGGTGTTGTCGCCGCCCAGCAGCGTCTCATCGGATAAGACCAGTTTGACCGCCACTGGTTCAGCCACTTCGGCGGCGCGCCCCGTGACACGCTCGACCAACGTGTCGGCCATCGCCTGCCCGCGAGTGCGCTCATCGGATGTCGTGTCGGCGGCCCGTTTGAGCGCCGCATACACCGCCACACCCCGAGCGACCGGTAGCAACGCCGTCACCCAGGTCATGGTGTCCGGGGCCGGTCGGATCGTCACGGTGCGCTCGGACTCGGCCTTCGCGGCCCGAGCCACCACCGCCTCCGCATTGAGCCGGTAGGCGATGCCCTTTGCCGCCGCCGCGATCCGCGCATCACCCATCCCGTCCAATGCGGACATGTCAGCGCACAGCTCCGCGTCCAGCGCGCGGCGTTCCTCGACGTCCAAGCAGGCCGACTCCCGCACGATCAGCGTGGCTCGCCACTCGGACAACTGCCCGGCCTCCAGCGCGGCAAGCGTATGCGGCATCTCGTACACCAACGCCTTGGCGAATCCCAGATGTCGCCCGCCGCGGGCCGGCGAATCCCGTCGCGCCAGTGCGATCTCACTGGCCACCCCGCGCCCGCGCTGGGGCGCCGGCACCCCAGCATCGGCTTCGTTCGAGCGGCGCAACGTGTCCAGCGCGGCGGCCGCCCGCGCCTGACCCGCGGCGGCGGCCGACTTCGCCCGCTCCAGCTCGGCGATCCGCGCGATCAGCATCGCTTCGTCGGCATGCGGATCCACCGCCGCCAGCTCGGCTCGTTCGAACATATTTGCGATTCTAGTCGAGCCTACCGGCATTGACGACATCCATCCGGCCCGCGAGCCTCTGCTGTGGGCAAAGCACAGACTGTGGACAACCCCGTCGACTACCGCGCTCACGTCTGCTGATGACCCGCTCCTCACCGGGACGGGATACGTCCCGCATCGTCGCCGGTTCGGATCCAATTGTGCGGCTCCTCCTCGGGACGGCACGCGTCCCGCATCGTCGCCGGGTGGGTGCTAGGCTGCCTGGCAGCCGACATCCTTTAACGATCCGTCCGGCGAGGCGGAGAAGGAGTCCGAATGGGTGCTGCGGGTAATGCCGCCACCGGCCGGGAGTTGATGTCTGCGGCCGACGTGGGCCGCACCATCGCCCGCATCGCGCATCAGATCATCGAGAAGACCGCCCTCGACGCTCCCGACGCGCCGCGGGTGGTGCTGCTGGGCATCCCCACCCGGGGCGTCACGTTGGCGCGGCGGCTGGCAACCAACATCCGCGAGTTCTGCGGCGTCGAGGTCGCCTGCGGGGCGCTGGACATCACGCTGTACCGCGACGACCTGATGATCAAGCCGCCGCGCCCGCTGGCGACCACGTCGATCCCGCCCGGCGGCATCGACGACGCCCTGGTGATTCTCGTCGACGACGTGCTGTACTCCGGGCGCTCGGTGCGCTCCGCGCTGGACGCGCTGCGCGATCTGGGCCGCCCCCGGGCCGTGCAACTGGCGGTGCTGGTCGACCGCGGGCACCGCGAACTGCCGCTGCGCGCCGATTACGTGGGCAAGAACGTGCCCACCTCGCGCAGCGAGAGCGTGCACGTGTTGCTGCGCGAGCACGACGGGCGTGACGGGGTGGTGATTTCGCGATGAGCCCAAGGCATCTGCTGGCCGCCGGCGACCTGACCCGTGACGCCGCCAGCGCCATCCTCGATGACGCCGACCGGTTCGCGCAGGCTCTGGTGGGCCGGGAGGTCCGCAAGCTGCCGACGTTGCGAGGGCGCACCGTGGTCACCCTGTTCTACGAGAACTCCACCCGCACCCGGGTGTCCTTCGAGGTGGCCGGCAAATGGATGAGCGCCGACGTGATCAACGTCAGCACGGCCGGCTCCTCGGTGGGCAAGGGCGAGTCGCTGCGGGACACCGCGCTCACCCTGCGCGCGGCCGGCGCCGATGCGCTGATCATCCGCCACCCGGCGTCGGGGGCCGCCCAGCTGCTGGCCAACTGGACCGCCACCGGCAACGGTGGCCCCTGTGTGATCAATGCCGGCGACGGCACCCACGAGCACCCCACCCAGGCGCTGCTGGATGCGCTGACCATCCGCCAGCGCCTCGGTGGCATCGAGGGCCGCCGCGTGGTGATCGTCGGTGACATCCTGCACAGCCGGGTGGCCCGCTCCAACGTCATGCTGCTGAGCACCCTGGGCGCCGAGGTGGTGCTGGTGGCGCCGCCGACGCTGCTGCCGGTCGGGGTGGCCGACTGGCCGGTCACCGTTTCCTACGACCTGGACGCCGAACTGCCCGCCGCCGACGCGGTGCTGATGCTGCGGGTACAGGCCGAGCGGATGCACGGCGGGTTTTTCCCGTCGGCGCGGGAGTACTCGGTGCTCTACGGACTGTCTGACGGGCGCCAGGCCCTGCTTCCCGGCCACGCCACGGTGCTGCATCCCGGCCCGATGCTGCGCGGCATGGAGATCGCGTCCTCGGTGGCCGACTCGTCGCAATCGGCTGTGCTGCAACAGGTTTCCAATGGTGTTCATGTGCGGATGGCGGTGCTGTTTCACCTGCTGGTCGGCACCGAGTCGGCAGGACAAGAGGGCGCGGCATGAGCGTGCTGCTCCGTGGGGTGCGCCTGTACGGGGAGGGTGAGCGCGTCGACGTGCTGGTCGACAGCCCTGGTTTTGAAGGACAGATCGCCGACATCGGCGCGCGGCTTTCGGAGCCCGGGGGACTCGGAAAAGGCCTCAAAAAAGACCTCGACGACGTTGACGTCATCGATGCCACCGGCCAGGTGCTGCTGCCCGGGCTGGTCGACCTGCACACCCACCTGCGCGAGCCCGGCCGCGAATACGCCGAGGACATCGAGACCGGCTCGGCGGCGGCGGCTCTCGGCGGATACACGGCGGTGTTCGCGATGCCCAACACCACCCCGGTCGCCGACAGCCCGGTGGTCACCGACTATGTCTGGCACCGCGGCCAGCAGGTCGGGCTGGTCGATGTGCACCCGGTCGGCGCGGTCACCGTGGGGCTGGCCGGAACCGAGCTCACCGAGATGGGCATGATGGCCGCCGGGGCGGCGCAGGTGCGGATGTTCTCCGACGACGGCAACTGCGTGGCCGATCCGCTGGTGATGCGCCGCGCCCTGGAATACGCCACCGGCCTGGGCGTGCTGATCGCCCAGCACGCCGAGGAGCCCAGACTGACCGTCGGGGCCGTCGCCCACGAGGGGCCCACCGCCGCCCGGCTTGGGCTCTCCGGCTGGCCCCGAGCCGCCGAGGAGTCGATCGTGGCCCGGGACGCCCTGCTGGCCCGCGACGCTGGCGCCCGGCTGCACATCTGCCACGCCTCCACCGCCGGCACCGTCGAGATCCTGCGATGGGCTAAGGCACGGGGCATCGCGATCACCGCCGAGGTGACACCGCATCACCTGATGCTCGACGATCGGCGATTGGCGACCTATGACGGGGTGTACCGGGTCAACCCGCCACTGCGGGAGCCGGCCGACGCCGCCGCGTTGCGGCAAGCGCTGGTTGAGGGTGTTATCGACTGTGTGGCCACCGATCACGCCCCGCACGCCGAGCACGAGAAGTGCGTCGAATTTTCCGCGGCGCTTCCCGGCATGCTGGGGCTGCAGACCGCGCTGTCGGTGGTGGCGGCGACGATGGTGGCGCCCGGCCTGCTGAGCTGGCGCGATGTCGCACGGGTCATGAGCGAGAATCCGGCGCGCATCGCTGGGCTCCCCGACCACGGCCGCCCGTTGGCGGTGGGTGAGCCGGCCAACCTCACCGTGGTCGACCCCGACGCCACCTGGACGGTTACCGGGGCCGGGCTGGCCAGCCGGTCGGCCAACACCCCTTATGAGGCGATGACACTGCCCGCGACCGTGACCGCGACGCTGCTGCGCGGCAAAATCACCGCCCGCGACGGGAAGTGCCCGGCATGAGCTCCGCCATCCTGGTTGGGTCGCTGCTCTTCGCCGCGGCGCTGGTGGTGGGGATCGCGGTGGTGATCCGGCTGATGATGCGCGGCTGGCGAGCGCGGGCGCGCCGGCTAGCCGCGCTGGTCGGCACGCTGCCCGCCATCCCCGACACGGTGGGCGAGCCGATCGTCGCACCCACTCGCGGGGTGTATGTGGGTTGCACGCTGGCGCCCGACGGGCGCGACCGGGTTGCCGTGGGCGATCTCGGCTACCGCACCAAGGCGGTGCTGACCCGCTACCCCGAGGGCATCATGGTGCAACGCAGCGGGGGGCGGCCGATCTGGATTCCCCAGGAGTCGATCACGGCCATTCGCACCGAACGCGCCATGACCGCGCCGGTGGGTGCTCGCAGCGGCATACTGACGATCCGGTGGCGGCTGCCCTCGGGCGTCGAGATCGACACCGGGTTTCGCGGCGACGACGCCGGTGAGTACGCCCGCTGGCTGCCGGAGGCCGGCTGATGAGCGCCCGCGCCCAGCTGGTGCTCGAGGACGGCCGCATCTTCACCGGGAGCCCGTTCGGCGCGGTCGGCCAGACGCTCGGCGAGGCGGTCTTTTGCACCGGCATGTCCGGCTATCAGGAAACCCTGACCGATCCCAGCTATCACCGCCAGATCGTGGTGGCCACCGCGCCCCAGATCGGCAACACCGGCTGGAACGGCGAGGATTCCGAAAGCCGTGGCGAGCGGATCTGGGTGGCCGGCTATGTGGTGCGCGACCCGTCGCCGCGGGCCTCGAGCTGGCGGGCGGCCGGCACGCTGGAAGACCAGCTGGTGCGCCAGCAGATCGTCGGGGTGGCCGGCATCGACACCCGCACCGTGGTGCGGCACCTGCGGACCCGCGGCTCGATGAAGGCAGGGATATTTTCGGGTGCGGCGCTTGCCGATCCCGCGAAGCTACTGGAGCGGGTGCGAGCCCAGCCGCCGATGCTCGGCGCCGACCTTGCCGGCCAAGTCAGCACCGCGACCGGTTATGTCGTCGAACCCCAAGGCCCGCCGCGGTTTACCGTCGCTGCGGTGGATCTCGGGATCAAAGCCAACACCCCCCGCAACTTCGCCCGCCGCGGCATCCGCAGCCACGTGCTGCCGTCGACGGTGACGTTCGAGCAGATCAGCGAACTCCACCCCGACGGGGTGTTTTTGTCCAACGGCCCCGGCGACCCGGCCACCGCCGATCACCTGGTCACGCTGACGCGCGCGGTGCTGAACGCCGGAATCCCGTTGTTCGGCATCTGCTTCGGCAACCAAATCCTGGGGCGGGCGCTGGGCTTGTCGACGTACAAGATGGTGTTCGGCCACCGCGGGATCAACATCCCGGTCATCGACCACGCCACCGGACGGGTTGCCATCACCGCGCAAAACCACGGCTTCGCGCTCGAAGGAGAGGCGGGCCAGCGCTTCGACACTCCGTTCGGGCCCGCTGTCGTCAGCCACACCTGCGCCAACGACGGTGTCGTCGAGGGCGTCAAACTCGCTAGTGGCCAAGCGTTTTCGGTGCAATACCACCCGGAGGCGGCGGCCGGCCCGCACGACGCGGAGTACCTGTTCGACCGGTTCGTCGACCTGATGGCGGGGGAGGGGCGATAATGCCGCGCCGCACCGACCTGCGCCACGTGCTGGTGATCGGCTCCGGGCCGATCGTCATCGGGCAAGCCTGCGAATTCGACTACTCCGGCACCCAGGCCTGCCGTGTGCTCAAGGCGGAGGGCCTGCAGGTGAGCCTGATCAACTCCAACCCGGCGACCATCATGACCGACCCGGAGTTTGCCGACCACACCTACATCGAACCCATCACGCCGGCGTTCGTCGAGCGGGTCATCGCACAACAAGCCGAGCGCGGCAACAACATCGATGCGCTGCTGGCAACCCTGGGCGGGCAGACCGCGCTCAACACCGCGGTCGCGCTCTACGAGAACGGGGTGCTGGAGCGCCACGGCGTCGAGCTCATCGGAGCGGACTTCGAGGCCATTCAGCGCGGCGAGGATCGGCAGCGGTTTAAAGACATCGTCGCCAAGGTGGGTGGTGAGTCGGCGCGCAGCCGTGTCTGTTTCACCATGGACGAGGTCCGCGAGACCGTTGCCGAACTGGGTCTGCCGGTGGTGGTGCGGCCCTCGTTCACCATGGGCGGCCTGGGCTCGGGGATGGCACACAGCGCCGCTGAGGTCGAGCGGATGGCCGGAGCCGGGCTGGCCGCCTCGCCGAGGGCCAATGTGCTGATCGAGGAGTCGATTTCCGGCTGGAAGGAATTCGAGCTGGAGTTGATGCGCGACGCGCATGACAACGTGGTCGTGGTGTGCTCGATCGAGAACGTCGACCCGATGGGTGTGCACACCGGCGACTCGATCACGGTCGCGCCGGCGATGACACTGACCGACCGCGAATACCAGCGGATGCGCGACCTGGCCATCGCCATCCTGCGCGAGGTCGGCGTGGATACCGGCGGGTGCAACATCCAGTTCGCGGTCAACCCGCGTGACGGCCGGCTGATCGTCGTCGAGATGAACCCACGGGTGTCGCGATCCAGCGCGCTGGCGTCCAAGGCCACCGGTTTTCCGATCGCCAAGATCGCCGCCAAGCTGGCCATCGGCTACACCCTCGATGAGATCCTCAACGACATCACCGGGCAAACGCCGGCCTGCTTCGAGCCGACCCTGGACTACGTCGTGGTCAAGGCCCCGCGGTTCGCATTCGAGAAATTCCCGGGGGCCGACCCCACGCTGACAACCACAATGAAATCGGTGGGGGAAGCAATGTCGCTGGGCCGCAACTTCATCGAGGCGCTCGGCAAAGTGATGCGGTCACTGGAAACCACCCGCTGCGGGTTCTGGACGACACCGGATCCCCAGGCTACCGTGCAGGAGATGCTGAGCCGTTTGGGCACCCCGACTGAAAACCGGCTCTACGACATCGAATATGCGCTGCGGTTGGGTGCGTCGGTGGACCAGGTGGCTGCGGCGTCGGGAATCGATGCTTGGTTCGTCGCGCAAATCGCCGAACTGGTTTCGCTGCGGGCCGAGGTGGTTGACGCCCCGGTGCTCGACGGTGATCTGCTGCTGCGCTGCAAGCACAGTGGGCTCTCGGACCGCCAGATCGCCGCGCTGCGACCGGAGTTGGCTGGCGAGGCCGGGGTACGGTCGCTGCGGCAGCGGCTGGGGATCCACCCGGTGTACAAGACGGTGGACACCTGCGCGGCCGAGTTCGACGCTAAAACCCCTTATCACTACGGCAGCTATGAGATGGACCCCGCCGCGGAATCGGAGGTGGCCCCGCAGACGGACAAGCCCAAGGTGCTGATCCTGGGATCCGGACCCAACCGCATCGGTCAGGGCATCGAGTTCGACTACAGTTGCGTGCACGCCGCAACTACGTTGAGCCGGGCGGGTTTTGAGACCGTTATGGTCAACTGCAACCCGGAGACGGTGTCCACCGACTACGACACCGCCGACCGGCTGTATTTCGAGCCGCTGACCTTCGAGGACGTGCTGGAAGTGTTTTACGCCGAGTGCAAGTCGGCCGCCGGGGGCCCGGGTGTGGCGGGGGCCATCGTGCAACTGGGCGGGCAGACCCCGCTCGGGCTGGCCCAACGGCTCGCCGACGCTGGGGTGCCGATCGTCGGAACCCCACCGCAGGCCATCGACCTGGCCGAGGACCGAGGCGCGTTCGGCGATGTGCTCGCCGCCGCCGGGCTGCCCGCACCCCGCTACGGCACCGCGACCACCTTTGCGCAGGCCCGCCGGGTTGCGGCCGAGATCGGCTATCCGGTGCTGGTGCGCCCGTCGTATGTGCTGGGCGGCCGGGGCATGGAGATCGTCTACGACGACCAGACGTTGCAGGGCTACATCACCCGCGCCACCGAACTGTCCCCCGAACATCCGGTGCTGGTCGACCGATTCCTCGAGGACGCGATCGAGATCGATGTGGATGCGCTGTGCGACGGCACCGAGGTCTACATCGGCGGGATCATGGAGCACATCGAGGAGGCCGGTATCCACTCCGGCGACTCGGCGTGCGCGCTGCCGCCGGTGACGTTGGGCCGCGGCGACATCGACAAGGTGCGCCACGCCACCGAGGCCATTGCGCACGGCATCGGCGTGGTGGGGCTGCTCAACGTCCAGTTCGCGTTGAAGGACGATGTGCTCTACGTGCTGGAAGCCAACCCGCGCGCCAGCCGCACCGTGCCGTTCGTGTCGAAGGCCACCGCGATCCCGCTGGCCAAGGCATGCGCGCGGATCATGCTGGGGGCCAGCATCTCCCAGCTGCGAAAAGAGGGCATGCTGGCCGCGTGCGGGGACGGCGCCAGCGCCGCCCCCGACGCCCCGATCGCCGTCAAGGAAGCCGTGTTGCCATTTCACCGGTTTCACATGGCCGACGGATCGGGCATTGACTCGCTGCTGGGCCCGGAGATGAAATCGACCGGCGAGGTCATGGGGATCGACCGTGACTTCGGCAGCGCCTTCGCCAAGAGCCAAACCGCCGCATACGGATCCTTACCACTGCAGGGCACCGTGTTCGTGTCGGTGGCCAACCGCGACAAGCGGTCTATGGTCTTTCCGGTCAAGCGCTTGGCCGACTTGGGTTTTCGGGTCCTGGCTACCGAGGGAACTGCGGAAATGCTGCGCCGCAATGGAATTGCCTGCGACGAGGTGCGCAAGCATTTCGAGCCGCCGCGGCCGGGCCGCGCCATGATCTCCGCCGTTGACGCGATCAAGGCCGGTGAGGTCGACATGGTGATCAACACCCCCTACGGCAACTCCGGTCCGCGGATCGACGGCTATGAGATCCGCTCGGCCGCGGTGGCCATGAACATCCCCTGCGTGACGACGGTGCAAGGCGCCTCGGCCGCAGTGCAGGGCATCGAGGCGGGGATCCGCGGCGACATCGGGGTGCGCTCGCTGCAGGAGTTGCACAGCGCGCTGAGCACCGGCGGCCGGTAGCGATGCCCGGGTTCGGCGCCCGGTTACGCGACGCGATCGCGCGCCGCGGTCCGCTGTGTCTGGGCATCGACCCGCACCCGCAGTTGCTGCGGGCGTGGGACCTGCCGGCCACCCCCGACGGCCTGGCGGCGTTCTGCGAGACCTGCGTGC
The DNA here is from genome assembly GCF_018361265.1 of Mycobacterium sp. SM1. GTDB lineage: Bacteria > Actinomycetota > Actinomycetes > Mycobacteriales > Mycobacteriaceae > Mycobacterium. The sequence continues at coordinate 193,717 of NZ_JAFLNH010000003.1, forward strand.
AGGCCTACTCCGGTTTTGCTGTCGTCAAGCCGCAGGTGGCGTTCTTCGAGGCTTACGGCGCCGCGGGCTACGCGGTGCTGGAGCGCACTATCGCCGCGCTGCGCGACGCCGGCGTGCTGGTGCTGGCCGATGCGAAACGCGGCGACATCGGCTCGACGATGGCGGCCTACGCGGCGGCCTGGGTCGGTGACTCGCCGCTAGCCGCCGACGCCGTCACGGCGTCGCCGTATTTGGGGTTCGGCTCGTTGCGGCCGCTATTGCAGAGCGCTGCGGCCCGCGGGCGCGGGGTGTTCGTGCTGGCGGCGACGTCTAACCCGGAGGCGGCGGCGGTGCAGCGCGCCGACGCCGGCGGCCGCACGGTGGCGCAGTCGATCGTCGACCAGGCGGCCTCGGTCAACCGGGCGGCGCGGCCCGAGCCGGGCTTCGTCGGGGTGGTCGTCGGCGCGACGCTGGTCGGCGACCCCGGCGGGTTGCCGGATGTCAGCGCCCTGGGCGGACCGGTGCTGGTACCCGGGATCGGGGCGCAGGGCGGGCGGGTTGACGGGCTCGCCGGCCTGGGCGGGGCGGCACCCGGACAGCTGTTGCCGGCGGTATCGCGCGCGGTGTTGCGCGCCGGCCCGGAAGTCAGCGCGCTGCGCGCGGCGGCCGAGCGGCTGCGTGACGCCGTCACATCCTCGCTGTTGAGCGCCGACGCGCGACCTCAGGATTGAGAGAGTTCCGGGCGCTGCGCCGGGGCGACACGCCCGACACGCCGGGAGGCTCATCATCGGCGCGGTGTTCGGGTTCGCCGGGCGCGCAGCCGCCGCCCATCCGGGTGCGCCGCCGGCGGCCGCCGCGCCCACAATGCATCCGAAAACCGTTGGCAGCCAGCATGATCCGGGTGTATACGACGGGAACGACGCTTTTGAGGCGGCGCTGGACAGGTGCGGGGCCGGCAGGCAAAACGGCGCGTTGGCAGTCCGGCACGCTGGGCCTTTGCGGCTGCAAGCAAGGGGGCGGGTTAGATTTCGTCGGATAGCGTGGGTACGGTCGTCTCCGCGGCTGGAGTACCGGCTGAGACAAACCCAGATCGATGAGACGGAGGAATCGTGGCCCTTCCCCGGTTGACCGACGAACAGCGCACGGCCGCGTTGGAAAAGGCTGCTGCCGCCCGTCGAGCGCGAGCCGAGCTCAAGGATCGACTCAAGCGTGGCGGCACTAGCCTGAAACAAGTGCTCAAGGATGCCGAGACCGACGAGGTCTTGGGCAAGATGAAGGTGTCCGCGCTGCTTGAGGCGTTGCCGAAAGTGGGCAAGGTCAAAGCGCAGGAAATCATGACCGAGCTCGAGATCGCGCCGACCCGGCGTTTGCGCGGCCTGGGCGATCGTCAGCGAAGGGCATTGCTGGAAAAGTTCGGCTCCGCCTAGCCCGGCGACGATGCGCCCCGTGGGAGCGGGGTGCGCAGGAGCCGGGCGATTCGGGCGGGCCCGGCGACGATGCGCCCCGTGGGAGCGGGGTGCGCAGGAGCCGGGCGATTCGGGCGGGCCCGGCGACGATGCGCCCCGTGGGAGCGGGGTGCGCAGGAGCCGGGCGATTCGGGCGGGCCCGGCGACGATGCGCCCCGTGGGAGCGGGGTGCGCAGGAGCCGGGCGATTCGGGCGGGCCGCAGGATTCAGGAGCGTCGGTGGGCGACGACCGGGAACCGGATGGTGAGCGTTGTCGGCGCAACGGCAGGGGACGCGTGGTGGTGCTGTGCGGCCCCTCCGCGGCCGGAAAGTCGACATTGGTCCAGTGCTTGCGGGAACGCATCCCCGACCTGCGCTTTAGCGTGTCGGTCACGACCCGGGCGCCCAGGCCGGGCGAGGTCGACGGCGTCGACTACCACTTTGTGACCCAGGCCCGGTTTCAAGAGCTGATCGAGCAGGGAGCCCTGCTGGAGTGGGCGGAGATCCACGGCGGCCTGCACCGCTCGGGCACGCTGGCCCAGCCCGTGCGTGAGGCGGCCGCGTCGGGGTGTCCGGTGCTGATCGAGGTCGACCTGGCCGGCGCGCGCGCGATCAAAAAGGCGATGCCCGAGGCCGTCACCGTGTTTGTGGCACCGCCGAGTTGGGAGGCCCTAGAGGCCAGGTTGGTCGGCCGGGGGACCGAAACGCCGGAGGCGATCCGCCGCCGGCTGGCCACCGCGCGCGCCGAGCTGGCGGCGCAGCGGGATTTCGATCACGTCATCGTGAACAACCGATTGGAGACCGCCTGCAGCGAATTGGTATCGTTGCTAGTGGGAACTGCGCCGAATACCGCGTGATGCGGTTCGTCCAGGTTCTGCCCAGGTCTTATCGCTAAGTTTTCGCTACGTTATCGTCAAATTCATCGCCGCTCGACGCCATCAGGAGATTCGCCTACGTGAGCACTTCGCAATCCGACGCCCGACTGGCCGCCGTTCCCGCCGGGGATCATCCCGACGCCGCCGGCGCGGCAGCCGCCTACGACGTCCCGCTGGGCCTCACCAACCCGCCAATCGACGAGTTGCTCGAGCGGGTGTCGAGCAAGTATGCCTTGGTGATCTTTGCGGCGAAGCGGGCCCGCCAGATCAACGACTACTACAACCAGCTCGGGGAGGGCATCCTCGAATATGTCGGCCCGCTGGTCGAGCCGGGCTTGCACGAAAAGCCGCTGACCATCGCATTACGCGAAATCCACGCCGGCCTGCTCGAGCACACCGAAGGCGAATAGCACGGTCGGGGCGGGCCTGCGATGACGCTCGGTGACAAGCGGCGCGACATCAGCCCTATGGCCACGGGGCCGAGCTGATGGAACGTAGACGCATCATCGTTGGCGTTTCCGGAGGGATCGCCGCCTACAAGGCCTGTACGGTTGTTCGACAGCTCACCGAGGCCGGTCACCGGGTGCGGGTGATTCCCACCGAATCCGCGTTGCGGTTCGTTGGCGCCGCCACCTTCGAGGCGCTGTCCGGTGAGCCGGTGTGCACGGGGGTCTTCGAGGATGTTCCGCTGGTGCCGCACGTGCATTTGGGGCAGGAGGCGGAGCTGGTGGTGGTGGCGCCGGCCACCGCCGACCTGCTGGCCCGGGCGGCGGCCGGGCGGGCCGATGATCTGCTGACCGCCACTCTGCTCACGGCGCGATGTCCGGTGCTGTTCGCGCCGGCGATGCACACCGAGATGTGGTTGCACCCGGCCACCGTCGACAACGTGGCCACGCTGCGCCGCCGCGGCGCGGTGGTGCTGGAACCGGCATCGGGCCGGCTGACCGGCACCGACAGCGGAGCGGGCCGATTGCCCGAGGCGGAGGAGATCACCACGTTTGCCCATCTGCTGCTGGAGCGGGCCGACGCGTTGCCTTATGACCTTGCGGGCTCCCGGATCCTGGTGACCGCCGGCGGCACCCGCGAGCCGATAGATCCGGTGCGCTACATCGGCAACCGCAGCTCGGGCAAGCAGGGGTATGCGGTCGCGCGGGTCGCCGCCCAGCGCGGCGCCGAGGTGACCCTGATCGCCGGACACACCGCCGGGCTCATCGACCCTGCCGGGGTCGAGGTGGTGCACGTCAGCTCGGCGCAGCAGATGCGCGACGCGGTGTCCAAGCATGCCCCGGACGCCCACGTGCTGGTCATGGCAGCCGCCGTCGCCGACTTCCGGCCGGCGCGGGTGGCGGCGGCCAAGATCAAAAAGGGTGCCGAGGCATCGCCGACGATCGAGCTTGTGCGCAACGACGACGTGCTGGCCGGGGTTGTCCGCGCGCGATCCGAGGGCCAGCTTCCCCTGATGCGCGCCATTGTCGGGTTCGCCGCCGAGACCGGCGACACCAACGGTGATGTGCTGTTCCATGCGCGCGACAAGTTACGCCGCAAGGGCTGTGACCTGCTGGTGGTCAACGCCGTCGGGGAAGGCCGGGCTTTTGAGGTGGACAGCAACGACGGCTGGTTGCTGGCGTCAGACGGCACCGAGTCGGCGCTGCAGCACGGCTCCAAGACGTTGATGGCCAGTCGTATCGTGGATGCGGTCGCCGCGTTCCTGCACCGCAGCGGCGGATAGGTGAGCAGACGTCCGTCGGCGTGTCTGTTCGGGCTCCCGGAACACCCGCAACACCGTGGGCCGGATCGGGGCAGGGCCGATATAATTTGTCTGGCTAACAATTTGGCGGGTGACGAGGGTAGGCGAGGCGGAAGGATGGCGTGGTGAGTCGGACGGGACGGCTGTTTACCAGCGAGTCAGTGACGGAGGGGCATCCCGACAAGATCTGCGATGCCATCAGCGACTCGATACTTGACGCGCTGTTGGGCCAGGATCCCGGCTCACGCGTGGCGGTCGAGACACTGGTGACCACCGGGCAGGTGCACGTCGTGGGGGAGGTGACCACGAGCGCCAAGGAGGCCTTCGCCGACATCACGACCACGGTTCGCAACCGCATCCTGGAGATCGGCTACGACTCGTCGGACAAGGGTTTCGACGGGGCGTCCTGCGGGGTGAACATCGCTATCGGCAAGCAGTCACCCGACATTGCGCAGGGCGTCGACACCGCCCACGAGGCCCGTGTCGAGGGCGTCTTGGACCCGCTGGCCACGCAGGGCGCCGGGGATCAGGGCCTGATGTTCGGCTACGCCATCAGCGACACCCCGGAGCTGATGCCGCTGCCCATCGCGCTGGCGCACCGGCTGGCCCGGCGGTTGGCCGAGGTGCGCAAGAACGGCGTGCTGCCGTATCTGCGTCCCGACGGCAAGACGCAGGTCACCATCGCCTTCGACGGCACCACCCCGGTGCGGCTGGACACCGTCGTCATCTCCACCCAGCACGCCGCCGACATCGACCTGGACGACACCTTGACTCCCGATATCCGGGAGAAGGTGCTCAACACCGTCCTGAACGATCTGGCCCATGACACCCTGGACACCTCCTCGGTGCGGTTGCTGGTCAACCCGACCGGCAAGTTCGTCGTCGGGGGGCCGATGGGTGACGCCGGGCTGACCGGCCGCAAGATCATTGTCGACACCTACGGCGGGTGGGCCCGCCACGGCGGCGGCGCCTTTTCCGGAAAGGATCCGTCCAAGGTGGACCGCTCTGCGGCGTACGCCACGCGCTGGGTGGCCAAGAACGTCGTGGCCGCCGGGCTGGCGCAGCGAGTGGAAGTTCAGGTGGCCTACGCCATCGGCAAAGCCGCCCCGGTCGGGCTGTTCGTGGAGACGTTCGGCACCGAGACCGTCGACCCGGTCAAGATCGAGCGGGCCATCGGCGAGGTGTTCGATCTGCGGCCGGGGGCGATCATCCGCGACCTGGACCTGCTGCGCCCGATCTACGCGCAGACCGCCGCCTACGGACATTTCGGCCGCGACGACCTCGACCTGCCGTGGGAGCGGCTCAACAAGGTCGATGACCTCAAAAGCGCGGTCACCTAACGACCCGGTGGTCGCCGGGGCCGAAACACCGATGCGGGACCGTCACACACCCGTCGCATCGCCGGGCTGCACGTGCAGCGCGGCGCGCAGCGCCGCCAGTCCGCGGTCCAGGGCCGCGGTGGCGGCCGGCACCACACCGGCGTAGCCGAGGTAGCCGTGCACCAACGACTCGGCGTGGTGCACCTCGACGGGCACACCGGCGGCGGCCAGCCGCTCGCCGTAGCGGATCCCGTCGTCGCGCAGCGGGTCGTGACCGGCGACGCCGATGTAGGCGGGCGGCAGGCCGGCCAGGTTCTGCGCTCGGCCCGGCGCTAGTCCGACCGGCGGATCGGACAAATCGACGTTCCCTGCGTACCACCGGGAAAACGCGGCGATGGCGTCACGGTCGAGGATGGGCGCGCCGGCGTTCTCGGTGAACGACGGCAGCGATGCATCCCACAGCGTGGCCGGATACCACAGCAGCTGGAAGGCGATCGGCGGGCCGCCGCTGTCACGGGCGCGCTGCGCGATCACCGCGGCGATGGTGCCGCCCGCCGAGTCCCCGGCCACGCCCATGCGGGCCGGGTCGGCTCCGATGCCGCGACCGTGACGTGCGACCCATTGCGTAGCGGCCCAGGCATCCTCGATCGCGGCAGGGTAGGGATGCTCGGGCGCCAGCCGGTAGTCGACGGAAACCACGATCGCCCGGGCGCCGACGGCATGCTGGCGCGCGATGCCGTCGTGGGTGTCCAAGTCGCCCACGCCGAAGCCGCCGCCGTGGAAATACAGCGCGACGGGTGATACGGATCCCGTTTCCGGCCAATAGATCCGGATCGCGAGCTCGCCGGCCGGACCGTCGAGGACGCGGTTCTCGACGCGCAGCTCGGGATGCACGGGGCGACGGGGCAGGGTGCGCAGCCGCCGCCGCGCGGCTTCGACCCCCTCGTCGGCCGCTAACCGGAACGGAACCGCGTCCAGTACCTTCAGCAGAATGGGGTCGACGCCTGGTTTCTCCTCGCTGTCCGGCATGGGACCGTCCCGCATGGGGACACCCTACGCACCGCGCCGGGCGGCACCTCGAGCGCGGTACGGGGCCGGCGGTGGCCCCGGTGTGCATGGCGGCCGGTGATCGGCTGCCAGCGATCCCATGGTTGCGGCCGCCGTTGGTGCCCGGGGTGAGCATGCCGGGCCGGCGCGGCGGCGCGACCCGGGCGGGCGAGCGGCGACGCGGACCGGCGGCCCGTCGTGACCCGGCGCCCGGCCGAGCACGAGCCGATCGCGCGGGTGCTGCCCACGCTGTCGGTACCACACCTGGATCGCGAGTTCGACTATCTGGTCGCCGCGGAGCAGTCCGACGACGCGCAGCCCGGGGTGCGGGTGCGGATCGGCTTCCATGGCCGACTGGTCGACGGGTTCGTTCTAGAGCGCCGTACCGACACCGATCACCCCGGCAAGCTGGGCTGGCTTGACCGGGTGGTCTCCGCCGAGGCGGTGCTCACCCCCGACGTCCGCCGTCTTGTCGACGCGGTCGCGGCCCGATACGCCGGAACCCGGGCTGACGTGCTGCGGCTGGCGGTACCGCCACGGCACGCCCGGGTCGAACGAGAACCCGTATCCCCCCCGAGGCTGCCTGCCGTCGCGCCGATCGACCCGGCTGGCTGGGAGGTATACGGCCGGGGCGCACAGTTTCTGGCCGCTTTGGCCGAGTCACGGGCCGCCCGCGCCGTCTGGCAGGCACTACCCGGCGAGCCGTGGCCCGAGCGCTTGGCCGAGGCCGCCGCGCAAACCATCCGCGCCGGACGCGCGGTGTTGGCGGTCGTGCCCGATCAGCGGGATGTTGATGCGCTGTGGCGGACCGCTACGGCGTGGATCGACGAGTCCAGCGTGGTGGCGCTGTCGGCCGGTCTGGGTCCCGCCGCCCGTTATCGCCGCTGGCTGGCGGTCCTGAGGGGAAACGCGCGACTGGTGATCGGCACCCGCAGCGCGGTGTTCGCGCCGGTGCGCGACCTGGGTCTGGTCATCGTCTGGGATGACGGCGACGACACCCTGGCCGAGCCGCGGGCACCGTACCCGCACGCCCGCGAGGTGGCGATGCTGCGCGCCCATCAGGTGCGCTGCGCCGCCCTGATCGGTGGCTACGCCCGCACCGCCGAAGCACACGCCCTGGTGCGTGCCGGGTGGGCGCACGACGTGGTCGCGCCGCGGCCCGTGGTGCGTGCCCGCAGCCCGCGGATCGTCGCCCTCGATGAGACCGCCGACGAGCGCGACCCGGCGGCGCGGTCCGCCAGGCTGCCCTCCGTTGCACTGCGGGCCGCGCGCGCTGCGCTGGCGGTCGGGGCCCCGGTGCTGGTGCAGGTGCCCCGGCGCGGGTACGTGCCCGCGCTGGCGTGCGGTCGCTGTCGCGCCATCGCCCGCTGCCGGCACTGCACCGGCCCGCTGTCGCTGCCCGGCGCCGGCGGTGCGGGCGCGGTCTGTCGTTGGTGCGGCCGGCTCGATTCCGCGCTGCGCTGCCCCCGCTGCGGCTCGGATACGGTCCGCGCGGTGGCGGTCGGCGCCCGGCGCACCGCAGAAGAACTCGGCCGGGGCTTTCCGGGAACCACGGTGATCACCTCCTCCGGGGACACCGTCGTGCCCGAGATCCCAGCCGGACCGGCCCTCGTGGTCGCCACCCCGGGGGCCGAACCCCGCGCCAGCGGGGGGTACGGGGCAGCGCTGCTGCTAGACACCTGGGCGCTGCTGGGCCGCCAGGACCTGCGCGCGGCGGAGGACGCGCTGCGGCGCTGGATGAACGCCGCCGCGCTGGCGCGGGCCCGCGCTGACGGTGGGACGGTGATCGTGGTGGCCGAATCGTCCCTCCCAACCGTGCAATCGCTCATCCGGTGGGACCCGATCGGTCACGCCGATGCCGAGCTAACCGCCCGCACCGAAGTCGGACTGCCACCGAGTGTGCGCATCGCCGCCGTGGACGGCACCGCCGAAGCGGTGAGCGCACTGCTGCAGGAAGCCCAACTGCCCGAGGGCACAGAGCTGCTGGGGCCGGTGGAGCTACCGCCGGGCGCCCGCCGCCCGCCGGGGACCCCCGCCGATGCGCCGGTGAGCCGGATGCTGATTCGTGTCCGTCGTGAACAGGGCCCGGCGCTGGCGGCCAGCCTGCGGCGCGCCGTCGGCGTGCTCAGCGCCCGGCAAACTCACCAGCCGGTTCGGGTGCAGATCGACCCGCTGCATATCGGGTGAGCACCCGCCGCACCGGTGGGTGCTCACGCCACCTTTCGACCCAGGAAAGCCGCGAGCACGCCTTCCTAGACTGGGCCCGTGCGCCTTGTCTTCGCCGGCACCCCCGAGACCGCGCTGCCCGCGCTGCGGCGCCTCATCGACTCGCCCCGCCACGACGTGATCGCGGTGCTGACCCGCCCGGACGCGGTATCGGGCCGCAGAGGCAAGCCGCAGCCGTCGCCGGTGGCCCGGCTGGCTCTCGAGCGCGGCATTCCGCTGCTGCGGCCCCGACGGCCCAACGCCGCGGAGTTCGTCGCCACGCTCTCGGAGCTGGCACCCGAGTGCTGCGCCGTGGTGGCCTACGGCGCGCTGCTGGGTGACCAGTTGCTCGCGATCCCCCCGCACGGGTGGATCAACCTGCACTTCTCGCTGCTGCCCGCCTGGCGCGGCGCGGCCCCGGTGCAGGCGGCCATCGCCGCGGGGGACACGGTCACCGGGGCCACGACGTTTAAGATCGAATCCGGCCTGGACTGCGGACCGGTGTACGGGGTCGTCACCGAAACGATCCGCCCGACGGACACCGCGGGCGATCTGCTTGCCCGGCTGGCGGTCTCGGGGGCCGAGCTGTTGGTATCCACGTTGGACGGCATCGCCGAGGGCAGGTTGTCCCCGCGGCCCCAGCCGGCCGAAGGGGTCAGCATGGCGCCGAAGATCACCGTCGAGCAGGCCCGGGTGCGCTGGGAGCTGCCGGCCCAGGCCGTCGAGCGGCGCATCCGCGCGGTGACACCCCACCCGGGCGCCTGGACACTGATCGGCGAGCTGAGAGTTAAACTCGGACCGGTGCGCGTCAATGGTTCTGCACCAAAACCGCTGCAGCCCGGCGAGATTCACGTCGATCGTCACAACGTGTGGATCGGCACCGGCTCGGATCCGGTGCGGTTGGGCCAAATCCAGCCTCCCGGAAAGAAATTCATGAATGCTGTCGACTGGGCCCGCGGCGCCCGGCTCGAGCCGGGCGCGCGGGCGTCATGACGGCGCGGCGCGGCGGCGCCCCCTCGCAGTCCACGCAACACGGCGGACCCAACCGGCGCGGGCCGCGCCGCCGGCCGCTGGATCCGGCACGCCGCGCCGCATTCGACGTGCTGCGGGCGGTCACCGAGCGCGACGCCTACCCGAACCTGGCGCTGCCGGCGTTGCTGCGCGAACGGGGTCTCACCGGTCGGGACGCCGCCTTCGCCACCGAGCTGACTTACGGCACCTGCCGCATCCGCGGCCTGCTCGACGCGATCATCGGCGCGGCCGCCGGCCGGGCGCCGGCGGCCATCGACCCGGTGCTGCTCGACCTGTTGCGGCTGGGCGCCTACCAGGTGCTGCGCACGAGGGTCAGCGCGCACGCCGCGGTGTCCACCACAGTCGAGCAGGCCGGACTCGAATTCGACTCGGCCAGGGCTGGTTTCGTGAATGCTGTGCTGCGGGCCATCAGCTGCCGAGACGAGGCCTCCTGGGTGGCCGAGTTAGCTCCCGACGCGGCAAGCGATCCGATCGGGCACGCCGCCTTCGTGCACGCGCACCCGCGGTGGATCGCGCAGGCCTTCGCCGATGCGCTGGGGGCGGCGGCTGGAGAACTCGACGCGGTTCTGGCCAGCAACGACGAACGACCGCACGTGCACCTGGCTGCCCGCCCGGACGTGCTGACCGCTGCGGAGCTGGCTGCCGCGGTGCACGGCACGGTGGGCCGCTATTCGCCGTACGCGGTGTACCTGCGCACCGGTGATCCCGGGCAGCTGGCCCCGGTGCGCGACGGCCAGGCCCTGGTACAGGACGAGGGTAGCCAACTTGTCGCCCGGGCGCTGACGCTGGCACCCGTCGCCGACGACGCCGGACGGTGGCTGGATCTGTGCGCCGGGCCCGGCGGCAAGACCGCGCTGCTGGCCGCGCTGGGAGCGCGCCGCGGGGCGCGGGTCACCGCGGTGGAGCCCGCCGCCCGGCGCGCCGACATGGTGGTCGCGAACACCCGTGGGCTGCCGGTCGACGTGCTGCGCGCCGATGGGCGGCGCACCGGTCTGCCGCCCGGCTTCGACCGGGTGCTGGTCGATGCGCCCTGCACCGGTTTGGGCGCGTTGCGGCGCCGGCCGGAGGCCCGATGGCGACGGCAGCCCACCGACGTCCCGGCGCTGGTCAAGCTGCAGCGCGAACTGCTGGCCGCCGCGGTTGCGCTGACCCGGCCCGGCGGCGTGGTGCTGTATGCGACCTGCTCGCCGCACCTGGCCGAAACCGTGGGCGTCGTCGCCGATGCGGTGCGTCGTCATCCGGTGTGCGCGCTGGATACCCGGCGCTTATTCGAGCCGGTCGATCAGCTGGGCGAAGGGCCCTATGCGCAACTGTGGCCGCACCGGCACGGTACCGACGCGATGTTCGCGGCCGCGCTACGGCGATGCGACGCATGAGGGCCGAAAGCCCCCAGCGCTTCTGCGCCGGTGCGCAGCGCTGGTTAGGCTGACGGCATGTCCGGTGACAACGGCCGGCCGCTGATCGCGCCATCGATCCTCTCGGCAGATTTCGCTTGCCTGGCCGACGCGGCCGCCGCGGTGGACGGCGCCGACTGGTTGCACGTGGACGTGATGGACGCCCATTTCGTGCCGAACCTGACAATCGGCCTGCCGGTAGTGGAAAGCCTTCGCGCGCACACCACTTTGCCGATGGACTGCCACCTGATGATCGACAATCCCGACCGCTGGGCGCATCGCTACGCGGAGGCCGGTGCCTACAACGTCACCTTCCACGCCGAGGCCACCGACGACCCGGTGGGAGTGGCCCGCGACATCCGGGCCGCCGGCGCCCGGGCCGGGCTGGGCATCAAGCCCCAGACACCGATCGAGCGGTATCTGGAGATCCTCCCCAACTTCGACACCCTGCTGATCATGTCGGTGGATCCCGGGTTCGGGGGCCAGACGTTCATCCCCGAAGTGCTCGAGAAGGTGCGCACCGCCCGGCGGGCCATCGATGCCTGCCGGCTGACCGTCCTGGTGGAGATCGACGGCGGCATCAACGAGAACACCGTGGCGCAGGCGGCCGAGGCGGGAGTCGACTGCTTCGTCGCCGGTACGGCCGTCTACCACACCGACGACCCCGCGGGTGCGGTCGAAAAATTACGCCGGCTGGCCGCCGCCGCGTCAGCGCACCTAGACCCATGAAAAGCCCAGAGGCCCTAAGCCACGACGCCGCCATGCGACTGGCCGTGGAGCACGCCAACATGGTCAAGGGCAGCACCTATCCCAACCCCCCGGTCGGGGCGGTCATCTTGGACCGTGACGGGCGGGTCGTCGGCGCTGGTGGCACCGAGCCGGCCGGTGGCGCACACGCCGAAGTGGTGGCGCTGCGTCGTGCCGGAGCGTTGGCCGCCGGCGGCACCGCGGTGGTCACCCTCGAGCCGTGCAACCACCACGGCAAGACGCCGCCGTGTGTGGACGCCCTGCTGGGTGCCGGTGTCGCGGCGGTGGTGTATGCCGTAGCCGATCCGAACCCGATCGCCGCCGGGGGCGCCGCCCGGCTGGCGGCGGCGGGCGTGCAGCTGGTTTCGGGGGTGCAGGCCGATCTGGTGGTGGCCGGGCCACTGCGGGAATGGCTGCACAAACAAAAGACCGGGCTGCCCCACGTGACCTGGAAGTATGCCACCAGCATCGATGGCCGCAGCGCCGCCGCGGACGGCTCCAGCCAGTGGATCGCCAGCGAAGCCGCACGCGCGGATGTGCATCGCCGTCGCGCGGCCGCCGACGCCATCATCGTGGGCACCGGCACGGTGCTCGCCGATGACCCGGCACTGACGGCCCGCTTGCCCGACGGCACCCTCGCGGATCGCCAGCCGCTGCGCGTCGTGGTAGGTAAGCGTGACATACCCTCAGAAGCCCGGGTTCTCAACGATGACTCACGCACCATGGTGATCCGCACCCACGACCCGCACGAAGTGCTCAAGGCGTTGTCGGACCGCACCGATGTCCTGCTGGAGGGCGGCCCCACACTTGCCGGCGCGTTTCTGCGCGCCGGCGCGATCGACCGGATTCTGGCCTATGTGGCGCCAATTTTGCTGGGCGGGCCGGTCACCGCGGTCGATGACGTCGGGGTCCCCAACATCGCACGGGCACTGCGCTGGCAATTCGACGGCGTCGAGCGGGTCGGCCCGGACCTGGTGCTCAGCTTGGTGCCGCGGTAAACAACTTTGGCGCAACTTTGGCGCGAGCACACGCAAAGGCACCCAAAAATCGCGAGTTTGCGGCGATTTTGCGGCTGCTCGCGGTAGGTGTCTGCGGTAGGTGTCTTGGGGCAGGTGTCCGCGGTAGGCGTTAGGCCTTCGGCCCGACGGTCTGCGGCTCGGGGATCTCGGGTTCCTCGGCGCGGGCGCGGCGGCTGCTGACGAGCAGTCCCAGCAGCGCCCCGACGACGCAGACGATGGCGGTGACCGTAAAGATGCCGCCGTACATCTGCGCGAAGGCCTGCCGGTACAACCGAGCGTGGATGGCCAACCGGACCGCCAAACTGGCATTGTCCGGTATCGATGCCGTCAAACCGGCCACGATCTGGTTGAACCGATAAAATCCCCAGGCGCTCAGTGCGGCCAGCCCGATCAGCATGCCGGTCATCCGCGCCACCACCACCGCCGCCGAGGCGATGCCGTGCTCCGCCGAGGGGACCACCCGCAGCGCGGCCGAAGACAGCGGCCCGATGACCAGGCCCAGCCCCAGGCCGGCCACCACCAGATCGGTGTCCAGCGCCGGCAGGGTGAGCAGACCGAAAACATGGTGGCGATCGGCCAGCAGGTCGACCGGCCACTTGGAGATCAGCCAGTAGCCGTAGGCCGCGATGAGCAAGCCGGCGAATGTCATCGCGCGGTCGCCGACCCGGGTGGCGATCCATCCGCCTAGCAGCGCTCCGATCGGCAGCGCGATGAGAAAGCGCAACAGCAAAATGGCCGCCTCGTCCTGGTCCATCCCCAGCACGCCCTGGCCGAACAACTCCACGTCGACCAGCGTCACCATCAGCGCCGCGCCCGCGGTCACCGACGCGCCCAGCGCCGCCAGAAACGGCCGGAAGTGCACGCCGGCCGGATCGATCAGCCGGGTGCGCGCGAAACGCTCCCAGAGCGCGAACACCACCGCCGCCGCGATCGCCGCCACCACCAGCGGCGGACCGTAGCTCGGCAGCGCCTGCTGACCATTGGGGGCGGGGTTGTACAGCCCGATCACCGCGAGGCCCAGGGTGATCGCCAGCAATACCCCACCGACCAGGTCGATCTTCGCCGGGTCGGCGCTGCGGTCCCGCGACGGCAGGCTGACTTGGATCAGCGCCATGGCGATCACGGCCAGCGGCACATTGATCCAGAACACGTACTGCCATTTGCTGAGCAGCCAGACGATGAAGATCCCGTACAGCGGGCCCAGCACGCTGCCGAGCTCCTGCGCGGCGCCGATGCCGCCGAGCACGCCGGCGCGGGTGCGTTGCGACCACAGATCGGCGCCCAGCGCCAGCGTGACCGGCAGCAACGCTCCCGCGGCCAGACCTTGGATCGTGCGCCCGACCACCAGCACGTGCAGATCGGTCGATAGCGCGGTGACCACCGAGCCCACGGCGAACGTGGCCAGGCTGGCTTGCAGCAGCAGCTTGCGGCCGAAGCGATCCGACGCCCGGCCCAGCAACGGCATGGCGGCGATGTAGCCCAGTAGGTACCAGGTGACGATCGGGGTGATCCGTTGCAGCTGGTTAATCGGTATGCCGACGGTGCTGATGATGTCGCGCATGATGGTGACCACGACATAGGTGTCCAGGGCGCCGAGCAGCACGGCAAGACTGCCGGCGCTGATCGCAACCCTGCGGCTGGCGCGCATCGGCTTAGCTCACCGGTGGTTTCGTGACCTGCACCGGCTCGCCCCAATTCGACAGGGTCATCTGGATGGAATTGCCGGGGCTTTGATCCATCGTGGCTTGCACCAGCTCATGGCTGCCGTTTTCCTGAATCCAGACGGTGGCCGGTAGCGGTTGTGTCGCGTTCAACTGCGGCGCGAGCGCATTCACTGCGTCTGCGGAGACCTTGCCGCTGATGCGAACGGTGTCCTGGCCGTTGAGGTTTGCCCGGCCCTGAGCCGTCGGGTCGATGAAGTGGACCAGCATGTTCGCCAGACCGGTGTTCGGATTCAGGATCGACGCCGGATCATAGATGTCGGCGGCCGGCCCGAAATCGCTCCATTTGTTCGGGGTGAGCGCCGCATACAAGACGGTGTTGTATACCACGAACTGAGCGTCGACATCGTTGCCCGCCAAGGTGATCGTGGCATCGCCCTTCGCCGCGGTACTGGGAGTGGTGGTGAGATCGCCGGTCAGCGTCTTGACCGGCAGGCCCTTGACCTTGCCGGTCACCGACAGCACCAGGTGCACGCTCGTGACGCCCTTGGTGGTCTGGCTGCATTCCTTGAGCAGCGTCGCCGCATCCGGCAGCGGCTTGGCGGCGTGTTTCGCGGGGCCGCAGCCGGCGAGCACGGCGGTGGTGATGCTCACGGCGGCAAGTACGGCGGGTATTCGGCCCGATATTCGGCATTTTCGGCGAGGCGTCTGCATATCGAGCATCGTAGAGGGTGCCGGCGGCCAGATCCCGGACAACGCGGCCCCGGCGGTCCGGCCGGTGGCGGGGGCCGTCCCCGCCGGTGCGATGGTTTCGGGCCGAAAGACTCATTACCCTGGTGCGATGTTCACCGGAATTGTCGAGGAACTAGGTGAGGTGACCGGCAGAGCCGACCTCGCGGATTGCGCCCGCCTCACCATCCGCGGTCCCGCCGTCACCGCTGGCGCCGGCCACGGCGATTCGATCGCCGTCAACGGGGTGTGCCTGACCGTTGCCGGCCTGCTGCCCGACGGGCAGTTCACCGCCGATGTGATGGCCGAGACGCTTCGCCGGTCCAATCTGCGCGAGCTTCAACTCGGCAGCCGGGTGAACCTGGAGCGTGCCGCGGCCGTGAATGGCCGCCTCGGCGGGCACATTGTGCAGGGTCACGTGGACGGCACCGGCACCCTTCTGGCCCGCACCCCGGCAGAGCACTGGGAGGTGCTGCGGATCGAGCTGCCCGCGGCGCTGGCGCGTTACGTCGTCGAAAAGGGATCGATCGCCGTCGACGGGATTTCGCTGACCGTTTCCGGTCTCGGCCGGGGCTGGTTCGAGGTCTCGCTGATACCCACCACCCGCGAACTGACCACCCTGGGCCGCGCCCCGGTGGGTGCGTCGGTGAACCTGGAGGTGGATGTGATCGCCAAGTATGTCGAGCGGCTGATCGGCGGGCGCGCCCCGGTCGCGGGCACCCGGCCCGCTGAGTAAGCCGAGGCAAACCACCGGTTGGCCGGTGGTTCATACTGGATGCAACACTTGAGGTCTTTGCGGGTTCTTTCAGATGGCGTTCCCGTCGCATAACGGGCTAGGTGGCAGAGATGACGAGGCTGGACTCCGTCGAGCGGGCGGTTGCCGACATCGCGGCCGGCAAGGCCGTCATCGTTATCGACGACGAGGACCGGGAGAACGAGGGCGACCTCATCTTCGCCGCCGAAAAGGCGACCCCGTCGCTGGTGGCGTTCATGGTGCGCTATACCTCGGGGTATTTGTGTGTGCCACTGGACGGCGCGATCTGTGACCGGCTGGGCCTGTTGCCCATGTACGCGGTGAACCAAGACAAACGCGGTACCGCCTACACCGTCACTGTTGATGCTAAACATGGTGTCGGCACCGGGATTTCTGCTTCAGACCGGGCGACGACAATGCGCTTGCTGGCCGATCCCGCCAGCGTCGCCGACGATTTCACCCGGCCCGGCCATGTGGTTCCGCTGCGCGCCAAGGAGGGCGGGGTATTGCGCCGCCCCGGTCACACCGAGGCGGCCGT
Organism: Mycobacterium sp. SM1; assembly: GCF_018361265.1. Lineage (GTDB taxonomy): Bacteria > Actinomycetota > Actinomycetes > Mycobacteriales > Mycobacteriaceae > Mycobacterium. Next base: position 210,208 of record NZ_JAFLNH010000003.1, read on the forward strand.
CGACCTGGCCCGGATGGCGGGGCTGCGTCCCGCGGGCGTGCTCTGTGAGATCGTCAGCCAGAAGGACGAGGGCGCGATGGCCCAGACCGAGGAGTTGCGGGTCTTCGCCGACGAACACGGCCTGGCGCTGATCGCCATCGCCGATTTGATCGCCTACCGGCGCAAACACGAGAAGCAAGTCGAGCGGGTTGCCGAGGCCCGCATCCCGACCCGTCACGGGGAGTTCCGCGCGATCGGCTACACCAGCATTTACGACGACGTCGAGCATGTGGCCTTGGTGCGCGGTGAGATCGCCGGCCCCCACAGCGACGGGCATGACGTGCTGGTGCGGGTGCACTCCGAGTGCTTGACCGGTGACGTATTCGGATCGCGCCGATGCGATTGCGGGCCCCAGCTGGACGCCGCGATGGCGATGATCGCCAGGGAGGGCCGCGGCGTGGTGCTCTACATGCGGGGCCACGAGGGACGGGGCATCGGCCTGTTGCACAAACTGCAGGCCTACCAGCTGCAGGATGGCGGCGCCGACACCGTGGACGCCAACCTCAAGCTGGGGTTCCCGGCCGACGCGCGGGATTACGGCATCGGGGCGCAGATCCTTGTCGACCTCGGGGTTCGCTCGATGCGGCTGCTGACCAACAACCCCGCCAAACGGGTCGGGCTCGACGGCTATGGGCTGCACATCATCGAGCGGGTGCCGCTGCCGGTCCGGGCCAATGCCGAAAACATCCGCTATCTGATGACCAAACGCGACAAGCTGGGCCACGACCTGGCCGGTCTCGATGACTTTCACGAATCGGTCCATCTCACAGGGGAGTTCGGTGGCGCCTTGTGAGAGTTGGTGACATTTCCGGGGTCGCCTTATGAGTGGTGGCGCAGGTGTGCCGGAAATGCCGGCACGGGACGCTTCGGGGGTGCGGCTGGCGATCGTCGCCAGTAGCTGGCATCGGAAGATCTGTGATGCGCTGCTGGCCGGTGCCCGCAAGACGGCCGCGGAGTGGGGGATCGACAACCCGACGGTGGTGCGCGTGCTGGGCGCGATCGAGATCCCGGTGGTGGCTCAGGCGCTGGCCCGCGACCACGACGCTGTCGTCGCGCTCGGTGTCGTGATCCGCGGTGCGACACCGCATTTCGACTACGTATGTGAGGCGGTGACCCAGGGCCTGACACGGGTGTCGCTGGATGCCTCGACACCGGTCGGCAACGGCGTGCTCACGACCAACACCGAGCAGCAGGCGCTGGAGCGGGCGGGCTTGCCGACGTCGGCGGAGGACAAGGGCGCCCAGGCGACGGCCGCCGCCCTGAGCACCGCGCTCACCCTGCGTGATCTGCTCGCTCAACGGTGACCGGGACCGCTGGTGATTGGGACGTCGAAGTCCGTCCCCATTTGACACCGTATTTCGCCTACGGAGCCGCTTTCCTGATCGCGGCGGCGCACATCGTGGTGGGGTTTCTGCTCAAGAGCCAATCCACCGGGGTGATCTTCCGGACGGCCGACCAGGTGGCGATCGGCGCGCTGGGCGTCATCATCGCCGGGGTGGTGTTGCTGCTGGCGCGCCCGAGGCTGCGGGTCGGCGCCGCCGGGCTCTTGGTGCGCAACCTGCTGGGCGACCGGCTGATCCCGTGGTCGGAGGTCGTCGATGTGTCGTTTCCCGCCGGAGCCCGCTGGGCGCGAATCGACCTGCCGGGCGACGAGTACATTCCGGTGTTGGCGATCCAGGCCGTCGACAAGGATCGCGCCGTGGCCGCCATGGACACCGTGCGAGCATTGTTGGCCCGCTATCGACCGGACCCGCGTTGAGCGCTCGAGGGATGTTCGCTCCTTGCTGGCGCATGCCACGCAATTGGCCGGCCCGTTCTCGGGTGCCATCCCCACTGTGGCGGTCGGAAGCGCCATGCTGAAAGTGCTCCAACGGCGGCGCCACGACGTGCAACGCCACCCGGGTGATGTGGGGGCGCCGATGGCGGTGGCGGCAGCTCCCGGCAGGCGCTCCACGAGCTGTCCGAGCATAAAAGCGTAGCGATGCCATGACGAACTAGGGCCCAGCCAACTGCACAAGTCTCTTGCGAGCTTGGGCAGCGGGCGGGGTCGGGCCACGGCCGCTGCAGTGAGGTGAGATTTCCGATTTGCGAAGACATGCGACCGATTTGCGAAGACATGCGACGACCCACCGCAGGGTAGGTCGTCGATACGATCGCATCAGATACCATCAGATACAGGGCAGTCGAGCCGAAAGATTTTTGCCATCGCAAGCCATGATGATGGAATGCATTGGTGGATGGGCTTCTTACGGGAGGGCGGAGACGCACGGTGGTGTTTTCGTGCAGATCCCCGGCGTAAGGGCGTGAAGGATCTTGGGTAGTTGGCCGCGCAGGAGACATTTGATATGGGTGGTTGCCGGGGTATTGGTCATCGCCTGTGGCGCGAGCGCGATCTCGCTGGTGCGGCACCGCGCTTCGCGCAATGGCTGCGCCGTCGCCGAGCAGCTAGGGCGGCAGTGGATCGCTATGGCGAGATCAGTGACATCAGTCGAGGGCGGCCCAGGAGAACGCGAGGACCTGCTCGCCAGTGCCGACAAGGAATCAACGATGAGTGACACGATTCGTGCGGGGGCGGGCTCGGTTTCCACACCAACGTTGAAGGATCAATTGAGAAAGTGGGCCAGGGTGCCGCGCTGTTGGCCAGGATCCAGCGTGACTCCGCTGACCGCCCGACGCAATCGAAGCCGCAAGCTGACGAGGATGCCGATTTCTACCATGCTGCCGTGATGACCCATGAGGCCACCGAGGCCCTGCTGCACGCGTGCCCCAAGATGCCACGTCTGCGGACGGTTAACTAATTATGCTGGCTGTAAACGGATTTCGCCGCGCAATGCACTGACCTGCGCGGGAGGGGACAACTAACCTGACGGGGCCGCGCCGCCGCAGCTGCGCCGGTGCGCATCAACACGCGTCACCACAACCCCGACGTGACCGCACTAACACCCGATTGGACCGGCCTGGCGGTCGTGAGGGCCGGGGGTGCTGGTGGCGTTCACGGCAGTTGCGTCCCCAGGGATTCCGCCGCCGCGACGCCGCATAGCCAAATTCAGGTGATCGGGATTACGTTGCGCCGGGAGTGTTTTTGTGTTCTGCGGTCAGATATGCCGTAGTCATGTCGGCGATTTCGTGGGCCCACTGTTGCCAGGTAAGGCCGTCGGGCCACCACGGCGCTAACGCGGCGCGGTGCGCGCCGGCGGCGATCACGCTGCGAAACACCACCGTCAGCGCGCTGGCCGGCCTCTCGTGGCGGATTTGCTCCCGATAAGGCGCTGCGGCGTCGAAAAAACGTTGCTGCAAACCGGTCGCGATGCGCAGTCCTTGCTCGGGGGGATCCGCAGCGCGCCCACCGGCCAAGATGACCGGAATGACGCGGCCGCTTTCAGCGAAGGTTTGGCTCAATGCCGCGGTGAACGCGTGAATGACCCCGGCCAGCGAGGGTTGGGCAGTGCGCAGCGCCTTGGCCACAGCGTTTTCGAGCCGCGCCAGCAGTTCGTGCTTGACGGCCTCGATGAGTTGCTCTTTGCTTGCGAAACGCCGGTAGACGCCACCGACGGACACTCCGGCGTGCTCGGCGACCCGCGCGATGGTGAACTCGTCGAGGCCCTCGTTGACCAGGACGTGCTCGGCTGAGGCGACTAACCGTTGCAACGCGGCACGGCTGCGGGCCTGCTGAGGCGGACGCACCCCCGACTTGACCGGCCCGGGATCGACGACCGGTGCGCGTACCGCCGGGTCGGCCTGGCGCCGGTGATCGGGTCCGTCACCGGTAGCGGGCTCCGATGGTGCGCGGCGCCTCATAACCGTCTCCTAGCTTAATGCGAACAATAGCTCTGCTATGAAGCATACGGGATGCTGTTGGACACCCGTCACGAAGGCAGCGGCGGCGACACAGGGGTGATGCTTGCAGGTAGTGACGGGATTATGGTGCGCCACGGTCGGCTGTAGACGTGGGTGGGACGCTCGATTTACTATCAGAACCGGAATTCGCGTTCGTCTCACATCAGGTGGGTGTCGCCCGCGCCCCGATGCGATGTGGTCGCGTGCCGAGCCGACAACAGACAGGGGTGCCACGATGAGGACAGTGCGCCGGTACTGGTTGCCACTGCTGGTCTTGGTGGCGGTCGCATTGGGGGGGTTCGTGATTCACCGGCTGCATGGGATTTTCGGATCCGACAACGAGATCACCCGCGAAGGCTCCGGCATCGCCAACGACGCTAAGCCGTTCAACCCCAAGCGGGTGACCTATGAGGTCTTCGGACCGGCGGGCGCCGTCGCGACCATCAATTACCTCGATCTGTCGGCGAATCCGCAGAGCCTCAAGCAGGTTCGGCTGCCCTGGGCCCTCACGCTGACCACGACCTCGGCGGCGAGCATGCCGATCCTGCTGGCCCAGGGCAACGCCGGGAGCATCGGTTGTCGGATTTTCGTCGACGGCACGCTCAAGGACGAGAAGTTTGCCGAGGGGGTGGATGCTTTCACCTTCTGCCAGGTGAAGTGGGCATGACCCACCAGCTCGGCGCGCACCCGCTGCTGCCCCGTCTGATCCGGACCTTCGCGGTGCCGATCCTGCTCGGGTGGGTGGCGCTGACCGTGTCGCTCAACGTGGCCGTCCCCTCCCTGGAGCAGGTCGGCCAGCAGCAGTCGGTGTCCCTGAGCCCGGCCGATGCCCCGTCCTTTCAGGCGATGAAACACATCGGGCGCGTCTTTAAGGAATCCGACTCCGACAGCTCGGCGATGATCGTGCTGGAGGGCGACCAGCCGCTGGGAGACCAGGCCCACCGGTATTACGCCGAGCTGATCCAGAAGTTGCGGGCCGACACCGCACACATCCAGCACGTCCAGGATTTCTGGGGTGACCCGCTGACCTCGGCCGGCGCCCAAAGCAGCGATGGCAAAGCCACCTACGTGCAGCTCGCGCTCGCCGGAAACCAAGGTGAAGTCCGCGCCAACGAATCCATCGCGGCGGTGCGCCACATCATCGCCAGCACACCGCCGCCGGCCGGCGTCCACGTCTACGTCACCGGCTCCACCGCGCTGATCGCCGATCAGCACCGCGTCGGCGACAAGAGCCTGAGGATGGTCACGGCCCTCACGCTGGTGGTCATTGTGGTCAGCTTGTTCATCGTCTATCGCTCCGTCCTCACGGTGTGGCTGGTGCTGGCGATGGTGATGCTGGAAGTGATGGCCGCCCGCGGTGTGGTGGCCGCCCTCGGGCACTACCACCTGATCGGCTTGTCGACGTTCTCGGTGAACCTGCTGACCATGCTGGGCATCGCGGCGGGCACCGACTACGCGATCTTCGTGCTGGGCCGCTATCACGAGGCGCGCACCGCCGGCCAGGACCGCCACACCGCCTTCGACACGATGTATCGGGGCACCGCGCCTGTCATCCTCGGTTCGGGCCTCACGATCGCCGGCGCGACGGGTTGCCTGCGCTTCACCCGCCTGCCCTATTTCCAGACGCTGGGTGTTCCGCTGGCGATCGGCATCTTCGTGGCAGTGCTGGCGTCCCTGACCATGGCACCGGCGATGCTGGTGATCGGGAGCCGATTCGGTCGCTTTGAGCCCAAACGGGTTGCGCGCACGCGAGGTTGGCGACGGGTGGGGACCGCCGTGGTCCGCTGGCCGGGGCCGATCCTGGCGGCGGCCAGCGCGCTGGCGCTGGTGGGGCTGGTCGCGCTACCCGGCTACCGGACCAGTTACAACGACCGCAAGTTCATGCCACGCACTATTCCGGCGATCCAGGGGTTCGCCGCCGCCGACCGCCATTTCTCCCAGGCCCGGATGAATCCGGAACTCCTGATGGTCCAAACCGACCAGGATCTGCGCAATTCCGCGGACATGCTCATCATCGAGCACATCGCCCGCAACATCTTCCACACCCCCGGAGTCGCGCGGGCACAGACCATCACCCGGCCGTTGGGCACCCCGCTCGAGCACACCTCCATCCCGTTTCTGATGGGTATGCAAGGCGTGAGCCAGCAATTGACTCGGGACTACCTGCAGAGGCAGATGGACCAGATGCTCGTCATGGCGAACCAGATGAACACCATGATCAGCACCATGGAAACCATGATCGGGATCATGAAAGAGCTCACCGGCGTCACCCACAACATGGTCCGGCAGTTGCACACGATGGTCGACGAAATCAATGTGTTGCGCGACCAGATCTCTAATTTCGACGATTTCATCCGCCCGATCCGCAGCTATTTCTATTGGGAGAAGCACTGTTTCGACATCCCGGTGTGCTGGTCGCTGCGTTCGGTGTTTGACGCCCTGGATGGAATTGACACCCTCAGCGACGCGATCGGCGACTTGGTACCTCAACTGGACAAACTCGACACGCTCATGCCCGAGATGCTGAAACTGCTCACACCGATGGTCACGATGATGAAGTCGATGCACACCATGATGCTGTCGATGCACAGCTCGATGGCCGGAATACAGGACCAAGCTGCTGCGATGCAGAGCAAGGGCAATGCCATGGGCCAGGCCTTTGACACATCCAAAAACGACGACTCGTTCTATCTGCCTCCGGAGGTGTTCGACAATCCCGACTTCAAGCGGGGCATGACGATGTTCATCTCACCGGATGGAAAAGCGGTGCGCTTCATCATCTCCCACATCGGCGACCCGGCCACCGCCGAGGGCATCGCCCACGTCAACGCGATCCGCAACGCCGCCTTCGAAGCCATCAAAGGCACCCCGCTGGAAAACGCCCGCATCTACATCGCCGGCACCGCGGCCACCGCCAAAGACATGAAAGAAGGAGCCACCTACGACCTGTTGATCGCCGGAACCGGAGCACTGATTTTGATCTTCATCGTCATGCTGGTCTTAACCCGCGCCGTCATCGCCGCGGCCGTCATCGTCGGCACCGTGCTGCTGTCTTTGGGCACCTCGTTCGGGCTGTCGGTGCTGCTGTGGCAGTACATCGTGGGCGTCCAACTGCACTGGATGATCCTGGCCATGTCGGTGATCATCCTGCTGGCGGTCGGATCCGACTACAACCTGCTGCTGGTATCGCGCTTCAAAGAAGAACTCCACGCCGGCATCAAGACCGGCATCATCCGATCCATGGCCGGCACCGGCGCCGTCGTCACCTCAGCCGGCTTGGTGTTCGCCTTCACCATGATCTCCTTCAGTGCCAGCGCCCTGCTCATCCTCGCGCAGGTCGGCACCACGATCGGTATGGGCCTGCTGTTCGACACCTTGGTGGTGCGGTCGTTCATGACACCGTCGATCGCCGTGCTGCTGGGCCGCTGGTTCTGGTGGCCCCAACGCGTGCGCAACAGACCACTGCGAAACGCCATCGTCTCCGAAAAGCCGAGAAGTTCGGCTCTCCCGACGTAGATGTGGGTCGGGGAACGGGTGGTATGGGAACCGCACGGACGGTGATGTGACCACGCCGGCCTGCGCCGATCACCCCGCCGCGACGTGCTCCGGGCAGTCCATTGCGGCCTCGCTTGCGCTCAGATTCCGCCGGAGGAGTGCGCAGCGATGCGGCAGCGGGCTGCCGGGGGCGGCGTTCGGCCGGTAGTGGATGCAGCCGGCGCATGGGGCGGCGACGACCAGGCGGCCATCGCGGACGAAGACCCCGACGAGGGCCCCGAGCCCCGCCTCGATCTGCTCGAGGGCAGCGGGCTCGAGGTCCGCGAGGGCCGCCTCGAGGTCGGCGGTGAGGCGCTCCAGGCGGTCGTAGAGGTCGCGGCCCGCCGCGGTGAGGGCGAGGATCGAGCGCCGCCGATCGTATGGGTGTGTCCGGCGAACGAGGAGCCCGCGCTCGACGAGCGGCGCGACGATGCCGATCGCGGTCGGCGAGCGCACGCCAAGGACGCGGGCGAGCTGACCGGGCGTCGCCATGTCCGGCCGTATCCGGGCGGCGAAGCGGAGCGCCTCGGCCTGGGCCGGCGTGAGGCCGAGCTCACCGGTGGCCGAGCGGAGTTCACCGGCGACGAGACGGGAGAGGCGCAGGAGAGCGGCGACGACACCGGCCCGTCGTTCGGCTCGGTGGTCTCGTGGCATGCGCATCTCCAGTGTGGGTTGACGACGGATACATCGGGTCCCTACCATTCTGAACTATAGGGATCCTACCTATCTATCTAGCCGGGCGGCCCTTGACACGGAGGTGAACCATGGCCACGACCGCCGTCCCCGGGTACCGAATGGGAGACCCGACGTTGCCTGGCCCGGCGACGAGCCAGGAGGAGCTGGCGAACATCGAAGCGGTGCTCCTCTTGACCGACGACGACAAGACCGCCCTTCGCGAGGCGAAGGCGATCCTCGCCCCCCGCGTCGAGGAGCTCCTTGACGTCTGGTACGGCTTCGTCGGGAGCCACGACTTCCTCCTCGGCTACTTCTCGACACCGGTGGGGCCGAACGACGCCTACCTCGCCCGGGTGCGGGCTCGGTTCGGCCAGTGGGTCCTCGACACCTGCGACGCCGACTTCGGTCCGGCCTGGGTCGCCTACGCCGAGGAGGTCGGCCGGCGCCACGCGGCCGGCAAGAACGCGACCGACGGGGTTACCGGGGCACCGGAGGTCGTCCACCTCCGATACGTCGTCGCCCTCACGTACCCGATCTACGCGACCGTCCGCCCGTTCCTCGAGGATGGCGCCCGGGATCCGGCCCACCTGGAGCGGATGCACCAGGCCTGGCTGAAGGCAGTCCTGCTCAACGTCGTTCTCTGGAGCCGGGCGTACGTGCGGGACGGCTGGTTCTAGAGCATGTCGCACAACTCGGGTGAGTGTTGGGCACCGCCCTTCTCGGGCGTTTGTTGGTTCAGGCCGCGGGTGCGGTGTGAACGTCGGTTCCCGGGTCATCCGGGCTGGTTTCATCAACACGCGGGTGTTGGCCAGAGAGGTCCCGTCCCGCCGGGGGGCGGTGGCGGCCCGGATGCGGGGCCGGACCCCGGCCCGCGGGCCCGCCGCTCTCGAACCCCCTACCGCACCCGGAGGCCATCGCCATTCACGGCCGTAGTCCGGAAGTTCCACAGCCGTGCTCGACGGCGACATCGCCGGGTTCCGGTGGCCGCGATGGTGATCTCCCCGGCGCCCCTACGGGGGCAGGCGCCCGTGAAGAACTAGCCTGGAAAGAGTGCCAGATCCCGCCACCTACCGGCCCGCTCCCGGGTCGATCCCGGTCGAGCCGGGCGTCTACCGATTCCGGGACCAGCACGGCCGAGTCATCTACGTCGGCAAGGCCAAGAGCCTGCGCAGCCGCCTGACGTCCTACTTCGCCGACGTCGCGGGCCTGAGCCCGCGCACCCGCCAGATGGTGACCACCGCCGCCAAGGTCGAGTGGACGGTGGTCAAGACCGAGGTCGAGGCGCTGCAACTGGAATACAACTGGATCAAGGAGTTCGATCCACGGTTTAACGTCCGCTACCGCGACGATAAGTCCTACCCGGTGCTGGCGGTCACCCTGGGCGAGGAGTTCCCCCGCTTGATGGTGTACCGCGGCCCGCGGCGCAAGGGGGTGCGCTATTTCGGGCCGTACTCGCATGCCTGGGCGATCCGGGAAACCCTGGACCTGCTCACCCGGGTATTTCCGGCGCGAACCTGTTCGGCGGGGGTGTTCAAGCGGCACCAGCAGATCGACCGGCCATGCCTGCTCGGCTACATCGACAAATGCTCGGCACCCTGCGTCGGGCGGGTCAGCGCCGAGCAGCATCGCCGGATCGTGGAGGACTTCTGCGACTTCCTGTCCGGCAAGACCGACCGGTTCGCCCGCAGCTTGGAACGGCAGATGAACGCCGCCGCCGAGCAACTGGACTTTGAACGCGCCGCGCGACTGCGCGACGACCTGTCCGCGCTGAAGCGGGCGCTGGAGAAGCAGGCCGTGGTGCTCGGCGACGGCACCGACGCCGACGTGATGGCGTTCGTCCAGGACGAGCTGGAAGCGGCGGTGCAGGTGTTTCACGTCCGCGGCGGCCGGGTTCGGGGCCAGCGCGGCTGGATCGTCGAAAAGCCCAGTGATCCTGGCGATTCCGGTGAGGCCCGGTTGGTCGAGCAGTTTTTGACCCAGTTCTACGGCGAGCAGGCAGAGCTGGACGAGGCCGCCGACGGAGCCGCGAACCCGGTGCCCCGCGAGGTGCTGGTGCCCTGCCTGCCGCCCGACGCCGAGCAGTTGGCCGATTGGTTGTCGACACTGCGCGGCTCGCGGGTGGTGCTGCGGGTGCCGCGGCGCGGCGACAAACGGGCTCTGGCCGAAACAGTTGAGCGGAATGCGAAGGAGGCGCTCCAGCAACATAAATTGAGGCGTGCTGGGGACTTTAACGCCAGATCAGCTGCGCTGCAGAATATTCAGGAAGCGCTGGGACTGGCCGAGGCGCCGCTGCGAATCGAGTGCGTCGACATCAGCCATGTGCAGGGCACCGACGTGGTGGGCTCGCTGGTGGTGTTCGAGGACGGGCTGCCCCGCAAGTCAGACTACCGCCACTTCGCCATCCGTCAGGCCGCCGGGCAGGGCCGATCCGATGACGTCGCCTCCATCGCGGAGGTGACTCGGCGGCGTTTCCTGCGCCACCTACAAGACTCGGCTATTCCTGCACCTGAGGGGAAACCACGCAGGTTCGCCTACCCGCCGAATTTGTATGTCGTCGACGGCGGCGCTCCCCAAGTCAACGCTGCCGCTGCGGTGCTCGACGAACTCGGCATCACCGACGTCGCGGTGATCGGCTTGGCCAAACGCCTCGAAGAGGTGTGGGTGCCGTCCGAACCCGACCCGATCATCATGCCGCGCAACAGCGAGGGGCTCTTTCTGCTCCAGCGGGTCCGCGACGAAGCGCATCGATTCGCCATCAGCTATCACCGGAGCAAGCGGTCCAAACGGATGACCGCGTCGGCGCTGGACTCGGTGCCCGGGCTGGGCGAGCACCGTCGCAAGGCGCTGGTCCGCCATTTCGGATCGCTGGCGCGCCTGAAGGAGGCCACCGTCGACGAGATCACCACCGTTCCGGGAATCGGTGTCGCGACGGCGACGGCGGTGCTTGAGGCGTTGCGGGCCAATCCCGCCGGCGCGAACCCGACGGCGGATACGCGGCTCGCCGAACAGGCCTCCGGATGACGGGTCCGGCCACCGGCAAGCAGCCGGCCGACCAGTCCAGCACCGGGGCCGGCGCAACCGGGTCGGGTATCGACGTCGTCCTGGTGACGGGATTGTCTGGCGCCGGGCGTGGGACGGCCGCCAAGGTGCTCGAAGACCTCGGCTGGTATGTCGCCGACAACCTGCCGCCGCAACTGATCACCCGCATGGTCGACTTCGGGCTGGCGGCGGGTTCGCGCATCACCCAGCTGGTGGTGGTGATGGACGTGCGTTCTCGCGGGTTCACCGGTGACCTGGACTGGGTGCGCAACGACCTGGCCACCCGCAATATCACCCCCCGTGTCCTCTTCCTGGAGGCCACCGACGACGCGTTGGTGCGCCGTTTCGAGCAGAGTCGTCGCCGGCATCCGCTGCAGAGCGGGCAGACGTTGGCCGAAGGCATCGCCGCCGAACGCGAGATGCTGGCGTCGGTGCGCGCGACGGCCGACCTGATCATCGACACGTCGACGCTGTCGGTACGCGAGCTGCGAGAAAGCATCGAACGCGCATTCGGCGGCGAGGTGGTCGCGCACACCAGCGTGACGGTTGAATCCTTCGGCTTCAAGTACGGTCTACCGATGGACGCGGACATGGTGATGGACGTCCGGTTCTTGCCTAACCCGCACTGGGTGGACGAATTGCGGCCGCACACGGGTCAACACCCGGCGGTGCGCGACTATGTGCTCTGCCAGAGCGGCGCGGCCGAGTTCCTGGGCACCTACCATCGGTTGCTGTCCCTGGTCGTCGACGGCTATCGCAGGGAAGGGAAGCGCTACATGACCATTGCCATTGGCTGCACCGGCGGCAAGCATCGCAGCGTCGTGATCGCGGAGGAGCTGTCCCGGAGGTTGCAACCCGACCCGGCCCTGCGGGTGCGGGTGCTGCACCGGGATCTGGGCCGCGAATGAGCGTGGAGCACAGCCCTGGCATTGTCGCGCTGGGCGGCGGGCATGGCCTGTATGCGACATTGTCGGCGGCCCGCCGCCTGACCCCGCACGTCACCGCGGTGGTGACGGTCGCCGACGACGGCGGTTCCTCGGGACGGCTGCGCAACGAACTGGACATGGTGGTGCCGCCGGGGGACTTGCGAATGGCCTTGGCGGCGTTGGCGTCCGACAGTCCACACGGGCGGCTGTGGGCAACCATCTTGCAGCACCGGTTCGGCGGCAGCGGGGCACTGGCCGGACATCCGATCGGCAACCTGCTGCTGGCCGGTCTCAACGAGGTGCTGGCCGACCCGGTCGCCGCGCTCGATGAACTTGGTCGCATCCTCGGGGTCACCGGCAGGGTGTTGCCGATGTGCCCGATTGCCCTGCAGATCGAGGCCGATGTCGCCGGCTTGGAAGCCGACCCGCGGATTTTCCGGCTGATCCGCGGTCAGGTGGCAATCGCGACCACACCGGGCAAAGTGCGCCGGGTACGGTTGTTGCCCGCCGACCCGCCGGCCACTCGGCAGGCGGTGGACGCGATCATGGCCGCCGATCTGGTGGTGCTGGGCCCCGGATCGTGGTTCACCAGCGTGATCCCGCATGTGCTGGTGCCGGAACTGGCGGCGGCGCTGCAGGCCACCGCCGCCCGCCGTGCCCTGGTGCTCAACCTGGTGGCAGAGCCGGGGGAGACGGCCGGTTTCTCGGTGGAGCGTCATCTGCATGTGCTCGCCCAGCACGCCCCGGGCTTTACCGTCCACGACATCATCATCGACGCCGAGCGAGTGCCCAGTGAGCGGGAGCGGGAGCAACTGCGGCGCACCGCAACGTTATTCGAAGCCGAGGTGCACTTCGCCGACGTCTCCAGAGCTGGTACACCTTTACATGACCCGGCCAAGCTGGCGGCGGCGCTGGATGCGGTGCGGGCACCCGATGCCGGCCCGGCGTCGTCCGCGGTGCCCGCCTCGGCGCGCATCGACGGTGACGGCCAACAGCCTGGCGTGCCGGGAGCGGGAGATAGCGGGCCAAGGGGTGACGGCGCGTGGCGATGACGGCCGAAGTCAAAACCGAGTTGAGCCGCCTGGTGGTGACCTCGGTCAGCGCCCGGCGTGCCGAGGTGAGTTCTTTGCTGCGGTTTGCCGGTGGGTTGCATATCGCGGGCGGCCGTGTTGTCGTCGAGGCCGAGGTGGATTTGGCCAGCACCGCCCGGCGGCTGCGTAAGGAGATCTTCGAGCTGTACGGCTACAACGCGGTCGTGCATGTGCTGTCGGCCAGCGGGCTGCGCAAGCAGACGCGGTACGTGTTGCGGGTCGCCAACGAGGGGGAGGCGCTGGCCCGCCAGACCGGGCTGCTGGATGCGCGCGGGCGCCCGGTACGCGGTTTGCCCGCCCAGGTTGTCGGCGGCAGTATCGCTGATGCCGAAGCCGCTTGGCGGGGTGCGTTTTTGGCGCACGGCTCACTGACAGAGCCGGGACGCTCATCTGCGTTGGAGGTCAGTTGTCCCGGTCCAGAGGCCGCGATGGCGCTGGTGGGGGCGGCGCGCCGGCTGGGGATCAGCGCGAAGGCCCGCGAGGTGCGCGGCGCCGACCGGGTGGTGGTGCGTGACGGTGAGGCTATCGGGGCGCTGCTGACTCGGATGGGGGCCCAGGATACCCGGCTGGTCTGGGAGGAGCGCCGAAGGCGCCGGGAGGTGCGTGCGACGGCTAACCGGCTGGCCAACTTCGATGATGCCAATCTGCGCCGCTCCGCGCGGGCCGCGGTGGCTGCGGCCGCCCGGGTGGAGCGGGCCCTGGAGATCCTCGGCGACGGGGTGCCCGATCACCTGGCCGCCGCCGGCAAGCTGCGCATCGAGCACCGGCAGGCTTCCCTTGAAGAACTTGGGCGCCTGGCCGACCCGCCAATGACCAAAGATGCTGTGGCAGGTCGTATCCGGCGCCTATTGTCGATGGCGGACCGCAAGGCGAGGGTGGAGGGCATTCCCGACACCGAATCGGCGGTGACCCCTGACCTACTCGAAGACGCTTAAAGCGCGTTGAACCGCGTCGTCACCGATCAGGAAACGCTGTCCCACTGCTCGTCTTCGACACCGGGGATGCAATGGTAGGCGATGACCGGCGTCCCCGGGTTGGCCACCCCGCCATATATGTTGAGGCAGGGGCCGAGGGCGCTTGTGACCTGACCGTCGGGCTGGTGAGTCCAGCGCTGGTTGTTGGTGTTGGCCCGGCAGGGCGCGAGCACCACCGGGGTGTCATCCGCTGCGCCGCCGATGTTGACGCATTGCCCGGGGAAGGCCACACTTTCGATCTGACCGGACGAGTTGAACTCCCAGAGTTGCGACTTCGAGGCATTGCAGGGGTTGACCATCGTCGCGGTGCCGTTACCGTTCGGAGCGTCAAAGCACCAATTGCCTCCCAATCGGCTCTTCAACTGGACCGGCCCGGCGGCACTTGCCACACCAGCGCTGAGCAACGCAACCGCCAACACCGCGCCGACCGCCGCCGGGGCCTGGCGCGCGCCGCCTATCAACCGAGACAAAGGCGATAACGGCATTGGTTTCATCCTCTCTGGCTCTCTGGCAACCTCACAGCCACCACCGACACCCCCGCCGCATTCGCGAATGCGGTCATCCGCTGCGCCTGACGATCCAGATCCTCGAGCTGCATATGGGTGGAAACCCGGGCATACACAGCGGCGTTCCCGACCAGGGCGTGCTGCGAGTCAGGCATCACCACATGCCCCGAGTCATCGAGGTACGCGCCCTCAACCTTGCCCGCCCTACAGCGGATTATGCGCGATTATAAAGAACTAGTTGTCACACCGAAACCACCATGGCAAGGCGCTCAACGGCCCGATGCCTCGGGCGTCGGGAAGCCAGGTTGTGCCAAGATCGCCGACATGCTGACCCGAGAGCCCGGGCCCGAGCCCGGTGATACGTTCCCGGCGCGCCTCATCGCCTCGGCGCGCCTTATCGCCCACCGCAAAGCCGCCCCGCAGCGATGACTACCGCGGTTGTCGTCGGCGCCGGGCCCAACGGCCTGGCGGCCGCGATCTACCTGGCGCGCAACGGCGTCGAGGTGCAGGTGTTAGAGTCTGCCGACACCATCGGCGGGGGAGCGCGCTCGAGCGAGCTGACGGTGCCCGGGGTCATTCACGATCACTGCTCGGCGGTGCACCCGCTGGGAGCGGGCTCACCGGTTTGGGAGCAGTTCAACCTGCAACGCTACGGGTTGACCTGGAAATGGCCGGAGATCGACTGTGCGCACCCGCTGGACGACGGCACCGCGGGGGTGCTGTGGCGATCGCTCGAGCGGACCGCCGCCGGTCTAGGGTCCGACGGATCCCGGTGGCGTCGCGCCTTAGCCGACCTGGTGTCCGGTTTCGACGACTTGGCCCATGACCTCATGCGACCGGTGATCGCCATGCCACGCCACCCCATCCGGCTGGCGGCTTTCGGGTCGCGGGCCGTGCTTCCGGCCACGGTGATGGCCCGCTGGTTCGGCACCGAGCGGGGACGCGCCCTGTTCGGTGGCGCGGCCGCGCACATCTTCACCCGCCTGGACCGGCCGCTGACCGCGTCGTTGGCGTTGCTGTTGCTGGCCGGCGGGCACCGATACGGCTGGCCGGTCGCCGAAGGCGGATCGGGGTCGATCACCACCGCCCTGGCCGCCGCGCTGCACAACCATGGCGGCACCATCACCACCGGCGTCACCGTCACCAATCGCACCGATATCCCCGATGCCGACATCGTGATGCTCGATTTGAGCCCGGCCTCGGCGTTACGGCTCTACGGCGATCTCATGCCGGCCCGGATCCGGCGGTCCTATCAGCGCTACCGGGAAGGCTCGTCGGCGTTCAAGGTCGACTTCGCCATCGACGGTGACATCCCCTGGACCAACCCCGACTGCCGCCGGGCGGGCACCGTGCACCTCGGCGGCAGTTTCGCCGAGATCGCGCACAGCGAACGGCAACGGGCGGAAGGCCGGATGCCACAGCGCCCATTCGTGCTCGTCGGCCAGCAGTACCTGGCCGACCCGTCGCGCTCCGCCGGCGACATCAACCCGGTCTGGGCCTACGCGCACGTGCCGTTCGGCTACCGGGGCGACGCCACCGCCGCCGTCATCGATCAGATCGAGCGGTTTGCGCCGGGGTTTCGGGACCACATCATCGCCACGGTCAGCACATCCACTGCCGAGCTGCAGGCCGGTAACCCCAACTTCGTCGGCGGGGACATCATCGGCGGCGCCAATGACCGGTTGCAGCTCCTGTTTCGGCCCCGGGTGGCCCTCGACCCATACTTCATCGGCGTGCCGGGCGTTTACCTGTGCTCGCAATCCACCCCGCCGGGCGCGGGCGTGCACGGGCTGTGCGGCTACCACGCTGCGCACTCTGCGCTGCGCCGGCTGTCCGGGTGAGGCAGGCGCACGTGGCGGCGGGGCGGTAGACCGGGTTTGGGCCGGGCGCACGCCGGTTACCATCCATGCGGGCTCGAGGCCGGTCGGCAAACTACCATCTAGGCTGGCGGCGAGTTCAGCAGAGGCAGCAAGGAGACAGTCGTGACGGTCCGGCTAGGCATCAACGGGTTCGGCCGCATCGGTCGCAACTTCTATCGGGCGTTATTGGCGCAGCAGGCCCAGGGCGTTGGCACCGACATCGAGGTGGTGGCTGTCAACGACATCACCGACAACGCCACCCTGGCGCATTTACTCAAATTCGACTCCATTCTGGGCCGGCTGCCCCACAACGTCAGCCTGGAGGGGGAGAACACCATTGTCGTCGGCGACGCCAAAATCAAGGCGCTGGAGATCCGGGAAGGCCCGGCGGCGATGCCGTGGCGCGATCTGGGTGTCGATGTCGTCGTCGAGTCCACCGGCCGCTTCACCGATGCCGCCGCGGCCGAGGGTCACCTGCACGCCGGCGCGAAGAAGGTGATCATCTCGGCCCCGGCCACCAAGGCGGACATCACCATCGTGCCCGGTGTCAACGACGACAAGTACGACGGCAGCCAAAACATCATCTCTCTCGCGTCGTGCACGACGAACTGCCTGGCGCCACTGGCCAAGGTGCTCCATGACGAGTTCGGCATTGTGCGGGGCTTGATGACCACGGTCCACGCCTATACCCAAGACCAGAACCTGCAGGACGGGCCCCATCGGGACCTGCGGCGAGCCCGCGCTGCCGCGGTCAACATCGTGCCGACTTCCACGGGCGCCGCCAGGGCGATCGGGCTGGTGTTGCCCGAACTCAACGGCAAGCTTGACGGGTACGCGCTGCGGGTGCCGGTCGTTACCGGCTCGGTCACCGACCTGACCGCCGAGTTGTCCAAACCGGCCAGCGTCGAGCGGATCAACGCCGCGTACCGGGCCGCCGCCGAGGGCCGGCTCAAGGGCATCCTCAAGTACTATGACGCGCCGATCGTGTCGACCGACATCGTCACCGACCCCCACAGCTCGATCTTCGACGCCGGGTTGACCAAGGTGATCGCCACCCAGGCCAAGGTGGTGGCCTGGTACGACAACGAATGGGGCTACTCCAACCGCCTGGTTGACATGGTGGACCTGGTCGGCAAGTCCCTCTGACCATGAGCATCAAGTCACTCGACGACTTGCTGGCCGACGGGGTCTCGGACCGGGGCGTGCTGGTGCGCTCCGACTTGAACGTCCCCCTCGGTGACGGTGGCGCCATCGCCGATCCCGGTCGTATCGCAGCATCGGTGCCCACGCTGAGAACGCTGGTCAACGCCGGCGCCAAAGTGGTGGTCGCCGCACACCTGGGGCGTCCCACAGACGGCCCCGACCCGAAGTTGTCGTTGGCGCCGGTGGCCGCGGCCCTGGGCGAGCAATTGGGGCAGCCGGTGCAGCTCGCCGGCGACGTCGCGGGGCCCGACGCGCGGGCCCGCGCCGAGAGGCTGACCGCGGGTGACATCCTGTTGCTGGAGAACGTCCGCTTCGATCCGCGCGAGACCAGCAAGGACGACGCAGAGCGGCTGGCCCTTGCCCGGCAACTGGCCGACTTGGTCGGCGATGGCGGGGCTTTCGTGTCCGACGGGTTCGGGGTGGTGCACCGCAAGCAGGCTTCGGTCTACGATGTCGCCACCCTGCTGCCGCATTATGCCGGCGCGCTGGTGGCCGCCGAAGTCACAGTGCTGGAGCAGCTGACCAGCTCAACCCGGCGGCCCTACGCCGTGGTGTTGGGCGGGTCGAAGGTGTCCGACAAGCTCGGGGTGATCGAACAGCTGGCGACCAAGGCCGACAGCATCCTGATCGGTGGCGGCATGTGTTTCACATTTCTTGCCGCGCAGGGCTTTTCGGTAGGAAAGTCGCTTCTGGAGCACGAGATGGTGGATACCTGCAGTCGGCTGCTGGACACTTACGCCGATGTGCTGCGGCTCCCGGTCGACATTGTGGTGGCCGAGCGTTTCGCGGCCGACTCGCCATCGGAAACCGTAGCCGCAGAACGTATCCCGGACGACAAGATGGGCCTGGACATCGGACCGGGGTCGGTGACGCGGTTCGCCACGTTGTTGTTCAACGCGAAGACGATCTTCTGGAACGGACCGATGGGGGTGTTCGAATTCCCGGCGTTCGCCGCCGGCACCGCGGGTGTCGCCCAGGCGATCACCACCGCGACCGCCAAGGGCGCCTTCAGCGTGGTCGGCGGGGGTGACTCGGCGGCCGCGGTGCGCACCCTGGGCCTTCCCGAGAAGGCTTTCTCACACATCTCCACCGGCGGCGGCGCGTCGCTGGAATACCTTGAGGGCAAAACCCTGCCCGGCCTGGAGGTGTTGCGTGACGGCGCCGGACACCAAGGAGACTCGTGATCCGCAAGCCGCTGATCGCCGGTAACTGGAAGATGAACCTTAACCACTTCGAGGCGATCGCGCTGGTGCAAAAGATCGCGTTCTCGCTGCCGGATAAGTACTTCGACAAGGTGGACGTCGCGGTGCTGCCGCCGTTCACCGATCTGCGCAGCGTGCAAACCCTGGTCGACGGCGACAAGCTGCGGTTGTGCTACGGGGCGCAGGACCTTTCCCCACACGACTCGGGCGCTTACACCGGTGACATTAGCGGGGCCTTTCTGGCCAAGCTCGGTTGCACCTACGTCGTCGTCGGTCACTCCGAGCGACGCAGCTACCACTATGAGGACGACACGCTGGTGGCCGCCAAGGCAGCCGCGGGACTTAGGCACGGGCTGACCCCGATCGTCTGCATCGGCGAGCACCTGCAGGTTCGGGAAGCCGGTGACCACGTGACCCACAACCTTGAGCAGCTTCGCGGGTCGCTGGCCGGGTTGTCGGCTCAGCAAATCGGCGCCGTCGTCATCGCCTACGAGCCGGTCTGGGCAATCGGAACCGGGCGGGTGGCCGGTGCGGCCGACGCCCAAGAGGTGTGCGCGGCCATCCGCGACGAACTCCGGACACTGGCGTCGCCGCAGGTTGCCGAGAGCGTGCGGGTGCTCTACGGCGGATCGGTCAACGCGCAGAACATCGGCGACATCGTCGCTCAAGCCGACATCGACGGCGCGCTGGTGGGCGGGGCGTCGCTGGACGGGGAGCAATTCGCAACCCTGTGCGCCGTCGCGGCCGGCGGGCCGCTGCCGTAGCCGGCGAAACGGCGAAAGCGGCACCGTTGATGGGTGCCGAAGCGGAGCCTACCTGGCCGTGCCGCCGGCCTTTCCCGGTTGCCGGCGCCGGACCCCCATTCGGTCCAGACCCCGATTCGGTAAGGTGACGGGCATGGAGTTGGCGCTGCAGATCATCCTGGTCATCACCAGTGTGCTGGTGGTGTTGCTGGTGCTGCTGCACCGCGCCAAGGGTGGCGGCTTGTCGACACTATTCGGCGGCGGCGTGCAATCGGCCCTGTCGGGCTCGACGGTGGTGGAGAAGAACCTCGACCGGTTGACCTATTTCGTCACCGGAATCTGGCTGGTCGCCATCATCGGCATGGCCCTGTTGATCAAGTACCGCTGATCCGTCGCGCCCCGTGGCGTTACGGGCTGGTCACGTGGCATGCAAACACGGGTTGAGAACAGCTGGTGATTTTGTTGGCCGGTAGCGGTCGGCCGGTTGTTGTCGGACTTGTTTGAGAGTATGTGACTGCTGGACTCTCGCCGGTCTGGGTTCGGATGGTTTTGTTGGTCATTGTTGGCCATGGTGGTGGTGCGTTCGATGCGTGATGGAGGAAATGCGATGAGCGCGAAGGTTGTCGTCAGCGCCTCGCTGTCCAGCAGCTATGACAGGCGGTATGTCGTCGTCGACGAGGCGACCGGTGAGGTGCTCGATGATGCTCAGGGCTACGGATACAAGACCGCGCAAAACGCGCACCGCGCACACTCCTTTAAGTCGATGTCGGCGAAGAAGAAGCGCGAGCGCGCCGCGGCGAAACGACGTGTGCAGCGTTGGTGTGGGCAGCGCCCAGAATTCGTGCAGCACCTCGAACAGGCGGCGTTCTACGCGATCAAGGACGGCGAGAACGTCACCGCAGCGGATGTGCGGGCGATGCTGGCCGAAGATGGCCTCGAATTGCCTTTTCCGGTCGAAGACCTGATGAGGCATTGGTGACATGGCTCATCGTGGCCCTGATGATTATGTGTCGGCGACCGCGGCGGCCTACCGGTTGGGGGTGTCGACGCGTACGTTGCGCCGCTACACCCAACAGGGCCGGTTGCCCGATGCCCGCAGTGCTGGTGGGCGACGGATCTTCCGGGTCGGCGACCTCGATGCCCTCACGCGTAAACCTCCAACAGGCACGGCTGTTGGGTACGCGCGGGTGTCGTCGCGGCGGCAGCAGGCTGAAGGTGGCCTCGATCGGCAGGTCGCGCGACTACAGGAACATGGCATCGATTTGATCGTGTTTGCCGATGTCGCGTCTGGGTTGGCGGACCGCCGGGCGGGGCTGGGTAAAGCGTTGAGCGAGTGCATGAAACCTGGTGTGGATCGGCTGGTGGTGGAGCATCCTGATCGGTTGGCGCGGTTCGGGGTCGGGGTGATCGAACACTTGTTGGCCGGCTATGGGGTGTCGGTGGTCTACACCGGCCGGCCTGAGAATGAGTCGGCTGAATCAGAGCTGGCGCGCGACATGCTGGCCATCGTGACCAGCTTCGCCGGCCGACTGTACGGGCAGCGCTCAGCGAAGACGAAGCGGCTACGGGCCGCGGTGTCAGCTGAAACCGAATCCGGTGATGCGGCATGACCGATCGTGAGTTGCGCGCGTGGCGCGGGGTGAAGCCGGTCGCTGCACCGGTGGGCGTGGCGATCAGCACCCGGGTGCGCACGACATCGCAGGACGATCAGGTGTTAGAGCGTGTGGCTGAGCATCTAGGCCGGTTGCGGCGCGCTGATCTGGCTGTGGTGTCTCGGCCCGGGCCGGTCGACGCGGCGCTGAACGCCGGCGAGCGGCGACAGCTGCGTCGGGATCGGTTGAATACCCGCAAGAAAGGGTTGACTGCGGCGTCGTCGGCGCGGTGGGCTAATGCGATCATCGCCGCCAATGATGATCGGGTCCGCCGGGCCCGCGATGCCCAGTACCGCCATGGGGCGGGGTTACGGGCGGCGATCGCCACCATCGAGGCGCGTCTAGCGGCGCCGACCGCGGACATGCTGTCCGTCGCTGAGCGTAAGGCCCGCCGAAAAGCCAAGGCCGCCAGGGGGTATGCCAACCAAGCTGAACGTTTCCAGAAGCAACGTCGGCTGCGGCATCTACGGGGCGAGCTGGCCCGGGTGCAACGGGATCAGGCCGCCGGTGTGGTGCATGTGGTGGAGGGCGGTAAACGCCTGGCTGCGACGCGCCATCACCTCGACAAGGCGGGTCTGACCGAAGCGCAGTGGCGCCGGCGGTGGCAGGCATCCCGGTGGCGAATCGGGGCGAACGGCTCGCCCGATGAACCGTTCGGGAATCTCACGATCACAGTGACCCCGGCCGGGCAGGTCAGTATTCGGTTGCCGAAACCGTTGGAACACTTCGCGAACGCCCCACGAGGCCGTTACGTCCTCTCCGGCAGCGCGGTGTTCGCGCACCGCGGCGGTGAATGGGTCCAGCGGATCATCGGCGCTAACTCGGTGTCCTACGCGATCAGCCGCAAACCCGGCAGGGCTGGGGTGTATCTAACCGCGGCGTGGGCGATCCCGTCTGTGCCGTACTGGGTAGGCCGCGACAATTGCGCAGTCGGCGACGACGTCTACGCCATCGGGTCGGTGGTGGGAGTGGATCTCAACGATGGGCACCTGGCGGTGCGCCGGCTGGACGCCCACGGCAACCCCGTGGGTGCGCCCAGGCGGATCGACATCGACCTCACCGGGTCGGCGTCGCGGCGTGACGCCCAGGTCCGCCACGCCATCACCGCGCTGATCAAGTACACGCGCCGCCACGGTGTTGCGACGATCGCGGTGGAGGACCTCGACTTCGCCGACGCCAGGATGAGCGGGCGGGAAACTATGGGCCGCGGCGCACGCGGGAAACGGTTCCGCCACACCGTGATATCACGCATCCCGACCGCGGTGTTCCGCAACAGGCTCGCAGCCATGGCTGACCGTGCCGGCATCGAACTACTGGCGGTTAATCCCGCCTACAGCAGCATTTGGGGCGCCCAACACTGGCAGCGCCCCTACCCCAACGTCACCCGACACCAGGCAGCAGCCACCGTGATCGGGCGTCGCGCCCAAGGCTTTTCAGCCCGGCGGCGGGAAGGTGTGACACCACAGCGACCAGAGGATCATGTGGTGAGAGCTACCAACCAGGCCGGGCCCGACAGCCGACAGGTGACCACCGGTAGCCGCCACCGACCAAGGACGCGAGAAACCGAATCTCGCCCACCTTGCCGGAACGTACGCGGTGATCCGGGCCGGGCAACCGTTACCCCGGCACAGTTGGCCAACAACGACCAACTACGTTTGTAACGGTTGACGCTTACCGTCCGCGGTCGGCGTTTGACGAGATGCCCGGGCGCACTCGGCGGCAGTCAAGGTGAATAGCCCGATGACCACCGGCCGAATATCAAGGCGAATTTCAGGGTGATCGATCACGCGACGGCGGGGCGCTCGGATCGGGCAGGCTCGCGCGGTTTCGCATCGATGATGATCGGCGTCCCGGCCCCTGCGTCGCGGCCGAAGCGGCGCAGCCGCAGCGAGTTGGTCACGACGCTGACCGAGGAGAATCCCATCGCCGCGCCCGCAATGATCGGGTTGAGCAGGCCCAGCGCGGCCAGGGGGATGGCGGCGGTGTTGTAGCCGAACGCCCACCCCAGGTTTTGGTGGATGGTGCGCAGGGTGCGCCGGGAGAGCTGGATCGCGCGCACGACACCGTCGAGCCGGTCGGACATCAGGGTGATGTCGGAGGCCTCGATGGCCACATCGGTGCCGGTGCCGATCGCGATGCCCAGATCGGCCTGCACCAGCGCGGGGGCGTCGTTGACGCCGTCGCCGACCATCGCCACCCGCCGGCCCTCCTGTTGCAGCCGGCGGATCTCGCTGACCTTGTCTTGGGGCAACACCTCGGCCAGCACCCGCTCGATACCCAGCTGCCCGGCGATCGCGGCCGCCGTGCGGGCGTTATCGCCGGTGATCATGGCGACCTGCAGCCCCATGGCGTGCAGCCGGCGCACCACGGCGGCGGCCTCGTCTTTGACGGTGTCGGCCACCGCGAGCACCCCCACAACCCGCCCGTCATAGCCGACGAACACCGCGGTGCGGCCCTGTTCTTCGAGTGCTGTGGCCGCCGCCGCGAGGTGCTCAGGGAGAACCAAATCGTGTTCGTCGACGAGCTTGCGCCGCCCGACCAGCACCGGCTTGCCGTCGATTTCGGCACGCACTCCGTGCCCCGCGCGGTTGGCGAAACCCGTGGCCGCGGGGATCGCCAGCCCCCGCTGGCGGGCGGCCGCCACGATCGCCGCCCCGATGGGATGCTCCGAGCCCGACTCCGCCGCGGCGGCCACCCGCAACACCAGATCGGCCTTCTGGCCCCGCTCGGGGATCACCTCGATGAGCTGCATCCGCCCGCGGGTGAGGGTGCCGGTCTTGTCGAACACCACGGTGTCGATCCTCTTGGAGCCCTCCAGCACCTCGGCGCCTTTGATCAAAATCCCCAGATCCGCGCCCCGGCCGGTGCCGACCATGATCGCGGTGGGGGTGGCCAGCCCCAGCGCGCACGGGCAGGCGATGATCAGCACCGCGACCGCCGCGGTCATGCCGGCGAGCGGATTGGCGGCCAACAGCGTCCACCCGGCAAACGTCGCGACTGCCGCACCGACGACGGCGGGCACGAATACCGCCGAGACCCGATCGGCCAACCGTTGTATGGGAGCTTTCCCGCCCTGTGCCTGCTCGACCAGGCGCACGATCTGCGCCAGCGCGGTATCGGAGCCCACGGCGGTGGCCCGCACGGTCAGCAGCCCATCGGTGTTGAGGGTCGCCCCGGCGACATGATCGCCCACCACTTTCTCCACCGGCACCGACTCGCCGGTGAGCATCGACTCGTCCACCGCGGCGCGCCCGTCGATGACCTCACCGTCGACGGGGATCTTCTCCCCCGGGCGCACCCGCACCAGGTCTCCGACCTGCACCCGTTCCACCGGCACGAGGACTTCGTGGCCGTCCACGAGCAGACAGGCCTCCTTGGCGCCCATCTCCAGCAGCTTGCCGATCGCCTCGGAGGCCTTACCGGTGGCTCGGGCCTCGAAATAGCGGCCCAGCACTACGAATGCGATGATCAGCGCCGCGGTGTCGAAGAACAACGGCCCCCCGGCGAACAGCTGATAGGTGGAGTAGCCGAACGCGGTCAGCGTGCCCAGTGCGATCAGCGTGTCCATGTTGGCCGACCGTGCCCGCGCCTGCTGCACGGCCCCCTTGAGAAATGGCCAGCCGGCCACGAATTGCACGGGTGCCGTCGCGGCGAACGCCACCCACCCCGCCCAGGGGGAGGCACCGAACAGCATCGCCGACGCCAGCGCAACCAACCCCAACGGCAAGGCCAGCCACACCCGCCGCAACCACCGCCGCTGCACGCTCCTACTATCTTGGCTCGTCGACCCGGAGCAGGAGGCTGATGACCCCTGCCGACAGCCGCTGCCCTCCACTGGTTGGCCGGCCGTGTCGACGTCGAGCCCGCGGCCCAGCAAGCGAAGGATTCCGCCGGTGATTTTCTGCACCACGCTGCTATCGCGCGCGCCGGGCGAATGCGGGGCACGTGTGGGCACCAATTCTGCCGGGATGTCGCGAGCATCGGCGATCGCGGACACGATGGCCGGCGCGTCACAGCTTCCGGGTGAATACCAGACCACCACCGATGCTGTTCGCGGATAGGCATATACCGCGCGCACACCGGGCACCTTGGCGACCCTGTCCTCGATCGCGACGGCGCGAACCGCGTCAATCTCAAACCCGGCGGCGCGCACATGCATCCGGCCCGCCGCGTCGGACAGGACTTTTAGCGTGAACTCGGCATTAGGGCGGGTTTGCGTGGCAAGCATCATCGGCCTCGCTGACTTTCATCCGGGGTCTCATCCGCCGGTGGCGGCGCAACGTGTGCCCCCGTTCGCGCTGCCGCCTCGGCCAGCACGTCCGCCGTCGCCAATCGCGCTTTCTCGGCGGCTTCTTTGGCCATGCGCTCGGTTGCACGCGCAGCCCGCAGCCCCAAAGCGGCGGCGCTAACCGTCATCTTCCGCCATGGCGCCTTCGCCAAAACTTCTACGGCCGCAACACCCACCATCCCGGTCACCACCGAGGACACCGTCGTGCTCCACAGTCCGGTCCTCGACGATAATGCTCGCCGAGGTAGCTGCCCGCGACGCGGGCGTCGCGCACCGGCTCCGGCGTGTCCATGCCGTGTCATCTCGAATGCTCCCTTTCATAGGCTCATAGGCGCGGCCGGCTACCGTGCACACGGGCGGCCGGTGGATTTACGGCGGCAGGTTTGCATCCTGCTCATGCATGTAGGATACCCCGGTGGGGTATTTAGTCAAGCGGGCGTGTCGATGCCTGACTGGAGGTTGGAATCGCCGTCCAGACCGTATTGACCAAGTGTGAACAACTCGCGCGATAGCCAGCAAGATTGGGCCAGTTGACCGCCAGTGTCGTTTCTCCGCTGCACAATTGCCTTGCTTAGCGTGCTGAGGTCGAATGCGGCAGCGGCGTCGGGGAGGCTACCCGAGCGAGGTCTTTGCCAGGGGGCCGCAGGGATTTTATCCCGGTGCCGCCGGATGGCCGTGTGGCGCAGCGTTGATTGCGTTATGCGCTTAGCCCGTGTGACGACGGCCTTCATCCGCTCGGCGCCCCGCTGAGGCCCGACGTACCGCAGCCCCTCAGTGCCTGTGCAGGCGGGTTTATCTGTCGCGGCCGTGCCGTCCGCCCAGGTACGGAAAACGGGGCTCACCGCCGAGCCGGGCCGCTGCCTCGGTGTCGAGGAGCCAGACCGTTTTCTCGCGTCCTACCGCTCCGGCGGCCGGCACCGCCACCGGGTCGGCACCACCGAGTGCCGCGGCCACCGCCTCGGATTTCTCCGACCCGGACACCAACAGCCATACCTCGCGGGAGCACTGAATCGCCGGCAGTGTCAACGTGATTCGTTGTGGAGGTGGTTTCGGGGAGTCGACAACGCCCAGCACCATCCTGGTGGTTTCGCGTACCGCGGCACTGTGCGGGAACAGCGAGTTGACGTGACCCTCGGGTCCAACGCCCAGCAGGTGAACGTCGAAATTAGGCGCGGGATCGCCCGGCCGAGCGTTAGCGGCCAAAACCTGCTCGTAGGCCAGTGCGGCGGCGGCAAGATTACCGCCGAACTCGCCGTCGCTGGCCGCCATCGCATGCACATTGCCCGCCGGGATATCGATGTGATCAAGCAAAGCCTCCCGAGCCTGCTTCTCGTTGCGCTGCTCGTCGTCTCGGGGCACAAAGCGTTCGTCCCCCCAGAATATGTGCACCTTCGACCAGTCGACCCGGAGCGTCTGCCCGCCGAGGTGCCGAAGCAACGCAGTGCCGTTGCTCCCACCGGTGAGCACAATGAGCGCTTTCCCTCGTGCCGATACCGCACCTTCGATGGCGCCGGCCAACCGCTTACCCGCAACTGCGACAAGTGTGCCGCTGTCCGGATAGGTCTCGACGACGGTGCTCATGAGGCGCTCATAGATACTGCACCTTGTTGATGCCGTTGAGGGCCTCGAAGTAGATCTCGTCGGGGTTCAGCCGGCGTAGGTCTTCAGCAAGGCATTCCCGAGTCTCCCTGCGCCCCAGGGGAACCAGAGCGTCCGGCCGGGCGGTCCGGCTTATCGTGGCTATTACCCCGTCTTGAGGCCGGCTCAGGGTGATGGTTTCGGTTTCGCGCACCAACTCGACTTTCAGCTCACCGACCGCGCGGCGCACCGGCACGTCGATCCTGCTGGCCAGCCAGCCGGCCAAGAGGTCCAGCGCGGGCTCGGTCTGCAAACCGGAAACCAGCGCCGAGGTGATCGGCTCGTACGGCGGCCGGTCGAGCGCCGAGGTGAGCAGCGCCCGCCAGTAGGTGATACGGCTCCAGGCCAGATCGGTGTCGCCGGGTGTATATCCCGGCAAACGGCTTTTGATGGTCGACAGTGGGTCGGCGCTATCGGTCGCGTCAGTGATGCGCCGGATTGCCAACTTGCCCAACGGGTCTTGAGCCGGAACCGCCGGGGCGCTGCCAGGCCACCATGCCACCACGGGGATGTCGGGCAGCAGGAAGGGCATGACGACGCTGTCGGCGTGAGCGGAGAGCGGCCCGGACAGCCGGAGCACGACGACCTCGCCGGCGCCGGTGTCACGACCGACTCGCAGCTGGGCGTCCAGTCGTGCGTCGGCGACCTCCGGGTCGGAAGTCAGTACGACGATCACGCGGCTGGGGTGCTCGTGGCTGGCAAAGTTTGCCGCCTCGATGGATTCCTCGACCAGGGTGTCGGTGTTAGGCGCGATGATCAGGGTCATCACCCGGCCCATCGTCACCGCGCCGACTCTCGCGCGTAACTGGTCCAGCCTTTTGTTGACCGCGGTGGTGCTGGTGTCCGGCATGTCGATAATCACCGGCGCCGCTCCTTCTCATCGCTGGGCTCTGCATCGTCGCGGCGCGAATCACCGGCGCCGCTCCTTCTCATCGCTGGGCTCTGCATCGTCGCGGCGCGAATCACCGGCGCCGCTCCTTCTCATCGCTGGGCTCTGCATCGTCGCGGCGCGAATCACCGGCGCCGCTCCTTCTCATCGCTGGGCTCTGCATCGTCGCGGCGCGAATCACGGCCGGCGCCATTCCCGGCCGGTACGGCGCAAGATCTCGAAAGACGATGCCGGGCCCCAGGTTCCGGCCTCATACGCGTCGGGTTTGCCGTGCGCCGCCCAGTAGTCGAGAACAGGATCGATTATCTGCCAAGCCAGCTCGACTTCTTGGTTGACTGGGAAGAGGGACGGCTCACCGAGCAGCACGTCGAGGATAAGCCGTTCGTAGGCCTCCGGAGAATCTTCGGCGAATGCCGAGCCATAGGAAAAGTCCATGGTGACATCGCGCACTTCCATTGCTGTGCCAGGCACCTTGGACCCGAACCGCAGCGTGACTCCTTCATCGGGCTGTACTCGGATCACCAGGGCGTTGGCGCCAAGCTCGTCGGTCATGGTCGCATCGAACGGCAGATGGGGAGCGCGCTTGAAGACCAGGGCTATCTCAGTGACCCTGCGGCCGAGTCGTTTTCCGGTGCGCAGATAGAACGGCACCCCGGCCCAGCGACGGGTGTTCACTTCCAGCGTGATGGCCGCGAACGTCTCGGTGGTGGAGTCTTTCGAGAACCCTTCCTCGTCGAGCAGCCCGACCACTTTCTCGCTCCCTTGCCAGCCCGCCGTGTACTGGCCGCGACTAGTGGTCTCCTCCAGCGGCTGTGCGAGCTGGGTCGCCGAGAGCACTTTTATCTTTTCGGTTTGCAACTCGGCCGGCTGGAAGCTCACCGGTTCTTCCATCGCGGTCAGTGCCAGCAACTGCATCAGGTGGTTCTGGATGACGTCGCGCGCAGCGCCGATGCCGTCATAGTAGCCCGCCCGTCCCTCGAGCCCGATGTCTTCGGCCATGGTGATCTGCACATGGTCGACGTAATGGGCGTTCCAGATCGGGTCGAAAAGCTGATTGGCGAACCGCAGCGCCAGGATGTTCTGCACCGTCTCCTTGCCCAGGTAGTGGTCGATGCGGAAGACCGATTCCTCTGGAAAGACGGAATTGACCACTTTGTTGAGTTCTCGCGCGCTCTGCAGATTGTGGCCGAAGGGTTTCTCGATGACCACCCGGCTCCATCGGTCGTTCTGCGCGCGGGCCAGCCCGGATCTGTGCAGCTGCTGGCACACCAGCGGAAAGGCTTTGGGTGGGATCGCGAGATAAAAGGCGTGGTTACCACGCGTGCCGCGCTCGGCGTCGAGCTTCTCCAACGTTTCAGCGAGCCGCGAGAATGCGCTGTCGTCATCGAAGGTGCCTTGCACGAACCGGATGCCCTCGGCCAGCCGATCCCATATCACCTCACGAAATGGGGTGCGGGCATGTTCCTTGACCGCTTGGTACACCTCGGCGCCGAAGTCCTCATGATCCCATTCCCGGCGGGCAAAACCCACCAGGGCGAACCTGGGTGGCAGCAGGCCCCGGTTGGCCAAATCGTAGATGGCCGGCATCACCTTTTTTCTGGCCAGGTCCCCGGTGACACCGAAAATCACGACACTACATGGGCCAGCGATCCGGGGAAGCCGCTTATCTCGCTTGTCGCGCAACGGGTTACGCCACTGAGCGGCGGTTGCCGTGGATTGGCTCCGGATGCCGGCGGAGCTCATTTGGCGGCAGAGTTGAGCTGGGCGCCGGTTTCCCTGAGCAGTTCCTCCCAAGACGCGACGAACTTCTCCACGCCCTCGTTTTCCAGCACGGTGAACACGTCGGGCAGCTCGATCCCAACAGCGCGCAGCTCGTCGAACAACTGCTGCGCCTCGGCGGCACGACCGCTAACGGTGTCGCCGGTGATGACACCGTGATCGGCTACCGCGTCAATGGTCTTCTCCGGCATGGTATTGACCGTGTTGGGGGCGACCAGCTCGGTGACGTAGAGCGTGTCGGGATAGTCGGGGTTCTTGACGCCGGTCGACGCCCACAGTGGCCGCTGCGCCCGAGCGCCATAAGGCTTCAGCTTTTCAAAGCGACTGCTGCCAGTGAACACCTCCTGGTATGCCGCATATGCCAGCCGGGCGTTAGCCACCCCGGCCCGGCCCCGCAGAGCCAATGCCTGCTCAGTGCCAATCTTTTCCAGCCGATTGTCGATCTCGGTATCGACACGGGAGACGAAAAACGATGCTACGGAGTGAATGCTAGCCAGATCGTGTCCAGCCTCCCGGGCGTTTTCCAAACCGCTCAGATAGGCGTCCATCACGGCGCGATAGCGTTCGACGGAGAAGATCAGCGTGACGTTGACCGAAACTCCTTCGGCCAGCACCGCGGTGATCGCCGGAAGACCGCGCGGGGTCGCCGGGATTTTGATGAGCAGATTGGGCCGGTTGACGATCTTCCACAGCTCGACCGCTTGTTGGGTGGTCCTGTCGGTGTCGTGTGCCAGCCGAGGATCGACCTCGATGGATACCCGCCCATCCACGCCGTCGGAGGACTGCCATTGGGGCTTGAGCACATCGCAGGCCATGCGCACGTCATCGGTCGTAACGGTGCGCACCGCGGCGTCCACGTCAGCGCCGCGCTCGGCCAGCTCCGCCATCTGAGCGGCGTAAACGTTGCTTTCCGCCAGCGCTTTCTGAAAAATCGTGGGATTACTGGTGACGCCGACAACACACTTGGTGTCGATCATCTCCTGCAGGCCGCCGGACGTGATTCGCTCCCGGGACAGATCGTCCAGCCAGACCGATACGCCTGCGGCACTCAAGGCGGCCAGGTTGGGATTTTGACTCATAGCGGTGCCCTTCGTCGTGCGGATTCCTATGTTGCCAGCCGCTCAGTTGTCTAGTGCCCGTTCGGCAGCGGCCGCGACAGCCTCTGGGGTGAAGCCGAATTCCCGGAACAACGTTTGATGATCCGCGGACTCGCCATAGTGTTCGATGGACACGATCTGCCCGGTGTCACCGACCCACTTGTGCCAGCATTGCGCCACACCGGCCTCCACGGCGACGCGCGCCGAGACCGCCGGCGGCAGCACACTGTCCTGGTACTCATACGGCTGAGACTCGAACCACTCCACGCAGGGCATCGACACCACCCGGGCGATAATATCCTTATCTTGCAAGAGTTTTTGTGCCGCGACGGCGATCTGCACCTCCGAGCCGGTCGCGATCAATATGACATCGGGCTCGGGGCCACCGCCATCGCCGAGGACGTAGCCGCCGCGCGCAACGCCTTCGGCGCTGGTGCCGTCCAGCACGGGGACTGCTTGCCGCGTCAAGATCAGCCCGACCGGACCGCTGCCGTTACTGCGGGCGAGGATCGCGCGCCAGGCATAGGCGGTCTCGTTGGCATCGGCCGGCCGCACCACCGACAAGCGGGGGATGGCGCGCAGCGCCGCCAGGTGCTCGATCGGCTGGTGGGTCGGGCCGTCCTCGCCGAGGCCGATGGAATCATGTGTCCAGACGTAGATGGTGTCGATGTCCATCAGCGACGCCAGCCGCACCGACGGGCGCATGTAGTCCGAGAACACCAGGAATGTGCCGCCGTAGGCACGAGTCGGGCCGTGCAGCACGATGCCGGACAGGATCGCGCCCATTGCGTGCTCCCGAACACCGAAGTGCAGCACGCGGCCATACCAGTTGGCCGTCCACTCCTTGGTGGAGATCCCCGGCGGCCCGAACGACTCCGCGCCCCTGATGGTGGTGAGGTTGCTCTCAGCCAGGTCGGCCGAACCGCCCCACAGCTCAGGCAGTTTCGGCCCCACCGCGGCAAGCACCGCTCCGGACGCTTTTCGGGTGGCGACCGGCTCGGAGCCCGGTCGCCAGTTCGGCAATTCCGCGTCCCAGCCGTCGGGCAGCTTTTTCGCCATCAGCCGGTCCAGCAGCTTCTTGCGCTCGGGTTCGCGCTGGGCCCACGCGTCGAAATCGGCCTGCCAGCGTTGGTGCGCCTGCCTACCGCGGTCGACTAGCTTGCGGGTGTGGGCCAGCACATCGTCGCTGACCTGGAACGTCTTACCTGGGTCGAATCCGAGAACTTCTTTGGTGGCGGCGACCTCTGCCGCACCCAGGGCCGCGCCATGCGCCTTTCCGGTGTTCATCAGGGTCGGCGCGGGGTAGCCGATGATCGTGCGCAGCTCGATGAACGACGGCCGGTCGGTGACGGCTTTCGCGTTGGCGATCGCCTCTTCGATGCCGGCCACATTCTCGCCACCCGCCACCTGTTGCACATGCCAGCCGTAGGCGCGGTAGCGGGCGGCGGTGTCCTCGCAGAGCGCGATCGCGGTGTCATCCTCGATGGAGATCTTGTTGTTGTCGTAGAACACGATGAGGTTGCCGAGTTGCTGGACCGCGGCCAGCGATGACGCCTCCGAGGTCACTCCCTCCTCGATATCGCCGTCGGAGGCGATCACGTAGATGTAGTGGTCGAACGGGCTGGTGCCCGGGGCGGCGTCGGGGTCGAACAGGCCGCGTTCGTAGCGTGATGCCATCGCCATCCCGACCGCCGATGCCAGGCCCTGCCCAAGCGGCCCGGTGGTGATCTCCACCCCCGGGGTATGCCGGTACTCCGGGTGCCCGGGGGTCCGTGATCCCCAGGTCCGGTATGACTCGATATCGGACAGCTCCAGGCCGAAACCGCCGAGGTAGAGCTGGATGTAGAGCGTCAGGCTGCTGTGCCCTGCCGACAAGACGAGCCGGTCGCGACCCAGCCAGGTGGTGTCGCTGGGGTCGTGGCGCATCACCCGCTGAAACAGCGTGTATGCCAGCGGGGCGAGGCTCATCGCGGTCCCCGGATGCCCGTTACCGACTTTTTGCACCGCGTCGGCTGCCAGCACGCGACAGGTGTCAACTGCCGCGGAGTCGACGTCGGTCCAGTCGTCGGGATGATGCGGGCGGGTCAGCGCGGAGATGTCTTCGAGCGTGGTCACAACCTGAGTCCTCACGTCGGCACAGTTGGTTTATCCCCACCCTAATGCGGCGGTCCAGCTAGCCGCGGGCCGAGGTT
The DNA here is from genome assembly GCF_018361265.1 of Mycobacterium sp. SM1. Classification (GTDB taxonomy): domain Bacteria; phylum Actinomycetota; class Actinomycetes; order Mycobacteriales; family Mycobacteriaceae; genus Mycobacterium. Next base: position 243,371 of record NZ_JAFLNH010000003.1, read on the forward strand.
GGGGCGGATCACGGTGTGCCGCCGCCAAAACGGTGCGCCCATCCTGTCCGCGACGCCGCGGCGGCTGCCGGCAATTCGGAGAAACCAGACCCTCGCGGGCCGTTCCCGCGATCCCCGTCTACCATCGTCTGTAGTAGTTGCTGCGCGCTGCTGCGACCCGAGGAGTTGTTGCGTGAGCGTTCGCGGGCGCGAAGCGCCGAGCCTGGAAATCGGACGTGCCGGGCGAGAATGCCGGTCCGGGCGGGGGTGGGGGTATCGCTCGCCCGGGGAGGCGGGCCGGGCACTCCGGCGGGTGCTACTGGCATACGTCGCGCTGACCAAGCCCCGGGTCATCGAGCTGCTGGTGGTCACCGCGATTCCCGCGATGTTGCTCGCCGAGCGCGGCACGGCGCGGCCGCTGCTGATCGTCAACACCCTGATCGGCGGGATGCTGGCCGCCGCGGGCGCCAACACACTCAATTGCGTGGCCGACGCGGACATCGACAAGGTGATGACGCGCACCGCGCGCCGGCCGCTGGCGCGCGCCGCGGTGCCCACCCGAAATGCGCTGGTGTTCGGGGTGGTGTTGAGTGTCGGCTCGTTCGCGTGGCTGTGGTGGTTGACCAACCTGCTGTCGGGACTGTTGGCGGTGGCCACCATCGCGTTCTATGTGTTCGTCTACACGCTGGTGCTCAAGCGGCGCACCCCGCAGAACGTCGTGTGGGGCGGGGCGGCCGGGTGCATGCCGGTGATGATCGGCTGGTCGGCGGTCACCGGCACCATCGGCTGGCCGGCGCTGGTGATGTTCGCGATCATCTTCTTCTGGACGCCGCCGCACACCTGGGCCCTGGCCATGCGTTACAAGGACGATTACAAAGCGGCGGGGGTTCCGATGCTCCCGGTCGTGGCCACCGAGCGTCAGGTCACCAGGCGGATCATGATCTACGCCTGGCTGACGGTGCTGGCGACGCTGGTGTTGTGCCTGGCGGCCGGATGGTTGTACGCGACGCTCGCCGTGGCGGCCGGAGCGTGGTTTTTGACGAGGGCCCACCAGCTTCACGCCGGGGTTCATCGTGGGGAGCCGGTGAAACCGCTGCGGCTTTTCCTGCAGTCCAATAACTACCTTGCGGTGGTGTTCTGCGCGTTGGCGCTCGACTCGGCGCTGGCGCTGCCCACCCTGCTGGGCGGCTGAGCGCGTTCAGCGCTGCGGATACCCCCTACCCCGATACCGTCTTGTTCGCGGCCGCGGCGTGGTATTGAATGCGCCACGTGGCCCCCTCAGCCGTGGTTATCAGCCGAATCACCCTGCGAGTGGCCGTGCCTGCGGCCACCGTGTCATGGCATGGGGCGGCCGCACTATGACCGCGCCAATCTGGATGGCCTTTCCGCCGGAGGTGCATTCGGCGTTGCTGTCCAGCGGGCCGGGGCCGGGATCGTTGCTGGCGGCGGCCGGGGTGTGGAACTCGCTGAGCGCGGAATACGCTTCCACGGCCGAGGAGCTCAGCGCGATCCTGGCGGCGGTGCAGGCCGGCGCGTGGCAAGGCCCCAGCGCGGAGTCGTATGTGGCCGCCCACGTGCCCTATCTGGCGTGGCTGATGCGGGCCAGCGCGAACAGCGCCGCGGCGGCGGCCGGCCATGAGACCGCTGCCGCCGCCTACACCGCGGCACTGGCCGCGATGCCCACTTTGGCGGAGCTGGCCGCTAACCATGCGACCCATGCGGTGCTGGTGGCGACGAATTTCTTCGGCATCAACACCATTCCCATCGCGCTCAATGAGGCCGACTATGCGCGGATGTGGGTGCAGGCGGCCACCACGATGAGCACCTATCACGCGGTGTCCACCGCCGCGGTGGCGGCGGCGCCGCAAACCGATCCGCCGCCTCAAATCCAGAAGAGTAGTAGTAATAGCAGTGCGGGTTACGGCCAAGGCGTCCAAACCGGCCCCAACGGCCAGACCGGGGCCAGCTTTGGCGGCAAGGGCAACCCGTCACAGGGGATACTGCCCATTATCGATAATGACGCCGGTAACCCATACGATCTGAGTTGGTGGATCAATCGATTCCTCGAGGGTCCCTTGACCCTGAAGAGAGACATCGGATTGATTTTGCACAACCCTGCTCAAGGATTTACCCAGCTGTGGTACGACATCCAGGGAGTGCTGCTCGATGAGTTCGGTCACTTCCTCCAGGTCATTCAATACTTCCCCGAAACGACGACGCTGCCGTTCGTCGTGCCGGCCGGAACCGGGGGAGGCATCGCGGGCGTGGGTCTAACCGGGTTGGCTAGCATCCAGCCCGAGGCTGTCGTGGCCCCCGCCGTGGCAGCCGCACCGATGCCCGCGGCCCCGAGTGTGGCGGCGGCTGCTAGCCCCGCCCCAATGGGCGCGGTGGCCGCGGCCCCCGCCTCGGTGCCGGCGTCGGCGCCCGCGGCTAGCACCGTCGTTAATGCCACGCCGGCGCCTCCGCCGCCGCCCACAGCCGCGGTCAGCGTGGGTTTTGCGCCGCCCTACGTCGTCGGCCCACCGGGTATTGGGGTCGACTCCGGGATGAGCGCCAGCGCCAGCTCCGGCGCGAAAAGGAAGACGCCGACGTCCGAGGCGGCCGCGGCGGCGGCCGCGGCCGCCGCCCGGGAGCAGGCGCGGGCGCGCCGGCGCCGGCGTGCGAAGCGGCGGGGGCACGGTGACGAGTTCATGGATATGAATATCGAGGTCGACCCGGACTGGGGCGCGCCGCCGGATGGGAGGCCAGCCGTCCCTACGGCGGCCTCCGACCACGGTTCGGGAAATCTGGGGTTCGTCGGCGCTGGGCGCACGGAGTCGTTCGGGCAGGCGGCCGGTTTGCTCACCCTGCCCGGCGATGCGTTCGGCGCGGGCCCGGTGACACCGATGGTGCCGGGTACTTGGAAGGATGGGGAGCCCGCCGGGGAGGGCGAAGGGGGCAGCTGAGGGATTGCATGCCGGGGCTCGGGTGAGCGGTCGACAGGAAAGGCGGTGCGGCGAGGTTGTCTGGATGCCCGTATTCCGCGGTTGATGGTCGGACAGCCGGTCCGTCAAGGCGGCGTTGATCGGCTGCATGGCCCGGATCGCCGGACTGGGGCTTTGGGCGATGGCCCTCGGATCATGGGCTACGCGACTATCGCGCTGACACGTTAACTGGCGGGCGGCCCACCCCGTATCACCAAAATTCATGCAGCGGACGGTGACCTGGCTAAGCGCCCCCAGCGCGGGTATTGCGATGCTTACGAGGAGTGTTCGAGTAGCTGGCGCGCAAAGGACCGAGCTGACCTTGTCCCACCGCCGCCGTTTGAAAGTGTGGCTTGACAGGAGGCTACCGTCGAGTTGTCGCTAGCCTGGTTGCTTCACCCTCTGACGGTCGCGGCCTTCCTCGACGACTTTTGGGGGGTGACGCACTGCCACGTCAAGCGTTGCCGTGCGGGCTACTTCGATAGCCTGCTGCCCGGGGTGTCGGCGGTCGAGGACCTCCTGGGGTTGTTTCGGTCGGAGCCGTCGGCGGTGCGCCTGGTGAGAGGGAGCGAGAAAAAGGGCTCGGACGCTTACCGGCTTGGCGATGGCACTCTCGATCTCGTCGGTGTCCATAACGATTTCGCCGACGGCTACACGATCGTCCTGGATAACGTCGAGCGGTACGCCCGCGCGGTCGCCTCGTTGTCTCACTCCATCGAGGTCGAGCTGAACTTCGCCACACAAGTCAATGCCTACCTCACTCCCCCTGGGTCACAAGGCTTTCTGCCCCACTACGACGACCACGACGTGTTGATCCTGCAGATCCAAGGATCCAAGAACTGGCATTTGTACGACACCGTGGTACCACCGCACGAGATGCGCCGCCAGGTGCCGGTCGACAAGGCCCGGCTCCCGTCGCCGACCGACCTGTGCCTGGAGGCCGGGGACGTGCTGTATCTGCCACGCGGGAAAGTTCATGTGGCCGAGACAACCTCGCGGTCATCCGTTCACTTGACCGTCGGGATCCACGCGCCGACCGTGTTCGCGCTAATCGCGCGGGCGCTCGACTCGCTTGGCTTTCGTGACGAGCGCCTCCACGCCCAGCTGCCGCCGCGGCATCTCGATGATGCGGACGCCCGCGCGAGTGTGAGCGTGCTCGTGCGCGAGATAGCTCGGGCCCTCGAAGAACCCAGCGTCATCGCGGACGGCCTCGACGCCCTGGCGGATGTCTTGGTCCACCGCGGCCGATGCCCGCCGGTCGCACACGCGATCTCCAACGCCGCCGGAATAGACGGACAAACCCTGGTCAGGAAGTACCAGCCGCTGTATTCGCGGGTGACGGCGGATGCCGGCGGTGTGGCCCTGCATTTTGCGCAATTGGTCATAAACGCCGGTCCCGACCACAAAGCGGCGATGCTGTTCGTCTCCCGTAGTACGCAGCCGTTTCGGGTGTGCGAGCTGCCGGGGCTGCGTGCGGAGCAGCAGATAGAGCTGGCCCGAACGCTGATGGTGAGCGGATTCCTTGTCCGGCTGCCCGACGGTCGAGAGAGCCAGCCGTCCGCATGAGCCGAAGCAGCACCCAATGCCGTGACAATCCGGTTGCCCGGATGACTGCTATGGCCGCGGCGCTTGGCGCGTCGGGATGCGACCGGTCGGTGTGATGGAACTCGCCGATCTCGCCCGCTGGACACCGGTCAGGGTCGATTTTTCCGGGCCCGCCCCGGCCGTCGATTGGGCCGATCTTTCCGAGGAGCGATTCGTCGAGCCGTTTTTCGACCAAACGGTCGTCCGCTGGGTGTCCGGCCCCCGTGCCCGGCCGCTGGTGCGGACTGGGCTTGACGCGCTGGTCGCCCTCGATGGCGAGCCCTCGCTTGAGCCGGCGGGCATCATCTTTCACCTCTCACGGTGCGGGTCTACGCTCGTGTCGCGGCTTTTGGGCACCCTTCCCGGCGTGGTCGTCCTCGCCGAGCCCACACCCCTTAACGCGCTTCTTGGGCTTGATCCCGGCCGGGTCGACGAGGCCACCCTGGCCGGGGTTGTGCGGTTACTGGTGCGGGCGCTCGGCCGACGCCGGCACGGCGACGAACGGCGGCTGGTGCTCAAATGCTCCAGCTGGAACATTCGCCGCCGGGGAGTCCTGGCCGCCGCCTTCCCGGAAACGCCCTGGATCTGGGTCCAGCGCGACCCGGTGCGCGTGCTGGCTTCGCTACTGGCCGAGCCGCCGGGCTGGCTTGGGCTGCAAGCCACGCCCACTCGGGCCGCGTGGCTGTTCGGGCTTGATCCGGCCGCTGTTTCGGCCATGGCACGCGCGGAGTTCGCGGCCCGTGCGCTCGGCGCGATGCTGCAGGCGGCGGCGGACGATCCGGTTGGGCGCCTCTGCATCGATCACGCCGACCTGCCCGCCGCGGTTTGGCGGCGCGTGGCCTCGCATCTTGGGCTCGAAACCGATCCAGCGGCAATCGGGCGCATGATCGAGGAGTCCCACTTCTATGCCAAGGATCCCGCGGGGCGGGTCTTTGCCGGCGACGACCCGGATCGGCGCCCGGTGACCGACGCGATGCGGGAGGCCGCCCGGCGCTTCGCCGAGCCGGGCTATCGTGCGCTCGCGTCACAGGCATAGCGCGGGGCTCTCGGCGAGACCGGCTTAGCTGCGTCACCGTGGCGTCACCGTGCACGGATGTCTCCTCCGCCAACTGTAACGGTATCGGGCGGGCCTAACGGGCTTCGGCCCATCAGGACCGCGGCTACGGCGCGTCGTCGTCTTCGTCGTTGTGCCGCAGTTTTTCGGGGTGGTGGTAGGTGTTGGTGCGGGGTTGACTGTGCCCGACACGCTTGGTTGAGCCGCGCGCAATGATAGAAGCGCGCGCGTTCGGGTGGTCGCTCGGCCGCGGAGCCGCTGAGCGCAGGAGTATCGAAAATGAAATTGCCTGTCACCATCGATCCGCGATTGCACGACGCCGTGATCTTCGATCGCGGCGTTGTGTTCCCGTGCGGAGGGGAAGAGGCGCTCGCATCGGCGGTAGCCCTGGCGCGCAAGCTGCGGCAGGCGGGCGTTGCGGCGGCCGTCTACTGCTCCGGTGGTGATGTCGGGCAGGCGCTGCGAGCAGCAGGCGTCGTCGAGGTGTTCGCCGGGTGTGCCGGTGGCACCGGCGGGGCCGGGCTTGCCGCGCCGCCCGAGCCGGCCGGCTTGCTGTGCGCCGCCGAGAAGCTGGGGGTGGCCGCGGAACGCGCGGTGGCCCTGGAGGGCGACGGTGCCGGCGTTGCGGCTGCTCGCGAGGCCGGGTTTGCCGTGGTCATCGGTGTCGACGTCGACGGGCATGCCGACGAGTTGTTGGGATGTGGCGCCGACGCGGTGGTACCGGATCTCGCTGAGGTCGAGGTCCGCACCGGGGACAAGCGCCTGTCGGCACGCCCGAACGCGCTGGATGCCTACGGTCAGCTGATCGGCGTCGTCGCCGGCCGCCGGCCTTTGGTCTGCCTGGACTATGACGGCACCTTGTCAGAGATCGTGGCGGACCCCGCTGCGGCCACCCTCGTCGACGGGGCCGCCGAGGCGTTGCAGCAGCTGGCTGCCCAGTGCCCGGTCGCAATCCTCTCCGGCCGCGATCTGGCCGACATCCGTGAGCGCGTCGGGCTGGCCGGGATCTGGTACGCCGGCAGCCATGGCTTCGAGCTGATCGGCCCGGACGGCAGCGCACACCACAACACGGCGGCGAGTGCCGCGATACCCCTGCTGGAAAGCGCGGCGGCGGCCTTAAGCGATGCCCTCAGCCCGGTCCCGGGAGTTCGGGTCGAACACAAGCGATTCGCGGTCGCGGTGCATTACCGCAATGTCGCAACCGAGCAGGTGGGTGAGGTGATCGCGGCCGCACACCGGATCGGGAAGCAGCATGGCCTTCGAATCACCAACGGCCGCAAGGTGGTCGAACTGCGGCCCGATATCGACTGGGACAAGGGCACCGCGCTGGGCTGGATTCGCGATCGCATCCCTCAAACCGGCCGGGTCATCCCGATCTATATCGGCGACGACCTCACCGACGAGGATGCGTTCGATGCGATTCGACTCAGCGGCATTGGAATTGCCGTGCGCCACGACGAGGACGCCGACCGCCCGACAGCGGCCGCCTTCACCCTGAGAAACCCCACCGAAGTGCGCGATTTCATCCACCGCGGCGGCAACTGGCTGGCATACGAGCAGCAAACATACACCCGGGCATGGACCTACACTTTCGAAGGCTATGACCCTGCGACCGAAAAGCTGCGTGAAGCGTTGTGCACGGTCGGTAACGGCTATTTCGCCACCCGCGGGGCTGCACCGGAATCTAAAGCCGGCCAGGTGCACTACCCGGGAACCTACGCCGCCGGCGTGTACAACCGCCTGCATGACCTGATCGGCGGCACCCGGGCGGAGCACGAAAGCCTGGTGAACTTGCCCAACTGGCTGCCGCTGACATTCCGCGTCGACGGCGGCGACTGGTTTGATGTCGATGCCGTGACATTGCTGTCCTACCGCCAGAGCCTTGACCTTCGCACCGCGGTGCTGAGCCGGGAACTGCGCTTTCGCGACGAAACCGGGCGTATCACGTCGGTCACCCAAGAGCGGTTCGTGTCGATGAGCCAGCCGCACGTCGCCGCCATGCAGATGACGATCGTCGCCGAGAACTGGTCGGGGACAATCGAAATCCGGTCGACCATCGACGGCAACGTCCGTAACGGCCTGGTGGAGCGATACCGCGAGTTGGCCAGCAACCACCTGCACCGGCTGGAGAAGCGCGCGCTCTCGGAGAAGTCGGTGCTCATGACCGCGGAAACGTCGCAGTCACAGATCCCGATCGCCGTTGCCGCAGGAACCAGCGTGTGGCACCGTGCCAGCCCGGCGCCGGCGACGTACCGGCTCATCGATGAGCAGTTCGAGATCGGCCACCAGATCTTCACCCGGCTGGTCCAGGGTGAGCCGCTGAGCGTGGAGAAGATCATCACCCTGGTGACCGGGCGGGACGTCGCCACGTCGCATCCGGCCGAGGGCGCCGAGCGCAGGCTGTGTCGCCAGGGACGGTTCGCCGAGATCCGGCACGGCCACGAGCTGGCCTGGGCGCATCTGTGGGAGCGGCTGTCGATCGAACTCGACGGCCACCCCGACGAATTGCGGATCCTGCGGTTGCATCTGCTGCACCTGCTGCAGACCGTGTCGCCCCACAGCGCAGACCTCGACGCGGGGGTGCCGGCCCGCGGGCTGCACGGCGAGGCATACCGGGGGCACATCTTCTGGGACGAGCTGTTCATCTTCCCGGTGCTGAATTTGCGGCTGCCCCACGTTACCCGGGCGCTGTTACGGTACCGGTATCGACGGCTGCCGGAGGCCCGTGGCGCCGCCAAGCTGGCCGGCTATCGCGGCGCCATGTACCCATGGCAATCCGGCAGCGATGGCCGTGAGGAAAGCCCGACGCAGCACCTGAACCCGCGATCCGGCCGGTGGCTGCCCGATGCTAGCCACCGCGCACATCACATCGGTATCGCGGTGGCTTACAACGTGTGGCATTTCTATCAGGCCACCGGCGATCTGGCGTATCTGATCGACTACGGCACCGAGATGCTGGCCGAGATCGCCCGGTTTTGGGTTAGCAGGACAACCTACGATCCCGAGCGGGATCGCTATCACATCAACGGCGTCATCGGACCGGACGAATTCCACTCCGGCTACCCAGACCGCCCGTACGACGGTGTGAACGACAACGCGTATACGAATGTGATGGCGGTCTGGGTGATCCTGCGGGCAATCGAGGCTTTCGAGTTGATCCCGTTGCCCAACCGGCTGGATCTGCGCGAGCGGCTCGGACTGACCGATCAGGAGCTCGCGCAATGGGATCACGTCAGCAGGCGCATGTTCGTTCCCTTCCACGACGGGGTGATCAGCCAGTTCGACGGCTATGAGCAGCTCGAAGAGCTCGATTGGGACGCCTATCGGCACAAATACGGCAACATCCAGCGCCTGGACCGCATCCTTGAAGCCGAGGGCGATGATGTCAATCGATACCGGGCCTCCAAACAGGCCGACGCGCTGATGCTGCTCTACCTGCTCTCATCCGACGAGTTGCGCGACCTGCTTGGCCGGCTGGACTACCACCTGAGCCCCGGCCAGATTCGCAATACCGTCGACTACTACCTGGCCCGCACCTCGCACGGATCGACGCTAAGCGGGGTTGTGCACGGGTGGGTGCTGGCTCGGGCCAATCGTCACCGCGCGATGGAGTTTTTCCAGCAGGTGCTGAAATCCGACGTCGCCGACATCCAGGGCGGCACCACCTCCGAGGGCATCCACCTCGCGGCGATGGCGGGCAGCGTCGACCTGATGCAACGCTGCTTCACCGGCCTGGAGATACGCAGCGACCGCATGGTGTTGTCTCCACAATGGCCAGAATCCCTTGGTGTCCTGGGTTTTTCGATTCGCTACCGCGGTCAGAACCTACACCTGCGAATCAGTGGGAAGGGCGCGGAGATCAGCGTGGATCCCCAAGACGTGCCGCCGGCCGAGATCGAATGCCGGGGACGGGTGGAACGGCTGACCCCCGGGCGTGTCATTAGGTTCTCGTAGCCCCTTTTGGAGTCCCTTTTGCAAGCCCTTTTGCAGCCCTTTTGCAGGCGCCGGCCGCGAAAGTGCATCGCCCGACGCGTTGCTCGAGTGATACCGTCGCCGTCCGCACTTTCGCGGCCCGGAATCGCTAAACGGCTAAGCCGGCAACAACACCAGGGCGCCGATGGTCGTGCGCTCGCCCAGATCTCGGTGCGCCCGGGCGGCCTCCGCCAGCGGGTAGCTGGCGCCGACGGTGACGGTAAGCTCTCCCGAGCCGATCATGTCCAGCAACTCACCTGCCCGCCAGCGAAATTCCTCTCCGGTGCGGGTGAAGTCGGCAAGCTTCGGCCGGGTCAGATAGACCGACCCGGCGGTGTTGAGCCGTTGCGGGTCGACCGGGGGGACCGGACCGCTGGCGGCACCGAACAGGGCCAGCGTGCCACGTATTGCCAGGCTGGCCAGGCTGGCGTCGAATGTGGTGGCGCCCACCCCGTCGTAGACGACCCGCACGCCCTGGCCATCGGTGAGTGCGCGCACCCGGGCGCCGAACTCGTCGGGTCTGGCCGGGTCGGGGTACGGCAGCACCTCGCTGGCACCGGCTTGGCGGGATACCTCGGCTTTTGCGTCCGTCGACACCGTGGTGATCACCGTCGCGCCCAGGTGTGCGGCCCACCGGGTCAAGATCAGTCCAACCCCGCCCGCGCCGGCGTGCACCAGCACGGTGTCGCCCCACTGCACCCGATAGACCGATTTCAGCAGGTAATGCGCGGTCAGTCCCTTCAGCAGCACCGCCGCCGCCTGGGACGGATCGATGTCCTGCGGCACTTTTGCTGTGAACTCTGCTGGGGCGGTTGATAATTCCGCATATGCACCGGACGCGTTGGCGGTCACGACCCGTTCGCCGGGGAAAAACCCTGTCACGCCCTCACCGACCGCGACGACCGTGCCACAGACTTCCATGCCGGGAATAAACGGCACCTCGCGCGGATATTGCCCGGAACGGAAATAGGTGTCAATGAAGTTGATGCCGATGGCTTCGGCCTTGATCAGCAGCTCACCGGCGGCGGGCGACGGGTCGGGCCGCTCGACGTAGCGCAGAACGTCGGGCCCACCGTGTTGGGTCACTTCGATTGCGTGCATCTGACTATCATGCCCGCACATGAAACTCGCCCGGCCCGACCTATTCCACCCGCGCATCGTGTTGGCGGGCCCCGGTAAGGATGCCTCCCCGGGAAAAGCCGGATGGCCCGGTCAGGTGCGCTCGGGGGAGGACGAGGGGGAGGACGCGGGCCTGGTCGGCGCGTTGCGCAGGCGCGGGCTGCAGGCGCGCTGGCTGCCCTGGGATGATCCCGCCACCGAGCACGCCGACCTGGTGATCGTGCGGGCGACCGGGGGCTATCGGCAGCGGCTGGAGAGCTTTCTGGCCTGGACCAGACGCGTCTCGCATCTGCTCAACGCGCCCGATGTGATCGCCTGGAATGCCGACGAGCGATACCTGGGCGATCTCCAGCGGGCCGGAGTGCCCACGGGCGGCGCACCGGAGGCGTGCAACCCGACCGCGCTGGTGTTCCTCTGCGGCGGTCAGTCGCACGCGTTCGCCGGGGATTCGCCGGTCGAGCCGGATTTCGAGCTTTGGGACGTGGGTCGGGCCGCCCTGGCGGCGGCCGCCGATCACCTCGGGATCCGCACCGGCGCCCTGCTCTACGCCCGGGCCGACGTGACCGGCGACCCCGGCGAGGCGAGGCTGGTGAGCCTGGATGTGATCGCGCCGTCGCTGGGCTGGGGGCTGCTGGATGGCGGCGCGCGCGAGGTCGGCCAGCGGCAGTTCGCGCTCTGCGTCGAGTCAGCCCTGGAGCGGCTGGGGCTGGGCCCGTTCTCGCATCGACGCCCATAGCGCCGCGGTGGCCGCGGTGCACAGCACCGCGCCCGCGACGTGCAGGGCGACCAGCGCGGGCGGCACGCCGGTGAAAAACTGCGCGGTCCCGATCAGCGCCTGCCCGCAGACCAGCACCACCAGCACACCCAGTCGCAGCAGCACCGACCGGGGGGCGCGCACGGCCCGCAAGCCGAAGCCCAGCCCGACCAGCAGCGCGAGATAGGCGACCAGCAGCGACGAATGCAGGTGCACCAGCGTGGTGATATCGGCCCGCAACCGTGGCACCGTCCGGGTGGCGCTGCGGTCGCCGGCGTGCGGACCGGCCCCGGTGACCAGCGTGCCGGTCACCAGCACCGCCGCCAGCGTCATCGCGCTGAGCGCGGTGAGTCCGCGCAGCGGTGTGACAACCAGGTGGCGGATGACCCCGTCGTCGGGCTGGCCGATCTTCACGTAGAGCAGCACGGCGAGCCACACCATCGTCATCGACGCCAACAGGTGCACCGCCACCGTCCACCACAGCAGCCCGGTGCGCACGGTGACGCCGCCGATCACGGCCTGCACCACGGTGGAGGCCGGCATCAGCCACGCGTACCACAGGACTTCGCCACGCCGGCGGGCCCTGGTGACGGCCAGCACCGCAAGCACCGCGGCGATGACCACGGCGAAGGTGATCATCCGGTTGCCGAACTCGACTACCTGATGAACGCGCGGCACCTCCGCGACCGCCACCGGGGTAAAGCTGCCCGGAAAGCATTGCGGCCAGGTCGGGCACCCCAGCCCGGAGGCGGTGACGCGGACGATCGCGCCGGTGACGGCGATGCCGCCCTGGGTCAGGATGACGGCCGCGGCGATGCAGCGCTGCACGCGCAGGCTGGGGTTGGGCAGCAGGTCAACCAACCGCCGCAGCGGGCGCCCAGCGGGCATTGCCCGATCGTAGGTCACCATCAACGACATACTGTAGTAGGGATTTCAGGCGAACCGGAACCAGCGCAGCGCGGCCAGCGCGGCCAGGAGGCCCCAGGCCGCCAGGACCACGACACCGAACCAGTCGACCGAGAGGGCCATCGCCTGTGACAGCGCTTCGGTGAAGGCGCCCGCCGGAGTCAGCAAGGCCGCCCACGTGACCGCCTTCGGGAGCACGGTTGTCTCCAGGGTCAGCGCGCCGGATCCGGCGAAGACCAACCCCAGCAGGTTCCCGATCGCCAGGACGATCTCGGCCCGCAGGGTACCGCCCAGCAGCAGGCCGAGGGCGGCGAAGCCCCCGGTGCCCAGCGCGATGATCACCGCGCCTAGCGCCAGCCCTGCCGGCTCGGGCCGCCACCCTAGCGCAAAACCGATGCCACCCAGGATGATTGCCTGCAAAAACACCACAGCGACCATCGCCAGCGCCTTGCCGGCGATGATTCCCCAGATCGGCAGCGCGGTGGCGCCCAAGCGTTTGAGCGCGCCGTACCGGCGGTCGAACGCAACCGCGATGGCCTGCGCGGTGAACGCGGTGGAGATCACCGCCAGCGCCATGACCACCGGGACGAAGGTCGCGGCGCGGTGCGGACCGAACGAGCCGACCGGCAGCAGCGTGAGCCCGACCAGCAGCGTGATGGGCACGAACAGGGTCAGCAGCAAGTATTCGCCGTTACGCAGCAGCAGCTTTAACTCCAGGGCGGATTGCGCGGCGAGCATCCGGGGCACCGCGTTGGGGCGCGGGTCGGGCGTGAAGGTGCCCACGGTGAATCGGGAATCAGGTGTCATTGCCGCAGCTCCCGACCGGTCAGCTGCAAAAACACGTCCTCGAGGCTGCGCTGCTCTACCCGCAGACCGGTGACCAGCACGTCGAGCCGTGCGCACCATGCGGTGACCGTCGCCAGCACGTGCGGGTTGATCGGGCCCTCGACGAGGTATTCACCCGGCGTCACCTCGGTGACCCGGTAGTCCCCGGGCAGGGTCGAACGCAGCGAGGACAGGTCAAGGCGCGGCGGCGCGGAAAACCGCAGTTCATCCTTGGCGCCGGCGCGCATCAGCTCCGCCGGCGTTCCCGCCGCCACCACCGCGCCGTGGTCGATGATGACGAGGCGGTCGGCCAGCTCCTCGGCCTCCTTGAGCTGGTGGGTGGTCAGCAGCACCGTCACCCCGTCGCGGCGCAGCGCGTCGATCAGCTCCCACACCAACACCCGGGCGTGTGCGTCCATGCCCTCGGTGGGCTCGTCGAGAAACACCAGTTCGGGACGCCCGACCAGGGCGCAGGCCAGCGCAAGGCGCTGCTGCTGCCCGCCGGAGAGCCGCCGATAGGTGGTGCGCGCGGCTTCGGTGAGACCCAGGGTGGCCATCAGCCACTGCGGGTCTAGGGGGTTGGCGGCGTAGGCGGCGACCAGGTTGAGCATCTCGCCGGCCCGCGCCGTGGGGTAACCCCCACCGCCCTGCAGCATCACCCCGATACGCGGGCGCAACCGCGCGTTGTCGGTGATCGGGTCCAGCCCGAGCACCTCGATGGTGCCGGCGTCGGGGCGGATGAAACCCTCGCACATCTCGACCGTCGTCGTCTTGCCGGCGCCGTTGGGGCCCAGCAGGGCGAACACCTCACCGGTGTACACGTCGAGATCAAGATCGCGGACCGCGGCCACGGATCCGTAGTGCTTGCACACCCCGCGCAGTCTCACGGGGATGTTCGCGGCCCGGCTCACGGGACATCAGCGTAAGCGTCCGGGCGCGGCCGCCGGCCGGCGGGCATCGGCGGCGGGCGCCGCCTCAGCCCTGCCCCCCGCAAGCCGCTCGTGGCCCCCAGGCGGGAGTGGCCGCCACGGCAGCCGGGTGTAGGTCAGGGCGAAAAGCACCAGCATCACGATGGTGCTGGCCGCGGTGGCGTCCAAGATCTGAAACAGCGCGAAGCGGTCACCGTTCGCGGTGGGGCCGAAGACACCGGCGACGAAGGTGGCGCCGATCGCCGCCCTGCGGAAACCCGGCCGGGTTGCCCAGGCGGCCAGCGGGATGATCGCCCACAACAAATACCACGGCTGCACCACGGGAAACAACAGCACCGTGGCGCCCAGCGCCACACCGAGGCCCCCGACCGGGTGCAGCCGCCCGCGGAGCACCAGCCACAGCAGCCAGCCCACCATGACCGCGAGGATCGCCACCCCGCCGGCACGGGTCAGCGACAAGATCGCGGTGGTGTGATCCCCCAAGCCCAGCAGAATCCCGGCCTGACCGGTGGCCAGGGCGAGCAGCGTCGGCGGCGACATCCAGCTGCGCACGACGTTGGCGGTGCCCAGGGTGTAGATCCAGCCGAAACCAAGTCCGCTGGCCCAGCCCACAACGGCCATCACCGCAACCGACACGCCTGCCAGCGCGACGCAGACCACCCCGGCTGTCGGCAGGCGTCCGCCCCGGCGGTGCGCCAGCGCCATCGCCACAAATCCCAGCGCCAGCAGCGACGGCAGCTTCACCTGCGACGAGAGCGTGATCAGCACCGCCCCCATCAGCAGCATGCCCGCCGGGGCCCGCCGGGACCAGCTGTGCCGGCCGGGCCCGCCCGGCACCCTCGGGAAGTCTCCTCCGGCGTCCAGGCCGCGCAGCGCGAATTCGGTGCCGGTCAGCATCAGACCGAGCATCAGCGCCTCGTTGTGGATGCCGGCGACCAGGTGCATGATCAGCAGGGGGTTAGCTGCGCCCAGCCACAGCGCGCTGACTTCCGCCACGCCGCAGCGCTGGGCCAGCCGTGGCGTTGCCCACACGATAAGGCCCACGCCGAGCAACACCAGCACCCGATGACAGAGCACCGCCGCGACGATGTTTTGCCCGGTCAGCGCCGATATCCCGCGCCCGATCCACAAGAACAACGGGCCGTAGGGCGCCGGCGTCTCGCGCCAGAGGCTCGGCACCGAAAGGGTGAACACGTGGTCGAGTCCTAACGCCGAGGCCGGGCCCACCCGGTAGGGGTCGAGCCCCAGCCGGGAGATCTGGCTTTGCGCCAGGTAGGAATAGACGTCTTTGCTGTACATCGGCGGCGCCGCCAACAGCGGCAACGCCCACAGCAATAGGGTGCGGTCCAGCTCGCCGCGCGACATTCGTCGGGGGCCCAGCGCGAACCGGCCCAGCATCAGCCACGCCAGCGCCATCATGACCGCACCGGTCGTTGTCATCGTCAGCGCCACCGTCTGGATCCGCGACGGCAGGTTGAGCAGCCGGACCCCGAACGTCGGATCCTGGACCACCGGCCTGGCCCCGGCGCCCAGCGCGCCGATCGCCATCAGGACCGTTCCGCTGGCGCCGAAAAGGCGGGTGCGCCGAACCGCGAGTAACTCGGCCGCGTCCAGCGGCGCGGTGACCGTCGCTTCCTCACCGTGCCAGCTGGCAATCGACGAACTCAGCGGATGGCGGCGGGCTGCCATCCCAGCAGCGTAACCGCCACCCGGGCGGCCCCCGGTGTGACCGGCGCAACGGTCACGGCGGGCCGCCGCCCTGGACCCGGGGCGGGAATTTTGTCACACTGGTGTTGTGAAATTCCGGCCGGGCGGCACCGCGAAGGGCCTTTCGCCTGCGCGCGGCGCCGACTGTGTGCCGCAGGATCGTCATACCCGCCGCGCGATCGTGCAGTTGCTGCTGGAGTCCGGCCCGATCACCGCCGGTGAGATCGGCGACCGGCTGCAGCTGTCGGCAGCGGGCGTGCGCCGTCATCTCGACGCGCTGATCGACGCGGGGGAGGCCGAGTCGATCCCCGCGGCGGCATGGCAGCACGCGGGACGCGGGCGACCCGCGAGGCGTTACCGGCTCACCGCGGCGGGACGGGGCAAGCTGGGTCACGCCTATGACGACCTAGCGTCCGCGGCCATGCGCCAACTCCGGGAAATCGGCGGTGAGGACGCGGTCCGGGCTTTCGCCCGGCGGCGCATCGACGCGATCCTCGCCGGGGTGAAGCCGGCCGCCGGTCACGCCGACGCCGCCATCGAGGCGGCCGCCGGGCGGATCGCCGACGCGCTGACCAAGGCCGGGTACGTCGCCACCAGCACCCGGGTCGGTGGGCCCATTCACGGGGTGCAGATCTGCCAGCACCACTGCCCGGTGTCGCACGTCGCCGAGGAATTCCCCGAGTTGTGTGAGGCCGAGCAGCAGGCCATGGCCCAGGTGCTGGGTACCCACGTGCAGCGGTTGGCGACCATCGTCAATGGCGACTGCGTGTGCACCACCCACGTCCCGCTCACGCCCACCATCACCAAGACCGACGGTATCCCGGCGCCCAGCGGGCGCCGCAGCGTAACGAGCACCGAAGGAGTCTCGATATGACCCTCACCACGCCAGAGGCCACTCCGCCGGTCACCGGGCCGTTGACCCAAAAAGAGGCGATCGCGTCCCTGGGCCGGTACGGCTACGGCTGGGCGGACCCCGATATGGCGGGCGCCAGCGCGCGGCGCGGGCTTTCCGAGGACGTGGTACGTGACATCTCGGCGAAGAAAAACGAGCCGGAGTGGATGCTTCAGAACCGGCTGAAGGCGCTGCGCATCTTCGAGCGCAAGCCGATGCCCACGTGGGGCGCCGACCTGGCGGGCATCGACTTCGACAACATCAAGTACTTCGTGCGCTCCACCGAAAAGCAGGCCGCAAGCTGGGATGAGTTGCCCGCGGACATTCGCAACACCTACGATAAGCTGGGCATCCCGGAGGCGGAAAAGCAGCGGCTTATCGCCGGTGTCGCCGCTCAGTACGAGTGCTTGGCCGGGGACTGCCTGGTGTGGACCGCCAACCGCGGGCCGATCGCGATCAAAGACATCAGCTACGGAGACCGGGTATTCGCCTACGACGAGGCGGGCGAGCGGTTCGTGGTGGCGCCGGTCAAGGCGTCGGCGCAGACCGACACCCGGATGACCTACGAGGTGAAGACCACGCTGCGCAGCATCCGCGCGACCGCCAACCATCCGATGCTGGTATTGCGCGACGAGCGCACCGCAGGCGGCCGGCGCCGCTCGGCGCGGCGGTGGGTCACCGTGGGTGAGCTGCGGCCGGGTGATCTCATCGCGGCGCCGCGGCGCATTCCGGAATACGGTGTGCCCGCTGAGCTCCCAAGCGTTACCGGGCTGATGACACCGCCGACGAGCTCTGTCGACGTGATGTGGTTGCTGGGTTTGTTTGTGGGCGGCGGGAACCTGTGGCGGTCGACGACGCCTGGCGTGCAGTTCGCGATCCCGGCCACCGATGCCGGGCTGCGGGCCGAGCTGGCCCGTATCACCACGGAGGTGTTTGGCCTGCGTTGCACCGAGGCCGACGAGTCCGGTGTTGTCGTGAGCTCCCCGGGGTTGACCGAGTGGATCACCGAGCTGGGCTTCGCCGGCCTGACGGCGACGAAGCGGGTCCCCGATTGGGTCTACTCGCTGCCGACCGATCAGCGACTGGCGTTCCTCGGCGGCTGGGTTGACGTCGGCGGCGATGTCCAGCCGGATGGCGGCGGCTCGGTGGCACTGACGGGCGTCGACGGCGCATTGCTCGAGCAGGCGCGCGAACTGGCCGATCTCTGCGGATTGCGCGCCCGCGGACCGCGGTCGTTCACCCGGCCGCGCCGCCACGCCCCCGAGCGCACTCAGACCGCTTGGCGGCTGGTCATCTCCGATGATGTTGAGCGGCTGGGGTGCCGCAACCCGAAACGGCTCGATCGCGTCAACCCGCGCCGCTGCGGGCGGTCGGCCGCCGGGATGCCTGATCCGCGCCGCGACGAGTGGTTGGGCTTCGAGCGGGTCGAATCGATCCAACCGTACGCGGTGGAGCCGGTGTATGACATCGAGGTCGACGGGCCGCACAATTTCGTCGCCGAGGGCCTGGTGGTGCACAACTCCGAGGTGGTGTACCACAAGATCCGGGAAGACCTTGAATCCCAAGGAGTTATCTTCCTCGATACCGACACCGGGCTGCGCGAGCACGAGGACATCTTCAAGCAGTACTTCGGCACCGTGATCCCGGCCGGGGACAACAAGTTCTCCGCGCTGAACACCGCGGTGTGGAGCGGCGGCAGCTTTATCTACGTCCCGCCGGGCGTGCATGTCGACATTCCGCTGCAGGCCTACTTCCGGATCAACACCGAGAACATGGGCCAGTTCGAGCGCACCCTGATCATCGTCGACGAGGGGGCCTACGTCCACTATGTGGAGGGCTGCACCGCGCCGATCTACAAGTCGGACTCGCTGCACTCGGCGGTGGTGGAGATCATCGTCAAGCCGCACGGCCGGTGCCGGTATACCACCATCCAGAACTGGTCGACCAACGTCTACAACCTGGTGACCAAGCGGGCCCGCGCCGAAGCGGGCGCCACCATGGAGTGGATCGACGGCAACATCGGCTCCAAGGTCACCATGAAATACCCGGCGGTGTGGATGACCGG
The DNA here is from genome assembly GCF_018361265.1 of Mycobacterium sp. SM1. Classification (GTDB taxonomy): domain Bacteria; phylum Actinomycetota; class Actinomycetes; order Mycobacteriales; family Mycobacteriaceae; genus Mycobacterium. Next base: position 262,120 of record NZ_JAFLNH010000003.1, read on the forward strand.
CGAGCACGCCAAAGGCGAGGTGCTCTCGGTGGCGTTCGCCGGCGAAGGCCAGCACCAGGACGCCGGGGCCAAGATGCTGCATTTGGCGCCCAACACCTCGAGCACCATCGTCTCCAAGTCGGTGGCCCGGGGCGGCGGGCGCACCTCCTACCGCGGCCTGGTCCAGGTCAACAAGGGTGCGCACGGATCCCGGTCGAGCGTGAAATGCGATGCGCTGCTTGTTGATACAGTAAGCCGCAGTGACACCTACCCGTATGTCGACATCCGCGAGGACGACGTCACGATGGGCCATGAGGCCACCGTGTCCAAGGTCAGCGAAAACCAGCTGTTTTATCTGATGAGCCGCGGGCTGACCGAGGAGGAAGCCATGGCGATGATCGTGCGCGGCTTCGTCGAGCCGATCGCCAAGGAGCTGCCCATGGAGTACGCCCTGGAGCTCAACCGGCTGATCGAGCTGCAGATGGAGGGTGCGGTCGGATGACGGCCCAGAACCTGGCGGAGGTCGCAGAGCAGCCACCGGCGGGGTCTCAACTTGCCGCGCCGAACAAGGCAGCGCAGTTCTGCTCGTTCGACGTCGACGCTTTTGAGGTTCCCGGGCATCGTGACGAGCTTTGGCGGTTCACCCCGCTGCGGCGGCTGCGCGGCCTGCACGACGGCTCGGCTGGGTCTCACGGAAAGCCCACCGGCAGCGCGCAGATCACCGTCAGCGAACGGCCCGGCGTGCGGGTGGAGGCCACGCGCCGCGGCGACCAACGGTTGGGCCAGGGTGGTGTTCCCGCTGATCGTGTTGCAGCACAAGCGTTTTCGTCGTTCACCGTGGGGACGATCATCACCGTCGAGCGCGGCACGCACACCGCTGAGCCGCTGGATATCGTCGTCACCGGCCCCGGCGAGGGCGCGACCGCCTACGGGCACCTGCAGGTCCGGGTCGAGGAATTGGCCGAGGCGGTCGTGGTCATCGACCTGCGGGGCAGCGGAACCTACGCCGACAACGTCGAATTCGTCGTGGCCGACGCCGCCCGGCTGACCGTGGTGTGGATCGCCGACTGGGCCGACGACGCCGTGCAGGTGAGCATGCACCACGCGGCGCTGGGCAAGGACGCGGTGCTGCGCCATATCGCCGTCATGCTCGGCGGGGATCTGGTGCGGCTGACCGGGCGGGTGCGCTTCGACGGCCCCGGCGGCGACGCCGAGTTGCTCGGCCTGTACTTCGCCGACGCCGGGCAGCACCTCGAGTCGCGCCTGCTGATCGACCACGCCCAGCCCGACTGCACGTCGAGCGTGCTGTACAAGGGTGCGCTGCAAGGAGATCCGGCGTCTGAGCGGCCCGATGCGCACACGGTGTGGGTGGGCGACGTGCTGATCCGCCCGGCGGCCACCGGCACCGACACCTTCGAGACCAACCGCAACCTGGTGCTCACCGACGGCGCGCGTGCCGACTCGGTGCCCAACCTGGAGATCGAGACCGGGGAGATCGCCGGCGCCGGACACGCCAGCGCCACCGGACGATTCGACGACGAGCAACTGTTCTACCTGCGCTCCCGGGGTATTTCCGAGCAGCAGGCCCGCCGGCTGGTGGTACGGGGCTTCTTCGGCGAGGTGATCTCCAAGATCGCGGTGCCGAGCGTCCGCGAGCGCCTGACCGCCGCCATCGAGCACGAATTGGCCATCACCGAGAGAACGGCAGCCCCATGACGACTTTGGACATCAAAGACCTGCACGTCAGCGTCGCGGACCCCGCGGACGGGCAGCGGGCGATCCCGATCCTCACCGGGGTCAACCTGACGGTGCGCTCCGGTGAGACGCATGCGCTGATGGGCCCCAACGGGTCGGGCAAGTCCACCTTGTCGTACGCGATCGCGGGCCACCCGAAATACGCGGTGACGTCGGGGTCGATCACCCTGGACGGCGCGGACGTGCTGGCGATGAGCGTCGACGAGCGCGCTCGGGCCGGGCTGTTTTTGGCCATGCAGTACCCCGTCGAGGTGCCGGGGGTGTCGATGTCGAACTTCCTGCGTTCGGCGGTCACCGCGGTCCGCGGCGAGGCACCCAAGCTGCGGCACTGGGTCAAAGAGGTCCGCAGCGCCATGGCCGCGCTCGGCGTCGACCCGGCCTTCGCCGAGCGCAACGTCAACGAGGGTTTTTCGGGTGGGGAGAAGAAACGCCACGAGATCCTGCAGCTGGGACTGTTAAAGCCCAAGATCGCGATCCTCGACGAGACCGACTCCGGCCTGGACGTGGACGCGCTGCGGGTCGTCAGCGACGGGGTCAACCGCTACGCCGAGGAGGTGCACGGCGGCATCCTGTTGATCACGCACTACACCCGCATCCTGCGCTACATCCGTCCGCAGTACGTGCATGTGCTCATCGGCGGGCGCATCGCGCAATCCGGTGGTCCGGAATTGGCCGAGGAGCTCGATAGAAACGGCTACGTGCGGTTCACCCAGACCGATGGCGGCGAGCCGCTGCGCCCGGATGCGGCGCGCTTGCGGTTCACCCCGACGACGGCAACCGGGGTTTGATGATGACGAGTTCGGTGGCCGCGCTGGACCTGGCCGCGATTCGCGCCGACTTTCCCATCCTGAAGCGGGTAATGCGCGGCGGAAAGCAGTTGGCCTACTTGGACTCCGCAGCCACGTCCCAGCGTCCGCTGCAGGTGCTTGATGCCGAGCGGGAGTTTCTCACCAGCTCCTACGGCGCCGTGCACCGGGGCGCCCACCAGCTGATGGAGGAGTCCACCGACGCCTACGAGCAGGGCCGCGCCGGCATCGCGGCGTTCGTCGGCGCCGACCCCGACGAGCTGGTGTTCACCAGGAACGCCACCGAGGCTCTGAACTTGGTCTCGTATGTGTTGGGCGACAACCGCTTTGAGCACGCCGTTGGTCCCGGGGACATCATTGTCACCACCATGCTGGAACACCACGCCAACCTGGTGCCCTGGCAGGAGCTGGCCCGGCGCACCGGCGCCAGGCTGCGCTGGTACGAAGTGACCGACGACGGGCGCATCGACCCGGATTCGCTGCGGCTCGACGAGCGAGTCAAAGTCGTTGCGTTCAGCCATCACTCGAATGTGACCGGCGCGTTAGCACCGATCGGCGAACTGGTCGCCCAAGCCAGAGCCGTTGGCGCGCTGACCGTGCTGGACGCCTGTCAATCGGTGCCGAACCGACCGGTCGACTTCCATCAGCTCGATATCGACTTCGCCGCGTTTTCTGGGCATAAGATGCTAGGCCCCAACGGAGTTGGTGTGCTTTATGGTCGCCGCGAGCTCCTCTCGGCGATGCCGCCGTTCCTCACCGGCGGTTCGATGGTCGAGGCAGTGACCATGGAGGCTACCAGCTACGCGCCGGCGCCCCAGCGGTTCGAGGCCGGCACCCCGATGACCTCCCAGGTCGTCGGGCTGGCCGCGGCGGCGCGGTATCTGAGCGCCATCGGCATGCACACCGTCGCGGCCCACGAACACCGGCTGGTGGCGGCGGCGCTGGAGGGCCTCTCCGGTATCGAGGGTGTGCGGATCATCGGGCCCGCATCGATGGAAAACCGCGGATCGCCGGTGGCGTTCGTCGTCGAGGGTGTGCACGCCCACGATGTGGGGCAGGTTCTCGACGACGACGGCATCGCGGTGCGCGTCGGGCACCATTGCGCGATGCCGTTGCATCGGCACTTCGGTGTGGCGGCCACCGCGCGCGCATCGTTTGCGGTGTACAACACCGTTGAGGAGGTCGAGCGTCTGGTGGCCGGCGTGCGGCGGGCGGTGGACTTCTTCGGCGGGGCGTGATGCGGCCATGCGCCTGGAGCAGATCTATCAGGACGTGATCCTCGATCACTACAAGCATCCGCAGCATCGGGGGCTGCGCGAGCCATTCACCGCGCAGGTGTACCACGCCAATCCGGTGTGTGGCGACGAGATCACGCTGCGGGTCACCCTGTCCGGGGACGGTCAACGGGTCACCGACGTCTCCTATGACGGGCAGGGCTGTTCGATCAGCCAGGCGTCGACCTCGGTGCTCACCGAGCAGGTGATCGGCCAGAGCGTGGGCCAGGCCATGAAGACCGTCGAGGCCTTCACCGAAATGGTGTCCTCGCGGGGCACCGTCGCCGGTGACGAGGACGTCCTGGGCGATGGGGTCGCGTTCGCCGGGGTGGCCAAATACCCGGCGCGGGTGAAATGCGCGTTGCTCGGCTGGATGGCGTTCAAAGACGCGCTGGCCCAAGCCACCGAGGATTTCGAGGAGGGAGCCGATGAGCCAAGCCACCGATGACGAGTTGCTCGCCGACGTCGAGGAGGCGATGCGTGATGTCGTCGACCCGGAGCTGGGTATCAACGTCGTCGACTTGGGACTGGTCTACGGCATCGACGTGGCGGAGGGCGAGGAGGGGACCGTCGCGCTGATCGCGATGACCCTGACGTCGCCGGCCTGCCCGCTGACCGACATCATCGAGGATCAGTCCCGGACCGCGCTGATCGGCAGTGGGTTGGTGGACGAGGTGCGCATCGAGTGGGTGTGGAACCCGCCGTGGGGGCCCGACAAGATCACCGACGAAGGCCGGGAGCAACTGCGCGCCCTCGGTTTCACGGTCTGATTCGCTCCCTGTGAATCGCGCCCGCCAGCGCGGTGCCAGCCGGCGCCAGCCAGAGGCGGCCGGGGCGGACCGTTTCTAGCCGCGCCGGTAGTGGGGGATGTGATGGCGATGCCCGCCCAGTGGCGGGCATGGTTGCAGCTCGATTGCCGTGGCTTGCAGCACGCCGCTGTTGTCTTTGGCTCCCTGCGCCGCCAGGCACTTACCCGCAACGATCGCTTGCGCGGGGGCGGGTGTCTGTTTTGTGAAGGAGGTCGTGGTGGTGACGCTCACGGCGGTCGGGGTGCTCGTGCCGTCCGCCTCCAGGTGGGCGAGGGTGATGGCGGTGTCCGAGACGGCGGCGACCATGCCGCTGATGTCCGGTTTCTCCGTGGGCGCGCTCGCCGCCGGCGGTGACGGGCACCTGCCGCCCGTGGGCGCGCTGACCGTCACCGATCTGGCGATGATCGCGGCGCCGGCGGGTGTGTCCTGGGCGGCGGGACGCACGGTGGCGCAACGGCCGACGGTGACGTCGGCCAGCCGGGCGGGGGTGGTCTCGATGATGTGTGTCGATGCCGTGAAGGCCACCGTGGCCGCGCTTCGATCCCGCTGCGTGAGCCGGATCCTGTTGTCCGCCACCGACCTGATCACACCCTCGACGTGGTCTGCGCCCCGGGTGGGAGGCGGCGCGGGCGGGGCCGTCAGGCGCGTCGGGCTTGCCGGGGTAGCCGGTGTTGCGGGGTTGTGATCCGCCGGTGTGCCGCAGCCGTTGAGCACCAACGCGGTGGCAGCGATGAGCGTCAGGCCCGCGAATCGTCCCGGTCGCGGGCGACATGGGGTGTCAGACATGATGCTCTCCAGCCGCCGGCGGTGCCCGGCACTGCCTATTGTGCCCGCCCCCGGGCGGCGATGTGGGCCTTTATGTTTATGCCGCTCGTGTCGTCACCCCCGGGCAACCAATCGCGCGGCGGATGCGATCCCCGGATGCTCAGAAAACCGCCTCGGGAAGGGCCATGAGCTCGCCGTCGAGCGAGTCGATGATGCGGCGCAACGCGGTAAGGTTCGGCAGCATGTTTTTGGCGAAGAACCCGGCGGTGGCGATTTTGCCCCGATAGAACGCCGCGTCGGCCGCCGGCCCGTTAGCCAAAGCGGTGTGCGCGACATCCGCCCCTGCCAGCAGCCGCCAGCCGATGAGCAAGTCACCCACGGCGAGCAAGAATCGCACCGATGCCAGCCCAACTTTGTAGATCTCCGTGGGTTGGCGGGTGGCGCCCACGAGGTATCCGGTCAGGCGGGCCGTCATCGCCGTGACGTCCTCGAGCGCGATACGAAGCCGCTCGGCGGTGGGCCGTAAGGTGTCGTCGCAGGTCTCGATGGTGCGTCTAATCTGCGACGCCACGTGATCAAGGGCCTGGCCGCGGTCGCGCACGATTTTGCGGAAGAAGAAATCCAGCGCCTGGATGGCGGTGGTGCCCTCATAGAGCGAGTCGATCCTGGAATCGCGGATGTACTGCTCGATGGGGTAGTCGGACAAATAGCCCGAGCCGCCCAGCGTTTGCAGCGATTCGGTCAGCATTTCGTAGGCGCGTTCTGAGCCGGCCCCTTTGACCACCGGCAGCAAAAGATCGGCGACCCGGCGCGCCATGTCGGGGTCGGTTCCCGAAACATGTTGCGCTAAATCCTCGTCCTGGTGTGCGGCGGCGTACATGTACAGGGCGCGCAGACCCTCGGCGTAGGCCTTCTGGGTCATCAGACTGCGGCGCACGGATGATGGATGATCGTGACCGTTACAAACGTAGTTGGTCGTTGTTGGCCAACTGTGCCGGGGTAACGGTTGCCCGGCCCGGATCACCGCGTACGTTCCGGGAAGGTGGGCGAGATTCGGTTCCTCGCGTCCTTGGTCGGTGGCGGCTACCGGTGGTCACCTGTCGGCTGTCGGGCCCGGCCTGGTTGGTAGCTCTCACCACATGATCCTCTGGTCGCTGTGGTGTCACACCTTCCCGCCGCCGGGCTGAAAAGCCTTGGGCGCGACGCCCGATCACGGTGGCTGCTGCCTGGTGTCGGGTGACGTTGGGGTAGGGGCGCTGCCAGTGTTGGGCGCCCCAAATGCTGCTGTAAGCCGGGTTGACTGCCAGCAGTTGGATGCCGGCGACCGCGGCCATACCGGTCAGCCGGGTACGGAAGACCGCGGTCGGGATGCGTGATATCACGGTGTGGCGGAACCGTTTCCCGGCCGCGCCGCGGCCCATAGTTTCCCGCCCGCTCATCCTGGCGTCGGCGAAGTCGAGGTCCTCCACCGCGATCGTCGCAACACCGTGGCGGCGCGTGTACTTGATCAGTGCGGTGATGGCGTGGCGGACCTGGGCGTCACGCCGCGACGCCGACCCGGTGAGGTCGATGTCGATCCGCCTGGGCGCACCCACGGGGTTGCCGTGGGCGTCCAGCCGGCGCACCGCCAGGTGCCCATCGTTGAGATCCACTCCCACCACCGACCCGATGGCGTAGACGCCGTCGCCGACTGCGCAATTGTCGCGGCCTACCCAGTACGGCACAGACGGGATCGCCCACGCCGCGGTTAGATACACCCCAGCCCTGCCGGGTTTGCGGCTGATCGCGTAGGACACCGAGTTAGCGCCGATGATCCGCTGGACCCATTCACCGCCGCGGTGCGCGAACACCGCGCTGCCGGAGAGGACGTAACGGCCTCGTGGGGCGTTCGCGAAGTGTTCCAACGGTTTCGGCAACCGAATACTGACCTGCCCGGCCGGGGTCACTGTGATCGTGAGATTCCCGAACGGTTCATCGGGCGAGCCGTTCGCCCTGATTCGCCACCGGGATGCCTGCCACCGCCGGCGCCACTGGGCTTCGGTCAGACCGGCCTTGTCGAGGTGATGGCGCGTCGCAGCCAGGCGTTTACCGCCCTCCACCACATGCGCCACACCGGCGGCCTGATCCCGTTGCACCCGGGCCAGCTCGCCCCGTAGATGCTGCAGCCGACGTTGCTTCTGGAAACGTTCAGCTTGGTTGGCATACCCTCTGGCGGCCTTGGCTTTTCGGCGGGCCTTGCGCTCAGCGACGGACAGCATGTCCGCGGTCGGCGCCGCTAGACGCGCCTCGATGGTGGCGATCGCCGCCCGTAACCCCGCCACATGGCGGTACTGGGCATCGCGGGCCCGGCGGACCTGATCATCATTGGCGGCGATGATCGCATTAGCCCACCGCGCCGACGACGCCGCAGTCAACCCTTTCTTGCGGGTATTTAGCCGATCCCGACGCAGCTGTCGCCGCTCATCGGCGTTCAGCGCCGCGTCGACCGGCCCGGGCCGAGACACCACGGCGAGATCAGCGCGACGCAACCGGCCTAGATGCTCAGCCACACGCTCTAACACCTGATCGTCCTGCGATGTCGTGCGCACCCGGGTGCTGATCGCCACGCCCACCGGTGCAGCGACCGGCTTCACCCCGCGCCACGCGCGCAACTCACGATCGGTCATGCCGCATCACCGGATTCGGTTTCAGCTGACACCGCGGCCCGTAGCCGCTTCGTCTTCGCTGAGCGCTGCCCGTACAGTCGGCCGGCGAAGCTGGTCACGATGGCCAGCATGTCGCGCGCCAGCTCTGATTCAGCCGACTCATTCTCAGGCCGGCCGATGTAGACCACCGACACCCCATAGCCGGCCAACAAGTGTTCGATCACCCCGACCCCGAACCATGCCAGCCGGTCAGGATGCTCCACCACCAGCCGATCCACACCGGGTTTCATGCACTCGCTCAACGCTTTACCCAGCCCAGCCCGGCGGTCCGCCAACCCGGACGCGACATCGGCAAACACGATCAAATCGATGCCATGTTCCTGTAGTCGCGCGACCTGCCGATCGAGGTCACCTTCAGCCTGCTGCCGCCGCGACGACACCCGCGCGTACCCAACAGCCGTGCCCGTTGGAGGTTTACGCGTGAGGGCATCGAGGTCACCGACCCGGAAGATCCGTCGCCCACCAGCACTGCGGGCATCGGGCAACCGGCCCTGTTGGGTGTAGCGGCGCAACGTACGCGTCGACACCCCCAACCGGTAGGCCGCCGCGGTCGCCGACACATAATCATCAGGGCCACGATGAGCCAAGCCTCACCAATGCCTCATCAGGTCTTCGACCGGAAAAGGCAATTCGAGGCCATCTTCGGCCAGCATCGCCCGCACATCCGCTGCGGTGACGTTCTCGCCGTCCTTGATCGCGTAGAACGCCGCCTGTTCGAGGTGCTGCACGAATTCTGGGTGCTGCCCACACCAACGCTGCACACGTCGTTTCGCCGCGGCGCGCTCGCGCTTCTTCTTCGCCGACATCGACTTAAAGGCGTGTGCGCGGTGCGCGTTTTGCGCGGTCTTATATCCGTAGCCCTGAGCATCATCGAGCACCTCACCGGTCGCCTCGTCGACGACGACATACCGCTTGTCATAGCTGCTGGACAGCGAGGCGCTGACGACAACCTTCGCGCTCATCGCATTTCCTCCATCACGCATCGAACGCACCACCACCATGGCCAATAATGACCAACAAAACCATCCGAACCCAGACCGGCGAGAGTCCAGCAGTCACATACTCTCAAACAAGTCCGACAACAACCGGCCGACCGCTACCGGCCAACAAAATCACCAGCTGTTCTCAACCCGCGGCGCGGTCTTGTCGGCAATCTGAGTCAGATCCGCACCCTGCGCGCGGCGTTTGGCGAAGGCGAGCGCGTTGAGGTATCCACTGGACAGCGTGCCGGCAGCTTTGACACCGATGGTCATGCGGGCGTGGGTGATCACGGTGAACATCTGCGCGATGCCCTTGTGCACGCCGCCGACCAGGTAGCCAACAGCGGGCAATCCGTTGGCACCGAAGGTCAATTCACAGGTTGGTGAGGCTTTCAGACCCATTTTGTGTTCCAGCTGGGTGGCGAACACCCCGTTGCGGGAGCGAAGTTCAAGGGTGTGCGGGTCGAACAGGTACTTGGGCACATAGAACAGGCTTAAGCCCTTGGTGCCCGGACCGGCGCCCTGCGGGCGAGCGAGCACGAGATGGAAGATGTTCTCGGCGGTGTCGCCCACGTCACCGCCGGAGATAAATCGCTTGACACCCTCGATGTGCCACGTCCCGTCCGGCTGGGCGATGGCCTTGGTCCGGGCCGCCCCGACATCAGAGCCGGCATCGGCCTCGGTCAGTACCATGGTGGCCGACCAGCCGCGCTCCAGCCCCATTGCCGCCCACCGCTTCTGCTGTTCGGTACCCTCCAGGTAGAGGGCATTGGCGATCGCCGGGCCCAGGCTGTAGTAAAACCCCGCAGACGGATTGGCGCAGTAAAGCATTTCGTTGATCGCCCAGGTCAGCGGGGCCGGGGCGGCAACGCCGCCAATCTCTGTGGCCAGGCCGATACGCCACCACCCGGATTCCTTAACGGCTTGCACCGTCTTGGCCAATTCTGCCGGCACGTCGATGGTGTGCCGATCCGTGTCGAGTGCCGGTGGATGACGGTCGGCCTCGGCGAACGACTCGGCGACCGGACCCTCGGCAAAACGAGCGGCTTCGCCAAGCATGGTGTGCGCCATGTCAACATCCAGATCGCGGTAGCGGCCCACGCCGAGGACCCTGCCGATGTCGAGGACCTCGAAGAGGTTGAACTGCAGATCACGCACGTTGGCGATGTAGTGCCCCACGGTTTTCCTTCCCCGCAAAACTATCCGCCAAATCACTTGCAACGCTTCATCACAGTGTGTAGCACCGACAATAAGATACGCAACCGTAACCTACGCTGACGGAACCGTAACCTACGCCGGCGTAACCCCGGCACGCGCATCGAGTCGGGTAAGCAGTGAATATCCCAGCGTGGCAGTAGGTTTCGAAATCAGGCGGCGAGATTAGCGGCGAACGGATTGTTCCCGGCGGTATCCGGATCGTCCCTGCCTGGTGGGGTTGATCGGGTGGGGAAACGTGTCACTGACACCCAGGCGGAGGTGCTCGCTGTGATAGACCGCCTCGTCGAGCAGCGCGGCGACGTGGTTGTCGTAGAGCCGGTAGACGATGTTGCGCCCGCTGCGATCGCCGGCCACCAAGCCCAGGTTGCGCAGCAGGCGGAGTTGATGGGACACGGCGGGTTGCTCCATTCCGACCGCGGCCGCCAGCTCGGTCACCGAGCACGGCGATTGCCGCAGCCGGGTGAGGATGCGTAGCCGCGTCGGCGAGGCCAGCGCCTGGAGGGTTTCGGCCACCTTGCCGGCGGCGATGGGGTCCGTCAGCAGCGGCTCGGTGCGGCTGTCCATGTCATGTGCCACCTCCAAATTCAACCACACAACGACCGATGCCGAAAAGAGATGTTGACCTCGACATGTATACATTTATACTGCCATCAGTGCCGACTATCCCGAGGAGGGCGTTGGATGACCGGGATCGCGCTCGGGGGACGGGTCCGAAACGGCACCCGGCGAGTCAGCGGGCGGCCCCTGTTGCCGCGGCCGACGGGTTCGGTGTGGTGGGCGCTGGGCGCGCTGGCCCTGTTTGTGCCCGGGCTGGGCGCTCAGTTTGCCGGGGCACCCCCCATCGTCTGGTGGGCACTGTATCTCGGTTGTTACGTCAGCGGCGGGTGGCAGCCGGCGCGGAGTGGGCTACGGGCGTTGCGCCACAAAACCTTCGATGTGGATCTGTTGATGGTTCTCGCCGCTATCGCCGCGGCCGCGGTCGGGCAGGTCGATGACGGCGCGCTGCTGATCGTCATCTTCGCCACCTCCGGGGCCCTCGAAGACATCGCCACCAAACGGACGGCGCACTCGGTCAGGGGTCTGCTGGACCTGGCGCCGGACCGGGCCGTCGTGATCGACGGCGGCGGCCACCAGAGGGGAGTGGCCGCCGCCGAGCTGGTGGTGGGTGACCGGGTGCTGGTGCGTCCGGGCGAGCGCATCTCCGCCGACGGCATCGTGGTCTCCGGATCCTCTGAGGTCGACCAATCTTCGATCACCGGGGAATCCCTGCCGGTGATAAAGGCCCCCGGCGATGAGGTGTTCGCCGGAACGTTAAACGGATCGGGGGCGCTTCAGGTGCTGGTCACTCGCGACCCGACGCAGACGGTTGTCGCCCGCATTGTCGCACTGGTGACCCACGCCTCGGCCACCAAGGCCAAAACCCAGCTCTTCATCGAGCGGCTGGAACGGCGCTACTCCGTCGGCGTGGTGGTGGCCACTCTGGCCCTGGTTACCGGTGCGCTGCTCTGCGGCGCCCGGCTGGACTCGGCGTTGCTGCGCGCTATCACGTTCATGATCGTGGCCTCTCCCTGCGCGGTGGTGCTGGCCACCATGCCGCCGCTGCTGTCGGCCATCGCCAACGCCGGCCGCCACGGGGTCTTGGTCAAATCCGCCGTCGTCGTTGAACGCCTCGCCGGCATCAGCATCGTCGCGCTGGACAAAACCGGAACCCTGACCTGCGGTGTGCCGCGGCTGACCACCGTCGAGTCGCTGGATCCCGATCGCATCGACGGGAAGCGGCTGCTGCAGTTGGCCGCCGCCGCAGAACAATCCAGCGAACACCCGCTCGGGCGGGCGATCGTGGATGCCGCCCGGTCGCGCGGTGTCGCGATTCCACCGGCGGCGCAATTTCGCGCCCTGCCGGGCCGTGGGGTCCGAGCTGTCGTCGGACCGGCCCTCGTCGAGTTGTGCAGCCCGCACAGCTACCGCGGGCCACTGATTCCGCAGCTGGCGCGGATCCAGGAGGAGGGGGCCACCGCCGTCGTGGTGCTGGTGGATGGGAGTCCGGCCGGCGTGCTGGGGCTTTCCGACCAGATCCGCCCCGAGGCCGCTGGGGCCGTCGCGGCGCTGCGGGCCCTGACCGCCCGCTCGCCGGTGCTGCTCACCGGTGACAACTCTCGCGCAGCGACCCACGCCGCCCGCCACGCCGGCATTAGCGAGGTGCGCGCGGCGTTGCTGCCCGAGCAGAAGGTCGACGCGGTCCGGGAGCTGCAGTCCGGGGGCCACCGGGTGCTCGTCGTCGGCGATGGCGTCAACGACGCTCCGGCCATGGCCGCGGCCTACGCCGCCATCGCGATGGGCGCCGCCGGCTCGGACCTCGCGCTGCAGACCGCCGACGGGGTGACGGTTCGCGACGAACTGCACACCATCCCGACGATCATCGCGCTGGCGCGCCGTGCCCGTCGAGTCGTGATCGCGAACCTGGCCATCGCGGCCGCCGTCATCGCCGCGCTGGTGGCCTGGGACCTGCTGGGGTACCTGCCACTGCCGCTGGGTGTGGCCGGTCACGAGGGATCCACCGTGCTGGTCGCTCTCAACGGTCTGCGCCTGCTGACCAACGGCGCCTGGCGCGCCGCGGCGGCGCCGCACCGCGGGCCGGCCGGGAGCACGGCTCGGCGCACCCCGCGTCCGCCGGCCACGACCGGCGGACGGACCCAGCCAGCAGGTTCGGCAATCGGTGGGCAGCGCGGGGAACAAGCACGGCAGCTCGCCGCGTTGGGCTAGGGGTGACTACCGTAGATCTCACCGCTGAGCGGTTCAACGACACCATCACCGGCAACGACATCGTGCTCGTCGATTTCTGGGCGTCCTGGTGCGGGCCGTGCCGCGCCTTCGCCCCGACGTTTCAGGCGTCGTCGGAGAAGCATCCCGACGTGGTGCACGCCAAGGTCGACACCGAAGCCGAACAGCAATTGGCGGCGGCCGCCCGGATCCGGGCCATCCCGACGCTGATGGCGTTCAAGAAGGGCCGGCTGGTGTTCAACCAGGCCGGGGCCTTGCCGCCGGCCGCCCTGGAGGAGCTGGTGCAGCGGGTCAAGGCATTTGACGTCGACGCCGCGGACGCCACCGGCGAGCAACCCTGATCGCGCAACCGCGGCCCAGACGCCGCTAATCTGGGGGCACATGCACGCGGACGCCGGGCCTGCGTTCGCACGCGGCCACCGTCGAGGCGGCGGTAGCCGCGCGGCCAACCCGAGCCCCGGGTGTGCGTCGGTGAGGCACTAGGCGAACAGGAGGGTGACCGTGATCACGGCAACGGACCTTGAGGTCCGCGCCGGAGCCCGCACGTTGCTCTCCGTTAGCGGTTCCGGTCTGCGCGTTCAGCCCGGTGACCGCATCGGGCTGGTCGGGCGCAATGGCGCCGGCAAGACCACCACGCTGCGGATCCTCGCGGGCGAAAGCCAGCCGTATGCCGGCACGGTACTTCGCAACGGCGAAATCGGTTATCTGCCACAGGATCCTAAAGAGGGCAACCTGGAGGTGCTGGCGCGCGACCGGGTGCTCTCGGCCCGCGGATTGGACGCACTGCTCACCGAGATGGAAAAGCAGCAGGCGTTGATGGCCGAGGTCGCCGGCGACGACGACCTCGACCGCGCGATCCGTCGCTACGGCGAGCTCGAGGAGCGCTTCGCGGCCCTGGGCGGTTACGGCGCCGAGAACGAGGCCGCGCGCATCTGCGCGAATCTTGGTCTGCCCCAACGGGTGCTGGCTCAGCCGCTGCGTACCCTCTCGGGTGGTCAGCGCCGCCGGGTGGAGCTGGCGCGCATCCTTTTCGCCGCCGCCGGCAGCAGCGGCCCGGGATCGTCGACCACGCTGCTGCTCGACGAGCCGACGAACCACCTCGACACCGATTCGCTGGGCTGGCTGCGGGATTTCCTGCGGGCACACACCGGCGGGCTGGTGCTGGTCAGCCACAACGTCGAGCTGCTGGCCGAGGTGGTCAACCGGGTGTGGTTCTTAGACGCGGCGCGCGGCGAGGTCGACGTCTACAACATGACCTGGCAAAAATACCTTGATGCCCGCGCCACCGACGAGCAGCGTCGCCGCCGGGAGCGCGTCAACGCCGAACGCAAGGCCGCCGCGCTGCGTGCTCAGGCCGCCAAGCTGGGCGCAAAGGCCACCAAAGCGGTTGCAGCCCAGAACATGTTGCGACGCGCTAACCGCATGATGGCCGCTCTCGACGAGGAGCAACCGGCCGAGAAGGTGGCCCGGATCAAGTTTCCCACCCCGGCGCCGTGCGGGCGCACGCCGTTGGTGGCCAAGGGCCTGACCAAGACCTACGGATCCCTGGAAGTGTTCGCCGGGGTGGACCTGGCGATCGATAGGGGCTCGCGGGTGGTGGTGCTCGGTTTCAACGGTGCCGGCAAGACGACCCTGCTGCGGCTGCTGGCCGGTGTCGAAAAGCCGACCGCCGGCACACTTGAGCCCGGCCATGGGGTGAAACTGGGCTATTTCGCGCAAGAGCACGACACCCTCGACGACGATGCGACGGTATGGCAGAACATCGTCCACATGGCGCCGAGATCCGGTGAGCAGGACCTGCGCGGCCTGCTCGGGGCGTTTATGTTCAGCGGTCCGCAGCTCGACCAACCGGCCGGCACGCTCTCCGGCGGGGAAAAGACCCGGCTGGCTTTGGCCGGATTGGTGGCCTCCACCGCGAACGTGTTGTTGCTTGACGAGCCGACCAACAATCTCGATCCCGCGTCTCGGGAGCGGGTGCTCGACGCACTGCGCAGCTACGCGGGAGCGGTGGTGCTGGTGACGCACGACCCGGGGGCGGCCGAGGCGCTTCACCCGCAGCGCGTCGTGCTGCTGCCCGACGGCACCGAAGACCATTGGTCTGAGGAGTACCGGGATCTGATCCAGCTGGCCTGACACCGCGAAACGGGGCGGTCTGATAACGCGAAACGCGGGGTCGCCGATCGCCAGGCCGCTCGGCCCCGTGGAGCCGCAAGCGTTTTCGGTGAAACGGGCGCGCGCCCGGCGGTGGCTTCCCTAGGCTAGCCACACCGGGGTCTTGGCATCGCGGGAGGCGCCAGATGAGGAAATCGAAGAAGACACGCGAGCAGTTGCTGGGCGAGTTGCGCACCGCCTACGAGGGCGGGGCCAGCATCCGCAAGCTGGCGGCGTCGACCGGCAGATCATACGGATCCATTCACAGCATGCTGCGGGAATCGGGCACCACGATGCGCAGCCGAGGGGGACCCAACCACCGCAGGCGAGTGCGCTAACGCCGCGATTCACCGGTGCCGCGCCGAGTGTTCCACCAGGTCCACGACGGCGGCGTACAACTGTGGGTCCCGCCGCGCACGCCGCCACGGACCCGGGGCACAATCGTCACCGCGCTGGCCGGGGGTTGGCCGGAGGCTAGCCAGCCTTGAGCATGTTGCGCAGCACGAACTGCAAGATCCCGCCGTTGCGGTAATAGTCGGCCTCACCGGGGGTGTCGATGCGCACCACCGCGTCGAACTCGACCGGCTTGCCTGCGCTCTTGCCGGCGGTGACGTGCACCGTCTTCGGGATTTTGCCGGTGTTTAGTTCCCCGATGCCGGTGATGTCGAACACCTCGGTGCCGTCCAACCCCAACGATCGCGCCGACTGGCCTTCGGGGAATTGCAGGGGGATGACGCCCATGCCGATCAGGTTGGAGCGGTGGATGCGCTCGAATGACTCGGCGATCACCGCCCGCACCCCCAACAACCGGGTGCCCTTGGCCGCCCAGTCCCGCGATGACCCCGAGCCATACTCCTTGCCGCCCAGAACAATCAGCGGAATGCCTTGAGCGGCATAGTTTTGCGCTGCGTCATAGATGAAAGCCTGCAGCCCGCCCTGGTGCGTGAAATCGCGGGTGTAGCCGCCGGTGACTCCTGGGGCGATGGGATCAAGCAGCAGGTTACGCAGCCGGATATTGCCGAAGGTGCCGCGGATCATCACCTCGTGGTTGCCTCGGCGTGATCCGTAGGAGTTGTAATCCTTGCGGGCCACCCCATGAGCGTCGAGGTACTGTGCCGCGGGGGTGCCCGGCTTGATGGCGCCCGCCGGCGAAATGTGGTCGGTGGTCACCGAATCGCCTAGCAGCGCCAGTACCCGCGCGCCCAGGATGTCGGTGACCGGTTGGGGTTCGGCGGCCATCCCGTCGAAGTACGGTGGCTTGCGCACATAGGTCGAAGCCGGATCCCACGCAAAGGTGGTGCCGGCCGGTGTCGGCAAGGTGCGCCAGCGCTCGTCGCCCTTGAACACGTCGGCGTAGTTCGCGGTGTACATCTGCCGGTTGATCGCCGACGCGATGGCGTCGGAGACGTCCTTCTGCGATGGCCAGATGTCGCGCAGATAAACGTCATTGCCGTCGGCGTCGCGGCCCAGCGGCTCGGCCTCGAAGTCGAAGTCCATCGTGCCGGCCAGGGCATAGGCGATCACCAGCGGCGGTGACGCCAGGTAGTTCATTTTCACGTCGGGGTTGATGCGGCCCTCGAAGTTGCGGTTACCCGACAGCACCGCAGCCACCGCAAGGTCGTTGTCGTTGACCGCCTTCGAGATCTCCTCGGGCAGCGGGCCGGAGTTACCGATGCAGGTGGTGCAGCCGTAGCCGACCAGGTAGAAGCCGAGTTTCTCCAGATAGGGCCACAGGCCGGCCTTGTCGTAGTAGTCATGAACCACCTGCGATCCAGGCGCCAGCGAGGTTTTCACCCAGGGCTTGGAGGCCAGGCCCTTTTCGACGGCGTTGCGGGCCAGCAGCGCCGCCCCCATCATCACCTCCGGGTTGGAGGTGTTGGTGCACGAGGTGATCGCGGCGATCACCACCGCACCATGGTCCAGCACGAACTCGCCGAGCCCGGCGGAGCGCACCGGCACCGGGTTGCTCGGGCGGGCGGGCCCGTTCCCCGCCGCCGACGGCACGGGGCCGCCATTGTCGTCGGCGAAGGTCAGCTGACCCGGGTCGCTGGCCGGGAAGGTTTCCTCGACCAGCTCGTCGAGCTTGGAATGGGGTTCCTCGCGGCGCGGCTCACCGACGTAGTTGCGAATCTGCTGGCGGAAGGTGCTCTTCGCCTCGGACAGCGCGATGCGGTCCTGCGGACGCTTCGGCCCAGCGATCGAGGGCACTACCTCCGATAGGTTCAACTCGAGATATTCGGAAAACTCCGGCTCATGCGCGGGGTCGTGCCACATGCCCTGCTCTTTGGCATAAGCCTCCACCAGCGCCAGCTGTTCCTCGCTTCGGCCGGTTAACCGCAGGTAGTCGATGGTCTCCTGATCTATCGGGAAAATCGCGGCGGTGCAACCGAATTCGGGGCTCATGTTGCCCAGGGTCGCCCGGTTCGCCAGCGGGACACGGCACACGGCCTCACCGTAGAATTCGACGAACTTACCCACCACGCCATGCTTTCGCAGCATCTCGGTGACGGTGAGCACGACGTCGGTGGCCGTCACACCCGGCTGGATCTCGCCGGTCAGCTTCAAGCCGACCACTTGCGGGATCAGCATCGACACCGGCTGGCCCAGCATCGCGGCCTCGGCCTCGATGCCCCCGACACCCCAGCCCAAAACGCCGAGCCCGTTGACCATCGTGGTGTGCGAGTCGGTGCCCACGCACGTATCCGGGTAGGCCGCTCCGTGGCGGGCCATCACGACCTGGGCCAGGTATTCGATGTTGACCTGATGCACGATCCCGGTGCCCGGTGGCACCACCTTGAAATCGCGGAAAGCGCCTTGCCCCCAACGCAAGAACTGGTAGCGTTCGGCGTTGCGCTGATACTCCAGCGCGACATTGCGCTCGAACGCGTCGGCGCGGCCGTAGAAGTCGGCGATCACCGAGTGGTCGATCACCAGGTCAGCCGGGGCTAGCGGGTTGACCTTCGCCGGATCACCGCCCAGGTCGGCGATGGCCTCACGCATGGTGGCCAAGTCGACGATGCACGGCACACCGGTGAAGTCCTGCATCACCACCCGCGCGGGGGTGTACTGGATTTCGACGCTGGGCTTCGCTGTGGGATCCCAGTTCGCGAGGGCCTCGATGTGGGTCCTGGTGATGTTGCTGCCGTCCTCGTTGCGCAGCAGGTTCTCCGCGAGGACCTTGAGGCTATAAGGCAGTCTCGCAAGGCCGGGAACGGCATCCAGCCGGTAGATCTGATAGCTGTTGTCCCCGATGCTGAACGTTGCGCGGGCCCCGAACGAATTCACCGAATCTTTGGTACTCATCTCGAATCTCCCGGATTTGCGCTGCCGTCGGCGGGCCTTGGTCAAGCGTCACCCCACCTTAACAGTACGTTCGTGCTGCTTTGCGGTGGTTGTCAGCTGTTGCGGAAAACCCCGGTGTCGTCGCGTTGCGCGCGGTGTTTCACCGTGTGGCGCGCGGTCGCGTACCGTGCTTGCAGACAGCCGAGTTCTCCCAAGAAGGACGCGATGACCGGGCACACTTCATTCGTCCCGCTCTCGGGACCGCAGATCATCCCCTTCCTGCCGGGCTACATCCCGCCGGACGTGGACATGCCTGCGATTAAAGCCCAGGTGGCGGCGGACGGCGTGAGCGCGCCACCGGCCCTCCGGCCGGGGCTGCTGCACGTGGTCGCCGACGCCCGCAATGACGGCATCAACCTCAAAATCGTGGTACTTGACCACAATCCTCCGATCGATACGCCGCTGCGCGACATCGCCACCGTGGTGGGCGCCGACTACAAAGACACCACCGTCTTGGTGCTCAGCCCGTCCTACGTCGGCACCTACAGCACCCAGTTCCCCCGGGTCACGCTGGAGGCCGGGGAAGACATCTCCAAAACCGGCAACCCGGTCGTTTCCGCGCAGAATTTCCTGAACGAGCTGAACGCTCCGGAGTTTCCCTGGACCGCATTGACCATCGTGCTGCTGGTCGTGGTGCTCGCCGCCGCGGTGGGCACCAGAATCCTGCAGGTGCGCGGCAGGCGCGCGGCACTCGCAGCCGACGGCGACGGCACCGCAACGGTGGCGGCGGACCCGCCGGCGGACCTCTGATCGCTGGCGTCCCGCAGCGCCAGGTCACCGTTTGGTCACAGGCCGTGCACTAACCGGCCTGGGTTTGTGACAGAAGTTTCCTTTGCGTCAGCTGTGACGTACGGTCTCTAGTGATGCTTGTGTTCAATTCGCGCTTCCAGTGACGACTGGGGCCGGCGCCGTCCGTTCGGGTTGAGCCAGAGGAGATCTGAGTCGAATGAGACCCACGTGCCGCGGCTCTGCTGCGCAGCTGGCCGCCGGGCTCGCGCGGACCGCGTTGTCATGTGCCCTGAGTGTGGCCGTGTTGGCGGGTGTGTCGGGACCGGCCGGCGCCGACCCCGGCGCCGGCCCCGACACCCTGGCCACACTGATCGCCGCGGTCGCCGAGGCCGACCAGCGGCTGCAGACCATCGGCGCCGCCATTCAAGCCGAGCAGGAACACGTCAACAAGGCCCTGGTCGACGTCCAAACCGCGCGGGACAACGCCGCCGCCGCACGGCACGACCTGGAGGTCAGCCAACAGGGGGTCAAAGACGCCGACGCGGCGATCGCGGCGGCCCAGCGTCGGTTCGACACCTTCGCGGCGGCCCGGTACGTCAATGGGCCTTCCGACCGCTCTCTGATCGCGGCCACCCCTGATGACGTCATCGCCACCGCGAGTGCCGGGCAGACGCTGGCGGCCAGTTCCCGGCGGGTGATGGCGGAGCTGCAGCGGGCCCGCACCGAGCAGGTCAATAGGGAGTCGACGGCGCGGCTGGCCAAGCAGAAAGCCGACAAGGCCGTCGCGGACGCCCAGGCCAGCCAGGACGCGGCGGTCGCCGCGCTGATCGCCGCCCAGCGCAAATTCGGCGAGCAGCAAAAGGAGATCGACCGCCTGGCCGCCGAACGTCGCGCCGCCCAGGCCCGACTCGCGGCGGCCCGCAACTGGGCGGCGCCGGCACGCGGCGCGGGTGGCCCGCTCGCGTCCGACCGGTGGGATCCCGCGTCCCCGGGCGTGGCTGCGCCGCCCGATCACCGCGCTGGCCAATGGGATACCGGCTGGGATCCGACGCTGCCAGCGGTGCCCAGCGCAAACGTCCCCGGCGACCCGGTCGCGATTATCAACACCGTTTTGGGCATTTCGGCTACCTCATCGCAGGTCACCGCCGACATGGGGCGCAAGTTTCTGCAGTCGGTGGGCCTGATCAAGCCCAACACCCCCGACCCCGGGTTCACCAACGGGCGCATCCCCCGGGTGTACGGCCGGCAGGCTTCCGAATATGTGATCCGCCGCGGGATGTCGCAGATCGGCGTGCCGTATTCCTGGGGTGGCGGCAATGCGGCCGGCCCCAGTCGGGGCATCGGCTCCGGCGCCAACACGGTCGGCTTCGACTGCTCGGGTCTGATCCTGTATTCGTTCGCCGGGGTGGGCATCAAATTGCCGCACTACTCGGGCGACCAATACAACCTCGGCCGCAAGATTCCGTCCGCGCAGATGCGCCGCGGCGATGTCATCTTCTACGGTCCCGGCGGCAGCCAGCACGTGACGCTCTACCTGGGCAACAACCAGATGCTCGAGGCGTTCGACACCGGGGTGCCGGTGCGGGTGGCTCCGGTGCGCACCAGCGGCATGACGCCCTACGTAGTCCGCTACATCGAATTCTGACGTCGGGATACCTATGGGCCACAAGAGTTTTCGCCTGATTAACCGGGCCCTGATCACCCGGGCACTGATTAACCGGGCCCTGATTAACCGGGCCCTGCCCCCGCTGGTGGCGGTTGCCGTGCTGATCGGGTTGGCGGGTCCCGCGGCCGCCGACGACGGCGCCTGGGATCCCACGTTGCCGGCGGTGCCCAGCGCGGGTGCTCCGGGGGATCCGGTGGCCATCGCCAGCGCCTCGATGGCGGCCACCGCCCAGGCGACGCAGACCACCCTGGATCTGGGCCGAAAGTTCCTGAGCGGCCTCGGCCTGAACATCGGCGGCACCACCGCGGCCACCAGCACCAGCCCGGCTAGGATCCCGCGGGTGTACGGCCGGCAGGCTGTCGAGTACGTGATCAAACGCGGGATCTCGCAGCTGGGGGTGCCGTATTCCTGGGGCGGCGGCAGCCTGCAGGGGCCGAGCAAGGGGGTGGATTCCGGCGCCGACACCGTCGGCTTCGACTGCTCGGGTTTGACCCGGTACGCGTTCGCGGGGGTCGGGGTGCTGATCCCCAGGTTTTCCGGCGACCAGTACAACGCGGGCCGGCATGTGCTGCCGTCGCTGGCCAAGCGCGGCGACCTGATCTTTTATGGGCCGGGCGGCACCCAGCACGTCACCATGTACCTGGGCGGCGGCCAGATGTTAGAGGCGTCCAGCATCGCCGGTAAGGTGGTCATCAGCCCGGTGCGCACCGCCGGAATGACCCCGTATGTCACCCGGATCATCGAGTATTGAGCCCGGGGGCGGGTGGGAGCACCCATGATTGTCCGGGGCAACACCGGGTGGCCCGCCGGTGCTCGCGGGCGTCGCGTCGACGGAATCACAGACGCCTGGAATAGTTGAACGAGGGCGCGCCGCTGCGCCGCGGGAGCATCGTGTCGGCAGGCGTGTCCGGCAGTGCTGTGTAGGTCGAGCCGTGGAAGGTAGTAGCCGATGACATCAGCAGGTGGGCTGGCCCCGGGCGCCAGTGGATATTCCGGCCAGGGTGGGCCGTCGGCCCCCCCGGCGCACGGGGTTCCCGGCGGCGGCAACGGGCTGGCCAGTGAGGTGCACACCCTGGAGCGGGCCGTCTTCGAGGTCAAGCGGATCATCGTCGGTCAGGACCAGCTCGTCGAGCGGATGCTGGTCGGTTTGTTGTCCAAAGGTCACGTGCTGCTCGAGGGTGTCCCCGGGGTGGCCAAGACGCTGGCGGTGGAGACCTTCGCCCGGGTCGTGGGCGGGACGTTCGCGCGAATCCAGTTCACCCCGGACCTGGTGCCTACCGATATCATCGGCACCCGCATTTACCGGCAGGGCAAGGAGGAGTTCGACACCGAGCTCGGTCCGGTGGTGGTCAACTTCCTGCTGGCCGACGAGATCAACCGGGCCCCGGCCAAGGTGCAATCGGCGCTGCTGGAGGTGATGCAGGAACGCCACGTGTCCATCGGCGGCAAGACCTTCCCGATGCCCAATCCGTTCCTGGTCATGGCCACGCAGAACCCGATCGAGCACGAAGGCGTCTACCCGCTGCCGGAAGCCCAGCGAGACCGTTTCCTGTTCAAGATCAACGTCGGCTATCCCTCGGCCGAAGAAGAGCGCGAGATCATCTACCGGATGGGCGTCACCCCACCGCAACCCAAGCAGATCCTCAACACCGGCGACTTGTTGCGGCTGCAGGAGCTGGCGGCCAACAACTTCGTCCACCATGCGCTGGTCGACTACGTGGTGCGCGTCGTGTTCGCTACCCGCCAGCCCGAGCAGCTCGGCATGAACGATGTCAAGAGCTGGGTGGCCTTTGGCGCCTCCCCGCGCGCCTCGCTGGGGATCATCGCCGCGTCGCGTTCGCTGGCGCTGGTGCGGGGCCGCGACTACGTGATCCCGCAAGACGTCATCGACGTCATCCCCGACGTGCTGCGCCACCGGCTGGTGCTGACCTATGACGCGCTCGCAGACGAAATCTCGCCGGAGATCGTCATCAACCGGGTGTTGCAGACGGTTGCGCTGCCCCAAGTGAATGCGGTTCCGCAGCAAGGCCATGCGGTGTCTCCGGTGATGCAGGCCGCTGGGGTGGCTGGCGGTCGGTGACGGAATCCAAAACGCCGGCGGTGGTGCATCCGCCGTCAATGCTTCGCGGCGAGATCGACGACCCGAAGCTCACGGCCGCGTTGCGCACCCTCGAGCTGACGGTCAAGCGCAAGCTCGACGGAATGCTGCACGGCGATTATCAGGGCCTGATCCCGGGGCCGGGCACCGAGCCCGGGGAGTCGCGCCTGTATCAGCCCGGTGATGACGTCCGCCGGATGGACTGGGCGGTCACCGCGCGCACCACCCATCCTCATGTCCGGCAGATGATCGCCGACCGTGAGCTGGAAACCTGGCTGGTGGTCGACATGTCGGCCAGCCTGGACTTCGGCACCACGGTCTGCGAGAAACGCGACCTGGCGGTGGCGGCCGCGGCCGCGATCACCTACCTCAACAGTGGCGGCGGCAACCGGCTGGGCGCCCTGATCGCCACCGGAGCCACGATGACCCGGGTTCCGGCGCGCTCCGGGCGCATGCACCAGCAGACGCTGCTTCGCACGATCGCGACCACTCCCAGGGCGCCGGTCGGGGTGCGCGGGGATCTGGCGGTGGCCATCGACGCGCTGCGCCGGCCGCAGCGCCGCCGCGGGATGGCGGTGATCATCAGCGATTTCCTCGGCCCGATCAACTGGACCCGGCCGCTGCGCGCGATCGCGGGCCGTCACGAGGTCCTGGGTATCGAGGTGCTCGATCCCCGCGATGTCGAGCTGCCCGATGTCGGCGACGTCGTCTTGCAGGACGCCGAGTCCGGGGTGGTTCGCGAGTTCACCATCGACCCCCAGCTGCGCGAGGATTTCGCCCGGGCGGCGGCCGCGCACCGCGCCGACGTCAAGCACACGTTCCGCGGTTGCGGGGCGCCGCTGCTGTCACTGCGCACCGACCGCGACTGGCTCGCCGACATCGTCCGCTTCGTCGTGTCCCGCCGTCGCGGGGCACTGGCGGGCCGGCAATGATGGCGCGGATTTCCCGGCCGGCTCCCCGCTCCCGGGGCACCGGGGGGCGGGGATGACCGCGCGGCCGACATCGCCGCCCCGGGGCACCGACGGGTCACCGGTGACGCCGACGGGCATGGCAGACACGATGGGCGGGGCATGACGCTGCCGCTGCTCGGGCCCATGACGCTGTCCGGTTTCGAGCACCCGTGGTTTTTCCTGTTTCTGCTGGTCGTTCTCGCACTGGTGGCGTTGTACATCATCATGCAGGTGGCGCGGCACCGGCGGATGCTGCGGTTCGCCAACATGGAGTTGCTGGACAGCGTCGCGCCCAATCGGCCCAGCCGGTGGCGTCACCTGCCGGCGACGCTGCTGGTGTCATCGTTGCTGCTGTTGACGATCGCGATGGCGGGGCCGACGCACGACATCCGGATTCCCCGCAACCGCGCGGTGGTCATGCTGGTGATCGACGTGTCGCAGTCAATGCGCGCCACCGATGTGGAGCCCAACCGGATGGTCGCCGCGGAGGTCGCGGCCAAGGACTTCGCCGGCGAGCTGACTCCGGGCATCAACCTCGGGTTGATCTCCTATGCCGGCACCGCGACGGTGCTGGTGCAACCCACGACCAACCGGGAGGCGGTCAAAGCCGCACTCGACAAGCTGCAGTTCGCCGACCGCACCGCTACCGGTGAGGCCATCTTCACCGCGCTTCAGGCCATCGCCACGGTGGGCGCGGTGATCGGCGGCGGCGACACCCCGCCGCCGGCACGCATCGTGCTGTTCTCCGACGGCAAGGAAACCGTGCCGACCAACCCGGACAACCCCAAGGGGGCCTTCACCGCGGCCCGCACCGCCAAGGACCAGGGCGTGCCGATCTCGACGATCTCGTTCGGCACCCCCTACGGCTTCGTGGAGATCAACGGCCAGCGCCAGCCCGTGCCGGTCGATGACACCACGATGAAAAAGGTCGCCGAGCTCTCGGGAGGGCAGGCCTACAACGCCTCCAACCTGCAGGAGCTCAAGCAGGTCTACGCGAACCTGCAGCAGCAGATCGGCTACGAGACCATCAAGGGCGACGCCAGCATCGGCTGGCTGCGGCTGGGCTCGCTGGTGCTGGCGCTGGCCGGGCTGGCGGCGTTGCTGATCAACCGGCGGCTGCCCGCGTAGCGGGAGCGCGCCCGCGCGCGGCGCCGCCTCGGCGCCGCCGCCCGGAATGCGGCACACGATTTCGGCGTGGCCCCGCTCAGGCGATAAGTTGGCGGGGTGACTGACACGGCTACCGAGAAAGCCACCGAAGCCCCCGTCGCCACCGCGAGTACCCCGAACGCGGGCAAGCCCGCATTCGTGTCCCGCTCGGTGCTGGTCACCGGCGGAAACCGGGGCATCGGGCTCGCGGTGGCGCGCCGGCTGGCCGCCGACGGGCACCGGGTGGCGGTCACCCACCGGGCCTCCGGCGCCCCCGACGGGCTCTTCGGCGTCGAATGCGATGTCACCAGCTACGACGCCGTCGACGCCGCGTTCACCGCCGTCGAGGAGCATCAGGGCCCGGTGGAGGTGCTGGTGGCCAACGCCGGCATCACCTCCGACATGCTGATCATGCGGATGAGCGAGGAGCAGTTCCAAAAGGTCATCGACGCCAACCTGACCGGTGTGTTCCGGGTCGCCAAGCGGGCGTCGCGCAACATGGTCAAGAAGCGGTTCGGCCGCTTCATCTTCATGGGATCGGTCGTCGGGCTCACCGGGCTGCCCGGCCAGGCCAACTACGCGGCATCCAAGGCGGGGCTGGTCGGGATGGCCCGCTCGCTGACCCGCGAGCTGGGGTCGCGGTCCATCACCGCCAACGTGGTGGCGCCCGGCTTCATCGACACCGAAATGACCCGGGCCATGGACCCCAAATACCAGGAAATGGCCCAGCAGGCGATCCCGTTGGGCCGTATCGGCACCCCCGAGGAGGTCGCCGGTGTCGTCAGCTTTTTGGCCTCCGAAGACGCCGCCTACATCTCCGGCGCGGTGATCCCCGTCGACGGTGGGGCCGGGATGGGCCACTAGGCCCTCTCGGGGCAGCCACGGCACAACCACGGCACAACCAAGGACGGAAATGGCAGGACTGCTGGAAGGCAAGCGGATTCTGGTCACCGGGATCATCACCGACGCGTCGATCGCGTTTCACATCGCCCGGGTGGCCCAGGAGCAGGGCGCGCAGCTGGTGTGCACCGGGTATCAGCGGCTGCGGCTGATCGACCGCATTCTCAGCCGGCTCCCGCAGAAGCCGCCGCTGCTGGAGCTCGACGTGCAAAACGAAAGCCATCTGGCCACGCTGGCCGAGCGGGTGATCGAGGTCATCGGCGAGGGCAATCAGCTCGACGGCGTGGTGCACTCCATCGGGTACATGCCGCCAAGCGGAATGGGCTTTTCGCCGTTCCTGGACGCACCGTTCGAGGACGTCGCCAAGGGCATTCACATCTCCGCGTACTCGTATGCGTCGCTGGCCAAGGCGCTGCTGCCGATCATGCGTCCGGGTGGCGCCATCGTGGGCATGGATTTCGACCCCAGCCGGGCGATGCCGGCCTACAACTGGATGACGGTCGCCAAAAGCGCGCTGGAATCGGTGAACCGGTTCGTTGCCCGCGAGGCCGGGCGGTATAAAGTGCGCTCGAACCTTGTTGCCGCCGGGCCGATCCGGACGCTGGCCATGGCCGCGATCGTTGGCGGTGTGCTCGGCGCCGAGGCCAGCGACCAGATCCATTTGCTCGAACAGGGTTGGGACCAGCGGGCGCCGATCGGCTGGGATATGAAGGACGCGACTCCGGTCGCCAAGACGGTCTGCGCGGTGCTCTCGGACTGGCTGCCGGCCACCACCGGGGACATCATCTACGCCGACGGCGGTGCTCATACTCAATTACTTTGAGCTCCATGTGCTTTGACGCTGTCTTGCTGTTGTCTTTCGGCGGGCCGGAAGGGCCGCAGCAGGTACGGCCTTTTCTGGAGAACGTTACCCGTGGCCGCGGCGTGCCAGCCGAACGCCTCGATGAGGTGGCCCAGCACTATCTGCATTTCGGTGGGGTGTCACCCGTCAACGCGATCAACCGCGCGCTGGTCGCTGAAATACGCTCCGAGCTGGCCGAGCGCGGTTCGGACATGCCGGTGTATTTCGGTAACCGCAACTGGGCACCCTATGTCGAGGATGTCGTTGCGACCATGCGGGACGACGAGATTCGCCGCGCGGCGGTGTTCACCACCTCGGCGTACAGCGGGTATTCCAGCTGCACGCGGTATGTCGAGGACATTGCGCGGGCCCGCCGGCTGGCCGGCCTGGGCGCTCCCGAGCTGGTGAAGCTGCGCCCCTACTTCGACCATCCGCTGTTCGTCGAAATGTTCGCGGGTGCCGTCGCTGCCGCGACCGACACGCTACCCCCCGAACTGCGTGGCGACGCGCGGCTGGTGTTCACCGCCCATTCGATCCCGGTGGCCGACGACCAAAGCTTCGGCCCCCATCTTTACAGTCGCCAAGTCGCTTACGCCACAAGACTTGTCGCCGCCGCAGCCGGATATGCCGACTACGATTTGGTGTGGCAGTCCCGATCCGGGCCGCCGCAGATCCCGTGGCTGGGGCCCGACGCCGCCGAGCATCTCACGACGCTGGCCGGCACCAAGGCCGTCATCGTGTGCCCGATCGGCTTCGTCGGCGACCATATCGAGGTGGTGTGGGATCTCGACCATGAGCTGCGCGCACGTGCCGAGGACGCCGGCATGGCGTTCGCGCGGGCCAGCACGCCCAACGCCGACCGGCGGCTCGCCCGGCTGGCCGTAGACCTGATCGACGAACTCCGTTACGGCCGTGCGCCCGTCCGGGTGATCGGCCCCGACCCCGTCCCGGGTTGCGGGGCCAGCATCAACGGCGCGCCGTGCCGACCGCCGCACTGCGTGGCGCAGCAGAGCCGGGGGTCGCCGGTCAGCCCTGCCAGGCCGAGCGCAAGATAGCGCTGACCGCGGCCATCCGTGCCGAACGCACCACGGCGACCAGCGGCCGCAACGCCTCGCCGGTGATCTGCGCCTGCCAGGACGACAGCGTGCGGATCGGCGCGCACCCGGCGGTGACGGTAAGGCCGGGCGCCGAAGTCAGCCCGGAGCTGACCGCGATGATCGCCTCAACGTGTGCCGCATTCTCCAGCACCCGTACCGCGCGTGACGGCGCGTGGTCAGGAATCCGGTGCTGCCGAGACGATTCCAGCAGCTGCGTGACCAGGGTTCGCGGATCGGCCCGGTCGTCGGGGCGGGTGAGGCCGAGGGCGCTCAGCGTGTCAGCGGCCGAGCGCACCGCCGAGCGCAGCTCGTATTCGGCCTCGCCCAGCCCCTGCTGGTCGAGCACCGGCGCGCCGGGCAGCGAGTACACCGTCCAGGACAGCGCGCGCAGTTCGGGGATGTCGGTGCCGTGGTCCGCGCCGGCGCCGCCAAACTCGGGGACCAGCCCGACGGCCACCGTGGGGTCGGCGGGGTCGCTGACGATCACCGCTTCACCGGCGCTCAGCGCGTCGCGCTCGAACTGTGTGCCCGCCGCAAGCCCGCGCACATCGCCGGGCACCGGCAGCACCACACTTATCGATGGCGCGGATAGCGCCGACCGCCCGGCGGCTGTCCGCAGCGTCTGCAGCAGCGACACCGCCCCTGCGTCATCGACATCCGGCCACGGCAGCCCGGTGTGGCCCGCGGCGACCGCGTCGTAAGCGGTGACCGATTGTGTTGGCGCCCAACGTGATAACGCATCTAAAACGTCGTCGGGAGCGGCCTTTCCGGCGAGCCAGGCGTTGGCCCACACCGACAGCGAGACACTGGGGCACCACATGATCTCGCAGTCTAGTTGTTCACCCCGATCCGGGCGGCTCACAGGATATCCTGGCGGCATGCCCGCGGACGTGATCTGGCTGATCTTCGCGGTGGGGCTGGCCGGTGGTGAGGCGCTGACCGGGGACATGTCGTTGTTGATGCTTGGCGGCGGTGCGCTGGCCGCCGCCGCCAGCAGCTGGCTGCTGGGAACCCCGATCTGGGCCGACGGGGTGGTGTTCCTGGTGGTGTCGGTGCTGCTTCTCGTGCTGGTGCGCCCGGCGCTGCGGCGGCGGCTGACCCCGGCGAGTGAGACCCTGACCGGCGTCAAGGCGCTGGAAGGCAAAAGCGCGTTGGTGCTCGGGCGGGTCGCCCGCGACGAAGGGCAAGTGCGGCTCGACGGCCAGGTGTGGACGGCGCGGCCGTTGAACGACGGTGACGTCTATGAACCCGGTGAGCTGGTGACCGTCATGCACATCGACGGCGCCACCGCGGTGGTCTGGAAGAACGCCTAGCGCCGCGGAATGGCGGCAAGCAACCCCGGCAAGAATGGACAGCAAGAAACGGCAACAAGAAACGGCAACAAGCACAGCAAGCAACCCCAGCAAGAAACGGCAACAAGGAGGAAACCACGGTGCACGCTACGGTTACTGGTTTGGTGTTGCTGGCTGTCTTGGTGATTTTCGCTGTCATCGTGGTGGCCAAATCGATTGCGCTGATCCCACAGGCCGAGGCCGCGGTGATTGAAAGGCTGGGCCGCTACAGCCGCACGGTCAGCGGCCAGCTGACGTTGCTGGTGCCGTTCATCGACCGCATCCGTGCCCGGGTCGACCTGCGTGAGCGGGTGGTGTCGTTCCCGCCGCAGCCGGTGATCACCGAAGACAACCTGACCCTCAACATCGACACGGTGGTCTATTTTCAGGTCACCAATCCGCAGGCGGCGGTATATGAGATCAGCAACTACATCGTCGGCGTCGAGCAGCTGACCACGACCACGCTGCGCAACGTGGTCGGCGGGATGACGCTGGAGCAGACCCTGACCTCACGTGAGGTGATCAACAGCCAGCTGCGCGGCGTGCTCGACGAGGCGACCGGGCGGTGGGGCTTGCGCGTGGCGCGGGTGGAGCTGAAGGCCATCGACCCGCCGCCGTCGATCCAGGCGTCGATGGAAAAGCAGATGAAGGCCGACCGGGAGAAGCGGGCGATGATCCTCACCGCCGAAGGCACCCGGGAGTCGGCGATCAAGCAGGCCGAGGGGCAGAAGCAGGCGGAGATCCTGGCGGCCGAGGGCGCCAAGCAGGCCGCGATCCTGGCTGCCGAGGCCGAGCGGCAGTCCCGGATGCTGCGGGCCCAAGGGGAGCGGGCCGCGGCCTATCTGCAGGCCCAGGGGCAGGCCAAGGCGATCGAGAAGGTATTCGCCGCGATCAAGGCGGGGCGGCCCACCCCCGAGCTGCTGGCCTACCAGTACCTGCAGGTTCTGCCGCAGCTGGCCCAGGGTGAGTCCAACAAGGTGTGGGTGATACCCAGCGATTTCGGGTCCGCGCTGCACGGGTTTGTCAGGCTGCTGGGCACACCCGGCGAGGACGGGGTGTTTCGGTATCAGCCGTCGCCGGTGGGCGAGGATCAGCTGCCCAAGCCCGAGGATGACAGCGAGGAGGTTGCCGGCTGGTTCACCACCCAGACAGATCCGGCGATTGCGCAGGCGGTCGCCAGGGCCGAGGCGGAGGCCCGCGCCCCGGCCGACGGCGTGATCGAGGCGCCGCAGGTGGGCTCATGAGCGCGCTGACGTCTCCGAAAACCTATGTGGCGCTGGCTGCTTTTCAGGCCGGTGACGCGGTGGCATGCGCGATCCCCCTGCCGTACATCACCAAAGTCCTTGATAATCTTAGGGTTCCGCTGGGAATCCGGTGGATTCTCCCGGTGGTCAAGGCGGCGGCCGCGCTCGGTCTGTTGTCGGTGTTCCGCTTTCCGGGGCTGGCCAGACTGACAACGGCGATGCTGACACTGTATTTCGTGCTGGCGGTCGGTGCGCACATCCGGGCGCGGGATCGGGTGCTCAACGCCGTGCCGGCGGCGGCGTTGCTGACGACGTTCGCGGCGATGACCGTGAAGGGACCTGCACACGCGGATTCATCGGCGCGCCTCTAGCCGCAGTGGGCACTGCGCGCGGTCGGCCTGCCGCCGGAGAACGCGCACGGGACGCCGAACATAATTTGGGCGTGACGTTGTCGGAGTACGCGGCCCGGAACGGGATCAAATAGCGTGCCGCCTGGAATCGCTATAGGGCGGGCAAGATTGCGGGCGCGTGCCACGATGACTCGGGGCATGTGGTGGTGCCTGACCCCCAGCACGCCCTGGTCGGCAAAGCCGCCGTGTATGCCCGGGTTTCCACCCATAAGCAGCGCGAGGATCTGGCTCGTCAGGCGCAGCGGATGACCGCGTTCGCGAATGCGGCGGGATTGTCGGTGGTGGCTGTTATCAAGGAAGTCGCGCCCGGGGTGAATGACACCCGGCCGAAGCTGACGGCGTTGTTGAAGGAGGACTCGTGGGGCACGTTGGTGGTTGAGCGCAAGGATCGACTGGCGCGCGTGGGGTTCGGCTGGTTCGAGGTTCTGCTCGGGTTGCAGGGCCGCCGTATCGTGGTCGCTGACGCCGCCACCGAGGAGAAAGCCGACCTGCTCGAGGACTTCGTGTCGATCATCTACAGGTTCGCTGCCCGTGTGTACGGGCCGCGGTCGGCGCGCCGGCGGACCGATGACGTGATCGCGGCGCTGGGGATCGACCCGAAACTCGCGGCGGGACTGCTCGACCGGTGATCGCCGCGTATCGCCACACTGTGGCAGCTAACCCCGCCAAGGTGGCCGCGCTGCGGGCATTGTTCCCGCAATTCCGTTCCGCGATGGGGCATTTAGCGGCGAAATCGCGCCGTGAACTGCTGGCCGGCGAACAGCTTGCGCGCTGGCGGGTGATGCCCAAGGATCACGTCGGCTTTGCGGTCGGGCTCTCAGCACGGCAGCTGAAGTCAGCTCAGAGCCCGCGCGGTCCACGGCATTACAGGTGCCCGTGGACGCAGCCCCAACGCTGCGTGACCTAAAACCCATGAATTGCGGCCCTCCTGACGTATCCGTGGGTGGATGGGGCCGATTCGGGGCCGTGATCTGATGGTTGAATTCGTTTGTGCTCCCTTCCGCGATAGTTGCCTGTAGCGCTGCCCGGGTGGGAGGTATCCATGTGGAGCCCCCGAGCGCAGCGAGGCGGAACGACATGGACACCGACGAGCGGGTAGCGCAGAATCGGCGACGTCTGAGAGGGGAAACCCGAGGGGTGCCCTGGTGGAGGGGTGTTAGCCGCGGCCGGGCAGGGTGGGGCGGTGGCCGCCGAGGGCGAGCATGGCCAGCGCGATCAGCGCGGCGGGATTGTGGAATCCGAACGCGATTCGGGTGAGCAGGCGGATCTTGGTGTTGGTGGATTCGATCAGCCCTTGGGATAGGCCGTGGTCGAGGGCGGCGTCGATGGTGATGCGGTGCTTGACGATGCGGCGGGCCAGCTCGACGAAGACCGGGATGCGGCAGCGCCGCGCCCACGAGATCCACTTGTCGAGGGCGTCTTTGCCGTCCTGTCCTTTGACTGAGAACAGATGCCGCAGGCCCTCTTTCAACAGGTATGCGCGGTAGAGTCGGGTGTCGGTCTTGGCGATCCAGGCCAGCTTCTCGGTCTGCCGTTCGGTGAGGTCGTCCGGGTTTTTCCACAGCGCGTAGCGGGCGCCTTTGAGTCGGCGCGCCCGTTCGTGTCCCGGCCTGGGCGGCGCGTCGGTGGCCGGGCGGCCGCGGCGGCGTTTGGGCTCGCTGCGCGCCAGCGTCCGCGCGTCGTTCCAGGCTCGGCGCCGCTCGGCGTCGAGCGCCTCGGTGGCCCAGGAGACTACATGAAACGGGTCGGCGCAGCGGATCGCGTCCGGACAACGCTCGGTGACCACGTCGGCGATCCAGTCCGCGGCGTCGGCGGACACGTGGGTGATCAGCGCGCAGCGCTCGGCGCCGAGGGCGTCGAAGAAGCGCCGCAGGGTGGCGGTGTCGCGTCCCGGCGCGGCCCAGATCAGGTGGCCGGTGTCGTGGTCGACCACCACGGTCAAATACTTGTGATGGCGTTTGTAGGAAATCTCGTCGATACCGATCCGGCGCAGGTTCGCGAACCGGTCCACGGTGGCCTCCGTGTCGTTCCAGACCCGCGTCACGATCGCCCCGACGGTGCGCCATGCGATCCGCATCAGTTCGCACACCGCGGTTTTCGAGCACGCCACCGCCAGCCAAGCCACCGTGTCGTCGAACGCATGGGTGTGCCCGGCGGCATGGCGCGCCCACGGCACCGCCACCACAGTCGGCCCGTGCTCGGCACAATTCACCCGCGGCGCGTCGGCCTCCAGGAACACCGCACGGTGCCCCAGTCCAGGCCCCGCCAGCGCCGCCGGCCCTCGCCCCGGTCATACCAGGAAGACTTGCGCCCGCAGCGGCCACAGCGACCCCGCGCACCCCCGCGCAGCCGCACATGCGCGACCACCACCTTGACGTCCTCATCCCCGCCGTCGACCTCGTCGTCGCCGAACTCGATGTCCTCGATCACAGTCCGCTTGTCGACACCCAGCAGCGCACGCCATAACCTCACATTGCGCACGTCGTTTCCTCGCTCTTCGGTTTCCTGACCCTTGACAAGTCAGTTTCGTGGTCCCTTCCAGGGACGCCCGCGCATGCGGGAAAATCGGGTGCGGTCGCTCGCCGAGGTCGGTGCTTCTTGGCGCAGGTGAGCCCGTAAGTCAGTTTGATCCGGGGAGCCGGTGGTAGGGGCTGCGCATTGTTGCTATGAGCACGAGGGTCCGACTCTCTTCCATCCCTGTTCGGTTCCCGCGGGCGACCGCGCTCATGTATCGGTTTCCCGGGAAGGATTTTCGTTATGGACGAGGTCGACGATGTCGAACTGGTGGTGCAGCGGGTCGCGGCGCTGGATCTGGGCAAGGCCGGTCTGGAGGCCTGTGTGCGGGTGCCCAACCCGCAGCGGCCCGGCGGGCGGATGCAGGAGCTGCGCGGCTACGGCACCACCACGGCACAGCTGTTGGCGATGGCGGCCTGGTTGCGGCACTGGCAGGTGCAGCGGGTGGTGATGGAATCCACCAGCACCTACTGGAAGGGCGTGTACTACCTGCTGGAGGCCGCGGGGTTTGACTGCTGGCTGGTCAACGCCCGCGAAGTGAAGAACGTGCCAGGTCGGGCTAAGACGGACCGGGCCGATGCTGTCTGGCTGGCGAAAGTGGCCGAACGGGGCATGTGCCGGCCGTCGCTGGTGCAGCCGCGCGCGATCCGTCAACTGCGGGATCTCACCCGCTACCGCCGTGCCCTGGTGCAGGACCGCACCCGCGAGCAGCAGCGGGTGGAAAAGCTGCTCGAGGACGCCCAGATCAAGATCTCGTCGGTGCTGTCGAACCTGCACGGTGTCACCGGCCGGGCGATGATGGAGGCCCTGATCGCCGGCGAGCGCGATCCGCGCACGCTGGCCGGGCTGGCCAGGGCCCGCGCACGCAACAAGACCGACCGCCTCGAAGAGGCGCTGCGCGGGTTCTTCACCGAGCATCACGCGACGATCCTGCGGATGATGCTCGACAACATCGACCGGATCAGCGCCCAGATCGCCGCGCTCGACGCCCACATCGAGGAGGCGATTGGCCCTTTCTGCGGGCAGGCGGCCCGACTCGCTGACATCCCCGGCGTGGACAGGGTTGCCGCCGCCGAGCTGATCGCCGAGATCGGGGTCGACATGACCCGGTTCCCGTCGGCCGCGCATCTGGTGTCGTGGGCCAAGTTTTGCCCGCAGACCCACCAGTCGGCCGGTAAGTCCAAGACCAGGGGCCGCGGCAAGGGCAACCCGTGGCTGGCCGGCACTTTAGGCCGGATCGCGTTCGTTGACTCCGGCACCGACACCTTCCTGGGCGCCCGCTACCGGCGCCTCGCCCGACGCCGCGGCAAGCAAAAGGCCATCGTCGCGACCGGCAATTCGGTGCTGACCGTCGTCTACCACCTGCTCGCCGACCCCGAAGCCAGTTTCTGCGACCTCGGCCCCGACTACTACGAATCGCGCATCAACAAGCATCGCCGCGCCCGCAACCTGGCCACCCAACTGCAAGCGCTCACCGGCCAGCACATCACCATCCGCGACGGCAAAGCAGTCATCACCGACACCGCCGCCTAAACCAAACCCACAGCAACACAACAACACCCGGCTACGCCGGGCGCCTTCGGCCTGCCCACTCACCATCCGATTTTCGGGTCAGAAACCTTAAGCGAGAACGGCGTGCGCCTCGTTTTCGCTGCTATCCACCCACGGAAGCGTCAGAAGAGCCTGAATTGCCATGAAATTAGGAACTGCGCATGAAACCGGGAATGCTTCAATATGGAAGCAGTAGTCGATCCGACCGGTATTGTAGGTGGCCGAACGTGAATGGAGGCATCGGATGAATGTGGACGACAGCTTGGAGCCGGCGGCTGGTGGTCCGTTGTCCGATGGCGAGCGAGCGGATCTGGTGCTGATACGGGAGGAGGAACGGCTGGCGCGTGATTTGTACCGGCGTTTCCACCGCGCGTGGGGGATGCCGATCTTCGAGAACATTGCCGCCAGCGAGCAGCGGCATTACGACGCAATCGGGCGAATGCTCCAGCGGTACAATGTTCCCGATCCATCGGTAGGGCAGCCGCCCGGTGTCTACGCCGACACCAAACTGCAAAGCGCCTACGACATGTGGCTTGCCCGGGGACTGTCCTCGGTCCAAGGGGCGTACGCGGTCGGAGTCGAACTCGAAACTGGCGACATCGCCGACCTGTCTTCGGCCGTGGGACGCACCGATGAGGACGCCATCCATCGGGTCTACGAGAACTTGCGTGCCGCCTCCGAGAGCCATCTGGGGGCATTTGAAGCGGCGACAACGGGTCGCCCCATGGGCGGCGGTCGAGGCTGGTGCCGGCGCAGGCGCGGGGGCGAATGCGGCGGAGATGGTTACGACGGTGGTCACCACCGTGGTGGAGGTGGCCACGGCCGCCGCGGTGGGCGCGCGCGCCGCGGCAGTTGAGGTGGGTGCCCCGGAGGTGAAATTACGTGGTCCAGCAGACCTTTGGTGCTGCGGGCGTAAAGTCGGGCCGCGTGAGCAGGGCGGTCGCCGCTATCCGCAGGTTCGCGCCGTGATGACGTGGAGCGATGATGACCGACATTGACCCGCCTTCGGTGGTGTACCGTCCGCTTGCCACCGCCGTCATGGCCGTGCGTGCGGTAGCCTGGCCGGCGACGCTAGACGCTATGTGAGTTTGGCTCACTCACGGGAGTGCAAGAGGGACGGTATGGCACCACAGCTGCGCCGCGACAATGACACGTGGGACTTGGCAACCGGCGTGGGGGCGACCGCAACCATGGTGGCCGCCGCCCGGGCCGTTGCCAGCAACACCGATGACCCCCTGATCGACGATGCGTTCGCCGAATCGTTGGTCCGGGCCGTGGGAGTTGACTTCTTCACCCGGTGGGCCGGCGGCGAACTCGACCTCGCTGACGACGACGCCAGCCGACGGGTGCTGCAGTGGTTTGTCGACCTTATGGCGGTTCGCACCCGGTACTTCGACGAGTTTCTGCTCACCGCGATGGCGGCAGGAATCCGCCAAGCAGTGATTTTAGCCTCTGGTCTGGATGCGCGCGGCTACCGAATGGCCTGGCCACCGGGAACTACGGTATTTGAGATCGACCAGCCGCAAGTCATCGAGTTCAAGACCGCCGCTCTTGCGCAACTGAACGCGCAGCCGACCGCCGACCTGCGGATGGTGCCCATCGACCTGCGGCAGGACTGGCCCGCCGCGCTGCGTCGAGCGGGGTTCGATCCCAGCCGGCCCACCGCGTGGGTCGCCGAAGGCCTGCTGCCCTTTTTGCCGCCGGATGCTCAAGATCGGTTGCTGGACGACATCACCGCGCTGAGCGCCGCCGATTCCCGGCTGGCCACGGAGAACTTTGTTCCGCTGACCCGCGAAGCGCTGCAACCGGTCCTGCACCGCTGGGGCGATGACGGGTTTAACGTCGTGCCTGCCGATCTCGTTTATGATGGCGAACGTAACGACGTCGGAATGTATTTGAATAACGTTGGCTGGCAATCGGCCTCTACACCCTTGAGCCAATTGCTCGCGGACCATGGCATAGCCCCTGGGCAAGACCGGTCACCGTTCGCCGACAGCTGCTACTACAGCTCGATCCGGTCCGATAGGAGCACATGAGCATGCCCAGAACCGATGACGACACCTGGGACATCACCGAAAGCGTGGGGGCCACGGCGCTCCAGGTCGCTGCGGCGCGGGCGGTAGAGACGGAGAGCCAAACCCCGCTGATCAGTGATCCCTTCGCGCGGATGTTTCTGGATGCGGCCGGCAACGGAGTGTGGAGTCTATTCGCCGATCCGGCGTTGCTCGATGACGTCGACCGCGACGTGCGAACGCTGGTGCAGGCGATGGTGGACTTCATGGCGGTGCGGACGGTGTTCTTCGACGAGTTCTTCCTGGCCGCCGCCGACGCCGGGATCCGGCAGATGGTGATCCTGGCATCCGGGTTGGACGCGCGGGTCTGGCGGTTGCGGTGGCCGGATGGCGTCACCGTCTATGAGGTCGACCAGCCGAAGGTGCTGGACTTCAAGGCCGCCGTCTTGCGGCGTCACGGTGTGCGCCCGATGGCAAAGCCGGTGTTTGTGCCGGTGGACCTGCGCCAGGATTGGCCGCGGGCGCTGCGCGGCGCCGGGTTCGACCCGGCGATACCCACCGGCTGGTCGGCTGAGGGGCTGCTTCGCTATCTGCCGGCATCAGCCCAGGATGTGTTGTTCGAACGCATCCATGCCCTCAGCGCCGCCGGCAGCCGGCTGGCCACCAACGCGGTCGGCGCCGAAGCGTTGAGTCCCGAACGGCTGGCGCGCCAACGCGAATTGATGCGGCGCCTGCGCTCGGTGGCCGCCCAGCTGGCCGGGGCCGACATCATCGACGCCGACGAACTGTGGTACCCCGAAGAGCGCACCGATGTCGGCGCCTGGCTTAACGAACACGGCTGGGACGCGTCGACGGCGACGTTGCAGGAATGGCTGGCTCGTTTCGGGCGCGGCGAAGCGGCCGCGGATCTCATGCCGAATCGTTTCGTGTCCGCGCGGCGAAGGCCCGAATAACGGCGCGCAGCGCATCGCAACGCCACAAAATCCCCTAAATATTTTTATCCGAGGTTTATCCGAGCGGACTTCCTGGGAGACGCACAGCACAGTTTCTAATTTCATGGCATTTCATGGGTTTTAGGTCACGCAGCGTTGGGGCTGCGTCCACGGGCACCTGTAACGTCATTCGGCCCTCGCTATGATGAGGCCGGTCGAGTTAGAAGACCGGCTCACTCGGACGGCACAAGCCGCCTGACCCTGTGTCCACCAAACGGGGTCAAGCCCACTCAGTCCGTCTGGCCCGGGTGGCCGGGGCCGGCGTGCTTGAGCCACAGCGTGCGCCGCTCGACATCGACGAGGTACCAGATGCGTCCACCGCTGGTGACTTCGTACTGCCACTGCTCCATCGCGACGCCGCGGTGGTTGCCGCTTGCCAGCCGTCCCTTCAGCCGATGGTGGCGCGTGGTGGGGATCGGCGCATCTGCTCGTGACCGCAGCTCACGCCACGCAAGCTCGGTATTGGCCGCCGCCTGCTGACACCGCCGATCCCACCCCTTAGCAGCCTCATTCGTCGCAAATCGCAGCTCCCATTCGCCGTGTCCTGCCGGCGGCGCAACGCGATCCCCCCGCTTCGGGCTCACCTGCTCGGCGCCGGCACGGCACCGTAATCACCCTCACTGGGCTTCAGCAGGACCGAAGCCAGTTCCGGATCGGCGAGCACCTCAGCGGTGTGACGCCAGCTCTCGATGACCTGAATAACCGGAGCCGGATTGTCG
The DNA here is from genome assembly GCF_018361265.1 of Mycobacterium sp. SM1. Taxonomy (GTDB): domain Bacteria; phylum Actinomycetota; class Actinomycetes; order Mycobacteriales; family Mycobacteriaceae; genus Mycobacterium. The sequence continues at coordinate 300,885 of NZ_JAFLNH010000003.1, forward strand.
ATCGAGTCGGCCGCCCGCATCGTCGACACCAACTCGACAACGAACTGCTGCACCTCATCGCGAGACAGGAACGCCACCCACGGGAACACCTCGGGCAGGATCTCCGTCACCAACTCACGCACCCGCGGATCGTGCTGCATCAGCGCCACAAACATCCGCGACGTCACCGACGCCGCCTCACGCGCCTGCTCAGCACGAGAAACAGTCGTCAACACCAAATCCTCGGCATCACGACGGCGCACCAGCAGAAACCGGTCTGTGGAGCGGCGCAACCAGCGATCCACCGTGGCCTTGCCCTTCAACTGCAAATCGGAAAACGTCACCGCATCCATACTTTTAAAGTACTTCAAAAGTACGTTCACGTCGAGCGGATCATTCTTTTTTGGCGACCAGACCACTGCCGGCGCGGGTCGTCACGACACGCCGCCCAGCTGGAAGCCGCGTCCCCGTCCCGGTCGTCGCGGTACGCGCCCGCAATCTTGCCCGCCTTATAGCGATTCCAGGCGGCACGGTATTTGATCCCGTTCCGGGCCGCGTACTCCGACAACTTCACACACAAATAGTACCCGCTACGATACCAATACCATGTAATACCACGATTATAGGGAACAAGTTGTCACACTTGGGCAGAACGAGGGCGATATGGCCGGCGGAGATGTCTTTTCGGGTCCGAGATACGCGAACGTCCCGGCGACGGTAGCGTCCTTCGAGACGGCAAGTTATCAGCCCTGGACACCAGTTTCGTAAGGACGGCAAGTTATCAGCCCTGGCCACCAGTTTCGTAAGGAATGAGCGCAATGTTCTTTCGGGTCACTCTCATCGCAGCGGCTATCGCGACGGCAGCGATGGGTGCGGCATCACCGGCCGCCGCGCAGCCGGTGTGCCAGGAAGGCTACTACTACGAGCAGGATTTGAATGAGTGCGTCCATCGCCCAGAGGCGGCGCCGACACCGCCACCCGGTGCCACCGCGAAGTGTGCGGATGGCACCTACTCATTTAGCCAACATCCCCACGACGATTGGACATGCAGCGGTCACGGCGGAGCTGTTGAATACTTGACCAATTAAATCCGTTGTGCAAATCCGTTGTGCCCCTCGATAGCAGTGCGGAAAGTTTTCAGTTCCGCCCGGGGTGATTGCCTGGCCGGCCGAGCCCGGGGTGATTGCCTGGCCGGCCGAGCCCGGGGTGATTGCCTGGCCGGCCGAGGCCGGGGTGAGGCCGCCGCCGGAGAGGTGATCGCAGGTCGGCCAGATCACCGGCTGGCGGCCGGCTCGCCGGCCTCGGCGCCCACCGACCGGTGGCGGTGATGGCGCATCTCATAGATCAGCACTCCCACTCCCACCGTCGCCGTGCACAGCGACACCAGGAATAGCAGCGGGCTGATGTGGCCGGTGAGGGCGTCGCCGAGGATCACCACGGCGGCAGTGCCGGGAATCAGGCCGGCAAGCGTCGCCAGGGTGTAGGGGAGCACCCGCACCGCCGAGGCACCGGCGGCGTAGTTGAGCACCGAGAACGGCACCGCGGGGATCAACCGCAACGACAGGATCGCCGGCCAGCCGCGCTCGCGCAGCCGCGAGTCCAGCCTGTCGACGGCCTGGTGACGGACCAACCGGCTCAGCTGCCAGCCGGCCGCGCGGACCAGCAGCAGCGCGATCACCGCGCTGATCGCGCTGGCGGCCACGGCGAGCACCACGCCCAGTAGGGGACCGAACAGCAGGCCAGCCCCGAGCGTGAACGCGGTGCGGGGAAACGGCAGCACCGTGATCGCGATGTGCGCGGCCAAAAACGCCACCGGGAACCACGGGCCCGCCGAGGTCGCCCAGTCACGCAGCTGGACCGCGGTGGGCAGGGGCACCAGCAGGACCGCCGCAACCGCGCCCGCCATCGCGACCGCGGTCGCGACGATTCGCCGCCGGGAAAGCTGACGCGCCGCCGCGGCGACCGAGGACGCGACACCGCGCACGGTGTCGCCCAGCGTGCTGGTGGTGGCGCGGGCCGTCACGGTCTTAGGCTACGGGGTGCGGGTAAACACGGCGTTTCCCGTTACCGGCGTTTCGTCGCAGGCGGCGTCGTCACCGCACCTCACCGCCGGGGCAGCCGAAGCCATCGATTAGCCTCGGTGGCAAAAGGCTGCAAAAGGTGACAACAGGTTGACAAAAGGCAGTGATCTGCTGCGAGGACAGGAGCCGCCGGTGTCGGTCGACGTGTCCGCCGAGCGCGTGGAGCTGGTGCAGGCCCGCGCCCGATGGCGCACGGCCGTGGCCGGGGTGCTGGCCAAAAGCACGGGGCGTCACCCCAGGGATTTCGGCGACCAGCCCGAGCGGGCGCTAGACACCGCGACCTACGAGGGCTTCGGGATTCGCGCGCTCTACACCGCGTTGGACGAGCTGCCCGAGCCGCCGCTGCCCGGCGAGTGGCCGTTTGTGCGGGGCGCCGACGCGTGCCGCGACGTCAACCGCGGCTGGAAGGTCGCCGAAGCGTTTCCGGGCGCGGGCGGCGACGACAACGCCGCGGTGCTGGCCGCGCTCGCCAACGGCGTGAGCGCCCTGGTGTTGCGGGTGGGCACCGCGGGAACGCCGGTGCGCCGGCTGGGCCGGCTGCTCGAGGGGGTCTACCTGGAGCTGGTGCCGCTGATCCTCGACGCTGGCGCCGACTACCCGGCGGCGGCCGATGCCGTGCTGGCCTTGGTGTCCGGCCTGGACCCGGACAAGAAGGCGACGCTGTCGGTCGACCTGGGTGCCGACCCGCTGACCGGGACGCTGAGCGGCCGCGACGCGCCGTCCGTGGCAGAGGTGGCGGCCGTCGCGATGACAGCGGCCGGTGGCCGCGGCGTGCGGGCGATCACCGTCGACGGCCCCGCCTTTCATAACCTGGGCTCCAACGCGGCCTGGGAACTCGCCGGCAGCATTGCCGCAGCGGTGGCATATCTGCGGGTGCTCTGCGAGTCCGGGTTGGCCATCCGGGATGCCTTGCGGCAGATCAGCTTCCGGCTTGTGGCCGACGACGACCAGTTTATGACAATCGCGAAATTCCGTGCCGCACGCCAACTATGGGCGCGAGTTGCCGAGGTTGTCGGCGCCCCCGACGACGGCGCGGCTGTCCTGCACGCCGAGACGTCGTTGCCGATGATGACCCGGCGTGACCCGTGGGTGAACATGCTGCGCACCACGCTGGCCGCTTTCGGGGCCGGCGTCGGCGGCGCGGACACGGTGCAGGTGCTGCCGTTCGACGTGGCCATCCCGGGCGGCTACCCGGATATGGGGCCGCACTTCGCCCGGCGGATCGCCCGCAACACCCAGCTGCTGTTGCTGGAAGAGTCCCACATCGGTCGGGTGCTGGATCCCGCCGGCGGTTCGTGGTACGTCGAGGATCTCACCGCGCAGCTGGCCGGGCAGGCCTGGCAGCATTTCCAGGCGATTGAGGCACGCGGCGGATTTGCCGGTGCCCGTGACTATGTGGCTGGGCAAATCGCGGAAGTGGCCGCGCGCCGCAGCGACGATATCGCGCATCGGCGCACCGCGATCACCGGCGTCAACGAGTATCCGAACCTGGCCGAACCTCCGTTGCCACCCGGTGACTCGACGATCCGTGGCTACGCGGCGCAGTTCGAAGCCTTGCGGGACCGCTCAGATGCCTTTTTGCAACGCACCGGCTCACGCCCGCGGGTGTTGCTGCTGCCGCTGGGCCCGCTGGCCGAGCACAACAGCCGGGCCACGTTCGCGGTAAACCTGTTGGCTTCGGGTGGAATCGAGGCGATCAACCCGGGGCCCGTCTCGGCAGCCGGTGTGGCGCAGGCGGTGTCGGCAGCCGGATCGCCTGCCGTCGCGGTGATCTGCGGAACCGATAAGCGCTATCGCGAGGAAGTCACCGATGTTGTGCGGGTGGCCCGGCGTTCCGGTGTTTCGCGGATCTACCTCGTCGGGCCGCAGAAGGCGCTGCACGGCACCCCCGGCGGCGACCGTCCCGACGAGTATTTGACCGCGAAAATCAATGCGGTAGAAGCTCTCTCGAACCTGCTCACACGCTTGGGAGCCTAGCCATGACCATCCATGATGTCGCCGGTCAGCCGGCTCCACCAACCCGGCCCGTGGTGGGCAGTTTCGCCGACGTTCCGCTCACCGGTGAGCGCCCGGCCCGGCCCGCCGACGAGGACGCGGTGACAAAGCTGGTCGCCGGCGCCGCGGCGGCGCACGGCTACGCACCGGAGCAATTGACGTGGCACACCCCGGAGGGCATCGCCGTCAAGCCGGTGTACATCGCCGCCGACCGGGCCGCCGCCGTCGCCGAAGGCTATCCGCTGCACAGTTTCCCGGGGGAGCCCCCCTACATCCGCGGGCCCTACCCGACGATGTATGTCAACCAGCCCTGGACCATTCGTCAATACGCTGGGTTCTCCACTGCGGCGGACTCCAACGCGTTTTACCGTCGCAACCTCGCAGCCGGCCAGAAAGGGCTGTCGGTGGCCTTCGATCTGGCGACCCACCGCGGCTACGACTCCGATCATCCCAGGGTGCAAGGGGATGTCGGAATGGCCGGGGTGGCAATCGACTCCATTCTCGACATGCGCCAGTTGTTCGACGGCATCGACTTGTCGAAAGTCTCGGTGTCGATGACCATGAACGGGGCGGTACTGCCGGTCCTGGCCCTTTACGTGGTGGCCGCCGAGGAGCAGGGGGTGCCGCCGGAAAAGCTGGCCGGCACCATCCAGAACGACATCCTCAAAGAGTTCATGGTCCGCAACACCTATATCTACCCGCCCAAGCCGTCGATGCGGATCATCTCCGACATCTTCGCCTACACCAGCGCCAAGATGCCGAAGTTCAACTCCATCTCGATTTCCGGCTACCACATGCAAGAAGCCGGTGCCACCGCGGATCTGGAACTGGCATACACGCTTGCCGACGGCGTGGAATACATCAGGGCCGGGCTGGACGCGGGCTTGCACATCGACCAGTTCGCCCCGCGGCTGTCGTTCTTCTGGGGCATCGGGATGAACTTTTTCATGGAGGTCGCCAAGCTGCGCGCCGGGCGGCTGCTGTGGAGTGAACTGGTCGCTCAGTTCAACCCGGAAAACCCCAAATCGCTGTCACTGCGGACTCATTCGCAAACCTCGGGCTGGTCGCTGACGGCCCAGGATCCGTTCAACAACGTGGCGCGCACCTGCATCGAGGCCATGGCCGCCACCCAGGGTCACACCCAGTCGCTGCACACCAACGCGCTGGACGAGGCGCTGGCGCTGCCCACCGACTTCTCCGCGCGGATCGCGCGGAATACCCAATTGCTGCTGCAGCAGGAGTCGGGCACCACCAGGCCGATCGACCCGTGGGGCGGGTCGTATTACGTGGAGTGGCTGACGCACCGGCTGGCGCAACGCGCCCGCGTGCACCTGGCCGAGGTGGCCGAGTACGGTGGCATGGCCCAGGCCATCAGCGAGGGCATTCCCAAGCTGCGCATCGAGGAGGCCGCCGCGCGCACCCAGGCCCGTATCGACTCGGGGCAGCAACCCGTGATCGGGGTGAACAAATATCAGGTCGCCGAAGAACAGCGGATCGAGGTGCTCAAGGTCGACAACAGCCGGGTGCGCGCGGAACAGCTGGCCAAACTCCAAGAGCTGCGGGCGACTCGGGACCAGGCGCAGGTAGCGGCGGCGCTGGCGGAGCTGACCCGCGCCGCCGCGGCGCAGGGCAAAGCCGGGCCCGACGGTCTGGGTAACAACCTGCTGGCACGCGCGATCGACGCGGCCCGGGCCAAGGCCACCGTCGGGGAGATCTCCGACGCGCTGGAAAAGGTGTATGGCCGTCACCGCGCGGAGATCCGCACCCTAACGGGTGTCTACCGGGATGAGGCCGGAAAGGTGAGCAATATTGCCAAAGCCAGCGAGCTGGTGGAGAAGTTCGCCGAGGCCGACGGCCGCCGCCCCCGCATCCTGGTGGCCAAGATAGGCCAGGACGGCCACGACCGCGGCCAGAAGGTAATCGCAACGGCCTTCGCCGACATCGGCTTCGACGTCGATGTGGGCCCGCTGTTTTCGACGCCAGACGAGGTGGCCCGCCAGGCCGCCGACAACGATGTGCACGTGATCGGGGTGTCGTCGCTGGCCGCCGGCCACCTGACGCTGGTGCCCGCCCTGCGGGACGCGCTGGTGAAGGTGGGCCGGCCCGACATCATGATCGTGGTCGGCGGCGTCATCCCGCCCGGCGACTACGACGAGCTCTACGCTGCCGGCGCCGCCGCCATCTTCCCGCCGGGCACGGTGATCGCTGACGCGGCAATTGGCTTGCTGCACAAGCTTGCCGACCGGTTGGGCTACGCCCTGTAGATGACGGCCGGCAACGGCGACGCCGTCGAGGAGCTGGCGGCCGGCATTCGCCGCGGGGACCGGGCGGCGTTGGCACGGGCGATCACGCTCGTGGAGTCCACCCGCGCCGACCACCGTGAGCGGGCGCAGCAGTTGCTGCTGATGTTGATGCCGCACTCCGGAAATGCGCACCGGGTGGCGATTACCGGGGTTCCCGGTGTGGGCAAGTCGACGGCGATCGAGGCGCTGGGTATGTACCTGGTCGAGCACGGTCACCGGGTGGCGGTGCTGGCTGTCGACCCGTCGTCGACCCGCACCGGCGGATCGATCCTGGGTGACAAGACCCGGATGGCGCGGCTGGCGGCGCACCCGAGCGCCTACATCCGGCCGTCGCCGACCTCCGGCACGCTTGGCGGGGTGGCCCGGGCCACCCGGGAAACCATCGTGCTGCTGGAAGCCGCCGGGTTCGACGTGATCCTGATCGAAACCGTTGGGGTGGGCCAGTCCGAGGTGGCGGTGGCCAACATGGTCGACACGTTCGTCTTGCTGACCCTGGCGCGCACCGGTGATCAGTTGCAGGCCATCAAAAAAGGTGTCCTCGAGCTGGCCGACATCGTCGTGGTGAACAAGGCCGATGGTGAGCACCTGGTCGAGGCTCGGTTAGCCGCACGCGAACTCGCTACCGCGCTCCGACTGATTCACCCGGGCAAACCACTGTGGCGGCCACCGGTTCTGACCATGAGCGCGGTGACGGGCACCGGGCTGACGCAGCTGTGGGACGCGGTCGAGCGCCACCGTCAGCTGCTCACCGAGGCCGGGGAGTTCGAGGCCCGCCGGCGCGCGCAACAGGTTGACTGGACCTGGCAGCTGGTCCGCGACGCGGTGCTCGAGCGGGTGCTGGCCAACCCCGCGGTGCGCAAGTCCCGCGCCGAGGTGGAGCGCCGGGTTCTCAGCGGTGAGTTGACCCCTGTGCTGGCAGCTCAGCAGATACTCAGGCTTGCTCAGCCGGAAGGAAGCCCAACCGAAAGATAACTCGGTCCGCGGCGTTCACTGATGTGCTGGGCCCGAGCCGCTCGAAGAGTCGAGCACGCTCAGGTGGCTTGTGCGAGGGCGAGTCTTTCGCACAACAACTCCGCTAAGCCACGAATGGTGACGGTGCTGAAGTCGGTGGCGGCGAGCCGGATTCCAGTTTCGGTCTCGATGCGGGTGCGCAATTCCAGGGCGGCCAGGGAGTCCAGCCCGTACCCGGAGAGCGGCCGGTCGGGATCGATGCTGCGACGCAGAATCCGGCTGACCTGATCGGAGATCAGATGCCGCAGCCGGGCGGGCCACTCGTCGACGGGCAGCTCGGCCAGCTCGGCACGCAGTGCGCTGGTGCCCGTAAGGTGTTGCCCGCTGGAGCGGAACGCTTCGGCGACGGGGCTGCGCTGGGCCAGGGCGGTCAGCCACGGCGCCCCGCTGAGTGGCGCATATCCGGTGGAGGCGCGGTCGTGGCGCAGCAGTGCGTCGAACGCATAAGCGCCCTCCTCGGGGGCGATGGTGGCGCCCCCGGCGGTCTCGGGGGCGGTGTCGGGGGCGGTGGCGCGCCCGATCCGCGCCCAGGCGCCCCAGGCGATCACGGTAGCCGGCAGGCCTTGAGCCCGCCGCCACCGGGTGAAGGCATCCAGCCAGCTGTCGGCCGCGGCGCCTGCCCCCTGACCGGGCGCGCCCACCAATGCGGCCACCGAGGAGAACGAGCAAAACCAGTCCAGCGGCTGGCCGGCGGTGGCGGTGTGCAGGTTCCACGCGCCGCACACCTTGGGTGCCCAGTTGCGGTCGAGCAGTTCCTCGGTGAGGGCGCTCACCGGGGCGTCCTCGCGCGCTGCCGCCAGATGCAGCACCCCGCGCACCGCACGCCCGGTGGCGGTCGCCACCCCCACCAGCCGCGCAGCCGTTTCGGCCCGGGTGATATCGCCGCGCTCCACGACGACCTCCGCGCCCAGCGCGCGCATACGCTCGATCACCTGAAGCGCCTCCGGGGTTGGCTGCGAGCGCGAGCACAGCACGAAACGCCCACAGCCGGCCCCGCCACCAAGAGAAGCCATTTTCTCGGCCAGAAACAGCCCCAGCCCGCCCAGCCCGCCGGTAATGATGTAGGCCCCGTCGCCGCGGCAGACCCGGACCTGTGCGGGGGGCACCACCACCCGGGTGCGCCCGGTACGCGGGATGTCGAGCACGAGCTTGCCGGTGTGCCGGGCGCCGCTGATCTGCCGAATGGCGGCGGCGGCGTCGGCCAGCGGGTAGCGGGTGAGATGCGGCAGCGGCAGCGAGCCGTCCGCGGTGAGCCGATACACCGTGCTCAACACCTCGCGCAGCCGATCCGGGTCACTGTCGGCCAGCGACGCCAGGTCGACGCCGTAGAACGCGAGGTTGCGCCGAAGCAGGAAGGACCCCAACCGGGTGTCGCCGTCGATGTCGCGTTTGCCGATCTCGACGAAGCGTCCGCCGTGCGCCAGCAATTCCAGGCCCGCGCGCTGGGCGGCGCCGGTGACCGAGTTGAGCACAATGTCGACGCCGTATCCCTGGGTGTCACGGCGGATCGCCTCGGCGAATTCCAGGCTGCGCGAGTCGTACACGCGCTCGATCCCCATGTCGCGCAATAATTGCCGACGCTGCTCGCTGCCGGCGGTGGCGAAGATGTTCGCCCCCGCGGCGCGGGCGATCGCGAGCGCCGCCTGCCCCACGCCCCCGGTCGCGGAATGGATCAACACCCGATCGCCGGCCTTGATGCGGGCCAGCTCGTGCAGGCCGTAGTAGGCGGTGGTGTAGGGGGTGGTCACCGCGGCCGCTTGCGCGTCGGAAAGCCCGGCCGGCAGCGTCACGGCCAATCGCGCGTCGCAGGTGACAAACGTGCCCCAGCAGCCGGTGGCGCCCAGGCCGCCGACGTGATCGCCCACCTGATGGCCGGTCACGTCGGGCCCGACGGCGGTCACCACCCCGGCGAAGTCGGTGCCCAGCTGCGGCCGCTGCCCTTCGACGGCGGGGTAGCGGCCCAACGCGACCAGCACGTCGGCGTAGTTGACGCTGGATGCGCTGACCGCGACCTCGATTTGCCCCGGCCCCGGCGCAACCCGATCGGCCGCCACCGGCTCCAGGGTTTCCAGATCGCCGGGCGTGCGGATCTGCAGGCGCAGCCCGTCACGCTCACGGCTGACGACGGTGCTGTGCCGGTCCTCGGGGCGCAGCGGCGCGCGGCTCAGCCGTGCCGTGTACCAAGCGCCGTTTCGCCATGCGGTCTCGTCCTCGTCGGAGCCGCTGAGCAATTGGCGCGCCAGCCGCTGCGCGTCGGTGCCGGGGTCGATATCGATCTGGGTGGCCCGCAACAAGGGGTGCTCGACGCCGATCACCCGCAGCATGCCCCGCAGCCCCGCCTGCTCCAGGTTGGCCACATCGCCTTCCACGACGGTCTGGGCGTTGTGGGTCACGACGTACAGGCGCGGCGGCGCGCCCGGCATGTCGGCCAGCTCACGGGTGATGCGCACCAGATGCCGCACGTAGTCGCGGCCCAGCCGGGGGAGGTGGTTTTCGGTGTCCGCGCCGGCGGGCCCCGTGAGGATTACCGCGCCGCTGCAGCCGCCGGAGCGCAGCTGATTTCTTAGTTGTTGAGCGCTCGCGGTGTGGTCGGCCCGCTGTGGCCAGCAGATGCTGATGCAATATGCGCCAAGGCTTTTCAACGCGTCTTCCAACGCGGCTGCCGGTGCGTCGACGGTGGTGGTGATCAACAGCCAGGATCCGGCGTCGCGATGGTCGGCCTCGGGTGACTCGCGTTGGCGCCATTCGATGCTCAGCAACCGCTCGTTTAACACCCGATCTTTGTGGGCCGTCTCGGACGCACCAGCGCCCAGCCGCAGGCCGCGCACGGCAAGCAGGACCGTGCCGTGTTCGTCGAGCACGTCGATATCGGCCTCGACCCCCGAAGCCCCGGCTTTGGTGACCCGGGTGTAGCAGTAGCGAGCGTTGCGGGCCGCACCGTGGACACGCAACCTCCCGACCCCCAGTGGCACTACCGGCGCGTCCTCGCCGAGGGCGCGCACGTCCGGGTGGGCCGCCACGGACTGCAAGCAGGCATCCAGCAGCGCCGGGTGCACCACGTAGGCATCCTGTTGTGAGCGCAGTTGGCGGGGTAGCGCCACCTCGGCCAACACGGTGGCGGGCAGCTGCGGGCCGGTGCGCACCGCGATCAGCCCGGCAAAAGCCGGGCCGTACTGAATACCCCACAGCTCCAGGCGCTTGCGCACCTCGGTGCCGTCCTCGCGGGAGGGGTGCGCGGCGAGCAATGCGGAGACGTCTTGCGCCGGTGGCGGCGCCTCATCCCGCAGCACGCGCAACACCGCAGCGGCGCGCCGCGCCCGCTCGCCCCCGTGGTCGGCGTCCACGGTGAAGTCGGCAACGTCCGGCGCGTTGACTGACGCCGCCGAATTGACCGTGATGTGCTCATCCAGCGGCAGCGTGTGCTCGAAACGGATGTCCCGGGCCTCAGCGGACCGGCCGAAGACGGTATGCGCGGCGGCCAGCGCCATTTCGCAGTACGCCGCCCCCGGCAGCACCGCCACCCCGTGGACTCGGTGCTCGGCAAGCCAGGGCTGGGCGGCGGTTCCGGTCTCGGCCTGCCACACGTGGCGCTCGGGTTCCTCCGGCAAGCGCACGTGGGCACCCAGCAGCGGATGGGCCGATACGGTGCAACCACCGGCTGCGGGCGATTCCTGACCGTGGCGGCTTAGCCACAGATGCCGATGGGTCCACGCCGGCAACGGGGCGTCCACCAGCCGCCCGGTCGGGTAAAGCACGGAAAAGTCCACCGCGGCACCGGCGTTGTGCAACTCCGCCACAAAGCCGCGCAGCCCATGGGGCGGCTCGTGTTCACAGCGCATCGCCGCCAGCGCGGCCAGCGGCATCTCGAGGCCGGCGGCGGTTTGCTCGAGAGCGTCGGTGAGCAGCGGGTGGGGGGCCAGTTCCGCGAAAACCCGGTAGCCGTCCTCCAGCGCAGCCTGCACCGCGGTGGCAAACCGCACCATGCGCCGCGTATTGTCCGCCCAGTAGCGGGCATCGCAGAGCGGCTGCTCGCGCGGGTCGAACAGGGTCGTGGAGTAGAAGGGCACCTCCGGTGCCGTGGGGCGCAGCTCGGCCAGGGCGTCCCTGAGCTCGTCGAGAATCGGATCCAGCAGCGGGGAATGAAACGCGACATCGGTGCGAATCTCCCGGGCGGCCACGTCGCGCTGGCGCCAGGCGGCCACCAGCTCGTGCACCGCCGGGGCGGCGCCGGAAATCACCGTGGACTGCGGCGAGGCCACGATGGCCACCACGACATCCCGGATGCCGCGGGCCATCAGTTCCGAAAGCACCTGTTGTGCCGGCAATTCCACCGATGCCGTGGCACCGGCACCGGCGACGCGGGACATCAGCCGCGAGCGGCGGCAGACAACACGCACGCCGTCATCCAGCGACAGCGCGCCCGCGGCGACGGCAGCCGCGGCTTCACCGAGGGAGTGCCCGATCACCGCGCCCGGGCGCGCCCCATAGGCCTTCAGGGTGGCGGCCAGGGCGACCTGCATGGTGAACAGCGCCGGCTGGATGCGGTCTTGGCCGGTCACCGCCTCGGCGGCCGTCAGCGCCTCGGTCACCGAGAACCCGGACTCGCGGGCGATCAGCGGCTCGGCTTGCGCAACGGTTGCCGCAAACACCGGTTCGGTCGCCAACAGCCGCGCGCCCATCGCCGCCCACTGGGAACCCTGCCCGGAAAACACCCACACCGGCCCCCGGTCGTCGCGCCCCACCGCGGCCTGATGCTCGGTGTCACCGTCGGCGAGCTCACGCAACGCGCCGGTCAGCTCGGTTCCGCTGCTCGCAATGACGGCGGCGCGCACCGGGCGGTGCGCGCGCCGGCGCGCGAGGGTGTAGGCCAGATCCGGCAACGTGACATCCCGGTGTGCGGCCACCCAGTCGGCCAGCCGCGCGGCGCTGCGGCGCAGCTCGTCGGCCGAGGTGGACGACAGCGCGAACAGCAGGGGTGCCGTCGTCGGGCCGGCCTGCCCGCCGGGGAGCGCATCGGTGTCGGGGATTTCGGAAGCTTCGGGGATGTCGGGAGCTTGCTCCACAACCGCGTGCACGGTGGTTCCCGACAGCCCATATGACGACACCGCCGCCCGCCGGGGTGAGTGACCGCTTGGCCACGTTGTATTTTCTTGTGGCACAAAGAGATTAGTCTTAATAGCGGCAAGCTCGTCGGGCAGCCGGGTGAAATGCAGATTTTGTGGAATAACGCCGTGGCGCACGGCGAGCACCGTCTTGAGCAGCCCCAGGACGCCGGCGGCCGACTGGGTGTGCCCGAAGTTGGTCGTCACGGCCGCGAGCGCGCAGGGACCGTCGGCGCCGTATACCTCGGCGAGGCCGGCGTATTCGATGGCGTCGCCGGTGGGGGAGCCGCTGCCGTGGGCCTCCACCATGCCCACACTGCCCGCTTGCACGCCCCCCGCAGCCAGCGCCTCCCGGTAGGCCGCGACTTGTGCGGACCGCGACGGTGTCGCGATGCTGACCGTGCGGCCATCGTGGTGTGCGGCCGTGCCGCGTATCACAGCCAAAATCCGGTCGCCGTCGTGCTGCGCATCCGCTAACCGCTTGAGCACCACCACCGCGCAGCCCTCGCCCGGCACAAACCCGTCGGCGGCGGCGTCGAAGGCGTGGCAGCGCCCGGTGGGCGACAGCACTCCCTCCGCCGACCCCGCGGCCCACCTCCGCGGGTCCAGTGCCAGCGCGACGCCACCGGCCAGGGCGAGCGCGCTTTCGCGCTCGTGCAGGCTGCGGCAGGCCAGATGCACCGCTGTCAGGCCCGAGGAGCCGGCGGTGTCCACCGTCAGCGCGGGACCGTGCAGCCCCAAAGCGTGGGCGATGCGGCCGGACGCCAGGCTGGGGCTGGTGCCGGTAAAGCCGTGCGGTTGCGTCAAGGCGTGCGCGTCGGCCGCCAGCAGCTGGTAGTCGCCGTGTGTCAGCCCCACGAAAACCCCGGTCGGTGAGTCGGTCAGCCTCTGGGGGGTGAGACCCGCATGCTCCATGGCCTCCCAGGAGGTTTCCAGCAACAACCGGTGCTGGGGGTCGCTCGCGGTGGCCTCGCGCTCGGTGATTCCGAAGAATTCGGCGTCGAAGCCGGCGACGTCGTCGAGGAAGGCACCCCACATCGACACCGACCGACCGGATGCTCCCGGCTCCGGGTCGTAGTAGTCCGCGGCGTCCCAGCGGTCCGGGGGAATCTCGGTGACCAGGTCGGCGCCGCGCAGCAATGCGTCCCACAACCGATCGGGCGAGTCGATGCCTCCGGGCAGCCGGCAGGCCATGCCGATGACGGCAACCGGGGTAACCGGCGTGTTGCCCAGAGCGGGCGACGACGTCGCCGAAGCCGAGCGGGTTGCGCGATCATCGCTCGCCGCGAACGACACCATTCCGCCTCCTCACGCTCTTTGCGGCAACGGCTACGGAGCCTTGTCGACTGTGTGACCCGCAACGTGGCACCACCCACCCGTCGGCCACCCAGGTGCCCAGGTTCTGCGTCTGCGTCAATTAAGGCCGTCAATCGGGGCCTTTCAGGTGTCAGGGGCTTCGTGCGCCCCGACCGGGTGAAGTGGCAAACGCGCAAATATTACACACATGCAAAGTACCGGGTCGGACGTTACCTAGTCGTGACATTTAATCAAGCCCGGGCGATCGGCGCACGCAGACGCCCCGGTGTGGCGCGATCGGGTTGCCTTCCCGGCCCTGCTGGCGTGTCCCGGCGAAACCGGCGCCGGGCGGGCCGCCTTCGGGGTTGGCGGATACCGCAGCGACGGCCGCGGTAACGTTATGCGGATGCTCGAGTCATCGATTCCGGCCGTGCTGCAAGAGCGCGCCAGCCTAGCGCCCAATGACGCAGCGTTCACCTTTGTCGATTACGACCAGGATTGGAACGGTACCGACCAAACCCTGACCTGGTCGCAGGTGCATCGGCGGGCGTTAAGGGTTGCGCACGAGATTCGCCGTTATTCCTCGGCCGGTGATCGGGCGCTGATACTGGCCCCACAAAGCGCGGATTACATCACCGCATTTCTGGGAGCATTGCAGGCCGGGGTTATCGCCGTGCCGCTGTCGGTTCCGGTGGGTGACGGCCACGATGAGCGTATTCGTTCGGTGTTTCGCGACACGACGCCCGCCGTCATTCTCACAACATCGGCAGCCGTTGACAGTGTTGAGCGCTACGCGAAACCGCAGTCGGACGGGTCCGCGGCCGCAGTGGTCACGGTTGATTTGCTTGACCCGGACCGCGCTAGGGGTTTTAGCACCATGCCCGGGGATCGTCCGGGTACGGCGTATCTGCAATACACCTCAGGGTCTACCCGCCAGCCCAAAGGGGTGGCGATTTCCTACCATAACCTGCTAGCTAATTATCGGCAGCTAATGGCCAATTATTTTGCGGATTACGGGAATGTCGCACCACCTGATAGTGTGGTTGTGTCGTGGCTGCCGTTCTATCACGACATGGGTTTGTTTCTGGGAATCATCGCGCCGATACTGGGCGGATATCGCGGCGTGCTGACAAGTCCGGTGGCGTTTCTGCAGCGGCCGGCCCGCTGGATGCACCTGATGGCAGACAATGGTCGCGCTTTTTCGGCGGGACCTAACTTCGCGTTCGAGCTGACGGCACGCCGGACGTCAGACGAGGATATGGCCGGGCGCGATCTTGGAAACGTGCTGGGCATCCTCAACGGCAGCGAGCGGGTGCAGCCCGCGACCCTCAAGCGCTTCACCGAGCGGTTCGCCAAGTTCAATCTGCCCGACACGGTGCTACGGCCCTCATATGGACTTGCCGAGGCAACGGTTTTCGTGGCGGCGTCCCCGGCGGGCCAAGCGGCGGAAATCGTGCACTTCGAATCCGACAAATTGTCCGCCGGCCATGCCAAGCGCTGTCGCGGCGGTGGAACCGCGCTGATCGATTACGGGATGCCGCGCTCGCCGATGGTGCGCATCGTCGACCCGGAGACCAGGGCCGAGTGCCCAGCCGGAACGACCGGCGAGATTTGGGTGCACGGCGACAACGTCGCGCTGGGATATTGGGGGAAACCTCAAGAGACCGAGCAGACATTTCGCGCCACACTGGTCAACCCTTCGCAGGGCACACCCGAAGGGCCGTGGCTGCGAACCGGGGATTTGGGCTTTGTGTCCGAGGGCGGGCTGTTCATCGTCGGGCGCATCAAGGATCTCTTGATCGTCTATGGGCGCAACCACTCTCCCGATGACATCGAGGCAACGATCCAGGAGATCACCCGGGGGCGCTGCGTGGCGATATCGGTTCCGGATAAGGAAACCGAGAAGCTGGTCGCGATCATCGAACTCAAGAAGCGCGGCGATTCCCACGAGGAGGCGGCGCACAAGTTCGGCCACATCAAAAGCGAAGTCGCCTCGGCGATCTCGGCGTCGCATGGCCTGAGCATCGCGGATCTGGTTCTGGTGCCGCCCGGTTCGATTCCCATTACTACCAGCGGCAAGGTCAGACGGTCGGCCTGCGTCGAGCAATACCGCAGCGGCCAGTTCGCGCGTTTGGACGCGTAAATTTTCGACAGCGCAGCAGAACCGCGCCGTCCAGCTGTCTAATAGCCGTCAGTAGTTGCTGCAGGTGTTGAAGACCTGCTGGATAATTCCGAAGTACTGCTGAGCCGCCGGCGTGCTTTCCACCTGCTGGGCCATCTGCAGGCGCCGGCTCGGGGGCGCGGCGAGGAACTGGCGCAAGAAAGCTTGCGACGTTGGCGAGGCATTGAATTGTGCGGCGGCTTCTGGATTTTGCGCGTTAAGCGCCGCCATCGCTTGCGAGTACGTGCATGTTGTGTTGACAATCGGGCCCAGATCCGGGTCCGCCGAGGCGATCCCGCTCCCGGCCGTCAACGCCGTCAATCCCAGCCCGCCGACGGCAACCGCCAGCCTTGCCAGCGACAGTTTGATCATGTGCGCTCCCCTTCCAGACGCCTTCTAGACGATCGTATCGACGGTACTCGCCCGGCGGCGACCACGCCCACGCCGCGGCCGCCGGCAGCCCGACTGCGCCGGGGACGGCGTGCTCGCGCGCCCTGGAGCGTTGTGACGTGGTGGGTCACACCATCCTCCGAGCCCGCGCTGGCTCGTCACGCTGCGGTTTCCCGTTTGGCCGCTCAGACGAGCGGGCTTGGGAGTGGGGTGGCGGCTTCGTCGCGCCGCTCGTTGAGCAGCAAGGACCGAACCAGCGGCCGCGGCCCATACGGCCGCAGCATTTGACTGGCCGGGCGCGGGCGCACGCGCTGCGGCCACCAGAACCAGCGTCCGAGCAACGCGGCGATGGACGGCGTCATGAACGAACGCACCACCAGGGTGTCGAAGAGCAGGCCGAGGCCGATGGTGGTGCCGACTTGAGCGATGATGCGCAGGTCGCTGGCCACCATGGACATCATCGTGAAGGCGAATACCAGGCCCGCGTTGGTCACGACCTTGCCGGTGCCGCCCATCGCGCGGATGATGCCCGTCTTAATGCCCGCGCCTATCTCCTCTTTCATCCGGGAGACCAGCAGCAGGTTGTAGTCCGACCCCACCGCCAAAAGGATGATCACCGACATCGGCAGCACCATCCAGTGCAGTTTGATGCCCAAAATGTACTGCCAGATCAACACCGACAGGCCAAATGACGCGCCCAACGAAAGCGCCACCGTACCGACGATCACCAGTGCGGCGACAAAACTGCGCGTGATGATCAGCATGATGATGAAAATAAGGGAGAGCGAGCCCACTCCGGCGATCAGGAGGTCGTATCTGGAGCCGTCCGACCAGTCCTTATAGGTCGCCGCGGCGCCGGCGATATAGATTTTGGCGCTTGCCAGCGGCGTTCCCTTGAGGGCCTCCTCGGCCGCAGATCTTATCTTGTCGATGCGTTTGATGCCGTCGGGTGTTGCCGGCTCTCCGCGCTGCGAGATAATGAATCGCGCGGCTTTGCCGTCCGGGGAGAGGAAGGAGTTCATCGCGCGCCGGAAGTCCTTGTTCTGGAAAACTTCCGGAGGCAGATAGAAGGAGTCGTCGTTTTTGGCCGCGTCGAACGCTTGTCCCATGGCCGCCGCGTTCTCGGTCATTTCGTCCATCTCGTCCAGGGTGCCGGCCATGGTGCTGTGCATGGTCAGCGTCATGGTCCGCATGTTCTTCATCGTGGCGATCATCGGCGGCATCAAGTTAAGTACTTGCGGCAGCAACACATCTATTTGGTCGAGATCTTTGATGAGCTCGTGCATCTTTTCCGTGATCTCGTCGACACCGTCGATCGAATCAAAAATGGACCGCAGTGACCAGCATATAGGGATGTCGTAGCAGTGCTTTTCCCAGTAGAAGTAGCTACGGATCGGCCTCCAAAAGTCTTCGAAGTCGGCTATGTGGTCGCGTAATTCGTCGGTGATAGCAGTCATTTCCTTTGTTTTGATGATCGAGTCGTGGGTGAGCGCATTGAGCTGCCGCGTCAACTCGTACTGCCGCTCCATCAGGTGGATCATCTTCGTCAGATCGTCGGCCTGCTTGAGCATGTCTTTTGTGCGCTGTTTCATGTACTGCATGTTTTGGACCATTCCGGCGCTTTGCATGCTGAGCAGAAACGGTATCGAGGTATGGTCGATCGGGGTTCCCTCGGGACGTGTTATGCCCTGCACGCGAGAAATTCCCGGCACCTTGAAAATTGCTTTGGCGAGCTTGTTGATCACGAGAAAATCTGCTGGGTTGCGCATGTCGTGATCCGACTCGATCATCAGGATTTCGGGCATCATCCGGGCCTGGGAGAAATGCCTGTCGGCGGCCGTGTATCCCAAATTGGCGGGAATGTCCTTGGAAATGTAGAGGCGGTCGTTGTAGCTCGTTTTATAGCCGGGCAGGGTCAGCAGGCCGATCAGCGCGAGCGCGGTCGCCCCGCCCAGAACCGGCATGGGCCAGCGGACGATGACGGTGCCCACCCGGCGCCAGGTGCGGACCCGCATCATGCGCTTGGGGTCGAATAGGCCAACGCGGCTGCCGATGGCGATGACCGCCGGAATCAGCGTGAGGGTGACGGCCACCACAACGACCAGTCCCAGCGAGCACGGGATGCCCATCGTCTGGAAATAGGGCATCCGGGTGAAGCTCAGGCAGAAGATGGCGCCGGCGATGGTCAAACCGGAGGCCAGGACGACGGGAGCGACCGCCCGATACATGGTGTAGTAGGCGGTTTCGGGATCCTGCCCGGTCTGACGCGCCTCGTGATAGCGGCCGAACAAAAAGATCGCGTAATCGGTTCCGGCCGCGATCCCGAGGGACACCAGCAGGTTGACGGCGAACGTCGAGAGCACAAAGACGTTATGGTGACCGAGAAACGCGACGATTCCGCGGGCCGCCCCCAATTCGACCCCGACCATGACCAGCAGCAAAACCACGGTGATGGCTGAGCGGTAGACCAGCAGCAGCATCGTGAAGATCATCGCGACGGTGACCGCGGTGATCTTCAGCATGGACTTGTCACCACTGTGGTGCATATCCACGACCAATGGTGAGGGGCCGGTGACATAGACCTTCACCCCGGCAGGCGGGGAGGTCCGCCCGACGATCGCGCGGACCGCCGCCACGGACTCGTCCCCCAAGGTTGTGCCCTGGTTGCCGGCCAGGTTGATTTGCACGTAGGCGGCCTTGCCGTCGGGGCTTTGCGCGCCCGCCGCCGTGAGCCGATCCCCCCACAGATCCTGCACATGCTCGACGTGCTTGGGGTCGTTGCGCAGCTCACGAACCAAGTTGGCGTAGTACCGGTGGGCGTCGTCGCCGAGGGGCTGCTGGCCCTCCAGGACGACCATCGCGAAGCTGTCGGAATCGGATTCTTTGAAGTCTTTTCCCATGCGCACCATGGCCTGCACCGACGGTGCGTCTTTGGGGCTCATCGACGCGGAATGCTCCTGGCCCACCTGCTCCAGCGACGGCACCCCCAGCGTCACAACCACGGTCAGTGCCACCCAGCCCAGGATGACCAGCGGCGCAGCCCAGCGGATGGCCCGGGCCACGAAGGACCGCTGGGGGCGTTCGGTGCTCATGCGCCGAACGCCTTACGGTCGCTTGGGCACGACATGGTGGTGATGCTCAACATAGAGGCGATCCGTGTCGGTGTCGCCGGCGTGCGCCTCTGGGACCGGCAGCGGATTTCCGCCGTTGACGGACTGCTGGCTGAGCAACAGCGAGCGCACCGCCGGGCGGGGCCCGACGGGCCGCAGGAGGGCGCTGGCGGGACGTGGGCGCACGCGTTGCGGCCACCAGAACCAGCGGCCCAGCAGCGCGGCGGCAGACGGCGTCATGAACGCCCGCACCACCAGCGTGTCGAACAGCAGGCCAAGCCCGATGGTGGTGCCGATCTGGCCGATGATGCGCAGGTCGCTGACCACCATAGACATCATGGTGAAGGCGAACACCAGGCCCGCGTTGGTCACGACCTTGCCGGTGCCGCCCATTGCGCGGATGATGCCCGTGTTTATTCCGGCCGCTATTTCCTCTTTCATCCGGGAGACCAGCAGCAGGTTGTAATCGGAGCCCACCGCTAAAAGGACGATCACCGACATTGCCAAAACCACCCAGTGTATTTGGATGCCGAGAAGGTACTGCCAGACAAGCACGGAAAGCCCGAAGGACGCCCCCAGTGACAGCGCCACCGTGCCCACGATGACCAAAGCGGCCACGAAACTGCGCGTCATGATCAGCATGATGATGAAAATCAGGCACAGCGCGGCGACCGCCGCGATCAAAAGGTCGTAGGTGGAGCCGTCCACGATGTCCTTCACGATCGCAGCCGTGCCGGTGAGGTAGATCTTGGCGTCTTCCAGGGGAGTTCCCTTCAGCGCCTCCTCGGCGGCCGTTTTTATCGCCGCGACCCGCGAGACCCCTTCGATGGTCGCGGGATCGCCCCGTTGCGTGATGAGCAACCGGGCGACCTTCCCGTCCGGCGACAAGAACACCTTCATGACTCGTTTGAAGTCCTTGTTCTTAAAGACATCCGGCGGCAGATAAAAGGAGTCGTCATTTCTCGCGGTGTCGAACGCCTTCCCCATGGCGGTCGCGTTATCGCTCATTTCGTCCATCTCGCTGAGAACCCCGGACATCGTGCTGTGCATGGTCAGCAGCATGGTCCGGCTGCTTTGCATGGTCGCGATCATCGGCGGGAATTGGGCGAGTATTTGCGGCATGAGCACGTCTATCTGATCGAGATCTTTAACCAGCTCCTGCAGCTTATCGGTGAGCAAGTCCACACCGTCGAGTGTGTCGAATATCGACCTGATCGACCAGCAGATAGGAATGTCGTAGCAGTGCTTTTCCCAGTAGAAATAACTACGGATCGGCCGCCAGAAATCCTCGAAATCCGAAACGTGGTCTCTCAGCTCTTCGGTGATCGCCATCATCTCATGAGTTTTTCCGACCATGTGATGAGTGGCGGCGGTGAGCTGTTGCATCAGAGCATACATCCGCTGCATCAGGCTGATCGTTTGAGCCAGTTCGTCGGCCTGTTTGAGCAGGTCCTTCATGCGTTCTTTCTGATACGTCGAGTTCTGCACCTGGCTTGCCTGCGCCATGCTCAGAATAAATGGTATCGACGTGTGCGCAATGGGCGCCCCCGTGGGCCGGGTTATGGCCTGGACACTGGAAATTCCTGGAACGGCGAAGATTCCCTTGGCTAATTTATTTAGTATTAAAAAGTCCGCGGAATTGCGCATATCATGGTCGGCCTCGACCAAGAGAATGTCGGGTGACATCATCCGCGCCTCGGAAAAATGACGCTCCGCCGCCGCGTATCCCAGGTTGCCGGGGATATCTTTGGGGATATATTTTTGATCGTTGAAATTGGGCTGGAAGCCCGGCAGCGCCAATAGCCCGATCAGCGCGGCCGCTAACGTCGCGACGAGAATGGGCGCCGGCCAGCGCACGATCGCCGTGCCGATGCGCCGCCACCCGGGGGCCCTGATGGCGCGTTTCGGGTCGAAGAGCCCAAAGCGGCTGCCCACGGCGATAACGGAGGGCACCAGCGTCAGCGCCACCGCGACCGCAATGAGCATGCCCACGGCGCACGGGACGCCCAGGGCCTGGAAAGCGGGCAGCCGGGTAAAGCTCAGGCAGAGAAGCGCGCCGGCGATGGTCAAACCGGAGGCCAGAACAACGGGCGCGACCCCCCGGTAGGTGGTGTAAAAAGCCGTTTGCCGATCCTCGCCGGCCTGGCGGGCCTCTTGATATCGCCCGAAGAAGAATATCCCGTAGTCCGTTCCGGCCGCGATTCCCAGGGACACCAGCAGATTGACGACGAAGGTCGTGAGACCAATGAGCTGCTGATGGCCGAGGAACGCGACGACTCCCCGGGCGACCTGCAATTCCACCCCGACCATCAGCAGCAAGACGATTACCGTGACAACCGAACGGTAAACGAGCAGCAACATCGTAAAGATGACCGCGATGCTCACTGCCGTGATCGTGGCGACCGTCCGGTCCCCGCTGCGGCCGATGTCGGCGGCGATCGGGGCGGGGCCGGTGACATATGCGGTGACCCCCGGCGGCGGCGGTGTGCGCGCCACGATGTTGCGCACGGCTTCCACCGACTCGTTCGCTAGGGGCTGGCCCTGGTTGCCCGCGAGATCCAGTTGGACATAAACGGCCTTGCCGTCGGCGCTTTGCGCGGCGTCCGCCGTGAGCGGATCCCCCCAGAAATTATGAATGTGGCGCACATGTTTCGGGTCGTCTTGCAGCTGGCGAATCAAATGATCGTAGTATCGGTGAGCATTGTCGCCCAGGGGTTGCTGGCCCTCCAGGACGATCATTGCCACCGTCTGGGAATTGGACTCCCTGAAGTCCTCACCCATGCGCTTCATCGCCTTGAACGCCGGGGCGTCGGCGGGTTCCAGGGATACCGAGCGCTCTTTTTCGACCTGCTCCAGCGAGGGGACGGCGGTGCCCAGGATGACGGCGATCGCCAGCCACGCCAGGATGATCGGCAGCGAAAGCCGATGGATCGCCCGCGCCACGAATGATGGTGCGCTGTGGCCGTTGGCCATGTGCTTGTTGCTCATGCGGCCTTCAAAAGGCAGTAGGTAAAGGCGTTCACCTCGTGTGATATTCGTTCGGCCTTGACTTCGCCGTCGACCATGATGCGACAGCCAATGCTGTCACTGTTGCCTTGCGCCACGACACTTCCCACGGCCGTTGCCTCGGTGGTTGCGAACTCCAACGACCACGGCAAACGTGCGCCCTCGATATGCTGCGGGTTAGCGTCGACGTCGAAATAGCTGATGGTGGCCACGGTTCCCGGTGGGCCGAAGACCTCGTATGTCAGGCGCTTCGCGTTGAAGGGTTTGGTGTCATTCATTTTGGTGTCGGAATACGAGGGGCGTTTCTCAGAGCCGAATACACTGTGGAGCCGGGTCACGGTGAATCCTCCGCTGGCGATGACCACCAGTATGACCAACGGAATCCATGCCCGCCGCAAAATCGTCAAAATCGCGAATCCCCTCGAGTTGATTCCGCACCCGCTGCCGTGTCAACCGCTCAAGCATGCAACCACAGATCGGCCGCGACCCACGAAACGGCGGCATTTCGAACGCGGCGGGCGTCGCAGCCCCGCCCAAGGCTAGCTTGCGGCGGTCACCTCAAGCGAATGTCGCCTCGGGGAGCGCGATCCGATCGTGATGAGTAAACCATATCGGTGCTCGGTTGGCTCCTTCCCCCTCGGTGAAGGGGAATTGTAGCGCGTATTGCCGGCGTCGACGCGGGGAAGCCGGCGCTGCTGCGCGAGGGGCAGGCCCGCAGGTTGGCGCGCGTTGTCCTCGGGCGCTCGCCAACTGCCGTCAACCTCCCCCGCGGGTGGGGGATGGCTGCTACTCGATCTGGCCAGTCAGGCCGAACTCGGCCAGCACCCGCGCAGCCAACGCGCGCAAGGCGGGCTTGGTGTTCTCGGCGCCCGGCCGATAGGCCTCAACGGTGATGCCGATCTTGTCGCCGATGCGCCACGATTGGATGGTCAAATGCCCGCCCGCCCGCTCCAGCCACCGCCTTGTCACCCGCTGGCCGACCACCCGGATGAGATGCAGCGTGTTGAGGTGGGCGCTAACGGTCGCGTACTCGTCATCGGTTCTGGCCAGGGCGTACACCACCACGCCGAGGTCGCGCAGATTTGAGCAAAACACCGGGCGATCGGGGTCGGTGAGCGCCGCATCGGCCAGCCGTTGCAATGTGCGCCTCGGTGTTAGCGGGGCCAGCCACGCCAGGCGGCGCTCATCGTCGTCGGGCGTTTCCCGCAGCGCGGTCAGCGCCCGCCTGATGGCGGTCCGCGCATCCCGCAGATCCGTCGTGACCCGGGTCGGATCGACGCTAACACGCGCATACGACACCGCGATCGCACGGGTGTCGGATTCGGTCCGCTCACTTATGGGTAGTTGCAGGGTGACGGCGCCGTCACCGGCGCGCCGGCGTCCCATGTACTGCCCAAGCTTTGCGGCCAGCCCGGCGAGCAGCGTGTCACCGGTGCCGCCTAGGGCCTTCGCCCGCGCATCCCAAGCATGCACGTCAATGTGCATGGTGATCACCGGTACGACGACGGTGACATCGCCGTCGCCGCCACCGGGGTCCGCGGGCCGTGACGGCGACGGTAGGGCACCATTGGGACCATAGGGCCGCCCGCGCCGGGCCAGCTTCGCCGCCGCGACCAGCGCACGGGCGACCTGGGGCGCGTCCCGCGCCGTTTGGCGGGCATCCTGCGCCACCGCACGCAGCCGGGTCCGTGACCGCGGCGGCGGGTAGCCCAGGTCGGACGCGTGCTCCAAGACGGCCCGGGCGATGGTGAGCGCGGAGCCGAAGCCGTCGATCAGGTAGTGCGAGATCACCAGGCTGACCGCGTTCGAGCCGTCGCTCAATGGCAGGACACCGATATGCCAGCCGGGTCCGCGTTCCACGTCGACGGGTAGCTGGGAGCGTTCATCGGCCCAATCGCTGAGCTCCACGCGGGGACGGGCGCGCTCGGCGACATCGATGTCCGCCGGCCCCGGATCCGACACCCACCGGAGCCGGGCAAACGGCAGCGGCGAACGCTCGATGCGCCGGCCCAAAAGCCCTTTGCTGAGATTGCGGTTGAAGCGCCGCACCCCGTCGACGTCGATAGCGTGCTCGTATACCCACACGACCTGGATGACTACCCGCCGGCCGACGGCGCGATGCTGGGCGAACACGGCGTGGTCCAGGATCGCGAGCCGGTTGTCTGGCGGCCCATTGCCGGTGCTTGGCATGCGGCCATTATCTCCTGTGTGGTGTTCCGGCCCACTGCCGTCGCCTTGTGAGCCGTGAGTGGACGGGCCAGACCACAGTCCCGCAACCGCAGTGCGGTGTTTAGGATCCTTTTCGGGAGTCGAGCTGAAGAATGCGAGGCACGGTCATTTTCACGTCGTCATTCATGCCGTTCATTGCGTAGTATGCGCATACTGTGCGCATGGTGCTGAAAGGCCCGAATCCGTAATGAAATTTGTGCTGGCGAGCTATGGAACGCGCGGAGATGTCGAGCCCTGCGTCGCCATCGGCCGTGAGCTGGCGCGCCGCGGGCACGATGTGCGCCTGGCGGTGCCGCCCGACCTGGTGGGCTTCGTCGAGGCGGCCGGGCTGGCGGCGACGGCGTATGGGACCGACACCCGGACGTGGCTGGATGCGCATCGCAACTTTTTCAGATGCCTATTAGGCAGTTTTTGGAAGATCCGGGATGTGGCCAGGTTGTTGCGCGAAGTTGCGGAGCCCACCAACCAGTGCTGGGCGCAGATGAATGCTCCGCTGGTGTCCCTGACGGAGGGGGCGGATCTGCTGATTGCCGGGAATTTCGAGGAGGCCGCCGCCAACGTCGCGGAGTACCACGGCATTCCGTTGGCCACGGTGCACTTCTTCCCGATGCGGGTCAACGGTCAGCTCCTACCGGTTGTGCCGCCAACGTTGACCCGCCTCGCAATGAGGATCTACGAGTGGCTGGGCTGGCGAACAGCAAAGAGCGTCAGGGATGCGCTGCGCCGTGAACTGGGACTGCCGCAAGCGACGTGCCCCGCCCCCCGGCGCATCACCGAGCGCGGATCGCTGGAAATTCAGGCCTATGACGAGGTGTGCTTTCCCGGTCTGGCGGCCGAGTGGGCGAAATTCGACGGCCAACGGCCCTTTGTGGGCGCCCTGACGCTGCAGCTGCCCACCGACACCGATGCGGAGATCGCCTCGTGGATCGCCGCGGGATCCCCGCCGATTTACTTTGGGTTTGGCAGCATACCGGTGGACTCACCCGCCGATACGCTGGCCATGATCGCCGACGCCTGCGCGCAGTTAGGCCAGCGGGCATTGGTGTGCGCCGGCTGGAGCGACTTTGGCAACGTCCCCCACGTCGGGCATGTCAAGGTGGTGGGCGCGGCGAATTTCGCCACGGTTTTTCCGGCCTGCCGCGCGGTGGTGCACCACGGCGGTGTGGGTACCACGGCCGCGAGCCTGCGCGCCGGGGTGCCCACGTTAGTCCTGTGGATGGACCCTGGCCAAGCGATCTGGGGAGCGGCGATCAAACGGCTGAAAGTGGGCACCGCGCGGCGGTTTTCGAGCACCACCCGGGAGTCGCTGGTCGCGGATTTGCGCACCGTCTTGGCCCCGCAGTGCGCCGCGCGGGCCCGTGAGATCGCCACCCGGATGAGCACGCCCACCGACAGCGCTGCGGCCGCAGCCGATCTTGTGGAAAGCTTCGCCCGTCAGAAGATTGGATGATTGACCACTGCCCGCTGTCGACGCTCTGCCCGTGTCGCCATCGTCGAGAGCCCTGCGCGCATATTGCGTAAGGTGAATCAACGTGATAACTAGTCTGCCGCATGTGTCTTCCCGGTGCGTTGCAGCCAGGAGAGGATCTTCTCGTTGATGTCGTTAGGTCGCTCCACCAGCATGAAGTGGCCGACTCCCGGGATCAGCTCGGCGGCCGAGTCCGTGCCGCCATAACCGGGGATCCGGGTGATCTGCTCGGCGGTCACCCCGTAGCATCCGTCGGTGGTGCCATGCAGATAAAGGAGGGGCTGGCCGACGGTGCCTCCCCAGGCCGCCTCTTGCTCGGCGGCCCACTGGGCCGAGCCGAACTCGGTGGGGTCGAACTGGGCCCAGTAATAGCCGAGCGCTGTCCGCAGACAAGCCGGCTCGGCGAGCGCCTCCCGGACGTGTACCAGATCTTCGTCGGCCTGATAACCCGGGGACCAATCGCCCCAGATGTCCCGAATGAACTCAAAGTCATTCTGGCGCACCCGATCCTCGATCACGTGCCGCATCTGGAAGTACCAGAAATAAAAGCTTCGCTTGATCTGAGGATAGGTGAAGAGATTCTCGGCAAAGATCTCATACGGCGGGATATTCATGATGACCGCCCGACCCCACAAGTGTGGCCCGCGCCGAAGCGCTCCCCATGCCCCGACTGCCCCCAGTCATGAGCCACGAGCAAAGCGTTCCGGTCACCTCCGAGTTCGGCAGCCAGCGCCAACTGGTCGGCGACCAGCACGCTGGTGTGCACACGGGTGCGCAAGGGTGGCAGTTGGGTCGGCGCGTAGCCGCGCATGAACGGGGCGACGGCGTGGAAACCCGCCTCGGCCAGGGCAGGCAGCAAGTAGCGATACGTGAACGGCGAATCAGGAAAGCCGTGCACGCACAGTGCAAGTGGCCCTTGCCCGGCCTCCAAGTACTCGAACATGATCCCATTCGCGGTCACTTGGCCGCGCCGAAAATCCGCCACTTCGCTGTGCGCCCTTCTTGCTAATGCTAATGCCCAGTGGACTCTAACACTGGAGGCTCTCGGTGCTGATATGCGCCGGCCCCCCGGGGACGATTCGATGCGCGTCTCTTTTGGCAAGTCCGTGGGCCATGGTGACCGGGCACAGCTGCGCGGCGCCACCCGGAAGGTCTCAGCGCGGCTTGACGAGCAGACCCTGACCGGTGGGCAATGCACAGATTGGCATGCCCAATTCATTCGACACGGCATCCATGGCGAGGCGCTGCTCTTCGAACCCCCGGTTGGCGTAGTCGTCCAGCACCACGAGGGCACCGGGAGAGAGGATCGGCCAAAAAAAGCGCAGCGCGGCGACTTCGGGTGGAGCACAATTCATATCGATATGGAGGAACGCCACGGCGCGCGCGTCGACCTGGTCGAGTGTCTCCGGAATCGCGCCGACGATGATCCGCTGATTCCGCCACTGCGAGAAATTCTTCCGGACATCATCTACAGAACTGACGTACAACCCGCGGCGTAGGCAACGCCGGTTTCTCTTGAGCGCCGCGGCCCGGCGTACATCGTCTGCGAACAAGCGGGTATCGAGTCCCGCAAAGGTGTCGAGCAGATAAAACGTCTTGCCCAGCCGATCCCAATCGAGGAACTCCATCACGACGCTGCTCAAGAACCCATAATTGACTCCGCACTCGACGAAATCGCCGTCAAGGCGGCTGGCGCTGGCCGCCGCCCACAGCCCGACGTGCACCCGCCAGTGCCACCGATACCAGTCCTGGCCGCCCAAGGCGCGCACGCCGCGCTGATAGGCGCGTTGAAACGCGGTCGTCCAGGAAGGCGTGGCGATGAATACTAATCAAACCATCGTCGGCGTAGACATCTTTTAGGAGCCTGTGCACGAACCAGTAGGGCGTGCGGCCCGCCCACAGCATGAAACGAGCGCTGGCAGACAACCGTGTTGACACGCCGGCAACCATAGCGCCTGCCGGCACCACGGGTTGTGCCGCGTGCCAAAACACGCCGATTGGTTTGCGGCGCGTAGCCTTCGCAGTGGGGTCCTGCCGCGGCCCAGTCCGCAAAGCGGCGGACCCCGTCTCGGCTAGCTACAGTTCCCCGGCCCCGATGGCTTTTTTGATGTGCTGGGCGCGCGCCACTTGCTGAGCGGTGTAGCCGATGAGCAGCGCCGCACCGCCGACCAGCACAACCACCCCGGCCAGCCAGCGCAGCCCGTAGGTGAAGCCGTGGTCTAACGCACGCAACTGGGCAGGGTTCATCAACGTCACTGGCGCACTGATGCCGCCCAGGCGCAGGGTGCGCGAGGTGATGACGGCCTGGATGACCGCCAGCACCACCGGCCCGCCCAGGCTGGACAAAATGAGCGCGATCGCCGAGGTGGGGCCGACGCGGTCCAGCCCGACATCGGCGATCACCGAGAGCGTCAGCGGAACGTTGACCACGCCGATACCGATACCGGCGACGACCAGCGGCGTCACCAGGTTCGGGAAGTACGGGATGCCGTGGTTGAAGGTTGTCGCGCTGTACAGGATCGCCCCCAGCACCAAGACGCCGCCGCCGATCACGACCACCCGTGGCGGGAACCACGCCACCAGCCGTGACGACACGCCCGCCCCGGTTGCCGCCGCAATGGCGAACGGGATGAAGCTGACGCCCGCGCGCAACGCGCTATAGCCCAAGATGCTCTCGACATACAGGGCGAGCAGCACCGACAAAGTGAACAACACCCCGCCGGCCAAGAAGATGGTCGTGAAGGTGGCCAGCCGGTTGCGGTCGAAGAACAAATCGAACGGCACGATGGGGTTTTCGGCCGTGCGCTCTACCACGGTGAATGCCACGAACGCCCCCAACGCCACCGCACCCGAACCGATAGTGGTGGCCGATAGCCAGCCTTTCTCGGGCCCCATCGCGAAGCCGAACACCGCCGCCGTGCAGGCCAACGTGGCTAGCCCGGCGCCGGTGGCGTCGAGCCTCATCCGCTCTTTTTGGGTCTCCGGGAGCGCGCTGCGTGCCACGGAGGTCACCAACAGCCCAATGGGCACATTGACCAAAAACACCAGCCGCCATGACACCTCGGTGAGCGCGCCGCTCACCACCAGGCTGAGCACCGCGCCAACACCGCCGACAGCCCCGAACACCGCCATTGCGGCGTTGCGCGACGGGCCCTTCGGGAAAGTCGTCGCCACCAGCGCAAAAGAGGTCGGTGAGACGATGGCGGCGGCCACGCCGTGCAGAAGGCGGGCCAACACCAGAATGGCGCCGTTCCAGGCGAGGCCGCACATGGCGGAGGCAAAAGTGAACAGCACGACCCCGCCGATGAAGGCGCGCTTGCGGCCGATGGCATCGCCCAGCCGACCGCCCAGCAGCACCAGCCCGCCAAACGTCAGCACGTAGGCGGTGACTACCCAACTCCGCCACGCATCGGAGAGGCCCAGCTCATTTTGGATCCTAGGAAGCGCGAGCAGCGCGATGGTGCCGTCCATGGCGGCCATCAGCTGCATGCCGGTGATGGCGCTAATCGCGCCGATAAACCGGCGCGACGGCAAAACGGCCGGGAAATACCTGCTCGAGCGGCCCAGTGCGGTCTGTTCGGCAGGCATGGGGGTCGCTCGCTTGGTGTGTGGTGTGGTCCCGTGAGGCAAGGCTTGCTCTCCATCGTTGAGAGCCGTCATAGCGGGCTACCCTACAGCACCGTTGAGACACCCTTGAACATGATCAGCCGCAAACCTTTACATCCTGGATGGGAGGTTGGTGCAATTTTTTGATGCATTGAGGAGATGCCCTGGGGATAAGTGGCGTTTCGCAGCATCCTCGAGCGTGTCTGGGAGTTATGTTGCTACAACAGTAGGGCTGCGGGGCGGCTATGTAGGTATGTTGGCCCCGCGTTTATCTCGTAGGAGTTGTAGAACGCGCCGCACCTGGGAGGCTGCGATCCGTTGTGAAGTTCGCGCTGGCCGGCTTTGGAACTCGCGGCGATGTCGAGCCGTGCGTTGCTGTCGGTCGCGAATTGCTGCGCCGGGGGCATGAGGTGCGCGTGGCCGTCTCGCCCAACCTGGTTGGTTTTGCTGAGGCGGCCGGGCTGAAGGCGCTCGCCTACGGGCTGGATTCGCGGGTCATCGTTGAAGCCCAGCACAACTTCTTTTCGCGCTTCTTCGCCACCCCGTGGAGGGTCCGGGATCTGCTCCGGTTGCGCCGTGAGCTTGGCGAGCTCGTCACCGGGGGCTGGGCGCAGATGCACGCGACGCTGACGGTGCTGGCGGAGGGGGTGGATGTGCTGTTCACCGGCCTGGGTTACCAGCAGCTTGCTGCCGGTGTCGCCGCGTACTACGACATTCCGCTGGCGGTGTATCACTACCTCCCGGTGCGGCCTAACGGGCAGCTCCTGCCGTTTCTGCCGGCACCGGTGACCCGCTCCGCGTTGAGGATTTGGGAATGGCAGTTGTGGCGTGGCGCGGAGAAGCTTGAGGACACCCGGCGCCGTGCAGTGGGGCGGGCGAAGGCAGCGGGCCCTTCGCTACAACGGCCCGCAGAGAACCGGGTACTGGAAATCCAGGCCTATGACGAGGTGTGTTTTCCCGGTCTGGCGGCCGAGTGGGCGCAATTCGCCGGCCGGCGGCCTTTTGTCGGCGCGCTGACGCTGGAATTGCCAACCGATGCCGACGAGGAGGTCGCCTCGTGGATCGCGGCGGGAACACCGCCAATATTCTTCGGGTTTGGCAGCATGCCGGTGAAATCTCCCGCTGACACGCTTGCCATGATCGCCGCTGCCTGCGCGCAGCTAGGCGAGCGGGCGCTGGTGTGCTCCGGCTGGACCGATTTCGGCAGCATCGCCCGTTTTGGGCATGTCAAGGTGGTGGGCGCGATGAATTACGCGGCCGCGTTTCCGGCCTGCCGCGCGGTGGTGCACCATGGGGGCGCGGGCACCACCGCCGCGGGCCTGCGTGCCGGGGTGCCCACGTTGATTCTCTCGACAGTGGATCCCGGTCAGGCGATCTGGGGCGCGGCGGTCAAACGGCTGCACGTGGGCATCACCCGGCGCCTGTCAAAAACTACCTGCGAATCACTGGTGGCAGACCTGCGAACCATCCTCACGCCGCCATACGTCACCCGGGCCCGTGAGATCGCCGCCCGAATGACCAAGCCGGCAGACAGTGTCGCGGCCGCCGCTGAGCTGCTGGAGAATTTCGCCCGCATAAAACATGTTGACTGATCGACCGATGGCTGATCTCGGCGGTTGAGATCACACCGATCCAGTATGGGAGGCCCGCATGAGCACGATCACCCAAGCGTGCCGCTTGTGCGGGGCGACCGGCCCCCATCAAACTATTGTGGTCCGCGAGATGATGTTCGGGACCCGAGAGCCGTTCGAATACTATAGCTGCGCCGCCTGCGAGACATTACAGATCGTGACGGCACTCGAAGGCGATGAGCTCATGCGCCATTATCCACCAAATTATTACTCCTATCATATTTCAGCTCAGCCGAAGGCTCTCCGATGGCTGATTACCCAACAAGACCGCTTTAAATTACATGCTGGCGGCTGGCTGGTCGGCGCTCTTATGACGGCGCCCATGATCGCGGGCATCGTCCGCGCTCTTGACGGCGGAGACGTCTTCGGAATGCTCACCGAGCTTGCGCCTGAACGTGAGGTACGAATTCTCGACGTGGGCTGTGGGGACGGTGCGCTACTCGACCGGTTGGCTAGAGTCGGTTTCACTAATTTGTCTGGTGCCGATCCGTTCATCGCAGCCGATGACGAAACGCCCCACGGCGTACCGCTGATGAAGCGATATTTGAGCGAAGTGACCGGCGAATTTGATCTCATTATGTTCAATCACTCGCTAGAACACGTCCCTGACCCGCTTGCCACGCTTAAGGAGGCGCACGACAGGCTCGCCGACGGCGGCGTTTGCCTGGTTCGCCTGCCGACGACCTCATCCGAGGCGTGGGACGTCTATCGGCGTGACTGGGTACAAATCGATGCCCCTCGGCATATTGTCATTCCGTCACGGCAGGGGATGGCACTGGCGGCCGATAGGGTGGGGCTGCGAGTGGAAAAGACATTCGATGATTCCACCGTATTCCAATTTCTGGGCAGCGAAGCCTATCGGCGCGACGTGGCGCTGACAAACCTGCATATCGTTCTTCGGTCGTGCGGGCCCAGGACAATCTGGGAATGGGAAAGGCGCGCGGAAAAACTCAACCGGCAGGGCCGTGGCGATCAGGCCGGTTTTGTCCTGCGGGCCAAGTGAGCAAATCGCCCTCCGACCCGCGGTTGTTGTATCCGCTGCAGCTGGTTGTTGTCGCCGCCACCGCGCCGCACTTGGGATGTCGGACAGCGGTTTTCGGCCGCTTGCCCGGAACCTTCGGGGTTTTCAGCGATAGCACGGGCAAAGAGATTAGGGTGACAAATGGGCACGCCCCTTCGGCGGCCGCTGCTTCCCTGCAGAACGCGGAAAGTGAAAGGTCTTAAGACACACGATGAAATTTGTGCTGGCAAGCTATGGAACACGCGGCGATGTCGAGCCTTGCGCCGCTGTGGGCCGTGAACTGGCCCGCCGCGGGCACGACGTGCGCCTGGCTGTCCCACCCGATTTGCTCGGTTTCGCCGCGGCGGCCGGGCTCTCCGCGGTCGCCTACGGGTTAGACACGCACGTCATGCTGGGCGCGCACCGCAACTTTTGGCGGGATCTGTTCGCCAACTTCTGGAGGACACGGGATTTGATCAGGGTGTGGCGCGACGCTTGGGAGCCCGGCAGCCGGTGCTGGGGGGAAATGAGCGCGACGCTGGCGTCGCTGGCGGACGGGGCCGACCTGCTGTGCACCGGCATGGCCTATCAGGATGTGGTCGCCAACGTCGCCGAGTATTACGGCATTCCGTTGGCCACGCTGGATCACGCGCCGCTGCGGCCCAACGGCCAGCTCCTGGCGCCGTTGCCACCTGCGGTGGGCCGCTTGACGATGACGGTGACCGAGCGGCTGGTGGGTCGCATCTGGCGGAAAGCCGAAGACGCGCAGCGCCGTGAGCTGGGGCTGCCGCGGGCAACCGGCCCCGCCCCGCGGCGCGTCACCGAGCGCGGATCGCTGGAAATTCAGGCCTATGACGAGGCGTGCTTTCCCGGCCTGGCGACCGAGTGGGCGAAATTCGACGGCCGGCGGCCCTTTGTGGGCGCCCTGACGCTGCAGCTGCCCACCGACACCGATGCGGAGATCGCCTCGTGGATCGCCGCGGGATCCCCGCCGATTTACTTTGGGTTTGGCAGCATACCGGTGGAGTCACCCGCCGGTACGCTGGCCATGATCGCCGACGCCTGCGCGCAGTTAGGCCAGCGGGCGCTGGTGTGCGCCGGCTGGAGCGACTTCAGCAACGTCCCCCATGTCGGGCACGTCAAGGTGGTGGACGCGGTGAATCACGCCACGGTTTTCCCGGCCTGCCGCGCGGTGGTGCACCACGGCGGCGCGGGCACCACGGCCGCGGGCCTGCGCGCTGGCGCCCCCACGCTGATCCTGTGGCTGCTGGGTGAGCAGGCCCTGTGGGGAGCGGCGATCAAACGGCTGCAAGTGGGCACCGCGCGGCGGTTTTCGAGCACCACCCGGGAGTCGCTGCTCGCGGATTTGCGCACCATCTTGGCCCCGCGGTGTGCCGCGCGGGCCCGTGAGATCGCCACCCGGATGAGCACACCCGCCGACAGCGTCGCCGCAGCCGCTGATCTGCTGGAGGATTTCGCTCGTTCGTGGCGTGCCGGCTGATCGCCCCCGCATATCCTGGTTTTCCCGGGGCAGCCGGGGTGACCGCGGCGACGGCCGTGGTCGATGGCGGATGAGACGAGCGGACATGGACCGAGACACCGCACGCGCGGGGACGAGTGCGGCGACGTATGACGCGCTTGTCGTGGGGTTCGGAGCCGCCGGCTCGTGGGCCGCCAAGGAGTTAACGGAGGGCGGCCTGCGGGTTGCCCTGCTGGAGGCGGGCAGAAACCTGAACACCGCCTGTTGATTTTCCTCCGGGTGCACAGCCGATCGTGACGGGGATTACGCTCCGGGTCAAATCGGCGATCCGGGGTCAGCATGTTCAGGCACGATGCTCATCTTTTTCCGAGATCACCAAACAGTTTTACAACCGGCTCGTGCGCACGTTAACGGGTGACGGTAGCGAGGGTTGCGCTGGGAGCTAGCAGCCCTCGTCCACCAGCGCCTGAGCATGGCCCGGGTCGTCGAGGCATTGGCGATGTCGTGAGACAGCGCCACCAACGCGGGGCTCGCCGAAGGCCAGCGAGCACTCATCGCTGATCGGCCCGCTTCGACGGCGTGGCGGTGATCGGGGTCGGTGGGCACGTGTGGTGCCTTACCCGCCGTGGCGGCACTTACGTGCTCGTGAGGGATAAGACCGATCCGGCCAAGACTCTTGGAAATGGTTGAGGGCCGCTGGAAACGAGCGTTTCAGCAGTGACTTGCCAGCGTGAGCAGTCCAGGCGTGACCAGCTGGAAGTTGTTGTCATGTATGGATTTTCTGAGTTCAAGACCGCAACCGCAGACAAGCTGCTGCCCGACGCGGCACGGTGATAGACCCCTGCCATGTGATCCTGTTGGCCGGCGACGTCCTCGAGAAGTGCCGGCGCCGCATCCAGCTGGCCACCTGCGGGCACCGCGGCCGCAAGACCGATCCGCTCTACCGTTCCCGGCGCACCCTGCGGAGCGGGGCTGATCTGCAAACCGACAACCAGAAAGCCCGGCTGACGACCTTGTTCACCGTCGATGCCCACGCGGAGGTCGGAGCTACCTACACGAGGTATCAGCGCACCGGGCCCCAGATCGTGCGGTTGGGCACTGAGGAGACTACGCCCGGGCACACGCATTGGTCATGTCGCACGATGGCCAAGCATGTGGGTGTGACTCATTCTGCAGTACAACGCATTTAGTCCGGCTTGGGCGTCAAGCCGCACCTTTAAGGTGTCCACCGATACCAAATTCGAAGACAAGCTCGTCGATGTCGTCGGTCTGTATCTGAATACGCCGGAGAAGGCGATCGTGTTGTGTATGGATGAGAAATCCCAGATCCAGGCCCTGGATCGCACCCAACCATCACTGCCGATGGTGCCGGGACGAGCGGGGCACCATGACTCATGACTACAAGCGCAATGGCACCACGGCCTTGTTCGCCGCGTTGGACGTTTTGACCAGCACAGTGATCGGCCAATGCCTTCCCCGGCACCGCCACACCGAGTTCATCAAGTTCCTCAACACGCTCGACCGCGCAGTCCCCGAGGGACTGCAGGTCCATCTGATCCTGGACAACTACAGCACCCACAAGCACAC
The DNA here is from genome assembly GCF_018361265.1 of Mycobacterium sp. SM1. GTDB lineage: Bacteria > Actinomycetota > Actinomycetes > Mycobacteriales > Mycobacteriaceae > Mycobacterium. The sequence goes on from NZ_JAFLNH010000003.1 coordinate 336,320, forward strand.
CGAAGTCGATCGATGGCTGAAGCGGCACAAGCATTTTCACTTCCACTTCATCCCGACCTCATCATCATGGCTCAACCAGGTCGAACGCTGGTTTCATGACCTGACCGACAAGAACCTGCGCGGCGGAATCTTCGCAAGCGTGCCCGACCTGATCGCCAGCATCGAGTCATACCTCAACGCGCACAACACCGATCCCAAGCCCTACGTCTGGACCGCCACCGCCGAATCCATCCTCGCCAAAGTCCAGCGCGCACGCACCAAACCCGAACATGTAGTTAAGTGGCTTTTCTGACGCTTCCGTGGGCCGGTTGTTGATGTAAGGGGCGCACGTCGTTGTGGCTTAAGGTTTCTGGCTTGTGGAAGGTCAGGAACCAAAGGAGCCAACAACGACGTGCGCAATGTGAGGCTATGGCGTGCGCTGCTGGGTGTCGACCAGCGCACCGTGATCGAAGACATCGAGTTCGAGGAGTTCGGGCAGGAAGACGCCGACGGCGACACGCTGGTGGTGGCGCGGGTGCGGCCGCGAAGTGGTGTTTCGCGCCGTTGTGGCCGCTGCGGTCGCAGGGCGCCCTGGTATGACCGGGGTGAGGGTCGGCGCCGGTGGCGGGGCCTGGATTGGGGCACGATGCAGGTGGTGCTGGAGGCCGATGCGCCGCGGGTGAACTGCCCCGCCCATGGGCCTACGGTGGTGGCGGTGCCGTGGGCGCGCCACCATGCCGGGCACACTTTGGCCTTTGATGACACGGTGGCCTGGCTGGCGGTGGCGTGTTCGAAAACCGCGGTGTGCGAGTTGATGCGGGTCGCCTGGCGCACCGTAGGGGCGATCGTGGCGAGGGTGTGGGCCGACACGGAAAAGAGGATCGACCGGTTTGCGGGTCTGCGTCGGATCGGCATCGATGAGATCTCCTATAAGCGTCACCACAAGTACCTCACGGTGGTGGTTGACCACGACAGCGGCCGGCTGGTGTGGGCCGCCCCGGGCCGCGACACCAAGACGCTGCGGCGGTTTTTCGACGCTCTGGGCGCCCAGCGGGGCGCGCAGATCACCCATGTGTCCGCCGACGCGGCGGAGTGGATTGCCGATGTGGTCGCCGAGCGCTGCCCGGGCGCGATCCGCTGCGCAGATCCGTTTCATGTGCTGGCCTGGGCCACCGAGGCGCTGGATGCCGAGCGGCGCCGGGCCTGAAACGACGCGCGGGCGATCGCGCGCGGCGAGCCCAAATGGGGCCGTGGTCGCCCCAGCAGGAACACCGCGCCGCGGCCGGGTCATGAACGAGCACGGCGGCTCAAAGCCGCCCGCTACGCGCTGTGGAAAAACCCCGAAGACCTCACCGAACGCCAAACCGCCAAACTGGCCTGGATCGCCAAGACCGACACCCGGCTCTACCGCGCGTACCTGCTCAAAGAGGGCCTGCGGCATGTGTTTTCGGTCAAAGGCCAGGACGGCAAAGACGCCCTCGACAAGTGGATCTCCTGGGCGCGGCGCTGCCGCATCCCGGTCTTCGTCGAGCTGGCCCGCCGCATCAAACGCCACCGCGAGGCCATCGACGCCGCCCTCGACCACGGCCTGTCCCAAGGATTGATCGAATCCACCAACACCAAGATCCGCCTGCTCACCCGCATCGCATTCGGATTCCACAACCCCGCCGCGCTGATCGCCCTGGCCATGCTCGCCCTCGGCGGCCACCGCCCCACCCTGCCCGGCCGCGGCTAACACCCCTCCACCAGGGCACCCCTCGGGTTCCCTATCTCAGACGTCGCCGATTCTGCGCTACCCGCTCGTCGGTGTCCATGTCGTTCCGCCTCGCTGCGCCCGGGGGCTCCACATGGACACCTCCCACCCGGGCAGCGCTACAGGCAACTATCGCGGAAGCGAGCACAAACGAATTCAACCACCAGATCACGGCCCCGAATCGGCCCCACCCACCCACGGATACGTCAGGGGGGCCCGGATTCCGCAACCTCACCAACTATATCGCACGATCCCTGCTGGAAACCGGCGGCTTCAAACTCCAACTACACCGTGATTCATGAAGAGCCAGTTAAGGATCGACTTAAGAGCCGATGGTACCGCTATTGGGTTAAACTTGCCTACGGCTGAGCCCGGTACCTATGCGGCCTCGTGTCGGATGACCCATAGGGGACGTGAAAAGGCGGGAATATGCGATGAAATTTGCGCTGGCGTGCTATGGAACTCGCGGCGATGTCGAACCCGGTGCGGCCATCGGTCGTGAATTGCTGCGCAGAGGGCACGACGTGCGCATGGCGGTCCCGCCGGACCTTGTGGGCTTCGTCGAAGCGGCCGGAGTTGCCGCGGCTGCTTACGGGCTTGATACGCAAAAGTGGCTCCACGAGCAGCGTGACTTCTGGAGGATCGTATACCGCCACTTCTGGAAGATCCATGATCTGAGGAGATCGTGGCGCAAAGCCTGGAAGCCCGCGACGGAATGCTGGGCGCAGATGAACACACCGCTGATCTCGTTGGCGGAGGGCGCCGATTTGTTGGTCACCGGCTCGGTTTTCGAGGGCGCCGCTGCTAACATCGCGGAGTATTACGCCATCCCGTTGGCCACGGTTCATATTTACCCGGCGCGGGCCCATGGCCAGTTTTTGAAACGCCTCGCAGGGTCGCTGGGCGAGCGGCTGGTTTGGCACATGTGTAGAAAGGTCGATGATGCGCAGCGCCGTGCGTTGGGGCTGCCGAAAGAGGCGCGGCCGGTGTCGCGCCGGATCAGCGAGCGCGGATCGCTGGAAATCCAGGCCTATGACGAGGTGTGCTTTCCCGGTCTGGCGGCCGAGTGGGCGAAATTCGATGGCCAGCGGCCTTTTGTGGGCGCCCTGACGCTGCAGCTACCCACCGATACCGATGCGGAGATCGCCTCGTGGATCGCCGCGGGCTCCCCGCCGATTTATTTCGGGTTTGGCAGCATACCGGTGGAGTCACCCGCCGATACGCTCGCCATGATCGCCGAAGCCTGCGCGCGGTTGGGCCAGCGGGCGCTGGTGTGTGCCGGCTGGAGCGACTTTAGCAACATGCCTGATCTCGGGCATGTCAAGGTGGTGGGCGCGGTGAACTATGCAACGGTTTTTCCGGCCTGCCGCGCGGTGGTGCACCACGGCGGTGCGGGCACCACGGCCGCGGGCCTGCGCGCCGGGGTTCCCCAGTTAATCCTTTGGACATTGCATGACCAGCCAACTTGGGCTGCACGGATCAAGTGTTTGAAAGTTGGTTTTGGGCGGCGCTTTTTGTCTACTACCTCAGAATCCCTGGTCGCGGATCTGCGCACCATCTTGGCCCCGCGGTGCGCCGCGCGGGCCCGTGAGATCGCCACCCGGATGAGCACACCCGCCGATAGCGTCGCAACCGCTGCCGATCTGCTGGAGGATTTCGCTCGTTCGTGGCGTGCCGGCTGATCGCCCCCGCATATCCTGGTTTTCCCGGGGCAGCCGGGGTGACCGCGGCGACGGCCGTGGTCGATGGCGGATGAGACGAGCGGACATGGACCGAGACACCGCACGCGCGGGGACGACTGCGGCGACGTATGACGCGCTTGTCGTGGGGTCCGGAGCCGCCGGCTCGTGGGCCGCCAAGGAGTTAACGGAGGGCGGCCTGCGGGTTGCCCTGCTGGAGGCGGGCAGAAACCTCGACCTCGGCCATGATTTTCCTGCCGGCGCCGGGGCGGGTGCGATGGGCATCGTGGGGCGCGTGCAATCGGCGCTCCGGGGTCAGCACGTTCAGGCCCGCTGCCCCTCCTTTTCCCAGGCCACCAGGCAGTTTTACGTCAGCGACAAAGACAATCCCTATACGACGGCGCGGGGCCGCACATTTTTGTGGTTTCGCGGCCGCCAGCTGGGTGGTCGCCTGCACACCTGGTGGCGACACACGCCGCGCATGTCCGATTACGAGCTCAAAGCCGCGAGCCTTCGCGGCGACGGCCTCGACTGGCCGCTGTCGTATGAGGAGCTGGCGCCCTACTACGACATTGTCGAGCGGGCGCTCGGCGTCTATGGCACGCCCGCAGGCATTCCCAACTGCCCCGACGGGCAGTTCATCGGGCCCGCGAAAACAACGAAGCTCGAAGAAGCCTTCTTGACCAAAGTCGAGAAACTGCTTCCCGAGGTCCACGTGACGTACGCCAGGAAGGTCAAATACGACAACGGGAGGATTCCCCTTCCCATCAGGCACGCGCTGGCAACGGGGCGCCTCGAGATTCTTACCGACGCCGTCGTGAGCCGACTGCTGATCGACGCGCGCTCGGGCAGGGCGACCGGCGTTGAATACGTCGAGCGCTTGACGGGAGATACCCGGGCGATCCGGGGCAAGGTCATCGTGCTGTGCGCGTCGGCGATCGAGAGCGTGCGGATCCTGCTGAACTCACGATGCCCGAAACATCCCGCGGGTGTCGGCGGCTCATCGGGTCATCTGGGCCACTATCTGTGCGACCACATTTCCTACACGCAGGCCGGACCTGTGTCCGAGGGAGACGTCGAGCCCGCGTTCGGCGAGGACGGGTTCGATTTTGCCGGAACCGGGCTATACATTCCGAGCTTTTGTGAAAAGCGGTCCACGAGCTTTCCCGGAGGCTACGGCATTCAAATCGCGATCGGCCGGGGCGCGCCGAGGTGGATCATGAGCGCATTTGGCGAAATGCAGCCCCGATACGACAATCACGTCTCCCTTGACCCGACCGTCAAGGATGCCTGGGGGATCCCCGTCGCCAGAATCGAGTGTAGTCATTCACCGGGTGACATCGAGATGGTCGCGCACATGAGGCAGACCCTTCCCGAGATCGCGGTCGCCGGCGGTCTGCGGATCGCCAAGCACGGCAACCCCGATCGCTGGAACATCCCCCTAAGGTGGCTTCGGTCCCTGCTGCTCGCCGACTACGGCGCCATGTGGCCCGGAGGGGCCGTTCACGAGACCGGCGGCGCCCGCATGGGCGATAAGCCCGACACCTCGGTGCTGAACCCCTACTGTCAGTGTTGGGATGCCGACAACGTGTTCGTGACCGACGGCGCCTGCTTCGTCTCTCCCGGATTTCAGAATCCTGCGCTCACGATCATGGCTCTCACGGTTCGGGCATGTCGCTACATCGTCAATGACTATATGAAGCGCCTGAGCTAACTGGACCATTATGGACTACCAAACGGTTTCCGGGATCGACAAGCCGGTGTCGCGAATCGTCGTGGGCACCGACCGGTTGCACCGCGGGCGGCTGCCGTGGCCGCCTAGCAGAACCCGGCAGCAGCAGGCGTTCTCGCTTTTGGATCGATCATTTGAGCTGGGATGCAACGCATTCGACACGGCGCGCATCTATTGGGGCAGCGAACGGATGCTGGGCGCCTGGATGCGCCGGCGCCGCAACCGTGACGAGGTTGTGGTCATCAGCAAGGGATGCCACCCGCACCTGCTGTCAGGACATCCGCGGCTCACGGCGTCTGAGCTATCCCACGACTTGCATGCGTCCCTCAAGGCGCTCGGCACCGAGTACATCGATTTGTACCTGCTTCACTACGACGACCCCGCGGCCCGGGTGGAACCGATCATGGAGCGGCTCAACCGCCATATCGACGAGGGCAAAATCCGTGCGATAGGCGCGTCGAACTGGTCCCACCAGCGAATTTGCAGCGCAAACGCTTTTGCCGCCGAGACGGGCTTGAAACCCTTTAGCGCCTCGAGTGTGCAATTCAGCCTCGCCGAGTGGGCGCGCGCCCCGTGGCGCGGTGCCGTCACCCTGGGAGGAAGCCAGCAGCATTGGGCGCGGGAATGGTATTTGTCGCACCGGCTGCCGGTGTTCGCGTGGTCAAGCCTTGCCCGTGGATTTTTTTCCGATCACTACGATCCGTCAAATCCGGGCGCCAACCGGGTGAGCCGTTGGTGCACAACCTACTTCGGAACCGACGAGAACATCCAAAGGTTAAAGCGCGCACGGATGCTCGCCCGTGAGCATCATGTCAGCGTCGCGCAGGTCGCGCTCGCCTACGTGCTGCGCCACCCGCTTGGAGTCTTTGCCGTGGTCGGTTGCACGTCGGTGGAGAAGGTAGACGACAACGTGGCCGCGCTGTCGCTGAAACTCGACGACTCCACCCTGCGCTGGCTCGCCACGGGGCAGGCCGGGCAATGACGACCGGCCGCAACCGCGAACCTGCACCGCAGGCGGGGCCGGCGCCCGGCCCGCCGGGAGTGGGTGCAGCGTATCGTTGCCGTGGCGGTGCCGAAGGCGGTGTCACGAACGGTGGGTCATCTCACGGGTGCTCGGTGGTTTTTCCAGGAGATCGCGATCAGCGCTGTCGCGTACGCAGCGCGGTTTGCGCTGATTCGACGACTTTCCGCGCGCGCAGAGATACATCTGTTGCGCAAAGTTCTAGAGCGAACGGCCGCGCCCGGGCCAGCCGGCGAAGCGATGGGTTACCTGTTCCAGAACCATGACCCCGGCCTGTCTGCAAAAGACATCTATCGAGCTGTTTTCTCTTCAGAGCGGTTCCAGCAGGGCTATCAAAGCCAAATGGGCCAAGATATGTTTTTGAATCGGTGGTATTTCAAGAACCGGGGACCCGGTTTCTTCGTCGACGTAGGGGCCTTCGACGGAATTTTGGGCAGCAATACGTATTACTTTGAAAAGAAGCTGCACTGGAGGGGCATCGCGTTCGAGCCGAATCCGTCCGCATTTGACGTTTTGCGAACCACTCGATCATGTCAGTTGATCCGGGCCTGCGCGTATGAACGGGACGGTCAGATCCCCTTCCTGGCGCTCTCGGAGAAACGGGTGCGCAAACGCAGTGAATCCCCTCCGTTGGTCAGCCAGCTGTCGATGGTATTCGACTCGACCCACGGGGGTGCGATGCTCAGTGGAATCCCCGAACACATGAACCAGCTTCAGTGGGTGCAATCAATACGTAAGCCGTTGCGGCTCAACCAAACTCTAACTACAGCGCCGTGTCGGCGCATCGACAGCGTGCTCAAAGATTTCGGTGTGGACGTCGTCGACTACCTATCAGTCGACGTAGAAGGCGCCGAACTGGAAGTGCTGCGTGGCATCGACTTCGGCAGGGTGCAGGTCAACATTGTAGGCGTCGAGCACAATGACCGATTTCCGCAAGTCTATGATCTGCTGACAAAATCTGGATTCGAATACCAGGGCCTATTGTTTTTTGACGAGATTTTCGTGCACAAAAACCTCCGGTACTCGTGGGACGTCTAGCAAAGGACACAGCCATGTCCCGTATCGATGCCGCCAAGGCGCGTGGACGCGGCTTTTTGCTCTCCTCCATGCGCGCCTGCGTCGCGCAGGATCGCCTTCCATGGATCGCCAAATATCTGTATGTGATCGGATGCCAGATGCTGCTTGCGGCGCCCGACGTCGGGGCGGACGAGACGCCGCTGGTGTCCGAGTACGGGACAAAGTTTGTCGCCGGACCGGGCAGGTTCTGGCTGCACTCAGTTCTGCGCTACCGCGGGGTGTGGGAGCCGGCGCTCTCGGAATTCATTCTGCGGCACGTGCAGGAAGGCGATGTCTGTGTCGACGTCGGCGCCAACATCGGTTATTTCGCTCTCCTGTGCGCCCAGCGAGAGGGGCCTGCTGGCAAGGTCATCGCAATCGAGGCCGCACCCCATACTGCGCAACGCCTGCGCGCCAACTTGGCCCTCAATGGCGTCGCCGGCATCGTCGACGTCATCGAGGCGGCATGCGCCGCACAGCAGGGAGAACTCACGTTTTACCTGCATCCCCACAATGACGGGTGGTCTCAGCTCAGCCCACCCACCCGAGGGCGCTACCGGTTCATGATGGGCAAGACCTGGATTCCCGTGACCGTGGCCGCTGACACGCTCCCCTCCATCGTGGGCGCGGACGCTCAGCGGGTGTCCCTCATCAGGCTTGATATCGAGGGGGCGGAGGCGGCGATCGCGTCCCAAATCGTGGCCGGGTTCACCCATCCCAGGCTGGTCCTGGCCCTCGAGGTGATGCCGCCGATCGACGCCACGTTGATGCCGTTTCAGGAACAGGGTTCTACATCTATGACCTGCATAATGACTACCACTGGGCGTTCGAGCGCACGGTGCCGGCGATCACCGAGGCGGCCTATAGCGATTTTTATCGTCGTGCCGGAGCCGACGTGCTCCTTAGCCGGCAGCCGCTTACCCTGGGCTAGCTTCACGCTAGCGTGACGCACACGGTTCGCTGATCCCCGGTGCCGCAGGGCTGGGACACCGCGCCCAAAAGCCAGCTCGCCGTGACCATCTCGGCTTCTGCGATCACTTCTGCGCAAACGCCCAGACCCGACTTCCGCAGTTCGTAGGCATATTTCGGGGTAGCGCGGAGCGATTGTGCTGGTAGGAGGCTTGCAGAGTCACCGAAACGGCGGATTCGTGTAGGCACACGAGTTCTGGCGTGTCGCTGGACTTCACCAGCGAATATGTGCTAGCAGTGTAGGGGTGTACCTGCGGGAGACGAAGCGGCGCAACCGCGACGGGTCGACGGTGTCGTATCTGCAGCTGGCGCACAGCGAACGCCATCCGGTCACCGGGGTGCCCTCGGCGAAGGTGATCCACAACTTCGGCCGCGCTGACACCGTGGACCGCGACGCGCTGGCCCGACTGGTCGCCTCGATCTCGCGGTTCCTCGACCCGGCACAGGCGATCGCGGCCGCGCACACCGGCGAGATCGAGATCTTGGACTCGCGCCGCTTCGGCGGGGCATGGGTGCTCGACCAACTCTGGGACCGGCTGGGTGTGGGCGCGGCGCTGCGCCGGGTCGCCGCGGACCGGCGCCTGGACGCCGCGACCGTGGAGCGGGTGCTGTTCGCGCTGGTGGCGCAGCGGGCGCTGGAACCGGGCAGCAAGCTGGGCGCCACACGGTGGGTCGCCGAACGGGTCGCGATCGCCGAGTGCCCCGGGTTTTCCGATGACGCGGCGTATCGGTCGATGGACTTTTTGCTCGCCGCGCTAGGCGAGATCGCCGCGCAGATCTTCGATTCGGTCGCGCACCTGCTCAACCTGGACGTCGACATCGTCTTCATCGACACCACCTCCACCTACTGGGAGGTCGATGTGCCCGACGAACTGGCCGACCTGGCCCCCGAACCCGAGGTCGACGACGGCACCGCGAAAGCGGTCGAGCGGGCCGCGCGCCGGTTCGGCAAGTCCAAGGACCACCGCGACGACCGGCCTCAGGTGGTGATCGCGATGGCGGTGACCCGCGACGGAATCCCGGTGCGCTGCTGGACCTTTCCCGGCAGTGAGAGCGATCAGCGGATCATCCGCACGGTCAAAGACGATCTGGGATCGTGGAATCTGCACCGGCTGGTGTGGGTGGCCGACGCCGGGTTTGCTTCCGCGGCCAACCGCGCCTATCTCACCCGCGGCGGCGGGCACTACATCCACGCCGAGAAGCTGCGCCACACCAACGCCGAGGCCGCCGACGCGCTGGCCCGCCCCGGCCGTTACCACGACGTGGCCGACAACCTGCGGGTCAAGGAGATTCGGGTGGCACCCGGCGGCGGCAACAACGAGGGGGTGCGTGCGGAGCGGTTCGTGGTGTGCCACAACCCGGATGCCGCCGACCGTGACGCAGCAGTGCGTGAGCGGCTCATCGAGCACCTCTCCGGGCTGATCGATGGCTCGGACGCCTGGCCGAAACGCAAGCGCGACGAGTTCGTCGGCTCCTTGAAGGGCAAGCCCGGGCTGCGCAGGCTGTTGCGGCGCACCAAGACCGGGCTGCTGCGCATCGACCGCGCCGCCGCCCAACGTGAAGCCCACTACGACGGCAAGTGGCTGCTGCGCACTTCCGACCTCACGCTTACCGCCGAGGATTTGGCCGCCGCCTACAAGCAGCTGCTCGCGGTGGAACGCGGCTGGCGCGACGCCAAGAGCTCGCTGGGGCTGCGCCCGGTCTACCACCACCGCGAGGACCGCATCCGCGCTCACGTCCAACTGTGTTGGCTGGCACTGCTTCTCATCCGCGTCGCAGAAACCCGCACCGGCGACACCTGGCGCAATCTGCGCCACGAACTCGACCGCATGCACCTGGTCACCTTCGCCACCGCCGACGGCCGCGTGGCGCAACGCTCCGCCCTCACCGGCGATCAGAAAACCATCCTCGCCGCGCTCGACCTACCCGAACCACCCAAGTACCTCGACTTCACACCCGGCATCGACGCCGCCGTCGCCGACTGACGAACCCCGCCCGGATCGCTGGCGTCGTGTAGTAACACGACCCAAATCGGCTCATCCCACGTTTGCGCTAGTAAACGCCCAAATCCGGCGATCCGTGTGCCCACTATCTGCGGAAGTCAGGCCAGACCGAGACCGGAAAATCGGGTTCGTTGCGTAGCGAATGCCACCACGGCTTATACCAAGCCCAGCGGGTAAAATTGGCGCGGACGCAGGCGCGGTTCCCCCAGGAACCGGTGCGAATCCGCTCCAAATCGAAGCCACACTCGGCAAGAAAGTATCGGACACCGGTTTCGGTCCAGCGCGAACAGTCCAGCGGCGCGTTGTGAACCCGGATCAGAAAGGGCGTGGTCATCAAGAAGTGACCGCCGGGGCGAAGCATTTGATACACGTGCTTTCCGGCACGATATGGCCACAGCAGGTGCTCGAACACCTGCTCCGCGATGATTAGGTCAAACTGCTCGCTCAAGATAGACGAGCAGATGTCGAATTCGGGATAGTGAACCGAGCGGTACATCTTGAACTGCTCGATATGACCCCAGTAGTCACCGGACAGCTCCAGCACGCTGAGCCGGCGTGGCTGGATACTTTGCACCAGCTTATGGGTCTCGCGGTTCATGACGATGCGGGCCCAATGGGGTGACACCAGATAATTCCCGACCGGCCCCAGCCGGCGTAGCAGGCGCGTTGACAACGCGTCACCGGGCGACGCCTTGACCGAGGCCGACGCCGGCAGCTGCCGCCCGCGACCGGCTTTGTGAGCCGTGTGTTCGCCCAAGTCCCCCACGGTTGCCCCTCGTCGTTGTCGCTCTTTCTTGCCTCTTCGCTGCCACGCGGTGCCCTACTAAACATTAACCTCTGGGCGTCGGAGGAAGCGACCAACTGCCCGGTTGCGCAATTCGCCGCATCTTGCGGCTGCGAGCGTTGGAAAGCGCTTGGCGCCTTGGCTATGCTGCGCGTTGCGGCAGCACCTCTTAGACCGTATGTGGTGACTGCTCGCGGAGTGGAGTAGTGGCTGGCCGGGGCCTCGCTCACGCAATCTCGTGGTTACCGAGCGCGGTTTTGTGCTCGGCCTTTCCGACAGGTGCTGGGCTTGACCACGTTTGGTGGGCACCGGGTCAGGCGGCTTGTGCCGTCTGAGTGAGTCGGTCTTCGAACTCGACCGGCCTTATCATAGCGAGGACCGAATGACCTCTGCGTCGGTTATAGACCCGCTCGATCCAATCACCGGCGGCGGGCGTGGCGGCCGTCTTGGTCGGCCACAGGTATCGGTCGTAGAACTCGACTTTCAGTGTCGCTCAGAATGATTCCTGCTGAGCATTGTCCCAGCACAGCGCGGTGCGGCCCACCGAGCGGGCCAGGTTGTGCTCGCGGGCCAACCGCGCGAGCTGTGCTGAGGTGCACTGGCAGCCGCGATCGGCGTGCACCACGACCTGCTGGGCGAGCTCGCCGCGCATCGCCACAGCCATCTCCACGGCGGCCTGCACCAGATCGGTGTGCAGGCAATCGTGGCTGCCCCAGGGATCACCCGCTGCGAGTAATTGTCGCGGACGGCGCATCGATAAAGCCAGTCCTCACCGGTGCCCAAATAGGTGATATCGCTGGTCCACACCTCGGCGTGCCTCCCGCTTTCTGGACTGCGGACCAAATAAGGTCCGATCCGGAAAGGACGAGGGGAATTGGCCTGAGTTTCGTGACGAGGTTGCGAGGCTGGTAGTCGAGTCGAATCGGTCGATCGCGGAGGTTGCGCGCGAATACGGGCTGAACGAGACGACTGTTGGCGGCTGGGTAAAGAAATACCGGGCCGCGCACGCCGCTGATGAGCCGCCGCTGGAATTGGCCGAACGCGCCCGGTTGCGGGAACTCGAACGCCGTACTCGGGAACTGGAAATAGAGAACGCGTTCCTGAAAAAAGTAGCGGCGCGCTTCGCGAGGGAGCCACGGTGACCGAGAAATTCGAGTTCATCGATGCGAAGCGCGCCGCCGCTAAGCAAGGCGCAGGGCTTTCGACGGTTGCGCGGATGTGCGCACTGCTGAAGGTGCCCAAGTCCGGTTGCTCCCAGTGGTGGCATCGGCCGCAAAGCCTCACCCAACGACGCCGCGAGCCGCTCGCTGATAAGATCGCCACCTTGTTCGAGGCCTTCGGCGCCACGTGCGGCTAGCGGCGCATCCATGCCGAACTCGTCCGGGCCGGCGAACGGGTCGGGCCTGAGCTGGTTCGCAAGCTCGGGGTGAGATGGGCCTGACTAGGGCGCGGCCCCGACCGTTTCGCACCACCACCGAAGCGGACCCTAACGCGCCCGACACCGTAGAGCTGGTCAAGCGCGACTTCACTGCGCAGCAACCGGCAACCAAGCTCGTCGGCGACATCACGCACATCCGAACGTGGCAGGGCTGGTTGTATTTGGCTGTGCTGACCGACTGCGCTACCCGCGAAGTGATCGGGTATGCGAGGGCTGAGCACATGCGCACAAAACTCGTCGTGGAAGCGTTGCAGATGGCGATGCGCAACAGACGACTCGAACCCGATTGCATTATGCATTCCGACCGTGGCGCACAATATACGTCGGCGAAATACCGGGAGGAATTGGTCGAGCTGGGGTTGCGGCATTCGGTCGGGCGGACCGGCCAATGTGGGGATAACGCGCTCGCGGAATCGTTTTTCGCGAGCCTGAAGAATGAGCGGGCGCATCAGATGGTGTACCCGACCCGGAAGAAAGCGCAGGTCGATATTGCCAAGTGGATTGAACTGTTCTACAATTACCGACGAAGTCATTCCGCGCTCGGCTACCGGACACCGCATGAAGTCCGCACCGAGTACCTGAATTCACAGCTCGCCGCGTAAATGGACGCGAAATCCGCAGTCCGGAAAACGCGGGGCAGCCCACCCGGTTGAGGATCCCGGTGTCGAAGCGGCGCGTGAGCGGGTCTTTAGGCACCGCAGCATCCAGGTCAACCACCGTGGTGGCCGGCGCGAACCGGCGCGCACAGATCCCGGCCAAACCCCGCCGGCGCAGTGCGGCCGCCACCGTCTTGCGCGACACCCGCTCAGCCTCATCGCGCAGATCGGCCAGGACACGCGGGGCGCGCCATAGACGCCGTCAGAATCCTGGTGGACCTTGGCGAGCGTGGCATCCAACTCGGCGCGCCGCTGCTGAGCCTGGACTCGGTGCGCGCTCGCGGGATGTACGCCACTTGTAGTAGCCCGAGCGCGACACCTCCAGCAGCTCGCCCATCCGCTTAACCGTGTCGGTGGCCCGCTGCGCCTCGATCACCCACTAGTCTGCTACCGGTGCCGCTCGGAGACGAACAAGGCCGCGGCTTTTTCAAAAACTCACGATCCAAACGTAATTCGGCGTTCTTTTTACGCAGAGGCTCCAACTCAGCGCGTTCATCAGCATCGAACACCGCGCCAGTATCGCCAGCTTCGGCCGCTTGGCGTTGCAGGCGCACCCAACGCCCCAGCACTGGATCACCAACCCCGATCTCGGCGGCCACATGAGCAACCGGGCGGCCGGTCTCAACCACCAGGCGGGCAGCCTGCTCCCCAAACTCCGGGGTGTACTTGCCACGCTTGCCCGAGACACGGACATCCTTCCCGCGAGACCAGCAGTCCCACCAGTCAGGTGTCCACCATTAGGGGTCAACCCCATAACCACGTGATTGCGTGAGCGAGGCCCCGGCCAGCAACTACTCCACTCCGCGGGCAGTCACCACATACGGTCTAAGCATGCCCTAAACGGGAGAAATTCTCCAGAAGGTCAGCGGTGGTCGCAATGCTGACAGCGGGTTTGGTCATGCGGGTGGCGATCTTGCGGGCCTGGGCGACATATTGCGGGTGGAGGATGGTGCGCAAGTCCGCGACCAACGATTCTGGGGTACTGGTCGAAAAAGGCCGTGTCAACCCAATTTTTAGCCGTTTCACCGCAGCTCCCCAGAAAGGCTGATCGCCCCAGATCATCGAGAGGATCAACATAGGGACCCCGGCGCGCAAAGCTGCAGCGGTGGTACCCGCGCCACCATGGTGCACCACCGCGCGACAGGTTGGAAAGACAGTGGCATGGTTAACCGCTCCAACGACTTTGACATGCTCGAAATGAGGGACATTGCTGAAGTCATTCGCGCCAGAGCAAACCAACGCCCGCTCGCCAAGCTCCGCACACGCCGTGCCGATCATGGCAAGTGTGTCGGCCGGAGACTCGACTGGCATGCTGCCAAAACCGAAGTAAATCGGCGGTGTTCCCGCGCAAATCCATGACCCGATTTCCTCATCGGCATCCGTTGGCAATTCTAGCGTTAGCGGGCCGACAAAGGGGCGTCGACTATTCCATTTCGCCCATTCGGCGGCGAGTCCGGGAAAACATACCTCGTCGTAGGCCTGAATTTCCAGTGATCCGCGTTGGGTTAACCGGCGCGGCGCAGGACTGGTCGCCGCCGGCAGGCCCAGTTCACGGCGCTGCGCGTCTTCCACCTTTTTCCACATGCGCCAGACCAGCCACTCAACGACTTTCCGTGTGGTACGGTTCAGGAGCCGGCCATGGGCCCGCGCCGGATAGAAATGTAGTGTGGCCAGAGGGACATCGTAGTACTCCGCGACGTTGACAGCGAGCCCTTCAAAAACCAGACCGGTGACCAGCAGGTCGGCCCCCTCCGCCAGCGACACCAGCGTTGCGCTGGCCTTCTCCCAGGATGGGGCGAACGACTCCCAAGATTTGCGCCCCAACCTGATCAAATCCCGAATATTCCAGAAACGGCGGAATAAGCACGTAGAGAAGTCGCGTTGCGAGTCGAGCCACTGCCGCGTATCGGTGCCGTAGGCAACCGCTGCAAGCCCAGCCGATTCGACGAAGCAAACCTGGTCAGGTGCGACAGCCATGTGCACTTCATGGCCTCTGCGCAGCAGTTCCATGCCGACGGCCGCGCAGGGCTCGACATCGCCGCGACTTCCATAGCTTGCTAATACAAACCTCATCGAGAATCTGTGCCTCTCACTTATCGTGCGGACTCCACAAAATCAAAGTGGCAGCCTTCCAGCCGTTAGCCCAGTCGCCCGACAGCACAATTTCAATACTCGCGCCGTCGACGCGAAACCTACAGACTTCAGTGGCTCTTCGATCTTAATGAGCTTCCCCTGAAAGTGTGGAGGTTTCCGTTATGCGGCCTGCGGTTGGATGGCCGTGATTTTTTCGTATTCGACGGGTGGCAGCAACCCGGGTGAGCTGTGCCGGCGTCGGGTGTTGTAGAACTCGTAGCACCAGGCGGTGATGGCCTCGCGTGCCTGTGCCTTGGTGGCGAAGTGGTGGCGGGACAGCACCTCGTGTTCGAGGGTGGAAAAGAACGCCTCGCGGGCGGCGTTGTCGAAGCACGACCCGACACGTCCCATCGATTGGCGCACCCCGAGCTTGCGGCACAGCTTAGTGAAATCATTGGCGGTGTAGGTAGATCCGCGATCAGTGTGAAAGATCACGCCAGCGATCGCTGCGCGCCCGCCACGTACTGCGACGGCCATCTTGATCGCGTCGCTGGCCAGCTCGGCATCGGGGTGCTCCGACATCGGGCAAGCCAGCAAACGTCGCCCGCACAGGTCCAAGACCGAAGCCAAAGACAGTTTGCCCTCATCGGTGGGGATTTCGGTGATATCACCGCACCACGCCCGGTTGGGCGCTGCGGCGGTGAAGTACCGGTTGAGCAGGTCGGGGAACTGAGGTGCCTTCTTGTCCTGGCGGGTCAACCCCCTGGGGCGCTTAGGCTTGCGCCCGGCCAGCCCGTGCCGGCGCATCGAGTCGGCCACCGTGTTCACGCTGACCTTCCAGCCTTCAGCGAGCAGGTCGGCGTGGATCCGCGGCGAGCCGTACGCGCGCTGGGAGCGCTCGAACAGCTCCGCCACTCGCGCATCCAGCTGCGCGCGGCGTCGCTGCCGCTCAGTGGGCTCGCGGTCCAGCCACTTATAGAACCAGGAAACGCTGACCCCCAAAAGCGCGCAGCACACCGTGTGTGGCACCCGATGCACGGTCCTCTGGTCGGCGATAAAGCGGGCCACACTCACCTCGTCGCCTCCTTGACCCAGCCGACCACGGATCGCTTGAGCACATCACGCTTCATGCGCAGCTCGGCGACCTCGGCGCGCAGCCGCTTCAACTCGGCGATATCACCGGTGGAAAGCCCCTGGGCGCCTTCCCGTTCAGCACGATCTTTGGCAACCCAATTACCCAGGGTGCCCGGATGGATCCCGAGGTCTCGGGCCACCTGCGCGATCGGCTTACCGGTATCCCGGACTATCCGTACCGCTCCCTCCCGAAACTCCCGGTCGAACTTCCTGCGCGTCTCTGACATGCCCCTACCTTATGGTGCATGCCACCCACTTTCGGAGGATTTCGCCGCACCACACGGACAGTCGTTGAGTGGCTGGTCTGGCGCATGTGGAAAAAGGTGGAAGACGCGCAGCGCCGTGAACTGGGCCTGCCGCAGGCGACCAGTCCTGCGCCGCGCCGGTTCACGCAACGCGGATCGCTGGAAATTCAGGCCTACGACGAGGTATGTTTTCCCGAGCTGGCGACCGAGTGGGTGAAATGGAATGGCCGGCGGCCCTTTGTCGGCGCGCTGACGCTGGAATTGTCCACGGAGGCCGACGAGGACGTCGGCTCGTGGATCGCCGCGGGAACACCGCCGATTTATTTCGGGTTCGGCAGTGTGCCCGTGCAATCTCCGGCCGAAACGCTCGCCGTGATCGGTGACGCCTGCGCGCAGCTAGGACAGCGGGCGTTGGTGTGCTCCGGTTGGAGCGACTTCGGCAACGCGACCCATTGTGAGCACGTCAAACTGGTGGGCGCGGTTAATCATGCCGCGATTTTTCCGGCCTGCCGCGCGGTGGTGCACCACGGGGGAGCGGGCACCACGGCCGCGGCCCTGCGCGCCGCTGTCCCGCAGTTGATCCTCTGGACATTGCCGGACCAGCCGCTATGGGCGGCCCAGATCAAGCGATTGAACGTTGGCTATGGACGGCGCTTGTCGACTACTACCACAGAATCGTTAGTCGCGGATCTGCGCACTGTCCTTGCGCCGCAATACGCCGCCCGGGCCCGTGAGATCGCCGCACAGATGACCAAACCCGCCGAAAGCGTTTCGGCTGCCGCCGATCTTCTGGAAGGCTTCGCCCGCTCCCCGCGTGCCGGCTGATCGGGGCGGCGCCTCCGGATGAACAACGCCGGCCACTACCTCAGGCGCGCAGGCGTCACACGGTGGGGTGCCGCGCGCCGCATAGTGGCCGAACTCCCCGCCTACTGACTACGATGAGCGCGTCGCGCGGCCTTGGTTTTCAGAGCGCCGGCTTGCCGGGTTGGGGTGAGGAAAAGGCGAGATGCATAAGTCGTCGGTGCGCATGCGGTTACCCGGTTTTCTGACCACCCATGCCGCTAGTCGCGGTTCCTTTGCGGGGCGAGCCGATTTCACGTACATCGGCGGCGAGGGGGCTGGGTCGCGGACATGATCGAAGCGCGTGTCGTGGCGCTGTGGCGAGGATACATACGGCGCTTGCGCACCGACAAGAGACACGTCGGCGTCGTCGAGCGCTCGGTGCGGGCGCTGTTGCTGGTGGTGCCGTACTACATCGTGGACGTGGTGCTGTTGGTCCGCGCCTTAGCGTGGGGGCCACTGACCGTCGACGGCACCACCGAAGACGGCATCCATTTTCGATGCCGGCTGCCCGACATTATCGCGCTGTACGTGTACCTGTTCGGCACGTGGGAACCCGACCTCGCGGCATTTCTGCGCCGCCGGCTGCGACCCGGCGACACCTTTATCGATGTCGGCGCCAATATCGGCTGCGTGAGCGCGTTGGCCAGCAGATTGGTCGGACCGGGTGGCACCGTCGTGGCAATCGAGCCGTCCCCCGCGATGATTGCCGCGCTCCAGGAGACTCTCACCAGCAACGACCTCGCGAATGTCCGGGTGGTTGCCCGCGCGGTCTCGGATCGCGAGCAGGCGCTGCCACTGTTCACCGGGCCGAGAAACAACACCGGCCTCACCGCGACGGTCTCCCATGGCCGCCGTCCACAGCGAGGGCAGGTGCGTGCGGCGCCACTCGGCGCACTCGTGAGTCGCGAGGAGCTGGCGACCGCGCGCCTGATCAAGATCGACGTGGAGGGCGCCGAAGACCGGGTGCTCGCCGGCATGCTGGCGTCCGCCGATGCGCTTGCCGCCGACGCGGAGTTGGTGATCGAGCTGTCACCAACGTGGTGGAGCGATCCGCAGCTGCGCCCGAGTGACGTGCTGCGGCCTTTCCTGGAACGCGGCTACCATATCTACCTGCTGCCGAACGACTATGCGCCCTGGCGCTACTTGTGGCCAAAGGATATCGGTGCGCCACAACGACTTCGTGACTTAGCGGTGCTCGAGCGGCGGGTGAAGCGGCTCGATATCGTGCTATCACGCCGCGACGCCGATGCGCTGTGACGCCGGGCGATTATGTCGCGGTTGCAAAGGCGCGGATCACCGCATAGTCTCCGCCCATGGGAGGGGAAAAGTACTGGGCCGCAAGGCGCACTTTGCACTGCCTTCCAGGTGGTCTACGCCGGGCGGGCGGTCCGGGTGGCGCCGTGGAACAGAGCGGATCGGGCCGGCGTCCGGTCGTGCTGTTCGTGCTGGGCATGGCCCGCTCCGGAACGTCGGCGCTCACGCGGGTGCTCTCACTGTGTGGTGGTGCGCTGCCGGCCGGGATGGTAGGCGCCAATCGGGCTAATCCGCTGGGCTATTGGGAGCCGCGCGCAGTCGTCAGCCTCAACGAGGGGATCCTGCGTCGTTACGGTAGCGCTAAATCCGACCCGTCACTGCGCCTGCACGACCAAGGCGCATTCGACGTACAGGAGAAGGCCTTCTGCATCGCCAAGATCAGGGCATACCTTGCCACACTGCCGGCCGCGCCGCTCGTGGTTATCAAAGACCCGCAGATAGCGGCGCTAGCGGGCATGTGGTTCGAGGCGGCGGGTTTAGCCGGATTCGACATCGCGGCGGCGATTGCGGTGCGCCACCCGCAGGAGGTCGTCGCGTCGATTGGGGCGCATAATGCGACCACGCCGGAGCTGTCGGGTGCCTTGTGGCTGAAATACTGCTTGCTCGCCGAGCGAGACACCCGTGGCTTGCCGCGCGTGTTCGTCGAGTACCCCAACTTGCTCGACAACTGGCGGCGAGAAGTCAGGCGGATTTCCGCGGCGCTCGGAATCGAGCTCAACAGCCCGGATGCGGGCGCGATCGAGGAGTTTCTCACACCGGATCTTCACCGCCACCGGCATGCCGGGCCGGTGACCGAGCCCTTCGGCACGGACTGGGTATCCACGGTCTACGAAGCGCTGCGCGCGGCTGCCCGGGACGAGCCCTGGGATGAAGCTGAGCTGGATCGTGTTTTCGAGGCGTATCGGGCGAGCGAATACGGTTTTCGTAAGGCGTTAGAGAATTTTCAGCGCTTCCGCAAGGCCAACCGGTACATCCCACCGTGCATTGTGGGGCCGGTTCTTGAACTGGTCGCCACGGCCCACCGCCGCAGCGGGACCTGGGCTTAAGGGTTTCGGCCGGCAAAGATTCTCAGCTGGGGAAATGCTCGTGGTTCAGGTGTGCGCCCACCCGCAAGGCGTTGGCCGCGATGGTCAAACTGGGGTTCAACCCGGTGCTGGACGGAAAGAACGAGCCGTCCACCACGTAGAGGTTGTCAACTTCGTGTGCCCGGTTGTGTGAATCCAGCACACTGGTTTTGGGGTCGGTGCCGAAGCGGCACGTGCCGCAGACATGGCCCAGGACCGTGTTGTTGGTGGCCATCCGCAACGTTTTGTGCCGAAACGGCTTGAACACCTCCTGCACCTGCCGCAAAAACACCGCGCGGCGCTCGATCTCGCTGGGGTGCAAGCGATACCGAAGCCGCAGCCGCTGCCGGCCGTTCACGCTCGGCCGCTCGGACGGCAGCACGCGGTTGTCTAAATAGGGCAGATCTTCCAGCATCGCCGCCAGCACCAGCCCGCCGCTGAAAAACCGCTCGTAAATCAGGCGCGCCACCGGGCTCATCAGCCGCAGTGCCCTGGGCCGCCAGCCGGGGTGATTGGTCAGTGCCGCCATCGGCGGCATCACGCCCCCTGACTGCAGGGTGCCGTATTTCTGCCCCTCCCAGAAATAGAAATCGTTTAACCCGATCTCCTTGTTTTCGGCCGTGATCTTGCAGTCCGGCTGCGGCCAGACCTCGATCAAATCGACCAGATGCCGCATCAGGTTGCGGCCCACCCAGTCGGAGCCGTTGGCCAATCCCCGCGGCCAATCACCGCAGCGGGAATTGAGCAACAGCAGCGGGGTGGCGAGCGCACCGGCGGCCAGCACCACGACCTTGGCCCTCAAGGCCAGCATGCCGGAGCGATGCGCGCAGATCACCCGCCGGACGCGGGTTCCCTCGGCGTCCAGACGGATGGCCCGGCATTCGGTGAGCAGCTGGGCGCCGTGCTCGGTGAGGGCCGGCAGTAGGGCATTGCGGGCGGCGTCGTTTTTGCACGGCCGGCCGCACAGATAGCCCGAACAGGTGGTGCAGCCATCGGTGTAGTCACAGGCCATCGGCAGGTGGTAGGGATGCAGTCCCCGGCCCGCCAGATAGTCCACCAGCGGCTGGTTGTCTGCCGAAAACGGCGGCGGGGCGGGCAGACCGGCCTCGGCCGCCTCCGGCCGCAGCGGGTCGGGCTCCCCGCGGACCCGCAGCAGCCTCTCGGCGGTCGCATACCAGGGCCGCATCTGCTCGTAGGTGACCGGCCAGGCCTCGGGCACGGTCGACTCGCCGGGGTGGCGAAAATCCTGCCGGGGGGTGAAATCGCGAACGAAAAACCGCTCGCAGACCATGTGATAGATCGCCGAGGAGCCGCCGGTGCCGCTGCCGACCGCCGGCAAATACCGCCGCGGGAAGCGCCCGCTGATGTCTTCGACCTCATCGGTGCAGCGCCCGGCCCGAGCCAGGGCGTCATGGTAGGCCTCGGTGGAACGGGCCGCCAGCGGCTCGGCCACCTCCGGGATCGACGAGCGGATCGTGCCCGGCGCCCCGGGCAGTGTCGAACGGCCCTTTTCGACGAAGAGCACCCTGCGGCCCGCCCGGGCCAGCGAATAGCCCAGCATCGCGCCGCCCATGCCGGTGCCCACCACCAGGACGTCCCACACGACGCGCTCCGCTTCGCGCGCATTCGGCTCACCGTCGACCACCATGGCGTTCCTCCGCCGTTGGCTCGGCCCCGCCCCGCTGGGCGGAGTACGCTTCGGCCCCGCCCCCGCTGGGCGGAGTACGCTTCGGCCTCGCCCCGCTGGGCGGAGTTCGACCATATCACCGGGTCTCGTAACGAGGATGGCGTTCGTAGGGTCCCACGTCACGCGCCCCGCCACCGAGACGGGTTGCGGCGCGTATGGTGCTACGCCGCCGGGCGGCGATCCCCGGCGGGCGGTCGGGTATTTGCGGCATGCGCACGACACCTGAAAGGCTGTATCCCCGGTGAAGTTTGTGCTGGCAAGCTATGGGACTCGCGGCGACGTCGAGCCTTGTGCTGCCGTCGGCCGGGAGTTGCTGCGCAGAGGCCACGAGGTGCGCATGGCCGTCGCGCCCGATCTGGCTGGCTTCGTGGAATCGCTCGGGCTTGCCGCGGTCGGGTACGGACCGCCCACGCGGTTGTGGCAGGACCTGCACCGCGCCTTCTTGACGCATCTGTTTCGCAACTTCTGGAAGATCCGGGAGCTGATCAGGCTGGGACGCGAAGATTGGCGGCTGTTCACCCGGTGCTGGGCGGAGGCCGGCGCGGTGCTGATGCCGCTGGCGCAAGGGGCCGACCTGCTGCTCACGATCGTGATTGGCCAGGAGCCCGCCGCCAACGTCGCGGAATATTACGGCATTCCGTTTGCCATGCTGCACACCAGGCCGATGCGGGCCAATAGCCAATTCACGCTCCCGGCGCCGCTGGTGCGCTCCGCCATGGTGGCGAACGAGTGGCTGGCGTGGCGCCTGGTGCGCAAGCTTGATGCCGCGCAGCGCCGCGACCTGGGGCTACCACCGGCCAGCGGGCTCTGGTCGCGACGGATCGCCGAACGCCGGCCGTTGGCCATTCAGGCCTATGACGAGGTGTGCTTTCCGGGGCTGGCGGCCGAGTGGGCGAACTTCGATGGCCGGCGGCCCGTTGTCGGTTCGTTGACGCTGGAGTTGCCCACCCCGGCCGATGAGGAGGTGGCCTCGTGGATCGCCGCGGGAACACCGCCGATTTTCTTCGGTTTTGGCAGTACGCCCGTCAAATCCCCCGCCGAGACGATCGCCATGATCGGCGCGGCCTGTGCGCAGCTCGGTGAGCGGGCGCTGGTATGCGCCGCCGAGAGCGCCTTCGGTGATGTCCCTCGCTTCGCGCACGTCAAGGTCGTGGACACGGTGAATTACGCGACCGCCTTTCCGGCCTGCCGCGCGGTTGTGCACCACGGTGGCGCGGGCACCACGGCCGCGGGCCTGCGGGCCGGCGTTCCGCAGTTGATCGTGTCGACGTGGCTTGATCAGGCGCTGTGGGGAGCGCGGGTCACACGACTGCAAGTGGGCACCGCGCGGCGCTTTTCCATGACCCACGAGTCGCTGGTCGCGGACTTGCGCACCATCCTTGCCCCTCACTACCTCGCGCGGGCCCGCGAGATCGCCACCCGGATGAGCCCACCCGCCGCGAATGTGGCCCGGGCCGCCGATCTGCTGGAAGATTTCGCTCGCCAGGGCCGCTGTGGCTGATCGGACAGCCGGCGGGTGGCGACCGCACGTGAGAGGCTATGGTGCGCGATGAGGTTTGTGCTGGCAAGCTATGGAAGCCGCGGTGACGTCGAGAACTGCGCCGCCATCGGCCGGGAGTTGCTGCGCCGAGGGCATGAGGTGCGCATCGCCGTTGCCCCCGATCTGGTTGGTTTCGCCGAGTCGGCCGGGCTTGCCGCGGTTGGCTACGGGCTGGAAACGCGGGCCCGGCTGGACGCGTACCGCAACTTCTGGACGTGTGCGTTTGGCAGCTTCTGGAAAATCCATGATCTGCGCAGGCTATGGGGCGAACTTTGGGAGCTCGTAACCCAGTGCTGGCACGAGATCAGCACCACGTTGACATCGCTGGCGGACGGGGCTGACCTGCTGTTCACCGGGCTGGCTTTCGAGCGACCTGCCGCCAATGTCGCGGAGTACTACAACATCCCGTTCGCCACACTGCATTACGTCCCGGTGCGGCCCAATGGCAGGCTGCTGCCATTTCTGCCGGCCCCGCTGGGCCGCTCGGCGATGATGATGTACGACTGGCTGGATTGGTGGTGCGTCGAGCAGAAAGTCGAAAACACCCAACGCCGTCAACTCGGTTTGCCAACGGCAACGGCGCCTTCGCCGCGACGAATCGCCGAACGCGGATCACTGGAAATTCAGGCCTATGACGAGGTGTGCTTTCCCGGGCTGGCGGCCGAGTGGGCGAAATTCGATGGCCGACGGCCCTTTGTCGGCGCGCTGACAATGGAGTTGGCCACCGATGCCGATGCGGAGGCCGCGTCGTGGATTGCCGCGGGAACACCGCCGATTTTCTTCGGTTTTGGCAGCATGCCGGTCGCATCGCCCGCCGACACGATCTCCATGATCGCCGCGGCATGCGCGGAGCTGGGTGAACGCGCGTTGGTGTGCTCCGGCTGGACCGATTTCAGTGACGTTCCCCGGTTTGCGCATGTCAAGGTGGTGCCCGCGGTGAACTTCGCGGCCGTCTTTCCGGCCTGCCGCGCGGTGGTGCACCACGGTGGATCGGGCACCACGGCTATCGGCCTGCGGGCCGGGGTCCCCACGTTGATCCTGTCGATGGATGTCACGCAGACGATCTGGGGAACCGCGGTCAAACGGTTGAAGGTGGGCACCGCCCGGCGCTTTTCGCGCACTACCCGGGAATCACTCGTCGCCGACTTGCGTCGTATCCTCACCCCGCACTATGCCGTTCGGGCCCGCGAGATCGCCACCCGGATGACCACACCCGCCGCGAGTGTGGCCCGTGCCGCCGATTTCCTAGAAGATTTCGCTGGTCGCAAGCGCGTTGGCTGATGGGTCGTCGGGAGTGTCATCGAACGCCCAAGGCGCCCAAAGCAATGTGCGCTCTTTCCGCACAAGCCCGGAGCCGCGGCCTCCGCGGCCTTCGCCGCGGCCGGAGAACGGGATCGCAACGACGGCCCAAAGTCGACGGCGAGCGTGCTCAGCCGATGCAGACGGCTTGGGGCTGGGAATACCCCGATGAGGCTGTGGGCCCCAGATGGGCAGCCGTGCCGCAGGAGATAATCCGTTCGTGATGCTATCGAATATGGCAAATGCTGCAATGGTGTAGCCGACTAATCGGTCCTGCTTAATGGGAGTGCTGGCGAAGATGATAACGGTCAGGGCTATTGTCCAGGTCATGGCGGCCGGAGTTGGGCCGTCGAACCCGCTCGGGCAGACGCCTTGCCATGGTGTGCGCCCGGTCACATCTGGCAAACTTCGCCGAAACCCGGACCGCCCCCGTTGCGCTTCAGTAAGGTTCAGTAAGGTTGGAACCACTGCGTCCAAGCCCGACTAGACATTCTGGAGTTACTGATGAGCGTCAATCCGTTCGATGATGACAATGGAAGCTTTTACGTCTTGATCAACGACGAGGAGCAACATAGCCTGTGGCCAACCTTCGCGGATGTGCCAGCGGGCTGGCGGGTGGTTTATGGCGAAGCGGACCGGGCCTCGTGTTTAGATTACATCGAAAAGAACTGGACCGATATCCGACCGAAGAGCCTGCGTGAGAGTCTGCGTGAGCGGCTCGCCGGCGGCTCGGGCCCTGAGTAACCGTGGGGGCTGGGGGAGTCTTTGGGGAAGATGGATGGAGCTTGATGACCAACACTGCCTTCCGCTCACTCGTGCGCAGTTAGACATATGGCTTGCCCAGGAAACGCGCCAATCTGGCATCGAGTGGCAGCTTGGCGTATTCGTAAGAATTGCGGGCGCCGTCGACCGTGATGCCCTCGAGTGGGCGATCCGCCGTACGGTGCAGGAGGCCGAGCCGCTACGGGCCGCCATCATCGAGGTGGATGGGCACCTTGTCCAACGGGTGATCGATGACCCGGATGTCGAGCTGGCCTGCTATGACGTGAGCGGCGCGGCCGATCCCGAACAGGAAGCCCGCGGGATAGCCTCATCGATCCGGCTCGCACCCATGCCGTTCAGTGGCCCGCTATTCAAATTTGCGCTGTTTCGGGCGCGGCACGACGAATTCTATTTGTTCGCATGTGCTCATCACATCGTTATTGACGCGACCGGGATTCTACTGATCGGCCATCGGATTGCATCTGTCTACTCGGCAATCGTTTCCGGCGCGCCTGTTCCTCCAGCCTTCTTCGGATCGTTGCGGGATTTGGTTGACTGCGAGTTAGAATACGAAAGGTCTGAACAGTATCTGGAAGACCAGGACTATTGGACCAGGAAACTTCCATCGACAAGCGGGGCGGATCATCATCGGTTGCCCGACGCAGCCGCAGAGCGTGATCCGGATCAGGTTTCCGAGCCCGTTGAATTGGACGCGGCAATCCTGCGTCAAGTCGACGAGCTCTGCCACTTCTGGAACGTGCCTCGATCATCGGTCATCGTCGCGGCGTGCGCACTTTTAGTGCGCAGCTGGCGCGCTGACGGCCCGGAGGTGGTGCTCGACTTCCCGGTCACCAGGAGAGTCCGCCCGGAGGCGAAGACGATACCCGGGATGGTTGCCGGAATTGTTCCACTGCCACTGAGGGTTACACCAGAATCTACAGTCGCCGGGTTTTGCAAGCATGTTGACGCCCGAATACGGGAAGTGTTGGAGCATCAGAGGTTTCCGGTGCAAGCGCTCGAGCGCAAATCCGGCCTTCATGATCCGGGAAAACCGGCCGAGAGAGTACGTGTGAATTTCCTCCCTGCCGCGTTTAATCTGGACTTTGGCGGTGTTCCGGCCCACGTGTCTTTTACCAACATCGGCCCCGTGGGCGGCTTTGGGTTGATCTTCTCCGGCGCCGGTAACCAGCTTTTTCTCAGCACGGCCGGTGCGGGGCAGCCTTTTTCGAATTTCGACCCCGCCGATCTGGTGGAGCGCCTGCGCCGGGTGTTGGGGGTGATGAGCGCGGATCCGGGGGCGCGGGTGTCGTCGGTTGATGTGCTTGATGGGGGGGAGTGGGCCCGGTTGGCGGGGTGGGGCAATGCGGGGGTGTTGGCCGGCGCGGTGGGGCCGGGGGTGTCGATTCCGGTGGTGTTTGGCGCGCAGGTGGGGCGGGCCCCGGAGGCGGTGGCGCTTAGTTGTGGGGCGCAGGTGATGACCTATCGGCAGCTGGATGAGGCCTCGGATCGGTTGGCGTGGGCGCTGGTGGGCCGGGGGGTGGGCCCGGGGGCGTGTGTGGGGTTGCTGGTGGAGCGCTCGGCGCAGGCGATTGTGGCGATTTTGGGGGTGTTGAAGGCGGGGGCGGCCTATGTGCCCATCGACCCGGGGCTGCCGGGGGCGCGTGTGCGGTTCATGCTGGCCGATGCGGCGCCGGTGGTGGTGTTGGCTGGCTCGGGGTTGGGGTCGCGGCTAGATGGTTGTGGGCTGGCGGTGCTCGAGGTGGGGGATGCGGGTGCGGCGGCCCAGCCGGGCGGCCCGCTGCCGGCGCTGGGCCCGGATGACATCGCGTATCTGATTTACACCTCGGGCACCACCGGCACCCCGAAGGGGGTGGCGATCACCCACCGCAGCGTGACCCAGTTGATGGAGTCGCTGGACGCCGAGTTGGGGCTGGCGGGGCAGGTGTGGTCGCAGTGGCATTCGTTAGTTTGATGTTTCGGTGTGGGAGATTTTCGGGGCGCTGCTGCATGGGGGGCGGCTGGTGGTGGTGCCCGAGGAGACGGTGGGCTCCCCGCAGGATTTTCATGCGCTGCTGGTTGGTGAGCGGGTCGGTGTGTTGACGCAGACGCCCTCGGCGGTGGGGATGTTGTCCCCGGAGGGGTTGGAGTCGGTGACGCTGGTGGTGGCCGGGGAGGCGTGCCCGGTTGAGGTGGTGGATCGCTGGGCGCCGGGGCGGGTGATGCGCAACGCCTACGGGCCCACCGAGACCACGGTGTGTGCGGCGATCAGCGCCCCGTTGGCGGCCGGGTCGGCTGTGGTGCCGATTGGTGCCGGTGGCGGGGGCGGCGTTGTTTGTGCTGGATGGGTGGTTGCGCCCGGTGCCGGTGGGGGTGGTGGGGGAGTTGTATGTGGCTGGTGGGGGCTTGGGGGTGGGTTATTGGCGGCGTGCGGGGTTGACGGCGTCGCGGTTTGTGGCCTGCCCGTTTGGGGGGGTGGGGGCGCGGATGTATCGCAGCGGGGATTTGGTGCGCTGGGGCGCTGATGGGCAGCTGCGCTATGTGGGCCGCGCCGATGAGCAGGTCAAAATCCGGGGGTATCGCATCGAGCCCGGTGAGGTGCAGGCGGTGTTGGCCGGGTTGGCGGGGGTGGAGCAGGCGGTGGTGATCGCCCGTGAGGACCGCCCGGGGGATAAGCGGCTGGTGGCCTATATCACCGGGGGGGCCGATGCGGGGTGGGTGCGCGCCGCGTTGGCCGAGCGGTTGCCGGGGTATATGGTGCCCGCGGCGGTGGTGGGGTTGGCGAGTTTGCCGTTGACGGTCAACGGCAAGCTGGATAAGCGGGCCTTGCCGGCCCCCGATTACGGGGACGCGGGGCGTTACCGGGCCCCCTCGTCTCCCACCGAGGAGATCTTGGCCGGCATCTACGCCCAGGTGCTGGGTGTGGAGCGGGTCGGTGTGGATGACTCGTTTTTCGAGCTGGGTGGGGACAGCATTTTGTCGATGCAGGTGGTGGCGCGGGCCCGCGCGGCCGGTCTGCTGTGCCGGCCGCGCGATGTTCTCGTCGAGCAGACCGTGGCCGGGCTGGCCCGAGTAGCCAGGATCGCCGACGGCGAGGGTGACCGCGTCGATGAGGGAGTTGGACCGGTCATGGCGACCCCGATTATGTGGTGGCTGCGGGGTTTGGGGGGCGCGGTTGAGCAGTTCAACCAGACGGTGGTGCTGCAGGCTCCGCCGGGGGTGACCGAGGCCGATGTGGTGGTGTTGTTGCAGGCGTTGCTGGATCGGCATGCCATGCTGCGCCTGCGGGTGGGTGATGACGGCGCCGGGGGGTGGTCGTTAGGAGTGCCCGAGGCTGGGTCGGTGGACGCCGGTAGTTGCCTGCGATCGGTGGATGTGCTCTCCGATGAGGCGCTGGTGAAGGCGCGTTCGGGGTTGAATCCGGCGGCGGGGATGATGCTTAGCGCGTTGTGGGTGGCCGCTACGGGTCAGTTGGTGGTGATGATTCACCATTTGGCCGTGGATGGGGTGTCGTGGCGGATTTTGTTGGAGGATCTCAACGTCGCCTGGGTGCAGCATCGCGGTGGGCAGCCGGTGGTGTTGTCGGCGGGGGGGACCTCGTTTGCCCGGTGGGCTGGGCTGTTGGCGGAGTATGCGCGCCGCCCGCAGGTGGTGGCCCAGGCGGGGGTGTGGCGGCAGGTGGTGGGGGCCGCGGCGGTGGTGCCGGCGGTGCGCCCGCAGGTGGATACGTTTGCCACGGCGGGGCATTTGTCGGTGTCGCTGGATGCGCAGGCCACCGCCATGTTGCTCGCTGAGGTGCCCGCGGCGTTTCACGCCGGGGTGCAAGACATTTTGGTGATCGCGTTGGCGCTGGCGGTGGCGCGGTTTGTGGGTGATCCCGCGGGGCCGATCGGTATCGATGTGGAGGGTCATGGGCGCTATGAGGAGCTGGCCGCCGATGTGGATCTGTCGCGCACGGTGGGCTGGTTTACCGCGAAATACCCGGTGGCGTTGAGTGTGGCGGGGGTGTCGTGGGCGCAGGTGGTGACCGGGGAGGCGGCGTTGGGGGCGGTGGTTAAAGACGCCAAAGAGCAGTTGCGCGCCCTGCCGCACCCGTTGAGCTATGGGGTGTTGCGGTATTTGAATCCCGAGGTTGGCCTCGAGGGGCCGGATCCACTGATTGGGTTTAACTATCTGGGTCGGCTAGGCGGCGCGGCGGTGGGGGACTGCGGTGAGTTGTGGCGGATCGGCCGGGAGGCTGTGGGGGCCCTGGGGGCGGCGATGGCTATTCCCGTGCCGTTGGCGCACACGGTGGAGCTCAACGCCGTCACCGTTGAGGAGGAGGCCGGCCCGTGTTTGCACGCTAGCTGGACGTGGGCGCCGTCGGCTTTTGACCGCGAGCAGATCAGCCGGCTGGCCCGGTTGTGGTTTGAGGCCCTGGCCGGGATCTGCGCGCATGTGCGGGCCGGTGGGGGCGGGTTGACCCCCTCGGATATCGCGCTCGCCGGGCTTAGCCAACAGCAGATCGACGAGTTGCAGCAGCTCTATGCAGATCGCTGACATTTTGCCGCTGACCCCCTTGCAGCGGGGGTTGTTGTTTCATGCCAGCGCCGCCCGCGGTGGCGGTGATGACGTGTATGCGGTGCAGGTGGGCCTTACCGTGGCCGGCCCGCTGGATCCGGATCGGCTGCGGGCCGCGGTGCGCGCGGTGGTGGGCCGGCATCCGCACCTGCTGGCCCGATTTAGCGCGCGGTTTGATCAGCCGGTGCAGATCGTTCCGGCTGATCCGGTGCTGCCGTGGCGGTATGTCGACCTTGATGGCCGCGCCGGTGGCGACGTCGATGAGCAGATTCGGGCGGTGTGCGCCGCCGAGCGCGCCGCGGTCTGTGACCTGGCCGACCAGCCGGGCTTTCGGGTGGTGTTGATTCGTCTTGCAGACCACCGGCACCGGTTTGTGTTGACCAATCACCACATCGTGCTCGATGGCTGGTCGCTGCAGATCCTGCTGGGGGAGATCTTTGCCAGCTATCACGGGCAGCGGTTGGCGCCGCCGGTGGCGTATCGCCGGTTTGTCGGCTGGCTGGCCGGGCGTGACCTACCGGCCGCCCGCGCGGCCTGGGGTGAGCTGCTCGCCGGTGTGGATGGCCCCACGTTGGTCGGCCCGCCGGATCGCTTGGGGGCCGGTCCTCGGGGGGTGGTGTCGTTTCGGCTGGCGGCCGGGCTCACCGGCGCGGTCGGTGAGCTGGCGCGCTCGCATCACACGACGGTCAACATTGTGCTGCAGGCCGGGTGGGCGCAGCTGCTGATGGGGCTGACCGGTCGCCAGGATGTGGTGTTTGGCACCACGGTTTCGGGGCGCCCGGCCGAGCTGCCCGGCGCGGAGTCGATGGTGGGCTTGTTGATCAACACGGTGCCGGTGCGGGCGCGCCTGAGCGCGACAACCACCACCGCGGAGCTGCTCCATCAGCTGCAAAGCGCCCACAACCACACCGTGGAGCATCAGCATCTGGCGCTTAGCGACATCCACCGCATCACCGGTGTGGACCAGCTGTTTGACACGCTATTGGTCTACGAGAACTACCCGCTTGAGACCACCGCGCTGGCGGGCGTCGACGGGCTGACCATCACCGAGGTCCACGCCCACGAATACAACCACTACCCGCTTGCCCTGCAAGCCGTTCCCGGCAACGAACTGGAGCTGCGCGTCGAATACGACACCGAGGTGTTTGAGGCGGACGGCATCCACACCCTCATCAAACGGTTCGAGACGCTGTTGGGGGTGATGAGCGCGGATCCGGGGGCGCGGGTGTCGTCGGTTGATGTGCTTGATGGGGGGGAGTGGGCCCGGTTGGCGGGGTGGGGCAATGCGGGGGTGTTGGCCGGCGCGGTGGGGCCGGGGGTGTCGATTCCGGTGGTGTTTGGCGCGCAGGTGGGGCGGGCCCCGGAGGCGGTGGCGCTTAGTTGTGGGGCGCAGGTGATGACCTATCGGCAGCTGGATGAGGCCTCGGATCGGTTGGCGTGGGCGCTGGTGGGCCGGGGGGTGGGCCCGGGGGCGTGTGTGGGGTTGCTGGTGGAGCGCTCGGCGCAGGCGATTGTGGCGATTTTGGGGGTGTTGAAGGCGGGGGCGGCCTATGTGCCCATCGACCCGGGGCTGCCGGGGGCGCGTGTGCGGTTCATGCTGGCCGATGCGGCGCCGGTGGTGGTGTTGGCTGGCTCGGGGTTGGGGTCGCGGCTAGATGGTTGTGGGCTGGCGGTGATCGAGGTGGGGGATGCGGGTGCGGCGGCCCAGCCGGGCGGCCCGCTGCCGGCGCCGGGCCCGGATGACATCGCGTATCTGATTTACACCTCGGGCACCACCGGCACCCCGAAGGGGGTGGCGATCACCCACCGCAACGTGTTGGGGTTGCTGGAGTCGCTGGACGCCGAGTTGGGGTTGGCGGGGCAGGTGTGGTCGCAGTGGCATTCGTATAGTTTTGATGTTTCGGTGTGGGAGATTTTCGGGGCGCTGCTGCATGGGGGGCGGCTGGTGGTGGTGCCCGAGGAGACGGTGCGCTCCCCGCAGGATTTTCATGCGCTGCTGGTTGGTGAGCAGGTCAGTTTGTTAAGCCAGACGCCGTCGGCGTTTTATGCGTTGCAGGCCGCGGATGCGTTGGCCCCCGAGCGGGGTGGTGAGCTTAAGCTGCAGACGGTGGTGTTTGGGGGGGAGGCGTTAGAGCCCAATCGGCTGGGGGTGTGGCTGGGCCGGCATGTGGGGTTGCCGCGGCTGGTCAACATGTATGGCACCACCGAGACGACGGTGCATGCCTCGTTTCGGGAGATCGTCGCCGAGGATGTGGGGGGCGCGGTCAGCCCGATTGGGGTGCCGTTGGCGCATTTGGGGTTTTTTGTGCTGGATGGGTGGTTGCGCCCGGTGCCGGTGGGGGTGGTGGGGGAGTTGTATGTGGCTGGTGGGGGCTTGGGGGTGGGTTATTGGCGGCGTGCGGGGTTGACGGCGTCGCGGTTTGTGGCGTGCCCGTTTGGGGGGGTGGGGGCGCGGATGTATCGCAGCGGGGATTTGGTGCGCTGGGGCGCTGATGGGCAGCTGCGCTATGTGGGCCGCGCCGATGAGCAGGTCAAAATCCGGGGGTATCGCATCGAGCCCGGTGAGGTGCAGGCGGTGTTGGCCGGGTTGGCGGGGGTGGAGCAGGCGGTGGTGATCGCCCGTGAGGACCGCCCGGGGGATAAGCGGCTGGTGGCCTATATCACCGGGGGGGCCGATGCGGGGTGGGTGCGCGCCGCGTTGGCCGAGCGGTTGCCGGGGTATATGGTGCCCGCGGCGGTGGTGGGGTTGGCGAGTTTGCCGTTGACGGTCAACGGCAAGCTGGATAAGCGGGCCTTGCCGGCCCCCGATTACGGGGACGCGGGGCGTTACCGGGCCCCCTCGTCTCCCACCGAGGAGATCTTGGCCGGCATCTACGCCCAGGTGCTGGGTGTGGAGCGGGTCGGTGTGGATGACTCGTTTTTTGATTTGGGTGGGGATTCGTTGTCGGCGATGCGGGTGATCGCCGCGGTCAATAGTGGGTTGGGCGCGGGGCTTTCGGTGCGCAGTGTGTTTGAGGCGCCCACGGTGGCGGGGTTGGCGTCGCGGGTGGGGGGCGCGGGGGCCGCGGTGGCGCCGGTGGTGGCCGTGAAGCGCCCGGCGGTGATGCCGTTGTCGTTTGCCCAGTCGCGGTTGTGGTTTTTAGATCAGCTGCAGGGGCCCTCGGCGGTGTATCACATGGCGGTGGCGTTGCGGCTGCAGGGGCGCCTGGATGTGGGGGCGTTGGGCGCGGCGCTGGGGGATGTGGTGGGCCGTCATGAGAGCCTGCGGACCCGGTTTCCGGCGGTGGGGGGCACGCCCCGGCAGCTGGTGGTGGAGGCTGGGGGGGCCGATTTCGGGTGGGGTGTGGTGGATGCCGCGGGCTGGCCGGAGGCCCGCCTGGGGGAGGCCATCGACGCGGTGGTGGCCCAGCCGTTTGATTTAGAGCAGCAGATTCCGTTGCGGGCGCGGGTGTTTCGGGTGGGCGCCGAGGAGCATGTGCTGGTGGTGGTGATCCACCATATCGCCGCCGATGGCTGGTCGGTGGGCCCGCTGGTGCGGGATTTGGGGCTGGCTTATGCCAGCCGGCGCGCGGGGCGGGCCCCGGATTGGGCGCCGTTGGCGGTGCAGTACGCCGATTACACGCTATGGCAGCGGGAGCGGTTGGGGGATCTCGATGAGCCCGGCAGCCCCATCGCCGAGCAGGTGGCCTATTGGCAGCGGGTGTTGGCGGGGATGCCGGAGCGGGTGGATCTTCCCACGGATCGGCCCTATCCGCCGGTGGCGGATTATCGGGGCGCCTCGGTGGCGGTGGAGTGGCCCGCGGAGCTGCAGCGGCGGATCGCTCGGCTGGCCCGGGAGCATAACGCGACCAGCTTTATGGTGGTGCAGGCCGCGTTGGCGCTGTTGTTGGGCAAGCTGAGCGCCAGCACCGATGTGGCGGTGGGGTTCCCGATCGCCGGGCGGCGTGATCCCGCGCTTGATGAGTTGGTGGGGTTTTTCGTCAACACCTTGGTGTTGCGGGTGGATGTGGGTGGGGATCCCACGGTGGCGGAGTTGCTGGGGCGGGTGCGCGCGCGCGCCTTGGAGGCCTTTGAGCACCAGGATGTGCCCTTTGAGGTGCTGGTGGAGCGGCTCAACCCCACCCGCAGCCTGGCGCATCACCCGCTGGTGCAGGTGGTGTTGGCGTGGCAAAACGATGAGTTTGCCGCCGGGCTGGGGTTGGGGGATGTGCGGGTCACCCAGTTGCCGGTGCAGACCCGCACCGCCCGCATGGATTTGACGTTTTCGCTGGCGGAGCGCTACGGCCCCGATGGGCAGCCCGCCGGGATTTTTGGGGCGGTGGAGTTTCGCGCCGATGTGTTTGACGCGGAGAGCGTGGCGGTGCTGGTGGAGCGCCTGCGCCGGGTGTTGGGGGTGATGAGCGCGGATCCGGGGGCGCGGGTGTCGTCGGTTGATGTGCTTGATGGGGGGGAGTGGGCCCGGTTGGCGGGGTGGGGCAATGCGGGGGTGTTGGCCGGCGCGGTGGGGCCGGGGGTGTCGATTCCGGTGGTGTTTGGCGCGCAGGTGGGGCGGGCCCCGGAGGCGGTGGCGCTTAGTTGTGGGGCGCAGGTGATGACCTATCGGCAGCTGGATGAGGCCTCGGATCGGTTGGCGTGGGCGCTGGTGGGCCGGGGGGTGGGCCCGGGGGCGTGTGTGGGGTTGCTGGTGGAGCGCTCGGCGCAGGCGATTGTGGCGATTTTGGGGGTGTTGAAGGCGGGGGCGGCCTATGTGCCCATCGACCCGGGGCTGCCGGGGGCGCGTGTGCGGTTCATGCTGGCCGATGCGGCGCCGGTGGTGGTGTTGGCTGGCTCGGGGTTGGGGTCGCGGCTAGATGGTTGTGGGCTGGCGGTGATCGAGGTGGGGGATGCGGGTGCGGCGGCCCAGCCGGGCGGCCCGCTGCCGGCGCCGGGCCCGGATGACATCGCGTATCTGATTTACACCTCGGGCACCACCGGCACCCCGAAGGGGGTGGCGATCACCCACCGCAACGTGTTGGGGTTGCTGGAGTCGCTGGACGGCGAGTTGGGGCTGGCGGGGCAGGTGTGGTCGCAGTGGCATTCGTATAGTTTTGATGTTTCGGTGTGGGAGATTTTCGGGGCGCTGCTGCATGGGGGGCGGCTGGTGGTGGTGCCCGAGGAGACGGTGGGCTCCCCGCAGGATTTTCATGCGCTGCTGGTTGGTGAGCGGGTCGGTGTGCTGACGCAGACGCCCTCGGCGGTGGGGATGTTGTCCCCGGAGGGGTTGGAGTCGGTGACGCTGGTGGTGGCCGGGGAGGCGTGCCCGGTTGAGGTGGTGGATCGCTGGGCGCCGGGGCGGGTGATGCGCAACGCCTACGGGCCCACCGAGACCACGGTGTATGCGGCGATCAGCGCCCCGTTGGCGGCCGGGTCGGGTGTGGTGCCGATTGGTTCGCCGGTGGCGGGGGCGGCGTTGTTTGTGCTGGATGGGTGGTTGCGCCCGGTGCCGGTGGGGGTGGTGGGGGAGTTGTATGTGGCTGGTGGGGGCTTGGGGGTGGGTTATTGGCGGCGTGCGGGGTTGACGGCGTCGCGGTTTGTGGCCTGCCCGTTTGGGGGGGTGGGGGCGCGGATGTATCGCAGCGGGGATTTGGTGCGCTGGGGCGCTGATGGGCAGCTGCGCTATGTGGGCC
Organism: Mycobacterium sp. SM1; assembly: GCF_018361265.1. Classification (GTDB taxonomy): domain Bacteria; phylum Actinomycetota; class Actinomycetes; order Mycobacteriales; family Mycobacteriaceae; genus Mycobacterium. The sequence continues at coordinate 371,574 of NZ_JAFLNH010000003.1, forward strand.
GCGCCGATGAGCAGGTCAAAATCCGGGGGTATCGCATCGAGCCCGGTGAGGTGCAGGCGGTGTTGGCCGGGTTGGCGGGGGTGGAGCAGGCGGTGGTGATCGCCCGTGAGGACCGCCCGGGGGATAAGCGGCTGGTGGCCTATATCACCGGGGGGGCCGATGCGGGGTGGGTGCGCGCCGCGTTGGCCGAGCGGTTGCCGGGGTATATGGTGCCCGCGGCGGTGGTGGGGTTGGCGAGTTTGCCGTTGACGGTCAACGGCAAGCTGGATAAGCGGGCCTTGCCGGCCCCCGATTACGGGGACGCGGGGCGTTACCGGGCCCCCTCGTCTCCCACCGAGGAGATCTTGGCCGGCATCTACGCCCAGGTGCTGGGTGTGGAGCGGGTCGGTGTGGATGACTCGTTTTTTGATTTGGGTGGGGATTCGTTGTCGGCGATGCGGGTGATCGCCGCGGTCAATAGTGGGTTAGGCGCGGGGCTTTCGGTGCGCAGTGTGTTTGAGGCGCCCACGGTGGCGGGGTTGGCGTCGCGGGTGGGGGGCGCGGGGGCCGCGGTGGCGCCGGTGGTGGCCGTGAAGCGCCCGGCGGTGGTGCCGTTGTCGTTTGCCCAGTCGCGGTTGTGGTTTTTAGATCAGCTGCAGGGGCCCTCGGCGGTGTATCACATGGCGGTGGCGTTGCGGCTGCAGGGGCGCCTGGATGTGGGGGCGTTGGGCGCGGCGCTGGGGGATGTGGTGGGCCGTCATGAGAGCCTGCGGACCCGGTTTCCGGCGGTGGGGGGCACGCCCCGGCAGCTGGTGGTGGAGGCTGGGGGGGCCGATTTCGGGTGGGGTGTGGTGGATGCCGCGGGCTGGCCGGAGGCCCGCCTGGGGGAGGCCATCGACGCGGTGGTGGCCCAGCCGTTTGATTTAGAGCAGCAGATTCCGTTGCGGGCGCGGGTGTTTCGGGTGGGCGCCGAGGAGCATGTGCTGGTGGTGGTGATCCATCATATCGCCGCCGATGGCTGGTCGGTGGGCCCGCTGGTGCGGGATTTGGGGCTGGCTTATGCCAGCCGGCGCGCGGGGCGGGCCCCGGATTGGGCGCCGTTGGCGGTGCAGTACGCCGATTACACGCTATGGCAGCGGGAGCGGTTGGGGGATCTCGATGAGCCCGGCAGCCCCATCGCCGAGCAGGTGGCCTATTGGCAGCGGGTGTTGGCGGGGATGCCGGAGCGGGTGGATCTTCCCACGGATCGGCCCTATCCGCCGGTGGCGGATTATCGGGGCGCCTCGGTGGCGGTGGAGTGGCCCGCGGAGCTGCAGCGGCGGATCGCCCGGCTGGCCCGGGAGCATAACGCGACCAGCTTTATGGTGGTGCAGGCCGCGTTGGCGCTGTTGTTGGGCAAGCTGAGCGCCAGCACCGATGTGGCGGTGGGGTTCCCGATCGCCGGGCGGCGTGATCCCGCGCTTGATGAGTTGGTGGGGTTTTTCGTCAACACCTTGGTGTTGCGGGTGGATGTGGGTGGGGATCCCACGGTGGCGGAGTTGCTGGGGCGGGTGCGCGCGCGCGCCTTGGAGGCCTTTGAGCACCAGGATGTGCCCTTTGAGGTGCTGGTGGAGCGGCTCAACCCCACCCGCAGCCTGGCGTATCACCCGCTGGTGCAGGTGGTGTTGGCGTGGCAAAACGATGAGTTTGCCGCCGGGCTGGGGTTGGGGGATGTGCGGGTCACCCAGTTGCCGGTGCAGACCCGCACCGCCCGCATGGATTTGACGTTTTCGCTGGCGGAGCGCTACGGCCCCGATGGGCAGCCCGCCGGGATTTTTGGGGCGGTGGAGTTTCGCGCCGATGTGTTTGACGCGGAGAGCGTGGCGGTGCTGGTGGAGCGCCTGCGCCGGGTGTTGGGGGTGATGAGCGCGGATCCGGGGGCGCGGGTGTCGTCGGTTGATGTGCTTGATGGGGGGGAGTGGGCCCGGTTGGCGGGGTGGGGCAATGCGGGGGTGTTGGCCGGCGCGGTGGGGCCGGGGGTGTCGATTCCGGTGGTGTTTGGCGCGCAGGTGGGGCGGGCCCCGGAGGCGGTGGCGCTTAGTTGTGGGGCGCAGGTGATGACCTATCGGCAGCTGGATGAGGCCTCGGATCGGTTGGCGTGGGCGCTGGTGGGCCGGGGGGTGGGCCCGGGGGCGTGTGTGGGGTTGCTGGTGGAGCGCTCGGCGCAGGCGATTGTGGCGATTTTGGGGGTGTTGAAGGCGGGGGCGGCCTATGTGCCCATCGACCCGGGGCTGCCGGGGGCGCGTGTGCGGTTCATGCTGGCCGATGCGGCGCCGGTGGTGGTGTTGGCCGGCTCGGGGTTGGGGTCGCGGCTAGATGGTTGTGGGCTGGCGGTGATCGAGGTGGGGGATGCGGGTGCGGCGGCCCAGCCGGGCGGCCCGCTGCCGGCGCCGGGCCCGGATGACATCGCGTATCTGATTTACACCTCGGGCACCACCGGCACCCCGAAGGGGGTGGCGATCACCCACCGCAACGTGTTGGGGTTGCTGGAGTCGCTGGACGCCGAGTTGGGGCTGGCGGGGCAGGTGTGGTCGCAAAGCCATTCCCTGGCGTTCGACTTTTCGGTGTGGGAGATTTTCGGGGCGCTGCTGCATGGGGGGCGGCTGGTGGTGGTGCCCGAGGAGACGGTGCGCTCCCCAGAGGATTTCCATGCGCTGCTGGTTGGTGAGCAGGTCAGTTTGTTAAGCCAGACGCCGTCGGCGTTTTATGCGTTGCAGGCCGCGGATGCGTTGGCCCCCGAGCGGGGTGGTGAGCTTAAGCTGCAGACGGTGGTGTTTGGGGGGGAGGCGTTAGAGCCCAATCGGCTGGGGGTGTGGCTGGGCCGGCATGTGGGGTTGCCGCGGCTGATCAACATGTATGGCACCACCGAGACGACGGTGCATGCCTCGTTTCGGGAGATCGTCGCCGAGGATGTGGGGGGCGCGGTCAGCCCGATTGGGGTGCCGTTGGCGCATTTGGGGTTTTTTGTGCTGGATGGGTGGTTGCGCCCGGTGCCGGTGGGGGTGGTGGGGGAGTTGTATGTGGCTGGTGGGGGCTTGGGGGTGGGTTATTGGCGGCGTGCGGGGTTGACGGCGTCGCGGTTTGTGGCGTGCCCGTTTGGGGGGGTGGGGGCGCGGATGTATCGCAGCGGGGATTTGGTGCGCTGGGGCGCTGATGGGCAGTTGCGCTATGTGGGCCGCGCCGATGAGCAGGTCAAAATCCGGGGGTATCGCATCGAGCCCGGTGAGGTGCAGGCGGTGTTGGCCGGGTTGGCGGGGGTGGAGCAGGCGGTGGTGATCGCCCGTGAGGACCGCCCGGGGGATAAGCGGCTGGTGGCCTATATCACCGGGGGGGCCGATGCGGGGTGGGTGCGCGCCGCGTTGGCCGAGCGGTTGCCGGGGTATATGGTGCCCGCGGCGGTGGTGGGGTTGGCGAGTTTGCCGTTGACGGTCAACGGCAAGCTGGATAAGCGGGCCTTGCCGGCCCCCGATTACGGGGACGCGGGGCGTTACCGGGCCCCCTCGTCTCCCACCGAGGAGATCTTGGCCGGCATCTACGCCCAGGTGCTGGGTGTGGAGCGGGTCGGTGTGGATGACTCGTTTTTCGAGCTGGGTGGGGACAGCATTTTGTCGATGCAGGTGGTGGCGCGGGCCCGCGCGGCCGGTCTGCTATGCCGGCCGCGCGATGTGTTCGTCGAGCAGACCGTGGCCCGGCTGGCCCGGGTGGCGCACCGGGCCCCGCTGCTTTCGGTGTCAATCGGTCGTGGTCATGCGGTTGATGAGGGCGTCCCGCACGTGGTGGCGACCCCGATTATGTGGTGGCTGCGGGGTTTGGGGGGCGCGGTTGAGCAGTTCAACCAGACGGTGGTGCTGCAGGCTCCGCCGGGGGTGACCGAGGCCGATGTGGTGGTGTTGTTGCAGGCGTTGCTGGATCGGCATGCCATGCTGCGCCTGCGGGTGGGTGATGACGGCGCCGGGGGGTGGTCGTTGTCGGTGCTTGAGGCCGGTGTGGTGCATGCGGGCCGGCGGCTGCAGACCGTGGATGTGCTTTCCGATGAGGCGCTGGTGAAGGCGCGTTCGGGGTTGAATCCGGCGGCGGGGATGATGCTTAGCGCGTTGTGGGTGGCCGCTACGGGTCAGTTGGTGGTGATGATTCACCATTTGGCCGTGGATGGGGTGTCGTGGCGGATTTTGTTGGAGGATCTCAACGTCGCCTGGGTGCAGCATCGCGGTGGGCAGCCGGTGGTGTTGTCGGCGGGGGGGACCTCGTTTGCCCGGTGGGCTGGGCTGTTGGCGGAGTATGCGCGCCGCCCGCAGGTGGTGGCCCAGGCGGGGGTGTGGCGGCAGGTGGTGGGGGCCGCGGCGGTGGTGCCGGCGGTGCGCCCGCAGGTGGATACGTTTGCCACGGCGGGGCATTTGTCGGTGTCGCTGGATGCGCAGGCCACCGCCATGTTGCTCGCTGAGGTGCCCGCGGCGTTTCACGCCGGGGTGCAAGACATTTTGGTGATCGCGTTGGCGCTGGCGGTGGCGCGGTTTGTGGGTGATCCCGCGGGGCCGATCGGTATCGATGTGGAGGGTCATGGGCGCTATGAGGAGCTGGCCGCCGATGTGGATCTGTCGCGCACGGTGGGCTGGTTTACCGCGAAATACCCGGTGGCGTTGAGTGTGGCGGGGGTGTCGTGGGCGCAGGTGGTGACCGGGGAGGCGGCGTTGGGGGCGGTGGTTAAAGACGCCAAAGAGCAGTTGCGCGCCCTGCCGCACCCGTTGAGCTATGGGGTGTTGCGGTATTTGAATCCCGAGGTTGGCCTCGAGGGGCCGGATCCACTGATTGGGTTTAACTATCTGGGTCGGCTAGGCGGCGCGGCGGTGGGGGACTGCGGTGAGTTGTGGCGGATCGGCCGGGAGGCTGTGGGGGCCCTGGGGGCGGCGATGGCTATCCCCGTGCCGTTGGCGCACACGGTGGAGCTCAACGCCGTCACCGTTGAGGAGGAGGCCGGCCCGTGTTTGCACGCTAGCTGGACGTGGGCGCCGTCGGCTTTTGACCGCGAGCAGATCAGCCGGCTGGCCCGGTTGTGGTTTGAGGCCCTGGCCGGGATCTGCGCGCATGTGCGGGCCGGTGGGGGCGGGTTGACCCCCTCGGATATCGCGCTCGCCGGGCTTAGCCAACAGCAGATCGACGAGTTGCAGCGGCTCCACCCGGTTGCCGATGTGTTGCCGCTGACCCCCTTGCAGCGGGGGTTGTTGTTTCATGCCAGCGCCGCCCGCGGTGGCGGTGATGACGTGTATGCGGTGCAGGTGGGCCTTACCGTGGCCGGCCCGCTGGATCCGGATCGGCTGCGGGCCGCGGTGCGCGCGGTGGTGGGCCGGCATCCGCACCTGCTGGCCCGATTTAGCGCGCGGTTTGATCAGCCGGTGCAGATCGTTCCGGCTGATCCGGTGCTGCCGTGGCGGTATGTCGACCTTGATGGCCGCGCCGGTGGCGACGTCGATGAGCAGATTCGGGCGGTGTGCGCCGCCGAGCGCGCCGCGGTCTGTGACCTGGCCGACCAGCCGGGCTTTCGGGTGGTGTTGATTCGTCTTGCAGACCACCGGCACCGGTTTGTGTTGACCAATCACCACATCGTGCTCGATGGCTGGTCGCTGCAGATCCTGCTGGGGGAGATCTTTGCCAGCTATCACGGGCAGCGGTTGGCGCCGCCGGTGGCGTATCGCCGGTTTGTCGGCTGGCTGGCCGGGCGTGACCTACCGGCCGCCCGCGCGGCCTGGGGTGAGCTGCTCGCCGGTGTGGATGGTCCCACGTTGGTCGGCCCGCCGGATCGCTTGGGGGCCGGTCCTCGGGGGGTGGTGTCGTTTCGGCTGGCGGCCGGGCTCACCGGCGCGGTCGGTGAGCTGGCGCGCTCGCATCACACGACGGTCAACATTGTGCTGCAGGCCGGGTGGGCGCAGCTGCTGATGGGGCTGACCGGTCGCCAGGATGTGGTGTTTGGCACCACGGTTTCGGGGCGCCCGGCCGAGCTGCCCGGCGCGGAGTCGATGGTGGGCTTGTTGATCAACACGGTGCCGGTGCGGGCGCGCCTGAGCGCGACAACCACCACCGCGGAGCTGCTCCATCAGCTGCAAAGCGCCCACAACCACACCGTGGAGCATCAGCATCTGGCGCTTAGCGACATCCACCGCATCACCGGTGTGGACCAGCTGTTTGACACGCTATTGGTCTACGAGAACTACCCGCTTGAGACCACCGCGCTGGCGGGCGCCGACGGGCTGACCATCACCGAGGTCCACGCCCGCGACTACTACCACTACCCGCTTGCGCTGCAAGCCGTTCCCGGCAACGAACTGGAGCTGCGCATTCAGTTCCGCACCGATGTGTTCGGCGTAGCCAGCATCGAAGCGCTCGTCGAGCGGTTCACGCAGGCGTTGCAAGCTATGACCGCGGACCCATCACGACCGCTGCGGTCGACAGATCTGCTTGACGGGGGCCGGCGCGCCCAGGAGTCGGGACGGGGACATCGGGCAGTGTCGACCCAGGCGGGCGACGCGGCACCGTCGGCGGCCCCACGTCACGACAACGGCGGTGGATACCGCGCTCCGAAGACTCTGGTGGAGCAGATCTTGGCCGGCATCTACGCTGAGGTCCTGGGAGTCGATCGCGTGAGTGTCGACGATTCTTTCTTCGACCTAGGTGGGGATTCGCTTTCCGCACTGCGGGCGATCGCCGCAATCAACACGGCCCTTGACATCGACTTGGCGCTGCGCACGTTATTCGACGCTCCGTCGGTTAGAAGCTTGAGCCAGCAGGTGGAACGGCACACCGACCCAGTGGCAGAAGCCCGGATGATGGGTCCGACCGACGGCTAAGGCCGACCAGCCGCCGGCCATAGGGGCGCCTCTGCACGCGAGGCCGGCCATAGCGGGTCAGCGACCCCGCGAGGCGGGCCGCCGCCCGCGGGGGCCAGGCTGAGTTGACACGGCCCGCGCAGCGTAAGCCCGTGACGATGTCCGGCCGCCGGCCCAGGGATCGATTGACCCATCAGTCAACAGGCGTAGGGTGCCGGTATGTCACGAGCGGTGGCGCGGGCCCTGGTGTTGGAGGCCCCACGCCGGCTGACCGTGCGCGAATTTCCGCTGCCGGTAGTGGGCGACGACGACGCGTTGGTCCGCGTGCTGGCCTGTGGGCTGTGCGGTACCGACCACGAGGAATACACCGGGACACTGGCCGGGGGTTTCGCCTTCATCCCCGGGCACGAGACGGTCGGGCTTATCGAGGCCATCGGGGAGCGGGCCGCCCGGCGGTGGGGGGTGGCCGCCGGGGACCGGGTGGCCGTCGAGGTGTTCCAGTCCTGCCGGCGGTGCGCCAACTGCCAAGCGGGAGAGTACCGGCGCTGCGAACGTCACGGCCTGGCCGACATGTACGGGTTCATTCCGGTCGAGCGCCCACCCGGGTTGTGGGGCGGCTACGCCGAATACCAATACCTGGCACCCGACTCGATGGTGCTGCCGGTGCCCGCCGGGCTCGATGCCGTCATAGCCAGCTTGTTCAACCCGCTAGGTGCCGGAATCCGCTGGGGGGCAACGATTCCCGGGACCAAGCACGGTGACGTCGTGGCGGTGCTCGGACCGGGTGTGCGGGGGCTGTGCGCCGCCGCGGCGGCCAAGGAGGCCGGCGCCGGGTTCGTGATGGTGACCGGCCTGGGTCCCCGAGACGCCGAGAGGCTGGCGCTGTCGGCCGGGTTCGGGGCCGACCTCGCCGTCGACGTCGCCGACGCGGATCCCGTGGCGGCGCTGGTGGCGGCGACGGGCGGGCTTGCCGACGTCGTCATCGACGTCACTGCCAGGGCGCCCACGGCATTCGCGCAGGCGATCGCACTGGCCCGGCCCGCCGGGACCGTCGTCGTCGCCGGCACCAGGGGTTTCGGCGCCGGCGCACCGGGGTTCTCGCCCGACACCATCGTGCTCAAGGAACTGCGCATCCTCGGCGCCCTCGGCGTGGACGTCGTCGCCTATCGGGCGGCCCTGGAGTTGCTGGCATCGCGACGCTACCCCTTCGAGAGCCTGCCGCGGCGCTGCGCACGCCTCGACGACGCCGGGGAACTGCTCGCCACTATGGCCGGCGAGCGCGACGGCGTTCCGCCCGTCCACGCGGTGCTCACACCGTGACCGCACCCCCGCGGTTCGGGGCTGCCGGTCGACCGGCCGCCCCGAACCGCTCCCACACGACGGCCCTCACACGATGCGATAGGTCTGCACGGCGTGGGCGACGACGGTGCCTTCGGCGTCGGTGGCGGTGATCTCGGTGAAGATGAGTTCTTTGCGCCGGCGCACGGTGCGCGCGTGACACCGCAGGTCGCAGCGCTTGGCGGCGCCGGTGTACTGGATGCTCATGGCGACGGTGGCGGCCCGCGTCCCCTTGTCGAAGTCGTGGTTGGACCAGGCCGCCGCCGCGCCGGCGGTGTCCATCACCGACGCGATCACCCCGCCGTGAAAATAGACGCCGTCGTTGGTCAGGTCCTCCCGAAACGGCAGCCGGACGGTGACGTCGTCGGGCTCGTAGCGTTCGACCACGATGCCCAGCCCGGCCAGAAACGGCGTTGTGGGCATCAAGTCCCGCACCGCCTGGCGGCGCTGGCGCTGCTGCTCTTCGGTCAAAGCCATGGCCGCACTCTAGCGCATCCGATTGACACGTCAATCAATAGCGGGTTAGCGTCGAAGCGATGCGAACCCGGGTCGCCGAGATGCTCGGCGCGGAGTTTCCGATCTGCGCGTTCAGCCACTGCCGCGACGTGGTGGCCGCGGTGTCCAAAGCCGGCGGCTTCGGCATCCTCGGCGCCGTCGCGCATAGTCCGCAGCGCCTGCAGACCGAGCTGACCTGGATCGAACACCAGACCGGCGGCAAGCCCTACGGGGTCGATCTGCTGCTGCCGCCGAAGTATGTGGGTGCAGAGCGGGGCGGCATCGACGCGCGGCAGGTCACGGCGCTGCTGCCCGAAAAACACCGGGCGTTTGTCGACGACCTGCTGGCCCGGTACGACATCCCGCGCGGGTCGGCGCCCGAGTCTCCGGGCCCGCGGCTCAACATTTCGCCCAAGGGCTATGAGCCGCTGCTGGAGGTCGCCTTCGCCCACGACATCCGGCTGATCGCCAGCGCGCTCGGCCCGCCGCCACCTGACCTGGTCGAACGCGCTCACGCCCACGACGTTTTGGTGGCCGCCCTGGCGGGCACCAAAGAGCACGCGCTGCGCCACGCCGCCGCCGGGGTCGACCTGATCGTCGCGCAGGGCACCGAGGCGGGTGGGCACACCGGCGAGGTGGCGACGATGGTGCTGGTCCCCGAGATCGTCGATGCGGTGTCCCCGACGCCCGTTCTCGCCGCGGGCGGAATCGCCCGCGGCCGCCAGATCGCCGCGGCCCTGGCCCTGGGCGCCGAGGGCGTGTGGTGCGGGTCGGTGTGGTTGACCACCGAGGAGGCCGAGACGCCGCCGGTGGTCAAGGAGAAATTCTTGGCCGCCACGTCCTCGGATACCGTGCGCTCGCGGTCGCTGACCGGCAAACCGGCTCGCATGCTGCGCAGCGCCTGGACCGACGAATGGGACCGGCCCGACGCCCCCGACCCGCTGGGCATGCCGCTGCAGAGCGCGCTGATCGCCGACCCGCAGCTGCGCATCCACCAGGCCGCCAGCCGGCCCGGCGCCAAAGCCCGCGACCTGGCCACCTACTTCGTGGGCCAGGTCGTCGGCTCGCTGGACAAAATACGCCCGGCGCGCACGGTGGTTCTCGAGATGGTTGAGGAGCTCGTCGACACCGTCGGGCGTCTCGAGCAGCTGGTGCAGCGGTGACCGCCACCCCGCACCGCCCGCGGCGCCGCCGTCGCGCGGTCAGCGACGAGGACAAGTCGGCGCGCCGCGGCCAGATCCTGGTCGCGGCTAAAGAAGTGTTCGCCCGCAAGGGTTTTCACGCCACCACCATCGCCGACATCGCCAAGCGGGCCGGGTTGGCCTACGGCTTGATTTATTGGTACTTCGACTCGAAAGACGAGCTGTTCCACGCGTTGATGGCCGTCGAGGAGGCGGCGCTGCGCGCGCACGTCGCGGCCGCGCTCGCCGCGGTGCGCGACGACGCCGACGGCATGGCGGCGTTTCGCACCGCCGTGCAGGCGACGTTCGAGTTCTTCGAAGCCGACAAGGCGACCGTCAAGCTGCTGTTCCGCGACTCCTACGCGCTCGGTGACCACTTCGAAAAGCACCTCGGCGGCATCTACGAGCGGTTCATCGACGACATCGAAGCCTTCGTGGTGGCCGCCCAACAGCGCGGCGAGGTGGTGGCCGCCCCGCCCCGGATGGTGGCCTACACGCTGGCGGCGCTCATCGGCCAGCTGGCGCACCGGCGCCTTGCCACCGACGACGGTGTCACCGCGGGGCAGGTCGCGGATTTCGTTGTGTCGCTTGTGCTCGACGGGTTGCGCCCACGGCCAGGTTGAGTATGCGCGTCGTTGTTGTCGGCGCCGGGATGGCGGGGGTGCTCGCCGCGATCAAGCTGCGCGAGGCCGGCTGCGCCGACGTCACCGTCTATGAGAAGGCCGACCGGCTCGGTGGCACCTGGCGGGAGAACACCTATCCGGGCATTTGCTGCGATGTGCCCGCGCACCTGTATACCTACACCTTCGCCCCGAACCCGGAATGGAGCCACGTGTTCGCGCCGGGCGCAGAGATCCTGGCCTACCTCGAAAGCGTCGCGCAGCGCTACGGCGTCAACGACGTGATTCGCTACGGACGCGAGGTGCGCCGCCTTGAGCATGATGGAACTCGTTGGCGCGTCGAGACATCCACCGGGGAACGCGACGAGGCCGATGTCGTCATCGCCGCCACCGGGGTGCTGCACCACCCGCGCTACCCCGACATCGACGGGCTCGACGAGTTCACCGGCCCGGTGTTCCACAGCGCCCGCTGGGACCACCGCGTGCCGCTGGGGGGCACGCGGCTCGGGGTGATCGGCACGGGTTCCTCGGCGGTGCAGATCACCGGCGCGGTCAGCGGCATCGTGGGGGAATTCACCCTGTTCCAGCGCACCCCGCAGTGGGTGCTGCCGGTGCCCAACCCGCCCATCGACGAGGCTGACCGGGCTCGCTACCGGGCCAATCCGGCGTTGCTGGCCGATCTGCGCGAGGAATTGAACGCCCGCTTCATCCAGAGCTTCGCCAACGCCGTCGTCGACGCGCAATCGCCGGCGCTGGCGCTGCTGCACGAGGCGGCCCTGGCCAATCTCGAGGACAACGTGGCCGATCCGGAGCTGCGGGAGAAGCTGCGGCCCGCTTACCGGGCGGGCTGTAAGCGGTTGATCGTCTCGCCGAACTTCTACGAGGCGATCCAGCGGCCCAACGCCCGCCTGGTCACCGAACCCATCGACCGAGTCGAGGCGGAGGGGGTGCGCACCGTCGACGGCCGGTTGCACCGGCTCGATGTGCTGGTGCTGGCCACCGGTTTCCGGGTGGACCGCTTCCTGCGCCCGATGGAGGTGGTGGGCCGCGGCGGGGTGCGTCTCGACGATGTTTGGGGCCAGCGGCCGGTTGCCTACCTGTCGGTGTCGGTGCCCGATTTTCCCAACCTGTTCATGCTCAACGGGCCGAACGGGCCGGTTGGCAACTTTTCGCTGATCGACGTGGCCGAGGCGCAGATCGGTTACCTGGCGCAGCTCATCGAGCTGTTGAGCGAGGGTGAGTGCCGCCAGATCAGCGCCAGCCACCGGGCCACCGCCCACTTCGAGGCCGAGCGGGTGCAGGCGGCTCGCAAAACCGTGTGGGTGACGGGTTGCCGCAGCTGGTACCTCGACGACCGCGGGGTGCCCGCCGTCTGGCCGTGGAGTTTCACCCGCTTTCAGGAGGTCATGACGCGGCCCGATCTGGCCGATTACGAACTCGTCTAGCCGCAGTTGCGTGGCCGCAGTTATTTGGCGGCAGTTGCGTAGCGGCAGTTGCGTAGCGGCAGTTGCTTAGCGGCAGCTGCTTAGCGCCCGGTGGATGCCGGCCCGGACACCCGCCAAGTCCCACCGGCTGTTGGCTGTTGCGCTCGGCGCTCACGCTCTGCCAACAGGGACTGTCGCCTCCGAGAGGGCTGCCAGGCGGCAGTGAGCCACCGCGCCAGCTCAAGACCTCAAGACACGATGCGCCGACCGACCGCTGCACCCTGCCTGCGGATAGGACCGCAGTCCCGTTTAACCAGGGGGCCGCGCCAGTCCGTGCATTTGGCGGATCAGCTCGCGGATAACCTTGCGGATAAGTAGGTATTGACAGTCGCCAGTTATTTTCGGTAGGTCCGGATGCGTAAAATACCGGCGGCGTTGTCGACGCACGTGAAAGACGCCGCACGTGAGACGCAAGAAAGAAAGGACACGGTGCTCCTCATGGCTCAGCGCTCACCCGACGGACGGTTCCAGAAGATCGGGCCCCGGGTGCTGGCTTTCATCGGGCGTCAGCGGTGGCTGGACCGGCCGAGCTACCGTTTCGAGCACCTGCTCAGCTTCGCCTACAACGCGCTGGGAGGCGCGCGCGACCGGGTCACCAATGCGTTGCACGGCGTCTGGCTCGGGCATCCGGTCCATCCGCCATTGGCGTCGTTGACCAGCGGGGCAATCGGCACGACCGTGGCGTTGGATGCGATCAGCGTGTTGCCGGGCCGGCCCGCCGCAGAGATGCTTGACGCGTCGCGGTTCGCGTCGCGGGCGCTCGGGATCGGCATCCTGGCGAACATCGGCTCCGCGGTCACCGGCGTGACCGATTGGCAGCACACTCACGAGGAAGAGCGCCGCATCGGACTGGTGCACGGCGTGTTGAACGTCGTGGCCACTGCCCTCTACCTGATGTCGTGGTGGGAGCGCCGCCGCGGCCGGCATTTGCGGGGGATTGCGATCAGCGCGGTCGGTTATGCGGTCACCATCGGTGGCGGCTACCTGGGCGGTGCGTTGGTATTCGAATCCGGTATCGGCATCGACCAATCCGGCAAGCGGCTGCGCACCGCAGACTGGACACCGGTGCTGCCGGCGGCCTCGCTGCAGGATGGCAAGCCGCAGCGGGTGGAGCTCGACGGTGTGGGAGTGGTGCTGTGCCGCGATGGCAATGGGCAGGTGTCGGCGTTCGGCGAGCTGTGCCCGCACCTGGCCGCGCCGATGGTCGACGGCTGGATCGATCGCGGCCGCGTCGTATGCCCCTGGCACGGGTCGTGGTTCGACCTCAAGTCCGGGGAAGTGCTGCGGGGCCCGGCGGCGGCGCCGCTGCCGTGCTACGAGACGCGGATCAACGACGGGATGATCGAGCTGCGCGGCGATGGCCACCATGCCCTCGCCGCGGCCAAGGGAGTGGCTAAGTGACCGCCTACACGGTATTGCAGGATCACCACAAGGTGATCAAAGGCCTGATAAAGAAGATCAGCGAGGCGCCGGCCGAACGCCAAGACCTGCTCGACGAATTGCTGGTGGAACTGGACATCCACTTTCGCATCGAAGACGACTTGTATTACCCGGCCCTGTCGGCGGCCGGCGACTTGATCGCGATCGCGCATGCCGAACATCGCCAGGTCATCGACCAGCTGGCGGTGCTTCTTCGCACGTCGCCGCGGGCGCCCGAGTACGACGACGAATGGCGTTCCTTCGCCCGGGTGCTCGAGGCCCACGCCGACGCAGAAGAACGCGACATGATCCCCGCACCACCGCCGGTGCAGCTCAGCGACGAAGAACTCGACACGCTCGGTGACCAGATGGCCGGCCGCATCCAGGAATTACGCGGCTCCACGGTCCACAAGCTGCGGGTCAAGGGCCGTAAGGCACTGCTGCGGTCGTTATAGCGCGAGGGCTTTCGGCGCGTGGGCGACGCCAGCGCACCGTCCCACCCGCCTGGCCGTGCCGTCGTATCGGGGCGGCCCCGCCGGTCGTGACGCCGGTACGCGTAAGAAATCCGCTAACAATCCGGACACGGTGGAACTTGGTGGTTTGACCTCGCCGCGTTGTTGTTGCACTATCGGGTAGGTAAGCACCTCGTTAGGCGAGGCGGCCACACGGACACAGGCCACTGACCCCGAACGTCGAGAGACGCCCAGGGTCAGGACAGCTCTTCCCGGGTTAAGGGTTGAGCCCAAGTGGCTTCTGGTGTTTCCGGATACGGCGTGTGGTGTCGAAGCTCTGACGAGTGGGGTGCGGTTGTCCGGCAGTCGCCGGGTTCTGCGCTCCTGCTTGCGTGTGAAGGGTGCGGGCATCCGCACGTGTTCGCGACCGCGAGGAGGTGAGGGACGCATGAGTTCCAGTTCTAGTCCGGGTCGATATCCGGGCTTGGTTTCGTCCCGATCCGGCCTGCGGCGCGGCGTCTCCCCTGGCCGTTGAGCTAGAAAGCGCGAGTTGCCTCACCGGCCGAGCGATCCGCTCGGGCGCCGGGAACCGTGAGAGGGACGGAACAGTCAGTCCAGAAGTGTCCGATTGATTTTCCGTCGAGGAGGCAACCATGACTGCTGTTCTGTGGGATGACGTAGCCACGAGAGTGCCCCGCGCGCCCAAGCTGCGGGCGGTGCCGGCCGCAGAGCCGACGCCAGCCGCCGCCAAGAAGGCCGCGCAGAAGAAGATAGCCAAGCGCCTTGACGACCAGCCGTTCGGCGTCGGGGGCGACCCGCTGGTGGAGGGGGCCGCGTGGTTGTTGCGGGCTCCGGTGCACCAGCTGTATGCGGCGCTGTGGCGCGTCGGGCTGTTAGAGGTCCTGGCGTGACACCACCCGGCGCATCTTTTGTCACGGGTCCGTGGCGCGCCCTAAGCCCAAGGGGCTGCCCGGCCGCAGCGTAGTGGTGCGGCCAGGCAGCCCCTTGGCATTTCTTCGTGGCATTTCCCTTGGGCGTATTTTCCCGGGGATCATCGCCCCTGAGATCAGGCAAGGCACGCGCCGTGTGATTTTTGCCCGCCCAGTCGCGGGGCTGTCAGGCGGCCCAGCCGACACCGGCTGCCACCGCGAAAACCCGGCAACAGGTGGTGTTATCCGCAGTAGCGTTAATAGATCCGCTCGGCCCAACCCGATGCGGCCGGATCCCGGGCGGTGGTGGCGCGAAGGAGGGTGTCATGGCGACCGATCTGACGCTCTATCTGGATGACGAGCCTGGAGAGCTGGCTCGGGTGGGTGAGGTGTTGGGCAGAGCGGGCGTCAACATCACCGGTCTGTGCGCCCTTGGTGGCGGGGGAGGCCAGGCGGAGTTGCACATCCTCGTGCAGGATCCCACCGCCGCATTCGAAGCGCTGACGAGTGCCGGCATCAAGATCGAAGAGGAGCAGGAGGTCATCGTTCTGGAGGTGGCGGACCGCCCCGGCGCCCTGGCCGAGGCGGTGCACAAGCTCGGCGCCGCAAAGGTCAACCTGGACACCGTCTACCTGGCGACCAGCACCCGCCTGGTGCTGGGGGCGGACAACCTGGCCGACGCCAAGGCCGCGCTGGGCTGAGCGCCCGGCGGGCCGCCCCGGCGGTCGCCGGCGAGGATCCGTAGAATCGATGCAACGGCGTTGATCCGGCCATCACCGGGGAGCCTTCGGAAGAACAGCCGGCTTCTGCACCGGAAGCAGCCCAGTAGAACCGAACGGGTTGGCCCGTCATAGCCTTAATCGAGCGGCCACGCCACGGCGTGTGCAAGCGGGGTGGTACCGCGGCGCTCGCGCACCCGGCGCGGCGTCGTCCCCGGCCTAACACAGGCACGCCAGTGCCGAAATCGGCACCCTGGCACAGGAGACGACACGTTGACCGAGCACACCTATCCACGACCGGCTGGTGGCGCCCCCGACTTTCCGGCCCTGGAACTCGAGGTCCTCGACTACTGGGCGGTCGACGACACCTTCCGCGCCAGCATCGACCGCCGCGCCGGCGCCCGGGAGTACGTGTTTTATGACGGGCCGCCCTTCGCCAACGGCCTGCCGCACTACGGGCATCTGCTCACCGGCTACGTCAAAGACATTGTGCCGCGGTATCGCACCATGCGCGGCTATAAGGTGGAGCGCCGCTTCGGCTGGGACACCCACGGGCTGCCCGCCGAGCTCGAGGTCGAGCAGCAGCTCGGGATCACCGACAAATCCCAGATCGACGCCATGGGTATCGCGGCGTTCAACGACGCATGCCGCGCCTCGGTGCTGCGTTACACCGACGAATGGCGGGCCTATGTGACCCGTCAGGCCCGCTGGGTCGATTTCGACAACGACTACAAGACACTCGACCTGCCCTACATGGAGTCGGTCATCTGGGCGTTCAAGCAGCTGTGGGACAAGGGCCTGGCCTACGAGGGCTACCGGGTGTTGCCGTATTGCTGGCGCGACGAAACCCCGCTGTCCAACCATGAACTGCGCATGGATGACGACATCTACCAAAGCCGCCAGGACCCAGCGATCACCGTCGGATTCCGCGTCGCCAACGGCGACGAGACCGGCCTGGCGGGCGCGTACCTGCTGGTGTGGACGACCACACCCTGGACGCTGCCGGCCAACCAGGCGGTGGCGGTCAACCCCGATGTGACCTATGTGCAGGTGCGGGCGGGCGATCGCCGGCTCGTGCTGGCCCAGGCCCGGCTGGGTGCCTACACCCGCGAGCTCGGGGAGCACCCCGAGGTGCTGGGCACCTGCCGCGGCTCCGACCTGCTGGGCCTGCGCTACCTGCCGCCGTTCCCGTACTTTATGGACTCGCCCAACGCTTTTCGGGTGCTGGGTGGTGACTTTGTGACCACTGAGGACGGCACCGGCATCGTGCACCTGGCTCCGGCCTACGGCGAGGACGACATGCTGGCCGCCGAAAAAGCCGGCATCACGGCGGTGACGCCGGTGGATTCCAGGGGCCGTTTCGACGCCACCGTGCCGGACTATCAGGGCCGGCACGTCTTCGACGCCAACGCGCAGATCATCCGCGACCTGAAGAACGGCAGCGGCCCCGCCGCGGCCAACGGGGCGGTGCTGCTGCGCCACGAAACCTACGAGCACCCCTACCCGCACTGCTGGCGCTGCCGCAACCCGCTGATCTACCGCGCGGTGTCGTCGTGGTTCGTCAAGGTCAGCGAATTCCGCGACCGCATGGTCGAACTCAACCAGCAGATCACCTGGTACCCCGAGCACGTCAAAGACGGCCAGTTCGGCAAGTGGCTGCAGGGCGCGCGTGACTGGTCGATCTCGCGAAACCGCTACTGGGGCACCCCGATTCCGGTGTGGAAGTCCGACGACCCGGCCTACCCGCGGATCGACGTCTACGGCAGCCTCGATGAGTTGGAGCGCGACTTCGGGGTGCGCCCGGACAACCTGCACCGGCCCTACATCGACGAGCTGACCCGGCCCAATCCCGATGACCCGTCTGGACGTTCGACGATGCGGCGCATCCCCGACGTGCTCGACGTCTGGTTCGACTCGGGTTCGATGCCCTACGCGCAGGTGCATTACCCATTCGAGAACGCCGAGTGGTTTCAGACGCACTACCCGGGGGACTTCATCGTCGAATACATCGGGCAGACCCGCGGCTGGTTTTACACCCTGCACGTGCTGGCCACCGCGCTGTTCGACCGGCCTGCATTCAAAACCTGCGTGGCGCACGGGATTGTGTTGGGCTATGACGGCCAGAAGATGAGCAAGTCGCGGCGCAACTACCCCGACGTGACCGAGGTGTTCGAGCGCGACGGCTCCGATGCCATGCGCTGGTTTTTGATGGCCTCGCCGATCCTGCGCGGCGGCAACCTGATTGTCACGGAACCGGGTATCCGCGAAGCCGTGCGCCAGGTGCTGATGCCGCTGTGGAACGCCTACAGCTTTCTGGCGCTCTACGCACCGAAAGTCGGTGTTTGGCGCACTGATTCGCCCCACGTTTTGGACCGCTACATCCTGGCCAAGCTCGCCGTGCTGCGTGATCGGCTCACCGAGGCGTTGGATGCCTGCGACATCTCCGGCGCCTGCGAACAGCTGCGCCGATTCACCGACGCGCTGACCAACTGGTATGTGCGCCGCTCACGCCAACGGTTCTGGGATGAAGACCCCGACGCCATCGACACCCTGCACACCGTGCTGGAGGTGACCGGGCGGCTGGCCGCCCCGCTGCTTCCGCTGACTACCGAGGTCATCTGGCGCGGGATCACCGGCCGACGTTCGGTGCACCTGACGGACTGGCCGGCCGCCGGGGAGGTGCCCGCCGACACCACGCTGGTGGCCGCCATGGACCGGGTGCGGGAGGTGTGCTCGACGGCATCGTCGCTGCGCAAGGCGCACCAGCTGCGCGTACGGCTGCCGTTGCCGAAACTCACTGTGGCGGTTGAGGATCCGCACCACCTCGAGCCGTTCACCGAGCTGATCGCCGAGGAGCTCAACGTCAAGAAGGTCGAACTCAGCGACGACATTGCGCGCTACGGCCGCTTCGAGCTCGCGGTCAACGCGCGGGTCGCCGGGCCGCGGCTGGGCAAAGACGTGCAGGCCGCCATCAGGGCCGTCAAGGCGGGCGAGGGCGTCGTCAACCCGGACGGCACCTTGACCGCGGGTCCGGCGGTGCTGCAGCCCGGCGAGTACAGCTCGAAACTGGTGGCCGCCGACCCGGAGTACACCGCCGCCCTGGCCGACGGCACCGGCCTGGTGGTGCTGGACGGCACGGTGACCCCCGAACTGGAAGCCGAGGGCTGGGCCAAGGACCGCATCCGCGAACTGCAGGAACTGCGCAAGGCGAGCGGGCTGGATGTCTCTGACCGGATCAGTGTGACGATGTCGGTGCCCGCGCAGCGTCAGGACTGGGCACAGGCGCACCGCGACCTGATCGCCCGCGAAATCCTGGCCACCAGCTTCGAATTCGCTGAGCCGGCACCGCACGCCGTCGCGATCGGCGACGGCGTGCGCGTCAGCATCGCCAAGGCTTAACCGGGCTTAGCCCGGCTTAGCCCCGCGACAGTGCAACTGGCGACGCATTTCCCAAGTAGGCCCGTCGGCAGGTGCACTGTCGCGGCATGTCGGGGTGTCCTGGCACGCTGCGCCCATGGGGAAGACGACACCGTTCGTCGGGACCGATGCGATCCGGGCCGGCACGCTGACCGAACGGGAATTGCGCCGGTCCTGCACGCGGATTTACCGCAACGTCTACCAGCGGCGCGGCGGCGAGCTGACCGCGCGAGATCGGGCACTGGCCGCGTGGCTGTGGTCGGGCCGGGAAGCGGTCGTCGCCGGCAACTCCGCGGCCGCGCTGCTCGGCGCGGAATGGGTCGACCCGCGCGCGCCCGCCGAACTTATCAGCGACCGCAAACGTCCACCCCCGCTGATCATCACCCGCGAGGAGAGGCTGCTCGCCGGTGAGACCACGGCGGTCGACGGGATTGCGGTGACCTGTCCCGCTCGCACCGCGTTCGACCTGGGTCGGCGACCTGGCCTGCCGACCGCTGTCATTCGCATTGACGCCTTGGCCCGGGCCACCGGGTTGACGCTCGACGATGTTCAGCCGCTGATCGGCGCCCACCGTGGCGCTCGCGGCATGAAGCAGCTGCGACGGGCGCTGCCCCTGGTCGACGCCGGCGCCGAGTCGCCGCAGGAGACCCGCACCAGGCTGGCGCTCATCGCGGGGGGCTTGCCGAGACCGCAGACCCAGATCGTGGTGCACGACGATTGGGGTCGGGTGCTCGCCCGCATCGACATGGGCTGGGAGGAGTGGCTTGTCGGTGTCGAATACGATGGGCCCCAGCATTGGACCGATCCGCGCATCCGCGCCAATGACATCGAGCGCGCCGCCAACCTGCAGCGCCGCGGCTGGCGACTGGTCCGCGTGAGCTCCGAGCTGCTGAGCTATCGCCCGCACGTCATCGTCGCCCGGGCCCGCGACGCGTTACGTGCCGCGGGCTGCCCGCTCGGGTAGCCGCGAAAGTGCAACTGGCAACGCATTTCCCGAGTAGACCCGTCGGTAGTTGCACGTTCGCGGCCAGAGGATGATTGAAGGTTGTGACTGCCCGCTGGGTCTTGCACCTGGACATGGACGCGTTCTTCGCCTCCGTCGAGCAGCTGACCCGTCCCACGCTGCGGGGGCGCCCGGTGCTGGTCGGCGGCCTGGGCGGACGGGGTGTGGTGGCCGGGGCGAGTTACGAGGCCCGGGTGTTCGGTGCCCGCTCGGCGATGCCGATGCATCAGGCGCGCCGGCTGGTGGGCATTCAGGCGGTGGTGTTGCCGCCGCGGGGCGCGGTGTACGCGGTGGCCAGCCGCCGGGTGTTCGACACCGTGCGCAGCGTGGTGCCCGTCGTCGAGCAGCTGGCGCACGACGAGGCGTTCGCCGAGCCGCCCGGGCTCAGCGGTGCGTCCGCCGAAGACGTCGAGCGGTTCTGCGAAGGCCTACGGCGACGGGTGTTGGAGCACACCGGCCTGGTCGCCTCGGTGGGCGCAGGCTCGGGTAAGCAGATCGCCAAGATCGCCTCCGGGCTGGCCAAGCCCGACGGTGTTCGGGTGATCCGGCGCCGCGAGGAGCAGGCTCTGCTCGCCGGTCTGCCGGTGCGGCGGTTGTGGGGCATCGGCCCGGTCGCCGAGGAGAAGCTGCACCGGCTGGGCATCGAGACCATCGGGCAGCTGGCCGCGTTGAGCGAGGCGGAGGCGGCCAACATCCTGGGCGCCACCGCCGGGCCCGCATTGCACCGGCTGGCCCGCGGGATCGACGACCGCCCGGTCGTCGAGCGTGGCGAAGCCAAGCAAATCAGCGCCGAGTCCACGTTCGCGGTCGATGTGACCACGTTGGAGCAGCTGCAGGATGCGGTCGCCCCAATCGCCGAGCACGCGCATCAACGGCTGGTCCGCGACGGGCGGGGCGCACGCACCGTCACGGTGAAACTGCGCAAATCCGATATGGGCACGCTCACCCGCTCCGCGACCCTGCCGCACGCCACCACCGACGCCGCCGCGCTGGTGTCGGTGGCTCGCCGGCTGCTGCTGGATCCACGCGAGATCGGGCCGATTCGCCTTCTCGGCGTGGGCTTTTCGGGTTTAACCGAGGTGCGCCAGGAGCCGCTGTTTTCCGATCTCGAGCCGGCGGCGGCGACGTGGGAATCTCACCAGGCGGCTGGCTCGGCACCGCCTCAGATCGCCGGGTGGCGGGTGGGCGATGACGTCGCCCACCCCGATCACGGGCACGGCTGGGTGCAGGGCGCGGGGCACGGCGTGGTGACGGTGCGGTTCGAAACCCGTGACACCGGCCCGGGGGCGATGCGGACTTTTGCCGCCGACACCCGCGATCTCACCCGCGCCGATCCCCTCGACAGCCTGGACTGGCCGGACTATGTCGCCGGGCTGCGGGCCGAGGACGGGCTGCGGGCCGAGGACGGGCTGCGGGCCGAGGACGGGCTGCGGGCCGAGGACGGGCTGCGGGCCGAGGACGTGTCAACCCCACCGGTTGATGACATCGGCGGCCGGTAGCGCCGCCGCCAGCGCGGCCATCAGCAGCACCCGGGCCTGCGGCGGGGCCAGCCGTGGCACCATCAGCGCGCCCGCGGCGGCCAGTTCGCGGCCCGGACCGTAGCCCGCGCTGACCCGCGCGCCCGCGACCCGGGTGGACACCGCGATCACGACCCCGGCGCGGCAATGCCGGCGCACCCCGTCGATCACCGCGGCCGGCGCGTTGCCCGATCCCAGCGCCTGCAGGACCACACCCCGCGCTCCGGCCGCCACGCACGCGTCCAGCGCCACCGCGTCGCTTCCCGGGTAGACGGCCACGATGTCCACCCGTGGCGCCGTGGCGGCGGTCAGCTCACCCAAATAGGGCCGGGTTTTCGGGCGCGTCAGCGTCACGCCGCCCCCGACCGTGCCCAGCAGGTCACCGGCGAAACCGCGGCGGCCCCCCGTTTTCCGCAGGCCCAGCGGCTGCCACAGCTGGCCGGCGAAACTGACCAGCACCCCCAGGTCGCGCGCGGACGCGCTGGCGGCCACCGTCAGCGCGTCGCGCAGATTACCGGGACCGTCGGCGTCGGGTGCGTCGGCGGCGCGCAGCGCACCGGTCAGCACCACCGGCGCGGCGCCGGCATAGGTGAGTTCCAGCCACAGCGCGGTCTCCTCAAGGGTGTCGGTGCCGTGCGTGATGACCACGCCCGGGGCGCCGTTGCCGGTCGCGGTCTGCACCGCCGCGCGCATGCGGTCCCAATCGGCCGGTGTGAGCTGGGAGCTGTCGACCGCCATCAGGTCGACGACATCGACGTCTAGGCCCAGCGCCAGCTCCGCTCCGCCGCGAGTGGGCCGCAGCGCCCCGTCGGCGCCGGCGCTGCTGGCGATCGTGCCGCCGGTGCTGATCATGGTGAGTCGGCTCATGCCGGCATCATCGCACTCGCTCACCGCCGAGGGCGGGCGTCGCCCAGGCGACGATGCGAGCCGAAACGGCCGCAGCGCGGCGGGCCATCGAGGTGTGGATGATGGGGGAGTGACTGACCACGGATCGATGGAGCCGGGGACGGTGGCCGGGGAGGCCGGGGACACCGCAGCGCCCGCGCCGCCGCGGCGGCTGCGCCTGCTGCTCTCGGTAGCGGCGGTGGTGCTGCTACTCGACATCGTCACCAAGGTGCTGGCGGTCAAGCTGCTGACCCCGGGCCGGCCGGTGTCGATCATCGGCGACACCGTGACCTGGACCCTGGTTCGCAATTCCGGGGCCGCCTTTTCCATGGCGACCGGCTACACGTGGCTGTTGACGCTGATCGCGATCGGTGTCGTGGCCGGCATTATCTGGATGGGGCGCCGACTGGTGTCGCCGTGGTGGGCGATCGGCCTGGGGATGATCCTCGGCGGCGCGACCGGCAACCTGGTCGACCGGTTCTTCCGCTCGCCCGGGCCGCTGCGGGGACACGTCGTGGACTTCTTGTCGATCGGCTGGTGGCCGGTGTTCAACGTGGCCGACCCGTCGGTGGTCGGCGGGGCGATCCTGCTGGTCGTGCTGTCCATCTTGGGCTTCGACTTCGACGCCGTCGGGCGGCGCAAGAGCGGGTGATCAGCGGTGAGGATGCCGAGCGGCCCGGCCAGGAGGAGCCGGGGTTGACGACCGAGCGCTCACTGCCCGTCCCGGAAGGCCTGGCGGGCATGCGGGTTGACGCCGGGCTGGCCCGGCTGCTCGGTGTGTCGCGCAGCGCCGCGGCGGCGATCGCCGAAGCCGGCGGTGTCGAATTAGACGGCGCGCCGGCGGGCAAGTCCGATCGGCTGAAAGCGGGAGCCTGGCTGCGCGTGCAGTTGCCCAGGGCGCCGGTGCCGCCGGAGAATACCCCGGTCGACGTCGAGGGCATGACGGTCCTGTATGCCGACGAGGACATCGTCGCCGTCGACAAACCCCCGGGGGTGGCGGCGCACGCATCCGTCGGCTGGAGTGGGCCGACGGTGCTCGGCGGACTGGCGGCCGCCGGTTACCGGATCACCACCTCGGGGGTGCACGAGCGCCAGGGCATCGTGCATCGCCTGGACGTCGGCACCTCGGGGGTGATGGTGGTGGCGCTCTCCGACCGGGCATACACCGCGCTCAAGCGGGCGTTCAAACGCCGCGCCGTCGACAAGCGCTACCACGCGCTGGTGCAGGGCCACCCCGACCCGTCCAGCGGTACGATCGACGCGCCGATCGGCCGGCACCGCAGCCACGACTGGAAATTCGCGGTCACCAAAAGCGGCCGGCGCAGCCTCACCCATTACGACACCCTGGAAGCGTTCGTCGCCGCCAGCCTGCTCGAGGTTCACCTAGAGACCGGCCGCACCCACCAGATCCGGGTGCATTTCGCCGCGCTGCACCACCCCTGCTGCGGCGACCTGACCTACGGTGCTGATCCGAAGCTCGCGGAAAAGCTTGGTCTGCAACGTCAATGGCTGCATGCGCGGTCGCTGGCGTTCATTCATCCGGGTGACGGGCGCCAGATGGAGATCGTTAGCCCGTATCCGGCCGACCTGCAGCACGCCCTCGAGGTGCTGCGCGCCGAGAGCTGAGACCCTCAGCCGTCCGGCTTGCGGGCGTCGACGAGGACACGGGTGGCATGGGCGACGAACGGCCCGGCGGCCACGATGCGCTCGTGGAGCTCCCGCAGCCGGTCGCGGTAGCGGTCCACGGTGAAGTCCGGGACGGTCCAGATCACCTTGCGCAGAAAGTAGACAACGGCGCCGATGTCGAAGAACTCGGCGCGCAGCCGCTCCATCCGGAGATCCACGATCCGCAGGCCCGCGGCGTGCGCCCGGGCCCGCTGGGTGTCCGGATGCAATTCCGCCCCTCGGTGTGGCTGGGGGCCGATGAAGTACTCGGCCAACTCGGACATCGTCGCGGGCCCGATGTGCTGGGCGAAATAGCTGCCGCCCGGCCGCAGCACCCGGGCGATCTCGGCCCACCACACGGCGGTCGGGTGTCGGCTGGTGACCAGGTCGAACGCCTCGCTGGCGAACGGCAGCGGGGGCTCATCCCGGGTGACGACCACCACGGCGCCGCGCGGGTGCAACCGGCGGGTGGCCAGCGCGGCGTTGGGCGGGTATGACTCGGTGGCCGCCATGGTGGGCGGGAATTTCTCCGCGCCGGCCAGCACTTCGCCGCCGCCGGTCTGGATGTCCAGGGCCGCCGACACGCCCGCCAGCCGCCGGCTCATCAGCCGTTGGTAGCCCCAGGTCGGGCGTTGTTCGGTGGCCCGGCCGTTGAGCCAGGAGAAATCCCAGCCCTCGACGGGCGCCGCGGCGGCCTCCGCCACCAGATCGTCGAACGTTCGCGGCATCCCCGCATTGTGGCATTGAGCCGCCGACGCGGACCGGGCGCCGCGTCGCTAATGACCCGCCGATCACCGGCGCCCGGCGGGTCAGGCGTGCGCCGGCGCGTGGTCCGACGCGATCTCGCCGGCCAGCGGCGCGACGAGCGCGAGTATTTCGTCGACGGTCTCGGCGGGAACGCCGGCTGCCGACAGCGCGTCTCCTAAGTACCCCGCGACCAGGTTGAAGTGGCGCATGGTGATCCCACGGCCCTGGTGCGCCCGCTTCATCGACACGCCGGTGTACGGTTCCGGCCCGCCAAAAGCGGCCGCCAGGAACTCGGCTTGGCGTCCCTTGAGGCGGTTGAGGTTCGTCCCGGAGAAAAAGCCGGCCAGCCGATCGTCGGCAAGCACCCGCTCGTAGAAGTCCGCTACCACGCGTTCGATCGCCTCGTAGCCGCCGATTCGCTCGTAGATGGGCATTGTGTGATCCATGGTGTGATCCATGCCGTCAAGGCCACCATTGCGCCGTTGCGCGTCGATTAGGCGAGCGTCACGGCGGGATTGCCGGGCGGCCGAAGCAGTAAAAAACCGATTGCCGGTGGCTCACCGCGGCGTGCGCCCGCCGCTGACCCGCCCGGGTGCGGCGGCGCTATCGCCGGGTCGGCACACCGCGCGCGATACCGCGAGCCCGCACCGCTGCGCCAACACACGCACCCCGACACGCCGACGGCGTCGGCCGGTGGCCCTAGACTGGCCTCCTGATGAGCGGCTCTTCTTCGCGGTCCTTCGTGCACCTGCATAACCACACCGAGTACTCGATGCTGGACGGTGCGGCGAAGATCACCCCGATGCTCGCCGAGGCGCAACGGCTTGACATGTCCGCCATCGGGATGACCGATCACGGAAACATGTTCGGCGCCAGCGAATTCTACAACGCCACCACCGCGGCCGGGATCAAGCCGATCATCGGGATCGAGGCCTACGTCGCCCCGGGTTCGCGTTTCGACACCCGGCGAATCCTCTGGGGTGATCCCGGCCAGAAGGCCGACGACGTTTCCGGGGGCGGCTCCTACACCCATCTGACGATGATCGCGGAGAACGTCACCGGGCTGCGCAACCTGTTCAAGCTGTCCTCGCTGGCGTCCTTCGAGGGCCAGCTGGGCAAGTGGCCGCGGATGGACGCGGAGCTGATCGCCGAACACGCGACCGGCCTCATCGCCACCACCGGCTGCCCCTCGGGTGAGGTGCAGACCCGGCTGCGGCTGGGCCAATACCGCGAGGCGCTGGAGTCGGCCGCCAAATGGCGGGAGATCTTCGGTGCCGAGAACTACTTTCTCGAGCTGATGGATCACGGGCTGGCCATCGAACGGCGGGTCCGCGACGGGCTGTTGCAGATCGGCCGCGCCCTGGGCATCCCGCCGCTGGCCACCAACGACTGCCACTACGTCACCCGGGACGCCGCCCACAACCACGAGGCGCTGCTGTGTGTGCAAACCGGCAGGACACTCTCTGACCCCAATCGGTTCCGGTTCGAGGGTGACGGCTACTACCTGAAGTCGGCCGCCGAGATGCGCCAGATCTGGGACGACGAGGTGCCCGGGGCCTGCGACGCCACGCTGCTGATCACCGAGCGGGTGGGCTGCTACGCCGACGCGTGGACCCCGCGTGACCGGATGCCGGTGTTCCCGGTGCCCGAGGGCCACGACCAGGCGTCGTGGCTGCGTCACGAAGTGGACGCGGGCCTGCGCCGGCGGTTCCCGGGGGGGCTGCCCGACGGGTACGCCCAGCGTGCCGCCTATGAGATCGAGGTCATCTGCGCCAAGGGCTTTCCCTCCTACTTTTTGATCGTCGCCGACTTGGTCCGCTACGCGCGGTCGGTGGGCATCCGGGTCGGGCCCGGCCGCGGCTCGGCCGCCGGCTCGCTGGTCGCCTACGCCCTGGGCATCACCGATATCGACCCGATCCCGCACGGCCTGCTCTTCGAGCGGTTCCTCAACCCGGAACGCACGTCGATGCCCGACATCGACATCGACTTCGACGACCGCCGCCGCGGCGAGATGGTGCGCTACGCCGCCGAGCGGTGGGGTCATGACCGGGTCGCTCAGGTCATCACGTTCGGCACCATCAAAACCAAAGCGGCGCTGAAGGACGCCGCGCGAATCCACTACGGGCAGCCCGGTTTTGCGATTGCCGATCGGATCACCAAGGCACTGCCGCCGGCGATCATGGCCAAAGACATTCCGCTGGCGGGCATCACCGACCCCAGCCACGAGCGCTACAAGGAAGCCGCCGAGGTCCGCGCCCTCATCGACAGCGACCCCGACGTGCGCACCATCTACCAGACCGCCCTGGGCCTGGAGGGCCTGATCCGCAACGCCGGGGTGCACGCGTGCGCGGTGATCATGAGCAGCGAGCCGCTGACGGACGTCATTCCGCTGTGGAAACGCCCCCAGGACGGCGCGATCATCACCGGTTGGGATTACCCGTCGTGCGAGGCCGTCGGCCTGCTAAAGATGGACTTCCTCGGGCTGCGCAATCTGACCATCATCGGCGACGCGATCGAAAACATCAAGGCCAACAGGGGAATCGACGTCGACCTGGAGTCGCTGCCGCTCGACGACCCGGCCACCTACGAGTTGCTCGGCCGCGGGGACACCCTGGGGGTGTTCCAGCTCGACGGCGGGCCGATGCGGGATCTGCTGCGCCGCATGCGGCCCACCGGCTTTGAAGACGTCGTCGCGGTGATCGCGCTGTATCGGCCCGGGCCCATGGGCCAAAACGCGCACAACGACTACGCCGACCGCAAGAACGGCCGCCAGGCCATCACGCCGATCCATCCCGAGCTGGCCGAGCCGCTGGCAGACATCCTCGCCGAGACCTACGGTTTGATCGTCTACCAGGAGCAGATCATGCGCATCGCGCAGAAGGTGGCCGGATACTCCCTGGCCCAGGCCGACATTCTGCGCAAGGCCATGGGCAAAAAGAAGGCGGACGTGCTGGCCGCCGAATACGAGACCTTCGCGGCGGGGATGCGCGCCAACGGCTTTTCGGCCGGCGCGATCAAGGCGCTGTGGGACACCATCCTGCCGTTCGCCGACTACGCGTTTAACAAGTCGCACGCCGCCGGCTATGCCATGGTCTCGTACTGGACCGCCTACCTGAAGGCCAACTATCCGGCCGAATACATGGCGGGGCTACTGACCTCGGTCGGCGACGACAAGGACAAGGCCGCGGTGTACCTGGCCGACTGCCGCAAGCTCGGTATCACCGTGCTGCCGCCCGACGTCAACGAGTCGGGTCTGCACTTCGCCTCCGTGGGCACCGACATCCGCTACGGGTTGGGCGCGGTGCGCAACGTGGGCGCCAATGTCGTTGCCTCGCTGATCAAGACCCGCACCGAGAAGGGCAAGTTCACCGACTTCTCCGACTACCTGAACAAGGTGGACATCGCCGCCTGCAACAAGAAGGTCACCGAGTCGTTGATCAAGGCGGGCGCGTTCGACACCCTGGGGCACCCGCGCAAGGGGCTGTTTTTGGTGCACAGCGACGCGGTGGACTCGGTGCTAGGCACCAAAAAAGCCGAGGCGATGGGCCAGTTCGACCTTTTCGGGTGCTCGGATACCGCCGTGGACGCGGTGTTTTCCATCAAGGTGCCCGACGAGGAGTGGGACGACAAGCACAAGCTGGCGCTGGAGCGCGAGATGCTGGGCCTGTATGTGTCCGGGCATCCGCTCAACGGGGTCGCGCACTTGCTGGCCGCCCAGGTCGACACCGCGATCCCGGCGATCCTCGACGGCGACATCCCCAACGACGCGCCGGTGAAGGTGGGCGGCATCCTGGCGTCGGTGAGCCGGCGCGTGAACAAGAACGGAATGTCTTGGGCATCAGCGCAATTGGAAGACCTCACCGGGGGCATCGAGGTGATGTTCTTCCCGCAGACCTACTCCACGTACGGCGCCGACATCGTCGACGACGCGGTCGTGCTCATCAACGCCCGGGTGGCGGTCCGCGACGATCGGACCGTGCTGATCGCCAACGATCTTGTGGTGCCTGACTTTTCCAACATCAAGGCGGAGCGCCCGCTTGCTGTCAGCCTGCCCACCCGCCAATGCACTGCCGACACGGTAAGCGCGCTCAAACAGGTGCTGGCCCGCCACCCCGGAACGTCACGGGTGCATTTGCGGCTGGTCAGCGAGGACCGGGTCACCACGCTGGAGCTGGATCCCTCGTTGCGGGTGACGCCGTCGCCGGCGTTGATGGGCGACCTCAAGGCGCTGCTGGGCCCGGGCTGTCTGGGGGGTTAGCCACCGGGCGCTGGTAGATCACGCCGCCCTTCATGACGAAATCGACCCTGCCGGTGGCCTCGATGTCGCTGAGCGGATCTCCGGGCATGGCGATCAGATCGGCGATCTTGCCCTCGGCGATCACGCCGAGATCATCGAGGCGCAGCAACTCGGCCGCCGTGCTGGTGGCAGCTTGCAGGGCCCGCAGCGGGGTGATGCCGGCGGACACCATCATCGGGAACTCCCGCCAGTTCTCCTGGTGCGGGAACATGCCGGCGTCGGTGCCGAACGCGATCCGCACATCGCTGGCGGCGAGCCGTTCGGCGGCCTCCAGCAACGCGCCCCGGTATTTGCGGGCTTTGCGGCGGGCGTACTCGGGCGCGATCGCCCACATCGGGTCGTCGTCGCCACGGCGCGCCCCCGACAGGATCGCGTACTGCGTCGGGACCAGGAACACCCCGGCGTCACGGATCATCCGCAGCGCCTCCGCCGAGGCGAGGTTGCCGTGTTCGATGCTGCGCACCCCGGCGCGCACCGCGCGCCGGATGCCCTCGTCGCCGTAGCTGTGCGCGGCGGCCGGCACCTCGAGGTCGGCCGCCGTCGCCACCAGGGCGCGCATCTCTTCCTGGCTGTAGGTGGCCTGGGCGGGATCATCCGACGGGGAGGCAAACCCGCCGGTGGCGGCGAACTTGATCCAGTCCGCCCCGGCCCGGATCTCTTGGCGGACCCGGGTGCGGATCTCGTCGCAGCCGTCGGCGGCCGCGAGCTCCAATGCCCGCGAGGGCCCCTGGTACTGCCCGGCGAGCATCGCGCTGAAATCGCCGTGGCCGCCGCGCGCGGACAGCAGATGCGGTGCCACCAGTAGCCGCGGCCCGTCGACAACGCCGGCGGCCACCGCGTCACGCAGGTCGATCGTCGGGTAGTCGACGTCGGCGCACCCCAGGTCGCGCACGGTGGTGAAGCCGCTCATCAGCAGGGCCCGCAGCACGGGCAGCGCCTTCAGCGTCCGCGCGACGCTGGAGTCACCGGCCAGGGCCGGGCCGAGCGGGGGCGCCAGGGTGACATGAACGTGGCAGTCGATGAATCCCGGGGTCAGGGTGTGCCCGGACAGGTCGACGCGCTGCGCGTCGGCGGGCGCCTCGATCGCCTCGCCCACCCGCTGGATGCGGCCGTCGGCGACGAGCACCTGCCGCGGCTCGGGCGCGCCGGAGATCCCGTCCCAGACGTTCGCGCCGGTGATCAAGGTCGCTGGCATTCTCGCCACTGTAGCGCCGCGCGGGCGCCAAGAGCGCGCATCACCCGGGTGGCGTGACACGATAGCGCGGCCCTTACAGTGGGAGGCATGCCGCTAACAGGTGAATACGCACCCAGTCCGCTGGACTGGTCCCGCGAGCAGGCCGAGAAGTACATGGCGTCCGGCGGAACCGAGGGCACCGAGATAGAGGGTAAGCCCGTGGTCTTGCTGACCACGGTCGGCGCCAAGACCGGAAAACTCCGTAAAATCCCGCTGATGCGGGTCGAGCATGAGGGGCAGTACGCGATCGTCGCCTCGCTGGCTGGCGCCCCCAAGCACCCGGTGTGGTACTACAACGTCAAGAAGAACCCGCGAGTGGAGCTGCAGGACGGCCCCGTCACCGGCGACTATGAGGCCCGCGAGGTGTTCGGCGAGGAGAAGGCGATCTGGTGGCAGCGCGCGGTGCAGGTCTGGCCCGACTACGCCACGTATCAGGCCAACACCGAGCGCGAGATTCCGGTGTTCGTGCTCACCCCGGTGCGCTAAAACCCCGGTCGGATGGCACGATTATCCGGTGTCCGCTGAGCTGAGCCACACCCCGGCCCTGCCGGGGGCCGCGATGTTGTGCGCTGCGGACATCGAGGCGGCGGCGAAGCGGATCGCGCCGGTCGTCACCCCCACGCCGCTGCAGCACTGCGAGCGATTGTCGGCGGCCACCGGAGCCACGATCTACCTCAAACGCGAAGATCTGCAAACCGTGCGCTCCTACAAGCTGCGCGGCGCCTACAACCTGCTGGTGCAATTGTCCGAGGAACAGGTCGCCGCGGGCGTGGTGTGCTCCTCGGCGGGCAACCACGCGCAGGGCTTCGCCTATGCGTGCCGCTTGCTGGGAATCCACGGCCGGGTTTACGTGCCGGCCAAGACACCCAAGCAGAAAAAGGAGCGCATCCGCTACCACGGCGGGGAGTTCATCGAGTTGATTGTGGGCGGGTCGACGTATGAGGTGGCGGCCGCGGCCGCCGTCGAGGATGTGGCCCGCACCGGTGCCACGCTGGTTCCGCCGTATGACGATCTGCGCACCATCGCGGGTCAGGGCACCATTGCCGTCGAATTGCTCGATCAGCTCGGCGCCGAGCCCGACCTGGTGGTGGTCCCGGTGGGCGGCGGCGGCTGCGTGGCCGGCATCACCACCTACCTGGCCGAGCGCACGGCGAACACCGCGGTGCTGGGCGTGGAGCCGGCGGGGGCGGCGGCCATGATGGCCGCGCTGGCCGCCGGCGGGCCGGTGACCCTCGAGCACGTCGACCAGTTCGTCGACGGCGCCGCGGTGAGCCGGGCGGGGACGCTGACGTATGCCGCGCTGGCCGCCGCCGGTGACATGGTGTCGATCATCGCCGTCGACGAGGGCGCGGTCTGCACCGCGATGCTCGACCTGTATCAGCACGAGGGGATCATCGCCGAGCCGGCGGGGGCGCTGTCGGTCGCCGGAGTGCTGGAGGCTGGCGTCGAGCCGGGCGCCACGGTGGTGTGCCTGATCTCCGGCGGCAACAACGACGTCTCCCGCTACGGGGAGGTGCTGGAGCGTTCGCTGGTGCACCTCGGCCTTAAGCACTACTTCCTGGTCGATTTCCCGCAGGAGCCCGGCGCGCTGCGTCGGTTCCTCGACGAGGTGCTGGGACCCAACGACGACATCACGCTGTTCGAGTACGTCAAACGCAACAACCGGGAAACCGGCGAGGCCCTGGTCGGTATCGAGTTGGGGTCGGCCGCGGACCTCGACGGCCTGCTAGCCCGGATGCGGGGCACCGGGCTGCACATCGAGGTCCTCGAGCCAGGGTCGCCGGCCTACCGCTATTTGCTGTAGCCGAGCTTTTCGGCGTTTGTGTCGCCGTTTGTGTCGCCCGTTTGTGTCGCCTGGGCCCCGGGTTGGGCGACTCCGCGGGTCGGACCGGGGCTATCCGGCCGGTGGCCGTGGGCTAGCCGGCTGGTGGCGGAAGAGCCCGGCGTCAGGCGGTCTTGCGCAACACCAGCAGCGAGCGGGCCGGAACCACGATGCTGTCGCCGGCTGCCACCACCAGGTCGCTGTCGCCGGCGGGGTCGGTGGTGTCCAGTTCCGCCGTCCACACCCGGGCGTAGTGGTCTTGCGGCGTAACGAATTTCACCGCCTGGTCATGGGCGTTGAAGCACAGCAGAAACGAGTCGTCGACGACCCGCTGGCCGCGCGCGTCCGGTGAGGGAATGGCGTCGCCGTTGAGGAACACGGCGATGCTCTTGCCGAACTGGCTGTCCCAGTCTTCGGGCGTCATCTCCCGGCCGGCCGGTGTCAACCAGGCGATATCGCGCACTTGCTCGCCCTTGCGGATCGGCGCCCCTTCGAAGAACCGCCGGCGGCGAAAGACCGGGTGGGCCTTACGCAGCGCCGTCACCTTGCGGGTAAAGGCCAGCAGATCGGCATTCTTGTCGACCAACGACCAGTCCACCCAGGTTAATTCGGAGTCCTGGCAGTAGGCGTTGTTGTTGCCCAACTGGGTGCGCCCGATCTCGTCGCCGTGCGACATCATCGGGGTGCCCTGCGACACCATCAACGTGGCCAAGAAGTTCCGGATCTGCCGGCCGCGCAGCGCCAGAATGTCGGGGTCGTCGGTGGGGCCCTCCACACCGCAGTTCCAGGAGCGGTTATAGCTTTCCCCGTCGCGGTTGTCGTCGCCGTTGGCCTCGTTGTGTTTCTCGTTGTAGGACACCAGATCCGCCAGCGTGAACCCGTCATGGCAGGTGACGAAGTTGATGCTGGCGCTGGGGCGCCGGCCGGTCGCCTCGTAGAGATCCGACGATCCGGTGAGCCGGGACGCGAACTCCCCGAGGGTTGCGGGCTGGCCGCGCCAGTAGTCGCGCACCGTGTCGCGGTACTTCCCGTTCCATTCGGTCCACAAACCCGGGAAATTGCCGACCTGGTAGCCGCCTTCCCCGACATCCCACGGCTCGGCGATCAATTTGACCTGGCTGATCACCGGATCCTGCTGCACGATGTCAAAAAACGCGCTCAATCGGTCGACGTCGTGCAGCTCGCGGGCCAAGGTGGCGGCCAGATCGAAACGGAACCCGTCGACGTGCATCTCGAGCACCCAGTAGCGCAGCGAATCCATGATCAGCTGCAGGGTGTGCGGATTGCGGGCGTTGAGGCTGTTGCCGGTGCCGGTGAAGTCCTTGTAGAGCCGCGGGTCCTGGTCGTCGAGGCGATAGTAGGCGGCGTTGTCGATGCCGCGGAAATTGATTGTCGGACCCAGGTGGTTGCCTTCGGCGGTGTGGTTGTAGACCACGTCGAGGATGACCTCGATGCCCTCCTGGTGAAAGGTGCGGACCATGGCCTTGAATTCGCTCACCGAAGAGTGCCGGTTGGCCGCGTACTGGTTGTGCGGGGCGAAGAACCCGAAGGTGTTGTATCCCCAGTAGTTTCGGAGACCCTTTTGCAGCAGCCGGTAGTCGTGCATGAATTGGTGCACCGGCATCAGCTCGATGGCGGTGACGTTGAGCGACTTGAGGTAGTCGATGATCACCGGGTGGGCCAGCCCGGCGTAGGTGCCGCGCAGCGGGGCGGGGATCCCGGGGTGTGCCTGGGTCATGCCCTTGACATGCGCCTCGTAGATGACCGTCTCGTGGTAGGGGATCCGCGGGGCGCGGTCGGACTGCCAGTCGAAAAACGGGTTGATCACCACGCTGGTCATGGTGTGGCCCAGCGAGTCGATCATCGGCAGGGTGGGGGAATCGGGGGCCGCCGTGTCGTAGGAGAACAGTGCCGGCCCGAAATCGAAATCGCCGTGAAACGCTTTCCCGTACGGGTCGAGCAGCAGCTTGCTGGGGTCGCAGCGGTGTCCGGCCGCCGGGTCGAAGGGCCCGTAGACCCGAAACCCGTACCGCTGGCCGGGAGTCACGGTCGGCAGATAGGCATGCCAGATATGTCCGTCGACCTCGTCGAGGCGGACCCGCGACTCGGTGCCGTCGTCGGCGATCAGGCAGAGCTCGACCTTCTCGGCGACCTCGGAGAACAACGCGAAGTTGGTGCCGCCGCCGTCGTAGGTGGCGCCGAGCGGATAGGCACTGCCGGGCCACACGGTGGGTGGCGCGACCGAGCCGGGCTCAGTGTCTGGCCGGGCAGCTGACTCGTTGGACGGCATCACATCGAGGGTAGCCCCGACGGGTGCCCGGCGGGTGTCACCACCACCCGGTGGCCGCCGCGATCTGGCGGCCAAGCTCGGCGGCCAGGGTGCGCATGTAAGTCGCGGAGATGTGATGGGCGTCGTGGTAGATCAGCACGTTTCCCTCGACCGCACGGCAGACATCGGCGCGGCACACCGCGTCGCTCATGTCCAGCGGCTTGAGCAGCGGGAACTGCCCGACGAAGTCGAGGGTGGGGTTGTGGTCGGAGAGCGCGTCGGACCGTTTGATCCCGCACGATAACCCGTTGCCGCCCTTGGCCAGGCAGTCCGCGGGCACGAACGGTTGGCCGTCCTTGACCAGCCACGGGGTGTCCCGCATGGCGAGAATGGGAATGTTGTTGTCGGAGAACGCTTGCCAGATCCCGATGTACGTTCCCGGCATCACGTCGCCGGGCTTGATGTTCCACGGCCGGGTGGAGGTGGTGAACACGTAGTCCGGGTGGTCGGCGATGAGCTTGGCCATCGTCTTTTGCACCCACTCATGGCATTGCGGGTAGGGGGCGTTGTTGCCCATGATCAGCGGGACTTCCTCGGTGGACAACGGGCAGCCCATCTTCAGATACGTCACCACCTTGAAGTGGTGCAGGCGGCCGAGCAGGTCCAGGGCGGTCAGCCAGTGTTCGGCATGCGACCCGCCGGCCAGTGCGATGGTCCTGGTGGCGTCTTTGTCGCCGTAGGCGCAATTGATCAGCGCCGGGTTGTGCCAGTCGCTGATGCAGTTGTCTTTCGTCGACGGCGGCAGGTCGTTTTTGGCTTCCAGCACCGTGGGCCGCACCTGCAGGTTGGGCACCCGCACGTGGTTGACCAGCGCGCGCGCCCCCGGGTAGTCGCGGGCATTGAGCCCGCTGAGTTCCTTGCCCTCGGCACGCTGAACGGTGACATGCTCACGCCAGGTGAAGGACGTCGCGGTCAAGGTGACGCCCAGCAGGGCCACCACCGACCCCAGCACCATCGTCGGTCGCCGCAGCCGCCTCCGCCAGGGGACTGCCGCCACGGCCGGGGAGGCGGCCGGCACCCGATACCGCAGCGGGTCCTCGACGTGGCGCAGGGTCAGGTAGGCCAGCACCCCGGAGAGCAGCAGCACCGCCGTGCCCTCGATGAAGGTGGCACGCCGATGGCCGGTATAGGACAGCCAAAAGATGAGCAGCGGCCAGTGCCACAAATACAGCGAGTAGGCCATCGCCCCCAGCGTCACCAGCGGCGCGGCCGCCAGCAGCCGATTCGGCAGCGGCAGCCGCTCGCGGGTGCCGGGCACAGCCTGCCGGTTGGCCCCGGCCAAAATCATCAGCATCGTCGCCCCGACGGGCACCAGCGCCCACGGGCCGGGGAATTCGCGGACACCGTCGATGAGCGCCCCGCAGGACAGGATCGCCGCCAGCGCACCGGTGCCGATCAGCGTGCGCAGCCACATCGGCCAGCGGACGTAGGGGACCAAAGCGCCGACGAGCGCTCCCAGCAGCAACTCCCAGGCCCGCGCGAAGCTGTTGTAGTAGGCGGTTGCCTGGTTGGCCTGATGCGCAACGATCGCGTAGCCGAACGAGGCCAGCGTCAGGGTGCCCAGCAGCACCACGAAGAGGCTTCGCAGCCGGCGGCCCAGGCGCCGCCGCAGGACATAGGCGCTGCCGAAGACCAGGGCCAGGAACGCGATATAGAACTGGCCCTGCACCGACATCGACCAGATGTGCTGCAGCGGGCTGACCGCCTCGCTGGCCCGCAGGTAGTCGGCGACCGTGTGGGCCAGCTCCCAGTTCTGGTAGTAGCCCAGGCTGGCCAGGCTTTGGTCGGCGAAGGTTTCCCAGCGGGTCTGCGGTTGGACCAAGACGGTGAGCACCGCGCAGCCGGCCAGCACTACGACCAGGGCCGGAAGCAGCCGGCGGACCAGCCGGACCACCTCCGGCACGAGCGACAGCGACCCCCCTGGGTTAAGCGCGGCACGAATGACCTTGCCACCGAAGAAAAAGCCGGACAGCGCCAGAAACACGTCCACGCCGCCAGACACCCTGCCGAACCAGACGTGGAACATGGCCACCAGCGCGATCGCGATGCCGCGCAGGCCGTCGAGATCGTGCCGGTAAAAACCCGACTTCCGCTTGCCCGTCACCGCCGCGGAGTCGAAAGCTGCGGCGGCCCGGGTGGGCGCCGAGGGGGTCGCAGACAGGCTCAGCATCGCCAGACAATCTACCCAACCGGTGTCCGGGCCTACAGGACTCGCCGCCGGCGCGCGTTTGCCGCGGGGGCGCCGCCATCGAGCCCGCTAACTCGCCAGCGCGCGCCCCTCGTCAGCCGATTATCCGGGTCAGATACGGCGTCATCCCGGCGGTGCGCGCCGGCGAGACCGTGACGGCGGGCTCGGTGGCCTCTATCATCTGGCCGTTTCCGAGGTACATCGCGACGCTTTGGCTGCCACCGGGGCCATAGCAGATCAGGTCGCCGGGGCGGGCCTGCGCGGGCGGGACCTTAACGCCTACGCTGCACTGCTGGCCCGAGGTTCGGGGCATCTTGATCCCGGCGCCGGCGAAGGCGTACTGGATTAGACCCGAGGCGTCGAATCCGACGACGTTGGCATTCAGCCCGCTGCCCCGGGTGGGGCCCGCGGCGTTGCCGCCCCCGTAGACGTACGGCACCCCGCGCTGCGATAGCGCGCGCTGGATCACATAGTTGATGGCCTGCTGGTTGCCGGCCGTCAGAACGCTCGGGTCGGCGTGCGCGCGGCCGGTTCCGGCCAGCGGCAGCGCCAGGGCGATCAGCAGGCCCAGGCCGATCGTGTAGGCGTGTCTCATCAGGGTTCCCCTCCTTCGTGGCTCTCTTGTGGGCTGTCTTTGTGGCCCTCTGGTGGCCCCGCCGGTGGCCCCGGTGGGGCCCTTTAGGGGCCTGTGGTGGCCCCGCCGGTGGCCCTTCTGATGCGGTCCCCTTTGTGGGCCTTTGGTGGGTCTCAGCGCGCTGGCGTGGCCCCGGATCGCCGGTGGCATCCGGATTGGCGGCTTCGTGCGGGCCGATCACCCTCAACGGCGTCCGTGACGGCCGCCCGAAACTCACAGCAGCCACAGTAGTCACACTAATACCTTTAGCAACAATGACAACGCGCCGGTGGTGTGCCGGCAATCACCCGGGCGGCAGCGACGCGAAGCTTTGTCGTTACCGTGACCGGACGGTGACCGATCATCTGCGGCCGCGGGCCGTCTGCGGCCCGATCGCGGCCCGTGCCCCGGGAATGGGCGGTGCCCCGATCGCGGCCGGTGGCCCGATCTCAGCCCGTGCCCCGGGAACGGGCGGTCCTTTGCCTGGCGACGGGCGGGGATTGCGGATCGCGCCGCCGGCGGCGATCAATGCCAGAAGCGCACGCTAAAGGCGGTTAGCGCGGAGCCGGCCAGTGCGCTGAGAAAGACCAGCGCGAGCGCTACCACCGGCCAGAAGGACATGTACCAGCCCTTGACGAGGGAGACGAACGGGCCGATGAGCGCCGCCGCGACCGCCGCCCCGAGACCGCCCCAAACCACCGGATAAATGTAGAAGTTGACGCCGTAGGGCACCGGTTCGCAGTCCTCACCCGTGCACACCTGCGCGAGGAAGCCAAAAAGCAGCGACACCCAGTCGGTCATCACGGCCGCCAGCGCGATCGCCGCCAGCATCGCGAGGGTGCCGATCACATCCCAGGGCGCCAGCCGCAGCCGTAGCACCCGAGGACGATCCCCGACGGCCCGCCCCGCGGATCGGGCGCTCTCACCGCGGGGCGGGCCGTCGGGCTGATGCGGCGCAGCCATGTCGTCCAATGCTCCCCGACACCCGGTGTTTCTGCGACCCAGGGCGCGCCGGCCACAAGCGCGGGTGCTCTACCCTCGATCTTCATGCCCGCGGTGACCTCTGGTTTAACCCCCGAGCAGATCAGCGCGATCGACGCCGCGCATCTGTGGCATCCCTACAGCACCATCGGCGCCGAAACCGTGCCCCCCGTGGTGGCTGTCGGCGCGCGCGGGGCGTGGCTGACGCTGATTCACGACGGCCGGCGAATCAACGCGCTGGACGCGATGAGCTCCTGGTGGACGGCGATTCACGGGCACGGGCACCCGGCCCTGGACGCCGCGCTGACCGCACAGCTGGCCACCATGAATCACGTCATGTTCGGCGGGCTGACCCACGAGCCGGCCGCCCGGCTGGCGCAGTTGCTCGTCGACATCACCCCGGCGGATTTGCAGACCGTGTTTTTCAGCGACTCCGGATCGGTGGCGGTAGAGGTCGCGGTGAAGATGGCCCTGCAGTATTGGCGCAGCCGCGGCCAGCACCACAAACATCGGCTGATGACCTGGCGGGGCGGCTATCACGGTGACACCTTCACCCCGATGAGCATCTGCGACCCGGACGGCGGCATGCACGCGCTGTGGTCCGACATCCTGGCCGCGCAGGTCTTTGCCCCGCAGGTGCCCCGCGACTATGACCCGCACTACAGCGCGGCGTTCGAAGAGCAGCTGGCCGCGCACGCCGCCGAGCTGGCGGCGGTGGTCGTCGAACCCGTGGTGCAGGGAGCGGGCGGAATGCGCTTTCACGACCCGCGCTACCTTCGCGACCTGCGGGACATCTGCCGGCGCCATCAGGTGTTGCTGGTCTTCGACGAGATCGCGACCGGCTTCGGCCGCACCGGCGAGCTGTTCGCCGCCGACCACGCCGGGGTCAGCCCCGACATCATGTGCGTGGGCAAGGCGCTCACCGGGGGTTACCTGGGTCTGGCGGCCACCTTGTGCACCACCGAGATCGCGCACACCATCAGCTCGGCGGGCGCGCTGATGCACGGCCCCACCTTCATGGCCAACGCGCTGGCCTGCGCGGTGTCGGTGGCCAGCATCGAGGTGCTGCTGCGCCAGGACTGGCGCTCGGTGGTCGCCGGGATCGGCGCCGGGCTGCGCGCCGGGCTGGCGCCGGCGCGGGCGCTGCCCGCGGTGACCGATGTGCGGGTGTGCGGCGCCATCGGGGTCATCGAATGCGACCGCCCGGTCGACCTGGCGGTCGCCACCCCGGCGGCGCTGCAGCACGGCGTGTGGCTGCGCCCGTTTCGCAACCTGGTGTATGCGATGCCGCCGTTCATCTGCGGCCCGGGGGAGATCGCCCAGATCACCTCCGCGATGGTCGAGGTCGCGCGGCTCGTAGGCTGAACGCCGATGAAGGCACCGATCGGCGTCTCGCCGCTGGCCTGGCTGGACGCGCATGCCCGGCAGCGCCGCCAGGCCGGGCTGCGCCGACAGCTGCGGCCCCGCCCCGCCGTCGCCGCCGAAGTCGACCTGGCCTCCAACGACTACCTCGGTCTGTCCCGGCACCCCGACGTCATCGAGGGCGGGGTGGCGGCGCTGCGCGCCTGGGGCGCCGGCGCGACCGGCTCACGGCTGGTCAGCGGCGACACCGAGCTGCACCAGCAATTCGAGTCGGCGCTGGCCGACTTCGTCGGCGCCGCGGCGGGTTTGCTGTTCTCCTCGGGATACACCGCCAACCTGGGGGCGGTGGCCGGGTTGTCGGGGCCGGGCTCGCTGGTGGTGTCCGACGCCCACGCGCACGCCTCGGTGGTGGACGCCTGCCGGCTCTCACGGGCCCGGGTCGTGGTGACGCCGCACGGCGATGTCGACGCCGTCGAGGCCGCCCTGGCGGCGCGGGAGGAGGAGCGCGCGGTCGTCGTCACCGATTCGGTGTTTTCCGCCGACGGCTCGCTGGCGCCCGTTCGCGGGTTGCATGACGCGTGCCGCCGCCACGGCGCGCTGCTGATCGTCGACGAGGCGCACGGCCTGGGGGTGCGGGGGGCGGGCGGGCGCGGCCTGTTGCACGAGCTGGGCCTGGCCGGTGCGCCCGACGTGGTGATGACGGCCACGCTGTCCAAGGCGCTCGGCAGCCAGGGCGGCGTGGTGCTCGGGCCGGCTGCGGTGCGCGATCACCTCATCGACACCGCGCGCGCGTTCATCTTCGACACCGCGCTGGCGCCGGCGGCGGTCGGCGCCGCGCAGGCCGCGCTGCGGGTGCTGGCCGCCGAGCCGTGGCGGCCCGAGGCGGTGCTGCGGCACGCGGCCGCCCTGGCCGAGATCTGCGCCGTGCCCCGACCGCAGTCGGCGGTGGTGCCGGTGATTCTCGGCGATCCGCAGCGGGCGCTGGGCGCCGCCGCCGCGTGCCTGGACGCCGGGGTGCGGGTGGGGTGCTTCCGGCCGCCGACGGTGCCGGCCGGAACGTCGCGGCTGCGGCTGACGGCGCGGGCATCGCTGGACGCCGACGATCTCGACCGGGCCCGCGCCGTGCTGACGCGGGTGCTGGCGGAGCTGGGTCCGGCACGGCGGTGACGATCCTGGTCGTCACCGGAACCGGGACGGGCGTCGGCAAGACGGTCGCCACCGCGGCGCTGGCCTCGCACGCCGGCCAGGCCGGTCTCGAGGTGGCGGTCTGCAAGCCGGTGCAGACCGGGACCGCCGCCGGCGACGACGACCTTGCCGAGGTGGCCCGGTTGTCCGGGGTGCGCACGCTCGCCGGCCTGGCGCGCTACCCGCAGCCGCTGGCACCGGCCGCGGCCGCCGAGCAGGCCGGTACGCGGCTGCCCGCCCGCGCCGAGGTGCTGGAGCTCATCCGGGCGCTGGACGGTCCCGACCGCCTGACGCTGGTCGAAGGCGCGGGCGGGCTGCTGGTCGAACTCGCTCACGGCGGCGTGACGCTGCGCGATCTCGCGGCGGATCTGCGCGCCCGGGTGCTGGTGGTGACCACCGCCGGGCTCGGCACCCTCAACCACACCGCGTTGACCCTGGAAGCGCTTGCTGCCCAGCACGTTTCGTGCGCCGGGCTGGTGCTCGGCAGCTGGCCGGCCCGCCCGGGGCCGGTGGAGACGTCCAACCGGTGTGCGCTGGCCCGCCAGGCGCCGCTGCGGGCCGCGCTGCCCGCGGGCGCCGGGTCGATGGATGCGGCCGGGTTTGCCGCGATGAGCGCCCGCGTTTTCGAGCCGGCTTGGGTGGCGGCGCTGGTGGGGTAATGGTTCATTCGATCGAGCTGGTCTTTGACCGCGACACCGAAACGACGATCCGGGGCATCTGGGCCGAGCTGGCGGCCGCCGGCATCCCCAGCCAGGCGCCGGCCAGCCGTCCGCACGCCACCATGGTGGTGGCCGAACGCATCGCCGCCGAGGTCGATGCCGCGCTGGCGCCGCTGAGTCACCGCTTTCCCCTGGACTGTGTGGTCGGCGCGCCGCTGCTCTTCGGCCGGGCGAAGGTGGTGCTCGCGCGGCTGTTGGTGCCCACCAGCGAGCTGCTGGCGGTGCACGCCGACGTGTACCGGCTGTGCCTGCCGCATGTGGCGCCCGAGCCCCTGCCCAACTGCCTTCCTGGGCAGTGGACCGCGCACGTCACGCTGGCCCGCCGGGTCGGCGGTGCTCAGCTCGGCCGGGCGGTGCGCGTGGCGGGGCGCCCGGCGGAGATCCACGGCAGGGTCGAGGGCTTGCGTCGCTGGGACGGCGAGAAAAAGGCCGAGCATCCGATTGGCTGACGGGCAGGCCCGGCCG
Source organism: Mycobacterium sp. SM1 (assembly GCF_018361265.1). GTDB lineage: Bacteria > Actinomycetota > Actinomycetes > Mycobacteriales > Mycobacteriaceae > Mycobacterium. Next base: position 413,476 of record NZ_JAFLNH010000003.1, read on the forward strand.
CAAGCGCCGCAGCGCCGCAAGCGCCGCGAGCGCCCAAGCGCCGCGAGGGTGCAACTGCCGACGCGTTTCTCGACTAGGCCTGTCGTCAGTGGCACTTTCGCGGCGAGGGGTCTGACGCTCGTGACCAGCCGGCCCGCCGGCGCGGGCCGGCAGTCGGCCCGTTACCCTAGCCAGAACACCGATTCAAGCAGGCTGCGACGGCATCCCGCGCCATCAACGATGCAGGGGAGTACTTGGTGACTTCGGCGGCGACCCGGCCCGGCAATGGCACCGGCGATGGCAGTCCGGAAGGCCCCGACATCCTGGCGGTCGCCCGTCGGCGGGTGCTCGAACGCGGCGAGGGGCTCAGCCGCGAGCAGGTGCTGCAGGTGCTTCGGCTGCCTGATGCCCGGCTGGAGGAGCTGCTGGCGCTTGCCCACGAGGTGCGGCTGCGCTGGTGCGGCCCCGAGGTCGAAGTCGAGGGCATCATCAGCCTGAAAACCGGTGGCTGCCCCGAGGATTGCCACTTCTGCTCGCAGTCGGGGGTTTTCGACTCACCGGTGCGCAGCGCCCGGCTGGACATTCCCGCGCTGGTGGCGGCGGCCAAGCAGACCGCCGCTACCGGTGCCACCGAGTTTTGCATCGTGGCTGCGGTGCGCGGGCCCGACGAGCGGCTGATGGCCCAGGTCGCCGCCGGTATCGAGGCGATTCGCCGCGAAGTCGACATTCAGATCGCCTGCTCGCTGGGGATGCTCACCGCCGACCAGGCGCAGCAGCTAGCGGCACTGGGCGTGCATCGCTATAACCACAACCTCGAAACCGCGCGCTCGTTTTTCCCGAACGTGGTCACCACCCACACCTGGGAAGAGCGCTGGCAGACGCTCTCGCTGGTGCGCGAGGCCGGTATGGAGGTGTGCTGCGGCGGCATCCTGGGCATGGGCGAAACCCTGGCGCAGCGGGCAGAATTCGCCGCCGAGCTGGCCGAACTCGGCCCCGATGAGGTGCCGCTGAACTTCCTCAACCCGCGGCCCGGCACCCCGTTCGGGGAGCTGGAGGTGATGCCGGCAGTGGAGGCGCTCAAGGCCGTCGGCGCGTTTCGGCTGGCGCTGCCGCGCACCATGTTGCGATTCGCCGGCGGCCGCGAGATCACCCTGGGTGACCTCGGTGCCAGGCAGGGCATCTTGGGCGGGATCAACGCGGTGATCGTGGGCAACTACCTGACCACGCTCGGGCGGCCCGCCGCGGCCGACTTGGCGTTGCTCGATGACCTGCAGATGCCGATCAAGGCGCTTAACGCCAGCCTATAGGCCAGCCGTTTCGGTCAGCCTTTTGGTCAGCCCGTACCAACCTGTAGACACTGGAGATCGTGCCCCCGCAATTACCCGCCCCGATCGGCCCCGGTGCTTACAACGTTTACACCGGAGTCAACCATCGGGACGAGCCGGCCGGCGCCGCGGTGCCGGCCGCGGCGCAGCTCGGCCTGGAGCCCCCCCGCTTCTGTGCACAATGCGGCCGGCGGATGGTCGTGCAGGTGCGGCCCGACGGCTGGTGGGCGAGATGTTCGCAGCACGGGCAAGTGGATTCGGCCGACCTACAGGAGCGGGCATGACCAACTGGCCGGGTGATCGCGCCCCGCGCACGTCACGGACCCGAGCGGTGGTCATCGTGGTGGCGGGGCTGGCCGCCACCGGTGTCGTGACCGGCGGGCTATGGGCGTGGATAGCTCCACCGATCCACGCCGTGGTGGCGCTGCAGCGTTCCGGCGAGCGACTGCTCGACTACGTGGGCATCGAATCCGAGCATTTCTTCGTTGCGGCGGTTCTGATGCTGGGCCTATTGAGCGTGGTTGCGGTGGTGGCACCGGTGCTGGTGTGGCAGTGGCGGGAGCACCGGGGCCCCGCGATGGTCGCCGGGCTCACGATCGGTTTGGTGGCCGCGGCCACGGCCGCGGCCACGGTGGGAGCCCTGCTGGTGCACCTGCGATACGGTGCGGTCGATATCGATGGGGCACCCCTCACCCACGACCACCCGGTGTATTACGTCACCGAGGCGCCGCCGGTGTTTTTCGGTCGCGGACCGCTGCAGATCGCCGCCACTCTGTTGGTGCCGGCCTCAACGGGCGCGCTGGTGTATGCCCTGCTGGCGGCCGCCGCGACACGCGACGACCTCGGCGGCTATCCGGCTGTGCCGCAGCCGGCCACGGCGACGGCCGTGGTGACCGTGTCGCCCGGGGCGGCGGAAAGCCCCTCCGGGTAGTCACGGCGGGCGGAAGGCGGGCGGCAGGTCGTTACAGCGGGCGGCGGTGAACCGCCCTGCCGGTGATGATCTTCGCCGCGATCACGCCCAGGCGCACTATGCCGAGATACGTCATCGGGTTGAGCAGCGTCGGCCACGTCGTCCTGATCACATGCTGGCTCAGCGGCCGGCCGGCAAACCGGTCCTGCAACCATCGCATCGTCATCGGGGCGGACAGCGGATGCAGCAGGATGTGGTCGCAGAACGCGTCGCGATGGTAGGTGACGTGTGCTCCGCCCGCCGAATACGCCTCGGCCAGCGCATCGACGTCGGCGACATCGACGAGGAAGTCGTGCGCGGACTGCACGAACAGCACCGGCGGCGCCGGCACCGCGGTGCCGAGTTTGATGTCCTCGAAGACGTGCTGCACCTCCGGCATCGCCAGGATCTCCTCCAGCGGCCGGTCGAGGTATTTGCCTACATCCTTTTTCACCATCCGGATGACCGCGCCGGCCGTAGTCATGGTCTCCGCCCGGCGCAGCAGCGCGCGCCCGGTTTCGTTGGTGTGCTCCCGGATCACCCGGTCCAGCTCCGGGTAGACGTGCGCCAGCGCCGCGATCACCATCGCGGGCAATCCGGCCAGCAGGCCGCCGTTGAGCCGGCGGAAGGCGTGGCCCAGATCGCCGACGGGTGACCCCAGCACCGCGCCGACGACGTCGAGCTCCGGCGCGTAGTCGGCGCAGATCTCGGCGGCCCAGGCGGTCGCCAGCCCGCCGCCGGAATACCCCCACATCGCGACGGGCGCCGACGCCGACAACCCGAAGCGCTCGAAGCTGAGCGCCGCCCGGACCCCGTCCAGGATGCAGTAACCCGGCTCATACGGCGCGCCCCACCGGCCCTCGGGGCCCTCATGGTCGGGCACCGAAACCGCCCAGCCCTCGGCCAGGGCGGCAGTAATCAGCAACAGCTCCAGCTGCGGCAACGCGCCGAGCGCCCGGGCGTGGCGCCGCAACGCATAGGAGGGAAAGCAGCGCGGTGTCACCGCATCGATCGCGCATTGATACGACAGCAGTGGGCAGGCTCGGCCCGAATCGATCTCCCCGGGAATTACCACCGTGGTCACGGCCGCCTGGGGTCTACCGTGCACGTCGGTCGTGCGGTAGAGCAGCTGGGTGGCGGCGGTTCGCTGCGGTATCAGGCCCAGATACGCCAGCTCGACGTCGCGCGAACGCAGCACGGTTCCCGCGGCGGCGTGCTGGTAGCCGGGGGGCGGCAGGTAGAAGGGATCCTCCGACGGCAGCCGCGGGCGGGCCGTGCGGTCCAGCTCCTCGTGCGGCGGCTTGCCGATCCATTCCGCGCCGCCGATGCCCGCGACCCCGACACAGTCCATCGGGGCATTGTCACGTAAGAGCGGCTGGGGAATCCAGTCGGCTCACCCGGGTGGGCGCAGCGCGGCGAATTCGTCGGTGACCCGCAGCCGCGAGTCGGTAAAGCGGTACCGGGCCGCCGGACGCCCACCGCTGCGCCCGGACCGCGCGAGGGTGCCGGTCTGGGTGATGACGCCGCGGCGGGTCAACACCCGCTGCAGATTGGTGGCGTCGACCTGATAGCCCAGCGCCGCGCTGTAGATGTCGCGCAGTGTAGATACGACGAATTCGCTTGGTGCTAAAGCGAATCCGATGTTAGTGTAGGACATCTTGGCGATCAACCGGGTGCGCGCGTGGGTCACCATCGGGCCGTGGTCGAACGCCATCGGCGGCAGCGAGGTCACCGGGTGCCAGCGGGTGTCGGCTGGCAGTACGGGGGTGGCGGGGAAAGGCACCAACCCCAGAAACGTCGCCGCGATGACCCGCCGGCCCGGCACCCGGCCCGGATCGGAGAACACGGCGAGTTGTTCCAGATGGGCGACCTCGCGCAGATCCACCTTCTCGGCCAATTGGCGGCGAACCGAGGTGGTGATGTCCTCGTCGTCGCGCAGCCGCCCGCCCGGCAGTGCCCACGCGCCCTTGTGCGGCTCCTGTGCGCGCTGCCATAACAGCACGTTGAGCTGCGGTTTCTCGGCGCCGTGCCCGGTATCGGAGCGGCGAACCTGGAATACCACGGCGAGCACTTCGTGGTCGGTGCTACTATGGGCCATGTTTTCGATTGTAAGTCGAAAACCTCGGCACGGGCGAAAGGAACGGCCATGACGGTCCTGAATCGTGCGGACACACCGGCCCCATCCATCGGCGACCTGCCCGCTCGCATCAGCGACTCGCCCACCGGCTACACCGGAGTGCAGGCCGACGAACGCTGGGCGGCGGAGATTCGGCGGCTGGCCAAGGCGCGCAATGCCACCATCCTGGCGCACAACTACCAGCTGCCCGCCATCCAAGACGTCGCCGATCATGTCGGTGACTCACTGGCGCTCTCGCGGACCGCGGCGGCCGCGCCCGCGGACACCATCGTCTTCTGCGGGGTGCATTTCATGGCCGAGACCGCCAAAATTCTCAGCCCCGACAAGACGGTGCTCATCCCGGACCAGCGGGCCGGCTGCTCGCTGGCGGACTCGATCACTCCCGAGGAGCTGCGTGCCTGGAAGGAGGAGCACCCGGGCGCGGTGGTGGTCTCCTACGTCAACACCACGGCGGCGGTTAAGGCGCTCACCGATATCTGCTGCACCTCAGCGAACGCCGTCGACGTGGTCAACTCCATCGACCCGGATCGGGAGGTGCTGTTCTGCCCGGACCAATTCCTCGGGGCGCACGTTCGCCGCCTGACCGGGCGCAACAACTTGCACGTGTGGGCCGGTGAATGCCATGTGCACGCCGGCATCAATGGCGCCGAGCTCGCCGATCAGGCCCGCGCCCACCCCGATGCCGAGTTGTTCGTGCACCCCGAATGTGGTTGCGCCACATCTGCGCTGTATTTGGCCGGGGAAGGCGCCTTCCCCGCCGAGCGGGTGAAGATCCTGTCCACCGGGGGAATGCTCGACGCCGCGCGCGCCACCCGGGCGCGCCAGGTGCTGGTCGCCACCGAGGTCGGGATGCTCTACCAGCTTCGCAACGCCGCGCCCGGCGTCGACTTTCGGGCCGTCAACGGCCGGGCCTCGTGCAAGTACATGAAGATGATCACCCCCGCGGCGCTGTTGCGCTGCCTGGTCGAGGGCGTCGACGAAGTCGTCGTGGACGCGGAGACGGCCCGGCTGGCGCGGCGCAGCGTGCAGCGGATGATCCAGATCGGGCAGCCGGGCCGCGGCGAATGATCACCGTGGCGCAGTGGGAACAGCGCGCCGACGTCGTTGTCGTCGGCACCGGCGTCGCCGGACTGGCCGCCGCGCTGGCCGCGCACCGCGCGGGCCGCGATGTCGTGGTGCTCAGCAAGGCCGAGCGGACAGCCGGGGCGACCGCCACGTGCTACGCGCAGGGCGGCATCGCGGTGGCGCTGCCGGACACCGATGACTCGGTGGACGCCCACGTGGCCGACACCCTGGCCGCGGGCGCGGGTCTCTGCGACCCCGACGCGGTGTCCTCGATTGTCGCCGACGGGTACCGCGCGGTGGTCCAATTAGTCTGTGACGGAGCACAATTCGATGAATCGGTGCCCGGCCGGTGGGCTCTGACCCGGGAGGGCGGCCATTCACGGCGGCGGATCATCCACGCCGGCGGCGACGCCACCGGCGCGGAGGTGCAGCGGGTGCTCGACCGGGCGGCGGCCATGCTCAACGTCCGCCCCAACCACCTGGTGGTACGGGTGCTGCACGACGGCGCGGCGGTGACGGGCGTGTGGGTGCTCGGTCCCGAGGGCTTCGGCATCGTGCACGCGCCGTCGGTGATCCTGGCCACCGGTGGGCTGGGCCACCTGTACGCCGCGACCACCAACCCCGAGGGCGCCACCGGCGACGGCGTCGCGCTGGCGTTGTGGGCCGGGGTGCCGGTCAGCGATATCGAGTTCATCCAATTTCACCCGACCATGCTCTTCGACGGCCGCACCGGTGGCCGCCGCCCGCTGATCACCGAAGCCGTTCGTGGTGAGGGCGCAATTTTGCTTGATAGTCAAGGTAATTCGATAACAGACGGCATACACCCGATGGGGGATCTGGCGCCGCGCGACGTTGTCGCGGCGGCCATCGACGCCCGGCTGAAGGCCACCGGCGACACGCACGTCTACCTCGACGCCCGCGGTGTCGCCGATTTCGCATCGCGCTTTCCCAGCGTCACGGCCGCCTGCCGGGCGATCGGCGTGGACCCCCTCCGCCAACCGATTCCGGTCGTGCCGGGGGCGCACTACAGCTGCGGGGGTGTCGTCACCGACGTCGACGGGCGCACCGAGCTGCCCGGGTTGTTCGCGGCCGGCGAAGTGGCCCGCACCGGGATGCACGGCGCGAACCGGCTGGCCTCCAACAGCCTGCTGGAAGGCCTTGTCGTGGGGGGCCGCGCGGGACGGGCCGCCGCCGCGCATGCCGCGGCCGCCGGGCGTGTCCGGGCGCGATTGCCCGAGCCGTTGCCGCAGACAGCGCTGCCGCGCGAGCAGTTGCAGCGCGCGATGGCCCGGGACGCGTCGGTGGTCCGCACGGCCGGCGGACTGCGCCGGTTGACCGGCCTGCTGTCCGCGGCGCCCGTTCGCCGGGTGGCAAGCCGTGCCGACTTCGAAGACGTGGCGCTGAGTGTCACGGCGCGGGCGGTGACCGCCGCCGCGCTGGCCCGCGAAGAGAGCCGGGGATGCCATCGTCGCGCCGACTACCCCCACGCCGCTGCGGATCAGGCGCGAAGCGTCGTGGTCCGGCTGGCCGGGGCCGAGGACGGCGTGCGCGTCGAGGCGCCGGCGGGGGTGTGCTGATGGCCGCGCCGGCGACAAGGCAGGGCGAAGCGATGGGGAGGAGCGGCGCCATGTCGTCGGCCATGTCATTGTCCGACGCCGAGCTGGTTGCGGCTCGGGCCACGATCAGCCGCGCCCTGGACGAGGATCTGCGCTACGGCCCGGACATCACCACGGCGGCGACGGTGCCGCTAGGGGCCAAGGTCAGCGCGTCGCTGAGAGTTCGCGAGCCCGGGGTGATCGCCGGAGTGGACGTCGCGCTGCTGGTGCTCGACGAGGTGCTCGGGCCCGGCGGCTACCGGGTGCTCGACCGCGTCGAGGATGGCGCCCGGCTGCAGCCGGGCGCGACGCTGCTGCGGGTGCAGGCCGACGCGCGTGGCCTGCTGACCGCCGAGCGGACCCTGCTGAATCTGCTGTGCCACCTGTCCGGGATCGCCACCGCCACGGCGGCCTGGGTCGACGCCGTGCGCGGCACCAAGGCCAGGATCCGCGACACCCGCAAAACCCTGCCCGGGCTGCGGGCGCTGCAGAAATACGCGGTGCGCGTCGGCGGCGGGGTCAATCACCGCCTCGGGTTGGGGGACGCCGCGCTGATCAAAGACAACCACGTCGCGGCGGCGGGATCGGTGGTCGCCGCGCTGCGGGCGGTGCGCGCGGCGGCACCCAATCTGCCGTGCGAGGTGGAGGTGGATTCGCTGGAGCAGCTCGACGAGCTGCTGGCCGAGGAGCCGGAGTTGGTGCTGCTGGACAACTTCACCGTTTGGCAGGCCCAGGCCGCGGTGCAGCGTCGTGATGCCCGCGCGCCCGCCGTCAAGCTCGAGGCCTCCGGGGGGCTCACCCTGGGCACCGCCGCCGCCTACGCCGGCACCGGGGTGGATTACCTGGCCGTGGGCGCCCTGACCCACTCGGCGCGGGCCCTGGATATCGGTCTGGATCTGTAGCGGCAAACGGCCGCCCGGGCGCGCCCGCGGCCGGCCGCGCGCTTGGAGGCGATGTCGGCGACGAACACGCCGCTGTTACGCGACGTCGGCGACGAGCACGCCGACCCGGCGGGCCTGCACCCGGGCCATCCACGGCAACCCGGCGGCGTCGCTGCCGGCGGCCAGCACCCGCGGATTGGTGATGTGCACGGTCTTGCCCAGGAGCCGCACGTCGGCCTCGCCCGCGGCCAACACGTTTTTGACCCAGTTCGTTTTCCCGTGAGCCAGCGCGATCGCCAGCAGCGGGCCGTTGCGGTAGGCGGTCACAACGGTTTTATACGGGGTACCGGACTTGCGGCCGCGGTGGGCGATGATCGCGGTCCCGGGAAGATAGCCCGCTACCGGCTTGAGCAGCGGGTTGACGTAGCGGATTTGGAAGCGTTCCAGCCACGGCGGAAAGACCATTGGGACGCCGGGGGCGTTGTTGGGATGATCCTGTGCTGACATGACGGCTCCGTTCGTTTTAAGCGAGTATGCGACGCTGCACCGATGCGCGACGATATCGAGGAGCCGTTCTGGGACAATGATCGGGTGACTACCTCAGCGCCGTTGATGGCCCGTATCGATTTGCGGGGCGCCCAGTTATCCGCCGCCCGGTTGCGGGCAGCGTTGCCCCGCGGCAGCGCCGACGTGGATGCGGTGCTGCCCACGGTGCGCCCGATCGTGGAGGCGGTGGCGGCGCGGGGGGCCGCCGCGGCGCTGGAGTTCTGTGAGTCGTTCGATCACGTGCGGCCCCCGGCGGTGCGGGTCGCGCCGGCGGAGCTGGACGCCGCGCTGGCCGGACTGGCTCGCGATGTCCGGGACGCGCTGCAGGTGGCGATCGCGCGGACCCGCGCGGTGCACGACGGGCAGCGCCGCAGCGACCGCAGCACCCAGCTGGGACCGGGCGCGACGGTCACCGAGCGCTGGGTTCCCGTCGAGCGGGTGGGCCTGTACGTTCCCGGCGGCAACGCCGTCTACCCGTCCAGCGTGGTGATGAACGTGGTGCCGGCGCAGGCCGCCGGGGTCGGCTCGCTGGTGGTGGCCAGCCCGCCGCAGCCGCGGTTCGGCGGGCGGCCCCATCCGACGATCCTGGCCGCCGCCCGGATGCTGGGGGTCGAGGAGGTCTGGGCGGTCGGCGGGGCCCAGGCGGTGGCGCTTTTGGCCTACGGCGGTACCGACACCGACGGCGCCGAGCTGGCGCCGGTCGACATGATCACCGGGCCCGGCAACATCTACGTCACGGCCGCCAAGCGGCTCTGCCGCTCGCGGGTGGGCATCGACGCCGAGGCCGGGCCGACGGAGATCGCCATCCTCGCCGATCACACCGCGGACCCGGCTCACGTGGCCGCGGACCTGATCAGCCAGGCCGAGCACGACGAGATGGCCGCCAGCGTGCTGATAACGCCCAGCGCGCAATTGGCCGAGGCCACCGATAACGAACTGGCCTCTCAACTGCGCAGCACCGTGCACCGCCAGCGGGTGACGGCCGCGCTCACCGGGCACCAGTCGGCGATCATCCTCGTCGACGATCTTGACGCGGGGGTGCGCACGGTCAACGCCTACGCCCCCGAGCACCTGGAGATCCACACCGTTGACGCTCCCGGTGTGGCAGGCCGAATCCGTTCCGCGGGTGCGATTTTCGTCGGCCCTTGGTCGCCGGTCAGCCTCGGCGACTACTGTGCGGGCTCCAACCATGTGCTGCCTACCGCGGGCTGCGCCCGGCATTCCGGCGGCCTGTCGGTGCAGACCTTCCTGCGCGGCATCCACGTCGTCGACTACACCGAAGCGGCGCTAAAAGACGTTTCCGGGCATGTGATCACACTGGCCAAAGCGGAGGAGCTGCCCGCCCACGGCGAGGCCATCCGGCGGAGATTCGAGCGATGAACCCCACGCTTGTGGACCTGCCGCTGCGCGACGACCTGCGTGGCAAAGCACCCTACGGGGCGCCGCAGCTGGCGGTTCCGGTGCGGCTGAACACCAACGAGAACCCGCATCCGCCCACCGAGGCGCTGCTCGACGACCTGGTGCGCTCGGTGCGGGCGGCGGCGGCGGGCTTGCACCGCTACCCCGACCGCGACGCGCTGGCGCTGCGCGCCGACTTGGCGCGCTACCTGAGCACGCAGACCGGAGCCCGGCTGGGCGTGGAAAACATCTGGGCCGCCAACGGCTCCAACGAGATCCTGCACCAGCTGCTGCAGGCGTTCGGCGGGCCGGGGCGCAGCGCCATCGGGTTCGTCCCGTCCTATTCGATGCACCCGATCATCGCCGGGGGCACCCACACCCGGTGGATCACGGCCATGCGCGCCGAGGACTTCCGCCTGGACGTCGGCGCCGCCGTTGCCGCCATCACCGAGAGCCAGCCCGACGTGGTGCTGGTCACCAGCCCCAACAACCCTTCCGGACAGAGTGTTTCGCTGCCCGAACTGCGGCAGCTGCTTGACGCGGCACCCGGCATCTTGATCCTCGATGAGGCCTACGGCGAATTCTCCGTGCAGCCCAGCGCGGTGGCCCTCCTCGAGGAGTATCCGGCCAAGCTGGTCGTCACCCGCACCATGAGCAAGGCTTTTGCTTTCGCGGGCGGACGGCTGGGATACCTGGCCGCCACGCCCGCGGTCGTCGAGGCGATGCTGTTGGTGCGCCTGCCCTATCACCTGTCGTCGATCACCCAGGCCGCCGCCCGCGCCGCGCTGCGGCACGCCGACGACACCCTGGCCAGCGTCGCGAGGCTGGTCGCCGAGCGCGAACGAGTCTCGGCGGCGTTGGCCGGCATGGGGTTTCGGGTGATCCCCAGCGACGCCAACTTTGTGCTGTTCGGACGCTTCGCCGATGCGCCCGCCGCCTGGCGGCGCTACCTGGATGCCGGTGTGCTGATCCGCGACGTGGGCGTCCCCGGATACCTGCGCGTCACCACGGGATTAGCCAAGGAGAACGACGCGTTTCTGGATGCCAGCGCGCGAATCGCCGCCACCGAGCTGGCCCAACCCCTAGGAGCACCGTGACACTTACCGCCGCCAGCCGCCGCGCACGGATCGAACGCAGCACCCGGGAGTGCCAGGTCGTCGTCGACCTCGACCTCGACGGCACCGGCCAGGCCCACATCGACACCGGCATCCCGTTCTATGACCACATGCTGACCGCGCTGGGCTACCACGCCAGCTTCGATCTGACCGTGCGCGCCAGGGGCGATGCCCACATCGAAGCCCACCACACCATCGAGGACACCGCGATCGCGCTCGGCCAGGCGCTGGGTGAGGCGCTCGGTGACAAAACGGGTATTCGCCGCTTCGGTGACGCGTTCGTTCCGATGGACGAAGCACTCGCCCACGCCGTCGTCGACGTGTCCGGGCGGCCCTACTGCGTGCACATCGGAGAGCCGGATCATCTGCGGCACTTCACGATTGCGGGCAGCGGGGTGCCCTATCACACCGTCGTCAACCGGCACGTGTTCGAGACGCTGGCCGCCGGTGCCCGCATCGCATTGCACGTGCGCGTCCTCTACGGCCGCGACCCGCACCACATCACCGAGGCTCAGTACAAGGCCGTGGCCCGCGCGTTACGCCGGGCCGTCGAACCCGATCCCCGGGCAACCGGGGTACCCTCCACCAAAGGTGTTCTGTGAAAAGCAAATCCGTTGTGGTGCTGGACTATGGCTCGGGTAATCTGCGGTCCGCGCAACGCGCGCTGCAGCGGGCCGGCGCCACGGTGGAGGTGACCGCGGATGCCCGCGCCGCCGTGGCCGCCGACGGGCTGGTGGTGCCCGGCGTCGGGGCGTTTCAGGCGTGCATGGCGGGTTTGCGGGCCATCCGCGGGGACCGGATCATCGCCCAACGGGTTTCGGCGGGGCGCCCGGTGCTGGGGGTCTGTGTGGGCATGCAGATCCTGTTTGCCCGCGGCGTGGAGTTCGGGGTCGAATCGCCGGGGTGCGGGCAGTGGCCCGGTGCGGTGACCCTGCTGGACGCCCCGATCATCCCGCACATGGGCTGGAACGTGGTGCAAGCCGCACCGGGCAGCGCCCTGTTCAAGGGTCTAAGCCCAGATGCCCGGTTTTATTTCGTGCACTCCTACGCCGCCCAGCGCTGGGAAGGCGCGCCCGGCGCGCTGCTGAGCTGGGCCACATACCATGTCCCGTTTTTGGCCGCGGTCGAGGACGGCGCGCTGGCGGCCACCCAGTTTCACCCGGAAAAAAGCGGAGATACCGGGGCGGCGCTGCTGAGCAACTGGGTCGAGGGACTGTGAGGATGTCTTCGACAGCGCATTGCGCGACGCAACCGCCCAGAGCGCGCGGCGCTGGTTGCACGCTGGCGAAACGGGGTGTCCCGTGGCGCTGATCGTGTTGCCCGCCGTGGACGTGGTCGACGGTCGCGCCGTGCGCCTGGTGCAGGGCCGCGCCGGCAGCGAGACCGAGTACGGCTCGGCGGTCGACGCCGCGCTGGGCTGGCAGCGCGACGGCGCCGAATGGCTCCATCTGGTCGACTTGGACGCCGCGTTCGGGCGTGGCTCCAACCGCGAACTGCTGGCCGAGGTGGTTGGCAAGCTCGACATCGCGGTCGAGCTGTCCGGCGGGATCCGCGACGACGAGTCGCTGGCCGCGGCGCTGGCCACCGGCTGCGCGCGGGTCAACCTCGGCACCGCGGCGCTGGAAAACCCGGCCTGGTGCGCGGAGGTGATCGCCCGCCACGGCGAGAAAATCGCCGTCGGATTAGACGTCCGAATCGTCGACGGCCGGCACCGGTTGCGTGGGCGCGGCTGGGAAACCGACGGTGGTGACCTGTGGGAAGTGATGGAACGCCTTGAGGAGCAAGGGTGTTCACGGTTTGTCGTTACGGATGTCAGCAAGGACGGCACCCTGAGCGGCCCTAACCTCGAGTTGCTCGCGCGGGTCGCCGAGCGCACCGCCGCCGCGGTGATCGCCTCCGGCGGGGTGTCCAGCCTCGATGACCTGCGCGCCATCGCCGCGCTGACCGGCAGCGGAGTGGAAGGCGCGATCGTGGGCAAGGCCCTCTACGCCGGGCGGTTCAGCCTGGCGCAAGCACTGGCGGCGGTGCGATGACGCTGGACGTCACGGATTTGGAGGCGCTGGTGGCCGAGGCGTCGACGATCCTCGACGCGGCGGCCGAGCCGTTCCTTGCCGGGCACCGCGCGAGCTCGGCGGTCCGCAAAAAAGGTGACGATTTCGCCACCAAGGTCGATCTGGAGATCGAGCGCCAGGTCGCCGATGCGCTGGTCGCGGCCACCGGCATCATGGTGCACGGCGAGGAGTTCGGCGGCCCGGACGTTGGCTCTCCGTGGGTGTGGGTGCTGGACCCCATCGACGGGACGTTCAACTACGCCGCCGGATCTCCGATGGCCGCGATCCTGTTGGGCCTGATGCGTGACGGTGATCCGGTGGCGGGCCTGACTTGGGTCCCGTTCACCGGCCAGCGCTACACCGCGGTGGTGGGTGGTCCCCTGATCAAAAACGGTGTGCCGCAGCCGCCGCTGGAGCCGGGCGAGCTTTCCGAGTCGATCGTCGGGGTGGGCACCTTCAACGTGGACTCGCGGGGGCGGTTCCCGGGACGCTACCGGCTGGCCGTGCTGGAAAATCTCAGCCGGGTGTCCTCGCGGCTGCGCATGCACGGTGCCACCGGCATCGACCTGGCTTATGTGGCTGACGGAATTCTGGGCGGCGCAGTCAGTTTCGGTGATCATGTGTGGGATCATGCCGCGGGGGTGGCGCTGGTGCGGGCCGCGGGCGGCATCGTCACCAATCTGGCCGGCGAGCCCTGGAGCCCGGACGCGCGCTCGGCGCTGGCGGCGGCTCCGGGTGTGCACGCCCAGATGCTGGAGATCCTGTGCAGCACAGGCAGGCCGGAGGATTATTGACGGTGTGTTGCGGTAACGGTCTTGCGGTGCGGGTGATCCCGTGCCTGGATGTCGACAACGGCCGGGTGGTCAAGGGCGTCAACTTCGCCAACCTGCGCGACGCCGGTGATCCCGTCGAGCTCGCGGCCGCCTACGACGCCGAGGGCGCCGACGAGTTGACCTTTCTCGACGTGACGGCCTCATCGTCGGGACGGGCCACCATGCTGGAGGTGGTGCGCCGCACCGCCGAGCAGGTGTTCATCCCGCTGACGGTGGGCGGGGGGGTGCGCAGCGTGGCCGACGTGGACATGCTGCTGCGCGCCGGGGCGGACAAGGTCGCGGTCAACACCGCCGCGATCGCGCGGCCGGACCTGCTGGCCGAGATGGCCCGGGCCTTCGGCTCCCAGTGCATCGTGTTGTCCGTCGACGCGCGCACCGTGCCCGCCGGTGCCGCGCCCACCGCCTCCGGCTGGGAGGTCACCACACACGGCGGGCGCCGTGGCACCGGCATCGATGCGATCGAGTGGGCGGTCCGGGGCGCCGAGTTGGGGGCGGGGGAGATCCTGCTGAATTCGATGGACGCCGACGGCACCCGCACCGGCTTCGACCTGGCGATGCTGCGGGCGGTGCGCGCCGCGGTGCGCCTGCCGGTGATCGCCAGCGGCGGCGCCGGGGCGGTGGAGCATTTCGCGCCCGCGGTGCGCGCCGGCGCCGACGCGGTATTGGCGGCCAGTGTTTTTCACTTCCGCCAGTTGACCATCGGGCAGGTGAAGGCCGCGATGGCGGCGGAGGGGATCACGGTGCGATGACGCTCGACGCGGCCATCGCGGCCCGGCTCAAGCGCAACGCCGAGGGACTGTTCACCGCCGTGGTGCAGGAACGCGCCAGCGGTGACGTGCTGATGGTGGCCTGGATGGACGACGAGGCGCTGGCCCGCACTTTGGAAACCCGTGAGGCAACCTACTTTTCGCGGTCCCGCGGCCAGCAGTGGGTCAAGGGCGCCACCTCGGGCCACACCCAGCATGTGCATTCGGTGCGCCTGGACTGCGACGGCGACGCGGTGCTGCTGGTGGTCGACCAGGCCGGCGGCGCCTGCCACACCGGGGATCACAGCTGCTTCGACGCCGACGTGCTCCTGGAGCCCGAGGACTGACCCGCCGGCTTGTTCACGGTTGTGCCGGGCTGGTAGGTGAGCTCGGTGCCCTGGCGATCTGGCTTATCGGCGCACCCGTCTCGTTCGCGCTTCACCGGCGACGTGAACCGGCATACAAGCAGAACCTCGCGATCTTCTTAGCCGGGATGCTGATATTCCATGTCGTCACTTGTCTGGATGTGGCGATCGAGGCGCCGCAAACACTCCTGTTCTGGCCTCGGTGACGGCGGCCGAAATCCGCGCAGCTCAAGCCCGGCATGGACGCTAAACGGAATGCGCGAGTGGGGCGAAGGCCGGCGGCGCAGTTTGCACAACGTGCCCTTTTTGCAGGCCGTCTTCCGTGCGCGAAGCGGGCTCATCGCTGCCGTAGTGGGCGGGAACGCACCAGTGTTGGCCACCAGAACCACGGCCCGAGGATTCTGACTATGCATGGCACGACGAATGAACGCACGATCAGCGTGTCGAGCAGCAGGCCGATGCACACCGTGGAACCCACCTGACCGATGGTTCGGAGATCGCTTGTCAGCATTGCCAACATAGTGAACGCGAACACCAAGCCCGCGGAAGTCACCACACTTCCCGTGCTTCCGAGCGCGCGGATGAGACCGGTGTTCAGCCCGGCGTGAAGCTCCTCTTTGACACGGATGATCAACAGCAGGTTGTAGTCCGAACCCACCGCCACCAGGATGATAAACGTAAGCGGCAATATCAACCAGTGCAGGGGCAGGCCGATGAGGTGCTGCCAGACGAGTACGGAGAGCCCAAACGCCCCTGCGTACGAGAATGCCACGGTGCCGGGGATGACCAAGGCGGCCATCAGACTTCGCGTGAGGAACATCATGATCAAGAAGATCAGCACGAAGGCGGCGATCGCCACGATGAGCAGGTCGGACGCGGCGTATTCCTTGATGTCCTCATCGTTGGATGCTGAACCGCCGATATAAACTCTCGCGCCGGCCAACGAGGTCTCTTTCAGCGCCGTGGTTATGGCTGTGGGGAACTGTTCAACACGCTCCACGCCTTCCGGGCCCATCGCGTCGCCCTCGAGGGTGACGATGAACCGCGCAGCCTCGCCGTCCGGTGACATCAGCAGCGCCATACCCGTTTTGACGTCTTCGTTGTCGAAGCCTTCTCGGGGGATGTAGAAATAGTCGTCGCTGCGGGACTGGTCGAAGTCAAGCCCCACATTGATCTGGTCGAAGAATGTCTGATCGGTTTGCGTGGACTGCAGAGCCGACGAACCGTAGGTGTTAACCAAAAGAGCCGCTAAAACCTCCGAGTCGTCGGCCGTGAGCTTCAGCTGGGTGATGATTTGCGGCAGAATTCTGTCGACGGCCTCGAGGGAGGTTTTAGCGTCGGTGATGTCATCGGCGAGCTTGTCGATGTTGTCGAGCGCATCCCAGAGCGATCTGAATGCCGAGCAAGTGGGAATGTCGAAACAGTGCTTCTCCCAATAGAAATAGCTTTTGATGGGCCGGAAGAAATCGTCGAGATCTGCGATTTCCGAGCGCATCTCATCGGTGATCTTCTGCAGATCCTCGATGGTGACAACCGTCTTGTGCAGCTCATCCGACATGTTTTGGAAAAACACGATCTCTTTCCGCAAGACCGCGACGGTGTGCATCGTGATCTGTGCCTGCTGGTCGGTATTAGCGTTTTGCTGCTTATTGAACGGAAGCTGCTGGCCGTTGCCGCTGCCTTGCGTGGTGAACAAGTAAGGGATGGTGGCGTGTTCCAACGGTCGACCCAGGGGCCTGGTGATGCTTTGCACCATCGCGACGCCGGGGAGGCGGATGAGAGCCTTGGCCACCCGGTCTAATGAGATGAAGTCAGCCGAGTTTCGCATATCATGATCCGTCTCGACCATCAACATCTCGGGGAACAGCTTGCTCTTCGGGAAGTGCCGATCCGCCGCCGCGAAGCCCTGATTAGCGGGGGCATTTCGCGGTTGGTACTGACGGTCGTCGTAGTTCTGCCGATACGTCGGCACGAAGATCGCCCCGAGCAGGACGGCCGCGGCGCTGGCCGCGAAGATCGGCACCGGCCACCGGACCACGCTCGTTCCGATCCGCCGATACAGGTGCGCCTTCGCCGTCCCTCTCGGGTCGAAGAGCCCGAACAGGCTGCCCACGGTCAAAATGGCCGGGCCGAGCGTCAGCGCTGCCGCAATGGTGAACAGCATGCTGATGGCAACGGCGGGCCCCATGGTGTGGAAGTAATTGAGCCGCGCGAAAATCAAGCAGAAACACGCACCCGCGATCGTCAGCCCGGAGCCCAGGATGACGGGGGTGACACTTTTGTACGCGGTGTAAAACGCCTCCTCTTTGCCTTCGCCGGCCTGGCGCGCCTCGTGATAGCGGCCGATCAAGAAGATGCCGTAGTCCGTGCCCGCCCCCAGGGTCAGCGCGACGACGATGTTGACGGCGAATGACGAGAGCTCGATATACCCCAAATGGCCGAGAGCCGCGATAATCCCCTTCGCGA
The DNA here is from genome assembly GCF_018361265.1 of Mycobacterium sp. SM1. Classification (GTDB taxonomy): domain Bacteria; phylum Actinomycetota; class Actinomycetes; order Mycobacteriales; family Mycobacteriaceae; genus Mycobacterium. The sequence continues at coordinate 430,927 of NZ_JAFLNH010000003.1, forward strand.
CCAACATCTCGATCAAAACTCCAAGTAAGGGCACCAGCACGGTGCTGATCGAGCGGTACACCAGCAGCAACATCACGACGATGAGGCAGATCACCGCGATGGTGATGTTGTTCAAGCTCGAATTGGCAATGGCCACCGTGTCCGAGGCCAGCGGCGCCGCACCGCTGACATAGACCTTCAGCCCGGGCGGCGGCGTGTCCTTGGCGACGATCTCGCGCACGGCGTTGACGGACTGGTTCGCTTGCATTTGGCCGATATCGCCCGCAAGACGCAGCAGCACGTACGCGCACTTGCCGTCGAGGCTCTGCGCCCCCGCCGCGGTGATCGGCTTCCCCCACAGATCCATCACGTACTGCACGTGCTTGGGGTCCTGCTTCAGCCGGCGCAGCAGTTCGTCGTAGTAGCGATGGTCGGCGTCGCCCAACGGGCGGTTGGCCTCCAACACCAGCATCGTCAGATTGGTCGAATTCGATTCGTGGAACTTTTCGCCGATCGCCAGCAATGCCCGCTGCGAGGGGGCATAGTGCGGGACCATCGGGCCCGCGAGTTCTTCTGCGACCCGCTCTACTTGCGGCATGAAGGCGTTCGTCGACACCGCGAGAAGCGCCCAAAAGGTGATGATCGGTATCGCGAAGACGCGGATCATTCTGGGGACGACGGGTCCTCTGGCCCGATGCTCGGCGCGGTGCTCGCTCATGCGGATTTCACGAGGCAAAAGACGTGCGCATCCTGATGGGTATCGGACTGCTCAGCGCGAACCACACCATTCACCCGGATCCGGCAGCCAACTTGACCACCATGAACCTGTGCCGAGATGCTGCCGGACACCACGGTGAGCGTGGTCGCCTCCGTGTGCGACCACGGCAAGCTCGTGAGCTGAACCTGATGGGGATGCCCGTCGACGTCCACCCAGACGAGCATCCCCCCTTCGCCGACGGAGCCGAACAGCTCATACGTGAGCCGTTTGAGATTGAACTCCGGCGGTGCCGCCGGGCCGTTGACGGTGATGACGGGCGGGGGATTGGACAGCTCGTGCACCTTCCACATGCCCAGTGCGCCCGCACCGAGCGCAACGATGGCAACCAACGGCATCCAGGCTCGCGCCAAGAGAGTCCTGCCAACCGAACGAGGTCTCACTCGACCACCTTTCGCCGGTCCCGGTCACAAACCTATGCGCTCTATTCTCGATCCCGAGCCGAGACGGCCACGGCGCGGATGCATATCAACTAGGCTGATATATGAACGTGGGTAGGGTACCAGCACGGGTCCGCAACGCGGACACCGGCTGTGCGGACATCACCGAGTGGCACCGAGTGGCGCTATCGGCGACGTGAGACGAGAAGGGGCGGCACGGACCGCGTTAGGCAGGTGTTAGGCGCGGTTAGGTGACAATGCCGTCCACCTGGGAACGACGAGGCACAACGGTCAAGACATTGCCTGCACCCGCCATTTCAGCCGTGTGCTTCTGAGAAGCTGAATCGTGAAGTTTATGGAGGCCAGCATGGGGAACACTCCAAGAAATGTCCGCTCGGAGGGTGTTGCTCCATGCAGGTGGTAAAGACTGCCAAATACATAAAAACATCCCACCATGAACAACGCACCGGGAATGCAGTACGCCATCAAAGAGCTACGATCAGCAATGATTTGCTTTGCATAATCCACCTCTTCCTTCGACATGTGTTCGTTTTTGCGCACTTTACGTATAACCGCTTTCGCGCTCCCTATGCCTTCACTTATCGGCAGAGGTGCTCGTTCGCAGAGCCGTCTTACGAATACCGTAGCAAAGGCAGCCAATACCAATACCGCCACGAGGGAAAGTACAGTCAGATAACCCCATAAGTCGGAATTCATTATCCCGCTCCTTCGTCCGCCCGACCGACCTTAGCGGCCACACTTGAAACACTGGCGAATCCATCACGGTTGGCTTCGAAGACTCCGCCATACCCGATGGATATCAATGACCGTGTCGGCGAGTCCCCCGAGGCAGCGCAATCGTGGCTCGAGTATGGCGTTGCCGTTCGGATCGCGCGCATAGGCCCCGGCCTTGGCCTTATCGATGTTGGGGCAGTAGGCGGTCCTGGAGAAGGCGTGATCCGCGACCTCGTCCGGCTGCCCGCGGCGCATACCTGCATGCCGGTGTTCGCTCATTGGCCGATTGGGCCCGCAACGCCGCAACCCAAGCCCCGCAGCGCGTGCTGCACGCCGAGTCGATGTCCGGCGGGGCCGCGGCAGGATGCTGGGCGCCAGCGATGGTTTGTCGGGCCGGTTTAGCCGCGGTTTAGCCGCGGTTTCGCCCGGGATTAGCCCGGGTCTAGCCACGGGCCCGCAGCGTCGCCAACGCCTTGTCGGCGTGCGCGTTGAAGCTGAGCTCGCCGCCGATCACGTCGAGCACCGTGCGGTCGGTGTCGATGACGAACGTGGTGCGCTTGACCGGCAGCAATTTGCCTAGCAACCCGCGCCGGACCCCGAACATGCCCGCGACGGTGCCGTCCGCATCGGACAGCAGCGGGTAGTCGAAGCCGTGATCGCCGGCGAACTTGGCTTGTTTGGCCACCGGGTCGGCGCTGACACCGACCCGGGACGCGCCGACGGCGGCGAACTCGCTGGCCGTATCACGGAAATGGCACGCCTCCCGGGTGCATCCGGGCGTCCCGGCGGCCGGGTAGAAGAACAGCACCACCGGACCGTCGGCAAGCAGCTCGCCGAGCGCGCGCGGAGTTCCGGTCTGGTCGGGAAGTTGGAAGTCGGGCACGGTGTCGCCGGGTTTCATGGCAGTCACGCTACCCCCGGGGTGCTCGCGGCGTCTGCGAAGATGGGCGAAGATGGGCGAAGATGGGAAGGTGCACGCCGACCTCGCCGTCACCACCTCGCGGCAGGATTTCCACGCGCTGGCCGCCGGGCATCGCGTGGTCCCGGTGACGCGCAAAGTGTTGGCGGACGCCGAGACGCCGCTGTCGGCCTACCGCAAACTGGGCGCCAATCGGCCGGGCACATTTCTGCTGGAGTCGGCCGAGAACGGGCGGTCGTGGTCGCGGTGGTCATTCATCGGCGCCGGCTCGCCGTCGGCGCTGACGGTGCGCGACGGCCAAGCGGCCTGGTTCGGGGCCGTGCCGCGGGACGCTCCCACCGGTGGAGATCCGCTGCAGGTGCTGCGGGCCACACTCGAGCTGCTGGCCACCGCCCCGCTTCCCGGGCTTCCCCCGCTGTCGGGCGGCATGGTGGGCTTCTTCGCCTACGACCTGGTGCGACGCCTGGAACGTCTACCCGAGCTCACCGTGGACGACCTCGGATTGCCCGACATGATGCTGCTGCTGGCCACCGACATGGCGGCGGTCGACCACCATGAGGGCACCATCACGTTGATCGCCAACGCCGTCAACTGGAATGGCACCGACGAGCGCGTCGATGAGGCCTACGACGACGCGGTGGCACGCCTGGACGTGATGACCGCGGCGCTGGCCCAGCCGCTGCCGTCGACCGTCGCGACGTTCCGCCGACCCGAGCCGAAGCACCGTGCGCAGCGCACCGTCGAAGAGTACGGCGCCATCGTCGAGCACCTGGTGGCGCAAATAGCGGCCGGTGAGGCCTTTCAGGTGGTGCCGTCGCAGCGCTTCGAGATGGACACCAGCGCCGAGCCGATCGACGTGTACCGGATGCTGCGGGTGTCTAACCCGAGCCCGTACATGTATCTGCTCCATGTGCCCGACGAGCATGGGCGGCTGGCGTTTTCGATCGTCGGATCCAGCCCGGAGGCCCTGGTCACCATTCAGGATCGCTGGGCAACGACGCATCCGATCGCGGGAACCCGGTGGCGGGGGCACACCGAGGACGAGGATCAGCAGCTGGAAAAGGACTTGCTGTGCGACGACAAGGAGCGCGCCGAGCACCTGATGCTGGTCGACCTGGGTCGCAACGACCTGGGGCGGGTCTGCGTGCCGGGCACCGTCCGTGTCGAGGATTACAGCCACATCGAGCGTTACAGCCACGTGATGCACCTGGTGTCCACCGTGACCGGCATGCTTGCCGAGGGGCGCACCGCCCTGGACGCGGTGACCGCCTGCTTTCCCGCGGGCACGCTGTCGGGCGCGCCGAAGGTGCGCGCAATGGAGCTGATCGAGGAGGTGGAAAAGACCCGCCGCGGTCTATACGGCGGGGTGGTCGGCTACCTCGACTTCGCCGGCAACGCTGATTTCGCGATCGCCATCCGCACCGCCCTGCTGCGCGACGGCACGGCCTACGTGCAGGCCGGCGGCGGGGTGGTCGCCGATTCCAACGGCCCCTACGAATACACCGAGGCGACCAACAAGGCCCGCGCGGTGTTGAACGCGATCGCCGCGGCGGAGACGCTGACGGCGCCCGCGACGGGCCTCGACCACGGCCCGGTGACGACGTGGGCCGGGGCGCGGTCGCAGGAGGGGGCGGGCACGTGCGCCGGACGGTAACGGCCGACCCGCAGCGGTGGGGCCGGGTGCTGATCGGTGCGGCCCAGGCGTTGCTGGCGGCTTCCGCGGGGGCGCTGTGGGTGGCATCGCGGCTGCCGTGGGTGGTGATCCACGCGTTCGACGGGCTGGGCCCGCCGAGATCCGCGACGCTCTCGGGGGCGTCGTGGTCGACGGCGTTGCTGCCCCTGGCGCTGCTGCTGCTGGCCATCGCCGTGGCCACCGTCGCCCTGCGTGGCCGGCTGCTGCGGCTGGTGGCGGTGCTGGCGGCACTCGCGAGTCTGGTGATCGGCTATCTCGCGATCAGTTTGTGGGTGGTTCCGGATGTGGCGGTGCGGGCGGCCGATCTCGCGCGCATCCCGGTGCCGTTCCTGGTGGGCAGCGAGCGGCACTACACCGGGGCGGCCGTCGCGCTGGGGGCGGGGGTGTGCGCGCTGATGGCCGCCGTCCTGTTGATGAGGTCGGCCGCGATCTGTGGGGCGTCGCGGGCGTCGCAGTACGTTCCGCCGGCCGCGCGCCGTTCGACCGCGACCGGCGATGACGCGCCGGTGTCGCCGCGCACGATCTGGGATGCGCTCGACGAGGGCTGCGATCCGACCGATCGGCCCGAGAATTCCGCCGCGCCGGGCAATCACGAAGCCGGCACCGAGGGCCGGTGACGAAGCGTCCCCCGGCGCTCGCTACCCTTCGATGGACGTTGTCGCGAACCGGTGGGGACCGGGGGAAGGAACCCGCAGGCATGAGTCCGGTAACCGTGCTCGACTCCATCATCGAGGGGGTCCACGCGGATGTCGCCGCTCGTGAGGCCGCGGTAAGCCTGTCGGAGGTCAAGGCGGCCGCCGAAGCGGCGCCGCCGCCGCGTGACGTGATGGCGGCGTTGCGGGCGCCCGGTGTCGGGGTGATCGCCGAGGTCAAACGCGCCAGCCCGTCGGCGGGCCGGCTGGCACCGATCGCCGATGCCGGTCAACTGGCCCGGGCCTACGAGGATGGCGGCGCGCGAATCATCAGCGTGGTGACCGAGGAACGCCGGTTTCACGGCCGGCTGGCTGATCTTGACGCGGTGCGGGCGGCGGTCTCGGTGCCGGTCTTGCGGAAAGATTTTGTGGTGCGGCCCTACCAAATTCATGAGGCGCGCGCGCACGGCGCCGACATGCTGCTGCTCATCGTCGCGGCGCTGGATCAGCCGGCGCTGGTGGCGATGCTGGATCGCACCGAGTCGTTGGGCATGACCGCCCTTGTGGAGGTGCACACCGAAGAGGAAGCCGACCGGGCACTGCGGGCCGGCGCGAAGGTGATCGGTGTCAACGCCCGCGACCTCTCGACGCTGGACGTGGACCGGGACTGCTTTGCGCGGATCGCTCCCGGCCTGCCGAGCGACGTGATCAGAATCGCCGAATCCGGCGTGCGCGGCGCCGCCGACCTGTTGGCGTATGCCGGCGCGGGCGCGGACGCCGTGCTGGTCGGGGAGGGCCTGGTCACCAGCGATGATCCGCGGGCGGCGGTTGCCGATCTGGTTGCCGCCGGCACGCATCCGTCGTGTCCAAAACCGGCTCGCTGACCGCTGATGAGGCGCGCAGGCGGAAAGACGGTGAACCCGGCACGCCCGTTATGCGTTAAAGCCTCGTGATGAGAGAACACCGCGGCCCGGATCTGCCGCGCCCGAGTGCGGCCGTCGCCGAACCCACCCGCCACGAGCCGGACGCGCGCGGTCATTTCGGCGTGTACGGTGGCCGCTATGTCGCCGAGGCGTTGATGGCGGTGATCGAGGAGGTCACCGCCGCCTACGAGAAAGCCCGCACCGATCAAGGGTTCCTGGATCTTCTCGATACGCTGCAGGCGAACTACGCCGGCCGGCCGTCCCCGCTGTACGAGGCCGCACGCCTGCGTGAGCACGCCGGCGGGGCACGCATCTTCCTGAAGCGAGAAGACCTGAACCACACCGGTTCTCACAAGATCAACAACGTTCTCGGGCAGGCGCTGCTGGCCCGGCGGATGGGCAAGACCCGGGTGATCGCTGAGACCGGCGCCGGTCAGCACGGGGTGGCCACCGCCACCGCGTGCGCGTTGCTTGGCCTGGACTGCGTGATCTACATGGGTGCCGTCGACACCGAGCGCCAAGCGCTCAATGTGGCGCGGATGCGGCTGCTGGGCGCGCAGGTCGTCTCGGTGGACTCGGGCTCCAAAACGCTCAAGGACGCGATCAACGAAGCGTTCCGCGACTGGGTCACCAACGCCGACACCACGTATTACTGCTTCGGTACCGCGGCCGGTCCGCATCCATTCCCGGCGATGGTGCGTGATTTTCAGCGGATCATCGGCTTGGAGGCGCGCGCGCAAATCCTGGACCAGGCAGGCCGGCTGCCCGACGCGGTCGCGGCCTGCGTCGGCGGGGGATCCAACGCGATCGGGATTTTCCACGCCTTCCTCGACGATCACGGTGTCCGGCTGGTGGGGTTCGAGGCGGCGGGGGACGGCGTGCAGACCGGCAGGCATGCGGCCACGTTCACCGGCGGTTCCCCGGGGGTCTTCCAGGGATCGTTTTCCTACCTGCTTCAGGACGACGACGGGCAGACCATCGAATCCCACTCGATCTCGGCGGGCCTGGACTACCCCGGTGTGGGCCCAGAACACGCCTGGCTGAAGGAGACCGGGCGGGCGGAGTATCGGCCGATCACCGACGCCGAGGCGATGGCGGCGTTCGGGTTGCTGTGTCGCGCCGAAGGCATCATTCCGGCCATCGAATCCGCGCACGCGGTGGCCGGTGCGCTGAAGCTGGGAGTCGAGCTGGGCCAGGGCGCGGTCATCGTGGTCAACCTCTCCGGTCGCGGCGACAAAGACGTGGAGACCGCTGCCAAGTGGTTTGGCCTGCTCGATGGTCGGGGCAGCGGCGGATGATGACTGCGGGCCAAACTGAAATGAGCAAACTGGCACCGCTTTTCGACTCCTGCCGGCACGAGGGTCGCGCGGCGCTGATCGGTTACCTGCCCACCGGGTTCCCGGATGTGCGGACCTCCGTGGACGCGATGATAACCCTCGTCGAATCCGGTTGCGACATCGTTGAAGTCGGTGTGCCGTATTCGGACCCCAGCATGGACGGCCCGACCATCGCCAGGGCGTCGCAGGCCGCGCTTCACGGCGGCGTGCGTGTCCGCGACTCGTTGGCCGCGGTCGAGGCGATCAGCGCCGCCGGCGGCCGCGCCGTGGTGATGACCTACTGGAATCCGTTGCTGCGCTATGGGGTTGATGCTTTCGCCCGAGACCTGGCAGCGGCCGGCGGCCAGGGCGTGATCACGCCCGACCTCATTCCCGATGAGGCCGGTGAATGGATCACCGCATCCCAGCGGCACGGGCTGGACCGAATCTTTTTGGTGGCACCGTCATCGACGCCGCAGCGGCTGGCGATGACGGTCGAGGCGTCGCGGGGATTCGTCTACGCGGCATCGACAATGGGTGTCACGGGCGCGCGTGACGCGGTGTCGCAGGCGGCGCCCGAGCTGGTGCGCAGGGTGAGGGCGGTGTCTGACATACCGGTGGGCGTGGGGTTGGGGGTGCGCTCGCGAGATCAGGCCGCTCAGATCGGCGCTTATGCCGATGGTGTTATCGTCGGCTCGGCGCTGGTGTCGGCATTGGCCGACGGCCCGCCCAGGTTGCGTAAGCTGACCGGCGAACTCGCCGCCGGTGTGCGCCAAAGGATCGTCACGCTATGAGCACCGTGCTTGCGTATTTCCCTAGCCCGCCGCGCGGGGTCTGGCACCTCGGGCCGATTCCCATCCGTGCCTACGCGCTGTGCATCATCGCCGGCATCCTCGTCGCGCTGGTGATCGGCGACCGGCGCTGGGAAGACCGCGGGGGCGAACGCGGCGTTATCTACGACATCGCGCTGTGGGCCGTGCCTTTCGGGTTGATCGGCGCGCGGCTCTATCACCTGATCACCGACTGGCGGACTTACTTCGGTAGCGGCGGTGTCGGGTTAGGCGCGGCGTTGCGCATCTGGGACGGGGGCCTGGGGATCTGGGGCGCGGTGGCCCTCGGCGGCGTTGGAACGTGGATCGCGTGCCGCCGGCATGGCATTCCACTGCCGGCCTTTGCCGACGCGGTGGCTCCGGGCATTGTGCTCGCACAGGCCATCGGCCGGCTGGGAAACTACTTCAACCAGGAGCTTTACGGTCGGGAAACCACGCTGCCGTGGGGCATGGAAGTGTTTTACCGTCGCGGCCCCGATGGATACGTGGATGTGCATTCACTGGACGGCGTCTCGACCGGGCAGGTAGCGCTCGTCGTGCAACCGACGTTTCTCTACGAATTGCTCTGGAACGTCGTGGTGTTTGTCCTGCTGATCTATGTGGATCGGCGTTTTGCCATCGGCCACGGGCGCCTGTTCGCGCTTTATGCCGCCGGTTACTGCCTCGGGCGGTTTTGGATCGAGCTGCTGCGGGCCGATCCCGCCACCCACATCGCCGGGATCCGGATCAATTCCTTCACCTCGACGTTCGTGTTCATCGGGGCGGTCGTCTATTTCCTCCTGGCCCCGCGAGGCCGGGAGGATCCGGCGACCCTGCGGGGTGCCCGTCACGCCGAGGAGCCGGCGGTCCCCGAGCCGGTGGCCCAAGTCGCGGCCGTCGCGCCGGCACCCGATGCGACCGCGGCGGTCAAAGGTGCCGACCGCAACGACGGTGAGCCCGCGGGTGGGGGAGCTGAGGCGGCGCAGATCCAAAAAGCCGAGCCGCGACCGCCCGAGGCTGGGCAGCCCGAAGGCCAGGCCGAAACGGCGGAGTCGAAGCCCGCGGAGGTGGACGCCGCCGAAGAGGTGGAGCCCGCGCCGGCCCAGCCGGCGGGGCCCGCCGAAGCCCCAACCGAGCCGGCGGGGCCCGCCGGCCAGAAGCCAGCGGCTTGCGGGGATGACGTCCGGGTTGCGGCGGGAGCCGACCCGGTGGCCCACGAGGAGCCGGTGGCCCGCGAGGAGCCGGAGGTACCAGAGGAGCCGGTGGCCCCAGAGGATCCGGAGCCCCGCGAGGAACCGGTCACCGACAGCGGGCCCGCGCCCGCGCCGACAGAGGCGGCACGCCCGGTCGATGCGACCGAAGTAGGGGCGACCGCCGCGGGCGCCCGGTGGCGCCCGGGGAGGCGATTGTCGTGGCGCCGGCGCTGACGACGGTTGCGGCGGGGCACCCGGGGCCCCGACGAGGTAGCCGGCGGTCGGCGCGGGTCGGCCGAAAGCGGCGGCAACCCGCAGCCGATCTGGCATGCTGAACACCGTGACCGACCCCTCGCACCGGTCAGAGAATCGGGCGATGAGACCGGATCCGCTTGTCGCGGGTGGACGGCCGGTGATCGCCGGACCGGCCGGTCGGCGCCGCACGTACCGCGCGCTCGGCGCCGGTGCGACGCTGGCGTCGGCCCTCGGTTACATCGGATTCGTTGACCCCCACGATCACAATGCCGTGTACCCGCAATGTCCGTTTCGGCTGCTCACCGGCTGGAACTGCCCCGCCTGCGGCGGGCTGCGGATGGTGCATGACCTGCTGCACGGTCACGTTGCGGCCGCCGTCACCGACAACGTGTTTTTGCTTTTCGGCCTCCCGTTGCTGGCGGGATGGCTGCTGTTGCGGGGCCGCCGCGGAAAACCGGTCCTGCCGATGCCGCTAATCGTGACCCTCGCGACGGCGACGCTAACCTGGACGGTGCTGCGTAACCTGCCCGGCTTCCCGTTGGCTCCGACCATGCTCGGCGGATAGCCGCACCGGACAGCTGCGGGCGTGCCCGGCCGGCATCGGCTCGGCTGAGGCCGCGCCGGCGGTGCCATGACGGCGCCGGTATAGCCGGAAAGCTCGTGGGTGCAATGACTCCCAATGATCTCTGTCGCTCACACGTGCGGCCGACGTTGGCGCTTGCCCGCTGACCCTCCAACTGGGGTGTGAGACGGGATTCACATTGGTCGAGACGGTGATCGGGCGCGACTATGCTGACCTCGTGAGGCGCGGGAAGATCGTTTGCACGCTCGGCCCGGCCAGCAACACCGATGAGATGGTTCGGGCGCTGGTCGAGGCCGGGATGGACGTTGCCCGACTGAATTTCAGCCACAGCGACTACCAGGACCACAAGGCGGCCTACGAGCGGGTGCGGGCCGCCTCGGATGCCACCGGCCGCGCGGTCGGTGTGCTGGCCGATCTGCAGGGCCCCAAGATCAGGCTGGGGCGCTTCCGTGGGGGCTCCACCTATTGGGCCGAAGGGGAAACGGTGCGAATCACGGTCGCCGACTGCGAAGGCGACCATGATCGGGTGTCGACCACCTACAAGCAGTTGACCAGGGACGCCGCCTGCGGTGACCGCGTTCTGGTCGATGACGGCAACATCGGACTGGTCGTCAAAGATATCGACGGCGACGACGTGGTGTGCACCGTCACCGAAGGCGGCGTGGTGAGCAACAACAAGGGAATGTCGCTTCCCGGGATGAACGTGTCCGCTCCCGCCTTGTCGGACAAAGACATTGAGGATCTGCGGTTTGCGCTCGATCTTGGCGTGGACATGGTGGCGTTGTCTTTCGTGCGCTCGCCTTCTGATATCGAGCTGGTCCATGAGCAGATGGACCGGATCGGGCGGCGGGTTCCGGTGATCGCCAAGCTGGAGAAGCCGGAAGCCGTCGACAACCTCGAAGCCGTGGTCTTGGCATTCGACGCCGTCATGGTGGCCCGCGGCGACTTGGGGGTGGAGCTGCCGCTGGAGGAGGTCCCGCTGGTGCAAAAGCGGGCCATCCAAATTGCCCGGGAGAACGCCAAGCCGGTCATCGTCGCAACTCAAATGCTCGACTCGATGATTGAGAACCCCCGGCCGACCCGCGCCGAGGCGTCCGACGTCGCGAACGCGGTGCTCGACGGTGCCGACGCGCTGATGCTGTCCGGGGAAACCGCCGTCGGGAAGTATCCGCTGGCGGCCGTGCGGACGATGGCGCGGATCGTGTGTGCGGTGGAAGAGAATTCGACAGCGGCACCGCCGCTGACGCATATCCCCCGCACCAAGCGGGGCGTGCTCTCCTACGCTGCCCGCGACATCGGCGAGCGACTGGACGCCAAAGCCCTGGTCGCCTTCACCCAATCCGGTGACACCGTGCGCCGCCTGGCCAGGCTGCATACCCCGCTGCCGTTGCTGGCGTTCACCGATCTGCCCGAGATACGCAGCCAATTGGCCTTGACCTGGGGCACCGAGACGTTCATCGTTCCGCACCAGAATTCCACCGACGGCATGATCCACGAGGTCGACAAGGCGCTGCTGCAACTCGGCCGCTACAGACGAGGGGACCTGGTGGTGATCGTCGCGGGCGCGCCACCGGGCACAGTAGGCTCAACGAACCTGATTCATGTGCACCGCATCGGCGAGGAGGACGTCTAATCTGCGGCCCTGATCTGCGACCCGCTCCGGCGACGATGCGCGCCGTGGACGGTCGCGGGGAGGGCCGGTACGGCCAGCAATGAGGGAACAGCAAACAGCGTCGGACTTCGAGCAGCTGCTGGCGGTCTTGGATCTCAGTCCGATCGCCGACGACTTGTTCATCGGCTCGCATCCGAGCAAGAATCCGCCGCGGACATTCGGCGGCCAGCTGATGGCACAATCGTTCGTCGCGGCCAGCCGCACCCTGACCCGCGAGCTGCCGCCCACCGCGCTGTCGGTGCATTTCATCAACGGCGGCGATACCGCCAAGGACATCGAATTTCGGGTGACACGGCTGCGTGACGAGCGCCGTTTCGCCAACCGGCGAGTGGACGCGACGCAGGACGGCACCCTGCTGGCGTCGGCGATGATCTCGTATCTCTCCGGCGGCCGCAGCCTCGAGCACGGTATCGATCCGCCCGACGTCGCCCCGCCGGACACCCTGCCGCCGATCACGGAGCTGCTGCGCGGCTACGAGGACACCGTTCCGTTGTTCGTCAATGCGCTGCAGCCGATCGATTGGCGCTACACCAACGACCCAACGTGGGTGATGCGCGCCAAAGGCGAGCGGCTGACCTTCAACCGGGTTTGGGTTAAGGCCGGGGGTGTCATGCCCGATGACCCGGTGCTGCACACCGCGGCGATGGTGTATTCGTCGGATACCACGGTGCTGGACTCGGTTATCACCACGCACGGGCTGTCGTGGGGCTTTGACCGGATCTTTGCCGCGACCACCAACCACTCGGTGTGGTTTCATCGGCCGGTCGACTTCGGCGATTGGGTGTTGTACTCGACGTCGTCACCGGTGGCCGCGGATTCGCGCGCGCTGGGTACGGGGCATTTCTTCGATCGTTCGGGCCGACTCGTCGCGACCGTGGTGCAGGAAGGCGTCGTGAAGTACTTCCCGGGCGCTGGCCGCTAGCGGTCGGCAGGCTCGCCGGTGGCCGCGGCACGACGATGCTGTCGCGCTATCCGTCACGCCCAGCGACGGCCGTGATCAGGGGTAACGTTTCAGTGGTGGGGCGGGGCACAGTGGGGTACGGCACGTGGGGGTGGGGGTGAACCGGCTGTTTGTCGACGCCGCTCCGGGGCTGCGCACCCGCGAGCGTGTCATCGTGCACGTCGACTCGCCCGCAGCGCGGGGGATCGGTGCCGTGGCCCTGCTGGGAGCGGCGTGCTGGCTGGTCGCCGTGGTTACCCATGAGCACGCGCGCTGGCAGCCGGCCGGCCGGCTGGAATGGTCCCTGACGGCTTTAGCGGCGGCGGCATTGTTCGCCCGCGGTATCTTTTTGCACCGACCGGTCACGGCGACGCACGCGGTCGTCGCCGCCGGCTTGGTGGTCGCCGGGCTGGGCGCGCATGCGCTGTCCCTTGATCTTCCCGGTGATGTGCTGGTCGCCGGGTCGGGGCTGGCGCTGATGTGGCCCACGTCGGCACGCCCGCAGCCCGGCGACCTGGCTCGGGTGTGGGCGCTGGTCAACGCCACCAGCGGGGACCCGCTGGCGCCGTTTGCCATGCAGGCCCGCAAGTGCTATCACTTCAGCGCTGACGGCGCCGCGGCGCTGGCGTATCGAACGCGCCTCGGGTATGCGGTGGTCAGCGGCGATCCGATCGGCGACGAAACGCAGTTCCCGCAGTTGGTCGCCGATTTCGCCGCCAGGTGTCATGCCCGCGGCTGGCGGATTGTGGTGCTGGCCTGCAGCGAGCGGCGGCTGGGGTTGTGGAGCGACCCGACGGTCATCGGCCGGCCGCTGCGCCAGATACCGATCGGGCGGGACGTCGTCATCGACGTGTCTGGCTTCGAGATGAGCGGGCGTAAGTTTCGCAACCTGCGCCAGGCGGTACAGCGCACCCATAACTTCGGTATCACCACCGAGATCGTGGCTGAGCAGGGGCTTGACGATCGGCGACGGGCGGAGCTGACCGCCGTGGTCCGGGCGTCCGTCAGCGGGGCGCACTTCCAACGCGGATTTTGCATGAACCTCGACGGGGCGCTTGAGGGCCGATACCCGGGAATCCTGCTGATCCTCGCCAGGGATGCATCCGGACGGGTCCAGGGCTTCCAGCGCTACGCGACCGCCGGTGGCGGCAGCGACATCACCCTCGACGCCCCCTGGCGGCGCCGTGGAGCCCCCAACGGCATCGATGAGCGGCTGAGCATCGACATGGTGACAGCGGCCAGAAACGCCGGTGCGCGGCGGGTATCCTTGGCGTTCGCGGCATTCCCGGAGCTCTTCGACGCCAGGCGGCGTGGCTGTGTGCGCGGCCTTTTTTACGTGCTGATCCGTCTTCTTGACCCGCTGATCGCGCTGGAGTCGCTGTGGCGGTATCTGCGTAAGTTCCACTCACTGGGTGAGCGGCGCTACGCGCTGGTGTCACTGACCCAGCTGGTCCCGCTGATTTGCGTGCTGTTATCGCTGGAGTTCATGCCGCGCTGGCGCCGGCTCTGATGCCCGCAGACCGATTACCGTGACGGCGCGGGTGCCGGTGTGATGCTGAATTTCTCTTGGATGTGCTCTCGGAACCGATCCACGCACCGTTGCTGTTTAACGGGGTCCGAGCCGGCCTTCTGCAGGCAGGTGAGGTAGTCGCCGCCGCCGGCTTCGCGCCACAGGCCCATCCAGATCGCGACGAAGATCAAGCCGACGACAATCGCGAGGACGCCCAGCACGACCCCCGCGACCGCCACCCCACCGTTGGTGGCTTCACCTCGCGTGACCCGTCTGCGCGCGACGAGCCCGATGACCGCGGCGGTGGCGCCCACGAGCACACCGCCGAGCACCGACCACACCAGCATCAGCGCGACGATCGCGATGACCAGCGATGCGATGCCCAGCCCATTTTTCGGGGTGGCCGGGGGCGGGGAATAGCCGGGATACGGTTGCCACGGGGGCGGCGGATAGCCCCCGGGATAGGGGACCTGCGCATTCGGGTAGGCCGGCGGCGGGTACCCGCCGCCGGCCGGCCAGTGCGCCGGTGGCGGCGGGGTTTCCGGTGGCCTTGTGGGGGTTTCGGGCTTATCCGCCGATCCGTCGGAGGGTTTATCTGCGGAGCTGCCCGCGGATTCTGTCATGGCTTGCGCTCCCATCGGTGCCGGCGGATCGAAGGTCAGCGTACCCGGGTGGACCGACTCGTAGTTGCTGACATCGGATGTCGGGAGGCAAATGATGAGTGGCCACCACGACCGTTCGCTCCGGGGCCATCAGTCCGCCGGTCGGATCCAGCAGGCCGCGCAGCACAACGTGCGCGTCGGCCGCGTCCAGATGCTCGGCCGGCTCGTCGAGCAACACGATCTGGGCCGTGGAGATCACCGCCCGCGCCAACAGCAGGCGGCGGCGCTGACCGGCCGATAGGGCCTGCGCCCCACCGGTCAACATGGTATCGAGCCCTTCGGGCAGGTCGTCCAACCACCGGCCGAGGCCGACGCGTCGCAACGCCGCCGTCAGCTCCTCGTCGCGACGGTCTCCGCGAGCAACCAACAGGTTGTCCCGCACGGTGGTGGCGAAGATATGCGCATCCTCAGCGAAAAAGGTTATAGCGCTGCGTAATTCGCTTTCACAGAGCAGACTCAAGGGGATGCCGCCCAGCGACACCTGACCGTGTTGCGGCGCCAGCAGGCCAGCGAGTGTCATCAGCAGCGTTGTCTTGCCCGAGCCGCTGGCTCCGGTGACCGCCAGCCTGGCGCCCGGCTCCAGGTCGATGCGCACCCGGTTTGCCGGATGCCGGGTGCATACCTCGGCGCGCAGCCAGCGGGCGGGGCGCGGCGGTGCCGGTGCTGCGATAGTGGTCGCCTTAGCCGCCGGCACCGGGTCCTTCGGCGCGGGGCCGGTGAGGTCGAGCAATCGGCGCGCCGCGATCCGTGAGCGGGCCAGCTGCACGGCAGCGGCCGGCAACGGCACCGTCGCCTCGAACGCGGATAGCGGCAGCAGCATCAGCACCGCCAGGGTGGTGGGTGCCACCGCGGAGGCCAGTCCGATTCCGGCCACGACCGCACCGAGGACGCTGACACCGATCGCCGCGGTGGGCATCGCCTCGGCGATGGCCGCCGGTCGCGCGGCGGTGTCGACCGCAACACCCCAGTCATCATGGCGGCGGCGCGACTCGGCGAGGATCGCCGGCAGGGTGCCGGCGACACGCAGTTCGGGCGCATGCTCCAGCGCGATCATCGCGGCCACGTCCCGTGCGGAATGATGCTCGCGGGCAACCGCTTCCTGGGCTGTGGCGGCCCGGGCGGCCACCCAGGGCGCTACCACTCCGGCGGTGAGCAGGCAGAGCGCTACCACTCCCGCCGCCGGCGGGGAGATCGCGGCGATAACCGCGGTCGCCGCCAGGGCCAGCACGGCGGCCACGCCGATCGGGAGCAGGGCGCGCACCAGCACGTTGGCCAGCTCGTCGACATCGGTTCCCACCCGCGCGAGCAGCTCGCCGCTGTGCAGCCGGACCGCGGCGTCCGCGGGTCCGTGGGCGAGCCGGCGATAGACCTGGGCGCGGGCGGCGCCGGCCCCGCGCAGCGCGGTATCGTGGGCGGCCAGTCGCTCACAGTAGTGCAGCACACCCCGGGAAATCGCCAGCGCCCGCACCGTGACGACCGCGATCGTCAGGTCCAGCACCGGGGGCATCTGCCAGGCGCGGGTGATCAGCCAGGCCGACACCCCGGCGAGCGCCAGCGCGCTGGCCAGCGACGCCGCCCCCAGCGCCAGGGCGAGCAGCAAGCGGGGCAAGCGGGGGCGCAGCAGGCGCACCGCCACCGGCAGCGGATCAGACCGGCGCATGACGCACTTCGCCCCCGGCCACCTCGATGACCTGGTCACCGGCCGCCAGGACGCGAGCACGATGACCGACGACCACCACGGTTGCGCCGGCTCGCGCCCGCGCCGCGATGGCCCGCAGCACCCGGTCCTCGGCGTCGGCGTCCAGGTGGGCGGTCGGCTCGTCGAGCAGCAGCACCGGGGCGGGTGATCCGAGCGCGCGGGCGAGGCCGAGCCGTTGCCGCTGGCCCAACGACAGTCCGGCGCCCCCGCGCCCGAGAACGGTGTGCAGCCCCTCGGGCAGTTCCTTCAGCACAGAGTCAAATCCCGATGCCGCACAGGCAGCGTCGATATCTTGCAGGCCGCCGAACAATGTCAGATTGTCGGTGATGGAGCCCGGGATCAGCACCGGGCGCTGTGGCAGCCAGGACAGCTGCCGCCACCAGGCGGCCGGGTCAAGGTCGGCGATGTCGACCCCGGCCACGCTGATGCGCCCCGACGTTGGTGGCGTCAGCCCCGCGATCGCCTGCAGGGTCGTGCTTTTCCCCGCGCCGTTCGGCCCGGTCAGCACGGTCACCTCGCCGGGGCGGATCTCCGCGGTAAGGTCACGCGGCGCGGGCCCGTCACGACCCGCGACGGTCAGCCGCTCGATGTGGATCACCGCGCCTTGCGCGGACACCGGGCGCCGGCCCCGCGGCGCGGTGGCCGGGGTTTCGATGAGCGCGAAGGCTTTGTCGGCTGCGGCTCTGCCATCCTCGGCGGCGTGAAATTCCACGCCGATACGCCGCAACGGCCAGTACACGTCCGGTGCCAGCAACAACACCGTCAGCCCGGTCGGCAGACTCATCCCGCCGAACACCAACCGCAGGCCGATGCTCACCGCGATCAGGGCTACGCCCAAGGTGGCGAGCAGCTCGAGCACCAGCGCGGACAGAAACGCCATGCGCAACGTCGCCATCGCCGAGCGGCGGTGAGCGCCAGCCAGTTCCGTGATGCGGTGTTCGGGTCCGGTGGCGCGCCCGAGAGCCCGCAGCGTTGGGATGCCGGCGATCAGATCCAGCAGCCGGGCCTGCAGCGTGGTCATCGCAGCCAGCGCGGCCGCTGAGCGGTCAGCGGTTGCCAGGCCGATCAACACCATGAACATCGGTATCAGCGGAAGCGTGATCACCGCGATCAGCGCCGATTTCACGTCGTAGACCGCGATCACCGCGACGGTCGCCGGGGTCAGGATCGCCGCCAGCATCAACGACGGCAGGTACGCGGTGAAGTAGGGACGCAACCCGTCAAGGCCCCGCGTCACCACCGCCGCGGCGAGGTCGCGGCGGGCGGCCAACGTCCTGGGCTCTTGGGCCGTTACCGCCGTCAACACCCCAGCGGTGAGCTCGGCGATCGTCGCGCTGGCGCCGCGCTGACCCAGGCTCGCCTGAATCCAGCGGGTTGCGGTGCGAATTCCCCACACCAGCACCAGGACCGACAGCGGCCACAGCCAGCAGCGCAGGCTGCGTCGGGATGGATCGGTGATGACGCCGGCCACCACGTGCGCCAGCACGATCGCCGACGTGACGGCACAGCCCGAGATCACCACACCGCAGGCCAGCGTGGCGAGCAAAAACCGGCGCAGCGCGAAAGAAGCCCGCCACAGCCGCGGGTCGAAGGGGGCGTGGCTGGTGGCGCTCAGGACGCGTGCCTCGCCAGACCGGTCGACGGAGGTATCTGCTCAGCCGAAATTCGTTGCCGGAACACCCAATAGGTCCATCCCTGATAGCCGATGACAAGAGGAACCAACGCGAGCGACGCCCAGGTCATGATCTTCAGGGTGTAGCCGGTCGACGAGCCGTTGTAGATCGTCACGCTCCACTCCGGGTTGAGTGTGGACGGCAGCAGATTCGGGTACAGCGACCCGAACAGCAGCGCCGCCACGCCGGCGATCACCACGGTCATCGCGACAAACGCCGCGCCCTCGCTGCGGCGCAGCCATATCAGGGTGACCGCGGTGAGCAGCGCGACCACCGCGACCCCCAGCGCCAGCCACGTCCAGGGCTTGCCGTAGGCCAGTTGGGTCCACAGCCCAAAACCGCCCGCTAGCACCACGGCCGGCGCGGAGAGCCATCGGGCGAACCGAAACGCGGTCTCGCGCACCGATCCTCCGGTTTTCAGCGCGCTGAACACCGCGCCGTAGAACAGAAACAGCGCCGCCGTTGCCAGCCCACCGAGCAGCGTGTAGGCGTTGAGCACATCGCCGAGCGCCAGACGCACCCGGTGCGCCGCGTCGATCGGCAGTCCGCGCACCAGGATCGCGAACGCCACCCCCCACAGCACCGCGGGCAGCCAGGATCCGGCCGCGATGCCGAAATCGGCCCAGGCACGCCATTTCGGGTCGTCGATCTTGCCGCGCCACTCGATGGCGACGGAGCGCACGATCATCCCGAACAGGATCGCCAGCAGCGGGAGATACAGCGCCGAGAACACCGCGGCATACCAGTTCGGAAACGCCGCGAACATCGCGGCGCCCGCAACGATCACCCACACCTCATTGCCGTCCCACACCGGGCCGATGGTGTTGAGCAGCGCGCGCCGGCGAGGCTCGGGATCGCCCCCGCCGATCATCCCGAACGGCGCCATCAGCATGCCCACGCCGAAGTCGAAACCCTCGAGGACCAAAAACCCCAGAAACAGCGCCGCGATGATCACGAACCACAGGTGCTGCAATCCCACTGTGACTCAACCCCTTTCAGTACGCGAACGATAGCGGCGCCGCCTCGGCCTCGCCGGGCGGCCGCGCCGGCGCGGGCTCGGCGTCGTGTTCCTGCGGGCCTTCGATCACGTACCGGCGCATCAAGAAGAACCAGAGCACCGCCAGCACCCCGTAGACGAGGGTGAACACCACCAACGACGTCAGCACCGTCGGGGGCGCGACATGGGAGACCCCGGCGTTCACGGTGAGGCGCACCGCCTGGTCGCCGGTTGGGTTGGGCGCGACCACCCACGGCTGGCGGCCCATCTCGGTGAACACCCACCCCGCCTCGCACGCCAGAAATGGGGTGGGAATGCTAAGGACACCGAACCGGCCCAGCCACCGCTGATCGGGGATCCGGCCCCGGCGGGTCACCCACAGCGCCGCCAGCGCGAAGAGCACCGGGATCGCCAGCAAGCCGATCATGATCCGGAACGACCAATAGGTCACGAACAGGTTCGGCCGGTAGTCTCCGGGGCCAAAACGGGTCTGGTACTGCCGCTGCAGATCCTCCACACCCTGCAGGGTGACCCCGCTGAACTTGCCTTCGGCTAAAAACGGCAGGACGTACAGCGCCGTGACCACACGGGTGACGCTTTCGCAGTTGTTGTGGGTGCCGATGGTCAGAATCGAAAAGCTCGGATCGGTTTCGGTGTGGCACAACGACTCGGCCGAGGCCATTTTCATCGGCTGCTGGCGAAACATCAGTTTGCCCTGGGTGTCACCGGTGGGAATCAGCAACAGCACCGCCGTGACGAGAACGAGCAGGCTGCTGGCGATGGTGGCCGGGCGGAACATGGTGCGCGCCTGCTCGGCGGCGTCGGCGGCGTGCCTATGCGAGCGGACCATCAACCAGGCCGAGACCCCGGCGACGAACACGCCGCCAGTGAGTAACGCGGCGGTAAGGGTGTGCAAAAACGCCCAGATGGCGGTGTTGTTGGTCAACAGGGCAGCGAAGTCGGTCAGTTCGGCGCGGCCGGTGCGCGGGTTGAAGCGGGCCCCGACCGGGTGCTGCATGAAGGCGTTGGCGGCGATGATGAAAAACGCGGACGTTTCCACCCCGATCGCCACGATCCAGATCGTCGCCAGGTGCAGCCACCGGGGCAGCCGGCCCCAGCCGAAGATCCACAGCCCGATGAACGTCGACTCGAAGAAGAACGCGATCAACCCCTCGAACGCCAGCGGGGCGCCGAAGATGTCCCCGACGAAGCGGGAGTACTCGCTCCAGTTCATGCCGAACTGGAACTCCTGCACGATCCCGGTCGCCACACCGATGGCGAAGTTGATCAAAAACAACTTGCCGAAGAACTTGGTGAGGCGATACCAGGCGGTGTTGCCGGTCACCATCCACGCCGTCTGCATCACCGCCAGGATCGGGGCCAAACCCATGGTGAGCGGCACGAAGATGAAGTGGTAGACGGTGGTGATGCCGAACTGCCACCGTGACATGTCGACGACATTCATATGCCCTCTCCCGGGTGCGCAATGCTACGACGAATTGTAGTAGATGACTCTGGGGTCGCGGGCGCCCACGTCACCCAGATCACGGCAGGGCCGGTCACGGCGACGCCTCCTGCGACTCCTGCGACGCGGTGCCGGGCACAGCCCTGGTGATCGCCTTGAACGCGGCGCGCATGCCGAACGCCGACACCACCTCGAACACCCCGATGACGACCAGCCAGATCCCCACGACCAGCGTCAGGATCTCCAAGGACGCAAACGGAGCGGCCAGCATCACGATGCCGGCTAACAGGCTGATCACGCCGAGGAATATCGTCCAGCCGCGGCCCGGCAGCGCCGGCTCGCCAATCGCGGAGACCGAGGTCGCCACCCCCCGGAAGATGAAGCCAACCCCAATCCAGATCGCCAGCAGCAAAACCGAGTTCGCAAGACTGCGAAAGCACAGCAGCGCCAGCACCAGCGACGCCGCCCCGCTGATGAACAGCAGCACCCGCCCGCCGGCGGACACCTGCAGGCTGAATGCGAAAAACACCTGCGCGATACCGCTGATCAGCAGGTAAGCCCCAAACACGATGGCGGCGACTAGGATCGATATTCCCGGCCAGACCGATACCACAATGCCAAGGGCCAGCGCCAGGATGCCCGATATCAGGGCGGACTTCCACAGATGCGGCAACAAGATTGGGACTCCGCGGGGGTGCATGCACAAAGTGTCCCACACGCCTCGGGTCGCCGCGCCGGATCGACGGAGCCCCACTTCAGAGGCGCGCGGCTTGACGGCGTGCCCGCGGCCCGGCCGAACCGGTGTCAGCTTTGCGGCCGGTGAGATACCACGTGCGCAGAACGCCCTTTCCCTTGACTTCGACGCGGCCCCGCGCTCGCAGCACGAAGTCGTTTTTCAGCCGTTCGTAGACCGCTTCGGGCACTTGAATCGACCCGACCGAGTCGGTGGCCTCCATCCGCGATGCCACGTTGACCGCGTCGCCCCACACGTCGTAAAAGAAGCGGCGCGAACCCACGACACCGGCGACCACCGGACCGGTGGCAAGACCGATGCGCAGCGGCAAGCCATTGCCGTCCGCGTCCCGCAGCTTGCCCGCAGCATCGGCCATGTCGAGCGCCAGCTCCGCCAGCGCCTCGACGTGATCGGGTCGCGGGTGGGGAACGCCACTGACCACCATGTAGGAGTCACCGCTGACTTTGATCTTCTCCAGGCCGTGCCGTTCGACCAGCGTGTCGAACTCGCTGTACACCCGATCGAGGAACCGGATCAGGCTGTCCGGCGCCATATCGCTTGCCTTCGCGGTGAAATCGGCGATGTCGGCGAAGAGCACCGAGGCCTCGTCGTACTTGTCGGCGATGATGCCGTGGGCCGGGTCTTTCAGCCGTTCGGCGATGCTGGCCGGCATGATGTTGGCCAGCAGCGCCTCGGATCGTTCGTATTCCGCCTCCATGGCCGCTTCGGCGCGGGCGGCGTCGCGCAGCGCGTACCACACCGTGACCACCACCATCACGCACGCGGAGACGGTGGTTAGGACGAAGCCCAGCGGCTGCACCCAGGCGGGCCGAAGCCCGGTGTCGCGGGGGACCAGGAATTCGAGGGCGATCACCAAACCGGCGGCAACGGCCGCCAGTGCGCCCGCCAGGGCGATACGCTCGATGCCCAGCTGCAGCACCACCAGGCAGGCCGCGACCAGGAAGAAAAACTGCAAACCCGAGCCGGTGCCCACGTTCACGCAGTTGATGAAGATCGCCACATACGCCGTGCCGAAAAAGGTCAGCGGCGCGACCAGTGCCCCGAACCGGTGCAGCAGCGGGACCGCCGCGAAGATCGCGGCCGCGACCAGGCTGATCGCCTGAACCCACCAGACCACGGGCTGGGCAAAGAAACCGAGGGCGATCAAGATCCCGCTGACCGCCACCGCGAGCGCGGCGCTGACGTTGAGCACCCGCCGCCGGCGTGCGGCGTTGTCGGCGTAGTGCCGGACGCGGGCGCGCGAGCGGGCCGGCACTGCCGCGACACCGCCCGGCGCGGGCAGCGAACCCGCTGCCTGGGGGATACCGCAGTTGTCAGCGGCCACGGCAAAAGCCTAACCGAGCCTAACCGCTGGACCCGCCGGTGTCGGCGGGTCGGCACGGCTCAACCGGCAGGTCCACGGCCAGCCACTGCGACGGGCGGTGCGCTGCCAGCGCGCCGTTAGGCATGATGTGGTACACCGGGTGGCCGTCGCGGGTGGCCAGGTCCGCGATCATCCGGCGGTGGCAGCGCCACCAGATCGGCTCCCCGCACATGATGGCCACCTGGGCGCTGCCGGCATCCTGCAGCAGCCGCTGGTAGGCGGCGCGAAAAGCGGGCGTGCGGGTGTGGGCGGCGTAGTTGGCGAACGCCGGGTTGCGCCACCACTGGTCCCGCGGTATCGGGGCGAGCGGCGGCTTACGCCGTCCACCGAGCCCGGGCTCGTGGCGGTAGCCAATGCCCGCGACGCCTAGCCAGTGCGCCATTGCCTGCTTGGACACGTCGGGGTTGCGCCGGGACCCCGGAAAGCTTCGCACGTCGACCACCAGGTCGATGCCGTGCTCACGCAGCAGGGCGGTGAGCTCCGCGGCGGTCTTCGCGCCGTGGCCGATGGTGTAGAGCATGGGGTTGACCGTTGGTATACCGTCGTGCCCTCGGTGGGATTCGAACCCACACTGTCGGGGTTTTGAGTCCCGTTCCTCTGCCAGTTGGGATACGAGGGCCCAGTCGGCTCCGGCTCCCCACCTTAGAGGATGCGTGCGATCGCCGGTCGCTCGCCAGCCCGGGGTCGGCGAGAGCCGCCTTGCGCTGCCACAATGTGCTCATGACCGGCCCGACGACCGATGCCGCCAGCTGCCGCCGAGTTCTGATCGCCGAGGACGAGGCGCTCATCCGGCTCGATTTGGCCGAGATGTTGCGGGAAGAGGGCTATGACGTCGTTGGGGAAGCCGGTGACGGGCAGGAAGCCGTGGATTTGGCCGGGCGGCTCAAACCCGATCTGGTGATCATGGACGTCAAGATGCCACGGCGGGACGGGATCGATGCCGCCTCGGAGATCGCCCGCAAGCGCCTCGCGCCGATCGTCATGCTGACCGCGTTCAGCCAGCGCGACCTGGTGGAACGGGCCCGCGACGCGGGAGCGATGGCCTACCTGGTCAAGCCGTTCACCGTCGGCGACCTCGTTCCCGCAATCGAGCTGGCGGTCAGCCGGTTTGCCGAGATCACGGCGCTGGAACGCGAGGTCGCGACGCTCGCGGACCGGCTGGAAACCCGCAAGCTCGTCGAACGGGCCAAAGGCCTGCTGCAGGCCAAACAGGGCATGACCGAGCCGGAGGCGTTCCGGTGGATCCAGCGCGCGGCCATGGACCGCCGCACCACCATGAAACGGGTGGCCGAAGTCGTGCTAGACACCCTCGGCACCGCCAACGACGCGTCACCGCCGGGCGAGCGCTAACCCGCGACCCGGAATCGTTTGACGCGCGATGTCATCCCGGAGACCAGCCGTACCCGACTGCGCGGCACCTGCAGGCGTTCGGCTAACAACCGGATAACGGCCTCGTTGGCCCTGCCGTCAGCGGCGGGCTCGCGCACGTAGACCGTCAGCGCGCCGTCGTCGCCGACTTCGACCAGCGGTCCCTTGCGGCTGCCGGGTTTGACCGTGACGACGAGGGTTCGCGCGGGTGCCATCGCCACCCACCTTAGCGGGCACCGCGGCGGGCCCTACCGCCGTGGACCCGTGCGCCCTGCGGGGATCACCGGGGCGCCGATGCCGCGTGCGATGCCGGCCCCAGTGCATAGAGTGGGGCCGTGAGCCCAGCCAAC
Source organism: Mycobacterium sp. SM1 (assembly GCF_018361265.1). Taxonomy (GTDB): domain Bacteria; phylum Actinomycetota; class Actinomycetes; order Mycobacteriales; family Mycobacteriaceae; genus Mycobacterium. The sequence goes on from NZ_JAFLNH010000003.1 coordinate 455,572, forward strand.
GCCCCACCCACCCGGCTTCCGCGGGTCCCGGGTGGCGCAACCGCCCCCGAGGAAAAACCCACCCTGCTGTTGCTGGACGGTAATTCGCTGGCGTACCGCGCCTTCTACGCCCTGCCTGCGGAGAACTTCAAGACCGCCGGTGGGCTAACCACCAACGCCGTCTACGGGTTCACCGCGATGCTGATCAACCTGCTGCGTGACGAATCCCCGACACACGTGGCCGCGGCGTTCGATGTGTCGCGCCAGACCTTTCGCTCCGACCGCTACCCGCAGTACAAGGCCAACCGCTCGGCCACCCCGGATGAGTTCCACGGCCAGATCGAGATCACCAAGGAGGTGCTGGCCGCGTTGGGCATCACCGTGCTGGCCGAGCCGGGCTTCGAGGCCGACGACATCATCGCGACGCTGGCCACCCAGGCCGAAGACGAGGGGTACCGGGTATTGGTGGTCACCGGTGACCGCGACGCGCTGCAACTGGTGAGCGACGACGTGACCGTGCTCTACCCGCGCAAGGGCGTCAGCGAGCTGACCCGCTTCACCCCCGAGGCCGTCGTCGAAAAATACGGGCTCACCCCCGAGCAGTACCCGGACTTTGCCGCGCTGCGCGGCGACCCAAGCGACAACTTGCCCGGCATCCCCGGGGTGGGCGAGAAGACCGCCGCGAAATGGATCGCCGAATACGGCTCGCTGCAGGCCCTGGTGGACAACGTCGACTCGGTGCGCGGCAAGGTGGGTGACGCTTTGCGGGCGCACCTGGCCGGGGTGGTGCGCAACCGCGAGCTCACCCGCCTGATCCGGGACGTGCCGCTGCCGCAGACACCGGACACGCTGCGGCTGCAGCCGTGGGACCGCGACGCGATCCACCGGCTGTTCGACCAGCTGGAATTCCGGGTGCTTCGCGACCGGCTGTTCGAAACGCTGGCCGCCGTCGAGCCGGAGGTCGAGGAGGGGTTCGAGGTCCGCGGCGCGGCGCTGGCGCCCGGCGCCGTCGGGCGGTGGTTGGCCGAGCACGCCAGCGATGGGCGCCGATCCGGGTTGGCGGTGGTCGGCACGCACGTGCCTTACGGCGCGGACGCCACCGCGCTCGCGATCGCGGCCGCCGACGGTGACGGCGGTTACATCGACACCACCACCCTGACCCCCGACGACGACGCGGCGCTGGCGGCCTGGCTGCGCGATCCGGAGAAACCCAAGGCGCTGCACGAGGCCAAGCCGGCCATCCACGACCTCGCCGGACGGGGCTGGACGCTGAACGGCGTCACCTCCGACACCGCGCTGGCCGCCTACCTGGTTCGCCCGGGGCAGCGCAGCTTCACGCTCGATGACCTTTCGCTGCGTTACCTGCGCCGGGAGCTGCGCGCGGAAAGTTCTGAGCCGCAGCAGCTTTCGCTTCTCGATAGCATCGAAGCCGTCGGCAAGCCCGACAGCCAAGCGGTGCGGACCACGATCCTGCGGGCTCGGGCGGTCGCGGACCTGGCCGACGCGCTGGACGCGGAGCTGGCCCGCATCGACTCCACCAGGTTGCTGGTGGAGATGGAGCTGCCCGTGCAACGGGTGCTGGCGGGCATGGAGGCCGCCGGCATCGCGGTCGACATAGACCTGCTGAGCAGCCTGCAAAGCCGGTTCGCCCACCAGATCCGCGACGCCGCCGAAGCGGCGTACGCCGTGATCGGCAAGCAGATCAACCTCGGCTCACCCAAGCAGTTGCAGGCCGTGCTGTTCGACGAGCTGGAGATGCCGAAAACCAAGCGGACGAAGACCGGCTACACCACCGACGCCGACGCCCTGCAGTCGCTGTTCGACAAGACCGGGCACCCGTTCCTCGAGCACTTGCTCGCGCACCGGGACGCCACCAGGCTGAAAGTCACGGTCGACGGGCTGCTGAATTCGGTCGCCGACGACGGGCGCATCCATACCACGTTCAACCAGACGATCGCGGCGACGGGCCGACTGTCCTCGACCGAGCCGAACCTGCAGAACATCCCGATCCGCACCGAGGCTGGGCGCCAGATCCGCGACGCATTCGTCGTCGGCAGCGGACCCAACGGCCCCTTTGCCGAGCTGATGAGTGCGGACTACAGCCAGATCGAGATGCGCATCATGGCGCATCTTTCGGGTGACGCGGGCCTCATCGAGGCCTTCCGCACCGGGGAGGACCTGCATTCCTTCGTCGCGTCGCGGGCATTCGGGGTGCCGATCGGGGAGGTGACGCCCGAATTGCGGCGCCGCGTCAAGGCGATGTCCTACGGGCTGGCCTACGGGCTGAGCGCTTATGGGCTGTCCGCCCAGCTGAAGATCTCCACCGAAGAGGCGAAAGCCCAGATGGAGACGTACTTCGCCCGGTTCGGCGGGGTGCGCGATTACCTGCACGCCGTGGTGGAGCAGGCCCGCAAGGACGGCTACACCTCGACCATATTGGGTCGCCGGCGCTACCTGCCCGAGCTGCACAGCACCAACCGCCAGGTGCGCGAAGCCGCCGAGCGCGCGGCGCTCAACGCGCCGATTCAGGGCAGCGCGGCCGACATCATCAAGGTGGCCATGATCGGGGTCGACAAGGCACTGAAAGCGGCCGGCCTGGCGTCGCGCATGTTGCTGCAGGTCCACGACGAACTGCTGTTCGAAGTCGCCCCCGGGGAGCGCGAGCGCCTCGAGGCGCTGGTGCGCGACAAGATGGGCAGCGCCTACCCGCTGGAGGTGCCGTTGGAGGTGTCGGTGGGCTATGGCCGCAGCTGGGACGCCGCCGCGCACTAAGCCCACGAAGCGCACTGAGCCCGCGCAAAGCCGGTGTCTGCCGGCGGGCTCCGGCGGTAGTCAATAGGCCGGGTTCGACAGGCCCGCGGACAGGCCCGGGCGAGCTGTGCGCCCCCACTTCGCCGTAGCGGTATCCGCGGCGCACCGGGCCGGGTTTGGCCCGGCTGCGCCGAGTCGAGTAGCCTCGACGGGTAACTCCATTTGTCCCTACGACCACGCCTGCCCGGAGCACCCCAACAATATGCCAAGTCCCTCCGTCACCTCGCCCCAGGTCGCCGTCAACGACATCGGCTCGAGCGAGGACTTTCTCGCCGCCATCGACAAGACGATCAAATACTTCAACGATGGCGACATCGTGGAAGGGACCATTGTCAAGGTCGACCGTGACGAGGTCCTGTTGGACATCGGCTACAAAACCGAAGGGGTCATCCCCGCGCGCGAGTTGTCGATCAAACACGACGTCGACCCCCATGAGGTGGTGTCCGTCGGCGACAAGGTCGAAGCCCTGGTGCTGACCAAGGAGGACAAGGACGGCCGGCTGATCCTGTCCAAGAAGCGCGCCCAGTACGAGCGCGCTTGGGGCACCATCGAGGCGCTCAAGGAGAAGGACGAGGCGGTCAAGGGCACCGTCATCGAGGTTGTCAAAGGTGGCCTGATCCTCGACATCGGGTTGCGCGGCTTCTTGCCGGCGTCGCTGGTCGAGATGCGGCGGGTCCGCGATCTGCAGCCCTACCTCGGTCGGGAACTCGAGGCCAAGATCATCGAGCTGGACAAGAACCGCAACAACGTGGTGTTGTCGCGGCGGGCCTGGCTGGAGCAGACCCAGTCCGAGGTGCGCACCGAGTTCCTCCACCAGCTGCAAAAGGGCGCCATCCGAAAAGGCGTGGTGTCGTCGATCGTCAACTTCGGCGCGTTCGTCGATCTCGGGGGTGTCGACGGTTTGGTGCACGTCTCCGAGCTGTCCTGGAAGCACATCGACCACCCCTCCGAGGTGGTGCAGGTCGGTGACGAGGTCACCGTCGAGGTGCTCGACGTCGATATGGATCGGGAACGGGTGTCGTTGTCGCTCAAAGCGACTCAAGAAGATCCGTGGCGGCATTTCGCCCGCACGCACGCGATCGGCCAGATCGTTCCCGGTAAGGTCACCAAACTGGTGCCTTTCGGTGCGTTCGTCCGCGTCGAGGAGGGCATCGAGGGCCTGGTGCATATCTCCGAGTTGTCGGAGCGGCACATCGAGGTCGCCGACCAGGTGGTCAGTGTCGGCGACGAGGTGATGGTCAAGGTCATCGACATCGATCTGGACCGCCGCCGGATTTCCTTGTCGCTCAAACAGGCTAACGAGGACTACACCGAAGAGTTCGACCCGGCCAAGTACGGCATGGCCGACAGCTACGACGAGCAGGGCAACTACATCTTCCCCGAGGGGTTCGATCCGGAAACCAACGAATGGCTCGAGGGCTTTGAAAAGCAGCGTGCTGAGTGGGAGGCGCGCTACGCCGAGGCCGAGCGCCGGCACAAGATGCACACCGCCCAGATGGAGAAATTCGCCGCCGCCGCGGACGCTGCCGCACGTGCCGATGCGGGCCAGCCACCGGCCAACAGCCCGCAGTCCGGCGACAGCACCAGTGGGGGCCTAGCCAGCGACGCCCAACTGGCCGCGTTGCGAGAGAAGCTCGCCGGCAGCGCATAGCGGCCGCTGGCTCTCGGATGCTGCGCATCGGGCTTACCGGCGGCATCGGCGCCGGTAAGTCGGTGGTGTCGGCCACGTTCGCGGAATGCGGCGCGGTCGTTGTCGACGCCGACGTCATTGCCCGCGAGGTGGTCGAGCCCGGCACCGCAGGATTGGCGGCGCTGGTCAACGCGTTCGGTACCGATATCCTGCGTTCTGACGGGACTCTAGACCGGGAGGCATTGGCGGCCAAAGCTTTCCGTGATGACGCTAGCCGAGCCACGCTCAATGGGATCGTTCATCCGCTGGTAGCCAAGCGCCGGGCGGAAATCATCGCGGCCGTGCCCGAAGATGCGGTTGTCGTGGAGGATATTCCGCTGTTGGTGGAAACCGGCATGGCGCCACTGTTCCCGCTGGTGGTTGTGGTCTACGCCGATGCCGAACTGCGCGTGCGGCGGCTGGTCGAACAACGCGGCATGACCGAGGCCGACGCCCGCGCCAGGATCGCCGCGCAGGCCGATGACCAACAGCGCCGGGCGGTGGCCGATGTCTGGCTGGAGAACTCGGGTAGCTTGCCGGCACTGATAGCGGCGGCGCGCGCGGTGTGGGATCACCGGATACTTCCGTTCACACGCAACCTGACTGCGCACCAGGTAGTTCGGCCGCCGGCGAGACTGACGCCCGCCGACCCGGCGTGGCCACGGCAGGCGCGGCGCATCCTCGCTCGCATTGCAATGGCGTGCGGGGAGAAAGCACTGCGCGTGGACCATATCGGATCGACAGCGGTGCCCGGGCTGGACGCTAGGAATGCCATTGATGTCCAGGTCACCGTCGAATCACTCACAGTGGCCGACGACATTGCTTCGCTGCTGCTGCCCGCCGGCTACCCCCGCATCCCCAGCATCACCGCCGATACCGCTCGGGCCGATGCCCGCAGCACCGTACAGTCCTATGACCACAGTAACGATCCAACGTTATGGCGCAAGCGGATCCACGGTTCGGCGGATCCCTGCCGGCCGACCTGTGTCCATATCCGGGTCGCCGGCTGGCCCAACCAGCAGCTCGCGCTGTTGCTCAGGGACTGGCTGCGAGCCAATCCCGAAGTGCGCGCGGAGTTTCTGGCCGTGAAACAGCAGGCCGTTGCCGCTTGCGGCGGCGATGCCGCTCGCTACGCCGCGGCGAAACAGCGGTGGTTTGACGCCGCTTACAACCGGGCGTGGGAGTGGGCCGACACGAGCGGCTGGCGGCCCTAGCCCAACCCCGCTCCGACACCGAGATTCGCGCTCAGGTGAGCGGCGCACCGCACGGCAGCACCCCGTTCATCGGATCGGCACTGCCGGGCACCGGTCTGACGAACTGATCGACCTGCGTGGCGACGGTGTCGTCCACGTCGATCTCGCAGTGCACGTTGGCGGAATACGGCCAGTGGATCGCCACCTGCATGCCCGCTTTCGCCGGATCCGCCAGCACGGTGTTGGCCTCGAACGGGTTGCCGGGAACCGCGCTCAAGGTGGCGGTGTTGACCTGGGTGTCACTGATCCTGAAGGTTGCCTGACTGCCGGGGGCCACTCCATCGACCCGGGCGATGTAGGTGACGTTGTGCAGCTCGTTCTGGGCGTGCGCGGTCACCGGTGATACCGGTACGCACATCGCGCCGGCCGTCACTGCGGCAACCGTCACCGATCTGCGCTTGGTGGAGCTCATAACCGAAGACATTACGCGACGCGACCCCGCCGGAACCACGCCATGCGGGGGCTGCCAACTGTTTGGGGGTTGAGTGGTCGGTAGTTGTCAGTGGTGTGCTGTAGGAACAGAAGTGTGAATCTGGCGGCGTGGGCTGAGCGCAACGGTGTTGCGCGGGTGAGTGCGTATCGCTGGTTTAGCGCCGGGCTGTTGCCGGTGCCCGCCCGGCGAGTGGGTCGGCTGATTCTGGTGGACGAGCCGACCGGCGAGGCTGGCTCACGAGGGCGCACGGCCGTCTACGCGCGGGTGTCCTCGGCCGATCAGAAGGCTGATCTGGATCGGCAGGTGGCTCGGGTGACGGCCTGGGCCACCGCCCAACAGATCCCGGTCGACAAGGTGGTTGTCGAGGTTGGCTCTGCGTTGAATGGGCACCGTCGCAAGTTCCTTGCGCTGCTGCGTGACCCGACGGCGAGTCGGATCGTGGTGGAGCATCGGGATCGGTTCTGCCGGTTTGGCTCTGAGTACGTCGAAGCCGCTCTTGGCGCCCAGGGCCGTGAGCTGGTGGTGGTCGATTCCGCTGAAGTCGATGAGGACCTGGTGGGCGATATGAGCGAGATCCTCACCAGTATGTGCGCTCGGTTGTCTGGCAAACGCGCTGCGCAGAACGGGGCCAAGCGTGCGCTGGCGGCCGCGGCGTCCGACGAGGTGGAGGTGGCCTGAGATGCCGCGTTTCGAGGTGCCCGACGGCTGGTGTGTGCAGGCATTCCGGTTCAGTGTGCCACGCTGAAAGCCGATATCCGGGCGTGGCACGCCGCCGGTGTTAAGACCGCGAGGCCATCGCTGCCGGTGTTGCGCAAACGCTGGAACCAGGTCAAAGACGACGTGTGCGTCAACAGCCAGACCGGCGCGGTGTGGTGGCCCGAATGCTCGAAAGAGGCATATGCCGATGGCATCGCCGGCGCGGTGGACGCCTACTGGAACTGGCAGAGCTCCCGATCGGGCAAACGCGAGGGCAAGCCGATGGGCTTCCCCCGGTTGAAGAAGAAAGGACGCGACGCCGAGCGGGTGACGTTCACCACCGGGGCGATGCGCCTCGAGCCCGACCGCCGGCATGTCGCCTTGCCGGTGATCGGCACCGTCCGCACTCATGAGAGCACCCGCCGCATCGAGCGACTCATCGCCAAGGGCCGCGCGCGGGTGCTGGCGATCAGCTTGCGCCGCAACGGCACTCGCCTGGATGCGAGTGCTCGGGTGCTGGTGCAGCGCCCGCTGCAACCCGGGGTCGCGCGACCAGGTTCGCGGGTGGGTGTCGATGTGGGTGTGCGTCGTTTGGCGACGGTCGCCAGCGCTGAGGGTCTCGTGATCGAACAGGTGGCTAACCCGCGCCCGCTCGACGCCGCGCTGCGCGAATTACGGCGTGTGTCGCGGGCCCGTTCACGCTGTGTGAAAGGCTCACGGCGCTACCGTGAGCGCACCACCGAGATTTCCCGGCTGTATCGCCGGCTCAACGATGCCCGCACCCATCACCTGCACGTCCTGACAACACGATTGGCGAAAACCCACGGCCGCATCGTCGTTGAAGGTTTGGACGCTGCCGGGATGCTGCGGCAAAGAGGGCTGCCCGGGGGCTCGCGCCAGACGGCGCGGGCACTCCGATGCCGCCCTGGGCACACCGCGGCGGCACCTGTCCTACAAGGCTGGCTGGTACGGGTCACGGCTGGTGGTCGCTGACCGCTGGTTCCCGTCGAGCAAAACCTGCCACCTTTGTGGGCATGTCCAGGACATCGGATGGGACGAAAAGTGGCAATGTGCCACGTGTTTGGCGGTCCATCAGCGCGATGACAACGCCGCGATCAACCTCGCGCGCTACGCGGAAACCATTAGCGTCGTCGGCCCAGTTGGGGCCGCCGTCAAGCGTGGAGCCGACCGTAAGACCCGGCCTGGCCGGGCAGGTGGCCGTGAAGCGCGGAAGGGACGCGGCCGCAAGGCCGCCGAACAACCCCGAGACGGGGTGCGAGTCGCGTGATCACTAACGATCACTCACTTGCAACGGCATCCGCCGCGCGGTAGAGCGCGCGCCGGCGAGTTAAAAGCCGTCAGTTCGCCCGTTGCCCAACCGCCGGCGCGGGCCGGACAGTGAGCGGGCGTGACTGCTCATTTCGGACCATGGATCGCGTTGGGCGGCGAGTCGTTTGGGCAGATCCCGAATGCTGAACCGATCGGCGCGCATGCCCGGCTCGTCCAGCTCGTCCCATTCCAGCGGGGTGGCCACCGGCGCGCCGTGGCGGGCCCGCACCGCGTAGGGCGCGACCGCGGTCTGCGCGTAGGCGTTGCGCATGATGTCGATATACACCCGATCGCCCCGGAGGCTCTTACGGATCTCGGTGGTGCGGTGCGCGGGATCCTCGGCCGCGACCACGCCGGCGACGCCACGGGCGAACTGCCGGGCGGTGTCGAAGTCGGACTCGCGGGCAAGGGGCACCACGACATGCAACCCGCGCGAGCCGGTGGTCTGCACGTAACACGCCAGGCCGAGTCCGGTGAGCACGTCGGCCAGCGCGCGAGCAGTGGCGCGTACGGCCGGGAACTCGCGTCCGGACGGATCCAGGTCGAAGACCAGTCGGTCCGGCCTGTCGGGCCAATCCTGCCGCGACAGCCATGCGTGCAGCGTGATGCAGTCCTGGTTGGCCAGCCACAGCAGCGCCTCGCGCCGGTCGGCCACCGGATGCACCACGGCGCCGCCCTCCTTGGCAACCTGGGCGCGGCTCAGCCAGTCGGGCAACGTGTTCGCGAAATCCTGCTGCAGGAAGCCCTGCTCGCCGATTCCGCGGGGAAACCGCTGTGCTGTCAGTGGTCTGCCCTTCAGGTGCGGCAGCATCACGTCGGCCACCTCGGCGTAGTAGTCGACAAGGTCGCCCTTGGTGATCCCGTCGGCGGGAAACAGCACCCGCTCCCGGTGGGTGATGTCGACTGTGACGTGGGGCATCAGGACGCTTCCTGGATCACGCCGCCTCCGGTGTCGGTCCGTGTTGCGCTGGCCGGATCGGCCATCACCCGCAGCGCCGCGCTCGGTACCGCCCCAGTATGCGGCATGCGCCCCGCCACCGACACGTGTGCCCGCCCGCGGCGCCCCGACCACCGACACGTGTGCCCGCCCGCGGCGCCCCGACCACCGACAGGTGTGCCCCGCCCGATCGGATCGATGACGCTCACCTGCGCTCTACGTGAGTTTCAAAGTTTATCAATTTTGATATATATTATTTTATGTATCTTGTATCGCCAACGTTGCGAGCGGAGGGTGGCGGTGTCGGTCCCGCTGTATCAGGCGAAGGCGGAGTTCTTCCGGATGCTGGGGCATCCGGCCCGGATCCGGGTGCTGGAGCTGCTGGCCAACGGGCCGCGATCGGTGCGGGACATGCTGGCCGTGATCGAGATTGAGCCGTCGAGCCTGTCGCAGCAGTTGGGGGTGTTGCGCCGCTCGGGGATCGTCACCGCGACGCGCACGGGCGGCACGGTGATGTACGCGCTGGCCTGCGGCGAGGTGGCGGAGCTGATGGGCGTGGCCCGGCGGATCCTGACCGAGCTGCTGGCCGGGCAGCATGAGCTGCTCGCCGAGTTGCGGGCTGAGCAGCCCGACGTGAGCGGCGCTGGGGTCAGCCGTAGCGCGGCGGCGTTGTGATCGGGCTGTGGCGCAAGATCCGTGCTACGGGTCGAGTGGCCGAGCCGGCTCCGCCGCGGCCTGCAGGGGCCGGCCCGGAGCGGGTGGGCGAGCTGGCCGGATCGCTGCAGCTACGGCATGTGGACGCCGGCTCATGCAACGGCTGCGAGATCGAGATCGCGTCCGCGTTCGGGCCGGTCTATGACGCCGAACGCTATGGTGCCCGGTTGGTGGCCTCGCCACGGCACGCCGATGCGCTGCTGGTGACCGGCCCGGTGACCCGCAACATGGAGGTGGCGTTGCGCCGCACGCACGAGGCGGTGCCCGAGCCGCGGCTGGTGGTGGCCTGCGGGGACTGCGCACTTAACTGTGGAGTGTTCGCCGGTGGGTACGGGGTGGTCGGTGCGGTCTCCGACGTCGTGCCGGTGGACGTGCAGGTGCCGGGTTGCCCACCACCGCCGGAGGCGATCGTCGCAGCGCTGCGCGGGCTGACCGGCCGATGACGCGTCACCCTGTTATGCCTCGCACCACGGTTATGTCTCGCACCACCGGGGGGCGTGGGCGGTGAGCGTTGCCGGGTCGGCGTATGGCACGGCGCTGGGGCTGAGCGTGCTCGCGGCGGCAGCTGCGGTGGCGGCGCCGAGCCGCCGCCGGGTGACGCTGGTGGGCATCGGGACTGCGGGCACCGGGCTGGCTGCCGTGGTGGCCGGGGTGGCCGCGATGGGTGGGTCGTCGTTCAGTGCCTGGTTACCGGATCTGCTGCCGCTGGCCGGGGTGCGGCTGGCGTTGGATCCGCTTGGCGGGCTGTTCGTGGCGGTGACCGGCGCGGTAGCGGCGTGTGCGGCGGTGTACGGGGTGGGCTACGTACGCCCGAGCGGACACGGCGGGCACGGGGCCGGGCGGGTGATGCAGGCAATGCTGCCACTGTTCGTGGCCGCGATGCTGCTGGTGCCGGCGGCGGCGAGTGTGAGCGCGCTGCTGGTGTCGTGGGAGCTGATGGCGCTGACCTCGCTGCTACTCGTGCTGGCCGAGCATCGCCGTCGGGCCGCGGTCGGCGAGGCTGGGCGCTGGTACGCGGTGATGACGCATCTGGGGCTGCTTGCGATCCTGGCCGGGCTGGTGGGTTTCGCGGCGGTCGCGCACGGCGAGTCGTTCACGCAGTTGCGGGCCGCGGCAGGCGGGATGTCACCGGCCGTGAAGGGCGCGGTGTTCGTGGCGACGCTGCTCGGGTTCGCGTCCAAGGCCGGGGTGGTGCCGCTGCACGTGTGGCTGCCCCGGGCGCATCCGGAGGCGCCCAGTCATGTCTCGGCGTTGATGAGCGCGGCGATGGTGAACCTCGGGGTGTACGGGGTGTTGCGGGTGGGCCTGGATCTGCTGCGTGGCGGGTCGCGGTGGTGGTGGCTGGCGGTGCTGACCGCCGGCGCGCTCTCCGCGCTTTACGGGATCTTGCAGGCCGTGGTGGCCGTCGACCTCAAACGGCTGCTCGCGTACTCGACCACCGAGAACATGGGCCTGGTCTTGATCGGTGTCGGTGCAAGCGGATACTTCGGCGCGGCCGGAAGCCAGCTGCTGGCGGGGCTCGCGCTGACCACCGGACTGTTGCATCTGGTCAATCACGCGGCGTTCAAGACGGTGCTGTTCTGCTCGGCCGGGTCGGTGCTGCGCGCCACTGGCAGCCGCAACCTGGACGTACTCGGCGGGCTGCGGTCGCGGATGCCGGTGACCACGGCGCTGTTCGCGGTCGGCGCCCTGGGGGCGTCGGCACTGCCGCCGGGCAACGGCTTCGTCAGCGAGTGGCTGCTGCTGCAAAGCCTGATCCATGCGCTGCCGACGAGCGCGACCGCCACCGCGGTGGCGATGCCGCTCGCGGTGGCGGTGGTGGCGTTGACCGCGGGGCTTGCGGTGGCGACGTTCGTGAAGGCTTTCGGGGTGGGCTTTCTGGCGCGCCCGCGCAGCGCCGCCGCCGAACAGGCTGTGGAGAGTCCTTCGTCGATGCTGGCCGGGGCCGGCCTGGCGGCGGCCGGATGCGTCGTGCTGGCGATCGCGCCGGCGACGGTGCTCCCGGGGCTGTCCCGGGCGGCGTCCACGGCGTCCGGGTTCAGCGCCGTGGACGCCGTGCGCGGAACGGTGACGCTGCGGCTGACCGGTTATGCGGGCAGCATGTCGCCGCTGCTGATCACGGTCGCGCTGCTCGCCGCGGCCGCCGCTGCGCTGGCCGGTGTGCGGGTGCTCGCGGCGCGGCGGGCCCGGCGGGTGGCCAGGCTGTGGGACTGCGGCGCCGGCCCGATGTCGGCGCGGATGGAGTACACCGCCACCTCATTCGCCGAGCCGCTGCTGCGCGTCTTTGACAACGTGCTCGCGCCGGAGACCGACGTCGACGTCACCCCGACCACCGAGTCGGCATACCTGGTCGAGCGCGTCCAGTTCCAGGCCAGGGTGCCGGACCGGATCGAGCACCGCCTCTATGAGCCGGTGCTGTGCGCGTCCCGCGCGGTCGGTGAGGCTGCCCGTGGCCTGGCCAACGGCAGCGTGCACCGTTACCTCGGCTACGGGTTCTTCGCGTTCACCGGGCTGCTGATCGTGCTCGCGGTGATCCGGTGACCGCGGCCGGTGCGCTCGGCGCGGCCGCGCAGGTTGCCCTCGTCGGCGGCGGGTCGCCGCTGCTGGTCGGGCTGATGCGTCAGGTGCGCGCCCGCTTGGAGGGACGCGCCGGGGCCGGCGTGGCGCAGCCCTGGCGCGACCTGCGCAAACTGCTGCGCAAGGAGCCGATCACCCCGGGCGGCACCGGATGGGTCTTCCGCGCCGCGCCGGTGGTGCTGACCGCGACCGTTCTGGTCGTAGCCGCGGTGGTTCCATTCGCCACCACCTCCTCGCCACTGGACCCGGTCGCGGACCTGATCGCGGTGGCCGCGCTGCTGGCGCTGGGCACGGTGTCGCTCGCGCTGGCCGGGCTGGACACCGGCACCGCGTTCGGTGGCATGGGCGCCAGCCGCGAGATGACCGTGATGTCGCTGGTGGAGCCGACGATCCTGCTGTCGGTGTTCGCGCTGTCGGTGCGGGTCGGCTCGACCAACCTCGCCGCCATCGTCGGCGCAACCGTGCACGACCCACGCGCGGTAATCTCACCGGCCAGCCTGCTCGCCGCGGTCGCGCTGGCGGTCGTGACCATCGCCGAAGCCGGGCGCCTGCCGGTGGACAACCCGTCCACCCACCTCGAGCTGACGATGATCCACGAGGCGATGATTCTCGAGTACGCCGGCCCCGATCTCGCGTTGGTGGAGTGGGCGTCGGCGATGCGCCTGGGCGTGCTGCTCGGGTTGCTGGCCAGCCTGTTTGCACCGTGGGGCATCGTGACCGGGGCCGGGCTCGCCGCGATCCCGTTGGCGCTGGTCGTGTTCGCGGCCAAGGTGGTCACGCTCGGCGTCGCCCTCGCCGCCGGTGAGGTGTTCCTGGCAAAGCTGCGGCTATTCCGGGTCCCGGAGCTGCTGGCCGGCTCGTTCCTACTCGCGCTGCTGGCCGTGGCCGCATCCTTCTTCCTGGGCTGAGACGGATATGAGTGAGACGACCTACGTGCAGCTGCTCGACCTGGCGTGCGGGGTGTTCCTGCTCGCCGCGGTGCTGATCCTGTGGCGGCGGGGGCTGTCCGCGATAGTGCGGCTGATCGCGATCCAGGCCACGGCGCTGGCCGGGCTGATCGCGGTGCTCGCCGTGCACCAACACGACACCGGGCTCGCAGCCGTCGCGGTCTGGATCCTCCTGCTGCGCGCGGTGCTGCTGCCCTTGCTCGTCCGACGCGCTCTGGAGGCCTCCGGGGAGGCGCGGGAGACTCAGCCGCTGGTCAACGTCGCGGCATCGCTGCTCACCGCCGCGGTGCTCGCGCTGCTCGCCTACGCCGTCACCCAGCCGGTGGTGCGGCTCTCGCCGTCACCGGCCACCCACGCGGTGCCGGTCGCGGTGACCGTGGCGCTGCTCGGCTTCTTCGTGCTGGTCACCCGCCGCCGCGCGCTCTCGCAGCTGGCGGGGTTCTTGCTGCTGGACAACGGCATCACCGCGGCCGCGTTCCTCACCACCGCCGGGGTTCCAGTGCTCGTCGAGCTCGGCGTCTCCTTCGACGTGTTGCTGGCCGTGCTCGTGCTGCAGGTGCTCACCGGCCGGATGCGTGCCGTGTTCGACAGCACCGACCTGGACGAACTGCGGGAGTTGCACGACTGATGACCATCCTTGTTCTGGCGCCGATCGTGCTGCCCGCGCTGGCCGGGCTGGCGTACGCGGCCATCGGCTGGCAGCGACGCACCGCGTGGCTGGGCGTGCTCGCCGCGTCGGGCGCGCTCGCCAGCGGCATCGCGCTGGCCATCGTGGTCACCCGGACCCAGCCGCGCACCGGGCTCGGTGGGCTGCTGCGCGCCGACGCGCTGTCGGCCTACATGCTCATCGTGATCGGTGCCATCGCCGTGCTGGCGATGGCCGCCAGCCCCGCCTACCTGGCCGGCGAGCTCGCCTCCGGGCATACCGACGCCGGCGCCGCCCGCCGCTACGGGATCCTCACCCAGGCCTTCATCGCAACGATGAACACCGCCGTGCTCGCCGCCAGCCTGGGCGTGCTGTGGGCCGCGATCGAGGCCACCACCATCCTCACGGCGTTCCTGGTTGGGCACCGGCACACCCGCGGCTCGGTCGAGGCGGCGTGGAAATACGTGGTGGTCTGCTCGGTCGGCATCGCGCTGGCCTTCCTCGGCATCGTGCTGCTCAACTACGCCGCCGTGCACACCGGGCTGCCCCCCGCCCACGCGATGGACTGGACCAGCCTGACCGCCAATGCGCACGCGCTCGATCCCGGCGTGACCCGCATCGCGGTCGCCGTGCTCGTGCTCGGTTTCGGCACCAAGACCGGGCTGGCCCCGATGCACGCCTGGCTTCCCGATGCGCACAGCCAGGCGCCCGCCCCGGTCTCCGCGCTGATGTCCGGGGTGCTGCTGTCGGTGGCTTTCTACGCCATCTTGCGGGTCAAGGTCATCTCCGACGCCACGCTCGGCGGCGGCTTCGCCCGCAGCCTGCTGCTCATCGTCGCGCTCACCTCGATCACCCTCGCCGCGGCGTTGCTGGTGGCCCAACGTGACTACAAACGCATGCTGGCCTACCACAGCATCGAGCACATGGGCCTGATCGCCCTCGGCGCCGCGGCCGGGAGCCAGCTCGCGATCGCTGCCGTGCTGCTGCACATTCTCGGCCACGGACTCGCTAAGGCGGTGCTGTTCCTCAGCTCCGGGCACCTGCACCAGGCCCTGGGCAGCAGCCAGATCCATGCCGTGCGCGACTTGGCCGGGCGGGCGCCGCTGCTCGCCGGCACCCTTGGCGTCGGCCTGCTCGCGCTGCTCGGCCTACCCCCGTTTAGCCTGTTCGCCAGCGAGCTGGGCATGTTCCGCGCCGGCTTCGCCGCCGGCTTGGGCTGGGCGGTTAGCCTCGCGTTGGCATCCATGCTGGTGATCTTCGCCGCGGTCGCCGCGCACGCCGGCGACATGCTGCTCGGCTCGCACGACCAGCCTGCGGCCCCGGCCGCGACCGCGGTATCCCTGCGGCTTCCCGGCACCGCCGCGACCGCGCTGATCGCCGGGCTGGGCGCGTGCGCCGTCCTGGGAATAACCGCGTGGCCGTTGCGGGCATTGCTGCACGCCGCCGCCCTCGCCGTCGGAGGAACCTGACATGACCACGATCGCCGGCGCCCAACGCAGCGTGATCGAACTCGGGCCCGAGGAGCTGCCTGCCACCGCCGGGCAGCTGCTGGCCCGCGGCTACCGCCTCGCCCTGGTCGCCGCGCAGCACGACGACGGCGACGCGCTGCGCGCGGTGTACCTGCTTACCAGCGGCCCCCCCGACTCACGCGTCGAACTGCGCATCCGTCTCGACCCACACCGGCCACAACTGCCCAGCCTCGCCGCGCTGTCCTTCCCCGCCAGCAGGTTCGAACGCGAAATGCACGACCTGTACGGCGTCATCCCGCTCGACCACCCGCAACCCCGCCGGCTCGTCCGCCACCACCACTGGCCCCGCGGCTGGTACCCGATGCGCGCCGACACCGGCCCGCCACCCGAGTTCGGCGACCCCGAAGGCCCCTATCCCTTCCTCACCGTGGAAGGCCCCGGCGTCTATGAAATCCCCGTCGGACCCGTGCACGCCGGCCTCATCGAACCCGGTCATTTCCGCTTCTCCGTCGTCGGCGAAACCATCCTCAAACTCAAGGCCCGCCTCTGGTTCGTCCACAAGGGACTCGAGAAGCTCTTCCAAGGCCGCGACCTCGCCGACGCGCTGCCCCTGGCCGAACGGGTCAGCGGCGACACCGCCGTCGGCCATGCGCTCGCCTACTGCCTCGCCGTCGAAGACGCCACCGGCTGGCCCGTACCCGCACCCGCCCAGCGCAAACGCGCGATCCTGCTCGAACTCGAACGGCTCTACAACCACATCACCGACATCGGCGCACTCTGCAACGACGTCGGCCACGGCATACTGCATGCCCACGCCCTGCGCATTCGCGAGCAACTGCTCCGCCTCAACGCCGAGGTGACCGGCCACCGGCTGCTGCGCGGCGGCGTCATCCCCGGCGGCGCCCGCCTGAGCGCCCTGCCCGACACCGCCCACCTGCACGCCATCGCCGCCGACATTGCCGAGATCATCCACCTCGCCCTCGGTCACAGCGTCGTCGCCGACCGCTTCACCGACACCGCCGTCCTCAGCCGCGACGCCGCCCGCGACCTCGGCGCGCTGGGCTATGTCGCCCGCGCCAGCGGCCTGGCCGTCGACGCCCGCCACCAACACCCGTTCCACGATGGCGGCGGGGCGTTCACCCCCGTCACCCGCGACACCGGCGACGTCCTGGCTCGATTCGTCGTCCGCGCCGACGAAATCGCCGCCTCCGCCGCGCTGATCACGGCGCTGATACCCACCGTCACCGCCGGCACCACCCGCAGCGAACCGCCAACCGGGACAACGGCCCGCGCCGCCTCCGGCGTCGGCATCGTCGAAGGATGGCGCGGCACCATCACCCACCGGGTCGAGCTCGCCCCCGACCGCACCCTCACCCGCGCCAAGATCGTCGACCCATCCTTTTTCAACTGGCCCGCGCTGCCCATCGCCCTCAGCGGAGCCATCGTCCCCGACTTCCCCCTCGTCAACAAAAGCTTCAACCTGTCCTACGCCGGCAACGACTTATAGGAATCGCTGCCGGGAATCGCTGCCGCGGCTGATCGCGGCGCCAGCCCCGCGGCGATCCCCTTACCGGCGCCGCCCTCGACTTGGGGCGCTTCACCTGGCGGCGGGCTCGCCATCGCCGTTACACCGGCCGCCCGGCTGGTGCGGCTCGCTTCAGGCGGCGCGCCAGCTGATGTCCATGCCGAGTCGCCGAGGCCGGCCGGCGTGGCGCCGTCACCGTCGCCACCGCTTCAGGCGGCGCGCCAGCTGATGTCCATGCCGAGGGCGGCCAGCCAGCTCTGCAGGTCATAGCCATGGCGGGACAGGCCGTCCACCGCGTCGACGGCGCGTCGCACCGCCTGCTCTGCGACCTCGGGGGCCAGCAAGCCGTGCCGAACGGCGTCCAGCAGCTCGGCGACATCCGTCAGGTGAGCCCCGGCGCCGGTGCGGACCTCGAGGTCGAGGTAGTGATCTTCGGAGCGCCACACGGTCGGGCCGGGTGTGTATTCGCCGATGTCGAGGTAGTAGTCGTGGCCCGGGTCGTAGCCGGGGTTGAAGTGAAAGATGTTGGCGCGCAAGCCTAACGACGGCAATAGCCACGACTCCAGGTAGTGAAACTGGGCGCGGCCGGGAGTCGGGCGGGCCAGGTAGAGCCCCCAGGGGCGGACGATGTACTCGTCGACGGCGCGCACGACGCCCTTCGGATCGGTGTTGGTGCGCGCCACCAGATCGAACGTTTCATGCTTTGGCGGATGGATATCGTCAGGTTACTTCTCGGCGGCGCGTCGGCTCACTTCGCGGCCGCGCCGGACGGTCCCGGGACGTGGGCGGTCCAGCACGACGACCGGCCGACGACATCCCCGGGTCAGGCGGCCCGGTGGTGGTGCCGGGAGCGACTGGGCCTGCGGCCCGCGTCGGCATCGTCCTACCCTGGTGGGCATGGCGTTCGCTACCAAACACCCCGTGGTCGCGCACTCGGAATACCGCGCCGTCGAGGACATGGCGCGTACCGGCGGGCGATTCCAGGTGGTCAGCCCGCATGCACCGGCTGGAGACCAGCCGGCCGCAATTGACGAGCTCGAGCGCCGGCTTAAAGCGGGGGAGAAAGACGTGGTGTTGCTGGGCGCCACCGGAACCGGCAAGTCGGCCACCGCGGCGTGGCTGATCGAGCGGCTGCAGCGCCCTACCCTGGTGATGGAGCCCAACAAGACGCTGGCCGCCCAGATCGCCAACGAGCTCCGGCAGATGTTGCCGCACAACGCGGTCGAGTACTTCGTCTCCTACTACGACTACTATCAGCCCGAGGCGTACATCGCGCAGACCGACACCTATATCGAAAAAGACAGCTCCATCAACGACGATGTGGAACGGCTGCGCCACTCGGCGACTTCGAGCCTGTTGTCGCGCCGCGACGTGGTGGTGGTGGCGTCGGTGTCCTGCATCTACGGCCTGGGTACGCCGCAGTCTTACCTGGACCGGTCGGTGCAGCTGAAGGTCGGCGACGAAGTGCCGAGGGATGCGCTGCTGCGGCTGCTGGTCGACGTGCAATACACCCGCAACGACCTCTCGTTCACCCGCGGCTCTTTTCGGGTGCGCGGTGACACCGTCGAGATCATCCCCTCCTACGAGGAACTGGCCGTTCGCATCGAATTCTTCGGCGACGAGATAGAGGAGCTGTACTACCTGCATCCGCTCACCGGTGAGGTGATCCGCAAGGTCGACTCGCTGCGGATCTTCCCGGCGACGCACTACGTGGCGGGCCCGGAGCGGATGGCGCAGGCCATTTCCACCATCGAGGAGGAGTTGGCGCAGCGGTTGGCCGAACTGGAAAGCCAAGGCAAGTTGCTGGAGGCGCAGCGGCTGCGCATGCGCACCAACTACGACATCGAAATGATGCGCCAGGTCGGGTTCTGCTCGGGGATCGAGAACTACTCGCGGCACATCGACGGTCGCGGGCCCGGCTCGCCGCCGGCGACGCTGCTGGACTATTTTCCCGAAGACTTTCTGCTGATCATCGATGAGTCGCACGTCACCGTGCCGCAGATCGGTGGCATGTATGAGGGCGACATCTCCCGCAAGCGCAACCTGGTGGAGTACGGTTTTCGCTTGCCCTCCGCCTGCGACAACCGGCCGCTGACCTGGGAGGAGTTCGCCTCCCGGATCGGGCAGACGGTGTACATGTCAGCGACCCCGGGCCCCTATGAGCTCAGCCGTACCGGCGGTGAGTTCGTCGAACAGGTGATCCGGCCCACTGGGCTAGTGGATCCGAAAGTCGTGGTCAAGCCGACCAAGGGCCAGATCGATGACCTGATCGCGGAGATCCGCAAGCGGGCCGCGGCCGACGAGCGGGTGCTGGTGACGACGCTGACCAAGAAGATGGCCGAGGACCTCACCGACTATCTCCTGGAGATGGGGATCCGGGTGCGCTACCTGCACTCGGAGGTTGACACGCTGCGTCGCGTGGAACTGCTGCGCCAGCTGCGGCTCGGCGAGTTCGATGTCCTGGTGGGGATCAACCTGCTGCGCGAGGGTCTCGACCTGCCGGAGGTGTCGCTGGTGTCGATCCTGGATGCGGACAAGGAAGGCTTTCTGCGCTCGACACGCAGCCTCATCCAGACCATCGGCCGGGCGGCCCGCAACGTCTCCGGCGAGGTGCACCTGTACGCCGACACCATGACCGACTCCATGAAGCAGGCCATCGACGAGACCGAACGGCGGCGGGCCAAGCAGATCGCCTACAACGAGGAGCACGGGATTGACCCGCAACCGCTGCGCAAGAAGATCGCCGACATCCTCGACCGGGTCTATACCGAGGCCGCTGATACCGAAGCCAGCGCCACCGTCGAGATCGGCTCCGGGCGCAGCATCTCTCGCGGTCGCCGGGCGCAGGGGGAGCCGGGCCGCGCGGTGAGCGCCGGTGTGTTCGAAGGCCGCGACACCGCCAACATGCCACGCGCCGAGCTGGCGGACCTGATCAAGGACCTTACCGAGCAGATGATGGCGGCGGCTCGGGAGCTGCAGTTCGAGCTGGCGGCGCGGTTGCGCGACGAGATCGCGGACCTGAAGAAGGAACTGCGCGCCATGGACGCTGCGGGCTTGAAGTGAGGCCCGCCAGGCGTGTTCGCGTCTGCTCGCAGTAAAACCGTTGGCGCAGAGGCAAATTCAGCGAGTAGACTTTGTGACTTGGGCGAAATGAAATTGCCACCGCTCGACAATGTGAAACCCGAGCTCTCCGGCGAATTGATATGCGGGCGCATGCCCGAGAAGGGGTCCCGGCGGCAACGATTGGCCGCTTTGATGGTCCGGCAAAGTCTTATCGCGGCTGGAAATCGTCCACACCGTGGTGCACTTGTTGAGCCGGTTGAGCACCAGCCAAACGGCGACGTGGCCGTCCCACAGGGTGCCGCGCTCCGGCCCTTGGGCACCGCGCCCGACGTCGACCAGCGGCCGGAAGGCGGCCGGGCGCGTCGCTAGCAGCGCGCGGATCGGCCCCGGAGCCCAGCGCACGGTGTTGTCGACCAATAGGCAATCCCCTGGGCGCGCGTGAGCGCTGACAACATCGGCTACCTGGCTGTAGTCCCAGCCCTTTTCTTTGGCGTACGGTCCGCGTTGCGTCCACAGGTAGTTCGGGAAAGCCGCGCCGGCGAACAAGATCAGCACGGCGACGACGGCCCATCGCTTTGGTGCCACCGTGACGACGCACACCGCCAGCGCGACAGCCATGGCCGGCGCGGTGAACGCCAAATAGCGCGGATAGTAGATCGGCTCGCCGAGCGCCGAATAGATCAGGCTGGCCGCGGTCGGCACGACGATCCACGCCGCGCAGACCAGCAGGAGGCTGCGCATCTGGCCGCTCAAGCCTCGCGCGCCGCGCCGCACCGCCACGACCGCGACCACGATGAGGACGCCGGCGAAAACCGCGAACGGAACACTGCGATCGAAATATTGCTGCTGGACGATGTCGATGACGGTGTGCCAGCTCAGCGGAGAGATCCACCCGACCTGCCGGATCTGGCCATGGGCGAACGCCAGGAACGGGATCAGCGTCGCCACCGCGGCCGCCGAGGTCGCCGCCCACCGGATGACGGCGGATTTTCCGCGCGCGACCACGGGCAGGGTCGCGCCGTATACCGGGACCAAGAGCACGAGGTTGATGTTGAGCAAAACCGCCAGTATCAGCGCCACGGCGTAGCCCAGCCACAGCCACGCCCGGTTACGCCGCAGCGCGGCAACCAGCAGCACGGTCAGCCACACCGCCGCGGCCGCCGACAAGGCATACGGGCGAGCCTCGACACCCGCCCATGTGGTTCGCGGCAGGATGGCGAAGAGCACCCCAGCGCACCCGGCGAGCGTTCTCGACGAAAACTGCTTGACGAAAACCACCACACCGGCAGCCGCCGCCGCAACCGCCAAACAGCTTGGCAGGCGTGACCAGAATTCCGTTGGGGGAAAAAGCGTGAACCAGCCGTGCATCAGCAGGTAATACAAACCGTGCACCGCGTCGATATGGCCGAGCAGTCGCCACAGTTGCGGCAGCGACCGGCTCGCCGAAGCCGAGATCGTCGCGCCCTCGTCAAACCACAGCGACGGCCGCCCGGCGGCCGTTCCGCTGACGATAGCGGCGAGCACCGCGACCGCCGCGGGGTCCAGCAGCGTGCCACGACGGCGCCGAGCGGCCACCGGGGCAGACAACGCCGCTGTGGGCTGCTCGATGATCGACGTGGGCATGATGACTGTACTTTAAGCGCGGCGCCGATGTGGTTGCTCAACACCGCCGGTCGCCGCACCGTCACCGGGCGCCCCGGGTTGGCGGCACCGAAGTGGCGTCTGGCAAATCACACCCCCGGGAACCGCGAACGCGATACTGTCTTGGGTTGGCGTGGCAACCGACACCTGGGAGGGTAAATGAGCGCCTATCGGACCGTGGTGGTGGGAACCGACGGCTCGGATTCGTCGTTGCGCGCGGTGGACCGCGCCGGCGCCATCGCGGGGGCGGACGCAAAGCTGATCATCGCGACCGCCTACCTGCCCCAGCCCGAGGACGCGCGCGCCGCTGACGTCCTGAAAGACGAAAGCTACAAGGTGTCGGGCACGGCCCCCATCTACTCGATCCTGCGCGACGCGAAGGATCGGGCCAAGGCCGCCGGGGCGCAGGCCATCGAGGAACGAGCGATCGTCGGCGCACCCGTCGACGCCCTCGTCGGCCTCGCTGAGGAGGTCGACGCCGACCTCCTGGTGGTCGGGAATGTCGGCTTGAGCACGATCGCCGGCCGGCTGCTGGGATCGGTGCCGGCCAACGTGGCACGCCGTGCGAAAACCGATGTGCTCATCGTGCACACCACCTCGTGAGCGGCGACCGGCAACCCGGCGCCCGCAGCGACTAGCTTGGCGGTGCGGCGGACGCGGGCCCCGGTGGGCGTCTTGGCCGGTTGCGTAATCCGGCTCGTATCAGCCGAGCATGACGTGTTCACGCTTGGCCGTCTTCAAGAAATCGATCTATGACCTCGGGGCCCGTCGCGCGCATCTGAACGGCGAGATCGAATAGTCGGTCCTTGGCCAGCTTGGGAAGCAACTCGATAGAATGAGTCGTGGACGAATCATACTGAGCCGATGGATACCGCTGCAAAATACGGTCCTTTTGCTCCTCGGTCGCGGAGATCTCCAGGACCATCATATCGGCAAATTTATACTTCGCCATTTCTAGCAGTCCGGCACGTTTCAATATGTCCAGCCGCTCCTCGTTGATCCACACATTGATCCGAATATCGCGCTCGTTTCCGCTCATGGCTGGCGCACCTCGACTTGTCGCAGGGAAAAGACTGGTGTCCTGGAGCGCAGATAATTTTCGTTTACGAACGGTGAGCCCTGCCCGTAGCGGACCGCACTGTCCATCACGACGTCGAACACCTCTGGTCTCATGACCTTGCGAGTCGGCTTCACTCCATCGACCACTATGCTTCTAATGAGATTGCCACTAAAGCTCTGGGATTTGGAGTCATGGCCGCACAGAGCCGAGCTGGTAATCTCTGCGCATTCGGGACAATACCAGTTTTCCCGCAGAAATATTGGTTTTATCCATTGCCTACTTCTATACTGCTCGAGAAGGCTCTGCGCTTCGTATGGCTTGTAGAAGTCACCGACTCCCGCGTGATCTCGCCCGAACATGTGATGTGTGCATCCAAGGTTCGTCCTTAGGATCGCATGGAAGATCGCCTCGCGAGGTCCCGCATACCGCATGTCCCATAGCGTGAAGCTCACCATGTGAACATCGTGCCGAAAATACCCGTTGTCTCTCAGGGCCCGGTGCGCCAAAAGTATTGACTCGTCGATATAGTCCCCGATTCTCTTCTCGCCGATGATCGCATTGACGAGTATCCCAGTGTTTGGCTGGTCAATCGGCATATCTTCATGCGCCGCAAACCAGGCCTGTTTCATGAGCGCCTCATGACCGGTATGTGGGACATTTCTTGACTGATGCGCGACGACATGCTTCCATCCGTTCCGGCGAAACGCATCCATATGTTGTTTCGGGGTGCGCCAGTAATGCTTGTATGGCTCATTGAAAACGGGTTCGTTTATGAGCGTGATCGTACCTCCAATAAACCGATCCGCGTAGGATCTCGTCCTCTTCACCCCGGGATGCTTGATGTCCGTCGTACCGTAAGTCTTTTCGGCCATGCGCTCCAGGTCATAGTCGTATATCTCCATAATGTCGAAGATTGCCATGGGGGCACCGCGGTATTCCAGAACAACGCTGTCGCCCTCGTGAATATTGTAGTGTCTAATTTTTTCGGCCGATAGGTCAAATACAATGGGTATGCTCCATAATGTTCCATCTGGAAGTTCCATGCTTTCCAAGACGCGGTCGACCTCGTGCCGGCACATGAATCCTGTAAGAGGGGTAAAGAAACCATAGGAAATTCCGATTATTTCGTATGCGATTCCCCTCGTTATCGCAATCTTCTGCAGGCCGTCTACCTTGCCGGCAGCCTGGACGGTTGACACCCTATCTACCAGCGGTTTTCCGTTGTGGCCTAGGTAATTCATATCGTCGCTCTCTTCCCGAGGTATGGATTCCATTCTCAAATCGAGACTGCTCTGGTTGCGGCGGGGAAAACGGAAAGGGGCCACCGGCGCCATGCTGTTGTCGCGCCGCTGGTGGGACGCCGCGCAGGGGTCGGGGGCGCCACCCAGGCCGGCGTGGCGGCACGAACGCCAGTCAGCGGAGCGCGGACCCACAACAGAGGCGGGCGTTACCGGGGCTGCGGCACCTGACGGACCGCGTGCGCCCGCATGTGTCGATAGCCCAGCGGGCCGTGGGTGCACCGGTCATCGCGGGCCGACGCCGGCGCTCGATGTGCGGGGCAATCACGTCCCCGGGGTCCGCGTCGCTCGTCCGGGTCCCGGCGGGTGACACCGGGCCGGGCGTGGTGGGCGCTCCCGACGTGGACCGCGGTCAACCATGCCCGTCGGGCCCATCGGGCCGGTCATTCGAACACGGGTCGCCGTTGTGACGGAACTACGCATACCCAGGTGTGCGGCGCGTAGAACTTTTCCTCCATTTCGCGAACGGTCGGGCCGGGTTTCCCCGCGGGAGGCCGGACCAAGTGCTCGGTGCCACATTTCAAAACCCCGTTGGGCAGTATCTGGACCGCGTCGAACGATACTTTTTTGCCGTCCGCGAACTCAACGGTGAACTTCGCAAATTGATCCACATCGGCGAGCCTAAGGCCCGACGGCAAGGGGTGCTTCGGGCCCGGCGGCGCCAGCCGGGAAGCGGGCGGCCTCGCGCGTCACCAGCCCCGCGCGCGCCACTCGTCCAGGTGCGGACGCTCCGCGCCCAAGGTGGTGTCATCACCGTGCCCAGGGTAGACAACCGTGTCGTCGTCGAAGCGGTCGAAGAGTTTTGTTTTCACGCCCTCGAACAACGAGTTGAAGTCGGCGGGCTTTGTTGTCCGCCCGACACCGCCGGGGAACAGGCAGTCACCGGTGAACAACTGCGCGACATTCCCTGTGGCGGGCCCGTCGAGCGCCAGCGTGATCGATCCGGGGGTGTGGCCGCGCAGATGGATGACGTCGAATGTCAGCTTGCCGATCGGCACAGTGTCGCCCTCATCCAGCAGCCGGTCGGGTTTCACCGGGAGCGGGCCGGCGTCGATCTTATGCGCGGCCGTCGGCGCACCGGTGGCCCGCGCCACCGCTTCCAGCGCCTGCCAGTGATCCCAGTGCTGGTGGCTGGTCACGATCAGCGAGAGCCTCGGCGCGTAGCGGCGCACCAGGTCGATAAGGATGTCGGCGTCATTGGCGGCATCGATCAGCAGCGTTTCGCCGGTCTGCGAGCAGGTCACCAGGTAGGCGTTGTTGTCCATCGGCCCCACCGAAGCCTTCAGGATCACCGCGCCCGGCAGGGTGCGCCGGGCTGCGGTGCCCGGCTGTACATGCCCCGTGTAGGTGTCGTCGATGCGGGTCATCTGCGCCACTCCTTCTCATCGCTGCGCTCTGCGTCGTCGCCGGCGCGAGTGATCTGCGCCACTTCTTCGCATCGCTGCGCTCTGCGTCGTCGCTGGCGCGGGTCATGTGCGCCACTTCTTCGCATCGCTGCGCTCTGCGTCGTCGCCGGCGCGGGTCATGTGCGCCACGTTACCGCCCGATGCCTAGCTGACCCAGCTGCCGGACGCGACACATAGCATGGGTTGGTACTGCGGCGCTGAAAGGGTAAGCGTGGGTGAGCGGCTGATTGTCAAGGGTGCGCGTGAGCACAATCTGCGCAGCGTCGATCTCGACTTGCCCCGTGACGCGCTGATCGTCTTCACCGGCCTGTCCGGATCGGGTAAGTCCTCGCTGGCGTTCGACACGATCTTCGCCGAGGGGCAGCGGCGCTACGTCGAGTCCCTGTCGGCCTATGCCCGCCAATTCCTGGGGCAGATGGATAAACCGGATGTCGACTTCATCGAAGGGTTGTCCCCTGCGGTGTCCATCGACCAGAAATCGACCAACCGCAACCCCCGATCAACCGTCGGCACCATCACCGAGATATATGACTACCTGCGGCTGTTGTACGCCCGGGCGGGCACCCCGCACTGCCCGGCCTGCGGTCACCGGATCGCCCGGCAGACCCCGCAGCAAATCGTCGACCAGGTGCTGGCGCTGCCCGAAGGCACCCGGTTCCAGGTGCTGGCCCCGGTGGTGCGCACCCGCAAAGGAGAGTTCGCCGACCTCTTTGAAAAGCTCAACAGCCAGGGCTACAGCCGGGTGCGTGTTGACGGCGTGGTGCATTCGCTGACCGACCCGCCGAAGCTGAAGAAACAGGAGAAGCACGATATCGAGGTCGTGGTCGATCGGCTGACCGTCAAGGCCACCGCCAAGCAACGACTCACCGAGTCGGTGGAGACTGCGCTGGATTTGGCTGATGGCATCGTGGTCTTGGAGTTCCCCGATGATCGCGCGCACGAGCACGACCGTCCCCGCGAGCAGCGGTTCTCCGAGAAGCTGGCCTGCCCCAACGGCCACGCGCTAGGCGTCGATGACCTGGAACCGCGGTCGTTCTCGTTCAATTCGCCGTATGGCGCCTGCCCGGAATGCGCTGGCCTGGGGATCCGCAAGGAAGTCGATCCCGATCTGGTGGTGCCCGACCCCGATCTCACCCTGGCCCAGGGCGCGGTGGCGCCGTGGTCGATGGGGCACGCCGCGGACTACTTCACCCGGATGATGGCCGGGCTCGGCGAGGTGCTGGGCTTTGACGTCGACACCCCATGGCGCAAGCTGCCGGCCAAGGCCCGCAAGGCGATTCTGGAAGGCGCCGACGAGCAGGTGCACGTTCATTACCGCAACCGCTACGGCCGGGTCCGGTCATATTACGCGGACTTCGAGGGCGTGATCGCGTTTTTGCACCGCAAGTTGGCCCAGACCGAGTCCGACCTGATGAAGGAACGCTACGAAGGCTTCATGCGTGACGTGCCGTGTCCGGTGTGTAGGGGCACCCGGCTGCGCCCGGAGATCCTGGCGGTGACGCTGTCCGCGGGTGAGCGCGGCGCGAAGTCCATCGCCGAGGTGTGCGACCTGTCCATCACCGAGTGCGCGGACTTTCTGGGCGCGCTCACGCTCGGGCCGCGCGAGCAGGCGATCGCTGGGCAGGTGCTCAAGGAAATACAGGCACGGCTCGGATTTCTGCTCGACGTGGGGCTGGATTACCTGACGTTGTCACGGCCGGCGGCGACGCTGGCCGGTGGTGAAGCGCAACGGATCCGGCTGGCCACCCAGATCGGCTCGGGACTCGTCGGTGTGCTCTACGTCCTCGATGAGCCCTCGATCGGGCTGCACCAGCGAGACAATCGTCGCCTGATCGAAACCCTTACGCGGCTGCGGGATTTGGGTAATACTCTGATCGTCGTCGAGCACGACCTGGACACCATCGCGCACGCCGACTGGATTGTGGACATCGGACCCGGTGCCGGAGAGCACGGCGGGCAGATCGTGCACAGCGGGCCCTACGACGAGCTGCTGCGCAACCCGGACTCGATCACCGGCGCCTATCTCTCGGGTAGGGAAAGCATCGAGGTTCCCGCGGTCCGGCGCCCCGTCGACCGCCGTCGGCTGCTCACGGTCGTCGGTGCGCGCGAGCACAATCTGCGCGGAATCGACGTGTCGTTTCCGCTCGGCGTGCTCACCGCTGTCACCGGGGTGTCGGGCTCCGGCAAGTCGACACTGGTCAACGACATCCTGGCCGCGGCGCTGGCCAAGAGGCTCAACGGCGCGCGACAGATCCCCGGCCGGCACACGCGGGTCACCGGGTTGGAGCACGTCGACAAGCTGGTGCAGGTCGACCAGTCGCCGATCGGTCGCACACCACGGTCCAACCCGGCGACCTACACCGGAGTGTTTGACAAAATTCGGGCGTTGTTCGCCGCCACCACCGAGGCCAAGGTCCGCGGCTATCGACCCGGCCGGTTCTCGTTCAACGTCAAAGGCGGCCGCTGCGAAGCGTGTTCGGGCGACGGCACCATCAAGATCGAGATGAACTTCCTCCCCGACGTGTACGTCACGTGCGAAGTGTGCCACGGGGCCCGCTACAACCGGGAAACCCTGGAGGTGCACTACAAGGGCAAGACCATCGCCGACGTGCTCGACATGTCGATCGAGGATGCCGCGAAGTTCTTCGAGCCGATTACCGGTATCCACCGTTATCTGCAGACACTGGTGGACGTCGGTCTGGGATATGTCCGGCTCGGCCAGCCGGCCCCCACGCTCTCCGGTGGTGAGGCCCAGCGGGTGAAACTGGCTTCCGAGCTGCAGAAGCGCGCCACCGGGCGCACCGTCTACATTCTCGACGAGCCCACCACCGGGTTGCATTTCGACGACATCCGCAAGCTGCTCAACGTACTGGGCGGCCTTGTCGACAAAGGTAATACGGTAATCGTCATCGAACACAACCTGGACGTGATCAAGACGTCGGACTGGGTAATCGACCTCGGACCCGAGGGCGGCGGCGGGGGCGGCACAATCGTCGCCCAGGGGACTCCAGAGGACATCGCGGCGGTGCCGGAGAGCTACACCGGTAAATTTCTCGCCGAGGTTCTCGGCACCGGCACACCGGTCGGCGCATCACGGCAGGCAAACCGCCCGCGCCGGGTCAGCGCCTAGGGATCCTTGGTCCCTTGGACCCGCGCGTCCCTGAGGGCGCCTCACCAGGCGGCCGGGCCCTCTAGCCGCTTGAGGATCGACTTTCGACAATTTGTTGTCGATGTGAAGTGGCTGGGTTGGTTGTGAATCCTTAAGCGGCTAGCGGTGTTTCGATGGCCAGGTCGTTGAAGAGGGTCTGGATGTTGATGCGGATCTGTTCGTAGTCGCGGTCGACGCGTGTCCAGTGCGCGGGTTTGCGTCCCATGCGGGGGCTGCGTATCCCGGCGAGGATCGGCGCGATGACCTGGTCTCGCAGGGTGAGCAGCGCGGCGATGGTGCGTGCGGCTTGGGTGGGCACCAGGTAGTGGCGGGTCCGTGCGGGCTTGTCGACGAGCTGTTTGCCGCGAAGTTTACGTAGGTCGTAGGCGGCCTGACGCACGGTGTAGCTGGTGTGGTCGTGCCCTGTGAGGGCGTGCAGCTTGGCGGTGAACTCGGCGACGGTGAACCCGTTGGGGGCCGGCGCCAGCGCCAGGGCGGCGCAAAGCGCGTCGCGCATGCGGGGTTTGTTGAGGTCGACACCGCCGATGCGGGTGGCACCGAGCCGAGAGCCGGCGGGCAGCTCGTCGAGGATGCCATCAGCGAGGAATCCGGTGTCCACGCAGTCTAGGGCGGTGGCGAACCGCTCGGCGATGCCGGCCAGCCGAGTGACGATCTCGGGAAACTTCTCGATCATCCGCCCGCACCGCAACTCGGCGGTGTTATGCGCGATCGCCTCAAAACGAAGCACGCGTTCGCCTTTGGTATAGGCCTTACCGGTCAGCCGCCCGAAGTGCAGCTTGAACACGGTCAGGTCAAACGTAGGTGTCTCGATCGCGGCCTCGATCACCGAGGAGCGTTTGCGGGTGCGGCGTGGCCGTTGTGCGGTCCCGAAGATGGTGCGCACCTTGGGCACGTCCAACCGGGAGCGGGTGCGATCGACCACCGTGTCGAAGATCTGCTGCATCCGATGCCCGTCGGCGAAGATCAGGTTGCGGCTGTATTCGAGCTGATAGACCGCAAACCCGTAGGCGAATCCGCTGCGCTGCTGCTCCTCGAGATCCAGCCCGAAACACAGACACGCCGAATAGATCCATCGTTGGCAGACCTGGCCCAGTCGCCCTACAGCCGCATCCTGCGACAAGGCATCTGCGATCCGGGCCAGGCCCGCCGGGTCGGCGATCATGGTGAAACAGTTGCCGACCTTGTCAAATGCTATCCCCGCCCGTTCGGCTTGCCGGGCCACAAACTCATGCCCGTTGAGCATGATCTGCGCCCCGAACGGCGGATGCCCGCTCATCTTGATCGTCACATGCCCCCACTCGGGGTCGATGAGGTGAAACGAATAGTGGTTGACGTATTCGCGCCTCCTTTCGAGGTTGACGATCGCGCCGGTCTTGGTCGAGCGCGCCACCTTCCACACCGGTGCTGGCGCCTTGGCCACCAGCACCAAAAACACCCCGGTGCCCACCTCATGGGTGGCCAGATAGTCCTCGGCGATGCGGTGCTTGCGTTCCCCGGGCTTGCAGAAGATCACCGGCACCGCGTTGGCGGCGCTCCAGGCCTTGACCCGCCGGGCGAACCGGCCCGCCATCCGCATCAAATGGGTGTTGTCCAACTCGGCATCGCTGTCGTCGTGCCACCGCCGCCACCACACCCGCAACCCGCCCGGGCTGTACCCCAGCGGGAAGAACGCGTTAAGCACGACCCGGTCCACGCAGTCATAGCCGCCGGTCAGCAGATCACCGTAGCGCCCGCTGAACTTATCGATCATCTACCAAACGTAGGCTCACCGGCCATCGGTGACCAGAGCTGCCCCGAAGGGGCCACCGCTGCCGGGCGAAGTCCCGGCTGCGGCGTAGAGTCTTAGCGTCCTGGCGCATGGCCTAGCGCGGTTTTGCCAGGGGGAAGGGCAGTGTCTCGCGGATACTGCGCCCGGTGATCAGCATGACAACCCGGTCGACGCCCAGCCCGAGGCCACCGGTGGGCGGCATCGCGTACTCCATGGCCTGCAGGAAGTCCTCGTCAAGCTCCATCGCCTCCGGATCACCTCCGGCCGCTCGTAGGGACTGCTCCTCTAGCCTGCGCCGCTGTTCCACCGGATCGGTGAGTTCGCTGTAGGCGGTGCCTAATTCGATTCCCCACGCCACCAAATCCCAACGTTCGGCAACGCCGCGCTTGCTGCGGTGCGGCCGGGTCAACGGCGACACCGAGGAGGGAAAGTCGATGTAAAACGTGGGCTGCGTGGTGCGGCTCTCCACCAGATGCTCATAGAGCTCCAGCAGCACCGCCCCGGCATCCCAGCGCGGCAGACAAGGAATCCCCGCGGCCGCGCAGAGCTTGCGGAGCCGGGGTAGTTCGGTGTCGGCGTCGACCTGTTCTCCCAGCGCCTCGGATACCGCCTCATGCACCGTCTTCACCGGCCACGTCCCGGAGATGTCGACCGGTTCGAGGCTCTCACTGTGGGGACAGGGCCGCATCACGATTGGGGCGCCGTTGACGGTTTCGGCCGCGTTTTGAATCAGCTCACGGCACCCGCCGATCCACACCAGATAATCCGCGTGCGCCTGATAGGCCTCCAGCAGGGTGAACTCGGGGTTGTGGCTGAAATCCACACCCTCGTTGCGAAAGGCCCGGCCCAACTCGAAGACCCGCTCGACGCCGCCGACGCAGAGTCGTTTGAGATATAGCTCCGGTGCGATGCGCAGGTATAGGTCCATGTCGAAGCTGTTGATGTGGGTAACGAACGGGCGGGCGGTGGCTCCGCCGTGGACCTGCTGCAACACCGGCGTCTCGACCTCGACGAACCCCTTGTCGAACAGTGTTTGGCGGATAGCGCGCAACACACCACTGCGGGCGGTGATCAGCTCGCGGGACTCGGTGTTGACCGCCAGGTCGACATAGCGGGCCCGCACCCGGGTCTCCGGATCGGTCAGCCCTTTCCACTTATTGGGAAGCGGCCGCAGGCACTTGCCGATGAGCCGCCAGCTTCTCACGATCAGCGATCGGGTTCCGGTCTTGCTGAAGCCCATCTGCCCGGCAACTTCGATCAAGTCGCCCAGGTCAATGGCCCTGGTGAAATCCGCGGTGCGGGTGTTTTCGAGAACCGAGTTGTCCAGCAGCAGCTGCATTTCCCCCGACCAGTCGCGCAACTGGGCAAACAGCACGCCGCCGAAGTCGCGGATGCGCAAGACGCGTCCGGACACCGAGACGCCGGTCTGCTCGGCGGCGTCCAGCGCCTGGGCAACCGTGTGACTCGGGGGACGTCCCACCGGGTAGGGGTCGACGCCGCTGTGCCGCAGCGTCTGTAGTTTCGTCATCCGGACCCGCACCTGCTCGGGCAACCGGGGCCGAGCCTCGAGGAGGTCCGGAAGGGCCGCCTGCCGCAACCCGGTGATGTCCGGCGCGGTGCCGTCATGGTGCAAAAGTCCCGTCGCCGCCAGTGGAGGCGGCACCGCCGGATGATGGCCCGTGTGCTGCTTGGTGCGGCGGGAGAACGGCAGCACCAGAAAGCCTTCGGCGATCACCGAGGCGACCCCGACCCGGGGAATCAGTCGGGCGTCCTCGTAGCAGGCGTAGCGCGGCACCCATTCGGGTTGGTATTTCATGTTCGAGCGGTACAGCGTTTCCAGCTGCCACCACCGGGAGAAGAACACCAACAACCCGCGCCACAACCGCGCTATCGGTCCGGCGCCCAGTTGCGCACCTTGTTCGAATGCCGACCGGAACATGGCGAAGTTCAACGAGATACGGCTGATACCGAGACGTTCAGCATGCAGCGCAAGCTCGCTCACCATCAGTTCGATGGTGCCGTTGGGCGATTGCGGGGACCGGCGCATCAAATCCAGGGAAACGCCGTTATGTCCCCAGGGCACCAGCGACAGCATCGCCACCACGCGGTTGCCCGGGTCGACCGCCTCGACCAGCAGGCAGTCACCGTCTGCGGGGTCGCCGAGCCGACCCAACGCCATCGAAAAACCACGCTCGGATTCGGTGTCCCGCCAGGCGTCCGCGCGCTCGATCACCCGCGCCATCTCGTCCGGCGGGATGTCCCGATGCCGACGGATGCGCACCGTCAGCCCGGCTCTACGGGCGCGGGTAACCGCCTGGCGGACGGCGCGCATCTCCGGCCCCGACAGTTTGAACTCGGCGGCGTGCAGGATCGCCTCATCGCCCAGCGCCAGGGCGGACAGGCCGGCTTCTCGGAACGCCTGGGCGCCGCGCGCGCTGGCCCCCATGACGGCGGGCGCCCAGCCGTAGGACTGACACAGCCGCAACCATGCGTCGATGGCCTGCGGCCATGCCCTGGGGTCACCCACGGGATCGCCGCTGGCCAGGCACACACCTACCTCGACGCGATAGGTGATGGCGGCCCGGCCGCTGGGCGCGAACACCACCGACTTGTCACGGCGGGTGGCGAAGTAGCCCAGGGAGTCGTTTTTTCCGTACAACTCGAGCAGCCCGCGGATCGCCGACTCGTCCTCTCCGGTCAGCGCGTTCTCGGCGCGCTGCGACTGAAACAACACGATCGCGGCGGCGATCAGGGCCAGCGCGCCGAACAGCCCGAACAGCGTATTGAGGAACACGTGCGGTTTGCCGGTGAACAAATCGGGGTCGGCGAGGGCGAAGCCGATCACCCGGTCCACCACATAGGGCAGCCGGTCGGACCGCGCCAGCGACCCGGGAAACAGCTCGACCAGTCCCCAGGACAGCAGAATTCCCAACGCCCACCCGACGGCCAGCACCGCGGTGGCCTTGTACAGCGCGCCGCGGCGCACCTTGGCCGAGAACTCCCGGTAGGCCATGATCAGAAGGGCGATCGCCGCCGCGTGCAAAATGAGCCCGAAGTTCTCCCCAAAGATTTCCGGCCCGGTGTTGTCGCCGCCCACCAGATCCGCGACATTCAATATGGCGGCGAAAAACAAGTTGCCGACCAGCACCCACCAGGCGATGCGTTTGCGCGCGCTGAGGGCCGCCGCCAGCAATGCCAGCACGAATGACCACGCGAAACTGGTGTCGGGAAAGTTGAACAGGTAATCGTTGATGAACTCTCGGGGAATCTTGATGATCCAGCGGATCAACGGTGACACGCTCGCCATCAGCGACACGGTGGCGATGACGCCAACCGTCCAGCCCGCGGCCGCCGGAACCCAGTGATACCGGGAGGCCGGCCGACTCGTGGTCAGGGTCACAGATCGCGAGGATATTCGTTCGGACCGGGAAACGCCGCTCTGGTCCGGCGCCGCCGGATGACGATGTCCTGCCGCTGCACTCGGAAGACCTCTCATGGCTGCTAAACTGATAGTCGCGACCGTCCCGGCGAAGGCGGGGACAGCAAGTGGAGTCCCACTCCCACCGCTGGCCACGGATGTCCTCACAGGATATTCTCCCAGGCTTAGCGGTCCGGTCACGGGCATCTACCCGATGCCCGCTCTGCGCGTGGCGCAGGCGGCTCCGGCCGCGATCGGTCGGCATAGGGCCCTGCTTTTGCAGGGCTTTTTTGCTGATGGGGTGGTGCTCTGAGCGCTGACTACCGACAGATCGGGAGCCGGTCGCCAACCGGCAAACGACCAAGGGAGGCCCCATCAGCACTGAGACCCGCGTCAACGAGCGCATCCGCGTACCTGAAGTCCGATTGATCGGCCCGGGAGGAGAACAGGTAGGCATCGTGCGCATCGAAGATGCTCTCCGCGTCGCCGCGGACGCCGACCTCGACCTTGTCGAAGTCGCCCCCAACGCCAGGCCACCGGTCTGCAAGATCATGGACTACGGCAAGTACAAATACGAGGCGGCGCAGAAGGCGCGCGAGTCTCGCAGGCATCAGCAGCAGACCGTTGTCAAGGAGCAAAAGCTCAGACCCAAGATCGACGACCACGACTACGAGACCAAAAAGGGTCACGTGATTCGGTTCTTAGAGGCGGGGTCAAAGGTCAAGGTCACCATCATGTTCCGTGGACGTGAGCAGTCGCGGCCCGAGTTGGGCTACCGACTGCTGCAACGCCTGGGCGCCGACGTCGCCGATTACGGATTCATCGAGTCGGCTCCCAAGCAGGACGGCCGCAACATGACGATGGTGCTGGCGCCGCACCGCGGGGCAAAGACACGCGCCCGGGCGGCGCAGCAGGCCCGTGCATCCGTGTCCGGGTCGCTGGGCGGCGGCACCGCGCCATCGCCGTCCCCGAATTGAACAAACGGGAGGACATATGCCTAAGACCAAGACTCACAGCGGGGCCTCGAAAAGGTTCCGGCGCACCGGAACCGGCAAAATTGTGCGCCAGCAGGCCAACCGCCGGCATCTGTTCGAGCACAAGCCAAGCACCCGCACCCGGCGGTTGGAGGGTCGCGTCGGTGTGTCGGTCGAGGACACCAAGCGAGTCAAGAAGATGCTGAACGGCTGATCGGCGCCCGGATCATGCCCGGCGCGGGGCGATCGTCTTCCCGGTCTTCCCGTGTTCCGGACACGCATTCTCCCAGCAGGATAGCGACAGGAATAGCGACAGGATAGGAACCCCACCCATGGCACGCGTGAAGCGGGCGGTCAACGCCCACAAGAAGCGGCGCACCATTTTGACGGCGTCCCGGGGCTATCGAGGCCAGCGATCCCGGCTCTACCGCAAGGCCAAGGAACAGCAACTGCATTCACTGAACTACGCCTACCGTGACCGGCGCGCGCGCAAGGGGGAATTCCGCAGGTTGTGGATCTCGCGGATCAACGCCGCAGCACGTGCCAACGGCATCACCTACAACCGGCTGATCCAAGGCCTGAAGGCTGCCGGCGTCGAGGTTGACCGCAAGAACCTGGCCGACATCGCGGTAACCGACCCGGCAGTGTTCACTTCGCTGGTCGACGCCGCTCGATCGGCGCTGCCCGACGACGTCAACGCCCCCTCGGGAGAGGCTGCCTAAGGGTTGGCCCGTTACGGGTCATGCGGCGCCAATCAGCTGGCGCCTAACGATCACTCACTCGCGACGGCACCCGGGTAGGTGACCCCGGAATGGAACGGGTCGCAAACCGGCATGTCCTTGGCGAACGCTCGGCCCGGGTGGTCGCGGCCGCCAAATTGCATCGCCATATCGGCCGCCACCGCGCAGGCCGTTTTCTTGTGGAAGGCCCGCACCTCGTCGAGGCTGCGGTCACCCGCGGGCTGGTCCGGGATGTCTTTGTCACCGCGGTTGCGGCGCGACGATATGCGGCGTTGCTGGCTGGATACGAGTTCCCGATCCACCTGGTGACCGAGCGCGCCGCCAGAGTGCTGTCCGACACGGTCACGCCGACGGGATTGATCGCGGTGTGCGACACACCGGCGGCTCGCCTAGACGAGGTACTCGCCCGCTCACCCGGGTTGATCGCGGCCGCGGTCGAGGTCCGCGACCCCGGCAATGCGGGCACGTTGATCCGCATCGCGAACGCCATGGGTGCCGCGGCCGTGATGCTCGTCGGGCACGGCGTCGACCCGTACAACGGCAAGTGCCTGCGCGCCTCCGCCGGCAGCATCTTGTCGATCCCGGTCGTCATCGCACCGGATGCCCACGCAGCCATCACGGCGCTGCGCGCCGGCGGGATGCAGGTGTTGGCCACCACGGTGGACGGCGAAATGTCACTCGATGAAGCCGAGACACTGCTCGGTGAGCCGACGGCGTGGCTGTTCGGGACGGAATCGCAGGGGCTTTCAGCACAGGTAGCCGACGCGGCTGACCATCGCGTGCGCATCCCGATGTCCGGCGGCGCCGACAGCCTGAATGTGGCGGCCGCCGCGGCCATTTGCCTTTACCAAAGTGCGCGAGCCCGGAGAGCGCAGGCCAGCCGTTGAGTCCGGCGCACTGTGCGTCGTTAATTTCGCGTTCGCGCCGTGCGCCGACCGCGAGTGGGCCGCAGACCGGTCAGCGACAACGTGGTGTGCACCAGCGATCCGGCCCGCTCCATGAGCGTTCGGCGGGGCGGGAAATAATGCATCGACGATCCGCGGCGGTCGCGCGGCGGTGCCACGAATCCCGGTGCCTCAACCAATGGGGCGTCGGCCGGAATCCGTCCCGCTGCCCGCCGGTATGCGGCCAGCGCCCGGGGGTGTAGCCGGACTTCGTCGGGAACCGCCAGAAACATCATCTCGATGACTTTGCCGAACAGTCGCAGCACTATCTCGTCTCCCGGCGTCCAGCGCAGTCCGGCCTTTTCCCGAACGGGTGGATCGAAAACGCCCGCCGCGATCCAGCGCTGGCCAGCCACCAACGGCGTGAATAGCTGGTCCCAAACCGGTGTGGGCAGCAGAACAAACCTCGGCTTGGGGATGCGAATGCGCA
Source organism: Mycobacterium sp. SM1 (assembly GCF_018361265.1). GTDB lineage: Bacteria > Actinomycetota > Actinomycetes > Mycobacteriales > Mycobacteriaceae > Mycobacterium. Next base: position 492,468 of record NZ_JAFLNH010000003.1, read on the forward strand.
GAATGTCCAATGCGGCGCGGTTGATCTCCAGCTTATCGCGGCACACCCGCTCCCAGTACTGCTGGAACTCCTCCCACGAGCGGGGCACCGGCCGCATGCTCATCCCGTACATCCGGTACCACTGCACATGCTCTTCGAATAGCCGGCGCTTTTCGGCTTCGGTCAGCCCGCCGCAGAAGTATTCCGCCACCTTGATCACCAGCATGAAGAACGTTGCGTGCGCCCAGTAGAAGGTGTCCGGGTCCAGCGCGTGATAGCGACGACCGGCGGCGTCGACGCCCTTAACGGTGGCGTGGTACCTCTTGATCTGCTCGGCGGTTTGGGCCGCCCGGTCGCCGTCGTAGACCACCCCCATGATGGGGTACACCGAGCGAGCGACCCGCTGCAGCGGTTCGCGCAGCAGGATTGAGTGCTCCTCGACACCGGCGCCGAGCTCCGGGTACATGTTCTGGAGCGCACCGATCCACATCCCCAGCAGTCCGGTGCGCCGGTCACCGAAATACTTCCAGGTCAACGAGTCCGGCCCGAGCGGCTCGGCCTTGGCCGCCGGCGGAGCATCCGATGCGCGCGACCCGGGTGGGGCGGACGTTGCCGACGTGGCAGTCATCACGGCCTCCTGGTCCTGACGGCCCCACCATAACGTTGACAACGTGCATTGTCTATCATTTCGCCCGGGGTGGCCGAGGTGGGCGCCGGAGGTCCGGCGTCGGCACGGGCCGCGTCATCGAGGCGGTGCAGTCGCGCCAAGCGCGGCGCGGGCGGCAAAACGCCGGCCCGGAGCTGGCATAGTAGATGTCGATGATTTACGGCTTATGGTGCGCGTTGGGTCGTGTCCGGTTCACCGCGGGCTATGTGGCTGCGCTGGTCTCGGTGAGCACCACGCTGGTGATCCTCGGGCCCCGGGTTCGGGCCCAGGCCGTCCAGCAGGCCAGCACGAACCTGCACAATCTGGCGCACGGGAACCTGGAATCACTGCTTGGCAGCGCGCTGATCGCTGACACCGGTTCGATCTATGCCTGGCTGCCCGGTTTGATCTGCCTGCTCGCACTGGCGGAGCTGCTCTGGCGCAGCGGCCGGCTGCTCATCGCGTTCGTGGTCGGCCACATCGGCACGACACTGGTGGTGGCGGCCGGGCTGGCCGCGGCGGTTGAACTCGGCTGGCTGCCGTTCTCGATCACCCGGGCCAGCGACGTCGGGATGAGCTACGGCGCCCTCGCCGTGCTGGGAGCGCTGACCACGGCAATCCCCGCCCGCTGGCGGCCCGCGTGGATCGGGTGGTGGGTCCCGGTGGGTCTGGCGGGCGCCGTCGTCGGGGCCGACTTCACCGGAGCCGGGCACGCGATCGCGCTGGTGCTCGGAATGCTGCTGAGCGCCGTGTGGGGCCGGCCGGACCGATGGACACCGGCCCGGTATCGGCTGCTGGTGGTAGCGGTGGTCTTCGGCTTCATGGTGCTGGCTCATACCGGGTGGTCGGTGCTGACCGGGGTCTTTCTGGGTGCGCTGGGCGCTTTGCTGGCCGACGGGCTCACCCGATTCCGCGGGGCGCGCAGATCATCGGCGCCGACGGCGCTGGCCGCCCCGCAGCCCGCAACGAGCGGTTGAGTGACCCGGCCGACCATCTCATCGCCCGCCCCGGCGTGGCTGCGGCCAACACGGGCATCGGCCCACCCGGTGGTCGCGTGACCAGCGGCGGCCAGCTACATTGCTAACTGCTCACGGCCCGGGCCGTCGATCCTGCCCGCATCGCGGCCTTGCCGACAAGGAGAGTGTCATTGCGTGAGTGATCACCCCCTCGACCTGACGCTGCTCTCGCCGGAGTCGCTAACCGAAGCGGTCGACGCGGCGCGCCAGGCGTTCGCGTGCGCGGCCGACCTCGAGACCCTGGCACGTGCCAAGACCGAGCACCTCGGGGACCGCTCACCGCTGGCGTTGGCACGCCAGGCGCTGGGCACATTGCCCAAGAGTGAGCGCGCCGACGCCGGCCGGCGGGTCAACGCGGCCCGTGGGGAAGCCCAACGCAGCTACGAGGAACGACTGGCGACGCTGCGTGCTGAGCGGGATGCGGCCGTGCTGCTCGCCGAGCGGATCGACGTGACACTGCCGTCGACGCGCCAGCCGGTCGGCGCGCGGCATCCGATCACGATTTTGGCCGAACACATCGCGGACACCTTCATCGCGATGGGATGGGAACTGGTCGAGGGGCCGGAGGTGGAGACCGAGCAGTTCAACTTCGATGCGCTGAACTTCCCTCCCGATCATCCCGCCCGCAGCGAGCAAGACACCTTCTACATCGCGCCGGAGAATTCACGACAGGTGTTGCGCACCCACACCTCGCCGGTGCAGGTGCGGACGCTGCTCGAGCGCCGGCCGCCGGTCTACGTCATCTCCATCGGGCGCGCCTTTCGCACCGATGAGATCGACGCCACGCATACCCCCGTGTTCCATCAGGTCGAAGGGCTGGCGGTGGATCGGGGTCTTTCGATGGCACATCTGCGCGGGACGCTCGACGCGTTCGCCCGCGCCGAGTTCGGGCCGGCCGCACGTACCCGGTTCCGGCCACACTACTTCCCGTTTACCGAGCCGTCGGCCGAGGTCGATGTCTGGTTCGGGCACAAGAGGGGCGGTGCCGGCTGGGTGGAATGGGGCGGCTGCGGAATGGTAAACCCGAACGTGTTGCGCGCGGCCGGTATCGACCCGGACGACTACACCGGCTTTGCCTTCGGTATGGGGCTGGAACGCACCCTGCAGTTTCGCAACGGCATCTCCGACATGCGTGACATGGTCGAGGGGGACGTCCGGTTTTCGCTGCCGTTCGGGGTGGGGGCCTGATGCGCGTCCCCTACAGCTGGCTGCGCGAGGTGGTGGCGACCGGGGCGCCGGGCTGGGACGTTGCCCCGGGTGATCTCGAGCAGACGCTGCTTCGCATCGGTCACGAGGTTGAAGAGGCGATCAGGCCCGGCCCGATCAGCGGCCCGGTGACCGTGGGACGGGTGATCGGTATCGAGGAACTCCGTGGCTTCAAGAAGCCGGTGCGGGCCTGCGTCGTTGACGTCGGCGACCGTCAGAAGCGTGAGATTATCTGTGGCGCAACAAATTTCGATGTCAGCGATCTAGTTGTGGTGGCGCTGCCCGGCGCGCGCCTACCGGGGGATTTCACCATCGCGGCGCGCACGATCTACGGGCGCAGCTCCGCAGGCATGATTTGCTCGGCGGCTGAGCTGGGTTTGAGCGCGGACCATTCCGGCATCTTGGTGCTGCCACCCGGAACCGCCGAGCCGGGAGCCGATGGCGTGAGCGTCCTCGGGCTGGACGACACGGTCTTTCATCTGGCCATCACGCCGGACCGCGGTTACTGCATGTCGGTGCGTGGTTTGGCTCGTGAGATCGCGTGCGCCTACGACCTGACGTTCGTCGATCCGGCCCAGGTGCCGCCGTTGCCCGGTGAAACGGGCGGGTGGCCGTTGACGGTGCACCCCGGCACGGGGGTGCGCCGCATCGCATTGCGCGCGGTGACCGGCATCGACCCGGGCGCGGTGTCCCCCTGGTGGTTGCAGCGGCGGCTGCTGCTATCGGGCATCCGGCCGGCCTCACCCGCGGTTGACGCGACCAACTACGTCATGCTCGAACTCGGCCACCCGATGCACGCGCACGACCGCAAGCGCATCACCGGTGGCTTTACGGTGCGTTTTGCCCGGCCCGGCGAAACGGTGGTCACCCTCGATAACGTCGAGCGCCGGCTGGATCCGGCCGACGTCGTGATTGTCGACGACGTAACGACCGCTGCGATCGGTGGCGTGATGGGGGCAACCAGCACCGAGGTGCGGGCGGACTCCACCGACGTGTTGCTGGAGGCCGCGGTGTGGGACCCGGCGGCGGTGTCGCGCACCCAGCGGCGACTGCACCTGCCCAGCGAGGCCGCCCGCCGCTACGAGCGGGCGGTCGACCCGGCGATCACGGTGGCCGCCCTGGACCGGTGCGCGGTGCTGCTCGCCGAGATCGCCGGGGGAGCGGTCTCGCCCGCGCTCACCGACTGGCGCGGCGACCCGCCGTGCCGGGACTGGTCGCCGCCCGCCATCCGGATGCCCGCCGACCTGCCCGACCGGGTCATCGGCGTCAGCTACCCCCGCGGAGCGACGGTGCGGCGTCTGACCCAAATCGGCGCCGCGGTCACCGACGAGGGTGCCACCCTAACCGTGAGACCGCCCAGTTGGCGGCCCGATCTGCGGCAGCCCGCGGACCTGATCGAGGAGGTCGCGCGGCTGGAGGGCTACGACGTCATCCCGTCGGCGCTGCCGGCGGCGCCGGCCGGTAGGGGACTCACCGCGACGCAGAAGCGGCGCCGGGCCATCGGCAAGTCACTGGCGCTGTCGGGGTATGTCGAAATCGTGCCCACCCCGTTTCTTTCGGCCCGCGTGTTCGACCTGTGGGGGCTTGCGCCCGACGATCCCCGCCGGGTCACCACCCAGGTCCTCAACCCACTCGAGGCCGACCGCCCGCATCTGGCCACCACGCTGCTGCCCGCGCTGCTGGAAGCGTTGGCGCGCAATGTGTCCCGGGGCATCATCGATGTCGCTCTGTTCGCCATCGCGCAGGTGGTACGGCCGACCGCACAGACTCGCGGGGTGGATCGCATCCCGGTGCATCGCCGGCCCACCGACGCCGAGATCGCGATGCTGGACGCATCGCTGCCGCGCCAACCGCAGCACGTCGCCGCGGTACTGACCGGTATGCGTGAACAGCGTGGCCCATGGGGCCCCGGCCGACCCGTGGAGGCCGCCGACGCTTTCGAGGCGGTGCGCATCATCGCGCGGGCCGGCGGGATCGATGTGCGGCTGCGGGCCGCCCAATATCCCCCGTGGCACCCCGGCCGGTGCGCCGAGGTAGTGGTCGGGGAGGGCGCGGAACAAGCCGTGCTCGGCCACGCGGGAGCACTGCATCCGGCGGTGATCGAGAGAATGGGCCTGCCGAAGGGTGTCTGCGCGGTGGAGTTAGACCTCGATGCCCTGCCGATTGTCGAGAGGCTGCCGGCACCCAGGATCTCGCCGTTCCCGGCGGTATTTCAGGATCTCAGCCTCGTGGTGGACGGTGATATCGCAGCGCAGGCCGTCGAAGAGGCCATCCGAGACGGGGCGGGCGAACTGTTGGAGGATGTCCGGCTGTTCGACCTGTATACCGGCCCGCAAATCGGAGAGCATCGCAAGTCGCTGACATTCGCGCTGCGGTTTCGTGCGCCGGATCGCACCCTGACCGAAGAGGAGGCCAGCGCGGCCCGTGACGCCGCGCTGCGGTGCGCCGCCGAACGTACGGGCGCGGTGCTGCGCGGGTGAGGGCGAGCGCAGACACCGCCGTCGCGCGTCCCGAGCCGGTCCGGCAGTGGGTATTAATTTTTTGCAACAGAGTGCATAACAATGCAGAATGGGCGGGTGACCGGGATAACGCGGGTGGCGGTAGCGGGAGCCAGCGGTTATGTGGGCGGTGAGATCCTGCGGCTGCTGCTCGGCCATCCGGCGTACTCCGATGGCCGGCTGATGATTGGGACGCTGACCGCTGCCGCCCATGCCGGTGACACCCTGGGCGAGCACCATCCCCACCTGCTACCGCTGGCGCGGCGGGTGCTCGAACCGACCGAACCCGACGTGCTCGGCAGTCACGATGTCGTGTTTTTGGCTCTCCCACACGGGAATTCGGCGACGCTGGCCCAGCAGGTCGACACGCAGACGTTAATTGTGGACTGCGGCGCGGATTTCCGGCTGACCGACGCCGCCGCCTGGGAGCGGTTCTACGGGTCGGCGCACGCCGGCAGCTGGCCATACGGGCTCCCTGAACTGCCAGGCAGCCGGGAGCGGCTACGGGAAGCGACCCGGATCGCGGTACCGGGCTGCTATCCGACCGCGGCGCTGCTGGCGCTGGTGCCCGCGATGGCCGAAGACCTCATCGAGCCCGCGGTCACGGTGGTCGCGGTCAGCGGCACCTCCGGCGCCGGCCGTGCCGCAACGGCTGACTTGCTCGGGTCGGAGGTCATCGGGTCGGCACGCGCCTACCACATCGCCGGCACCCACCGCCACACCCCCGAGATCGCGCAGGGCCTGCGAGCGGTCACCGACCGCGACGTCACCGTGTCGTTCACCCCGGTGCTGATCCCGACCTCGCGGGGCATCCTGGCGACCTGCGCCGCGCGCACCGCCGTGCCGCCGTCACAGCTCCGGGCCGTCTACGAAAAGGCTTACCACGTTGAACCTTTCGTCCATCTCCTGCCCGAAGGCCAGCTGCCCCGCACCGGCGCCGTGATCGGCAGCAACGCCGCCCACCTCGCGGTCGCGGTAGACGCGGAGGCCGCCACCTTCGTGGCGATCTGCGCGATCGACAATCTGGTCAAGGGCGCCGCGGGCACCGCGGTGCAGGCGATGAACCTGGCGCTGGGGTGGGGGGAAACCGAAGGCCTTTCGGTGATCGGGGTGGCGCCGTGACCGGTCTTGCCGATGCGGCGCGGCTGCTGCGTACCCAGGGTGTCACGGCGCCGGCCGGTTTTCGGGCCGCGGGCATCGCCGCGGGGATCAAGCCGTCGGGCGGATTGGACCTCGCGCTGGTGTTCAACGAGGGCCCCGACTACGCGGCCGCGGGGGTGTTCACCCGCAATCAGGTTAAGGCCGCGCCGGTGCTGTGGACCCGGCAGGTGCTGACGACCGGCCGGCTGCGGGCGGTGATCCTCAACTCCGGCGGAGCAAACGCCTGTACCGGTTCGGCGGGTTTTCAGGACACCCACGCCACCGCGGAGGCGCTCGCCGCGGCGTTGTCGGACTGGGGTACCGAGACCGGAGCGATCGAGGTCGCGGTCTGCTCCACCGGGCTGATCGGGGATCGGTTGCCGATGGAGAAGGTGCTCGCCGGCGTGCGGGAGGTGGTGCGCGAGTTGGCCGGTGGCCTGGGCGGCGGCGAGGATGCGGCCCGGGCCATCATGACCACCGACACGGTGCCCAAGCAGGTCGCGCTGCACCATCCCGGCAAGTGGGTGGTCGGTGGGATGGCCAAAGGGGCCGGCATGCTGGCACCATCGCTGGCCACCATGCTGTGTGTGCTGACCACCGACGCGGCGGTCGGGGCAGCGGCGCTCGATGCGGCGCTGCGGCGAGCCGCCGCGGCCACCTTCGATCGCCTCGATGTCGACGGCAGCTGCTCCACCAACGACACCGTGCTGCTGTTGGCGTCGGGGGCCAGCGAGATCACCCCGCCCCAGGCCGATCTCGACGAGGCGGTGCTGCGGGTCTGCGACGACCTGTGCGCGCAGCTGCAGGCCGATGCCGAAGGCGTCACCAAGCGGGTCACCGTCACCGTGACCGGGGCCGCCAGCGAGGACGACGCCCTCGCCGCCGCCCGGGGGATCGCCCGCGACAGCCTGGTCAAGACCGCGCTGTTCGGCTCGGATCCCAACTGGGGCCGGGTGGTTGCCGCTGTCGGCATGGCGCCAATCGCCCTCGACCCCGATCGCATTGCGGTGTCGTTCAACGGTTTTCCGGTGTGTGTCGACGGCGTCGGGGTACCCGGGGCGCGCCAGGTCGATCTTTCGGGCATCGATATCGACGTCACCGTCGATCTCGGCTTGGGCAGCGGTAAGGCGGCGATCCGTACCACCGATTTGTCCCACGGCTACGTCGAAGAGAACTCGGCCTACAGCTCATGACCGCGCCGCCGTCTGCTCCTCGTCGCGCCGCGGCGCATCATCGGCGGCGGCCATGACGACCAGCGCGCTGCCCACCCACGTCAAGGCGCAGGTATTGGCGGAGGCGCTGCCTTGGCTCAAGCAGCTGCACGGCAAAATCGTCGTCATCAAATACGGCGGCAACGCGATGACCGACGACACCCTGAAACGCGCGTTCGCCGCCGACATGGCTTTCCTGCGTAACTGCGGCATCCACCCCGTGGTGGTGCACGGCGGGGGCCCGCAGATCAGCGCCATGCTGGAGCGGCTCGGCGTCGCCGGCGACTTCAAGGGCGGCTTCCGGGTCACCACACCCGAAGTGCTCGACATCGCGCGGATGGTGCTCTTCGGTCAGGTGGGGCGGGAATTGGTCAACCTGATCAACGCGCACGGCCCCTACGCCGTCGGCATCACCGGCGAGGACGCGCAACTGTTCACCGCGGTGCGCCGCAGCGTCACCGTCGACGGCGTCGCCACCGACCTCGGCCTGGTCGGCGACGTCGCCAAGGTCAACACCCCAGCGGTGCTCGACCTCATCGCGGCACGGCGCATCCCGGTGGTTTCCACGCTGGCGCCCGACACCGAGGGTGTGGTGCACAACATCAACGCCGATACCGCCGCGGCGGCCCTGGCAGAAGCACTGGAGGCCGAAAAGCTGTTGATACTCACCGATGTCGAGGGGCTGTACACGCAATGGCCGGACCGGGATTCGCTGGTCAGCGAAATCGGCAGCACGGCCCTGGCGCAGCTGTTGCCCACCCTGCGGGCGGGGATGGCCCCCAAGGTGGAAGCGTGCCTGCGCGCGGTGACCGGCGGGGTGCCCAGCGCGCACCTGATCGATGGGCGCGTCGAACATTGCGTTCTGGTCGAGCTGTTCACCGATGCGGGCACCGGCACCAAGGTGGTGAGCGCGTGACCCACACGGAGGTTATGCGGCGGCGCTGGGCGGCGGTGATGATGAACGCCTACGGCACCCCGCCGGTGGCCCTCGCCAGCGGTGAAGGCGCGGTGGTCACCGACGTGGATGGCAAGTCCTACCTGGATCTGCTCGGCGGCATCGCGGTCAATGTCCTGGGCCACTGCCACCCCGCCGTCATCGAGGCGGTCACCCGCCAGCTGTCCAGGCTGTGCCACACCTCTAACCTGTATGCCACCGAACCGGCAATCGCGCTGGCCGAGGAGCTGGTCGGCCTGCTGGGCGCCCAAACACCGGCAAGGGTGTTTTTCTGCAACTCCGGCACCGAGGCCGTCGAGCTGGCGTTCAAACTGTCCCGGCTCACCGGTCGTACCAAACTTGTTGCCGCACAGGATGCTTTCCACGGCCGGACGATGGGCTCGCTGGCGCTGACCGGGCAGCCGGCCAAGCAGGCGCCGTTCGCGCCGCTGCCCGGCGAGGTCGCCCACGTTCCCTACGGCGACAGCGATGCGCTGGCGGCCGCGGTCCGCGATGACACCGCCGCGGTGTTTTTGGAACCGATCATGGGGGAGTGCGGTGTCGTCGTCCCGCCCGACGGCTATCTGGCCGCCGCCCGCGACATCACCGCCCGCCACGGCGCGCTGCTGGTGCTCGACGAGGTGCAGACCGGAATGGGCCGCACCGGTGCCTTTTTCGCCCACCAGCACGAGGGCATCACCCCGGATGTGGTGACCCTGGCCAAGGGACTCGGCGGCGGCCTGCCGATCGGGGCGTGTCTGGCCGTTGGGCCCGCCGCCGACCTGCTCACCCCGGGCCTGCACGGCAGCACCTTCGGGGGCAATCCGATCTGCGCCGCCGCGGCGCTGGCGGTGCTGCGGGTGCTGGCCGCCGACGACCTGGTGCGCCGCGCCGACACGCTCGGAAAGTGGTTGCGCCACCGCATCGAATCACTGGGCCACCCGCTGGTCGACCAGGTTCGCGGGCGCGGGTTGTTGTGTGGCGTGGTGCTGACGGCGCCGAAAGCCAAAGAGGTGGAAACCGCGGCCCGGGCCGCGGGCTTCCTGGTCAACGCGGCTACGCCCCAGGTCATCCGGCTGGCGCCGCCGCTGATCATCACCGAAGGCCAGATCGGCGCCTTCGTCGCCGCCCTGCCGGGCATCCTGGACGGTGCGGAGGGCACGGACAGTGCGGAGGGCCCGGGATGACGCGGCATTTTCTGCGTGATGACGACCTGTCGCCGGGAGAGCAAACCGAAATCCTCGAGCTGGCCGCCGAACTCAAGAAGGCTCCGTGGAGCCGGCGTCCCCTGGAAGGTCCCCGCGGGGTCGCGGTGATCTTCGACAAGCACTCCACGCGCACCCGCTTCTCCTTCGAGCTGGGTGTCGCGCAGCTCGGCGGGCACGCCGTTGTCGTCGATAGCCGCAGCACCCAGCTAGAGCGCGCCGAGACGTTAGCGGACACCGCACGTGCGTTGTCGCGTTACGTCGACGCGATCGTCTGGCGAACCTTCGCGCAGGAGCGGCTGACCGCCATGGCGGCCGCCGCGACGGTGCCGGTGGTCAATGCGCTCTCCGACGCGTTTCATCCCTGCCAGGTGCTCGCCGACCTGCAGACCATCGCCGAGCGCAAGGGCCGGCTTCGTGGCGTGCGAATGTCCTATTTCGGTGACGGCGCCAACAACATGGCCCACTCGTTGCTGCTCGGCGGTGTCACCGCGGGCCTGCACGTCACCATCGCCGCACCTGCCGGCTTCGCCCCCGACCCGTCGGTGGTGATCGCCGCCCAAAAACGCGCCGCCGCCACCGGCGGGTCGGTGAGGGTGACCGACGACCCGCGGGCGGCCGCGACCGGGGCCGATGTCCTGGTGACCGACACCTGGACGTCGATGGGCCAGGAGGCCGACGGGCTAAACCGGGTGGCGCCCTTTCGGCCGTTTCAGCTCAACGCCGGGCTGCTGGCGTTGGCTGACCCGGAAGCCATCGTGCTGCATTGTCTTCCGGCACACCGTGGCCACGAGATCACCGACGAGGTGCTGGACGGACCGCGCAGCGCGGTGTGGGACGAGGCCGAAAATCGGCTGCATGCGCAAAAGGCGTTGCTGGTATGGCTGCTGGAGGGATCGCGATGACACGCTCGAAGACATCGCCGGAAATCACCCGTGCCGGGCGGCAGGCCCGCATCGTGGAGATCCTGTCGTCGGCCTCGGTGCGCAGCCAGACCGAGCTGGCGGCGCTGCTGGCCGACGAGGGCATCGAGGTTACCCAGGCCACGCTGTCACGGGATCTGGAAGAACTCGGCGCGGTGAAGCTGCGTGGCGCCGACGGCGGAGTCGGGGTCTACGTCGTTCCCGAGGACGGCAGCCCGGTGCGCGGGGTGTCCGGCGGCACCGCCCGGCTGGCCCGGCTGCTGGGTGAGCTGCTGGTTGGCAGCGACGCCAGCGGAAACCTCGCGGTGCTGCGCACCCCGCCCGGGGCCGCCGACTATCTGGCCAGCGCGATCGACCGGGCGGCGTTGCCGTACGTGGTGGGCACCATCGCCGGCGACGACACCGTCTTCGTGGCGGCCCGCGAACCGATGACCGGGGCCGAACTCGTCGCTGTTCTCGAAAAACTCAAGTAGCACAAGGAGTTTGATTCATGTCCGAGCGGGTCATCCTGGCATATTCCGGTGGTCTGGACACCTCTGTGGCGATCAGCTGGATCGGCAAGGAGACCGGCAGGGAGGTCGTCGCCGTCGCGATCGACCTTGGCCAGGGCGAGGACATGGAAGTCGTGCGCCGCCGCGCCCTGGATTGCGGCGCGGTGGAGGCGATCGTCATCGACGCGCGCGAGGAGTTCGCCAATGACTACTGCGTGCCCACCATCATGGCCAACGGGCTGTATATGGACCGCTACCCGCTGGTGTCGGCGATCAGCCGGCCGCTGATCGTCAAGCACCTGGTGGCCGCCGCCCGGGAGCACGGCGGGAGCATCGTCGCCCACGGCTGCACCGGGAAAGGCAATGACCAGGTCCGCTTCGAAGTGGGATTCGCCTCGCTGGCACCGGATTTGCAGGTGCTTGCACCGGTCCGCGACTACGCCTGGACCCGCGAGAAGGCGATCGCGTTCGCCGAGGAGAACGCGATCCCCATCAATGTCACCAAACGCTCCCCGTTCTCGATAGACCAGAACGTGTGGGGGCGCGCGGTGGAAACCGGTTTCCTGGAACACCTGTGGAACGCGCCCACCAAGGACGTCTACGCCTATACCGAAGACCCCACCGTGAACTGGAGCACACCCGACGAGGTGGTTGTCGGCTTCGAGCGCGGTGTCCCGGTGTCGATCGACGGCCGGGCGGTGTCGGTGCTGGGCGCCATCGAGGAGCTCAACCGCCGTGCCGGCGCTCAGGGGATCGGGCGCCTGGATGTCGTCGAAGACCGGCTGGTGGGCATAAAGAGCCGCGAAATCTATGAGGCGCCGGGGGCAATGGTGCTCATCACCGCGCACACCGAGCTCGAGCACGTCACCCTGGAGCGCGAGCTGCGGCGTTTCAAACGGTTGACCGATCAGCGCTGGGCCGAGCTGGTGTACGACGGCTTATGGTATTCGCCGCTGAAGAACGCCCTGGAGTGCTTCGTCGCCAACACCCAAGAGCACGTCTCCGGCGAGGTGCGCATGGTGTTGCACGGCGGGCACATCGCGGTCAACGGCCGCCGCAGTGCGCAGTCGTTGTATGACGTCCACCTGGCCACCTACGACGAGGGCGACACGTTCGACCAGTCGGCCGCGCGCGGGTTCGTCCACATTTACGGGTTGTCGACCAGCCTGGCGGCCCGCAGGGACCTGCGGGCCAAGGAATCGGCCGGCGAGCAGACATGAGCACCCACCCGGGAACGCTGTGGGGCGGGCGGTTCAGCGAAGGCCCCGCCGACGCCCTGGTGGCGTTGAGCCGGTCAACCCACTTCGACTGGGTGCTGGCGCCATACGACATCACCGCCTCGAAAGCGCACACCCGGGTGCTGTACCGGGCGGGGCTGCTCACCGAGGGGCAGCGCGACCGGCTGCTGGCGGGTTTGGACGGCCTGGCGCATGACGTCGCCGACGGCAGCTTTACGCCGCTGCCCACCGACGAGGACGTGCACGCCGCGCTGGAGCGCGGACTGATCGAACGAGTCGGGCCGGATCTGGGCGGGCGGCTGCGGGCCGGTAGATCACGCAACGACCAGGTGGTCACCCTGTTCCGGATGTGGCTGCGCGACGGCGCGCGCCGGGTCGCCGCCGGGGTGCTCGACGTCGTCGACGCGCTGTCTACCCAGGCGGCCGCCCACCGAAGCGCGATCATGCCCGGCAAGACGCACCTGCAGTCCGCGCAGCCAATTTTGCTGGCACACCATTTGCTCGCACACGCCCACGCGCTGTTGCGCGATGTCGAGCGGATCGTCGATCTGGACAAGCGCACCGCGATATCCCCGTACGGCTCGGGCGCATTGGCCGGCTCGTCGCTGGGACTCGACCCCGACGCGATCGCCGAAGAGCTGGGTTTTTCAGCGGCGGCGGATAATTCGGTCGATGCGACCTCGGCACGGGATTTCGCGGCCGAAGCCGCATTTGTGCTCGCCATGATCGCAGTCGACCTATCGCGTCTCGGTGAGGACATCGTCATTTGGAGTTCAACGGAATTCGGCTACGTCGCGCTGCACGACTCATGGTCGACCGGCAGCTCGATCATGCCGCAAAAGAAAAACCCCGACATCGCCGAGCTGGCCCGGGGTAAGGCAGGGCGGCTGATCGGCAATCTCGCCGGGCTGATGGCCACCCTGAAAGCCCAGCCGCTGGCCTATAACCGGGATCTGCAGGAAGACAAGGAGCCGGTGTTCGACTCGGTGGCCCAACTCGAGCTGCTGCTGCCGGCGATGGCGGGCCTGGTGCGCAGCCTGACGTTCAACATCGAGCGGATGGCGGAATTGGCCCCGGCCGGTTACACTTTGGCTACCGATATTGCTGAATGGCTGGTGCGCCAAGGAATTCCGTTTCGAGAGGCGCACGAGGCGGCGGGCGCGGCGGTGCGCGCCGCGGAGCGGCGCGGGGCCGGACTGGATGAGTTGACCGATGAGGAGTTGCAGGCCATCCATCCGCGCCTCACCGGCAAGGTCCGCGAGGTGCTGACCCCGCAGGGCTCGGTATGCGCACGGAGCGCTCGCGGCGGCACCGCACCGGCCCGGGTCGCCAAGCAACTCGACGCGGTCCGCGCGACGGCGAGGCGGCTGCGGCAGCGGTTGCGCCGCTAGCCGGCTCACCGCGGGCGCGCTCGCGGCCCACCGGGCGCAAACCGCGAAAGCAGCAAGGGCGACAGCCCCGGTGTGCCATGATGTGCACCCTGTGGGCCTGCCTGAAACCGCAGTACTTTTGTAGGGGAGCACCGGGTGGAATTGAAGGTTTCGGCGATCACGCGACCGCTCGAGCGCCTGATGGCCACAGCGCAGAACGGTCTTGAAGTGCTGCGCCTGGGAGGCCTGGAGACCGGCGCCGCCCCGTCACCCTTCCAGATCGTCGAGGCCGTCCCGATGTACAAGCTGCGCCGGTATTTCCCGCCGGACAGCCGGCCGGGGCAGCCGTCGGCGGGCCCGCCCGTGTTGATGGTGCACCCGATGATGATGTCCGCCGACATGTGGGATGTCAGCCGGGCGAGCGGCGCAGTGAGCATCCTGCACGCGGCGGGACTGGATGCCTGGGTCATCGACTTCGGCTCCCCGGACAAGGTCGAGGGCGGCATGCGGCGCAACCTGGCCGACCACATCGTCGCGCTCAGCCAGGCCGTCGACACGGTGAAGGACGTCACCGGTCACGAGGTGCACCTGGTTGGGTATTCCCAGGGCGGAATGTTCTGCTATCAAGCGGCGGCGTACCGGCGCTCCAAAAGCATTGCCAGCATCGTGACGTTCGGTTCCCCGGTCGACACCCTGGCCGCATTGCCGCTGGGGATCCCACCCAACTTGGCCGCCGCTGGCGCCAACTTCATGGCCGATCACGTCTTCAGCCGAGTGGCGATCCCAAGCTGGTTGGCACGCATGGGATTTCATATGCGCGATCCGCTCAAGACGGCGAAAGCTCGGCTCGATTTCCTGCGCCAGCTCCATGACCGCGACGCGCTGTTGCCGCGCGAGCAGCAGCGCCGATTCCTCGAATCCGAAGGCTGGATCGCATGGTCGGGCCCGGCCATCTCCGAGCTGCTCAAACAGTTCGTCGTGCATAACCGGATGATGACCGGCGGTTTCGCGATCAGGGGGCAGCTGGTCACGCTGACCGACATCACCTGCCCGGTGCTGGCATTCGTTGGCGAGGTCGACGACATCGGGCAACCGGCCTCGGTGCGCGGCATCCGGCGGGCCGCGCCGAATGCCGAGGTCTACGAATGCACGGTCCGATCAGGTCATTTCGGTCTGGTCGTCGGATCCAAGGCGGCGCAGCAGAGCTGGCCGACGGTGGCCGAGTGGGTGCTGTGGCTCGCCGGGCAGGGAGACAAGCCGGCGGCCATCGCGCCCATGGTCGAGCAGCCGGCCGAACACACCGACACCGGTGTCACGTTCGGCAATCGCGTGCTGCACGGGGTGGGAGAGGCATCGGAGATGGCGCTGGCGCTGGCTCGCGGCGCGGCCGACACCGTGGTCGCGGCCAACAAATCGGCGCGCGCCCTGGCCGTGGAGACCATCCGCACGCTCCCTCGGCTGGCCCGGCTGGGACAGATCAACGACCACACCCGGATCTCGCTGGGCAGGGTCATCGCCGAGCAGGCCCACGACGCGCCGCGGGGCGAATTCCTCTTGTTCGACGGACGCATGCACACCTACGAGGCGGTGAACCGGCGAATCGACAACGTCGTGCGCGGCCTCATCGCCGTCGGGGTGCGCCAGGGCGAGCACGTGGGTGTGCTGATGGAGACGCGCCCCAGCGCGCTGGTCGCGATCGCCGCGCTGTCCCGCCTCGGCGCGGTCGCCGTGCTGATGCGCCCCGACGCCGACCTGGCCGCCGCGGCCCGGATCGGGGGGGTGTCCGAGATCATCACCGACCCGCCCAATCTCGACACCGCACGCCAATTGCCCGGCCGGGTCCTGATCCTGGGCGGTGGCGAGTCGCGGGATTTGCACCTGCCCCAGGACGCCGACGTCATCGACATGGAAAAGGTCGACCCGCACACCGTCGAGCTGCCCGCGTGGTACCGGCCCAACCCGGGGCTGGCGCGCGATCTGGCATTCATCGGGTTCACGGTGGCCGGGGGGGAGCTGGTCGCCAAGCAGATCACCAACTACCGCTGGGCGTTGTCGGCCTTCGGGACCGCCTCGACGGCGGCCTTGGGCCGGGGCGACACCGTGTACTGTCTGACGGCGCTGCACCACGAGTCGGGGCTGCTGGTCAGCCTCGGCGGCGCGGTTGCCGGGGGGGCCCGCATCGCGCTGTCGCGCGGGCTACACCCGGAGCGGTTTGTCGCGGAGATACGCCAATACGGGGTCTCGGTGGTGTCTTACACGTGGGCGATGCTGCGCGATGTCATCGATGACCGGCGGTTCGAGCTGCGCGGGCATCACCCGGTGCGGCTGTTCATCGGCTCGGGCATGCCAACCGGCTTGTGGCGGCGGGTCGATGAGGTCTTCGCGCCCGCTCGTGTCGTGGAATTCTTCGCCACCACCGACGGGCAGGCGGTGCTGGCCAATGTGTCCGGAGCCAAAATCGGGAGCAAGGGCCGTCCCCTGCCCGGCGCGAGCCGGGTCGAGCTCGGTGCCTACGACGCCGAGCGTGACCTGATCCTCGAGGACGCGCGGGGGTTCGTGCAGGTTGCGGACGTTAACCAGGTGGGGGTGCTGCTGGCTTCGCCGCGCGGACCGATCGACCCCACGGCCTCGATCAAACGCGGCGTCTTCGCGCCGGCGGACACCTGGATCTCCACCGAGTACCTGTTCCGGCGCGACGAGGACGGCGACTACTGGTTGCTGGGCCGGCGCGCCGCGGTGATCCGCTCCACGCGCGGCACCGTCTACCCCGAGGCGGTCAATGACGCGCTCGGCCTGGTCAATGGGGTAGATCTCGCGGTGACCTACCCGGTGCCGGTGCGCGACCGAGAGGTGGCGGTCTCGGCCGTGACGCTGCGACCGGGTGCCAGCATCACCGCGGCCGACCTGACCGAGGCCGCGGCGGGCCTACCGGTCGGGCTCGGCCCCGATATCGTGCACGTCGTGCCGGCGATGACCCTAAGCGCCAACTACCGCCCGACCGTCAGCGCCCTGCGAGCGGCCGGCATTCCCGCCGCGGGCCGGCTCGCCTGGTATTTCGAGCCCGCCGCCAAGCAGTTCCGGCGGTTGACACCAGCGGTACGGGCCCAACTGTGCGGGGCGCGCTGACGAGACGACAAGGTGGTGCCATGATCGACGAAACGCTGTTGAGCATCCTGGTCTGCCCCCTCGACCGGGGCCCGCTGCTGCTGGTCGATGAGATGCTGTACAACCCACGGCTGCGACGGGCCTACCGGATCGAAGACGGCATCCCGGTGCTGCTGATCGACGAGGCGCGTGAGGTCGACGAGGAGGAGCATGCCCGCCTTATGGCGCGCGCACGGCCGGCAGATCCCCGGTGAGATATCGTTGCAGGTTCGGCGCGATCGTCTGCGCGATCTGTTGCGCCGGAAGCGACTTGAACGGCTCCAATCCCAGGATATGGCGGGCTATGACCACGCCCACCAGCTGCGACGCGACAAACTGGATGCGGATGACTCCGCTGCCCGCGGGATTGTCGACGCGAGGTCCCACCTCGGCTGCGATCAGCTCTTGGATGAACGAGCGGACCAGGCCCACCTGCGACCCGGCCAGGACGGACCGCAGCGCGGCAATGATCCCCGCCCCTATGTCGGAGTCCCACAGCGGCAACAACAGCGACGGCAGCTGGTAGCCCAGTTCCTCCACCGGCACTTCGCGTAGCGGCCCGATAATCTCCATCGGGTCGATCGGGATGCGGATTGCCGCGCCGAACAATTGCTGTTTGGTGCCGTAGTAGTGGTGCACCAGTGCGGAGTCCACACCGGCCGCCGCGGCCACCGCCCTAATCGATGTCTTGTCAATCCCATTACGCGCGAACAACTCCCGTGCGCTAGCCAGGATCCGTTCCCGGGTGTCAGATGCTCCTGGTGGACGCCCGGGCCGCCGGCGTTGTGGTGCTGCGGTCAATTCAGGGCGTCCGGCGTCGCAGGGTTGCCGCCGCCAGGCACAGCGCCGCGATGGCGAAGCCCAGCACGACGATGAGATCGCGTAGCGCAATGCCGGTCAGCTCGGCGTGCGCAGCGACTTGCTGCAGCGCTTCCAGCGCGTAGCTTGCGGGCAAGATGTTGCTGATCCACTGCAGCCAGGTCGCCATCAGCGCCCGCGGGACGATGATCCCGGCCAGTAGCAGCTGCGGCGCCAACACCAACGGGATGAACTGCACGGCCTGAAACTCCGTGCGGGCGAACGCGCTACACAACAGTCCCAGACCGACACCGAGCACCGCGTTGATGACGGCGATGACGAACACCCACACCGGGCTGCCGGCGGTGGTGAACCCGAGAAACCGGAACGCCACGATGCAGGCCAGCGTGGCCTGAACCGCGGCGGCGATCGAAAACGCGGTGCCATAAGCGATCAGCAGGTCGAGCCGGCGCAGCGGGGTGGTCAAGATCCGCTCCAGCGTTCCCGAGGACCGTTCGCGTTGCATCGTTATCGACGTGATGATGAACATCACGAAAAGCGGGAAAAGGCCCAGCAGGATCAGGCACGCGTTATTGAACGGCGACGGCGTGCCGGGGCGAGGCGGGGCATTTTCGAACATGAAGTACATCAGCGTCAGCACCACGACCGGCACCAGCAGGATCATGGCGACGCTGCGGCGATCGGCCGCCAGCTGGCGCAGGATCCGCGCCGTGGTGGCCGTGTAGCCCTGCAGCGTCAGCCGGCGGCGGGCGCGGTGCGCCGGATGATGGATAAAAACGCCGCCTCCAGTGACGCACATCCGGTGTCCTTTCTTAGTTGGCTCGGGGTGGTGTGGGCGATCAATTGACCGTCACGCATCAGCAGTAGGTCACCGCAGTGGTCGGCCTCGTCCATCACGTGGCTGGAGACCAGCAGCGTGACGCCGGCCCGTGCCAGCGCGGCGAACTTTGCCCAGAGGTCGGCGCGCAGCACCGGGTCGACGCCGATGGTCGGCTCGTCGAGCACCAGAACGTCCGGATGACAGACCAGGGCGCAGGCCAACGAGACCCGGGCGCGCTGCCCTCCCGACAAGTCAGCGCAGTAGGCGGTGCGTTGGTCCTGCAGGTCGACCTCGTTGATCGCCTCTTCGGCGACCCGCCCAGCCATGCCGTACAGCGACGCGAAGTAGCGGACGTTGTCGATTACCCGCAGGTCGTTGTAGATGGTCGGGTCTTGGGGCAGGTAGCCGACGCGCCGGCGCAACGCGGCCGAGCCGGCGGGGTGGCCGAGGACGGTGACCGAGCCCGAGGCAACGATCTGCGTTCCGACGATGCAGCGCATCAGGGTGGTCTTGCCGCAGCCCGACGGCCCCAGCAGCCCGGTGATGGTGCCACGCCCGATGCGGACCGAGACATCGAGCAGGGCTGGACGTTTACCGCGAATGACGCGCAGATGGTCGATGACGACAGCCGCTCTGACACCGTTGCGACCTAATTCATCATACGATGAAGTCATTATACGATGAATATGTGCCCTTGGTGCCCGGATGTCAAGGGTCGTGGGCAGAATCGGTCCGGTGAGCGCTGAGCAACTTGCGGTGGACCCGCTGGCGGCCGCCCAACGCTTACTCGGCGCCACCCTGATCGGACGGGGGGTCAGCCTCACAATCCTGGAAGTCGAAGCGTATGGCGGGGTTCCCGACGGCCCGTGGCCGGACGCGGCGGCGCACTCGTACCGCGGCCTCAACGGCCGCAACGCGGTGATGTTCGGACCCGCCGGGCGCCTTTACACCTACCGTAGCCACGGGATTCATGTGTGCGCCAACGTGTCCTGCGGCCCCGCCGGGATTGCGGCAGCCGTGCTGCTGCGGGCCGGGGCGATCGTGAGCGGCATCGATACCGCCCGGGCTCGGCGCGGCCAGTCGGTCCGCACCGCCGCGCTGGCACGTGGGCCCGGCAACCTGTGTTGTGCGCTGGGAATCACCATGGCCGATAACGGGGTTGATTTGTTCGATCCTGACAGCCCGGTGCGGCTGAGGCTGGGCCAAACCCTTGCCGCTGTGTGTGGTCCTCGCGTTGGCATCAGCGTTGCCGCCGACCGGGCCTGGCGATTTTGGGTGCCAGGCCGACCGGAGGTGTCGGCGTATCGGCGCAGCCCGCGAGCGCCGGCGCCCGGGGCCAGCGACTGACCCGAATCGCCGCCAGCGCTGTGGTCGCATGCGGGACGACCCGGATGATCCTGGAGAATCTGCGTCATGGGTGCGACGATCCTCGACGAGCTGGGCTGGCGCGGGCTGATTGCGCAGTCCACCGATCTTGACGCGTTGGCCGCCGAGGTAGCGCATGGACCGATCACCGTCTATGCCGGCTTCGATCCCACCGCGCCCAGCCTGCACGCCGGACATCTGGTGCCGCTGCTGGCGCTGCGGCGCTTTCAACGCGCCGGCCATCGCCCGATCGTGCTTGCCGGCGGCGCGACCGGTTTGATCGGCGACCCGCGGGATACCGCCGAACGAACCCTGACTGCCGCCGATACCGTGCGCGAGTGGACCGAGCGGATTCGCGCGCAGTT
This sequence comes from Mycobacterium sp. SM1, assembly GCF_018361265.1. Taxonomy (GTDB): domain Bacteria; phylum Actinomycetota; class Actinomycetes; order Mycobacteriales; family Mycobacteriaceae; genus Mycobacterium. The sequence continues at coordinate 512,838 of NZ_JAFLNH010000003.1, forward strand.
GGAGCGGTTCGTCGTCTTCGACGATTCACCGACGGGCGCGATCATCGAGAACAACGACGAGTGGACGCGCGGGATGTCGGTCATCGAGTTTTTGCGCGACGTGGGAAAGCACTTCTCGGTCAACGTGATGCTGGATCGGGACACCATCCGGCGACGGCTGAGTGGGGAGGGAATCTCCTACACCGAGTTCAGCTACCTGCTGCTGCAGGCCAACGACTACGTCGAATTGCACCGCCGCTACGGGTGCACGCTGCAGATCGGTGGCTCGGATCAGTGGGGCAACATCATCGCCGGGGTACGTCTGGTCCGGCAGAAGCTGGGTGCGACGGTGCATGCCCTGACGGTTCCGCTGGTGACGGCTGCCGACGGCACCAAGTTCGGCAAATCCACCGGTGGTGGCAACTTGTGGCTGGATCCGGAGATGACCAGCCCCTACGCCTGGTACCAGTATTTCATCAACACCGCCGACGCCGATGTCATCCGCTACCTGCGCTGGTTCACCTTCTTGTCGGCCGAGGAGCTGGCCGAGCTGGAGCAGGCGACGGCTAGCCGCCCACAGGATCGCGCCGCGCAACGCCGGCTGGCGCGCGAGCTCACCGTGCTGGTCCATGGTGAGGCCGCGACGGCCGCGGTCGAGCACGCCAGTCGAGCCCTCTTTGGCCATGGCGAATTAGCCCGCATCGACGAGGCAACCCTCGCGGCCGCCTTGCGGGAGACGCCGCTCGCCGAGCTGAAACCCGGCGGCCCGGACTCTATCGTGGACCTGTTGGTCGCTACCGGGCTGGCAGCCAGCAAGGGGGCGGCCCGGCGCACGATCGCGGAGGGCGGGGTGTCGGTCAACAACACCCGAATCGACAGCGACGAGTGGGTGCCGCAGCGCTCCGACTTCCTGCACGGACGGTGGTTGGTGCTGCGCCGCGGTAAGCGGAATATTGCCGGTGTCCAGCGGGTTGGGTAATCTGGATTACGCGAAAGACAGCACCTACCAGGTTGTTTGACTCTGTGTAAGGCGCAGCGTAACTTGGTGGAGTCGTCGCGAGCCGGCTCATCCGCCGCGGCGGCGTCACCTGAGAGAAATCCCACTACGGTGGGTCCGTCACCGCCCGCACTACCGTCCGCGGCAGAGCGCCGCGGCTGGTTGCGCGGCCGGGGTGGGTGTTGTTTGAGAACTCAATAGTGTGTTGATGGTGTTGTTTGTTGTTGTTTTTGCCGCATCCTGATGGCCCCGTGTTGGGGTGTGGTGTTTTTGTCGGGATTTCTCCTGATCAGTACCTCGTATTTGGCTTCCTTGTGTAAAGGGAGTGGGGTTTTGTGTGGAGAGTTTGATCCTGGCTCAGGACGAACGCTGGCGGCGTGCTTAACACATGCAAGTCGAACGGAAAGGCCTTTTCGGAGGCACTCGAGTGGCGAACGGGTGAGTAACACGTGGGTGACCTGCCCCGCACTTTGGGATAAGCCCGGGAAACTGGGTCTAATACCGGATAGGACCATGGCATGCATGTGCTGTGGTGGAAAGCGCGAGGTAGCGGTGTGGGATGGGCCCGCGGCCTATCAGCTTGTTGGTGGGGTGATGGCCTACCAAGGCGACGACGGGTAGCCGGCCTGAGAGGGTGTCCGGCCACACTGGGACTGAGATACGGCCCAGACTCCTACGGGAGGCAGCAGTGGGGAATATTGCACAATGGGCGCAAGCCTGATGCAGCGACGCCGCGTGGGGGATGACGGCCTTCGGGTTGTAAACCTCTTTCAGCCTCGACGAAGCCGCGGGGTGTCCCGTGGTGACGGTAGGGGCAGAAGAAGCACCGGCCAACTACGTGCCAGCAGCCGCGGTAATACGTAGGGTGCAAGCGTTGTCCGGAATTACTGGGCGTAAAGAGCTCGTAGGCGGTCTGTCGCGTTGTTCGTGGAATTCCACAGCTTAACTGTGGGCGTGCGGGCGATACGGGCAGACTGGAGTGCTGCAGGGGAGACTGGAATTCCTGGTGTAGCGGTGGAATGCGCAGATATCAGGAGGAACACCGGTGGCGAAGGCGGGTCTCTGGGCAGTAACTGACGCTGAGGAGCGAAAGCGTGGGGAGCGAACAGGATTAGATACCCTGGTAGTCCACGCCGTAAACGGTGGGTACTAGGTGTGGGTTCTTTCCTGAAGGATCCGTGCCGTAGCTAACGCATTAAGTACCCCGCCTGGGGAGTACGGCCGCAAGGCTAAAACTCAAAGGAATTGACGGGGGCCCGCACAAGCGGCGGAGCATGTGGATTAATTCGATGCAACGCGAAGAACCTTACCTGGGTTTGACATGCGCAGGACGGCGCTAGAGATAGCGCTTCCCTTGTGGCCTGTGTGCAGGTGGTGCATGGCTGTCGTCAGCTCGTGTCGTGAGATGTTGGGTTAAGTCCCGCAACGAGCGCAACCCTCGTCCCATGTTGCCAGCACGTGATGGTGGGGACTCATGGGAGACTGCCGGGGTCAACTCGGAGGAAGGTGGGGATGACGTCAAGTCATCATGCCCCTTATGCCCAGGGCTTCACACATGCTACAATGGCCGGTACAAAGGGTGGCGATGCCGTAAGGCTCAGCGAATCCTTTAAAGCCGGTCTCAGTTCGGATCGGGGTCTGCAACTCGACCCCGTGAAGTCGGAGTCGCTAGTAATCGCAGATCAGCAATGCTGCGGTGAATACGTTCCCGGGCCTTGTACACACCGCCCGTCACGTCATGAAAGTCGGTAACACCCGAAGCCGCTGGCCTAACCCCGGTTGGGGAGGGAGGCGTCGAAGGTGGGATCGGCGATTGGGACGAAGTCGTAACAAGGTAGCCGTACCGGAAGGTGCGGCTGGATCACCTCCTTTCTAAGGAGCGCCGCCCGGCCCCCCTGGGGGGCCGGGAAGCACCCGGTGCGCTGGGGGGCGCCGGGGCGGATGCGCGACAAGCACGTGAGCCGCTGCGGGGCGTGGCGGGCTTACCCATCGGCACACTGTTGGGTTTTGAGGCAACACCCGCCGGTGTTGTCGCCTCACCGTGGTGGTGGGGTGTGGTGTTTGATAGCTGGATAGTGGTTGCGAGCATCTATAAGGCGCGAAAGCGTGTTTTGTGCCTTGGTGTTGTGTGTGAATGTAAGTGTGTAAGGGCACATGGTGGATGCCTTGGCATTGGGAGCCGATGAAGGACGTGGGAGGCTGCGATAAGCCTCGGGGAGCTGTCAACCGAGCAGGGATCCGAGGATGTCCGAATGGGGTAACCCGGCACGAGTGATGTCGTGTCACCCGCATCTGAATCTATAGGGTGCGGGGGGAAACGCGGGGAAGTGAAACATCTCAGTACCCGCAGGAAAAGAAAACAACAGGTGATTCCGTCAGTAGTGGCGAGCGAACGCGGAGGAGGCTAAACCGTGCGCATGTGATACCCGGCGGGGGTTGTGCGCGCGGTGTTGTGGGGCGTTGTCCGTCTCGGGTCCGCCGGCCCGGGCGGGAGTGAAAAACCGTGGTGTTAGCCGAAGTGGCCTGGGATGGCCCGCCGTAGACGGTGAGAGCCCGGTAGGCGAAAACATCACGGCTTCCGAGGAGGCGTTCCCGAGTAGCAGCGGGCCCGTGGAATCCGCTGCGAATCGGCCGGGACCACCCGGTAAGCCTAAATACTTCCCAATGACCGATAGCGGACAAGTACCGTGAGGGAATGGTGAAAAGCACCCCGGGAGGGGAGTGAAAAAGTACCTGAAACCGTGTGCCTACAATCCGTCAAAGCCCACAGTCCGCCCGCAAGGGTCAGGACGGGTGATGGCGTGCCTTTTGAAGAATGAGCCTGCGAGTCACCGACATGTCGCGAGGTTAACCCGGGTGGGGAAGCCGCAGCGAAAGCGAGTCTAAACAGGGCGTATCACGCGTAGGCGTGTGCAGTGGCATGTCGTGGACCCGAAGCGGGGTGATCTACCCATGGCCAGGGTGAAGCGCGGGTAAGACCGCGTGAAGGCCCGAACCCACTTAGGTTGAAGACTGAGGGGATGAGCTGTGGGTAGGGGTGAAAGGCCAATCAAACTCCGTGATAGCTGGTTCTCCCCGAAATGCATTTAGGTGCAGCGTCGCGTGGTTCACCGCGGAGGTAGAGCTACTGGATGGCCGATGGGCCCGACCAGGTTACTGACGTCAGCCAAACTCCGAATGCCGCGGTGTCAAGCGTGGCAGTAAGACGGCGAGGGATAAGCTTCGCGCGTCGAAAGGGAAACAGCCCAGATCGCCGGCTAAGGCCCCCAAGCGTGTGCTAAGTGGGAAAGGATGTGTGATCGCAAAGACAACCAGGAGGTTGGCTTAGAAGCAGCCACCCTTGAAAGAGTGCGTAATAGCTCACTGGTCAAGTGATTGCGCGCCGATAATGTAGCGGGGCTCAAGCACACCGCCGAAGCCGCGGCAGACCCACGCGTTACGCGTGGGTCTGGGTAGGGGAGCGTCCCCTGACCGGGGAAGCACAGGAGTGATCGTGTGTGAAGGTCAGGGGAGTGCGAATGCAGGCATGAGTAGCGATAAGGCAAGTGAGAACCTTGCCCGCCGAAAGACCAAGGGTTCCTGGGCCAGGCCAGTCCGCCCAGGGTGAGTCGGGACCTAAGGCGAGGCCGACAGGCGTAGTCGATGGACAACGGGTTGATATTCCCGTACCCGTGTGCGCGCGCCCATACCGAATCAGATCCGCTAACCACCCAAACGGTGGCTCACCGGCGCCTTTCGGGGCGCTGGGGGCCGCCCGCTGCGTGGGACCCGCTCTGCTAGTAGGTAAGCGATGGGGTGACGCAGCAAGGTAGCCGTACCAGTCAGTGGTAACACTGGGGTAAACCCGCGGGGAGGCGCCCAGGCAAATCCGGGCGCCAGCACTCCCGAGAGGTGATGCATAGCCGTCGAGGCGAATTCGGTGACCCTCTACTGCCAAGAAAAGCCTCTAGCGAGCGCACACACGGCCCGTACCCCAAACCGACACAGGTGGTCAGGTAGAGAATACCAAGGCGTGCGAGTCAACTATGGTTAAGGAACTCGGCAAAATGCCCCCGTAACCTCGGGAGAAGGGGGACCCCACACCGTGAACCCACCCGCTGGGGGCAGCGGCAGGGGGTGGCACAAACCAGGGAGAAGCGACTGTTTACTAAAAACACAGGTCCGTGCGAAGTCGCAAGACGAGGTATACGGACTGACGCCTGCCCGGTGCTGGAAGGTTAAGAGGACCCGTCAACCCCCCTCGGGGGGTGAAGCGGAGAATTCAAGCCCCAGTAAACGGCGGTGGTAACTATAACCATCCTAAGGTAGCGAAATTCCTTGTCGGGTAAGTTCCGACCTGCACGAATGGCGTAACGACTTCTCCACTGTCTCAACCATAGACTCGGCGAAATTGCACTACGAGTAAAGATGCTCGTTACGCGCGGCAGGACGAAAAGACCCCGGGACCTTTACTACAACTTGGTATTGGCGTTCGATACGGTTTGTGTAGGATAGGTGGGAGACTGTGAAGCACAAACGCCAGTTTGTGTGGAGTCGTCGTTGAAATACCACTCTGATCGTATTGGGCATCTAACCTCGAACCCTGGCATCGGGTTCAGGGACAGTGCCTGGCGGGTAGTTTAACTGGGGCGGTTGCCTCCCAAAACGTAACGGAGGCGCCCAAAGGTTCCCTCAACCTGGACGGCAATCAGGTGGCGAGTGCAAGTGCACAAGGGAGCTTGACTGCAAGACCCACACGTCAAGCAGGGACGAAAGTCGGGACTAGTGATCCGGCACCCCCGAGTGGAAGGGGTGTCGCTCAACGGATAAAAGGTACCCCGGGGATAACAGGCTGATCTTCCCCAAGAGTCCATATCGACGGGATGGTTTGGCACCTCGATGTCGGCTCGTCGCATCCTGGGGCTGGAGCAGGTCCCAAGGGTTGGGCTGTTCGCCCATTAAAGCGGCACGCGAGCTGGGTTTAGAACGTCGTGAGACAGTTCGGTCTCTATCCGCCGCGCGCGTTAGAAGCCTGAGGAAACCTGTCCCTAGTACGAGAGGACCGGGACGGACGAACCTCTGGTGCACCAGTTGTCCCGCCAGGGGCACCGCTGGATAGCCACGTTCGGCAAGGATAACCGCTGAAAGCATCTAAGCGGGAAACCCCCTCCAAGACCAGGCTTCTCACCCACACAGGGATAAGGCCCCCCGCAGACCACGGGATCAATAGACCAGACCTGCACACCCCGCAAGGGGCTTAGGGAACTGGCACTAACCGGCCGAAAACTTACCCACACACACCCAACCACACCAGCACAACCCACACCCCACCACACACCCACCACACCACCACAACAAAAAGAAAAGAACACAAAAAGTTACGGCGGTCCATAGCGGCTGGGAAACGCCCGGACCCATCCCGAACCCGGAAGCTAAGCCAGCCAGCGCCGATGATACTACCCAGCACGGGTGGAAAAGTAGGACACCGCCGAACACCCCACAACACCCCCCACCCCACACACGGCGTGCGGGGGTGTTTTCATCGGCATTGCGGGATCAATTAATCAGTGCGAGTTATTGCGAGGCTCGCCGAAGGCGAGCCGGTGTTCTTTACGGCGGCCGGAGCAATTTCGCGCAATTTCGGCGCAATTACCTACCGGCGGGGATCTCCGCGGCGGCCTTGCTTATCCGCCGGGGGTCGGCGCGCCCGTATCCTGTGCCTAGGGGGATGACGGCGAGGCAGGAGGCGATCGGCACGAGTGGGCGATAACACGCATCGCGGTCGTGGTCGGCGGCGATCGCCGCCCGAATCGCGGGCCGCGTCAAAGGCTGCGTCAAAGGCGGAGTGCCGATTATCCGGGGAAAGTGGTCCCGGCCATGCCCGCCCCGTCCGGGCGCCACACCGCGCACCTAGCAATGAGCCACCCGGATGCGAGGTGCCCCCCATACCGCCCGACGTCGAGGCGAGGCAGCTGGCACCCGAGATCCGCCGTGAGCTAAACACCTTGGACCGCACCACCGCCGACCTCGTGGCTCGTCACCTGGTTGCTGCGGGAGAGCTGATCGACGATGATCCCCAAGGCGCCCTGGGCCATGCGCGCGCCGCCCGGGCCCGGTCCGGGAGGATCGCGGCGGTCCGCGAAGCCGTGGGTATCGCGGCCTACCGCTGCGGCGAGTGGGCGCAGGCGCTTGCCGAATTGCGCGCTGCGCGCCGGCTGGGCAGCAAGTCTGCGTTGCTTGCGCTGATTGCCGATTGCGAACGCGCCCTGGGGCGCCCGGAGCGGGCACTCGAGCTGGCCCGGGGAGCTGAGGCGGCCCGGCTCAGCGGCGACGACGCCGACGAGTTGCGCATCGTGGCCGCCGGGGCTCGCAGCGATCTCGGTCAGCTTGAGCAGGCCCTGACCGTGTTATCCACGCCGCAACTCGATCCGGGTCGCGCCGGCGCAACCGCGGCGCGGCTGTTTTATGCCTACGCTGACACGCTGTTGGCGCTGGGCCGCACGGATGAGGCGTTGCAGTGGTTTTTACGCTCCGCCGCCGCGGATGTCGACGGCGTCACCGACGCCGAAGATCGGGTCAACGAGCTGGGCTGACATGAAAACGCTGGCCCAGCAGCATGACTGCTTGCTGATTGATCTGGACGGGACGGTGTATTGCGGCCATCAGGCCATCGACGGCTCGGTGGAGTCGCTGACCCAGGTGCAAAGCCGCACCCTGTTCATCACCAACAACGCTTCTCGCGGTGCCGGGGAAGTCGCCGCGCACCTGCGGGATCTGGGCTTCGCGGCTGCCGGAACCGATGTCGTCACCAGCGCCCAAAGCGCCGCTCATTTGCTGGCCGAGCAGCTGCCATCCGGTTCACCGGTGCTGATCGTCGGCACCGAGTCGCTGGCCGCTGAAATCGCCGCGGCGGGAATGCGTCCGGTACGGCGATGGCACGACCGGCCCGTCGCCGTGGTCCAGGGGCACTCCACCACCACCGGCTGGCGCGATCTCGCCGAGGCCGCGCTGGCCATCCGAGCGGGCGTCTTGTGGGTGGCGGCCAACGTCGACCCCACCCTGCCCTCCGAACGCGGCTTGGTGCCGGGTAATGGAGCCATGGTCGCGGCACTGCGCGCGGCTACCGGCGCCGAGCCCCAGGTCGCCGGCAAGCCGTCGCCGCGGTTGATGGCAGACGCCGTGGCCCGGGGTGATTACCGCACGCCCCTGGTGGTCGGCGATCGACTGGATACCGATATCGCCGGCGCGAACGCGGCGCACCTGCCCAGCCTCATGGTGCTCACCGGGGTGCACACCGTGCGCGACGCGGTGTATGCCCCGCCCACGCACCGGCCCACCTACATCGGCCGGGACCTGAGGGCGCTGCACCAGGACGCGGACCTGCTCGCGGTGGGGCCGCAACCAGCCTGGCGGGTGTGGCTACGGGATGGCCTGGCCGTGGTCAGTGCGAACGGCGACGAGCGGGCCGGCGACGGCTTGTCGATCGTTCGTGCGGTCGCCAGCGCGATCTGGCGCGCCGGGTGCGCCGAGCGGCTCACCATCACGCCCGGCGACGATCGGGCCCGCGACGCCCTGCAGCACTGGTCGCTGCTCGGCATCGACTAGCGTAAGAGGCGCAATGCGTGTGGAACCCGACCAGATTCGTGCCCAGATCGCCGCGGTGCTCGCCAAGTTGCCGGACCTCGGTGACGCCGAAGGCGCTGATCTCGAAGAGATCGTGCGCCGCCTTTCAGCGGCGCACGACGTGCTGGTGCAGGCCCTGGAGTCGGCGGAGAAGGGCTGAGCGCGTGATGGCGCGGCGTGCCCGCGTTGATGCCGAGCTTGTCCGGCGCGGGCTCGCCCGGTCCCGGCAGCAGGCCGCTGAGCTGATCGCCGCCGGCAAGGTCAGCATCGACGGCATGCCGGCGGTCAAGCCGAGCACGGCTATGACCGTCACTGCGACCTTAAGCGTCGTCGATGGTTCCGATCGCACCTGGGTGTCACGCGGGGCGCTCAAGCTCATCGGCGCCCTGGACACCTTCGGGATCACCGTCGTAGGCCGTCGCTGCCTCGACGCCGGTGCGTCGACCGGGGGATTCACCGAGGTCCTGCTGGATCGCGGGGCGGCCGAGGTGATCGCCGCGGATGTCGGCTACGGGCAGCTGGCCTGGTCGCTGCGCCGCGATCCGAGGGTGATCGTGCGTGAGCGGACCCACGCCCGAGACCTGTCACCGGCGACCATCGGCGGTCCCGTCGAGCTGGTGGTGGCTGACCTGGCGTTCATCTCGTTAACCGCGGTGTTGCCCGCGTTAACTGGATGTGCGTCACCGGGCGGCGATATCGTTCCCCTGGTGAAGCCGCAGTTCGAGGTGGGCAGGGGCCAGGTCGGGCCCGGTGGGGTGGTGCGGGATCCCGAGTTGCGCGTGGCCTCGGTGCTCGCCGTCGCCCGGCGGGCCGCTGAACTGGGTTGGCACACGGTGGGTGTCACGGCCAGCCCGCTACCGGGTCCGGCGGGCAACGTCGAATACTTCCTGGGGCTGCGCGCGCAGACCGATCGGCCGCTGAGCGGTGACGCGTTGACGCGCGCGGCCCGAAACGCCGTTGTCGAGGGCCCGCAATGACCCGTGAGCGTACCGTTCTGCTGGTGGTTCACACCGGCCGCGACGAGGCGAACGAGACCGCACGCCGAGTGGAAAAAGTACTGGGCGACAACGGCATAGGGATAAGAGCGTTGTCCGCCGAGGCCGTTGACCGGGGACCGTTGCACTTATCACCAGACGATATGCGTGTGCTGGGAGTCGACATCGAAGTGGTCGACGCCGGTCCGCACGCCGCCCAGGGATGCGAGCTGGTGCTGGTTCTCGGCGGCGACGGGACCTTTTTGCGGGCAGCCGAACTCGCCCGGAGCGCGAGTGTCCCGGTGCTGGGGGTCAACTTGGGCCGGATCGGCTTTCTGGCCGAGGCCGAAGCGGGCGCCATTGACACCGTCTTGGAGCACGTCATCGCCCGGGACTATCGGGTCGAGCACCGGATGACGCTGGACGTCGCGGTGCGCTCCGGTGGGCAGATCGTCGAGCGGGGCTGGGCAATGAACGAAGCCAGCCTGGAAAAATGTCCGCGACCCGGGGTGCTTGGCGTGGTGCTGGAAGTCGATGGGCGTCCGGTGTCGACATTCGGCTGCGACGGCGTGCTGGTGTCGACGCCGAGCGGATCGACCGCCTACGCGTTCTCCGCCGGTGGTCCGGTGATGTGGCCCGATGTCGAGGCGATCCTGGTGGTGCCCAACAACGCTCATGCGCTGTTTGCCCGGCCGATGGTGACCAGTCCCGACGCCGCCATCGCGATCGAAGTCGAAGCCAGCGGTCACGACGCGCTGGTGCTCTGTGACGGCCGGCGCCAGATGGTGGTGCCGGCCGGCGGGCGGCTCGAGGTGACCCGCTGCGACACGCCGGTGAAATGGGCTCGGCTGGATGGCGCCCCGTTCGCCGACCGGCTGGTGCGTAAGTTCCAGTTGCCGGTTGCCGGCTGGCGTGGGCGGTAAGGTGCTGGCCGAGCTGCGAATCGAGTCGCTGGGCGCCATCAGTGTCGCGGCCGCGGAGTTCGGCCGCGGCCTGACCGTGCTGACCGGCGAAACCGGCACCGGCAAGACCATGGTGGTCACCGGCCTGCACCTGCTGGGTGGCGCGCGCGCCGAGGCCACCCGCGTCCGGTCGGGCGCTGATCGAGCGGTCGTGGAGGGTCGGTTCCTCACCGGCGATCTCGAGCGGGCCGCGGCCGAACAGGTCGACGAGATCCTGAGCGCCTCCGGGGCGCAGCGTGACGAGGACGGCAGCGTGATCGCGCTGCGGTCGGTCAGCCGCGACGGACCCTCGCGCGCCTACCTCGGCGGTCGCAGCGTGCCCGCCAAATCGCTGACCGCGTTCACCGGCGAGCTGCTCACCGTGCATGGGCAAAACGACCAATTGCGCTTAATGCGCCCCGACGAACAACGCGCTGCGTTGGACCGGTTTTCCGGCGCGGCAGCTGCACTGGAGCGCTACCGCACGCTGCGCGACGCCTGGCAGGCGGCCCGGCGTGAGTTGCGCGAGCGAGCCGGCCGGGCACGGGAACTGGCCCAGGAGGCCGACCGGCTGAAATTCGCGCTACAGGAGATCGAGACCATTGATCCGCAGCCCGGCGAGGATGAGGCGCTGATTGCCGACATTCGTCGGCTCTCCGAACTGGACGCGCTGCGTGCGGCGGCGGCGACCGCGCGCACGGCGCTGGTTGGCGCGGACGATGATGCCGGCGAGCTCCCGGATGCGACGTCGGCTTCCGAAAGCCTGGCACGGGCCAAGGCTTCCCTGGAATCGATCGATGACCCCAGCCTGCGGGCGCTGGCCGGGCAGCTCGGCGAGGCGTTGACCGTGGTCGCGGACGCCGCCAGCGAGCTCGGAGACTACCTGGAGGAGCTACCCGCCGACGCCAGCGCGCTGGATGCCAAGCTTGCCCGCCAAACCCAGCTGCGCACCTTGACCCGCAAGTACGCCGCCGACATCGACGGAGTGCTGGCCTGGGCCGCCGAGGCCCGCGAGCGGCTGGCGCAACTGGATGCTTCCGAGGAGACCCTGGCGGCGCTGGAGCGCCATGCCGATAACCTGGCAGGCGAATTAGCCCGAGCGGCAGTCGATCTCAGCGACCTACGCATCCGGGCGGCCGAACGACTGGCCACGGCGGTCACCGCGGAGCTCTCCGCGCTGGCCATGGCCGACGCCCAATTCAGCATCCGGGTGACCACCGCGCCCGCTGATCCCGGCGATCCGGCCGCCCTAAGGCTGCCGTCGGCCACGCTCGCGCACGCCGGCCCGGATGGCATCGACCAGGTCGAGTTCGGCTTTGCCGCGCACCGCGGGATGACGGTCCTGCCGTTGTCCAAAGGCGCGTCCGGCGGCGAGTTATCCCGGGTGATGCTGGCGTTGGAGGTGGTGCTGGCCACTTCCCGGAACCAGGCGGTGGGCAAAACCATGGTGTTCGATGAGATCGACTCCGGCGTGGGGGGCCGCGCGGCGGTGCAGATCGGGCGGCGGCTCGCCCGGCTGGCCCGGACCCACCAGGTCATCGTGGTGACCCACCTGCCGCAGGTGGCGGCCTACGCCGACGTGCACCTGATGGTGGACAACACCGGACGCGACGGCGCCAGCAGTGTCCGACGCCTCGACGACGACCAGCGCGTGGCCGAACTCGCGCGGATGCTGGCGGGCTTGGGCGAGTCCGACAGCGGCCGGGCGCACGCCCGGGAACTGTTGGCGGCCGCGCGAAGCGATCGGATTTAAACCTCCTGAGACGCATTCTTGAGCAGCCGAATAGGCTGTGACAAAAGTGACAGAATATATCTTCTGATCCTTATGTTACGGCGCGCCTCCCCGCCTTGTGTACGCTCCACCGACACAATCGGCGCATGAGGATGCCAACGCTTTTGTCCCGTAATGCCTCGCGTCCCGGGGTCGTCGGCACCGCCCGGGTCGACCGCGATATCGACCGGTTGCTGCGACGGGTGGGCCCGGGTGACATCGTGGTCCTCGACGTACTGGATTTGGACCGCATCACCGCCGATGCGCTGGTGGATGCCGATATCGCCGGTGTCGTCAACGCCTCCCCCTCGGTGTCGGGCCGTTACCCCAATCTGGGTCCGGAGGTTTTGGTGGCCAACGGGGTCACCCTCATCGACGAGGCCGGGCCGGAGGTCTTCAAAAAAGTCAAAGACGGCGCCAAGGTCCGGCTCTACAACGGCGGGGTGTACTCCGGTGACCGTCGGCTGGTCCGCGGCACCGAGCGCACCGACCACGACATCGCCGACCTGATGCGCGAAGCCAAGGCCGGATTGGTCGCGCATCTGGAGGCGTTCGCCGGCAACACCATTGAATTCATCCGAAGCGAGAGCCCGCTGTTGATCGACGGGATCGGGATCCCCGACATCGACGTCGACCTGCGTCGCCGTCACGTGGTGGTGGTGGCAGACGAGCCCAGCGCCGCCGACGAGCTGAAACAGCTCAAGCCGTTCATCAAGGAATATCAACCCGTGCTCATCGGGGTGGGCACGGGCGCGGATGTGCTGCGCAAGGCGGGTTATCGTCCGCAGATCATCGTCGGCGATCCCGAGCAGATCACAGCCGAAACCCTCAAGTGCGGGGCGCAAGTGGTGTTGCCGGCCGACGCCGACGGTCATGCGCCCGGACTGGAGCGCATTCAGGATCTCGGTGTGGGGGCGATGACGTTCCCGGCAGCGGGCTCGCCCATCGACCTGGCGCTGCTGCTGGCCGATCACCACGGGGCCTCGTTGCTGGTCACCGCCGGCCATACTGCCAACATCGAGACGTTTTTCGATCGCACGCGCCAGCAGAGCAACCCGTCGACCTTCCTCACCCGGCTGAAGGTCGGTGAGAAGCTGGTGGACGCCAAGGCGGTCGCCACGTTGTACCGAAACCACGTCTCCGGTGCGACCGTGGCGCTGATGGTGCTGGCCATGCTGGTCGCCGCCGCCGTCGTGCTATACGTGTCACGCGCCGACGCAGTGGTGATGCGCTGGGTGGTCGAGTCCTGGAACCGGTTTTCGCTCTGGGTGCAGGGCTGGATCACGTAAAGTCGTGATATCGCTACGCCACCATGCGATTTCACTTGCTGCGGTGTTCTTCGCGCTGGCAGCTGGGGTGCTGTTGGGTTCGGGCCTGCTCTCCGACACCCTGTTAGCCGGGCTGCGCGCCGAGAAGCGCGACTTGCGCTCGCAGATCGACACACTCAACGACCAGAAGAGCATGCTGAACGAAAAACTCAGTGCCGCCTATGACTTTGATTCCCAGTTGGCAGGCCGCGTGGTGCATGGCGCGCTGGCGGGCAAGTCGGTGATCGTTTTCCGCACCCCGGACGCGAAAGACGACGACGTCACAGCGGTGTCCAAACTCGTGGGCCAGGCCGGCGGTGCGATCAGCGCAACGGTGGCGCTGACCCAGGAGTTCGTCGACGCCAACTCTGCGGAGAAGCTGCGCTCGGTGGTGAACTCGTCGATCCTGCCCGCCGGGGCGCAGTTGCGCACCGAACGGGTCGACCAAGGCTCGCAGGCCGGCGATCTGCTTGGTATTGCGTTGCTGATCAGCGCGAACGCCGGGGCGCCACCGGTTGATGACGCGCAGCGCGACACCGTGCTGGCGGCACTGCGCGACACCGGGTTTATCACCCTGCCGGATACGCACGTCGGCGCGGCCAACGCCGCCGTGGTGATCACCGGCGGCGCGCTGCCCGAGGACGCCGGCAACCAGGGTGTCACCGTGGCCCGTTTCGCCGCGACGCTGGCGCCGCACGGCTCGGGTGTCGTGCTGGCGGGCCGCGAGGGATCGGCCGGCGGAACCGCCGCCGTCGCCGTGGCCCGCGCCGACACCGCCATGGCCGCCGCGATCAGCACCGTTGACGACACGGACACCGAGCCCGGGCGGATCACCGTGGTCCTGGCCGTCCACGATCTCATCAACGGCGGTCACCCCGGCCGATACGGGACCGGTCACGGCGCCACATCGATCACCGTCGCCCCGTAACGCCGCCGTAACCGCGGCCCCGGGCGTGGTGACCGAAATCACGGTGGCATCGGTGTTAGGGTGGGTTTCCGTGGGTCGGCAGGCCCAGCTAGCCGGCGCGCAAAAGGCTAGCCCTGCGCCGTCTTCACGGAGGTTGCGTTGCCAGCACTGCGGAAGCACCCGCAAACCGCCACCAAGCACCTCTTCGTCAGCGGCGGTGTCGTTTCCTCACTCGGTAAGGGCCTGACCGCCAGTAGCCTCGGACAGTTACTGACGGCCCGTGGGCTGCAGGTGACGATGCAAAAGCTCGATCCGTACCTCAACGTCGACCCCGGCACTATGAATCCGTTCCAGCACGGCGAGGTGTTTGTTACCGAGGATGGCGCCGAGACCGACCTCGACATCGGCCACTATGAGCGGTTCCTCGACCGCGACCTACCCGGTTCGGCCAATGTGACTACCGGACAAGTGTATTCATCGGTCATAGCCAAGGAACGCCGTGGCGAATATCTCGGTGACACCGTCCAAGTAATTCCGCACATCACCGATGAGATCAAAAGGCGTATCCTGGCCATGGCCCAGCCGGACGCCCAGGGCAACCGCCCGGACGTGGTCATCACCGAAATCGGCGGCACCGTCGGGGATATCGAGTCGCAACCCTTTCTGGAGGCGGCGCGCCAAGTCCGCCATGACCTGGGCCGGGAGAACGTGTTTTTTCTGCACGTGTCGCTGGTGCCGTACCTGGCGCCGTCGGGAGAACTCAAGACCAAGCCGACCCAACACTCGGTGGCAGCGCTGCGCAGCATCGGTATCACGCCGGACGCGCTGATCCTGCGCTGCGACCGGGACGTTCCCGAACCGCTGAAGAACAAGATCGCGATGATGTGCGACGTCGACATCGATGGTGTTATCTCCACACCCGATGCGCCGTCGATTTACGACATCCCCAAGGTGCTGCATCGGGAGGAGCTCGACGCGTTTGTGGTGCGCCGGCTCAACCTGCCGTTTAGGGACGTCGATTGGACCGAATGGGACGATCTGCTGCGCCGTGTTCACGAGCCGCGCGAGTCGGTGCGAATTGCCCTGGTAGGCAAGTATGTTGATCTGTCTGACGCCTACTTGTCGGTCGTTGAGGCGTTGCGTGCCGGTGGCTTCAAACACCACGCGAAGGTGGAGATTCGCTGGGTGCCATCCGACGACTGCGAATCCGACAGTGATCCCGCGATGGCGCTCGGCGACGTGCACGGCGTGCTGATCCCGGGCGGATTCGGCATCCGCGGAATCGAGGGCAAAATCGGCGCCGTCCGCTACGCGCGGGAACGAGGGCTGCCGCTGCTGGGGCTATGCCTCGGGCTGCAGTGCATCGTCATCGAGGCGGCTCGATCGGTTGGGCTCACCCGGGCCAACTCGGTCGAGTTCGACCCGACGACGCCGGACCCCGTCATCTCCACCATGGCCGATCAAAAAGATATCGTCGCCGGCGAAGCCGATATGGGCGGCACCATGCGGCTCGGTGCCTATCCAGCGGTTCTAGAACCGGATTCCATTGTCGCTAAAGCATATCAGACGACACACGTGTCGGAGCGTCATCGGCATCGCTACGAGGTCAACAACGCCTATCGCGACAAGATCGCGGAAAGCGGCCTGCGTTTCTCCGGGACCTCACCCGACGGCCATCTGGTGGAGTTCGTTGAATACCCCGCAAACATTCACCCGTTCGTCGTCGGCACTCAAGCGCATCCCGAGCTGAAGAGCCGGCCGACCCGGCCGCATCCGCTGTTCGTGGCGTTTGTCGGGGCCGCCATCGACTACAAGGCGGCCGAGCGGTTGCCGGTCGAAATCCCCGCACAGCATCCGAACGGTAACGAGCACCTGGGCAGCGCCGTGCCGCCGCTCGCCCAGCCTGCGGCCCGTGGCTGAGCACGTTTTCGAGACGGTATCGTCCGAAACCCTGTACTGTGGAAAGATTTCCGCGCTTCGCGTCGACCATGTGCGGATGCCGGGCGGACAAACCGCGACCCGAGAAGTTGTCGAGCACTTCGGCGCGGTGGCTGTGGTGGCGATGGATGACCACGACAACATCCCGATGGTCTACCAGTATCGCCATCCCTTCGGCCGACGGCTCTGGGAGTTGCCTGCCGGGCTGCTAGACATCGGCGGCGAGGCGCCGCACGTGACAGCGGCTCGCGAGTTGCGGGAGGAAGCCGGCCTGCAGGCGCGCACCTGGCGCCTGCTCGTCGATCTGGACACCAGCCCGGGTTTCAGCGACGAATCGGTGCGGGTCTATCTGGCCACCGGGCTGAGCGACGTGGGCCGACCGCAGGCCCATGACGAAGAGGCGGACATGACGTTGCGGTGGTACCCGATTGCGGAAGCAGTGCACCGTGTGTTCAGCGGTGAGATTGTTAATTCTATTGCAGTAGCAGGGATTTTAGCGGCATTCGCCGTCACGAAGGGTGTCGCGCAGCCACGCGCGGTGGATGCCGCCTGGATCGACAAGCCGACTGCCTTCGCCGCGCGACAGGCCCACCGATGACGACGCTGGCATTGCAGCGCCCGGTGACCACGCGGGCCGGAACGGCCCGAAGAGGAGGCGGGCAATTGGCATTGGAAACCCAGCTGCAGGGCTATTTGGACCATCTGACGATCGAGCGCGGTGTGGCGGCAAACACGTTGAGCTCCTACCGACGGGACCTGCGGCGTTACTGCCAGCATCTGGCCGCCCGCGGGATCGACGATCTGGCCAAGGTCAGCGAGGACGACGTCAGCGCATTTCTGGTCGCACTGCGCCGCGGGGACCCCGATGCCGGGGTGCCGGTGCTGTCGGCGGTGTCGGCCGCGCGGGCGTTGATCGCGGTGCGTGGACTGCATCGGTTCGCCGCCGCCGAGGGACTGGCAGAGCTGGATGTGGCACGTGCCGTGAAGCCGCCGACACCGGGGCGCCGGTTGCCCAAGAGCTTGACGGTCGACGAGGTGGTGGCGCTGCTGGAGGGCGCCGGCGGGGACCGCCCGTCCGACGGCCCGCTCACGCTGCGTAACCGGGCGCTGCTGGAATTGCTGTATTCCAGCGGAGCGCGGATTTCCGAGGCGGTTGGCCTGGATGTCGACGATCTTGATACCCATGCTAGGTCGGTGCTGTTGCGTGGCAAGGGCGGTAAACAGCGGCTGGTCCCTGTCGGGCGCCCCGCCGTGCGCGCGCTGGATGGGTATCTGGTGCGGGGACGCCCGGAGTTGGCACGTCGGGGACGGGGAACGCCGGGGCTTTTTCTCAACGCGCGCGGTGGACGGTTGTCGCGCCAAAGCGCGTGGCAGGTCCTGCGGGATGCGGCGAAGCGCGCGGGTATCACGTCCGGTGTGTCACCGCACATGCTGCGGCATTCCTTTGCCACCCATCTGCTCGACGGTGGCGCCGACGTCCGGGTGGTGCAGGAATTGCTGGGTCACGCGTCGGTGACCACCACCCAGATCTACACCCTGGTCACCGTGCGCGCGCTTCGCGAAGTGTGGGCCGAAGCCCACCCGCGCGCGCGGTAGGGGCCGTCGCACCGGGCTGGGTCCGACCAGAGCTCAGCAGACTCAGCCGCCTCTTGCGTCGCTCCGGGGCTCTCGGCGCGGGGCGGGCGGGGCAGGACCGGTCACGGCGAGGCCCAGCTAGCCGCCGGCTAACCCAAATACTCCGATTCCAGGACCAGGTCGCCGATCAGCGTCTGATATTCGACGTGCGCCTTGTGCTCGCTGGTGTTCCACAACTTGCCCTGCTGTCGACGCATGTACTCGCGGTACTCCGGCGCCCCCGGAACCTTGACGTTGTCGGCGACCACGATGGAACCCGGGTGCAGCCAGCCGCGGTCGAGGATGCTCTGCAGATCGGGCAGGTAAGCGTTCTTGTCATGGTCGAGGAACAGAAAGTCGAGCGTGCCGGCCGCAAAGCCATGCTCCTGGGCCAACACGTCCAGGGTGCGGCCACCGTCGCCGACGGTGCCAACCACGCAGGTCACTCGTTCGGCGAGCCCGGCGTGTGCCCAGATCCGGCGTGCGTTGACGGCATTGGCTTCGGCCAGCTCGACGGAGTACACCTTGGCGGCCGGTGCGGCTCTGGCGATTCGCAGCGCGCTGTAGCCACAGTAGGTTCCTAACTCGAGAGCCGTTTTCGGATGGGCCCGCCGTACGGCGGCATCGAGCAGTGCCCCCTTCTCGTCGCCGACGTTGATCAGGATCGCCTTCTCGTAGGCGAAGCGGTCCATGGCCGCCAGCACGTCCTCAACGTCGCCGGCACGGGAGTTCTGCAGCACGTAGGCGACGGCAGCAGCCTCGCGCCCGTCGCCTATCTGCCCGGTGGTGGTGATGTTGCGAGCCCCGACGGCCATCCGCCAGACCGACCACCGCAGAAAAGGCATACGCCGTTTGAGGCTCACAAGATCCACCCTAATCGGGCTGTGCTGACTGTCGGGTGGCAGCGTTTGCCCGCGCGTCTCCCGGCGCAGCAACATGCACCCGTTAGACTTTCCTGCGATGTGCTCCCTGAACTTCGGCAGCATCCGAACGCTGAAGCATTGCCCGGCGAGTCGCAGTCGGCCATGATATCCGCCGACGACGATGGTGCCGGCGTAGCCGGGATCGAGGAGTGGCGGCCATGATTTCCGCCGACGACGATGGTGCCGGCGTAGCCGGGATCGAGGAGTGGCGGCCATGATTTCCGCCGACGACGATGGTGCCGGCGTAGCCGGGATCGAGGAGTGGCGGCCATGATTTCCGCCGACGACGATGGTGCCGGCGTAGCCGGGATCGAGGAGTGGCGCTGGTGACATCCGCCGACGACGATGGTGCCGGGGCCGGTCTGACCGGGCGACCCCCGCGGCCGATCCCCGAGCCCAAGCCGCGGACCTCGCACGGTCCGGCCAAGGTCGTCGCGATGTGTAACCAGAAAGGCGGTGTCGGGAAAACTACCTCGGCAATCAACCTGGGCGCCGCATTAGCCGATTACGGACGACGGGTGTTGCTGGTCGACATGGATCCGCAGGGAGCCCTGTCGGCGGGGCTGGGTGTGCCGCACTACGAACTGGAGCACACCATCCACAACATGCTGGTGGAACCGCGCGTGTCGGTGGATGAGGTATTGATCCACACCCGGGTCAAGCACCTGGATCTGGTGCCCAGCAACATCGATTTGTCGGCCGCCGAGATCCAGCTGGTTAACGAGGTGGCTCGGGAACAGACCCTGGCCCGTGCGCTGCGCCCGGTGCTGGATCACTATGACTACGTGCTGATCGATTGTCAGCCATCGCTAGGCCTCCTCACCGTTAACGGGCTGGCCTGCTCGGACGGCGTTATCATCCCAACCGAGTGCGAATACTTCGCGCTGCGCGGGCTGGCTCTACTCACCGACACCGTCGACAAGGTGCGCGACCGACTCAACCCGAAGCTAGAGATCAGCGGCATCCTGGTCACGCGTTACGACCCGCGGACCGTCAATGCGCGCGAGGTCATGGCTCGCGTTGTGGAGAGGTTCGGTGACTTGGTGTTCGACACGGTTATCACCCGAACGGTCCGCTTCCCGGAGACCAGCGTGGCGGGCGAGCCGATTACCACATGGGCGCCCAAGTCCGGGGCCGCAGAGGCCTACCGCTCATTGGCCCGCGAGGTCATCGACCGATTCAACGCGTGAATTTCGAGGGAACAGCGCAGAACGGCTTTCAGGTCCGGCTAGCCAATTTCGAAGGGCCGTTCGATCTGCTGCTACAGCTCATCTTCGGTCACCGTCTCGATGTCACCGAGGTGGCTCTGCACCAGGTCACCGATGAGTTCATCGCCTATACCCGGCAAATCGGGATGGAGCGGGGCCTGGAGGAGGCCACGTCGTTTTTGGTGATCGCCGCGACGTTGCTCGATCTCAAAGCCGCCCGGCTGCTGCCAGCAGGCCAAGTCGACGACGACGAAGACTTGGCACTGCTAGAGGTCCGCGACCTGTTGTTCGCCCGGCTGCTGCAGTACCGGGCGTTTAAACAGGTTGCGCAGATGTTCGCCGAGTTGGAAACCGCGGCGCTACGCAGCTATCCGAGGGTGGTGTCACTGGAGGACCGCTACGCGGGGTTGCTACCCGAGGTGATGCTAGGGGTCGATGCGGCGCAATTCGCCCAGATCGGGGCGATGGTGTTCGCACCCCGTTCGGTGCCGACGGTAGCTACCGAGCACCTGCACGAGCTGAGGGTTTCGGTGCCCCAGCAGGCTCAGCGGCTGCTGGGGCTCCTGCGGACGCGGGGAAGCGGCCGGTGGGCGTCGTTTTCCGAGCTGGTCGCCGATTGCCAGGCCCCAATCGAGATCGTCGGGCGCTTCCTGGCGCTGCTCGAACTGTACCGCGTCGGAGCAGTAGCATTTGACCAGGTAGAACCACTTGGTGTACTCCGGGTCTCGTGGACCGGTCGGTGTCCGGCCAGCGAAGACGCGGTGACAGCGGAATCGCCGGCAGCTCAAGAAGCGCAAGATCAGCCGGTGAGGTGCGCCGGCGACGATGCAGAGCGAAGCGATGAGGAGGAGCGGCGCTGATGAGGTGCGCCGGCGACGATGCAGAGCGAAGCGATGAGGAGGAGCGGCGCTGATGAGGTGCGCCGGCGACGATGCAGAGCGAAGCGATGAGGAGGAGCGGCGCTGATGAGGTGCGCCGGCGACGATGCAGAGCGAAGCGATGAGGAGGAGCGGCGCTGATGAGCGACCTACCCCCGCCCGATCTGGGAGCCGACCTCGGTATTTCGGAGGTGACCGAGCTCTCCGACGACGAGCTGGCCAGGGTGCTGGAGGCGCTGCTTTTGGTGGCGGACACTCCGGTGAGCGTGGCGGCGCTGGCCGCGGCCGTCGGGCAACCTGTCTACCGGGTTGCCGCCAAGCTGCGGTTGATGGCCGATGAGCTCACCGCGCGCGACAGTGGCATCGATCTGCGGGAGGACGGCGGCGGTTGGCGTCTGTACACCCGCGCCCGCTTCGCGCCGTATGTGGAGCGGCTGTTGCTGGACGGGTCCCGCTCGAAGCTCACCCGCGCGGCATTGGAAACGCTGGCCGTTGTTGCATACCGCCAGCCGGTGACGCGTGCCCGGGTGAGCGCTGTGCGAGGTGTTAATTCAGACGCTGTCATGCGCTCGCTTTTGGCGCGTGGCCTGATCACCGAGGCCGGCACCGATCCGGACACCGGCGCGGCCGCGTTTGCCACCACGGAGCTTTTCCTGGAGCGGCTGGGATTGTCCTCGTTGGCGGAGCTACCCGATATCGCGCCGCTGCTACCCGACGTCGACACGATCGACGAGGTGAGTGAATCCTTAGACAGTGAGCGCCGTTTCGCCAAAATCGGCCGCGCCCCGGCGCCCGAGCAACCGATGCCGTTCGACGTGGACCAGGAGTGATGGCCAAATCCGTGGGTGTCCGCCTGCAAAAAGTGTTGTCGCACGCGGGGATTGCATCGAGGAGGGCGGCCGAAAAGATGATCGCCGCCGGCCGTGTGGACGTGAACGGTCAGCTGGTCACCGAGCTGGGCACTCGGGTCGACCCGGATTCAGCGGTGATTCGCGTCGACGGGGTCAGGGTGGTCCTCGACGAGTCGCTGGTGTACCTGGCGCTGAATAAGCCGCGCGGTATGCACTCGACCATGTCCGATGAACGCGGCCGGCCCTGCATCGGCGACGTTGTCGAGCATCGGGTGCGGGGCGACAAAAAGCTTTTTCACGTTGGGCGCCTGGATGCCGACACCGAAGGGCTGATCCTGCTGACCAATGACGGTGAGCTGGCCCACCGGCTGATGCATCCTTCGTATCAGGTGCCCAAGGTGTACTTGGCAACGCTGGCAGGATCGGTGCCACGCGGGCTCGGCGCGAAGCTGCGCGCCGGAATCCAGCTGGACGACGGCCCGGCACGTGTCGACGATTTCGCGGTGATCGACGCCATCCCGGGTAAGACCCTGGTGCGAGTGACGTTGCACGAGGGGCGCAAACGCCTGGTGCGCCGGCTGTTGGCGGCCGTGGGTTTCCCGGTGCAGGCACTGGTCCGCACCGACATCGGCCCAATATCGCTGGGAACGCAACGCCCCGGCAGCATTCGTGCTCTGGGCCGCGACGAGGTGGGGCAACTGTACAAAGCGGTGGGTCTGTGAATGACCTGGTCGTCGCGGTGGACGGGCCGGCGGGAACCGGAAAATCCTCGGTCTCACGAGCGTTGGCACGCGCGTTGGGGGCGCGGTATCTGGATACCGGTGCGATGTACCGGATCGTGACGCTGGCGGTGCTGCGCGCCGGAATCGACCCTGCGGATGAGCCCGCCGTCGGCGCCATTGCTGAGACGGTGCAGTTGTCGGTGGGTGATGATCCAGGCGAGGATCGGTGTTACCTTGCCGGAGAGAATGTTTCGATGGAGATCCGTGGCGATGCCGTCACCAGGGCGGTATCGGCCGTATCGCTGGTTCCCGCGGTGCGGGATCGGCTAGTGCCGTTGCAGCGCGCGATGGCCTCGGGCCCGGGCAGCATCGTGGTGGAAGGCCGCGATATCGGCACCGTGGTCCTGCCCGGCGCTTCGGTGAAGATCTTCTTGACCGCCTCGGCGGAAACCCGGGCGCGCCGGCGCAACGATCAAAATGTCGCTGTGGGCCTGGTCGACGACTACCAGGGTGTGCTGGCCGATGTTCGCCGCCGCGACCATCTGGATTCCACGCGAGCGGTGGCGCCGCTGCGGCCAGCCGAGGATGCGGTGATCGTCGACACCAGCGACATGACGGAGGCCGAGGTGATCGATTACCTGCTGCAGCTGGTGAGGCATCGAAGCGAGGCTCAGCGGTGACAAAGGATGGCGCGTGTAGCAACGAAAACAACTGGGAAGCTGAGGGGTTCACGTCGGACGTAGCGGACGCGCGACCGCCGGTGGTAGCGGTTGTGGGCCGGCCCAATGTCGGCAAGTCGACGCTGGTGAATCGGATCCTGGGCCGACGGGAGGCAGTGGTACAGGACGTGCCCGGCGTGACCCGCGATCGGGTCTCCTACGACGCGCTCTGGACCGGGCGCCGGTTCGTCGTGCAGGACACGGGGGGCTGGGAGCCCGACGCCAAGGGACTGGCGCAGCTGGTGGCAGAGCAGGCGTCGGTGGCCATGCGCGCCGCGGACGCGGTGATCTTGGTGGTGGACGCATCCGTCGGAGCGACCACCGGCGATGAGGCGGCAGCGCGAATCCTGCGACGCAGCGGCAAACCAGTATTCCTGGCCGCCAACAAAGTTGACAGTGACACGGGGGAAGCGGACGCGGCAGCGCTGTGGTCGTTGGGGCTCGGGCAACCCTACGCGGTCAGCGCGATGCACGGACGTGGCGTCGCCGAGTTGCTCGACGATGTGCTGGCCGCGCTGCCGCACGCGGCAGAATCGCCGTCCGCGGAAGGGGGGCCGCGACGGGTGGCGCTCGTCGGCAAACCCAACGTCGGCAAAAGTTCGCTGCTGAACCGGCTGGCCGGTGATCAGCGTGCGGTGGTCCACGAAGTCGCGGGCACGACCGTCGATCCGGTGGACTCGCTGATCGAAATGGGCGGCAGCGTCTGGCGATTCGTCGACACCGCGGGGCTGCGGCGCAAGGTCCGCCAGGCCAGTGGGCAGGAGTACTACGCGTCGGTGCGCACCCACAGTGCCATCGATGCCGCCGAGGTGGTGATCGTGCTGGTCGACGCCTCGGAGCCGCTGACCGAGCAGGACCAGCGGGTGCTGTCGATGGTGATCGATGCGGGCCGCGCGCTGGTGCTGGCCTTCAACAAGTGGGATCTGGTCGACGAGGACCGCCGCGCTCTGCTGGAGCGTGAGGTCCAACGCGAACTGGTCCAGCTTCAATGGGCGCCGCGAGTCAACATCTCCGCCAAGACCGGCCGCGGCGTGCAGAAATTGGTGCCGGCGCTAAAAACCGCTCTGGCGTCGTGGGATACCAGGGTTCCGACCGCGCGGCTGAACACCTGGATTCGGGAAGTGATCGCCGCGACGCCCCCGCCGGCGCGCGGCGGCCGGCAGCCTCGTGTGCTGTTCGCGACCCAAGCCACGGCCCGGCCGCCGACGTTCGTGCTGTTTACGACCGGCTTCCTGGAGGCGGGATATCGGCGATTTCTGGAGCGGCGGCTGCGGGAGACGTTCGGCTTCCAGGGCAGCCCGATCCGCATCAACGTACGAGTGCGCGAGCAGCAGGACGCGAGGTCGCGCTGAGGCTACCGACGCGATTGCGCCGACGCGGTCGAGGCGGTCGGGAAGGCGATGCCTCAGCGATCGCGGCTTCGGTGTTTGCTGGCCGTTGTGCCCTGCCGTCTGTTCGCCTACTCGTCATGCGCTGTTTTCCCTGAGCCGGTAGCAGTGCCCGCGGGTGCTGTCATACTTCAAGGGTTCGTTGGACCAGGTCGACGTGTTGCCAGCGTATGGACCGCGGCCCACCACAGCACAAAGATTGCGCTCACTACCTGCGGGAGGCCATCCGGCAGGTTTCATCGCGCGCCGAGGGGAGGTTTCGATGGCTGAGTCATCCGTCGGGCCGGGCACCATGGGTGCCGGGGCGAAGGTGATGCATCTCTCGGAGGTGTTGCGGGCGCCGGTGGTGACGCCGTCGGGTGAGGCGGTGGGCCGGGTTGATGACGTTATTGTGCGGTTGCGGGGGGTGTCGGCCTATCCGCGGGTGAGCGGGATCGTGGCCGCGGTGGGTGATCGGCGGGTGTTTGTGGGGGGTAAATCGATTCAGTGCTACGAGCCGGAGCGGGTGCGGCTGGCGAAAAGCAAGGTCGATCTGCGCCAGTTCGAGCGCCGCCTCGGGGAGGTGTTGCTGCGTGCTGATGTGCTGGGGTATCGGCTCATTGATGTGGCTGCCGGGGAGTTGGTGCGCGCCTATGACGTGGAGTTGGAGGACACCCCGGATGGTTGGGTGCTCGCGCGGGTGGATACCCGCCGCCCGCCGCGGTTGTTTGGGTTGCTGAAAGCACCCGGTGGTCATGCGGCTCGGGACTGGAAGGCCTTTGAGCCGTTGATTGGGCATGGCCAGTCGATGGCCGTGCGGCGGGTGTTCGGGCGGGTGGGGGCGCTAAAGCCGGCGCAGATCGCCGACTTGCTGGAGGAGGCCGATAGGGCCGAAAGCGGGGAGATCCTCGAGCGGGTGCGCCATGACCCCGAGCTGGAGGCCGATGTGTTTGAGGAGCTTGACCCCGGCAAAGCCAGCCGGCTGCTGGATGACATGCCCGATGGGGAGGTGGCTGCCCTGCTGGGGCGGATGCGCGCCGATGACGCCGCGGACACGGTCGTGGATTTGCGCCAGTCTCGCCGGCGGCGGGTTTTGGAGCTGATGCCCGCCCCGCAGCGCGCCAAGGTGATCACGTTGCTGGGGTTTCATCCCGACAGTGCGGGCGGTTTGATGAGCCTTGATTTTGTGAGCTGCGGTAGCGCCGCGACCGCCGGTGAGGCGCTGGCCCTTATCGCCGGCGCGCATGCCCTGCAGCCGGAGGCGCTGCTGCAGATGCATGTGCTCAACGAGCGCGGGCAGCTGGCCGGCACGGTGCCGGTGATCGCGCTGCTGCAGGCCGATCCCGCCGATGGGGTTGCCCGGTTGATGGATTCCGATCCCATTCGGGTACGACCCGAGGCGGATCTAACCGATGTCGCGGTGCTGATGTCGGACTACAACTTGCACCTTATCCCGGTGGTCGACGAGCGGGACACGGTGCTGGGTGTGGTCACCATTGACGATGTTTTGGATTTCAGCGTTCCCGATGACTGGCGCCGGCGTGAGCCGGGTCCGCGCCCGACGCGGGACGCCGGGGGGCCTCTCGCCACCCGCGATCTGACAGCCCAGCACGGCCAAGGGGGTGAGTAGCGATGACCGTTCAGCAGCGCACCGATGTGGTGTCGGTGGGGGCGCGGCGGCGCAGCGCGGTGCTCGATAGCGCGCATCTTGGTGACATCGAGGGCGCGCTGGGCCGCATCAGCATCAGCGACACCGAGCGGCCGCGCACGCTCAAGACGCGGCTGGTGACCCTGCTGGCGATCATGGGTCCCGGGTTGATCGTGATGGTCGGCGACAACGACGCCGGCGGTGTGGCCACCTACGCGCAAGCCGGGCAAGACCACGGCTACAGCCTGTTGTGGGTGCTGTTGTTGCTGATCCCGGTGCTGATCGTCAGCCAGGAGATGGTGGTGCGCCTGGGGGCGGTCACCGGGGTGGGTCACGCGCGGTTGATCAATGAGCGCTTCGGCCGGTTTTGGGGCTGGTTTTCCGTCGGTGACCTGTTTGTGCTGAACTTTTTGACGATTGTCACCGAATTCATCGGTGTGGTGTTGGCGTCCGAGTACTTCGGCATTTCTCGCTATGTGGTCGTCCCGCTGGCCGCGGTCGCGTTGATCGTGATCACGGCCACCGGCAGCTTCCGGCGCTGGGAACGCGCGATGTTCGTGTTCATCGCTATCTCGCTGCTGGAAATCCCGATGCTGTTGATGTCGCACCCGGACTGGGGACACGCAGCGAAATCCCTTGTGGTGCCCAGCATAGCGGGCGGAGTCAGCTCCAATGGGGTGCTGCTGATCGTCGGACTTGTTGGCACCACGGTGGCCCCGTGGCAGCTGTTTTTTCAGCAGTCCAACGTCGTGGACAAGCGCATCACCCCGCGCTTCATCGGCCATGAGCGTATCGATACCACGGTGGGCGCCTTCGTCACCAACATCGGCGCGGCGGCATTGATGATGACCGGCGCTTGGGCTGTTCGCGCCACCCACAGCCACGCGCATTTCATCAACGCCGGTGTGGTGGCGAGCCTGCTGGGTCAACACAACAGGCTCCTAGGCTCGCTGTTTGCGATCGTGCTTTTGGATGCGGCCATCATCGGCGCCGCCGCGGTCACCCTGGCCACTAGCTACGCTTTCGGTGACGTGTTCGGGATCAAGCATTCGCTGCACCGGGGCTTTGCCGACGCCAAGCCGTTTTACCTGTCCTACACCGCGATGGTGGCGCTGGCCGCGGCGATCGTGCTCATCCCGGGCGCACCGCTGGGGCTGATCACCCTGGCTGTGCAGGCCCTGGCCGGGTTACTGCTGCCCAGCGCCACGGTCTTTCTGCTGTTGCTGTGCAACGACCGGGAAGTCCTGGGCCCCTGGGTGAACCGGCCGTGGCTCAACGTGGTGACTGGCTTCATTGTGGGCGTGCTGCTGCTGTTATCGGCGATCCTGATGGTCAACACGGTGTTTCCGAATCTAGATGTCCGTTTGGTCACGGTCTATCTGGCCGTGACTTTCGTCGTGTCGGCCGCTGTCGCTGTTGGCGTGGTGCGGTGGTCTGCGCACCGCAAGCCGGAACCGTCAGCAGCGCAAGAACTTTCTCGCGATCGGAGGGATCGGTCCACGTGGCGGATGCCACCGCTGGCCTTGCTGGAACCGGTCACCTGGACGGGCTGGACGCGACTGGGCATGCTGGCGCTGCGCGGCTATCTCCTCGTCTCGGCGGTCGTGCTGGTGATAAAAGTCATCCAACTGGGGCGCGTCTAGCCGCGGTGGCTCTCTGCGCGCGATCATTGTGGTCTGGCTCATCGGGCGGTACCGGCTGCTGATCCCACAGCTGGTCGCGGCGGTCAGGGCGGCGACCGTGGTACGTCTCGCGGTTTCGACCCTGGCTCAGGGTCGTCGTCGGTGAACAGCCGTTCCGGGTGGTGGTAGTCGTTGGTCCGGGGTTGGCCGTGGTCGAGCTTCGCTGGTGGGATCCATTGGGTAGCGCCATTGGCGAGTTTGGTTGTGCGCCAACCCTGTTCGGTGAGGTTGTGGTCGGGTTTGCAGGTGAAGGTCAGCTTGTCGATGTCGGTTTGCCCGCCGCGGGCCCAGTTGTCGAGGTGGTGGACTTCACACCAGTAGCCGGGCACATCACAGCCGGGGCGGGTGCAGCCGCGGTCTTTGGCATAGAGCACCACGCGTTGATCGGCTGAGGCGATGCGTTTGGAGCGGCCCAGATACAGCGGGCGGTTGTCGTGCTCGTCGAACACCGCCAGGTAGTGGTAGGCGTGGCAGGCCATGCGGATCAGATCACGCATCGGCAGCAGGGTGCCGCCGCCGGTGAGCGCGTGCCCGGCGCCGGTCGTGAGCTCTTTCAGTGTGGTGGAGACGATCACGGCAACCGGCAACCCGTTGTGCGCCCCGAGTCGGGGGTCGCCCAGTTGGCCACGCACCAAGGCGTTGAGCGCGTCGTGTTGACGCTGGGTATGGCTGCGTAGATCCTTGTGCACGGCGTCCTCGCCGGGTTGACCGGTTACGCAGGGGGTAGGGTCGTCGGGGTTGCACATGCCGGGCGCGGCGAAGCGGGCCAGCCAGGCATCCAGGTTGGCGCGCAGCTCCGGGGAGGCGATGAGCTTGCCGAGGCTCATCCCGTCGGGGCGTTGCGCGCACCAGGTGAACCCGCGCTGGCGGGCCCGATCGGCATCGGAGAACTTGCCGTCGGGGTTGATCAGCACCGCACAGCGATTGGCCACCTTCTCCAGTTGGTCGGGGCGCAGCGTGGCGGCCTGTTCGGCCAGGAATCGCTCGGCGCGCTCGACGGTGTCGGGTGGTGTGCTTTCGGGCAGGTCGCGCACAAAGCTCTGGATCACCCGGAGATGCTGTCCGTCGAGCAGCCCGGCGCGCCACGCCCGGGCGGTGGCGGGCAGCTCGGGTGGCAGGGTTTGGCCGGTCAGTGTTATGCGCGGCGCGAGCTGCTCGGCGTCGCGGACCCGCCGCCGGGCTTCGGTGTAGCTGATGCGCAGCCAGTCGGCGATCACCTTGTGCACGGCACCGCCGATGTCGGCCGGGTCTTCTTTGGCCAGCCCCGCGATCAGGTCGTGGCCGGTTACGGCTTGTTCGCGCCGAGAGGTCTCCATCCGTTCGAGTGCCCGCAGCCGAACAACGGGGTCACACGCATCGAGGTTCAACTCGCCGATCCGGGCCACCGCGGCATCCAGCGCGTCGAAGGCGGCGCCCACCTCCGGTGGTGCGAGCACGCCAGTCGAGCTCATGTTCGAGATATTACCGGACAGGTGTGACAACTCACGAGTCGTTTATCCACAAGCGTGGGAGCCGTCAACAGGGTGCCGAATTGCGGTTTGACAACCTGCCTTGCGATGTCGCCATGGCGCCCGGGCCGCGAGCTCGCGTTCGCTTGCGGCTACCCGGGCCGTCTCCGGTAGGCTTCGACCTGCCGCCGGTGATGCACGGCAGCATACGGGCTGTGGCGCAGTTTGGTAGCGCACTTGACTGGGGGTCAAGTGGTCGCAGGTTCAAATCCTGTCAGCCCGACCAAAGTTTCCGCAGGTGAGAGGCGATTTTGCGAAATTGCAAAGCCGCTTTTTTCGTACCCTGGCGGGGTATGGATGGCAACGCGGATGGCAACGGCGGT
Organism: Mycobacterium sp. SM1; assembly: GCF_018361265.1. Lineage (GTDB taxonomy): Bacteria > Actinomycetota > Actinomycetes > Mycobacteriales > Mycobacteriaceae > Mycobacterium. The sequence goes on from NZ_JAFLNH010000003.1 coordinate 542,697, forward strand.
TTGGGTTTCACTGCTCTGACGTGTCGGCTTTCACCACTTCGGCCTCGGCGGTGAGGGTGACTGTCACGTGGAGATTCGCAGACGCGCCGACAACCACCTTTTCCAGGAACTTGATCCTGAAATCTGTAGGGGTCGCGTTCGCATCTAGGTGAACGATCTCAATATCAGCGCTCTGCGCAACGATCTGGCCACCCTTTTGGACACCGATCGGAGTGACGATAATGCCGCCGGACGCGCCAACATCGCTGATAGTCCATGCAAGGGACGCGACCGCGCTCTGCTTGACCCTGGAATCCGTGTACCTCCGGCACTCGATTACCACAATCGCCCCCGACTGAGCCTTTACACCTTTGGCGTCGATTTCCCAATTTGCACCGGACTCACCGACAAGGGTCTGCTTTCCCTCTACCCGTTCCAGCTTTAGTCCGAGCAGGTGGCCCACTGTCTCAAGGAGATGGCGAGCAACCTCCTCGTAGCTTTTCCAGGTCGTCGACTCGTCTGTGGTCACCGTGTGCCGCCTCTTGATTAGATACCGAGTGCCGCACTGAGCCTATCCACGGCGGCTCGCGCCGCGTCGTCGCTCGTGTGTCCGTACACGTCGCCGGTGACCGCGATCGAGGAGTGCCCGAGCAGGTCGGCCACCGCCTTGATGTGCACCCCGGCCTCAAGCCACGCCACCGCCGCGGAGTGTCGCAGCGTGTGCACACCGACACCCTCGACCTTGGCCGCCTTGGCGGCGACCTCGACGACGCGCAGCAGGTTCCGCGGGTCGACCGGCCCGCCCAGCTCGGTCGTGAACACTAGGCCGCTATCGCGCCACTGATTCGCCGCGCGAAGGCGCTCGTCCGCCTGTGCCGTCTTGTGCGCGCGGAGCAGCTCGACGACGGCCGGGGCGAGCGGCACCGTGCGGCGTGACCGGGCCGTCTTGGGCTCGCTCACGACGAGCTGGCCGCCAATGCGCCCGATCGTCGCCGCCACCTTGAGCAGCCCGGCGTCGAGGTCGACCCGGTCCCAAGTCAGCGCCAGCACCTCGCCGCGCCGCAGCCCCGTCGCCGCGATCAACACCAGCGCCATGTGATAGCGCGACTCGGCCGCGTGCTTGAGCACCGCGGCAGCGGCGTCGGGGTCGAGGTGCCTCGCCTCGGTGCGTGCGACGCCGGGCCGCTTCACCGCGGCGGCTGGATTCTTGGCGAGCAGGCCGTCGCGCACTGCGCCGTCGAGCCCGGCTCGCAGAACTGTATACGTCTGGCGGATCGTCGAGTCGGACAGCGCACGCCGCACGTCCTCACCCTCAGTGCGCGGAGGCTTTGTCTTGGCGCGCATCGCCAGCACGAGCGCCTCGACGTCGCTGGGCTTGAGCTTGTCGAGTCGGATCGCGCCAAACGGCTCAGGCTCAAGGTGCCGCCGTGACAGATTCGAGTACAGCTCGCGCGTCGCCTGTTTGCGGTCGCTGGCCGCCAATGTCGTTGCGCGCCAGTGCGCCAGCCACGCGCCGACGGGCATCTTGGCGTCGCGGGCCGGTGCACCGGACTCGATGCGTTCGCGCACCTTGCGCAGTTTGTCGCGGACCTCGGCCCGCGTGGGCGCATAAACGCGCACGCGCTTGGTCTCGCCGTTGTCGTCCTTGTAAGGGAGCGCGCCCACGTATCCCACCGGGCGGCCGTTCCTCATGCGCTTGTAGATCGAGCCCTCGCCGTTCGCGTTCCGCGCCATCGCCGCCCTTTCATTGCGATCTGCGTCACCTGGGATAAGTGGTCGTCGCGTATCCGCACCGTACACGAGATGGCACTCAGCATGACTCAAGGCGCTGACGACACGTGTCGCCATAGCTTCAAGCAAGTTCGCGAAAACCGGCGAATCACACCGCGAGACAAGGGACAGAAGCACATGAACAAGGACAACAGCGACCATCAGCCGCTCCTCTTGTCGGTAACCGATGCGAGGCGGCGGCTCGGCGGCATTGGCGTCACGAAGATTTACGGCCCTCCTGACGTTTCCGTGGGTGGGTGGGGCCGATTCGGGGCCGTGATCTGATGGTTGATTTCGTTTGTGCTCGTTTCCGCGATAGTTGCCTGTAGCGCTGCCCGGGTGGGAGGTGTCCATGTGGAGCCCCCGAGCGCAGCGAGGCGGAACGACATGGACACCGACGAGCGGGTAGCGCAGAATCGGCGACGTCTGAGAGGGGAAACCCGAGGGGTGCCCTGGTGGAGGGGTGTTAGCCGCGGCCGGGCAGGGTGGGGCGGTGGCCGCCGAGGGCGAGCATGGCCAGGGCGATCAGCGCGGCGGGGTTGTGGAATCCGAACGCAATCCGGGTCAGGAGTCGGATCTTGGTGTTGGTGGATTCGATCAATCCTTGGGGCAGGCCGTGGTCGAGGGCGGCGTCGATGGCCTCGCGGTGGCGTTTGATGCGGCGGGCCAGCTCGACGAAGACCGGGATGCGGCAGCGCCGCGCCCAGGAGATCCACTTGTCGAGGGCGTCTTTGCCGTCCTGGCCTTTGACCGAAAACACATGCCGCAGGCCATCTTTGAGCAGGTACGCGCGGTAGAGCCGGGTGTCGGTCTTGGCGATCCAGGCCAGCTTGGCGCTCTGGCGTTCGGTGAGGTCCTCGGGGTTTTTCCACAGCGCGTAGCGGGCGGCTTTGAGCCGCCGTGCCCGCTCATGACCCGGCCGCGGCGCGGTGTTCCTGCTGGGCCGACCACGGCCCCACTTGGGCTCGCCGCGCGCGATCGCTCGCGCGTCGTTCCAGGCCCGGCGCCGCTCGGCATCCAGCGCCTCGGTGGCCCAGGCCACCACATGAAACGGATCTGCGCAGCGGATCGCGCCCGGGCAGCGCTCGGCGACCACATCGGCAATCCACTCCGCCGCATCGGCGGACACATGGGTGATCTGCGCGCACCGCTGGGCGCCCAGAGCGTCGAAAAACCGCCGCAGCGTCTTGGTGTCGCGGCCCGGGGCGGCCCACACCAGCCGGCCGCTGTCGTGGTCAACCACCACCGTGATTATGTGGAATCTGATCCGGCGTCAAACCCCGGGCGGATTTTTCGATCGAATCCGGTTTCAGGCGGGGGCTTATTTGTGGCTGATCTCGACGATGGGCAGCATGGTCGGGGTCGGGCGGGCTCCGATGTGGTGGGGTGTTGGTCCGGCCGGGGTGGGGACGTCGGCGAGCCGGTCGAGGAGGGCGTCGAGGGCGGCGTGACCGTCGTCGACGGCGGCGCGTTCTTCGCCGGAGAGCGGGATGGTGGCGCGCATACGCTGTAGGTTGTCCTTGGCTTCAAGCAGCTGGGCCTTGGTCGAGCCTTTTGGGGTGTAGAAATCGCAACGGGCGCAAGCCATTCGGTGCGGACATTGTTCGAAGAAGCTGTAGGCGCACCAGCCGTGGCCGAGGTCATAGTGCTGCCAGGGTTCTCCCGCGGCGGCCGCGCCGGCGATGACGGCGTCGCGGTCGACGAGGACCTCGATAGCGCGGACGTTGCGGGCGAAGTATCCGGCCTCGGCGTAGGCCTTCGACAGCGTGTTCGGGGTGATCTTGGCGTCGTGCTGGGTGGTGGTGGGACTGCGATGCCCGAGCCAGGCCTGCAGCTCGAACAGCGTCATCGGCTCCTTGGCGTTGTAGAGCTGGCTGGCGATGGTGGAGCGGGCGCGGTGGCTGGTGATGTTGCCGCGGACGTCGGAGGTGGGGACACCGGCTTTAGCGCACAACGCCGGGATGATCGTGTGGTTGATGTAGGCCTTGGCGACGGGCTGGGCGCGCACGCAGAAAAGTATGTCGACGTGTTCGCCGGTCTTGCGGTCCAGCCGTTTGGGCTGGTTGGGGCGCAGCGCCTGCCAGGCCTCGATGGCCTGCCCGACGATCGGGTCGACGGGCTTGGTGAAGGCGGTGCCGGTCTTGTGCACGGGCACGTCGAGCAGGCAGACTGAGTCCTCGGCGAGAATCTCACGCGAGTCGCCGCAAATGGGTTGCCCTGCGTGCTGCCAGCGGATGCATCCGACCCGCAGTCGTGAGATCTCGTCGCTGCGCAGCCCGGAAAACAGCCAGGTCAATGTGACCGCGCGGATCAACTCCATCGGATAGTAGGTTTCGGCGGAGCTACCGGGCAGATCAGCAGAATTCAGGTTCAACCCCGCCCACAGCAACTTGGCCCACACCTGGTCGGCGATCACGCGTGGATTGGCGCCGATCAGGGCGGCGATGCTACGCGGAAGGGCCAGCGCGCGATTCGGGTCGAACCGGCGCGGGATCCATTCCCATTCCTGGCAGTCGTGGAAGAACATGCGCGTGGCCACGAGGTTGTGCGCTTTGGTGCGCGGCGAGATCGGTTGTCCGACGCGGTCGCCGAGCCCGTCGTGACGCTGAACCCAGTCGCCGACGCTCATTCGGTCGACTGCGGCGACCCAGGCCGCGCAGGTCGCCCTGGTCCACTGAGCAGGCTCGGTGATCTCGGGGTGCTCGGCGGCCATCCACCGCCCGGCCTTGGCCATGATGGTGCGGACCGTGGCGCGCACCTTTGGGGTCAGTGTCGAGGTTGCCTGCCAGCGCTGGATCCAGGCGGTCCACGCCGGATCGGCGCCTTCGATGTGGGTGAAGTGGTTGTTTCCGGTGCGCACCGGCGGATCACAGTAGCCCAGCGCGGCGACCGCCCGCTGCAGCGCATACAGCATCGAGCCCTGGTGCCCGTCGGTGGCCGGATGGGCACGCAACGCGGCGAACGCCTCGGCGCTCAAATCGTCGAGCCGGGGACTGCGGTTGAGCAGCAGGGCCTGGCTGAACACGCCCCGGCACCGGTGCTTGGCGCCCAAGCTATCGCGGTATCCCCACCGGTCGAGCACCTCGCTGGCCCGCCGCAGCGACTCCTCGACGGCGGGTTCACCAAAGATCAAGCAGGCCAAGTGAAGCCGGTTGAACATGCCCAGCCGGTGAAAGTCGCTCAAACCCGCCCAGCAGGTAGGCCAGCGCCACCACGAACGGGCGAAGCGTCGACTCGGTTGACAGCGGCTGGCAGGTGATGAACTCCCGCACGCTGGGGCCGCACAGCCGTGCCCACTCCCACGGCGTCCAGCCCCACCAGGACTGGCCGGTGTCGGCGCAGCGCTGCAACACAATCGCCGCAGCCTGGGTACCGGCACGCCGGAAACGGACGTGATCGCCATGATGCAGCCCGGCCAGGGTCTCATCGAGCGGCGTGGTCAGCCGCGCCAGCGCATCCCAGTGTCCTGCGGTTCGTCGTGGAATGCCGGCCACCCGGCGCCGCAGCCCTACCCAACCCAGCGCGGCCAGCGCCGCGGATTCGTCCTCGCCCAAAGCGACCCGGTCATCCCAGCGACCATCCCGCCGAAGCTGCCCAGACGGCCGCTGGTCCGGGCGCATCCCGGCCGGCAACGCCGGCGTCACGGCGGTCACGGCGAGTCCTGCCCGTGCGCGTCGGGTCCGGTGAGCATGCCGATCCGCCACGCGTGGATCTGCGCCATAGAGGAGCTCAGCTTCGCCGACAACTCCCGCCCGGACAGGTGGATGTACTGCAGCGTGGAGTCGGTGCTGCGGTGCCCGGCGAACGTGGCGATCGCGTACAGCTCCCAGCCCATCCGCGCCAGGTCCGTTAGACACAAATGCCGCGTGGTATGAGCAGAGAATCGAGGAAGGTTGGCCGCCAAAGCGAGTCGCCGCACCACCTTCGACCAGGTCCACAACGTGATAGGTTCGGCGCGGTTGCGACGCGACTCCGACAAAAACAACGCTCCCCGCGCCCGGCTCACTGTCGCCCGGTGCTGCAGGTAGGCCGACAGCAGCACGCCTGTGGGCGCCGAGTACGGCACCACCCGCTCACGGCGGGTCTTGGTTGTCTCCGCGCGCACCCGCACAGTGCGATGCGCCGGGTCGAGATCGTCGCTGCGCAGCGAGCACAGTTCCTCGCGCCGCAGCGCCGCGTCGTAGGCCAGTGCGAGCATTACCCGGTTGCGGATCGGCTCATCAGCGACCACGCCCAGCAGTTTCAGCCAGTCGGCCTCGCTGGGTATCCACGGCAATTTCACCATCCGCGGCACCAGCGAGCCCACCCCTGCACCGGATCGTGCGCCAGGCGTATAACGGCCCCGGCCAACAGGATTCGACTCCCGGACGCCTTCTTCGACCAGGAAGTCGTAGAACAGCCGAACCGGCACCAGACGCTGCTGCAAGGTCGCGTTTGCCAGCCCTGACCCCGAGTCCAAGGCCACCACGTTGACGCCGCGCCGACTCGGCCGGCTCTTCAGCTCCCGCACGAACACCGCCACGTGCGCTCGGGTCGCGGTCAGCGGGTCGATCTCCTCCCGTTCGCAGACTTCCAGGTACTCGGCCAATCCCCGCGTATATGCATCGATGGTCCGCGGCGCGCGCCCCAAATCGATCCAAATCCGCAGCCACTCCATGGCCCGCTCATGCCGAGCCAGTACCGGCCACTTCGTCTCCATAGCCTCAGGCACGCCGCAGACCACCCCGTCGCCCAATCACGCTGATCCGTGACGTTACTGGGCCGCGCCGTGGTCCCCGCCGATCGACACGCTGGTCTAATTCCACGTAACTTATAGCTACTTGTGGTGACGCTTATAGGAGATCTCATCGATGCCGATCCGACGCAGACCCGCAAACCGATCAGCGGTCTTTTCGGTGTCGGCCCACACGTGGGCCACGATCGCCCCTACGGTGCGCCAGGCGACCCGCATCAACTCGCACACCGCGGTTTTCGAGCACGCCACCGCCAGCCACGCCACCGTGTCATCGAAGGCGTAGGTGTGCCCGGCATGGTGGCGCGCCCACGGCACCGCCACCACCGTAGGCCCATGGGCGGGGCAGTTCACCCGCGGCGCATCGGCCTCCAGCACCACCTGCATCGTGCCCCAATCCAGGCCCCGCCACCGGCGCCGACCCTCACCCCGGTCATACCAGGGCGCCCTGCGACCGCAGCGGCCACAACGGCGCGAAACACCACTTCGCGGCCGCACCCGCGCCACCACCAGCGTGTCGCCGTCGGCGTCTTCCTCCCCGAACTCCTCGAACTCGATGTCTTCGATCACGGTGCGCTGGTCGACACCCAGCAGCGCACGCCATAGCCTCACATTGCGCACGTCGTTGTTGGCTCCTTTGGTTCCTGACCTTCCACAAGCCAGAAACCTTAAGCCACAACGACGTGCGCCCCTTACATCAACAACCGGCCCACGGAAGCGTCAGAAGAGCCGCATCTTTGAGGACTTCGTCACCGTCGCCCTGGGCGAAGCGCTGCGGCGACTCGGCGGAAACAGTGTCACCCAAGCGCGCTTTCATTTGGACGTGGCGAAGAGGGTCGACATGCGGCCCGATCTGCTGTGGTACCGGGACGGAATAGCGCGGGCCGTCATCGACGCCAAATACAAAGCCGAGCGGCCCGACGGCTTCCCCAACGTCGATCTCTACCAAATGCTGGCCTACTGCACAGTTCTGGGCCTTCCAGAAGTACACCTGGTGTACGCCAAAGGAAACGAATCGATGGAACGGCACACCGTTCAAACCAATGGTGTCGTGATATATTGCCATGCAATAGATTTGGCGATGTCACCGGCCAATCTGCTGCGGCAAATCGATAGTCTTGGCCATTTCATTAGCCGCTCAACGGCGTTGTGAACGCCTGCCGGATCGGCGCTCATTCTGGGCTGGGTCGTCCGACACCGGCACGGAGAATGCCCCTCGGGCGTCGGCGCCGACTATGCCCCGATTTCCTGGCGAGTTTGGTATCTGGATTGCACGGGCTGGGCGCAGATACACTCGTTTACGTGCTGGACGAAGACCGAGACGAAGCGGAGCGAGTATTCGCCGCGTCCGACCGCTCTTCAGGACTTGTGGTTCTGCCGGAACGGCGACGCCTTGACGACGGCAGTGGCGTTTACGAAAAAGGCTTGATCGACTTCGTGAAGGATCTACGGGCCGAAGGCATCACGGTCGCGTGGGCGGATGCACCGGAGCGGCGTGCTTTCATCGAAAAGCGCTCAGCGGCTGAGGTCATCTGGGGGGCTGCCCTCGGAGTGCCCGGCGGCGTGCTGTCAGCCGCCACCTGGGCGGCACTTGTTCGGTGGTTCGGGCGAAGCCCTCAAAGCACGGGCCGCGTCCGAGTGGAGGTCCTCCGGGAGAAGAGCCACCCCGATGGCACCACTACGCGCGAATGGATGACATACGAAGGCACCGGGGCGGAAGTCGCCGAATTGATGCAGGCCGACCCGCCGACTGCGCTTCAATCCAAGTCATCGGAGGTGTGAAACCGTGACCGCCCACTCCGGAGAATCCGAGCAGCCCATCGAGGGAGCCGATGCCGGTCCCGCCGAACAATATTGGGAGGATCGGAAGCGTGAGCGGATTCAGGCCGCACACAACCGTGCCAGCAGGCTGGCCGACGCCGCATACGATGCCCTCAACTCCTCACCGGACGAGGCGGAAGATTTCGCGCGGCAGGCTTTGCGGGCAGCCGCTGAAACATACTGGTTCGCGGAAGGAACGGTTCGTGCAGCCGCTGAGCACCAGTATCTTCACGAGATTGGACGATGGACCAGTGAGAACTTCGACTGTCAACTCGACTGCAAGGGAACGAGTTACAGCACATCGTGTCCGGTCATGCTGGCTGATAAGCGGGTTGGTCTCTCAGTCGGGATCGTGGCCAGGGTGGTGTGCTCGATCTGCGGCGAGAACCTGTCCGAGTGCTCCCATCGTCGGAGTCGACTGTACTGGGTGCGAGGCGGACCAACGGCCTTCGGACCTTGCCGGGTGTGCCGAGAAGGCGAGTGCGAACATGAGCCGAGCGAGCTTTACCGGGCCCCCGTCATCGGGGTCAACAAGGACGTGTGCTGGAGGAAGCTAGCTTTGTCGACGTGCCGGCCGACCCACTGGCGCGTCAAACGAACTTGTCCATCAACACCAACCACCTTCGCGAACTTCTCGGGACGGCTTTTCATGCGGGCATGCCTGTCAGCTGCGACCACTGCCTAGAGCCTTATCACGGGCTGCCGGCATCGCTTAACATCTCTGGTCTGTCCGGCGACCAGGCTCGCGGCGGCGTGGCGAACCCTTAGTCCGATCCCACAGGATGACGACCGAAGTACTCAACCACGGCCCGCCGGATCAACTCTGACGCAGAAGAACCCTCCGCCCTAGCACGACGCACCAACTCCTCACGGATGGCATCAGGTAACCGCACCGTCGTCAACGGCGTCTCCCCGGGCGCCGCAACGCCCTTGCGCGGCCGGCCCCTGCGCAGAAACGCAGGATTGACATCGACGGAAAGAACTTCGTCCGCGGTGGGCGGATGCGCCTCGTAATCCGCGGCCATCTCCGCGTAGTCTTCGTCGGAAAATCGGCGCTTGCGGCTCATGGTTATCCTTTGCATCTTCAGGTCCGCTGCGGACCGTATTCGGGATCGATCAGTTCGTCGAGCCCCAGTGACTCGATGAGGCTGCGGCGGAGCATCATTGCGTGAAACACATCGACCACGAGTGGGTCAGCCAGATCGGCAATGACCTCGATCCACGGCTGGCCGGTCACCGCAGGCCCGATGAACAGCACCGGCTGCGCGCCGGGACGGCGAGCTTCGAGCGACAGGCGCAGCGCGGGAAAACTCACCAAGGCGCGGATCTCGGTGTCGAGGATCAGATGAGCACGGGCGCTTGGCCTGATGCTGATCCGCACACATAGAAAGCGTAATACATTTTAGCGAGGAGGTGCAACACATTTTCGCAAGGTACGGCGGCCCAACGGATGCGCTGCCGAGGTGACAGCGCTTGGACGTCGTTGTCACACCGTTGTCACACGACCGACGAAACACGCTGGCACCAGGTAGGACACCCGGGGAGTGTTCTCCCAGCTGAACGGGGTTACAGAGACGATGTGAGGTGACTCGACAGCACCGGTCCCGGACTGGAGGTCAAGTGGTCGCAGGTTCAAATCCTGTCAGCCCGACCAAAGTTTCCGCAGGTAGACGCCATATCGGTGGCCCGCGGACATGCACAAAGCAGTACCCGCTAGGGGTATGTACAGCAACGGATACAGCAACCCGCTCGCGTTTCCCCTCGAACAGCCGTTTCATAGTCCGAGCGTCCCGCTCAAGCGTTCGACCGCGGCGCGGGCCGTGTCGTCGGACGTATGCAATGGTGACGTCGGATATTGGAACTGTCCGAATCCCTTCCCTCCTTGTTGGGCAATGGCGAGCACTCGGGTGCGCGTTCGGGTCGGTCAGTATCGCTCTCAGTTGTGGGCGGGTCCATTCCGGCAGGCCCATCAGGCGTGGTCGGGCCAGGGCGGTGGCGTCCCAATCGCGGTGTAAAAGTTCGGGCATAGATTCCGCTCACTTGCGATTGTGATTTTATGCGATGGCGCCGACAGCATCGGCCGGCGCCGCTCCGGTTTCGGCGCGTACTTCCGAATTTCGTTGCGGCAGTTGGGTCGGTGGGTCATGCAACGACCTTCGCAGGTCCTGTAGTAGCCGTAGCTCGGCCGGTGTCATGGTGAACCCGCGCCAGCCGGCCGAGGCGCGGTCGAGCACGGCCCACACCAGCTTCAGGCAGGAGTGCTCGCCGGGCAGTCGGCCGATGACCTTGACTCGGCGGCGGGTCTCCCCGAAGGTGCGCTCGATGAAATTGGAGTGGCGCACCCGGGCCCAGTGCTCCCGTGGGAACCGCAGGTAGACCGTCAGCGAGTCACGGTCATCAAGAAGACACCGCACCGCCGCCGGATACGAGTCGCGCCAACGCTTGGCGAACGCGTCGATCCTGTTGTGCACGTAGGTGACCGCGTCGCGGCCAGGCGCGATGTTCTCGGGCACATCGAAGATCGCCCAGTAGTCGGCCTTCACCTCGGCTTGGGCGTTTTTGGGCACTTTGGCAAGGATGTTTCTGGCGCGATGCACCAGACACCGCTGGCGCAGCGCGGCACCCATGGTGCGCTCCACCGCGCCGATCAACCCCGGTGCGCCGTCGCTGATCACCAGCAGCGGGCAGGCCAGCCCGCGCTCGCCGAGCCCGGTCAAAAACCCCTCCCAGGCATCCCCGGACTCGCTCGCGGCGGCCTCCAGCCCGACGAACACCGGTTTGCCGTCGGTGTCGATGCCCCACGCGGCCAGCACCGGCTCGGCCGAGGCGTTGGCGTGGTACGTGAAATGGCTGCCGTCCAAAAACAGGTAGTCCAGCTCCACCTCGTCGAGGCGCCGACGGCTCCAGGACTCGAACTGGGTCTTGATGTCTTCGCAGACCCGCGACACCGTCGACTTCGACACCGCCGCGCCCTCGCCGAGCGCCTCGACCAAGGTGGCCTCCACGTCGCGGGTCGACAACCCGCGCACGAACCCGGCGATCACCAGCGACTCCAGCGCGTTGGTCTTGGTCACCCCCGTGCCGAACAACTGGCTGGCGAACCGCTCGGTGGTGCCGCGCACCTTCGGCCGCTGCAGCGTGATCGGGCCGGCGGTCGTTTTGACCGTGGTCGGGCAATACCCGTTACGCATCCCAGCCCGCGGATCCTCGCTGGTAGCGGCCCGCTGGTAGCGATCCCGGCCCAAAAACGCGCTCACCTCGGCCTCCAACGCGCACTGCAGCAGTAGCTGCGCGCCCAACTGGGCCACCCGCTCGACTGCACGCGACAAATCCTCACCACCGGCGAACACCCCATCAATCTCTGCCTGCAACCGCTGCGCAGGCGATATCCTCGTCGACACGGACGTAGGCTCCTTTCCTCAGACTTCCCCGTCTTGGAGGGAACCTACGTCCGAACCCTTTTACACCGCCGCAGGGACACGACCGCCAGGGCGACCAGCGTGATTTCATGACTTGTCCGTTCTAGCGAGATCCATTCGGGCGGGTTGTGCTGCACGATGCTATGCCTCAAACCCTAACGCTTGACGTTAGTATCGTCTCGCGTTAGGTTTGGTGTTGTGATCCGGTCGTTCCGCGACAGCGCCACGGAAGCGGTGTGGGACTTGCGCTACACCAAGCGGATCGGCCGCAACCTCGCCAAGAGGGCGCGGGAAAAGATGCAGCTGATCGACGCGGCTGGCAGCATCGACGACCTGCGCGTTCCGCCAGGCAACCGGCTAGAGAAGCTGTCCGGCGACCGCGATGGCCAATACAGCGTCCGCGTCAACGACCAATGGCGCATCTGCTTCGCGTGGACGAACGGCGGCGCAGATGACGTCGAACTGACCGACTACCACTGAAGGAGGGATGACGATGGCCGACTTTCTGCCGACACACCCGGGCGAGATCCTGTTGCGCGAGTTCATGGAGCCGCTGGGTATCAGCCAGTACGCGCTCGCGAAGGCGATCGGTGTTCCGCTGCCGCGGATCAACCAGATTGTTCACGGGCAGCGCAGCATCACGGCTGACACAGGGCTGCGGTTGTCGCGGGCGTTCGGGCTTACCGATGCGTTCTGGGTCAACATGCAGGCCCGCTACGACCTCGACCTGGCGCGCGTCGAACTCGGCGACGAACTCGAGCACATCCATAAGGTCGCGGCAAAGGCGTAACAGCGCCTAGCCACGAGGTGCGCCAAGTGCGATGTTTCCTGACGCTATCGGATCGGTTTCGTAAACCCGTCCGCCGCTTTCGACCCGGACGGTAATCCGTTGCGGCTTCCCGTTGATCGATCTGGCGGCCGCCTCCAACGCATAAGCATTGTTCAACGCCGTGAAAAACGTGGCGGACGCACCCGGCGCTATATCGCACGGGACCGTCTGCGACCCGGGCATGTTCTCGAGTGAAGTGAACGACGTCGCGCCCGGGTCGCTGCGCAGCTCCCATCTGGCGACGTGGAACGGTGCTCGCCCGGCGTTGACGACCGACACTCCGACCACGAGCGGGGATCCCGGAGGCAGCTCGGCGGCGTTGCTGGCCAGCGATTGCCGAATATCGCGACTGGCGTCAGCGGAGGCCAGTCCGCCCCGCAGGTCCAGGATGCCAATGATCGGGGTGAGGTGGGGCCGGCCGCCTTGCCACATGAAGGACACGACATTCCACGCCAACGAACCCACACCAGTGGCAGCCCCGATGACGGCTAGAACGAAGGTGGCAACGGCCATCATCGACCACCCTATCGACTGTCCGGCATGGGCCCGCGCCAGAACACTAGGCACACCCGGGACAGCCGCCGCTCAGCAATCACTCCTGCGACTTCGCCCGTCGCTCGGCTTCGTCAGCCATCTCCTGCGCCTTGGCGTTGGTCATCCGCTCGCCGTTAGCCAGGTAGACGACCTCCTTGTCGAGATCGATATCGTCGGCCGGGTCAATCTCGTAGTCCTTCGGATCCATCGTCCCTGTCTCCATGTGGCAGTCCAGGACCGATCTCGATCCACCGGACCTCATCGCGGCGCAGCGGTTCGGCCGCGTAGCTGGCGGCCATCTCTGCGTAGTCCTCATCAGTGGCGCGGCGCTTGCCACCAGCTTCACCCGGATCCCTTGCACACCGCCCCCATGATCCTAGATACCACGATAAGCTACCCACTTCGCCCAAAAGCGGAGTCCCCGATAGGCGATCAGCCCACATGCCCAACCACCACCCATCCCGTTCCTGGCGCGGCTGCGCAATGTGCAAGCAGCACAAGCGTCGCGGCAACGGCCGATCAAAGAAAGACCCCGCTGCAGTGAAGCGCCAGCTCGGCGCGATCCGCAGATACTCACGGCGCACCATCGACCGCGGCTAGCCCCCTTGCCACCCCCGCCAAAAAATCAGCACCCACCCCCCCACGCATCGACCGCCTGCCAGTCGCCGATTTTTTTACACGAGGGCAAAAATCGAGGGTGAACCCCTTCAAAAACCGGGGCTGAACCCATCTGACCTGCCACGTTGCCGCGGCTACCGCGCTGCGGCTGGTTGCCGTTTACGTTCGCGCGCCAGCACTGCCTTGCGGAAGCGCCCGAAGTCTGCGCGCTTGGCAAACGGCACCTGTCCGGGCGTCTCTGGCAACTTTTCCGCCTCGATGGGCCAGCGGGTACGGACCTGGGTCAGCAGTGTTGGGCAGCCGAGTGAGTGTCGGACGATCGACAATTGTGCGCGGCCGTCGATGATCATCTCGGGCATCGCGGCGCAGTGCTGGCAGGCGAACACGTCCATCAAGCTGTCAGTCTGCCTCGCTACGTTCGGTATTCGCGGCTGCGACCCGCCGGATCCAATCGCTCGCGTCGGCGCGAGTGTGTCCGTGGTTGGGGCGCTTGGCTTTTACGGTTGAGCTGGCCGCGCCGGCGGCCTAACACGAGCTTGGCGGTCGGGCGTGGCCGCTCGAGCGAAAGGCGGTAACCGAGATTCCTGTCTTCCTAGATGTAAAAAGCCGACTTGATGTTGCGGCCGCGCAGCTGGCTGCCCGTGAAGCTGTCCAGATTTTCGCCCGCGCGGGTGAAGACATCGGCCGCGGGCTCGGTGCGTCGATGTCGAAGGCGTTCGGCGTCCTGGACGGCAGCGCGGCGCGCCGCGAGTTGCAGGCTTTCAGGCCGAGTATGCGCGGACCGCTGAGGTAGAGGAAGCCGCGGCGCGGCGGATGGTCAGCGCGATGGGCCAGGTGGAGGTCGCGCAGAAACGGCTGAACGAACTCAGCGACAAGTACGGGACGGATAGCTCCTACCCGAAACAGCAGCAGCGTCGAGGGCGGCTGCAGCGAATGTAGCGCTTGCTGATTCGCACGCCCGGGCAGCGAAAGCGCAGCGCGACCATGTCGACGCGATGGTTGGGGCCGAAGGTGCGGCGGCGAGGCTGTCCAGCACGACCGCGACAGCGTCCGATTCGGTGACCCGCGCCGGGCAGGTGTTCAACGCTGTTGGTGCCGCATCGCTGGCAGGGTTCGGGTTCGCGTTAGTGGACACCACCAAGAAGGCTGCTGACTCCGACCTCAAAGAGGTGCTGTCCGGTCTGACAACGTCGATGAACGACTTCAACTACAAGCCGCAGCAGGCCGCTGAGGTCATGTCGAAGATGGTCACCGCGGTCGGTCTGGCTAAGACGAACTTCCAGGAGTTCTCGGGTTCGCTGCACGCCGTGGAGCCGATCGCCGCGGCGGCCGGTTTGAGGCTCGACGACGTCTACGGGTCGCTTGCCCAGATCACCCAGTCGGGAACCTCGGCGGAGCAGGGCGCGCAGAACATGGCGCACTCGATCTCGCAGCTGATGAAACCGACCCAGCAGATGCGTGACGAGATGGCCGCACTCGGCGTCGACGCACGCGACGTGCAAGAGCACCTCGGCGAGCGCGGCTATGCCGGCACCGTCCAGATGCTGTCCGACACGATCCGCCAGCACATGAATCCGGCGCAGCAGGTCGTCATCGACACCATGTTCAAAAGCCAGCAGGCCACCGACGCCGCCAACCAGATGTTCAACAACCTGACGCCCGCAGCGAAGGCTGTCGCGCAGTCCATCAAAGACGGCACGCTGTCGTTCAAAGAGTTCCGCAAGTCGCGCGGCGGCCTGAGCGCTGAGGGCGCCAACCTCATTCAGCAGTGGAACAACCTGAACAACAAGGTTTCTGGCTTCTCGACCGTGCTGAAAAACGGCCAAGGCGACATTCAAACGTACGAGCAGGCGTTGGCGTTGATGACCGGCGGCCAGGAGTCGCTGCGCACCGTTTTGCAGCTGGTCGGCCCCAACGCCAAAGACACCAACGACAAGATCAAGGCCGTCAAAAACACGACCGCGGAAGCTGATGGAACGGTCAAGGGCTTTAACGAAACTCAGGAAACGCTCAACGCGAAGATGGCCGACGCCAAAGCCGCGTTCGGCGCCGCGGCGATCGAGATCGGTTCCGCGTTCGTTCCGATGATGACCAACGTCGCGAACCTCGCCAAGAACGTCGGCGACGAGTTCGCCAAACACCCCGCCGTCATGCACGCCGTCATCGATGCACTCGGACTGATGGGCACCGCGTGGCTGACATTCAAGGCAATCAACGTCATCGAAACCCTGACCGGCATCAACCGCGGCCTGGCGACGATGGTCGCCGAGGAAGATGCCGCAGCGTCAGGAGCTGGCCGGCTCGGCACGGCGCTGTCTGGGCTGGCGAAGTTCGGCGGTTTGGCGATCGGCGCGCAGCTCGGCGGCAACGCGCTGCAGAACGCGACCGCAGGAAACAGCTTTCTGCATGGCGCATCGGTTGTCGGCACTGACGCCGCGACCGGCGCGGCGCTGGGCGCGGGAGTCGCCTCCGTCATCCCTGGCGTCGGAACCGCATCCGGCAGCGCCGCCGATCTTCCAGCCTCCCGCGCCTGGTGTGGGCCCGGCCTTCACCGACTATGTCGGTTCTGGACCGAACAACTCGCGCCTCTACACGATGCAAGGAGGTGGCCAATTCGGGTCGTTCCCAATACCGCCCGAGCTGATCCCGCACTTGCAGGGCCAGCCAGTGCCATGCGTCGCGACAACACCCGAAATGGAGATCCTGCGAGGCGCACTGACCGGCCAAGGCGGCATCACTGGCGGACCATCCACACTGCCGGACCTGTTCGGCTTGCCGGGCGCGCCGCCAAACCGCCAGCAGCTCGATCTGAGCGATGTTCTCGGCGACAACGGATACAACGAATACGGCGGCAGCCGATCTCCGATACCGTTCCCGGCGCCCCGCCAAGGTCCACCGCGTGTAGGTGCGCCAACAATCGCGCCCACCGACGTTCCCGATCATTTCGCCACCGGCGGCCCCGTCGGCACCGACACTGTGCCCGCGTGGCTTACGCCCGGCGAAGAGGTCATGAACGTCGACGCGGTCAAGCAATTCGGGCCCGCCCTGGCGTTCATGAACGCCCAGCACTTTGCCGCCGGCGGCGCTGTGGCAGCGCAATACTTCGCCGGCGGCAGCCGAGGCCCGATCGCCGAGGAATCCGCGGCCGCGCCGCCGCCGCTGCCGGTTAGCGCAGCGGCCAAGGGCGCGCCGGAAGACCCAGAAGGTAAACAGCAGCAGCAGCAGATTCCCGGCGGCGGTATCGGATCGTCGAGTTCCCAGTCGTCGAAGGGACTGGGCATCAGCGGAGGTGCGATCGGCGCCGCTGAAGGCGCCGCCGCCGCTGGCGCTGACTTTTTCGCGCCCGGCTCCGGTGCCGCCGTGCAGGTGCTGTCGCAGCTGGCGAACCGCACCCTCGCCTACGCCGGCCAAGAGGCCGGCATCGCCGGAGCCAAGCCGGCGCGGCCGGTCACCGCCGGCAACACGCAACCGCCGCTGAAGAACGCGCCCGGCAGCCGCGACGAAGGCAAGGCGCCGCAGCACCCCGGTGTTGGGATGCAGATCAACGGAGTAACGGTGCAGGCGAACAACGTTGATCAGTTCAAGTGGTCGATGCAGCAGATGCAGCAGATGCAGCAGCAATACAACATGGCTCGGCTGCAGGCTCCGATGAACAGGCTACCGCGGTGACCAGCGGGTCGCTTCGGAAAAGGGGCTCTTCTGACGCTTCCGTGGGCCGGTTGTTGATGTAAGGGGCGCACGTCGTTGTGGCTTAAGGTTTCTGGCTTGTGGAAGGTCAGGAACCAAAGGAGCCAACAACGACGTGCGCAATGTGAGGCTATGGCGTGCGCTGCTGGGTGTCGAGCAGCGCACCGTGATCGAAGACATCGAGTTCGAGGAGTTCGGGGAGGAAGACGCCGACGGCGACACGCTGGTGGTGGCGCGGGTGCGGCCGCGAAGTGGTGTTTCGCGCCGTTGTGGCCGCTGCGGTCGCAGGGCGCCCTGGTATGACCGGGGTGAGGGTCGGCGCCGGTGGCGGGGCCTGGATTGGGGCACGATGCAGGTGGTGCTGGAGGCCGATGCGCCGCGGGTGAACTGCCCCGCCCATGGGCCTACGGTGGTGGCGGTGCCGTGGGCGCGCCACCATGCCGGGCACACTTTGGCCTTTGATGACACGGTGGCCTGGCTGGCGGTGGCGTGTTCGAAAACCGCGGTGTGCGAGTTGATGCGGGTCGCCTGGCGCACCGTAGGGGCGATCGTGGCGAGGGTGTGGGCCGACACGGAGAAGAGGATCGACCGGTTTGCGGGTCTGCGTCGGATCGGCATCGATGAGATCTCCTATAAGCGTCACCATAAGTACCTCACGGTGGTGGTTGACCACGACAGCGGCCGGCTGGTGTGGGCCGCCCCGGGCCGCGACACCAAGACGCTGCGGCGGTTTTTCGACGCTCTGGGCGCCCAGCGGTGCGCGCAGATCACCCATGTGTCCGCCGATGCGGCGGAGTGGATTGCCGATGTGGTCGCCGAGCGCTGCCCGGGCGCGATCCGCTGCGCAGATCCGTTTCATGTGGTGGCCTGGGCCACCGAGGCGCTGGATGCCGAGCGGCGCCGGGCCTGGAACGACGCGCGAGCGATCGCGCGCGGCGAGGCCAAATGGGGCCGTGGTCGGCCCAGCAGGAACACCGCGCCGCGGCCGGGTCATGAACGAGCACGGCGGCTCAAAGCCGCCCGCTATGCACTGTGGAAAAACCCCGAGGACCTCACCGAACGCCAAACCGCCAAACTGGCCTGGATCGCCAAGACCGACACCCGGCTCTACCGCGCGTACCTGCTCAAAGAGGGCCTGCGGCATGTGTTTTCGGTCAAAGGCCAGGACGGCAAAGACGCCCTCGACAAGTGGATCTCCTGGGCGCGGCGCTGCCGCATCCCGGTCTTCGTCGAGCTGGCCCGCCGCATCAAACGCCACCGCGAGGCCATCGACGCCGCCCTCGACCACGGCCTGTCCCAAGGATTGATCGAATCCACCAACACCAAGATCCGCCTGCTCACCCGCATCGCATTCGGATTCCACAACCCCGCCGCGCTGATCGCCCTGGCCATGCTCGCCCTCGGCGGCCACCGCCCCACCCTGCCCGGCCGCGGCTAACACCCCTCCACCAGGGCACCCCTCGGGTTTCCCCTCTCAGACGTCGCCGATTCTGCGCTACCCGCTCGTCGGTGTCCATGTCGTTCCGCCTCGCTGCGCTCGGGGGCTCCACATGGACACCTCCCACCCGGGCAGCGCTACAGGCAACTATCGCGGAAGCGAGCACAAACGAATTCAACCATCAGATCACGGTCCCGAATCGGCCCCACCCACCCACGGATACGTCAGGAGGGCCGGAAAAGGGCCCAAAATTGGGGTGCGGCGGCGACGTCGTCAGTCGTACGATGGCGTCTCGTGTTACCCGCAGATGCTGAGAACTACGAAAAGCGCGTCGCAGCCGCAACCGACGCCCTGGACGTGTTCGCTGCTCGGCTTATCGGCGAGCTCGACGAGAAAGATGGCGGATTCTCCTGCTGGGTCGGACACAGCGACTGGAAGACCCTGGCAATCGTCGCCGACTACTTGATCCAAACAATCTAGGCGTCGGCGAGGCGCTTCTTTCTGCATCTCTCGCCGCGAAAAACCATCGCGAAGCAGCGTTTTCCCAAGACTACGCGTTCAAGCAAGCAATCAAGACGCACGGGAACCCCTATCCCCTCGACGCGGCGGGACGGCGACGGGCGCTGTCCATCACCCACTCGGCTGAGGCATGTTTCTTCCACCTCGGCCAGACGCTCGACCGCTTGTCAGCCGCGGTGTACATCGTCGGCGGCTTCGAGGTCAACAACATCGTGAAAGTTGACTGGGGCGAGCTCGAGAAGGCTGCGGCGGAACTTCACGCCAATTCGACCAGGGAGCGGTATCAGCTGCCCGGAAGCAAAGGCCGCGCCGCCCAAGAGGCACTCGTGGTACCGGTGAGGGACTGGCAGCAATATGGCCCACCGGACTGGCTCGACTGGCTTCGCAAAACCCGGAACGGTGCGACGCATCGGGCCGTCGGCAGAAAGATGGTAGTGCCGACGTCCGACAACCGGTTCGTCCGTCTGCTGTATCGCGAGCCGCTGTGGAGTGAGGTCCAATCGTTCGTCTACGGCTCCTGGCCGCCTGCAACATCATTTTGGGATGCGTTCATTCCTGCGGCCAGCGAAGATGTTCTCGACGGATTGGTCGATTCAACAACCCAATTGGTCGCCGCGATAGCGCAGACCATGGACACCTGCTGGACCGCGCGCATGGCTGATCCGCAAATGATCGTTCAGCACGGAAGGCAATGGCAGGAGGTAGAGCCGCCCGGTGCTATGTCCAGCTTCCCGGGCTATGGCACTCCGATAACGATCGCATCGAAAAATATAGCTCTGCATCCGTTGGACGCGCAACGCTGGATAGCGGCACGCGTCATGGACGATCGCCGCGCCGACTGGTACGTCTGACACCGACCGCCGTCCACCGCCGAACCGATGGTTCATCGCGTCCACTCCTGTGCGTCCAGTAGTGAAAGGTGGTTGATCATGTAAATGGTTGGCGGCTGATTCGTAAGCTCGTCGTCGCTTGCCGGTGAAAGTCCGGTCCGGGTAGCTGTCAGGAGGCCCGGTAGCAGGCTGGCGGTGTCGTCTGGAAACGGGCGGGGTCGAAGCCCAGCGTCGAACGCCCCGGTTATCGGGGTGTGCAACCGAACGGTCCGTAACGTGAAGTGAAGCCTGCCGCGTCGTTAAGCGATCAGGGAGTGCCGAGCCCGGAGGAGAAGGGCGAAGGCCATGGAAGCGGTGAAGATCCTGGAAGTGCAGCCGTGAAGGACTCCCCGGCGTAAGGGGCTCGGAACGTTCGGATAGTGGTGACGGGAACTGGAGAGGCCCTCCCCGGCCCAACCGACTGCGTAGAGCGGTTGGAGCGCGGCGACCTATAACCGGCGACGAGCCGGGAAGTGGAAGCCAGCCGGGGGGGCGTCGGAGGTGGTCGTAGTACCGGTTGAGCCGAGCGGACAACACAACCGCCGGTGAGGGAAGGGCCACTGCTTCGTCGATGCGTGTGGGTGACTGTGGAGGTGCCCGGTGAGTGCCGTTTCGGCTAGTCCCGCCGACAGCGGAACTGTTGTCGCTGACAAGGTTCCGTTGGACAAGGTGCGTGCCCTGCAACACACGCTGTACCGGACGGCCAAGGCCGATCCCGGGCGACGGTTTCATGCGTTGTGGGACAAAATCTTGCGCAGAGATGTCCTGTGGCGCGGCTGGGTCGCGGTGCGCACCAACAACGGCGCACCGGGCATTGACCGGACCACCTTGGACTGGATCGAAAAGGAGTACGGCATCGACCGGCTCCTTGAGGAACTGTTCTCCGAACTGCGGGATGGGTCGTATCGGCCGCTTCCGGCGCGGCGGGTCTATATCCCCAAGCCGGGAACGACCGAGCAGCGGCCGCTGTCGATTCCTGCTGTGCGTGACCGCATCGTGCAGGCCGCCACCAAGATCGTGCTCGAGCCGATCTTCGAAGCGGGTTTTGCCCCGTGCGGTTTCGGGTTTCGCCCGAAGCGGGGTCAGCACGATGCCCTGCAGGTGCTCGTCGACGAGAACTTTCGGGGCAGGCGGTGGGTGGTGGAGACCGATATCGCCGATTGTTTTTGGCCCTCCTGACGTATCCGTGGGTGGGTGGGGCCGATTCGGGACCGTGATCTGATGGTTGAATTCGTTTGTGCTCGCTTCCGCGATAGTTGCCTGTAGCGCTGCCCGGGTGGGAGGTGTCCATGTGGAGCCCCCGAGCGCAGCGAGGCGGAACGACATGGACACCGACGAGCGGGTAGCGCAGAATCGGCGACGTCTGAGAGGGGAAACCCGAGGGGTGCCCTGGTGGAGGGGTGTTAGCCGCGGCCGGGCAGGGTGGGGCGGTGGCCGCCGAGGGCGAGCATGGCCAGGGCGATCAGCGCGGCGGGGTTGTGGAATCCGAATGCGATGCGGGTGAGCAGGCGGATCTTGGTGTTGGTGGATTCGATCAATCCTTGGGACAGGCCGTGGTCGAGGGCGGCGTCGATGGCCTCGCGGTGGCGTTTGATGCGGCGGGCCAGCTCGACGAAGACCGGGATGCGGCAGCGCCGCGCCCAGGAGATCCACTTGTCGAGGGCGTCTTTGCCGTCCTGGCCTTTGACCGAAAACACATGCCGCAGGCCCTCTTTGAGCAGGTACGCGCGGTAGAGCCGGGTGTCGGTCTTGGCGATCCAGGCCAGTTTGGCGGTTTGGCGTTCGGTGAGGTCTTCGGGGTTTTTCCACAGTGCATAGCGGGCGGCTTTGAGCCGCCGTGCTCGTTCATGACCCGGCCGCGGCGCGGTGTTCCTGCTGGGCCGACCACGGCCCCATTTGGCCTCGCCGCGCGCGATCGCTCGCGCGTCGTTCCAGGCCCGGCGCCGCTCGGCATCCAGCGCCTCGGTGGCCCAGGCCACCACATGAAACGGATCTGCGCAGCGGATCGCGCCCGGGCAGCGCTCGGCGACCACATCGGCAATCCACTCCGCCGCATCGGCGGACACATGGGTGATCTGCGCGCACCGCTGGGCGCCCAGAGCGTCGAAAAACCGCCGCAGCGTCTTGGTGTCGCGGCCCGGGGCGGCCCACACCAGCCGGCCGCTGTCGTGGTCAACCACCACCGTGAGGTACTTGTGGTGACGCTTGTAGGAGATCTCATCGATGCCGATCCGACGCAGACCCGCAAACCGGTCGATCCTCTTCTCCGTGTCGGCCCACACCCTCGCCACGATCGCCCCTACGGTGCGCCAGGCGACCCGCATCAACTCGCACACCGCGGTTTTCGAACACGCCACCGCCAGCCAGGCCACCGTGTCATCAAAGGCCAAAGTGTGCCCGGCATGGTGGCGCGCCCACGGCACCGCCACCACCGTAGGCCCATGGGCGGGGCAGTTCACCCGCGGCGCATCGGCCTCCAGCACCACCTGCATCGTGCCCCAATCCAGGCCCCGCCACCGGCGCCGACCCTCACCCCGGTCATACCAGGGCGCCCTGCGACCGCAGCGGCCACAACGGCGCGAAACACCACTTCGCGGCCGCACCCGCGCCACCACCAGCGTGTCGCCGTCGGCGTCTTCCTCCCCGAACTCCTCGAACTCGATGTCTTCGATCACGGTGCGCTGCTCGACACCCAGCAGCGCACGCCATAGCCTCACATTGCGCACGTCGTTGTTGGCTCCTTTGGTTCCTGACCTTCCACAAGCCAGAAACCTTAAGCCACAACGACGTGCGCCCCTTACATCAACAACCGGCCCACGGAAGCGTCAGAAGAGCCTTGTTTTTCGGTGATACCGCATGACCGGGTGATGGCAGCGGTCGAGGAACGGGTGTGCGACCAGTCGGTGCTTAAGCTGCTGCGCGCGATGCTGCGTGCGGGAGTGATGGAATCCGGCGTCGTCCGTCATCCAGACACCGGAACCCCGCAAGGTGCTGTGATCAGCCCCTTGCTGTGCAACGTGTACCTGCACCGGCTCGACCGGTCCTGGGACACCCGCGCTTTCGGGGTGCTGGTGCGCTTCGCCGACGATCTGCTGGTGATGCGCGAATCCGAACAGCAAGCCCACGCCGCGCTCGCGCGGCTGCGGGCGCTGCTGGCCGAGTTGGGCTTGGTGCCCAAGGAGGCCAAGACCCGCATCGTCGAATTGGTGGTGGGCGGAGAAGGTTTCGACTTTCTCGGCTTTCATCATCGGATGGTGCGCTCGCGGGGTGTGCACGGCAGACGTGGTGTGGCGTTCTTGGCCCGCTGGCCCAGTGATCGGGCGATGCACCGTGCACGCGATCGGATCAGGCAGTTGACGATCCGGTCTCGGCTGCTGCTGCCGGTCGAGGTGGTGGTGGAGGACCTGAACAGGTTCCTGCGTGGCTGGGCGAACTATTTTCGCTACGGCCACTCCGCGATCCGCTTCCACAAGATCCAGCAGCACGCCCAAGACCGGTTGGCGCTGTTTATCGGTAGGCAGCGCGGGCGCGGCTTTGGCCTGTCCGTGCTTGCCTACCAGTCCACCGATTACTGCGGGTTGTACAGCCTGAACGGAACCGTCATCGCACCCAGGGCTAACAAGCCCTGGCGGGAGAAACCGAATGCCGGCGGTGAACGGCGTCGGTGAGCCGTGTGCGGGAGAACCGCATGCACGGTTCGAGGTGGCGGGAGCTGGAGCGGCACCGACCTGACCAGGGGCACCAGGGGACGGACAACCGACCGGGAAACCGGCGGCACCAAGGCCCTGGGTCCTACCGTCAGTGCTCATTACTTCTCCAGTTCCCGACCCAACTCTCCATACCGGCGCGATTTATGAGTCGTCGTCGCGATCGCGCCCACAAACCATCGATGATCGAATTGACCTCAGGCAGGAGCAGGTTTGGACGGCGCGGGCTCATTGCGATGGCGGGCGATCATGTCTATCACGTCGGCCTCGGTCATGCGCCAAGTTCGGCCGACCCTGTAGCCGCGGATCCGGCGGCTACGCAGCCGGTTACGCAACCAGCGTTCGGGATCTTGCAGTTCGGGCGGCAACACCATCGCTGCGACCTCAGCCAGTGAATAGGTGCGACCAACAACCGATCCGTCCTCGGTACTCGCCGACTGCAGCGTCCTCGCGGGACCGTCCTATTTCGCGCAGCGTATCGTCACCGTGGGTGCAGCCGAACGGGCCGGTAAGCGCGGGAAGGGAAGCGGATCCATGATGAGCAGTGTCCGTCCCGCCGCTGTACCCCTATCTCCCATCGGCCCAAGCGTGTTACGTGCTGTCCGACTTCGCTTCTCGCGCCGTTCCTGATAGGCCCGCGAATGCGCCGTCAAAACGGTCGCTGATTGGCGACCTCTGGGCAGGTGCTCGACATGGCTGCCGCGATGGCTTTGAAAACGTCGGGTGTACCCCTAAAACTGGGGTTGTCGTCGGCCAGCATGTCGCCGGTCGACGACTCGATCTGCGGCATGGTCCACGCCGGATCACGCAACATGCGGCATATCGTGTTGGCCTGCTGTTGAGTGATGTTGGACTGTGCAGCCGGTGGTGGTAGAGCCGGCGCGGGGGATGGCGGCGGCGGTGCCGGTGCGGGCGCGACAGCTTGAGGCGGCGCAACCGGAGCCACGGGAGGCGGCGGCGCAGCGTGAACTGGCGGTGCAGCCACCGGCGCGGACACTGGCGCGGTAGGCGCAGCGGCGCCAGGCCGCTCCTGACGGTACAACGTCACCGAGAACCAAACGACGACTGCGACGCTCACACATAACAACGCCACCAGCGGCAGCCACAAGAGCCGCCCACGCCACCCGTGAGAACGATCGGCAAGCTCCTCCGTCTCAGCCTCGGACGACCATGCCAACGCGGCGACTTGAGTTATTCCCGCATCAGCAACGATGGCGGTCGGCGCTTCAGGATGCAGCTCGGCCGCAGCGGTCCGCGGGCTGCCCGGCACATCAGCGGTCTCGTCGCTGTCGCTGGCAGCAACGGCGGTCGGTTGATCGTCATCACTGGCGGTCACGATTGTTCTCCTGATTGTCCTGCTGCGGCGCATCGTACGACC
The DNA here is from genome assembly GCF_018361265.1 of Mycobacterium sp. SM1. Classification (GTDB taxonomy): domain Bacteria; phylum Actinomycetota; class Actinomycetes; order Mycobacteriales; family Mycobacteriaceae; genus Mycobacterium. Next base: position 567,997 of record NZ_JAFLNH010000003.1, read on the forward strand.
TCGCTGGGCGCCGTCCTTGTCGTTTCAGCGATTCGCGCCACCGTCGCATAACCCACGCCGACCTTGCGCGCCAAAGTGGACGGCGCTGTCCCGGCGGCCAGCTCGGACAGCACCAGGGCTGCCTTGTCGCGATTGATGCGCGTTACGCCCGCGCCGATCAGCTCATCAGCCGCCACCGTCCAATGCCGTGCATCCGGCGGCGCCGAGGCTGTGCAGCGGCACACCGTTGTGCAACACCCCCGCACCATTGCGCGCACTGGCGGTGCGCCGTGGTGTCCCGGACAGCGCCAACAACGCGAGCGTGGACTGCGCGATGCTCAGGTCGATCGCCAGTGGCCATAGCCACGCCGTCGCAGGCGAGAACCCGGCCCAGGTCAGCGCCAACGTGCGCAGCGCATCGAAGCTGAGCACGAACGCGCACACCGCGAGCATCGCGGTCATAGCCAGCGCACACCAGTACGTCGCGCCAACGGTGCGGGTACGCACCAGCAGCGCAACACCATGCGTTGAACCAAGCAACACGGCCGGCGGAACGACCGCAGCCGTGGCCGCGATCGGCGCGTGCCCCTGTACGGCCAACAGCGCGTGCGCAACGTTCCCAGCCACCGATGCGCCGGTCGCCGCAATCAACGTGAACCAAAAGAACCGGACGGCGGCGCCTGCGCACGCCGTCCGCGACCGGATTGATGACGATCATCGGGTGACCGCCGGATCCTGACCGTTCATCTGCTCGAGCTCGTCGGCCGCAGCCAGCAGATCGTAGGCAACCTCTCGCGCGGCAGCCGCGTCAAGCTCGAGGCCCGCAACCGATATCCAACGCTGCCGAACGCTGCCGTCCGGATTCTGGAAGCCGTTGATCTCCACCGACACCTTCTCACCGCGCTGGGTGCCCCAGAAGAACGATGCAGCTCCTCGCGGTCGAAGATGCGATCCCACTCGTCGACCGTGGTAGCGTCGGGCGGCGGGGCAACATCGGGGTGGTTGGCGGGCGTAATCTCTTGCATTGTCGAGCTCCTATCCAGTTCGGCCATTCCCCGGGGCGGTCGCAGCCGTCGCCGGGGTCCTTTGTCTCTCTTGATGTTTGGCTGCTTGCCGTACAGCAACGGGTACAGCAACGCGCCCGATTTCTGGGGTGTTCGGGACTGTTCGCCAATGTCCCGAAATCGGCTCTACCTGCAAAAACTGGTCGCCCACGTACGCCCGCGAATGCCATTAATGAAGCTGGGGGTCAAGTGGTCGCAGGTTCAAATCCTGTCAGCCCGACCGAGTGACAAGCCGGACAGAGCGCGGCTAGCCTCGAGGACCGCGGCCTACCGGTTTGGCCTGTAGAAGCGCTGGAAGCGCGGACATGTCGCAACGGCGGCCAGCATCAGCTCGGCCGTGGTTGAGGCGACGGAAAATCGGATAACCGACTCCATCAGCTTGACGGCCCGCCCGTGGGTGATCGAGGCTGGTGGGCTCATGCGAGTTATCTGCACGGAGAACTCGTGCAGCTCCCGCACCCGCACCGCCAGGTGCCGCGCGGAAACGATTACACCGAATTCAGTCGATGAGCGAGACATGTTGTCTAACAGCGCGGTTGGCCTGGCGCGCCCTGCGCTGCTCCTGACGGGTAATCCGTTCGGCTGGGTTCGCTATCAGGGCCGCACCCACAAGGATCCAAGGCACTCCGAGCTGGCCACGGTATTTCGGAGGCGCGCGGGCTCGCCGACGATGAGTTGCCCAGGTTTGGGCGCGGCGCGGCGCTGGCGCAAGGTCGACCACACCGCGCCGCCGCGGCCCACCACGACCCGCGGAAAGGCGCCGCGCGGTACGGGGACCACGGTAAGGTGCTGACCGTGCGCAGAGAATTGCCGACCAGAGGCCGGGGCCGCTGGCTGGCGTTCGCGGCCTCGGTCGCCGTCTCTGCCGCCATCCTTCACGCCCAGAACGCAAAACCGGCGTGCTGCGCCGAGCATCCGGCCGCGAGCCCGGCGGATCACCGGCCTGCGCCGGGCGGCGGTCCGCACCTCGCCACCCCCGGGGCGGCGCAACTGGTTGCGGCAAGCGCGCCGGTCGCAAACCGGGTGATCCCCTACGCGTTACCCCCGGGCGTCGCACCGGAGCAGGGACTGCAGGTCCACACTATTTGGGCCGCCCGCGCAATCAGCGTGTTGTTTCCGCAGATCACCACCATCGGCGGGTACCGCCAGGATCCGCTGAAGTGGCATCCCAACGGGCTGGCGATCGACGTGATGATCCCGAACTACCGCAGCGCGGAGGGAATTGAGCTGGGCAACCAGATTGCCGGGTACGCCCTGGCGAATGCGCACCGCTGGGGAGTGGTCCATGTGATTTGGCGACGGGGCTTCTATCCGGGCATCGGCGCGCCGAGTTGGACGGCGGACTACGGCTCAGAGACCGCCAACCACTTCGACCACGTTCACATCGCCACCGACGGCGGCGGCTACCCGACCGGACACGAGACCTATTACATCGACTCCATGAGCCCCTGACATGAACCGCCGGGGCTCGCCCGCCACGTTCGAGTTTCGGCGCTCGCCGGTCGAGTCGGTTGGCTGAGACGATCCGGCGCGGCTACTCCGCGGGCGGCAGTTGTCGCGGGCCCTCGGGTGCGGGCAGTTCACGAGGCTCGCCGGAGCCGATTAACTCGGGCCGCCGGCCATCGGCCGTTTCAAGGGACACTCCTGCGTCTTGCGCAGGCGGGCAGCCCAGCGACGAGCGTCCGGTCCCGGCGCCGGGCCCCCCGTGTCGCGCGAAGTCGCTTCGGCGATGTGACGGGATGGGGTTTAACGGCTCGCGCGTGTCGGTGCTTGTCGATGCGGAGGGCGGGGCCTCGGTGTTGACGGTCACCTTGCGAGTGCGCTTAAGCGAGAACGTGATCTCCTCAACCTCTTCGAGCACTTGGCGCGCGGCACGAACCGGTTGGGTGGCGGTGTCGACGGCGCGGGCCACGAACGACGGTATGAGCGGACGAACCCAGCGCGCGGCCGCCTTGGTGACGTCGGGAATCACCGGTGTCCCGCGCCGCCAGCGCGGCTCCACCGCATCGGCCAGGGCCGCAGGCAGGTTTTTGCCCGCTACGGGTTCCGGCTCGGCGGCCGGCAATCGGGTAGCCGTCGGGCTCGTTGCCTGCGCTTCGGCGGCAATCGCCGCACGAACATCGTCCGGCTGCGCTTCGCGCTGCGACGACACCAGGGCCGGGTCGCCGAGAGCCTCGGCGACCCGGCGGCGCTGCTGCACGCGGTTGATTTCACCGTCGGCCGCGACGGCGGCCCGTACGGCAGCGAGTTGCTTTTCGGCCCAAAGGGTTTCAGTCTCCCGGCGAACCTCGGCACGCTTGACGGCGATCGCAGTGGCGGCGTCCAGCTCGGCGCGGTCGCGTTCCGCGCGAGCGGCTGCGCGGCGGTCAGCGGTCGTCTCGCCGCGCCACAGCCGCAGAATCAACGGCAGCAGGTACAGCAGGGCGCAGAACCCGATCGTGAGCAGCCGCAGCAGCAGCGTGCCGGCGCTGGCGAGCGTGAGGTCGTTCATCGCGACCCAGCGTGCGCCGAGCCCATGATCCGCAGCAGCTATCACGGTTTCGCGCGCCCTCGCGAGAGCTTGCTCAGCCCTGGCGATCTGGGCGTCCAATTCGGGCGCCCGGCTATCGCGGGAGGCCACCGCCGTGTCCAACTCCCGCTGAGCATCCGCGAGAATTGCGTTGGCCGTTTGTGTTTCGGGCCCGGCTCCGGGTACTCCGGTGATACGGGTCTGCGGGCAGGCCGGTGTGGGGTGGTATTCGCAGCGCGCCACGACCAGCGCTTGGTCGCGGTGCTCGCGGGCTCGTTCGACGGCGTTGTCCAGTGCGCTGCGGGCGTTACGGCTCTGCTCAAGGGCCGTCGACGCCAGGGCGACGGCCGGCGTGACGTCGGCGGTGCGGGCGGCCTGAGCCTCAAGACGGCGATCGATCGCACCGCTGAACACAACGAGCACGGCAAGCTCACCCACCACCGCGCCGAGGCCCACCGCGACGGCGGCCCGCCCGGCGATGCCGGTCACTCCGCGGGCCGGGCCGCTGGCGATGGCACGGGTCAGCGCGCCGGCCAGCAGGCCGAAAGCCAGGGTCATCGGCAGGATGGCCGGCGGCCAGCTCACCGCCTGCCCGACGGCCAGGGTCGCGGCAAGCCAGGCCAGTGCCGCGTCAAGCGCCACCACCACACCGGTGATCGCGTAGGTCGACCGCTCGTGAGCCTCACCGACTTCACACCACTGCCCACCGCCGAGCCAGGCGAACACCGCCTCGATCCGGGCTGCGGCCGATCGGGGCCCGGGAGCATCCCGGGGAGAATCGTGGACAGCCATCTGACGTTACCTACCTCCGGATTTGTCGGATTTGCCCAACCCTGGCGAACCGCTACCCGACATGGTGAATCGCCGGGTTTTCCCTGGGTGGGCTCACAGCGACCAGAGCGGGGCGCCGCCGCCCCCTCGCGCCAGTGCGATACCTGCATCCTCGCACACGCGCGCGGCGGCGTCGATCGCCGCGGCCGGTCTCCCCACTGCGGCGGCCCGAAAAAACTCGCGGCGTAACCGGATCTGCGGCTGTCGGGGAAGCCGACGTGAGACGGTATGAACCTATGCACACCCACGACTACCTGACCTACGAAGCCTTCGGGCGCAGATTCTTTGAGGTCGCCGTCACCGAGCAGCGCGTCGCCGCCGCGTTCGCCCAGTTCGCGGGGGAGGAGTTTGCCCTGGGCCCAATCGGTCAGGGACCAGGCAGGATCGCCAAGGTCAGCGCCAAGGTCAAGATCCACAAACCCCGGGTCACGCGCCACCTCGGCGACCCCATCACGTTCACCATTCACATTCCGCTTGCCATCGATCTGCTGGTGGATCTACGGCTGGACAAGCAGCGGTTCACGGTTGCCGGCGACATCGCGTTGCGCGCCACCGCCCGGGCCGCCAAACCGTTGCTGGTGATCGTCGAGGTGGCGAAGCCACGGCCCGCCGACATCACCGTCCAGGTTTCATCGAAGTCCATTCGTGGCGAGGTGCTGCGCATCTTGGCCGGCGTGGACGCCGAGATCCGGCGCTTCATCGCCCAGCATGTCGCCAACGAGATCGACTCACCGCAATCGCAGGCAGCGCAAGTCATCGACGTGGCCGAGCAGCTCGACGTCGCCTGGACCGGCATCTAAGCGCTGCCGCCCGCTGCCGCCGCTAACGGCCGGGGCCCGGGGCGTGATTGCCCTGGCCGACCTTCATGGATAGGGAATCGGGGGTGGCGAGGGGATTGGGGGAATGGGCGGAATCGGCGGAATGGGCGGAATCGGTGGGATGGGCGGGGGTGACGGGATCGGCGGTGGAGCCGGAATGGCGGGCGGCACCGGAACACCGGGCGGCAGCCGGTAGGCGGGCGGGCCAGGATTGCCGCACGCCGGGGGAGGGGCACAGGTGCAGGGGCAGCTGGGCGTGGTCGGCGGCGCCGTCGTGGTCGTGGTTGTGGTTGTCGTCGTGGTGGCATGACCGGCTTTGCCGCCCCCACCACAGGCCACCACGCCGATGGCAATGGCGGCGACCGCGGCGGGCAGAGCCCATCGCCGGATGGCCCGATCATGCACGTCTAGCCTCGTCTGACCTCGATTGCCCCGGGTCAATCCCGGTGGACCAAGCCTATAGGCGCCTACCGGCGTACCGGCGCGCGGCCACGGTGCGGTTTCTCCCCAACTTCTCCCCAACCGCCTACAAGCGTGCAGGAGATGCCGGAGATCACGCGGTTCGGCTTTGCCGTTACCGCTCTCAGGGCGGAGAAACCGGCGAATCGGCATCGGTGGCGATTTGGGCGCGCATCGTCTCGGCCAGGGCGGCCGCTCGTCGATCACCGAAGACGTCCTCGAGCAGCACCGGCCGACCGTGCGGGCCGGCCAGTGGCACCCGCCAGTTGGGGTACTCGTCGCTGGTGCCGGGCTGGTTCTGGGTGCGCTTATCGCCGACCGCGTCGGCCAGGGACACCCCCAGCAGCCGCGCCGGTGTCCGGCCGAGGTACTTATATAGCGCAAGGATGGTTTGCTCTTCGTCGGCGTCGTCGGCGTCGTCGGTGAGCAGGCCGACTCGGCGCAGCTCGGCAATCCAGGCCGCCCGCTCGCTCTGGTCCGCTTGCAGCTCCTCCTGGGTGGGCCGCGAGAGCAAACCCAGGGAGGCACGCAGGCGCACACGATCTCCGGCCAGATAGCCGGCGGTCGGCGGTAGGTCGTGGGTGGTCACCGAGGCCAAGCAGTACTCCCGCCAGCGTTCGGCCGGCAGCGGACCCCCACCGCCGTCGCGATCCAGCTCGAACCACAGAATCGACGTGCCGAGTATGCCGCGGGATCGCAGATAGTCCCGCACCCATGGCTCGACGGTGCCAAGATCCTCGCCCACCACGAGCGCACCGGCCCGGTGCGCCTCCAGGGCGAGGATGCCGATCATGGCCTCGTGGTCGTAGCGCACATAGGTGCCTTGCGGGGGCGATACGCCGTCGGGGATCCACCACAGCCGAAACAACCCGATGATGTGGTCGATGCGCACGGCGCCGCCGTGGCGCATCATGGCCCGGATCAGTGCGCGAAACGGTTGATACTCAGCCTCGGCGAGCCGGTCGGGCCGCCACGGCGGTTGTGACCAGTCCTGGCCGAGTTGGTTGAACTCATCCGGCGGTGCCCCCGCGGTCACGCCGGGGGCGAGCACATCCTGCAGGGCCCAGGCATCGGCACCGTTGGGGTGCACGCCCACGGCGAGGTCGTGCATGATGCCCAGCGCCATTCCGGCCCGCACGGCCCCCGACTGCGCGGCGGCGAGTTGCTCGTCGAGCAACCATTGCAGCCAGCGGTGGAAATCGACGGCATCCGGATGCTTAGCCACGAAATCGGCAACACCCGGGCCGGTGGGATGCCGCAGCGATTCCGGCCAGCGATGCCAGTCGCCACCATACTTCTCGGCCAGGGCGCACCAGGTGGCGAAATCGTCGAGGGCCCGGCCCTCGCGGGCGCGAAATGCCGCGTAGGCCAGTTCCCGGCCCGCCGAGCGCGCCACGCGGTAGAGCAGCTGCAGCGCGGCGCGCTTTGCCACCCAGGCGGTGTCGCGGTCGATGGTGTCCAACGCGGCGCTGCGCTCCTGGACCTGCTGGCGCAGCCGTCGCACCCGGCCGCGCTTGCGCAGCTCGGCGTATTCGGGGACGGCCTCGACGCGCAGATACAGCGGGTTGACGAAGCGTCGCGACGTCGGCAGGTAAGGCGACGGCTCCATCGGTGTCGTCGGCGCGGCCGCGTGCAGCGGATTGACCAGCAGATAGCCGGCGCCGTGGCGGGCGGCCGACCACACCGCCAAGTCCGTGAGATCGGTGAGGTCCCCGACACCCCACGACCGCCGGGAACGCACGCTATAGATCTGCGCCGCCAAGCCCCAAGCCCGGCGGGCCGTGAGCCGCTCGGGTAGACCTAGCCAGCTTGGCGTGACGATGAGCAGGGTGTTGTGTTCGTCATCGCCGGAACGCAGGTGCGCCCGGTGATATCCCAGCGGCAGATCGGGCGGCAGCACAAAGCTGGCTTCGCCGATCCAGCGTCCGTCGAGGTCGAACGGGGGGCTGAAATTGTCGACCTGCCGCAGCCCGGTCCGCACCGTCCCGTCCTCGAGGCGCAGCCACACCTCGGCGGGGTGGCCGTGGGTCACATGGGCCCAAAACCGGGTCTCGGCGCCGGCGCGGGCGACGATGGTGACGGGCAGGGGACGCGACCAATACCCCCGGTCGTGGGCGATCAGCGCCGCGGTGCGCTCCGACTCGGTCCCGGCGGCCACACCGAAGGCACCCAGGACGGCGACCAGGGTGGCCTCACCGACGACGGAACGCCGACCCGTCCAGTCCTGGTATTCGGTGGCGATTCCGAATCGGCCAGCGAGGTCGGCCAACGAGGGCGACAGGTCGGTCACCCAAGCGCTCCGCCGCGGGCGACCCGCAAACACCCAGCTCGGACGGGCGGAGCCAAACGACGGGTGACACCGCGGTGGCGGGGTTCAGAACCGTGGGTTACCAGGTCCACCCGGCTGTCGGCAAACACGGCCTTCGCCTGGCGGGGGCGGCGTGGGTGCTTTACGGTTATCGCTGTGAGTGGCGCCATGAGCAGCATCAAAGCATGTTTTTCCGATCGGGGGGTGATCTCCCATGCCGGCTGAGGAGCGCGGGCAGCGGGGTTCGGGCTACGGCCTGGGGTTGTCGACACGCACCCAGGTGACCGGCCATCAATTCCTGGCCCGCCGGATGGCGATGGCCTTGACCCGCTGGCGGGTGCGCATGGAGGTGGAACCGGGCCGGCGGCAGGTGCTGGCGGTGGTCGCGTCCGTGTCCGCGGCGGTGGTGATTTGCCTGGGGGCGTTGCTGTGGTCGTTTATCAGCCCGGCCGGTGCCCTCGGCGACTCGCCCATCATCGCGGACCGTAATTCCGGGGCGCTGTACGTCCGCGTGGGTGACACGCTGTACCCGGCGCTGAATCTGGCTTCGGCGCGGTTGATCGCGGGACGGGCGGACGACCCGCACAAGGTGCGGTCCAGTCAGATCGCCCAGCAGCCGCACGGACCGCTGGTGGGTATCCCGGGAGCGCCGTCAGAGATTTCCCCGACTAGCCCGGCGACGTCGTCCTGGCTGGTGTGCGATGCGGTGGCCCCGACCGTAGGTGTTGGCACCGGTGTGCCGGCCGCCCAGCCGGTAACGGTGACGGTGATCGACGGCGCGCCCGCGCTTTCGGATCGCCGGCGGGTGCTCGGCAAACAGGACGCGGTGCTGCGGCGCTACGGCGGCAACGCCTACGTGATCCGTGACAGGCGCCGCTCGCGCATCAACGCGGCGGATCGCTCGGTGTTGCTGCCGCTGGGTTTGGCGCCGGAGCAAATTGATCAGGCGCCTCCGATGAGCCAGGCGTTATACGACGCCTTGGCGGTGGGGCCCGAGTTGTCGGTGCCGGTGGTGCCGGGCTCGGGTGGTCCCGCGGCGTTTCCGGACGCGCCCGGGCCGGTGGGGAGCGTGATCGTCACACCACAAATCAGTGGGCCGCAGCAGTACTCGCTGGTTTTGACCAATGGCGTGCAGACGATCTCACCGATAGTCGCCCAGGTTTTGCAGAACGCGGGCGGTCCCGCGGCCGGAGCCCCCAAAGTCGTGGGGCCGTCGGCGCTGGCGAAAATGCCGGTGGTCACCGGGCTGGATCTATCGGCCTTCCCGGATCAGCCGCTGAACGTGGTGGACGCGAAAGACAACCCGGCGACCTGCTGGTGGTGGCAATGGACGACCGGTGAGAACCGGGCGCTGACGCGGCTGGTCGCCGGGCCGACGGTTCCGGTGAGCGACCCCAAAAACGTGGTGCCGCTGGTGAAGACGGATAACACGGGCGGCCAGGCTGACCACGTGTATTTCGGCACCGACTATGCGAACTTCACCGTCATCACCGGCAATGATCCCTCGGCCACCAAAGGTGAATCGCTGTGGTGGCTCTCGCATTCCGGTGTGCGGTTTGGGGTGGACAACACCCGTGACGTGCGCACCGCGCTGGGGCTCACAGGCACTCCGACCCCGGCGCCGTGGGTGGCATTGCGGTTGCTCACCCCCGGCCCGACGCTTTCACGCTCTGATGCGCTGGTCGAACATGGCGCACTCCCGACAGATTCAAACCCACAGGAGTTGGCGGTACCGAAGTGAAACGTGGATTTGCGCGACCTACCCCGGAGCGGGCACCGGCAGTCAAGCCGGAGAACATCGTCTTACCGACACCGCTGAGTGTCCCGCCACCGGAGGGCAAGCCGTGGTGGATGGTGGTGGTCGGCGTCTTGGTGATCGGCCTGTTGGTCGGCATGATCGCCGCGGTGGTCGCCAGCGGATCACGGATGTTCCTGGGCGCCGGTGCGATCTTCCCGATCTTCATGATCGGCGGGATCGCGATGATGATGTTCGGCGGGCGCTTCGGCGGCACCCAGCAGATGAGCCGGCCGAAACTGGACGCGATGCGCGGGCAATTCATGCTGATGCTGGACATGCTGCGCGACACGGCCGCCGAGTCGGCCAACAGCATGGACGCCAACTACCGGTGGTTTCACCCGGCGCCGGGCACACTGGCGGCGGCGGTGGGATCGGCACGGATGTGGGAGCGGATGCCCAACGGCAAGGACCTCAACTTCGGTGTGGTCCGGGTGGGGGTGGGCATGACTCGGCCCGAGGTGACTTGGGGTGAGCCGCAGAACATGCCGACCGACATCGAACTGGAGCCGGTGACCGGTAAGGCGCTGCAGGAGTTCGGGCGTTATCAAAGCGTCGTGTACAACCTGCCGAAAATGGTCTCACTGCTGGTCGAGCCCTGGTACGCCCTGGTAGGCAGCCGCGAGCAGGTGCTGGGGCTGATGCGGGCGATGATCTGCCAACTGGCGTTCTCCCACGGTCCGGACCATCTCCGGATGATCGTCGTCTCGTCCGATGTGCAACGTTGGGACTGGGTCAAATGGCTTCCGCATTTCGGCGATCCGCGGCGCCACGACGCCGCGGGCAATGCCCGGATGGTCTACCGCTCGGTACGGGAATTCGCCACGGAGCAAACCGAATTGTTCTCCGGACGCGGATCGTTTACACCCAGGCATGCCAGTTCGTCCGCGGAAACCCCGACACCTCATCACGTGATCATCGCCGATATCGATGACCCGCAGTGGGAGTATGTGATCAGCGCCGAAGGCGTCGACGGGGTGACGTTCTTCGATTTGACCGGCTCCTCGCTGTGGAGTTCGGTGCCGCAGCGGGTGCTGCGGTTCACCAATGCCGCCGGAGTCATCGAGGCGCTGCCTCGCGACCGTGACACCTGGCTGGTGATCGACGAGAGCCCGTGGTTTTTCGCGCTGGCCGACCGGATGTCCGAGGACGAGGCCGAACAGTTCGCCCTGCGGATGGCGCGCTGGCGACTTGCCGAGGCCTACGAGGAGATCGGGCAGCGGGTGACCCAGATCGGCGCGCGAGACATCTTGTCCTACTACGGGATTGACGATCCCGCCCAGATCGACTTCGACGCATTGTGGTCGGACCGCCGAGACCTGTTCAGCCGAGACCGCCTACGGGTGCCGTTCGGCAACCGTGCCGATAACGGCGAGTTGCTGTTCCTGGACATGAAATCCATCGAAGAGGGTGGCGACGGCCCGCACGGGGTGATGTCGGGGACAACCGGCTCGGGGAAGTCGACGCTGGTACGCACCGTGATCGCGTCGCTGATGCTCGGCCACTCGCCCGAAGACCTGCAATTCGTCCTGGCCGACCTTAAGGGCGGGACAGCGGTCAAGCCGTTCGAGGGGGTGCCGCACGTATCGCGGATCATCACCGACCTGGAAGACGACCAGGCGCTGATGGAACGCTTCCTGGAGGCGCTGTGGGGCGAGATCGCCCGGCGCAAGGAAATCTGCTTCAGCGCCGGCGTCGACGGCGCCAGGGAGTACAACGAGATCCGGACCAGGATGCGGGCCCGCGGGCAAGACTTGCCGCCGCTGCCCATGCTGGTGGTGGTGATCGACGAGTTCTACGAGTGGTTCCGCATCATGCCGACCGCGGTAGACGTTCTGGACTCGATCGGCCGGCAGGGTCGCGCCTACTGGGTGCACCTGATGATGGCGTCTCAAACCATCGAGAGCCGGGCCGAAAAGCTCATGGAGAACATGGGTTACCGGTTGGTGCTGAAAGCGCGCACCGCCGGCGCGGCACAGGCCGCGGGGGTACCGAATGCGGTGAACCTGCCCTCGCAGCCCGGGCTGGGCTACTTGCGCAAGAGCGGTGACGACATCATCCGCTTCCAGGCGGAGTTCATGTGGCGCGACTACCGCCGTGGCGTGTCGCTCGACGAGGGCCCTGCGCGTTTGACGGACACCTCCGGTTACATTCGCCCGCAACTGTTTACCACCGCGTTTACCCCACTTGAGACTGCGCCGGCCGGATCGAACGGGGAGGCGGCGGCCGCCGGGAACGGCGAGGTGACTACCAATGGCCTGACCAACGGCGAGGTCGTCGACGGCGAAGTGGTCGCCGAGGCCGACGTGTACGACGAAGAATACGAGTGGCGGACACCGAAAGTCGGCACGGTGATCATCGATCAGCTGCGCCAGATCGACTTCCAGCCCTACCGGCTGTGGCAGCCGCCGCTGGACCAGCCGGTGCCCATCGACGAATTGGTGAGCCGCTTCCTCGGCCGGCCCTGGCAGCAGGATTACGGCACCGCCAGGGACTTGGTGTTCCCGATCGGGATCATCGACCGGCCGTTCAAGCATGACCAGCCGCCGTGGACGGTGGACACCTCGGGACCCGGGGCCAACGTGCTGATCCTGGGTGCCGGTGGCGCGGGCAAGACCACGGCGCTGCAAACCCTGATCTGCTCGGCCGCCTTGACCCATACCCCGGAGCAGGTGCAGTTCTACTGCCTGGCCTACAGCAGCACCGCGCTGATGACGGTAGCCGGTCTTCCGCACGTGGGCTCGGTTGTCGGCCCCACCGACCCGTACGGGGTGCGGCGCACGGTTGCCGAAGTCCTCGCGCTGATGCGTGACCGGAAGCGCAGTTTCCTCGAGTATGACGTCCCGTCGATGGAGGTGTTCCGGCGGCGCAAATTCGGCGGCGAGCCGGGCCGTGTGCCCGAGGACGGGTTCGGCGATGTCTACCTGGTGATCGACAACTACCGGGCGCTGGCCGAAGAAAACGAAGTGCTCATCGAGCAGGTGAACCAGATCATCAACCAGGGGCCGTCGTTCGGTGTGCACGTGGTGGTCACCGCCGACCGGGAATCGGAGTTGCGACCCCCGGTGCGCAGTGGCTTCGGCTCCCGGGTGGAATTGCGCCTGGCCGCGGTGGAGGACGCCCGGCTGGTGCGCTCCCGGTTCGCCAAAGACGTGCCGGCCAAGCCCGGACGAGGCATGGTCCCGGTCAACTACGTGCGTCTGGACGCCGATCCGCAGGCGGGCCTGCACACGCTGGTGGCCCGGCCGGCGTTGGCCAGCACACCGAAGTCCGCCTTCGAGTCCGACAGCGTGGCCGCCGCGGTGAGCCAGGTGGCGGTGGGCCGGGCGCGCGCCGTGCGGCGGCTGCCGGCCCGGTTCGGACTGGAAGAGGTGCGGGCACTGGCCGCGGCCGATCAGCGTCAAGGGGTCGGAGCAGGCGGAATCGCCTGGGCGATATCGGAGCTGGATCTGCAACCGGTGTACCTGAACTTCGCCGAGAACAGCCATCTGATGATCACCGGCCGGCGCGAATGCGGACGCACCACCACGCTGGCCACCATCATGGCCGAGATCGGACGCGTGTATGCGCCGGGGGCGAGCACCGCACCGCCGGCATCGGGGCGACCCTCGGCCCAGGTGTGGCTGGTGGACCCGCGCCGTCAGCTGCTGCGGATGCTGGGCCCGGATTACCTGGAGAAGTTCGCCTACACCGTCGACGGTGTCGCCGCAATGATGGACGAGCTGGCGGAGACATTGGCCAAACGCCAGCCGCCGCAGGGCTTGTCGGCCGACGAGCTGTTGTCGCGGTCCTGGTGGAGCGGCGCGGAAATCTTCTTGATCATCGACGACCTACAGCAGCTGCCGACGGGCTTCGATTCGCCGCTGCACAAGGCCGCCGCATGGGTGACCCGGGCGACCGATGTCGGCTTGCACGTGATCGTCGCCCGCACCTTCGGCGGCTGGTCCTCGGCGGGCAGCGACCCGATTCTGCGCGCGCTGCACCAGGCCAACACCCCCTTGCTGGTGATGGACGCCGACCCCGACGAGGGGTTCATCCGGGGCAAGATGAAGGGTGGTCCGTTGCCGCGCGGCCGCGGGCTGCTGATGGCCGAGGACACTGGCGTGTTCGTCCACGTCGCGGCCACCGAGTTGCGGCAATAAGAGATCGCGGTTTCCGGCCGGCGGCCAGGGCCACTCCGCCAGGGCCACTCCGCCAGGGACCACTCGGTGTTGCTGTTGCTGGCCGCTGGACGCCGCCGCGGCGCAGGGACAGGGCTTTAACCGCAGGGCTTTAACCGCAGCACGATTTTTATCGCTGCGGCCGCGTCGGGCCGACGCCGTTTCGGTGGTTCGCACCGTCGGGCCGGGCGCGGTTTGGGCCCCAGGCAAGCGCTGTTCGCGCAGGTAGAAGCCGACTGGCTAGCCGGTCGTGGTGTGCGGTATCCGCCCGTCGTGCCTCGAAACCACCCGCCGAGGCATGGTCTTGGCACCGTCGGTGGTGGCCGCGGACCGGGGCGCGGCCCTGGGAAGCCATTTACGCTCGGGCCCGAAGCGGTTGCAAGTTGTCGATCCCAGGAGGAACCGATGACGTTCGTGAGCACACAGCCGGAGGCGCTGACAGCCGAGGCGGCCAACCTGCAGGCCATCGGTTCGGCGCTGAGCGCTCAGAACGCCGCCGCGGCGGGCCCGACGATCGGAGTGGTTCCCGCCGCGGCAGATGAGGTGTCGGCGCTGACGGCGGCCCGATTCGCCGCGCATGCCCAGATGTACCAGGTGGTCAGTGCCCAGGCTGCAGCGATTCACGAGGCGTTTGTGCGCACCCTGATGGCGAGCGCGGGATCATATGCGGCCACCGAAGCCGCCAATGCGCTAGCCGCAGCCTGACGACCCGGGGTGACGAGGATGGATTTCGGCGCGCTGCCACCGGAGATCAACTCCGGGCTCCTGTATGCCGGCCCCGGATCGGGGCCCATGCTGGCCGCTGCGACGGCGTGGGACGCGCTGGCCGCCGAGCTGTATTCGACAGCGTCCTCCTACGGTTCAGTGGTCTCGAGGCTGGCCGGCGGGCCGTGGATGGGTCCGTCGTCGGCATCGATGGCGTCTGCGGCGGCACCGTATGTGGCGTGGCTGAACGCTGCCGCGGCCCAGGCGGAGCAGACGGCCGCCCAGGCCCGCGCCGCGGCGGGCGCCTATGAGGCGGCGTTTGCCGCCACGGTGCCGCCACCGGTGATCGCGGCCAACCGCAGCCAGTTGGCGGCGCTTGTCGCCACCAACTTTTTCGGGCAGAACAGCCCCGCCATCGCGGCCACCGAGGCGCACTACGGCGAAATGTGGGCCCAGGACGCCGCCGCGATGTACGGCTATGCCGGGTCCTCGTCCGCCGCGTCGGCGTTGACGCCGTTCGCGACGCCGCCGCAGACCACCGCTGCGGGCGGCTTAAGCGGCCAGGCCGCGGCGGTGGCTCAGGCCACCGCGACGGCCGCCGGCACCTCGGCGCCGGCAACGGGGTCACAGCTGGCGTCCACGATGCCCGGCATTGCATCGTCGACCTCAACCACGTCGGGGCTCTCGAGTGCTTTGAGCACCCTAGCCGGGAGCGGGTCAAAGTCGTCCTCGTCGACGCTGTCGACGCTGAGTAACCTCGGCAGCCTTGCGCGCACGCCGGCGAGCATAGGGTCATTTGCGGCCGGTACGGCGGGCCTGCTCACAGGTGCCGCCGCGACCCCGGTCGCGGCCGTCGGCAGCGAGTCCGGGGTGCTGGGACCGGCCCTGGCTGCTGGGCTTGGTGCCGGGGCGGGCGCGCCGGGGCTACCGGGCGCGGCGGGCCTTGGCAGCGGGGTGTCGGCCGGTCTGGGCCAGGCCGGCACGATCGGCGCGTTGTCGGTGCCGCAGAGTTGGGCGGTGGCCGCCCCTGCGACCAGCCCCGCCGCGGCGCTGCCGGGCACCGGCCTTGGCGCTGCCCCGGGGCTCGGGGCAGCCAACCCCGGAGGCCTGCTTGGTAGTGCTCCGCTCGCGAATATCGTCGGACGCGCCATGGGCCTCGGCGCCCATACGGCCGCTACGCCGCGGTTCGATGTGCGCCCCAGCGTAGTGCCGCGCCCGCTGGCCGCCGGTTGAGAACGGGGCCGCGAGAGGGGGAGCATCCGTGTTTGTGTGGCCGGCGGGTGCGGCAACACAGCGCCCAGCAATCAGCGTTCCTCGATTCGCGCGAAAGGAGATAGTCAAATGCCGACGCGTTTTATGACCGATCCGCATCAGATGCGGGCGATGGCGGGCCGTTTTGATGTGCACGCCCAAACGGTGGAGGATGAGGCTCGCAGGATGTGGGCGTCCAGCCAAAACATCGCCGGGGCGGGCTGGAGCGGGGCGGCGCAGGCCACCTCCTATGACACCATGGCCCAGATGCATCAGGCGTTTCGCAACATCGTGACCATGTTGCACGGGGTGCGTGACGGGCTGATCCGTGACGCCAATAACTATGAGGCCCAAGAGCAGGCCTCCCAGCACCTGCTGAGCAGCTAGCGCCGAAAGCCATGGCTGCGTACGCTTTCTCACATTAGGAGAACTTCGAGATGACGATTAACTACCAGTTCGGGGATGTGGACGCCCACGGGGCCACGATTCGCGCCCAGGCGATGGCGCTGGCGGCCGAGCATCAGGCCATTGTTCGTGATGTGCTGGCCGCCGGGGACTTTTGGGGTGGGGCGGGCTCGACGGCCTGCCAGCAGTTCATCACCGAGTTGGGCCGCAACTTTCAGGTGATCTACGAGCAGGCCAACGCCCATGGCGCCAAGGTGCAAGCCGCCGGCGCCAACATGGCCGACACCGACGCCGCTGTCGGCTCCAGCTGGGCCTGACAACAGAACCGCCGGCAGCGGCAGCACACCGGGGAGGTAGGGTGTGCTGCCGCGTTGTGCGTTATCCGAATAAACCGATCATGGAAGGCAGTGATGGACCCACAGAGTTCCCGCACCGACGTCACCGTCAACGTCGAGGGCCTCTGGATGCTGCAGGCGCTGCTGGATATCCGCCACGTCGCCCCGGAGCTGCGGTGCCGGCCGTACGTCTCTACCGACTCCACCGATTGGCTCAACGAACACCCGGGGATGGCGGTGATGCGCAAAGAGGGCCTCGTCGTCGGCGACGAGGTTAACGACCAGGTGGCCGCGCGGATGCGGGTATTGGCCGCACCCGATATTGAGGTGATCGCCCTGCTGTCGCGGGGCAAGTTGCTCTACGGCGTTATCGAGGGCGAGGACCAGCCACCGGGGTCCCGCGACATCCCGGACAACGAGTTCCGCGTGGTGCTGGCCCGTCGCGGCCAGCATTGGGTGTCGGCGGTCCGGGTCGGGTCCGACATCACCATCGACGATGTCGCGATCACCGACACCGCCTCGATCGCAGCCCTGGTGTTCGACGGCCTGGAGTCGATTCATCACGCCGACGCCGCCGCGATCAACGCGGTCAACGTGCCGCTGGACGAAATGCTGGAAGTCACAAAGACCTGGAAGGACGCCGGCTTCAACGTCTTCTCCGCTGGGGATTTGCGGCGACTGGGCCTCAGCGCGGCCACGGTTGCCGCGCTCGGCCAGGCCCTCTCGGATCCGGCGGCCGAGGCGGCGGTCTATGCCCGGCAATACCGCGATGACGCCAAAGCCCCCAGTGCCTCGGTGCTTTCGTTAAAGGACGGATCCGCCGGACGTATCGCGTTATACCAGCAACCCCGCACCGCGGGATCGGGCGAGGCCTGGCTGGCCATCTGCCCGGCAACCCCGCAGCTGGTGCAAGTCGGCGTCAAGACCGTTTTGGACACACTGCCCTACGGCGACTGGAAAACGCATCGCAGAGTTTAACAATCCTTTTCACCGCGATTAACAGTTCAGGGCAAAACTCCGGCTATTCCGAATAGGCCGGAGCAAAACATGCGGCTGCGGTGCCGACGGCGCATAATGCCCTAGGGCAAAGCACCACGGGAGACCCCACACCGGACAACTGACGAGGCGGAGCAGATGGACTCAGACCTTCTCGACCTGCACCTGCGGCCGGAGCGCACCATCGAGGCGGGCGTGTCCCGTCCGCCGGGCCGAACGGCGCCGCGCTTCTTGTCGCCTTCGTTCGCTACGACCCAGGCGGTGGCACGATGACCGCGGTAATCGAAGCACCGCAACCCGGAGCCGAAGCCGTCTCGTCGCCACGGGCGACCATGCTGGCCATCATGGCCGCCGATGTCCAGGTGCCGGTGCTGCTGGATGCCGACGCCCCGGTGTCGGTGATGATCGACCCGCTGCGGGACGTGGTCAACACCCGGCTGCAGGAGCTGGGCGTGGCCCCGCTGGAGGCGAAGGGCCGCGGCCGCTGGGCATTGTGCCTGGTTGACGGCACGCCACTGCGGCCCGCGCAGTCACTGACCGAGCAGAACGTCTACGACGGGGACCGGTTGTGGCTGAGGTTCGTTGAGGACACCGAACGCCGGGCCGAAGTCGTCGAGCACATCTCCACCGCGGTGGCGATCAACCTCAGGAAGCATTTCACCGCGATCGACCCGGTGGTCGCGGTGCAGGTCGGTGCGGCGATGCTAGCGACCGGGGTGCTGCTGGCGACGGCTTTGCTGGGCTGGTGGCGCTGGCACCTTGACTCCTGGCTGCCGGCCGGTTACACCGCAGTGATCGCCGCGCTGACCTTGACGGTGGCCACGGTGATCCTGATGCGCTCCGAGACGGTGCCCGCTCGCCGGGTGGGTGATGTCATCCTGTTCAGCGGGCTGGGGGCGCTGGCGGTGGCGGCGGCGGCCGCGCCGCCGGGACCGGTTGGCGCGCCACAGGCGGCGCTGGGCTTCGGGGTGCTGGGCGTCGGCGCCCTGGCGATAGTCCGCGCGACCGGTCGCCGCCTGGGGCTCTACACCGCGATCGTCACCATCAGCGTGGCGGCGGCGCTGGTCGGTGTGGCGCGAATGGCGTTTATGACCGGCCCCGTGACACTGATGACTTGTGTGCTACTGGCCTGTGTGCTCGGCTATCACGGTGCCCCGGCGCTGGCCCGATATTTGGCCGGCATCCGGCTGCCGGTGTTTCCCTCGGCGACCAGCCGCTGGGTGTTCGAGGCCCGCCCGGACCTGCCGACCACCGTGGTGGAGTCCGAAGGCGGCACCCCGACACTGGAAAGCCCGGCGTCGGTCCGTGCCGTGGTGCTAGAGGCCCAGCGTGCGCGCTCATTCTTGCTGGGACTGCTGGCGGGACTGGGCGTGCTGGTGCTGGTGTGCCTCACCGGGCTGTGTGATCCGCACGCCGGTCAGCGGTGGCTGCCGGTGCTGCTCGCGGTGTTCACCGCCGGGTTTCTGCTGCTGCGCGGGCGCTCCTACGTGGACCGCTGGCAGGCGATCACCCTGGCCGCGACCGCGGTGCTGATTGTCGCTGGCGTGGTGACCCGCTACGTGATGGTCCTGGCGGATCCCCTGACGCTTTCAGCCGGGGTGGCGATCCTGGTATTACTGCCTGCAGCGGGCCTGACGGCTGCCGCGGTGGTGCCCAACACGATCTACAGCCCGCTGTTCCGCAAGTTTGTGGAATGGATCGAATACCTCTGCCTCATGCCAATATTCCCGCTCGCCTTGTGGTTGATGAATGTCTATGCAGCGATCCGCTACCGCTAGCAGCTGGCTGCGGCACGGCCGCGCGGCCGCAGCGACCGCAGCAACGATTTTGGTGGTGACGAGCACGGTGGCCGGCGCTCCGGCGGCGAACGCGATCGCCCCGCCGACGATCGATCCGGCCGCGATGCCGCCGGACGACCCGCCCGGGCCCCTGCAGCCCATGCGGCAGAGCGCGTACTGCACCGAAGTCGGGGTGTTGCCGGGCACCAATTTTCAGGTGCCCCCGAAATACCTGGCCATGCTGAACTTGCCCGCCGCGTGGCAGTTCGGCCGCGGCGGCGGAGTGAAGGTCGCCGTCATCGACACGGGGGTCGCCCCCCATCCACGACTGCCGCATCTGGTACCGGGTGGGGACTATGTGATGGCCGGCGGTGACGGGCTTTCGGATTGCGACGCCCACGGCACGCTCGTGGCCTCGATGCTCGCGGCGGAACCGGCGACCGCCGTGCCGGCCGCGCCAGACATCCGGATCCCCCAGACCTATCCCACACCGGAGGCTCCTCCGCCGCCTCCGCCCCCGCAGACCGTCACCTTGAAGCCGGCGCCACCACCCCCGCCCGAGACGGTGCGGATCTCGCAGCCCCCGCCGCCGGCCCCCTGGCTGCCGCCCCCACCGCCGGTGACGGAGAAGGTGGGCCCGCCGTCGGAGGAGGAGGCGCCCAGCGCCTATGGCGGGCACGGCAAGGCGGTGTTGCCCGGCTATTCCGAGCGCGGGCACGTGCACGGCGTTGACAACCCGCACCCGCGTGACCCGGCGCCGCCCGAACCTCCCGCCCCGCCATCGCCGGCACCGCCGGCGGCGCCCGCGGCAGCGACACCGGGGCAGCCAACTGACGCGTTCACCGGGATAGCCCCGGACGTGGAGGTGATCTCGATCCGCCAGTCCAGCGCGGCGTTCACCCCCAAAGACCCGTTCACCGGCAGCCAGGATCCGCAGACCGCGCAAAAAATCAACAACATGGAAACCATGGCGCGGGCGATCGTGCATGCGGCCAACATGGGCGCCCGGGTGATCAACATTTCCGGGGTGACGTGCATGAGCGTGCGCAATATCATCCACCACCCGGACCTGGGGGCTGCGGTGCGGTACGCCGCGGTCGATAAAGACGCGGTGATTGTGGCCGCTGCCGGTGACACCAGCCAGCGCGATTGCAAGCAGAACCCGGTCTACAACCCGTTGCGGCCGGACGATCCGCGGGACTGGAGCGGTGTGGACACGGTGGTAACCCCCGCCTGGTTCAGTGACTATGTGCTCACGGTGGGGGCGGTGGACTCGACCGGCGCGCCGATGAGCAATGTGAGCATGGCCGGACCGTGGGTGTCCATCGCCGCGCCGGGTGATGACATCGAAGGGTTCTCACCCCGCGACGACAGCCTGATCAACGCGATCGAGGGTCCCAACAACTCCTTACTGGTGCCGGCGGGCACCAGCTTTGCGACCGCGATCGTGTCGGGGGTGGCGGCGCTGGTTCGCGCGAAGTATCCGCAGCTGTCGTCACATCAGGTCATCAACCGGTTAATTCGCACGGCCAGGCCGCCGGCCCGCGGGGTGGACAACCAGGTCGGCTACGGGGTTGTAGACCCGGTCGCGGCCCTGACCTGGGATGTGCCCGACGGTCCGATCCGGCCGCCGAACCGGTTGTCGGCACCGCTGAAGCTTCCGCCGCCGGCGCCCGCCCGGGATATGACCCCGGTGTGGGTGGCCGCTGGGGGGCTTGGGGCCGTGGTGTTGGTGGCCGGTGTGGTGTTCGGTGGTGCGATGGTGATGCGGCGATCAGCGAGGAGCCGATGAGCGAGCCAAGAAGAAAAGCGCAGCACGGGTGGGGGCTGGCCCTGTCGTGGCCCCGGCTCACGGCGGTGTTTCTTATCGACGTGGCACTGCTGGCCCTGGTCAGCCACTTGCCGGACGCCTGGCAGGCCCACCACATCGCGTGGTGGGCGGGTGTGGGGCTCGCGGTGCTGGTGACGGGTGTTGCCACCGTCACCTACCGGGGTAACCCGCTCAGCTCGGTGATGGTCGCGCGGGCGCTCGATCGGTTCGCCGACCCGGAGGTGATGCTGGTCGCAGGGCGAACCCCCCCGATCGATCATCGGCACCGCTTCGCCCGCGACGTGGTGGGGATACGCGAATACCGGGGGCGGCTGGCCGCGGTGATCGCCGTGCAGGGACGCTACGACGTGCCGGCGGGGCGTCATCGCCAACCGAAGGCGTCGTCGGGCACGTTGCCGGTGGCGGCGGTCGCCGACGGGCTGCGCCAGTTCGATCTGCTCCTGGACGGCATCGACATCATCTCGGTGGACACACGGCCCGCCACCACGGACCGCACTGGCTCCGATGGCCCTCGTACCGGAGAAAACCCCTCGCCGCAGGATCAGCGGAGCACCTGGCTGGTGTTGCGAATGGACCCGCAGCGCAACCTTGCCGCGGTGGTGGCCCGGGATTCGGTGGCATCCACGCTGGCCGCCGCCACTGAGCGCCTCGCGCACGAAC
Organism: Mycobacterium sp. SM1; assembly: GCF_018361265.1. Taxonomy (GTDB): domain Bacteria; phylum Actinomycetota; class Actinomycetes; order Mycobacteriales; family Mycobacteriaceae; genus Mycobacterium. The sequence continues at coordinate 589,881 of NZ_JAFLNH010000003.1, forward strand.
TCGACAGGAGCGGATGTGCGGCCCGGCCCCTGACCGCCGAGGAGATCGCCGCCGTGGACGTCGCCGTGCTCGCGGGTTTGCAACCGGCGCACGTTCGCGCCCGTCGAAGCCGCCTTAACTCCACGGTATCGGCGCGGTCGACGCAGTTCGTGGCCAGCTTCTGGGTCTCACCGCCTGACATCACTTCCGAGACGCTGGCTCAGCTGTGGGCGCCCGACGCCGAGGCCACGGTGCTGACGGTCCGGCTCACGCCCACCGATGGCCAGACCGAGGTGTCCGCGTGGGTGCGCTATCACAGCAGCGAGCCACTGCCCAGGACGGTCTGGGAGGGGCTGAATCGGCTCAGCGGCCGCCAGTTGGCGGCGGTGTGCGCCAGCCTGCCGGTTCCCGCATGGCGTCCGCGACTGGCGGTGCCGGCGCGGACACTAGGCGCCGACGATGAGCTGGCTGTGCCGGTGGGTACGGCACAGTCGATGAGTGGGGTGGGAACGCGCCGGTGAGCAGCCCCCAGATGGCCGCGGTAGATGCCCGCAACGCCATGGTGGCGGGTTTGCTGGCTTCCGGTATTTCCGTCAACGGGCTACGGCCCAGCAACAACCCGCAAGTAGCGTTGCAGATGTTCACCACCGCAACCAGCATCGATCCGGGCATGTGTGATGCCTGGTTGGCGCGGGTGCTGGCGGGTGACCAAAGCCTCGAGGTGCTGGCCGGCGCCTGGGCGGCGGTCAAAACGTTCGGTTGGGAGATCCGCCGGTTGGGGCTCACGGATTTGGAGTTTCACCCGCAGGTTTCCGACGGGCTTTTCCTGCAGTTGGCGATCACCACCGTGGAGTCACTGGCAGCCGGCTACGCCGCGGTGCTGGCGCAGGCGAAACGCTATGAGGAGGCGTCCCGGCTGCTCGACGCCGCCGAGCCGCGCAACCCGACGGATGTCGAACTGGTCAGGTATGTGCGCGGCCTGCTGTACTTCCGCACCGGCCGCTGGCCGGATGTGCTCGCGCAGTTTCCGGCGGCCACACCCTGGCGACAGCCGGAGCTGAAAGCGGCGGGGGCGGCGATGGCCACCACGGCGCTGGCCTCATTGGGGGTCTTCGAGGAAGCCTGCCGGCGCGCGGAGGAGGCCATCGAAGGGGATCGAGTGCCCGGTGCGGCCAATGTCGCCATGTACACCCAGGGCATGTGCCTGCGGCATCTGGGCCGCGAGGACGAGGCCGTCGAGTTGCTGCGGCGGGTATATTCACGTGACGCCAAGTTCGGCCCCGCCCGTGAAGCGTTGGACAACCCCAACTATCGGCTGGTGCTCACCGACCCGGAAACGATCGAGGCCCGCACCGATCCCTGGGATCCCGCTACCGCGCCCACCCGGGAGCAGACCGAGGCCGCCCGGCACGCCGAGATGGCCAAAAAGTACCTGGCCGAAGGAGATGCCGAGCTGGGCGCGATGCTGGGCATGGAAAAAGCCAAACGTGAAATCCGGCTCATCAAGTCGACGACGAAGGTCAATTTGGCCCGCGCCAAAATGGGCCTGCCGGTGCCGGTGACCTCGCGGCACACCCTGCTGCTGGGCCCGCCCGGGACCGGGAAAACGTCGGTGGCCCGGGCGTTCACCAAGCAGCTGTGCGGGCTGGGCGTGCTGAGAAAGCCGATGGTGGTGGAAACCAGCCGCTCCAAGCTGCTGGGCCGTTACATGGCCGATGCCGAGAAGAACACCGAGGAGATGCTCGAGGAGGCGCTGGGCGGCGCCGTGTTCTTCGATGAGATGCACACGCTGCACGAGCGCGGCTATCACCAAGGCGACCCTTATGGCAACGCGATCATCAACACCGTGCTGCTCTACATGGAGAATCATCGCGACGAGCTGGTGGTGTTCGGGGCGGGCTACGCCAAGGCGATGGACCGGATGCTGGAGGTGAATCCCGGGCTGCGCCGCCGGTTTTCGACGGTGATCGAGTTCTACAGCTACACCCCCGACGAGTTGATCGCGCTGACTAAGCTGATGAGCCGGGAAAACGAAGATGTCGTCACCGATGAGGCGGTCGAGGTGTTGCGCCCGTCGTACACCAAGTTCTATCTCGACGAAAGCATCTCCGAGGACGGGGACCTGATCCGGGGCATCGACGTGCTCGGCAATGCCGGGTTTGTGCGCAATGTGGTGGAAAAGGCCCGCGACCACCGCAGCTTCCGCCTCGACGACGAGGACCTCGATGCCATGCTGGCCAGCGATGTCAGCGAGTTCAGCGAGGACCAATTGCGCCGATTCAAAGAGTTGACTCGCGAGGATCTCGCCGAAGGCCTCGCCGCGGCCGTGGCCGAGAAGAAGAACACCTAGAGGCTCCTACCGGGTGCCTGCCGGTGCCTAGGGGGTGCTTCAAGCCTGAAGGCTTCCTAAAAGTTGTTGTCAGCGGGCTGCTGGCAGACAGGGGTTGCCAGCGTGACGTGCTTGGGCTTTGACCTGGATTTGAGTGTGAGCCGGGTCTGCGGCGTTTCCGGCGAACGGCGGCCCGGTGGCGAACCGGACCGGGCCCGAGGCCGTCGCTGGCCGGCGGTCACGACGAGTGGGGTGCTAGCAGCCGGCAGGAGCGCTCCGCCGGTGAGCATCAACCGGGTGCTTCGTCGACGGCGGCTCTGGTGGGGTGAGCCCGGGCGAACACGGAGCCGGCGTGGTGATAACGGAATTGCCATCGTCCCGCGGCGGTGAGGCCACCCGTACTGGTCCCGCCGCCTTTTTGCCGTGAGATCGTTGTCGACTGAATTTATCCCGACGTTTTATTGACGTTTACTATTTGATGGCGGGTGGTCATCGAATTAACGGACAGGGCGTAATTGTTGGCCCTTTTCGGCCAGTATCCAGCACCCGTCGTTGTCGCTGAAATCGGTTGTAGTGCAGTTTAATTCGCGCCTTTTTGTCGCGTGGTTTGCGGGGTGTGGGGGTGGTGGTGTTTGGGTGGGGAACTCTTTGGTGGTGGGGGGCGACTACTTGAATAGCGCAACCGAATTTGGCAGATGGGCGCTGGATGATTAAGGAGAGGAACTGCGATGTCTTTTGTGTTTACCGAGCCGGAGATGATGCTTGGGGCGGCCGGTGATTTGGGTGGTATCGGGTCGGCGGTGGCCGCCGCGAACGGCGCGGCGGCGGGCCCGACGAGCGCGGTGGTGCCGGCGGCCGCCGATGAGGTGTCGGTGTTGACGGCGGCCCAGTTCGTCGCGCACGCGGGCATGTATCAGGCGGTGGCGGCGCAGGCCGCGGCGGTGCATGAGTTGTTCGTGGCCACCTTGGGGGCCAGCGCGGGCTCGTATGCGGCCACCGAGGCCGCCAACACCGCGGCGTTGTGAGGGGGTGTTGGGGATGGATTTCGCGGTGTTGCCCCCAGAGATTAATTCCGGGTTGATGTATGCCGGTCCCGGGGCGGGCCCGCTGATGGCGGCGGCGGCGGCCTGGGATGGGCTGGCCAGTGAGTTGTATTCGGCGGCGGCCGGTTATGGGTCGGTGGTCTCGGGGTTGACCAGTGGCGCCTGGCAGGGTTCGGCGTCGGCGGCGATGGCGGCCGCGGCCGCCCCGTATGTGGGCTGGATGAGCAGCACCGCCGCGCAGGCCGAGCAGAGCGCCGCGCAGGCGCAGGCGGCGGTGGCGGCCTATGAGGCGGCGTTTTTGGGCACGGTGCCCCCGCCGGTGATCGCGGCCAATCGGGCGTTGCTGATGGCGTTGATCGCCACGAATTTCTTGGGGCAAAACACCCCGGCGATCATGGCCACCGAGGCCCAGTATTTGGAGATGTGGGCCCAGGACGCGGCCACGATGTATGCCTATCAGGGGGCCGCGCTGGCCGCGACGTCGGCGTTGCCCACCTTTAGCCCGGCCCCGCAGACCACCACCGGGGCCGCGCTGGCCGCCCCGGCGGCCGCGGCCGGCCAGGCCGCCGGGGCCTCGGGGATCCAGACGCTGTCGGCGGCCCCGGCCACGCTGGGCGCGATGAGCACCCCGCTGGCCACCACGGCGGCATCCACCGCGCCGCTGGCGGCCACCACGGCCTCGTCCGCGGCAACTAGCGCCGCCACCACGGCCTCCACGGCGGCCTCCACCGCGTCTAAGACGGCCGCGTCCTCTTCGCTGCTGGGTTCGCTGTTTGGCTCTAATTCGCTGATGAATCAGTTGGGCTTTTCCAGCCCGGCGGCGATGGGCAGCACCCTGATCGGCGATGAGCACAACGTCATCAACGACCTGGGGTGGGAGCTTAGCCAGGGTGAGAGTCTGTTTAAGCCAGCGGCTTCGGCCGCCAAGGCGGCTGCGGCGCTGCCCAGCATCGTCAACAACATGCCCCCGATCACCGGGCTGGGCGGGGTGGCCGGTGGGCTGCCGGTGGCGGCCGGGTTGGGCCGGGCCGGTTCGATCGGGGCGTTGTCGGTGCCGCGCAGTTGGGCCGCGGCGATCCCGGCGGAGGTAAGACCGGCCACGGCGTTGCCGGAGGCCCTCCCCTCGGGGGTGCCGCAGGCCGCGGGTGGGCCGGCCGACATGCTCGGCGGGGTGCCGCTGGTGGGGGGGCTTGGGCGGGGGGTGGCCGGGGGTCCGGCGCCTCGCTACGGGTTCCAGCTGTCGGTGGTTCCGCACCCGCCGGCGGCCGGATGAGGAAGGGGGTCATCCAGTTCGAGCCAATCCACACGTCGTCACTGTCGAAACTGTCGAATCGATTTCTCAACACGATAAGGAGATAAGAAAATGCCGATGCGTTTTATGACCGACCCCGACCAGATGCGCGCGATGGCGGCCCGCTTTGAGGGCCACGCGCAAACCGTTCAGGGGGAGGCCGCCAAGATGTGGGCCTCCACCCAAAGCATCGCCGGGGCGGGCTGGAGCGGGGCCGCCGAGGTGGCCTCCTACGACACCATGGGGCAGATGAACCAGGCGTTTAACAACATCGTCACCATGCTGCACGGGGTGCGTGACGGGTTGATCCGCGACGCCAACAACTACGAGACCCAAGAGCTGGCCTCCCAGCGCCTGCTGAGCAGCTAGTAGCCCACCGAGTAACCCACTAACACGTTAGGAGAACACCCATGACGATCAACTACCAGTTCGGCGATGTGGACGCCCACGGGGCGCTGATTCGCGCCCAGGCCGCCGCCATGGAGGCCGAGCATCAGGCCATCATCCGCGATGTGCTGGCCGCCGGGGATTTTTGGGGCGGCGCGGGCTCGGCGGGCTGCCAGGAGTTCATCACCCAGTTGGGCCGCAACTTTCAGGTGATCTATGACCAGGCCAACGCCCACGGCGCCAAGGTGCAAGCCGCCAGCGCCAACATGGCCAGCACCGACAGCGCGGTGGGCGCCAGCTGGGCCTAACCCCGGCGGGCACCCGCATAGCCCCCAGACGGCCCCGCCGCGGCGAGCGCGCCACCACAGCGCCACACCACCACAATCGCCGCGGCGGGCGCCTCACCATCACCGGGGGCGAAAACCGGGGCCCCACCGCGGGTGAGCACCACCAGCACCCAACCGCGGCACCACGAACACAACAAAAACCAGAAAGCCAAAAAGCAAAAGCCAAAAAGCCAGTAAGCAAGAAAGAAGGAACACCCCCATGTATGTGATCCGGCTGCTTGATGGGTCAGAAATCCAGGAATCCAAAGGCGATGTCTTCGACCTGAACCCGGCCACCGGTGTGGTGACGGTGTCACGTGTGGATGGCTTTGAGGAAACCACCACCCACTACTCACCCAGCGCCTGGCAGTCGGTGGTGCACCGGGTGGAACGCAGCGTCGTGCCGGCCTCGCCCTGGCCCATGGTGGGACCGCAAACCTTCACCCTTTAACCGTCACAACACCGCCGGCCACACCCGCAGGCGCCGCACCCACAACCACACACCCAACCGGGCCGATTGATGGCACCCATCAATCGGCTCAACCGTTTTATTCCCAAATACCTTTGCCGCATAGGGAGTTTACGCGCTATTTGCCCAACTATTCCCGTTGCGTAGCCGCCATAGATTCGGCGTTGTCGCTGTCACGGCGCCGCACCCGCAGCCGGTACACCATGTGATCGGCGACGTGTATGTTGCCTGAGACTTTGGCTCGACACCGGCCTCGGGTGATCACTAGCCGCGGTGCTGTGTGACGGGCTGCGATCTTTGCGTTCCCGGGTCTACGATGTCAGACGAGTGCCGAAAATACAATCGCCTTGCGACCATGCTGAAATTCCACCAAAAGCCTTGTCTGCCTAGGACTTACCATCGGCGGTCGGTTAAGCCGCCGGAAGTGGTGACCGCGAAATGAACTTTCGGTGACGATAGCATGAATGGATGCGCGCACAACCGGCGTGAGCCAGCAACCGCCCGCATGCCGCACGGTGGGCAGACCGCGCTGTGGGCCGAAAATGAAAGCGTCCGATGCATACGCTGAGCGTCGTCGATTTCGCGCTACGCCTGGCGGTGGGGCTGGGCTGCGGCGCGCTCATCGGACTCGAACGCCAGTGGCGCGCTCGGATGGCCGGGCTGCGCACCAACACATTGGTAGCAACGGGAGCGACCTTATTCGTGCTCTACGCTGCCGCAACCAATGACAGCAGCCCCACCAGGGTGGCGTCCTATGTAGTGTCGGGCGTCGGGTTTCTCGGCGGCGGGGTAATCCTGCGTCAAGGCTTCACCGTTCGGGGGCTCAACACCGCGGCCACTCTCTGGTGCTCGGCCGCCGTCGGCGTGCTGGCTGCCGGCGGGCACCTGGCGTTCGCGTTGATCGCCACCGGGACCATCATCGCCGTGCACCTGCTGGGACGCCCGCTGGGCCGGCTGATCGACCCTGGCAACCCCGTCGATGAAGATGAGGAGCAGCAGCCGTACCAGGTGCAGCTGATTTGTCGCCCCAAATCCGAAAAATATGCGCGTGCCCAGATCGTGCAGCACACCAGCGCGAACGACCTCATCTTGCGCGGTATCCATACCGGCCGCGCGGACGATGAAAACGTCGCATTGACAGCGCATTTGCTTATGGACGGCCACGCTCCGGCCAAGCTTGAGCGACTCGTCGCGGAGCTCTCCCTGCAGCCCGGCATTTACGCGGTGCAGTGGTATGCGGGTGATTCAAGCGACCCACCGCCACCGGTGCATCCGGGCTAACCGCAGTCAGGTCCAAGCGTCGGTCGCTCCTGCAGAGCCAGCGCGGCGGTCGCCGGCAAGGCCGCACGGTCGCGGGGCAGGGGTGGATAGATCGGTAGGGTGTTGATGGTCGTCTTCGGCGTCTTGCCGCTCGCTCCGCACGCCAGTAGCCAGTACTTCGCGGTTGCAGCCCCCGGTGTATACCGCACCCGCCGAGTCGCGATCGAGAACGCTGACGTACCAAGCAATCCGCAGCGGTAACGTCGGCCTAGCGAACAGGTCGCTGATGACATTGGGGCCAGCGTAGCGACGACGCATCGGGCGCCCCTTGCTGACACGGCGTCACCGATAGGTGTTTCTCCTCCATGCGCGCGGCGGCCACATTGCCGGCTGCGAACACCAACAGCACGCCCTCGACACACAGATAGTCATCGGACCGCTACCCGGACCGGCCGATAGCGCACCACCGGTCGCTGAGCGATCAGCGAGCCGTCGTCATACCCGCGCACCACACCAGGGATCCCCTCGCCGCCTGCCTGTCTCAACGACAGCGACGCGCGGCGCTGCCCGCCCCCTTACGCACATCCCGGTTCTGGTCTCAATTCCGTTGTCCGAACAGCATCTTTCGATCACCGTCCGGGATGACATCCCATGCCGGAAACCCGAGGGGACCATCGCATCGAGCTGGCCTGCCAGCTCGCAGATGACCTAGACGCCGGTCGGCTTGGTGGCCAGCACGATAGCGTTGACCGGTCCTGGGGAGCAGGGCGCTGGGCGAGGCCACGTAGGTGATGCGCAAGAGCGAGGAAGAGGATGTCGCCGAAGCTCTGTCCTGACTTCCGCAGATAGTGGGCACACGGATCGCCGGATTTGGGCGTTTACTAGCGCAAACGTGGGATGAGCCGATTTGGGTCGTGTTACTACACGACGCCAGCGATCCGGGCGGGGTTCGTCAGTCGGCGACGGCGGCGTCGATGCCGGGTGTGAAGGCGAGGTACTTGGGTGGTTCGGGTAGGTCGAGCGCGGCGAGGATGGTTTTCTGATCGCCGGTGAGGGCGGAGCGTTGCGCCACGCGGCCGTCGGCGGTGGCGAAGGTGACCAGGTGCATGCGGTCGAGTTCGTGGCGCAGATTGCGCCAGGTGTCGCCGGTGCGGGTTTCTGCGACGCGGATGAGAAGCAGTGCCAGCCAACACAGTTGGACGTGAGCGCGGATGCGGTCCTCGCGGTGGTGGTAGACCGGGCGCAGCCCCAGCGAGCTCTTGGCGTCGCGCCAGCCGCGTTCCACCGCGAGCAGCTGCTTGTAGGCGGCGGCCAAATCCTCGGCGGTAAGCGTGAGGTCGGAAGTGCGCAGCAGCCACTTGCCGTCGTAGTGGGCTTCACGTTGGGCGGCGGCGCGGTCGATGCGCAGCAGCCCGGTCTTGGTGCGCCGCAACAGCCTGCGCAGCCCGGGCTTGCCCTTCAAGGAGCCGACGAACTCGTCGCGCTTGCGTTTCGGCCAGGCGTCCGAGCCATCGATCAGCCCGGAGAGGTGCTCGATGAGCCGCTCACGCACTGCTGCGTCACGGTCGGCGGCATCCGGGTTGTGGCACACCACGAACCGCTCCGCACGCACCCCCTCGTTGTTGCCGCCGCCGGGTGCCACCCGAATCTCCTTGACCCGCAGGTTGTCGGCCACGTCGTGGTAACGGCCGGGGCGGGCCAGCGCGTCGGCGGCCTCGGCGTTGGTGTGGCGCAGCTTCTCGGCGTGGATGTAGTGCCCGCCGCCGCGGGTGAGATAGGCGCGGTTGGCCGCGGAAGCAAACCCGGCGTCGGCCACCCACACCAGCCGGTGCAGATTCCACGATCCCAGATCGTCTTTGACCGTGCGGATGATCCGCTGATCGCTCTCACTGCCGGGAAAGGTCCAGCAGCGCACCGGGATTCCGTCGCGGGTCACCGCCATCGCGATCACCACCTGAGGCCGGTCGTCGCGGTGGTCCTTGGACTTGCCGAACCGGCGCGCGGCCCGCTCGACCGCTTTCGCGGTGCCGTCGTCGACCTCGGGTTCGGGGGCCAGGTCGGCCAGTTCGTCGGGCACATCGACCTCCCAGTAGGTGGAGGTGGTGTCGATGAAGACGATGTCGACGTCCAGGTTGAGCAGGTGCGCGACCGAATCGAAGATCTGCGCGGCGATCTCGCCTAGCGCGGCGAGCAAAAAGTCCATCGACCGATACGCCGCGTCATCGGAAAACCCGGGGCACTCGGCGATCGCGACCCGTTCGGCGACCCACCGTGTGGCGCCCAGCTTGCTGCCCGGTTCCAGCGCCCGCTGCGCCACCAGCGCGAACAGCACCCGCTCCACGGTCGCGGCGTCCAGGCGCCGGTCCGCGGCGACCCGGCGCAGCGCCGCGCCCACACCCAGCCGGTCCCAGAGTTGGTCGAGCACCCATGCCCCGCCGAAGCGGCGCGAGTCCAAGATCTCGATCTCGCCGGTGTGCGCGGCCGCGATCGCCTGTGCCGGGTCGAGGAACCGCGAGATCGAGGCGACCAGTCGGGCCAGCGCGTCGCGGTCCACGGTGTCAGCGCGGCCGAAGTTGTGGATCACCTTCGCCGAGGGCACCCCGGTGACCGGATGGCGTTCGCTGTGCGCCAGCTGCAGATACGACACCGTCGACCCGTCGCGGTTGCGCCGCTTCGTCTCCCGCAGGTACACCCCTACACTGCTAGCACATATTCGCTGGTGAAGTCCAGCGACACGCCGGAACTCGTGTGCCTACACGAATCCGCCGTTTCGGTGACTCTGCAAGCCTCCTACCAGCACAATCGCTCCGCGCTACCCCGAAATATGCCTACGAACTGCGGAAGTCGGGTCTGTGCTACGCGGCTGAGGCAGTGCGGGAGCGAGAGTCGCCGCTGCGTCCGAGCGCATGAAACCGTTGCTGGACGAGAATCTTCGCCTGCACTGTCCAGATTTCTCATCGAGGCCGGTCCGACGTCGTTCATCTTCGTGATCGTGGATTGGCCAGTGCGACCGATGATGCGGTCATCGCGTTGGCTGCCGCCGAGGGGCGCGTGCTGATCAGCGCTGACACTGATTTTGGCACCTTGCTGGCGCGCCGACAGCAACACAGGCCGCGATGCCTGGACGCGATCACACCGTGAAGGTCCCGGGGATTGTCTTATCGCGGCTTATCGCGGCCATGCTGTCAGCGCGGCGCGGGCAAATTCAACCGCAGTCCTGGTCGGCCGCTCCGGTTGGTCCAGGGCGGATCCTCCACGCCGCAACAAGCCCATCCGGCGCAGCGTGGCAGCGACCTCGGAGGTCACCGCAGCCGCCGACGCCGCCGTGATCGGAGAGCCGTCGCCGCGCATCCAGCCGAGCGCGCCGAGCAGTTCCGCGACGATCCTCTCGTGGTCCCCGGCGATCCCGGCCGCCACCGCGGCCAGGTAAAGCAGCCCGGCCTGGTGCACGCACCGGTTGCTGGACGCGACCGGTGTCCGCTCCGCGAGGTGCCACCACAACCCGACCGGGTCGGTACGCAGCGCCCGTCCCCGCGCGGTCGCAACCAGCCAGCCACGACGCTTGCGCAGCAACCCGATCCGCTGCGCAGACCGCCGCAGGTCCAACACCGGATAGGTGAGGTCCTCGCGGTTGCCCGCGCCTATCCACACGTCGTCGAACCCGAGTTCGGTGAATGCGGCTGCGACATGTACCGGTGGCAGGTAGCCAGCCTGGGTGAGTTTGATGCCGTCGTCGCCGACGCGCTCGAGCAGCCACGCGTACGGGCGTACCGCCGCGGCGGCGGTGTCGGCGCCGATGAGCACCGGATCGCCCAGTCGCGCGCTGCCCAGCAGACGACGCAGCCGATGCCGCCCATCCATAATCCGCATCGCATCGAGCAGATCCCGTAACGGGCTGGGGATCTCGTGCCGGGAGGCGATAGCACCGAGATCGGCCAATACACCGTTTACCACGTCCACATCGAACGGTTTCGGCGCCCAGCCGTACGGATCAGCATCGGGGCCATAGAGTTCGGCGTACTCGGCAAGGACTGCCGCATGATCGGGGTGCGCTGGATCGGTGGCCGCGGCCAGCAGCGCGTAACCGCCGATGCCACCGCAGTCTTCGGCGGGAGCGGGGCGGCGCCCGCCGGTGCAGATCGACCGCGGAGTCGACTCGTAACGGTCCAGCACGGCCTCGAGCCGGATGACGTGCTGCCAGTCATCGCCGAAATCGTAGGTGTAGAACAGTTTGTCGCCGACGTCGACCAGCACCTCATCGAGCCGCACCTCTTCTTCCGGCACGCCCTCGGCGTCACCGTCGGCGACCGAGAACGGGCACAGATAGTACTCCGTCTCACGGCTGTAATAATGTGGGCCGCAACCGAACTGGTGCAGGTGCGAATCCGTCCAGCCGAAAGCGGCCTGGATGATCTCATGCACTTCGTCAAGGAAGAGATCCGATGCGAGTTCGAGCCGCCGCCATACGGGCGGCGTGGTTCCCACCAGATCGACGCGGACCCGAAGCGTCACCGGCTCCCCGCGGCGTGGCCTGCGGCATGACGGTGGCTTGGTCGCGGCGAGCACCTGCTCGACCGACGGCATGCCAGCCGAGGCTAGGCGCTGTGCGAGCGCCTGCACATCGGTGGGCCCGAGTTCCGACAGGGCCTCCTTGATGATCCGCTGGACTTCGTCGTCGTTCGCCACGCCGACGACGGTAGTTCATTGTCGTGCGCGGCGCTGTCAAGATGGACGGATGGCTGAACCGGTGTCGATGGAGATCGCCGATATCACCGACCCGTTGAGCCTGTGGCGGCTGCTGGTGGCCGGTACGGGCGGACGCCGGGTGCCACCAGCGGTCGCCGTCGATGCCTTCCGGCGACTCCACCACGGCGGTGAGCCGGGCGCCTTCGACTCCGCTTTACTGCTGTGCACCGACTGGCGGTGGTCCCACGGGAGCGAGAAAGTGGTTGCCGGCATCATGGATTCGGGGATTCTCGACGATGATGACCAGGACCGGCTTGCCGACCTGCTGTTGTGGAGCGAACGGGTAGTGCGCTACCGGCACCCGTTCTGGTGGGTCGGCACCAGCGTCGTCGAGTACGACCTCGGCGCACCGGGACCGGGCCGGATCATCCTCGTGGATCCGAACACCCCCGTGACCGCGCACCGTAACGTGTGGCCGCCGCTACGGGCCTGGGCAGCGGGCCGTTTGCTCGCGCGACACCGAGCGCGCGCAGGCGACGTGCTCGATCATGCGCGGTCACTGCCAGCGCGCGACGCGGCGGCCGTGGTGACCGGAGCCGTACGCGTAGTCGACCATCTCGAGCCGGATCAGGCGGACGCAGTGCTGAACGCGGCGCTCGCGTGGGGACATAAAGCGCCCCGCAAAGCAGCCCTGGAATGGCTGCTTGCCGACGGCCAGGAGGAGCTGGTGCAGGCGCTGGCGGAAAACGATCCAGACGCGTCCATCCGAGGGTGGGCATCCAGGCAAGTCGCCGACAAGGGCACCCAGGGCAGCCTGTTCGACTGATGCGCTCGACTCGCTGCTGGCGCTGCTGGCAGGCGCCTTCCCCGGCGGGACGGTGTCTCACGCGCGCGTCGCTTGTCGCTGGGATCCGCCGGCTTCGGTGCGGTCGTCTGGGCGTTATCTGCAACCACGCGAGTTCCATCGCAAGGCGCTGCGCCGGGTCCCGAGTTTGCACACCCGCCGCGTGGCGCAGTCCGATATCGCCGCGCCCGAAACCGGGGCATCAGCGCAACCCCCACCCGGACGTCGGCGAGCGGGACGCGGCGTCATTCAAGCCGGCCTCGTTGTCGCGGATACGGCGCCGCCGGCGCACCGCCAATGTTCATCAACCAATGTTCATCAACCGTGTGGCGGCCGGTTTCCTTTGCATCGAGCCGAAACCATCCCGGGGATTGGCGACATCAGTAAGCTCGCCATGGTCGTGCATAAGCAACGACGCCTGGCCGGTAGTTGGCCGGATTGCGCCGACAAGGAGGAAATGCCGTGGGAGACACGCTTACTCAAGGACATAAGCTGGTCAAAGGAGAATCTCTCACCTCGAGCAACGGCGCCTACACGCTGACCCTGCAAGACGACGGCAACCTGGTGCTGGCCGTGCGCGGCAAAGCCATCTGGGCGACCGGGACCAACGGTCAAGACGTGGTGCGCGCCGAGGTACAGCCCGACGGCAACTTCGTCCTGTACACCGCGAGCAAACCGGTCTGGGCCACGAACACCAAGGGCAAGAAGGACGTCAGGCTCGTCCTGCAGGACGACCGCAACCTGGTGCTCTACGCCGCCGACGGGCCCGCATGGTCGACCAAGACCGAGACCGATGCCCCGCCGCCACCGGAGCCCGAAGCCGAAGCCCCCGCCGCCGAAGAGCCGACCCCCGAACCCGAGGCGCCGGCACCCGCGGCCGAGCCCACCGCGCCCCGAACGTACACCGTCGTCGCCGGCGACACGCTGTGGGCGATTTCGGAACGCTTCTACGGCGACGGCAGCAAGTATCAGGTGATCGCCGACGCCAGCGGCATCGCCAACCCTGATCTGATTCACCCCGGACAGGTGCTGACCATTCCCTGACCTGGTATCGCTGCTGCCCGACCCAGCCAAACCGGGACGGATGCTCACGCCGGTTCGGGCTGAAGGCGCTAACGTGGGGAATCGTGACCCCGGTGGCCATTCGGCCGGTCGCTGCGCCGGCCCCGACGCAATGGAGTCGATAATGGGTCGCCCGGCGACGCATGCATCCGCGGTGGCACTGACCGCGGCGCTGCTCGCGGGCGCAGTGTCAGCGACGCCGGTCAACGCCGATGCCGTGCTGGTCTTCCCGGGAATGGAAATCCGCCAGGGCAACCAGGTGTGCACCCTGGGTTACGTCGACCCGGGGCTGAAGGTCGCGTTCGCCGCCGGTCACTGCCGCGGTGGCGAGCAGGTGGCCGACAAGGACGGTCATATCATCGGCCACCTCGCGACTTTCCGGGACAATACGCCGAGCGGCTCGACCGTGGGCAGTGATCAGTTGATCGCCGACTATGAGGCGATTGTGCTGGTTGACGATGTGACGGCAAACAACGTCCTGCCCGTCGGGCGGCCGCTGGAGTCCGAGCCGGGTCTGGTGGTCGAGCCCGGGGAAGGCGTCTGCCATTTCGGGGTCATCACCGGCGAGAGCTGCGGAACTGTCGAACGCGTCAACAACGGGTGGTTCACCATGGCGCACGGCATCGTGAGCCAGAAGGGTGACTCGGGCGGACCGGTCTATGTGACCAACGGCGCCGGTGCCGCCAGGATCGTCGGAATATTCAACAGTGTGTGGGGCCAGTTTCCCGCGGCGGTGTCCTGGTCGACGGTCTCCCAGCAGGTCCGTGAGGATGTCGGGGTGTTGACCGGCTTGCGCCGGGCGCCCGCGCCGTCCGAGCCAAGCCTAGCCGGGCGTTAGCCGCTCGCACCCGGCCCGCGAGATCATCGCGGCCGGCGGGGTCTACAGACCCAGATCCCAGGCATCGCGGGCGCGGGCCGGTTAAACCCGCGCCGGCTCTTCCTCGACCCTGCTCAACCGCCATTCGCCCGCGCCGAGCAGCGTCAGCATGCGCTCGTGGTGCTGCTCGAGGGTGCGCCGATGGCCGACGCTGACGACGATGCAGTCCGGCAATTCGCTGCGCAGCAACTGGTAGAGCGCGAACTCCAGCCCCTCATCGAGCGCCGAGGTGGCCTCGTCTAGGAAGACCACCTTGGGTTTGGTGAGCAGGATGCGGGCAAACGCGACGCGCTGCTGCTCGCCGGGGGAGAGCACCTTGGCCCAGTCCGTGTCTTCGTCAAGGCGGTCGGCCAGGGGAGCCAACGCCACCTTGACCAGCGCGTCACGCAGGGCGTCGTCGGGAATAGCCCCGGGGGGGCTCGGGTAGGACACCACCGCACGCAGGTTGCCCAGCGGCAGGTACGGCAGCTGGGACAAAAACATCGCCTCATTGTCGCCGTCGGGGCGGCGCAACGTCCCCGACGTGTAGGGCCACAGCTCCGCGAGGCTGCGCAGCAGCGTGGTCTTGCCGCTCCCGGAGGGGCCGGTGATCACCAGCGATTCGCCCGGCTCGAGGCGGATGTCAAGCCCATCGATCAACTGCACGCCGGTGGGCGTGCGCACCTCGACGTGGTCGAGCTCAACGGAGCCATCGGTGCTGGCCGCGGTGGCCAGCACCGGCAGTTCGCGGCCCCGGGCGTTGGCGTCGACCAGCCCGTGCAGCCGGATGATGGCCGCGCGGAAAGCGGCGAACGCGTCGTAGTTGTTGCGGAAGAAGGATAGCGACTCCTCGATGTTTCCGAATGCCATCGCGGTTTGGGTGACATCGCCGAACTGGATCTTTCCGGCGAACAACCGCGGTGCCTGGATCACCCATGGCAGCGGAACGATGATCTGCGTCATCGACCAGTTCCAGCCGTTGAATCCGATGGTGCGACGCACGTAGCGGCGGTAATTGTCGATGACGGGGGTGAAACGTTGCCACAACTGGGAGCGCTCGGCTCGCTCGCCACGCCAGAAACCCACGGCCTCAGCGGAATCCCGTAACCGCACCAGGCTATACCGGAACGCGGCGTTGAGCATCTCGTTGCGGAAGCTCAACCGGATCAACGGGCGCCCGATCCAAAACGCGATGATCGTCGCCGCCAGCACGTAGACCAGCACGGCCCAGAACATCGCCCGCGGGATATCGACGCCGAGGATGCTCAGCCGCCCCGAGAGGTTCCACAAGATCGCGGTGAACGAGATCACCGACACCACGGATTGGACGGCGCCGAACAGCAGCGTGCTTCCCGTTCCGTTCGACGGGATGTTCGGCGTGCCACCAGCGCCTGCGGTGAAGATGTCGATGTCTTGCTGGATGCGCTGGTCGGGATTGTCGATGGTGTTGTCGATGAACAGATCTCGGTAATAGGCGTGGCCGTCCAGCCAGTCGTTGGTGAGATGATCGGTCAGCCAGACCCGCCACGCGATGATGAAACGTTGGGTCAAATAGATATCGGCCATCACCCGGGCCACGAAGATCGCCGCGAGCACGCAGAAAATCTCCAGCGACATCCAAAAGCCGTGGATCCCAGAGCGTTTCACGTCATCATCGCCTAAGGCCAAACCCTGGACGGCTTTTTGCACGGCGGTGCTCAAATCGTTGCCCTGGTAGCTGAGCAGCACGCTCAGGCGAACCGCCACGATGACCGACAGCAACAGCACGCCGAGCATCAGCCACACGCCGACAGCGCGTGGGCCGCCGGTGAAGTAGCCGCGAGTGATCCGCCAGTACTGCCGGCCCCACCGCGTCGCATACCGGAGCGCAACCAGTACCGCGAAAACACAGGCAGCGCTGATCGCCCACGCCTGGGCGATCCACCACAACGAGTCGCCCAGAGCGTGGCCCCAGTCGATGGACGGTGTGAACGGCTTGGTGCCCAACTTCGACATCTCCTCGTGGCTGTCCGGGTGGGTTAGGCGTCAACACGGCGCCTTATCGATCATCCAGGGGCGAAGGTACCGTCACCGAGCGGGCCGGCCGTTAGCAAACGCCGCTCTCAAACAGCAACGCCGCCGCGAGTGGATAGGCTGCGGGAATGACTGCCGACACCGCACCCACCCAGACCGTGCACGCCGGCCGGCTCATCGCGCAGCGGTTGCGGGCCAGCGGTGTGGACACGGTCTTCACCCTATCCGGCGGCCACCTGTTCGCCATCTACGACGGCTGCCGCAGCGAGGGCATCCGGCTGATCGACACCCGCCACGAGCAGACCGCGGGCTTTGCCGCCGAGGGCTGGTCCAAGATCACGCGGACCCCCGGCGTGGTGGCGCTGACCGCCGGACCCGGTGTGACCAACGGGATGAGCGCGATGGCGGCCGCTCAGCAGAACGCCTCCCCGCTGGTGGTGCTCGGCGGCCGGGCGCCCGCGGCGCGGTGGGGCATGGGGTCGCTCCAGGAGGTCGACCACGTGCCGTTTGTCGCGCCGCTGGCGCGGTTCGCGGCCACCGCGCAGTCCGCCGATGACGCCGGGCGGCTGGTCGACGAGGCGCTGCGGGCAGCGGTCACCGCCCCGTCCGGTGTGGCGTTTGTCGACTTCCCGCTGGATCACGTCTTCTCGCCCTGCGCTACCGACCCCCGTCCCGGGGCGCTGGCCGAGCTGGCGCCCGCGCCGGCAGCCGACGGCGACGCTCTCGACCGCGCGGCAAGCCTGCTGGCCGGGGCGTGCCGGCCGGTGATCATGGCCGGCACCAACGTCTGGTGGGGCCACGCGGAGGCGGCGCTGCGGCGGCTCGCCGAGGAGCGCCGCATACCGGTGCTGATGAACGGGATGGCCCGCGGTGCGGTGCCCGCCGATCACGAGTTGGCGTTCTCGCGGGTGCGGGCAAAAGCGCTGAGCCAGGCTGACGTTGCCCTGGTGGTCGGGGCGCCGATGGACTTTCGGCTGGGTTTTGGCGGGGTGTTCGGCCCACAGACCCAGCTCATTGTCGCCGACCGCACCCACCCGGGCCGCGAGCATCCGCGGCCGGTGGCGGCCGCGCTCTATGGTGACCTGCCCGCGACCCTTGCGGCCCTGGCCGACGGCGGCCGGGGCGACCACCGGGACTGGATCGGCGAGCTGCGGGAGGCGGAGACCGCCGCGCGCAACCTGGAGCGGGCCGAGCTGTCCGATGAGCGGATTCCGCTGCACCCCATGCGGGTATACGCCGGGCTGGCGCCGCTGCTGGACCGCGACGCCATCATGGTGATCGACGGCGGCGATTTCGGGTCCTACGCGGGCCGGGTGATCGACAGCTATGTCCCGGGATGCTGGCTGGATCCCGGCCCGTTCGGGTGCCTGGGCTCCGGACCGGGCTACGCGCTGGCCGCCAAACTGGCCCGCCCCGAGCGTCAGGTCGTGCTGCTGCAGGGCGACGGCGCCTTCGGATTTTCCGGCATGGAATGGGACACCCTGGTCCGCCACGGCGTGCCGGTGGTGTCGGTGATCGGCAACAACGGCATCTGGGGCCTGGAGAAGCACGCGATGGAGGCGCTCTACGGTTACTCGGTCGTTGCCGGCCTGCGCCCGGGAACCCGCTACGACGAGGTGGTGCGCGTCCTGGGCGGCCATGGCGAGCTGGTCACGGCCCCCGCGCAGCTTCGCCCCGCGCTGGAACGCGCCTTCGCCAGCTCCCGGCCCGCCGTCGTCAACGTGCTCACCGACCCCGCCGTGGCCTACCCGCGCCGGTCCACCCTCGCCTGACGGCCGGCGGCGGCCGCCCGGCGGGCCCGCGTACCGTTGTGCTGTGCCCAAGACCACCAGCGTCCTGCCGGGGCGGCTGAGCGGCCGATTCTGGCGGCTGCTCGGCGCCACCACGGAGAAGAATCTCAGCCGTTCCCTCGCCCGGGTAAGCGCTGCGGCGGAATACGGTGAGAAGGCCGCAGAGCTTGATGATGAGCAGCTGCGCAAGGCGGCGCAGCTGCTGCAGCTGGACACGCTCGCCGAATCCCCCGATATCCCCCAGTTCCTCGCCATCGCCCGGGAAGCCGGCGCGCGGTTCACCGGGCTGCGGGCGTTCGACGTGCAGCTGCTGGGCGCGCTGCGAATGCTGGCCGGCGACGTGATTGAAATGGCCACCGGGGAAGGCAAAACCCTGGCGGGCGCCATCGCGGCCGCCGGCTATGCCCTGGCGGGCCGCCACGTGCACGTCGTCACCATCAACGACTACCTCGCCCGCCGCGACGCCGAATGGATGGGCCCGTTGATCACGGCGCTGGGCCTAACGGTCGGCTGGATCGCCGCCGACTCCACCGCCGAGGAGCGCCGCGCCGCCTACGCCTGCGACGTCACGTATGCCTCGGTCAACGAGATCGGTTTCGATGTGCTGCGCGATCAGCTGGTAACCGACGTCGCCGACCTGGTGTCGCCCAACCCGGATGTGGCGCTGATCGACGAAGCCGACTCGGTGCTGGTCGATGAGGCGCTGGTGCCGCTGGTTCTGGCCGGAACCACCCACCGGGAAACACCACGGCCGGAGATCATCCGGCTGGTGGGGGAGCTGGTCAGCGATGCCGACGCCGACAAATACTTTGCCACCGACGCCGACAACCGCAACGTGCACCTCACCGAAGCCGGCGCGCAGCGGGTGGAGGCGGCCCTCGGCGGCATCGATCTGTATTCCGAAGAGCACGTGGGCACCACGCTGACCGAGGTCAACGTGGCGCTGCACGCCCACGTGCTGTTGCAGCGCGACGTGCACTACATCGTCCGCGACGGCGCGGTCCAGCTGATCAACGCGTCCCGTGGACGCATCGCGGCGCTGCAGCGCTGGCCCGATGGCCTGCAGGCCGCGGTGGAGGCCAAGGAGGGCATTGAGACCACCGAGACCGGCGAGGTGCTGGACACCATCACGGTGCAGGCGCTGATCAACCGCTACCCGACGGTGTGCGGCATGACAGGAACCGCGCTGGCCGCCGGTGAGCAGCTACGCCAGTTCTACGGCCTCGGCGTGTCCCCGATACCGCCGAACACCGCCAACATTCGCGAGGACGAGCCCGACCGGGTGTACATCACCGCGGCCGCCAAGAACGACGCGATCGTCGAGCACATCATCGAGGTGCACCAGACCGGGCAGCCGGTGCTGGTGGGCACCCGCGACGTGGCCGAATCCGAGGAACTGCACCGGCGGCTGCTGCGTCGCGGGGTGCCCGCGGCGGTGCTCAACGCCAAAAACGATGCCGAGGAGGCGCGGGTGATCGCCGAGGCCGGCAAATTAGGCGCCGTCACGGTGTCCACCCAAATGGCCGGGCGCGGCACCGACATCAGGCTCGGGGGCTCCGACGAGGCCGACCACGACCGGGTGGCCGAACTGGGCGGGCTGCACGTGGTCGGCACCGGCCGCCACCACACCGAGCGGCTGGACAATCAGCTGCGCGGCCGGGCCGGTCGCCAGGGCGACCCGGGTTCGTCGGTGTTCTTCTCCAGCTGGGAAGACGACGTCGCCGCGGCCAACCTCGAGCAGCACAAGCTGCCGCGGCAAACCGACGAGAACGGCCGGGTCATCAGCCCCAAGGCGGCGGGCCTGCTTGACCATGCCCAGCGTGTCGCGGAGGGCAAACTGCTTGACGTGCACGCCAACACCTGGCGCTACAACCAGTTGATCGCCCAGCAGCGGGCCATCATCGTCGAGCGCCGCGACACCCTGTTGCGCACGCCCGCCGCGCGTGAGGAACTCGCCGAGCTGTCAGCCGAGCGGTACCGGGAACTCGCCGAGCACCTGTCGGAAGACCAGCTGGAGAAGGTCTGCCGACTGATCATGCTCTATCACCTGGACCGCGGCTGGGCGGATCATCTGGCGTATCTGGCCGATATCCGGGAGAGCATCCATCTGCGCGCCCTGGGCAGGCAGAACCCGCTTGACGAGTTTCACCGGATGGCGGTCGACGCGTTCGCCTCCCTGGCCGCCAACGCGATCGAGGCCGCCCAGCAGACGTTCGAAACCGCTAATGTGCTGGACGACGAGCCGTGGGTGGATCTCTCCAAGCTGGCGCGGCCCACGTCAACGTGGACCTACATGGTGCGAGACAACCCGCTGGCCGACGACGCGCTGTCGGTGCTGAGTCTGCCCGGGGTATTCCGCTAAGGCCTGATTGCCGATGGAGCCCGGGCCCGTGCACGACCGGGTGCTGACGGTGCCTAACGCGCTCAGCGCGGTTCGTCTGGCGCTGATCCCGGTGTTGGTCTACGCGCTGCTGGTCGCGCACGCCGACGTGTGGGCGGTGGTGATCCTGGCCGTCAGCGGTGTCTCCGATTGGGCGGACGGCAAAATCGCCAGGGCGCTGGGCCAAGCCTCCAGACTGGGGGTGCTGCTGGACCCGGCGGTCGATCGGCTCTACCTGGTGACCGTGCCGATCGCGTTCGGGATGCGCGGCCTTGTTCCGTGGTGGATCGTCATCACGCTGCTGACACGAGACGGGCTTTTGGCCGCGACCCTACCGACGCTGCGCCGCCGTGGGCTCGTCGCATTGCCGGTGACCTATGTCGGCAAGGCAGCGACCTTCGGGCTGATGAGCGCCTTCCCCCTGATCCTGCTGGGTCATCTGGACGGGTTGTGGAGCCGGGTGCTGCTGGCCTGTGGTTGGGCGGCGCTGATCTGGGGCCTGTATATGTATCTGTGGGCGCTGGTGTTGTATGCGACGCAGGTGGTCGCGGTCGTGCGCACGATGCCCACGGTGGCCGCCCGCACCCGCTGGCGGCCTGGTCGCCCGGCACATCCGGGCGCTGCGCCCCGCCGGCATCCGGGGCCGAGGGGCCGACGGGAAGGACCCAATGACGATGGCTGACCCGGACCCGATGCTTGGCGGCTATGACTCAGCTGCTGGCCGTGGGGCGCATGAGGCCGCACGGTCGCGGCGGCTCCCGGTGCCCTCGTTGCTGCGGGCCCTGCTGTCGCAGCACCTTGATCCCGGCTACCAGGCGGCGGCCGCTCGGCGCCAGCGGGCTGACACAGCCCCGGCCGGGCGGGCCCGGGTGCGCGAGTGGTGCTGGCAGGCCCTGGCCGCGTTGCTGGTGGCCGCGGTCGTCGCCGCCGCGGCCGCGCAGGCGCGCTCGATGGCTCCGGGGGTGCGCGCGGAGCAGCAGGTGTTGCGGCAAAGCGTGCGCTCCGCTCAGTCGGCCACCAATGAGCTGGCCGCGCGTCGCGGCGCCCTCGCAGCCCGAGTCGACGATCTGCAACGGCAGGAGCTCGCCGCCAACACCGCAGGTCAGCGGCTGCTGGCCCGCCTCGACACGCTGCGTCTGGCGGGCGCCACCGCCCGCGTCATCGGCCCCGGCCTGAAGGTGACCGTGACCGATCCGGGCGTGGGCCCGACCCTTTCCGATGTGTCCAAACAGCGCGTGGCCGGTAGTCGGTTGGTCATTTTGGACCGGGATTTGCAGCTTGTCGTCAACTCGTTGTGGGCCAGTGGCGCTGAGGCCATTTCCGTCGGCGGAGTCCGGATCGGGCCGAACGTGACCATTCGCCAGGCGGGTGGGGCGATCCTGGTGGACAATACCGCGATCAGCAGCCCGTATACGATTCTCGCGGTCGGCCCGCCGCATACTATGCCGGACGTCTTCGAACGCAGCTCCGGGTTGCAGCGCCTGCGGCTGCTGGAGGTCTCCTACGGTGTCGGTGTCAACGTGAGTGTCGGGCCGGACCTCAGGCTCCCGGCCGGAGCGAACCGGGATGTCAAGTTCGCCGAACAGATTGTGCCTCGGTGAGAGAAACCGCGTGAAAGTGATTCGCATGACACCCATGTGCCACCCGCCGCCGGCGGGGTTCAAGGGCGGAGACGGTCACCTCGGGCAGCGGGGTCGGCCGCGGTGATCGGGTTAGCGGCGTTTATCGCCGGCATTGTGCTGGGCCTGGTGTTCCACCCCGGCGTTCCCGAGGCGATCCAGCCCTATCTGCCGATCGCGGTGGTGGCGGCTTTGGACGCGGTGTTTGGCGGGCTGCGGGCCTACCTGGAGCGGATCTTCGATTCAAAGGTCTTTGTGGTGTCATTCGTGTTCAACGTCGTGGTCGCGGCATTGCTCGTCTACGTCGGCGACCAGCTCGGAGTCGGCACCCAATTGTCCACGGCGATCATCGTGGTGCTGGGAATCCGCATCTTTGGTAACACCGCAGCGCTGCGGCGCCGGCTGTTTGGGGCGTGAGTGTTTGGGGCGTGAGGGACGTGAGCGCAACGGGAGAGAAGTGAGCCCACCATGAGCCAGCAAGCCGGGCCACCGGATGGCCCGCAACCCGACGATGAGCACGGCGACGGCGCTGTCCGGCAGCGCGCCGGCGCGACACCCGATGCGGCGGGCCCGCAGCATGGTCGCCACGAATTGCCCCCGGATTACCCGCGGGCCGCGCCTCGGGGCCTGCGGTGGAGCGGATTGCCCGGCGCGGCGCGCCGCTCTCGGCCGGTGTTCGGCGCGCTGGTGGTGCTGCTGTGCCTGATCCTGGGCATCGCCATTGTCACCCAAGTCCGCCAGAACGCCTCCGGTGATGCCCTGCAAACGGCGCGGCCAGCCGATTTGCTGGTGCTGCTGGATTCGCTGCGGCAACGGGAGGCCGCGCTGAACACCGAAGTGGCCGAGCTGCAGCGCACCTTGAGTTCGCTGCGGGCGGCGGGCAGCAGCGATCAGGCCGCCATCGAACACGCCCAGGCGCGCCTGGCCGCCCTGTCCATCCTGGCGGGTACCGTCGGCGCCACCGGGCGCGGTGTGAGCATGACGATCACCGACCCGGGATCGGGCGTGTCGGCAGAGACCATGCTCGACGTGATCAACGAGCTGCGGGCCGCCGGCGCCGAGGCAATCCAGATCGGCGACCGGCACCAGGCCGTGCGCGTGGGCGTGGACACCTGGGTGAGCGGCGCCGCCGGCGCGCTGAGGATCGACGGGAAGACGCTGGTCGCGCCGTATTCGATTCTGGCGATTGGCGATCCGCCGACACTGGCCGCGGCGATGAACATTCCCGGCGGCGCGGTCGATAACGTGAAACGTGTCGGTGGGCACATGTCGATACAGCAGGCAGACCGAGTGGACGTGACCGCCTTGCGGCAACCGAAATCGCACCAATACGCTCAGCCCGTCAAGTGAGTACCAGCGACCAGAACAGGATCACCGTGACCACTATCCCGCCCGACCTTTACTACACCGCCGAACACGAGTGGGTTCGTCGCACCGGCGAGGACACGGTGCGGGTTGGGATCACCGATTTTGCGCAATCGGCGCTTGGCGACGTCGTGTTCGTGCAGCTGCCCGAGGTCGGCACGCAGGTGACGGCCGGCGAATCGTTCGGTGAGGTGGAGTCGACCAAGTCGGTCTCGGACCTTTACGCACCGGTCACCGCGAAAGTGGTTGCCGTCAACAGCGATCTGGAAACCAGCCCGCAACTGGTGAACTCCGACCCGTATGGCGCGGGCTGGCTGATCGACTTGCAAGCCGACGGCGACACCCTCGAGCGGGGTATCGCGAGCCTGCTGGACGCCGAGGCCTACCGCGGCACGCTGACCGAATGAGCAGCGCAGACCCGGCCGGCCGCCGGTCGTGTGGTGGTGGGCACATTGCGCACCGGCGCGCGGTACGGTCGACACATCGGCAGCAAAGCCGATGGGAAGCCAGCCGAGGGACCCGGCAGACAACGCCGAGGCGGTCAGTAAGGAGCAGCGGGTGACGGAGAAGAAAGACAGCGACCGGACCTCCGAGGAAGTCACCGTGGAGACGACATCGGTGTTCCGCGCCGATTTCCTCAGCGAGCTGGAGGCGCCCGCGCAGGCCGGTGTGGAAAGCGCGGTATCCGGGGTCGAGGGACTGCCACCGGGCTCGGCGCTGCTGGTCGTCAAGCGGGGGCCCAACGCGGGATCACGCTTCCTGCTCGACCAACCGATTACCTCGGCCGGCCGGCACCCCGATAGCGACATCTTCCTCGACGACGTCACCGTGAGCCGTCGTCACGCCGAATTCCGATTGGAGAACAACGAGTTCCATGTCGTCGACGTGGGCAGCCTCAACGGCACCTACGTCAACCGCGAGCCGGTTGATTCGGCAGTGCTGGCCAACGGTGACGAGGTGCAGATCGGTAAGTTCCGCCTGGTGTTTCTGACCGGCCCGAAGCCCGCCGACGACCAGGGATCCGCACACTAGTGACCGCTCCCGACGGCCCCGCACTGGCCGGGATGTCGATCGGGGCGGTGCTAGAGCTGCTGCGCCCGGACTTCCCGGATATCACGGTGTCCAAGATTCGTTTCCTGGAAGCCGAGGGGCTGCTGACACCCCAGCGTTCCGCGTCGGGATATCGACGGTTCAGCGCATACGACTGCGCGCGGCTGCGCTTCATCCTCACCGCCCAACGAGACCACTACCTGCCGCTGAAGGTGATCAAAGCGCAACTGGATGCCCAGCCCGACGGTGAGCTACCCCCAACCGGATCATCGTATGGGATGCCGCGATTGGTATCGGTGGCGGGCGGTTCGCGCGCGGACGCCGGATCCGACGCCGCGGCGGTGGCACCCGCTCGCACGCGGTTGAGCCGGGAAGACCTGCTGGCGCGCTCCGGGGTGGACGAGGCGCTGCTGAGCGCACTGCTGAAGGCGGGGGTGGTCACCTCGGGTCCGGCCGGGTTTTTCGACGAACACGCGGTCGTCATCCTGCAATGCGCCCGGGCGTTGGCGGAATACGGCGTCGAGCCACGGCACCTGCGGGCGTTTCGCTCGGCGGCCGATCGGCAATCCGACCTGATCGCGCAGATCGTCGGGCCGGTGGTCAAGGCCGGCAAGGCCGGTGCGCGTGACCGTGCCGATGAGTTGGCGCGTGAGGTCGCCGCGCTGACCATCACGTTGCACACGGCGCTGATCAAGTCGGCTGTTCGCGACGTTCTTCACCGCTGAGGACTAGACTTCGTGTGACGGCTTGGTATTCGATGGTTCGGTGAGTGCGCCGCACCGCGACACCAGGTCAGACTCGGACAGGCAGCATATGCGGAGGGCACAGATGGGTGAAGTTCGCGTGGTGGGCATTCGCGTCGAGCAGCCGCAGAACCAGCCAGTGCTGCTGCTGCGCGAGGCTAATGGGAACCGGTACCTGCCGATCTGGATCGGCCAGGCGGAGGCCGCAGCCATCGCGCTCGAGCAGCAGGGCGTGGAGCCGCCCCGGCCTCTGACACATGACCTGATCCGCGATGTTATTGCCGCGCTTGGGCATTCGCTTAAGGAGGTGCGGATCGTCGATTTGCAGGAGGGCACTTTTTACGCGGATCTGATCTTCGACCGGAACATCAGGGTGTCCGCGCGACCGTCGGACTCGGTGGCGATCGCGCTGCGGGTCGGTGTGCCGATCTATGTTGAGGAGGCGGTACTCGCCGAGGCTGGCCTACTTATCCCGGACAGTACCGACGCGGAGTCCGCTGGAGCTGTCCGGGAGGACGAGGTGGAGAAGTTCAAGGAGTTCCTCGACAGCGTGTCGCCCGACGATTTCAAGGCCACCTAACACCCTGGCCACCGAACGGCGGGGTGCGGGTCGCGGACAAACCCACGCGCCGCATCACGGATGGGTCTCAGATGCGACAGCGCAGCCGACACGCCCCGCGGATAGCGGTGAGCAACCCGAAGGATCGCCATACTTTGAGGGCGATGATGAGCAGACGGCTCGTCGGAAAGCGTATGCTCTCAAGCACTCGGGCCTGAGCAACTGCCGGGGCAGCCAGTGACGATGAGCGCGATCGCCGAGAGGAAACACCGTGGGCGAGCAACCACATCAAGACCAGCTCGAGTTTGCGGACCACTCAGACGCCGCTGCCGGACCCAGCCCCGAGGACACCGCGGCCGACCGTGACGGGACCGCCCCGGTCCCGAGCGAGCCCGTGCAAGACGGCCTGTTCCCCGACGATTCGATACCTGATGAGCTGGTCGGCTACCGAGGCCCGAGTGCCTGTCAGATAGCCGGAATCACCTACCGCCAGTTGGACTATTGGGCGCGCACCTCGCTGGTCGTGCCGTCGATCCGCAGCGCGGCAGGTTCTGGCAGCCAGCGGCTCTATTCGTTCAAGGACCTGCTGGTCCTCAAGATTGTCAAGCGGCTGCTCGACACCGGGATCTCACTGCACAACATCCGGGTCGCCGTCGATCATTTGCGCCGGCGTGGCGTCCAGGATTTGGCCAACATCACCCTGTTCTCCGACGGCACGACCGTCTACGAGTGCACGTCCGCGGAGGAGGTCGTCGATCTGCTGCAGGGCGGGCAGGGAGTCTTCGGTATCGCGGTGTCTGGTGCGATGCGCGAGCTCACCGGTGTGATTGCGGACTTTCCCGGAGAACGCGCCGACGGCGGCGAGTCGATCGCGGCCCCAGAGGATGAGCTCGCGTCGCGGCGCAAACACCGCGACCGCAAGATCGGCTGAGGATGGCCGGCGGACGCCGCCGTACTGGATTTCGCACTGGGTGACGAACGCCGCCTCGACGATGTCGGCACGACGGTGGCCGACTGCGCCGGCCGATCGCCCGCAATCGGCTACCCGGCGGATCGCTGCCGCTCTTGCGTGCTGCGCGCCGTCTTGGGTGATGATCCGTAGCAAACCCACGGCGTCGGAGCCGATCCGGTGGAGGGGGTACCCGTGAGCACGGTTCCCGTCTTCAGCGCGGTCAGCCCGGCATGGCGGCGGACCGCTGCTATACCGCCGCCCAGTCCTGCCGGCACCACCGGTGGGTAAAATCGCCTTCGCATCGCGCTGGTGCGGGAGAGTTCCGTGACGGCCAGCCACGGACGCCGAAGGAGCAGCACCTCTCCGTCAACCTCTCAGGCACCCGGACCGCACCAGACTTCGATGCCTCTGGAAAGCGGTGGCCCGCGTGCTCGGGTCACCCGCCGATGGGGAAAGACCAGGCATCAGTGGTCGAATCTCTCAGGCACCCGGCGCGGGTCGACGACAGAGGGAGAGGGACACGGCGCACTCGGCGAACCCGGGGGCCGCACGGCCCGCGGGTATCCCCGCTTGGGGGGCGAGCCGGGTAGCCAGCCGGTGGTGGTTCCGCTCTGACGTCAGGAGTTTCGATGGCCGACCCGGACTCTGTCACCGCCCCCCGCGCATTCGCCGACCGGCACATCGGCCCGGATAGTGAGGAAATCGCGGCCATGCTCGCCGTCATCGGCGTTAACACCCTCGACGACCTGGCGGTCAAAGCGCTGCCCGCGAGCATCCTCGACACCCCGGCCGACACCGGTGCGGCACCCGGCCTGGAGCACTTGCCGCCGCCTGCCAGCGAAGCCCAGGCGCTGACCGAGCTGCGTGCGATGGCCGATGAGAACACCGTCGCGGTGTCGATGATCGGGCAGGGCTTCTACGACACCATTACGCCCCCGGTGCTGAGGCGAGGCATTTTGCAAAACCCGGCGTGGTACACCTCGTACACGCCCTACCAGGCGGAGATCAGCCAGGGTCGGCTGGAAGCGTTGCTGAATTTTCAAACGATGGTGTGCGACCTCACTGGCCTGGAGGTCGCCAACGCGTCGCTGCTCGACGAGGCCAGTGCGGCCGCCGAGGCGATGACGCTGATGCACCGCAGCGCGCGGGGCGGGTCGCACCGGCTGGCCGTCGACGTGGACCTGTTCCCCCAGAGCGCGGCGGTGCTGGCCGGCCACGCCGAGCCGCTGGGCATCGAGATCGTCACCCTCGATCTGCGTGCTGGCCTGCCGACAGGGGAGGAGTTCTTCGGCGTCATCGTCCAGCTGCCGGGCGCCAGCGGCCGGATCACCGACTGGTCCGGGTTGGTGGCGCAGGCACATGACCGCGGCGCACTGGTCGCCGTCGGCGCGGACCTGTTGGCGCTGACGCTGATCACCCCGCCCGGCGAGATCGGGGCGGACGTCGCGTTCGGGACGACGCAACGGTTCGGGGTGCCGATGGGGTTCGGCGGGCCGCATGCCGCGTATCTGGCGGTGCGCGCCGCCTACACCCGTCAGCTTCCCGGCCGGCTGGTGGGCGTCTCGGTCGACGCCGCCGGAACGCCGGCCTACCGGTTGGCGTTGCAGGCCCGTGAGCAGCACATCCGCCGGGACAAGGCGACCAGCAACATCTGCACCGCGCAGGTGCTGCTCGCGGTGATGGCCGCGATGTATGCCAGCTACCACGGCGCCGAGGGCCTGACCGCCATTGCGCGCCGCGTACACTCGCATGCTCGTCACCTGGCCGCCGGGCTGACCGAAGCCGGGATCGAGGTGGCGCATCCGGCGTTCTTCGATACCGTGCTGGCCCGGGTTCCCGGGCGGGCCGCCCAGGTGCAGGCCGCCGCCAAAGAGCGCGGTATCAACGTGTGGAAGGTGGACGACGATCACGTATCGGTCGCCTGCGACGAGACCACCACCGACGAGCATGTCACCGCCGTGCTGGCCGCGTTCGGGGCCCGGCCGGCGCGGGAGTTCCACGGCCCGGATATCGCCACCCGCACGTCGGAGTTTCTGACGCACCCGGTGTTCACCAGCTATCGCACCGAGACGTCGATGATGCGCTACCTGCGCCGGCTTGCCGATCAGGACATCGCCTTGGACCGCAGCATGATTCCGCTCGGCTCGTGCACCATGAAACTGAACGCCGCCGCCGAGATGGAGCCGATCACCTGGCCGGAGTTCGCGCGGCTGCACCCGTTCGCCCCGGCGGGCGACACCGTGGGCTTGCGTAAGCTCATCGACCAGCTGGGCAGCTGGCTCGCACAGCTCAGCGGCTATGAGGCGGTATCGCTGCAGCCCAACGCCGGCTCGCAGGGGGAGTACGCGGGCCTGCTGGCGATCCGCGGCTATCATGCTAGCCGCGGCGAACCGCACCGCGATGTCTGCCTGATTCCGTCGAGCGCGCACGGCACCAACGCCGCGTCGGCGGCGCTGGCCGGGCTACGGGTGGTCGTGGTGGCCTGCCGCGGCAACGGTGACGTCGACCTTGATGATCTGCGTGCCAAGATCGACGAGCACGCGGGCCGGGTGTCCGCGCTGATGATCACCTACCCGTCCACCCATGGCGTGTACGAACGCGACATCGCCGCGATCTGCGCCGCCGTCCACGACGCCGGCGGGCAGGTCTACGTCGACGGCGCCAACCTCAACGCGCTGATCGGCCTGGCCCGGCCCGGGAAATTCGGCGGCGACATCAGTCATCTCAACCTGCACAAGACGTTCTGCATCCCGCACGGTGGCGGGGGCCCGGGCGTCGGACCGCTGGTGGCCCGCGCGCATCTGGCGCCGTTTCTGCCGGGTCATCCGTATGCCCCCGAGCTGCCGCCGGGTCGCCCGGTGGCCTCGGCGCCTTACGGGTCGGCGTCGATCCTGCCGATCAGCTGGGCCTACATCAGGATGATGGGTGCCGCCGGCCTGCGGGCAGCGTCGCTGACCGCGATCGCGGCGGCGAACTACATCGCCCGCCGGCTCGACCGGTACTACCCGGTGCTCTACACCGGGGAGAACGGGATGGTCGCCCACGAGTGCATCCTGGATCTGCGCCCGATCACCAAGGCCACCGGCGTGACCGTCGACGACGTCGCCAAACGATTGGCGGACTACGGTTTTCACGCACCAACAATGAGCTTCCCGGTGCCTGGAACGCTGATGGTGGAGCCCACCGAAAGCGAGAGCCTGGCCGAGGTCGACGCGTTCTGCGAGGCCATGATCGCGATCCGCGGCGAGGTCGACAAAGTGGCCGCGGGGCGGTGGCCCGTCGACGACAACCCGCTGCGGGGCGCGCCACACACCGCCGATTGCCTGCTGGTGTCCGACTGGGATCACCCGTACACCCGGGAAGAGGCCGCCTACCCGCTCGGCAAAGCCTTCCGCCCCAAGGTGTGGCCGCCGGTGCGCCGCATCGACAACGCCTACGGCGACCGCAACCTCATTTGCGTGCGGCCGCAGGCGCCGTCGTACGCCTCACAGCTCAGCTGAACCGCGACGCGATCGCCGCCGCGATCGCGTCGGGGGCGTCCTCCTGGATGAAATGCTTCGCGCCGGGCAACTCCACGACGACGTGGTCGGGGAAGGCGGCGCGCATCCGCGGAATCATCGGACCGGGCCGGAATGCCGGATCCTTCATACCCCAGACCAGCAAGGCGGGCTTGGCGCCCAGCGCGGCGGGCACGTCCCGCGCGAGCCGTTCCAGCAGCGGCCGGGCGGCCCGGATCTCGGTGGGCATGCGCGCCACGCCCACCCGGTCCTGCGGGCTGGGCTGGGCCGCCCGGTAGTGCGCCATCACCGCGGCGCTGAGCCGGCGGCCGGTGCCCGCGGGAATCAGCCGCTCGACGAAGAAATTGCGCTGCAGAATCGCGTACTGCATCGGGCGGCTGGACATGAGTGCGCCGAAGGCCTTCATCGGTAGCGTGTCCGCCGGCCAGAACCAGGTGTTGCCCAAGACGATGCCGCGCACCCGATCCGCCCGCGCCACGTTGACCGCCATGCTGATTGGCCCGCCCCAGTCCTGACCCATCGTCAGGTAGCCGTCGAGGCCGAGATGATCGACCAGCTCGCCGATCACCCCCGCGTGCTCGGCGATCGTGTATCCGAATCCCGCCGGGCGCTCGGACAACCCGAAACCGAGGTAGTCCGGTGCGACACAGCGGAAGCGGTCGCGCAGCGCGATGATGATGTCGCGGTACAAAAAGCTCCAGGTCGGGTTGCCGTGGCACAGCAGGATCGGCGGGCCTTGAGAACGAGTCGGGCCCTCGTCGACATAGTGCAGGCGGCCCCTGGTGCTGTCGAACCAGCGTGACACGAATGGATACAGCCGAGGATCGGGGGTGAAATCGACACTCATCGCGCTCCTAGGTGTCGCTGCGATGCTATCAGCGACCCCGCGGCGGGGCGGATCGGCCGAGACCGGCGCACCGGGGGGCGAGAGCCGCTGGCTGTCAGCCCAAGAAGCGGGCCACCGTCGCGGCCAGCTCGGGAGAGGCCGAGGTCGCCAGGTTCTGGTAGCCGCCGCCGCTGAGCCGGGCCACCGCCTCCCAGGTCGGTCGGTCGGGGTCGCTGCCGAAGTCGATGATGTTGACCGCCACCGGCTTGTCCGGGTCTGCGCTTTGGCGGATGAAGGCTTGCAGCCCCGGCCCGTCCAGCGTTCGGTCGGTGTGCGGTCCGGCGGTGATGACCAGCACCGAATTAGGGCGGCCCGACTGGAAATTGGCCAGCGCGTCGCGGTAAACCAACCGCAAAGTGGTAAGCGACACCGCTCCACCGGGGATGGAATGCTGGTTGTCCAGCGCGGCCAGCAGCGCTTGGGAGCGGGGCTGACCGTGTACGGGCTCGTCTAACGGACCGCTGGGCACCTCCGTGCGCCCTTCGATGCCATCAAAGCTCCACAGCCCGAGCACCGACGTCGCCGGCAGCGCCCTAATCCGGTCGCCCAGCGCGCCGATCACATTGGCCAGCCGGGTATGGCCACCCTCTTCGGTGGCCATCGACTGGTCCAGCATGATGATCACGGCGGGCCCGCTCGGCGGAGCGGTCAGCGCGTCGGCCAGGGTGGCGCGCAGCGGGTCGTCGCCCACCGCCAGCGTCGAGGGTAGCGCCGCAAAGCTGGTGACGTCGCTGGGGGGCGGCTTCACGCCGGGCACGCGGAAGCCGGCTTTGGCCAGCACCGCGAGCTGGTCGGGCTTGTGCATGAACCGGGCAAACGCGCTGGCGGCGGTGACTTGCTCGGGCGATAGCCACGAACCCCGCAGCAGCACCGTCGGATAGTCGGCAACCGCGACCGGCCCGGGCGGCAGCCAGGAGCTCAACGTGCTCTCAGCCTCGGGCGTCGCCTGGCTGCGCTGGAACAGCTGCTGCTCGGTGGTGACGACCGCGTGCACCGGCGCGACGGCCGGGTCACCGGGCGCAAGCAGCGCGTTCAAAGCCGCTGCCAGGGAGTTGTCCGGCAGTTTCGGTTGCGCGTCAACCAGGGTGCGCGCCGCACCGGTCCCGGTGGTAGCCGGTGCCCCGGGAGGCGCCGATGCCGCGGCAACCGCCTCCGCGGCCAGAAAGGCGGCATCACCGTTCCCGCTGACCGGCAAGGCCAGCCGCAGCGATCCCCACCCCGGCAGGTGCAAAGCCGCCAGCGCATCGGGTGCGGTTTGCAGGCCGGGCAGCGTCGCCCACGTCTGCTGGGCAAGGGCTCGGCGGAGTTCGGGCCGGACCGCCAGCAGCACCGGCGAGGTTGCCAGCGAGCGGCTGTCGCTGACGGTTTGCCGGCCCGCGGCGGCAGTCAGCCGCGCCGTCGAAACCGAGCTGGCCGGAATCCACAGCGCGGGGCGGGCGCCAAGGTCGGCGGGCCAGTCGCCGAGGAAGCCATTGACGACGGCCTCGGAGCCCGCGGGTTTGACGCTCACCGCGACGCAGCGGTCACCCACCGGGGTTGCCGTCGTGTTGTACCGTTCGGCGAATTCCTGGACCGCTTCGGCGATGGCGGGATCGGCGATGACGGCCACCGTCTCTTTGGCGCCGACGCAGCGCCCGGCAGCCAGCTGGGCGCGGTTGGACAGCGCCATCCCGAAGAAGCGCCAGGCAATCACCGTCGCCACCGCCACGACCACAGCAACCAGGGCGGCGATCACCCCGATACTGACCCCGCGTCGGCCGCCCTCGCCGCGGTGGCCGCCGCGCCACTGCGCACCGCTGCGATGACCGCCGGTGGGCCGCGCCGCGGCCGGGAACGGCCCGTTGGCAGGGTTGGGGAAATCCGGGTCCGCGTCAAACGGCTCGCCGGCCGAATCCCCGGGCTCGGGCATGCTGTGCCTACCCATGCCGGTGTCCGACTCCTCTCCGTTGACGCCGTCGACCCACCATCGCTCGCCCCGTTGTCGGCTGCATTCCGAGTCTAGCCAGGCGGCGGGCCGGCCCGCCGCGCCCAGCGATCACGCGTGGTCGCGGGCCTTACGCTCCCGCCGGCGCCGATGCAGAATCGGCTCGGTATAGCCGTTTGGCTGCTGTGCCCCGGCCAAAATCAGGTCCTGAGCAGCCAGAAACGCGATGCTGTCATCGAAGTGCGGCGCCATCGGCCGGTAGTTGGGGTCCCCGGCGTTCTGCCGGTCGACCATCGGGGCCATCCGCTCCAGACCGGCCCGCACGTCCTCGGCGGTGATCACCCCGTGGCGTAGCCAGTTGGCCAGCAATTGGCTGGAGATCCGCAGCGTGGCACGGTCTTCCATCAAGGCGATGTTGTGGATGTCGGGCACCTTCGAACAGCCGACGCCCTGGTCGATCCAGCGCACCACGTAGCCCAGGATCGACTGGCAGTTGTTGTCGACCTCTTCGCGGATCTCCTCCGGAGCCCAGGCCAGTTCTTTCGCCAGCGGAATGCTCAACAACTGGTCGATGGTGGTGCGCTTCTGGCCGGCAAGTTGCCGCTGCACCGCGAGCACGTCGACCTGGTGGTAGTGCAACGCATGCAGGGTGGCCGCGGTGGGTGAGGGCACCCACGCGGTGCTGGCGCCGGCGCGGGGCTGAGCGATCTTTTGCTCGACCATGTCGGCCATCAGCTCGGTTGCGGTCCACATGCCTTTGCCGATCTGAGCGCGGCCGGTGAACCCGGCCGCCAGCCCGACGTCGACGTTGTTGTCTTCGTAGGCAAGGATCCACGGCTGGGTTTTCATGGCACCCTTGCGCACCATCGGCCCGGCCTCCATCGAAGTGTGGATTTCGTCGCCGGTGCGGTCCAGGAAACCGGTGTTGATGAACACCACCCGGTCGGCCGCGGCCTTGATGCAGGCTTTCAGGTTGACGCTGGTGCGCCGCTCCTCGTCCATCACCCCGACCTTGAGGGTGGTCTGCGGCAACCCCAGCACGTCTTCGACCCGGCTGAACAGCTCGCCGGTAAACGCGACTTCCTCGGGGCCGTGCATCTTCGGTTTGACGATGTAGATGGCACCGGTGCGGCTGTTGACCAGCGGCCCGTTGACATCGCTGGCCTTCAGCCCGTGGATCGCGATCAGGCCGGTGAACAACGCGTCCATGATGCCCTCGAACACCTCGTTGCCGTCGCTGTCAACGATGGCGTCGTTGGTCAGCAGGTGGCCCACGTTGCGCACGAACATCAGGCTGCGCCCGGGCAGGGTGAACATGCTGCCGTCGGGCGCGGTGTAGCGGCGATCGCCGTTGAGCACGCGGGTGAAGGTCCTGCCGTCCTTGGTGACCTCTGCGGTCAGGTCGCCTTTGTTCAGGCCCAGCCAGTTGCGGTAGCCGTGCACCTTGTCGTCGGCGTCGACGGCGGCCACCGAGTCCTCGAAGTCGATGATCGTGGTGATGGCCGACTCCAGGATCACGTCTTTGATCCCGGCGCGGTCGGTCGTGCCGATCGGCGAATGCGGATCGATGAGGATGTCGATGTGCAGGCCGTGGTTGACCAGCAGCACCGACGCCGGTGTCTCGGGCTCGCCGGTGTAGCCGGCGAGCTGGCCGCCGGTCGCTAATGTGGTGCGCAGCCCGTTGGCCAAGGCGACGACCAGCTGGCCGCTCTCGACGGACAGACCCGTGGCCTCCGACCAGGAGCCGTTGCCCAGCGGAACGGCGTCATCGAGGAACTTGCGGGCATAGGCGATTACCCTCTCGCCGCGCACGGGATTGTAGCCGGCACCCCGGTGGGCGCCCCCGGCCTCCGGGATGACATCGGTGCCATACAGCGCGTCATACAGCGAGCCCCAGCGGGCGTTGACCGCGTTCAGCGCGAACCGCGCGTTGAGCACCGGCACCACCAGCTGCGGGCCGGCCGTCACGGCGATCTCGTCGTCGACACCGGACGTGGTGATGGTGAAGTCGTCGGGTTCGGGCAGCAGATAGCCGATCTGGGTGAGGAATTGACGGTAGGCCTCCGAGTCGTGCGGCTCGATGACGTGGTGGCGGTGCCACCGGTCGATCTGAGCCTGCAGCTCGTCGCGGCGAGCCAGCAGCTCCTGGTTTTTGGGGGTGAGGTCGGTGATGACCTTGTCCGCGCCCGCCCAGAAACCGTCCGGGTCGACGTCGGTACCGGGCAGAGCCTCGTTGTTGATGAAGTCGTAGAGCACGCGGGCGACGCGCAGGTTTCCCACCGGCACGCGATCGGTCATCAAGTACCCTCCTCGTCGGCAACTCACCGGCAACTAGCTCAGCCTACCGGCCGCGGCACGACCACCACGTTTCGCAACCCCGCTCCGGCAGGTCACACCGGGCGGCGATACCGCCCCAAGGGGCGGGGCATGTTCTGTAACCGGCCGCTGGCAACGCTCCGTCGGGGCGCCTCCGGGGTTCCCACCGGTCGGCGACCATCGGAGGGTACTCGTCGTTGCTGACGTCATCCAGCCCGCAGCGGGTGCGGAGTTCCGCCCGACCCGAGACACGTCCGGCCCGTGCCACGTCAGACCTGGCGCGTTCCGTCACCCGCGGCGCCGACCAGCTCACCCACCAAATCGGCGAGTGCCACCATCGCGACCACAGCGCCGTTCGCGGCGGTCACCAGCGCCAGATGGCTATTGGTGCGGCGTAGCTGCGAGAGGGCTTCCGCCAGCGGCGTCGACTCGCCGAGCAGTGGCAGCGGGCGCACCGCCGCCAGATCAACCACGGCGTGCCGATCGTCGGCGAGTGCCAACACGTCCTTGATGTGCACATACCCGACGAAGTTGCGGTCTGCGCCCTGCACCGGAAACCGCGAGTAGCCGGTCTCGGCCAGCGCTCGCTCGAGCGCTGCGACCATCGGTCCGGAGCCCTCGGTGGCCACCGGCACCGCCCGAACATCGGCCAGCGGCACCGCGACGTCGGCGACCACGCGGTTGCGAATCTGCAGCGCCCGGGTGAGCCGGGTGTGCTCCTCGCGATCCAGTAACCCTTCCGACACCGATTCGGCGATCATCTCGCTGAGTTCGACGGTGGAGACGGTGACGTCGAACTCGTCCTTGGGCGCCACCCGCAGCGCCCGCAAAGTTACCCGGGCGCACCAGTTGTACCACCGGATAACCGGGCCGGCCACCCTCAGGTAGGCCAAATAGGGCGGGATCAACAGCATTGCGGCCTGCTCCGGGCCGGCGATGGCGATATTCTTCGGCACCATTTCGCCCAGCAGCACGTGCAACGTCACCACGACGACCAGCGCC
This sequence comes from Mycobacterium sp. SM1, assembly GCF_018361265.1. Taxonomy (GTDB): domain Bacteria; phylum Actinomycetota; class Actinomycetes; order Mycobacteriales; family Mycobacteriaceae; genus Mycobacterium. The sequence goes on from NZ_JAFLNH010000003.1 coordinate 626,530, forward strand.
ACCACGAACGACACCGGTTGCAGCAGCCCATCGGAGAGCCCCGCCGCGCGCAAGGGCCGCTCCAGCACATCGGCCACCGCGGGCTGGCCGATGCGGCCCAGCAGGATCGAGGACACCGTGATTCCCAGCTGGGCGCCCGCGAACATCAGCGGAAGTTGCTCACCGGCTCGCAGCGCCGTGACGGCGCGGCGTTTGCCGTGTTCGGCCAGCGCTCCCAGCCGGTCGCGGCGCGCCGAGATGAGCGCGAATTCCGCCCCCACGAAGAACGCGTTGGTGCCAATCAGCACGACGGTCAGCAGCACGCGCAGCACATCCGTCATCGGTGCCTCCGCTCGCGCCGGCTCCCCCCGCCACCCGGCCGGAGCTCGAGCAGGTCGATGCGCCGGCCGTCCATCCGCACCACGGTCGCCAGCCAGTGCGCTGGGTGATCGGCACGCCCCTGCGGGTCGAATGCCACCAGTTCCACCGTCTCGCCGACGGCTGGAATGTGGCCGAGCCGCGCCAGCACCAGCCCGCCGATCGTCTCGTATTCGCCCTCGGGAGCCCGATAGCCCGTGGCCGCGGCCACTTCATCGATGCGTAACAGGCCGGAGACCCGCCATCCGCCGCCGGCGGCCACCACATCGGGGGTGGCGTCGTCGTGCTCGTCGCGGACGTCGCCCACGATCTCCTCGATCAGATCCTCCATCGTGACCATGCCCGCGGTGCCCCCGTACTCGTCGACCACCAGCGCGGCCTGCAGGTCACTACCGCGGATTTGGGCCATCACCGCGTCGCCGTCCAGCGTCGACGGCACCACCGCCACCGGCTTGGCGATAGCGGTGAGCGGCGTGTGGGCGCGCTCCTCGGGAGCCACCTCGAAAATCTGTTTGACGTGCACGATGCCGACGGGGTCATCGAGGTCGCCGTCCACGATCGGAAAGCGGGAGAACCCCGTTTCCGCGGCGGTGGCCGCCAGCTCGGCGACGGTGTCGCCGGTTTGCAGCGCCACAACTTTCGACCGGGGTGTCATCAACTCCTCGGCTGTCAGCGCGCCAAACTGCAGTGATCGGCGTACCAGCCCCGCTGTGGTGGGGTCCAGGGTGCCGCTGCGCGCCGAGGTGTGCACCAGCGACAACAGCTCCTGCGCCGAGCGGGCGGACCGCAGCTTTTGGGTGGGCTGGACACCCAGCCGTCGCAGTATCCAGTTCGCCGTTCCGTTCGTCAGCCGAATGGTCGGCGTCATGAGCCAGGCGAACGCCAGCTGCAGGCCCACGACGGCACGGGCGACGGGAAGCGGGCGCGCCACGGCGAGGTTTTTCGGCACCAGCTCGCCGAACACCATGGCCAATGACGTGACGACCGCCAACGCCGCGAACGCGGTGATCCCGTCCGCGACCCGGTCGGGTACCCCCAGGGCATCCATCACCGGGTGCGGCAGGTCGGCAACCATGGGCTCGGTGAGGTAGCCCGTCGCCAAAGTGGTGATGGAAATCCCCAGCTGGGCACCGGACAGCTGAAACGACAACGTGTGGTGTGCGTGCTGGAGGTAGCGCCCTCGGCGGTCACCGCCGCGGGCGTTGGCTTCGACGGTGCTGCGCTCCAGGGCGGTCAGCGAGAATTCGGCGGCAACAAACATCGCGGTGCCCGCGGTGAGCACCGCGATAGCCATCAGGCTGAGCACGGTGACGGTGATGTTCATCGGTGCAATAACCCGGGCGACCGCTTGGCCCGGAAGCCCACGGCCTCAACGGGTGCCTGCGGCACGTGATCCCTTTCGCTCGATGCCGCACAGCGCGTTGCTGCGGCTTGAAGCTCACATGCTAGCGAAGACCACCGCCGCCACCGCCAACCTCCGCCACGAGCGGGTCACCAGCCGAAGGGCAGCGGATGGCCCTCGGCAAAACCCGCGATGGACTGCACGCCGATCACGGCACGCTCGTGCAATTCCGCCAGCGTCGCAGCGCCGACGTAGGTGCAGGTGCTGCGCACCCCGGAGGTGATGTGGTCGATCAGATCCTCAACGCCGCCACGGTCGGGGTCCAGTCCCATCCGCGACGTCGAAATCCCTTCCTCGAACAACGCTTTGCGAGCGCTGTCATAGGCGCTGTCCGCGGCGGTGCGGGCGACCACCGCCCGCTTGGACGCCATTCCGTAGCTCTCCTTGTACGGACGGTTGTCACGGTCACGCATCAGGTCGCCGGGGGATTCGTAGGTGCCGGCGAACCACGAGCCGATCATCACGTTCGACGCACCGGCAGCCAGCGCGAGCGCCACGTCCCGCGGGTGGCGGACGCCGCCGTCGGCCCACACGTGGGCATCGAGTTCTTTTGCTGCACGGGCACATTCGAGAACGGCGGAGAACTGGGGCCGTCCCACCCCGGTCATCATGCGGGTGGTGCACATGGCACCGGGGCCGACACCGACCTTGACGATGTTCGCGCCCGCGCCGATCAGGTCTCGGGTGCCCTCGGCGGACACCACGTTGCCCGCGGCCAGGGGCACGCCCAGCTCCAGCGAGCTGACCGCCCTGATCGCCTCCAGCGTCTTCTCCTGGTGTCCGTGCGCGGTGTCGATCACCACCAGGTCGACACCGGCCTGCACCAGGGCCTGGGCCCTGGCGGCGGCGTCGCCGCTGATGCCGAGCGCCGCGCCGATGCGCAACCGCCCCGTAGCGTCGACGGCCGGCGTGTAGATGCCGGCGCGGATCGCCCCGGCGCGGGTCAGCACCCCCGCCAGCGTGCCGTCGGCGCTGGTTAACACCGCGAGGTCGATCGGGGCGTGCTCGAGCAGATCGAAAACCTTACGCGGATCGGTACCCGCCGGGGCGGTCACAAAGTCGGTGACCGCGACATCGCGCACCCGGGTGAAGCGGTCCACCCCCATGCAGGACGCCTCGGTCACCAGGCCGATCGGGCGGCCGTCGGAAACCACCACCGCCGCGCCGTGCGCCCGCTTGTGGATCAGCGCGGTCGCGTCGGACACCGAGTCGTCGGGCCCCAGGATCACCGGGGTGTCGACGACGAGGTCACGGCTTTTGACGAAATCCACCGTCTGTTTGACCGCGGTGATCGGAAGGTCTTGCGGCAGTATCACGATCCCGCCGCGTCGGGCAACGGTCTCGGCCATCCGCCGCCCGGCCACCGCGCTCATGTTGGCGACCACCACCGGGATAGTGGTCCCGGAGCCATCGTGGGTCGACAGGTCGACGTCGAATCGGGATGCCACATCCGAGCGGTTGGGCATGATGAACACGTCATCGTAGGTCAGGTCGTATCCGGGCCGGTGCCCGTCCAAAAACCTCATTGGTTGCGCTCGCGCCCCCTATTAGATCGGCTACGCCGGTATTTCGCTGCGGTCCCCGCTCCACAGCGTGTGAAACGAGCCAGGCTCGTCGATCCGCCGGTAGGTGTGCGCCCCGAAGAAGTCGCGCTGGGCTTGGGTGAGCGCGGCGGGCAGCCGCTCGGCGCGCAGCGCATCGTAATACGACAACGCCGAGGCGAAGCCCGGGATCGGGATACCCCGTTGGGTCGCGGTGCACACCACGCGCCGCCAACTGTCGATCGCCGATTCGAGTGCGCTGCGGAAATACGGCGCGACGATCAGGGTGGCCAGGTTGGGGTCGGCGTCGAAGGCCGCTTTGATGCGGTCGAGGAACTTCGCGCGGATGATGCAGCCGCCGCGCCAGATGGTCGCCAGATCGCCGGGCGCGATGCCCCAGCCGTATTCGGCGCTGCCGGCCTGGATCTGGTTGAAGCCCTGCGCGTACGCGATGATCTTCGAAGCGAACAGGGCCCGGCGGATGTCCTCGGTGAACGTGTCGGGGTCGCCGGGACGCTCGGCCAGCCTGCCCGCCGCCAGCCCGACGGCGGCCCGGCGTTGCCCGACCGCGCCCGACAGCGCACGGGCGAACACCGCCTCGGCGATCCCGGTCACCGGCACGCCCAGGTCGAGCGCCGACTGGACGGTCCAACGACCGGTGCCTTTCTGCTCGGCCTCGTCGAGGATGACGTCCACCAGCGGTTTGCCGGTCTTGGCATCGGGCTGTCGCAACACCTCCGCGGTGATCTGCACCAAATAGCTGTCCAGATCGCCGGTGTTCCACTCGGCGACCACATCGGCGATCCGCGGTGCGCTGAGCCCCAGGCCGTCGCGTAACAGTTGATAGGCCTCGCCGATCAGCTGCATATCGCAGTACTCGATGCCGTTGTGCACCATCTTCGCAAAATGCCCGGACCCATCGGGGCCGACGTGGGCACAACACGGCACACCGTCGACGTGGGCGGAGATCTTTTCCAGCATGGGGCCCAGCGATGCATACGACTCCGCGGATCCGCCGGCCATGATCGACGGCCCCGTCAGCGCGCCCTCTTCGCCTCCGGAGATGCCGGCGCCGACGAAGTGCAGACCGCGCCGCGCCATCGCCTTCTCGCGGCGGATGGTGTCGGTGTAGAGCGCGTTGCCGCCGTCGATGATGATGTCGCCGGGATCCATGGCCGCGGCAAGCTGGTCGATGACGGCATCGGTGGCCTCCCCGGCGTTGACCATGATCAGCACACGACGCGGCTTTCCCAGCGCAGCCAACAGGTCGGGGATGGTCTCAGCGCGCACGAAGCTGCCCTCGGAGCCATGCTCGGCCAGCAGCGCATCGGTTTTGGCGACCGACCGGTTGTGCACGGCCACGGTGTAGCCGTGCCGGGCGAAGTTACGGGCGATGCTAGAGCCCATCACACCCAGACCGGTGACCCCGATCTGGGCGGTGGCGGCGTCAGTGCCCGGTTGCGTCGAGCCCATGTATGTTGTCGCGCCTCCTTCGGAGGTGGCCTCCATGTCGGCTAGCCGGTGAAAAGCCGGCGCAGTTCGATAAGCCACGGGACGGCCAGCGCCACAGTGGGCACCACCAGCACCGCCGCCGCAGCCAGGTAGGTGGCCGCCGACAACGCCACGCTGTTGCCGCGGCCCGACAGTCGGCGCACCCGCAGCACGGTAGTGGGGCCCCCGGCGGCCAGCGCGCCCGCCGGGGGCTGCGCGGCCGCGCATGTGACCAATGCCCGAGCCAGGGGGGTACGTCCGGCGGCGCGCACCGCGGCGTCATCGGCTAACAGCTCGACCAGCAGCCGCACCGCGTCCAGCGCGCAGGCGCTGCGGACCACTCGGGGAAACGCGGCGTGCACCGCGGTGAAGGCCTCTAGCACAAGGTCATGACGAGCGCGCAGGTGGGCGCGTTCGTGGCTGAGGATCGCGGCGACTTCGTCGTCGGTGAGGCTGCTCAGCGCCCCCTCGCTGACCACCACGCGGCTGCGCACCCCGGGCAGGCAGTAGGCGAGCGGCTGCGCCACATCCAAGACGCGCAGGTCGCGGGTGCTTCGGGTGCGGGCGCCCAAGGCGGGCGCCGCGTCGTGCGCGACGCCGACCAAGTCGACGAGCATGCGGTGATGGGCTCGCCGCCGCCGGGTGGCGACGGCGACCCGAAGAACAGCGACCGCCAGCCGCGCGCCGATCAGCACGGTGAGCATAAAGACCCCGACATACAGCGCCCACAGCGGCCAGCCGAGCCCGGCGATGTCACCGATGACGCCGGCGGTAGGCCTGCCGTTGGCGCCCGGCATCAGCAACCTGCTGGCGATCGCGATGCCCGCGCTGAACGCCGACAGCACCGCGGCCAGCGCGATCGCCTGCCACAACACCACCGTGGCCCGCGGGGCACGCAACGGCCACGCCGCCCGCGCCAGCACCGCCGGCACCGGGCCGGCCAGCAGCACCGCAAGGACGGTGAAGGCCAGCGCAGACACGCTGTCAGCCTCCCTCGGTCTCCAGACCCGGCGCTCTGCGGGATTGCCGGTGGCCGGATTCCAGTTCGGCCAGCGCGCGCCGCAGTGCGTCGGCTTCGTCGGCGCCGACACGCTCGACGAAGTGCACCAGCGCAGCGTGTCTGCTGCCGGAGTCCGCCGCCTGATCCAGCGCATCGACCATCAGCCCGGCGACCAGCTCGTCGCGGCTGTGCACCGGCGCGTAGCGATGCGCCCGCTCGTCGCGGATCTGGGAAACCAGGTTCTTCTTCGCCAGCCGTTGCAGCACCGTCATCACGGTCGTGTATGCCAGGTCGCGGCGCGCAGACAACGCTTCGTGGACCTGGCGGACGGTCTGCGGTGCCGGCGCGGACCACAGGTGATCCATCACCGAGCGTTCCAGGTCTCCCAACCGCGTCAGCTTGGGCATGGGCATAGTTCACTCATCTTCCGGTCGGTGACAACCAGCCTACCCGGTTACTACCGGCGGTCGTATCGGCGGGCACTCGCAACCGGCAATCCTGCCCGATCTGATCATCGGGGTGGAGGTGAACCCGGCTGCGGCGCTTCGAGCCTCCGAGGTGTAAACACATGGGCGTGCCGTCGTCGCTTACCCCGGTCGGTCCCCCGGATTTCCCCACGCCGTTCGACCGGGAACTGGGGCTGGTGTTCACCGAGATCGGTCCCGACGCCACCCGGGCGCAGCTGGAGGTGACACCCAAGCTGTTGCAGCCGATGGGCATCGTGCACGGCGGGGTCTACTGCTCGATGATCGAGAGCCTGGCCAGCGCCGCGGCCTACGCCTGGCTGGCGACTCAGGGCGGCGGCAACGTCGTCGGCGTCAACAACAACACCGACTTTCTGCGCGCCATCGGCTCGGGCACGGTGTATGGCACCGCCACACCGCTGCACCGGGGGCGCCGTCAGCAGCTTTGGCTGGTGATCATCAGCGACGCCACCGATCGGGTGGTGGCCCGCGGTCAGGTGCGGTTGCAGAACCTGCACCGGCAGCTCGCCAACGGCTGAGCGGAGGCGCCTGCGACCGCTCGCGTGCGCCAGCCGGTCCCGTGATCAGGCAGCCGGGTTTCGGAAAGCCAGGAAGCCGGAAAGCACGGAAAGCCGGCAAGCCGGAAAGCCGTTCGGTTAGCCGGCTTTCGGCGCTTCGCCGCGGCGCTCCTCGGCGGCCAGTACCGCCAGCTGCTCGAGCCGGGTGCGGGCGAACGCCTGCTGTTCGGTGATGGTCAGCTGGCTGCGCCGGTTGCTCAGGAAAGTCACGGTCCACGACAGCAGCGTGGTGAGCTGATTCTTGAAGCCGACCAAATACGCCAGGTGCAGCACCAGCCAGGCCAACCAGGCAAGAAAGCCGCTGAACTCTAGTCGGCCGATCTTGGCGACCGCTGAGAACCGCGACACCGAGGCCATCGACCCCTTGTCGAAGTACCGAAACGGCTCCCGCTGCGCCGGATCGGCGCCGGCGAGTTCGGCTTTGATCGTGTTAGCGGCGTACTTGCCTCCCTGAATGGCTCCCTGCGCCACCCCCGGTACCCCCTCGACGGCCGCCATGTCACCGACCACGAACACCTGCGGGTGACCCGGAATGGTCAAGTCGGGCAGCACCTTGACCCGCCCCGCCCGGTCCAGTTCGGCTCCGGACTGCTCGGCGAGGTCACGACCCAGCGGGCTAGCCAAAACACCGGCCGACCACACCTTGCACGCCGAATCGATGCGGCGAATGGTGCCATCGGAGTCCGTGACCGTGATACCGTCGCGGTCGACATTGGTGACCATCGCGCCGAGTTGGATCTCCACGCCCAATCTCTTCAGCCGTGTGGCCGCCTTCCGGCCGAGCCTGTCGCCCATCGACGGCAGCACCGCGGGCGCGGCGTCGAGCAGGATCACCCGCGCCTTGGTGGGATCGATGTGCCGGAAAACCCCCTTTAGGGTATGGCGGGCCAGCTCGGCAATTTGCCCGGCCATCTCCACCCCGGTGGGCCCGGCGCCGATGACGGTGAAGGTCAGCAGCTTTTCGCGGCGCTGCGGATCGCGGGAGCGCTCCGCCTGTTCGAACGCGCTCAGGATCCTCCCGCGCAGTTCCAGCGCGTCGTCGATGGATTTCATGCCGGGCGCGAACTCGGCGAAGTGGTCGTTGCCGAAGTAGGACTGACCGGCCCCGGCGGCGACGATCAGGCTGTCATAGGCGGTTTCGTAGCTGTGGCCCAGCAAATCCGAGATAACGACCTTGCGGCTGAGGTCGATCCGGGTGACGTCCCCGAGCAGCACTTGGACGTTGCGCTGCCTGCGCAACACCACCCGGGTCGGCGGGGCGATTTCGCCTTCGGAGATGATGCCCGTCGCCACCTGGTACAACAGCGGCTGGAACAGGTGGTGGGTGGTGCGCGCGATCAGCTTGATGTCGACATCGGCCCGGGCGAGCGTCTTGGCCGCGTTCAGCCCGCCGAATCCGGAGCCGATGATGACGACTTGATGCCGACGATTGGCAGTTGCGCCGGGATGGCTACTCATAGGCTCATAGGCGTCATAGGCTCATAGGCGGGGTTGCTCCTTGACGGTGACGGCGGTCCCGTGCACAGCCTAGCCGCCGTGGCGAGCTGCGGCACTCCGCTGCCACGGCCGACGCTCTCGGGGTTTGACCGGCAGCGGTCCGCTAGCCGCAACGAGTCAGCGCACCGCTGCTGACATGCAACATCTGCCCGGTGACATGGCGAGCCGCGGGGGAGGTCACAAACAGCGCCAACCGGGCGATCTCTGCCGCAACCGTCGGCGGGACCCTGGACAGACCCGCATACCCCGGCGCGGCGCCGCGCCCACACGCGATCGCGTTGACGGTGATGCCGCGAGCGCCGAACACGCCCGCCTGCCCGGCGACCCAGTTCGCCAGCGCAGCCTTGGCCGCCGCCTGGGCGCTGCCCGCGCGCGCATTCTCGGGCACCACCGCGAGGATCGAGCCGCCGGAGCGCAGGTGATCGGCCACGAGTTGGGTGGTCAGCACCGCTGACAGCGCCGTGTCGTCCAGCGCGTGGCGCCAGGCGCCAGCCAGGTCCGCAAGGGACGCCCGGGACGCAACGGAATAGCCGTGCGGCCCGCCGGGATCCCAGCGCGGTGCGGGCACATTGACAAGGGTGTCCAAGTGGCGTGGAAATAGCCCGTGGGCTTCGGTGAGGCTGGCAGGGTCGGTGTTGTCGCAGACGATGGCCTCCACGTCGAGTTCCTTGGCGGCGACTTCGAGATCGTCGCGGCGCGCACCTGTCAGCGTCACCGTGTGGCCGGCGTCGCGAAAACCTTCGGCGACGGTGCGCCCCAGCTCGGTATCTCCGCCGGTGACCAGCACCTCCATGGCCATGACCTCCCTGTCCTCGACACCGCTTCACCGGGCCGTCCCGCACCTGCCGAGACTCGGCGCCCGGGTTCGGACGCGTGGTGGCATCAATCGCCATGATGTTACTGGACGGTAGCTAGCCAGGGAACTCCGGGCCGGCACGACGCGCGCACCATTTGGATAAATATTCGGCCCTAACTTGGCTTTAGCGTGGCCCTAACTAGCCCTTAGCGGGGCGGCGGAGTCCTGTGCTTCGGGTCTGCTTCGGGACCGTTTCGAGACCGTTTCGAGACAGCTTTGAGGTTGCCCCGTGGCTACCCGGTGGCGGTGGCGGGTCCGTGTCGGCCCCGCGCCCGCCCGCCGAAGCGGGGACCGGAGCGGGATACGTGTGGCTGCTCGGGTGCGCACCAGCGGGGCAGCAATCACATCGTCAGCAAGCCGCACTTGCGTCACGGAGGTAACACGGTAGGTTTTTCGGCATGAAGCACGCGGATCCGAACTCGACGCGCCGCGACGGCCCGTGGGTAGCGCTGGCGGTCACGGCGGCGGCCAGCGCGGCCGCTGTGGCCATCGCCGTACCGGCGCCGTCGGCGATCGCGGATCCCACACCCCCGGCGCCGGGCACCACGACGGCGTCGCCCTCGCCGGCCCCCAATGCGGCGCCGGATGCCGCGCCGGGGCCTGCCGATCCCAACGCGCCCCCGCCTGCGACCGACCCGAACGCCGTCCAGCCGCCAATCGAAGCGAACGCGCCGGATGCCGGCCGGGTCGACAATCCCCCCGGTGGATTCAGCTTCGTCATCCCCGCCGGCTGGGTGGAGTCAGACGCTACCCACCTCGACTACGGCTCGGCGCTGTTGAGCAAGCAAATCGGCCCCGCCCAACCCGGGCAGCCGCCGCCGGTCGCCAACGACACCCGGATCGTGCTCGGCAGGTTGGATCAGAAGCTCTACGCCAGCGCCGAAGCCGACAACGCGAAGGCGGCGACGCGGCTGGCCTCGGACATGGGCGAGTTCTTCATGCCCTACCCGGGCACTCGAATCAATCAGGAAAGCACGCCGCTGAAGGCCAACGGGATGACCGGCAGTGCGTCCTACTACGAGGTCAAGTTCAGTGACACCAGCAAGCCGAACGGTCAGATCTGGGCCGGCGTCATCGGCACCACCGCCCCCAACGCGGCCAGCGCCTCGCCGCCGCAGCGCTGGTTTGTCGTATGGCTTGGCACCGCGAACGACCCCGTGGACAAGCCTGCGGCGGTAACACTGGCCCAGTCGGTGCGGCCCTGGGCGCCACCTCCACCGCCCCCGCCGCCGGCGCCCCCCGCACCCGCCCCTGGCGCTCCGCCACCGGCACCCCCCGCACCGGCGCCCGCGGCGCCCGCCGCCGGTGTGCCGCCGTCGGCACCCGCGGGCCAAGGGCCTGCAAGCGGCCCCACGGCCGCGCCCGCGTCGCAGACGACCCGCGCGACCTAAGCGTTAGCGATACGGTTGGCACCGGGGCAGGGGCCCACGGCTACGGCGTTGCCTGGGCTGAGCCCCGGGCACGCCCTATTGGGCACCTTCCCCAGTGCTGTGGGGAATGCTATTGGGACCGCGGATCTTTCGGCCGGGCATGAGCGATCTTGGCGATCGGCTGTGCGCCGCCAGCGGGCGGGGCAGTATTGGGGCATGGTCATGGGGTCGACTAAAGCGACGATGAGTGCGTGGCGGGTTCGCCGGCCCGGCCCTTTGGACAGCCATCCGCTCGAGCGGGTGAGCACCGAGCTGCCGCGCCCCGGCCCCGCGGAGCTGCTGGTAGCCGTGCACGCGTGTGGGGTGTGTCGCACCGACCTGCACGTGACCGAGGGGGACCTGCCGGTGCGCCGCCCGGGGGTGATACCCGGGCACGAGGTGGTGGGGGAGGTTGTCGAAGTTGGTGCTGACGCCGGCGACGGCTTCGCGGTGGGGGACCGGGTGGGCATCGCCTGGCTGCGATACACCTGCGGGGTGTGCCCATACTGTCGGCGCGGCAGCGAGAACCTGTGCCCGCAGTCGCGCTACACCGGCTGGGATGCTGACGGTGGCTATGCCGAATTCGCCACCGTCCCAGCCGCTTACGCTCACCATCTGCCAAACGGATACAGTGACAGCGAGCTGGCGCCGTTGCTGTGTGCCGGCATCATCGGATACCGCTCACTGCTGCGCGCTGAGCTACCGCCCGGCGGCCGGTTGGGGATCTACGGATTCGGCGGCAGCGCGCACATCACCGCGCAGGTCGCATTGGCGCAGGGCGCCGAGGTCCACGTGATGACCCGGGGGGCGAAAGCCCGCGAATTGGCGTTGGAGCTGGGTGCTGCGTCGGCGCAGGAGGCAGCCGACCCGCCTCCGGTGCCGCTGGACTCGGCTATTCTCTTCGCCCCGGTCGGCGATCTGGTGTTGCCCGCGCTGGAGGCGTTAGACCGTGGTGGCACGTTGTCGATTGCCGGCATCCACCTCACCGACATCCCAAGGCTCAATTACCAACGACACTTGTTCCAGGAGCGCCAGGTTCGTTCGGTGACGTCGAACACCCGCGCCGACGCCCGCGCTTTCCTCGACTTCGCGGGCCGGCATCGCATCCGGGTCACCACTGTGGAGTACCCACTTGAGCAAGCTGATCGGGCGCTGTCCGACCTTTCCGCCGGTCGCATCGCCGGCGCTGCCGTGCTGCTGATGCCAGGGGCGGGCTGAGCCACGACTCACATGGACTCGTCACGTGGATAACTGCCACACCACAGCGGCCGCCAGAGCGCCCAACCCGTTGCACGACCAGTGCAGCGCAATCGGCGCGAGCAGGCTGCCGCTGCGCCGGCGCAGCCAGCTGAACACGAATCCGGCCGCCCCGGTGGCCAACACGGCCAGCAGCACACCGGCCAGCGTGCCGGCAACGCCACCGCCGAACAGCCGAGTGAAGCCGACATTGCCGCTGGTCAGCCGCAACGACGTCGCGATGTGCCAGAGGCCGAACAGCAGCGAGCCCCCCAGCGCGACACCACGAAATCCCCAGGCCCGCTGCAGCGCGCCCTGCAGCACGCCGCGGAATACCAGCTCCTCCGGGATGACGGTTTGCAGCGGGATGACGATCATCGACGCGATCAGCGCCCCGGAAATCGTGACGTAATGACTGTTCATGAACATCGGTCGGGTCAGCGGCACCAGCGCGCCCACGGCAATCGCCGACGCGACGATCCCCACCGCGGCCAGCGCGTAGGCTACCCCGGATTTCCAGTGATCCCGGTCAAGGCCGAGGTCGGCCCACCCAAGGCCGGTGCGCCGCAACAGAATCACCAAGCCAACGGCCGCCAGCGGTACCGCCACGATGCCTGCCCACCGGACGGTGAAGTGGGCGACCAGGTTCGTTAGCACCAGCACCGTCACGACAACGGCGACGTCAAGGCGAATCCGGAATCGGTGCAGCACCGATAGCTGCGAGGCCAGCGGGTGTGCCCCGCCCAGCCCGGTCACGTCGCTGAGCATTTGCCGCGAGTATACCCACGCTCCTGCCATCACCGGGTGGCGTCGCCCAGCGCCGGGATTCCCGGACGCCGGCCCCCACAGGGCGATTCGAGGGGTGTTAGGTTCGGGAACGTGTCGCGACGCCCCCGGCGCCGCGACATGATCGCGAAAGGTTTCGCAGTGCCCATCGCAATGCCCGTCGACCCCAAGACCCCGGTGTTGATTGGCTACGGCCAAGTCAACCAGCGCGACGAAACGGCTGGAATCGAGCCCGTCGACCTGATGGCGGCGGCCGCGCGGGAGGCCGCCGCTTCCCGGGTGCTGCGGGCCGTCGACAGCATCCGGGTGGTCAACCTGCTCTCGGCGCACTACCGCGACCCTGGACTGCTGCTCGCTGAGCGCATCGGCGCCGACAATCCCGCCACGACCTACAGCGGTATCGGCGGCAACGTGCCGCAGTCACTGGTCAACCAGGCGTGCCTGGACATCCGGCACGGGCGGGCCGGCGTGGTGCTCATAGCCGGTGGTGAAACCTGGCGCACCAAAACACACCTGCGTGCCCGGGGCGGCGAGCTGAGATGGACGCGTCAGGACGAGTCCGTTCCGATGGCCCGGGTTGTCGAGGACAATGTTCCGCTGGCCGGCCCGGCCGAGCTGCGGATCCGGCTGGACCGGCCGGCGTACGTCTACCCCATGGTTGAGCAAGCGCTGCGCATCGCCGCCGGTGAGCCGATGGAGGATCACCGCAGACGCATCGGTGAGCTGTGGGCACGGTTTAACGCCGTGGCGGTGCACAATCCGCACGCGTGGATCCGCCGGCCCGTCAGCGCTGACGATATCTGGCGGCCCAGCTGGCAGAACCGGATGATCAGCTGGCCCTACACCAAGTTGATGAACTCCAACAACATGGTCGACCAGGCCGCCGCGCTGATCCTGACCTCCGTTGAGGAAGCGGCTCGCCTCCAGGTGCCCAGCGAGCGCTGGGTCTATCCGCAAGCGGGCACCGACGGGCACGACACCTACGCCATCGCCGAGCGTGCCGAGCTACACCGCTCGCCCGCGATCCGCGTCGCCGGTGCGCGGGCGCTGGAACTGGCGGGCCTGAGCATCGACGACATTGACTATGTCGACCTCTACTCGTGCTTTCCCTCCGCCGTCCAGGTGGCCGCCGCCGAGCTCGGGCTGCCGATTGATGATCCCGCCCGCCCGCTGACGGTGACCGGCGGACTGACCTTTGCCGGTGGTCCGTGGAGCAACTACGTCACGCATGCCATCGCCACCATGGCCGAGCTGCTGGTGGCCAACCCCGGTCGGCGCGGGCTGGTCACCGCCAACGGCGGTTACCTGACCAAACACAGCTTTGGTGTGTATGCCACCGAGCCACCGCGGGAATTCCGTTGGGAAAACCCGCAGCCGGTGATCGACCGAGTGCCCGCGCGGGAGGCGGTGACCGAATGGGAGGGCGTCGGCACCGTCGAGGCGTGGACCACACCGTTTGATCGGGAGGGCCGGCCGGAAAAGGCGTTTCTGGCGATCCGCACGCCCGGTGGCGCGCGCACCCTGGCCACAATCGCCGACCCCGCAGCGGCCGAGGTGACGGTGCATGAGGATATCGCCGGTGCCAAGGTCGCGGTGCACGCGGACGGCACCGCGAATTTGCGGTGTTAGCTCCGCCACACGGTGAGCGGAGAACATTCCGCGGGCCGGCGGTGTTTTACAGGCGTGTCAAAACTTCCAGACAAACCACGCCGCCATGCCTATTGTCGATATAGGCACCGGGTGAGGCAGGTGACGCTGTGCGGATCCTAGTGACGGGGGTCAGCGGAGCGGTCGGGCGCTTCGTCGCGCGACAGCTGGTGGCCGCCGGCCATGTGGTCACCGGGATCGCGACGCGCCCGGATGATCGCCTTAATCCGGAGGTCTCTTTCGTGTGCGCGTCCCTGAGTGATCCGGTATTGCAGCAGCTGGCCGACGAGGCCGACGCGGTGATTCACCTTGCCCCGATCGAGGCCAACGCGCCCGGCTGTGCCGGCATCACCGGTGTTGTGCGCGTCACCGACGCGGCGGCCCGCGCGGGCGCCCGGCTGCTATTCGTGTCCCACGCCGCGGGGGAGCCCCAGCTGTACCGGCAGGCCGAGTCGCTGGTGTCCACCAGCTGGGGGCCCAGCCTGATCGTGCGGATCGCGCCGCCGGTGGGCCGCCAATCCGACTGGATGGTGGCCCGCACGGTGGCGAGCTTGCTGCGATCCAAGATGTCGCCGCAGCCGGTGCGGCTCGTGCACCTTGACGACCTGGCGCGCTTCCTGGTGCTCGCGGTGGCCACCGATCGCACGGGCAGTGTCGACCTCGCGAGCCCGGATGCCACCAACACGATAACCGCGTGGCGGCTGCTGCAACGGGTCGGCCCGCGGCGGGTGCATGGGATTGCCACCTGGACCCAGTTGACACCCGAGATGGATGTCGCCGCGGCGCAAGAGGAGTGGACGTTCGAGTTCGGTTGGTCGGCAACCGAGGCGGTTGCCGACACCGCGCGCGGGCTGGCTGGGCGCCGGCTCCAGGCAACCGGCGCCACGGACCTGCCCGGCCGGGTGCCGCTGCCGGTCGAACCCCGGCCGCGGTTGCAGCCCGCCGACGGCACACCCCTGCAGTGCGCCGCGCCGGAGGGCTTGGAGGGCGAGTTCGACGACCGAATCGATCCGCGGTTTCCGGTGTTCAGCGCGACGTGCCTCACCGGGGCGTTGCCCGGGCCGCTGACCCCGCTGACGCTCGACGTCCAGCTGGCCGGCCTGCGGGCAGCCGCCCGGGTGATAGGTCAGGCGATGACACTCGGGGGTGTGGTGGCCGGTGAGTGGGAAAGCCGGGCCATTGCGGTGTTCGGACATCGACCGTACGTGGGGGTGTCGGCCAACGTGCTCGCCGCAGCCCAGTTGCCCGGCTGGGATCAGTACGCCGTCGCCGCGCAGGCCGCTGATGGCAAGCCGCGCGGGCCCAACCTGCTGCCGCTAGGTCAGCCACGGCTGGCAGGCGGGCTGCTCGGGTCGGCCGCCAAGTCGCTCGCCCTGGCACGGTCACTGGCGATGGCCCGTCACCTCAAGGCCGACACTCAGGCCTACAGCGCGGCCGCGATGGGCGAGCACGTCGAGCCCGCGCAGCTGGCCGAGCTGTCAGACGCCGGCCTGGAGGTGCGCATCGGGTTACTGCGCGATCGGATCCATCAGGGCTGGAGTCTGATGGCGCTGTGGCTGATCGACACCGGTGTCACCGCGGCGATGCTGGAGCACACCCGCGCGGGTGATATCGGCGGCGTAGCCGGGATTGGCGCGATTCTGGAAAGCGACCGCATCGCGGCCGAAATCGCGCCCCTCGTGGAGATGCTGCGGGGCGATCCGCGACTGGCGGACGCGGCGCGTGACGGTGACGTCGAACGATTCTGCGCGTCGTCTGACACGGCTGCTGCGGCTTTGCGGTCAGCCGTCGCCGGGCTCGCGCATCGCGGCCCGGGCGAAGCGGAGCTGGCCAACCCGACATTCGGTGACAACCCGGCGATGCTTCTCAAAACCGCCGCCGCCGTCCCACCCGCCGCGGGGCCGCCCATGAGCAGGTCGAGGCGGTCGGAGCGGTGGGCCGCCAATGCCCGGTCTTCCCGGGAGCAGGTCTACGACGCCACCATGCGATTTACCCACGAACTGCGGATGGCGTTGCGTGAGCTGGGATCTCGACGGGTCCGTGCGGACCTCATCGATACCGTCGATGACGTCTACTACCTGACCAGCGACGAGCTGGTGACGATGCCGTCCGACGCCCGGCTGCGAGTCAAACGCCGGCGGGCCGAGCGGGAACGCTTGCAGGCGCTGCGGCTGCCCGACGTCATCAATGGCGCCTGGCTGCCCATCCACCTAAGCCCTGCGGGCTTGCCGGTTGAAATGGCGGGGTAGACACGGGCCTTCTTTCTCGCGTCTGCTTTTTCTTTTCCCGGGTCATCGAGTGCGCTCCACCGGACACGTCGTCGCGGTACCGGCCGCAGCCGACGACGGGCTGTTGCCCACGAATTCTCTGGCCGAAACGGAGGCCGCGGTGGGGCCGCGGCCTGGTCAGCTCACCAGCTGGCGCAACGCCAACGCGTTGCGGACGGCGTGCCCGCGTACATCGTTGTTGAAATACACCCAAACATCCCGGCCCTTGTCACCCCATCCGGCGATCCGATCGGCCCAGGACCGCAGCTCGTCCGCCGAATACGACCCCGCGTACCTCGTGTCTGGGTCCGCCCCATGCATCCGGACATACACCAGGTCGGTGGTAGCGCGCGGGGTGCATGCCAGGCCGGCACCGCTCATCACCACATAGGCGGCGCGGTGGCGTTCCAGCAACCGGTACACCGCGGGATCGTTCCATGAGGGATGCCGCAACTCCACGGCGACCCAGATCTGGGCCGGCAGGACGGCCAGAAAGGCGGTCAGGCGAGCCTGCGACACACTGTCGCGGTGCTGGTCGGGATGCAGCTGGACCAGCAGCACCCCGTGGTGATCGCCCAATGCCCGCCAACAGCGCTGAAACCGCTCTATCCACGGTTCGGGCGAGGCCAGCCGGCGGTAGTGCGTCAGCCCGCGATGCGCCTTGACCGACATGGTGAACCGTGCCGGCAGTTGCTCACGCCACCCGGCGAAGGTCGCATCCGCGGGCCAGCGATAGAAACTGGAGTTGAGTTCCACGGTGTCGAACACCTCGGCATACCGGGCCAACCGCCGCGCCGGCGGCAGCCCCGGTGGGTAGAGCACCGTTGCCGTTGAGTGTGTTTGAGTTGCACGCTCATGCGGCGTCCCCTTGCGGGGTTTGGGTTTTGGCCTCTCCGCATCCGGCCCCGCGCGGGCGGGGTCTTACGGATGCTCCGCCGGCACCGGATGTTCCGGTGTCCGCGCCATGGCCTGTGCCAACCGATGCGGTTGGCCCGGGTACCGGTGGGGCCGTGGTCCCGACTGGACCACAACTGGCGTGATCCGGCCAGTCACGGAGATTAAGCGCGGCGTTGCGATCACGGTCGACGACGTCGCCGGTGCGCGGACACACCAGCAGCTTGTCGATGCGCCCTTTGCCGATCAGCCGGCACGCGGTGCCGTCGGGTTGGGCGCAGCCGTGATGGATCTGGCTGGATGGGAACCAGCGATCCGCCACCGTGAGCACCGCGCCGTGGCGGGCGGTTTTGTAGGCCAGCATCGGCCTGATCGAACCCATCGCCGCATCGCAGACGGCGCGCCGGTAGGCGCGTCGTCCCATGCTGCGTTTCATGGCGGCCACGTCGAGGTCTTCGATCACGATGTGGCCATAGCCGCCGGCCAGCTCGGTGGTGAGCCGATGGGCGGCTTGCCGCCGCAGGTGCACGCACCGGCGATCCAGCCGGGTCAGCTTGGCTTTCGCTGCCCGGTGGCCGCGCGATCCGGGGATGCGGCGGGAAAGTTCACGCCCGGCCCGCCGCCGCGCCGCCAGGGTGGCTTTCAGCGGGACCGGATTTGGGTACTCGGTAATGGTCTGCTCGCCGGTGGCGGTGTCGAGGGTGGCGACGGTGGCCAAAGCGCGCACCCCGAGGTCGATGCCGGCGACCACGGTCGGCGAGGCCACCGTGGTCGCGGTGGCCGGTGTGCGCAGCGCGTAGCCGATCGAGACGAACAACCGGCCCCAACGCTGCGACAGCGTCACGCTCAGAATGCGGGCCCGCCCGGAAGCGACATGCCGTTGCACCCGGCGGGTGTTCTCCTTGGATCGCAGCGGCCCGATCACGGGCACGGTGATGGTGCGCCGATCGTCCTCGACTCGCATGGTTCCGGTGGTGAAACGCACCCGACCGGGATCGCGGCGCGCGGATTTGAAACGCGGAAAGCCCACACGGCGACCTCGCCGTGTGCCGTTGCGGCTGGCCGACCAGTTCTGCAGCGCCCGCGCCAGATCGGCCAGCCCTGAGGAGTAGGCCTCTTTGGAATTGTCGGCCCACCACGGCGCGACCATGTCTTTGGCGCGGTTCCACGCCCACCGCAACGAACCCAGGTCCCAGCCCACCGGCTCATGGCCTGGATCGGCAGCTTTGGCGTCCAGGTCGGCCTTCACTTGGGCCAGGCCCCAGTTGAACGCCTTGCGCCGCGCGCCGAAATGCGAGCGCACCAACCCGGCCCGATCCGGCTCTATGGGCCATTCGACCTCAAACTTGGCCGCTGTCACCGTCCACCCGGTGGGCAACAGCGCACCGGGCGAACCCGTCTGGGCGCAGCCCTCGGCGTCGCCATCGAACAGCTCGAACAGTACTGACACCGACTCCACCGCCGCCCGGTGCGCCTGAAAGTCTGCGCCGATATCGACATACCGGGACCACGTCGGCGTCCCATCGGGTTTCGGCTTGCCCGCCAGATGCGCCCCGCCGGTGGCCGCGGCCACCTTCGCGGCCTGCGCCCGGGTGCGCATCCCGACGATCATGCCGCCCGGCCCGGTCCCTGTTTGGTGGCCGTCAGCGCGCGCATCGCCCGGTTCCGTGCCCCGCGCCGCCCATACAGCCGGGCGCACATCGACGTGAGGACCTCGATCATGTCGCGCACCAGATCATCGGTCGTCTCCCCGGGGTCGGCCACCACGATCCGCCGCCCCTGCGCAGTCAACGCCGCCTCCAGATGCTTCACCCCCAAGCGGGCCAACCGGTCGCGATGCTCCACAACAATGACCTTCGCATCCGGGTCTGACATTTAGCCTCGGTGTGAGTCCACGGGCAGGTCCGAGGGTCCGACTGGGACATTTGGTGATCCCTGAGATTTGAGCGGCCTCCCGTGGACTTTGGTGTCTGGTCGTGCGGTGTTGTTGTTCGGGAACTTGGAGCCAGCCCGTGGTGTGGACTCCTGCTTAGAGAATGTCTGGACCGTGGCCGTGGCGCTCAGTCACCTGGTGATCTGGAAGAGCTTGTGGCAGGAGGGTTGTGCAGTGGCATTGACGTTGGGGATCGACGTCGCGGTCCGGGCGGCGCATCAGGCGACGCTGGCCCGTGACGGCAAGACGGTGTGGCGGGGCCGTAAGTTCTTGACCCGCCCCGACGAGCTGGAGCGGGTGTGGGCCGATGTGGGTGCCGAGGATCCAGGCGAGCTGACGGTGGTGCTCGAGCCCACCAGAAACGCCTGGATTGTGGTGGCGGAGTGGTTTCGCCGGCGCGGCGCGAAGGTGGTGATGGTGCCGACGACTCAGTCAGCGGACCTGCGCAAGTACTACTCCAAGCACGCCAAGAACGACCGGATCGACTCAGAGCCGTTGGCCCGGCTGGCGCTGCTGCGCCCTGAGGGATTGCGTCCCTACACCGGGCAAGGCCCAGCTGATCCGTTGCGGCGGCTCACCAAGCAGCGTTCCACGATGGTCAAGCGCCGCACACCGCGGTCTATGCCCGCCTCGACTCCCTCATCGAGCTGCTGGGACCGTCCTGGTATGCGGTGCTCGGGTCGAACTACGGCAACGCCGCGCTGCAGTTTCTGGCGCACTACGCCAATCCCCACGCAGTGATCCGGCTCGGCCAGGCCAGGCTGGCCAGGTTTCTCGCCACGCGGTCCCGTGGCGCCTGGCGTGACGAGCATGCCGCCGGCCTGATCGTCGCGGCCAAAGAAACCCTCGCCCTGTGGAATGTCGACGGCACCGATGGGATGAGCTTCGCCGAACTGGCCGCCGACATCGCCCACGAGGCCGAACAAGCGCTGTTTTTGACCCGTCAGATCAAAGAGATCGACGAACGGATCGCAAACCTCTACGCCCAGGCCGACCCGCAGGGGATTGTCGCGTCCGCGCCCGGCCTCGGAGCCACCATCAGCGCGGTCATCGCCGGCCGGATCGGTGATCCGCACCGGTTCACCTCGCTCGCGGCGATCCGCGCCTACACCGGACTGGTTTCGAAAGTCAGCCAATCGGGGGTGGCCAAGACCGAGTCGTCGATCACCAAGGCCGGCGACCCGCTGCTACGCGAAATGCTTTACACCGCAGCCGATCAGGCGCGCAAAGTCGATCCCCAATTTGCCGCGAAGTACCACCGTCTAATGGCCGGGGACCGCCACCATGACTCGGCGATCTGCCACCTGGCCACCATGCTGATCACCCGCATCGCCACCTGCATGCGCAACGGGCAGCCCTACCAACTGCGCGACGTCGATGGCACCGCGATCACCGAATCGGAAGGCCGAGCCATCGTCAAAGACGCTACCAACTCGATCCCCGCCGCCGCGACCACGTCCGCCACAAACTCATGCGCCAGCGCCGCAAAAAGGCGGGCCAGGAGTCACAGGAGTCGCCACGCGCTCCAACATCCCAGCCCGCTAAACGCAAGCCTACGAACCCCCAAGTGGCTTGACTTCAGTTAGGAACTCAAAACCCGGTGCAGCTTCGGGCGTTTGCCGTTCAGCCCCGACCCGACCTCGGTAACGACCTGCCCCACCGCCAGATCCCGCTCGGTCACCCACGCCGTCAACCGGGCCACCTGGCGATCCAAATCGGCGCGCTGATCATGGCTGGACACCCGGGCATAGATCACCACACTGTCCGCCGCGCCCCCGCCGGCCGGCGTCGCGCGCACCAGAACCAGCCGGCCCACCCGCCCCGCGGGCACCGGCAGCGTTCCCTCCCGAAACCAGCGATAAGCCGTATGCCGGTTCACCCCAACCGATCCGGCCCAATCCGCCAGATTCACAACACCAATTCAAACACACTTACGCACACTTAACTACACTCAACACGCAACAGTTCGCAACCCCCGTCCAGTGGTCGTAGGACCAGCCAGAGGTGCCGATGTGCACGCTCACGGCCGGTCAGCCGGTCACCTGGCTGCGCACCTTGTCCTCTAGGGAGAATCTCACCAATGCGGCCGCGAGACGCGCGTTAGCCTGCGGAGCAAGGGATCCCAGCGCTGCCGGATCGGTAGGCAGACCAAGTGCCTCGGCCGCGGCGATGGCGCGTTTGTCAAAGTAGGGCCGCACCCAGGTCCAAACGTCTTGGACTTCTCGCAGGAAGATCGCCGCCCCAACATCGCCGATTCCGTTGAACTGCTTGAGCATGCGGGTCGCCGCCCGCACATCGTGCCCGCTGCGCCGGGCGATTTCCCGCAGATCACCGGAGTACTCGTCACAGACTCGCTGAGCCATGCCGGTGAGACGGGTGGCCGAGCTTTCGTCATAGCGCACGTAGTGGGCGCGGGCGAACGCGCTGATCACGGTGTGACGATCGGCGGCCAGCACCGATTTCGGAGTGCGCAACCCCGCTTTGAACAGTTCCCGGGCGGCGCGCACGGCAACCGTGGCGCTGATCGGCTTGCTGGCCAGCATGCACAGCATAAGCAGCTGGAACAGCGGCATCGGCTTGTCGCCCAGGCGGATTCCGGCCTCTGCCGCATGCGTGGTGCCGGCGACGTCGAGCAGGCGTTGCACCAGGCGCTCACACGAATCCATATCGTCGAGCCCCTATCACCGGGTCCATCTCGTCAAGGCCGTCTCGTCAGGCCCGCGACACCCCGTCCCGGTCACCTCGGGGGCAGGCTGCGCGCGTAATCTGCGCCCCGAGCCACCCAACTGCGCAGCTGGCGTTTGGTTTTCACACCGGCACCGGCCACCCGCAACCAGCCCCGGACTTCACGGCCCGCCATCACCATGGCACTGACGTGCGCGCGTCCCAGCAGCTTGTCGGTGTCTTGGGGCGGCACCCGCACCAGCAGGCCGCCCTGGCCGCTGGCCGCGACCGCCATGTTTCCTGCGATGAGAAAGGCGAGCCCGCCGAACATCGGCTTCTCCTCGACAGCGGGGGGTGCGCCCACCTCGACGCCGCCCAGCGGTGCCAGCAGCTCGCGGATCCGGTTTGCGAGTTCGGTGTCATAGGCCATAGACAGACGGTAACGCCAGTCACCGACGCCGGTGGTGGTGTCAATCCAGATCCACCCGAATGGTCAGGGTGCCCAGCACCGCCACGCCGTTGAGTCCGGGTAGGCTCCGCAGCCGCTCCTGCGGGTCGTCGGCGGGCGGCAGCTGCGCGGTTTCGCTACGCCTTCGCCCGTGCGCGCGCAGCCGCGCCGCGAGCGCCCGCGGCCCACCTCTTCACGACGCGTCATGGCCTGAATCCAGTCGGCCAACGTAAACGCTTGGTGAACTTCTTCGTTTCGGCAGCTGAAGTGGAGTGCTTTTCGTTGCGCTCGCCGGGAGCGGGGCGACGATTGGCCACATGCTCGACCGAGCAAAGCTGAGCGAGGACAGCCGCCGCGCCTTGCTCGACGAATTGCACGCGCTGCTAGAACAGACCACACCACAGGATCTGAGATTGACAGAAATCCTGGCGCTGCTAGCCGTACTCACTCCCGTCGCCGCGCGCAGCCAGGGCGCCCCAGCCCCTGTCGTCACGATCGAAACGCACGTGGCCCCAAACGATACGGCGGCGCAACTCCAGTAACAGCGCCTCGGTAGGCACCGGCCTCAAGGGGTTGGATGGTGTGGTCGGCGAGTTCGCCTGTACCGCTACGGGTTCGCTCCCTCCGCGGATGGCCTCGATACCGCCGGGCATCCATCCCAGTTTGTTTTCCACGACGGCATAGGTCCCCAGGCTGGCCTCGCGGACGCCGTTTTCGATGTCGGCCAGTGTCCGATCCGTTATCGGTAAGTCCTTGGCCAAGTCGATACGGTACTTATAGCCCAACGCGACACGACGGTTCACCACGTAGCGGCCCACCCGGGCTAGCCCATCGTCCGGCATGGTGATCATGATGCCACCATCAACCCCGGACACCGCTAATTGCTTGCTATTCTCAACCATTTTCAACACTAAATTAGCGGTTGCAAGTGGACGCATGTCGATATGTTTGCAAATGACTTGCAAAACATTGACATCGCTTCCTGTTGTTTCTAGTCTTTAGGGCGTGGTGGCGGTCAGGCAGCCGGTGGTGGCGGCTAGCCGAAACTCCGAGGGTGTCGGTGTCCGCCCGGGTGTTTCTCGGGGCGAGTTGGATGCGGCCGGGTCAATGTCGTCCCTGACTATCCACGCGCCAACTTCAACTACCACGGCCCCTGGGAGGTGGACATCATGTACCGCTCGGACTCGGGAGGGTTCGCTCTCTCAGGCGCACACTCGTCTGGCCATCAAAACGCCCAGTCACTACCCGCGCACGCCCGCTGGGTCAGCTCGGCCGGGGGCACCGCGGGGTGGGCGGCGGTGTCCGCCGACGCCACCCAGGCGAGGCTTTTCGAAGCCATTCTCCTAGCCGAACTCGTCCATTTGCGAGATCTTGCAGTATCCGTGCTGCCCCGAGGGAAATGGGGAGAGACTCGTCGAAGGCAGTCGCATACGGCGCTGCTCACCGAGGTGGAGGCCCGCATCGAGGAAATCCAGCGCCTCCTTCGGGCGCTACAGAACCGATTCCCGCATCCCCCCGTGGCCGGTGGGCCCTCGGGGAGGGCTGAAACGGCCGGGCGACCGGGTCCGGCCTGTGCCGGTGAGCTGGGAGGCCCGCCGAGGTCGCAGCGGGCACAGCCGCGGAAGCCGGCAAATCGTGTTTCCAACGGCAGCTAGCCGCCACGCAATTCGGTGGTCCCGGGCCAGTGATCCCGTCATCACACCGGGCCCGACCCTACGTCGCTGTCAACCCAGGGCGGTTAAGGCTTTCCAGCATCTCGAGTTGATCTCGCCTTACCTGACCGCGGGCACGGAACGCTCCTCGCCGGTCATGCTGACATCGGAGCGGAGTTGACGTGGAGGCGCCCCGACACCGCGCGATCACCATGGCGACACCCGCTGATAGGCCGTTGTCGGGCACCGCGCCAGCGAGCACGTTCGCGTTGATACGCCAGTCCAACTAGGGGATCAACGCCCAACGCCGAAGTGTGCGAGCGCACGTAACGAGCGCGATCCGCGCGGGTGCCGGATATCACCGGTGGATGACCAGCACATGGAATAACCAGAATAACCACCGTCAGACGTCACCCGCGTGGGCACGGCTCAACCGGGATCAGCCGCCGCAGCTGGGTCACATGCTTGGGCGTCAGCTCCTGCAGGCGGGTGACGCCGAGCAGCCGCATGGTCCGGCTAAGCTGACCCGAGAGGATCTCAATGGCACGGCGCGCGCCGGCCTCACCACCGGCCATCAATCCATACAAGTACGCGCGCCCGACGAGGGTAAATCGCGCCCCCAGCGCGATTGCGGCGACGATATCGGCACCGGACATGATGCCGGTGTCGAGCAGGATCTCGGTGTCCTTACCCAGCTCGGCGGCCACCGAAGGCAACAAGTGAAACGGCACCGGCGCCCGGTCGAGTTGACGGCCGCCGTGATTGGACAACACGATGCCGTCGGCGCCGGCGGCCACGGCTGCACGGGCGTCGTCGAGCGTCTGGATGCCCTTGACGACGAGCTTGCCGGGCCACTGGGATTTGATCCAGGCCAGATCCGCGAATGTGAGACTGGGGTCGAACATGGTGTCCAAATATTCGGCCACGGTGCCCGGCCAGCGATCCAGCGAGGCGAAGGCCAGGGGCTCGGTTGTCAGCAAGTCAAACCACCAGCGCGGATGGGCCAGCGCGTCCAGCGCGGTGCGCAGCGTCAACGCGGGCGGGATCGTCATCCCGTTGCGGGCGTCGCGCAACCGTGCGCCAGCGACCGGAACGTCGACGGTGACCAGCAGGGTGTCGAACCCCGCGCCGGCGGCCCGGCGCACCAACGCCATCGACCGCTCCCGATCGCGCCACATGTAGAGCTGAAACCATTTGCGGCCCGTGGGAATGGCTGATGCCACGTCTTCGATGGCGGCGGTGCCCAAGGTGGACAGCGAAAACGGAATCCCCGCCGCGGCGGCGGCCCGGGCACCGGCGACCTCGCCCTCGGTGTGCATCAGCCGGGTAAACCCGGTCGGCGCGATTCCGAACGGCAACGCGACCGGTTGTCCGAGGACCTCCCAGCCGGTGTGTACGTCGGTGACATCGCGCAGGATCATCGGGTGAAACTCGATGTCGCAGAAGGCTTGCCGGGCGCGCTGCAAGGTCAGCTCGTCCTCGGCGGCGCCGTCAGCGTAGTCGAATGCGGCCTTCGGCGTCCTGCGCTGGGCGATGCGCCGCAGATCCTGGATGGTCAGCGCGGCCTCCAGGCGCTGCCTGGTCCGGTTCAGTCGGGGCCTGCGGAACCGGATCAGCGGCGCGAGGTCGCGGACCTTCGGCACCCGCCGCTTGGCCGCCCCCGTGAGCGGTGCGCGCTTGTCAGCCACGCCGGCCATTTAACCAGTGATCTGCGACGGTGCTGACGGTGCTTCTCGCCTGAACCTGGCCTCATAGAGGGCCTTCAGCTCATCCTGAAGGGCCGGGGCCGGGCCGTCGACCAGGGCCCCGGGCGCGACGGTAGGGATCGGTAGTGGCGCCACCGGCGGCGGTGGCGCCTGCCATTCCGCGAGCCAGCGATGGAGCTGGGCCGCCGATGTCGCGTACACGATGCGCCCGAGGCCGACCCACGCATGGGCGGCGGCGCACATCGGGCAGTGCTCGCAGGAGGTGTAAACGGTCGCGCGAACACGATCGGGCGGGGCCAAATGCGCTGCTGCCCAGCGGGCTATAGCCAACTCGGGGTGCTGGGTGTGGTCACCGCTCCCGGACCGGTTGCGATCCTCGTAGAGGATCCGGGCGTCGCCGCCCACCAGAATCGAACCGAACGGCGCATCCCCGTGGTCCAGTGCGATGCGCGCAAGTTCAACACAGCGGCGCAAATGCCCGAGGTCGACCTCATTGAGAGCCACAGCCCAAAAATGTAGCGCGTTTCGGCCAGCTGTCGCTGCTCGGTACGGTTTCGTCAGGCCGACTTCTTGAGCTCCTCGCCGGCGTCGATGGTCGGCTCACCCTGACGCCAGTTACAGGCACACAGCTCACCGGACTGCAGCGCGTCGAGCACCCGCAGCACCTCATCGACGTTGCGACCCACCGACTCGGGGGTCGCCGAAACGAATTGGATCACGTTGTCGGGGTCCACGATGAAGGTCACCCGGTCGGCAACGCCCTGGTTGTTCAGCACGCCGGTAGCCGTGACCAGCTCACGCTTGATGTCCGAGAGCATCGGGAACGGCAGGTTCTTGAGGTCCGGGTGCTGCGCCCGCCAGTGGAAGTGCACGAATTCGCTGTCCACGGAAACGCCCAGGACCTGTGCGTCTCGGTCAGCGAATTCGTCGTTGAGCTTGCCGAACGTGGCGATCTCGGTCGGGCACACGAAGGTGAAGTCCTTCGGCCAAAAGAAAATTACCCGCCACTTACCCGGGTAATCGTCACTGCTGATGGTGGTGAAGTAGTCTCCGGGCTGCGTGGCGCCGATCTCCGACAGGTCGCCGGGTCGCAGCGCAACGAGCCGATAGGTTGGGAACTGATCACCAATGGTCAGTAGTGGCATGTTGCTCCTTTGGTTCCGATGTACCTGCGCCAAGAATCATCCTGCACAGAAATCACCCAAAAGTAAAAGTGATATTTCCCACTATAATAATAGGTATGTCCGATAGAGTGTCCGACAGAGCTTATCAACCCACGATCGCGGGCCTGCGAGCGTTCGCGGCGGTCGCGGAAAAACATAACTTCAGCAGCGCCGCAACCGCTTTGGGAGTGAGTCAGTCGACGTTGTCGCAGGCATTGAGCGCGCTGGAAACGGGCCTCGGCGTCCGGCTGATCGAGCGATCGACGCGACGGGTGTTCTTGACGGCGGAGGGCAGACGGCTGCTGCCGCACGCACAAGCAGTGGTGGAAGCGATGGCGGGCTTCACCGCCGCAGCGGCTGGGACAGCCGACCCGCTGCGCGGCGGCATCCGTCTGGGGCTGATCCCGACGGTGGCCCCCTACGTGCTGCCGACGGTCCTGGCGGGATTGGCCGATCAGCTGCCCGCGCTGACGGTGCGGGTCATCGAGGACCAGACCGATCGCCTGCTCACCGCGCTCCGCGATGGAGCACTCGATGCCGCGCTGATCGCCCTGCCGGCCGGCATCAGTGGAATCAGCGAGATCCCGATCTACGACGAAGATTTCGTATTGGTGCTGCCTCCCGGGCACGCGCTATCGGGCAAACGGCGGGTCCCGCCGGCAGCGCTGGCCCAATTGCCGCTGCTGCTGCTCGACGAGGGCCACTGCCTGCGTGACCAGGCCCTGGACGTCTGCCGCCAGGCGGGCGTACGCGCCACGGTGGCCAACACCCGGGCGGCGTCCTTGGCGACGGCGGTGCAATGCGTCGCCGGCGGGCTGGGAGTGACACTGATCCCGCAGAGCGCGGTGCCCGTCGAGGCCGCGCGCAGCCGCCTGGGCCTGGCCTGCTTCGCCGCGCCGCGGCCGGGACGACGCATTGGGCTGGTATTCCGGTCTTCCAGCGGCCGCGAGGCGCCTTACCGAAAACTCGCCCGGCTGATCGGCGAGTTGGTCAGCCGGGACCGTGACGTTCGCCCGGTCAGTCCGTGATAGGAGTTCGACGCTCACTCATGCTGGCGCGCACCGAAGCTCAGCGCGACGGGCTCGCGTGCAGCGGCGAACCGGAGGCGATGATTGCCCGCAGGGTGTGCCGGCACCGCCCGCAGTCGGCGCCGGCACCGCATGCCTCGGCGATCTCCTTAGATGTCGATGCACCGCGAGCGACGACCTCAGACACCGTCTGAGTCGTCGCACCGACACACAGACACACGTACATCAGCACCGTCCCTCTGCCGGATCCGGATCGCCTCGGTTGCGCCCACCGCAGCCACGCCATCGGGGATGTCTGAGCGAGGCACCTTAGAGCAGTCTAACCTAAGTTAGTCAGGGGAGTCTAACCTCGCCGGATGACGCGATGGCCGCAGAAGCATCGCGGTGGGTGTGCGGTAGAGCTGCCGAGTTGCGCGACTCGGCGGCGCGCAACGCCGCGCCCGAGCCGCACGGCACGCCCATCCATCACGCCCGGCCACGACCGGCCCGCCCGGCTTGCCGCGGGCCGGCACCCGGCTTTTGTCGCCGTCGGTTAGATTGATCCGGGCAGGCTGGGTGGTTCCGCCAATCGGGCCGCGCCGGGCTGGCTAGCATCGCGTTACACGTTCGACAGCGTTAATCACCCAAGGAGTGACCATGCAAGGCGACCCGGATGTTTTGCGCCTGCTCAACGAGCAATTGACCAGTGAGCTCACCGCCATCAACCAATACTTCTTGCACTCCAAGATGCAGGAGAACTGGGGTTTTACCGAGCTGGCGTCCCGCACCCGCGCGGAGGCTTTCGACGAGATGCGGCACGCCGAAATGGTTACCGACCGAATACTTTTGCTTGACGGGTTGCCGAACTATCAGCGCCTCGGGTCGCTGCGCGTCGGCCAGACGCTGCGCGAGCAATTCGAGAGCGATCTCGCGATCGAATTCGACGTGATGAACCGCCTGAAACCGGGGATCATCCTGTGCCGGGAAAGACAAGACAGCACCAGCGCGCAGCTCTTGGAAAAAATTGTCGCCGACGAGGAGGGCCACATCGATTATCTGCAAACACAGCTGGAATTGATGGACAAGCTGGGCGAGCAACTCTACGCGGCCCAGTGCGTTGCCCGCCCGCCGACGACATAAGCCCGGCCCGGTCGGAGTAGCCCGGCATCCGCGTCCCGGCATACCCGGCCCTGCACAATGGGTGTCATGACCGTCGCGCCGCTGGCCGCCGCAGCGATCGCCCAATTGGAGGTCGAGGGGGTGGACGCCGTCATCGGCACCGTCGTGAACCCCGCGGGTCTCATGCAGGCCAAGACCGTGCCGATACGCCGGACCAACACATTTGCCAATCCGGGGTTAGGTGTCAGCCCTGTCTGGAATGCCTTCGCCATTGATCAAAGCGGCATCGCCTTCACAGACGATATCGGTGTCGTCGGCGATTATCGTGTCCGCATCGATCTGTCGGCGCTGCGGATCATCGGCGACGGATTGGCCTGGGCGCCGGCTGCCTTCTTCGACCAGGACGGTAGCCCGCTTCCGGTGTGCAGCCGCGGGACCCTCAGCCGGATCGAGGTCGCGCTGGCCGAGGCCGGCCTGCATGCCGTCATCGGACATGAGATCGAGTTCCTCCTGGTCAATCCCGACGGCAGTCGGCTACCGTCGACGCTGTGGGCGCAGTACGGTCTCGCCGGTGTGCTCGAGCATGAGGGGTTCGTTCGTGATGTCACCGCCTCGGCCACGGCCGCGGGTGTCGGTATCGAGCAGCTTCATCCCGAATACGGCGCTAACCAGTTCGAGATTTCGTTAACGCCGCAGTCGCCGGTCGCCGCCGCCGACCAGCTGGTGCTGGCCCGGCTCATCATCGGCCGCGTTGCCCGCCGTCATGGGCTGCGCGTCAGCCTCTCACCTGCTCCCTTTGTCGACAGCGTCGGATCCGGTGCCCATCAACACTTTTCGCTAACAACTTCGGAAGGGCCACTGTTCTCCGGCGGAGCAGGCGCACGAGGCATGACGTCGGAGGGTGAGAGTGCGGTGGCGGGCGTGCTTGCCGGCTTACCCGAGGCGCAGGGCATCTTATGCGGATCGATTGTGTCGGGCCTGCGGATGCGCCCCCACAATTGGGCTGGGGCCTATGTGTGCTGGGGAGCTGAAAATCGTGAGGCAGCACTGCGATTCGTCAGCGGCGGCCCCGCAAGTCCCTATGGCGGCAATGTTGAGGTGAAAGTAGTCGATCCGTCGGCCAATCCCTATTTCGCATCGGCCGCAATCCTCGGGCTGGCACTCGACGGAATTAAACACAAGGCTAGGCTTCCACCGGAAACGACGGTGGACCCGGCTGGGCTTTCCGATCGGGATCGCGACCGTGCCAAGATTGTGCCACTGACGACTAGTCAGACGGCAATGATTGCAGCACTGGATAATTCGCGCGTAATGCGGGCTATTTTAGGTGATCCTGCGATCGACGCTCTGGTGGCGGTCCGACGTCTGGAGCACGAACAGTATGGTGACCTCAGTCCCGAGCAACTGATTGAGAAATTTCGCATGGCCTGGAGCGTGTGAGCATGCTCGGTCCCGCCGGTTCCGCTCTGGCGCAGCACCTCGCCGACGTGCAGCTGATCGATCAGCATGCGCATGGCTGCTGGCTGACGGCGGGGGACCGGAAGCGCTTCGAGAATGCTCTGAACGAGGCCAACACCGAACCGCTCGCCGAGTTCGACACCGGATTCGATTCGCAGCTTGGCTTCGCCGTGCGAGCTCACTGTGCCCCGATCCTGGGATTGCCTAAACATGCTGACCCCCAGGCATACTGGGAACGCCGCTGCCAGCTCGCCGAGACCGAGCTGGCCCGCCGATTCCTGCGCGGCGCCGGGGTCTCTGCCTGGCTGATAGATACCGGGATCGAGGGGGTGGCCGGAGTTGCCGAGCTCAGCGAGTTGTCTGGGGGTCGCGGTTACGAGGTGGTTCGCCTCGAGCAGGTGGCCGAGCAGGCCGCGCGGGCGTCGGGGGACTACGCGTCGGCGTTCGCGGAAATCCTGCACCGGCGCAGCGCCACCGCCGTCGCCACCAAATCCGTCCTGGCGTATCGGGGGGGATTCGAGGGCGATCTGAGCGAACCGCCTGCCGCGCAGGTGGCCGACGCCGCCGACCGGTGGCGCGCCGCCGGCGGTGTGCGACTACGAGACCGGGTTCTGCTGCGGTTCGGCTTGCATCAGGCGCTGCGGCTGGGCAAGCCACTGCAATTGCATGTCGGCTTTGGCGACCGGGACGCTGACTTGCGTAAAGCCAATCCGCTGTACCTGCTGGATTTTCTGCGCGGGTCGGGCAACACCCCGATCGTGTTGCTGCACTGCTACCCCTACGAGCGCGAGGCCGGCTATCTGGCGCAGGCCTTCAACAACGTCTACCTTGACGGTGGCCTGTCGCTGAGCTATCTGGGAGCACGCGGGCCGGCGTTCCTCGCCAGAATGTTAGAGATGGCGCCCTTTCGCAAGATCGTGTACTCATCCGATGGCTTCGGGCCCGCCGAACTGCACTTCCTGGGCGCGACGTTGTGGCGCAAAGGTCTTTATCAGGTGTTGCGCGGGTTTGTCGATCACGGCGACTGGAGCGAGTCCGACGCCGTGCGGGTGGCAAATCTCATCGCCCGTGACAACGCGGCGCGGATATACCGCCTCGATACGGCCGGCTGATGACGCAATGAATGACGGGAATGACGGGTGAGAGCGCATTGGTCGCCCCGGTTTCCCGACCGATGCGGTGGCGATGACGCGCAGCGCCCGGGGCTTGCGCGGCGGGCGGGCCGTCGGTTCAGTCGGCAAGGTTGCTGGCCGGGCCGTTCTCGCTGTCCGGTATGTCGTGGCGCACGACCCGCACCTTGCCGCGCGCCAGGCAGGCAGCGTAGCCGTGGTACTTGCCGTACAGCTCCCAGGCGGTGACCCGGCGGTCCGGCGGCACGTCGATCCGGTGTCCGTCGGAGAACTCCAGATGCAGATCACCGCTGTCATACCAGACAACACTGGTGCATGTCGTCCCGGCGAAGTCAAAAAGGGGGCGCTCCTCCACGGCGATGTCCCGCGGGTCGATCGAGACCACCTCGACGGGTGACGTTTCGGTCGCGGGCAGGGTGAGGCGCAGCGGCACCGAGATGACCAGCTCGTTGTAGTCATCGAAGTACAGCACGAGGCCGTCGCGGAACATGATCCGCTGGACCGTGCAGCCCTCCAGCCACTGCTTCACCGTCTGTTCAGCCATGTCTTTAACTGTGACCGCAATAAGCCATATGCACAAGAGCGGGTGCCACCGGGGGCGGCGCCCTTGTACGGACGGTCGATACGCGTTAGCGTTTCGACGTCCGCCACCACGATCGATCAAGACGGAGTGATCGCCATCGACACGCAGATCAGTGCCACCGTGCACGACGCGAAACGGACCACCGCCGACCAAACAGTGGATGACGGTGAGGCACCGGTCATAGTCAGCTTGGTCGACGCGGCTATGCAGATGTTTAACGCCGCGATCGACGCTCTGCCAGACGCCAGCGATCCCGAGTTTTCCGCACGCGCGGCCGTCATCCTGTCCGGTTTGCGGAAGCTTCAAGCCGCGTTGACGCGCGCGGCGTCGCGGGAACGGGCGACGCCGTCGGTGATCGTGGCGCTCAGCGGGGTTCGAACCCGCTATGACGATCTGATGAGCATGGTCGCCTCGGCACCCGGTGCGACCTTGGGCCAGCAACTCTATGTCGCGCGCCGGCGCGCCAAGCTTTCCGCCCAGGAAACCGCCAACGGTGCCGGTCTGCGTGCGGATCTGCTCGACGCCATCGAAGCCGACGAAATCCCGACCGCGGACGAGGCGGCCCGCATCAAGGAACTCATCGCAGCCCTGGGCGGCTAACCGCGGCCTGGCGCCGGCGCGTCCGCACCCAGGCCCACACCGGCCGTCACCGGCCAGGATCGTTGCGATCAGGATTCGGAGTTAGGCTAGAGCTAACTTGGTGTCGGCGGTGAGGTCGCCATGTTCGAGACGCTGATGTCCGCGTTGCGCGTATCCGCGCCGACCCACCGACGAGGGGAATGGCTCCGCTCGCCGGGGGTCCGGGCGATGACCGCCGCAACGCTCCTGGTGTCGCTGGTGTTGGGGGGCGCTTTTGTCTCGATCGGGCGGCTGCATTCGTCGCCGTCGGACTTTCTCGATCACCCCACCAACCCAGTCAGCGACGCTGTTAGTGAGGCTCAAGTCGTCGAGCCGGCCAGAGAAATAGTCACCTTGGCTCGGCTACAGAAGCCGACAGCTAGCTATCTGCTGATGTCCTGCAAGAACCACGACGAGCCTCCGTATCAGGGTGCCCTTTACCTGAACTTCTGGCTGCCCGCCGGCACCAGCGTGGACACCTATTTTCACAACGTCACGGCGACGATGCTTACGCACGGGTGGCGCGAAGGTCTCCCGCCCAACCAGCATCTGCACGGCAACACCCTCTACAAGGACGGCGTCACCGCCATCATCTACCGCAGCAGCGATGACGCCACCCTGGGGATTCTCCGTCTTTATGGCCAATGCCGGAACACCGGCAACCACCGCGACGACACCACCGGCTGGGTTGACATCACCGAGAGGCTCAATCAAAACCTGGGATGAGCCCGGGCTCGGCGGTTTAGCCGCCGGTCCGCACGCGGCGCTCGATCGCTATCCGCTGTGGCTGTGCTGAGCGGTTGCGTGCTCCGCGGCCACCCGAGACCGCGCTCGCTGGTCGAATTCCTCCAATTCCGCGGGGGTGAGCACGAGCGCGTCCGGTCCGGGAAACACCGTCGTTTCATGGCCGCTGGAGGTCCATCGCACGACATAGGGTGGCGACCCGTCGGCGGACCGCACCTCGGTGATCACTCCGCGCTGCTCCGGCCGCTCAACCGTCGTACCCTTGATCACCAGCCAATCGCCAACATGAGCCTTCATCGCCCCTCCTTTCCATCACTTCCCTACCGATTGTGCTCGTCGAGCAGCGCTTGGGAAAGGGGACCGCGGTGACCGACCGGAAATGCGCGCACCAACCGCGGGGCACGGCCACTCGTCCCGCGTCGGCGGCCCCCAGCACTGCCGCATCGGGATAGCGGCTGTGGCGCTGCCGCCGTTGCGGGTTTACCGGTCGCGGTCCATCGGCCACGGGCGCGGCTCGCCGGCTAGGCCGCGCCGCTGGCACCCAGCGAGCGCTGCAGGTCGGGCTTCATCGCCTGCAGCTGCGCGCCCCAATACTCCCAGCTATGCGTGCCGCTGTCCGGGAAGTTGAACACCGCGTTGTGACCGCCGGCGGCGTAGTAGGCGTCCTGAAACTTGAGGTTGCTGCTCCGCACAAAGTTCTCGAGGAACTCGGCGGGAACATTGGCGCCACCCAACTCCGACGGGGTGCCGTTGCCGCAATAGACCCACAGCCGGGTGTTGTTGGCAACCAGCTTGGGGATCTGCACCGTCGGGTCATTGGCCTGCCACGCCGGATCGCTCGGCGGGCCCCACATGTCCACGGCATGGTACCCGCCGGCGTCACCCATCGCGAGGTTGATCAGGGAGGGGCCCATCCCCGAGGAGGGATCCATCAGCGCCGACATCGAGCCCGCGTAGACGAACTGCTGGGGGTGGTAGGCGGCCAGTATCAGCGCGGACGCACCCGCCATGGACAGACCGATCGCGGCGCTGCCCGTGGGCTTGACCCCGCGGTTGGATGACAGCCACCCCGGCAGCTCACTGGTCAGGAAGGTTTCCCATTTGTACGTCTGGCAAC
Organism: Mycobacterium sp. SM1; assembly: GCF_018361265.1. Taxonomy (GTDB): domain Bacteria; phylum Actinomycetota; class Actinomycetes; order Mycobacteriales; family Mycobacteriaceae; genus Mycobacterium. The sequence continues at coordinate 661,297 of NZ_JAFLNH010000003.1, forward strand.
CGGCTTTGCCGCAGGCCGGCTGGTACCAGTTGGTGTAGAAACTGGACTGCCCGCCGACGGGCATGATCACCGACAGGCCCGACTGGTAGTACCACTCGAATGCGGCCGTGTTGATGTCCCAACCGTTGTAGTCGTCCTGCGCGCGCAGTCCGTCGAGGAGATACAGCGCCGGCGAGTTGGGCCCGCCGCTTTGGAACTGGACCTTGATGTCGCGGCCCATCGCCGGCGAGGGCACCATCAGGTATTCGACGGGCAGCCCCGGCCTGGAGAAGGCCCCCGCGGTCGCCGCACCGCCGGCGAGGCTGATCAGGCCCGGCAACGCCACGGCCGCAACCGCGGCCACCAGCAGCCGGCGCGTCCAACCCCGCATCTTCTTGCTCACCTGGATCATGTTTGTGCCCCTTGTTCGGTCGTATGCCGCCACGGCCATGGGCAAAACTTACCTTGTCGATAGCCCGGATGTCGATCAGGACGCAAATACATCTCGATTCAATATCGGGATCGGGGAAAACCATTTCCAGTCTCGAATGCCTTGGCGACGTCGGCCGCGGTTGTCAACGCGGCGATATGGTCGTCAACCGACTCCAGACCGGCACCCATGGTGTTGATCGCCACGTGTGACGCTCCGGCATCGGCCCATGCGCGCAGCGCATCGGCGAGTTCCCCCGCATTGTCCCGCCAGGACACTCGGCCCTCCATGGCGATGCCGGCGGGGTCGCGGCCCGCGTCCGCGGCGGCGCGGCGAATCGACTGGAGTGCTTCATCGAGCCGCGGGCCGGGCCCCATCATGGGAAACCAACCGTCGGCCAGGCGGCCGATTCGCCGATAAGCGCGGGGGGAAGAGCCCCCGAACCACACCGGAATCGGGCGCTGCAGCGGTAGGGGTGCGAGTCCGGCCCCGGTCACGTGGTGAAAGGTGCCGTGATAGGTGACGGTTTCCTCGGTCCACAGCCGCCGCATGAGGTCGACTTGCTCTTCGCAGCGTCTGCCGCGAGTCGAGAAATCCTCGCCCAGCGCTTCATACTCCACGGCATTCCATCCGATCCCCACGCCGAGCCGCAGCCTGCCGCCGCTGAGCAGATCCACCTCAGCGGCCTGTTTTGCGACCAGAACAGCTTGCCGCTGAGGCAGAATCACGATAGCGGTTGCGAATTCCAGTGACGTGGTTATGGCCGCCAGATAGCCGAACATCACCAAAGGCTCGTGAAAGGTGCTGTGGATGTCATAAGGCCCATTCCAGCCGACATGGACTGCGGGGTCCGCGCCGACGACGTGATCGTAGGCCAGCAAGTGCGTGAAACCCAGCCCTTCGACGTGCTCGGCGTAGGCGCGCACGGCACCTGCGTCGGCGCCGATCTCCGTTTGCGGGAACACGACTCCCACTCGCATCTCGTCTCCTGCTATCAGTCAGGCCGCTTTGGGCCGGGTGGCGGAAAAGGACACGATGACCTCGTCGGCCACCTTCACCGAGCCCATCAGCAGTGAATAGGGCTTGACGCCAAAATCAGACTGGCGAACGGTGGCCTGGGTGGACATTCGCCACCAATCATCGAGGTCATCTGTTCGAAGGTCGATTTCGCGGTCACGTGTCTTGCCGTGGATCTGCAGCTTGCCGATAAGGCGATATCCCCTGCCGGTCTTTTGAATGCTCTCGGCGGCAAAGCAGATCCAGGGGAAGTGGTCGGCATCGAGCGTCCGCAACGCATTCGACCGGACCAAGGCCTTCTCCGGTGCGGACAGGGCCTTGACCCCGCCCTCTGCCTGCAGCACCTCGAGCGAATCTACCTCGACGGTCAGCTTCGCGCTGGTAGGTTCGCCATCGGCCCAGATCACCGTGACCTGCCACCGCTGCATTGCGATGGTGAGCCGATGCCCCATTCTCGCAGCTCTGCCCGTGACCCCCGTGCGGATAAGCAATTCCCCGTCGGATGCGTCCAGGATCCAGCGGTCGTCGGCCACACCCCGACTGTATCGGCTGCGGGCGTGCGGGCCGGAGACGGTGGCCGGAGACGGTGCCCTCACGTGGTCAGCACCATACGGTAGCGGGCCCGGCCGAGCTCCATCGTCGCGTACGCCGCCGCGGCCTCGGCTAGCGGTCGTCGCTCCACCCAGGGGCGCACCCCGGCGAGCACCGCGAAATTCATGGTCTCTTCGACATCGCGGGCAGTACCGGAAGGATGGCCGGTGATGCTGAGCCCGGCGGTTATCAGCTGAATCGGACTGACCGGCAGCGGGTCGGCGCTGACACCGAGGGCGACGAGCTCACCGCGGGGAAGCAGCCCGTCCACCGTTTGCGCCATCGCCGACGAGCTCCCGGCGGTGGCAAGCACGACAGCTGCACCGCCAAGTTGCCGAATAGCCTGCGCGACATTGGTTTTAGTGGAGTCGATATAGTGGTGGGCACCGAGGCGGTACGCATCGTGCTCTTTTTCGGGACCGCGGGCGATCGCGATGGTTTCAAAGCCCATGGCCCGGCAAAACTGCACTCCGAGGTGTCCCAGACCGCCAATGCCCAGCACCGCAACCCGGTCACCCGCTACCGCGTTCGTGCGGCGCAACGCGTTGTAGGTCGTCACCCCGGCGCAGCCCATTGGGGCGGCGTCGGCGAACGATAACGCGTCTGGAATCCGCGCCAGCGCGGTGGCCGGCACCACCGCCGACTCCGCGTAGCCGCCGGGGTAATGCCAGCTTGGAACTTGCAAATTCGCGCAGTGGATAAAGTCGCCCTTTCGGCACGGGGTGCAGTAGCTGCAATTGCCCCCGAACCACCCCACGGCGACGCGATCGCCGACGGCGAACTCGGCCACACCATCGCCCACCTCGGTGATTGTCCCAGCGATCTCATGCCCAGGGGTCAACGGCCAGGACATGTTCGGGAACTGGCCGCGAACAAAGGCCCGGTCGGTCCCGCAGATGCCGCACGCGGCGACCGCGAGGCGTACCTCGCCACGACCCGGTGAAGCGGTGTGGGCGTCGGTAAGCTCCAGCGGCCCACCGGGGGACCTTACCTGCACGGCTCGATAAGTCGTCATCGGCCTTCCTTAGGGTTACCGCAAAGACACGGTTCTGGTAAAGACGGTGGGCTTTCGTGCTCCTTCCTGCCGCGCGTTCATGGTAATGGGGGGTGGGGGCGCTGTGTGTGCCGTTGAGCACTGCGGGCCACGGCCGTCTGGGCGAGCCGGGCGATGGCCGTGGGCCGATGCGAGCACGCGGGACCGCCTTCTTCGACGCCATGCGCTCCGAACGGCTGTTCGTTTCCACCGGATTGCCGCGGTGCGGCGTTGTGTCGGCAATTCGTCGCCACGCCGTCGTACCGGCAGTTCGTCGCCGTGGTGCTGCGCCGCACCGAAACTCTGCGGCGCGAAGTGTTGTGGTGTTGTGCGGCCCGGAATTGCCATGCGGCCCCGCGATGGCGTGCGGCGCGACCTCGCCGCGCGGATCACTGCCCGATGGGGGTTGAGCAAACCGCGTTGTGGGCAGGCCCGGACCGGCTATGCTGTGGTCCAGGCCACCGGAGTATCGGACGGACCGGGTGACATAACACCAAGGGTGGATCATGATTCGCGAACTGCTCGTCGCCGCTGCCACGGCGGGTGCGGCCATCGGCATCGCGCCGGTTAGCGCCGCCGACCCTCAGCATTACGACGGCGATGTGCCGGGCATGAGCTATGACGCCTCGCTCGGCGCGCCGTGCGATAATTACCAGCGGTTTATCTTCGGCCGGGGCCCCGGTGGCCAGGTCGAGGCGTGCCATTTCATCATCAATCAGTTCCCGCCCGCACAGTCGGGCTACTGGGTGATCTCCTACCCGATATATGGGGTCCAGCAGGTGGGCGCACCCTGCGCGAATCCGCGTGGATCGGTGGCACAGACCCCCGACGGGTTGCCCATGATGTGCACCGAGCACGGGTGGCAGGTTGGGCAATTGACCGGCGGGGGATTCCCCATCGTCGGCGGGGGCTTCCCCTCTGACACCGGGATCACCGGCTAGCTACCGGCGCGAGGCGGCGCTCGCAACTCACCACCGACACCATCCTGCGCCACCCGAGCGGTGTTGCTGCGCCGCCGGGTTGGCCCCGCCGGTGTTCTCGTCCGGCTGCGGCCCTGCGGTAGCCTGACCCGGCATGGGACGCGTGGACGGTAAAGTCGCACTCATCAGCGGCGGCGCCCGGGGGATGGGCGCCGCTCATGCACGGTTGCTCGTGGCCGAGGGCGCGAAGACGGTGATCGGTGACATTCTTGACGCCGAGGGTGAGGCGCTGGCCGATGAGCTGGGAACCGCGTCACGCTACGTCCATCTCGACGTGACCGACCCCGATCAGTGGAAAACCGCGGTGTCCACGGCGGTGGATGAGTTCGGAAAGCTCAATGTGCTGGTCAACAACGCCGGCATCGTGAACCTGGGCCCACTGAAGACGATCAATTTGACCAAGTGGCGGCAGGTTCTCGATGTCAACCTCACCGGCACGCTGCTGGGCATGCAGGCCGTGATCGACCCCATGACCATCGCGGGTGGCGGATCGATTATCAACGTCTCATCGATCGAAGGCCTGCGCGGTGCCCCATGGGTGCACGGCTATGTGGCCTCCAAGTGGGCGGTTCGGGGTCTCACTAAATCGGTGGCGCTGGAACTGGCGCCGCAAAAAATCCGGGTCAACTCGATTCATCCGGGCTTCATCCGCACGCCGATGACCAAGTACCTGCCCGACAACACGGTGACTGTCCCGCTCGGGCGCCCAGGCGCCCCAACGGAAGTCTCGACGTTCGTGGTGTTCCTGGCCAGCGATGAGTCCTCGTATGCGACCGGTGCCGAGTTCGTCATCGATGGCGGCCTGATTGCCGACGTTCCCCGCAAAGCCCTATAGACCCCAGGCCCGTCGACCCGCCGGCGCCCCTGGGGAGCGTTCGTGAGACGTCGTTTGCTCCAATGTAACTCGGCGGCTTTATAGTGTCACTGTGCCTGAGGTGAGTCGGCGCGGCGCCCTGTTGATGATGGCGGCCAGTGTGATGGCGGCCACCGCCCCAATCCCACAGGCCCAGGCGTATTCCTTCCCACGGGACGCTCCGGTGAAACGGATGCCGGCACCGGCGGCGCCGCCCGGTGCCGCGACCGGAGGCTATCTTTTTCACGACGAGTTCGACGGGCCCGCCGGTTCGGCACCCAGCCCGGCGAGGTGGACGGTGGCGACCCACCGGACGCCTATTAAGAACCCGGTCGGATTTGACCGGCCGGAGTTTTGGTATCAATACCGCGACAGCCGCCAAAACGTGTTCCTCGACGGCAAGTCCAATCTTGTCTTGCGCGCCACAAAAGATTCGGCCACCTACTTCGGCGGTCTGGTGAGCGGCACTTGGCGTGGCGGTGTCGGCACCACCTGGGAAGCCCGGATAAAACTGAACTGCCTCACCGCGGGCTGCTGGCCCGCCTGGTGGTTGTCCAATGATGATCCCGATCGCAGTAGCGAAGTCGACGTGCTGGAGTGGTACGGCAACGGCTCGTGGCCTCCTGGTACCACGGTCCACGCCAACGCCATCGGCACAGCGTTTGAAACCCACCCGATCGCCGTGGACGGAGCCTGGCACCGATGGCGGGTCCGATGGGACCGGAACGGCTTCTACTTCTGGGAAGACTACGTCGACGGCGCAGAGCCGTACTTCACCGTTCCGGCGATCGGTATCGAGAATCTGGACGTGCCCATTCGCGAGTGGCCGTGGGACGAGCCGGGGTACACGATGTTTCCGGTTCTCAATCTTGCGGTCGGTGGTTCGGGTGGGGGCGATCCGGCGTCGGGTTCCTACCCGGCGGAGATGCTCGTCGACTGGGTGCGCGTGTGGTAGGGCAATGGCGTATGCTCGCCCTGGTGCGGTGGCAATGCTTGGCCGCCAATCTTATTCACCGGGAGTATCTCAACAGCCGGGAGGAGTGCAAGGTCCCCGGCCCAAAGTCCCAGCTCCGCCGCTCTCATCGTTCGCCGTCGGCTATTGGCGGTGACGCTCGACAGCTCACGGCCTTACACGCGTCACCATCATTCCCGGACGCTCCTGATCGGCCCGGGCGAAATGGCTCCCCGCCGCGCACTGCCGTACTGCGTGGAGTTCACCGCGTGGCGGTTATGTACTGGGAGTGCATGATGGAGTCGATCCGCATGTCGACGTCTGCGGGAGTTCTTCCGTAACTGGCCTGCAGCTCAGGATTTGTGCGGATGGGATCGACGGCCCACCCATGGGCGGCCAGCCATGCCGCGGGGCTGGTTTTGTTTTCGTGGTCGTAGGTCAAAGCGGAAAAATCGACCTCACCCGACATATTGACTCCCGGGAAGGCCGCCTCCAGGGCAGCGAACTGGTCCCAATCATGAAACGAGCCAAGGGCGCCGATCGCCACACGGCTGCCTGACGCTGACAACCGGTCGATGCGGGCAAAGAGGGTGTCTTGAGCGGCGGCGGTCAGGTAGGGCAGCACGCCCTCCACCGACCAGGCGGTGGGCCTTTGCGGATCGAATCCGGCCGCTGTCAGCGCCGCGGGCCAGTCCGCACGCAGATCTGCTGCCACTGCTTCGCGGTGAGCAGCGGGCTGAGCCCCGCATTCGGCGAGCACACGCGCCTTGAATTCCAGCACCTTTGGCTGGTCGAGTTCGAAAACGACAGTTCCGCCGGGCCACTCGAGCCGATACGCTCGACAGTCAAGTCCGGCCGCCACGATTACCGCCTGCCGTAGGCCGGCGTCGGCAGCAGCATGAAAGAACTCGTCAAAAAATCGTGTCTGCACACCGTAGAGACGTGGGAAAGCGGTCGCGTTCTCAGACTTCACTGGGTTTGCCAGCAACCCGGTAAGGTATGGGTCGCCCGAGGCGGTGATGAAATATTTTGCGAACTCGTCTCGCACCAGGGGCTGCCGGTCCATAGCGTGCACGGCGCGCCACCCCGCGACCAGCAACGCCGTATAGCCCACGCTGCTGATGATGTCCCACTGGTCGTTATCCGAGCGAGCCCATTTCGATTCGGGTGTGGTCATCATGAACCGCCTTTCCGCGCGCATCACCGGTCCGCCATGCTAGTTCCTCGCTAGTTCCTCCGTCAGGAACCAACCTATCCGCACCGGGACACCGTCGCCGAATCGCACCTTCGGCGCCCAGGTCCACCATCACGCCGGACGGCTCAAGGGTCCGGTAGCACCGATTACTGCCGCCCTCGATTTTTTGTGCGGGCTTGGCTGGTCGGACGAAGCCGGTTCTGGCTGGCCGGTGATGGCGATTCTGGCATGCGGGTGTGACACGTTGTCCGGTGTCGCTCCGCTGGGGCGGGCTCTCCTAAGGCCGGTGGGGTCGGTCGTCTCGCCGGGGCAAGGCTGCTGGGGGTTTTAGGTGAATGCGCAGCGGATTTTGAAAAATCGAAGCCAATACACCGGCGCATCCGTGCCCGCCCCACCGCGCCGCCGGTAACCGCGATCGCGCGTCTGACCGCCAGTACCTCATTGGGCACCTCATTGGGGGCGGATGCGGGCCGTTCGACATCCCGCCGACGAGCAGCCCTGGATTAGCCCGCGCACTGGCGATCGGCAAAAGCCCAGGCCAACCGGTTCTTCGGGACTCCGTTCGGGTCTCGCACATGCGTTAAATTAGCTCATGTCAGACACATGGCAAACTACTTGGAAAGCCGGATCCGCGATCATTGGGGCCCACGCGCCTTCCCATCGGGCCGCACAGCGTCTAAACTACGCGCGATGCCGCATTTGACGATGGCGCCGCAGAACGCGATTATTTACTCATTAATATGAGGATACAGACCAATGTACGTATTTTTCGCTATTTTACATGTGACGTTTATCGGGATTCCATTGGTGAATGCTCGCCTACAAATTTGGTAGCATGCCGATCATTAGCGAAATGAATTCGTCGTGCGGCGCCAGCGCATGATCGCCCACTCCGCCGGCGTGGGTGGTGGCGACCGTGCACCCCTCATGCTCGGTGGTACCGGGAGAAGGCAAGTGCCACACCGATGTTCGTGTCATTCTGCGGCGACTGCAGCGGTGTGGCGCGTGGTGTCGCCCTCCAGGGGGCCGTGTCGGCCCGAAGGTAACGGTTCAGTTATAATCCTGCGAGACCCGCCACTCGATCCTGTCAATGATCCGATACCTAATCCGCGCGCAGACGGTAGCTGCCGAAGCTCCCTCGTTAACGATGGGAAACGGCACACGTTACGGCCCGCTTTCGTTGACGTTTTGCGACGTTGGCGGGAAGTTCACCGTGAATGGGCGCGTGCAGAGCGGCCGGGTTATATTGAACGGACTGCGAGCGGTATACGCGGGAGACCTTCATGTGAGAAGTTAGGGCGGACATGACATTGGGGAGGATCCGATGACGCCTGTGCCAGCCAGTGCACAAACCGATTCCGGCATCGACTTCATCGGCATCGGTTTCGGTCCGTCGAATCTCGCACTGGCCGTGGCCGCTGATGAGATCGTACCGAGCTGTCGTGGCTTATTTCTGGAGCGCAGTCCAAGCTTTCAATGGCATCCGGGAATGATGCTCGATGGCGCAAAAATGCAGATTTCGTTCCTGAAAGACCTTGCTACACTGCGTAATCCGGCAAGTCAATACACGTTTCTTCAATACACTAAAGCCAAAGGCCGTCTGGAGCAGTTCGTCAACCTCAATGAATTCCGTCCCAGCCGACTCGAATACCACGACTATCTTCAATGGGTTGCCGCATTCTTCGCCGACCGAGTCCGTTATGGCACGGTCGTAACGGCGGTGGCACCGGTCCGCGAGTCGGCGTCCACCACGGCGCCGATGACGCTGTTTAAAGTCTATGCCCGTGAGGTAACAACGGGGGCCGAATCCTGCTTCCTCACGCGCAACGTGGTGTATAGCGGTGGCGGTGTTCCTCGCCTAAGCGGCCAACACGCGGCTACATCGGCAGTGCTGCACTCTAGCGAATTCTGGCCGCACTTCGCGAACCGCTTCAACGAATCACAAAAGGCCTACCGCTTTGCGGTCGTTGGAAATGGCCAAAGCGCAGCAGAGATCGTCGAGTATCTGCTAAACCATTATCCACTGGCAACCCTTCACTTGTTTATACCGGATCATACTCTGCGAGCTGCCGATAGCTCTCCATTCATTAACGAGCATTTCTTTTCGGCCAGCGCCGCCGAATTTTATGACTATTCGCTTGCCAAAAGGTCTGCGGTGCGCGAGGAATTACGGCCGACAAATTACGGTGTCGTCGACCCGGATTTGTTGCAGAAGCTATACGAAACCGCCTACCTTGACCAGGTGAAGGGATGCCGTCGACTGCACCTCCACTGTGAGTCGCGATTAACGCAAGTCAGGGAAGTCGATAATCGCGTCGTGGCCAGATTTGCGGACCGCTTTAGCGGAGAATCCAGCGAATTCCACTTCGACGGCGCGGTACTGGCCACGGGTTACGACAGGAGGCTGGACGCCGAGATTTTCCGGGAAGTGCTGCCGTACATCTTGCGCGACGAGTCCGGGGCGATCTCGCTGTCGCGCAGCTGCCGAGTCAACACCGCGCCCGCGGTAACGGCCGGGCTGTTCGTGCAGGGGTACGGTGAAGCATCGTTCGGGATCGGTGACACCTTGCTGTCGCTGTTGCCTTTCCGGGCGCAGGCGATCATCGAGGAAATTGCGACCAATCGCCGCGGCGCCCCGACCTGTCGCCGGCGAAATACTCACGGCGAATATCCACCGAAGAGGTATGTGGAAACCGATCTCGATCGTTTGCGGGCTGTCATCAACAGGTACCGATTTGCCACCCTCATCTCCGCTCGGGGAGTAGATGAGCCGGTTGTCACACAGCTTCCCTTAACCCTCGACACATCGCGCGGGCCGCTGGGCGTTCTTTTCGGTCATATGGATGTGGCGAATCCACACACCGAACTACTTGACGGGCACCGGGTGCTCGTCTTGTTCCACGGGCCGAATGGATACATCTCCCCGCACGTATATGAATCGCCCCAACTGCCCACATGGAACTCCATCGCGGTGGAAGTACGTGGGCGCGCACGGATTTTGCGAGACAAAGATGCGGTTGTCAATGGCCTGTGCGGCATAGCCGTGGCCGCGGACCCATCGCCGGGCGGCTATCGGCTAACTCGCGAAGCGGCTAGCGATGACAGGCTTTTCCCGTTCATCGTCGGATTCGAGATTGACATCGAGGAGATGACTGGACGTTTCAAGCTTTCGCAGGATCGCGACGACAAGGATCGTTGGCTCGCCGCCCGTGCCCTGGCGCAAGGCATGCAGCAGGATGACAGGGATCTCATATCATCGATCGTCGGATTCCGCCTCGATGTCGATGATGGCCCGATTCCACTACCGCAGGAGCGAAGTACGTGAATATCGCAACACGCAGGAAACCGACCGGGGATCGACGACCTGCTCGGTTGGCTCACGCGCGCAACTGTCCGCAATCGCGCCTAGCGCCGGTGACTGCGGTACAACCTGCCATGGAAAGTTACCTGGAAAGTCATGGGCGGGTTCTCGAGGATTACCGGCGACCAAGCGGGTGGTCTCAGATCGATCGCCGACTGTGCTCGAAGATTGAGACGCGGGATCCAGGTAAGCCGATGTGGCGGTTACTGCGCCGCGATCGAAAGTCTGGCGGTGCGTCTCCCCGGGGTGCGACACGCATCTGGCGGCCGGGGGAGCTCGGCGCCAAAGGCTCCGCGTATACCATTGGCAGCCTGTGGGCGCGACCGTTCGTGTTAAGTTCTGCGTACAACTTCGGAAGCGACACAACCTATTTGCTGGTAGTAGGCTGCAGTTCTGGGTGTTGTGGTGGTCAACGAGAAGCTGCGATACGGCTTGTGGTCGGCTTGTGCACGTTCAGGCGAGCCGGCGGCGGGTAGCTGAACGATGCGGTGACGGCGGGTACCTGGATGATGTCCAACAAGATCGGTCCGACGTGTGCGACTTAGGGGAAGTTGTGCGGGTCGGGGCTTCTGACGCGTAAGCCGGTTATTGCTCTGGGGGAAGCACTTTGGCGGGAATCATTGGAGGAGCGCGATGAAGGTTGCTGATCGTGTGTTTCCGCTGACACGGGGGCAGCTGGATATCTGGCTTGCAGAGAAAACGGGCCGCTTCGGTGCGAAATGGCAACTGGGCGTGCTCTTGCGCATCGATGGCACGGTAGATCCTGGCGTGCTTCATTCGGCCATCCAACAGGTGGTGCACGAGGCCGAGCCGCTTCGTGCCACCTTTTTCGAGGTCGACGGCAGGGTGTTCCAACGGGTGATTGATCATCCTGACGTTGAGCTTGCCGGCTATGACCTTCTAGGCACGCAGGATCCTGCGCAGGAAGCCTACCGGGTAGCATCGTCGATTCAACGCACGCCGATGCCGCTTAGTGGTCCACTCTTCAAATTCGCGTTGATGCAGACACGGGCTGATGAATTTTATCTGTTCGTGTGTTGCCATCATATTGTGGTGGACGGCATCGGCCTTGCTCTCGTTTGCCATCGGATCGCAGACGTGTATTCTGCGATTATTTCCCAGTCATCGATTCCTCCAGTTTTTTTCGGATCGTTGAGCGATCTGATTGAATACGAATCAGAATATGAAGCGTCAAGTGACTACCTTGAGGATCAATCCTATTGGGCCAAAAACATTCCAGCCGACTGTGACACCGCCTATCTGGTGGACCGCACTAGCGGCGGGGGTATTGGTCAGGGCGATGGTCAGTCTTCTCCGCCGATAGAACTGGACAGGGCTGTCGTTGACGGGATATTCGAGTTATCCCAAGCGCTTGGAGTACGCCGGTCGTCGGTGATTACTGCGGCGTGCGCGCTGTTGGTGCGCCAGTACGACGTCGCGACCCCGGAAGTGGTGCTTGATTTTCCGGTAAATAGGCGTGTGCGCCCAGAGGTGAAGACGATACCTGGAATGATTTCCGGGGTCGTGCCTCTAATGTTGAAGGCTGAGCCGGAACAAACAGTAGGTAGTTTTTGCAAATATGTTGACGCACGGATACGAGAGACGCTTATACACCAGCGGTTCCCGGTGCAAGCTATTGAAAGGAAGGCACGACTCAGCGAACTGGTGTGGACCTCGAACCGGGTCGTTGTTAATTTCCTGCCGACCACTCATATGGATAATTTTGGTGGTGCTGCTGCATCGGGAACCCTCACTCATTCTGGTTTGGTAGATCAATTTGGGCTGGTGTTTTTCAGGGACAACGATCGGCTTTTCCTCAGCACGCAGGGCTCGGGTCATTTCTTTTCGAATGCCGATGTACTCGAGTTGGCCGCGCGGTTGCAGGCGGTGTTGGTGGGGATGGCCGCGGATCCCATGCGGCGGGTGGCGGGGCTGGATGTGCTCGATGGGGTTGAGCATGCCCGGTTAGAGCGGTTCAGCAACCGTGCCGTGTTGGCCCGCCCCGCCCCGGGTGGGGTGTCGGTTCCGGTGGTGTTTGGCGCACAGGTGGGCCGCACCCCGGATGCGGTGGCGCTTAGTTGTGGGGGGCGGTGGTGGAGTTATCGGGAGCTGGATGCGGCGGCTAACCGGCTAGCGGGGGTGTTGATCGGTTACGGCGCTGGTCGGGGTGGGTGTGTGGGGCTGCTGGTGCCGCGCTCGGGGGAGGCGGTGGTGGCGATCGTGGCGGTGTTAAAGACGGGGGCGGCCTATGTGCCGATAGATCCCGCGTGGCCGGATGCGCGGGTGGGGTTTGTGCTGGCCGATGCCGCCCCGGTGGTGGTGATCAGCACCGCGGGGCTGCGGGGCCGCCTGCAGGGGTGCGCGGTGCCGGTTATTGAGGTCAGCGATCCGGTGGTGGGCACGCAGCCGGCCGCGGCGCCGCCGGCGCCGGGCCCCGAGGACATCGCCTACATCATCTACACCTCGGGCACCACCGGCGCCCCGAAGGGGGTGGCGGTCACCCACCGCGGCATCACCGGGTTGTTTGACTCCCTGGATGCCGGTGTGGGGCTGACACCAGGGCAGGTGTGGTCGCAGTGTCATTCGCTGGCGTTCGACTTTTCGGTGTGGGAGATTTTCGGCGCGTTGTTGGGTGGGGGCCGGCTGGTGGTGGTGCCCGAGGAGACGGTGGGCAGCCCCGAGGAGTTTCACGCGCTGTTGGTGGCCGAGCGGGTAAGTGTGCTAAGCCAAACGCCGTCGGCGTTGGCGGTGTTGGCCGCGGGGGGGTTGGAGTCGACGACGCTGGTGGTGGCGGGGGAGCCCTGCCCGGGGGAGCTGGTGGATCGCTGGGCGCCGGGGCGGGTGATGCTTAACGCTTATGGGCCCACCGAGACCACGGTGTATGCGACGGTCAGCGCCCCGTTGGCCGCTGGTGTGGGGGCGCCGCCGATTGGGGCGCCGGTGGCGGGGGCGGCGTTGTTTGTGCTGGATGGGTGGTTGCGCCCGGTGCCGGTGGGGGTGGTGGGGGAGTTGTATGTGGCCGGCATGGGGGTGGGGTGTGGGTATGTGCGCCGGGCGGGGTTGACGGCCTCGCGGTTTGTGGCCTGCCCGTTTGGGGGGGTGGGGGCGCGGATGTATCGCAGTGGGGATTTGGTGCGCTGGCGTGGCGATGGGCAGCTCGATTATGTGGGCCGCGCCGATGAGCAGGTCAAAATCCGGGGGTATCGCATCGAGCCCGGTGAGGTGCAGGCGGTGCTGGCCGGGTTGGCGGGGGTGGAGCAGGCGGTGGTGATCGCCCGTGAGGACCGCCCCGGGGATAAGCGCCTGGTGGCCTATATCACCGGGGAGGCCGACCCGGTGGGGGCGCGCGCCGCGCTGGCCGAGCGGCTGCCGGGCTATATGCTGCCCGCGGCGGTGATCGCCTTAGACAGGCTGCCGTTGACCGTCAACGGCAAGCTGGATCGGCGCGCCCTGCCGGCCCCCGACTACGGGGACGTGGAGCGCTACCGGGCCCCCTCGTCTGCCACCGAGGAGATCTTGGCCGGGATCTACGCCGGGGTGCTGGGGCTTGAGCGGGTCGGGGTGGAGGACTCGTTTTTCGATTTGGGTGGGGATTCGCTGTCGGCGATGCGCCTGGTCGCGGCGGTTAACAGCGCCTTGGATGCCGCGGTGACGGTGCGGGTGGTGTTTGAGGCGCCCACGGTGGCGCAGTTGGCGAGCCGTGTGGGGGTGGGGGCGGGCCGGTTGGCGCCGGTGGTGGCCGTGGAGCGCCCGGCGGTGGTGCCGTTGTCGTTTGCCCAGCAGCGGTTGTGGTTTATCGACCAGTTGCAGGGGCCTTCAGCGGTGTACAACATTGCGGCGGCGTTGCGGTTGTGTGGGCGCCTGGATGCGGGGGCGTTGGGTGCGGCGCTGGGGGATGTGGTGGGCCGCCATGAGAGCCTGCGCACGCTGTTTCCCGCGGTGGGGGGCACGCCTCGGCAGCTGATCGTTCCCGTTGAGCGGGCCGATTTCGGGTGGGGGGTAGTCGATGCCGCCGGCTGGCCGTCGACGCGCCTGGAGGAGGCCATCGGCGCGGTGGGGCGTCACCGGTTTGATTTGGCCGCCGAGATTCCGTTGCGGGCGCGGCTTTTCCGTGTGGGCGCCGATGAGCATGTGCTGGTGGTGGTGATCCATCATATCGCCGCTGATGGCTGGTCGTTGCGCCCGTTGGTGCGCGATTTGGGGGTGGCCTATGCCAGCCGGTGCGAGGGGCGGGCCCCGGATTGGGAGCCGTTGGCGGTGCAGTACGCCGATTACACGCTATGGCAGCGGGAGCAGTTGGGGGATCTTGAGGATGGTGGCAGTCGCATCGCCGCGCAGCTGGCCTATTGGGAGCAGGCGTTGGCGGGGCTGCCCGAGCGGGTGGTTCTTCCCACCGATCGGCCCTATCCGGCGGTGGCCGATCAGCGCGGCGCCAGTGTGCCCGTTGACTGGCCGGCGGGGTTGCAGCGGCAGATCGCCCGGTTGGCCCGGGAGCACAATGCCACCGGTTTTATGGTGGTGCAGGCCGCCCTGGCGGTGTTGTTGGGCAAGCTGGGCGCCGGCAGTGATGTGGCGGTGGGTTTCCCGATCGCCGGGCGGGGTGATCCCGCGCTCGATGAGTTGGTGGGGTTTTTTGTCAACACCTTGGTGTTGCGGGTGGATTTGGGGGGCAATCCCACCGTGGGGGAGCTGCTGGGGCGGGTGCGGGCGCGCAGCCTGGCCGCCTACGAGCACCAGGATGTGCCCTTTGAGGTGCTGGTGGAGCGGCTTAACCCCACCCGCAGCCTGGCCCATCACCCGCTGGTGCAGGTGATGCTGGCCTGGCAAGACAGCCAGCCCCCGCTGCCGGCTTTGGGTGATGTGCAGGTCACCCCGCTGGGGGTGGACACCGGTACCGCGCGCATGGATTTGGTGTTTAACGTGGCGGAGCGCTGGGGTGAGGGCGGTGAGCCCGCCGGTATCGGGGGGACGGTGGAGTTTCGCACCGATGTGTTTGATCGCGCCAGCATTGAGGCGCTGATCGCGCGGTTGCAGGCGGTGTTGGTGGGGATGGCCGCGGATCCCATGCGGCGGGTGTCGGGGCTGGATGTGCTCGATGGGGTCGAGCATGCCCGGTTAGAGCGGTTCAGCAACCGTGCCGTGTTGGCCCGGCCCGCCCCGGGTGGGGTGTCGGTTCCGGTGGTGTTTGGCGCGCAGGTGGGCCGCACCCCGGATGCGGTGGCGCTTAGTTGTGGGGGGCGGTGGTGGAGTTATCGGGAGCTGGATGCGGCGGCTAACCGGCTAGCGGGGGTGTTGATCGGTTACGGCGCTGGTCGGGGTGGGTGTGTGGGGCTGCTGGTGCCGCGCTCGGGGGAGGCGGTGGTGGCGATCGTGGCGGTGTTAAAGACGGGGGCGGCCTATGTGCCGATAGATCCCGCGTGGCCGGATGCGCGGGTGGGGTTTGTGCTGGCCGATGCCGCCCCGGTGGTGGTGATCAGCACCGCGGGGCTGCGGGGCCGCCTGCAGGGGTGCGCGGCGCCGGTTATTGAGGTCAGCGATCCGGTGGTGGGCACGCAGCCGGCCGCGGCGCCGCCGGCGCCGGGCCCCGAGGACATCGCCTACATCATCTACACCTCGGGCACCACCGGCGCCCCGAAGGGGGTGGCGGTCACCCACCGCGGCATCACCGGGGTGCTGGGGGGCGTGGAGGCGGTCTTGCCGGCGGGGGGAACGTGGTCGCAGTGGCATTCACTGGCGTTCGACGTGTCGGTGTGGGAGATTTTCGGCGCGTTGTTGGGTGGGGGCCGGCTGGTGGTGGTGCCCGAGGAGACGGTGGGCAGCCCCGAGGAGTTTCACGCGCTGTTGGTGGCCGAGCGGGTAAGTGTGCTAAGCCAAACGCCGTCGGCGTTGGCGGTGTTGGCCGCGGGGGGGTTGGAGTCGACGACGCTGGTGGTGGCGGGGGAGCCCTGCCCGGGGGAGCTGGTGGATCGCTGGGCGCCGGGGCGGGTGATGCTTAACGCCTACGGCGAGACCGAAACGTTTTATGCGGCGATCAGCGCGCCGTTGGCCGCTGGTGTGGGGGCGCCGCCGATTGGGGCGCCGGTGGCGGGGGCGGCGTTGTTTGTGCTGGATGGGTGGTTGCGCCCGGTGCCGGTGGGGGTGGTGGGGGAGTTGTATGTGGCCGGCATGGGGTTGGGGTGTGGGTATGTGCGCCGGGCGGGGTTGACGGCCTCGCGGTTTGTGGCCTGCCCGTTTGGCGGGGTGGGGGCGCGGATGTATCGCACCGGGGATGTGGTGCGGTGGGGCGCTGATGGGCAGCTGCGCTATGTGGGCCGCGCCGATGAGCAGGTCAAAATCCGGGGGTATCGCATCGAGCCCGGTGAGGTGCAGGCGGTGCTGGCCGGGTTGGCGGGGGTGGAGCAGGCGGTGGTGATCGCCCGTGAGGACCGCCCCGGGGATAAGCGCCTGGTGGCCTATATCACCGGGGAGGCCGACCCGGTGGGGGCGCGCGCCGCGCTGGCCGAGCGGCTGCCGGGCTATATGCTGCCCGCGGCGGTGATCGCCTTAGACAGGCTGCCGTTGACCGTCAACGGCAAGCTGGATCGGCGCGCCCTGCCGGCCCCCGACTACGGGGACGTGGAGCGCTACCGGGCCCCCTCGTCTGCCACCGAGGAGATCTTGGCCGGGATCTACGCCGGGGTGCTGGGGCTTGAGCGGGTCGGGGTGGAGGACTCGTTTTTCGATTTGGGTGGGGATTCGCTGTCGGCGATGCGCCTGGTCGCGGCGGTTAACAGCGCCTTGGATGCCGCGGTGACGGTGCGGGTGGTGTTTGAGGCGCCCACGGTGGCGCAGTTGGCGAGCCGTGTGGGGGTGGGGGCGGGCCGGTTGGCGCCGGTGGTGGCCGTGGAGCGCCCGGCGGTGGTGCCGTTGTCGTTTGCCCAGCAGCGGTTGTGGTTTATCGACCAGTTGCAGGGGCCTTCAGCGGTGTACAACATTGCGGCGGCGTTGCGGTTGTGTGGGCGCCTGGATGCGGGGGCGTTGGGTGCGGCGCTGGGGGATGTGGTGGGCCGCCATGAGAGCCTGCGCACGCTGTTTCCCGCGGTGGGGGGCACGCCTCGGCAGCTGATCGTTCCCGTTGAGCGGGCCGATTTCGGGTGGGGGGTAGTCGATGCCGCCGGCTGGCCGTCGGCGCGCCTGGAGGAGGCCATCGGCGCGGTGGGGCGTCACCGGTTTGATTTGGCCGCCGAGATTCCGTTGCGGGCGCGGCTTTTCCGTGTGGGCGCCGATGAGCATGTGCTGGTGGTGGTGATCCATCATATCGCCGCTGATGGCTGGTCGTTGCGCCCGTTGGTGCGCGATTTGGGGGTGGCCTATGCCAGCCGGTGCGAGGGGCGGGCCCCGGATTGGGAGCCGTTGGCGGTGCAGTACGCCGATTACACGCTATGGCAGCGGGAGCAGTTGGGGGATCTTGAGGATGGTGGCAGTCGCATCGCCGCGCAGCTGGCCTATTGGGAGCAGGCGTTGGCGGGGCTGCCCGAGCGGGTGGTTCTTCCCACCGATCGGCCCTATCCGGCGGTGGCCGATCAGCGCGGCGCCAGTGTGCCCGTTGACTGGCCGGCGGGGTTGCAGCGGCAGATCGCCCGGTTGGCCCGGGAGCACAATGCCACCGGTTTTATGGTGGTGCAGGCCGCCCTGGCGGTGTTGTTGGGCAAGCTGGGCGCCGGCAGTGATGTGGCGGTGGGTTTCCCGATCGCCGGGCGGGGTGATCCCGCGCTCGATGAGTTGGTGGGGTTTTTCGTCAACACCTTGGTGTTGCGGGTGGATTTGGGGGGAAATCCCACCGTGGGGGAGCTGCTGGGGCGGGTGCGGGCGCGCAGCCTGGCCGCCTACGAGCACCAGGATGTGCCCTTTGAGGTGCTGGTGGAGCGGCTTAACCCCACCCGCAGCCTGGCCCATCACCCGCTGGTGCAGGTGATGCTGGCCTGGCAAGACAGCCAGCCCCCGCTGCCGGCTTTGGGCGATGTGCAGGTCACCCCGCTGGGGGTGGACACCGGTACCGCGCGCATGGATTTGGTGTTTAACGTGGCGGAGCGCTGGGGTGAGGGCGGTGAGCCCGCCGGTATCGGGGGGACGGTGGAGTTTCGCACCGATGTGTTTGATCGCGCCAGCATTGAGGCGCTGATCGCGCGGTTGCAGGCGGTGTTGGTGGGGATGGCCGCGGATCCCATGCGGCGGGTGTCGGGGCTGGATGTGCTCGATGGGGTTGAGCATGCCCGGTTAGAGCGGTTCAGCAACCGTGCCGTGTTGGCCCGGCCCGCCCCGGGTGGGGTGTCGGTTCCGGTGGTGTTTGGCGCGCAGGTGGGCCGCACCCCGGATGCGGTGGCGCTTAGTTGTGGGGGGCGGTGGTGGAGTTATCGGGAGCTGGATGCGGCGGCTAACCGGCTAGCGGGGGTGTTGATCGGTTACGGCGCTGGTCGGGGTGGGTGTGTGGGGCTGCTGGTGCCGCGCTCGGGGGAGGCGGTGGTGGCGATCGTGGCGGTGTTAAAGACGGGGGCGGCCTATGTGCCGATAGATCCCGCGTGGCCGGATGCGCGGGTGGGGTTTGTGCTGGCCGATGCCGCCCCGGTGGTGGTGATCAGCACTGCGGGGCTGCGGGGCCGCCTGCAGGGGTGCGCGGTGCCGGTTATTGAGGTCAGCGATCCCGTGGTGGGCACGCAGCCGGCCGCGGCGCCGCCGGCGCCGGGCCCCGAGGACATCGCCTACATCATCTACACCTCGGGCACCACCGGCGCCCCGAAGGGGGTGGCGGTCACCCACCGCGGCATCACCGGGGTGCTGGGGGGCGTGGAGGCGGTCTTGCCGGCGGGGGGAACGTGGGCGCTGTGTCATTCGCTGGCGTTCGACTTTTCGGTGTGGGAGATTTTCGGCGCGTTGTTGGGTGGGGGCCGGCTGGTGGTGGTGCCCGAGGAGACGGTGGGCAGCCCCGAGGAGTTTCACGCGCTGTTGGTGGCCGAGCGGGTAAGTGTGCTGACCCAAACGCCGTCGGCGTTGGCGGTGTTGGCCGCGGGGGGGTTGGAGTCGGCGACGCTGGTGGTGGGCGGGGAGCCCTGCCCGGGGGAGCTGGTGGATCGCTGGGCGCCGGGGCGGGTGATGCTTAACGCTTATGGGCCCACCGAGACCACGGTGTATGCGACGGTCAGCGCGCCGTTGGCCGCTGGTGTGGGGGCGCCGCCGATTGGGGCGCCGGTGGCGGGGGCGGCGTTGTTTGTGCTGGATGGGTGGTTGCGCCCGGTGCCGGTGGGGGTGGTGGGGGAGTTGTATGTGGCCGGCATGGGGGTGGGGTGTGGGTATGTGCGCCGGGCGGGGTTGACGGCCTCGCGGTTTGTGGCCTGCCCGTTTGGGGGGGTGGGGGCGCGGATGTATCGCAGTGGGGATTTGGTGCGCTGGCGTGGCGATGGGCAGCTCGATTATGTGGGCCGCGCCGATGAGCAGGTCAAAATCCGGGGGTATCGCATCGAGCTTGGTGAGGTGCAGGCGGTGCTGGCCGGGTTGGCGGGGGTGGAGCAGGCGGTGGTGATCGCCCGTGAGGACCGCCCCGGGGATAAGCGCCTGGTGGCCTATATCACCGGGGAGGCCGACCCGGTGGGGGCGCGCGCCGCGCTGGCCGAGCGGCTGCCGGGCTATATGCTGCCCGCGGCGGTGATCGCCTTAGACAGGCTGCCGTTGACCGTCAACGGCAAGCTGGATCGGCGCGCCCTGCCGGCCCCCGACTACGGGGACGTGGAGCGCTACCGGGCCCCCTCGTCTGCCACCGAGGAGATCTTGGCCGGGATCTACGCCGGGGTGCTGGGGCTTGAGCGGGTCGGGGTGGAGGACTCGTTTTTCGATTTGGGTGGGGACAGTATTTCGGCGATGCGCCTGGTCGCGGCGGTCAACAGCGCCTTGGATGCCGCGGTGACGGTGCGGGTGGTGTTTGAGGCGCCCACGGTGGCGCAGTTGGCGAGCCGTGTGGGGGTGGGGGCGGGCCGGTTGGCGCCGGTGGTGGCCGTGGAGCGCCCGGCGGTGGTGCCGTTGTCGTTTGCCCAGCAGCGGTTGTGGTTTATCGACCAGTTGCAGGGGCCTTCGGCGGTGTACAACATTGCGGCGGCGTTGCGGTTGTGTGGGCGCCTGGATGCGGGGGCGTTGGGTGCGGCGCTGGGGGATGTGGTGGGCCGCCATGAGAGCCTGCGCACGCTGTTTCCCGCGGTGGGGGGCACGCCTCGGCAGCTGATCGTTCCCGTTGAGCGGGCCGATTTCGGGTGGGGGGTAGTCGATGCCGCCGGCTGGCCGTCGGCGCGCCTGGAGGAGGCCATCGGCGCGGTGGGGCGTCACCGGTTTGATTTGGCCGCCGAGATTCCGTTGCGGGCGCGGCTTTTCCGTGTGGGCGCCGATGAGCATGTGCTGGTGGTGGTGATCCATCATATCGCCGCTGATGGCTGGTCGTTGCGCCCGTTGGTGCGCGATTTGGGGGTGGCCTATGCCAGCCGGTGCGAGGGGCGGGCCCGGATTGGGAGCCGTTGGCGGTGCAGTACGCCGATTACACGCTATGGCAGCGGGAGCAGTTGGGGGATCTTGAGGATGGTGGCAGTCGCATCGCCGCGCAGCTGGCCTATTGGGAGCAGGCGTTGGCGGGGCTGCCCGAGCGGGTGGTTCTTCCCACCGATCGGCCCTATCCGGCGGTGGCCGATCAGCGCGGCGCCAGTGTGCCCGTTGACTGGCCGGCGGGGTTGCAGCGGCAGATCGCCCGGTTGGCCCGGGAGCACAATGCCACCGGTTTTATGGTGGTGCAGGCCGCCCTGGCGGTGTTGTTGGGCAAGCTGGGCGCCGGCAGTGATGTGGCGGTGGGTTTCCCGATCGCCGGGCGGGGTGATCCCGCGCTCGATGAGTTGGTGGGGGTTTTTGTCAACACCTTGGTGTTGCGGGTGGATTTGGGGGGAAATCCCACCGTGGGGGAGCTGCTGGGGCGGGTGCGGGCGCGCAGCCTGGCCGCCTACGAGCACCAGGATGTGCCCTTTGAGGTGCTGGTGGAGCGGCTTAACCCACCCGCAGCCTGGCCCATCACCCGCTGGTGCAGGTGTCGTTGGCCTGGCAAAACCTGCCCTGGCAACGCGACGGCTCCGCGGCCAGCGGCCCGGGCTTGGCTGATCTAGAGGTCACCCCGCTTCCGGTGGAAACCCATTCTGCCCGTATGGATCTGACATTCTCCCTGGCCGAACAGTGGACAGAGGCGCACGAGCCCGCCGGTATCGGGGGGACGGTGGAGTTTCGCACCGATGTGTTTGATCGCGCCAGCATTGAGGCGCTGATCGCGCGGTTGCAGGCGGTGTTGGTGGGGATGGCCGCGGATCCCATGCGGCGGGTGGCGGGGCTGGATGTGCTCGATGGGGTCGAGCATGCCCGGTTAGAGCGGTTCAGCAACCGTGCCGTGTTGGCCCGGCCCGCCCCGGGTGGGGTGTCGGTTCCGGTGGTGTTTGGCGCGCAGGTGGGCCGCACCCGGATGCGGTGGCGCTTAGTTGTGGGGGCGGTGGTGGAGTTATCGGGAGCTGGATGCGGCGGCTAACCGGCTAGCGGGGGTGTTGATCGGTTACGGCGCTGGTCGGGGTGGGTGTGTGGGGCTGCTGGTGCCGCGCTCGGGGGAGGCGGTGGTGGCGATCGTGGCGGTGTTAAAGACGGGGGCGGCCTATGTGCCGATAGATCCCGCGTGGCCGGATGCGCGGGTGGGGTTTGTGCTGGCCGATGCCGCCCCGGTGGTGGTGATCAGCACCGCGGGGCTGCGGGGCCGCCTGCAGGGGTGCGCGGTGCCGGTTATTGAGGTCAGCGATCCGGTGGTGGGCACGCAGCCGGCCGCGGCGCCGCCGGCGCCGGGCCCCGAGGACATCGCCTACATCATCTACACCTCGGGCACCACCGGCGCCCCGAAGGGGGTGGCGGTCACCCACCGCGGCATCACCGGGTTGTTTGACTCCCTGGATGCCGGTGTGGGGCTGACGCCAGGGCAGGTGTGGGCGCTGTGTCATTCGCTGGCGTTTGACGTGTCGGTGTGGGAGATTTTCGGCGCGTTGTTGGGTGGGGGCCGGCTGGTGGTGGTGCCCGAGGAGACGGTGGGCAGCCCGAGGAGTTTCACGCGCTGTTGGTGGCCGAGCGGGTAAGTGTGCTGACCCAAACGCCGTCGGCGTTGGCGGTGTTGGCCGCGGGGGGGTTGGAGTCGGCGACGCTGGTGGTGGCGGGGGAGCCCTGCCCGGGGGAGCTGGTGGATCGCTGGGCGCCGGGGCGGGTGATGCTTAACGCTTATGGGCCCACCGAGACCACGATGTGTGTGGCGGTCAGCGCGCCGTTGGCCGCTGGTGTGGGGGCGCCGCCGATTGGGGCGCCGGTGGCGGGGGCGGCGTTGTTTGTGCTGGATGGGTGGTTGCGCCCGGTGCCGGTGGGGGTGGTGGGGGAGTTGTATGTGGCCGGTGGGGGGGTGGGGTGTGGGTATGTGCGCCGGGCGGGGTTGACGGCCTCGCGGTTTGTGGCCTGCCCGTTTGGGGGGGTGGGGGCGCGGATGTATCGCAGTGGGGATTTGGTGCGCTGGCGTGGCGATGGGCAGCTCGATTATGTGGGCCGCGCCGATGAGCAGGTCAAAATCCGGGGGTATCGCATCGAGCCCGGTGAGGTGCAGGCGGTGCTGGCCGGGTTGGCGGGGGTGGAGCAGGCGGTGGTGATCGCCCGTGAGGACCGCCCCGGGGATAAGCGCCTGGTGGCCTATATCACCGGGGAGGCCGACCCGGTGGGGGCGCGCGCCGCGCTGGCCGAGCGGCTGCCGGGCTATATGCTGCCCGCGGCGGTGATCGCCTTAGACAGGCTGCCGTTGACCGTCAACGGCAAGCTGGATCGGCGCGCCCTGCCGGCCCCCGACTACGGGGACGTGGAGCGCTACCGGGCCCCCTCGTCTGCGGTTGAGGAGATCTTGGCCGGGATCTACGCCGGGGTGCTGGGGCTTGAGCGGGTCGGGGTGGAGGACTCGTTTTTCGATTTGGGTGGGGACAGTATTTCGGCGATGCGCCTGGTCGCGGCGGTCAACAGCGCCTTGGATGCCGCGGTGACGGTGCGGGTGGTGTTTGAGGCGCCCACGGTGGCGCAGTTGGCGAGCCGTGTGGGGGTGGGGGCGGGCCGGTTGGCGCCGGTGGTGGCCGTGGAGCGCCCGGCGGTGGTGCCGTTGTCGTTTGCCCAGCAGCGGTTGTGGTTTATCGACCAGTTGCAGGGGCCTTCAGCGGTGTACAACATTGCGGCGGCGTTGCGGTTGTGTGGGCGCCTGGATGCGGGGGCGTTGGGTGCGGCGCTGGGGGATGTGGTGGGCCGCCATGAGAGCCTGCGCACGCTGTTTCCCGCGGTGGGGGGCACGCCTCGGCAGCTGATCGTTCCCGTTGAGCGGGCCGATTTCGGGTGGGGGGTAGTCGATGCCGCCGGCTGGCCGTCGGCGCGCCTGGAGGAGGCCATCGGCGCGGTGGGGCGTCACCGGTTTGATTTGGCCGCCGAGACTCCGTTGCGGGCGCGGCTTTTCCGTGTGGGCGCCGATGAGCATGTGCTGGTGGTGGTGATCCATCATATCGCCGCTGATGGCTGGTCGTTGCGCCCGTTGGTGCGCGATTTGGGGGTGGCCTATGCCAGCCGGTGCGAGGGGCGGGCCCCGGATTGGGAGCCGTTGGCGGTGCAGTACGCCGATTACACGCTATGGCAGCGGGAGCAGTTGGGGGATCTTGAGGATGGTGGCAGTCGCATCGCCGCGCAGCTGGCCTATTGGGAGCAGGCGTTGGCGGGGCTGCCCGAGCGGGTGGTTCTTCCCACCGATCGGCCCTATCCGGCGGTGGCCGACCAGCGCGGCGCCAGTGTGCCCGTTGACTGGCCGGCGGGGTTGCAGCGGCAGATCGCCCGGTTGGCCCGGGAGCACAATGCCACCGGTTTTATGGTGGTGCAGGCCGCCCTGGCGGTGTTGTTGGGCAAGTTGGGCGCCGGCAGTGATGTGGCGGTGGGTTTCCCGATCGCCGGGCGGGGTGATCCCGCGCTCGATGAGTTGGTGGGGGTTTTTGTCAACACCTTGGTGTTGCGGGTGGATTTGGGGGGAAATCCCACCGTGGGGGAGCTGCTGGGGCGGGTGCGGGCGCGCAGCCTGGCCGCCTACGAGCACCAGGATGTGCCCTTTGAGGTGCTGGTGGAGCGGCTTAACCCCACCCGCAGCCTGGCCCATCACCCGCTGGTGCAGGTGTCGTTGGCCTGGCAAAACCTGCCCTGGCAACGCGACGGCTCCGCGGCCAGCGGCCCGGGCTTGGCTGATCTAGAGGTCACCCCGCTTCCGGTGGAAACCCATTCTGCCCGTATGGATCTGACATTCTCCCTGGCCGAACAGTGGACAGAGGCGCACGAGCCCGCCGGTATCGGGGGGACGGTGGAGTTTCGCACCGATGTGTTTGATCGCGCCAGCATTGAGGCGCTGATCGCGCGGTTGCAGGCGGTGTTGGTGGGGATGGCCGCGGATCCCATGCGGCGGGTGGCGGGGCTGGATGTGCTCGATGGGGTCGAGCATGCCCGGTTAGAGCGGTTCAGCAACCGTGCCGTGTTGGCCCGGCCCGCCCCGGGTGGGGTGTCGGTTCCGGTGGTGTTTGGCGCGCAGGTGGGCCGCACCCCGGATGCGGTGGCGCTTAGTTGTGGGGGGCGGTGGTGGAGTTATCGGGAGCTGGATGCGGCGGCTAACCGGCTAGCGGGGGTGTTGATCGGTTACGGCGCTGGTCGGGGTGGGTGTGTGGGGCTGCTGGTGCCGCGCTCGGGGGAGGCGGTGGTGGCGATCGTGGCGGTGTTAAAGACGGGGGCGGCCTATGTGCCGATAGATCCCGCGTGGCCGGATGCGCGGGTGGGGTTTGTGCTGGCCGATGCCGCCCCGGTGGTGGTGATCAGCACCGCGGGGCTGCGGGGCCGCCTGCAGGGGTGCGCGGTGCCGGTTATTGAGGTCAGCGATCCGGTGGTGGGCACGCAGCCGGCCGCGGCGCCGCCGGCGCCGGGCCCCGAGGACATCGCCTACATCATCTACACCTCGGGCACCACCGGCGCCCCGAAGGGGGTGGCGGTCACCCACCGCGGCATCACCGGGTTGTTTGACTCCCTGGATGCCGGTGTGGGGCTGACGCCAGGGCAGGTGTGGGCGCTGTGTCATTCGCTGGCGTTCGACGTGTCGGTGTGGGAGATTTTCGGCGCGTTGTTGGGTGGGGGCCGGCTGGTGGTGGTGCCCGAGGAGACGGTGGGCAGCCCCGAGGAGTTTCACGCGCTGTTGGTGGCCGAGCGGGTAAGTGTGCTGACCCAAACGCCGTCGGCGTTGGCGGTGTTGGCCGCGGGGGGGTTGGAGTCGGCGACGCTGGTGGTGGCGGGGGAGCCCTGCCCGGGGGAGCTGGTGGATCGCTGGGCGCCGGGGCGGGTGATGCTTAACGCTTATGGGCCCACCGAGACCACGATGTGTGTGGCGGTCAGCGCGCCGTTGGCCGCTGGTGTGGGGGCGCCGCCGATTGGGGCGCCGGTGGCGGGGGCGGCGTTGTTTGTGCTGGATGGGTGGTTGCGCCCGGTGCCGGTGGGGGTGGTGGGGGAGTTGTATGTGGCCGGCATGGGGGTGGGGTGTGGGTATGTGCGCCGGGCGGGGTTGACGGCCTCGCGGTTTGTGGCCTGCCCGTTTGGGGGGGTGGGGGCGCGGATGTATCGCAGTGGGGATTTGGTGCGCTGGCGTGGCGATGGGCAGCTCGATTATGTGGGCCGCGCCGATGAGCAGGTCAAAATCCGGGGGTATCGCATCGAGCCCGGTGAGGTGCAGGCGGTGCTGGCCGGGTTGGCGGGGGTGGAGCAGGCGGTGGTGATCGCCCGTGAGGACCGCCCCGGGGATAAGCGCCTGGTGGCCTATATCACCGGGGAGGCCGGCCCGGTGGGGGCGCGCGCCGCGCTGGCCGAGCGGCTGCCGGGCTATATGCTGCCCGCGGCGGTGATCGCCTTAGACAGGCTGCCGTTGACCGTCAACGGCAAGCTGGATCGGCGCGCCCTGCCGGCCCCCGACTACGGGGACGTGGAGCGCTACCGGGCCCCCTCGTCTGCGGTTGAGGAGATCTTGGCCGGGATCTACGCCGGGGTGCTGGGGCTTGAGCGGGTCGGGGTGGAGGACTCGTTTTTCGATTTGGGTGGGGACAGTATTTCGGCGATGCGCCTGGTCGCGGCGGTCAACAGCGCCTTGGATGCCGCGGTGACGGTGCGGGTGGTGTTTGAGGCGCCCACGGTGGCGCAGTTGGCGAGCCGTGTGGGGGTGGGGGCGGGCCGGTTGGCGCCGGTGGTGGCCGTGGAGCGCCCGGCGGTGGTGCCGTTGTCGTTTGCCCAGCAGCGGTTGTGGTTTATCGACCAGTTGCAGGGGCCTTCGGCGGTGTACAACATTGCGGCGGCGTTGCGGTTGTGTGGGCGCCTGGATGCGGGGGCGTTGGGTGCGGCGCTGGGGGATGTGGTGGGCCGCCATGAGAGCCTGCGCACGCTGTTTCCCGCGGTGGGGGGCACGCCTCGGCAGCTGATCGTTCCCGTTGAGCGGGCCGATTTCGGGTGGGGGGTAGTCGATGCCGCCGGCTGGCCGTCGGCGCGCCTGGAGGAGGCCATCGGCGCGGTGGGGCGTCACCGGTTTGATTTGGCCGCCGAGATTCCGTTGCGGGCGCGGCTTTTCCGTGTGGGCGCCGATGAGCATGTGCTGGTGGTGGTGATCCATCATATCGCCGCTGATGGCTGGTCGTTGCGCCCGTTGGTGCGCGATTTGGGGGTGGCCTATGCCAGCCGGTGCGAGGGGCGGGCCCCGGATTGGGAGCCGTTGGCGGTGCAGTACGCCGATTACACGCTATGGCAGCGGGAGCAGTTGGGGGATCTTGAGGATGGTGGCAGTCGCATCGCCGCGCAGCTGGCCTATTGGGAGCAGGCGTTGGCGGGGCTGCCCGAGCGGGTGGTTCTTCCCACCGATCGGCCCTATCCGGCGGTGGCCGATCAGCGCGGCGCCAGTGTGCCCGTTGACTGGCCGGCGGGGTTGCAGCGGCAGATCGCCCGGTTGGCCCGGGAGCACAATGCCACCGGTTTTATGGTGGTGCAGGCCGCCCTGGCGGTGTTGTTGGGCAAGCTGGGCGCCGGCAGTGATGTGGCGGTGGGTTTCCCGATCGCCGGGCGGGGTGATCCCGCGCTCGATGAGTTGGTGGGGTTTTTTGTCAACACCTTGGTGTTGCGGGTGGATTTGGGGGGAAATCCCACCGTGGGGGAGCTGCTGGGGCGGGTGCGGGCGCGCAGCCTGGCCGCCTACGAGCACCAGGATGTGCCCTTTGAGGTGCTGGTGGAGCGGCTTAACCCCACCCGCAGCCTGGCCCATCACCCGCTGGTGCAGGTGTCGTTGGCCTGGCAAAACCTGCCCTGGCAACGCGACGGCTCCGCGGCCAGCGGCCCGGGCTTGGCTGATCTAGAGGTCACCCCGCTTCCGGTGGAAACCCATTCTGCCCGTATGGATCTGACATTCTCCCTGGCCGAACAGTGGACAGAGGCGCACGAGCCCGCCGGTATCGGGGGGACGGTGGAGTTTCGCACCGATGTGTTTGATCGCGCCAGCATTGAGGCGCTGATCGCGCGGTTGCAGGCGGTGTTGGTGGGGATGGCCGCGGATCCCATGCGGCGGGTGTCGGGGCTGGATGTGCTCGATGGGGTCGAGCATGCCCGGTTAGAGCGGTTCAGCAACCGTGCCGTGTTGGCCCGGCCCGCCCCGGGTGGGGTGTCGGTTCCGGTGGTGTTTGGCGCGCAGGTGGGCCGCACCCCGGATGCGGTGGCGCTTAGTTGTGGGGGGCGGTGGTGGAGTTATCGGGAGCTGGATGCGGCGGCTAACCGGCTAGCGGGGGTGTTGATCGGTTACGGCGCTGGTCGGGGTGGGTGTGTGGGGCTGCTGGTGCCGCGCTCGGGGGAGGCGGTGGTGGCGATCGTGGCGGTGTTAAAGACGGGGGCGGCCTATGTGCCGATAGATCCCGCGTGGCCGGATGCGCGGGTGGGGTTTGTGCTGGCCGACGCCGCCCCGGTGGTGGTGATCAGCACCGCGGGGCTGCGGGGCCGCCTGCAGGGGTGCGCGGTGCCGGTTATTGAGGTCAGCGATCCGGTGGTGGGCACGCAGCCGGCCGCGGCGCCGCCGGCGCCGGGCCCCGAGGACATCGCCTACATCATCTACACCTCGGGCACCACCGGCGCCCCGAAGGGGGTGGCGGTCACCCACCGCGGCATCACCGGGTTGTTTGACTCCCTGGATGCCGGTGTGGGGCTGACGCCAGGGCAGGTGTGGGCGCTGTGTCATTCGCTGGCGTTCGACGTGTCGGTGTGGGAGATTTTCGGCGCGTTGTTGGGTGGGGGCCGGCTGGTGGTGGTGCCCGAGGAGACGGTGGGCAGCCCCGAGGAGTTTCACGCGCTGTTGGTGGCCGAGCGGGTAAGTGTGCTAAGCCAAACGCCGTCGGCGTTGGCGGTGTTGGCCGCGGGGGGGTTGGAGTCGGCGACGCTGGTGGTGGCGGGGGAGCCCTGCCCGGGGGAGCTGGTGGATCGCTGGGCGCCGGGGCGGGTGATGCTTAACGCTTATGGGCCCACCGAGACCACGATGTGTGTGGCGGTCAGCGCCCCGTTGGCCGCTGGTGTGGGGGCGCCGCCGATTGGGGCGCCGGTGGCGGGGGCGGCGTTGTTTGTGCTGGATGGGTGGTTGCGCCCGGTGCCGGTGGGGGTGGTGGGGGAGTTGTATGTGGCCGGTGGGGGGGTGGGGTGTGGGTATGTGCGCCGGGCGGGGTTGACGGCCTCGCGGTTTGTGGCCTGCCCGTTTGGGGGGGTGGGGGCGCGGATGTATCGCAGTGGGGATTTGGTGCGCTGGCGTGGCGATGGGCAGCTCGATTATGTGGGTCGCGCCGATGAGCAGGTCAAAATCCGAGGGTATCGCATCGAGCCCGGTGAGGTGCAGGCGGTGCTGGCCGGGTTGGCGGGGGTGGAGCAGGCGGTGGTGATCGCCCGTGAGGACCGCCCCGGGGATAAGCGCCTGGTGGCCTATATCACCGGGGAGGCCGACCCGGTGGGGGCGCGCGCCGCGCTGGCCGAGCGGCTGCCGGGCTATATGCTGCCCGCGGCGGTGATCGCCTTAGACAGGCTGCCGTTGACCGTCAACGGCAAACTGGATCGGCGCGCCCTGCCGGCCCCCGACTACGGGGACGTGGAGCGCTACCGGGCCCCCTCGTCTGCCACCGAGGAGATCTTGGCCGGGATCTACGCCGGGGTGCTGGGGCTTGAGCGGGTCGGGGTGGAGGACTCGTTTTTCGATTTGGGTGGGGACAGTATTTCGGCGATGCAGGTGGTGGCGCGGGCGCGGGGGGCTGGGTTGTTGTGCCGGCCGCGTGATGTTTTTGTGGAGCAGACGGTGGCCGGGCTGGCCCGGGTGGTGGTGCCAGTTGGTGGGGTCGGACCGGGTGATGAGGGTGTGGGGCCGGTGGCGCCCACCCCGATCATGTGCTGGTTGGCCGGTGTGGGGGGGCCCACCGGGCAGTTCAATCAGATGCTGGTGCTGCAGGCGCCTGCGGGGGTGAGTCATGAGGATGTGGTGGTGTTGGTGCAGGCGCTGCTGGATCGGCATGCCATGTTGCGGGCGCGGGTGGACGATGACGGGGCTGGGGGCTGGGTGTTGCGGGTGCCTGAGGCGGGGGCGGTGGATGCGCGCGGGTGCGTGCAGGTGGTGGAGGGGCTTTGTGAGCGGGCCCTGATTGGGGCGCGTTCGCGGCTTGACCCGGCCGGGGGGGTGATGCTGAGCGCGTTGTGGGTGACCTCGACGAGCCAGCTGGTGGTGATGGTTCACCATCTGGTTATTGATGCGGTGTCGTGGGGGATTGTGCTGGAGGATCTCAACACCGCCTGGGCCCAGCGCCGTGGGGGGCGGCCGGTGGTGTTGGCGCCGGTGGGGACGTCGTTTGCCCGGTGGGCGGGGGTGCTGGCGGAGTATGCGCGTCGGGTGGAGGTTGTGGATCAGGCGGGGGTGTGGCGGCAGGTGGCGGCGGTTCCGGCCGCGTTGCCGGCGCTGTGTCCTGCGGTGGATACGTTTGCCAGCGCGGGGCATTTGTCGGTGTGGCTAGACGCTGAGATCACCGGGATGCTGCTGGGGGAGGTGCCGGCGGCGTTTCACGCCGGGGTGCACGAGGTGTTGGTGATCGCGTTTGCGGTGGCGGTGGCGGAGTTTGTGGGTGATCCCGACACGCCGGTGGGTATCGATGTGGAGGGCCACGGGCGTCATGAGGAGCTGGCCCCCGGTGTGGATTTGTCGCACACGGTGGGCTGGTTTACCAGCAAGCACCCGGTGGCGTTGCGGGTGGGGGGGCTGTCTTGGGCGCAGGTGGCCGCCGGTGGGGCCGCGCTGGGGGCGCTGGTTAAAGACGCTAAAGAGCAGCTTCGGGCCCTGCCGCACCCGTTGAGCTATGGGGTGCTGCGCTATTTGAACCCCGAGGTTGAGCTGGGTGGGGCGGATCCGGTGATCGGGTTTAACTATTTGGGGCGTCTGGCCGTTTGGGCCGAGCAGGCCGGAGCCGATGCCCAGCGCTGGCAGATCAGCCAGCAGGGCTTGGCGTTAAGCGGTGTCAGCGCGGCGATTCCCATGCCGCTGGCCCACAGCGTGGAACTCAACGCCGCGGTCATCGACACCGGTACCGAAGCGCGGCTGCACGGGGATTGGATGTGGGCGCCTTCGGTGCTCGATCAGGGCCAGGTCAGCCGGTTAAGCCGGTTGTGGGGTGAGGCCCTAGCGGGGATCTGCGCGCATGTGCGTGCCGGTGGGGGTGGGTTAACACCGTCGGATATCGCCCCGGCCCGGTTAAGCCAGGCCCAAATCGAGCAGCTGCAGCGGCGCTATCGGATCGCCGATGTTTTGCCGTTGACCCCGCTGCAGCGGGGGCTGCTGTTTCATGCCCGCACCGCGCAGGGGGGCCAGGATGTGTATGCGGTGCAGGTTGATATCGCCCTTAGCGGTGCCCTGGACCCGCGGCGGCTTGGTGAGGCGCTGCACACGGTGATCACCCGTCACCCGCATCTGGTGGCCCGCTTTTGTGACCAGTTCGATGAGCCGGTGCAGGTCATTCTCGCCGATCCCGCCCCGGGGTGGGGGTATGTGGAGCTCGACGCCGGCGAGGATCCCGACGAGCAGATCGAGCGGCTCTGCGCCGCCGAGCGCGCCGCGGTCTGCGAGCTGGCCCACCAGCCGGCCGTGCGGGCGGTGTTGATCCGCACCGCGGCCGAGCGCCACCGGTTGGTGTTGACCAATCACCACATCGTGCTCGATGGCTGGTCGTTGCCGATCGTGCTGGGGGAGCTATTCGCCAGCTATCACCGTCAGCGGCTGGGCGCGCCCGGGTCGTATCGACGGTTTGTGAGCTGGTTGGCCGGGCGTGATCTTGAGGGGGCCCGCGCGGCCTGGCGTGAGGTGCTTGCCGGTTTGGACGCCCCCACCCTGGTCGGCCCGGCGCAGCGGGTGGGGGTGGGGCCCCGTGGTGTGGAATCGCTTCGGCTGCCCGAAGACCTCACCCGCGCGCTGGGCGACCTGGCCCGGGCGCATCACACCACCCTCAATACGGTGTTGCAGGGTGGTTTTGCGCTGCTGCTGTGCTGGTGGAGCGGTCGGCGTGATGTTGTGTTCGGCGCCACGGTCTCCGGGCGGCCCGCCGAGGTGCCCGGGGTGGAATCCATGGTGGGCTTGCTGATTAACACGGTGCCGGTGCGGGCCCGCCTAAACGCCACCACCACCGTCGCAGAGCTGCTCGATCAGCTGCACCACACCCACCAGCGCACCCTAGAGCACCAGCATTTGGCGTTGAGCGAGATGCACCGCCTCAGCGGCCTAGACGTCTTGTTTGACACGCTGTTTGTCTACGAGAACTATCCGATTGACGCCGCCGCTGTGTCCCCCGCTGCGCAGGGACTGGCCATCACCGGGTTTCGTGTGCATGAATCCACCCACTACCCGCTGGCAATGGTGGCCCAGCCCGGCGCCGAACTGGGTCTTCGCGTCGAATACGACACCGACGTGTTTGACACCCCCACCATCCACACCCTCCTCAAGTGGCTTCAGGCGGTGTTGGTGGGGATGGCCGCGGATCCCATGCGGCGGGTGTCGGGGCTGGATGTGCTCGATGGGGTTGAGCATGCCCGGTTAGAGCGGTTCAGCAACCGTGCCGTGTTGGCCCGGCCCGCCCCGGGTGGGGTGTCGGTTCCGGTGGTGTTTGGCGCGCAGGTGGGCCGCACCCCGGATGCGGTGGCGCTTAGTTGTGGGGGGCGGTGGTGGAGTTATCGGGAGCTGGATGCGGCGGCTAACCGGCTAGCGGGGGTGTTGATCGGTTACGGCGCTGGTCGGGGTGGGTGTGTGGGGCTGCTGGTGCCGCGCTCGGGGGAGGCGGTGGTGGCGATCGTGGCGGTGTTAAAGACGGGGGCGGCCTATGTGCCGATAGATCCCGCGTGGCCGGATGCGCGGGTGGGGTTTGTGCTGGCCGATGCCGCCCCGGTGGTGGTGATCAGCACCGCGGGGCTGCGGGGCCGCCTGCAGGGGTGCGCGGTGCCGGTTATTGAGGTCAGCGATCCCGTGGTGGGCACGCAGCCGGCCGCGGCGCCGCCGGCGCCGGGCCCCGAGGACATCGCCTACATCATCTACACCTCGGGCACCACCGGCGCCCCGAAGGGGGTGGCGGTCACCCACCGCAGCATCACCGGGGTGCTGGGGGGCGTGGAGGCGGTCTTGCCGGCGGGGGGAACGTGGTCGCAGTGGCATTCACTGGCGTTCGATATGTCGGTGTGGGAGATTTTCGGCGCGTTGTTGGGTGGGGGCCGGCTGGTGGTGGTGCCCGAGGAGACGGTGGGCAGCCCCGAGGAGTTTCACGCGCTGTTGGTGGCCGAGCGGGTAAGTGTGCTGACCCAAACGCCGTCGGCGTTGGCGGTGTTGGCCGCGGGGGGGTTGGAGTCGGCGACGCTGGTGGTGGCGGGGGAGCCCTGCCCGGGGGAGCTGGTGGATCGCTGGGCGCCGGGGCGGGTGATGCTTAACGCTTATGGGCCCACCGAGACCACGATGTGTGTGGCGGTCAGCGCGCCGTTGGCCGCTGGTGTGGGGGCGCCGCCGATTGGGGCGCCGGTGGCGGGGGCGGCGTTGTTTGTGCTGGATGGGTGGTTGCGCCCGGTGCCGGTGGGGGTGGTGGGGGAGTTGTATGTGGCCGGCATGGGGGTGGGGTGTGGGTATGTGCGCCGGGCGGGGTTGACGGCCTCGCGGTTTGTGGCCTGCCCGTTTGGGGGGGTGGGGGCGCGGATGTATCGCAGTGGGGATTTGGTGCGCTGGCGTGGCGATGGGCAGCTCGATTATGTGGGCCGCGCCGATGAGCAGGTCAAAATCCGGGGGTATCGCATCGAGCCCGGTGAGGTGCAGGCGGTGCTGGCCGGGTTGGCGGGGGTGGAGCAGGCGGTGGTGATCGCCCGTGAGGACCGCCCCGGGGATAAGCGCCTGGTGGCCTATATCACCGGGGAGGCCGACCCGGTGGGGGCGCGCGCCGCGCTGGCCGAGCGGCTGCCGGGCTATATGCTGCCCGCGGCGGTGATCGCCTTAGACAGGCTGCCGTTGACCGTCAACGGCAAGCTGGATCGGCGCGCCCTGCCGGCCCCCGACTACGGGGACGTGGAGCGCTACCGGGCCCCCTCGTCTGCCACCGAGGAGATCTTGGCCGGGATCTACGCCGGGGTGCTGGGGCTTGAGCGGGTCGGGGTGGAGGACTCGTTTTTCGATTTGGGTGGGGACAGTATTTCGGCGATGCGCCTGGTCGCGGCGGTTAACAGCGCCTTGGATGCCGCGGTGACGGTGCGGGTGGTGTTTGAGGCGCCCACGGTGGCGCAGTTGGCGAGCCGTGTGGGGGTGGGGGCGGGCCGGTTGGCGCCGGTGGTGGCCGTGGAGCGCCCGGCGGTGGTGCCGTTGTCGTTTGCCCAGCAGCGGTTGTGGTTTATCGACCAGTTGCAGGGGCCTTCAGCGGTGTACAACATTGCGGCGGCGTTGCGGTTGTGTGGGCGCCTGGATGCGGGGGCGTTGGGTGCGGCGCTGGGGGATGTGGTGGGCCGCCATGAGAGCCTGCGCACGCTGTTTCCCGCGGTGGGGGGCACGCCTCGGCAGCTGATCGTTCCCGTTGAGCGGGCCGATTTCGGGTGGGGGGTAGTCGATGCCGCCGGCTGGCCGTCGGCGCGCCTGGAGGAGGCCATCGGGGCGGTGGGGCGTCACCGGTTTGATTTGGCCGCCGAGATTCCGTTGCGGGCGCGGCTTTTCCGTGTGGGCGCCGATGAGCATGTGCTGGTGGTGGTGATCCATCATATCGCCGCTGATGGCTGGTCGTTGCGCCCGTTGGTGCGCGATTTGGGGGTGGCCTATGCCAGCCGGTGCGAGGGGCGGGCCCCGGATTGGGAGCCGTTGGCGGTGCAGTACGCCGATTACACGCTATGGCAGCGGGAGCAGTTGGGGGATCTTGAGGATGGTGGCAGTCGCATCGCCGCGCAGCTGGCCTATTGGGAGCAGGCGTTGGCGGGGCTGCCCGAGCGGGTGGTTCTTCCCACCGATCGGCCCTATCCGGCGGTGGCCGATCAGCGCGGCGCCAGTGTGCCCGTTGACTGGCCGGCGGGGTTGCAGCGGCAGATCGCCCGGTTGGCCCGGGAGCACAATGCCACCGGTTTTATGGTGGTGCAGGCCGCCCTGGCGGTGTTGTTGGGCAAGCTGGGCGCCGGCAGTGATGTGGCGGTGGGTTTCCCGATCGCCGGGCGGGGTGATCCCGCGCTCGATGAGTTGGTGGGGGTTTTTGTCAACACCTTGGTGTTGCGGGTGGATTTGGGGGGAAATCCCACCGTGGGGGAGCTGCTGGGGCGGGTGCGGGCGCGCAGCCTGGCCGCCTACGAGCACCAGGATGTGCCCTTTGAGGTGCTGGTGGAGCGGCTTAACCCCACCCGCAGCCTGGCCCATCACCCGCTGGTGCAGGTGTCGTTGGCCTGGCAAAACCTGCCCTGGCAACGCGACGGCTCCGCGGCCAGCGGCCCGGGCTTGGCTGATCTAGAGGTCACCCCGCTTCCGGTGGAAACCCATTCTGCCCGTATGGATCTGACATTCTCCCTGGCCGAACAGTGGACAGAGGCGCACGAGCCCGCCGGTATCGGGGGGACGGTGGAGTTTCGCACCGATGTGTTTGATCGCGCCAGCATTGAGGCGCTGATCGCGCGGTTGCAGGCGGTGTTGGTGGGGATGGCCGCGGATCCCATGCGGCGGGTGGCGGGGCTGGATGTGCTCGATGGGGTTGAGCATGCCCGGTTAGAGCGGTTCAGCAACCGTGCCGTGTTGGCCCGGCCCGCCCCGGGTGGGGTGTCGGTTCCGGTGGTGTTTGGCGCGCAGGTGGGCCGCACCCCGGATGCGGTGGCGCTTAGTTGTGGGGGGCGGTGGTGGAGTTATCGGGAGCTGGATGCGGCGGCTAACCGGCTAGCGGGGGTGTTGATCGGTTACGGCGCTGGTCGGGGTGGGTGTGTGGGGCTGCTGGTGCCGCGCTCGGGGGAGGCGGTGGTGGCGATCGTGGCGGTGTTAAAGACGGGGGCGGCCTATGTGCCGATAGATCCCGCGTGGCCGGATGCGCGGGTGGGGTTTGTGCTGGCCGATGCCGCCCCGGTGGTGGTGATCAGCACCGCGGGGCTGCGGGGCCGCCTGCAGGGGTGCGCGGTGCCGGTTATTGAGGTCAGCGATCCGGTGGTGGGCACGCAGCCGGCCGCGGCGCCGCCGGCGCCGGGCCCCGAGGACATCGCCTACATCATCTACACCTCGGGCACCACCGGCGCCCCGAAGGGGGTGGCGGTCACCCACCGCGGCATCACCGGGTTGTTTGACTCCCTGGATGCCGGTGTGGGGCTGACGCCAGGGCAGGTGTGGGCGCTGTGTCATTCGCTGGCGTTCGACGTGTCGGTGTGGGAGATTTTCGGCGCGTTGTTGGGTGGGGGCCGGCTGGTGGTGGTGCCCGAGGAGACGGTGGGCAGCCCCGAGGAGTTTCACGCGCTGTTGGTGGCCGAGCGGGTAAGTGTGCTGACCCAAACGCCGTCGGCGTTGGCGGTGTTGGCCGCGGGGGGGTTGGAGTCGGCGACGCTGGTGGTGGCGGGGGAGCCCTGCCCGGGGGAGCTGGTGGATCGCTGGGCGCCGGGGCGGGTGATGCTTAACGCTTATGGGCCCACCGAGACCACGATGTGTGTGGCGGTCAGCGCGCCGTTGGCCGCTGGTGTGGGGGCGCCGCCGATTGGGGCGCCGGTGGCGGGGGCGGCGTTGTTTGTGCTGGATGGGTGGTTGCGCCCGGTGCCGGTGGGGGTGGTGGGGGAGTTGTATGTGGCCGGTGGGGGGGTGGGGTGTGGGTATGTGCGCCGGGCGGGGTTGACGGCCTCGCGGTTTGTGGCCTGCCCGTTTGGGGGGGTGGGGGCGCGGATGTATCGCAGTGGGGATGTGGTGCGCTGGCGTGGCGATGGGCAGCTCGATTATGTGGGTCGCGCCGATGAGCAGGTCAAAATCCGAGGGTATCGCATCGAGCTTGGTGAGGTGCAGGCGGTGCTGGCCGGGTTGGCGGGGGTGGAGCAGGCGGTGGTGATCGCCCGTGAGGACCGCCCCGGGGATAAGCGCCTGGTGGCCTATATCACCGGGGAGGCCGACCCGGTGGGGGCGCGCGCCGCGCTGGCCGAGCGGCTGCCGGGCTATATGCTGCCCGCGGCGGTGATCGCCTTAGACAGGCTGCCGTTGACCGTCAACGGCAAGCTGGATCGGCGCGCCCTGCCGGCCCCCGACTACGGGGACGTGGAGCGCTACCGGGCCCCCTCGTCTGCGGTTGAGGAGATCTTGGCCGGGATCTACGCCGGGGTGCTGGGGCTTGAGCGGGTCGGGGTGGAGGACTCGTTTTTCGATTTGGGTGGGGACAGTATTTCGGCGATGCAGGTGGTGGCGCGGGCGCGGGGGGCTGGGTTGTTGTGCCGGCCGCGTGATGTTTTTGTGGAGCAGACGGTGGCCGGGCTGGCCCGGGTGGTGGTGCCAGTTGGTGGGGTCGGACCGGGTGATGAGGGTGTGGGGCCGGTGGCGCCCACCCCGATCATGTGCTGGTTGGCCGGTGTGGGGGGGCCCACCGGGCAGTTCAATCAGATGCTGGTGCTGCAGGCGCCTGCGGGGGTGAGTCATGAGGATGTGGTGGTGTTGGTGCAGGCGCTGCTGGATCGGCATGCCATGTTGCGGGCGCGGGTGGACGATGACGGGGCTGGGGGCTGGGTGTTGCGGGTGCCTGAGGCGGGGGCGGTGGATGCGCGCGGGTGCGTGCAGGTGGTGGAGGGGCTTTGTGAGCGGGCCCTGATTGGGGCGCGTTCGCGGCTTGACCCGGCCGGGGGGGTGATGCTGAGCGCGTTGTGGGTGACCTCGACGAGCCAGCTGGTGGTGATGGTTCACCATCTGGTTATTGATGCGGTGTCGTGGGGGATTGTGCTGGAGGATCTCAACACCGCCTGGGCCCAGCGCCGTGGGGGGCGGCCGGTGGTGTTGGCGCCGGTGGGGACGTCGTTTGCCCGGTGGGCGGGGGTGCTGGCGGAGTATGCGCGTCGGGTGGAGGTTGTGGATCAGGCGGGGGTGTGGCGGCAGGTGGCGGCGGTTCCGGCCGCGTTGCCGGCGCTGTGTCCTGCGGTGGATACGTTTGCCAGCGCGGGGCATTTGTCGGTGTGGCTAGACGCTGAGATCACCGGGATGCTGCTGGGGGAGGTGCCGGCGGCGTTTCACGCCGGGGTGCACGAGGTGTTGGTGATCGCGTTTGCGGTGGCGGTGGCGGAGTTTGTGGGGGATCCCGACACGCCGGTGGGTATCGATGTGGAGGGCCACGGGCGTCATGAGGAGCTGGCCCCCGGTGTGGATTTGTCGCACACGGTGGGCTGGTTTACCAGCAAGCACCCGGTGGCGTTGCGGGTGGGGGGGCTGTCTTGGGCGCAGGTGGCCGCCGGTGGGGCCGCGCTGGGGGCGCTGGTTAAAGACGCTAAAGAGCAGCTTCGGGCCCTGCCGCACCCGTTGAGCTATGGGGTGCTGCGCTATTTGAACCCCGAGGTTGAGCTGGGTGGGGCGGATCCGGTGATCGGGTTTAACTATTTGGGGCGTCTGGCCGTTTGGGCCGAGCAGGCCGGAGCCGATGCCCAGCGCTGGCAGATCAGCCAGCAGGGCTTGGCGTTAAGCGGTGTCAGCGCGGCGATTCCCATGCCGCTGGCCCACAGCGTGGAACTCAACGCCGCGGTCATCGACACCGGTACCGAAGCGCGGCTGCACGGGGATTGGATGTGGGCGCCTTCGGTGCTCGATCAGGGCCAGGTCAGCCGGTTAAGCCGGTTGTGGGGTGAGGCCCTAGCGGGGATCTGCGCGCATGTGCGTGCCGGTGGGGGTGGGTTAACACCGTCGGATATCGCCCCGGCCCGGTTAAGCCAGGCCCAAATCGAGCAGCTGCAGCGGCGCTATCGGATCGCCGATGTTTTGCCGTTGACCCCGCTGCAGCGGGGGCTGCTGTTTCATGCCCGCACCGCGCAGGGGGGCCAGGATGTGTATGCGGTGCAGGTTGATATCGCCCTTAGCGGTGCCCTGGACCCGCGGCGGCTTGGTGAGGCGCTGCACACGGTGATCACCCGTCACCCGCATCTGGTGGCCCGCTTTTGTGACCAGTTCGATGAGCCGGTGCAGGTCATTCTCGCCGATCCCGCCCCGGGGTGGGGGTATGTGGAGCTCGACGCCGGCGAGGATCCCGACGAGCAGATCGAGCGGCTCTGCGCCGCCGAGCGCGCCGCGGTCTGCGAGCTGGCCCACCAGCCGGCCGTGCGGGCGGTGTTGATCCGCACCGCGGCCGAGCGCCACCGGTTGGTGTTGACCAATCACCACATCGTGCTCGATGGCTGGTCGTTGCCGATCGTGCTGGGGGAGCTATTCGCCAGCTATCACCGTCAGCGGCTGGGCGCGCCCGGGTCGTATCGACGGTTTGTGAGCTGGTTGGCCGGGCGTGATCTTGAGGGGGCCCGCGCGGCCTGGCGTGAGGTGCTTGCCGGTTTGGACGCCCCCACCCTGGTCGGCCCGGCGCAGCGGGTGGGGGTGGGGCCCCGTGGTGTGGAATCGCTTCGGCTGCCCGAAGACCTCACCCGCGCGCTGGGCGACCTGGCCCGGGCGCATCACACCACCCTCAATACGGTGTTGCAGGGCGGTTTTGCGCTGCTGCTGTGCTGGTGGAGCGGTCGGCGTGATGTTGTGTTCGGCGCCACGGTCTCCGGGCGGCCCGCCGAGGTGCCCGGGGTGGAATCCATGGTGGGCTTGCTGATTAACACGGTGCCGGTGCGGGCCCGCCTAAACGCCACCACCACCGTCGCAGAGCTGCTCGATCAGCTGCACCACACCCACCAGCGCACCCTAGAGCACCAGCATTTGGCGTTGAGCGAGATGCACCGCCTCAGCGGCCTAGACGTCTTGTTTGACACGCTGTTTGTCTACGAGAACTACCCGATTGACGCCGCCGCTGTGTCCCCCGCTGCGCAGGGACTGGCCATCACCGGGTTTCGTGTGCATGAATCCACCCACTACCCGCTGGCAATGGTGGCCCAGCCCGGCGCCGAACTGGGTCTTCGCGTCGAATACGACACCGACGTGTTTGACACCCCCACCATCCACACCCTCCTCAAGTGGCTTCAGACGGTGTTGGTGGGGATGGCCGCGGATCCCATGCGGCGGGTGTCGGGGCTGGATGTGCTCGATGGGGTCGAGCAGGGCTGGCTTGACGAGGTGGGCAACCGTGCCGTGTTGGCCCGCCCCGCCCCGGGTGGGGTGTCGGTTCCGGTGGTGTTTGGCGCGCAGGTGGGCCGCACCCCGGATGCGGTGGCGCTTAGTTGTGGGGGGCGGTGGTGGAGTTATCGGGAGCTGGATGCGGCGGCTAACCGGCTAGCGGGGGTGTTGATCGGTTACGGCGCTGGTCGGGGTGGGTGTGTGGGGCTGCTGGTGCCGCGCTGGGGGGAGGCGGTGGTGGCGATCGTGGCGGTGTTAAAGACGGGGGCGGCCTATGTGCCGATAGATCCCGCGTGGCCGGATGCGCGGGTGGGGTTTGTGCTGGCCGATGCCGCCCCGGTGGTGGTGATCAGCACCGCGGGGCTGCGGGGCCGCCTGCAGGGGTGCGCGGTGCCGGTTATTGAGGTCAGCGATCCGGTGGTGGGCACGCAGCCGGCCGCGGCGCCGCCGGCGCCGGGCCCCGAGGACATCGCCTACATCATCTACACCTCGGGCACCACCGGCGCCCCGAAGGGGGTGGCGGTCACCCACCGCAGCATCACCGGGGTGCTGGGGGGCGTGGAGGCGGTCTTGCCGGCGGGGGGAACGTGGGCGCTGTGTCATTCGCTGGCGTTTGACTTTTCGGTGTGGGAGATTTTCGGCGCGTTGTTGGGTGGGGGCCGGCTGGTGGTGGTGCCCGAGGAGACGGTGGGCAGCCCCGAGGAGTTTCACGCGCTGTTGGTGGCCGAGCGGGTAAGTGTGCTGACCCAAACGCCGTCGGCGTTGGCGGTGTTGGCCGCGGGGGGGTTGGAGTCGACGACGCTGGTGGTGGGCGGGGAGCCCTGCCCGGGGGAGCTGGTGGATCGCTGGGCGCCGGGGCGGGTGATGCTCAACGCTTATGGGCCCACCGAGACCACGGTGTATGCGACGGTCAGCGCGCCGTTGGCCGCTGGTGTGGGGGCGCCGCCGATTGGGGCGCCGGTGGCGGGGGCGGCGTTGTTTGTGCTGGATGGGTGGTTGCGCCCGGTGCCGGTGGGGGTGGTGGGGGAGTTGTATGTGGCCGGCATGGGGGTGGGGTGTGGGTATGTGCGCCGGGCGGGGTTGACGGCCTCGCGGTTTGTGGCCTGCCCGTTTGGGGGGGTGGGGGCGCGGATGTATCGCAGTGGGGATTTGGTGCGCTGGCGTGGCGATGGGCAGCTCGATTATGTGGGTCGCGCCGATGAGCAGGTCAAAATCCGGGGGTATCGCATCGAGCCCGGTGAGGTGCAGGCGGTGCTGGCCGGGTTGGCGGGGGTGGAGCAGGCGGTGGTGATCGCCCGTGAGGACCGCCCCGGGGATAAGCGCCTGGTGGCCTATATCACCGGGGAGGCCGACCCGGTGGGGGCGCGCGCCGCGCTGGCCGAGCGGCTGCCGGGCTATATGCTGCCCGCGGCGGTGATCGCCTTAGACAGGCTGCCGCTGACCGTCAACGGCAAGCTGGATCGGCGCGCCCTGCCGGCCCCCGACTACGGGGACGTGGAGCGCTACCGGGCCCCCTCGTCTGCCACCGAGGAGATCTTGGCCGGGATCTACGCCGGGGTGCTGGGGCTTGAGCGGGTCGGGGTGGAGGACTCGTTTTTCGATTTGGGTGGGGACAGTATTTCGGCGATGCGCCTGGTCGCGGCGGTTAACAGCGCCTTGGATGCCGCGGTGACGGTGCGGGTGGTGTTTGAGGCGCCCACGGTGAGAAGCTTGAGTCAGCGCCTGCAAACAGGTGGCCCTTCTACGCAGGAAATACAGGAAATAGTTCCGTTGCAGACTTTGAAGAATGGTGTCGGGGTTCCGCTATTTTGTGTCCATCCTCCGGGTGGCGTGAGCTGGCCATATCAGGTTCTTGGTAATCACCTGGATTGTCCGCTCGTTGGAGTTCAGCAAATTCCAGACGATGACCAAGATGAACCTAAGTCAATTATCGATCTAGCGAAAAGGCATGCGGACAGGATACAAAAGCATTATCCTACGGGACCCTACAACCTTCTCGGTTGGTCGTTTGGGGGTGTCGTAGCCCACGAAATTGCCATCGAGCTTCAGCGACGTGGAGGCATAATCGGTGCACTTATCCTTCTCGATTCTCAGCCCCATATCGTCAGCAGCGCCATCCCAAGCCATGCTTTAAACGAACACGATGTCTTGGAAGAATTTTTGCGATTTTATCGTATAGATACAACGGAACTAGATAAGCCATACACTTACGACCAGGTTGCGGAATTATTTCATGAACGAGGTGCTGGAGAACTTCTCCAGCACAAACACTTGTTGGATTTGCTTCTTCAAAATTTCAACAGCAATATGCCTCTCTATCGAACTCATCGACCACGCATTTTCGCTGGCAATATGACCATCTTCTCCGCTGTGCGTGGCCAGAGTGATCGTAGTGTGTTTCTTCTGGAAAGTTGGCGACCTTATGTAAATGGTAACATCGCCATGTATTCAGTCGATTGCGTGCATCAAGATATGCTATCTAACGAATCGCTCGATATGTACTGCAAACAACTCAGACATTCGCTGAACTTTGTGGACAAATAAACAGTATGGGAAATCGCCCCATTGGCTTGTGAGCGTTTGGAGGAAGAGCGGCGCATTTGGTCATTTGGTGGCTCTTACGAAAAGGAGTGTACCGGGTATCTGGTGGTCGTGTCCTACCGCCGGTGTAAAAGGGACTTGGGCCGTAGGTTCCCTCGAAGACGAGCAAGTCTGACCCTGATTTTTCAGCTGGGCCGGCGTGCCTTCCGCTTTCCGGACTGCGGACCAAATAAGGTCTGATCCGGAAAGGACGAGGGGAATTGGCAGGGAAATATACGAAATACAAGCCTGAGTTTCGTGACGAGGTTGTGACGCGTGTCTGACTTAATGAGGCATTCGCGGTTCGAAATACCCAGCCAAGAGTGGTCCGTGATCATGGTTGGGTTTCCTTCAGGTGTCGACGGTAGTCGATGCGATCGGCGCGTGCCCGGGCGAGCCCGTCGCGGCGGGCTTGGCGAATGGCGTCACCGCGTCCTTCGTGTTCGTCGCATGGGGTGACGTAGCCGATGGCGGCCGAGAGTCGCACCGTGTTGTAGTGGATCTGGACGCGGGCGAGTTCGGCGTCGAGTTCGGCGCCGTCGCGGATCTTCTCCAGGTGTGGCCATTCGCCCTTGACGTGTCCGAACAGGGTCTCGATCCAGGCTTGGTCTTGGGGCACTCCGGGTCTTCCGAACTGGCGGGCGATCGCTACGCCGGCCAGGAACTCGCGGGTGGTGTGTGAGCGCATTTGCGGGCCGTTGTCACTGATCGCCAGTAGCAGTGGCCGGTCGCCGTCGGCGATGGCCCGGTCGATGACCTCGGCGTCGCCGTCGACGAGTGCCTTGACGAGCGTGTCAGTGGCGGCCAGGTCGGCGGCGTGCCACAGGTCCTCTTGCTCCAGGGCGCGAAAGAAGGCGATCTCGACTTGGGTGGAGGATTCCTCGGCCGAGCACACCGTGGTGATCCACTTGCGGGAAACGACGTCGATGATCGCGATTGCGGCGCGTTTAGCACGCGGGAAGTGCGTGAAGTCATAGCCCCAGATCCGGTTCGGTTTCCATTCGAGCCAGTCCGGCCACGGCTTGCGCGGCGTGGGTTCGCGAGGCGGATTTCCTGGCAGCACAAGCTGTTTGGCCAGCAACACGCGTTGCAGCGTCGACGGCGACACATGGACCACACCGATCCGTGACCCGCGGTGCGCGAGCTTACGGTGCGACCGGTCGGTCTCACCTCACTGCTCGAACAGCTCCACGATCGCCTCGGCCTCCCACTCGAGCAGGCCGTGCAGGGGGTTGCCGCCTGGCGGGAGGTCGTCCAGCGGTTCGCCGGCGGCGCGGCGCGCGGCCCAGCGGGCCACCCGCGTATCATCCACGTCCAGCACCCGACACGCCACCCGGGCCGACCAGCC
Organism: Mycobacterium sp. SM1; assembly: GCF_018361265.1. Lineage (GTDB taxonomy): Bacteria > Actinomycetota > Actinomycetes > Mycobacteriales > Mycobacteriaceae > Mycobacterium. The sequence continues at coordinate 705,512 of NZ_JAFLNH010000003.1, forward strand.
GTGCACCACCGCGTGCTCGACCAGATCACAGATGCCGGCCTTGACGGATGCGTCCACACGGGCCGGGACTGGGCCGACGGTCAGTCCCAACGCGATTTTCCCCGGTACAGATGAAGCTCCACCGCCTGCGCCGTGATCGTGGCCCGCAACTGCTCCAGCTCCGCCCTGGCCTCCTCCAACTCGACCTGCTCGGCGCTCTTGCCCGGACATCCCGGCGTCGCTGACAGCGCCGCCAGGGCGCCCTCCTTCGCCGACCGGCAGATCGTCGTCACCGTGGTGCGGTCGATCCGCCACTTCGCAGCAGCCTCCCGCTGGGTGAACTGCCCCGTCAACACCGAGGTGAACAACTCCCACTTCTCGCTCGGCGGCAGCACCCGCCGCGGTTTGCGTCCCTTTCCCATCGGGCCAGCAGACGACATGACAATCCTCCAGACGTGTCCGACACGCCCACATCTGGCTGGGTATTTTTTGCCGTTCCTGCCGCATTAACTCAGACGCAAAACAGTGACGTGTGTTGCGAGGCTGGTAGTCGAGTCGAATCGGTCGATCGCGGAGGTTGCGCGCGAATACGGGCTGAACGAGACGACTGTTGGCGGCTGGGTAAAGAAATACCGGGCCGCGCACGCCGCTGATGAGCCGCCGCTGGAATTGTCCGAACGCGCCCGGTTGCGGGAACTCGAACGCCGTACTCGGGAACCGGAAATAGAGAACGCGTTCCTGAAAAAGTAGCGGCGCGCTTCGCGAGGGAGCCACGGTGACCGAGAAATTCGAGTTCATCGATGCGAAGCGCGCCGCCGCTGAGCAAGGCGCAGGGCTTTCGACGGTTGCGCGGATGTGCGCACTGCTGAAGGTGCCCAAGTCCGGTTGCTCCCAGTGGTGGCATCGGCCGCAAAGCCTCACCCAACGACGCCGCGAGCCGCTCGCTGATAAGATCGCCACCTGGTTTGAGGCCTTCGGCGCCACGTGCGGCTACCGGCGCATCCATGCCGAACTCGTCCGGGCCGGCGAACGGGTCGGGCCTGAGCTGGTTCGCAAGCTCATGGGTGAGATGGGCCTGACTAGGGCGCGGCCCCGACCGCTTCGCACCACCACCGAACCGGACCCCCACGCGCCCGACACCGTTGACCTGGTCAAGCGCGACTTCACTGCGCAGCAACCGGCAACCAAGCTCGTCGGCGACATCACATACATCCGAACGTGGCAGGGCTGGTTGTATTTGGCTGTGCTGACCGACTGCGCTACCCGCGAAGTGATCGGGTATGCGAGGGCTGAGCACATGCGCACTGGGCAGCCCCACGGCTTTCCGTCGGCAACTACCTGCAAGCCCGCCAAGACGTCATCCTGCAAGGCCCGACCGGCGCCGGGAAGACCTACGTGGCCTGCGCATTGGGCAACAAGGCCTGCCAGCAGTACCGCAGTGTGCTCTACCTGCCGGCCGGTGAACTATTCGACCGGCTCACCATCGCCGAACGCACCGGGGAGCGCAAACGCTGCCTGGACACCCTGGTCAAAGTGGAGCTGTTGATCATCGACGACTGGTTCCTCACCACGCCGAGCCGCCAGCAGATCCAGCAGCTACACACCTTGATCGATCGGCGCCACAAGACGGCATCGACGATCTACTGCACCCAGCTGCCGCCCGGCCAGTGGCACGACCGCATGGAGGAGAAGATTCTCGCCTCCGAGAACATCGAGCCTGGCCGCGACGCGGTCACCTCGTGCACAAGAGGATCGACGCGTTCGAAAGGCGTTGGCGCGACTCGTATCCGGCGGCGGTGCGGTGTCTGCTTGATGACTGTGACTCGCTGACGGTCTACCTGCGGTTCCCACGGGAGTGGCGAGTCCCCGATACTGAGTCCACCCGGTTCTAGAGTCGGGTTTTGTTGTTCTGGATTCAGTTGATTTCGCAGGCCACAGGCGTGTGGGTGTGGCTGCATCGGGCAGCATACTCGGCCGGGGTGAGGTAGCCCAGTGCGGAGTGACGGTGCCGGTGATTATGTTCGTGCTTGAAGTCGCCGATGACTACTCGGGCCTCCAGCAGGTTGGTCCAGTGGTTGCGGTTGAGGCACTCCTTCCTGAGCCTGCTGTTGAACGATTCGATGTAGGCGTTGTCCCACGGCGCGCCGGGTGGAATGTAGGACAATCCGACTGTGCCGTCACAAAACTGTTGCAGCGCTTGCGAAATCATCTCCGGGCCGTTGTCCATGCGCAGCACCAGCGGCGGTCCACCGGCGGTGGCGAACACCCGCTCGAGTTCATCGACGAGACGCTCGCCGGTGATCGAGCGCTCCACGATGTTCAGCAGCGATTCGCGGGTGTGCTCGTCGACCATCGACGCGATCTTGACGGCCTTGCCGTCGATGGTGGAGTCGAACTGAAAATCCAGCGCCCACACGACCTTGGATGCGTCCGCGACGACCTGCGGCGCCGACGACACCCCCGCGCGCTTACGCGGCGAATGCGCCCGCCGCTGCAGTCCTTCCTCACGCCACAGCCGGTGGACCTTCTTTTTGTTGACCTCACGGCCCTCATCGTGGCGCAACGCCGCCCAGGCGCGCCGAAACCCATGGCACGGATGTTTGGTGGCATAGGCGCGCAGCCAGGCCCGCAGATCGGCATCCGGGTCGGCCGGGGTCTGCGCGACCGGAGTGCGCCGGTAGGTACAACGAGCCAGCCCAACCGCCTTGCACGCCAACCGCTCCGACATGCTCAACACCTCTTTGAGCATGTCCACGGCGCGACGCTTGGCGGCCGGGCTCAGAATTTTCCCTTCGCGACCTCCCGCAACGCATCCTTTTCCAACTCCGCCTCGGCCAGCAGCCGCTTCAACCTCGCGTTCTGCTCCCGCAACTCCTTGAGCTGCCTGGCGGCATTGATATCCATCCCGCCATAGGTGCGCCGCCAGTTATACAGCGTCGCCGGCGACACCTCCAGCTCGGCGGCGATCTCCTCACCGGTCTTGCCTGCCGCCCCCAGCTCATCCGCACGGCGCAGCTTGCGCACGATGTCCTCCGCGGAATGCCGCTTCCGACCAGCCATGTGTTTCATCGTCCCTTCCACCCCCATCCACGGGGGCCACAGGACTCTAAAACAAGGCGGACTCATTCACCGGGAACACCCCAGGAGCACTGGGCCCGGGTGCGCCACTCCAATTTCATCGAGCGGACCTTCGGGGAGACCCGCCGCCGAGTCAAGGTCATCGGCCGACTGCCCGGCGAGCACTCCTGCCTGAAGCTGGTGTGGGCCGTACTCGACCGCGCCTCGGCCGGCTGGCGCGGGTTCACCATGACACCGGCCGGGCTACGGCTACTACAGGACCTGCGAAGGTCGTTGCATGACCCACCGAACCAACTGCCGCAACGAAATTCGGAAGTACGCGCCGAAACCGGAGCGGCGCCGGCCGATGCTGTCGGCGCCATCGCATAAAATCACAATCGCAAGTGAGCGGAATCTATGCCCGAACTTTTACACCGCGATTGGGACGCCACCCCCAGGTCAGCAACCCCAGCCCACCACGAAAATCCAAGCTGCACAACGCCTCCCGAGCATATCAAGCCGCCATCGTCGAACTCACCCGACAGGCCCTCCACGCCGCCTGAGCATTCGCGACTCGTTCGGCATACTTGACATTCACAGCGGGGGCCTAAGCTACCTAACACGGGCTCGCAGCCCATCGAGCAACAACGGCCTGCCCATATGCCCATACCTGTTCCCCGAAGGCCCCTGTTCCGGACGGCCGCACCGTACGCTCAGCGCACTTGACCAGACAAGACAGAACACCACGCGGGCCTTCACCCCATTTCATACCGGGTACCAACCGCGATGTCAGAGTTCCAGTAGCACGGTGACCGGGCCGTCGTTGACGAGTTCGACGTCCATGTGCGCCCCGAATACACCGGTTTCCACGTGCGCACCCTGCTTTCGCAGTGCTTTCGCGAATGCCGCCACCAGCGGCTCGGCAACCGCGCCGGGAGCGGCGGCCTTCCATGAGGGTCGGCGGCCTTTCGTGGTGTCCGCGTACAAGGTGAACTGGCTGACCACCAAGATCGGCGCATTAACCGTGGCCGCTGACTGTTCATCATCGAGAATGCGGAGGTGCCAGAGCTTTTCGGCGAGTCGCTGTGCGGTAGCGACATTGTCGCTGTGGGTGACGCCGACGAACACGAGCAGCCCCTGCCGGATAGCGCCGACCACCCGTCCCTCCACCGACACCGCCGCTCGTGAAACCCGTTGTACCAATACCCTCATGCGTCCTGATGCTGCCATCGGTCACGCCGGGATGGCCAGCCGCAGCACTGAGTATGCTCATTCCGTTGTGCTCCGGGAAGAGATGAGATTGATGTCGGTGCTGGTCGCGTTTGCCGTCACGCCAATAGGTGCTGGCGAGAGTGTCGGTGAGATCGTCGCCGAGGCGGTGCGGGTAGTTCGAGCCTCCGGCTTGCCCCACAAGATCGGTGCGATGTTCACCGAGATCGAGGGCGAGACTTGGGGTGAAGTGATGGCCGTCGTGCAGCGCGCTGTGGAAGCCGTTGCGGCTCGGGTGCCCCGCGTCGACGTGGTGATCAAAGCGGACTGCCGGCCGGCGACCACCGACGCGATGACGCGGAAGGTTGAGTCGGTGGAGCGGTACTTGTCCAATCCGGTTGACGGCCGCTAAAACTCCGATCCGGTTGACGGCCGCTAAAACTTGGGTCTCTCAGCCTTGTACCGCGGCCCGGAAGGCCCGCTCGGCCGCTTTGCCGTGCACAGCGAACACCACCCGCTGCAGCGATCGCGGCTGGTGCTCGCGAACGGCGCTGACCATCAGCTGTGCCGCCTCGTCGAGTGGAAAGCCACCGACGCCCGTACCGAAGGCCACCAGCGCAAGTGAGCGACAGCCAAGTTCATCGGCTTTGCGCAAGCTCGAGCGGGTGGCGTTCGCGATGATTTCAGCGGAGGTCGGCCCGCCGGGCTCCATCGTCGCCGCGTGGATCACATACCGCGCGGGCAGCGCACCGGCCGTGGTTTCCACCGCCTCCCCAAGACCGATCGGTGCCTTCTCACGCGACTCGCGCTGCAGCTCGGGACCGGCCGCGCGGGCGATCGCAGCCGCGACCCCGCCACCGTGGCGCAATTGGGTATTGGCGGCGTTGGTGATCGCGTCCACCTCGAGGGTGGTGACGTCAGCCTGGATTACCTCTAACTCGATCATCGGCCTATCGTCCCGCAGGGCTCGCGGCCGGTGAAAGGCCTCTGGCCAGCACGTCGCCGGCCACGGCACGTCGCCGGCCACGGCTTGGCGCGGCCACGTACGGAACTCTGACCCGCGGCCACAAGGCTGTTGCGGTCATCGTCTTCGCGCGCACGCGTCTGGCCGGCGGAAGCTGCCACAGCGATACCTCCGAGCGGGCGATTGCGTAGCCGGCGACGGGATGCTCGGACTCGTCAGAACCCACATGTACCTGCTCGAGGCCGAGCTCTTGTCGCGATACCAGCGAACCGAGGCGGACATGTTGCGCACCCGCAGCACGGTCGCGGCCATCGCCGCGTCACCGGCGATGCTGGGCGTCATGTCGCTATCCGGTGACCGTCGCACGATCACGCACCAGGGCATGCAGCCGCCACCGGCCGGGCACGCCTTTGAGCTCGTGCTCACCGCGATCGGCGAACCGGTGCCGCGACCCGGTGACGATGTCGCGCACCGTAGAGGACGCCAGCACCTCGCTCGGCCCCGCGAGCGCCGCCACCCGTGCACCGATATGCACGGCCGTGCCAGCGACATCGGCGCCGCGCACTTCGACCTCGCCCGCGTGAATACCTATCCGCACCTGGATGCCAAGGACATGCACCGCCTCGACGATGGCGTCCGCGCACGCGATCGCGGCGCTGGGGCTGGTGAAGGTCGCCACGAATCCATCACCGGCCGTGTTCACTTCGCGACCGCGGAAGCGGTCGAGCTGGTGGCGAACGATGTTGTCGTGGTTGTCGAGCAGATCTCGCCAGCGGTCGTCGCCGAGCGCAGCCGCGCGCTCGGTGGAACCGACGATGTCGGTGAACACGATCGTGGTGAGCATCCGCTCGGCGTCGAATCCGCCGCGCACTCCGGTGATGAACTCCTCGATCTCGTCGAGCATCGGCGCGGTGTCGCCGACCCAGTAGAGGGAATCGGCACCTGGTAGTTCCACATAGCGTGCGCCCGCGATGTGCTCAGCGAGGTACCGACCGTGCCCGACAGGGATGAGCTGCACGTCTTCGCGATGCACGATCAACGTGGGTGCGGTGATGCGGGCCAAGGTGTCGCGGACATCGGCCTCGGTCACCAGCTTGGTGACGGCGCTGGCCATGCTCGGCGACGCGGCACGGTTGCCGGCAAGATCCCACCACGCGCGGAACGCCTGGTCACGGGCAACGCCCGGCGCAACGATTCCCAGAACGTCGAAGCCCCGCTCGACGGCATCCGGCTCGATCGCGACCGTCAGGAATCGCTCGGCGGCGCTCGCCTCAGAGCCGACCGGGTAGTCGGGCGCCCGCAACACCCGCGCCAGGCCATTGACGATCACCAGGCTGCGCACCCGCTCGGGGTAATCGGCCGCGAGAACGAGTCCGACCATCGCGTGGAAACTCGGCGCCAGGATCGACGCCTGCGCGCATCCGACCTCGTCCATGACGGCGATCGCATCCTCGGCCCAGAACGCCGGCCCGAGCACCTCGAGCGAGGGAACGCGCGACGAGAGGCCTATTCCGCGGAAATCGAATCGGATCACCCGGCTGAAGGACGCCAGCCGCCGATGGAAACGGCACATCGAGGGCTCGGCGTCGATGGTGTCGATCGGGATGGATGGCCCGGGCAACACGAGCAGGTCCACCGGGCCATCACCGAAGACCTGATAGGCGATGTCCAGCTTCAGATGGCCGTCGCCGCATTTGGCGTAACGAGTTCGCGGAAACGGCGCCACCGAAACAGCCTAATCCAGCTGGCTAGGCAACGCGCCACGGATGACCTTGCCGCGCGGCGGCACTCACGAAGCGATTCGCCACGGTTCGTCGCCAGACCGGGGTGCGTAGTCTTGACCGGGTGAGCGCGCGTGCGGGCATCCTGGTCACCGGCACCGAGGTGCTGAGCGGGCGGGTCCAAGACCGCAACGGCCCCTGGATCGCCGAGCGGCTCTTTGAGCTTGGGGTCGAGCTGGCGCACCTGACGATCTGTGGTGACCGCCCGCGCGACATCGAGGCGCAGCTGCGCTTTCTGGCCGGCGAGGGTGTGGACCTGATCGTCACCAGCGGCGGCCTGGGGCCCACGGCCGACGACGTAACCGTCGAGACGGTGGCGCGCTTCGCCGGCCGTGAGCTGCTGCTGGACACCGAGCTGGAGTGCAAGATCGCCGCGATCCTGAAACCCATGATGGCGCGCTTCGACGATGTCGACTTCGACGCGGTGCGTGCGGCCAACCGCAAGCAAGCCCTGATTCCGGCCGGAGCGCAGGTGATCGACCCGATAGGCACGGCTCCGGGTCTGGTGGTGCCCGGCAAGCCCACGGTCGTCGTGCTGCCGGGCCCCCCGCGCGAACTTCAGCCGATGTGGCAGACGGCGGTGACGACGGCGTCCGTACAGGAGGCGATCGCTGGGCGAACGATTTACCGGCAGGCGACGGTGCGGATGTTCGGGCTGCCCGAGTCCGGTCTGGCCGAGACGCTGCGCGACGCGCAACGTCGCATCCCCGGCTTCGAGTTGCTCGAGATCACCACCTGTCTGCGCCGGGGCGAGATCGAAATGGTCACCCGGTATGAGCCGCCCGCGGCGGGCGTGTACGCGCAACTGCTGGAGCTGCTGCGTGACCGGCATGGCCAGCAGATCTACTCCGAAGACGGCTCGCGGGTAGACGAGCAGGTGGCGCGCTTGCTGAGCGGTCGACGAATCGCGACGGCGGAGTCTTGCACGGCGGGGCTCGTGGCGGCCCGGCTGACGGAGCTACCCGGCTCGTCCGCCTACGTCGCGGGCGGGGTGGTGGCCTACGCCAACGACGCGAAAGTGCGGCTCCTGGGCGTGGACGCGGCGCTGATCGAGGCGCACGGGGCGGTGTCCGAACCGGTCGCGGAGGCGATGGCCGCGGGCGCGCTGAACCGTTTCCGGGCCGACACCGCGATCGCGATCACCGGGATCGCCGGACCGGGCGGGGGAACACCCGAGAAGCCGGTGGGAACGGTGTGCTTCAGCGTGATGCTGGCCGGCGGCTCGACGCTCACCCGAACCGTACGGCTGCCGGGCAACCGCGCTGACGTGCGCGAGCGCTCGACGACGGTGGCGATGCACCTGCTGCGGCGCGCGCTGAGCGGCGTCGGCGACGCCGCCAGCGCGCATGCTTCGGTCGGCAACGGCTAACCAGGTATCTCGACGTTATACGCTGGGCAGCAGACAAAAACAGACAAAATCAGGGCTGTGCTGCAAACTAACTATGGCCAAGGGCAGGGCATCCAAGGGTCATCCAAGGCCATCGCTGTGCGCGCTAACCACATGAGTTCCCTATCCCTTCCGGGGGACGCCTTGCGGGCGTGAAAATGGGGTCGGGTCGCCTGCCGACGCCGATGTTTCCTTGGGCGTGTGAGCCCGCATGTGAGTTTGGTGCCGGGGCCCGACCTGGAAGGGTCACGCACTGTTGCTTCGAGCACGCCGGTCAGAATTTCGGTTCCCTTGACCGAGGCCCCAGGCGACCCACCCGATATGGATGGATTCGATGGGAGGGTAACAGAAGTGGCGGCACGACGCAGGAGCAAGCAGAAGCAGGTAGTGACAGCCACGCCGCAGGAGATTCCCGACGGCGACCATGAGGTGGTGATCGAGCGGGCCGCGGCGGTCGACGTGGCCAAGGTGACCGGCACAGTGTGTGTGCGGCTGCCCGGCAAGTCCGGGCGGCGGTTTTCTCGGGTGTGGGAGGTGTCTGCACGCACCGGCGCGATCGGAGAATTGGCCCAGCAGCTGAGGCAGCAGGGTATCGAGAAGGTGACTGTCGAATCGACTTCGGACTATTGGCGGATCTGGTATTACCTGCTCGAAGACCAGGGTTTGGATGTGCAGCTGGTCAACGCCCGCGATGTCAAGAACGTGCCCGGCCGGCCTAAAACCGACAAACTCGACGCTGTCTGGCTGGCTAAGCTGACCGAGAAAGGCCTGCTGCGGCCAAGTTTCGTGCCGCCGGCGCCGATCCGGCGGCTGCGGGACTACACCCGGCTACGCGAAGACCTGACCCGGGAACGCTCGCGCTACTGGCAGCGGCTGGAAAAGCTGCTCGAGGACGCCGCGATCAAGGTGTCGGCGGTGGCCTCCACGCTGGACACCCTGTCCACTCGGGACATGATCGAGGCGCTCATCGCCGGGCAGCGCGACCCGCGCCGGCTGGCCGACCTGGCGCGGGGGCGGATGAAAACCAAGCGATCGGAGCTGATCGCCGCGCTCGACGGCCGTTTTGATGACCATCACGCCGAACTGGCGCGGATGCTGCTGGGCCAAATCGATGCACTGTGCGCCCAGATCGACACCCTGACCGCGCGCATCGAGGAGCTGATCGCCGAACTGCCCGACGATGCTGTGGCCATCGATTCCTCCGGCAGCGGCGATGGGCCCGGCACCAGCGCGGGTGCGGGCACCGACGCCGATCCTGACGCCGGCGGCAGCGATTCGGCCCCGCTCGATCCCGCCCCGGCGGCCGATGACCTGCCAGGTGTCATCGAGCGCTTTGATGAGATCCCGGGCATCGGCCAACGCGCCGCGCAGGCGATCATCGCCGAGATCGGACTGGATATGAGCAGATTTGCCACACCTGAGCATCTGGTGTCGTGGGCGCGGCTGTGCCCACGCACCATCCAGTCCGGGCCAATCACCCGCGGCGGCAAGACCGGCAAAGGCAACCCCTACCTCAAAGGCGCGCTCGGTGAGGCCGCGGTCGCGGCCGCCAAAACCGACACCTTCTTGGGCGAACGCTACCGGCGCATCGTTAAACGCCGCGGCAAACTCAAAGCCCTGGTCGCGGTCGCCCGCTCCATCCTGGTCGTCATCTGGCATCTGCTTTCCAACCCGGCCGCCCGCTTCTGCGACCTCGGCTCCGACTACCACACCAACCGCGTCGCCGTCGAACGCCGGGTACGCAACCACATCGCACAACTGACCGCGATGGGCTACCGAGTCACCCTGCAGGCCGCCGCCTAACCTAAACCGAGACCCTCAATCACATACCGCAGCAGCCGATCTCGCCTCTTAACAGCGGCGTGTCGCCCAATACCGCACTCACCAACTTGTGGTCACCTTGAGTGTTTTCCGGTCAGAACTACCGCTATCCATCGGGACGTCTGCCGCTTGGGGCAGGGGCGACCCGGGAACCGAGAGCCAGTGCGTCACCACCGACTGCATCCGGCCCGCTCGCCGGGCTCAGGTCGTCGGTGACCGCGAAGACGTTGGGGCGCTGATCGGGCGTGAAGGACCGGATCTCGGGCCAGTCGACGCTGGTCAAGCGGGTGGCTTGGGCCCGGCATAGCTGCGGGCTCGGCGGGAGCGAGCCGCGGCTTCCATGCCGCCGGGGGACAGCGCGCCCCTCAGAGGTTGGTCGCTGGGGACCGCGGACCGGGAAGGGCGATAAAGGCCGGCTCGAATGTTCGGCGGCATGCGCGGGAGGATGGCGTGCGCTGCAAGCACGGCCACCGTGCCGCCCAGGCACCGTGCGCTGCAAGCACGGCCACCGTGCCGCCCAGGCACCGTGCGCTGCAAGCACGGCCACCGTGCCGCCCAGGCACCGTGCGCCTGGCCCTAGTGGTTGCCGGGGCAGCGGTCAGCGCCACAAAATCGACCTGTCGACGTGTCCAGAGCCTGAGCGCTGTCGGCTCGTCGCCGGCAGAAGTCAGCGGGTGATTCCGGTGTGGCCTAGGGAGTGACGGCCTGGTTGGGGCCAGACCGCCAACCCGTGTGGCTCGTTGCCGACCTTGATCGTGTGCAGTAGCGTCCCGTCGGTGGTGGATAACACGTAGACGACGTTGTGGTAGCGGCCGGACACCCACAATTGGGTGCCGTCGGCGGTGAGGTTGCCCATGTCGGGGCTGCCGCCCCCGGGCAGCCGCCACAAGCTGATCGGCGCACCGGTGTAGGCGTCAAGCACAGAGATCGACCCCTCGGAGCGGTTCGTCACGAACAGCCGAGTGGCGTCGCGTGAGAAATACAGCCCATGCGCGCCCCGGCCGGTGGGAACAAACCGCAGGACCTGGCTCGCTGCGCCGTCGAGGATCCACACGCCACCGCCGTCGCAGTCGGCGATGTAGTACACCGAGCCGTCCGGAGCGAGCCGCACGTCCTGCGGTCCCATGTGGGTGTGGCGCACCGGCATGTCAATCATGCGCAGCAGTCGGTGCGTGGTGACGTCGACCACCGCGACACGTCCGGCGAATTCGCAGCTGAAAACCGCGGTGCGACCGTCGACCGAGAAGTCGGCGTGGTTGATCCCCGCGCACGCCGGGATCGATGTCTTGTCGAGTAGCTGCCAGCTCACTGGGTCATACCAGATCAGCTCGCGTTGCCGTTCAGCTGCCGAGATTGCGAACCGGCCGTCGGGGGTGAAGTACAGGTTGTAGGGGTCGATGATCGGGATCTTCCGAGCTGGCTGACCGGTGCGCGCGTCGAAGGCGAGCATCTGGTTGCCGACGTCGTCGGTGGCGTACAGGGTGCGCATATCGTAAGCCGGCACGACGTGCTGGATCTCGCGGCCAACCGGGTATTTCGCAACTACTTCGTAGGTCGCCGGGTCGATCTCCCACACATCGCCCGAACGGTCATGAGGGACATAGACCAATGGCCGGTCTTCGACGACCTCGCCCGCGAGGCTACCCGCGCCCGCGCGGGCATAGACGTTCAGCCGCTCGGGCGTAGCCGGTTTTGCGGGCGGCATCGTCAGGGGCGCAAGTTTCGGGTCCCCGGGTCCCATGCCCGGTGCGGCCGGCGCCGAGACGGGTGGGTGGATCGGCGTCCGGCCCGGCGAACATCCGACGGCCAGCACGGTCAAGGCCGCCAACAACGACAAGAGGCGAAAGCTCACGGGTTACCTGGCCGGGGTTTGCTGCTGATATAGCATCCTGCCGCCGGACGTTTGGCCGCGCAAGGCCAGGCCGCGGCGACGGCTCGACCCAAGTCCGGCAACGTCGTCTCACGGCTCGCGTCCCGCTGGTGAGGATTTCCTGTCGATGCCAATGGCTCACCACCGACGTCGGCATCGATTTTCACGCGACTCAGACCCCAGTTGACCGCTGTGCGTCGCGCGCCGGAGGGCGAGCGCACGGGCCTCGCCGGCCCGTTGGTGTCACCGCGCATCGGTCGAACAGCACCGATACCGACTCCACACCCGCGCGATGCGCCTGCGGATGACCACGCGTATCCCATAGCACGACAACTACCGCGACAACCTCGGCGCACCATCCGTCAGTGCACGCATCGCCCGGGGTCGCGCCCCGCGCCGCCCCGACAGCCCCGCGGGCGCGGTGGCAGGATCACCGGGGTGGGATCTTTTCTTGTGCGCGCCGCGCTGACCGGATTCGCACTGTGGGTGGTCACCCTGTTTGTCCACGGGCTCCGGTTTGTGGGCGGTGAGACGGTGGTGGAGAAGATCGGCATCATCTTCCTTGTCGCGGTGATCTTCGGTCTGGTCAACGCGTTCATCAAACCTATCGTGCAGATCCTGTCGATCCCGCTCTATGTTCTCACCCTTGGCCTTTTCCACGTCGTCATCAACGCCTCGATGCTGTGGATCACCGCCTGGATCACCAGTCACACCACCCACTGGGGATTGCAGATCGACCATTTCTGGTGGACCGCGATCTGGGCCGTGATCGCCTTGTCGATCGTGAGCTGGGTGCTGTCTTTGCTGGTTCGCGATATCTGGGCGTTCGGGGCGCGCGATCGCAGGCTGTGAACAGCCGAGCACGGATGAGCCAATCGCTGGGCTGCCGCTAATCACCTCGAGACCGCGGAGCTGTGGCCCCGCGGTGAGACGGGCCATTCAAGACCGCCATTGTCGCGCGCGTCCGGGTAGTCACCAGATACTCTCGACGTGCAGTCACGGCGGTGGCAGTCGGTTGGCGCGGCGCCTTCTCCGGGCACTACCACAGAATTGAGGGGTTATGAGCGAATTTGATCCACACGATGGGGAATCGCAAGTCATCGTCCGTCTCGCCGAGGCAGCGATGCACATGTACAACGCGGCCATAGATTCTTTGCCCTTTCCCGAGGACAAGAAGTTCCAGAAGCGGGCGGAGGTGGTGCTCGCCGGTCTGCGCAAACTGCGCGCGGCATTGACGGACGCCGCCAGCCACAGCCGGTCTACACCCGCGGTGATCGTGGCCCTCAGTGATGTCCGGCGACGCTATGACGAGCTCATGGCGCGCGCGGCGGCAGCACCACAGTCAACCCTGGGGCAGCAACTGTATGCCGTACGTATTCGCGCCAAACTGTCAGCCCCGGAGGTGGCGAGGGGCGCGGGACTCCGGGTCGACCTTCCGGATGCCCTGGAGGCTGGTGAAACGCCCACCGACGAGGAGGCGGCGAAGGTGAGAGAGGTTATCGCTGCGCTCGGCGGGGTCGCCGGTTCTGAGGACTTCCAGCAAACACCGCCGGCGGAAGAGCACCTCGACGCGATGGATCACTCCCTACCCACCAATGGGGCCGACCAGCCGTTCGACACAGCGGTTCCCTAAGCCGCGAACGGTTAGAACCGCGTGGCTGCGCCGCCGGGGAGGCGTGCTACCCGTTTAGGCGAAGCCACCGAATCGGCGCCGAGATGCGGGCTTGATCCGGTCCGCGCGAGGAGAGGTGGGGTCTGCCCGTCGGGGCAGCGGCAGGAGGCGGTGATCTGTGGTGAATACCCGACGCACCAGACCCAGCGCGACAACAACCGTGGTGGTCGCGACCGAACCGAGGACGAGGAACATGACCACGGCCTGCACGATGACGGCCTGCACCGGTGGCACGCCGGCCAAAATAAGCCCGGTCATGGCGCCGGGCAGGAACACCAGGCCGGTCGCCTTGGTGGTTTCGACCTGCGGTGACACCGCCGATTGCAGGGCGGTGCGCACGTAAGGTGTGGCGGCCTGGCGGGATGACTGGCCGAGCGCAAGCCGGGCTTCCACTTCGTCGCGTTTGTCGCGCAACTCGTCAACCAGGCGGCGGGCCACTAGCACGGTGGCGGTCATCGAATTGCCGATCATCATGCCGGCGATGGGGACCAGGGTGCGAGCCTGGAGCGGGAAAACCCGCAGCCCGAACAACACTCCCAGGGTGATGACGGCAGCCGCGGTGAACGCGACGACGGTCAGTGTCCCTAAGCGTGGGACCTCGGGCGCGCGCCGGTGTGCGACGTCACCGGCGTAGAGGATCATGGCGGCGGTCCAGGCCCACGACCACCACAGCGACACACCCGGTTTCAGCAGCAGCGCCAGCAGCCCCCCCACCAGCAGCAGCTGGATCAGCGCGCGGGACGCCGCCCACAGCACCTGCCGTTGCAGCCCAAGCCGCTGCCACAGCGAGATCCCGGCTGCGACCGCCACCAGCGCCAGTGACGTCGCCAGCCCGACCCAGGAAACTTGGTCGGTCATCGCGGCGCCTGTCCGCGGCCCGGATCGGCGGTTACCGGTTCGATCCCCAGGCAGCGGCCCCGCTCGAGGCGCAGTACCCGGTCGGCGATGCGCTGCACCTGCGCCGCGTCATGGCTGACCCACAACGCGCTCATTCCGTTGTCGGCCAGCTCCCGTACCGCCTTTTCGATCACTCTGGCCGTCTCCGCGTCCTCCGACGAGGTGGGTTCGTCCAGCAGCAGCACTTCCGGTCTCGCAATCAGGGCACGTGCCAGGCACATTCGCTGTGCCTCTCCGCCCGACAGCGCCGTGGCGTCGCGGTCGAGCCACGACCCGGTCAGCGCCACCCGCGCCAGCACCTCACGCATCCGTGACTCGTCGGCCTGCGGATCGGCGATCCGCAGGTTTTCCGCGACGGTGCCGGGAAATGGTGTCGGGCGCTGAAACGCCATGCCCACCCGACGGCGCAACCGCAACGGATCCAAGCCGGCGATGTCTGCCCCGCGAAACAACACGCGCCCCGCGGTGGGAACCTCGAGCCGATTACATAGCCTCAGCATCGTCGATTTACCCGACCCTGACGGTCCGAACACCGCCGTCACACCCTCATCCGGCACTGTGGCTGTGAAACCATCCAGGGCCCGCAATCCGGCGCGCGCGACCACGACCTCTTCGAAAGCAAACAACGCATGTCCGGGCACCAACCGACAACCTAGCCCAGTGGCCGGGATCCGGCAGCTATGGCCTGGCGGGGAGGCTGGGGCCGAACCCATGTCGGCCACCGATGTGGGTCACGCCTCTCGAGCCGACCCGCAAAGCCAGCGGGCAGGGCGATACCGCTGGAGTCGGCGCATGGCAGTCGGGGCCATGGCCCGCTTGCGGTCGCGTCAACCCTGGAACGTCCCGGTGAGTGTGGCCTGGGCAGCGGCGGCCTGCGCAATCGCGTGGGCTGCTTGCGCGCCAGCCGATCCGGCGGGCACTTGGAGCGGGGCAGAAAGCTGGTAGAGGGTGAAGCGGTAGTGGTGGGTTCCGCTGCCCGACGGCGGGCAGGGCCCGAAGTAGCTTTGCTGACCACCGGAATTCGCCAGGCTGCGACCGTTGTCGGGAGTCTGACCGCTCGTTGTGCTACCCGGACCGGGGGCTATCCCGGTGACGATCCAGTGGATATACAGCCCACCGACGGCATCCGGGTCATCAACCACCAGCGCGAGCTCCGCCGCATCCGGCGGCGCCGACCACGTTAACGGCGGTGCGACGTTGGCCCCCTTGCAGGTGAATTGAACCGGGATCGGCGCCCCGTCGGCGAACGCGGGGCTGGTGATCGTCAGGCGCTCTACGACCGGCGTCACGCTGGACGCGCTGGCGGTCGTGGTTTGCGCCGCGGGTGATGGCGATGCCTTGCGAGCGCCGCCGCAGCCGGTGAGCGTCACCAGCAGCGCCACGCCGGTGGCGACTGCGGCGACTCGGTACCGTGTGCTCCCTGTTGTCGATGCCATAGTTCACAGTCTCGCGCTAACCGGGGTCCGGGGAGGCGCAATTTGATGCGCCATTTGATGCGCCGACCGCCGGGTGGGAAAAGCTGCCGAGTGTTATGGCGTGGGGTGCTCGGCGTACGGCATGGCTGACAGTCAGTTGCGGGCGGCCAGTTCGGCCGCCTCCCGGGCACATCCCCAGGACAGGGTGACACCGCTGCTGCCGTGGCCGTAGTTGTGAATGCAGCGAGCCCGTCCAAGTGGCTCGGCTGCGACCCGAACGGCGGGACGGTCGGGACGAAGGCCGGTAATCGTCTCGATGACCTCCGCAGTGGCCAGCCGCGGCTCGATCCGGCGGCAGCGGCGCAGGATTCGCTCGGTCACGTCAGGCTCCGGGCTGGTATCCCAGCGGCCGGGAATACGGATGCCCCCGCAGACTACCCGCTGCGGATGGGGGAAATAGCACGTCCATTCCGTGTCCGTGCTCAGCTCCAGAAACAGTTGCTCCAAGCCAGGATTGGTGAGCACGACATGTTGGCCGAACGCCGGTCGCACGCTGTCGTCGGCGGCCAGATCGCGGGCCCCCAGGCCGGCGCAATTGACCACTGTCGGCGCGGCGTCCGCCGCCTCCGCCAGGGAGCGCACCGAGTGCATCTCGACTTCGCCGCCGGCCGCCGCCAGGCGTCCGGTCAGATAGACCAGGTATCGGGGCATGTCGATCAGGGGCAGGGTGGCGTGAAACCCGACTTGGAAACCGTCGGGGATTTCAGCCGGGTCCGCCGACCGCAGGTCGGGAACCAGCTTTGCGTGCGAAGCCCCCTCACCGACCCCGGGTAGCTCGCCGGCGCCGGGCACACCGACGATCAGCGCCGGCGCCAGGCGCACGCCGGTGGCGGGATTCTCCGACAGCTCAGCGAACGTGCGCAACGAGGCTTCGCTCCACGCCAGCGTCTTGGCGACCGGTTCGCTGAACACCGGGGTCCACACCGCGCCGGCCACTACCGACGTCGTTGCCTCTGGCATTGCGGCCGCCCACACGCGCACCGCCCACCCCGCCTCGGCCAGGCAAATGGCAGTGGTCAACCCGCTGACGCCGGCACCGACCACCACCGCCTGTCTCCGATCGCCTGCCATACCTGCACGGTAACCGAAACGTGCGCGGCGCTCACGGATTGCCCGCGGTGACACCCCATCGGCGTTCCACGGAGGGCAACGCGGCGGCGACGCCGTCAGGGCCCGGGGGGCGGCGCCGCACCGGGCTGACCGACAACACCGTTGAGACCGCCGAGGATGGCCTGCAGGGCCGACGGCGGCAGCCCCCCCAGCGGCGGTCGAGCGTCGGCCGAGTCCGTTTTCTGCCACGGCTGACAGCCGTCGGTCTTGAATAGCTTGTCGCCGGAATCGATCTGCACAACCTGCGGCTTTTTGGTCATAGCGTTGTCAACAATCTCGTTGCCATCGGGGCCGCCGACCCGCTTCCAGTAGCACGTACCTTTGCCGACCGGTCCCGCCGAGCTGTATGTGCCCGGCACAATATCGGTTCCCACCGCGTAGCTGCCGTCGCGATCAATAGTGGTCTTAGGGCCCGGCGCCGGCGGCGGCCCAGGCTGATGCGGGTTAGGGGTCGGCCCGGGTGGCCCGGGTGGTCCGGGTGGCTGGGCGCTCGCGATACCTGCGGATGCCCCACCGGCAGCCAGGACGAAAGCCGCAGCGACACTCACCACTGTCTTCAACCGCATCCACCAGAGCCTACCCGCGTACCCGCCGCGCGGGTCCGATACCCGGCCGCCAGCCTTGAGCGCCGCCCGCACCCGGCGACACCAAACAGCAGCGGCATCACTAGCGTCGCAAACCGTCACCGGGTCGCGTGCCCACCATCTTCGATGGCGGCGGGCTTCTCTGGGACCGCGCGGCCTGCCCGGTTAAGTCCGGTTAAGCGACGACGCGGTGGGTCGCCGCCAACCCGGGGCATTGATTAGCGGGTATTGACCGGCCTACCCGGAGGAACCTGAGGGATGGAATGCGGTACCCACACGCGCTATGCCGTCTTTTTGATCAGCGGCAGTAATAGCTGGCGGCGCCGGACGATCGCGTCAGCCAGATTGCGCAATGCCTCATGCACCGACGACGCAATCGGGAAAGCGGCCTCGTCGTGGCGGTCACGCAGCACGGCCATCACGACCGGGCTTGCCACCAAAGTCCATTGCGCCCCAGCGGCGCCGCACGCCTCATCAAGAATATTTAAGAGCGAAAGACCAACCGGAGCAAAGGAATTCACACCGCTCAGGTCGAGCACAAAAGAGCCTTTCACCCGTGTGCACTGCCGCAGGTACGCACCGATCCGATCGACGTTAACGGGCTCGATCGCGCCGTGGATCACCACCACGGTCGCCAGATGACGACAATGAGCCCGAATGTGGGCGCCGTCGCAGTCGAAGGTGGGGTTTCCGTATCGAGTGGTACCCGCGAAAGTCATCAGCAGCCTCGTTCCGGAGGAATTGCACAGCCGGCTTATTGCCCAGCCAACCTTTAGAGTCCAACGTTAACCCGCCAGGTCTAAGGCGACCGCAAGCAGTGTCTAACTCTTTGCTAAGAAACCACTTTCATATCCGGTGTTTGCTTCACGCAACGTTTGCGCGGGCAGCTCACCAGCAGCGATCAGTGCGCGGTCAATGCACGTGATGGTGCTGCCGGTTCAACACGGTGCATCGCGGCGGGTCGCGGTGGGTTGCCACGGCCGAACCCACGTCGCGGTTTCGGCTTTTTCGGGCAGGCACACCTCGGGCTGGCCGCGGGCTAGCCGCGCGATAGCGGGGGTCGCGCTGCTAGTCTGCGAAGGCTACCGGTTATCTGGCCGCGGAGCAGCGCAATGGCCGGCCGGCTGCGCCAGCAAGCCACCAAAACAGCAGCGTCGGTACAGAAAGAGTGTTGTGCGTACCGCAGAGATCAAAGCACTGACCGGACTGCGCATCGTCGCCGCCGCGTGGGTGGTGCTGTTTCATTTCCGGCCGATGTTGGGCGACGCAGCGCCCGGTTTGCGCGACGCGCTGGCGCCGCTGCTCAATTGCGGCGCGCAAGGCGTCGACTTGTTTTTCATCCTCAGTGGGTTCGTCCTGAGCTGGAACTACCTCGAGCGCATGGGCCGATCCTGGTCGATGCGGGCTACCGCGCACTTCCTGTGGCTGCGGCTGGCCCGAGTGTGGCCGGTCTATTTGGTCACGTTGCACCTGGCCGCCCTGTGGGTGATCTTCACGCTGCACGTCGGCCATGTACCGTCGCCGGACGCGAGCCGGCTCACGGCGATTAGCTACCTGCGCCAGGTCCTGCTGGTGCAGCTGTGGTTTCAGCCGTACTTTGACGGGTCCAGTTGGGATGGGCCGGCGTGGTCGATCAGCGCGGAATGGCTGGCATACCTCTTGTTCGGCCCGCTTGTGTTAGCGATCTTTCGGATGAAGCGGGCGACGCGGGCGCGAAACCTGATGTGGCTGGCCGTCGCGGCGTCGTTACCGCCGGTGGTGCTGTTGTTGGTCAGCGGGCAGTTCTACACACCGTGGAGCTGGTTGCCGCGCATCATCACGCAATTCACCGCGGGCGCGCTGGCCTGTGCCGCCGTCCGCAGGCTGCGGCCGACCGACCGGGTGCGCCGCGCTGCGGGGTATCTCTCCGCGCTCTTGATGCTTGCCATCGGCGGCATCCTCTACCTGTTCGACGCGCATCCATTGAGCGGGGTGACCGACAGCGGCGGGACCGTCGACGTGTTGTTCGTGCCGCTGGTGATAACACTGGCTATCGGCGCCGGGAGCCTGCCGCGCCTATTGTCAACCCGGCTGATGGTCTACGGCGGGCAGATCTCGTTTTGTCTGTACATGGTGCATGAACTGGTGCATACCGCCTGGGGCTGGGCCGTCGAGCAGTTCGAACTCCCGCTGCAGAGCTTCCCGTGGAAATGGAACGTCGTGGGCCTGCTCACGATCGCCGTGGGCGCCGCGATCCTGCTGTATCACCTGGTCGAAGAGCCCGCCCGCCGGTGGATGCGCACGATGGTCGATGTCCGGGCCGTCGATGCCCAGCCGCGGATCGGCCAGCATTGCGGCCCGGTGGGCAGCACGCTCCAATCGGTCGACGGTGCGCTGGCCGGGTGAGCCGGCCCCTTTTCGGATCCCGGCCGACATGCGGGTTGCCTTGGCGTGGTTGCGGCTGCGTTGAGCAGCCGCTGCCCGGCGCGCATGGTAAAACCAGCGCGTTGGCGCCGAGTTTTCCCGGAGCTAGGCCATAGGCTGGCGATGATCGCGGCGCGGGGCCCGCGCGCCGGTGACCCTGGAGGTAGCAGTTGAGTCGTCTGACCCCCCTCGTCCTCTCACTGGCCTTGGTGGTCAGCACGGTCAGCGGGCATCGACCGGCGGTGCGGATCTTTCGGACGCTGACCCTGGATACGCCGCTAAGCCTGGTCGCGGTGATCGGTGACTCCTACACCAGTGGCACCGATGAGGGGGGCCTCGGCCCGCAATCATGGACGGCCCGCGCCTGGCGCATGCTCGCGCAACGGGGGCTGCGGATAGCGGCCAGTGTGGCCGCCGAGGGCAGAGCCGGTTACGTCGTGCGTGGCGATCACGGGAGCATTTTTGAGGATCTGGCTGCCAGCGCGAGCCGGCCCGATGACGCCCTGGTGGTGTTCTTCGGTTCGCGCAACGACCAAGGCGCCGACCCCACATTGCTGGCCGAAAAAGCCCGCCAGACCTTCGATTTGGCACGCCGCATGGCACCGGTCGCGAGACTGTTGGTGATCGGGCCGCCTTGGCCGACGGCCGATGCTCCTGACGGCGTGCTACAGGTCCGCGACATCCTCAATGCCGAGACCCGCGCCGCCGGCGCAACGTTCGTCGACCCGATCGGCGACCGCTGGTTCGTCGGCAGACCCGATCTGATCGGTCCGGATGGTGTGCACCCCAACGACGAGGGTCATGCGTATCTGGCGGATAAAATCGCCCCCCTGATAGGCGCACAGCTATCCCGACGGCCGTGACCGGGGCCGTACGGCTGCCGCGCGTCGGATGCCGATCGGCTGGGCGGCCGTGTTGTGGCTTAGGGGCGGGCGCCGCTTTCGCGCATGACAGCCCGCAAGCCGACACGGCTTGCGGGCTGTCATCGCCGGCGGTTCCACCGGGCCGATCGGCCTCAGCGAAGGTCGAACCGGTCGAGGTTCATCACTTTGTCCCAGGCGGCCACGAAGTCGCGCACGAACTTCTCCTGCGCATCGTCACAGGCGTACACCTCGGCCAGACCGCGGAGCACCGAGTTCGAACCGAAGATCAGGTCCACGGCGGTGGCGGTCCATTTGAGCTGACCGGTCGCGCGATCGCGCACTTCGTACACGTTCTCCACCGACTCGGATGCCTTCCACTCGTTACCCATGATCCCGGCCGACATGCGGGTTGCCTTGGCGTGGTTGCGGCTGCGTTGAGCAGCCGCTGCCCGGCGCGCATGGTAAAACCAGCGCGTTGGCGCCGAGTTTTCCCGGAGCTAGGCCATAGGCTGGCGATGATCGCGGCGCGGGGCCCGCGCGCCGGTGACCCTGGAGGTAGCAGTTGAGTCGTCTGACCCCCCTCGTCCTCTCACTGGCCTTGGTGGTCAGCACGGTCAGCGGGCATCGACCGGCGGTGCGGATCTTTCGGACGCTGACCCTGGATACGCCGCTAAGCCTGGTCGCGGTGATCGGTGACTCCTACACCAGTGGCACCGATGAGGGGGGCCTCGGCCCGCAATCATGGACGGCCCGCGCCTGGCGCATGCTCGCGCAACGGGGGCTGCGGATAGCGGCCAGTGTGGCCGCCGAGGGCAGAGCCGGTTACGTCGTGCGTGGCGATCACGGGAGCATTTTTGAGGATCTGGCTGCCAGCGCGAGCCGGCCCGATGACGCCCTGGTGGTGTTCTTCGGTTCGCGCAACGACCAAGGCGCCGACCCCACATTGCTGGCCGAAAAAGCCCGCCAGACCTTCGATTTGGCACGCCGCATGGCACCGGTCGCGAGACTGTTGGTGATCGGGCCGCCTTGGCCGAC
Source organism: Mycobacterium sp. SM1 (assembly GCF_018361265.1). Classification (GTDB taxonomy): domain Bacteria; phylum Actinomycetota; class Actinomycetes; order Mycobacteriales; family Mycobacteriaceae; genus Mycobacterium. The sequence goes on from NZ_JAFLNH010000003.1 coordinate 727,619, forward strand.
GGCCGATGCTCCTGACGGCGTGCTACAGGTCCGCGACATCCTCAATGCCGAGACCCGCGCCGCCGGCGCAACGTTCGTCGACCCGATCGGCGACCGCTGGTTCGTCGGCAGACCCGATCTGATCGGTCCGGATGGTGTGCACCCCAACGACGAGGGTCATGCGTATCTGGCGGATAAAATCGCCCCCCTGATAGGCGCACAGCTATCCCGACGGCCGTGACCGGGGCCGTACGGCTGCCGCGCGTCGGATGCCGATCGGCTGGGCGGCCGTGTTGTGGCTTAGGGGCGGGCGCCGCTTTCGCGCATGACAGCCCGCAAGCCGACACGGCTTGCGGGCTGTCATCGCCGGCGGTTCCACCGGGCCGATCGGCCTCAGCGAAGGTCGAACCGGTCGAGGTTCATCACTTTGTCCCAGGCGGCCACGAAGTCGCGCACGAACTTCTCCTGCGCATCGTCACAGGCGTACACCTCGGCCAGACCGCGGAGCACCGAGTTCGAACCGAAGATCAGGTCCACGGCGGTGGCGGTCCATTTGAGCTGACCGGTCGCGCGATCGCGCACTTCGTACACGTTCTCCACCGACTCGGATGCCTTCCACTCGTTACCCATGTCGCACAGGTTGACGAAGAAGTCGTTGGTCAACGTCTCGGGCCGGTCGGTGAAGACGCCGTGCTTGGATTGGCCGAAATTGGCGTTCAGGGCCCGCATACCGCCAACCAGAACCGTCATCTCGGGCGCGGTGAGGTTCAGCATGTAGGCCCGGTCCACCAAGAGGTGCTCCGGTGGCTGCTTTTCTCCGGCCCGCAGGTAGTTGCGGAACCCGTCGGCCTTCGGCTCGAGAACGGCGAAAGATTCCACATCGGTCTGCTCCTGCGAGGCGTCGGTACGCCCGGGTGCGAACGGGACGGTGATGTCATACCCGGCTTTCTTCGCCGCCTGCTCGACGGCCGCGCACCCGCCCAGCACGATCAGGTCAGCAAGCGAGATCTTCTTCCCACCGGACTGCGAATTATTGAAGTCCTGCTGAACCTTCTCCAAGACCTGCAGCACCTTGGCCAGCTCGGGTGGGTTATTGACCTCCCAATCCTTTTGCGGCGCAAGACGGATACGTGCCCCGTTGGCCCCGCCGCGCTTGTCGGTGCCGCGGAAGCTCGCCGCCGACGCCCACGCGGTGGCCACCAGCTGAGAGATGGATAATCCCGATTCGAGGACCTTGGCCTTCAGGGCGCTGATGTCCGCATCTGAGACCAGTTCGTGGTCAACTTTCGGTACCGGGTCCTGCCACAGCTGCGGCTCGGGAACCCAGGGCCCGAGGTAGCGCGACACAGGTCCCATGTCGCGGTGCAGCAGCTTGAACCACGCCTTGGCGAACTCTTCCTCCAATTCCTCGGGATGATCCAGCCAACGACGGGTGATCTTGCCGTAGATGGGATCCATCCGCAGCGACAAGTCCGTCGTCAGCATTGTCGGAAGACGCTTGACCGACGGGTCGAAGGGGTCGGGGATAACAGGCTCGGCGTCCTTGGCGACGTATTGCCACGCCCCGGCGGGGCTCTTGGTCAGCTCCCACTCGTAGCCGTACAGGGTCTCCAGGTAGCTGTTGTCCCATTTCGTCGGGGTGGGCGTCCACACCACCTCGAGGCCGCTGCAAATCGCGTCCCGGCCTTTGCCGCTGCCGTACGAGCTTTTCCAGCCCAGGCCCTGCTGTTCTATCGGGGCGGCCTCGGGCTCGGGACCCACTAGCTCGGCAGGGCCGGCCCCGTGGGTCTTGCCGACGGTGTGGCCGCCGACGATCAGCGCGGCCGTCTCGACGTCGTTCATCGCCATCCGGCGGAAGGTCTCGCGGATGTCGATGGCGGCCTTCAGTGGGTCGGGATTGCCGTTGGGCCCTTCGGGGTTCACGTAGATCAGGCCCATCTGCACCGCGGCGAACGGCTTTGCGAGTTCCCGGTCGCCGCTGTAGCGCTCATCGCCAAGCCAGGTGTGCTCGGGGCCCCAAAAGACCTCCTCGGGCTCCCACATGTCCTCTCTGCCGAAGCCGAAGCCGAATGTCTTGAACCCCATGGCTTCGTAGGCGCAATTGCCGGCAAAGATGATCAGATCGGCCCAGGAGATCTTGCGGCCGTACTTTTTCTTGACCGGCCAGAGCAGCCGGCGCGCCTTGTCGAGCAGGCAGTTGTCGGGCCAGCTGTTGAGCGGGGCGAAACGCTGGGCGCCCTCGCCGCCGCCTCCCCGGCCGTCGTGGATGCGGTAGGTGCCGGCGGCATGCCAGCTCATCCGGATGAACAGGGGCCCGTAGTGCCCGTAGTCGGCCGGCCACCAATCCTGCGAGGTGGTCATCACGTCGATGACGTCGCGCTTGAGCGCTTCGACATCGAGCTTTTTGAACTCCTCTTTGTAGTTGAACCCCGCGCCCATGGGGTTAGCCGGCCCGTGCTTGTGAAGAACCGACAGGTCCGGCTGGTTGGGCCACCAGTCCCGATTCGTCATGGGCTGGCCCGGCTCGGGCGCGCGGGCGGAGACTACCTGGGTCTCGCTTTCGGACATTGGATTATTCCTTTCAGGGGTAGGTGCATAGGTCACGCCTGTGAGGCCGAGCAGTCGGGGCATAAGCCCCAGTAGAAGACCTCCGCTTCGTCGAGGTCGAATCCGTAATCGTCGGAGGGGATCAGACACGGCGCCGCGCCCACGGCGCAGTCGGCATCGGCGATAGCGCCGCAGGAACGGCAGACAACGTGATGGTGGTTATCACCGACCCGCGATTCGTAGCGGGCGACAAAGCCGGCGGGCTGGATCCGCCGGATCAGACCCGCCCCGGTGAGGGCATGCAGCACGTCATATACGCCCTGCCGGGACACCTCGGGCAAAACGCTGCGCACCGCACCGAGAATCGTGTCGGTGTCGGCGTGCGGGTGGGCGCGCACCGCCTCCAACACCGCGATCCGCGGGCGGGTGACGCGTAGACCGGCCATACGCAACCGCTTCGCGTACCCCGACATCTGGGACACAACACAATGGTCGCACTTTTCTGGACTCAGTCAATACTTCCCGCCGGTCACTTCTACGTGTGCCCCCCCGTAGGTGGCGCTGCCTGCCTAAAGCGTGTCGAACAACTTTGGTGAGTGTTCGGCACCGCCCTTCTCGGGCGTTCCTGGGTTCAGGCCGCGGTCGCGGCGTGAACGTCGGTTCCCGCGTCAGCCGGGCTGGTGTCACCCATACGAGGGTGTTGGCCAGCGCCGTCCCGTCGGCGGGCAGTGGTGGCCCGGCCTCCTGCTTGGGGGTCCGGGGATCGGTTCGGGTGATGGGTGCGGCCCCAGCGGGCCAGATTCGTCGCCGCGTTGGTGTCTGGGGCGCCGGTGTGCCCGCACCCACAGCTGAACACCCGGTCGGCCAGCGTCATCTCGGTGTTGACCGCCCCGCATCGCGGGCACAGCCGGGTCGAGGGATGCCAGCGGTCGGCTTCGACGAGCTGCCCGCCGCGCCACGCCTGCTTGTAGCACGGCATCCGGGCGAACTCTGACCAGCCGGCATCGCAGATCGCGCGGGCCAGCCGATGGTTGGCCAGCATTCCGGTCACGTTGAGGTTTTCGATGACGATCTGGTCGTGGGTCTTGACCAGCTCGCCGGATACCTGGTGCAGGAAATGGCGGCGCACGCCTGCCACACGGTGATGACGCCGGCCCAACCGGGCGGCGGCATCGGTGCGGTTGCGTGATCCTTTCTTCTTGCGTGACAACGATTTCGACAACCGCCGCTGATGAGCGATGCCGGTGGCCAGCGCCTTGGGCGCGTCACTGATACGGGCGACCTCGGCGCCCTCGGCGGTGGCGGCGACCACAAACGCCGACAGGCCGCGATCCACCCCCACCCAGTCGCCGGCGTCCTCGGTGCGGGCCGGGTGCTGATGGGCGGGGTGCACGTCGGCGGCCTCGACATTCAACGCACACCACCACCTGCCCCCGTGATGGCTGATGGTCGCGAACAAGATTGTCGCTCGCTGTTTGGCGATCATGCGCCGCAGGCGGCGGGTGTCCTCACGCACCGCGACAGCACCACTGCCGGGCAGCGTGAGCGAGCGGGGCCGGTCGTTGTCGCCGATGCGGATCGCCTCAGGTTTGCCTTTGGGGTGCTTGTTGCGCAGCCGAAACGACGGGATGTCGCCGGTCTTTTTCTTAAACCGCGGGAACCCGACCCGGCGGCCTTTGCGCTTACCGCAGCGTGAATCCGACCAGGCTTTCAGCCCTTTGCCGAGGTCTACAGCGGCTTCCTCGAACACCTGCTGGCACACCTGGCTCCGCCAGCACAAACCGGTCACCACCACCTCGGCGGCGCCGTGGGCATCGACAGTGAACACCCGGCCGGCGTCCTTGGTTTTCTTCCCCGCGTTGAAGGTGTTGATCAGATCAAACCCCGCCCAGGGCACGTCAACGCGCCGATCGGCGCGACGTTGCGTGAGAGCAGTCTTGACGATCCGTAGGCACTGGTTGAACGCGAACCGCGACGCTCCGGCGTGGCGGGCCAGCACCTCACACTGCTCGACGGTGGGGTCGAGACGAAATCGGAATGTGGTGTGGCGGCTCATCATCGATCAGCGTCGCACACCACACCGACAAACACCCTGGCCAGCGACGACGTGTCGAAGCATCGGATCACCATCGACGCTCCTGTCACCCCAACCTGCCCGGGCGGCGCCAGTACCGCTCCGATGTGTCTGATACCGCGTGGGCGCGCATCGCCGGCTTCCTCGTCCCGAAACATCCCAAAGGCGCTCGGCCCCGCCCACCGCAGCGGTGGCGCGAGTACCTCGACGCCTGCCTGTATGTGCTGCGCGCCGGGTGCGCGTGGCGGCACCTGCCGCACGACGTCACCGTGTCCTGGTCGGCCGCGCACAAACACTTCCTACGCTGGTGCCGCGACGGCACCTGGGCGCGAATCCTCACCACGGTCGGCGGCGAGGTCCGCGCCCGATCGGGGCGGCGCCGCCGGCCCACCGCGGCCGCCGTTATTCCTCCAGCCTCAAAGCGTCCCCGGTGGCCGGGCCGCGCGGCTTCGACGGCGCCAAAAAGGTCGACGGCGTCAAACGCCGCGTGCTCGTCGACACCACCGCTGTGCTGGTCGCCGCTGTCGTCACCGCAGCCGACGTGACCGACCGGGCAGCATTCCCCACGCTGCTGGGTAAGGCCAAGCGGGTCGCCCCCACCATCAGCCACGTGTGGGTGGACAACGGCTACACCGGGCAGGCCGTCACCACCGCAGCAGCCAAGGCCGGTGTCACCGTGGACGTGGTGTCCGGGCCGAAACCCGGCCACGGGTTCATCGTCCAGCCCCCACGCTGGGTAGTCGAACGCACCAACGGCTGGATCAACCACTGCCGCCGCATCGACCGCCACTACGAAACCACCCTGGCCGCCCACGAAGGCTTCCCCTACCTCAGCCAAATCGCTTTACTACTTCGACGACTCGACCGCAGCCAGTTGCTCGACACGCTTTAGGCCGTTGGGGTTCCGACCCGGACGCCGAAGGACCATCGGTGACCGGGCGCGCTAAGGGGGGCCCGTGGTCGTGGCCGAACTGACCATGTCGCCTTCGGCGGGATGGTACCGCTGTCTGATTCGCGGTCTCGCCGAACGCCACAGCCACGCCGCCGTACCGACCATCGCTGCCAAGAAGACACCGAGGTAGGTTCCCGGGATGAGGTCGTTCCACGTGCCGCCGGGTCGCAGCGAGAGCACACCGGTTTCCGGGGTATCGCCCCGCACGCCGGTCAGCCAGGCCGCCAGCAGGCCCCACGAAAGCCATAGCGCCCAGGCCGAATAGCCGCACCGCAGGACGTATGCCCGGTGCCCGAGGTGAACCAGTAGCGGCGCGAACCACACCCAGTGATGGCTCCAACTGAACGGGGCAGCGGCGACCGAAGCCATCCCGACAATGCCTATGGCCAGCACCGCGTGGCCGAGCCGGTAGGCAGCCGCAGCAAGCGCCAGCGCGGCAACGGCGAGCACGATCGCCGAAGCGATCACCAGCATGCCCGGAACGTGCAGCCGGAGCAGCAAACCAGCGGCGCCGGTATTGGCCCGCGGATCACGCGAGATCCGGCCGACGTCACGAAAGCCTGCCCGCAACCAGTAGGAGCGCGAGTCGCCGGGAAACAGCGCGAACCCCACGGCGATGGTCGCGGCGAGTGTTACGGCGGCCACGATCGCGGCACGGCGGCGCCCAATCGCGGCCAGGTAGGCAATGAACACTGCCGGGGTGAGCTTGATCCCGGCCGCCAGGCCGATTCCGATTCCCGCCCACTTTCGGTGTGCGGGCGCTAACAGATCCGCGAGCACCACCGCCAGCAGGACGATGTTGATCTGCCCCAGCTGCAGGGAAAGCCTGAAGGGCTCAAGCCAGGTCACCAAACCGATCAGCAGCGCCGCGAGGCCACACACGTCACCGGTGCGCGCACCCCGCAGCGACGTCAGCATGCGCCACACCGCGTAAGCCACCAGAGCGCATGCGGCAAGCAGCCACACCAGCTGGGCCGAATGCTCGCTGATGAGCGTCAACGGCAAGAAGCACAGGGCCGCGAATGGCGGGTAGACGAACAGCAACTCTCTCGGATTGCCGGTGAGGCCGACCGAATAGAGATCACGTCCGTCCCAGGCCCGCGTCGCTGCGAAGCGGTACACCTGCAGATCGACCTGGGTCAGCAGTGCCGGCCAGTGCGCATACGCCGCCGCATAGAGCAATGTCCCGACGGCCAAAACCGTTGGACCCCCACGGCGAACCCACGGCGAAACCAAGCCAACCGCCGTTTTGCCCTGCCCCACGAGTGACCCAGGGTACCCAGCGAGAGGGCGGCGCCTTGACCATGCCCCGGGGCGCGTTACCGGCTGTCACCTGGGGCCCGGCGGGGCGTACGCGGTGCTGATGAGGTGGAACTAAAGTCATTGCCTATGACGACCCCGTCTGACCTGTGGGGTGGCAACTGGAGGGGCCCGCGGTGGCCACGGGCGCGCGAACGGGCGCTCAGCCGCAGACAGGCGCGGCGAATGAGCCAGCGGTTTGCACGGGTTGGCGTCGAAATTCCAGCGACACGCATTCGGGAACTTGCGGCGGGCGCGCCCGCGGCCCCCGACGAGTTGGTGTCCGTGGATTTCGCGCTCGCGGCGATTGGGATCAGGCGTGCGGAACGCCTCGCCAAGCTTAAAGGCCGTCAACGGCGCGGCATCCGATGGCTCATCGTTGGCTGCCTGATTCTCGTTGCGCTGAATCTGCTGCTGTGCGTGGCCTATCTCTTTATGGGGCTGGTGCTGCACGAGTGGCCGCTGTGAGGCCGCTCGGCGTGGGCTTAACGTGCTACCTGTCCAGCTGACCGAAAATCCCGCGCTCGAGTTGCGCCTGCGTCGAGGGCGGCAACACGATCAGGCCGTCGAGCTCTTTGCGCGCCAGCTCGTAGGCGTGCTGACGCTCCTCGGCGGTCGCAGCCGCATCAGAGGCCACCCGCATCAGGCTCTGGGCGCGCGCAATCCGTTGCTGGCCTTCTTCGGTGAAGTCATTGCGGCGCCGACGGATGGCCTCCGCCTCAGCCACGTTGAACGCACTGACATAGTCTTGAACGGCGGTGAGGTATTGCCCTGCGGCTTCGCGGTCGTCGAGGAGATCTTCGGCTTTCGCCGGTCGCAGCAGGTCCGCCCGTAACTTGGCCTTATGGAAGTCCACCGTGAGCGGATTGCGCATGTCGGTCATCAGCGGAAAGTCCAGCAGTTTGGCAAAATCCAGCTCGTACTCGAGCCAGCGCGCATCGGTTCTGGCGTGCTCCTCGAGGACGCGTTTGATTGACGCCCACCGGGCGACCTGGTTGCCGCCGGGGCGCCCGCGGGGCGCGGCCGCCGGCCCGCTGTCAAGCCGGCCCTCCAGGGGGGTGTCCCCAGGCACGGATCCGCGCCGCTGGCTGGCCAGGAACGCTTTGACCGTCGCGACGATCACCCCGGCCAGCGGCAGTACCACCAGGAAGAACTCGGCCAGCCGGAACAGCAAACCCATATGGCGATAATGCCACCCCGGCCGCTTCCCATCAGCGCGCTTGCGCCACGTGCTGCGCATGCTGCGAGACGCGGCTTGACCGGCAAACGACGGTAGATCGGGCTAAATCCACAGGTCTAAATCCACACGTAAAGACGAGGGTTGGCAGGACCGCGACTTGGCCCCTCTCGCTGAAAGGAAATGGGTGCCTCGAGCCCGGCAAGCCTGACGCTAATTTCCGCCGAATCCGCGGAAACGGCGACGATCGTCCCGATGTCATATCGGCGCTCGTCGTCCCACCGGACGGTGGCGCGGCACCCCAGATGGTGCGCCGAAAGCTCGTGGGGCGCGACCTCGGTAGGTTGTGCTGGCGGCGCAACCGGTCCGGCGCCCCCCGGCACCTGAGCGAACGACTGCTCAACATCCGCGGACCATGCGCGATCGTCGCCGAAATATTCCACATCATCGCCGGTGCGCGCAGGTCGACGCGGCGCGGGCCTGCTGTCCGGTACGACGGGCGCATCGTCAACCCAGAGTTTCCAGCCCGGCGGAGGCGGCGGCCACGACGGATCCGGCGACCAGCCAGGCGGCGGCACCCAGCCCTCGGGGGGCTTGGGCCAGTTCGGGGGAGGGTTGAAACGCATCGCCAGTTCCCGCTTCGCGTTGAGAGCTCGAATGTAACCAACCATAGCCAAGCTGGTGCCCGCGCCGCCTCTGGCCATATCGGCGGCCAGGTGAAAGCCGGACTGGTGGCAATGCTCGCGGCCGCCCAACCGGCACATCCCGCCGGACGTCGTGCTCTAACCTCGCAGGAGTGCCGTGGATTCCGGGACTGTCGCAGGGGCGGCGCGAAGAGTTGCAGACCAACTTGTGGCTGGTGCCGGCCCTTGAGGTGCTCGCCGCGATCGCCCTGTTTGCCGGCACCCTAACGGCAGACCGCGCCGCTTACCGTGGCGCCTTCACCCCGCCGGGATGGGTGATCAGCGGCAGCGCCGACACGGCGCGGCAGATTCTCATCGCGATCGCCGCGTCGATCATCACGGTGATCGCCCTCAACTTCTCGATCACCATCGTGACGTTGACGCTGGCATCGACTCAGTTCGGGCCGCGGATGCTACGCAACTTCATCCGCGATCACGGTAGCCAACTGACGCTGGGCACGTTTGTGGCGACATTCGTCTACTGCATCCTGGTGCTGGTGTCGATCGGGCCCGCGGATCACGGCGAATTCGTGCCACACCTGTCGATTACGACCACGTTCGCGCTGACCCTCCTCGATCTGGCCGTGCTCATCTACTTCATCCATCACACCGCCACCCAAATCCAGCTTCCCTTCGTGATCGCCAGCATCGCCAAGGACTTGGCGCAAGCCGTCGAGGTGCAAAGCGCCGACACCCCCACCTATGCGGGAGGTCAGCGCGACGATGGCGAGGAGCTTGCCGCGCTGCTCGACACCATCGAGTCCTGCGGTGCGGTTATCCGCACTCCGCAAAGTGGCTACCTGCAGTTCATCCGCCACAAAACGCTGGTTCGTGTCGCATCGGCGGCCAACGCCGTGATACGCCTGCCTTACCGCCCGGGGCACTTCCTGGTGGAAGGCCGCGAACTGGCGGCCGTGTGGCCGCCCGAGGCCGCCGACCACGTCGCGCGTTACCTGGAACGCGCGCAGGCTACCGGGCCGCACCGCACCCTCACCCAGGACGTCGCGTTCGGCATCGACCAGCTTGTCGAGATCGCCATCCGGGCGCTCTCGCCGGCGGTGAACGACACCTTCACGGCTATGACGTGCGTGGATTGGCTCGCTGACAGCCTGTGCAAGATCGCGCGGGTGTGGGCGCCGGCGCAGGTGTACCGCGACCGCGCCGGGGTCATCCGCGTCATCACCGATCAAGTCAGCTACGAACGATTGGTGCAACGGTCATTCGAAAAGATCCGTCAGGCCAGCCGCGGCATGCCCGCGTTGATGATCCGCCAACTCGATGCCCTCACGACAATCATGGAGCAGACCACCGACGCCCAGCAGGCCCGGGTCCTGATGGATCAAGCGGTGATGATCCAGCGGGCCAACCTCGAGTCGGTTCCCGACGAATCCGACCGCGCCGACGTCGAACGGCGCTACCGGGCCCTGGCTGCCCGCTACGCGCGGTTGAGCCGCTGAACCGCCGCGGGGCGCACCGCCACCAGGATTACTCCCACGCCGAATTCCAGCGCCGTCAGCCACGCAAAGCGTCCCGCCGGGGCGAAACCACCGGCGGCGAACGACCACAGGCCATAGGCCGCCATCACGGCACCGGCCATCATGATCGGCTCTGCCCACCGATCTGGGAGCGGGATGGCGAGTAAGGGGAGGGGCGCTGCGAAAAAGCGCCGCCGCCACCACAGCAGCGTCATCTCGGCCGTCGTTACCAGCCCGAGGATGACCACCCACATCAGCCGGGCGAGCCACCACCGCGCCGTGCCCTCGGCCGGCTGCGGCAACAGCCCGGCGGGATAGCCGACAACGGCCACGATCACGACGGGCACCATGTGCCACAGGTAAAGAGCCATCACGTTGCTGTTGGCGGTGGATAGCGCCTGGCGCACAGCGGGGGCTCGCAGCGCACGGTTGAGCGCCGGCGCGACCGCCATCGCCACCCCGGCCTGCGCGCCCGCGAACGCCAGCATTGCCAACGAGGGCGGGTCCGAGTTCTGCACGGCGTGCCCGGGAACGCCGATCATGCTGACCGGATAGGGCCCCAGCCCGATCAGCAATCCCAGCACGGCTGCCATCCCGGTGGCGAGCAGCACAGGTCTGCGCCCGGCGAACAGTCCACCGTGCCAAGCGATTCCGAGCTGATAAAGCGTTCCCCAGCACAACAGGTATTTCAGCTGGCCCAGGTAGGGCAGGCGGCCGCCAAGTGAAGCAGCGTCCAGCGCGGCGACCCCTGCCGCCAGCACTGCAATCACCCAGAGTCCCCAACGGCGCTGCGCGGCCATCGCAATGGGAGTCAGCGACACCACCAGCAGGTAGACGGCGAGAAACCACAGATGCATGGCCACCGCCCAGCCCCCGTACTCCAGCGTGGAACCGGCCACCTCGCCAACGCCCAGAGCCACCACGACAACCGACACCAGCCCGACGTATGCCGTGGTCGGCCCGAGCACGCGGGTCAGTCGATGCCGAAGCCAGGCCTGCCGTGACATGCCGGCCGCGTCGCGCCGACGCGTCCAGGACACCGCGCTGGCGTAGCCGGCCACCAGGAAGAAGACCGGAACCGCCTGGAAGACCCAGGTCAGCCACTGCGTCCAAGGCTGGTCGACAAGTGGGTTCTGCCGGCCGAAATGCCCGTCATGGTAGGTCACGGAAGCGTCCAGCCAGTGGCCCAGCACGATAAGGACCACGCCGGACACCCGGTAGAAGTCCACCGCCAGGTCGCGCACCGATCGCCCGGTGTGCGTGGGGTCCATCAGCGAGCCCCGATCAGCGCGTCGAATGTGCGGTGGACGAGCACAAGATCCGCTTCTTCCTATAGCTGCCGGGCCGGTCGGTAGGTCAGTGCTCCAGGAAGGATAGCGATCTGGGCGTTGCAAGACCCAGCCAATCCGGCCTAACAACGGCGCGGGGCGCTTTCGGCACCATCACGGGCGCTTAGACTGCGGCTGTGGCTCCCGGTTCCCGGCCCCAGGTTCGCGATGGCTTGCTGCAGATCGAGGACTGCCTGGATGCCGAGGGCCGGATCGTGTTGCCGGCGGGCGTGACGCTGATATCCCTCGTCGACCGTAACGCGGCCAATGTCGGTGACCGTGTGGCGTATCGCTACCTGGACTACGCGCACCTGGACGAGCTGCAGGTCGTCGAGCTGACCTGGAGCCAATTCGCTAGCCGCTTACGAGCTGTCGCCGCCCGCCTGCAGCGGGTCACAACCCGGGGTGAGCGGGTGGCGATACTCGCGCCGCAGGGCCTCGACTACATCGTTGGAATGTATGCGGCGATCAAGGCGGGCGGCATCGCGGTACCGTTGTTCGCGCCCGAATTGCCGGGCCACGCCGAACGTCTCGACACGGTGCTGCGCGATGCACAGCCCACTGTGGTATTGACCACCGCGGCGGCGGCCGAAGCTGTTCAGGCGTTTCTGCTCAAGCTGCCACCGGCGGAAAGGCCGCACGTGATCGCCATCGACCGGGTACCTGACTCGATTGGGGACGCGTTCGTCCCCGTCGATTTCGACCTCGACGACGTGTGTCACTTGCAGTACACCTCGGGCGCGACACGCCCGCCGGTGGGCGTCGAGGTCACTCATCGCGCGGTCGGCACCAACTTGCTGCAGATGATCCTCACCATCGATCTGCTGGACCGAAACACCCGCGGTGTGAGTTGGCTGCCGCTCTACCACGACATGGGCCTGTCGATGATCGGCTTTCCGATGGTGTACGGCGGGCACTCCACGCTCATGTCGCCGACGGCCTTCATCCGAAGACCGTTGCGGTGGATTCACGCGTTAGCCGCCGAGTCGCGACACGGCCGTGCGGTCACCGCCGCGCCCAACTTCGCCTACGAGTGGACCGCACAGCGTGGCCGACCCGCGCCCGGCGAGAACGTCGACCTGAGCAACGTTTTGATGATCATCGGTTCCGAACCGGTCAGCATCGACGCGGTCAGCGCGTTCAACCAGGCGTTCGCGCCATACGGGTTGCCGCGCACAGCGATCAAACCTTCCTACGGCCTGGCGGAGGCGGCGTTGTTCGTCTCAACCATCGACCCCGCCGCCGAGGCGACGGTGGCCTACCTCGACCGGCAGCAACTCGGTGCCGGTCACGCGGTACGCGTGGCGGCGGATGCCCCCAACGCCGTCGCCCAGGTGTCCTGCGGCCGGATAGCCCGCAGCCAGTGGGCCGTGATCGTCAACCCGGATACCGGCGAAGAGCTGCCCGACGGCGAGGTCGGCGAAATCTGGGTGCAGGGCAACAACGTTGGCCGAGGCTACTGGGGACGTCCCGACGAAACCCGGCTGACTTTCGGTGCCAAGCTGCGGGTGCGGCTAGGGGAGGGCAGCCACACCCACGGCTCAGCAATCGGAGGCAGCTGGCTGCGGACCGGTGATCTGGGCGTGTACCTCGGCGGTGAGCTCTACGTCACCGGCCGGATTGCGGACCTGGTGATCGTCGACGGCCATATCCACTATCCGCAAGACATCGAGGCCACCGCCGCCGAAGCCTCACCGGTCGTACGGCGCGGGTATGTGGCGGCGTTCGCCGTGCCGGCCAACGTACTGCCCGGCGCGGATGCCCCGGGTTGCGAAACCAAAGGCGAATGCCTGGTGATCATCGCCGAACGTGCGGCCGGTACTGGCCGTGCCGATCCACGGCCCGCAATCGAGGCGATCCGCACAGCCGTGTCCGATCGACATGGGCTGTTGGTCTGCGACGTGCGCTTCGTGCCGGCCGGCGCCATTCCGCGCACCACCAGCGGCAAGCTTGCGCGCCGGGCCTGTCGCGACCGATACCTCGGCGGCGCATGGGGCGGCGTATCGGCCGGAGAATCGGGCGTGCGTTAGAACTGCGCCGCGAGCCGGGTCCGTGTCAAAGGGTGGCACGATACGGCGTTGGCGTCAGCAGCACCGACGGAGTGCGGTTGCCCGGCACGGCCGTGCTCGGCGAGCACCACGGGCGCGGACCGCTTGTCAAGTCCGCGACGCCAATCGCCGAAGACCAATTCGGCCCCGAAACGCTCGGCCCGCTCAGCCCAGATCGCCCGGCTGCGTGTGGCGAAGGCCACCGGGCGAGGGGCGTCGTAGGCATGGCGAAAGACCCGTTGACTGCCCGTGCTAGCAGCAGCCCTGCCGGGGAAACACACGAGCGTCCTAGCGCCCTCCGACCGCGGAGCGATCCACCACTGTGGTCTAAGGCTGGTCTACGGGGGCCACGCTTTGGCTGTGCGAGAGTCCCATTGCGCAACGCCATTATTGGCAGCCGGTGTGTACCGAGATGATCACGGCTGCATACCGATCTGCACCGCGATCTGGCGCAGTGCGAAAGATGCGCAAATCATTGCACGGGGCGCGATAGCGGGATCGCGCTCCCATCGCGCTCCCAGATATGTGCGCCGGATGGATTCTTCTGCCGCTATCTGGGTGGCGGATATCGATAAGGCTCGACGGGAGGTAAGTACGGCATGATGGCAGAGTGGGTTCCAGCCCAGATCCCTTCTGACCTGCACGGTGCTCGCATCCTCGACACGGCAAAGGGTATTCTGATAGGCCTTCGCCGGTGCTCCTCGGAGACGGCTTTCCATGAGTTGCTCAGCGCGGCACAACGTCACAAGATGCCGGTCTTCGCGATGGCTTGGGCGCTTGTCCATCTCGCGGGTGGTGGCGAGAAATCACCTCATACCTTCATCGATGCACAGTCGGCGGCCTGTCACGAATGGGGCCAGTTGCTCGCCGAGCCGGCCGCGGTGACCTGCTGAGAGCAACGGCACGGAGTGGGATAACTGAACATCGGTGGTTCGGTTGAAGCGCAATTTCGTGTAATGCGTTGCAGGATAGCACTATTTGTTGTGACGACAGCCTTTAGGCGAGGTTGCCCCGGTCTTGGGTGGGGGACGCCGAAGAGCCACCTGCGGTTCGGCTGGCGCGACAGGTCTGCCCGCTCTGCTCGGGGGAATCCCGCTGGCGATGCTGACATCGTCGGCGCCCTCCGGGAGGGGCACAGGTGTCGCTGCGTGTGGCCACCGGATTAGCGGTAATGGCGCGATGTTCGAGGCTGAAATCACCCAAGAGTGTGGACCGAAGGGCACACACGATCTCAGGGGCTGATGAGCTGCTCACGGGGGTGGTGATGGCGCGGATGCTGGCGGGGGTGACCACCCGCCGGCCCGCGCGGGCTGCTGAGCCGGTTGGCGAAAATGCAGGCAGCACATAGATTTATTTATGGTTATGTTATTCAGCGCGCGCTATGCATGTGCCCGCCCTTGATCGAGCTTATGGGCAACGAATTCCGCTGCCTGGCTTGTCATCCCGGACTGGATGTAGGAAACATGCGCCATGAGGTTCCCACCTCCGCTGCATATGGGATCGTCGGGAGCGCACAAGCTGATGGTCTTGGAGGCGTATAGCGGGTTGATTGTCGGCAGTGGCCCACCCCACAGCGCGCTCGACAGTCCACTCGATGGCTCCCCGAAAAGAGCCACAGCGGCAACGTGATCAGCGACTTGAGCCGGCATCTCCGAAGTGGCCAAATCGATCACGGTCGAGCCCTGAGAGTATCCACCAAGCACAAGCTGTGTTTTCGGACAGCTGGTGATCGTTTCCTGTATGTGCGTGCTCGCATCGCCCGCACCGGCTGACGCGCTCGCGTGGTAATCGTCATTCGCTGGGTAGTTAACCGCGTACACCGCGACGGACCGCCCGCCAACCTGCGAGCTAAGCGAGTCGACGAACGCCTGGCCAACGTCTCCGAGGCCTGGGGGCTGATGGGTGCCGCGAGCGAAGGTTACCGCGATGTCGCTACACGGGTCGGCAGCAGCCGCGGGGCTGCCGATGGGCGCGCTTAACAGCGCCCACGCCGTCACAACCGAGATACCAACGATGCGAGCAAGGGTGCGTGCGATCATCTCCCAATGCTGACATGCCGGCGGCGGTATCGGATAACGAGGGCACCGGTGGTGACCCGGATGACAGGCGGCAGTTGCACCTACTGGTAACTCGCCGTGTTCGATCCTGCCGTGTTCTTGCCATGCGTCGCGATGGTTCTGCCAGACTGCCGATCGTTTGCTGTCGACTGCCATGCCGGCAGGGGTGCGAATTGGGAGCGTGGCCCAAGTTCCAGCGCCGATCCGACTGGGCGCAAGCTTACGCAAAGGCGCGCTTGCTTCTGCCCACGAAAAAAATTGGGTAGAGTGTTGATATGGCTCCAAAGAAGACCGCTGTCGCCAAGAGTGCATCAAAGAAGGCGGTCACCAGAACTTCGGTGAAGAGGGCGTCCGCCGGGAAGGTGACGACGGCCGGGGCTGCGCGGACGGCCCGCGTCGCCGCGGATGATCCTTTGTCGAAACAGCGGGTTTTGTTCCTCGCAAACGTGTTCTCGCGTGCCCAGCTGGCTAAGTGGATTGGCGTTAGCCCATCACAAACTTCGCGTTGGGCATCAGGTGAAGAGCGGCCCGGCCCAGCCGCCGCGCCAGCCCTAATCGACCTCGAGCACGTCTACTCGCGCGCGCGCTTGGTGTGGGGAGGCGACTCGGCACGCATCTGGATGGAGAGCGCCAACGCGTTCCTTGGGGGAGCGCGACCTCTTGATGTCCTACGCACCGACGGAGCCGCCCGAGTTCTGCAAGCGCTCGATGCAGAGATGTGGGGCGGGGCGGCGTGAGTGCTGGTATATCGCGTCTTTCCCTACCTGAACACCGCTTCGCGTGGCGAACCAGGGCATCCGCTGTACGAACACCGCCCGCAACGCGGTGGCCGCGCTGATCACCCCGACTACTACGTGTGGTACGTGGGCCGCCAAAGCGAAGCCGCGTGCGGCGAGGCGTTCGGCAACCTGTCACGCTGGGCCGACTCGATGTTTGAATTTCCGGCAGTGCCGGGCGCACGCAAGACGCTCGGGGTCTACGAGCTGCCCGACGACCTGCGCATTTGTGACCTTGATGACCCGCACCGCCTAGTCGAGCTAGGACTGCGGCCGACGCAGATCGTGACCCGCAACCTGGCCGTCACTTCGGAATGGGCGCACCGCATCTGGTCGCAGCGTTCTCCTGCCGTCGACGACCCTAAATGGCAGGCGGTGCAGTGGTGGTCCTTCCACAGGCCAACCTGGACAGTCATCGCCAGCTGGGAACGGCCCAAGCTCGTCGGGCTCGAACATTTGGACCTCGACCACCCAGCCATTGTCGCGGCGGCTAAGAGCCTCAACCGTCCTCTATAACGAGCTACCGCTGGCAGCCAGCGTCAGCACACGTGCATCTTTAACCAGGACAGCCAAACCATTCAACGTGACAGCTGTCCGTTCCAGGTTTAGTTGGCATATGCAAACTTACTGTATGCCAACATTATTCGGACTTATTCGAGTCAAACTGTCCAGATCAAGATGACACTTCCGTGAGGTTGCGTTCCGCAACGGGTTGGCTGGCTCGGCTACGCGCACCTGTTGCCCGGCACTGAAAATGACCATGACAGCGTCGCTTTCGGTAAGGACGAACAACTGGCGTTGGTGTGCATGCTGACGCGATGGTGTTCACGGTGACGCCGTGACGGCGGATGTTCGTGTTCATGCTGACGGGCGGAAGCCGGACGTGCGAGACCAGCGGGCCGGCGGCTAGACCGGGCTCCGAAGGGCTCAGCCCGGCAGAGCGAGAAGCCTCCCGCCGGTGTGGAGCCAGATGAGGGTCCACAGCGGTTGAGCGATGCCCAGCCCCTGGCGCGCCTACCAGGCCCCGGCGGCACGAACGGTGAGGGGCGTGCGCAGCGGGCTGTCGGTGCTGGCCAGCTGGTTGAGCCGTTCTCGACCGAGCCGCCCAGGGCTGGCGAGGATCACCATGACGCCGATCGGGCTGCGGCTCCCTCAATATCTTCGCCGCCAGTTCCTCGAACCGCCACCCAGCTACGGAAACAACGCACCCCGAGGCAACCGCAGAACCCCGATTCTGTCGGAGCAGTCGCCTAAAACTAAAACGGAACCCGCCGCCGCTCATTTGCACCGGAAACACGACGCCACCCTGCCACCGAGTTCACCGGAAACGTCGGCGGCGGCCCCTACCGTGCTGGTAGAACGAGTGCGAACAGGGACGGTCCGTCACGAGGTGATGCAGGTGCTACAGCAGACGGCCGAGCGGCCGGTGGGTTCGCTTCCGGCTGGCCTGCGTCACCTTTGTCGGCTGGCTGAGCAGCTGACCATCGTCGGCCCGGGCGCCGGCCGGAACCTGCGGGTGGTCGTCACGATCCCGACGTTGCGTCTCGCTGGCGTGGCGGCCACGCTCGGCTCCGCGCTCGCGCCCGTCGAGTGCCGTGACTGCGAGCATGCGAAGCTCGCGCCCGGCGTGCGTGTTGCCGGATGGGTCTCAGGGCGGCTCACGGACTCGCAGTTGGTCGCGGTGAGCGACAACGAGCTGATGTTTGGGGGGATCCGGCTGCGCGGAAACCGCGACAGCGTTCATCGGCTGCCTACGGGGTTCCCCCAGCGGCCGGACACGCGACTACTCGATGACGTTCGGCAGGAGCTCGCAGAAGCGCTTGGTTGCGCGGAGGGCGTCGTCGGGCAACGGCTGTCGGCCGCCGCTGCCCACCCTGTCGTTGTCGCGGGCAGACCAGGCACGTTCCGCGCAGACGTCGACCTGCTGTCCGCGGCGAGTACCTCGCTGCACCTTCAGGGTCGGCTGTTCGCTGGGACGGACCTGCACGACTGGTACCGATACCTGGTCCTGCTGATGGGTGCCATTCCCGACCGTGAGGACGTGCCGTGGGTAGCGACGCTGCGCCCGCGCCTGGTCATCATCACAGGCACGGCTGGGTGGCTCGCCAGCTCGCGACGTAACTGGCCAGACGTGCCGATGCTCGTGCTGTTCTCGCGGCGCTCGCCCGCTGCGGCCGACGCTGCTGCGCTGCTGAAGGCATCTGGATGGGCAGCGCCCGCTGCGCTGCCCGCCGCACTGCGCCCGCTGCTGCAGCCGACGGCGGGCCTGGGAGTGCTGTGCCTGACGGAGCCGGCGACAGCCGCCGTTGACGAGGACTTGTGGTGAGCACGCTGGCGGAGTGGTTCACGACGTGGCGAACCGCGCAACAGCCGTCGATCAGCGTTGCGCGCGTCCAGTGGCGGGAACTGGAGCGGGTTACGGCCGCCGCTGGCGCGCTGCGACCGTTCGTCGAGACGTCATCGATCGCGGCCAACGTTTTGACGGCGGTCTTCACGGCCCGGCGCGTGCTCACGGCGACGCCGTTGCCGCCGACTGACCCGCTCGCCGGTCTCACAGACTTGCTCGGCAGGGCGGAGCAGTTCTTGGCCGGGCGCCCGGACCACACGCTATGTGAGCCGTTGCGGCCGCTGCACGAAGCGTTGTGTGTGCTTAAGGCCTCGTCGTCACCGGTCGCCGCGCAGGTCGCAGAGATGTTGTGCGAGTACGGTGCAACCGCCGACGGCCGTCCCGAGGCGATCCTGGTCGTGCCGCGCCTGCAGTGGCTCGAGCCGGTACGCGGCTGGTTGGTCAGCGAAGGCCTCGACTGTGTGGACATCGCCTGCCCCGCAGAGCTACGAACGGCGCCGGTTAGGCATCGGGCGGCGGTTCTCGTCGGCCATCCGGCAATGGCTTTCTACTCGGCGTTCAAAGCGCCCGAAGCGGTCCTGCGCGAAGTGGGCTGGCTGCTGACGGCGCCGGTCGCGCCCGAGGTGCGGCTCGTCGTTCCCGCCGACGCTCCACCGCTGCGCACCGAGGACCTGTGGTTGCTGCCGGCTGGAGCCCAGCCCGGGCTGGCGCTGCACGACGACGGGCCGCAGGCCAGGGAACCGGCCACCCACGACTGGCTGCATGGGCTCAACGCAACGCAGGCGGTGCGACGGACCCCACGCCCCGCCGGCACCCCCACCGAGGATGACATACGGGCGGTTGAGGTGCAGATGGCGTCGGGGCACGCCGTGTTTTTCGATCCGCAACTCGGGCCCCGGCCGCACGTGGTGGCCGTCGACGACGACACCGGCGCGGTGGCGTTGCCCGCCGTGCCGCTGACGGCCGTGACGAGGGGCGTGATGCTCGCCGTGCGCGTTGGTGCTGCGCCGCATGCCCAGGTGGTGGCGCGGGCCGACGCGTGGCTCAAGCGGCGGCGGGGCTGGTCGACAGATCACATCGCCGAAGTCCGGGGCCACGCCGCGAGCCTGAAGACGGCGTTGCGGGAGGCGCTCGCGGCGCGCGGGCATGCAGCGCTGCGGCAGGAGCTGACCCAAACCCTCAGCGACGACTACGCGCGGGCGCTTTTGCACAACCCGTTAGACGAGTCGTACATCGCCCCGCGCCGGTCCGGGTTTGAGGCTCTGGTCCGGGCAATAGGCGCGCCTGAGCTTCTAGGCAAGTTCGATGACCTGGCGACGGTGCGTATCGCGCACCAGCAGGCCGGGGAGGAGATCCGCCGGCAGCTTCTTGAGCTGCTCGACGACCGCGCGTGGGTGGCCGACGTCGATGAGGACGGCTGGACGGTGCTGCACGCTGGCGAGCTGGGGTCGCTGCTGCTCGCGGTGGTGACGGCACGGCTCGACGAGCCCGTGACGGTTCCGCGCATGTGGCTGGGCGCCGCGATCGACGAGGCGGGCCGGCGCGTCACCGCGCTCACGGAAAGGGAGGGGCGGTCATGACCCCGCAGGAGACACGCGATCTCATCATCGACGCCGTCCGGCGGGACCTGCTCGGCCCGCTCGCCGATGCCGACGGCACCTACCCAGGCGCCGCGCCTGTCCGGCTGGGGCGCGGACAGGACATCGAGCGGAAGAGCGACCTGAGCCGTTTGTTCGTCGCCGACGACGGCGCCGAGATCCTCGTCGAGCCGCCGACGGCGCGCTACATCGTCGGGGCTCTGTACCCGCCGCTGCGTCCGGACGACGAGCGTGACCTCGACGCCGAGCAAGCACCGACGGTGCCCACCGCGGGCGACGCCGGTGACGACGCTGCCGAGGTGGCGCCGCGGCCGGCGAAGCCCGCACCAGACGACGCCGGCGCGGACGCCAGCGCTGATGAAGCCGCATTAGAGGACGCCCCGCGGGACCGCCCCGGACGGCCGTCGTCGTTCGGGCTCTCTTTTGTTGTCACCGAGGAGACGGTGACGTTGACGCTGCACGTGGACGGCGCGCGGTATGAGCCTTTCCCGTTCAGCTTCATGGGCGCGCCGCGCACCGGATGGCACCGAGTACCGGTGAACGCCGAGGTGACGGTGTCACTGCCCGGCGATGGCGCGCCGTTCAGATCTGGGGACCCGGTCGTCGTCGAGCCGCTGCGCCTCGAGGTGGGTGTGCACGCGCGGGCCGCGACCGATGGACAGCGGATTGTCACCTGCTACCTGTGGAACCGGACTCCGGCGAATCGACCGCAGCTGTCCGAACGGGTGTTGTTCTCGGCGCGGCTCACCGCGGTGATGCCGGCGGCGCAGCTCGCGAACTACCGAGACCGCGACACCGACATGACACAGGAGGCGGCGAGCTTGCGCCTGCTGTACGCCGACGCGCCGGTGCGCGCTGTCGGGCATGGCGTCGACGCCGCCGTGACGACCTGCGGCGATCTCGCTTTGGTGCGCACGGAGTCGCTGCCGGTCGCCGAGGTGAACGGCACCACACCGGACGTCGGCGACGCGGCCGGCTCGCTCGCGGTTGACATGGATGCGCTCGGCCGGTGGGACCTGGATGCGGTTGCGACCGTTGAGCGGATGATCACCAGCTACCGCGAGTGGATCAGAAACCTGGCGCAGGCCGCAACGAAGCTGACCGGGTCGGCGCGCAAGACCGCCGAGGCGCACGTGGAGGCCTGTGAGGCGTTCGCGGACGACGTCGCCGCCGGCTGGGCGCTGGCGGCGACGGGGCCGGTGCACGAGTGCCTGCGTTGGACGTCAGAGGCGATGGCGCAGCAGCGGCGCAGCTACGCCGCGAAGACCCGTGCAGTGAGCGTGACTGACGGGGTTGTCACGGTCGCCGGCGTCGAGCCGGCAAGCACCGGCCGCGCCCAGTGGCGGCCGTTCCAGCTGGCGTTCCTGCTAGCGAACCTCGCACCAGTCATTGACCCGGAGCATCGTCGACACGGCGTAGTCGATGTCATCTGGATGCCCACGGGTGGCGGCAAGACCGAGGCCTACCTGGCGCTGGCAGCCTTCACGATGCTCTTCCGACGCCGCACGGAGCCCACCGCCGGTGGCACAGCGGTGATCATGCGCTACACGCTGCGCCTGCTCACCGCACAGCAATTGCAGCGCGCCGCGTCGCTGCTGTGCGCACTGGAGACGCTCCGTGTCGCGAACCGAGAGGTGCTCGGCGAAGAGCGGTTCTCCATCGGGGCGTGGCTTGGCCGGGCCAGCACACCCAACTCGCGCAAGGACGCGCTGCGCGAGCTTCGCCGTCTCGCCGACCGGCGACGCGGTGCAACGCGGCCGTTCCTGCTGTCCCGCTGCCCGGCCTGCGCGGCTAAGCTCGGCGACGTCGTCGACGGGCGGGTGCTCGGCTTCGGCGTCCAGTCGACCTCCCGCGGCGACCGCATGCAGGCGTCGTGCCCAAACCCCGCGTGCGCGTTCCACCGCGACCGCACGCCGCAGGGACTGCCGGTCTACGAGGTGGACGAGGATATCTACGCGAAGCCGCCGACGTTCCTCGTCGCGACCGTCGACAAGTTCGCCCAGCTCGCGTGGAACGACCGCGCCCGTGTCCTGTTCGGTCTGGGCCGCAACGGGTCGCGGGAACGGCCCGCACCAGCGCTGGTCATCCAAGACGAGCTGCACCTGATCTCCGGGCCGCTGGGCAGCCTCGTCGGGCTGTACGAGTCCGCGATCGACCAGCTGTGTCGGCACGACGGCGGCTGCTCACCGCACGTCGTTGCCGCGACCGCCACCACGCGCGCGTACGCGCAGCAGGCGGCCGTGCTGTACGCGTGTCCCGCCGAGCAGGTGCGCCTCGTGCCACCCCCGGGCCTGACCGTCGACGACAGCTTCTTCGCGCAGGCCGACACGACGAGCCCACCGCGGACCTTCCTGGGCGTGTGCGCCACCGGCACCGGAAAGTTCGCGCACACGCAGATGCGCGTGCTGGCGAGCCTGGCGCACGCCGCATCCGCGCTCGAGCAGCAGGGTGCACCGGTTGACCCGTACTGGACCAACGTTGTGTTCTTCGGGGCGCTTCGCGACCTCGGGCAGGCCAAAGCGCTCATCTCGACCGCCTACCGCGGCTACGCGTGGGGTCTCGTCCGCGCCACCGGCATTCGCACCGGCGCACCCCGCAGCGACGGAGACCGCCACACCATCCGGTCTCTTGTCGACGTGGAGCTGACCAGCGCATCGAGCAACGCCGCGAGCGAGGCCCTGGAACAACTTGCTCGCCACCGGGGCGAACCGGGAGCTATTGACCTCGGGCTCGCGACGAGTGTCATCGAGGTCGGCGTCGACGTCGACCGGCTCGGCCTGCTCACCATCGTGCGCCAGCCCAAGACCGCCGCGCAGTACATACAGGTCGCCGGCCGCGTGGGCCGTGACCCGGGCAAGGGGCCGGGCCTCGTCGTTGTCCTACTCAACCCGCTGAACACCCGCGACGTGAGCCACTACGAACGGTTCACATCGGTGCACCAGCGCCTGTATGCCGCGGTGGAACCGGCGAGCGTCACCCCGTTCACAGACGCCGCGCTCAGCCGCGGGCTGCGCGGCGCGCTCGCGTCGATCGTCCGGCAGGTTCGCACGCAGGGCGTCGACCGCGTCCTGGCCGATGATGTTGCGCTGGTCCGCGCCGCCGCACAAGGCATCAGCACACGCGCCACCCAACTCGCCAGCCCCGACGCGGGGGCCCGCGTCGAGGCGCTGTCCGACGCCGCGCTTAACGAAGTGCAGACCGCCGTCGACCAGCAGCTCGGCTGGGGTGTGGCCGGACGGTCCGGGGTGCAGTTCCTGCGACCCTTGGAGGACCCGGCGCCCGCAGAGACCGCGAGCTGGCCGGTGCTGACGTCGTTGCGCAGCGTCGACGCCGACGCGACCCTACGCATCGACGAAAACTGGCTGCCCGCCCGCGCCGCCGCGGTCGCGGACAAGGAGCCGGTGGCCGCAGCCGGCGAAATGCCCACCGCGGCCGACGATGAGGACGCCTGGTGAGCCGCTCCCTGTTCGTCACCCCCGTGCGCCGCGCTCACCTGATAGCGCCGTTCGGTCCCGGGTCGCTGCTGCTCACCCGCAACCGCGTCAGTGCAGTCGTGTGCGCGCCGGCGACCTGGCTGCGATCGTTGCCGGAGCGCCCGCCCGGCTCGGTGCCGGTCCTCGAGGAGCTCACCATCACCGACCGGCACCTGCAGGCGGCGACCGGCGTCGAACGGTTTGTGATGCCGTGGCCGGCCGGTGACAACCCCTCGCGTGACACCGACTGGATCGTGCCCGCGGTGCGCTTCCCGCTCACCGAAGCGTGCAGCAACCCACAATGCCAGCGGCTCGTCCGGCGCGACCCGGCGGACGCGAGCGAAGGCCGCTGCGACGCCTGCAAGTCACCGAAAGCGAAGCGCGGCAGGTGGCCGACGTTCCAGACCGCGCTCGTTCTGGCGTGTCCTGCTGGCCACCTCGACGACGTGGACTGGGCCGCGTGGCTGCACGACCAGGACGGGCCGGCCTGCCCGCAGCACGACGTCCGGTACCGCGTATCCGCAGCCGCCGACCGTCCGGTGCTGACGTGCAACGGCTGCAGCCGACGGGTGCAGTTCGACCCCACCGTCGACTTCCCGTGCACCGGGGCGCGCCCCTGGCTCCCACATGCCGGAGCCGAGGCCTGCACGGGCCGGGCGAGACCGATCGAACGGACCTCGACGACCGCGTACTACGCCTGGCAGATGTCCAGTCTCACCATCCCCGTCGCCGGCGCCGACAACCCGGCGCTGCTGCACGCGCTCACCGACAACGCGACCCTGCGCACCCTGCGTCGGCTCACCCGCACCCCGGAAATCGTCAGCAACATCACCGCGGTGGCAACCCGGCTCGGCATCCGCACCAACGATGAGGAGGTCACCCGCCACCTTGACGCGCTTGAGCAAGACCAGGTCGTCGGTCCAAGCCGCGCGGCCGAGTTGACCGCGCTGCTGTCCGCGGACCACCCCAGGCGCCCTACCGGCGCGCTGCCCGACCTGGTTGTGGAGCCCCAGGACATCGAGAAGTACCGCGGCAGCTCCCTCGGTCGGATGCTGTCTGCCGTCAGCCTCGTCCCCCGGCTCCGGGAGACCCGCGTCCTGGCCGGATTCAGGCGCATCGAACCCTCGCCGCCGGATCCGCGGGCCGGGTACGCCCAACTGTGGGGCAAGCCGCGTCCGGCGGCGTTCGCGGAGCAGTCCAACGACGACTGGCTTCCCGGCGACCAGGTCTTCGGCGAAGGCCTGTTGTTCATGCTCGACCCGGCCGAGGTTGACGCGTGGGCCGCGCGGGTTCGCACGGACGAGCGGATTGTGAACGCCGCACGGCCCGCGCTCACGCAAAACGAACCCGCGCAACCGTTGCCCTGGCTGCTCGCGCACACGCTCGCGCACCTCGTCATGCGCGCCGCGGCACCATATGCGGGATACCCGTTGCCGGCACTGCGGGAGCGAATCTTCGCCGTCGACAACCGAACCGCGTTCCTGATCTACACCGCGGCCGGCGACGTACATGGAACCTTGGGTGGTCTCGTCGAGCTCGGCCACCCGCAGCGCCTCGGCGAGATCCTCGAAGCCGCCGCCGCCGCCGCGGCCTGGTGCGCCACCGACCCCGTCTGCGGAGAGGACGCGCCGGGACCGCCCGGCCGCGGATCCACCCCGGGCGCCTGCCACCATTGCCTGCTGGTTCCCGAGACCTGCTGCGAGGCGTTCAACCACGGGCTGGACCGCGCCGTCCTCAACGGGCACGGCACCGCGCGCGGCTTCCTTGGGTAAGACGCCCGCGGGTCGGCTGACGTCACCGTGCCGGCTGCGCGGCCGCCGGGTCTGCGCGACCTGAGGCGTCACCAGCCGACCGCTCGGGCGCCATGGGTTGCGAAAACGACGTCCAAGTGCGTTTGGGCTCACCTCCTACACGAGGTCAGGCACCAGCGTGGTCTATCACGTGATCGCCGCGGAAGGGGCCAAATCGTGTTGGTGACAAACGGTTTCGAATCTGATCTGCGCTAGCGGATCCCCCCTCGGCTGGCCACCCGTCACAATGACGACCGAACCCACACTGGGCAGCCTCGGTTTCTCGACGGACCCTGCTCGTGTTCACCATGACGCCACACACGACCCGACTGCTCGTCCTCACCAAGCGTGACGCGGCGATCCCCAAGCTGAGCGCCGCTCAACAGCACCCGAGTACGGTGATCGTTCTCCCGTGCAGCTTACGGATCAGCCCGCGCGACGTCGTCCCGAGGAACCGATCCCGCCACTGTGCTTATCACCGCGCCAACAAGATCCGGCATCAACGCGGCGTCCGGAGGCG
Organism: Mycobacterium sp. SM1; assembly: GCF_018361265.1. GTDB lineage: Bacteria > Actinomycetota > Actinomycetes > Mycobacteriales > Mycobacteriaceae > Mycobacterium. The sequence goes on from NZ_JAFLNH010000003.1 coordinate 753,742, forward strand.
AATCGAGGCCTACCCAAGGCGTACCGCTACCGGCATAGCCAGGCTATGAAGCTGAGGACTATCCACGCAGCGCCCACCGCCAAAGCGGCATGCATTGTGGCGGTTAACCCCGCGGAGGCCCAGCTCGTGCAGAATAGAGCGGTTCCCACTACGAAACCCAACGCGACCCGTAATTCATGCTTTCCGAGCGAGACGTCCCCGCCCTTGCGGATAGCGACGTCGCTCTTCTTGAACTCGCGCTCCCATTTTCGTATGTAGGCCGCATCAGACAACGGGCCGGGGACCGCGTCGAGTCGCCTGCGGATGCGGTCCAGCAAGACGTCATCAAACCGGAGGTCCAGTGACAGCTCGTGTCTTTCCCGCTGATCCGTGGAACTGCTCTGCTCAAGTGTGGGTAGTATCGCGGCGAAGCCGACGATCTTGGTGATCCACCGATCAACACCCTCCAGTGGTCGGTCAACCAAATGCGCTATATCGTCGATGATTTCGACGAGATCCGCACGTGCCGTGACTCCTCGGACTGTGCGCGCGAGAAGCAGATTCGCCTTGTAGAAGTCGATTACGGCTTCCGCAGCTGCAGTGACATCGCGAGGGGTTGGCTCGTCATAGTCATCGCGATCGCCGAACAGCCGTTGAAACGGCGCCGACCGCATATAGCAGTCCAGACACTCAGCCAGACGGATGACTTCGTTGTTCACCTCGTTGACGAGGCGTTCAAGGTCACGGGCATCGGTGACCATACGGCCTGAGGGACGTGTGTGGGGACGGCGATGCTCGTCGACCAGATGCTGTACTGCGTTTTTGCGCTGAACCAGCACCGACACGAATCCCGCGAATACTCCTGGCTCGCTTTGCTTGTCACCGGATATTCTGGACGTCCGCCTTCGGGCCGCCTCGGCCGCCTTCTGATCCTCCATCAGATTCAGGGCCCATTCGAGGTCCTTCTTCCGCACCTCCTCGCGCGTCAGATAACCCGCGAGGCTGGTTTCGAATTGGCGCTGCACCAGCTCGAGAGTCAACGCGCACTTCGCTGTCGTGAGCGGTGGTGCATCGCCCGGGTAGAAGTCCTCGATCATCGGCACAGGCTCGGCCACCCTCAGGTATTCGATACGTTTGGCGCACTCAGCCGAACCTTTGGAGGAATGGTCACGCGTGTAGAGGTCCCGGAGCATGTCGCGCGCCGTTTCCCATTCCGCGAGCCGCAGCCGGCTAGAAATCTTGCGCAGGTGCAGATCGGACAGCGTCTCGAACGCTTGGTAGTTTGTGGGCGGACGCCGATCGGGCAATTCCATGTTGACACGACCCCAATCTGCCGCGAGCACTGACAGGTCGAGATGACGCTAGCAATTGATGGCAAGGCCCCGGTGCGAAACGAGCGTCGAGCATTCTCTGTCGCTAGCGTCCGTATCGACGACTCCGCGAAGTACCACGCCACTGTGGCCCGCAACCGCGCTGCCCACCGCCCATTCTTAAAACCCGCCGCTGGTGGCCTGCTACAGCGTCGCTATGTGAACAGATGCTGTGCCCCAGTCGGATGCCTGCCGCCGCTGCGCTGAGTTCCCTTAGCACTCGTTGCGCAACCCTACGGGGCAGTGATTGCCCGGGGCACCGCAGCAAATGCCCGCGAGCCCAGGCCGTCGGCGCGCCTAGCCGTGCCGTGTCGGTGCCTGATGGAACCATGGAGAGGTGACTAACGATGACCTGACACCACGGCCAGCGTTGGCTGCGTGGCAGCCGATGACCGCAGACGACCGGCAGATGGTGCAGTGGATCGCCGCGAACACCGATAACGCCGAGTACGCCAGGCGAGTGCTGTTCATTCCCCAACAACGTGACTTGAGGTACGCCAGTGCCGCCATTCGGGCATTCGGCGCGGCGGGCAACGTCGGCAGCTCCCGCAGCCCGCACGTGAACCGCGGCGGGCCTGTGCTGGCTTATCGGCCCGACCTTCGCCAATTGGGGCGCGCTGTCGCAGCCGCCGAAAGCCAAGTGCTCGGCGTCATCGAGTTCGCAGAAGGTGAGGTTGCTGGATGGGCTGCGGCGACGAACGCGGTTGACCTCACGACCGGCGAGCCGACCGTTGGCGTGCCCGACGATGTCCACGCGGCCCTCGCAGAGCTGCACACCGCCGGGTACAACGGTTACAGCCGTGACCGAGAGCAGTACTTCGCGGCACACTACTTCCCGCCAATTGACGTGCTTCTCGAAGCGGGCTACCCGTACGCCTTCGTAGCAAGTTATCTAGTGGCACTCGGTGCCCATGGCGACAGCGTTGGCGACGACCTCAAAAGGATCTATGTGCCACCCGCGCAGCGCCGCAGAGCGAGACGGGGCTAGCCGCGTGACCCAAAAAGACGACACCGAACCGACAGATGGCGCGAGCTGGACGAATCCACTAAGTATCGACATCGACAAGCGTAAAGCAGAGCTTATGGCCATGCCCGGTTTCCAACTGAAGGTTGACCTGGAAGCCCTTGGTAGATCCGGGCATATCATGTACAGGAACGCCGAGGAACTGTCGAATCACGCGGCAAAATTCATTCAAGGCTGTACATTCGCTCGCGAGATCTCCGACGACTTTGAGAATGAACTTGTGCGCTACTTGCACAACTACCTCACGTCGATCTATTCGCTGATCGAGGCGCAACGCGTTGTGATGCGCCATCGCTGGGGTGAAAACTCCGAGTTCGAGACAGGTGAATACACGGAGCATCGAAGGGCCACGCTCGAGACCGGTGCAGCGGAGTTCATGACCGAACTGCGCAACTACTGCACACATCGCTCAGTTCCCTTGCCGGGTATCAGCACAACATTGTCGGGCGGGCGGGGGCGACCAACAGTATTAGTCAACAAGCTCACCCTCGACACGGATGCCTTATTGAGGTGGAAGAAATGGACCGCCCCAGCGAAGGCATATCTACGGGCGAAGGACGAGCATTTTGACCTAGGGCCGGCGATCTCGAGCTACGTCAACACCGCCGCCGCCTTTTTCAATTGGTTTGTGGAAGCGATAAATAAGCGCTATGCCAAGGAGAAGAACGAATACCTCACCGCCGCGGAGGAATTCAAGACATGGTACGAGGATGAGACCGGCATGAACACCGAGGGATACCGCAAGCTCTTTCCGCCGACCATCACAGGCAACCGAGCCGAGAGGCACGGCCAGAGACCGCAGCCGAAGCGGATGACGAAGCGCCAGCGCCGGAGAAAGTAACCCGTGATCAACATTGTCGTAAGCGGCGGACAGCCGTCGGTCGGGGTGTGGCTCGCGCCGGTGCTCGCGTTCTGCGGCTCGGCGCTGTTGTTCGGCGGTGCGATGATCACCCTCTGGCGCACAAACCTTGCGGCCTTCAAGCGACAGACGAGAGAGCTTGCGGCGAAAGACCAGGAAGCCAAGGCAGACCGTGCCGCAGCGCGGGCAGACCAGTTGCGCGTTGAAGTCGCCGCGATCCTCGCCGAACGACCGACGACGCTCGACTCTCAGCGGAAGCTGTTCGACGCGACGGTTCAGCATCGCATGGAGATCGGCGCAAACACCCTTTCGCCCGCCGAGCGAAGCCGACAGGTGTTAGATGTAAGGCAACTACATATTGAGCACTCAGACAAGCTGGAACAGTTGGTGATTCGCGCGCTCTTGCTAACGACAGATCCCGAGATCGAGGCGGCGTTGACAAAAGTCCGTACCATTGCACATAACTGGAATGAGCCGATGTTGGCAGCGCATTCTGAGAACGATGTTGAGAAGTTTGAGGAGCTGGGCCGCCGTCTGACTATTGCACTCGACGAACTTGAGGCAGCCACACGAAAACTCACGGCGATTGAGGCTGACCCAGCAGCCCAGTCGGCGCAACCAAATCCCGAAGGCTAGATGGGTGCTGGCGGCCGGGGGAACCGTAAGAGATCCCATGCCGACCAAGTCTGTAGACAACAGAAGAGGTCGTCCTGGGCGAAACGCGCGCTGACCGATTCACGCTGGCCTGTCGTCGGCGATCGCGTGGTCGCAGCGCCCGTACGGGGCAGGCCGGATGCCGTAGTCGTCCCACCTGTCATCGATCACAAGGTCCGGTAGGTCGATGAATCGGAGCAGGTTGTAATGGGCGTCGCGGACTGGCGCACCCCACAGGAGGGACTCGCGTCGCAGCTGAGTGAGCCGTCGCGCGACATCCCAGATCCGTTCGGTTACGCGCCAGGACTCCGAATCGTCCCATACAGGCAGGATTTTCGCGGCTTCGCGTGTGATCCGGGCGCGGCGGTGGTGGGCGTCGCGCGCGGGGCCGGTGACGTACTCGAGAAACGGGGGGCTGGTGAGCATCCGGGCGAACTTCACTTGTTCTGGGTAGACGAGCTGGCGACGGTGTCGATGCCGGTTTGTTGCCGGCGTCGCTCAATTTCCTGGATGCCCATGAAGACCGAGTTAGCGCATACCTTGCCGAGTTCCATTGCGAAGGAGTCGAACAGGACCCCGCGGGCGGCGAGGTGGTTTCGGAAGTGTCGTTCGGCTGTGAGCGCGGCAACATACGTGTGCAGGTCGACCTGGGGTGAGCTGCCGATCCATCGCTTGTGCTGCAGATAAACAAGTCCCGCGTGGGGCAGCCGCCCGATGGCTGCGTTGCCCTGGGTGCACTGCAGGCACAGGCGCCGGTCGGTGACGGGATCGCCGTTGATCTTGGTGGGCGCCGTGAACGCGCTCGGGTGCAGGTTGCCGAGTTGTCGCCAGACTTCCAATCGTTCGGGTGCGGAACCTCCTTTGGGCGATTTACCCAGGCGGATGCCGCTCGCGCAGGCCGGTTTCGATTTCGCCGGGTTGGCTGTGGTTGTGTGTCGCGTGGCGGTGACTGTAGGAAACGACGCCCTCCCCGCCGTAGACCCGAGTGGGGACCGGCAACGGCTGCAGCCTCATTCGGCTCTGCGCAACGGTGTTGGCGCCCCATCTTGCTTGACTGGTGTGCGGGTGCGGAATTCCTCGGCTGCGTGATCGGTCGGAATCGTGTCGAGCAGCTTGCGGTCGACCTTTTCCGCGCCGTCGAGGATGGTGGCGATGGCGGCATCGCTGAGCAGCGCACGCAGCGATCCGATGGACCCACCGGTTCGGTCGTAGAGGTAGCTGGTCAGCGAGGCCAGCGACCCTTCGGGGTGGCGGCCGAGAGGCAGCAGGTTTTCGATGCCCAGGACGAGTTCTTCCCATGCATCGCGCTGTGCGCGCGTCCCGTTAGTGTAGGGGCGCATTTCGTGAATGGTGATGCGGCCCTTGATCTGACGCCCCATGTGGCCGGACAGCAGATCGCTTTGGAGCAGGTCGATCCCGGCGTATAGAAAGGTTGCGTCAAGCCGTTCAGAGAACACTTTTAGGGCCGACGCGGCTTCGCTGCCTGCCTGATGATTGGTACGCAGGTTATGGATCTCGTCGCAGATGACGAGCGACGTGCCGAGGTGGCGCATAACGCCGACGACCCGTTCCGTCAGATCCTGGGCGGTGGCCCTATTCGAGCTGACAAGGCCCAGGAAGTTCGCAAAGGCGAGCATCATCATCATCTTCGGGGTGGTGCCGGGCGGGACCACCGCATAGACGACCGGGGCATAGCTGTTGTCATCGTGCCGGCCAGTCTTCTTGCGCATCGCCTTCTCGTGGCGCTTGCCGATGAGCAGCGCCGCGGTTGATTTCCCCAGCCCGGAAGATCCCGACATCGCCAAGCCGCGGCGCGCGGTCGCGGTCTTGGCCATGTTTCGGGCCATGATGATCCTGGTCTGGCGCGTCAGTGCCGCGGTGTCATGTGTTTCGAGCACCACGTCAGCGGCCAACCACGCGAACCGCTCCTGGTCATAGGCGGCTTTCTCGTCGGGGGAGAGGCTGCTGATCTGCTTCATCATCATGCGCCGCGGTTCGACGGGCTGCCGGTCGACGAACTCTCGCCAGGAGGTCAGTGAATCCGGGACCGCCATTCGCGGTTATTGCTCCTCGTCGATGTCGATGCGTCTGGCGGCTCGGCGCTGTCGAGGTTGGCTGGCGGCGCTCGACAGACCGGTGCCGATCTCATCGATGTCCTCGGCGGCGTCGGCGACGATCTGCAACGGCGGCACGACCGGGGTGTTCACGCTATCGCGCTTGGCTGCCTTGCGTTCTCGCGTCGTATTCGCGCCGCTGGTTTGGATGCGGTTGATTTCAGCAAGCACATCGACGGCTGGGGCAGTCTCGTCACGGCGATCCACAGCCTTGCGGGCAGCGCGCAGCACATCCAGCGAAAACGGTGCCAGCGCGCGCCTGGCGAGCGTCCATTCGGCCTCAATCCACCTGCCCTGTTTGTGATCCCAGAGGAAAACCGATTGCAGCCGACAGGGGTCATAGCGGATCTCCCAACGTCCACGCGCGGGTTCTGGAAGTCCGCTGGTCACGCCGCGCAGCGGATGCAGCTCGGGGCTGTCATAGTGCAGCCCCTCGAAGTTGATCCCGTACGGCTGGATGCTGCGCCACGTCACCGGCAACAACCCGATGTAGTCGTCACGGCCCAGCGCCACATGTGTGGTGGGAGCCACGCCAGCCAGCGCCGCATAGGCCTCGTTGGGGGTCAGATCCTTCTTCGGCATCGCAGGATGGCGCAGCCCGGGATGCGGCTTGTTCTGCCACACCGCGACGATCCACAAGTCGAGCAGGTTCTGAACCTCGGCGAGTGTCCAAAACGCTTCCTGCTCAGGAGATTTACCGCGCCGCACCACGTTGGGTCCGGCGTAGCCGGCCAGGTACTGGGTGAAGCCGCTATTGATTGCGGCGAACACGCGCTCAATGTGCGGCTTGGACCACGTCGTCAACTACATCCAATCCCGACGATCGGCACCGCAAAGTGCGGGTCACGCACCGGTTCCATCCGCTGTATGGCCGGGAGTACGAGTTCGTCGTTCACCGGCAGAACTGGGGTGAGGACCGGGTCTACCTGCATGACGAGAACGGGGAGTTGTTCTCGGTTCTGACTGGCTGGACCGATGCGGCACCGGTCGATCCGTTTGTGGTGGTCGCCGAGGGCCGCTGCCCGTTCACCACGGCGGGGCTGCTGGCCCTCGCGGATCTGATCGACCGACTGCGGTCCCAGCCTGATCGGGACCGGGCTGTCAGGAAGATTACGCCGTGACTGTCAACCAGATTACGCCGGAATTACTGACGATCTTACCCACAGTCGGCGTGTCACTCGGCTCTATCCGCCAGTATTCCCGCGGATCACGCGGCTATCTGCGGCGTGTCAACACCTCACCCCTATACTTTAACGGCATAATCCATCTAACAGTTTGGGTGATTGGGAGGCGATATGGGCCGACGAGGCGCGAGCGAGGACCCGAAGGTAGCAGCGTTGCGGGAGGCGCGCTGCCTCAACCCGCATCCCGAGGATGTGACCGACGAGGCGTTCCGTTCGCAGGAGTTCTTCGACGCCCGCGACGCGGTGCAGGTCAAATACGAGATGGTGCGGCGGGTGCGGGTGGACGGCGACTCGGTCACCGCGACCGCCGAGGCGTTCGGGTATTCCCGTCCCTCCTACTACGAGGCGGCCGCCACGCTCGACGAGCAAGGGCTGGACGGGCTGGTGCCCGGCAAGCCCGGACCGCGCCGGGGACACAAGCTCACCGACGAGGTGTGTGCGTTCGCCGACCAACAGCTGTCCACCGACCCGAGTCTGCGGTCGGCGGATCTGGTGGAGCCGATCGCGGCCCGCTTCGGCGCGCGCGTGCACCCCCGCTCGATCGAGCGCGCGCTGGCCCGCTACCGGGATCAGCAGTCCAAAAGTCGCTGACTCATCCGCTCACGAGCCCAGGAGGGAGGACACCCCGCCGCTGTCCCCGAGACCCTCGCCTGGCCCCGCGACTGCTGAACCGAGCACCTGCTCGGATGCCGGCCAGGATCACGCTGTTCCCGGTGGTGGGCTGGACGCCTGCTACGAACAGCTGCGTCACGCCGCCCTGCACGCGCGTGCCGAGGCGTTCCCGCTGGGCTTCGCCGTGCTCACCCGCCAGGGCGTGACAGCCTGGCGTCGCGCCCTGACCGACCTCACCCCGATACCCGACCGGCCCCGATCGCGACGGCGGCCCCAGTCGGCGCGGCGGTGTCGGCCCCGATCTCCGCCGAGCTCGTCGATGCCCTCGCCGCTGTTGTGCTCGCCGGCACCTAACCCACCCCGATCGTCGGCACCCGCAACGTCCCACTCCCCATGACCGCCGTGTTCGGCGGGAAGGAGCATGCCCGTGTTCACCGATACCGCCGCCTCCAAGGTGAGCGCTGCTCAGCTGGCCAAAACCAGCGCTGTTGTATGTCCGCCAATCCACCCTCAAGCAGGTCATCCACAACGCCGAATCCGCGCACCGCCAATACGACCTGCGCAGCCGGGCCATCGCGCTGGGCTGGGCCGATGATCAGATCAGCGTGATCGACATCGACCAAGGCCACTCCGGCGCCAGCTCCGCCGACCGCGAGGGCTTTCAGCACCTGGTCGCCGAGGTGTCGCTGGGCCGGGCCGGGATCGTGCTCGGCCTGGAATGCTCGCGGCTGGCCCGTAACTCCGCCGACTGGCACCAACTGCTCGAGCTCTGCGCCATGACCGGCACCCTGATCTGCGACGAGGACGGCCTCTATGACCCCCGCCAGTTCAACGACCGGCTGTTGCTCGGCATGAAAGGCCAGATGTCGGAGGCCGAACTGCATTTCATCAAGGCAAGATTGCGTGGCGGGGTGGCTATCCAAGGCCCGCCGCGGCGAGCTCGTCATGCCGCTGCCGGTCGGGCTGGTCCACGACGCCGTCGGCCAGTCGTGCTCGACCCCGACACCGCGGTGCAGCACGCGCTGCGCCACCTGTTTCGACACGTTTGCCGCCACCGGATCCGCCTCGGCCTGCGTCAAGGCGTTCCGTGAGGCCGACCTGTTGTTCCCGTGGCGCCATCTCAAGGGTCCCGCAAGGACGAACTGGACTGGAAGCCGTTGGGGCATCACACCGTGCTGCGGGTGCTGCACAATCCCCGCTACGCCGGTGCGTTCACCTACGGCCGCTACCGCCATCACAAACTGCCCAGCGGAAAATGGTCGTCCACCCTTTTGCCGCGCGAGGAGTGGATCTCGTTCATTCCCGACGCCCACCCCGGCTACATCACCCTAGACCAGTACGACGCCAACCGCGCCCGGTTGGCCGCCAATGCGCCGCGCACGGCCGCGACCGCGCCGGCGGGCCACCTCGGGAGGACCTGCCTGCTGCAAGGGATCATCATCTGCGGCCGGTGCGGCAAACGGATGACGGTGCGCTACAACCATTCGCCGCGGTCAGCCATTGCCCACTACGTGTGTCAACGCGACGGGATCGAGAACGCAAAACGGATCTGCGCCAACATCTTCGGCGCTGACCTCGACCGGCGCATCGGACAGCTGCTGTGCGACACCCTGACCCCGCTGGCTGTAGAGGCAGCCCTCACCGTGTCGGCCGAACTCGAACAACCGCTCCGCCGACGCCGACCGCATCCGCGCCGCCCACGTCGAACGCGCCCGCTACCGCGCCGACCTGGCCCGGCGCCGCTACCTGGCCGTCGACCCCGCCAACCGGCTCGTCGCCGACAGCCTCGAAGCCGACTGGAACACCGCCCTGCGCGAACTAGGCGACACCCAACAGGCCTACGACAAGGCCCGCCAGCAGCACCCCGGGCAGCTCACCGACGCCCAACGCGCCCGCATCGGCCAGCTGGTCACCGACCTGCCCGCAATCTGGAACGACCCGCACACCCCCACCCGGGAACGCAAACGCATCGCCCGGCTGCTCCTCACCGACGTCACCATCCACCGCGACAGCGACACCATCACCGCGCACGTCCGCTTCTCCGGCGGCACCGACACCACGCTCACCCTGCCCGCCCCCAAACCCGTTGGAGAGCAACGCAAAACACCCGCCAACATCGTCGCCGTCGTTGACGAACTACTCGACGAACAC
>NZ_JAFLNH010000004.1 GCF_018361265.1 Mycobacterium sp. SM1
CGTCGTCGTCGATTGCGAGACCGCGTCCGTGCGGCTGGGGCTTGCCGGGGAGCTCGCCCGCCGGCTCGGCGCACCGAGCGTGCGGTTGCAGCAGTTGCGCGCCGATCACCTGACCCAAGCCGTGCGCGGCGCAGCGTGAGTTAGCCGGGGGTGCATAGCCATGCCACGTGGGCGTCCGCTTGAGATCCCCGACGACGGCCTGACCACCCGGGCCAGGCGCAACACGCCGGTGCTGGCGGTGCACACCGGGGCGGGCAAGGGGAAGTCGACGGCAGCGTTCGGAATGGCGCTGCGGGCCTGGAATGCCGGACTGGCCGTCGCGGTGTTTCAGTTCGTCAAGAGCGCCCGGTGGAAGGTCGGCGAGGAGCAGGCGTTTCGCGAGCTCGGCCGGCTGCACGACGAGCACGGGTTGGGCGGCTCGGTGGAATGGCACAAAATGGGCGCAGGCTGGTCCTGGTCGCGCAAGGCCGGGGCCGAGGGCGATCACGCGGCCGCCGCCGCAACCGGCTGGGCCGAGATCGCCCGTCGGCTCGCCGGGCAGCGCCACGACTTCTACGTGCTCGACGAGTTCACCTACCCGCTGCAATGGGGGTGGGTCGACGTCGACGACGTGGTGGACACGCTGCTGTCGCGCCCCGGCCGCCAGCACGTGGTGATCACCGGGCGTGGCGCCCCGCAGCGCCTGGTCGACGCCGCCGATCTGGTGACCGAGATGACCAAGATCAAGCACCCGATGGATGTCGGGCGCAAGGGCCAAAAAGGCATCGAGTGGTGAGTGTTCCCGCCGTGATCGTCGCCGCGCCCGCGTCGGGAAGCGGAAAGACAACCATCGCAACGGGTCTGATAGGCGCGCTGCGGCAGGCCGGCTATGCCGTCGCACCGTTTAAGGTGGGGCCGGATTTCATCGATCCGGGCTACCACGCCCTGGCCGCCGGGCGGCCCGGGCGCAACCTGGACCCGGTGCTGATGGGGGAGGAGCTCATCGGTCCGCTGTATGCGCACGGCGCAACGGGAGCGGACGTCGCGGTCGTCGAAGGGGTCATGGGCCTGTTCGACGGGCGCATCGGCGCCGACGCCAGCACGCCGACACCGGGATCCACCGCGCACGTGGCCGGCCTGCTGGGCGCCCCGGTGATCCTGGTGGTCGACGCCCGCGGCCAAAGTCACAGCATCGCGGCGCTGCTGCACGGTTTTTCGACGTTTGACACCGCAACCCGTGTCGCCGGTGTCGTTCTCAACCGGGTCGGGTCCGCGAGGCACGAGCAGGTGTTGCGCCAGGCCTGCGGGCAGGCCGGCGTCCCGGTAGTGGGCGCCATTCCGCGCAGCGACACGGTGGAGGTGCCCGCTCGGCATCTCGGTCTCGTCCCGGCCGTCGAGCACGGCCGGCCCGCCCGCACCGCGGTGGCGGCGATGACGGCGCTGGTCGCTCGCCACGTCGACGTGGCCGCGGTGATGACGGTCGCCGAGAGCCGGGTGGTAGCTCCGGCGTGGGATCCGGGGGCGGCGGTGGGCGGGGCTGCCGGGCAACACGCCCGCCCGGCGGCGACCCGGCCGCGGCGCCCCGGGGCACAGCCGAGCTCCCGGGCCCGGATCGCCGTGGCCGGCGGGAAGGCGTTCAGCTTTGGCTACACCGAGCATGCCGAGCTGTTACGGGCCGCCGGCGCCGAGGTGGCCGAGTTCGATCCGCTGCGCGACCCGCTGCCCGACGACACCGATGGGGTGGTGCTGCCGGGCGGGTTCCCCGAGCAGTATGCCGCCGAGCTCTCGAGCAACGACATTGCCCGCCGTCAGCTCACCGCCCTCGTGGCCGCCGGTGCGCCCGTGCATGCCGAATGCGCCGGGCTGACCTATCTGCTTTCCGAACTCGACGGCTACCCGATGTGCGGTGTGCTGGCCGGATCGGCGCGGTTCACCACCCGCCTCACGCTGGGCTATCGCAACGCCGTCGCGGTGGCAGACTCGGCGCTGTACACCGCGGGGCACCGGGTGGTCGGGCACGAATTTCACCGAACCGAAGTCACATTCGCCGAAAGCTATCCACCGGCGTGGGTGTACCGGGAGCCCGGGGGAGGTGCGGTGCGAGACGGGGCGGTGCATGCCGGTGTGCACGCGTCGTACTTGCACACCCATCCGGCGGTGACCGCGAATGCGGTGGCGCGCTTCGTCGGCCACGCCGCCGCCGCGGGGAAACACGGTGGCCGGTGACCGATAAGCCCTATCTGGTCGGTTTGCGGCTGTCCGGCAAGAAAGTCGTCGTGGTCGGCGGCGGCACGGTCGCCCAGCGCCGACTGCCGCTGCTGATCGCCAGCGGCGCCGACGTTCACGTCATCGCCCGCAGAGCCACCCGTGCGGTCGAGGCGATGAGCCGAATTACGTTGTTGCTGAGGGATTATCGCGACGGCGACCTCGAGGGGGCGTGGTATGCGATCGCCGCCACCGACGACGCGGAGGTGAACTCCGCCGTGGTCGCCGAGGCCGAGCGGCGCCGAATCTTTTGCGTGCGCGCCGACGTCGCCGTGGCGGGCACCGCGGTCACCCCGGCGTCATTCGAGTACGCCGGCCTCTCGGTGGGGATACTGGCCGGCGGTGAGCACCGTCGCTCGGCGGCCATCCGCTCGGCGATCCGGGAAGCATTGCAGCAGGGCGTCATCGCCGCCGACACCGACGACGTCGTGCCCGGCGGGGTGGCGCTGATCGGTGGGGGTCCGGGCGACCCCGAGCTGATCACCGTCCGCGGGCGCCGGCTGCTCTCCCGGGCCGACGTCGTCATCGCCGACCGGCTGGCCCCACCCGAACTGCTGGCGGAGCTCTCGCCGCAGGTGGAGGTGGTCGACGCCGCCAAGATCCCCTACGGGCGCGCCATGGCCCAGGAGGCCATCAACGCGGTGATGATCGAGCGGGCCAAAGCCGGCAAGTTTGTGGTCCGGCTCAAAGGCGGTGATCCGTTCGTGTTCGCCCGCGGCTACGAGGAACTGCTGGCCTGCGCCGACGCCGGGATCCCGGTGACCGTGGTGCCGGGTGTGACGAGCGCCATAGCGGTGCCCGCGTTAGCGGGTGTCCCGGTGACCCACCGCGGCCTTTGCCACGAGTTTGTGGTGGTCAGCGGCCATCTCCCGCCGGGGCACCCCGAATCGTTAGTGAATTGGGACGCTGTGGCGGCGATGTCGGGCACCATCGTGTTGTTGATGGCGGTGGAGCACCTCGAGCTTTTCGCCGCGGCTTTGCTGCGGGGCGGCCGGCCTGCGGATACGCCGGTGCTGGCGGTGCAACACGGGACAACGGCCTCCCAACGCACCGTGCGGGCCAGCCTGGCCGACGCGCCGGAGAAGATCCGCGCAGCAGGTATTCGCCCTCCCGCGGTCATCGTGATCGGCGCGGTGGCCGCGTTCGGCGCTTAAATAATTCTTAAGATTGCTGTAAGGTGGCCGGTTATGACGGCCGTCGACGACGCGGAATGGGCAGCGCCACACCGCAGGGCCCCGCGCGCGGGACGTGCGACCCCGGTGCCCGTCGAAGCGGCCGCGCTCGGCCCCGCACGCAGGTATCTGCCGTCGCGCTGGTTTGTGGCCGCGGTTATCGCCATCGGCGGCATGCAGCTGATGGCGACCATGGACGGCACCATCGCGATCGTCGCGCTTCCCAAGATCCAAAACCAGCTGGGCCTGTCTGACGCCGGACGGAGCTGGGTGATCACCGCCTACGTGCTGACTTTCGGCGGGTTGATGCTGCTCGGCGGCCGCCTGGGTGACACCATCGGGCGCAAGCGCACCTTCATCGTGGGCGTCGCGCTGTTCACCATCGCCTCCGCCATGTGCGGTATCGCCTGGGACGCGGGCACCCTCGTGTTGGCCCGGCTGCTGCAGGGCGTGGGAGCCGCCATCGCCTCGCCCACCGGCCTGGCGTTGGTGGCGACAACCTTCCCGAAGGGTCCGGCGCGCAACGCCGCGACGGCGGTGTTCGGCGCGATGACCGGCGTGGGCTCGGTGATGGGCCTGGTCGTCGGCGGGGCGCTGACCGAGGTGTCGTGGCGGCTGGCGTTTGTGGTGAACGTGCCGATCGGACTGCTCATGGTGTACCTGGCCCGCGCGGCGCTGCGGGAAACCCAGAAAGAGCGGATGAAGCTGGACGCCACCGGCGCCGGGCTGGCCACGTTGGCCTGCACCGCGGCGGTGTTCGGCTTCTCGATGGGACCGGAGAAAGGCTGGCTGTCGGCCCCGACGATCGGCTCGGGTGTGGTGGCCCTGGGCGCTTTCGTGGCGTTCGCCGTGGTGGAGCGCACCGCCGAGAACCCCATCGTGCCGTTCAGCTTGTTCCTTGACCGCAATCGGCTGGCCACGTTCGCGGCCATCTTCCTGGCCGGCGGGGTGATGTTCACCCTGACCGTGCTGATCGGCTTGTACGTGCAGGACATCATGGGCTACAGCGCCCTGCGGGCGGGCATCGGATTCATCCCGTTCGCCATTGCGATGGGGATCGGGCTGGGCGCGTCGTCGCAGCTCGTGACGTGGTTCCCGCCGCGAGTCGTGGTCATCGGCGGGGGAATCCTGGTGCTGGGCGCAATGCTCTACGGCTCAACGCTCAACCGCGGGATTCCCTACTTCCCCAATCTGGTGATGCCGATCGTCGTGGGCGGCATCGGCATCGGCATGATCATCGTCCCGCTGGCGCTCTCGGCGATCGCCGGCGTCGGTGTTGACCGGATCGGGCCCACCTCGGCGATCGCGCTCATGCTGCAGAATTTGGGTGGGCCGGTGGTGCTCGCCGTCATCCAGGCCGTTATCACCTCCCGCACCTTGTACCTGGGCGGCACCAACGGCCCGGTGAAGTTCATGAGCGCTGCCCAGTTGCACGCGCTGGATCAGGGGTACACCTACGGCTTGTTGTGGGTGGCCGGGGTGGCCATCCTGGTCGGCGCTGCGGCGCTGCTTATCGGCTACACGGCGCAGCAGGTGGCACAGGCGCAAGAAGTCAAGGACGCGGTCGAGCACGGAGAGCTCTAGCCCGCCAGCCGGCCGATGATGCGCACCGCGCAGTGATGTGCGCAGGCGGGCGCCGGGGGTCTCGGCCGGGCGTGTCCGGACCCCGGCCCACGGCTCACTAAGCTCGTTTGCTGTGATCACCCGGATGTCCGAGCTGTTCCTGCGTACGCTGCGCGAGGATCCCGCCGACGCCGAAGTGCCCAGCCACAAGCTGCTGATTCGCGCCGGCTACATCCGGCCGGTGGCGCCCGGGCTGTACAGCTGGCTGCCGCTCGGGCTGCGGGTGTTGCGCAAGATCGAACGTGTCGTCCGGGAGGAGATGAACGCCATTGGCGGGCAGGAGATTCTGCTTCCCGCTCTGCTGCCGCGGGCGCCGTTCGAGACGACTAACCGGTGGACCGAGTACGGCGAGGGGGTGTTTCGGCTTCGGGATCGCCGCGGACACGACTACCTGCTGGGGCCGACGCACGAAGAGTTGGTCACCCTGATGGTGAAAGGAGAGTACAGCTCCCACAAGGATTTTCCGCTTCTGCTGTACCAGATCCAAAACAAGTACCGAGACGAGCCACGGCCGCGGGCCGGTATTCTGCGGGTGCGGGAGTTCCTGATGAAAGACTCCTATTCCTTCGACACCGACGACGCCGGGCTCAAGGCGGCCTATTACGCGCACCGCGAGGCCTATCAGCGCATGTTCGACCGGCTGCAGGTGCGCTATGTCATCGTGTCCGCGGTTTCCGGCGCGATGGGCGGCAGCGCGTCGGAGGAGTTCTTGGCCGAGAGCCCGATCGGTGAGGACACCTTTGTGCGCTGCCCGCAGTCCGGATACGCCGCCAACGTCGAGGCGGTGGTCACCGCCCGCCCGGAGAGCCGGCCCATCGAGGGCCTGCCCGAGCCGGTGGTCTACGACACCGGCGACACCCCGACCATTGCGACCCTGGTTGACTGGGCCAACAGCGCGGGCCTGGGGCGCGCCGTCACCGCCGCCGACACGCTAAAAAACGTGGTGCTCAAGGTTCGCTGGCCGGGCCGGGACTGGGAGTTGCTGGCCATCGGGCTGCCGGGTGACCGCGAAATCGACGAGCGGCGGCTAGAGGCCGCGCTCGCCCCCGCCGAGTACGCGTTGCTCGGTGACGAGGACTTCGCCAGGTACCCGTTTTTGGTGAAGGGTTACATCGGGCCAAAAGCGTTGCGCAAAAACGGTATTCGTTATCTAGTTGACCCTCGGGTGGTGGACGGCACCAGCTGGATCACCGGCGCCGACCAGCCCGGCAGGCATGTTGTCGGGCTGGTGGCGGGCCGGGACTTCACCGCCGACGGCACGATCGAGGCCGCCGAGGTCCGCGATGGCGACCCGTCTCCCGACGGGGCCGGCCCGCTGGTGTCCGCCCGCGGCATCGAGATCGGCCACATCTTCCAGCTCGGCCGCAAATACACCGACGCCTTTGCCGTCGACGTGCTCGGCGAGGACGGCAAGCCGGTGCGGTTGACCATGGGCTGCTACGGCATCGGGGTATCGCGGCTGGTGGCCGTCATCGCCGAGCAGCACCACGACGAGCTGGGCCTGCGCTGGCCGTCCACGGTGGCGCCGTTCGACGTCCACGTGGTGATCGCGACCAAAGACGCCGAGGTGCACGACGGGGCTACCGCTTTGGCCACGGACCTGGACCGCCTCGGTGTCGAGGTGCTGCTCGATGACCGGCAGGCCTCACCGGGGGTGAAGTTCAAAGACGCCGAGTTGCTGGGCATGCCGTGGATCGTCGTGGTGGGCCGCGGCTGGGCGAAGGGCGTCGTCGAACTGCGCGACCGCTTCAGCGGCCAGGTCCGCGAGCTGGCCACCAGCGCTTCGCCGGCCACCGAGATCGCGGCCATCGTGTCCGGCCGCCGGCGCGGTGCCGACGCCGGGGCTGCGGCAGCCGGCTGAGCTGCGGACCACCGTGCTCGCGTGCTACCGGGCTTGCGCGCCTCATCCGCCGGCACCGGGGAAAGCCGTGGTGATCGGCCACGCCCCCAGCACCCGGTTCCACTGCGCCGCCAGGACCGCGCTTTGGGTCAGCGCCGTCACGCCGAATCCACGCTCGTCGGGCCCCTGGGCCTGTTCGACGACCGCGCGCCAGGCCACCGCGGCATCGTTCTCCATCCGCGCGGCCAGGCGCGCGGCGGAGCGCGGGCCGTTCACCGCCATCGGCAGCTGGTAGCCCGCGGCGGCCACCGGCGCGGCAACCTTGCGGGCCGCCAGCATCGCAATGACGCGGTCCCGACGCTCTCGATGCTCGCCAAGCGCGGTGGACACCAGGGCGTTGACGTCGCCAGCGCAGCGCGCGGACACGATGCCGTAGCCGTAAATGATGGCGTGTTCGGTGGCCAGCGCATCGCAGAGGGCGGCGTCATCGGCGCCGGTTTTGCCCCCGGGGCGTTGCGACGGTGACCGGACGCCCGAGGTGGGCTCGACGGAGGTCATGGTTTCGGCCCCCCGACGACCAGGGCGACCGTGTAGGCGGCGGTGCAGGAGGCGGCGATGGAGCCCAGCAGCCCGGCCCGGTAACCCGACAACGTGGCGGCGAGTCGGGCGGCGCTCTCCGCGGAGTTGTGCAACGCGTCGACCACATCGGACAGCGAGGGCAAAGGCGCCGCCGGACCGGTCGCGACCGGGCCGGGCGGCGCGCTCGAGGTTGTCGTGGATCGTCCGGCGACGCGGTCGATTTCGGTGGCCAACGCTTGCGCATGGCGGGAACGTTCCAGCGCGACTTCCCTCAGCGCCGCGGCGAGCTGACCCAGTTCGGCGGCGGCCGCCGCGGTGGCAAGCTCACTGTCCCTGCGGGCCAGCTCCAGCTGGGACTGTAATTCGTCCACCGCGGGCGGCGATGGGGAGGAGCCGCACCCCGGTGCCATCGCCCCGAGCACCGCGAGGGCGGCGCCACCGGCAAGCAGGTTCCGCCTGCTGACACCAAGAGCAGTGCTTGACACAGCCACATCCTGCCATCGCGAGGCGCGTCAGCGTACCGGGTGACCCGCGCCGCCGTCCCGGTCAATAGCCGATTGCCGAGCCGATTCCTGGCGTATCGTTGGTAGCTGGCCCCTATGAAACGCTCGCCGGGACGTGTCGTGGGGCCGCTCGGAGCCGCCGCCAGCGACATCGAGCCGATGACCGGACAACTCAAGATGAGGAGCTCGCCGTGGCCACCGGGCTACCTTCGCAGACGCAGGTGATCGAGCTACTTGGTGGGCTTTTTGCGCGCGCCGGCTACGACATCGAAGATGTCGTTATCGACACTCGAGCCCGCCCGCCGCGAATTTCGGTGATCGCCGACGGCGATACCCCGCTCGACGTGGAAACCATAGCCACGCTGTCTCGCTCGGCGTCGGCTTTGCTGGACACCCTGGACGGCATTACCGGCAGTTATGTCCTCGAGGTCAGCTCACCCGGCGTGCACCGCCCGTTGACCACCGAGAAGCACTTTCGCCGCGCCCGCGGTCGCAAAGTCGAGTTGTCGCTGTCGGACGGATCGCGGCTGACGGGCCGCGTGGGGGAGATGCACAGCAACGCGGTGGCGCTGGTGATTCGCGACGGACGTGGGTGGGCCGTTCGGCAGATCCCGCTCGATGAAATCGCAAAAGCCGTTGTTCAGGTTGAGTTTTCGCAGCCCGCCACACGGGAGTTGGAACTGGCGGGACGGGCTGCGGGGACGGAGGCCGGGGCATGAACATCGACATGGCCGCCCTGCACGCGATCGAGGTGGACCGGGGAATCTCGGTGACCGAGTTGCTCGAGACGATCAAGTCTGCGCTGCTCACCGCCTACCGTCACACCGAAGGCCACCAAGACGACGCGCGGATCGAGATCGACCGCAAAACCGGCGCGGTGCGGGTGATCGCCCGGGAAACCGACGCCGACGGCAACGTCGTCAGCGAATGGGACGACACCCCTGAGGGTTTCGGCAGGATCGCAGCCACCACCGCGCGCCAGGTGATGCTGCAGCGATTCCGCGACGCCGAGAACGAGCGCACCTATGGCGAGTTCTCCACCCGGGAGGGGGACATCGTCGCAGGGGTGATCCAGCGTGACAGCCGGGCCAATGCCCGCGGTTTGGTCGTGGTCAGGATGGGCAGTGAGACCAAGGCGTCCGAGGGTGTCATCCCGGTGGCCGAGCAGGTTCCGGGTGAGAGCTACGAGCACGGTAACCGCCTGCGGTGCTATGTGCTGGGGGTGAGCCGTGGGATCCGCGAGCCGGTGATCACGTTGTCGCGCACCCATCCCAACCTGGTGCGCAAGCTGTTCGCACTGGAAGTTCCGGAGATCGCCGACGGCTCGGTGGAGATTGTCGCGGTCGCCCGCGAGCCCGGGCACCGCTCGAAGATCGCGGTGAGGTCGAATGTCCCCGGGCTGAACGCCAAGGGCGCCTGCATCGGCCCGATGGGGCAGCGGGTGCGCAATGTGATGAGCGAGCTTTCCGGGGAGAAGATCGACATCATCGACTATGACGAGGATCCGGCCCGCTTCGTGGCCAACGCCCTTTCCCCCGCCAAAGTGGTCTCGGTGGCGGTGATCGACCAGACCGCCCGGGCCGCCCGCGTGGTGGTCCCTGATTTCCAATTGTCGCTGGCCATCGGCAAGGAGGGGCAGAATGCGCGGCTGGCCGCACGGTTGACCGGATGGCGGATCGACATCCGGGGCGACTCGCCGGCGCATCCGGGGCCCCGGCAGGAGCATGGCGCCGGCCACGGAATGGCGCACGACCGGTAGCAGCGCGGCGGCCCGGTGGTGCCGAAGATTGGGTGGTTCTGCACGACGACGGGCTGAAGGTAGACTAAGCCGTGATCCAGCGCGAGACTTCGGCCTCGGCGCAGCGACGCACCGAGGGGCCGGTGCGGACATGTGTCGGGTGCCGAAGGCG
Organism: Mycobacterium sp. SM1; assembly: GCF_018361265.1. Lineage (GTDB taxonomy): Bacteria > Actinomycetota > Actinomycetes > Mycobacteriales > Mycobacteriaceae > Mycobacterium. The sequence goes on from NZ_JAFLNH010000004.1 coordinate 9,872, forward strand.
AGAGTTGGCTGTCGAACTGCTTCGCGTGGTGGCGGTGTCGAGCGGGAATGGCGGGTACGCCGTGATCGTTGATACGGCCGGTAACATGCCGGGGCGGGGCGCGTGGCTGCATCCCGTTCAGCAGTGTGCGCGGCAAGCGATTCGGCGGCGAGCGTTCGCGCGAGCGCTGCGCATCACCGGTGCACCGGACCCATCCGCGGTGGTCGAGTACATCAACGCGCTCGGCTCACCCGGCAACAGAACAGGCAGCACAGAACATGAGCACACCGTGAAGCCCCGACGATGATCATGCGTCGCAGCTAAACCCGAGGCGCGGCCCACCACACGCCGTCGCCTCATGGACAGGAGATGGAGTGGCAGGCAAGGCCCGCGTACACGAGTTGGCTAAGGAACTCGGTGTAACCAGCAAGGAAGTTCTCGCCCGGCTGAGCGAACAGGGCGAATTCGTCAAATCGGCGTCGTCGACGGTGGAGGCACCCGTCGCCCGGCGGCTGCGCGAATCGTTCGGCGCCGGCAAGCCCGCGGAGCCGAAGACCGCCGGCAACGGCGAGGTCGCGGCCGGTAAGCCTGCCGGTGCCGGCGTGGCTGCGGCCAAGCCCGCCGGGCGTAAGCCGTCCCCCGCCCCGGCGGCCGAGCCGTCCGCTTCCCTGGCGGCCAAGCCGTCCGCCCCGGTGGCGCCCAAGCCGTCCGCGCCGGTGGCGGCCGAGCCCCCGGCGCCTCCCCGCGCGCCGTCGGCCCCGGGCGCCCGGCACCCGGCGCCCGGCGCGATCCCCGGGCCGCGTCCCAGCACCGCGCCAAAGCCGGGAATCCGGACCCCGCGCGTCGGAAATAACCCGTTCTCCTCGGCGCAACCCGTCGACCGGCCCATTCCGCGTCCCCAGATACCCCGCCCGGGAGCCGTTCGGCCCGGGGCCCCGCGCCCGGGTGTCACGCCGGGCAGCATGCCGCCCCGGCCCGGTGCGCCCGGCGGTCAAGCTCGTCCGGCTCGTCCGGGGGTGCCGCGTCCCGCTCCCGGTGGCCGCCCCGGCGGAGGCGGCGGCGCCTACCGGGGCGGGGTGGGGGCCCCGCCCGGTGCGGGTTACCGCGGCCGTCCCGGCACCGGTGGCCGCCCCGGGCAGCGCGCCGGCGCCGCCGGCGCGTTCGGCCGTCCCGGCGGCGCGCCGAAGCGTGGCCGCAAGTCCAAGCGGCAAAAGCGTCAGGAATACGACTCGATGCAAGCCCCGGTCGTCGGCGGCATCCGGTTGCCGCACGGCAACGGCGAGACGATCCGGCTGGCCCGCGGCGCTTCGCTGGCGGAGTTCGCCGAGAAGATCGACGCGAACCCGGCGGCGTTGGTGCAGGCGCTGTTCAACCTGGGGGAAATGGTGACCGCCACCCAGTCGGTCAGCGACGAGACGCTGGAGCTGCTGGGCAACGAGATGAACTACAACGTCCAGGTCGTCAGCCCGGAGGACGAGGACCGCGAACTGCTCGAGTCATTCGACCTGACCTACGGCGAAGACGAGGGCACCGAGGAAGACCTGCAGATCCGCCCGCCGGTGGTGACCGTCATGGGCCACGTCGATCACGGCAAGACCCGGCTGCTGGACACCATCCGCAAGACCAACGTGCGCGAGGCCGAGGCCGGCGGCATCACCCAGCACATCGGTGCCTACCAGGTGACGGTCGAGCACGAGGGCACCCAGCGACCAATCACCTTCATCGACACCCCGGGTCACGAGGCGTTCACCGCCATGCGCGCCCGCGGCGCGAAGGCCACCGACATCGCGATCCTGGTGGTCGCCGCCGATGACGGCGTGATGCCCCAAACGGTAGAGGCCATCAACCACGCCCAGGCCGCCGACGTGCCGATCGTGGTGGCCGTCAACAAGATCGACAAGCCGGGCGCCGATCCGGCCAAGATCCGCGGTCAGCTCACCGAATATGGTTTGGTGCCTGAGGAATTCGGTGGTGACACCATGTTCGTCGACATCTCCGCGAAAGTCGGCACCAATATCGACCAGCTGCTCGAGGCCGTGCTGCTGACCGCGGATGCCGTCTTGGACTTGCGGGCCAACCCGGACATGGAGGCGCAGGGCGTGGTGATCGAGGCGCAGCTGGATCGTGGCCGCGGTCCGGTGGCAACCGTGTTGGTGCAACGCGGCACACTGCACGTCGGCGACTCGGTGGTGGCCGGCGACGCCCACGGCCGGGTTCGGCGGATGCTCGACGAGTACGGCGAGGACGTCGACGCGGCGTTGCCGTCGCGCCCGGTGCAGGTGATCGGCTTCACCTCGGTGCCCGGTGCCGGTGACAACTTCCTGGTCGTCGAGGAAGACCGGATAGCCCGCCAAATCGCCGACCGGCGCAGCGCCCGCAAGCGCAACGCCCTGGCGGCGCGCACCCGCAAGCGGATCAGCCTGGAGGACCTGGATTCGGCGCTGAAGGAAACCCGCCAGCTGAACCTGATCCTCAAGGGCGACAACGCCGGAACGGTCGAGGCGCTGGAAGAGGCGCTGATGGGCATCCACGTCGATGGCGACGTGGCGCTGCGGGTCATCGACCGTGGGGTGGGCGCCATCACCGAGACCAACGTCAACCTGGCGTCGGCGTCGGATGCGGTGATCATCGGGTTCAACGTGCGCGCCGAGGGCAAGGCCACCGAACTGGCCAGCCGTGAAGGCGTGGAGATCCGCTACTACTCGGTGATCTACCAGGCGATCGACGAGATCGAGCAAGCGCTGCGCGGAATGCTCAAGCCGGTCTACACCGAGGTCCAGTTGGGCCGTGCCGAGGTGCGGGCGCTGTTCCGCTCGTCGAAGGTCGGCACCATCGCCGGCTGCCTGGTCACCTCCGGTGCCATCCGGCGCAACGCCAAGGCGCGACTGCTGCGGGACAACATCGTGGTTGCCGACAACCTGAGCGTGGCCTCGCTGCGCCGGGAGAAAGACGATGTCACCGAGGTCCGCGAGGGCTACGAGTGCGGTTTGACGCTGGGCTACTCCGATCTGCGGGAAGGCGACGTCGTCGAAACCTACGAGCTGGTGGAAAAGGAGCGCCGTTGACATGGCTGACCCGGCCCGGGCGCGCCGGCTGGCCAAACGGATCTCCACCATCGTGGCCTCGGCGATCGAACACGAGATCAAGGACCCGCGGTTGGACGGGGTGACCATCACCGACACCAAGCTGACCGGGGATCTGCACGACGCGACGGTGTACTACACGGTGATGGGCCGCACGCTCGACGAGGAGCCCAACTACGCGGCCGCCGCCGCGGCCCTGGAAAGCGCCAAGGGTGTGCTGCGCACCAAGGTCGGAGCCGGCACCGGGGTCCGGTTCACCCCCACCCTGACGTTCGTGCGTGACACGGTGCCCGACGCCGTGCACCAAATGGACGAGCTGCTGGCCCGGGCCCGCGCCGCCGACGCCGAGCTGGCCCGGGTGCGCTCCGGGGCCAAGCCGGCGGGGGAGGCCGACCCGTACCGCGTGAGCGGCGGCAATCACGCCAGCGTTAGCGCCGAGGACGGCGGTGACGACGATCGACCCCAAAACTGAGCCGGCCCCCACGGCCAGCCGTGTCGACGCCGCCGGCGCCGCCGAGCTGCTGGCCGCCGCTGCGACGGTCGCGGTGCTCTGTCATGTCTATCCCGACGCCGACACGGTCGGGGCCGCGTTGGCGCTGGGTCTGGCGCTCGAGCGGTGCGGCACGCAGGTGCAGATCGGCCTGGCCGCGCCGGCGACACTGCCGGAGTCGCTGCGGTCACTTCCCGGCGGTCGGCTGCTGGTCGGCCCCGATGCCCTGCGCCGGGACGTCGATCTTGTTGTGACCGTGGATATTCCGAGTGTCGATCGGCTCGGTGTGCTGGCCGGCCTGGCCGGGGCCGCCCGGAAGCTGTTGGTCATCGACCATCACGCCTCTAACCAACTGTTCGGCACTGCGAACTTCGTGGATCCCTCGGCGGACTCCACCACGATGTTGGTCGCAGAGCTGCTAGACGTGTGGGGCCAGCCCCTCAGCATCGAAGTGGCGCACTGCATTTACGCCGGGCTGGCGACCGACACCGGCTCGTTTCGTTGGGCCAGCGCGCCCGGGCACCGGCTGGCGGCCCGGCTCGTCGAGGTCGGCGTGGACAATGCCGCAATCAGCCGATCGCTGATGGACACTCACCCGTTCGCGTGGCTGCCGATGTTGTCACGGGTGCTGGGCTCGGCGCAGCTGGTGCCCGACGCCGTCGACGGTCGTGGGCTGGTCTATGTCGTTGTCGGCAACCGGGACTGGGTTGACGCCCGTCCGGAGGATGTCGAAAGCATTATCGACATCGTGCGCACCACGCAACAGGCCGAAGTAGCGGTGGTGTTCAAAGAGGTTGAGCCGCAGCGATGGTCGGTGTCGATGCGGGCGAAAAGCGCAGTGGATGTGGCCGCGGTCGCGGCGGTGTTCGGGGGCGGTGGGCACCGGCTGGCCGCTGGTTATTCGACCACCGGCACAGCGGCCGAGGTTGTGGCGTCGCTGCGCGCCGCTCTCGGCTGACCGGACGGCGTCCCGCGTCTTGCCGGCATTTCTTGTCGGCATTCCGGTCAGCGCCCAGGCGCGAGCTCGACGGCGCGCCGGGGAACGCAACCGGCGCACCCGAGCCTCGTCTTCGTCGCGAGAAGTCGTTCATCGGCGCCGCAATGCGGGCAGGCGATGTCGGCAAAACGGGCCAGCGGGATCAGCCAGTCGAGCGTCAGCGGGTAACGCCGGTCGCCACGGCGCACGTCGACCGGCAACCGCCATACCGGCACCTCGTAGATGTGCAGCCGATAGGGCCGGATCGCGTGACGCGCCTGGTATTTCTCCCACGTCTCGCCGATCCGCCGGGCACACTCGGCGCGGACAGTCTCGGCGCGGGCGTCCAGCAGCTCCCGGCGATCGGCAGGGGTCTGCGCGCGCCGACGCTCGATCGTCGCAAGCGCATCGCGATAATAGCTCTCCACGCGCTGCAGCTCTGCGTCGCGTGCCGCGTCGACGTCCCTGGCCAGTTCGCATCGTCGCCGCCGCGCGGCCTGCTCGATAACCCGGTCCGCGGCTCTGATCGCCGCGGGGAGGGCGGTGAGCGACGGCGGGCCGTCTTTCGGATCTGTCGGCAGGGCGGCGAGTTTCGCGCCGACGATTGCGGGCAGCTGGCGTTGTGACTGCACATCCACCCAGCATTCGACGCATTCCTGGTAGTGATCGTCGCTGGAGAGGGTGTAGTCGACCAGCGCCCCGACGCGCAGCATCGCGCGCATCGACCGCGTCGGTGCGCCCACGGCGTCGATTCGCCCGTGATCGACGGTGAGCTGATCACGCGCCAGGGTCTGCAGGTGCTCGGCCGGGGGTGGTGGCAGGGTGGCCACCGCGACCACCATCACGGCGACGTCACCGACCGCCAGCACCTCCTCGGCGCAGCGACTCAGCGCGGGATGCTCGGCCGACAGGAGGGTCACACCGTCCTCGCGGGCGACATCGGGGTCGGCGGTGACCTGCAGCACCTCCGGTAGCTCCAGCATCGCCTGCAGGGCCGGTGGCAGCATCACCAGCGCCGTATCGCCGGCCATTTCGGTGAGCCCGCCGCGCGCCTCGACGTAGCGCAGCCAGAAGTCCAGCCCCACAACGGCGCCCCTCACGCCGGCTCCCCCACCAGCAGATCGACGCCCTCCCTGCTGCGCAGATAACTGCGCCTCGCCTCGGCGAGCGCGGTGCCGAGAGCCTCGAGCCGTCTCTCGAACTCCGCATCGTCGACCGCATCGACGAAGGCATCGAAGACCTCGTTCTCGAAATCGAAGTCGTCGTCGACCCGGCCGAGGATCATGTCCAGCTCGCCGACGACGAGTTCGAACAGGTTGATCTTCGCCTCGAGCACGTGCATGATCCGTTGTTCGACGCTGCCCCGGCAGACCAGGTTGGTCAGCATCACGTCGTGATGCTGACCAACCCGGTGCAGCCGGCCGAGCCGCTGCTCGATCTGCATCGGGTTCCACGGCAGGTCGAAGTTCACCATCACGTGGCAGAACTGCAGGTTACGACCCTCGCCCGCCGACTCGGTGGACAGCAGGATCGGCGTTTCGTCCCGGAACGTGGCGATCGCCGACTCCTTCTCCGCCCGGGTGAGGCTGCCGTGATACACCGCGGGCGACAGCCCGGCGCCCCCGACCGCGGCGGTGAGCGTCTCCAGCGTCTGCCGAAACCCGGTGAACACCAACACCTTCTCGCCCCTGTTCACGTGGCGTCGCAGCAGTTCGACCAGCACTCGCACCTTGTGGGGTTCCCGGATGGCGCGGGCTCGTTCCGCGAGATCGTCCCAGCCGAGTTTCGCCAGCGTCGGCGCGGCGGCCGCCGGGCTGGAGCCGGCCAGCCGGGTCAGGCCGCGCAGGGCCAACCGGGCGCGTGGCGCGCAGTGTCCGGCTCTGCCCCGTAAACCGCAGCCGCCCTCACCGTCGGCCGATGCGCGGCCCGTGTCGCCGGAGGCCGACCCAGTTGCCGCCGCCCTGACTCGCCGGACGATGTCGGCGTAGAGGCCGGCCTCGTCGCTGCCCGGCGTCACCAAGACCGTCTCGGCCAGGCGCGCCGGCAGCATCACGGCAACCTCGCTTCGGCGATGTCTGACCATCACCTCTTTAGTCCGTGCGCGCAGCTCCTCGAGGTTGCGTGGTCTCGACTCCACCGATGCCGTGCCATGTTTGGCGCGAAACTGCGCGGGCGTGCCCAGCAGTCCGGGCGCCACGAGGCTGACCAGCTGATAGAGGTCCGACAGTTTGTTCTCCACCGGCGTAGCGGTCAGCATCAGCAGGTAGCGAGCGGACAAGGCGCGGGCGAGCCTGCCCGACGCGCTTCGGGGATTGCGGAGCCGGTGCGCCTCGTCGAAGATCACCAGGTCCCAGTCGGTGTGGGTCAGCCTGCCCAGCAGCGGATCGCGGCGAGCGGCGGCCAGCGAGGCGATGACGACCGGCCGGTCCATCCCCACCTCGCCGGCGGGGGCCGGCCCGGATTGGGCGATCGTGGTAGGCAAGCCGAACTTGCGCTCCAGCTCGTCGCGCCACTGGTCGACGAGTCCCGCCGGAGCGATCACCAGCGCCCGGTCGGCGAGGCCGCGCATGCGAAGCTCGGAGGCCACCAAGCCGGCCTCGATCGTCTTGCCCAGCCCGACTTCGTCGGCCAGGATGCCCCGTCCGCGCATCCGCCGCAGCACGGTGCGGGCGGCTTGCAGCTGATAGTCGAACGGCTCGAACCGCAACCGCGGTAACGCCAGGAAGGTGTCGAAGCCTGGTCGTGCCCAGATCTGGACGGCGGAATCGACGAGCGCGGACCACTGCGGCTGTGGCCGTGCGCCGTTGCGCAGCCGCTCCAGCAACGCCAGATAGGCGCACAGCCCTGCCTCGGATGTCTCGCTGGTGGCGATACCGACGCTCATGCGGCCTCCCAGGACCCGATGGGTGATTGCTTGTGCCGGACGCTACCGGCGACCAGTGACACGGCCGACGACCCACGCCGATGTGTGACGAATGAGGCGGATGCGATTTTCGGGGTAGGTAGCTCAGCGCCGGGTCAGAAACGTGTCAGAAAGGTGAGGTGTTGCGAATCTACCCTCATGTCTGCGAGGAAATCTGCTGTTCAGCGGGTCGGGGTGCGGTCGGCGGCGATTTATGCCCGGATTTCCTCGGATGCCGAGGGGACGGGGTTGGGGGTGGCGCGGCAGTTGGAGGATTGCCGCAAGCTGGCTGCTGATCGTGGGTGGCCGGTGGGGGCCGAGTATGTCGATAACGATGTGTCGGCGTTTTCGGGCAAGCCGCGCCGCGAGTACGCCCGGATGCTGGCCGATCTGGCATCCGGTGCTCGCGATGCGGTGATCGTCTACAACCTGGACAGGTTGCATCGGCGGCCGGTGGAGTTGGAAGAGTTCGTCACGCTGTGCGAGTCGGTGGAGGTGCGCGATGTGGCGACGGTGACCGCCGACATCGACTTGGGCAATGATGACGGGTGGTTCATGGCCCGCATCTTCGCCGCGTTCGCCGCCAAGGAGTCCGGGCGCAAGTCGGCCCGGATTCGCCGCAAGATGTTGCAGAACGCCCAGGCCGGGTTGCCGCACGGTTCAGCGCGCCCGTTCGGGTATGAAGCCGACAAGATCACCGTGCGCGAATCGGAGGCCGCGGTGGTCCGTGAGATGGTGGATCGGTATCTGGCGGGCCAATCCATCAAGTCGCTGACGGTGTGGCTCAACGACTCTGGTGTTGCTCCGGCGGCGTCGAGGGCGTGGCGCACCTCGGCGGTGCGCCAGATTTTGTGCTCGGGGCGCATCGCCGGATTGCGCGAGCATCGAGGTGAGGTGGTCGGCCCGGCCAAGTGGCCGGCGATCATCACCCCCGCCGAGCGGGATCGGGTGCTGGCACATATGGCGTCCCGGTCAGTGACCAAAACCCGAGCCGCGCGCACCTACCTGCTCTCGGGGATGTTGCGGTGTGGGCGGTGCGGGAGTCGGCTGGTGTCCAAGGCCCGTCACGTCAATCCGGATAGCCGGGTGCGCCGCTACGTGTGCTCCAACGGGCCCGATCATGGTGGCTGTGGCCGGTTGACGGTGGTCGCCGAACCGGTGGAACAGCTGTTGACTGAAGCCGTGCTGGCTCGACTCGACTCCCCGCATCTGGCCAAAGTGCTGGCCGGCAAATCCCACGCCGATCGTGATGTGGCGGCGTTGGCAGCGCAGCTGGAGGCGGATCAGGCGCGCTTGGATGAGCTGGCCGGGTTGTATGCGGAGGGCGCGATTACGGCGCGGGAGTGGATCGCTGCCCGCAACCCGATCACCGCCCGCATCGCCCATGTCCGCCGCGATATCGCCGCGGCCACCGACACCACCGCGCTCTACCAGCTGGTCGGGACGGGTGGAGCGTTGCGCCAGCAGTGGTCCGATCTAGGCTTGGATCGCCAGCAGGCCATCATCAAAGCCGTCCTTGATCATGCGGTGATCCAGCCGGGCAAACTCGGCGCCCGCGTGCTTGACATTAACCGCGTCCAACCGCACTGGCGCATCTAGACCCGTTGGCCGGGAGCGTCATCAGCTCTGGTCGGTCGGCAACCCGGTGCTGCGTGGTTGCTGGCCGTTTCCCCGGCAGCTGTCGAGGCTGCGTCTGCTCTGGTGAGCTGTCAAAGCCCAAAGCCGCACGCGGTCGAACCGAGGTTCGAGCCTTGACGGCTCACCAGGCCCGACATCACAAGGCGCTGCCGCGGGAAGCGGTTTCCGTACAGAGTTTTTCACGTTTCGCGGATTGACCGTCGCGGTGGTCCGTTGGTGTCATTTTGTCGACAATGTGCTGGCATGGTCTAGCGCAGCAGGGTAGCGATGGTGGCCAATAGGGTGGGGTCGGTGATGGTGACGGGGAGATTTTGGCGTTGGCATGATCCGACAAGCCACGCGGTGAACTCGTCGCGTGTTGCCGGGCATTCGGTGTGGTTACGCGCCTTTTTGGCCGTAACGTCTTGTGCGTCGACGCCTGCGTGGGTCACTGGCGCGTGCCCGGTGTTGGTGGCCGTCATGGGCTGGCCCCGGTGTGATCCGCGAAATCCCCCGAAAGTGTGGAGGCATGCACTATGAGGTAAGGGCATGTCAGAGACGCGCAGGAAGTTCGACCGGGAGTTTGGGGGAGGGAGCGGTACGGATAGTCCGGGATACCGGTAAGCCGATCGCGCAGGTGGCCCGAGACCTCGGGATCCATCCGGGCACCCTGGGTAATTGGGTTGCCAAAGATCGTGCTGAACGGGAAGGCGCCCAGGGGCTTTCCACCGGTGATATCGCCGAGTTGAAGCGGCCGCGAGCCGAGGTCGCCGAGCTGCGCATGAAGCGTGATGTGCTCAAGCGATCCGTGGTCGGCTGGGTAAAGGAGGCGACGAGGTGAGTGTGGCCCGCTTTATCGCCGACCAGAGGACCTTGCATCGGGTGCCACACACGGTGTGCTGCGCGCTTTTGGGGGTCAGCGTTTCCTGGTTCTATAAGTGGCTGGACCGCGAGCCCACTGAGCGGCAGCGGCGCCGCGCGCAGCTGGATGCGCGAGTGGCGGAGCTGTTCGAGCGCTCCCAGCGCACGTACGGCTCGCCGCGGATCCACGCCGACCTGCTCGCTGAAGGCTGGAAGGTCAGCGTGAACACGGTGGCCGACTCGATGCGCCGGCAAGGGCTGGCCGGGCGCAAGCCTAAGCGCCCCAGGGGGTTGACCCGCCAGGACAAGAAGGCACCTCAGTTCCCCGACCTGCTCAAACGGGACTTCACCGCCGCAGCGCCCAACCGTAAGTGGTGCGGTGATATCACCGAAATCCCCACCGATGAGGCCAAACTGTCTTTGGCTTCGGTCTTGGACCTGTGCGGGTGACGTTTGCTGGCTTGCCCGATGTCGGAGCACCCCGATGCGGAGCTGGCCAGCGACGCGATCAAGATGGCCGTCGCAGTACGTGGCGGGCGCGCAGCGATCGCTGGCGTGATCTTTCACACTGATCGCGGATCTACCTACACCGCCAATGATTTCACTAAGCTGTGCCGCAAGCTCGGGGTGCGCCAATCGATGGGACGTGTCGGGTCGTGCTTCGACAACGCCGCCAGCGAGGCGTTCTTTTCCACCCTCGAACACGAGGTGCTGTCCCGCCACCACTTCGCCACCAAGGCACAGGCACGCGAGGCAATCACCACCTGGTGCTACGAGTTCTACAACACCCGACGTCGGCACAGCTCAGCCGGGTTGCTGCCACCCGTCGAATACGAAAAAATCACGGCCATCCAACCGGAGGCCGCATAACGGAAACCTCCACGTTTTCAGGGGAAACCCATCGCGTAACAGAGTAAGAAACTTGCGGCGATGCCCGTTGAGCGCAAAACCAACCTCGGTCACGACCTTGTCGACGGCGATCTGCTGGGTCGTGGCCCACGCGGTCACCCGCGCCACCTGCCGATCCAGATCAGCTTTCCGATCCGCTGACGACACCCGCGCATACACCGCCGTCCGTCTACGCGGGGCCGTCTCGGCTACCGCATCGTTCACCAGAATGAGCCGACCCACTCGCTGCGCCGGGACAGGCAACAACCCAGCGCGAAACCAGCGATACGCAGTCACCCGCGCCACACCGTTTCGCTCCGCCCACGCCGCCAGATTCATGCTTCTGTTCCTACAGCACACCACCGACAACTACCGACCACTCAACCCGCAACAGCTAGCAGCCCCGTGAGCGCCGCGATACCTGTCGATCATCTCCACAAGACGGGCGATGGCCATACCGCCAAGATCCTGCGAAAGCCCAGCGGCGTCAAGCGTCGATTGTCATATATGCCAACTGTGAGTTGACATAAGGTGCGTTATCGGCACCGAATTAAGGTTATTAACAGACCTGAATACGGTACTATAGTGCTATGCGAGTCATACCTGTTACTCAAGTCAAGGCCAAGATCAACGAGTACATCGAGGCGGTACGCGACACCCGCGACCAGATCACCATCACCAAAAACGGAGCGCCCGCCGCAGTCCTGATCGGCGTCGAGGAATGGGAATCCATTCAGGAGACGTTGCATTGGCTGTCCCAGCCTGGTGTCGTGGAGTCGGTACGACAGTCCGAGGCCGACGTCGCAGCCGGCCGGACCTACGGCGAAGATGAGATCCGAGCCGAGTACCAGGTCCCGCGGCGGTCGCGCTGAGGTGGCCGACTCGGATCGTATGTACACGACCCGGTTCACGGCCTCAGCCAAACGCGACCTCGACAAGGTACCGCGGCGAATCCTCGCAGCAGTGATCGAATTCGCCTTCGGCGACCTCGCTCGCGAACCACGCCGGGTTGGCAAGCCGCTCCGCGGCGAGCTCGCCGGCTACCACAGCGCCCGCCGCGGCCCCTACCGCCTCCTCTACCGCATCGACGAAGAGGCACAGACGATCTGGGTTCACCGCGTCGACCACCGCGCCGACATCTACCGGCGCATGTGACCCGCTTATTCGTCACGGTGACGAAATGGTGGTCGCATGGGAGGAAGCCACGTCGGTACCACCGCAGCTCGACCGACAGTGTTTTGGCCGTGGTGTCGCACCTGTGCCTGACAATTTCGGTATGTACACAGATCGCGACTTTCAGGCCGTTGTCAGGGATTTGCGCGCAGAGGATGCCATGTCACATAGCCGTGGACTCCAAGCGCTGTATGAGCTGGTCGGTACCGAAGGCGCCTCAACGTCGGTCCTTCGGACAGCAGCGGACATGTGCTGTGCGATAGTTCGACACGACGGCGCTTATCCGGTTGCAGATCCCGTCCGAGACGGCATCGAGCAGGTGTTGGCTTTGTTGCTACGCAAACTCGCCGATTACACCTGCGCGGATCTGCGGGGCGCTTACATTACCCGCGCCGACTTTGATGGGTGCAACCTAGTCGGGGCCAACCTAACCGGAGCTAGCTTGGGCACGGCGCGTTTCGAGGGGGCAAAGCTGCCAGGGGCGCGGCTGATTGGTGCTTGTGCCTCGGCGGAGGCCGTCTTTGCAGGGGCGGACCTCACCGGAGCTGAACTCGACGGCTTCGGAGCGCCGCGGGCCAACCTGGCGTGTGTCACCGCGCCGGGTGCTCGAGGCTGCGAAATGAGCGTTCCCGAGGCACAGGCCGGCAACTCGGTATGGCTCGGCGCAGTCCTCGTCGGAGTCGATTTCTACAAAGCCGCGCTCGGCGGTGCCGATTTCCGGGGAGCGAACTTGACGAACGCGAAAATGCGACGATGCCAGTTGAATGGATCAAAGACGACCGACTTTCGCGGCGCGAACCTCACCGGTGTCGACATGGATGGCGCGACCCTTTACGACGTCGATTTTCGTGGTGCCAACCTTGCAGGTGCGAGGCTAACTGACGTCATGATTGAGAAAACCCGTTGGGATGGTGCGATTTTGAACGGAGCGCAGATAGCCATTCAAGGCGGTGGCTTACGACTTTAAACGCGGCATCCGTCATAACGTGGGTCAACCCCGACGGCTCCATAGGCTACGAGGAGCCCATCCCAACAGCCACGGCGGAGACACTAGCAACACAGATCAAGGGCCGCGTCACCTTCGCCATCCAGGCTCTCCGAGACGCGTAACGCCACGTCCGGGTCTCAGGTTGGCGCGAAACCGGGTTTCCCTGGACTCGAACTCTAAAAAGAATCCGAAACGCGGTTCGGGCATCAATTATGTTGAGAGACAAGGCGATAGCCCCGGCCCGTCAAGGAAGTTCTCGACATACTGCCACCCTCGCATAACAACATACCTATGGGTACACATAGGTATGCGTAAGAGGGCTGTTTCGGCGGTTTCTTTAGGTCGTGAGGTAACGGTCAATGGCCGAGCGAATCAGTTCCGACATCGTGCTGCCCTCGTCGAGCGCTCGCTGCTTAAGCTGCCGACGGGTCGATTTATCGAGAAAGATCGTCGTACGGACGGAATCGGCCGGCGGCGTGAGAATGTCTTTCGCGGACTTCACCGGTTCAGGCTGAACACGCTTACCTACTCGGTTTTTCAGATCACTCATGCCAGTACCTCCAGAACTTCCTTGAGCACGTCGTCGTAGCCGTACAGCGGCCAACTCGGGGCCGTCCCATACGCCTGCTTTAGCGCCTCGCGACGCGGGATCGAAGACGCAAACACCGGCACGCCCTCATCGGCAAAGGCTTCCACGGCGGCGGCCACGAGGTTGGTGCCCAACGCGACCGCCGTCAGCAGGACGACAGTCGGCCGCGCCGCCGTCACCTCCAACGTCGGCCACGCCCGCCGCATCTTCTTGGCCGCCCCCGGGCCTTGCCCGCGTCTTCCCGACCCCGCCCTTGGTGTGCACAATCGACACGACAGGCATATAAACACCCTAACATCGGTATGTTTATATGCCTGTATGGCGGCCCGAAGGGCTCCCGTAATGCCAGATTCGCTCCGCCGCTAAGGGAACCCGACATACTGTATACCTATGCGTCCACATACCTATGCGTAAGAGGGCTGTTTCGGCGGTTTCTTTAGGTCACGTTCGGGAGTCCGGGGCCTTTCGTGCCCGATTCGCTGCTTGGATGTCTGAATCATTCGGGTCGTGACAGCAGCGATGCGGCGAATGTGGCGGTCTTCTCGTAGGCTTTCACCGCATTGTCGAGGTTTGACATGGTTGCCGCGGTGTCGGTTTGCGGATCGTAGGCCTCAGAATTTCACGGTGGCCCGGGTTCTGCTGTGGCGGTCTGCGAGGTGGCAGCTTTGTCGAGGTTTTGAGGTTGGGGGTAGGCGGCGGCGCCGCGTGTCGTGCGGTGACGCCGGGTCCTTTATCCCGGGGGTGGTTACTCCTTTCTTGGGGTCGAGCGGGCACAGGGGCCTGTGGGTCAGGGTATGGCGCGGACCCTGTTGAGGGCGTCGGCGAATTCTTTTGCCCAGGGCCAGGTTTGGGGGATCCGCAGGATCAGGTAGCGGGATCGTTTGATCAGCCGGGCCGCGGCGTGCAGCAGCCGGTAGCGCAGGGTGGCGGGTTCGGCTTTGGCCAGTGGGCCGTCCAGCAGTAGCAGTCGCATCCAGCACAGCAGGTCGATGGCGATCGCGACGGCGGTGACCCAAGCGGTGTTGATGGCGAACGAGTGTGAGGGCCAGCGGGCCAGGCCGGTGTCTTTGCCGGTGCGGATGAAGCCCTCCACCCGGGCGTGGACGCGGTGGCGGGCTTCTAGTCGCTGGGGTTGTCCACCGGCAGTCGAGGTGGCGAGGACCTGGTAGCGGTAGCCGGCCAGCTGCTCGAACAACGACAACTGGGTGCCGTGTTCGATTTCTTCGCGCCGCACCAGGACGCGCATGCCGGCCGGCCAGCCGACCAGCTGATCCCCTCCGGTGCTGTGGCGCAGCAGCCCGGTCAACTCGGCGACCTGGGCGTCGTCGCGGGCCGCCCCGGTGGCATCCAGCGCGGCTTGCCATCCCGCATCGGGCATCTGGCCGATCGCGACCCGGACCCGCTCATCGAGGTCGAATCCGACCGAGTAGCCCACCGACATCCCCGGCCGGGCATTGAGTTTCTCCAGGTGTTCGACGACGGCGTGGCTTGAACCCGCGCCGTCGATGGTGACCAGCAACTTGCGGCGCCACGTGGCCGGGATCGCCGCGATCGCGGCGTCGATGATCGCGATATGATCGGCCGCGGTGTTCGAGCCGGCGTTGCCGGGACGGGCGATCACCGCCAGCAGTTCGCCGGTGTTGTCACACCACGCCAACAGCGGGTGGAAGCCAAACCCGCCTTTGAAATTGCCTGCGGCGTGCTGCTTATCGCTGTGCGACTGAATCAGCGAGGCGTCGATGCGGATCACGATCGTGTCCCCGAGGTCCCCATAGCAGGTCTGCGAAGCCGGGATCGCACCGTGGCGGGCCTCGATCGCCTCCCACACCCGAGAGCGGACCTTGTTGCGCACGGCCGTGACCTCGGTGATGCTCTGCTTGTCGATCTCGCCCAGGGACCGCCACATCGTCGGAACCGACGCCACCGCCTCAAACAACCGGTGCTGATCGCGCAGCACCGCGGTGCCGGCCAGGTTCTGTGCTCCGCCCGCGATCGATACCGCCACATCGCGCAACACCGCGCCTCGGTCGTGGGTGACTTCTGGGCGCGACAGCACCGACGACAAACCGCTGGTCAAACCCAGATTGTCGGCCAGCAACCGGGGTATCACGTTACCGGCGTGCCCGACCACGTCGTCGCCACGGACCTCAACTCGGACATTCTTCGACCAACCCGTAGTATCCTGCATCTGACAGGTGCACTCCCATCCTGGATAACCGTGCCTCGAATACTCCGATTATCCTTGCGGTAGTGCACCTTTCACGTTAGCGACACCCCTGAGCTCCACATTCGATGAAAAATCCAGGTAGGCTTGGAGCCCGGTCAGCGACGCCACTGTAGCGGCGATGTCGTACATCAGCGGAATCCGCGTGCTGCCGGTGCCGCACCGGTAGGGGCAGGACAGCGAAACACCCGTTGGTGTGTAGCCGAACGATATCCCGGTCGCGTCGTCGTCGAAGGCGACGCCGCCCGCTTCCTCGCGAATCTCCGCCTCGGGCAGCACCGATTCCGCTTGCGTGCGGACCTGCTGCAGCGCGGCCGCCAGTAGGTGTTGTTCCTGCGGGCCGTAGGTTCCCTCGAACGACTCGGCCCACTCATCGAATGTCTGCCCGGGCTTCGGCAACCAGAAATTGATGTCATACGACACGGGCCATCACGCCCTTTCGATGTCGTCGAGGAGCACGTTGAGAAGTATGCGGCGGCTGTCCTCCCGAAGCTCGTCTCTTACGATCCGCATACCCAGCATCGCAATTATCCTCCGGGAAATCCCCCGAAAGTGTGGAGGCATGCACTATGAGGTAAGGGCATGTCAGAGACGCGCAGGAAGTTCGACCGGGAGTTTGGGGGAGGGAGCGGTGCGGATAGTCCGGGATACCGGTAAGCCGATCGCGCAGGTGGCCCGAGACCTCGGGATCCATCCGGGCACCCTGGGTAATTGGGTTGCCAAAGATCGTGCTGAGCGGGAAGGCGCCCAGGGGCTTTCCACCGCTGATATCGCCGAGTTGAAGCGGCTGCGCGCCGAGGTCGCCGAGCTGCGCATGAAGCGTGATGTGCTCAAGCGATCCGTGGTCGGCTGGGTAAAGGAGGCGACGAGGTGAGTGTGGCCCGCTTTATCGCCGACCAGAGGACCGTGCATCGGGTGCCACACACGGTGTGCTGCGCGCTTTTGGGGGTCAGCGTTTCCTGGTTCTATAAGTGGGTGCGTCCCGAACGTGGAAGGGAGTGAGATGTAGGTAGAGCTTCCAGAAGCGGTGCTGTGCAGAAGATGAAGGATTGTCGGCCCTTCGGAGCCGCCCTGCGGGGGGAGGCTTCAAACCACCACATGCTGCGGAATCGGAGACGTGACCGTGGTGAGCGATGTGGACACGGCGCGCATGACGTGTCAGGTGGGGATCGGGAAGGCGAGCGCGAGCGAATCGCTGTTGACGTGTCGAAATAGAAACAGGTGGCATCGAAACCGGGGTGTCCATTTGATCCCGGGATCAGTCTGGCGGGTGCCCGCTGATTGGCCAGGCGGTGTCCGGCATGGAGGCGACGCGAGCCCGGTCTGCGGCTTCTGCATGGAACGGGAGAGAGCCGGAGCCGATACGTTTCGTTCGGGTTTCCGAGCGGGCGAGAGGGAGTAGCCCGCGCCTGGCGTGGGTGTGAGTACCGTCGCGGGTCCGGCTGGCGGACTGGCTCGTAGTAGTGATGAAGCTCCTGTAATGGGGGTGGAGCGAAGGGGCCGGGTCATCTGTGACGGTGTTCGTTAGAGCAACTGAAACCCGCTGGGGTTCAGGAGGAGTCGCATGAACGCGTTGAAGTTGCCGGACAAGCCATTCGAGATTTCGAAGTGGGCGGTCCAGGAGGCATGGGAGAAGGTCAAGGCGAACAAGGGCGCACCGGGCGTGGACGAAGTAACAATCGAGGCATTCGAGGCCGACCTGCAGGACAACCTGTATAAGGTGTGGAACCGGATGTCGTCGGGCAGTTACTTTCCGCCTCCGGTGCGTGCGGTGGAGATACCCAAGCCGCACGGCGGCGGGACCCGAATGCTGGGCGTGCCTACCATCGCTGACCGGGTGGCGCAAACGGTGGTCGCAGAGCAGTTGAAGCCGAGGGTCGAGACGATCTTCCACGACGACTCTTATGGCTACCGCCCGGGCCGCTCGGCAGTGGACGCGGTGGGCGTATGCCGGCAACGCTGCTGGAAAACCGACTGGGTGATCGATTTGGACATCCAAAAGTTTTTCGACAGCGTGTCTTGGGACCTGATGCTCAAGGCGGTGCAGGCCAACACCGATTTGCCGTGGGTGATGTTGTATGTGCGCCGGTGGCTGCAAGCCCCGGTGCAGTTGCCCGACGGCACCCTGCAACAGCGAGACCGGGGCACCCCGCAGGGTTCGCCGGTCTCGCCCGTGCTGGCAAACCTGTTCTTGCACTACGCGTTCGACGCGTGGATGGGTCGGGAGTTCCCGACCGTCCGGTTCGAGCGCTATGTCGATGACGCGGTGGTGCACTGTGTCAGCGAGCGCCAGGCCCACCGGGTGTTGGCCGCGCTGCAAGACAGGATGGTCGACGTCGGGCTGCGGCTGCATCCCGACAAGACCCGGATCGTGTACTGCAAGGACGGCAAACGGCGCGGTGACTATGCGCACACGTCGTTTACCTTCCTCGGCTTCACGTTCCGGCCACGGGGAGCGCGGGCCAAGGACGGGAGCATGTTCGTCTCGTTCTCGCCTGCGGTCAGCAGGGACGCCTTGACGAAGATCGGACGCGAAGTACGGTCCTGGCGACTGCACCAGCGCACCGGGCAATCCTTCTCCGAGCTCGCACGGTGGCTCAATCCCATCGTGCGCGGCTGGATGAATTACTACGGCGCTTTCTATCGGTCGGCGCTGTATCCCCTCCTGACACGCATCAATGCCTACCTGATGCGTTGGGTCCGCAAGAAATACCGGCGGCTGCAGGGACGCCGTGCGTTTCAGCAAGCGTGGCAGCGGGTCACCACTCAGTACTCGCGGTTCTTCGCCCACTGGGCCTGGACCACTGCCGTCCCGGCCGTCTGGTGATCAAGGTGACAAGAGCCGTATGAATCGAGAGGTTCACGTACGGTTCCGTGGGAGCCGGAGGGTGCGACCCCCTCCGGCCACCCGACCTGGACCGCGAGCCCACTGAGCGGCAGCGACGCCGCGCGCAGCGGGATGCGCGAGTGGCGGAGCTGTTCGAGCGCTCCCAGCGCACCTACGGCTCGCCGCGGATCCACGCCGACCTGCTCGCTGAAGGCTGGAAGGTCAGCGTGAACACGGTGGCCGACTCGATGCGCCGGCAAGGGCTGGCCGGGCGCAAGCCTAAGCGCCCCAGGGGGTTGACCCGCCAGGACAAGAAGGCACCTCAGTTCCCCGACCTGCTCAAACGGGACGCCACCGCCGCAGCGCCCAACCGGGCGTGGTGCGGTGATATCACCGAAATCCCCACCGATGAGGCCAAACTTCTTTGGCTTCGGTCTTGGACCTGTGCGGGCGACGTTTGCTGGCTTGCCCGATGTCGGAGCACCCCGATGCGGAGCTTGCCAGCGACGCGATCAAGATGGCCGTCGCAGTACGTGGCGGGCGCGCAGCGATCGCTGGCGTGATCTTTCACACTGATCGCGGATCTACCTACACCGCCAATGATTTCACTAAGCTGTGCCGCAAGCTCGGGGTGCGCCAATCGATGGGACGTGTCGGGTCGTGCTTCGACAACGCCGCCCGCGAGGCGTTCTTTTCCACCCTCGAACACGAGGTGCTGTCCCGCCACCACTTCGCCACCAAGGCACAGGCACGCGAGGCCATCACCACCTGGTGCTACGAGTTCTACAACACCCGACGTCGGCACAGCTCAGCCGGGTTGCTGCCACCCGTCGAATACGAAAAAATCACGGCCATCCAACCGCAGGCCGCATAACGGAAACCTCCACGTTTTCAGGGGAAACCCACTCCCGTATTCAACCGTGTAGAGTTTTGATGGCACTTTCGTGAACCCGGCTATTATCGGGCGATGATAGGAAAGGTCTTTTTTGCTTCTTGTCGACAACTCCCACCGCAGATGCGGCTTACGCCTGCGGAGAATCTCGCCAAGGTATGCCTTCATATCCAGAGCAACTGAATACCAGTCCGCGGTGAGTCCGCCGGGCCAGTTCTCCTGGTCGGGGTCGGGCTCTGCCCGGTCGACGAACCACTCGTTCAACGCCGCGACGGACTCGTCGGTGAAGTCCAGCTTCGGCCCCTCGTTGCGTGTGGTCAACCTGTTGAGCATCGCGATCCGCTCGTCGAGATGGCCGACGAAGTAGTCGAAGTTCTTCTCCGCATCAGAGCGCGACCACTGCTTGGGGGGGCCCGAAGCCCTCACACCGGAATCGAAAATCTCGTACCCGGTGCCCGTTGAGCGCAGAACCAACCTCGGTCACGACCTTGTCGACGGCGATCTGCTGGGTCGTGGCCCACGCGGTCACCCGCGCCACCTGCCGATCCAGATCAGCTTTCTGATCCGCTGACGACACCCGCGCATACACCGCCGTCCGTCTACGCGGGGCCGTCTCGGCTACCGCATCGTTCACCAGAATGAGCCGACCCACTCGCTGCGCCGGGACAGGCAACAACCCAGCGCGAAACCAGCGATACGCAGTCACCCGCGCCACACCGTTTCGCTCCGCCCACGCCGCCAGATTCATGCTTCTGTTCCTATAGCACACCACCGACAACTACCGACCACTCAACCCGCAACAGCTAGCAGCCCCTCCCAGTCGGCGGTGCGCGGCTACGATGTGTCGCATCTGGTCGAGCATGCCGCGCACTGGCGTGAGCTGGCGGAGCGCCGCCGCTCGGTGGTGGGCGCCATCAACGCGCAGGCCAACGCGCTGGACTGGGTGGGTCAGGGCGATGAGGCGATGACAGCGACGATGGCCCGGCACTTGTCCACCGCCGAGGAGGAGGCCGGGCTGCTTGACGCCGCCGCGCAGAGCGCCGAGGGCGGCGCGAGCGTGCTGCACCGGCAACAGCAAGCCCTCTTGTCGGGGGTCGATCAAGCCCACCGGTCCGGGTTCGCCGTCGGCGAGGACTGGATGGCTCATGATGCGATGTATCCGCCGGGCTCGATGGGCTGGTATGCCCGCCAGCCCACCGCACAGGCCATCTCCGCAACGCTTCGCGCCCAGGCGGGCGCGTTCGCCGCACAAGAGTTTCAGATTGCCACCGATGTGGTCAGCGCCGCCGCTGACCTGGGTGGGGAGGGCGCCGTCCACCGACACATCGAGGCGGTCGCAGCGACCACCGCCAGGCAGGTGCCGAACGCGGCGGTACCCCCACCACCAGGCCCCTCAGCACGGTCGGTGATCGATGCGCTGACCGGTGCCGATCGGCTGCTCCGGTACCTCTCACCGCCGCACATGTCCACCCCGCCACCAGCTCAGGTCTCGCCGACACCCGCCGGCAGTGCGGTGGCGGGCATCAGAACGCAGTTGTGGCCGCTGTTGCCCGGTGGCGGTGTGCTATCCGCGGCCGGTGGCGGCGGGATTGGTGTGGCCGGTGCTGGTCCTGCCGGCGGCGCAGCCGCGCCGGGCGGGGGGGTTCTCGCAATGCTGGCCCAGGCCGGTACAGGCGCGACCTCGGCGGCCACCAAGGTGATCACCACACCCGCCGCCCTGGGCGCAGCCTGGACAGCCGGGGTCATCGCAGCATCGCCGGTAGCGCATATCCAATCCGACCCGTTGCCGCCCAGCCCATCCCCGCCGGTGCAGTTTGCCGATCCCGGACACGCACAGCAGGAGCATGCGCCGCAACCCCCGCCCTCCACCGATGCCTCCCAAACGCCCCGACCCCCGCAGGCGCAGCCGTCGGCCGCCACACCTGCACCCGTCGCGCCCGCCAGCACCGGTGGCCCTGGCCCCGTGCCCGCTGACGGGGCACCTGCACCCAACACTGGCGGCGGCGGTGCGCAGATGCTGGGCTTCGGCCCAGCTGGGCTGGGACCGGCACCACAGGCTCCGCGCTTGCCGCTACCGCTGGACCCCACACCACCGGTTCCCCCGCCTGTGCCGCCGATCGACGAAATGACCAAAGAGCAAGCACTTGCCGCGTACGTCAAATTAAAAGAAGACCTCGCCCGCTACAGCGATGACTGTCTGAAGCGCCCGTTTGTGCTGCCCCAAGAACAGGGCGCATATGACAGTTGCGTCGCCAGAATGGGCGAGCTCAATGCGAGAAAGGCGGCACTCGAGTCCCGGCTACGGGACTTAGGCGTACAACTAGGAAATGAGCCCGCCCCGCCGCCCACGCAGCCGGGTGCACACGATACCCAGCCACCTGCGCAGGAATCACCCCAGATACCGCAGGAAACACCGCCATTTCCACCGCCAAACAGAGTCACAGGACTCACGGAGCATGGCGCGCAGCAAGTTAACAGCCGCGATGGTGGTCATGGAGTCAGCGACAGCGCAATGCAAGATACCTCGAGCACCCGATTGGGCCGCCCCAGTATGTGCCGGACCAGTATGGCGGCTTTTATAAGTACGTTGGCAAGGACGCGACAGTTGCCCTGAACAAAGACGGGCAAGTCATAACCGCCTGGGCCATCAACCGTGATGGTTGGAGAAACCCATGAACAACGTTCTCGACGCTATTCCACCGGAACACCGCACCGTTATTGTGGAAGAATTGACTCGTCTCAACCCGGACATGCTCGCTGAGCTTCGCGAAACACAAGAGCCAACCAATGAGCAGAGCGATGCCGTTGTGGACACCCTCATTCGCGCGATGAGCGAGAATTTTGGGCCAGGCCATATTCCGAATGAGCGCGGAAAAGCAATCGATAACGCAATTGGCGCTTACCTTCTGGCATGGCCAATATATCGGTGAGACAGTCGCTCTCCGCTGCTCGACCAGCCCGCCGCGACAGCAGGGGCTGCCCTCCACATCGCGAGGCACCGCTACGTCAATTCCGCGATGGTGCGCTCATGGTCGGCGGTGTGGCCCTCGATTGGGTCTGGAGCCTCGACGACGCCACACACTGTTCAGCCATACTCAACTGGGAGGGCACATGACCTACACATCCAGTGACAGAATAACATCGCCGCTGCCCGAATGCCTGCTGAGATGCGCTGGGTAGTGCTGGTGGACAAGCGCCAGATTGCGGTGCTGCTGCTGAAGAACGAGATTCCGGTCGCTTCGGCAACCGAAAGGCTGGAGCGAGACGCTGAACTCGACTACGAACACCAGCCGGTTGACGTGGTCGAGAAGGTGTGGAGGCGTCTGGCTGCCGAAGCGTCGCATCAATGGGGCTTCCTTCACGTCCTGAAGCAGAAACTCGGGCCGAGCGTCGACGTCCAAACGAGGCTGGTGGATTGGAACCACTAGGCTTTGCTACCAGTCAGAGGCTGTGGGGGTAGATTCCCAAGTTCTCAGCAACGTTGCGCTCCCGTGCCGAAAACTCCGATGTTTGCAGCGCGTCCCGTCCGCCTTAACGCCGCCGGGAGCGGCCGCGCCGCAACACGGCCTCGCGGCTGGCGGCGATGTCCTTGCCGGTGAGCTACTCATCCACTGCTGCGCGGCCGTCGCCACCAGCCAGAGCCCGTCGGCGGTCTGCGACTCGTCGACGGGGCCCTATCGTTGAAGGCATGCGCCGGAACATCACCGAGCTGCGGGGACTCGAGCCCGCGGCGGTCGCCGAGGTCGCTGCGACGGGGACGCCCTTGCCAAACGCCCTGCCGCCACGTCGTCAGCCGCCGAAAACCGTTGCGCCACTATGCCGGCCTCCGCGGTGACGACCCGATTGGCGGGAACATGATGACGCAGGCCGCCACCATGCCCGCGCTCAAGGAGTGGAGCGCGGCGGTGCACGCCCTCTTGGACGGACGCCAATGCGTGCTGTTGCGCAAGGGCGGAATTCGCGAGAAGCGCTTCGAGGTGGCCGCTGGCGAGTTCCTGTTGTTCCCGACGGTCGCGCATGCTCACGCCGAGCGGGTGCGCCCCGAGCATCGCGACCTGCTCGCTGCGGCGGCCGCCGACAGCACCGACGATCACGTCGTTCTGCGCGCTGCTGCGAAAGTCGTTGCGGCAGTTCCAGTTAACCGCACCGAAGGTCTTGAGTCGATAGCGGATCTACATATCTGGACCGCCGAGTCGGTGCGCGAGGATCGGCTGGACTTTCGGCCAAAACATCGGCTGGCGGTGCTGGTTGTGCAGGTTTTTCCGTTGGTGGAGCCGCTGCGTCTGGTGCGCACCGCTCGGTATGCCGGTTGCACCAGCTGGGTGCAGCTCCCGGTGACGCCGACACTGTCGGCGCCGGTGCATGACGACGTGGAGCTAGCCCGGGTGGCCGCCCGGGTCCGCGACGCCGTCGGGTGACGGGTGGGATCGTCCAGCTTCCGAGGTGCAGCAAACTGGCCGCAGCCAGTGGGCTGTGATTCGGGGGAGTGACCCGCCTCCCGTCGGGTCCAGCTAACAATTCTGTCGTTTCACCAACACTTGTCGGACCCCCGTTGTAGTTTCGGCCACGTATCGCTACACCCCGATATCCAGGAGAGAAGGTGTGACGTTCGAAGAGTTTGTCGCGGTGGCGACAGAAGGATCGGTCCGGCCGTACCCGTACCAAACGGCACTGGCGGAGTCGGGATTACCCGATGTACTCCGCGCGCCGACTGGCTCGGGAAAGACGCTGGCAGCGGTGTTGCCGTGGCTGTACCGACGGATGGCGCATCCCGATGCGGCCGTACGCTCAGAGACGCCCCACTGGCTGGTCGTCGTGTTGCCGCAGCGCACGCTAGTCGAACAGACTGTCGATGTGACGCGCCGGTGGGTCGTAGCGTTGGGCGCTCCCGTCGGGGTCCATGTATTGATGGGCGGAGAGGATAGCCGTGACTCCAAGTGGAAAACCCATCCAGACACCGAGCGCATCTTCATCGGTACCCAGGACATGGTGCTGTCACGGTTGCTGTTGCGGGGTTTCGCGGAAGCGCGCGCCGCCTGGCCGATAAGCTTCGGTCTGCTGCACGCTGGGACACAGTTCGT
Organism: Mycobacterium sp. SM1; assembly: GCF_018361265.1. GTDB lineage: Bacteria > Actinomycetota > Actinomycetes > Mycobacteriales > Mycobacteriaceae > Mycobacterium. Next base: position 34,442 of record NZ_JAFLNH010000004.1, read on the forward strand.
GTTCGACGAGGTGCAGCTGATGGGGCCGGGGCTGCCAACGTCGCTGCAATTACAGGGCTTACGGGATGCTTTCGGCACTGCATTGCCTTGTCGATCGATGTGGATGTCCGCGACGATCGACGTGACGGAGTTATCCACCATCGACATGCGTGGACCGTTGTCCGTGGTAGACGTGGCCGACGACAGCGAGGAGCTCGCCCAACGCATGGGCGCAACCCGCACCATCCGACAACTTCGTCTCGATGCCGATGCAAAAGGGTACTCGGCACGCCTTGCGGCAGGCGTCGTCGCCCAGCACTGCCCGGGCACTCGAACTTTGGTTGTACTGAACACGGTTGAGCGTGCCATGGACCTCCACGCTGAGCTGACACGCCGCAACCAAAGTGCCGAAATCGTGTTGTTGCATTCGCGATTCCGTCCCAGCGACCGCGCATCGCAGACAGCGGCCGCCTTGGCTGAACCCGGCCCACATGGAACGATCGTGATTGCGACTCAGGTTCTCGAGGCCGGCGTAGACGTGACTTCGGAGACGCTGATCACCGAAGTCGCACCGTGGCCGTCGATCGTGCAGCGCGCGGGCCGGTGCAACCGCGATGGCCGCGCAAGTGACGCGCGGCTCTTGTGGACGGTGCCTCTCGGAGCCAAGGCCCATTTGCCTTACGAAGCAGATGATCTTGAAGCGGCTAGAATGGCACTTGCTGGGCTTGAGGATCGCGCGGTGACCGGGCGGGAACTTGCAGAGCAGCGCGTAGCCTACACGCGCCCGATCCATCCGGTGCTCCGCAGACGCGACCTGCTGGATCTGTTTGACACGGCACCTGACCTCGCGGGCAACGATATCGACGTCAGTCCATTCATTCGCGACGCTTCCGATCGACTCGTGTCGGTCGCGTGGCGTGATCTCAACGCTCAAGAGATGCCCGCTATCGACCGAAGCGAACTCTGCCCGGCACCGATCGCCGACGTCCAAGAGATGGTCGCATCGGACCCTGAACGCGCCCGCATGTGGGACCAGGTAGAAGGGGTATGGCGGCCAGTGCGACGCGACGACATCCGCCCCGGTGCGGTCGTCGTCCTAGAGGCGCGATGCGGCGGCTACCTCTCCGACCGCGGCTTCGACCGGCGTAGTAGGCAGGCTGTCGAACCAATCCCCGTGCGGCCGATGTCGCCGGATGCCTTCGACCACGATCCGCTGTCGACCGGGCAGGGGCGATGGGTTGCTCTCGACGAACATCTCGTTGAGACTGAGGCTGCGGCAAGAGAACTGATATTGCGGTTCGGTCCAACACTTGCCCTCACCCCGCCGCAGCGCGACGCGATAGTGCGCGCCGCGTTGCTCCATGATCTTGGCAAGGCACATCCCACATTCGTCGCATCGTTGACGAGCGCGAATTCCGATAACCCACCTCCGCCTTCACCGGTGCCGTGGGCCAAATCACCTAGCCATCGCAGGTTGCACTACAACCCGCGTCATTTTCGCCATGAGCTGGCGAGCGCGCTCTGGTTGCTGGACGCTTCGACATCGTTGCTGGATGACCACCATGAGCGCGACCTGGTCGTCTACCTGGTCGCCGCTCATCACGGGAAGGTCCGCGTCACCATTCGTGGAAAGCCCGACGAGCGACCAGGTGTCATACTCGGTGTGGAAGAAGGCAGCAGAACAATCGGCTTCGCACTAAAAGACCGACAAATCCGGCCCTCCTGACGTATCCGTGGGTGGATGGGGCCGATTCGGGGCCGTGATCTGATGGTTGAATTCGTTTGTGCTCCCTTCCGCGATAGTTGCCTGTAGCGCTGCCCGGGTGGGAGGTGTCCATGTGGAGCCCCCGAGCGCAGCGAGGCGGAACGACATGGACACCGACGAGCGGGTAGCGCAGAATCGGCGACGTCTGAGAGGGGAAACCCGAGGGGTGCCCTGGTGGAGGGGTGTTAGCCGCGGCCGGGCAGGGTGGGGCGGTGCCCGCCGAGGGCGAGCATGGCCAGGGCGATCAGCGCGGCGGGGTTGTGGAATCCGAATGCGATGCGGGTGAGCAGGCGGATCTTGGTGTTGGTGGATTCGATCAATCCTTGGGACAGGCCGTGGTCGAGGGCGGCGTCGATGGCCTCGCGGTGGCGTTTGATGCGGCGGGCCAGCTCGACGAAGACCGGGATGCGGCAGCGCCGCGCCCAGGAGATCCACTTGTCGAGGGCGTCTTTGCCGTCCTGGCCTTTGACCGAAAACACATGCCGCAGGCCCTCTTTGAGCAGGTACGCGCGGTAGAGCCGGGTGTCGGTCTTGGCGATCCAGGCCAGTTTGGCGCTCTGGCGTTCGGTGAGGTCTTCGGGGTTTTTCCACAGCGCATAGCGGGCGGCTTTGAGCCGCCGTGCTCGTTCATGACCCGGCCGCGGCGCGGTGTTCCTGCTGGGCCGACCACGGCCCCATTTGGCCTCGCCACGCGCGATCGCTCGCGCGTCGTTCCAGGCCCGGCGCCGCTCGGCATCCAGCGCCTCGGTGGCCCAGGCCACCACATGAAACGGATCCGCGCAGCGGATCGCGCCCGGGCAGCGCTCGGCGACCACATCGGCGATCCACTCCGCCGCATCGGCGGACACATGGGTGATCAGCGCGCACCGCTGGGCGCCCAGAGCGTCGAAAAACCGCCGCAGCGTCTTGGTGTCGCGGCCCGGGGCGGCCCACACCAGCCGGCCGCTGTCGTGGTCAACCACCACCGTGAGGTACTTGTGGTGACGCTTATAGGAGATCTCATCGATGCCGATCCGACGCAGACCCGCAAACCGGTCGATCCTCTTCTCCGTGTCGGCCCACACCCTCGCCACGATCGCCCCTACGGTGCGCCAGGCGACCCGCATCAACTCGCACACCGCGGTTTTCGAGCACGCCACCGCCAGCCAGGCCACCGTGTCATCAAAGGCCAAAGTGTGCCCGGCATGGTGGCGCGCCCATGGCACCGCCACCACCGTAGGCCCATGGGCGGGGCAGTTCACCCGCGGCGCATCGGCCTCCAGCACCACCTGCATCGTGCCCCAATCCAGGCCCCGCCACCGGCGCCGACCCTCACCCCGGTCATACCAGGGCGCCCTGCGACCGCAGCGGCCACAACGGCGCGAAACACCACTTCGCGGCCGCACCCGCGCCACCACCAGCGTGTCGCCGTCGGCGTCTTCCTCCCCGAACTCCTCGAACTCGATGTCTTCGATCACGGTGCGCTGGTCGACACCCAGCAGCGCACGCCATAGCCTCACATTGCGCACGTCGTTGTTGGCTCCTTTGGTTCCTGACCTTTCACAAGCCAGAAACCTTAAGCCACAACGACGTGCGCCCCTTACATCAACAACCGGCCCACGGAAGCGTCAGAAGAGCCACAAATCCCGGCGGCCACCCTATCCCTGCGCGCGACAACACACGGCGTCGGTTCCCTGACCAGCCGCGCGCTCGCTCTGCGCGATCGAGCTGACCTCGGCCCCTTCCGACTTGCATTCTGCGAAGCGCTCGTTCGAGTCGCCGATTGGCAGGCCAGCGCGAACGGAGGCATTTAATGGCCGAACTTGTGCTAGAAGGCTGTCGGGTGACACCGCTGTCAGGATACTTGTCCGCTCTTGGTGTGCATCGTGCTGTGCATCGACTACTGGACTCCGAAGTGCAAGGATGCTGGAACCAAAGCGTATACGTTCTTCGTTGTCGATTCGACACACTCGTTGAGCTGACCGACGCGCTGCACGCCCGGTTCGAACCGGAATCGATTGTTTCACCGTGGAATTCTGGGTCGGGATTCGCTGCTAATGGCAAAAGTCCTGCAGCAGAGCGAATATTGCAGTGGGTTCGCGAGAGTACCGATTATCGGCTCAGGGCATTGCGACTCGCAGTGGGCGCAGGCGATCGTGTCGTGAGTGAGGGGCACCGGTTGGGTATTTCGGACCTGTGGGATAAAAAGCGCAAACCCGAAGTTTTGCGACTGTGCCGTAACGAGCTACCAGACGCCGCGGTGGCATGGCTGGACGCCGCGATTGCGCTCGGCCAAGATGGTAATCCATCGTGCGCCAGGTTGCTTGGCACAGGCGGCAACTTAAGACGCCGGGAGCTTTCGGTGGCGTATCTGCAACAGGTCCGGACCGTACTTGAGTCTTCTGGCAGCGCTGCGTGGTTGGCTTCCGCGCTTGATGGGCAGTCACGCCGCCCGCTGCTGCGAGAGTCGCTGGGTCAGTTTGACGCAGGTGCCGTCGGCGCTTCCGACGAGCCTAATCCAGTAGGAAATCCATGGACGTTTCTGTTAGTCATCGAAGGCGCGCTGCTGTTCGCAACCGCGGTGGTGCGCCGCTACGGAGCAGCGTACTCGGGTGCGGCGTTGCCGTTCCAGGTGGCGGGTTCGACCGCGGGCTTCGCGTCGTCTGCATCCGCAGAGCGTCCCCTTGCAGAACTATGGGCACCGGAATGGCCCGACCCCCTGTCCATCCCGGAGGTAGCACACCTGCTTGCCGAAGGACGGGCCGACTGGAACTCACACGCCGCACGATCCGGCCTTGATATGGCGCGTTCAGCAGCAACACTCGGCGTGGATCGAGGAATCAGGGCATTTCATCGGCATGTCTTCGTCGACCGGCTCGGTCAGAGCCCGATTGCAGTGCCCGCGGGCCGCATCGAGGTGGGCGTTCGCGGCGGGGTAGATCTGCTGGCTCCACTGGACCGCTGGCGCGAGGCGCTTCGCCGGATCAACCTGCCCTCGGACACCGCAGCGAGGCTGCGTGCCCTGGACCAAGCGATCTTCGACCACGCCGCCACCGGTCAGCCCGGCTCGCTTGTCGAGGTATTCGCCGCGCTCGGTAGATGCCGATCCACGGTGTCCAGATCGCGAAGGGTTCGCGAGGTCAAACTGCCAGCCCTGAGTTTCCCACACGGCGCCAAGCTATTCGATCAACTCCGTGATGTGACCCACCACGACCGTGAATTGCGAATCGCGTTGGCACTTGCAACATCCCGCGACGAAACCAGCACATTCGGGACGTGGCTGAAAGATCGGTTCTTTGCTGGAGGGCTGGCCGCGGGTCTTGCCGACATCGCGCGGCGCCGGGGTTTTCCGCTTGCGACCAAGGAAACGGTTATCGATTGTGTACCGTCGGTGCGCGGTGCGCGCATCGTGTTCGAACGCGGCATGAGCTTACGTGCTGGCGATGTACAGGCGTTTGTCGACCGCGCAATCGACGATGAACGAACGGCGGCACTTACGCTTAGCCTGTCTTGTGTCGACTGGCGGCATACAGGCAACGAGATCTTGCCCGGGTCGGCATCCATGAGCGATCCTGCCCTTGATCTGCTGCTGCTGTTCACTGGTGCTGCGCCCCTCGGCTATAGCAACGCAGATGGCGAACGACGATCGCTGTTCGTCCGGCCAGGCCATGAGTGGCCGTCACGCCTTATCGCCGGACACGTTCCGGCTGTCCTACAGGACGCATCGCGGCGGCTGCGTATCGCTGGTGTGCGGCATGTCGTGGGCGTTCCTGGCGCGCCCTACGAAGGAACTCGTCTGGCTGCCATGTTGTTACTCACTACCACGAATTCCGATCGACGCGCGGCCCTAAGCCGCGTCGCCGTAGTCGGGACACACCGAACCGAATTAGCACAGGAGGTGATCACATGATCAGGCGCTACATCTACGACGCCGAACTCACGCCACTATCCGGAAGCACGTTTCAACCCACCGGCTTTCCCGATATCGGTGCTGCTACCTTCACCAGATACGAACACGGCCACGAAGTCGACGCGCTGCTGGTCGAATCGGTGCAGTCGATGGCGAACAGGCTCGAGGCTACGGCATGGAATCAGGCGGAGAACCGACCAGTAAATGCGGTGGCTGGTATGCCATGGGTGCGTGTGGTAAGAGCGAAGACAGACGAGTTCCTCACGTCAAGCCGGCTCGAGGCGCACCGACTGGCGTCGCCGTATATTCATAAGTCGACTTTGGGCGGTAAGTCCATGTTCGACATCATCGGTAACCGGTTGGGCCTTGCTCCCGATACGCCTCTTGATTATCGAGCGATGGCCGCGGCGGTTGCGAAACTCGATCCGTTCTGCCTGTTGCATGGCGTGTTTTTCTCACACAGGCAGTGGCTGGGCCAACCAAAGTTTATGCGTGCGATCTCCGGAGTAATCGAAGCGCACGACGTGCAGCGTGCTGTTAGTGGGGGCCGGAAATCCGACCGTGTGCGTCATCAACTAGATAAGGATGGTGAAGGCGGAACCGCAGAAGGGTATGGTTCGGTGCCGTTCGCTCGAACGGAATGGACTGCGAGACGGATCATCGCCTCCTTCGTCGTCGATGTCGAACTGCTTCGATCTTATGGATTACCCAAGGTGGCAACCGAGGCGTTGGAGGCCTTAGCACTCTGGGAGATCAGCCACTTGCTTGAAGGCGGTCTGAGGCTGCGCACAGCTTGCGACTTTGAGCTGGTGTCGCCAGTCGCGGCCCGCCTCGGACCCGAACTGCCCACCGCCGATGAGATTACAAGTGCTCTGCAAGACAGTATCGCCCGGTCGGACGGGGTGTTCGGTGACGGTGATGAGATCACTGTCGAATGGTCTGGCAAGAAGGCTTAATCATGCCGACCACGTTGGTGCTCACCTTCCCACTTGGGCGGTATCACGCGACGCCTTGGGAACGGCACGTGAACGAAGGCGCAGTCGAGCTGCCACCGTCCCCATGGCGATTATTGCGCATGCTGTACGCGGTGTGGCAGACTCGTTGCCCTGATATTACGGAATCCGCTGTGCACCACCTTCTTTCCGATCTAGCCGTACCGCCCACGTTCTATGTTCCGGCCCATAACATCTCTCACAGCAGGCACTACTATCCGGATGCGAAGTACTACTATCCGGATGCGAAGTACGGAAAAGATCGCAGAAAAGATCGCACGCTTGATTCGTTCGCTGTATTTGGTACGGAGGAGCAGCTGGGCGCGCAATGGCCAGTTGAACTCGAACCGGACCGGCTTGGTGTGCTGCTTCGTATAGCGAAGTCGATTCCATACTTCGGCCGCGCGGATAGCATTTGCATTGGTGAAGTGGAAAAAAATTGGAACCCTACTGGACATGCAGTCTGGAAGCCGCTCGATGTTGCCGAACGTGTGGACAATTACGTCGAGGTCAATTCGGTTCTTACGCCGGAGATCCCCTTGGTTGTAGCCACGCTTCTCGCGCGTCCTGCTGAGGTGCGCCGAAGAGGGCTGAGGTTTCCGGTAGGCTCACGGCTTGTTCCGTACGGTCTTGAGTCGCGTCCTGAGACCTTGCTCACTGCTATGGAATCCCGGCGTGCAAGGACGGTCACTGCGGTGCGCTTTGATCTCTTGCATGCTGGGCTTCCACCTGAAACCGACGCCGTTATCTACACGGACCTAATACGTCAGGCGGCGATCAAGCATCTCGGTGAGATTGCAAAAGGCACCATGCTCGGCGGCAAAACCTCTGAAAACGCTCCGATGAAAGGCGGTCTGCATGCGCATTACCTGCCGATTCTTCGGGACAGACGATTGATCGGCCTTTTGGTTTGGGTGCCCGGCGCGCTTCCGGACAAAGAACTGAGCGCTTTGTGTGGTATTCGGGCGCTTTACGACTACAGACGTCGTGTCCGGGTGCGGGTCTCCGGGGTTGGCATCGTTGAGCAAGTCGCTCCGGAGCTTGTCGGACCGGCTAGAACATGGTGTGCCGTCACGCCATTCACGCCAGCTCGATACCCGAAAAAGAACCGTGACGAGTGGCGCAGTTTCGTTGTGGCCGAGATTCAACGCGAGCTTGAGCTACGTGGTCGCAAACCGACTGACGATATCGAGTTCGTTGACGGACCATGGACTGCGTTTGTAAGACACCGTCCTAGCGCGCGTATGCGCGGGGACAAGCGGCAGGGTCAGGCACGCCTACCTTCTGAGTTTCTTCGATTGCGATTCAAGCAACCAACTCAGGGACCGCTCACATTGGGTTGGTTGAGCCACTTCGGGCTCGGACTGTTCACGCCTGAGGGCTGAGCGATGGACGAAGACCTGTTGCCTGCGCGGATGGTCAATGAGTTCGTTTACTGCCCGAGACTCTTCTACATCGAATGGGTTGAGGCCCGATTCGCCGACAGCGACGACACCCGGGTCGGCCAGCAGATACACCGTCGTGTTGACACTGAAACTGGCGCCGCCCCGCTTCCCGACGAGGGTCAGTTGCGCACGGCGAGATCGGTAATGCTCAGTTCGCAGGAACTCGGTGTGATCGCCAAGATTGACGTGATCGAGGGTATCGACGGCAGCGTGATCCCGATCGACTACAAGAAGGGCGAGCCGCAGGCAGATGGCACACCGTGGCCGAGCGACGAAGTGCAGGTCTGCATCCAGGGGATGATATTGCGACACAATGGGTATCGCAGCGATCGAGCCGAACTCTACTACGCGAAGTCGCGACGACGTGTGGCCGTCGAACTAACCCCTGAACGGCTTGCGGGCGCCGCGGACATTGTCGTGGCTGCCCGGCGGGTTGCGCAGCAGGCTGCCGCGCCGCTGCCACTCGTGAACAGTCCAAAGTGTGTGCGGTGCTCACTGGTGGGCCTGTGCCTGCCTGACGAGACGAATGCGCTGCTCGCCCGCCAGGAACAACAACCGCGCCGGCTGGTCCCACGGGATCCCGACCAGCGGCCGGTGTACGTCACAGAGCCGGGTTCATTCGTCGGTGTTCGCAGCGCCCGACTCGAAGTCACACGAGACAAGGAGAAGATCGCGTCCTTTCGGCTGATCGACGTTCAGCAGCTGGTGGTGTTCGGGCGGGTCCAAGTCAGCACCCAGGCGCTTCATGAATGCTTTGCGCGAGAGATCCCGGTGTTGTGGATGAGCACCGGCGGCTGGTTGCAGGGTTTCGCGGTCGGACAGCTTTCCAGATATGTCGAGGTGCGGCGGCGGCAGACTGCCGCACATGCCCAGGGTGGAAACAGATTGGCGCAGCACATGATTGCTGGAAAGATTGCGAATTGTCGTACGCTGCTGCGCCGCGATGCCCGCGCCGATGTTGCTGCGACGGTGGCCATGCTGAAGCAGCTGTCTGCAGATGCTCGTGAGTGCGACAACTTCTCCGCTCTACTCGGTGTCGAAGGTACGGCGGCCCGGCTCTATTTCGCTGCATTTCCCAACATGCTGTCGGATGCTTGCTCTGAGTTCGCCTCGCAGTTCTCAGTGCTTGGGAGAAATCGCAGGCCGCCACCAGATCCCCTGAACGCGTTGCTGTCGTTCTGCTATTCGATGCTGATTAAGGACGTAGTCGCCGTTACCATAGGGGTTGGCCTTGATCCATATCTCGGCGTTTTCCACAGGTCTAGGTACGGACGGCCAGCGCTTGCACTGGATCTAGCTGAGGAATTTCGCCCTCTTATCGCCGACTCGGTGGTAATTCGCGTGGTGAATAACGGCGAGATCGGGCCGCATGACTTTATCAGGCGTGCCGGCGCTGTTGCACTGACCAGCGAGGGAAGGAAGAGGGTGCTGAAAGCATATGAACGTCGACTTGAGACAAAGATCCGACATCCTATTTTCGGTTACAAGATCAGCTACCGCCGAGTGCTTGACGTCCAGGCGCGACTCTTGGCGGCAGTGCTTGTTGGGGAACTTCCCGAGTACGTCCCAATGGTAACGAGATGACGCGGCGCCGTTACTTGATGGCTTATGACGTCGGCGACCCCAAACGACTGCGACGTGTGTGCAGCCTGATGGAAGATCATGGTGAGCGCCTGCAATATTCGGTGTTTCTGTGTGATCTGACCATCGCCGAGCTTGCGGAACTCGAAGCAGCGGTCGCTGCAGTTATGGACCTCGTTGAGGACAGCGTCGTTCGGATTGACCTGGGCCCTACGTCTTCAGCTGCCACTGTTAGCCAGATCGGTCGTCGCCGGCGCGTACCGCAGGAAGGACCGCAGATTGTATGAAACCGCGAGCGCTCCGGTGACGGGCCAGGTCCAGGACAGCGCTCGCGCCCAGGTAGCGCACGCAGGGATAGACGGTCAGCGTTGTTTCCACTGGGCCAGCAGATGGCTGACATGCTCACCGCTCGCCGGAGGAGGTATCGTAGCAGGTTATTGGGCTCCGATTCATCGAGCCCTGATTCCGGTCATTTTGGCCGGACACCATTGAAGGACCTGGATGGTGGTTTTCATCATCTCTCCCATCATCCTGATTCCGGTCATTTTGGCCGGACACCATTGAAGGGCGCTGCAAAACGGCATCGACCTCAAATGGCTCGAACTGATTCCGGTCATTTTGGCCGGACACCATTGAAGGGACGGTGCCGCCCTCGTGGGCGCGAGCCGCCGAGCGGCTGATTCCGGTCATTTTGGCCGGACACCATTGAAGGTCGCCTACCTGTCGGGGCTATCAATTTTACCGGCAGCTGATTCCGGTCATTTTGGCCGGACACCATTGAAGGGCCACGATTGCTTCGCTGGTTTTTATTGCAACCATCACTGATTCCGGTCATTTTGGCCGGACACCATTGAAGGGCGGCTCGAGGCGGCGTGCCGGCACTGCTGCGCCTGATTCCGGTCATTTTGGCCGGACACCATTGAAGGGGTTACCATTTTCCCGGGGTGGTGCCGTCCGCGCCGCTGATTCCGGTCATTTTGGCCGGACACCATTGAAGGGTGCCTTGGGGTAGGCGGCAGCGAACCGGTCTTGATCTGATTCCGGTCATTTTGGCCGGACACCATTGAAGGGCGGCGGCTCTTTCCCCGCGCCGAAAAGCGTCCTCCTGATTCCGGTCATTTTGGCCGGACACCATTGAAGCGTCCACAGCGACGGCAACCGTGACTTCAGCCACGGGACTGATTCCGGTCATTTTGGCCGGACACCATTGAAGCACAGATGGGGACCGCACGGGCACCTTCCACATCTTCCTGTCCGGTCATTTTGGCCGGACACCATTGAAGCAACCTGCCGTCCGCCTACCGCATCGACTACACCATCTGATTCCGGTTATTTTGGCCGGACACCATTGAAGCGCCGAGATGCTCGCCCAGACCGTCACCAACACCGCGCTGATTCCGGTCATTTTGGCCGGACACCATTGAAGCATTTTGATGACGCCCGGGGTGATGCCGTGGTGGGTTCTGATTCCGGTCATTTTGGCCGGACACCATTGAAGAAGGCCCAGCTGGATGCGACGAAACCATCCGTAGCCCCTGATTCCGGTCATTTTGGGCGGACACCATTGAGGCAACTGGGTACCGGTTGCAGGACGACGCTACGCTACGGCGGATCGCCGCCCGGGTCCGCGCCGCCGTCGGGTGACACCGGAAGCAGTAGCCGTGAGAAGCCGAAATGTACGGAATGGGTGGCCGGTTTCATGCGCACCCCCGTCACCAGCGGCTCGCCCGTCCCCAGGTTGCGGGCGTACCGGGGATGACAGCCGCCGGCGATCAGAACGCGGATGCGGGATCCGGCGCGGAAGCGGTGCGCGATGGGGTCGAGTTCGATGGTGAGGGTGCCCACCGGGCGGGACAGCCGCCGGTAGCCCTCGCTGATATTCACCGATCGGCCCCGCGCGCCAACTTCGCTCACCCGGACGAACACGTCGACATGGGGATTGTCGGCGGTGTGCGCCAGCTCGGCGACGGGGTTGCCGGCCACGCACAGATCGGCGGTGAGCACGTCGCCGGTGAAGCTGAGCACGTCGTTGCGCCGGGCCAGCCGAGTGTCGTCGCGGTAACCGCCCTGCGGCGACAGCATCCGGCCGCCGACGGTGGGTGTCGGGTCGGTGGGGTCGTAGCGGAACGTCGCGGGCGGCGAGATCGGCGGCGGTGCCGTCGCACCCAGGCCGCCGCCGGGTTGCAAGTACAACACACGCTGGGTGCTCGGCGGCGGCCACTCGGCCAGGTTGACCCAGCCCTGGCCGGTGACGAAGACCCGCACCGCGCTGGCTCGGGGGCCGATGCGTGCGCCGCGCAGGTGGGCGTCCAGCCAGGCCAGCGATTCGCGGCAGATGGTGCCCAGTCCCCTGGTCAGCAGCTGGGCATGGGTCCAGGGCCCGACCGTCAGGGCCACGTCGACGCCCCGCTCGCGCAGGCGGCGGTACTGCTCAAGGCTCTGCCGCAGGAACACGTCTTGCCAGCCGCTCAGCAGCAGCACCGGGATCCGCGCCCGCTCCAGCGCGGCGCCCATGCGCAGCGGGTCCCAGAACGGGTCGTCGCGGTCGGGGTGTTCGAGCCAGGATTCATACCACGGCGCCCGGTCGCCCAGCAGCGCCCGGCCCGCCGCGCCCACCGGCAGCCCGAGGGTCGCTCGGGCCAGCCGTCGTCGCGCCGTGAGCTGGCGGATCACCGTGCGTATCCGGGGTCGGTCTTCCTGGTGGGCTATCAGGTCGCTCCAGCCCAGGAAGTCGTTGACCGTGAACGAGCCGGTGCCCCAGGAGGAGGCGCTGAGATCGTGCGGGCCCGCGGTGATGACGGCGGCGGCCAGTTCCGGCGGTGGATCTTGCAGCAGCGCCCACTGGGTGAACCCCAGATACGAGATTCCGATGGTGGCGAACCGGCCGCTGAACCAGGGCTGCCGGCGCAGCCACGCCACGGTGTCCGCTCCGTCGGCGGCCTCGTGGGTCATCGGCTCGAACACACCCGCCGAGCCGAAGGTTCCGCGCACGCTCTGCAGGACGACGTGGTAGCCGCGGGCGGCGTAGAGTCCGGCGAACGCCAGCGAGAACGGAAACCCGCGGCCGTAGGGACCGCGAACCAGGATGGTGCCGGCGGACGGGGTCGCGGGTGTGTAGTGATCGGCCAGCAGGTCGACTCCGTCGCGCATCGGGACCCGAACGCGGTCGACGGTGTACTCGGTGGTCGCCGGCGGCAGGCCCAACAAACCGCCGAGGGCGCGGTCACCGACTCGCCCGGCCATGATGCGCCGCTGGACGCGCACGGGTTGCTCGGATGCGGCGGTCACGGGCCTAGGGTATGGGCTCTCGCTATTTGACGACGGAGCAGGGCGAAACCTCGTCGCTCGCCACGCAGGTTGGTGGCCGGGCGCCAACCCCCGCCGGGTGGTCGGGCCGCGGCCCTCAAGTGCCGTCGAGCATTGTCATACGGTCAGCCGATGGTCGCTCATCAGCCGCATGCGCTTTGGCGAACTTGGTGGTGATCGCCGTGCCCGCCGACATCGACAGCCCACGTTCGTCGGTCAGCCGTAGGCGCGCCCGCCCATCGACGGGATGGCAGGAAGTGCACTGCCGCGCGGCGCGATGGGGTGGCGGCTCAGGGGCGGGCCGTGGACCGCACGGGCCGGCCCCGGGCGACCAGCGCCATCGCCTGCCGCGGGCGGCTCCGGGTGGGCGGGCCCGGTGGTCGAGAGGCCATGGGCCAGCGTCGTAAAAACACCGGCCGTTAGGGTGGGTAGTCGTGGCTTGGCAGGAAGCGGGGCAAAAGCCGGCGAGTGCACAGCAGCCGACGCTGTGGGCGGTCTCCGACCTGCACATCGGCCACCTCGGCAACAAGGCGGTCACCGAGTCGCTGCGCCCGTCGTCGCCGGACGATTGGCTGATCGTCGCCGGTGACGTCGCCGAGCGCATTGACGACATCCGCTGGTCGCTGGAGCTGCTGCGCCGCCGATTCGCCAAGGTGATCTGGGTTCCCGGCAACCACGAGCTGTGGACCACCAACCGCGACCCGGTGCAGATCTTCGGCCGCGCGCGCTATGACTACCTGGTCAACATGTGCGACGAGATGGGGGTGGTCACACCCGAGCATCCCTTTCCGGTGTGGACCGAGCGGGGCGGCCCGGCCACCATCGTGCCGATGTTTTTGCTCTACGACTACAGCTTCTTGCCCGACGGGGCGACCAGCAAAGCCGAGGGCCTGGCGGTCGCGCGGGCGAGCAACGTGGTGGCCACCGATGAGTTTCTGCTGTCGCCGCGGCCGTACGCCACCCGGGAGGAGTGGTGTCACGACCGGCTCGCGGGGACCCGCGCCCGGCTGGAAGACCTGGACTGGATGACACCGACGGTGCTGGTCAACCACTTCCCGCTGGTGCGTGAGCCCTGCGATGCGCTGTTTTATCCGGAGTTCTCGCTGTGGTGCGGAACCACCGAGACCGCCGACTGGCACACCCGCTATAACGCCGTGTGCTCGGTCTACGGGCATCTGCACATCCCGCGCACCACCTGGCATGACGGGGTTCGCTTCGAGGAGGTATCGGTGGGCTACCCACGGGAATGGCGGCGTCGCAAGCCTTTCAGCTGGCTTCGTCAGGTGCTGCCGGAACCACGGTACGCGCCCGGCTATCTCAACGAGTTCGGTGGGCACTTCGTTATCACCCCGGAACTACGGGCACACGCCGAACGGCTTCGGAAACGGTTGCGTCAGCGCCAATCACGATGACGGTGAACACGCTGGTGGCGTCCGTGCTGCCCGACGACCCGGAGAACCTGGCGTTCGCCGAGCTGTACGCCGACCCACCCGGCCTGGCACTGCTACCCGAAGAGGAGCCCTTAATCGCGCGCTCGGTAGCCAAGCGGCGCAACGAGTTCACGACGGCCCGTCACTGCGCGCGGATCGCGCTGCGCCGACTGGGGCTGCCGGCAGCGCCGATCCTGAAGGGTGACAAGGGTGAGCCACTCTGGCCCGACGGTGCCGTCGGCAGCATCACCCACTGCACCGGCTATCGGGCAGCGGTGGTGGGCCGCGGCTCTACGGTGCGCTCGGTGGGCGTCGACGCCGAACCGCACGCCGTGCTGCCGGACGGGGTGCTGGAGGCGATCAGCCTAAAAGAGGAGCGCCGCGAAATCGCGGCGTTGCCGGGCAGCTTGCATTGGGACCGAATATTGTTCTGCGCCAAGGAAGCAACGTATAAAGCGTGGTTCCCGTTGACTAAACGGTGGTTGGGTTTCGAGGACGCCCATATCACCTTCGACGCCGCGGGAAGCGGCGGTGGCTTCATTTCGCGGATCTTGATCGACGCCTCAGCGCTATCGGGACCACCGCTGACGCAGTTAACCGGTCGCTGGTCGGTCGAGCGCGACCTGGTGCTCACGGCGATCGTGCTATGAGCGTGGGCCCGGGCATCGTTGTCGTCGACAAACCGGCCGGGGTGACCAGTCACGACGTGGTGGCTCGCTGCCGGCGGATCTTCGGGACCCGCAGGGTGGGCCACGCCGGGACGCTGGACCCGATGGCCACCGGTGTGCTGGTGATCGGGGTCGAACGGGCCACCAAGATCCTCGGACTGCTGAGCGAGGCCTCCAAGTCCTATGCCGCCACCATTCGCCTGGGCCAGTCCACCTCCACCGAGGACGCGCACGGCGCGGTGACGCGGCAGGTTTCGGCGGAACATCTGACCGACGCGGCGATTGCCGCGGCGGTTGCCGGGCTGCGTGGCGACATCATGCAGGTGCCGCCGGCGGTCAGCGCCGTCAAAGTGGGCGGTCGCCGGGCCTACCGGCTCGCCCGGGAAGGGCAGGCCGTCGAACTGGCCGCTCGGCCGGTGCGCATAGACCGGTTCGACATCACGGCCACCCACCGGCACGATCACCTCGTCGATCTTGACGTGGAGGTGGACTGCTCGCCGGGGACCTACATCCGGGCGCTCGCCCGCGATTTGGGCGACGGGCTGGGTGTCGGCGGGCATCTGGTCAGCCTGCGGCGCACCCGGGTGGGGCGGTTCGGGCTGGACCAGGCCCGAACCCTCGACGAGCTCGCCGAGCGACCGCGGCTGAGCCTGACCCTCGACGAGGTGTGTCTGCAGATGTTTCCCGCTCGCGACCTGGCCGGCGAGGAGGTCGAGGCGGCCGCCAACGGGCGTCCGCTGACGGCGGCCGGGCTCGACGGGATCTATGCCGCCGTCGCCGCCGACGGGCGGGTGATCGCGCTGCTGGAAGACGCCGGCGCGCGGACCAAGTCGGTGGTGGTGCTTCGCCCGGCCACGCTGTAGTTCGGGACAGATGGGCGGCGTCCATAGCCGTGGGTCGGGTCCCGAGGGCGGCGCCACTGTCGTCACGCCGCCAGCGAGCCGAACGCCGAACAAGGAGCTCAGGACACTACCCAGATCGCTTGGGCGGCAGGGCTTCCCAGGTCCACAGTGGTGTAAGTGCCGTCGGCCGACTCGATCGCCACCGAGATCACCCCGGCGAATTCGCGGCGAGCCAGAACCTTCAGCCGGGAGTCCAGGTTGATCCCGACGCTGTCGAAGTATCGCAGCATTTGCGGGTCGGCATCGGAGATGCGGGCCACCGTTGCGGTGTCGCCGTCGCGGCAGAACCATAGCTGACGTGCCGGCGGGGCCAGGAGCTGCCCGTCAGACGCCGGGATCGGGTCCCCGTGCGGGTCGCGCCGCGGGAACCCTAACTTCGCGTCGATTCGCGCCATCAGCCGGTCCGACACCGCGTGTTCGAGCACCTCGGCCTCGTCATGCACCTCGTCCCAGCCGTAACCGAGCTCGTTGACCAGGAAGGTCTCCAGCAGACGGTGCCGGCGTACCATCGCCAGCGCGGCGCGCCGCCCGGATTCGGTCAACGTCACCGCGCCGTATTTCTCGTGGTCGACCAAACCCTGCTCGGCGAGCTTACGAACGGATTCCGAGGCGGTGCTGGCCGACACCCCGATTTTCTCGGCCAGCATCTTGGTGCTGACCTTTTCCAACGACCATTCCTGCGCGGTCCAGATGACCTTCAGATAGTCCTGGGCAACCGCGGTGAGACCGCCGGGCTCGTCGTCAGGGCTCACAACCGGAAGTGTATGCATTGATCACCCCGGATGGGGACGCCCGCAGCGATCCTTCAGCCCGATCCGGCCGTCGTGGGCCAAGACCGCCACGGGCCACCCGCCGTAGGCTTGCGTTGTGCAACGGTGGCGGGGACAAGACGAGATCCCCACTGACTGGGGCAGATGTGTACTCACCATCGGGGTGTTCGACGGCGTGCACCGCGGACACGCCGAGTTGATCGCTCATGCGGTGAAAGCCGGGCGGACCCGGGGGGTGCCGACGGTGCTGATGACCTTCGACCCGCACCCGATGGAAGTGGTCTTTCCCGGCAGCCACCCGGCGCAGCTGACAACGCTGACCCGCCGAGCCGAGCTGGCCGAGGAATTGGGGATCGACGTCTTCCTGGTGATGCCGTTCACCGCCGACTTCATGAAGCTGACGCCGGAGCGCTACATCCACGAGCTGCTGGTGGAGCGGCTTCATGTGGTGGAAGTCGTGGTGGGCGAGAACTTCACCTTCGGCAAGAAGGCCGCGGGCACCGTGGACACCCTGCGCCGGGCCGGCGAGCGTTTCGGATTCGCGGTGCAATCGATGTCCCTGGTGGCCGAGCGCCACGACAGCGAAGTAGTCACGTTCTCCTCGACCTACATCCGAGCCTGTGTGGACGCCGGCGACGTGGCGGCCGCCGCTGAGGCCCTGGGTCGTCCGCACCGTGTCGAGGGCATTGTGGTCCGCGGCGACGGACGGGGCCGGGCGTTGGGGTTTCCCACCGCTAACGTGGCCCCCCCGATGTACTCGGCCATCCCCGCCGACGGCGTCTACGCCGCATGGTTCACCGTGCTGGGTCATGGGCCGGTGACGGGCCCGATGATCCCGGGCGAGCGCTATCCGGCGGCGGTTTCGATCGGCACCAATCCGACATTTTCCGGGCGCACCCGCACCGTCGAGGCTTTCGTGCTCGACACCAGCGCCGACCTGTACGGGCAGCATGTGGCGTTGGATTTCGTCGCGCGCATCCGCGGACAGCGTAAATTTGAGTCGGTGGCTGAGCTCATCGCCGCCATGGGCGCGGACACCGAGCGGGCACGCGCCCTGCTCGCGGCCCGGTGATGTGGTGGCATGCCCGCCGGGCCAGCTGAGGCGGGGTGCTCGGCCGGGAGCGGCGCCGGAAAGCAGGGCAATCACCTACCGCGCGGGCACAGGCCGGGAAGGCTTGCCAACCCGTTGCTAGACTTCCGGCGTAACGGAGCGTGCTGCGGTTCGCGGCGGCCGCATCCCGAACCCCAGTTTCGCGGACCAACAGATGGAGATGGCTCGTGGCGCTGACAGCCGAGCAGAAACGAGAAATCCTGAGCCAGTTCGGCCTTCATGACACCGATACCGGGTCGCCGGAGGCGCAGGTCGCGCTGCTGACCAAGCGGATCGCCGACCTCACCGAGCACCTCAAGGTGCACAAACACGACCACCACTCGCGGCGCGGCTTGCTGCTGCTGGTGGGGCGACGGCGCCGGCTGCTGAAGTATGTGGCCCAGACCGATGTGGAGCGGTACCGCTCGCTGATCGAACGGCTGGGTCTGCGCCGGTGACGCCCCGCCGCCGTGCGGGCGCAAAACCGGCAGGTAGGCGTGTAGAGTGGGGGCATTCTGGGGCAGACCGGCCCCGAGAATGGTGCGGCAGACGCGGCTTGCGTGTGCCGTTCCGGCGTGTCACGAACAGGAAAGGCTCAGTCTGTATCGGGGTCTGTATCGGGCGGTCTTCGGTAGTGGCTGCCGGGCGCTCCACAGCGGGGCAGGTCGGCCGCTTCGATCGACGGCCGTAACCGTTGCAGGCCGGACATCTGCAGGTTTCCTGAAACACCTCCGGGTTGTGCGTGACGACGCAAAACAGCTCAATACCCAGAGAGGCCCCACGGACGTCCATGTCTGTCGCTGAGATTGACCCAGGCGTGTTCGAATCAACCGCCATCATCGACAACGGGAGCTACGGCACCCGCACCATCCGTTTCGAGACCGGCCGGCTGGCCCGGCAGGCCACCGGTTCGGTCGTCGCCTACCTCGACGACGAGAACATGCTGCTGTCGGCGACCACCGCCAGCAAGACCCCCAAGGAGCAGTTCGACTTCTTCCCGCTGACGGTCGACGTCGAGGAGCGCATGTATGCTGCCGGCCGCATCCCCGGGTCGTTCTTCCGGCGCGAGGGCCGGCCGTCAAACGACGCCATTCTGACCTGCCGGCTCATCGACCGCCCGCTGCGCCCGTCGTTCGTGGACGGCCTGCGCAACGAGATCCAAATCGTGGTGACGATTTTGAGCCTGGACCCTAACGAACTCTATGACGTCCTGGCGATCAACGCCGCCTCGGCCTCCACCCAGCTGAGCGGGCTGCCGTTCTCGGGGCCCATCGGCGGGGTGCGGGTCGCGCTCATCGACGGCACCTGGGTGGCGTTTCCCACGGTCGAGCAGCTCGAGCGGGCGGTGTTCGACATGGTGGTGGCCGGCCGCTTGACGAGCACCGCCGACACCAAAGACGGCCAAGACGGCCAACCCGATGTGGCGATCATGATGGTGGAGGCCGAGGCCACCGAGAACGTCATCGACCTCATCGGGGCGGGCGCACAGGCACCGACGGAAAGTGTTGTCGCCCAGGGTCTGGAAGCGGCCAAGCCGTTCATCGCCACCTTGTGCGCCGCGCAGCAGGAACTCGCCCGGGTAGCCGGTAAGCCGACCGGCGAGTACCCGCTGTTTCCCGACTACGGTGACGATGTGTATGCCGCGGTGTCCTCGATGGCCGCCGAGGCGCTGGCCGCCGCCCTGACCATCGCGGGCAAAGTGGAACGCAACGACCGCACCAGCGAGATCAAAGCCGAGGTGCTCGCACGGCTCGCCGAGACCTATCCCGGGCGGGAGCGGGAGATCAGCGCGGCGTTTCGCGCGCTGACCAAAAAACTGGTGCGCCAGCGTATCCTCACCGACCATTTCCGCATCGACGGCCGCGGCGTCAGCGACATTCGCGCGCTTTCGGCCGAGGTTGCGGTGGTGCCCCGCGCGCACGGCAGCGCGTTGTTCGAGCGCGGCGAAACCCAGATCCTCGGTGTGACCACGCTTGACATGATCAAGATGGCCCAGCAGATCGACTCGCTGGGACCGGAGACCACCAAGCGCTACATGCACCACTACAACTTCCCGCCGTTCTCCACCGGCGAAACCGGGCGGATCGGCGCGCCCAAGCGGCGCGAGATCGGCCACGGCGCCCTGGCGGAACGAGCGCTGGTCCCGGTGCTGCCCAGTCTCGAGGAGTTCCCCTACGCCATCCGGCAGGTGTCGGAAGCGTTGGGCTCCAACGGCTCGACGTCGATGGGGTCGGTGTGCGCATCCACGCTGGCGCTGCTCAACGCCGGGGTGCCGCTCAAGGCCCCGGTGGCCGGCATCGCGATGGGCCTGGTCTCTGACGACGTGGAAGTAGAGACGGCGACCGGCCCTATTAAAGAGCGCCGCTTCGTGACGCTGACCGACATCTTGGGCGCGGAAGACGCGTTCGGCGACATGGACTTCAAGGTCGCCGGCACCCGCGACTTCGTCACCGCGCTGCAGCTGGACACCAAGCTCGACGGGATTCCGTCGCAGGTGCTGGCCGGGGCGCTCGCGCAGGCCCGTGACGCCCGGCTTACCATCCTGGACGTGATGGCCCAGGCGATCGATAAGCCCGACGAGATGAGCCCGTACGCGCCGCGGGTCACCACCATCAAAGTGCCGGTCGACAAAATCGGCGAGGTCATCGGGCCCAAGGGCAAGATCATCAACGCGATCACCGAGGAGACCGGCGCGCAGATCTCCATCGAGGACGATGGCACGGTGTATGTCGGCGCCACCGACGGGGCGTCGGCGCAGGCCGCGATCGAGCGGATCAACGCCATCGCCAACCCGCAGCTGCCCACGGTCGGGGAGCGGTACCTCGGAACCGTCGTCAAGACCACCGAATTCGGCGCGTTCGTGTCGCTGCTGCCCGGCCGTGACGGCCTGGTGCACATTTCCAAGCTCGGCAAGGGCAAGCGCATCGCCCGGGTCGAAGACGTGGTCAACGTCGGCGACAAGCTGCGGGTGGAGATCGCCGACATCGATAAACGCGGCAAAATCTCGTTGGTGTTGGTCCCCGAATCTGCCCCGGACGCGGACTCTGCCGACGGTGAAGCCGCGCCGGCCGATGCCGCGACGACCAGCGGTTAGGCCGGGGGCCTTACGGCGCAGCGCCGGGGCCAGGGCCGACGAGACGGCTGCGGTGCGCCGCACCACGCTGCCGGGCGGGCTGCGCGTGGTCACCGAGTATTTGCCCGCGGTGCATTCCGCCTCGGTCGGAGTGTGGGTCGGCGTGGGATCGCGCGACGAGGGCGCCACGGTGGCCGGCGCCGCGCACTTCCTGGAGCATCTGCTGTTCAAGGCGACCCCGACCCGCACCGCGGTGGACATCGCGCAGGCAATGGATGCCGTGGGCGGGGAGCTGAATGCGTTCACCGCCAGGGAGCACACCTGCTATTACGCGCATGTCCTCAACAGCGATCTGGAGCTGGCCGTCGACCTGGTCGCCGACGTGGTGCTCAATGGCCGCTGCGATCCCGACGACGTCGAGCTGGAACGCGACGTCGTCCTCGAAGAGATCGCCATGCGTGATGACGACCCTGAGGACGCGGCCGCCGACTTGCTGCTGGCCTCGCTGTTCGGTGACCATCCGATCGGCCGTCCGGTGATCGGCACCGTGCAGTCCGTGTCGGCGATCACGCGAACCCAGCTGCATTCGTTTCACAAGCGCCGCTATATCCCCGAGCGGATGGTCGTCGCGGTGGCCGGCAACGTCGAGCACGACGAGGTGGTCGCGTTGGTGCGCGAGCACTTCGGGCCGCGATTGGTGCGCGGCCGACGGCCCGTGGCGCCGCGGAAAGGTGCCGCACGGGTGCGGGGCCGTCCCTGTTTGACAATGGTCAATCGGGAGGCCGACCAGACCCATGTGTCGCTGGGGGTGCGCACACCCGGGCGTCACTGGCAGCACCGCTGGGCGCTGTCGGTGCTGCACACCGCGCTGGGCGGAGGCTTGAGTTCGCGGCTGTTCCAGGAAGTCCGCGAGTCCCGCGGGCTGGCGTACTCGGTGTACTCGTCGCTGGACATCTTCGCCGACAACGGTGCGCTGTCGGTGTATGCCGCGTGCTTGCCCGAGCGGTTCGCCGACGTAATCGGCGTGATCAGCGAGGTGCTCGACTCGGTTGCGCGCGACGGAATCACCGAGAAGGAGTGCCGGATCGCCAAGGGTTCGTTGCGTGGCGGGCTGGTGCTGGGTCTGGAAGACTCAAGCGCACGGATGAACCGGATCGGCCGCAACGAGCTGAATTACGGCGAGCACCGCAGCATCGAGCAAACGTTGCGGCAGATCGACGAGGTAACGGTGGAGGAGGTCAACGCGGTGGCCCGCCAGCTGCTGAGGAGGCGCTACGGGGCTGCTGTCCTGGGCCCGCACGATTCGAAGCGATCTTTGCCCCAACAACTTCGGGTGCTGCTGCGGTAGCACCATGGTATTGGGGTTCTGGGATCTCACGATGCCCGTGGTGGGCGCGCCGATGGCCGGGGGTCCGGGTACGCCGGCGCTGGCGGCGGCCGTGTCGAACGCCGGCGGCCTGGGCTGTCTCGCCGGGGGGTACGTGAGCCCGCAGCGCCTCGCCGATGACATCGCGGCGGCCCGCGCAGCGACCACCGGGCCGATCGGCGTCAATCTGTTTGTGCCGCAGCCCAGCGTCGCCGATTACCTGCAGTTGGATCACTACGCGGCGGCCCTCGATGAGGTTGCCGAGCACTACGGGGTCGAGGTGGGCCGCCCCCGCTTCGGCGACGACGACGGCTGGCAGCGCAAGCTGGAGGTGGTGGCCGATGTCCGTCCCGAGGTGGTGTCTTTCACCTTTGGCGCCCCGCCGCCGGACGTCATGCGGTGGCTCGGCTCGCTGGGAATCGTGCTGCTGGTCACGGTGACGTCGGCCTACGAGGCTGGTGTGGCGGTCGCCGCCGGCGCGGACGGCCTCGTGGTGCAGGGGCCGGGTGCCGGCGGGCACCGCGGCACCTTCGCTCCCGACGTGGAGCCCAACACCGAGTCGCTGAGCGAGCTGCTCGACCGCATCGGCAGCGCCCATGATGTTCCGCTTATCGCGGCCGGCGGTTTGGGCACCGCAGAGGACGTCGCCGGGGTGTTGCGCCGGGGAGCGGTCGCGGCGCAGATCGGCACCGCGCTACTGCTGAGCGACGAAGCAGGCACCAACGCCGCGCATCGCGCTGCTCTGCAGGACCCGTGGTTCGCCAATACGGTGGTCACCCGGGCATTTTCGGGGCGTTATGCGCGGGGCCTGGAAAACGATTTCACGCGACTGTTCGATGGGGTCGCCCCGCTGGGATATCCGGAGGTCAACCACATGACCTCGCCGATCCGCACGGCCGCCGCCGCATTGGACGACCCACACGGCATGAGCCTGTGGGCCGGGACCGGATACCGGGCGGCGTGCCGCGGGCCGGCGGCAGAGATTGTCAAAAGGCTTGGGACGGTGGGCTAGCGGTTGGGGTCGGACAGCGCCGGTGAGGCCCGGTGTCAGCGCAGGACGGTGGCCGGGTCGGTGAACGGCAAATCCAGGTCACTGGCCACCTGCCGGGACAGCAGCGCCCCATCGTGCGTCGAAAGACCTTTGGCCAGAGCCGGATCCGATCGGCATGCGGCCTTCCAGCCATAGTCTGCGAGCTTGATCACATACGGCATGGTGGCGTTGGTCAGCGCGGAGGTCGACGTTTTCGGCACGGCGCTGGGCATATTCGTCACGCAATAAAACAACGTGTCGTGTACGGGGAAGGTCGGCTGATCGTGGGTGGTGGGGTGCGAGTCTTCGAAGCAGCCACCCTGATCTATCGCGATGTCCACCAGAACCGCTCCCGGTCTCATCTGCGCGACAAGAGAATTTGATATCAGCTTGGGCGCTTTGGCGCCGGGCACCAGGACGGCGCCGATCACCAGGTCGGCGCGTTTGACGGCGTCTTCGAGCTCATAGGCCGAGGAGTAGCGGGTGCGGACGGTGCCGGCGAACTCGGCATCGAGCGCGCGGAGCTTGTTGATGTTGATGTCGAGAACGGTGACGGCCGCTCCCATACCGCTGGCGACCCGGGCGGCGTTGTAACCCGCCTTGCCGCCGCCCACCACCACGACGTCGGCCGGATCGACACCGGGTACACCGCCCATCAGCACGCCGCGCCCGCCGTGGGTGCGCATCAGGTGGTAGGCGCCGACCTGCGCCGAGAGCCGTCCGGCGACCTCGCTCATCGGGGCCAGCAGCGGCAGCGTGCCGTCAGCGGTCTGCACGGTTTCCAACGCGATTGACGTGATGCCGGATGCCAGCAGCGCGTCGGTGCAGGCGCGGGATGCGGCCAGGTGCAGAAAGGCGAACAAGGTCTGCCCGCGCCGCATGCGGCCGTATTCGGGCGGGGTGGGCTCTTTGACCTTGAGCACCAGATCGGCTTTCGCCCAGACCTCGTCGGCGCTGCTGACCAGCTGAGCACCCGCGGCCTTGAAATCCCCGTCGGTGATCGCCGAGCCCTCTCCGGCACCCGCCTGAATGAGCACCTCATGGCCACGGCGAGTCAGCTCGGCGGTCCCGGCAGGGGTGATGGCCACCCGGAACTCGTTGTTTTTGGTCTCGGTCGGAATCCCGACGCGCATCATCGCTCCTCGCCAGAACTCTGAAGATCCACTTCCAGTGTGAAGAACGTTCGATAACTGCGGCAATAACGATGATGAATATTCTGTAATATTGGTATATGCCTGCTAAATCAACAAAGTTGAGCGCTGGTCGCGGTGGTTCTGCGAAGGATGTTCGGCCCGTGGCGCTCGATGACGTGGACCGCGCGATCCTGAGCGCGCTGCATGCTGATGCCCGGATCACCAACAGTGCGCTGGCCGGGCGGGTGGGCGTCGCGCCGTCGACCTGTCACAGCCGGGTTCGGCGGCTGCTGGAGCTCGGTGTCATCCGGGGGTTTTACGCCGACATCGACCCGGCGGCGGTCGGGTTGCCACTGCAGGCGATGATCTCGGTCAACCTGCAGTCCACCGCGCGGGGGAAGATCCGCAGCTTCATCGAGCAGATCCGCAGTAGGCGCCAGGTGATGGACGTGTATTTTCTCGCCGGGGCCGACGATTTCATCCTGCACGTGGCCGCCCGCGACACCGAGGACCTGCGGTCGTTCGTGGTCGAGAGTCTCAACGCCGACGCCGACGTCGCCGGCACCCAGACGTCGCTGATCTTCGAGCACCTGCGCGGGGCGGCGCCGGTCTAGCGCCAAGGGCCGGTCTAGCCGGGGTCTAGCTGCCGGAGGAGGCGGCCGGTGGTGGCCCTGGCCCGCCTGATATGGGGTGAAGTTTGTCAAGTTGGCAGGGTGAAGCGGCGGCCACGACCGTCGCCGTGGCCGCCGCTTCGTTGGCCGGATGAGTTCGCGGGGGTGTCGAGCGTGTCGTAATCGACGCGGGTCAACTCTGACCCTGATTTTTCAGCCGGCTATGGATTGAGGGCCGCGTCGTAGCGCGGAAGTGCCCTTCCTGCAAGGGATAATCGTGTTTGTGGAAGGCGACGATGATCCCAGAGAAAGGGCACCCGTGTGGTGAATGCTACCGGTTTGTTGTTCGATGTCGATGATGTGGTGCTGGCGAGTCCGCAACACCCGGTGCCGCACCCGCTGATCGGCGCGGGCGAGGATGATCTGACGCCGGTGGCGGGGGTGGCGTTGTGGGGTCCGCTGCTGGACCGGCTGGGTGTGGTCGGCGAGGCCGATCGGCGGGGGTTGCGTCTGATCGGGCCGGGCGGCTATAGCGGTGGGCAGTGTTATCGGGCGTTGACCGAGACGCTGCTGGCCGGTGGGGACTTCTTGAGTGATCGGGTGGTGCTGGCCGACCCGGCGACCACGGTGCTGCGCGGGACCAACCCGTTGCCGTCGGTGCCCACGTTGTGGCGGTTTGTGGCGGGCGCGGATTTGGGTCGGGTGGCCAAGGCCGGCGCGGTCAACCGGGTGATGCTGCGCCGAGCCTGGGCTGCTGGCGCCGCCCCTGAAGGCGACCGGCTGACCATCGACCCTGATGCCACCCGGGTGGCGACCTACGGGGCGGGCAAGCAAGGCAGCGCATTCTCGCGCACCGGGCAGAGCGCGCTCTCCCCGCTGGTGGGCGTGTGCGGGGAGACCGGAGACGTGCTCGCACTGCGCGCCCGCGGCGGCGCAGCTAACGACGGGCCGGCGATGGGCAGCTTCATCGACGAGTGCGTGAGCGCGATCCCGGCCGGTTGCCGCGATACCTACCGGTTGTGGCCGCGGGTCGACTCGGCCGGCTACCAGCAGCAGGTGATCGAGGCCGCCGAACGCCACGGCGCGGACTACTCGGTCACGGTCAAACAGTACAAGCCGGTCGCGGCCGTGATCCACGCGCTGGCCACCGACCCGCACACCGTATGGGCCCCGGCAAAAGGGCAGGAGACCGACAAGGGCAGCCAGATCGCCGAGACCACCACCACGGTGCTGGGACGGCGTGTGCGGCTGATCGTGCGCCGCCAACCCAAACAGCCCGGTGAGCAGCTGGCCTTCGATGACCTGGATGGCTGGCGGCTGCACGCGATCATCACCAACGTGCCCGCCGAGCGGATGAGCGCCGCCGAGGTCGCCGCGCATCACCGGCTGCGCGGCGGCGTCCCCGAAGACACCATCCGGGCGCTCAAAAACGACTTCGGGATGATCCACGCCCCGGTGCAATCGTTCTTCGGTAACTGGCTGTACTGGCAGGCCGCCGCGCTGGCCCACAACATCGGGTGCTGGTTGCGCGCCCTGGCGTTGCCCCGCGCGGTGCGTCGAGCGCGGGGAAAACGACTACGCCTGGCATTTCTCAACGTCGCCGCCCGGCTGGTGCGTCACGGCCGACGCCTGCACCTGCGTTTTGCTGCCGCCTACCCCCACGTGGAGGCGTTCGCCACCGCGCTACCACGCATCCGGGCGCTACCGGCCTTCGGTTGACCGCCGCGAACCGGCCCGTCAACGCACACCTCGCACCCCATCTTCAACCCTCCACCGCCACAACGCGATCGACCTATCCCTAAAACCGGTCACCACAGCCCCGCGGCCGCGCCCACCCCCCAATTACGCCATCACCCAACAGCCTCCAACCCCCATCAGCGCATCCCAACAGCGCAGCCACCACCGCCCCGGCCACCGAAAACAAGATCATCACAGGCCGGCTGAAAAATCAGGGTCAGATTAGAGACGCTGGCCGGCCTGTGTGTCGTGCGGGTCGGTGGTGGGCGCTCTTTGCCCCATAACTCTCGATCGCGTACTAGCCGCGAAACGGGGCCGTGGACTGCGTAATGAGCACAGTGTCGGGGTTATAGTTACTAGCTCTTAATGCTGCACGCACGGCACGCTTAGCATGGAAGTCGCCACCCGGCCCTATTACGATTTCGGCGATGCAAGATGGATCGAACCGCAATTCCACATATGGAATTAACCGTGGCGAAGTACGCACCTTAACCGGAGGGCCGGTACCACCGTAATTCGACACGATAATTCGCCATTCGGCCTCCTGCTGGAATGCCTCATGCTTTACCGCGGCCAGAAGTGGCATACAGAAATTCATAGCATCGAAGTACCCATGTGTACCTGGATGCCCTACGAGTCGCCGGGTTTTGAAATAGTCAATTATGGTCTTGCAAATCTCATTAATGCCGTTCTCCCCATAGACGACTTTTTTGAGTTGCCCAGAAGTTTGTTCCAACCCCACCTTTCGGAATCCAATTGCGTACCCCCTCTGGCCATAGGCTCGCCATTGTCCAAGCTGATCGTGTTCTTCGCTAAGACACGCTACGTAGGTAGCGCCGTCGATATACTGGCCTGGATTGGGTGTCGGCATGTCTTTATCAAGGTGAGCGAATCGCTTGATAGCGTTCAGCGCGGACTTCACTATCGATGATCGGGTCATTTGCTGCGGATCGCGAGTCGCGTCGTCCTGACGCACAGACTCCAACAGCTCGCTCATTCGATCGATTAGCGGCTCGGCTGCGTAAATGATTTCCTGCCAGTCATTGAGGAATGCCGTGTCCGACGCTCGCAGCAATCGTTGCCTGAGGATGCCGTCCAGTCCAGCCGCCGAAGTGTAGTGGTATAGGCAAGTGCGCCGATCGAAGCCTTGTGGATCGTTCGTCTGCATAGTGCAGCAAGTTACCAGTCGATCTAAGTATAGGTGGCGTCCCTTGAGCGGTGTTAAAGTTCGGACATAGATTCCGCTGAATTGCGATTGCGATTCTATGCGATGGAACCGACAGAATCGACCGTCGTCGCTCCGGTCTCGATGTGTACTTCCGAAGTTCTTTGCGGCAGCTGAGTTGGCGGGTCCCGCAACGACCTCCACGGCTCCTGCAGCAACCGCAGGCCGGCCAGTGTCATGGTGAACCCGCGTCAGCTGGCCGAAGCGCGGCCGAGCACAGCTCACACCAGCTTCAGACAGGAGTGCTCGCTGGGAAGCCGACCGACGACCTTGACTCCGCGGGTCTCCCCCCAGCGTGAGCACCCACTAGATCAACGGATACAGCCCTGCAGATAACCCTGTCGCTGACGGTGATCATGGACCGAACTGCGGCGTGCCTCCCGCTTTCCGGACTGCGGACCAAATAAGGTCCGATCCGGAAAGGACGAGGGGAATTGGCCTGAGTTTCGTGACGAGGTTGCGAGGCTGGTAGTCGAGTCGAATCGGTCGATCGCGGAGGTTGCGCGCGAGTACGGGCTGAACGAGACGACTGTTGGCGGCTGGGTAAAGAAATACCGGGCCGCACACGCCGCTGATGAGCCGCCGCTGCAAGTGTCCGAACGCGCCCGGTTGCGGGAACTCGAACGCCGTACTCGGGAACTGGAAATAGAGAACGCGTTCCTGAAAAAGTAGCGGCGCGCTTCGCGAGGGAGCCACGGTGACCGAGAAATTCGAGTTCATCGATGCGAAGCGCGCCGCCGCTGAGCAAGGCGCGGGGCTCCCGACGGTTGCGCGGATGTGCGCACTGCTTAAGGTGTCCAAGTCCGGTTGCTCCCAGTGGTGGCATCGGCCGCAAAGCCTCACCCAACGACGCCGCGAGCCGCTCGCTGATAAGATCGCCACCTTGTTTGAGGCCTTCGGCGCCACGTGCGGCTAGCGGCGCATCCATGCCGAACTCGTCCGGGCCGGCGAACGGGTCGGGCCTGAGCTGGTTTGCAAGCTCATGGGTGAGATGGGCCTGACTAGGGCGCGGCCCCGACCGTTTCGCACCACCACCGAAGCGGACCCCCACGCGCCCGACACCGTTGAGCTGGTCAAGCGCGACTTCACTGCGCAGCAACCGGCAACCAAGCTCGTCGGGGACATCACGCACATCCGAACGTGGCAGGGCTGGTTGTATTTGGCTGTGCTGGCCGACTGCGCTACCCGCGAGGTGATCGGGTATGCGAGGGCTGAGCACAGGCGCACCGAACTCGTCGTCGAAGCGTTGCAGATGGCGATGCGCAACAGACGACTCGAACCCGATTGCATTATGCATTCCGACCGTGGCGCACAATATACGTCGGCGAAATACCGGGAGAAATTGGTCGAGCTGGGGTTGCGGCATTCGGTCGGGCGGACCGGCCAATGTGGGGATAACGCGCTCGCGGAATCGTTTTTCGCGAGCCTGAAGAATGAGCGGGTGCATCAGATGGTGTACCCTACCCGGAAGAAAGCGCGGGTCGATATTGCCAAGTGGATTGAGCTGCTCTACAATTACCGACGAATTCATTCCGCGCTCGGCTACCGGACACCGCATGAAGTCCGCACCGAGTACCTGAATTCACAGCTCGCCGCGTAAATGGACGCGAAATCCGCAGTCCGGAAAACGCGGGGCAGCCCACTGGCATCGTCAGACACAGTGGGATACACCCCTGACCAACCTACAGATAAAGCCGGCACGCGCGGGCGAGTACAACAGCCTCGCGCAAGGCACCGGTGGCTGGGCCCGGCTCGGTAAGCCGGAGGGGACCTAACGATGGCCTCCCTAGACATCTCATCGAAGACCACATCGATCCTGCTTAACACCGACGGCACCGACGATCCCGATTAGCTGGTCGGCGTGGCGGCCGGAGAGCTGTTCAAGTGGGCGTGGCTGATCGGCGAGTTCGCCGGCCGGCTCGAAAACGCCGACGAACACACCCGCGCCGACTTCGACCGATTCTTCGGCGGCTACCGCGCCGCGGACAAGACCGCCTGGTTCGCCGCGCACATCGCCGAGCGCATCGCCGCGCTGCTCGACGAGGATCGGGGCCAACCATGAGCACAACAACACCGCCACCACCGCCACTAGACGAGGAGCTGATGCGGCTGCTCAAACGGATGCGGCTGCCCTACATCCGCAACGCCGCGCCCGAGCTGCTGGCCACCGCCAAGGCGCAACGCTGGGAACCCGCCGAGGTACTCAAAGCGCTTCTGGCCGAAGAGGTCAACGGTCGAGACCGCTCCGCGCTGGCGACCCGCCGCACGCAAGCCGGGTTTCCCACCGGTGAAACCTTCGCCGCGTGGGAGCCGGCACTGTCGTCCATCCCGGCACCCATCCAGGCCGCGTTGCGCACCCTGGAATGGATCCACCGCCGAAAAAACCTGGTGGTCTGCGGGCCCTCCGGCACCGGCAAGACGTTCCTACTGGAAGCCCTCGGCCACCAAGCCGTCGAAACCGGGCTACACGTCGCGTGGTTTAGCCTCGAACAACTCGGCGCCCTGGTGCGCCGACACCGCGCCGATGACACCGTCACCAAGGCCATCGGCCGCATCCTGCGTGCTGATCTCGTCGCCGTTGATGACATCGGCCTGCTGCCGGTCGGTGCCGACGCCGCAGAAGGGCTCGACCGGCTTGTCGATGCCGCCTACGAGAAACGCTCGATCGCGTTGTCGAGCAATCTTCACCCCGCAGGATTCGACGAGCTGATGCCCAAGACGCTGGCCAGCGCCACCGTCGACCGGCTACTGCATCATGCCCACGTCTGCCAAACCAGCGGCGACAGCGTGCGGCTCACCCAAGCCATGGCCGGCAAGGGGGTGAACGCCTTGACCTAACCCGCCGGGCACGTCTGATGGCCACGACCGGGCAGATCTCGTGGCCACCAGCGGGCAGTTCTCATGACTGCCACTGGGCAGTTCCCCATGTCCCTTGACATCTCGCTATGATCTGGCGTCAACCGGCGTTCGAATAACTCTCCGGTTTCACCGTCCAACCCGCACGCGACAACCGATCGCGCGTGCACATCCAACCCAACACTCGTACGCTGACGCTTCACTGGGGCCTCCCACATCTTGTGGCTCTACCGGCCAGGACCACCCTGTCGGGCAACCCACGTTTACATGTGAGTTCCCTATCCCTTCCGGGGGACGCCTTGCGGGCGTGAAAATGGGGTCGGGTCGCCTGCCGACGCCGATGTTTCCTTGGGCGTGTGAGCCCGCATGTGAGTTTGGTGCCGGGGCCCGACCTGGAAGGGTCACGCACTGTTGCTTCGAGCACGCCGGTCAGAATTTCGGTTCCCTTGACCGAGGCCCCAGGCGACCCACCCGATATGGATGGATTCGATGGGAGGGTAACAGAAGTGGCGGCACGACGCAGGAGCAAGCAGAAGCAGGTAGTGACAGCCACGCCGCAGGAGATTCCCGACGGCGACCATGAGGTGGTGATCGAGCGGGCCGCGGCGGTCGACGTGGCCAAGGTGACCGGCACAGTGTGTGTGCGGCTGCCCGGCAAGTCCGGGAGGCGGTTTTCTCGGGTGTGGGAGGTGTCTGCACGCACCGGCGCGATCGGAGAATTGGCCCAGCAGCTGAGGCAGCAGGGTATCGAGAAGGTGACTGTCGAATCGACTTCGGACTATTGGCGGATCTGGTATTACCTGCTCGAAGACCAGGGTTTGGATGTGCAGCTGGTCAACGCCCGCGATGTCAAGAACGTGCCCGGCCGGCCTAAAACCGACAAACTCGACGCTGTCTGGCTGGCTAAGCTGACCGAGAAAGGCCTGCTGCGGCCAAGTTTCGTGCCGCCGGCGCCGATCCGGCGGCTGCGGGACTACACCCGGCTACGCGAAGACCTGACCCGGGAACGCTCGCGCTACTGGCAGCGGCTGGAAAAGCTGCTCGAGGACGCCGCGATCAAGGTGTCGGCGGTGGCCTCCACGCTGGACACCCTGTCCACTCGGGACATGATCGAGGCGCTCATCGCCGGGCAGCGCGACCCGCGCCGGCTGGCCGACCTGGCGCGGGGGCGGATGAAAACCAAGCGATCGGAGCTGATCGCCGCGCTCGACGGCCGTTTTGATGACCATCACGCCGAACTGGCGCGGATGCTGCTGGGCCAAATCGATGCACTGTGCGCCCAGATCGACACCCTGACCGCGCGCATCGAGGAGCTGATCGCCGAACTGCCCGACGATGCTGTGGCCATCGATTCCTCCGGCAGCGGCGATGGGCCCGGCACCAGCGCGGGTGCGGGCACCGACGCCGATCCTGACGCCGGCGGCAGCGATTCGGCCCCGCTCGATCCCGCCCCGGCGGCCGATGACCTGCCAGGTGTCATCGGCCGCCTTGATGAGATCCCGGGCATCGGCCAACGCGCCGCGCAGGCGATCATCGCCGAGATCGGACTGGATATGAGCAGATTTCCCACACCTGAGCATCTGGTGTCGTGGGCGCGGCTGTGCCCACGCACCATCCAGTCCGGGCCAATCACCCGCGGCGGCAAGACCGGCAAAGGCAACCCCTACCTCAAAGGCGCGCTCGGTGAGGCCGCGGTCGCGGCCGCCAAAACCGACACCTTCTTGGGCGAACGCTACCGGCGCATCGTTAAACGCCGCGGCAAACTCAAAGCCCTGGTCGCGGTCGCCCGCTCCATCCTGGTCGTCATCTGGCATCTGCTTTCCAACCCGGCCGCCCGCTTCTGCGACCTCGGCTCCGACTACCACACCAACCGCGTCGCCGTCGAACGCCGGGTACGCAACCACATCGCACAACTGACCGCGATGGGCTACCGAGTCACCCTGCAGGCCGCCGCCTAACCTAAACCGAGACCCTCAATCACATACCGCAGCAGCCGATCTCGCCTCTTAACAGCGGCGTGTCGCCCAATACCGCACTCACCAACTTGTGGTCACCTTGAGTGTTTTCCGGTCAGTGGGGCCCCAGCCCCCCATACCGTCTAAACATGATGCGTTACATGATGCGTTGTCACCCAACGCCGCACCGACGATTCTGACACTACGACCCCGTGGTCGGCGCGCAGCGCACCGGATCGTGGCGATTGTGACGCCTCGCGTCCAGTCAGTCCTTGATCCGGTCGCGATGCGGCTCGATCAGGGGCCACGTCGATGTCCGCGTGCCTGGATGTCGAGTCCGGGACACTATTCCGCGATCTACGCCGGCTACTGCTCGGCGGTCAGCGGTTTTCCGCCGGGATCGATTGCGAGGCCCGCGGTTGGCAGCCGCGCCACCCAAGGTGGGGAATTACCGGACAACCTGACAAGCAATGCGGAGAATTCCAGACGGACAATCCTTTAAACGTGGGGAATTACGTGTCCGGTGACAGTTGCGGCTGGTGATCACGCCAGCATCCAGCAACGCAGCCTCAGCCTGGCGCCCGGTCAGTCCGAACGAGGCGACATCCGGCATCATGATGTGATTGGCACTGCCTTCGGTAAACAGCCGCGCCCCACGCCGCAAGAACCCGTCGGCCAGCGTCTCGGCGATTATTGGCGGCGCTCCCCGCTGGTGTGCAGCGGCCAGGGGCCGGGGATCACGGCGCGGCGGCTCGGAAGGCGATATCGCTTACTGTGTGCGCGGCCAGGCCCGAAGCCATTTCACGCCCCGGCCCGCCCGTTTCGGCCGCAGCGGCTGCCGGGGCGCCAGCGAGGCTGGTGAGCGGGGACGCCGCAGCGGCAGGGCTAGTCGTCGGCGCCGCCGCGATCCAGCTCTGTGGCACCGACAAACCACCGATCGCGCCTGCCCGCGCCAAACTCACCGACACCCCATCAGGGCCGCCGTACAGACCCCCCAGGGTTTCCGCGGCGGCTGCCATCGGTTGCAACGGGCGCGGAGCGGCCGCGGCGGCGTGGACCGATTCCACTCCGGCCGCGATGAGCTGGCTCCGCGCCATCTGCACTATGCGGGTAGCCAAGTTGGGGGGGCCAACAGGGGGGCCAATGGAGGCCCAGATAACGTGGGGCGCGGTTTCCAGTACCGCCTCGGTCACCAGGTGTGCCGTCTGCGCGTTCGTGGCGGCAGCGGCGGAGGATTGGGCGAGCGCGGCGGCTTGGCCGGCCAGCCCCGCCGGGTTGGTGATGGGTGGTGCAGGAGTAAACGGCGTCAGCATCGAAGCGGCCGCTGACGCCTCCGCATAGCCAGACATCGCGGCAGCGTCCTGGGCCCACATCTCGGCGTAGTGCGCTTCGGTGGCCGCGATCGCCGGGGTGTTCTGACCGAAAAAGTTTGTCGCGATCAGCGTCATCAACAGGCTGCGGTTGGTCGCGATCACCGCTGGGTGCACCGTCATCGCAAACGCGACCGAAAAGGCGGCCGCAGCCGCCCTGGCCTGGATGGCCGTCTGCTCGGCCTGGGCGGCGGTGGCGTAAAGCCACGCCACATATGGGGTGGCCGCGGCCGCCATCGCCGCCGACGAGGGACCCAGCCACGGCCCGGCGGTAAGTCCCGAGACCGCCGATCCGTAAGACGCCGCCGCGGAATACAGCTCGTTGGCCAGCCTGTCCCAGGCAGTTGCCGCGGCCAACATCGACCCTGGTCCCGGACCGGCATACATCCGACCGGAGTTGATCTCCGGCGGCAGCACCGCGAAATCCATAGCCGACCCTTTCCTTAGAGCGCGACCATGCTGGTCGGCTCGATGGCCGCATACGAATCCGCGCTGATCCCCGATGCGGCGACACACAAGTCGTGAGTCGTTGCGGTTTGGGCACCGATCGTCTGGTCTAGGGCGGCGTGCGCGGCGAACCGCGTGGCGGTGCCCGCCGATACCTCATCAGCGGCTGCGGGAACACAATCGGTGGTCAGGCCCGCGTCAACCGCATTCCCGGCGCTCATCACCGAGCCGCTACCTGCCGCGTTGCCGGCCGCTAACATCACGGGCTCGGGCTGTGTGATCACAAACGGCATTTTATGTTCTCCCAACTTGACGGTAGTCGGTGTTCATAATTTTCTCGCTAGCCGCCGGCGGCCAAGCATCAGGTTCGCCCTGCCGGGCTGGACGCCCCGCGGTGGAGCCGATCGAGCGCGCATCGATGCCGATGCGCCCGCCGGGAACCAGGACGTGAAGCATCTCGGCACACGCGACGTCCACCGAGAGCTTGATCACGCAGTTGGGGATCAGCACGTCCATGGAGGCGTCAGGCGGCGGGATATCTTGTGCCCTTGCGGAATTCGACGTTGGTGACACCGGCTACGGCCCGGTTCGCCGCGGCGGGGGCCAGCATCTCCTCGGTCATGTCGATTCCGTAGGCGAACCGGGTCGGCCGACCCGACGCGCCGAGAGCAGCATGTCTGGCCGCCGGAGCCCAGGTCCGGCACCCGCTCGCCGTGCTTCGCCCAAGTATGTATCGGACTAATGTGGCCATATGGAACTACCGATGTCGGGGCGAAAGACGATTGACCTGCCCGGGCACTGGTTGCTGGCCAGATTGGGCAAACGCGTGCTGCGGCCTGGAGGCCGTGGGCTAACCGAACGGATGCTCTCCGGGGCGGGGCTGACGGGAGCCGACGTGGTCGAGCTGGCACCGGGTCTCGGCATAACCGCGATGGCGGTCTTGAACCGCAAACCCGCCAGCTATATCGCCGTCGAATTCGACGACGCCGCGGCGGCGCTGACCCGCGCGGCCGTCGGCGAACGGGGCCGCGCCATCCAGGGGGAGGCCGCCCACACCGGGTTGCCCGATGCGAGCGCAGACGTGGTGGTCGGCGAGGGGATACTGACCATGCAGACCGATGCCCACAAGCCCGAAATCGCACGCGAGGCTTACCGTGTGCTTCGCCCGGGCGGCCGCTACGCCATCCACGAGATGGTGCTGCAAGACGGAATCGACGACGACACCAAGTCCGAGGTTCGCCAGGCCCTGACACGGTCGATCAAGGCCACTGTCGATCCGCTGCGGGCCGCCGAGTGGCGGCAGCTGCTCACCGAGGCAGGTTTCCGGGTCGACACGGTGTTGTTCGCGCCGTTGCTGCTGTTGGAGCCACGCCGGGTGATCGACGATGAAGGGCTTTTGCGGGCACTGTATTTCGCATGGAATGTGGTGCGGGATCGCGATGCGCGTGAGCGTGTGCTCGACATGCGCAACACGTTCCGCAAGTACCGCGACGTCTTGACCTCGATCGCGATCGTCGCGACGAGGGTCTAGCCGGGCCTGCGGCCGCTGCCACCATTTCATCGGTTGCGGCCGGTGTCTGCGCAGCGCTGCGAGACCGCGCCCGCCGTTTGCGCACCCACGCAACCGGTAACGGGCGTGCTCGCCGTGTTTCAGCGTGGCCAGCGTCTCATCGAGTGATTCGACCAAGCGGGTCAACGCATTCCAGTGCTGCGCTGATCCGAGCTAGCCGGGTGGGCCCGAAGAATTGCTCGATATCTCACCGCCGCAGGCCCGGTGCGACAGGGCGGTCGACTGGAAAAAGAGCGTATTCCGCGGTCGCGAACGCTGCTGGCGAAAAGGCGAGCAAACCACTGCGGCACGGTGACCTGCTGGTTGCGCTGAAGCGAGCCGTATTACGTTGGACGGCAACATAGTTGGTGTCCATGCTGACGTATGCGGTAGGTCTGCTCGCGCTGATTGGTCCTCAGGGTGGCGGATTCAGTCCTTGGAGGATGCAGCCGGTTTGACCGCGCGGATGATCGCGCCGTGCATTCCGTCGGCCACCTGGTGGGTATAGGTGACCGAGGCGTCGGTGAATCCGGCGGCGGCCAGCCCGTCGAGGTATTCCTGCTTGGACAGGGCGCCGGCGATGCAGCCGACATAAGAGCCGCGCTCGGCGCGCTCGGCGGCGCCGAGCCGGTCCTCGGCGACGACGTCATCGATGCCGATGCGCCCGCCGGGAACCAGAACGCGAAACATCTCGGCGAACACGGTGGGCTTGTCCACCGACAGGTTGATCACGCAGTTGGAGATCACCACGTCCACGGAGGCGTCGGGCAGCGGGATGTCTTCGATGGTGCCCTTGCGGAATTCGACATTAGTGACGCCGGCTTTGGCCTTGTTCTCCTCGGCAAGGGCCAGCATCTCGTCGGTCATGTCGATTCCGTAGGCGAACCCGGTCGGCCCGACCCGACGCGCCGAGAGCAGCACGTCGATCCCACCGCCGGAGCCTAGGTCCAGCACCCGTTCGCCCGGGTGCAGCTCGGCGACCGCGACGGGGTTGCCGCAACCCAGGCTGGCCGCGAGGGCTTCGGCGGGTAGCTCGGAGTGCTCGTCAGCGCCGTAGAGCCCGGCGCCGAAGATGGTGCCGACCTCGGCGGCGTCGCTCGACCCGCAGCAACTGGCCGCGGTGAGCACATCGCTATTGGTGGCGCCACCGGTTATCGCGGTGGCGGCCGCGGCGTAGCGCTCCCGGACCTGTTCGCGCAGCTCGGTGTTTTTGGTGGTCATCGAACCTCTCATTTCATCGATGATTGTCTATATGACAAGAATGCACCAAGCATCGATATTTGTCAATTCATCTGCCAGACTGGTGCCATGACTCGTGACAGCACCATCAGCGCCGGCACGCCACCGGTCGCCGACTGGGCGGTGTGCTGCCCCCCGATCACCAGCGGTGTGCTCGATGGCGCTGCCGTCGAAAGGCTGGCCGGGGTGCTCAGGGCGCTGGGGGAGCCGACCCGGCTGCGGCTGGTGTCGTTGATCGCTGCCCAGCAGGGCGCCGAAGCGTGTGTCTGCGAGCTGACCGGCCCGGTGGGGCTGTCGCAGCCCACCGTCTCCCACCACCTGAAGGTGCTCGTCGAGGCCGGGCTGCTGGAGCGGGAGCAACGCGGCAAGTGGGCCTACTACCGTCTCGTGCCCGGAGTGTTGGATGTCCTGGCCGGCGTGTTGGCCAGCGCCGGTCGCGGCAGCTGAGGCCTGGCCGCTTCCTAGCTCGTGCCCGGGGGCGCGGGGCGTGCCGGACGGGCACTGCAGCCGGCGTCGGGTTTAACCGCCCGGGTGAGCGGCCGGTTTGGTGGCACGGATGATTGCGTGGTGTATTCCGTCGACGCGTTCCCGGGTGAAGGTGACCGACGCATCGGTGAAGCCGGCCGCGGCCAGCGCGTCGAGGTATTCCTGCCTGGACAGAGTCCCGGCGATGCAGCGAGCGTGCGTGCCGCGTTCGGCGCGGTCCTGCGGTGTAAGACGGTCTTCGGCGACGGTGTCAGATATCGCGATCCGCCCACCGGGAACCAAGACGCGAAACATCTCGGCAAACACGGCCGGCTTGTTGAGCGACAGGTTAATCGTGCAGTTGGAGATCACCACATCGACTGAGGCGTCGGGCATGGGGACGTCCTCGATGGCGCCCTTGCGGAATTCGACGTTGGTGACGCCGGCTTTGGCTTTGTTCGCCTCGGCCAGGGCGACCATCTCATCGACCATGTCGATTCCATAGACGAACCCGTTCGGGCCGACCCGGCGGGCCGCCAGCAGCGCGTCCATCCCGCCGCCAGAGCCCAGGTCCAGTACCCGTTCACTCGGGCGCAACTCGGCGACCGCGGTCGGGTTGCCGGTGCCCATGCTCGCCTCAACCGCCTCGACGGGCAGCCCGGCTTGCTCGTCGGCGCTGTAGAGGACCGCGGCATCGACCGAGCCCCGCGGGCCGTGGTGGTTTTCCGCGGCCAGGGCGTCCCTCTTGCTGCGGCCGGCGGCCACCGCGCTTGCCACCGCGGCGTAGTGGGCCCGAACTTCCTCTTGCAACTCGCGATTTTCGGCCATCGGCCCTCCCATCGATAGGTAACTATCCGATAAGTTCGCACTGCGGTGCGGTCACCTCGAGCGACCGGACGTCACGAACGCCCCCGGTCAATTGGTGGGCCCGCGGTATTGGCGCACCCAGTCGTGGGCCGCAATTTGTGTTGCGTCCCATGGTGAGCCCAGCGGTGGGGTGTAGGAAAGATCAAGGTCGCCGATGGCGTCGACCGTCAGGGCGTTAAAGATGGCGGTGGCGAAGATGTCGACGCGCTTGGCGATCTCGGCGCTGCGGTGTCCGACGAGCTGAGCCCCCAGCAGCATGCCGGTGCGCGCGTCGCCGGTGATGCGGATGTGGATGGGGGTGGCGCCCGGGTAATAGGCCTTGTGGTCATCGGGACTGCTGGCGCTGGTGGCCGGCGCCCAACCGCGATCCGCCGCACGGGCCTCGTGGTCGCGCAGTCCGGTGCGCGCCGCCACCAGGTCGAACACCTTGACCACTTGGGTGCCCAGGCTCCCGGCGAAGCGCGCCTCACCGCCGACGGCGTTTTCGCCGGCGACCCGGCCCTGTTTGTGGGCGGTGGTGCCCAACGGCAACCAGGTCAGTCCCAACAGGCGGTGGTGGGTGTGTACGCAATCACCGGCGGCGAAAACATCCGGCACATTGGTGCGCATGGCCTCATCGACCGCGATGGCGCCCTTGACGCCGCAGTGCACCCCAGCGTTGGCGGCCAGGTCGGCATCGGGCCGCACCCCGACCACGACCAAAATGAACTCTACTGTGCGGGTGATGATTTGGTCATCGTGACGCGCGGTGACGGTGAGCGCCCCGGTGTCGGCTCGGGTGATCGCGGTGACCGTGGTGTTGGTGAGCACCTCGACCCCGTGGCGCTCGAGCTCAGCGCGGATGAGGGCGCCAAGTTGGGCGTCGACGGTGGGCAGCACCTCGGGAAGGGCTTCGATCTGGGTGACCGCGATGCCGCGCATGGTGAGCGCTTCGGCCATCTCCAGCCCGATATAGCCGGCCCCGATAATGGCTGCTGTCTTCGGGTTTCGGGCGGCCAGCGACTCCATGACAGTGACGGTGTCGCCCATCGAGTGCAGCAGGTGCACCCCGTCTTGCGGACCGAGTCGCCCGGAGCCGGTGAGTCCGCTGATGGGTGGGCGCGCGCTGGTGGCACCGGTGCCGATGATCAAGGCGTCGTAGGGCAACCGGCCCGGTTTGCCGGCGGCATCCAGGATCTCGAGAGTGTGGGCGTCGGGGTCGATACGGGTGGCGCGGGTGTTGGTGAGCACTCGCATGCCGGTGGCCGCCAGCTCGGCGCCGGTGCGATGCGCCAGGTTGCTCCAGTGGGTGACCTCCCCAGAGACATAGTAGGGAATGCCGCAGATCGAGAAGTTGGGGTAGACGTCAGCGACCACCACCGTCACCGCGCTCGTGGGGTCTAGTTCGCGGGCGCGCAGGGCCGCACTGATGCCGGCGTCGCTGCCGCCGACGGCGATGATATGACGGTTTGCCATGAGCGGTCTTCCTCAGCGGTAGGCCGGCCCGCGGTGGGTGGCGCTGCGCTTGGTCTCTTGCGGCCAAGCCAGCCGGCGTTGCAGCCACAGGGCCACGTAGACCAGGCCGAGCAGCACCGGGACCTCGATCAGCGGGCCGACGACCCCGGCCAGGGCCTGGCCGGATGTGGCACCGAATACGCCGATAGCGACCGCGATAGCGAGCTCGAAGTCGTTGCTGGCGGCGGAAAACGCCAGCGCCGCAGCGCGCGGATACGGCAGGCGCAGCCAGCGGGCGACGGCGAGCCCGCCGGCCCACATCACGGCGAAGTAGGCCAGCAGCGGCAGCGCTATCCGGGCCACATTCACCGGTTGAGAGGTAATCGTCTTGCCCTGCAGCGCAAACAGCACCACCACGGTGAACAACAGCCCATAGAGGGCGAGTGGCCCAATGCGCGGTAGCAGCCGGTCCTCATACCATTGCTGGCCGCGGGCGCGTTCCCCGAGTGTCCTGGTGAGGAATCCGGCGACCAGCGGGATGCCCAGGAACACCACAACGGTGACGGCGATGCCGGCGAAGGAGACGCGCAGGCTCTGGGTGGGCAGGCCGAGCCAGCCGGGCAGCACGTTGAGGTAGAACACCCCGAGCGCGGCGTAGGCCAGCACCTGGAAGATGGCGTTGAGGGCGACCAGCACGGCGGCCATCTCCCGGTCACCGCAGGCCAAGTCGGTCCAGATGAGCACCATGGCGATGCAGCGGGCCAGCCCGACCAGGATGACGCCGGTGCGGTAGGCGGGCAGGTCGGGCAGCAGCAGCCAGGCCAGGGTGAACATCACCGCCGGGCCGATGACCCAGTTGAGGATCAGCGACGCGGTGATCATGCGGCGATCCGCCGTGATCCGCCCGACCTCCCGGTAGCGGACCTTAGCCAGCACCGGGTACATCATCAGCAGCAGCCCGATGGCGATCGGCAGGCTGGTGCCGTGGATCGACACCGCGTCCAGCCCGCTGGCCAGACCGGGAGTCCAGCGCCCCAAGAGCAGCCCGGCCGCCATGGCCAGCCCGATCCACAACGGCAGGAAACGGTCCACGGTCGACAGCCGGTCCGCGACATGGGCGCTGGCCGGCGAGCTGGGGAGGGGCTGGGCGGGGTAGTCGCTCATCTAGTCAAAACCCTTCTCTTCGTCGGACGAGGTTTGCTGCGCTGGAGTGGCGAGACTGCTGCCCGGGAACCCCGGCCGTCGGGCCGCCGCGCCAGCCCGCCAAGGTTCACCGGGCGGCTCCGTGGAGGCTTTCGGCATGAACATGAAGGAGAGTGGAAAGCTGTTGCAGCGCTTCGGGGACTACCCGGTAGTACACCCACGAGCCGCGGCGTTCGCTGGTAAGCAACCCCGCGGTCTTGAGCGTCTTCAAGTGATGTGAAATGGTGGGCTGGCTTACTGCAACACCAGCGGA
Organism: Mycobacterium sp. SM1; assembly: GCF_018361265.1. Lineage (GTDB taxonomy): Bacteria > Actinomycetota > Actinomycetes > Mycobacteriales > Mycobacteriaceae > Mycobacterium. Next base: position 76,072 of record NZ_JAFLNH010000004.1, read on the forward strand.
GAGCTCGCAAACGCACACCTCGCCGCCGCGGTGGCTGGCCACAAAGCTCAACAGCCGCAGACGCACCGGATCCGATAATGCTTTCAGCTTGCCGGCCAGCTCGCTGGCTGCCTCGGGGGAGAGCGGCGCACGCGTCAACGGCGCAACCTCGCAGCCCGAGACAGTGGTAAGCACGTCATCGGTGGTCAACACATATCTATATTGACATAAATCAAATCAGTGCCAGCCAACACCGTGTGAACAGCACGTGAATAGCGGTGCCGGGGGTCTTCGGCGGCCAGGCGGTGATAACGTCGCCGTCGCTATCGCCCGCTCGCGGTGGACGTCCCGCGCATCAGCGTGCCCAACCGGGCAAGGGGCAGCGTGCCCAACCGGGCAAGGGGCAGCGGGCAAGGGGCAGTGGGCGGCGCGGGCTAAAGCGTGTCGAGCAACTGGCTGCGGTCGAGTCGTCGAAGTAGTAAAGCGATTTGGCTGAGGTAGGGGAAGCCTTCGTGGGCGGCCAGGGTGGTTTCGTAGTGGCGGTCGATGCGGCGGCAGTGGTTGATCCAGCCGTTGGTGCGTTCGACTACCCAGCGTGGGGGCTGGACGATGAACCCGTGGCCGGGTTTCGGCCCGGACACCACGTCCACGGTGACACCGGCCTTGGCTGCTGCGGTGGTGACGGCCTGCCCGGTGTAGCCGTTGTCCACCCACACGTGGCTGATGGTGGGGGCGACCCGCTTGGCCTTACCCAGCAGCGTGGGGAATGCTGCCCGGTCGGTCACGTCGGCTGCGGTGACGACAGCGGCGACCAGCACAGCGGTGGTGTCGACGAGCACGTGGCGTTTGACGCCGTCGACTTTCTTGGCGCCGTCGAAGCTGCGCGGCCCGGCCATCGGGGACGCTTTGAGGCTGGAGGAATCAACGACGGCCGCGGTGGGCCGGCGGTGCCGCCCCGATCGGGCGCGGACCTCGCCGCGGACCGTGGTGAGGATTCGCGCCCAGGTGCCGTCGCGGCACCAGCGTAGGAAGTGTTTGTGCGCGGCCGACCAGGACGCGGTGACGTCGTGCGGCAGGTGCCGCCACGCGCACCCGGCGCGCAGCACATACAGGCAGGCGTCGAGGTGCTCGCGCCACCGCTGCGGTGGGCAGGGCCGAGCGCCTTTGGGATGTTTCGGGACGAGGAAGCCGGCGATGCGCGCCCACGCGGTATCAGACACATCGGAGCGGTACCGGCGCCGCCCGGGCAGGTTGGGGTGACAGGAGCGTCGATGGTGATCCGATGCTCCGACACGTCGTCGCTGGCCAGGGCGCTTGTCGGTGTGGTGTGCGACGCTGATCGGCGATGAGCCGCCACACCACATTCCGATTTCGTCTCGACCCCACCGTCGAGCAGTGTGAGGTGCTGGCCCGCCACGCCGGGGCGTCGCGGTTCGCGTTCAACCAGTGCCTACGGATCGTCAAGCCTGCTCTCACGCGACGTCGCGCCGATCGGCGCGTTGATGTGCCCTGGGCGGGGTTTGATCTGATCAACACCTTCAACGCGGGGAAGAAAACCAAGGACGCCGGGCGGGTGTTCGCTGTCGATGCCCACGGCGCCGCCGAGGTGGTGGTGACCGGTTTGTGCTGGCGGAGCCAGGTGTGCCAGCAGGTGTTCGAGGAAGCCGCTGTAGACCTCGGCAAAGGGCTGAAAGCCTGGTCGGATTCACGCTGCGGTAAGCGCAAAGGCCGCCGGGTCGGGTTCCCGCGGTTTAAGAAAAAGGCCGGCGACATCCCGTCGTTTCGGCTGCGCAACAAGCACCCCAAAGGCAAACCTGAGGCGATCCGCATCGGCGACAACGACCGGCCCCGCTCGCTCACGCTGCCCGGTAGTGGTGCTGTCGCGGTGCGTGAGGACACCCGCCGCCTGCGGCGCATGATCGCCAAACAGCGAGCGACAATCTTGTTCGCGACCATCAGCCATCACGGGGGCAGGTGGTGGTGTGCGTTGAATGTCGAGGCCGCCGACGTGCACCCCGCCCATCAGCACCCGGCCCGCACCGACGATGCCGGCGACTGGGTGGGGGTGGATCGCGGCCTGTCGGCGTTTGTGGTCGCCGCCACCGCCGAGGGCGCCGAGGTCGCCCGTATCAGTGACGCGCCCAAGGCGCTGGCCACCGGCATCGCTCATCAGCGGCGGTTGTCGAAATCGTTGTCACGCAAGAAGAAAGGATCACGCAACCGCACCGATGCCGCCGCCCGGTTGGGCCGGCGTCATCACCGTGTGGCAGGCGTGCGCCGCCATTTCCTGCACCAGGTATCCGGCGAGCTGGTCAAGACCCACGACCAGATCGTCATCGAAAACCTCAACGTGACCGGAATGCTGGCCGACCATCGGCTGGCCCGCGCGATCTGCGATGCCGGCTGGTCAGAGTTCGCCCGGATGCCGTGCTACAAGCAGGCGTGGCGCGGCGGGCAGCTCATCGAGGCCGACCGCTGGTATCCCTCGACCCGGCTGTGCCCGCGATGCGGGGCGGTCACCACCGAGCTGGCCCTGGCCGATCGGGTGTTCAGCTGTGGGTGCGGGCATACCGGCGCCCCAGACACCAACGCCGCGACAAATCTGGCCCGCTGGGGCCAGGCCCATCATGACCCAAACCGATCCCCGGACCCCCAAGCAGCAGGCCGGGCCACCAATGCCCGCCGACGGGACGGCGCTGGCCAACACCCACGTGTTGGTGAAACCAGCCCGGATGACGCGGGAACCGACCTTCACGCCGCACCAGCGGCCTGAACCGACGACGCCCGAGAAGGGCGGTGCCGAACACTTAACAGAGTTGTTCGACACGCTTTAGCTAGCTTAGGCGTCCTCGCCGTGAATATTGAGTCAAGTATGGCGAACGAGTCGCGAATGCTCAGGCGGCGTGTAGGGCCTGTCGGGTGAGTTCGTCGATGGCGGCTTGATATGCGCGGGAGGCGTTGTGCAGCTTGGATTTTCGCGGTGGGCTGGGGTCGCTGACCTGGGCGAGTCCGGCGCGCAGCAGGTGGTCGTGGACGCGGGTGAATAAGAATGCGTGTTGCAGTCCGGTTGCGGTGACGGTGTAGCGGCGGGTGTGGGGGACGCGTTGGATGAGGCCGTGGGCGCGCAGGCGTCGCAGGTCGTAGGTCATCTGGCCGGCGGTGATGTGTTCGGCGGTCTTGCCGAGCAGGGGCGCGATCAGGGTGCGCAGGTCACGGCTGGTGAAGCCGTGGACCAGGAGCCGGTGGACGAGCAAAACCTGCAGCAGGGCGTGTACTCGGATGTCACCGAAACGCAGCCCGGGTATGCGGGTACCGGAGTCGGTGAAGACTGGTGTGGTCAGGTCGGTGAATGTTTTGGCGCCGCGGATCGGGTCGTGGCTGATGGTTTGGACGCCCAAAAGGCGCCGGTTGGCCGAAAAGCCGAGCTGCCGCAGGTCGGGCAGGCTGGTCAGCCGTTTGGTGACACCGAAGTCGTGGGGGTTGTTGATGGTGGTCTCAGTGCGCAGCGCCCTCCCTTGTTTGTAGTACTGCTTGATTTTGGCGTTCTTGTAGTCGACGTGCAGTGACGGGATGACGCCGTTGGTGATCACCCGGGTGCGGAACCGGCCCGGGGTCTTGTGTTTTCCGGTGCGCACAATGCGGCGGTGGAATATCAACGCGACGTTGTCCGGGCGGCCGATGTCGAGGTTGTCGCGGATGACTTGCTCGAAGAAGATCCGGCCCGACACCGGCGCGTCCAACATCTGGGTCAGCGAGAACTCGGCCTGCAGGATCGACAGCTCGTAGCGATAGCCGGCCGCTTCATCCTCGCCGGTGAACGGGTTGGGCAGAATGCGCAGCCACTTGCGCAGCAGCGCGTCGATCTGCTCGGGTCCCAGGCTGTCGCAGATCGCCTGCACGGCCGTCACATCATCGACCGCGGCGAACCCATTGTCGAGCGCTTCGAACCCGATGCCGGCCTTCGCCGCCTGGCGTTTGGGGAAATCCCCCGAAAGTGTGGAGGCATGCACTATGAGGTAAGGGCATGTCAGAGACGCGCAGGAAGTTCGACCGGGAGTTTGGGGGAGGGAGCGGTGCGGATAGTCCGGGATACCGGTAAGCCGATCGCGCAGGTGGCCCGAGACCTCGGGATCCATCCGGGCACCCTGGGTAATTGGGTTGCCAAAGATCGTGCTGAGCGGGAAGGCGCCCAGGGGCTTTCCACCGGTGATATCGCCGAGTTGAAGCGGCTGCGCGCCGAGGTCGCCGAGCTGCGCATGAAGCGTGATGTGCTCAAGCGATCCGTGGTCGGCTGGGTAAAGGAGGCGACGAGGTGAGTGTGGCCCGCTTTATCGCCGACCAGAGGACCTTGCATCGGGTGCCACACACGGTGTGCTGCGCGCTTTTGGGGGTCAGCGTTTCCTGGTTCTATAAGTGGGTGCGTCCCGAACGTGGAAGGGAGTGAGATGTAGGTAGAGCTTCCAGAAGCGGTGCTGTGCAGAAGATGAAGGATTGTCGGCCCTTCGGAGCCGCCCTGCGGGGGGAGGCTTCAAACCACCACATGCTGCGGAATCGGAGACGTGACCGTGGTGAGCGATGTGGACACGGCGCGCATGACGTGTCAGGTGGGGATCGGGAAGGCGAGCGCGAGCGAATCGCTGTTGACGTGTCGAAATAGAAACAGGTGGCATCGAAACCGGGGTGTCCATTTGATCCCGGGATCAGTCTGGCGGGTGCCCGCTGATTGGCCAGGCGGTGTCCGGCATGGAGGCGACGCGAGCCCGGTCTGCGGCTTCTGCATGGAACGGGAGAGAGCCGGAGCCGATACGTTTCGTTCGGGTTTCCGAGCGGGCGAGAGGGAGTAGCCCGCGCCTGGCGTGGGTGTGAGTACCGTCGCGGGTCCGGCTGGCGGACTGGCTCGTAGTAGTGATGAAGCTCCTGTAATGGGGGTGGAGCGAAGGGGCCGGGTCATCTGTGACGGTGTTCGTTAGAGCAACTGAAACCCGCTGGGGTTCAGGAGGAGTCGCATGAACGCGTTGAAGTTGCCGGACAAGCCATTCGAGATTTCGAAGTGGGCGGTCCAGGAGGCATGGGAGAAGGTCAAGGCGAACAAGGGCGCACCGGGCGTGGACGAAGTAACAATCGAGGCATTCGAGGCCGACCTGCAGGACAACCTGTATAAGGTGTGGAACCGGATGTCGTCGGGCAGTTACTTTCCGCCTCCGGTGCGTGCGGTGGAGATACCCAAGCCGCACGGCGGCGGGACCCGAATGCTGGGCGTGCCTACCATCGCTGACCGGGTGGCGCAAACGGTGGTCGCAGAGCAGTTGAAGCCGAGGGTCGAGACGATCTTCCACGACGACTCTTATGGCTACCGCCCGGGCCGCTCGGCAGTGGACGCGGTGGGCGTATGCCGGCAACGCTGCTGGAAAACCGACTGGGTGATCGATTTGGACATCCAAAAGTTTTTCGACAGCGTGTCTTGGGACCTGATGCTCAAGGCGGTGCAGGCCAACACCGATTTGCCGTGGGTGATGTTGTATGTGCGCCGGTGGCTGCAAGCCCCGGTGCAGTTGCCCGACGGCACCCTGCAACAGCGAGACCGGGGCACCCCGCAGGGTTCGCCGGTCTCGCCCGTGCTGGCAAACCTGTTCTTGCACTACGCGTTCGACGCGTGGATGGGTCGGGAGTTCCCGACCGTCCGGTTCGAGCGCTATGTCGATGACGCGGTGGTGCACTGTGTCAGCGAGCGCCAGGCCCACCGGGTGTTGGCCGCGCTGCAAGACAGGATGGTCGACGTCGGGCTGCGGCTGCATCCCGACAAGACCCGGATCGTGTACTGCAAGGACGGCAAACGGCGCGGTGACTATGCGCACACGTCGTTTACCTTCCTCGGCTTCACGTTCCGGCCACGGGGAGCGCGGGCCAAGGACGGGAGCATGTTCGTCTCGTTCTCGCCTGCGGTCAGCAGGGACGCCTTGACGAAGATCGGACGCGAAGTACGGTCCTGGCGACTGCACCAGCGCACCGGGCAATCCTTCTCCGAGCTCGCACGGTGGCTCAATCCCATCGTGCGCGGCTGGATGAATTACTACGGCGCTTTCTATCGGTCGGCGCTGTATCCCCTCCTGACACGCATCAATGCCTACCTGATGCGTTGGGTCCGCAAGAAATACCGGCGGCTGCAGGGACGCCGTGCGTTTCAGCAAGCGTGGCAGCGGGTCACCACTCAGTACTCGCGGTTCTTCGCCCACTGGGCCTGGACCACTGCCGTCCCGGCCGTCTGGTGATCAAGGTGACAAGAGCCGTATGAATCGAGAGGTTCACGTACGGTTCCGTGGGAGCCGGAGGGTGCGACCCCCTCCGGCCACCCGACCTGGACCGCGAGCCCACTGAGCGGCAGCGACGCCGCGCGCAGCTGGATGCGCGAGTGGCGGAGCTGTTCGAGCGCTCCCAGCGCACGTACGGCTCGCCGCGGATCCACGCCGACCTGCTCGCTGAAGGCTGGAAGGTCAGCGTGAACACGGTGGCCGACTCGATGCGCCGGCACGGGCTGGCCGGGCGCAAGCCTAAGCGCCCCAGGGGGTTGACCCGCCAGGACAAGAAGGCACCTAAGTTCCCCGACCTGCTCAAACGGGACTTCACCGCCGCAGCGCCCGACCGTAAGTGGTGCGGTGATATCACCGAAATCCCCACCGATGAGGCCAAACTGTATTTGGCTTCGGTCCTGGACCTGTGCGGGCGACGTTTGCTGGCTTGCCCGATGTCGGAGCACCCCGATGCGGAGCTTGCCAGCGACGCGATCAAGATGGCCGTCGCAGTACGTGGCGGGCGCGCAGCGATCGCTGGCGTGATCTTTCACACTGATCGCGGATCTACCTACACCGCCAATGATTTCACTAAGCTGTGCCGCAAGCTCGGGGTGCGCCAATCGATGGGACGTGTCGGGTCGTGCTTCGACAACGCCGCCCGCGAGGCGTTCTTTTCCACCCTCGAACACGAGGTGCTGTCCCGCCACCACTTCGCCACCAAGGCACAAGCACGCGAGGCCATCACCACCTGGTGCTACGAGTTCTACAACACCCGACGCCGGCACAGCTCAGCCGGGTTGCTGCCACCCGTCGAATACGAAAAAATCACGGCCATCCAACCGGAGGCCGCATAACGGAAACCTCCACGTTTTCAGGGGAAACCCATTTGGCGCATTCGTTGCCGTTAATGCACAACTTGGCGGTGTAGGGGAAGTAGGTGCTGAACTTGATGAAGAACGGACCGAAATCGGCATCCAAGCAATAAAAATAAAAGTAGTTAATAAACGCCGTGGAGCGCACCAGCCAGGCGTAGGGCTCCCCGGCCTGGCTGTAGCGACGCTGGGTGCGCCACACCAGCGCCTTCTCCTGCGCCCGCCCGACGAACAACACCCCCTCGGTGCCGGTGAACCGGGCCAGGAACTGCTGGGCCACATCGTCCTTGCGCTCCTTGCCGAACGACACCAACTCCAGACCTCGTGCGGCGACGAAGCCGTGGATGCCGGCGACGAACGCCTTGGTCATCGGATCCATCAACGCGGTGGAGGCGTAGAGGTGGCCGCGGTGACCAACGAAGAACCCCTGCACCCCGGCGCCGTAGGCCAGCCGCGGGACCCACACGTTGAGATACATCCGGTCGATCGACTCGATCTCGAACACCGTGTGATCGGACAAGACATCGCCGGCACTGCGCGCTACGGTCATCATGGGCTCCGGTTCGGACGGGCGGTCAGCAACGACCCACCAACCGCTACAGGCGGTTCATACACCCGATCGACACGTTTCGACCAGGGTCTTCATCCCGTCCGAACCGAAGCCCCCAAAACGACACCAGCCAGCATGCCCGTCGGGATGGGGCGAAGCCCGGCTAGGGTCAATGCCGGGTAGTTAAGGTCCGAGGGCTGTTGTCAACGATTTCGACTCGTGTGTCGCATGTTTGGGTTCGGGGTCGTTGATGATGGCGGTGATGCTGGTGATCGGTGTGCTGCGTTCGGGCCGATAGGGGTCTTTCTTGTTGTAGCGCGACAGTGGGGATTTGACCTTGCGGACGCTGGTACGTGGTCGCCGGGGTGGGAGCAGGTCAGCGAGCACGGCGCGGCCGATGTGCCCGACGAGGTCGGTGTCGTTGGTCACGTTGGCGGCGTTGACCAGCAGGTCTTTCGCCGTTTCCAAAGCGGTGGTGAAGCTGGCCCGGTCCGGGTCAGTACCGGGGCGGGATTCGACCGCACTGACCATGGCACGCCGCAGCGCCTGGTAGACGGTCAGCAGCGCCCACATTTCCTGTTCGAGTCCGGCCGGGTCGGTCGATCGCAACACGCGGCCGGCGGCCAGAGTGTGCCGCAGCGCCAGGTAGGCGATCTCGTGCTCCCAGCGCTGGTGATAGACGGCGATGAACCGCCGCGCGGGATAGCGGCGCGGGTCGCACAAGGTGGTGGCCAACCGGTAGGCCGCTGTGTAGCGGGTGCCATCAGCGCAGGTGACGGTGATATCGGCGGTGATGATCCGCACCGGCAATGTTCCGATGCGCGACAGGTAGGAGCCGTCGTCGAGGCGCGCGAGTACGGGCAGGCGGCGGGTGGCGCACAGCCGGACGAGGAACTGCGCGCCGGTGCCGGCCAGCTCGGTCAGGAAGGTTTCACCGTCGAATCCGCGGTCGCATAGCACCAGCATCTGTGCGTTGAGCAGGTGCAACAGTCGCCGGGCGTAGTCGGTCTCGCCGGTGGACGGCGGTCCGAACACCGCCCCCAGCAGCGCCCGGGTACCGGTCTCGACCACGCTCATCAGCCTGATCACCGGATACCCGGTGACCCCGAGCGAGGCCTTGAGTTTGCCCAGCCAGCAGCGGTTGCGGTCGCTGTCAGCGACCTTGAACGACACGCACCCATCGAACGCGACGGTGCGATAGTGCCCGAACCGCACGCCTGGGGTGTCCGGTGCGGCCACCGGGCCGGCCAGCACTTCGAATAACGACCGCATCGGTGCGGCGCCAAGGCGGCGACGCAGATCTCGAAGCGCCTTGTCCGACAACGATCTGCGGCGGCCCGGCAGGGCTGCGGTGAGCTTGGCCCAAACCTTGCGGTAACCCAATCCGGGGAATAGGCACATCGCCAGCACGAAGTACACCCCCACCCGCGAGGGCAGCACCCGCAGCCGCCGCTGGGTGCTGCCGGTCTCAGCCAGCACCGCGTCCACCAACTCCACCGGGATCTGCCAGGTCAGCTCGCCCAGATGACCTGGAGCCAAGAGTTCGGCACGACGTACGGATTCGGGCATGGCAGAATTCGGCACCGCGACTCCTCGGTAGCAGAATTGGATCTTCGTCGACCGTTCTTCTACCAGGAGTCGCACCCATATCGTTACACAACACGCGCCACATAAGCACCGCGTGTCACCTTGACAGCTCCCGCGACGCCTTAACTACCCGGCATTGCGGCTAGGGTTAACGCCATGCGGGTGGCAGTGCTGGGAGCCAAAGGCAAAGTAGGCTCCACAATGGTGCGCGCCGTGCAGGAAGCCGAGGACCTGACGCTCTCCGCCGAGGTCGACGCCGGTGATCCGCTGAGCCTGCTGACCGACAGCCAGACCGAGGTCGTCATCGACTTCACCAACCCCGACGTCGTGATGAACAACCTGAAGTTCGTGATCGACAACGGGATTCATGCAGTGGTCGGGACCACGGGCTTCACCGGCGAGCGGCTGCGGCAGGTGCGCGCCTGGCTGGCCGCCAAACCCGGCACCGCCGCGCTGATCGCGCCCAACTTCGCGATCGGGGCCGTGCTGTGTATGCATTTCGCCAAGCAGGCCGCCCCGTTCTACGACTCGGCGGAGATCGTCGAGCTGCACCACCCGCACAAGGTTGACGCCCCGTCGGGCACCGCGGTGCGCACCGCCACCCTCATCGCCGAGGCGCGAAAAGACCTGCCGCCCAACCCCGATGCCACCCGCACCGGTCTCCCCGGTGCCCGCGGCGCCGATGTCGCGGGAATCCCGGTGCACGCAGTGCGATTGGCCGGGCTGCTCGCCCACCAGGAGGTGCTTTTCGGCACCACCGGGGAGACGCTGACCATCCGCCACGACAGCCTGGATCGCACCTCATTTGTGCCCGGCGTCCTGATGGCGGTGCGCCGCGTCAAAGAGCGCCCAGGCCTGACGGTCGGTCTGGAGCCCCTGCTTAACCTGAGATGACCGGAGCGAAACCCGCAAGTGGCGCGCCGTCATGACGACCCTCGGGGAGCGTATGAGCAAAACCTTGCTGGTGGTCCACCACACCCCGTCGCCGACCACTCGCGAACTGCTCGAGGCCGTGCTGGCCGGAGCCAATGATCCCGAAATCGAAGGCGTCGACGTGGTGGTCCGCCCGGCGCTGGCCGCGACGGTCTCGGACATGCTTGCCGCCGACGGCTACCTTTTCGGCACGACCGCCAACCTCGGTTACATGTCCGGCGCGCTCAAGCACTTCTTCGATATCGTCTACTACCCGAGCCTGGACTACGTGGCCGGGCGGCCCTACGGTCTGTGGGTGCACGGCAACAACGACACCGTGGGCGCGGCCGCGGCGGTGGACAAGGTCGCCACCGGGCTGTCGCTGACCAAAGCCGCCGACGCGCTCGAGGTGGTCGGCGCGCTCGACGCGGTGATTCGCGAGCGGGCCTACGAACTGGGTGGGACGCTGGCCGCGACGTTGATGCCGTGATGACGACAGGTCCGCGACAACCGCCGCGCGTCGCGTGCCGCACCCGGGACGCATCGCAGAAAGGGTACCGATGAGCGCTGTGGACTTGGCCGGACGCACCGCGATCGTCACCGGCGCGTCGCGGGGAATCGGGCTGGCGGTCGCGCGCGAACTCGCCACCGCCGGCGCCAACGTGGTGCTCACCTCCCGCACCCAGGAGAACGCCGACGCGGCGGCCGCGCAGGTCGGTGGCAACGCCCTCGGCGTCGCCGCCCACGCGGCCGACGGTGGTGCCGCTCAACACTGCCTCGATATCACGCTCGACCGTTTCGGCAGCGTGGACATCCTGGTCAACAACGCCGGCACCAATCCCGCGTTCGGTCCGCTGATCGAGCAGGACCATGCCCGCTTCGCCAAGATCTTCGACGTCAACCTGTGGGCCCCGCTGCTGTGGGCTTCGCTGGCCGTCAAGGGGTGGATGGGTGAGCACGGCGGGGCGGTGGTCAACATCGCCTCCATCGGCGGCCTGCACGTCGCGCCGAACCTCGGGCTGTACAACACCACGAAAGCCGCGCTTATCCACGTCACCAAGCAACTGGCGCTGGAGCTGTCACCCCGGGTGCGAGTCAACGCGATCTGCCCGGGAGTGGTGCGCACCAGGCTCTCGCAGGCCCTGTGGAAGGACTACGAGCAGGCGCTGTCGGCGTCCACCGCGCTGGGGCGGATCGGCGAGCCCGCGGATGTGGCGGCCGCGGTCGCCTTTCTGGTCTCCGATGCGGCCAGCTGGATTACCGGCGAGATCATGGTCGTCGACGGTGGGCAGCTGCTCGGTGACGCGCGGTCGTTCCGGCCGGAGGACAGGTGACCGGCCGGCGCCGCGTCGGGGAACCGACCGGGTGCTGGCCGGGGATCGGGGGCGGCTTTCCCGTCTCTGCTGAATCCTGACGAGGCTGCTCGCCGACGCGCTGGGGATAATGTTTGCGGTATCGAAACGGAGGTAACGCACTCGCATGACGGCACACGTGGAAGAGTTGGAGTTTCAGGCGGAGGCGCGCCAACTGCTGGATCTGCTGGTCCACTCGGTGTACTCGCACAAGGACGCGTTTCTGCGGGAGTTGATCTCAAACGCCTCCGACGCGCTGGACAAGCTGCGGCTGGAGGCGTTGCGAAACAAGGACCTGGACCCCAATAGCATTGACGTGTCCGATCTGCACATCGAGATCGAGACCGACAAGGGGGCGCGCACCCTGACCGTCCGCGACAACGGTATCGGTATGTCGCGCGAGGAGGTCGTGGACCTGATCGGAACCCTGGCCAAGTCCGGCACCGCCGAGCTGCGTCAAAAATTGCGTGAGGCCAAGCAGGCGGTCGCCTCCGAGGAACTGATCGGCCAGTTTGGCATCGGCTTCTACTCGACGTTCATGGTGGCCGACAAGGTCGAGCTGCTCACCCGCAAGGCCGGCGAGAGCACGGCCACCCGGTGGGTGTCCAGCGGTGAGGGCACCTACAGCATCGAGTCCGTCGACGATGCGCCGCAGGGAACGGCGGTGACACTGCATCTCAAACCCGCAGACGCCGAGGACGAGCTGCATGACTACACCGCGGAGTGGAAGATCCGCCAACTGGTCAAGAAGTACTCCGATTTCATCGCCTGGCCCATCCGGATGCAGGTCGAGCGGCGCAGCCCGGCCCCCAATGAAGGCGGCCAGGAAGGCGCCGAGGGCCGCCCAGCGGGCCCGGAGGTGATCACCCTCGAAACCGAGACCCTCAACTCGATGAAGGCGTTGTGGACCAAGTCCAAAGACGAGGTCAGCGACGAGGAGTACAAGGAGTTCTACAAGCACATCGCCCGCGCCTGGGATGACCCGCTGGAGGTCATCGTGATGAAGGGCGAGGGCACCTTCGAGTATCAGGCCCTGCTGTTTATCCCGTCGCACGCGCCGTTCGACCTGTTTAGCCGCGACGCCAAGGTCGGGCTGCAGCTGTATGTCAAGCGGGTGTTCATCATGGGCGACTGCGAGCAGCTCATGCCCCGCTACCTGCGTTTCGTCAAGGGGGTCGTCGACGCAGAGGACATGTCGCTCAACGTGTCCCGCGAAATGCTGCAGCAGGACCGGCAGGTCACGGCGATTCGCCGGCGGCTGACCAAAAAAGTGCTCTTGACGATCCAGGAGCTGCAGTCCCAGCGCCCGGAGGACTACCGCACGCTGTGGACCCAGTTCGGCCCGGCGCTCAAAGAGGGCCTGATATCCGACTTCGACAACCGAGACACGCTGTTGCGTATTTGCTCGTTTGCCTCAACCCACAGCGACGAGCAGCCCACCACCCTGGCCGAGTACGTCGAGCGCATGAAAGACGGCCAGCAGCAGATCTTTTACGCCACCGGTCAATCGCGTGAGCAACTCCTCAACGCGCCGCACCTGGAGGCGTTTAGGGCCAAGGGTTATGAGGTGCTGCTGCTCACCGACCCGGTCGATGAGATCTGGACGGGATCGGTGAGCGAGTTCGACGGCAAACCGCTGCAGTCGGTGGCCAAGGGCGAGGTGGACCTCGACTCCGACGAGGACAAGAAAGCGCACGAGGCCGAGCGCGAGCAACAACGCCAGGAGTTCGCCGACCTGCTGAGCTGGTTGAAGGAGACGTTGAGTGATCACGTCACCGACGTCCGGTTGTCCGCACGGCTGACGCAGTCCCCGGCGTGCCTGATCACCCCCACCTTCGGGTTCACCCCGGCGCTGGCGCGCTTGTACCGGGCTTCCGGGCAGCCGGTTCCCGCCAGCAAACGGATACTCGAACTCAACCCGAAGCATCCGCTGGTCGTCGGCCTGCACCAGGCTTACACGAACCGCCCGGACGATGGCTCACGCTCCGGGGAGCTCGCCGAAGCCGCGGAGTTGCTCTACGGCACCGCCCTGCTCGCGGAGGGCGACGTGCCCGAGGACCCGGCGAAGTTTGCCGGCCTGCTCGCGAGCCGGCTAGCCCGCACCCTGTAGCGGCGCCGCCGCTGGGGCTGCGGGCGACGGCCGGCCCTACCCGGCCCCGACGGCCGCAGCCCCGGGGGCGATGACCCGGCGGTCATCGGGGCAGCGCGGAGCCGAAGAACTGTCGTGTCGCCGCCCAATGCCGCTCGGCCGCGGCGGGGTCGTAGGGCGCGTTGTCGGGCACCGCGAACCCGTGCGCGGCGGGATAGGTCTCGATGGTGTGCGGCACGCCGGCCGCCGTGAGCGCTTTGTCGAGCTGTTCGGCCTGCTCGGGGGTGAACGAGCCGTCGTTTGTCGCCGCGGCCACATAGACCGCGGCCCGGATCCTGTCGGCCAGCAGATGCGGGCTGTCGGGCTTGTCGGTCGCCAGCCCACCGCCGTGGAACGACGCGGCGGCTGCCACCCGCTCCGGAACCCGTCCGGCCACCACCAGCGACGTCCGCCCGCCCATGCAGTAACCGGTGGTGCCGAACCGCTCGCCGGTGACCTCGGGGCGGGCGGCCAGGTAGTCGAAGAACGCGGCGGCGTCGCTGGCCATCATGTCCGGGGTGACGCTGGCGATCATCGACATCAGCCGCTGGCGCTCCCCGGGGTTGCCGAACACGGTGCGCATGTCGAAGGGAGCCCAGGCGCCGTGCCGGTAGTAGATATCCGGCAGCAGCACCGCATATCCGAAGCCCGCCAGCTTGGCGGCCATCTGGAAGAAGGTGTCTCGCACGCCGCCGGCGTCGGGGTACATGACCACACCCGGCCAGGGGCCGCCGGGATCGGGGTCGTCGGGGGTGAACAGCTGTACGGTGCACACGCCGTCGGCGGTGCCGATGGTGTCGGTGATGTGAGGCATGGCTTCCGTTGTACTCCTCGGTGTTCGGCGCACATGCGGCGCACACTCATCGGCGCCGACCCGCCCGCAGCGGGCTTCGCCGCGCCTGTGATCGCCGCTAAGCTGGGCGCGTGCCCGTTCCCACGCCTTACGAGGATTTGCTGCGCCTGGTGCTGGAGCGGGGGGTACCCAAGGCCGACCGCACCGGCACCGGAACCCGCAGCCTTTTCGGCCGGCAGATGCGCTATGACCTCTCGGCCGGCTTTCCGCTGATCACCACCAAGAAGGTGCACGTTAAATCGGTGATCTACGAGCTGCTGTGGTTTTTGCGCGGTGATTCCAACATCGGCTGGCTACACCAGCACGGCGTCACCATCTGGGATGAATGGGCTTCTCCCACCGGCGATCTCGGACCGATCTACGGGGTGCAGTGGCGGTCATGGCCGACACCCTCGGGGGAGCACATCGACCAGATCAGCGCGGCGCTGGAGCTGCTGCGCACCGACCCGAATTCGCGGCGCATCATCGTCTCGGCGTGGAACGTCGGCGAGCTTCCCAACATGGCGCTACCGCCGTGTCACCTGCTGTTTCAGTTCTACGTTGCCGGGGGAAGGCTGAGCTGCCAGCTGTATCAGCGCAGCGCGGATTTGTTTCTCGGGGTGCCGTTCAACATCGCCAGCTACGCGCTGCTGACCCACATGATGGCCGCCCAGGCAGGCCTGGACGTCGGGGAGCTCATCTGGACCGGCGGAGACTGCCATATCTATGACAACCACGTTGAGCAGGTGCGGCTGCAGCTGTCGCGTGAACCGCGGGCCTACCCGGAGCTCGCTCTGGCTCACCGTGATTCGATCTTTGACTACACGTATGAGGACATCGTCATCAAGAACTATGACCCGCACCCGCCGATCAAAGCTCCCGTCGCGATATGACCGCGCCGCCGACGACGCCGAAGCGCGGCGATGAGGCAGCGATGACGAAGGATGGCGCGCATGGCCGATGTGGCCCTGATCTGGGCTCAGTCGACGTCGGGTGTCATCGGCCGCGGCGGCGCCATCCCGTGGCGGCTGCCCGAAGACCAGGCCCACTTCAAGGCGCTCACCATGGGTCACACCGTGGTGATGGGCCGGCGCACCTGGGAGTCGCTGCCCACTAGCGTGCGCCCGCTTCCGGGCCGGCGCAATGTCGTGCTCTCCCGCCACCCTGGCTACGTAGCCCACGGTGCGGACGTGGTGGGCAGCCTGTGCGAGGCGCTGAGCGAGGGGCAGATCTGGGTGATCGGCGGCGCGCAGCTTTACGCGCGAGCACTGCCACTGGCCACCCGCTGCGAGGTCACCGAGGTCGACATCGACCTGCCCCCCGAAGATGGGGACGCGCTGGCCCCGGTGCTCGACGACACCTGGGTGGGGTCCGTGGGGGAATGGCAGATCAGCAGCAGCGGATTGCGCTACCGGTTCGCCAGCTACCGGCGTGCCGTGTGAGGTTTGACCAGCGTCGTCTCAACTAGCGAGGGTAATAACTCGTGAGGGTAATCTATCCCGCCGACGACATGCCGCTACCGATGCACCTGTGGCGTCATTTCCTGTCGCGAGGGGAGTGGTGGTCCAGGCGATTTGACTGCCCTTGTTGGTCTCCTCTGTCTTCGCATCGCCACCCATACGGTGCGCGGGTCGCCACCCCCGCCACTCCGCCTGCATCATTGGCTGGCTACGCAAACGTGCGTTCAAAACATCGTCTGCCAGGTCTTCTTGGGTTCGCCGCCACCTCACCGCGGTGGAGCAGAGTCGGATACGGAAATTAGCGTTTCAAGGTGATCGTGTCAGTGCCAGAGACGTTGCGTGGCAAGCCTTGCCCCTTCGGCCATCGCCTGCAACTTCGCCCACACCACGCTGGGAACGACGAGCTGGTAGCCCGCAAACGTGCTGAAGCCGCAGTCGGTAGCCGCCATCACGTTCTCGCGGCCGACAACACCGGCGTAGCGGGTTAGGCGTTGGGCAACGACCTCAGGATGCTCGACCACGTTGGTGGTCGGGTCCAGCACACCTGGAAGCACGTACTTGCCATCAGGTAGCTTAACGTCTTCGAAGACGGCCCATTCGTGGGCATGGCGGCCACTCGAAGACATCAGCATGATCCCGGCGGGCTTGGCCTTGAGCACGATGTCGATGATGCTTTTGAGTTCGACGTCACTGGTCCGAGGCATCTCAAGGTTGCCCCAGCAAACGTGAATGCGCATTGCTTCGGCAGGGATGTTGGCGACGGCGTGATTCAGCGCCTCAACGTGCAGCTCGATCTGCTTGCGGAAATTCTGCAGCGAGCCGGCGCCAGGCGCGGTCATTGCCAGGTCGGGGCAGTCCAGCTGCAGCAGGAAACCGGCTCGGTGGATCGCCTCGTATTCTTCACGCATCGCGTCGGCGATCGCCGCCAAATACTCTTCCTCGCCGGAGTAGTAGCGGTTGGGCGAGAACACCGAGATGACGCCAGGCGAGGCCGCAGTCATAAACGCGCCCGCCGGCGAGGCGCCCGCCACGGCCGCCTTCAGGTTGTCGATGTCGGTCTGCAGTGCGTCGTGGCCGGTGTACGCCACCGGCCCGTCGCAAGCGGTGAATCTGATGTTGGCGAGCGACTCGACGATCGGCGGGACACGCTCGGCGGCGAAGTCGGGAAACTGGCTTAGGTCCAGAATCAGCGGAACCAGCTCCTCGAGTGAGCCTTCACCACCGAAGCCGGTCAGGCGATCCTTGACATAGGTGGCATAGGAGGGCTTTGAGACCTCGCCGTCGTTGACCACGTCGACGCCGGCATCGAGTTGCTTACGCACGGTCTCGTTGACCGCGGAGCGCACGTCGGCTCCCACCTTGGCTGTGTCGACCGGCTCACCGACTTCCTGAGCGTATACCTGCGCAAGCAACTCCGGCGGTCTGGGGAGACTGCCGGCATGGGTCGTCAAGATACGCTCGGCGCTTGGCCGCACGGCTCCACCTCCCGGAAAAGTAGTGACGCCGCCACCGTGACCGGCCCCCAGCGTCAAGCGAAAGCGTGCGGACAACGGCCACCGCCCCATGGTCACAGAGCGCCACGAACCAGTCAATACGGCGTATTGGCCAGAACACGCGCGTGGGGATCGTCGCCTCACCGGAGAATGCGCCCGTGCGACGCATCTCATCCGGCAGTTGACGCAGCCTCAAAAATAGCCCCGTGTCGCCGGGCGGATTTTAAATTTAGTAATGAAATTCTAACGTAAATAAGCAAATCTATAGAGTCAGGATTGTGACGGGTTCGTGTCACAACGGTGATTATAAAATAGCACCTTCGGATGCGATTGGTAGTTTCGCGCGCAGTGGCCGTGCGCCACCCATTCGAGACAACGGAAAGGAACTTATGGGGCACAATCGGACTTTCGGGGCGGGACTGGCAATGTCCGTCGGTCTGATCGCTGCGGCCGCCGTCTGGGCCGCTCCGGTGCAGGCCGACCCTACCAACGACTCGAGACAGTCGGTCTGCCCGATGATGACCCAAGTGGGCTCGTCATTTGCGTCGTTAATGTCCACGCTCATCAATGCGACGTCCGACATTCACGGAAAAACCACCATCAACCCCGACATGGCCGGGATGTTCAGCAAGATGGGAATATCGAATTACTGCCCGGACGCAGAGAGGTCGCTGCGCAACAACCAGCTGCCGAACGTGCCCGGGATCATCAGCGACAGGCCCGACGTGCATGGCATCGTCGGTGGCGTGCCCTCGAGCCCAGGGGCGCCCAGCCAGTAATCAGTTCTGGCCAGAACGTCCAATGCGAAAATAAGACGGTAAGGGGCCAGTGGCTGCTTATCTCTGCTCGCGTTATCTCTGCTCGCGCAGCGCGGCCAGCGCGAAACCGGTCGAGGACCTCGCTCACCTAAGCTTGGCTCACATGTCGGCTATCGTCTCGAGCGAGCCGGCTGCGGGCCAGCTCCGCACATCGGGCAAGCCTCCGGCCACGCACTGAAAACTCAAATTAGGTCTCAGAGCCTGTTCACAAACGTTTAGGCTGCCTGCTCGATGGGCGCGGGCGGGCCGGTGCGAGGGCGTCCCCATCGAGGATTCGGTCGCGCCCCTGGGGTCGCTTGGTGGAGTTTGCGGGTCATGATCGTGACGTTGACCCAGAGCACCATGGCTTCGTGGTGGTCTGGGCGGCGTTCGTAGTCGCGGACGAGTCGGCGGTAACGCAGCATCCAGCCAAAGGTGCGTTCGACGACCCAGCGGCGCGGCAGCACCGTGAAGCCAACCATGTCGTCGCTGCGCTTGACGACTTGGACGGTCAGTGCCAGAACGGATTTCGCCCAATCGACCAAACGCCCGGCATAGCCGCCGTCGGCCCATACCAGCGAGATCATGGAGAAGCGTTCCCGCACCACGCCCAGCACCCGAAACGCGGCGTCTCGATCCTGCATCGAGGCCGCGGTGACGACCACGACCAGCAGCAGGCCCAGCGAGTCCACCACGATGTGGCGCTTTCGGCCATTGATCTTCTTGCCGGCGTCGTAGCCGCGGGTGGTGGCGCCCACGGTGTCGGCGGCCTTGACCGACTGCGCGTCGATCACCCCGGCGGTGGGCAGCGGAGCCCGACCCCACGCGACACGCAGCCGAGCGCGCAACCCGTCGACCAGCCGCTGCGGCATCCCCCGCTGGCTCCAGCGCTCAAAGAACGCATACACCGCCCGCCACGGCGGGAAATCTGCTGGCAGAGCCCGCCATTCGATGCCGTAGCGGGTCACGTAACCGATCGCATCCAGGACCGCCCGCAGATCGTGGACCATCGCCCGCCCACCTGGGCCGCGGCGTAACTCGGCCATCACCGCCTCGACCTCCGGGCGCAAAAGCTAGTTGCGTCCAGGGAGGTGGTGTACGACCCGCTGATTAGCGGGTGTGTCGCAGCCCAGTAGAGGGCGGTCATCGCGTGATCCTTCGAAACGACGGATCAGTCACCCGAAGGAGAACAACGCGATGACCAACCACCACCCTATCGATGTTGAGAAGCTGTTGGAGGAGCAACTCGCCACGGCGAGCCCGGATTTGCTGCGGGCGCTGTTGTCGACGTTTATTCAGGCCCTGATGGGCGCGGAGGCCGACGCGGTGTGCAGCGCTGGCTATGGGCAACGTAGTCCGGGTCGCACCAATCGGCGCAACGGGTATCGGCCTCGGGATTTCGATACCCGCGTCGGCACGATCAAGCTGGCAATTCCCAAGTTGCGCCGGGGGAGCTATTTCCCGGACTGGCTGCTGGAGCGGCGCAAGCGGGCCGAGCGGGCGCTGACCAGTGTGGTGGCGACCTGCTATCTGCTCGGTGTGTCCACCCGGCGCATGGAGCGCCTCGTCGAATCCCTCGGCGTGACAGGCCTTTCTAAATCGCAGGTCTCGGTCATGGCTGCCGAGCTCGATGAGGCGGTGGAGGCGTTTCGCACCCGCCCACTGGATGCCGGCCCCTACACGTTTGTGGCCGCGGACGCCCTGGTGCTCAAGGTGCGCGAGGGCGGGCGGGTGGTCGGGGTGCACACCCTGATCGCCACCGGCGTCAACGCCGAGGGCTACCGCGAAATCCTGGGCGTGCAGGTCACCTCCGCCGAGGATGCAGCGGGCTGGTTGGCGTTCTTCCGCGACCTGGTGGCTCGCGGGCTGTCCGGGGTGGCCCTGGTCACCAGTGACGCCCATCCCGGGCTGGTCGAGGCCATTGGCGCCACCTTGCCCGGAGCGGCCTGGCAGCGCTGCCGCACCCATTACGCGGTCAACCTGATGACCGTCACCCCGAAATCGTCCTGGCCGTGGGTGCGCACCCTGCTGCACTCGATCTTCGACCAGCCTGACGCGGAATCTGTTGCAGCTCAGTATGATCGAGTACTCGACGCGCTGAGTGGCAAGCTGCCGAAAGTGGCTGAGCACCTTGATGCCGCCCGCGCCGAGCTGCTGGCGTTCACCGCCTTCCCCAAACAGATCTGGCGCCAGATTTGGTCGAATAATCCCCAGGAGCGGCTCAACAAAGAGATCCGGCGCCGAACCGACGTGGTGGGCATCTTCCCCGATCGCAGTGCGATCATCCGCCTCGTCGGCGCGGTGTTAGCTGAACAGCACGACGAATGGATCGAAGGCCGCCGCTACCTTGGCCTCGACGTGCTCACCCGATCCCGCGCAGTGCTGGCCACCACCGACCAACCGGTCGATGACCAGTCCGGCACCACCACGCCGGCATTGATGGCCTAAACTCCCACCCGAAGGGTCACGCATCGAGCGAACTCATACACCACCACTCCGGACTTGGCCCAAAAGCTTCCACTGCTCATCGCTCAGATCCGATGGATACTGCGGCTTTCGGTCACGACAAAGGCAACCCGCCGCGGCGCAACTGGTTTTCCTGGACTCGACGGGGTAGACAGGCATTCACGGGGCTCCGGCAGCAGGGGATTTGGTGTCTACCTGCTATCGCGAGCCCCGTCTTGTGCCGTTGAACGACACCCAATCGTTATCACACTGTTATCACCAGTCACTACTGCCACACAAGTTTGTGAACAGGCTCTCACAGGAGTAAGCGGACGGCGATCAAGATCTTGACGCCTTGACGCGCTGGATGCGTGGCCACGGTACGGGGCCGAGTGGTGGAATGTGGCCCTCTGCGGCTGGGCGCCGAACCCGAAGCGCGCGGTGGCGTCCCAACAGCGGTGTAAAAGTCGAACACAGATTCCGCTGACTTGCGATTGTGATGCTATGCGATGGCGCCGACAGAATCGGCCGGCGCCGCTCCGGTTTCGATGTGTAGTTCCGAGTCCCGTTGCGGCAGTTGAGTCGGTGGGTCATGCAACGACCTTCGCAGGTCCTGCGGTAGCCGCAGCCCGGCGGGCGTCATGGTGAACCCGCGCCATGCTGCCAAGGCCCGGTCGAGCACCGCCCACACCAGCTTCAGCCAGGAGTGCTCGCCGGGCAGCCGACCGATCACCTTGACCCGACGGCGGGTCTGCTCGAACGTCTGCTCGATAAAATTTGAGTGCCGTACCCTGCTAGCTACACCGTCAGCGAGTCACGGTCATCGAGCAGGGCCCGCACCGCCGCCGGATAGGAGTCGCGCCAGCGTTTGGCGAACGCGTCGATGCGGTTTTGGGCGAGTGTGACCGCATCCAGGCCGGGTTGGATGTTGTCGGGCAGGTCAAAGATCGCCCAGTAGTCGGCCATGACCTCGGCACCGAGCCGGGCTACTTCCTCGATCGCGCCCGCCAGGTCCTCTCCACCGGCGAACACCCCATCAATTTCTGCCTGCAACCGCTGCGCAGGCGATAACCTTCTCGACACGCACGTAGGCTCCATCCTTCAGACTTGCGCGTCTTCGAGGGAACCTACGTCCGAACCCTTTTACACCGCCGCAGGGACACGACCGAACCGCGATTCCGTGGCGACTTGGCCGATGGCACGTTTACCATCGAGCCGGCAGCAACAGGATTGGCTGCGGATCGCCGAACTTGTTGCGCGGTACCGAAACCGCCGCGTGGCGCGGTAGACGCCTCCGTGGGATCGGCGGATCCGGCCCGGTGGCCGGTTGGCGCCGTGGTCCGACGATCCGCTTCTAATGCCGTCTAATGTCGAGTTTCCCGGCCAGTGGTGATCAGCAGGCCGACGATGCCGCCGCTGAGATCGGAGAGGGACGGCGCCGGCCGACGAGCGCTCAAGGTCGTTCCGCGGCCGCGCGCCGGTGGCACGACGCGACTCGGTCCCGATTCACCGACGGCTCGCTCTACCCACATGGGCGTGCCGCGATAGCGGTTGCTATCTGCCGCTGGCCGGTTCGCTGGGCGCGACATTCGGGGTGTGCGGCAATGAGCTGCCAGCATATGACCCCGACGAATGGGCGCTCGACGTCACGGACACACCGGCGGAGTCGAGCTAGCGACCGCGGCGTTCGTCGCCCGGGACGTCTGGGTCGTCGATGGTCTCCAGGTAGGGCTACACGCCTGTGGCAGGGCCGAATGACGATTCGATCCACGCCCGGCCTTTGCGTGCACCGGGGCATCCGTGGCGCGGGACGATGGCCATCGGCACCACGAACTCACCGGTGTCGTGGGCGATCAGCGGTGCGCCGTTGTCCGATGCGGCGCGCAGGCTCGGCCGGCGCGGGTCGTCGGGTCACCGTCCACCGCCGGCTATGGTGAGCGCTGTGGCCCACACCGCCCCGCTGCGCGTGCGCCTGATCGCCCAGACCGCGTTCAGCGCGCCGGACGACGTGCCGTGGAGCACCGACGCCGACGGCGGGCAGGCGCTCACCGAGTTCGCCGGGCGGGCCTGCTATCAAAGCTGGTCCAAACCCAACCCGAAGACCGCGACCAACGCCGCCTACATCAAGCACATCATCGACGTCGGGCATTTCTCGGTGCTCGAGCACGCCAGCGTGTCCTTCTACATCACCGGCATCTCCCGATCCTGCGCTCACGAGCTGATCCGGCACCGCCATTTGTCCTGCTCACAGCTCTCCCAGCGGTACGTTCCGGACGGTGACTCGTGGATCGTCGTGCCGCCGGGCATGTCAGACGAGCCCGAGCTGCAGCAGCTCCTCGCCACGGCCGCCGACACCAGCCGCGCCGCCTACGCCGACCTGCTGGCCAAGCTGGAGGCCAGGCTCGCCGATCAGCCCAACGCGGTGTTGCGCCGCAAACAGGCCCGCCAGGCGGCCCGCGCCGTGCTGCCCAACGCCACCGAGACCCGCCTCGTGGTGACCGGCAACTACCGGGCGTGGCGGCATTTCATCGCGGTGCGCGCCAGCGAGCACGCCGACGTCGAGATCCGGCGGCTTGCCATCGTGTGCCTGCGTCACCTCCTCGAGGTGGCGCCCGCGGTATTCGCCGATTTTGAGATCACCACCCTCGCCGACGGCACCGAGGTCGCGACGTCCCCCCTGGCGACCGAGGCGTGACGTAACCTAGGGACCGTGAGCACCGCCGGATTCGACGCCCCGGCACGCCTGGGCACGCTGCTGACCGCGATGGTGACTCCGTTCGGTGCTGACGGCTCCCTGGATACCGCCGCCGCGGCGCGGCTGGCCAACCACCTCGTCGACTCCGGATGCGACGGGCTGGTGGTGTCCGGCACCACCGGGGAGTCACCGACCACCACCGACGAGGAGAAACGCACGCTGTTGCGTGTCGTGTTGGAGGCGGTCGGTGACCGTGCCCGGGTCATCGCGGGCGCGGGCACCTATGACACGGCGCACAGCGTGCGGTTGGCGAAGGCCTGCGCGGCCGAGGGGGCACACGGCCTGCTGGTGGTCACGCCGTACTACTCGAAGCCCCCGCAGAGCGGGCTGATCGCGCATTTCACGGCCATCGCCGACGCCACCGCGCTACCGGTGCTGCTTTATGACATCCCGCCGCGCTCGGTGATACCGCTTGCTCCGGACACCATCCGCGCGCTGGCGTCACACCCCAACATCGTGGGGATCAAAGACGCCAAGGGAGATCTGCACACCGGCGCTCAGCTGATGGCCGAAACCGGGCTGGCCTATTATTCCGGCGACGATGCGCTCAACCTGCCCTGGCTGGCAATGGGGGCAAGCGGTTTCATCAGCGTCATTTCGCATCTGGCGGCGGGCCAGCTGCGGGAGATGTTGTCCGCCTTCCACTCCGGCGACATCACCACCGCTCGCAAGATCAACGTCACCCTCGGCCCACTGTGCGACGCGATGAGCCGCACCGGCGGTGTGACGATGGTCAAAGCGGGTTTGCGGCTGCAGGGCCTGGACGTCGGCGATCCACGGCTACCGCAAATGCCCGCGACACCTGAACAAATCGAGGCGTTGGCCGCCGACATGCGCTCCGCCTCAGTGCTCCGCTAGGCGACGGGTGAGCTTGCAGGTGACCGACAACCTTAACCCGCCCGGACCGCTGACCCCGGGCGGGGTGCGTGTTACCGCCCTGGGCGGTGTCGGCGAAATCGGGCGCAATATGACCGTCTTCGAGCATCTGGGTCGGCTGCTGATCATCGACTGCGGGGTGATGTTCCCCACCCACGACGAGCCCGGGGTCGACCTCATCCTGCCGGACCTGCGGCACATCGAAGACCGCCTCGATGACATCGAGGCGCTGGTGCTCACCCACGCGCACGAGGACCACATCGGGGCGGTCCCGTTTCTGCTCAAGCTGCGGCCCGACATCCCGGTCGTCGGCTCGAAGTTCACCCTGGCGCTGGTCTCCGCCAAATGCCGTGAGCACCAGCTTAAACCGGTGCTCCTCGAAGTCGCCGAGGGCCAGCGCCGCACGCACGGCGTGTTCGAGTGCCAGTACTTCGCGATCAACCACTCCATCCCGGACGCGCTGGCGATCGCGGTGCACACCGGGGCGGGAAGCATCCTGCACACCGGAGACATCAAACTCGACCAGTTGCCGCTGGACGGACGCGTCACGGACCTGCCCGGCATGTCCCGGCTCGGCGACGCCGGTGTCGATCTTTTGCTTTGCGATTCGACCAACGCCGAGATTCCCGGTGTCGGGCCGTCGGAAAGCGAAGTGGGCCCGGCGCTGCATCGCCTGATCAGGGGCGCCGAGGGCCGTGTCATCGTGGCGTGCTTCGCTTCCAACGTAGACCGGGTGCAGCAGATCATCGACGCCGCCGTGGCGCTGGGGCGGCGGGTGGCATTCGTCGGCCGATCCATGGTGCGCAACATGGGGATCGCCCGTGAGCTTGGTTTTTTACGCGTGGCCGATTCCGATCTGATCGACATCGCCGCCGCCGAGATGATGCCGCCCGGACGAGTGGTGTTGATCACCACCGGCACTCAAGGCGAGCCGATGTCGGCGTTGTCGCGAATGTCCCGCGGAGAGCACCGCAGCATCACGCTCACCTCCGACGACCTGATCATCCTGTCCTCCTCGCTGATCCCCGGCAACGAGGAGGCCGTCTACGGTGTGCTCGACGAGCTGTCCAAGATCGGCGCCCAAGTTATCACCAATCAGCAAGTGCGCGTGCATGTTTCAGGTCACGCATACTCCGGTGAGCTGCTGTTTCTGTACAACGCGGTGCGACCCCGCCACGTCATGCCCATCCACGGCACCTGGCGAATGCTGCGGGCCAACGCCAAACTGGCCGCGCGCACCGGGGTGGCGCAGGAGTGCATTCTGTTGGCGGAGAACGGCGTCAGCGTCGACCTGGTCGCCGGCAAAGCCGGCATCGCGGGCGCGGTGCCGGTCGGCAAAATGTTCGTCGACGGGCTGGTCACCGGCGACGTCGGGGAAATCACCCTGGGTGAACGGCTCATTTTATCGTCGGGCTTCGTTGCGGTGACCGTGGTGGTGCGACACGGCACTGGGCGTCCCGCGGCCCCGCCGCACCTGCATTCGCGGGGTTTCTCCGAGGACCCCAAGGCCCTGGAGCCCGCGGTCCGCAAAGTCGAGGAAGAGCTGGAATTGCTGGCCGCCGAGAACATCACCGACCCCACCCGGATCGCCCAGGCGGTGCGCCGCACGGTCGGCAAGTGGGTGGGAGAAACCTACCGGCGCCAGCCGATGATCGTGCCCACGGTGCTGGAGATCTGAAGCCGGATCGGCGGGGACGCGGGCCGGCACTCAGGTTTTTTTCCGCATCCGCCGACCATTCGATCTGCGAGGCTGTGAGGTTGCGGCCGGTCGGTGCGACATAGCGGTGCACGATTTGCTCGGGCCCTACCTGCTCAACCAGCCGCCAGCCGTATCCGGCGAGAAACCCCGCCACCTCCCCGGGTGGTAATCCGAAGTGCCACAGCTGCCGTCGTTGGCGCGTTATGCGGTAGAGCGTGGTGGTCCCGTACAGATTCGTGCCATCAGGTCCGGCACGCTCCAGCGCCGTGATGAACAGCCGACGCAGCAGGGCTGATCGGGTGGCAGCGGTCAGCCACCGCGCGGGCGGCGGCAAAAAGGCTGCCGCCAGATCGTCGTTCACCAGCCGCCGCCCGGGCGGCTCGTGCTGCTCGACAGCCGCCAGGACCAGCGGCCCTAAGGCCGTCTGCGCCGCGGGGTTGCGCACAATCGGCTACCTCTTGTCCAGAAAAGCCCCGCAGCGACGGCCACGGCGATGCCGGTGGGCAAGCGCCGGGCCGGGCACCGGCACGTCAGCGACGCAGCTGGCCTTTGTCCGGGTCGCCCGCGGGAATGGGGGTCAGCGTCTTGATGTCGGGCGCGGCGGTCAGGTGCTCGCCGGTCTCCTTGAGCAGCCGGGTCAGGGCCGGAGCGGTGCTGTGGGCCTGGAGCGCCGCGGCGTCGGCCCACTGCTCGACGAAGACGAAGGTGTCCCCCGATTCATGCAGCGAGTAGAGCTGGCATCCCGGCTCGTTGTGGACCTCTTCGACCGCGCGGGTGAGGATCTCGCGGACGGTGTCGACGGACTCGGGCTTGGCGGTCAGGGTAGCGACGACAACGACGGGCATGTGGGCCTCCTGAGCCTCTCGGGGTGATCACCTGACGCCTCGCACCCTACCCGGCGGCTCCGACACCGAACCGCCAGCGGCCGTAATCAGTGTGGCAAATGATGCAGACGGTGTGTTTGCGATTAGGCTTGCCGGCATGTCCAACAAGACCGCCACCCGATCCGGCGCCCGAGCAGCCAGGTCGAAGGCCATGTCACGGCCCACCCGGCGGCGCCCGGCTCGCCCGCGCCGCAATCGGTCTGTGCCCGTGGCCACCGGGCTGGCCGCCGGCCGGCTCGCCCGCGGCATCTGGCTGACCCTGGCCAGGGGCGCCGGCACCGCGGCGCGATCCGTGGGGCGCGCCCGTGACATCGAGCCCGCACACCGCCGCGACGGGATCGCGCTGCTGCTGCTGGGCCTGGCCGTCCTGATCGCGGCAAGCTCGTGGTTGCACGCCGCCCGCCCGGCGGGGGCGTGGGTCGACACGCTGCTGCGGACGTTGATCGGCTCGGCAGTTGCGGTGCTGCCATTGGTAATCGCCGTCGTCGCGGTGGTGCTGATGCGAACGGAGCCCGATCCCGACGCCCGCCCGCGGCTGATCCTCGGCGTGGCGATGATCGCCTTTCCCGCCCTGGGGCTGTGGCACCTGGGGGCGGGGTCGCCGGACACCCCCGACGCGCGCCGCCACGGCGGGGGGTTTATCGGTTTCGCCATCGGCGGACCGCTGGCAGACGGGTTGACCGCCTGGATCGCCGCGCCCCTGCTGTTGATCGGGGTGCTGTTCGGCTCGCTGCTGCTGACCGGGACCACGCTTCGTGAGGTGCCCGGCAAGCTGCGCACCATGTGCAGCGCCGGGCTCCTCCCGCGTCGTGGCCAGTTCTCCGGGGCCGGCCCGAAGTGCCTCCGCGACAACGCCGCTGACGTCGCAGATGTCGACGATATTGCCGCCGACGACTTTTCCGACGGCTACTACGATGATCCGCCGTACCTGCCCGGTGACGGGGCAAGCGCCTGGCCGCCCGGCGAGCATGCCCCGAGGGCGGCCGACACCGCCATCGTCGCGGAGCCCGATGGCACGCGCCCTCGCCGGCGTGCCGCAAAATCCCCTGGCGTACTTGACCAACCGGCGCTGGATCGGGTCATCGACGGGCCCTACACCGTGCCGTCGCTCGACCTGTTGCTCCCGGGGGACCCGCCCAAGAAACGCAGCGCCGCCAACAACCACATGGTCGGTGCCATCAACCAGGTGCTCGCCCAATTCAAGGTCGACGCGGCCGTCACGGCGTGCACCCGCGGGCCGACCGTCACCCGCTACGAGATCGAGCTGGGGCCCGGCGTCAAGGTCGAGAAGATCACTGCGCTGCACCGCAACATCGCCTACGCGGTGGCCACCGAGAGTGTACGGATGCTGGCACCGATCCCCGGCAAATCCGCCGTCGGCATCGAGGTGCCCAACACCGATCGCGAAGTGGTGCGGCTGGCCGACGTGCTCACCGCGCCGTCCACCCGCCGGGACCACCACCCACTGGTGATCGGACTGGGCAAAGACATCGAGGGGAACTTCATCTCGGCCAACCTGGCCAAGATGCCGCACCTGCTGGTCGCCGGCTCCACCGGCTCCGGCAAGTCCAGCTTCGTCAACTCGATGCTGGTGTCGCTGCTGACGCGGGCCACCCCCGAGGAGGTCAGGATGATCCTCATCGACCCGAAGATGGTGGAACTGACGCCCTATGAAGGCATCCCGCATCTGATCACCCCGATCATCACCCAGCCGAAGAAGGCGGCGGCCGCGCTGGCGTGGCTGGTCGATGAGATGGAGCAGCGCTACCAGGACATGCAGGCTTCGCGGGTGCGCCACATCGATGACTTCAATGCTCGGGTGCGCTCCGGTGAGATCACCGCGCCGCTGGGCAGTTCGCGCGAATACCGGCCCTACCCGTACGTGGTGGCCATCGTCGACGAGTTGGCCGATCTGATGATGACCGCGCCGCGCGATGTCGAGGACGCGATCGTGCGGATCACCCAGAAAGCCCGCGCCGCGGGTATTCATCTGGTGCTGGCCACCCAGCGCCCGTCGGTGGACGTGGTGACCGGGCTGATCAAGACCAACGTGCCTTCCCGGCTGGCGTTTGCGACCTCGTCGCTCACCGACAGCCGGGTGATCCTCGATCAGGCGGGTGCGGAGAAGCTGATCGGCATGGGCGACGGCCTGTTTCTGCCGATGGGCGCCAGCAAGCCGATCCGGCTGCAGGGGGCGTTCATCACCGATGAGGAGATCCACGCCGTCGTCACCGCCTGCAAGGAGCAGGCCGAACCCGAATACACCGAGGGGGTCACTACCACCACACTCACCGGGGAACGAAAGGACGTCGACGCGGACATCGGCGACGACATGGACGTGTTCTTGCAGGCGGTAGAGCTGGTGGTCACCAGCCAGTTCGGGTCCACGTCGATGCTGCAGCGCAAGCTTCGCGTCGGGTTCGCCAAGGCCGGCCGGTTGATGGATCTGATGGAAACCCGCGGCATCGTCGGGCCGTCGGAGGGATCCAAAGCGCGCGAGGTGCTGGTCAAACCCGACGAGCTGGCCGCGACCCTGGCGTCGATCCGGGGCCTCGACACCGCCCCAGCCTCCGATTAACGGCCGACGGCCGGTCAGGCGTCGATGACCACGCGGTGGCCTTTGGCCCGCGAGACGCAGACCAGCATCTCGTCATCGCCTTCGGTGGTGCGCCCCCGGCGATCGACGTCCCCGGCCAGCACCTTGACCTTGCAGGTGCCGCAGAATCCTTGCCGGCACGAATACGGGGTCGCCGGGTTGTGGTCGAGCATGACGGCCAGCGCCGAGCGGTTCGGCGGCACGGCGAGCACCCGCCGCGAGCGCGCCAGCACCAGCTCGAAAGGGGCACCGTCGATGACCGGCGGCGGGGCGAAGCGCTCGTAGTGCAGGGGCGCGTCGGCGTGCTGGTCGCGCGCCGCGCGCACCGCCTCCAGCATGCCGGCCGGCCCGCAGACGTACACCGCCGTGGTCGGTCCGGCGCCGGCGAGCAGGTCGGCAGCGGTGGGAATGCGGCCGCGTTCGTCGTCGGCCCAGACCGTCACCCGATCCGGCGCCACCGCGAGCACCTCGTCCAGCAGCGGCATATAGTCGCGGCTGCGCCCGGCATACACGGCCCGCCAACGTATTCCGTGCTGCTGGGCCAGCCGGATCATGGGCAGGATCGGCGTTACCCCGATGCCGCCGATCACGAATAGCACGTCGTGCTCGTCGGTGACCAGATAAAAGGCGTTGCGGGGACCTTCGAAAACCAGGGTGTGGCCCACGTCGACGGTGTCATGCATCTCGATCGAGCCGCCGCCGCCGTCGGCGATGCGGCGCACCGCGATGCGGTAGTCGGTGCGCCGCCCGGGCGGACCGCACAGCGAGTACTGGCGACGGCGGCCCGAGGGCAGCCGGACATCGATGTGCGCGCCCGGTGTCCAGGACGGCAGCACTGCGCCATCCGGGTCGGCCAGTGTCAGCGCGACCACGTCTGGTGCCAGCACTTGCCGTTTGGTGACCACTGCGCTGATCGTGCGCTGTACCGGGGCGACCCGGGAGGGCGTCCAGCGGGACAGCGCGGCCAAGCCGCCGAAGAGAACACGGGCACCCCAAAACGCGGTGAGAACGCGATCGTGTTTGCGGCGGCCGTATAAGTCTGCCGGCCTGCTGCCCCAAATATTCTGTGACACGGGTAGTCCCGCTTAGGTTGTTGCGCGGCGACCCGCTGCTCCCGGCTCCGCCGCGGTGGCGATCGCCGTGGTCGGTCGAATGTCGAACCGGGCGAACAGCCGAACCAGCGACGGACTGATGCGGCGCAGCGCGTAGCCGATCTTGGACTCGGCGGCGACCGGCAGCACCGCCGGAGCGGTCTTGACCGCCTTGACGATCGCCGTGGCCACCGCTTCCGGGGTGTAGTTACGGCGCCGATACGCGGCGTCGGCCTTCTGCCGGGCGCGCTCCTGCTGCTCGGCCGTCATACCGGCGTAGCTGGTGCTCTTGGCGATGTTGGTGTTGACGAAACCCGGGCACACCGCGGTGACCGTGATGCCTTCGTCGGCGAGGTCGGCGCGCAGCGATTCGCTGAGCGCGAGCACCGCCGCCTTCGTGGTGCCATAGGCGACTAAGGATTTCGACGGCAGGAACGCCGCCGCGGAGGCCACGTTGATGATCGTTCCGCCCTGGCCGCGCTCGACCATCTGGGCGCCGAACGCCCGGCACCCGCTGATCACCCCGCGCAGGTTGACGCCCAGGAGGGCATCCCAGTGCTCGGGCGTCGTCTCCAAAAACCGGCCCGCCATCCCGATGCCGGCGTTGTTGACCAGGATGTCGACCACGCCGTGCGTGTCGTGCACCTGTGCGGCAAGGTTATTCATCGCCGCTTCGTCGCTGACGTCGACCTGGTAGACGGCGGCCTCGGCTCCGGCCGCCCGCACCGCCGCCGCGGTTTCGTTGGCGCCGTCGAGGTCTCGGTCGACAACCACGACGGTGGCCGCGCCCCGGCGGGCCAGCTGCACCGCGGTGGCCCGACCGATCCCCGCACCCGCACCGGTGACCAGCGCCAGTTTGCCGTGCACATCCCGCGGGCCGGTGTGCACGACGGACTCACCCGCCGGTGCCGTGCCCTCGACGACTAGGTCGACCCACTCACCGGTGAGCCGGGCGATCACGTCGGGACGCGAGGTCAGCACCCAATGCCCGCCCTCGATCGGAACCACCCGGCCGCCGGGCGGAATCGAGCCGGTGAACCGCTGCAGGGCGGGCGTCACGAAATAGTCCTTGCGCGCCACCAGCACCTGCACCGGGACGCTGGTCTGCGCCAGCCGCTTTCCGGGAGCCAGCAGCGGCCCGGGCATGTTGGCACGGTACAGGTTGAGCCCATTGAGGTAATCGTGGATCGACCGGTACGTGGCGTCGGGCTGGCCGCGGGTGCGTGATCGGCCGATACGTTCAACTCCCTCAATGACTTTCACCGCCACCCGGGAGCGGATACTCCACTCCGGCGCGCCCGGGCACAAGAAGAACCAGATGTAGGAGGACGCCAGAACCTGTTTGGCGACGTCGGCCACGGCGCGCGGGGTGCGCGGTGAGCGCAGGAACCTGCCGGCATAGTTCAGATGCGGCCCGGAGATCGACGTGAACGAGGCGATCCTGCCCACCAGCGAGTGGTCGGTGACCGCCGCCCAGCATTGGATCGAGCCCCAGTCGTGGCCCAACAGGTGCACCTGCTCCACCCCCAGGGCGTCGATCACCGCGCCGACATCGGAGACCAGCTGGGGCAGCCGATAACCGGAACGGTCTGTCGGCGTTGCTGATGCCCCGGCGCCGCGGACGTCGTAAGCCACGAAGTTGTATCGGTGGGCAAGCTTGGCCGCGACCCCGTCCCACACGTGGTGGTTATCCGGGTAGCCGTGCACCGCCAGGATGGTCGGGCGTCCCCGGTCGCTCTCGCCATAGGCGTGCACGGCGAGGGCGACCCCGTCTGAAGCCGTCACGGTGATGCTGGGCTGATTCATTTGCGAGTCCCCCGCGCGGTGCTCAGTGAGACGCGCGGGCGGCAGGGGAGCGGGCCAAGTACTCGACCGCGCGGGCCACCCCGCCCAGCTGAGACGGATGAAAGCCCGGCCGGTAGTAGGCGCCGATGACCCGCACGAATTGGAATGGCCCGGGCACCAAACCCCGGCGCGCCGCGTCGAAGTAGTCCCGCCAGCGCGGCGCGGTTCCCGGCGGCAGGTATGGGTCGACGGAATACATGAATCGGATGCCGCGTATCCACAACCACAGCATCGCCGGGGTCACCAGCAGCTGGGTGCGCACCTGGCGCCAGTATCCGGCCCGCAGATGCTTCATGGTGTCGAAGGCGACCGCCTTGTGTTCGACTTCTTCGGCGCCGTGCCAGCGCAGCAGGTCCAGCATCACCGGGTCGGCGCCGAGGGCGTCCAGGTGCGGGGTGTCGAGAATCCATTCACCCAGGATGGCGGTGTAATGCTCGATGGCCGCCACGATCGACACCTGCTCTGCCAGCCACTTCTGCCGTCGTCGCGGGCCCCACCAGGGCCGGTCGCCGAGTAGCTTGTCAAACAGCCACCGGATCTGGTCCGTGAACGGTGTCAGGTCGATGCCCCTGGCCGCGAAATGCTCGAGCACACCTGCGTGTGCTTGGGAGTGCATGGCCTCCTGGCTGATGAATCCCTGCACGTCCAGCCGCAGCTGGTCGTCCTTGATCAGCGGCAGCGCCCTCGTGAATACCTCGACGATCCACTTTTCGCCCGCCGGCAGCAGGAGGTGCAGGACGTTGCAGAAATGGGTGGCGAAGGGCTCGTGGGGCACGTAGTAAAACGGCAGCGTCGCCCAGTCGAACGCCACGTCGCGCGCCTGCAGGACGATTCGTTCGTGATCCAGTGACGCGTCATGCGAACCGGCCGCCCGCTCATCGACACTAAACATCGTCAACCCCCCGGAGTCACTAGGCAATGCATTGGGTATCAGCCTCGGTGATCAGGCGCTCGCTGCGCAAGAACCGTACCAGGTCGTCGACGATGGCGGTCAGGGCCGGCTCGTGCAGGCGGACGTCGGCCGCCGCACGCGCCTGCCGGTAGCGGGTGTTGTCGTAGCGCTTGTCGCGCATCGCGGCGATCTTGCCGGCCGAGCGGGTGAGGAAATCGACCAGCGGATACAGCGGATCCCGCGGCGTGCAGTGGCGGTTTACCTGTTCGGCGAAGGACGCAATGTCGTGGTAGGTGAACCGGTAGCCGTGCCGTTCCGACAACACCCGCGTGATATCCATCAGGCTGTAGTAGTGATCCGCGGTCATATTGAAGACATGACCGCAGGCGGTGTCCGCGCTCGGCAGGCCCATCATCGCGACAATGTGGTCGCCGACCAGGTCCGCCGGCAGCAGGCTGATCTGATTGTGGGCGTTCACCGCCAGGCCGTGCTCGATCATAAACGCCGTCAGGCGCACCACGATATCCTCGCGGCTGCCGCAACCCGCGCTGGTGGGGCAGATCAGTGAGGGACGGTAGACGCGCACGTCGAGCCCTTGGCGGGCCGCCGCCAGCGCCAGCTGCTCGGCGACCCATTTGGTCTGCGAGTAGCCGAAGTCCAGGCCCGCCATCTCCTCGTTGACGTCCCACTCGCCGACGACGGGCTTGGTGCTCCAGCCGTAGACAAAGGTGCTGGAGACCAGGTGAAAGGCCTTGCGGCGCGCCGTCATCGCCAAGCGCAACAGCTCGTGGGTGCCGGCCACGTTGGTGGGCCGCAGGGCGTCGTAGGTGCGGACGTAGTTGACCAGGGCGCCGTTGTGCACGACGGCCGCGACGGACTCGGCCAGTCGCCGATACCCCGCCTCGCCGATTCCCAGGCCAGGCGCGGCGAGATCCCCGCAGATCACGCGGACCCGCGCGCGGACCTCGGCTTCCAGAGCGGGCGACCAGAGCCGGGCCCGGCGCAGCCCGGCGACGACGCGGTCCAGCCCGTGGGCCGTATCGGCGGCACGCACCAGGGTGTGGATCCGCCAGGAGGTCCGTTGCAGCAGGCTGGCCAGCAGGAACGGCCCCAGCAAGCCGGTCGCTCCGGTCAGCAGGATGTCGCTGGGCCCGTGTTCACGTGCGGGTGGAAGCGCCGGGAGGGGCAGTTGTGCGTCGGCGCGCATCTGGCTGGTTTCGTAGGCCTGGTAGTCGGCGGCAATCTGATCCAGCGCGCGGCGCAGCGCCGGCAGCGGTCGCCTTGACCCCCCGCCGAACTGGCGCACCAGCCGGAAGAACTCGGCGACCGTCAGCCGCTGCAGCAGCCGGGTGTCGACCTCCTCGGCCAGCTCGGTCGCGCCATGCTCTGCCAGCAGGGCCTTCAGGTCGGCGCGCAGCTCGGCCAGCGACAGCGAGTCGATGCCAAGATCCGCGAAGGAGCAGTTCTCGGCGCCGGTGAGGTCGTAGCTTTCGATGAGGTGACGGAAGCGTTGCAGCGGACCTGCCGTGGTGTCCCGGTCCCGGTGGGTTCGGTGAGTCATCTGATTAGTCCAGCGCGCCAGCACGGGCAGCTTGGTTTCTAGCCAGAGCCGGCGGGTTTGTGCGCGCCGGATTTTCCCCGATGTGGTCTTGGGAATGCTGTGCGGCGGCACCAACAGGATGGTGTGCGGGTCGATATGACAGTGCCTGCGGATGGTGCGCGCCAGGTCCGCGGCCTCCGGGAGGGCGCGCTCGTCGCGAACCTCAGCGACCACGACCAGTACTTCCTGCTCCTCGTGCTCGACCGGGAAGGCGGCCACACAGCCGTTACGGACTTGCGCGGCCGACCGTTCCACGACGGCTTCGATATCCGAGGGATAGCAGTTGACGCCGCGGACGATGATCAGATCCTTGCTGCGCCCGCAGACGAACAGCTCGCCCTCATACAAGAAGCCGAGATCCCCGGTGCGCAGGAAGGTGTGCTCGTCATCGCCGACGATGCGGGCTTCGAAGGTCTGCGCGGTGAGCCCGGGACGGCGCCAGTAGCCGCGCCCTTTAGAGGGCCCGTCCACCCAAATCTCGCCGATGCGGCCTTCGCCCAAAGCCTGCCCCGATTGGGGATCGACGATGCGGACCACGTTCCCATCAAGAGGCTTGCCGCAGCTCACCACCGGGGTCTGGTTGCTGTTTTCGGGCAGGGCCTTTTCGACCCGCACAGCATTGCGCTCCAGCGCTCGCTTGTTCAGAGCCAGGGTCTGGCGCCCCCGCAGGGACACGATCAGGGTGTTTTCGGCCAATCCGTACGCGCCGGTCAGTGCGCCGGGTCTCAGGCCGTAGGGCGCGAAGCGCTCCCGGAAGCTGGCGAAGGTCTTGGCCCGCAGCGGCTCTGCACCGATGACCATGCTCTCCAAGCTGCTCAGGTCGACGCCGGCCAGCTCGGAGGTGGGGAGCTTGTCCTCGCGCAGGCAGTACTCGAGGGCGAAGGTCGGTGCGGGTGTGTGGGTGGCGCGCACGTCGCTGATGAGCCGCAGCCAGGCCGATGGCCGCTGCAGGAAGTCGGCCGGCGACATTGCATGCGTGCTGCCGCCTTTGACCAGTACGAACAGGTATGCCGAGATCAAGCCCATATCGTGGTGCTGGGGGAGCCAGCTGACGCACACTTCCTCGCCGGTGAAGGCCGAGCCGTTGGCGATGACGTTGGCGTGGCTGACGATCACCCCCTTGGGGTCGCCGGTGGAGCCGGAGGTGTACTGCAAAAACAGCACCGGCCCGGGGGTGTCCGCCACCGGGGCGCCGCCGAAGTCCTGCGTGGTGTCCGTCGCGAACCAGGGCAGCTCCGCGGGCGGCTCGGGGTCCGGCCACGGCGGCGCGTCCTGCCGGTGACCGAGGAGCAGCCGGTAGTCATACTCGAACTGCTTGGTGGACAGCACCGTCTTGGCCTGGCAGTCCCGCGCGATAAAGCCGAGTTTGGCCAGCCCCGCGTCAAACGCCATCGGCAACGGCGGGCTGACCGGTACGGCGATCACCCCGAGGCGCGCGCACGCGAAGAACGCCGCCACCATCTCCAGGCCCGGCGGGTAGACCAGCAGCGCGCGGTCGCCCGGCCGAAGGCCGGCCTCGGCAGACAAGTAGGCGGCCAGCTCACGCGTGCGTTCGCCAAAGCCCTGGTAGGTGTAGTGCTCGAGTTCACGGCCGGTGGCATCGACGAACCGGTACAGGGCCTGGTCGGGCCTTCGCGTTTCCCACGTCCGCAGGTAATCGATGAGCGTCTCCATCGCAGTCCCTCCCACCTCCGGGTCGGCGCTAGCCGAAATCAGCGAAACAACTTCTTTTCGCGGTCTAGTAGCGCTCCGCGCCGTGTCAAGCAAAAGCTATTAACGCTATTTATATTCTCACATGCTAGCCTCAATTGGCCAATTTAGCTACGAACGGCAAGGTCATGCGCTGGACCGTGCGACCGGATCGTTCGAGGCCATGCGCATCTGGCCACATATCTCCGTAAAACCGATGATCAGTACCTCAGTAAACATGTGTGAGCAGCGAATATGCTACGGATATACGGATATAATTCGTTACTGATGTCCGTATAACAGTAGTTCAGCACCACCCGATGCCGCCCAGATATCCCGACCCTAGTCATGAATCAGAAACAGGTATTATGATTCGTTCTGCAAACATACAATAAACCTTATTGCGCTTTTATATTCTCAGGTTCTATGACCTGTAGCAATCGTGTTCGGTGCCAGTGGCTTAAACAAGTAGCTGGTGTCATGACTCCCGAAACGGGTCCGAAGCCGAAGGAGGGCCGGCGTTGCCGTCATCGGCTTCTGTGTGACTCGCCGCCATGGTGAACCCGGTTCGCGGCAACTCCGGCATTGCCAAGGCTCCTCATGTACGCCTATACTGACGTACTGATGTACTGATATATGTCTGGTGAGGCGTCACTCGGAGGAGGTCCCCGCGATGAGCGACATCGATCGCGTCAAAGCCCACGCTGAACGGTCCCACAGCTACGTCGCGCCCGCCGGACGGCTGACGCCCTCGGTCGCGGCGGCGCCCACCGAACCGGTCGCCATCGGGCGAACACGCAGCGCACGAACCCGGCGAACGGTCGACCTCACCCCCGCGCAGCACCGCGCGCTCGACATATGGCAGCGGGAAGCCGCCGACCGTCTCGGACTCGCCCGCGTCACCGGACAGGAGGTCCTCGCCGCACTCGTCGACCAACTGCTGACCGACCCCAAGCTCTCCGCGCAGATCACTCGGGCCATCCAGGCGGGACGGCGGTGAGCTTACGC
This sequence comes from Mycobacterium sp. SM1, assembly GCF_018361265.1. GTDB lineage: Bacteria > Actinomycetota > Actinomycetes > Mycobacteriales > Mycobacteriaceae > Mycobacterium. The sequence goes on from NZ_JAFLNH010000004.1 coordinate 113,704, forward strand.
GCCGCGCCTCCGCGGTTGACGCCTGCCGCGATGACCCGGCTGCGTTTCGGCCCGCGGGTCGACGACCGGACCTGAGCGATGCGGATGGGCGGGCCGGCGCGAATCACCAGCCTGGCGATACCGGCGAAACGCTCGCCGTCGATGATCGGCGAAAGCGCCTGCTCCTCGGCCTCGATGATCATCTCCGCGCCGGTGACGTCCCATACCAAAGGACCGCGGACGGTGCCGATGGTAAGCGCCGCGGCGAGCTGGGCGACGATGCTCGAGGGCCTGAGCTCTCCGGCTTGGAAATGCAGCGCACCGGGTTTGGCAGCCTTTGGGAAGAGCCGAAACGGACCGGCGATACGGAGGTCGATCGCGCCGGCGTGCAGCAAGCGATGGGCGCGCGTCGGAACTTCCCGGCCATCGATGATGACGCGCGCGCGGGTGGGTGCGAACAGGCGGGTCGCGTAGTTCGGCCTGCTCGAGCGCCCGGGAACGACCTTAGAGGTGAGGTAGTCGCCGACGGTGTGCGCGATCACGCGGGCGACGGCCATGCGGCCATGATCGGGATGGTCGTAGTACGCGTCATAGAACCGGTTGCCAACGCCTCCGGCGGCCAGTCCGAAGCACAGCCGGTGAAAGGGTGTGCCGTCATCGGTGACGCCGTCGAGCTGCAACGTGTCGAGGCAAACTTCGGGCGGCGGCCGGTCCGCCTCGGCGGCGGCCGTCAGTGCGCGCAGAATCGCATCGGCCCGGCCACGGACCCGTGCCTTGCGCGCGACAGCATTGACACTGCCGCCGTTGGTGGGCACAAATGTCGGCCAGCGTCGCGGATCGGTCACGCACTGCTGGATTTCGTTGAGCAACCAATGCAGCGCCCCGTCACCGCCGTCGCCCACGAGGTGGCTGACCCGCGGATAAAGCCGCGCCAGGATCCCGCGGAGCTCCGTGACGGACGCCGTTTCGTGCACCTCGCCCCACGCGCCGACAATGTGCCGCAGCTGGGCGGTGTGATCGCCGGGCGCGACACGATTTTTGCGGGCGAGCGGATTGACGATGACGCCTAGATACATCCGGACGTCACCAGCGCATGGCCGCCGGATTCGCACCGCCATGCCAACCGGCGATGGTTGCGGCGACGGCTCGCGAAGTGCCGCGTCCCACCTGAATCCTCCTCGGGCGGCTGGGGGCGCTTGGATCCGACTCGGGTGGCCGTGACCACGTGTGGGCTGCTAACCCAGACGATACCGCTACAGCTGGAGTTGGCCGTTGTTGGCCATTGCCGGGGTAACGGTTGCCCGGCCCGGTAGTCGCGTTCTTGCCCGGTTGGGTGCGCGGGATTTAGTTCCCCGTGTCCCTGGCCGGTGGCGGCTACTGGTGTTCGCTTGGTGGCTGTTGGGTTCGGCCTGGTCGGTAGCTCTCACCGCGTGTTCCTCTGGTCGCGTCGGTGTCACACCTTTCCGTCGCCGGGCCCTAAAGCCTTGGGCGCGACGCCCGATCACGGTGGCTGCTGCCTGGTGTCGGGTGAGGTTGGGGTAGGGGCGGCGCCAGTGCTTCTCGCCCGAGATGCTGCTGTAGGCGGGGTTGACCGCGAACAGGTGGATGCCGGCGCGGGCGGCCATGCTGGCGAGCCGGTTGCGGAACACCGCGGTGGGGATGCCAGACATCACGGCGCGACGGAACCGTTTCCCGGCCGCGCCGCGGCCCATGGTTTCCCGACCGGTGGCCCGCGCGTCGGCGAAGTCGAGGTCTTCGACCGCCAGCGTCGTGATGCCGTGCCGGCGGGCGTAGTGCGGCAGCCTGGTGATGGCGTGGCGCACGTGGGCGTCGCGGCGCGTCGAGCGGCCCGACAGGTCGATGCCGATGCGCTTGGCGGCCCCAACAGGGTTGCCGTGTGTCCAGGCGGCGCACGGCCAGGTGGCCGTCGTTGAGATCCACGCTCACCACCGGGCCTTCGGCGTACACATCGTCGCCGGCGGCGCCGGCCGCCCGGCCGGCCCAGCACGGCGCGCGGGGGATCGCCCAGCAAGCGGCCAGATACCGCCCGGCCCGGCCCGGGCGGCGGGTGATCGTGTACGAAATCGAGTTGCCGCCCGTGATCCGGTGGGCCCATTCGTCGCCGCGGTGCGCGAACACCGCGCGGGCTGACAGCACGTAGCGGCCACGGGCGGCGTTGGCCAGGCTCTCCAACGGTTTAGGCAATCAAATGCTGACCTGCCCGGCCGGGGTGACGGTAATGGTCAGGTTCCCAAACGGTTCGCCCGGGGAGCCGTTGGCGGTGATCCGGTAGCGCGCCGCCTGCCAATGCTGCCGCCACGCATCGGCGGTGAGCCCGGCATCGTCGAGCCGGTGGCGCTTTTTAGCGAGCCGTTTACCGCCGTCAACCACATGGACCCGACCCGCGGCGTGGTCGGCCTGCACGCGGGCGAGCTCGGCGCCTAGATGCTGCAGGCGGCGCTGCTTGTGGAATCGCTCGGCCTGAGTCGGGTAGCCCTTCGGATGTCGAGTCTTGCTGCGCGCCTTACGTTCTTCGGCGCTCAGGGTGTCACCGGTGGGGGCGGCCAGCCGTTTTTCGATCGTCGTGATCGCCGCCCGCAAACCGACAATATGGCGGCGCTGAGCGCCGCGGGCCAGCCGATACCGGTCGTCGTTAGCGGCGATGATCGCATTGGCCCGCCGGGCAGCAGACTGGGCGGTCAACCCCGCCTTGCGGGTGTTAAGCCGATCCCTGCGGGCGTGCCGCCGCGCCTCGGCATCAAAGACAGGCCCTATCGGTGTCGACCGCCAGGCCAAGTCCGCGCGCCGCAGCGCGCCCAGATGCTCGGCAACCAAGTCGAGCACGCGCTCGTCCTCGTCGGTGATCCGCAATCGGGTGCTAATCGCCACCCCGGACGGTCCGGCCGCCGGTTTGACTTCACGCCAGGCCCGCAGCTTGTCGGCCGTCATGCGGCATCACCGCTAGTGGCCTCGGCGCTCACCACTGCGCGTAATCGCTTCGCTTTGGCTGATCGCTGCCCGTAGAGGCGGCCAGCGAAGCTGGTCACGATCGCGATCATGTCGCGCACCAGTGCTGACTCCGCCGAATCGTCCTAGACGGCAAGGCCGCTGTAAGTCACACTCACCCCGTGTCCGGCCAGCAAGTGCTCGATCACCCCGACCCCGAAGCCTGCCAGCCGATCCGGGTGCTCGACCAGCGGCACGGTCACCGCGGGTTTCATGCACTCGGCCAGCGCTTTACCCAACCCAGCCCGACGGCCGGACAGCCCCGAGGCGACGTCGGTGAACACCACCAGATCCGCCCCGCCGAACTCCTTGAGCCCAGCCACCTGCCGGTCGAGATCGCCTTCGACCCTGCTGGCGCCGCGACGACACCCTCGCATACCCCACCATCCGCCCACCATCAGCGGGCGGATGGTGGCCGATCGCATCCAGATCGGCGATCCGGAAGATCCGCCGGCCACCGGCGCCGCGCGCATCCGGCAGCCGGCCTTCTTGCGTGTAGCGGCGCAACGTCCGCGTCGACACCCCCAATCGCAACGCCGCCGACGTCGCCGACACGTAATCATCCGGGCGCCGATTGGCCACTCAGCCCACCAACCCCGCAACAGGCGCGTGCACGTCACCGCTCTCGTCGTCGATGGGGCCCAGCCCGGCCAACACCACCGCCAGCCGCTCGGCGCGAGACCAGTCGCGGCGAGCCGCCAGCAGCATGCCAGGCAAGGCCGACAATGGGGCACCCATGTCGACAACCTTCTCCGGATCCAGTACTGGGCACTCGATCTCGGTCCACTCATATAACGCCTGGCACGCCAAGGCCATGACCTCAGCCGGGACGCCATCGAACGTGCGACCACGATAATCGGGCCCAGCGTCTCGCGCCGGCACGCCAGCAATAACCTCGAGGGCCTCAACATCGCCTGCCAGCACCAGCCCCGCGATGACGTAGCCATGCGCGAGGCTTTCTAATGCCCAATACTCGTGCCAGGCATCAGCCCAGGTCTCGGCATCCAGGCCGGCACCAGACACATAGGTGGCTTTCGTGTTCCCATTCGGGGCATCGAACAAATCGCCCAGCGTCCCCGGCTCCCGATAGACGCCGTGCTCGCGGCACCACTGTTCGTTACGCCCAGACAACGAGACCCGCGTTTGGCCCGCTCCCGGTTCGTCTCATCCGCCCGCCGGGCATGAGTCGACACGTCATAACCGCAGTCCCACACCTCGGTATCGGCCGCAGCGGCGTCTAGTGCGTCGCGCAGATAGTTGAGCAGATTCACCTTGGCGAAATCACGTGCGAATACCGACGCCGACTCGGTGATGGCCGGATACCCCACCGTCGCGCGGCGCGTGAGCACCGCCTCTAACCGCGCGGCACGCTGCCGTTCCTCTTCGGCCCGCACCGCCGCCAACGCCGCCCGAGCAGCACACAACCACTGCCGATGATCCCGTCGCGCATTAACAACATCACGAACCGTCCACGGCCGGCCCAGATCAGGCACATCCGCCACTGCCACCGCCAAGCGCTTCGCCACAGCCTGAAGCATCCCCGGTGTCATGCACACCTGGTTACGTGTGACCGGTGTGCTTTCCGGCCTGGAGTCGAGCGTAGTGCTCGGCCTCGGCTTCCGCGGGCGGGATGCGGCCCAGGCGGTGCATCAGCCTGCGGTCGTTGTACCAGCTGACCCACGCCGAGGTCATGTTCTCCAGGTCGGAGAGGGTGCGGATCGGGCCGGTGCGAAACGGGGAGCCTGGGCGCACGCACTCGGTTTTGTAGAGCCCGATCGTGGTTTCGCAGAGCGCGTTGTCCAGGGCGTCGCCGACGGTACCGATCGACGGTATCAGCCCCTCAAGCATCAGCGTCTCACCGTAATGTATTGCGGTGTACTGGCTTCCGGCGTCGCTATGATGGATCGTGTCGTTGAACGGATAGCCTTGACGGGCGCGGAACGCCGCGGCGTGGCGCAGGGCGCGCTCGACGAAGCCGGTGTCTTTGGTCATCGAGCACTCCCAGCCGGGGATCAGCCCGGCGTAGGCGTCGACGACGAACGCGGTGTAGCCGAACCCGCCGGTGTCGAGCGCGACGTAGGTGAAGTCAGCTACCTCCAGCAGGTTGGGTGCGGCAACGCGCCACCGCCGGCCCACCAGGTCCGGCGCTCGGGCCGCGGCCGAGTCGCGCTCGGTGGTACGCGGCGGGCGGCGAGCACGGGTGACACCCCGCCAACCGTTGCGGCGCATGATCCGTTCCACCGTGCGCCGGGCCACCGGGATGCCCTGCCGCTGCAGATGCGCCCACATCTTCAAGCTGCCGTAGAGGCTCTCCGGTGGGCGTTTCCCGTCGGCGTCAGGCTCGTAGTAGCCGGCCAGGATCTCGGTGATCGTGGTGTCCCACAGGGCCCGTTTCGACGGCGCCGACGAGCGGTGCGCCCAGTAGGTGCGCGGGGCGATCGCCACGCCCTGGATACCCAGGGCGCGGCAGATCGGTACGACCCCGAATTCCTTACGATGTTCGTCGATGAACGCACAGATCAGCGGTGTAGCGGGTCGCACTCCCGCGCGAAGAAACTCGTTGCGGCCTTGAGTATTTCGATAGTCTGCTCAAGCTCCCGGTTCTTCTTACGCAGCTCACGCAGCTCCCGGCTCTCCTCGCTGGACATCCCCGCTGCTTCACCGGCGTCGATCTCGGCTTGACGCACCCACTTGCGTAGCGTCTCGGTATGCATCCCCAGCCGGCCGGAGATCGCCTTGAGCGCCGCCCACTCTGAGTCGTAGTCGTCGCGGTGTTCGCGCACCAACCGCACGGCCCTGGCCTTGGTGTTCTCGTCGTACTTGCTCGGCATCGCGCCATCCTTCCCAACAAAGGAAGTGCGCATAAAACCGGGGACGGTTCAGCCTCCACCGTCAACTCCTGATTGGGATTCTGCGCCCGCGCCTACTTCGACCTCGACCGACTCACCCAGCCTCACCCCCACGCACTAACCACGAATACTGCGGCCAACAATGGCTAACAAACCAGCACTAAACAAGCCGCCACGCGGAACACGCACACATAATCTCAAACAGGTCCGACATTTAGCCTCGGTGTGAGTCCACGGGCAGGTCCGAGGGTCCGACTGGGACACCTGGTGATCCCTGAGATTTGAGCGGCCTCCCGTGGACTTTGGTGTCTGGTCGTGCGGTGTTGTTGTTCGGGAACTTGGAGCCAGCCCGTGGTGTGGACTCCTGCTTAGAGAATGTCTGGACCGTGGCCGTGGCGCTCAGTCACCTGGTGATCTGGAAGAGCTTGTGGCAGGAGGGTTTTTCAGTGGCATTGACGTTGGGGATCGACGTCGCGGTCCGGGCGGCGCATCAGGCGACGCTGGCCCGTGACGGCAAGACGGTGTGGCGGGGCCGTAAGTTCTTGACCCGCCCCGACGAGCTGGAGCGGGTGTGGGCCGATGTGGGTGCCGAGGATCCAGGCGAGCTGACGGTGGTGCTCGAGCCCACCAGAAACGCCTGGATTGTGGTGGCGGAGTGGTTTCGCCGGCGCGGCGCGAAGGTGGTGATGGTGCCGACGACTCAGTCAGCGGACCTGGGCAAGTACTACTCCAAGCACGCCAAGAACGACCGGATCGACTCAGAGCTGTTGGCCCGGCTGGCGCTGCTGCACCCTGAAGGATTGCGTCCCTACACCGGGCAAGGCCCAGCTGATCCGTTGCGGCGGCTCACCAAGCAGCGTTCCACGATGGTCAAGCGCCGCACCGCGGTCTATGCCCGCCTCGACTCCCTCATCGAGCTGCTGGGACCGTCCTGGTATGCGGTGCTCGGGTCGAACTACGGCAACGCCGCGCTGCAGTTTCTGGCGCACTACGCCAATCCCCACGCAGTGATCCGGCTCGGCCAGGCCAGGCTGGCCAGGTTTCTCGCCACGCGGTCCCGTGGCGCCTGGCGTGACGAGCATGCCGCCGGCCTGATCGTCGCGGCCAAAGAAACCCTCGCCCTGTGGAATGTCGACGGCACCGATGAGATGAACTTCGCCGAACTGGCCGCCGACATCGCCCACGAGGCCGAACAAGCGCTGTTTTTGACCCGTCAGATCAAAGAGATCGACGAACGGATCGCAAACCTCTACGCCGAGGCCGACCCGCAGGGGATTGTCGCGTCCGCGCCCGGCCTCGGAGCCACCATCAGCGCGGTCATCGCCGGCCGGATCGGTGATCCGCACCGGTTCACCTCGCTCGCGGCGATCCGCGCCTACACCGGACTGCTCCCGAAAGTCAGCCAATCGGGGGTGGTCAAGACCGAGTCGTCGATCACCAAGGCCGGCGACCCGCTGCTACGCGAAATGCTTTACACCGCAGCCGATCAGGCGCGCAAAGTCGATCCCCAATTTGCCGCGAAGTACCACCGTCTAATGGCCGGGGACCGCCACCACGACTCGGCGATCTGCCACCTGGCCACCATGCTGATCACCCGCATCGCCACCTGCATGCGCAACGGGCAGCCCTACCAACTGCGCGACGTCGATGGCACCGCGATCACCGAATCGGAAGGCCGAGCCATCGTCAAAGAGCGCTACCAACTCGATCCCCGCCGCCGCGACCACGTCCGCCACAAACTCATGCGCCAGCGCCGCAAAAAGGCGGGCCAGGAGTCACAGGAGTCGCCACGCGCTCTAACATCCCAGCCCGCTAAACGCAAGCCTACGAACCCCCAAGTGGCTTGACTTCAGTTAGGAACTCAAAACCCGAATGACCACTACCGGCCAACAAAACCGCTAGCAGTTCCAAACCCGTCCGGCGTGCGCGGCAGGGTCATCCCGGTCGCCAGAACGTCCCCCCGGACCGGATTAGGGTGAGTGCCATGTTGCGTCCTGCAAGTTGGACTGGACTAGCGGGTGAGAGTCCCGCCCCGGTAGGCACCGGAGCGCCGGGTAGCAGGCCCCGGTTCGTCGTCGAGAGGCGGCGGGCTAAGGGGGGTGTCAAAAGCCTCTTTGGAGGGAGCAAGTGTGCGGGCCGTAGTGTCATCCGACGCGAGTCCTGCAGCCTCGTCAAAGTCACAACGGAGGAGCCGAGCCGCTCATGTCACGGCGAAGGCCCATGTCTGTCGAGCCCTGGTCCGGGGTCAGCTCGGCGGGTCCTTCCGGGGTACGGGGAGCGGCACGTGCGCATAGTTCAGTCGGGAACAGGAGAGGCCCGTCTGCCCAGCCTGTGTCGGGCAAAGACCAAGGGTATAAGCCGATGGTGAAATCACTTGGAGGGCAGCGGGAGTCCGAGGGGGTCGTAGTACCGCTGATCGGCGTGAGAGACACGCCGGGAGGGAAGGGCCCCTGCTTTGATCACGCGTGTGAAGCGGGTAAGCGTGAGGGCATGACCGGGTTTGCTCGGTCCAACTACCCCGGCAGACCGCGGTCTGCCGTAGCCGTCGAAGAGCCGTTGGTGGTCTCGCCGGTGAAAGTGCAACAACTGCAACGGGCGCTATGGGCTGCGGCCAAGCAGTCTTTAGGTCGGCGTTTCCACGCCCTGTTTGACCGTATCTGCAGGGGTGACGTCCTGTGGGAGGCGTGGTTTCGCGTGTGCAAGAACAAGGGTGCGGCCGGGGTGGATCGGATCACCCTGGCCGCGGTGGAGGACTATGGCGTGGACCGCATGTTGCGTGAGTTGCGTCGTGACCTTCGCTCGGGTCGTTACCGTCCGGCGCCGGCGCGTCGGGTGGAGATTCCGAAACCACAGGGCGGTAAGCGGCCGTTGGGGATTCCCACGGTGCGAGACCGGGTGGCTCAGGCGGCGGCCAAGATCGTGCTGGAACCGATTTTCGAGGCGGACTTTGTGTCGTGCTCGTATGGGTTTCGGCCGAAACGGTCGGCGACGATGGCCAAGGAACGCTTGCGGACCGGGTTCATCGAGGGCTACCAGTTCGTGGCCGAGTTTGATATCGCCAATTTCTTCGGCGAGATCGACCACGTCCGGCTACTGGCCGAGGTCGGTAGGCGGGTCTCGGATCGGCGGGTGCTCAAACTGCTGCGCTTGTGGCTGCAAGCAGGGGTGATGGTCGAAGGTGTGCTGGAGCGGACGGTCGCGGGCACACCGCAGGGCGGGGTGATCTCGCCGCTGTTGGCCAACATCTACTTGCACGTGCTTGACACCGAACTGTCCCGCCGTGGGGTGGGTGAGTTGGTGCGCTACGCCGATGACGGTGTGGTGCTGTGCCGTAGCGCGGCACAAGCCGAGCACGCCTTGGCGGCGGTGGGAGAAATCCTGGCGTCGTTGGGGTTGCGGCTGCATCCGGACAAGACGAAGGTGGTCGACCTGCGGGAGGGCCGGGAGGGCCTGGATTTTCTGGGCTGTCACTTCCGGGCTCGCATGTCGGGGCGGTTATGGGAGCAGAAGCGGGTCATCCGCTACTACCTGCACCGCTGGCCCTCACAGCGGGCCATGGCCCGATTACGGGCCAAGGTTCGTGACCGTACCGGACGCAACCGGGTCGGGATGGACATCCGCGATGTGATCGCGGATTTGAACCCGATCCTGCGCGGGTGGGGCAACTACTTTCGCACCGGCAACGCCGCCGACAAGTTCCGCCAGATCGACTGGTACGTGGTACGGCGCCTGTTTCGCCTGATGGTGAAGAAGCGTGGCCGCAACCTGCGTGCCGGGCAAGTCGATCAGTGGACCGAGGAGTGGTTTAACGGGCACGGCCTGCACCGCTTGCGAGGCACCATCCGCTACCCGAAGGCTGCGTAACCATGTCCAGAAGATCATCGGTCAGCCGTGCGCGGGAAAACCGCACGCACGGATGGAAAGGGGGATGGGGAAACAGGCCTGCATTGCAGGTACTGCGCCCCTGACTACCAATGGCTGGGTGGACCGCGGCAGAGCTACCCTCGTTCACCGGACGCAGCGTCATCGTCACGGGCGCGAGCAGCGGGCTGGGCGAGGTGACCGCTTGTGAGCTGGCCCGCGTCGGCGCCCGTGTCATCCTGGCGGTGCGTAACACCGACAAAGGCGAAGCCGCCGCCGAGCGCATGCGGGGGCCCGCAACCGGCCCGGTCGAGGTGCGCCAGCTCGACCTGCAGGACCTCTCCTCGGTGCGGCGCTTCGCCGACGGGATAGATACCGTCGACGTCCTGGTGAACAACGCCGGCATCATGGCCACCAAATACGCGCTCACCGTCGATGGCTTCGAGGCCCAGATCGCCACTAATCACCTGGGCCATTTCGCATTGACCAACCTGCTGCTGCCCCGCATCACCGACCGGGTGGTCACCGTGTCCTCGCTGCTGCACGCCATTGGCTACATCAGCCTCAAAGACCTGAACTGGCAATCGCGGCCGTATTCGGCTTGGCTGGCCTACGGCCAATCCAAGCTCGCCAATCTGCTGTTTACCAGCGAACTTCAGCGACGCCTGGACGCCGTCGGCTCGCCGCTGCGCGCGCTGGCCGCTCATCCGGGCTATTCGCACACCAACCTGCAAGGCCACTCCGGCCGCAAGTTGGGCGACGCGCTGATACTGGCCCTCACCCGCGTGGTGTCCACCGATGCCGACTTCGGCGCCCGGCAAACGCTGTACGCGGTATCGCAGGAGCTACCGGGCAACACGTTTGTCGGCCCGCGATTCGGCCTGTACGGGCGCACCCGGCCAACCTGGCGCAGCTGGCCGGCCCGACGGGCCACCACCGCCGCCGCACTGTGGGAGCTGTCCGAAAAGCTCACCGGCACCGCATTTCCGCTCTGATCGATCAGATCAGCTTGTGGTTCGGCTCTCCGATCAGCTGACGCGCTGCCGGGCGGCGGCCATGCCGCCCGCCACACCCAATCAGAGGATCAACAGCATCCGTGAGTTGCCCAACGTGTTCGGTTTGACGTAGCTCAAATCCAGAAACTCGGCGACGCCGAGATCATACGAGCGGCGCATCTCCTCGTACACCTCGGCGGTGACCGGCGTGCCCTCGATCTCGGTGAACCCGTGTTTGGCGAAGAACTCGGTCTCGAAGGTCAGCACGAACAGGCGCCGCAGCTGCAGGTCGCGGGCGACCTCGATGAGCCGGTCGACGATCGCATGACCGATACCGCGACCGGTCATGGTGGGGTCGACCGCGACGGTACGCACTTCGCCGAGATCAGACCACAACACATGCAGTGCCCCGCACCCGACCACGTCGCCGCGGTGCTCGGCCACCCAGAATTCCTGGACGGCCTCGTAGAGTGTCACCAGGTTTTTTTCCAGCAAGATTTTCCCCGCGTAAATGTCCACGAGTCGCTTGATCGCCGGGACGTCGGAGGTTCGCGCGCGCCGCACCAGTGGCCGGTAGCCCTGGAGATTCACGGGTGCACAGTATCGGCATGCGGTACCCCGCCAACCGAGCACCCGTTATTCTGAGGCGGTGTCGGGGCAGCCGCAAACCGGTCCACTGGTAAAGCGCACCCGCATCACCAACTTCGCCAATGTGCTTACCGGCTTGCGGCTGGCGCTCGTCCCGATGTTCCTGATTGCGCTGTTCGCCGGGGGTGGACACGAAACCGACAGTCGTACAGCGGCTTTCGTGATCTTTGCGGTCGCTGTCATCACCGATCGGTTCGACGGCGCGCTGGCCCGTAACTACGGCATGGTGACCGAACTGGGTGCGTTAGCCGATCCGATCGCCGACAAGGCTCTCATCGGTGCGGCGCTGATCGGGCTGTCGATGCTCCGTGATCTGCCGTGGTGGGTGACGATACTGATCTTGGTCCGCGAGCTCGGTGTTACCGTCTTGCGCTTCGCTGTCCTGCGCCGCGGTGTCATCCCCGCCAGTTGGGGCGGCAAACTCAAGACCTTCGTCCAGGCGGTGGCGATCGGGCTGTTCGTGTTGCCGCTGTCGGGATCTTGGCTGGTGGCGGCGGGAGTGGTGATGGCTGCGGCGGTGGTGCTGACCGTGCTCACCGGCATCGACTATGTCGCATCAGCTGCCAAGGAGGTCCGCGGGACGATCCGCTGATCTGCAACGATCGCTGGAGCGTTGCGATGCGGGACTGGCGGCTGGTGTCTGGGCGCCGTTGACCGTTGCCCCCGGTGCGGCGGGGGTGTGAGCCGACGGCAGCCGGATCGGGGGAACCTACACCACCGCCGCCGGCGTTAATCTTACGGTTTATCTCTACGACCGCTGCTGATCAGGCTGGACAGGACGAAGGGAAGCACAATGGCGTCCCTATTGCGCGAACTCATCGGCGGCGTGCTGCGCCGCACCCGGATTTCGCAAGGCCGGACGCTGCGTGAGGTGTCGGATTCCGCGCGGGTAAGCCTGGGGTATCTTTCCGAGGTCGAACGCGGCCGAAAAGAGGCCTCGAGCGAGTTGCTGAACGCGATCTGTGACGCGCTGGAGCTGCCGTTGTCGGAAGTGCTCATCGATGTCGGTGAGCAGATGGCACGTCAGGAGCGGGCGGCTCCCACCGAGGCCGCCGCCGCCCACATCGACGAGAGCACCAAGGTTGTCATTCCGCCGGTGTCGCCGTTGGCGGTAGCTTGAGGCCGGCGCCGCGTGGGCATATGCGCAACGCGGGTGTGGCGGCCCACGCAGAACCGATACATTAGGCGCCGAGGCGGGCGCAGTAGTCAAGCGAGTAGTCAAGCGGCGATCCGGACAGATCGGGAGGATCCGGACAGAAACGAAGGCGGAGCTAACTGATGGCCAATCCGTTCGTCAAAGCCTGGAAGTACCTCATGGCACTGTTCAGCGCGAAGATCGACGAGCACGCAGACCCCAAGGTGCAAATCCAGCAGGCCATAGAGGAAGCGCAGCGTCAGCATCAGGCGCTAACACAGCAGGCGGCCCAAGTCATCGGCAACCAGCGGCAGCTGGAGATGCGGCTGAACCGGCAGCTGGCAGACGTGGAAAAGCTGCAGGTCAACGTGCGCCAGGCGGTGACATTAGCCGATCAGGCCGCCGCCGCCGGAGACACCGCCAAGGCCACCGAATACAACAACGCGGCCGAGGCCTTCGCCGCCCAGCTGGTGACCGCCGAGCAAAGCGTCCAGGACCTCAAGGCGTTGCATGATCAGGCTCTGAGCGCGGCCGCCCAGGCCAAAAAGGCCGTCGAGCAAAACGCGATGGTGTTGCAGCAGAAGATCGCCGAGCGCACCAAGCTGCTGAGCCAGCTCGAGCAGGCGAAGATGCAGGAACAGGTGAGCGCCTCGCTACGCTCGATGAGCGAGCTCGCCGCCCCGGGGACCACGCCGACGCTGGACGAGGTGCGCGAGAAGATCGAACGTCGTTACGCCAACGCGATCGGCGCGGCCGAACTCGCGCAGAACTCGGTGCAAGGCCGCATGCTCGAGGTCGAGCAGGCCACCGTGCAGATGGCCGGGCACGCCCGGCTGGAGCAGATCCGCGCGTCTATGCGTGGTGAGGCCTTGCCGGCGGGCAGGCAGGCAGAGGGGCCCGCGGCAATCCCGGCCACTCCGGCAAGCACCGAGACCACCGTCGCCGCGACGACCGAGACACCTCCCGGTCAGCAGTCGGCGGATGGTCAGATGTGACCCGCGGCCGGGTGGCAGGCTGGGGGTGCCGGGCGGTGGCGCCCACTGGCGCAGCGGGGCCGGACCGTCAATGAGGTCACTGAGATAATCGGTTGGCGGCCCGCCTAGTACGCCGGAGTCAGAAGCTCGCCTTGAGCGACGGCACCATCATCGCGGCCAGACCGCGTACTGTCGCCCTGAGCATCGCCAAGAAGTCAAAGTAGTCGCGCCACAAGGTGATCCGCCCGTCCTGGATCTCGAAGACGCCACAGACCCAGAGCTGCAGCCGCAGCGGGCCGATGATCAGCGCGTCGGTGCGTTCGGTGAGTACCGCCGAACCGTCGGCAGCGATGCGGTGGATCTTGGCCTCGAACCCGATGCGTCCCTGCATCCAGCGAAACAGCCGCATCGCTTTGCTGCGACCGTAGATGGTGGGCAAGCCGACGTTCTGGTAGACCAAATCATCGGCCAATACCGCATCGACCGTCTCGAGATCCCCGGCGGCCAGTGCTCGTAGCAGCGCTTCGACGGTGCGGGTATTCTCTGCAGCGATCGACTCGGTCATGGGGTTATAGCGTAGCTACTTCGCCCCGAAAAAGGTCCTGGGTGCTCGTCCGGGCTCGACGCGGCCGAATCCCGGTCATGGTCCTGTTTCCCCGCTCTTCCAGCGCTTTTCCGGCTCCGTTCCGGTCTCTTGCGTGATGGAGGCCGGTGGAGGCGCGCCGGATCGGGCTGGGATGGCCTTCACCGCCGTGGTGTCAGCGCGCACCTTGTCCAGCGTCACCACCTGCTCCGCGGCGGCTTTGACCAGCAGCGCCCAGTTCAGCGCCTCGATCATCTCGGGCCCGCAGCGGGCGGTGATCGTGCCCAGCGCGCACGGGTGCGGCACCGTCGTGCCCAGCGCGATCCGGCACAACCGCGACCAGGAGATCCAATCAGCGACCTCCCGGCACAACGTCTCTCGCCCCAGCCGGTAGCGGTGCTTGAGGAACATCATCCGCGGATAGGTCTTGATCGGGATCGACGGACCTCCAAGCAGCGGGCAGAAGTGGACTCGGTAAGGCGCGAAGAACGCCGGGTCGTCCAGCGGCTCGTGCACCGCTGCCAGCTCCTTGGGCAGAGCCTGGTCTCCCGGCGGCAGGATCGTCTCCCAGAGTGTCTGCTGCGGGTTCGTGGTCACCAACATGAGGCCTGGATTCGATTACACCTCAAGCGATTTCGACGATTATCCCGTCATTCGCCCAGTTCAGGCGGAAGGCGCGCCAACATACCTGCAGGTCAAGGCCACAATCCCGGCAGCCTTTTTCGGGGCGAAGTGGCGAGCGGTGGTGACCCGCTGCGCCCGGTTCGCGGTGCTGGTGAGCGCCGCGGGCCTGGCGCTGTGGAAGGGTAAGGGCCGTGCGTGTCGCCGTGGTTGCCGGGCCGGATCCCGGCCACGCGCTTCCCGCTATCGCCTTGTGCCAACGCTTCGCGGTGGCGGGCGACACCCCCACCCTGCTCACCGGGGCGAACTGGTTCGATGCCGCCCACGCCGCCGGTATCGCGGCCGTAGAACTGGACGGGCTCGAGCCCACCGAGGAGGACCGTGACGCCGGATACCGAATCCATCGGCGGGCGGCGCGGATGGCCGTGCTCAACGTGTCCCGGTTAGATGCCCTGGCGCCCGATTTGGTGGTGTCTGACGTGATTACCGCAAGTGGGGGCATGGCCGCCGAGTTACTGGGGATCCCGTGGGTCGAGCTCAACCCGCACCCGCTGTACCTGCCCTCGAAAGGGTTGCCCCCGCTGGGCAGCGGATTGGCGCCCGGTAAAGGGGTTGCGGGCCGGGTGCGTGACGCCATGATGCGAACGCTGTCCGCACGATCCTGGCGTCAGGGTTTGCGCCAGCGAGAAGTGGCGCGGGCTGAAATCGGCCTGCCAGCGCGTGACCCCGGCCCGCTGCGCCGGCTGATCGCCACCCTGCCGGCGCTGGAGATTCCGCGCCCGGACTGGCCACCGGAGGCGGTCGTGGTAGGCCCGCTGCACTACGAACCGACCGACCGGCTGCTGCCGATCCCACCCGGCCGCGGGCCGGTTGTGGTGGTCGCCCCGTCCACGGCGGCCACCGGGACCGCCGGGTTGGCCGAAGTTTCGCTGCAGTGCCTCATCCCGGGACGAAGCCTGCCACCGGGGTCGCGGCTGGTGGTGTCGCGGTTGAGCGGGGGGGAGCTGACGTTGCCGCGGTGGGCGGTGGCCGGGCTGGGGCGCCAGGACGAGCTGCTGCGCCATGCCGATGTGGTGATCTGCGGCGGCGGGCACGGGATGGTGACCAAGTCGCTGCTCGCCGGGGTTCCGCTGGTCGTGGTTCCCGGCGGTGGGGATCAATGGGAGATCGCCAGCCGGGTGGCCCGCCAGGGCGCCGGGCGGCTGATTCGGCCGTTAACCGCTGACGCGCTGGCCGCGGCGGTCGGCGAGGTGCTGTCGTCGCCCCGCTATCGCCAGGCCGCGCGGGCGGCGGCCGCCAGCATCACCACCGTCGCCGATGCGGTGCAGGTGTGCCACGACGCGTTGGCGTCGGCGCGGTAGGTTGAATCGCTGTAGGTTGAATGACGTGCGCCTGACGGAGTTTCACGAACGGGTCACCTTGCGGTTCGGTGCGGCGTACGGGGCATCGGTGTTGCTCGATCACGTGCTGAGCGGCTTCGGCGGCCGCACGGCCGCTGAGGCGATCGAGGACGGCGTGGACCCGCGTGACGTATGGCGGGCGCTGTGCGTCGACTTCGACGTCCCCCGCGATCAATGGTGACGGCGCGGTGAGCCGGTGGGCGTGCCGGCCCCGCTATCGCGGCCTCACCTGCCCGCAGGGGTTTCCGGCCAGCCACCCGCCTCCCTGGCGTGCGGATTCGCGGACCGGGAGCAAGTCAATGGTCAATGGATGTGTGGCGACGATGACGCGATGCCGGCCTAGGTGAGAGGCTACTTGTGAACCACTGGCCACCAATTTCCAAAAGGCCAGTACCCGTAAAGATAGAGCCAGCCGGTTATCGCAACTTCTATTCCTACGAAATACGTCATCGCTATCGTGGGCTTCAATATCCAGGGAGGCTTGACGGCGTGGAGTTGGTAAAACAGGTACCACAATGTCCCGTAGCTAATCCACTCGAATGCCCAGCCCAGATCGCCACCCAGCAGGGCTTTTATGGCGTACGGGACCGTAACAAACGCGACCAACGCGCAGTAGATCCCCAGCGCCCTCTGGTCGGTTGCTCCCCTCACGGCGTTCCAGCCGGTCCATAAATAGGTCACACCGAACAGCACCCCACCGGCCGCGAGCGGGTAGTTATGTTCGACGAGTCCGAAATATAGCGCTGTTCCTGTTGCCAGAACACCGACAAATAAATTGAAAATTCCTGCATCATACGCGTCTGCTTTACCCCGCAACCATGCCGCATTCACAATCAGGATCATTCCGATAAACAGGTAATCCACCCCTAAGAAACTGCCGTTCAATACGGACCTCCCAATATCCGAAAATATCTTCGCGCCTCATCTTAGGCTGAGCGCCGATTTTCCAGGAAAGTTTGCGGAAGTTCGCAGTGAGGTGATCATTCGATCGCATTTGCTAGCCGCATTTGCCGTCCAGCTGGCGGCGGTTTTCGGCAAAGCGGCCGGGCAGCAGCCGGCGCAGGAGTTCCGCACCACGTCGCATCGCAGCGTCCCGCGGTGCCGCCGGGGACCCTGACCGTGATTTTCCGGATCTCGACCGTCGCACGGCGCGCCTACTTGCCATCGAACACACGTTCGCTAATGTGATAGGGGTTCGACGGTAAAGATGCTGGCCAGGCTACTTGTCGGCGGCTGCCTCTAGGGTCACGGCCAACCGATCGACACCGGTCGACCGAACACCAACCACAGGAGACACCACTATGACGCAAGCCCCCGATCGTGAGAAGGCGCTCGAGCTGGCGGTGGCCCAGATCGAGAAGAGCTACGGCAAAGGGTCGGTGATGCGCCTCGGCGACGAGGTGCGTCAGCCGATCTCGGTGATACCGACTGGGTCCATCGCACTGGACGCGGCCCTGGGCATCGGTGGCCTGCCCCGTGGACGGATCGTGGAGATCTATGGGCCGGAGTCCTCGGGGAAGACCACCGTCGCCCTGCACGCGGTGGCCAACGCCCAGGCCGCCGGTGGCATTGCGGCGTTCATCGATGCCGAACATGCGCTGGACCCGGAGTACGCCAAGAAGCTCGGTGTGGATACCGATTCGCTGCTGGTCAGTCAACCCGACACCGGTGAGCAGGCGCTGGAGATCGCCGACATGCTGGTGCGGTCCGGTGCGCTGGACATCTTGGTGGTCGACTCGGTGGCCGCGTTGGTGCCGCGGGCGGAGATCGAGGGCGAGATGGGTGACAGCCACGTCGGCCTGCAGGCCCGGCTGATGAGCCAGGCGATGCGGAAAATGGCTGGCGCGCTGAATAATTCAGGAACAACGGCGATCTTCATCAACCAGTTGCGCGAGAAGGTCGGCGTGTTATTCGGAAGTCCCGAAACCACTACTGGCGGAAAGGCTTTGAAATTCTATGCGTCGGTGAGACTGGACGTCAGGAGAATCGAGACGCTCAAGGACGGCACCGAGGCGGTCGGTAACCGCACCCGGGCCAAAGTCGTCAAGAACAAGTGCCTCGCAGAGGGTACTCGGATCTTCGATCCGCTGACCGGCACGACACATCGTATTGAGGATGTCGTCAACGGGCGGAAGCGCATCCATGTCGTGGCCGCGGCCAAAGATGGCACGCTGCAGGCACGACCCGTGGTGTCCTGGTTCGACCAGGGAACGCAGGATGTGATCGGGTTGCGCATCGCCGGTGGCGCAACCGTTTGGGCAACACCCGATCACAAAGTGCTGACGGAATACGGCTGGCGCCAGGCCGGGGAACTCCGCAGGGGAGACCGGGTGGCGCAACCGCGGTCCTTCGGCGGATTCGGTGGCCATGCGCCCATTTCGCTGGCTCAAGCGCGGTTGCTCGGCTATCTGATCGCGGACTCCTACGCGAGTGGTACGCCCCCAGTGCACTTCATCAATGTTGACCAGGCACTCAGTGATGACGTGGCACGAATCGCTACGGCGCTCGGTTGCGCGGCCCATCCGCAGGGGCGCGGCTCCCTTGCGCTCACGCGTCGGCCCGGCGAGCACGACGGTGTGCTAGACCTGTGCCAGCGGGCCGGTATCTACGAAAAGCCCACGTGGGAGAAGACGATTCCTAACTGGATTTTCGAGCCCGACACCGCTGCCGATATCGTCGGCAATTTACTGTTCGGCCTGTTCGAGGGCGGTGGCTGGATAGGCCGGGAACCGACCGGAGCGCCACGAGCCGGATACGCCACGACCTCTGAACAGCTTGCCCACCAGATTCATTGGCTGCTGCTGAGATTCGGAATCGTGAGCATCGTCCGCGATTACGATCCGGCCCGAAAATCGCCGAGTACCATCATCGGCCGACAGATCCAGGGCCGCCGGGTGTGGATGGTCCGGATCGCGGGTATGGAGAACGTGAGGGCATTCGCGCAATCAGTTCCTATGTGGGGGCCCCGCGGTAGCGCCCTTGTCCAGGCGGTTTCACAGGCCATGCGGGGAAGGCGGTGTGGATCGCCGGTGACATACCTGTCCGCGGAGGTGACCGACGCCGTGCTGAACTACCTTCATGAGCGCGGCGTGGGCGTACGGCAGGCGGCGGCGATCATCGGCGCGGGCGCCGGGAGCGCTGGTGGCGGAATGCGGCGGGTCTTAGGAGGTGTCGGCCGGCTGCGCAGGGATCGTGTGCAGGCGCTTGCGGATGCCCTGGATGACACGTTTCTGCGTGATGTGCTGGCGGAAGAACTGCGGTACTCGGTGATTCGAGAAGTACTGCCGGCGCGGCGGATGCGGACGTTCGACCTCGAGGTCGAGGAGCTGCACAACCTCATCGTGGACGGGGTTGTCGTGCATAACTGTGCGCCACCATTCAAGCAGGCCGAATTCGACATCCTCTACGGCAAGGGCATCAGCAGGGAGGGCTCGCTGATCGACATGGGCGTGGACCAGGGCTTCATTCGCAAGTCCGGTTCCTGGTTCACCTACGAGGGCGAGCAACTCGGTCAGGGCAAGGAGAATGCGCGTAACTTCCTGCGGGAAAACGCCGACGTCGCCAACGAGATCGAGAAGAAGATCAAAGAAAAGCTCGGCATTGGCGCGGTGGTGACCGATGACGACGTCTTACCCGCACCCGTCGATTTCTGACCCGTCTCGCGAGGAGCGGGCGCGGGCGTTATGCCTGCGCCTGCTCACCGTGCGGTCACGAACCCGGGCCGAATTATCCGGGCAGCTGGCGAAACGCGGATACCCCGACGACATCAGCGAGCGGGTGTTAGATCGACTGGCCGCGGTCGGGCTGGTCGATGACGCAGACTTCGCCGAACGGTGGGTGCGTTTCAGGCGGGCCAACGCGGGAAAAAGCAAGCGCGCACTGGCCGCCGAGCTGCAGGCCAAGGGTATCGACGAGGATCTCATCGACGCGGCGCTGGACGATATCGACGCGGGCGTCGAGCGGGACCGGGCCGAGCGCGCGGTGCGGGCCCGGCTAAGACGGGAGACCCTCACCGACGATGATGCGAAGGTGTGTCGCCGGCTGGTGGCGATGTTGGCCCGCCGCGGCTACGACCGGGCGATGGCCTACGAGGTAGTAAGCACCGAGCTGGCCGCCGAACGCGACCGTCGCCGGGTGTAGCTCGGCGGCGGCCGCACCGGCCGCCGCCAAGGCGAGGACGACTGGCCTGGGTGCTGATCCCCACGATGTCGTGCGACAACGTCGGGAGCGGCTCGCCGTGGTCGGGGGTAGGCGACCAACCCGGGAGCTGTCTAGTCGCCGTACCATGGCCCCGTGACGTCAACGGTGGCGCAGGGCCAGACGGGGGCGGGAACCGCAGACCGGTGCTCGCCCGGGCGCGGGCGCACCTATCAGGTACGCACCTACGGCTGCCAGATGAACGTCCATGATTCCGAGCGGTTGGCGGGCCTCCTGGAAGCGGCGGGCTACCGGCGCGCGCCGGAGGGCTCTGACGCAGACGTGGTGGTTTTCAACACCTGCGCCGTGCGCGAGAATGCCGACAATAAGCTCTACGGCAACCTCAGCCACCTGGCGCCGCGCAAACACCGTAACCCGGACATGCAGATCGCGGTCGGGGGCTGCCTGGCCCAAAAGGACCGAGAAACGGTGCTGCGCAAAGCGCCGTGGGTCGACGTTGTCTTCGGAACCCACAACATCGCTGCGCTGCCGACGCTGCTGGAGCGGGCGCGTCACAACAAGGCCGCGCAGGTGGAAATCGCCGAGGCGCTGCAGCAGTTTCCCTCTACGCTGCCATCGGTTCGCGAATCGGCGTATTCGGCCTGGGTTTCCATCTCCGTGGGCTGCAACAATCGCTGCACGTTCTGCATCGTCCCGTCGCTGCGCGGGAAGGAGGTGGACCGCAGCCCAGCGGATATCCTGGCCGAGATCCGGGCGCTGGTAGATACCGGTGTGCTCGAAGTCACCTTGCTGGGGCAAAACGTTAACGCGTACGGGGTCTCCTTCGCCGATCCACGCCTGCCGCGCAATCGTCGCGCTTTCGCCGAACTGCTGCGCGCATGCGGGCGAATTGACGGGCTCGAGCGGGTCCGGTTCACTTCCCCGCATCCGGCCGAATTCAGCGACGACGTCATCGAGGCGATGGCGGAAACCCCCAACGTCTGTCCGGCCTTGCATATGCCGCTGCAGTCCGGTTCCGACCGGATCTTGCGGGCGATGCGACGGTCTTATCGCGCCGAGCGTTTCCTGAGTATCATCGATCGGGTGCGGGCGGCCATACCGCAGGCCGCGATCACCACCGATGTGATCGTCGGTTTCCCCGGTGAGACCGAACAGGACTTCGCTGCCACACTGGAAGTTGTACGGCAAGCGCGGTTCGCGGGCGCATTCACCTTCCAGTATTCCAAACGTCCGGGCACGCCGGCGGCCGAACTGGCCGATCAGGTTCCCAAGGCTGTTGTGCAGGAACGCTACAACAGGTTGGTGGCACTGCAGGAGCAGATCGCTCTGGAGGAGAATCGCGCCCAGATCGGCCGGACCGTCGAGTTGTTGGTGGCCACCGGTGAAGGCCGCAAGGACGCCCGTACAGCGCGGATGAGCGGCCGGGCACGGGATGGCCGGCTGGTGCACTTCACCCCCGACGGACAGCAGGTGCGGCCCGGCGACATCGTCACCACGGTGGTCACCGACGCCGCGCCGCACCATCTCATCGCGGACTCGGGCATCCGCACTTGTCGCCGTACCCGTGCCGGGGACGGGTACGCCGCCGGGCAACGCGGGGCAGTCGGCCTCGGCATGCCCGGTATCGGACGGTCGGCAAGCCCGGCCAGTGAAACCGGGTGTACTCCATGAATGCCGGTCCGAAGCCGGATGGCTTCGACGCGTTCAAGACCGACATCGAAGAGGCGGAACGCCGTATCGCCCGCGAAATCGACCCGGGCGCACGGGCTGTGGTTGTCGCCGTCCTGGTATTCGTGCTGCTGGGGTCGTTTATTCTGCCGCACACCGGCGACGTCAACGGCTGGGACGTGCTGTTTAGCACACATGGTGCCCACGCGGCCGCGGTGACGTTGCCGTCACGGATGTTCGGCTGGCTGGCGCTGGTGTTCGGCGTCGGCTTTTCGATGCTGGCCCTGCTGACCCGGCGCTGGGCGTTGGCCTGGGTGGCACTTGCGGGGACCGCGGTGGCCAGTGCCGGCGGGTTGCTGGCCGTGTGGTCACGACAGACCGCGGCCGCCGGGCATCCGGGCCCCGGTGTTGGACTTGTCATCGCGTGGATCACGGTGATCTTGCTGACATTTCACTGGGCCCGGGTGGTGGGCTCTCGCACCATCGTCCAGCTTGCCGCCGAGCAGGAACGCCGCCGTGCCAGCGCGGCGCAACACTGCAAGACCCCACCGGAAAGCCCGGCCAGCCCCGCGGCCGATGATGGCCGGCCCAAGCCGGAACGCGATAGTCCGGAGTGGGGTTAAGCTCGCCGGGCCAGGGGCGTTCGGGGCGTTCGAAGACGGAGACGGGACGGGCGGGGACACGCCTTAAAGCGTGTCGAACAACTTTGGTGAGTGTTCGGCACCGCCATTCTCGGGCGTTCCTGGGTTCAGGCCGCGGGCGCGGTGTGAACTCGGCACCGCCATTCTCGGGCGTTCCTGGGTTCAGGCCGCGGGCGCGGTGTGAACTCGGTTCCCGCGTCAGCCGGGCTGGTGTCACCAACACGTGGGTGTTGGCCAGAGCCGTCCCGTCGGCGGGCAGTGGTGGCCCGGCCTCCTGCTTGGGGGTCCGGGGATCGGTTCGGGTGATGGGTGCGGCCCCAGCGGGCCAGATTCGTCGCGGCGTTGGTGTCTGGGGCGCCGGTATGCCCGCAACCACAGGTGAACACCCGATCGGCCAGCGTCATCTCGGTGTTGACCGCGCCGCATCGCGGGCACAGCCGGGTCGATGGGATACCAGCGGTCGGCCTCGATGAGCTGCCCGCCGCGCCAGGCCTGCCGGTAGCGCGGCATCCGGGCGAGCTCGGCCCAGCCGGCATCGCAGATCGCGCGGGCCGGCCGGTGGTTGGCCAGCATTCCTGTCACGTTCAGGTTTTCGATGACGATCCGGTCGTGGGTCTTGACCAGCCCGCCGGGTAGGTGGTGCAGGACATGGCGGCGCACATTGGCCACACGGTGGTGACGCCGGCCCAACCGGGCGGCGGCATCCTTGCGGTTGAAGCCGGGTGCTGCTGGGCGGGGTGCACGTCGGCGGCCTCGGCATTCAACGAACACCACCACCGGCCGCCGTGGTAGCTGATCGTGGCGAAACAGATTGTCGCTCGCTGTTTGGCGACCATGCGCCGCAGCCGGCGGGTGCCCTCACGCACCGCGACCGCCCCGATGCCGGGCAGCATGGCCGAGCGGGGGTGATCGCCCTCACCGACGCGTATCGCCGGTTTGCCGCCCTTGGGGTGCTTGGTGCGCGTCAAACGCCATGTCCTCGTCGACACCAACGTCGACACCAACGCTGTGCTGGTCGCCGCTGTCGTCACCGCAGCCGACGTGACCGACCGGGCGGCATTCCCCACGCTGCTGGGTAAGGCCAAGCGGGTCGCGCCGACCATCAGCCACGTGTGGCTGGACAACGGCTACACCGGGCAGGCCGTCACCACAGCCTGCGCCAAGGCCGGTGTCACCGTGGACGTGGTGTCCGGGCCGAAACCCGGCCACGGCTTCTTCGTCCAGCCCCGACGCTGGATAGTCGAACGCACCAACGGCTGGATCAACCACTGCCGCCGCATCGACCGCCACTACGAAACCACGCTGGCCGCCCACGAAGGCTTCCTCTACCTCAGCCAAATCGCTTTACTACTTCGACGACTCGACCGCAGCCAGCTGCTCGACACGCCTTAGGACCTTCGGGTCAGCGCGTTAGCGGCAGCCTCGGCCCATTGACGCCACTGCGCGGCGTTCGCCTTGGCTTCCTCGGCTTCTTTGCTGCGGCCGGCGGCTTCCGCTTTTTGTGCCTGGCGTTCGAATTGCTCGGCTCGGGTGCGGAACTGCTCGGCACGCGCCTGGGCCTGGGGATCCCACCAGTCCGGCTGGGCGTCGCGCACCTTTTTCTCGACCGCGCGCAGTCGCCGCTCCAACTCCGCGGAGCGCTCCCGTGGCACCTTGCCGATCGCATTCCATTTCTCGGTAATCGACCGCAGCGCCGCCCGGGCGGCGTCGAGGTTGCTGGTGTCGAGTTTTTCCGCCTCGGCCAGCAGCGCCTCTTTCGCGTGCGCATTAGCCCACAACTCCGCCTCCCGTTCTGCGGTCGCCGCGTTTCTCGCCGCGAAAAACGAGTCTTGGGCGGCTTTGAACCGGCGCCACAGCGCGTCGTCGACATCCCGGGCCGCTCGGCCGGCCGCTTTCCATTCGCTGAGCAACTTGCGAAATTCCGCGCTGGTGGTAGCCCAGTCCGTGGACCGCGACAGTTCCTCGGCGCGTTCACACAGCCGTTCCTTTGCCTGCCGGGCCCCTGATCGCTCACGGTCGAGCCCGGCGAAGTGGGATCCCCGACGCCGGTTGAAGGTGTCCCGGGCGGCCGAGTAGCGCTTCCACAGCGCGTCGTCGGTCTTGCGGTCCACGCCGGTGATCGTCTTCCATTCTTCGAGAATGGCGCGGAGGCGGTCACCGGCCACTTTCCACTGCGTCGAGTGTGCGGCGAGTTCCTCGGCCTCAGCGGCCAGCGCTTCCTTACGGGCCGTCTGGGCGGCGCGCAGCTCCTCGCGGCGGGCGCGATCCGCGGCGGTGACGGCGTCGGCGTGTTCGCGAATGGCGTCCAAGCGGGCCGCGAGTGCGTCGACGTCGCCGAGCACATTCGCCGTCGGCAAGGCCTCAGCCAGCGCCGCCGCGGCGTTTTTGATCTTGCGGGCATCGCCGGAGCCCGACACCAGCCGCTCCTCCATCAGCGTGATCTCGGTGTTCAAATCCTCGAATCGTCGCCCGAAATGAGCGAACGCCGCCTCGGGATCGCCGGCTTGCCAGCGGCCGATGACACGCTCGCCGGCACCGGTGATCAGCCACACTGTGCCGTCGTCATCGACACGACCGAACCGGCGCGGATCGTTGGCCGGTGGTGACGCAGGGGCGGTAGGGCGGGGCCCTGGACGCGGTCCTGGCCGGGGAGCCGGCTTGGGTGCATCACTGGTCTGGGGCTTTTCGGCCGTCATCTGCTTCCGTCACCTACCCTTCGCGCGGGTCATCCCCGCGCACCTGCCGCGCATCGCGGCGCCATCACCTCACCATCGGAGCCCGTCGGCCCGACGGCCGTCACACGATCCCCCGAGGGTCCACCAGCTATTGAAGCAGCTTGACCGGTGACGCGCCGCCGGGCAGGCGGTGCGCCTGAAACCGGGTCTGGCCAGCGGCGCGCGGATCTGGTCGGGTCCGGTGTGGCCGCGGTGCTCCTGGCGGTGGGGTCGGCGTCATCGTGGGCGTTATGTGCGGTGCTGACTCAAAGTGTGGCCGCCGTGCTCGACGACGGCCCCGGGGACGGTGCTGCGCGCGCGGGAGTGGTACGCGTGGACGCTGGTCGCGCTGACAGGGACGGTGTTTCAGCCCTAGGCGGTTCGCGTCGTGCCGTGTTGCCCGGAGTGCACCCCGGGCTGCCAGTGGTCGCGTCGGTCGTGCGTAGGTTGGTGGCTAGGTGTTGCTAGGTGGGAAGCTCTACGGGGGCGGGCCCGTCGAAGTCGCGACGCTGCCCAGCGAAACGGGAATGGGCGCGGAGCCGGTCGTGAAGAACAACGCGTACCCGAGGCGGCTTGCGGGCCGGACATCGGCGAGGAGGTCACTCATGTCGAGGGCGGACATCGCGGTGTCGCTCGCCCTGTGCGCCGCGCTGGCTGCGGCGATCGGCTCGGTGATCCGTCAGCGCTGCGCACAGGAGATCACCGAGAGACCGGTCGGCCCGCTGGCTTTGTTCACCATGCTGTTGCGGGACACCCGATGGTGGCTGGGCGGCACGGGGGACATCGCCAGTTATGGCTTGCTGGCCGCGGCCCTCGACAAGGGCTCGGTGATGCTGGTGATGGCGCTGCAGGTGACGGCACTGCTCTTCGCCCTTCCGATCTATGCGCGGATAACGCGTCACCGGATAACCCCCCGCGAATGGCTGTGGGCGGTCCTGCTGGCCGCGGCGTTGGCCGTCGTGGTCGCGGTGGGGCAGCCAAAGGCCGGCACCTCGCACGGCTCGCTGGAACGCTGGATTGTGGTGGCCGCCGTGATGGGCCCGCTACTGGGGCTTTGCGTGCTGGGCGCCCGCATCTGGGCGGACCGTCCGGCTGCGGCGGTGCTGCTGGCGGCGGTGTCGGGTTCGTCGTTGGCGCTGTTCGCGGTGTTGACCAAGGGCCTTGTCGAGGCGGTCGAGCACGGTGCCCTCCGCGTGCTGCATAGCGCGGAGCTGTACGCCTGGCTGCTGGCCGGGCTGGCCGGGATGATCTACCAGCAGTCGGCGTTTCGCGCCGGCGCGCTGACCGCGTCTCTGCCGACGATGACGGTGGCCAAGCCGGTGGTGGCCTCGGTGCTCGGGATCACCGTGCTTGGTGAGACCCTGAACGCTGACGGCGCGGAGTGGTTTGCGCTGGTGGTGGCGGCGGTGGTGGTGATCGTCGCCACGATCGCCCTGGCCCGCGGGGAGGCCGCGACGATGGCGGCCGGCGCCGGGCGCGACGTGAAAATCGCCCACCGGCCCGCCGCGCCGTCGCAACCCTGACCCGGCCGGCTGTCAGGATTGACCATTATTGACCATTGGATGTCCGGGGGCGCTTGAAGGTCCGCGGGACGCGCGGGGATTCGCGGGGCGCGTGGGGGACGGGGAGAGCCGGTGCGCTGGCAGGCGGCGGCCATGGCTGGCGCATAGACGAGGAGGTCAACAGTGGCGAAAGCGGATATTGCGGTACTGCTCGCCTTGAGCGCTGCGCTGGTCTCCGCGGCCGGCTCGGTGATCCGTCAGCGCTCCGCGCAAGAGATCACCGACCAGCCCGTCGGCCCGTGGACACTGTTCCTCCTTTCGCTGCGCGACGGGCGGTGGTGGCTGGGCGGGGCCGCGGCCGTGGCGAATTACAGCTTGCAGGCAGCCGCGCTGAGTCTCGGGTCGGTGATCCTGGTGACGGCGTTGCAGGTGACGGTGCTGTTGTTTGCGCTGCCAATCAATGCGCGCCTGACCCGCCACCGGGTCACCCCCCGGGAGTGGATGTGGGCGGTGTTGCTGGCCGGTGCGGTGGCGACGGTGATCACGGTCGGCGACCCCACGCAGGGCCAGCAGCGGGCTTCGCTGGGCACCTGGATGGCCGTCGCCGCGGTGATGGGCCCGGCGTTGCTGCTGTGCGCGCTGGGCGCACGGATCTGGTCGGGAGCGGTGGCGGCGGTCTTGCTGGCAGTGGTGGCCGGCTCGTCGTTGGCGCTGTTCGCGGTGCTGACTAAGGGAGTTGTCGAAGCGGGTGAAGGCGGCGCCGGAGCCCTGCTGCGCGCACCCGAGCTGTATGCCTGGCTGGCCATGGCGCTGGCCGGGATGGTGTTTCAGCAGGCGGCGTTTCGCGCCGGCGCCCTGACCGCGTCGTTGCCGACCATGACGATGGCCAAGCCGGTCGTGGCGTGGATCCTGGGAATCACCGTGCTGCATGAGACCCTGCGCGCCGACGGCCCGGAGGTTTTCGCGCTGGCGGCGGCGGTGACCGTGGTGATCGTGGCGACCGCGGCCCTAGCCCGTGGCGAAGCCGCCGCGATGGAGGCCCGTGCGACTGCCATACCGGTCGAGGCGCGGCGGGTCACCGCGTAACGACGCTAGTTTGGCTAGTTTGGTGGCGTGTTAGCCGCCATCGCGATTGTCCCCTCCGCCCCGGTGCTGGTTCCCGAACTGGCCGGTGCCGCCGCTGCCGAACTGGCGGAGGCGCGGGCGGCGGTGATCGCGGCGGCCGCGTCGTTGCCGCCGCGCTGGATTGTGATCGGTGCGGGCCGCGCGGACGGCGCATGGCGCCCGGAAACCGCCGGCACCTTCGCCGGTTTCGGGGCCGACCTGCGGGTACGGCTCTCGCCACCGGCCGGTGAGCAAGCCGAGCAACTGGCCGAATTGCCGCTGTGCGCGCTCTTTGCCGCCTGGGCGCGGGGTCAGGCCCGGCCCGAGGCAAGCGCCGAGGTCCGGGTCTACGCCGGTACCCATGGTGCCGACGCCGCGCTGGCGCGGGGCAGGCAGCTGCGTACCGAGATTGACCAGTCGGCCGAGCCGACCGGTGTGCTAGTTGTGGCCGACGGCGTGACCACCCTCACACCAACCGCACCCGGGGGCTACGAACCCCGCGACGCCGGCGTTCAGCGGGCCCTGGATGACGCGTTGGCCTGCGGTGACATCGCCGCCTTGAGCCGGCTGCCCGAGCAGGTCGTCGGCCGGGTGGCATTTCAGGTGTTGGCGGGCCTGGCCGAGCCGGCGCCACGATCCACCAAGGAGCTCTACCGCGGCGCGCCCTACGGCGTGGGCTACTTCGCTGGCGTGTGGCAGCCGTGACATGCCTGCCGTGAGACCACTGGTGA
Organism: Mycobacterium sp. SM1; assembly: GCF_018361265.1. Classification (GTDB taxonomy): domain Bacteria; phylum Actinomycetota; class Actinomycetes; order Mycobacteriales; family Mycobacteriaceae; genus Mycobacterium. The sequence continues at coordinate 142,273 of NZ_JAFLNH010000004.1, forward strand.
TCACCGGTCCCACCGGCACCGGCAAGTCGCAGCTGGCGCTTGACGTCGCCGAGCGTCTCAGCGGTGAGACCAGCGCGGAAATCGTCAACGCCGACGCGATGCAGCTCTACCGGGGCATGGACATCGGCACCGCGAAGCTGCCGCTGGCCCACCGGCGCGGCATTCCCCATCACCAGCTGGACGTCCTTGATGTCAGCGAAACGGCAAGCGTTGCACGCTATCAGCAACAGGCCGGCGCCGACGTCGAAGCAATCGTCGCCCGCGGATCGGTACCGATCGTGGTGGGGGGCTCGATGCTCTACGTCCAATCGCTGCTCGACGACTGGTCCTTTCCGGCGACCGATCGGCAAGTCCGGGCCAAATGGGAGCAACGACTCGCCGCGGTTGGCGCCCCTAGGCTGCACAGCGAGCTAGCGGAGCGTGATCCGGCGGCGGCCGCCTGCATCCAGCCGACCGACGGTCGCCGCATTGTGCGCGCACTGGAGGTCGTGGAGCTTACCGGGCAGCCGTTCGCCGCGTCGGCGCCGAGCATCGGCGCACCGCGCTGGGGTGCTGTGATCGTCGGATTAGATTGCGACACCGAGCTTCTCGATGACCGTTTGGCTCGCCGCACCGACGCTATGTTCGCTCAGGGTCTTGTCGACGAGGTGATCACGCTGCTCGGCCGGGGACTGCGCGAGGGTGTCACGGCCTCCCGGGCCTTGGGCTACGCGCAGGTTATCGCGGCGCTGGACGCCGGTGGGGGAGTCGACAGGCTGGAGGAGGCGCGCCAAAAGACCTATATCGGTACCCGCCGCTACGTGCGCCGTCAGCGGTCATGGTTGCGCCGCGACCACCGCATCCACTGGCTCGATGCGACCTCGGCCCACCTCGTCGAGGACACGTTACGGGTGTGGCGGCACGTATCGTTGAGCAGGTGATCTTCGCCAAGGGCCATGGCACGCAGAACGATTTCGTGCTTGTGGTCGATCTGGGCGCCGAATTGACGCTGACACCTGCGGTGGTGGCCGCGGTTTGTGACCGGCGACGCGGGCTGGGTGCCGACGGTCTGCTGCGGGTGACGACGGCGCGTGCGGCGCTGACCGCCGGGGCGCTGGAGCGCCTGCCCGACGGGGTCGGCGCGACCGACTGGTACCTGGACTATCGCAATGCCGACGGCTCGGTCGCTCAGATGTGCGGCAACGGCGCGCGGGTGTTCGCGCACTACCTACGTGCCGCGGGGTTGGAGACCCGTGACCGGTTCACGATTGGGTCCCTGGCGGGCCCCCGGCCGATCACCGTGCACCGCGCCGATGCCACCACCGCCGACGTCACCGTCGACATGGGCAAGGCCCAGCTGCTGGGCACGGGGCAGGCCACCATCGCCGGCCGGCGGTTCAGCGGTGTGGCGGTCGACGTGGGCAACCCGCACCTGGCGTGCGTGGATCCGCGGCTGACCGTGGAGGCGCTGGCGGCGTTGGAGGTGGCGCCGGTGGCCTATGACCGGGCGCGTTTTCCCGACGGGGTCAACGTGGAAATCCTCACCGCCGCGTCCGGCGGGGCGGTGTCGATGCGGGTGCACGAACGAGGCGTCGGTGAAACGCGCTCCTGCGGCACGGGCACCGTCGCCGCCGCGGTGGCCGCACTGGCCCACGGCGGCGCCGACACCGGAACGCTTACCGTGCGGGTGCCCGGCGGGGCGGTTCTCGTCACCATCACCGAAACCACCAGCTACTTGCGCGGGCCGTCGGTGCTGGTGGCCCGGGGCGAACTCAGCGAGGAATGGTGGCGGGCCCAGCTGCGTTAATTGTGATGCACAACGCCGACTCGGCGGGCACCATCTGTAATTGCCAATGACACATCCAGAATTTCCTGATCCCGCTTTACCGCCCACTGCGGGCGAGTTAACGCTCGACGATCGATCGGCGCTGCGCCGTGTCGCGGGCCTGTCTACCGAACTCGCCGACGTCACGGAGGTCGAGTATCGGCGGCTGCGCCTCGAGCGGGTGGTGCTCGTCGGGGTCTGGACCGATGGCAGCGCCGCAGAAGCCGAGGCCAGCCTGGCCGAGCTTGCAGCGCTGGCAGAAACGGCCGGCTCACAGGTGCTCGAGGGCTTGATCCAGCGCCGCGACAAGCCCGATCCGGCCACCTACATCGGCTCGGGCAAGACCGCCGAGCTGCGCGAGGTGGTGCTGGCCACCGGCGCTGACACCGTGATCTGCGACGGCGAGCTGTCCCCGGCGCAGCTGACCGCGCTGGAGAAGGCGGTCAAGGTCAAAGTCATCGACCGCACCGCGCTGATTCTCGACATCTTCGCCCAGCATGCAGTCAGCCGGGAGGGCAAAGCCCAGGTGTCGCTGGCGCAAATGGAGTACCTGCTGCCGCGGCTTCGCGGATGGGGTGAGTCCATGTCGCGGCAGGCGGGGGGGCGTGCCGGCGGAAGCACCGGCGGGGTGGGTCTGCGTGGTCCCGGTGAGACCAAGCTCGAGACCGATCGCCGCCGCATCCGCGAGCGGATGGCCAAGCTGCGACGCGAGATCAAGGCCATGAAGCAGGCCCGCGACACCCAGCGGCGCCGGCGCCTGAGCAGCGAGGTGCCGTCCATCGTGATCGTCGGTTACACCAACTCTGGCAAATCCAGCCTGCTTAACGCCCTGACCGGGGCGGGGGTCCTGGTGCAGGACGCCCTATTCGCGACCCTGGATCCCACCACTCGCCGGGGAGAGTTTCCCGACGGGCGGCCATTCGTGCTCACCGACACCGTTGGCTTCGTGCGCCACCTGCCCACCCAGCTGGTCGAGGCGTTCCGCTCCACCCTGGAGGAGGTTGTCGACGCCGACCTGCTGGTCCATGTCGTCGACGGCTCCGACGCCCACCCGCTGGCGCAGATCAGCGCGGTACGCCAGGTTCTCTCCGAGGTGATCGCCGACCACCACGGCGATCCGGCGCCGGAGCTGCTGGTGGTCAACAAGGTCGACGCCGCCAGCGATCTGGTGCTGGCCCAGTTGCGTCGGGCCTTGCCGGGCGCGGTGTTCGTCTCCGCGCGCACGGGTGAGGGCATTGACGCGTTGCGGCGGCGGATGGCCGAGTTAGCCACGCCGATCGACACCGCGGTCGACGTGGTGATCCCGTATGACCGCGGCGATCTCGTCTCCCGGGTGCATGCCGACGGCCGCGTCCAGCAAACCGAGCACCGGGACACCGGCACACACATCCGGGCCCGGGTGCCGCTGGCCTTGGCGGCGAGTTTGCGCGAGTTCGCCGCGGCGCCCGGCCGGGCCTCGACCTCATAGCCCGGCACCCGACCAACCACCTGGTTGGTATATCTTGGGCGCAGCATCCCCGTCTGCCGGAGGTCGTCCATGAGCGGTGCCGTCAAGTATCAGCGCACGCTGTTTGAGCCCGAGCATGAGCTCTTCCGCGAGTCTTACCGGGCCTTCCTCGATCGTTATGTCGCGCCGTATCACGAGGACTGGGAAAGGGCGAAAATCGTCGACCGCAATGTGTGGCTCGAGGCCGGTAAGCAGGGATTTCTGGGTATGGCGGTGCCCGAGGAGTACGGCGGCGGGGGTAATCCCGACTTCCGCTACAACACGATCATCTCTGAGGAGACCACCAAGGGGCGCTACAGCGGAATCGGCTTCGGGCTGCACAACGACGTGGTCGCGCCCTACCTGCTGCGGCTGGCCACCGAAGAGCAAAAGCGGCGGTGGTTGCCCAAGTTCTGCACCGGGGAATTGATCACCGCGATCGCCATGACCGAGCCGGGCGCCGGCAGTGACTTACAGGGCATCAAAACCCGCGCCGTCAAACACGGAGATCATTACCTGCTCAACGGATCAAAGACGTTCATTACCAACGGAATCAACTCTGACCTGGTGATCGTGGTAGCGCAGACGGACCCGGAAAAAGGGTCTCAGGGCTTCTCGCTGCTGGTCGTCGAACGTGGGATGACGGGTTTCGACCGCGGCCGTCACCTGGACAAGATCGGCCTGGACGCCCAGGACACCGCAGAACTGTCGTTTACCGACGTCCAGGTTCCCGCCGAGAATCTCCTCGGCGAGGAGGGCATGGGGTTCATCTACCTGATGCAGAACCTGCCCCAGGAACGTATCGCGATCGCTATCATGGCGGCTGCGGCGATGGAGGCCGTGCTGGAGCTGACGCTGCAATACGCCAAAGAGCGCAAAGCCTTTGGCCGGCCGATCGGTAGTTTCCAGAACAGCCGGTTCCTGCTGGCCGAACTGGCCACCGAGGCCACGTTGGTGCGGATCATGGTCGACGAGTTCATCCGGTTGCACCTCGATGGAAAGCTCACCGCAGAGCAGGCGGCGATGGCCAAGTGGTACGCGACCGAAAAGCAGGTACACCTGATCGACCGCTGCCTGCAGCTACATGGAGGTTACGGCTATATGCGCGAATATCCTATCGCCCGAGCCTATTTGGACGCACGTGTGCAGACGATATACGGTGGCACAACCGAGATTATGAAAGAGATCATCGGCCGCAGCCTCGGTGTGTAACCGGTGTTTAACCCGTTCGATGATGTCGGCTGGGCAGCGGCCCGGGGCGGGCTTCCCCGGCGCTGTTGCCGGGTCCTGGCGGGGCCTCGTTCGCTGGCCGGGGTCGGTTTTGGCCTGGCTGGTTCGCGTCGTGTAGCTGGTGCGCCTTGCGCAAAAGCTCGACGAGTTCGTCTTCGTTTGGGATTCGCGCCCGGTATTTCATTGGCAGCGCATTGATTTGGCGTTCTTCGGTGAGCAGCGCAGCGAATGTCTTCTCGCGCTCGGCGGGATCGAGTTCACGGTGCAGGCTGAGATATTCCCGGGCGTGCCGACGGGCTCGAGCGACCGCATTCTGCGCGCGCCCCCGAGCCGACAGCAATGACGCCCCCGTGGTTAAGACCAGGATGGCGATGATCACCATGAGCGACAGATCGGTGCTCACATCACCGACCGGGACCGGCCTACCGTGGTTCATGAACGGAACGTTGTTCTCGTGCAGCGCCTGCAGCAGCAGCTTGATACCGATGAAGCCCAGGATCAGCGCCAGCCCATAGGACAGGTAGACGAGCCGGTCCAGCAGGCCGTCGATCAGGAAATACAACTGACGCAGACCCAACAGCGATAACGCGGTGGCGGTGAACATCAGGTAGATGTTTCGGGTAAGGCCAAACAGCGCAGGAATCGAGTCGAATGCGAACAATAGGTCGGTGCCGCCCACCGCGATCATGGCGAGCAGCATCGGGGTCATCACCGATTTGCCGTTCTCGGCGGTGAACAGTCGATCGCCGTCGTAGCTGGCGGAAGTCCGCAAAAAGCGGGTGGCCAGACGGATGACCACACTGTCGGCCGTGCGCCGCTCCGAGTCCTCGGGCCTGGCGAGATTGTCGGCCGTCATCAACAAGACCAGGCCGAACAGGTAAAACGCCCAGTTGACAATCCTGATGAGCGCGGCACCGGCGAAGATGAATCCGGTGCGCGCGATGAGCGCGAACGTAACGCCGAACAGCAACACTTTTTGCTGAGCAACCCGGGGGACCGTGAACCGGCCCATGAGAACCAAAAAGACAAACAAATTGTCCACCGATAAGGCCTCGTTGCTGAGGTAGCAGGCGAAATACTGGACGCCCATCGTGGCGTCGCCGACGATGACGACTCCGATCCCAAAAACCGCCGCGATGCCGATATAGATTGCCGACCAGATCGCGGCGTCGCGTAACGTCGGCAGGTGTGTCTTGCGGATGTGGAAGACGTAATCCACCAGCACCAACCCGAGGATTGCCGCGACCGTCAGCGCCCAGACCAGTGTGGAAGCACCCATGTCAGCTGTATTGCCTCTCCTGGCGCGTGGTGAGCTGCTGTCTTCGGCACGGTAACGCACCCGTCACCGCGGAGGTAGCGCGATCGCCGGCAACACGGGCGCGGGGCGGCATCATTTCCACATCGGTCGGGTCACCACTTTCGTAATGTCTGGGATATGGCAGTGCGATTGTCGTTCGCTGGAGCAGTGGTGTGCCGCCCGGCGGCCACGGGTGTCGCCGTGCGATGCCGGGCGGGGACCGGCACCGGGGGGAAGCACGGCGACGATGGGGATCATGCGGCTACCGGGGTCACCGCCCGTTTGCCGGGGCCGGCCTGGCGATCGACGGTGGCTACCGGTAGCGGCATTTTCGGGGCCGCGGGGGCTCCGGTGACTCGAGGGGGCCGTGGAGTCGGGCTTGCCGGGCGCGTGGCGCTGGCTTTGGGAACGATAGTGGTCACCGTCTTGCTGGTGGCGCCCGTGGCGGCGGCGTCGCCGGAGACCGACGCCGACGCCGCCATCACGTCGGCGTGGGAGCGCGCCGGTGGCGACAGTTCAGTGCTGGGCGCCAAGCAGGGTGACGTTTATCCGGTCGGTGACGGCTTTGCCCAGAACTTCGCCGGCGGCAAGATGTTTTACACCCCGGCTACCGGCGCGCACGCCTTGTATGGAGCGATCCTCGATAAATACGAATCCCTGGGCGGCCCGGCCGGCAGTGATCTCGGTTTTCCGACGACCGACGAGGTCCCGGGCCTGATCGGGCCGGACAGCCGGGTCAGTTTGTTCGCCGCCACCGACAAGCCGGTGATTTTCTGGACACCCCAGCACGGCGCGTTCGTGGTGCGCGGTGCGATCAATGCCGCGTGGGACAAACTCGGCAGCTCCGGCGGTGCGCTCGGCGCACCGGTAAGCGACGAAACCTACGACGGTGAACTTGCCATTCAGAAGTTCAGCGGCGGTCAGGTGTCGTGGAACCGGCTGACGAAGGTCTTCACCACCGTCCCGCCGGAGTTGGCGAATCAACTGACGGGTTTGCAGGTGCCCATCGATCCCACCGCGGCTATCAACACGGCTTGGCGCGCGGCCGGCGGTGCGAGCGGTCCGCTGGGCGCCAAAAAGGGCGAGCAACATCCCATCGGCGACACCGGCATCGTCCAGGACTTCGCCGGTGGCAAGGTGTACTTCAGCCCGGCTACCGGGGCCAATGCCGTCGAAGGCGCGATCCTGGCCAAGTATGAGTCCCTGGGCGGGCCGGTCGGCAGCGACCTGGGCTTCCCGATCGCCAACGAGACCGACGGCGGTATCCCGGCCAGCCGGATCAGCAGGTTTTCCGCCGCGGGTCAGCCGGTGATTTTCTGGACGCCCCAGCACGGCGCGTTTGTGGTGCGGGGCGCCATGAAGGCGGCCTGGGACAAGCTCGGCGCCGCGACCGGCGTGCTCGGCGCGCCCGTCGGCGACCAGGCCGTCGAGAGCGGTTTGGTGACCCAGCGGTTCACCGGCGGCACGATTTCCTGGAACCCGGACAAGAATACCTTCAGCACCGTGCCGGCCAGCCTGGCGTCGCAGCTGACCGGCCTGCAGGTGCCGGGGCAGAGCCGGCCGAGCGGGTCGGCGTCGATGACCTCGGGCAACCCGGGCAAGGGGTTGGGCTGGCATTCCTGGTGGCTGAAGGTCACGGTGCCGGTGCTGCTGCTGATCGGGCTGGCCGTGTTGGCGGCGCTGTGGCGAGGACGCCGCGCGAGCGGCCGTCAGGCCGGGACCTATCACGGCTATAACGACTATGACGAGGCTTATCCCGCCCAGATTGCCGAGCGGGTGGCGGACGCGGGCCATGCGGCAGGGGCTGACGCAGCAAGACGCGCGGACCGCGAGAGCGCGACGCCGGTCGGCTGGCCGCCGCGTCCTGCCCACGTGCCAGACGAGGACGTGGGTGCGGCGCATACTCCCGCGGCGCCGGCCGGTTTCAGCGCCGGCGCCGATGCGCAAGGCGATGTGGATAACCCCGATGCCGTGGACACCGCGCCCACCCGTGTCCCCTCGCCGGTCGAGGTGCGCAGGGGGCGACACGCGGCCGTGGATACCGATGACCACGCCACCGTGCAGTCGCATGAGCCCCCGTCCGGCAGGGCCGGCCGGCTCGCGATCCATCTTCCCCTGCAGGACCCGTATCAGGCGCCAGACGGATACCCCATCAAGGCCACCACAAGTGGCGGAACGTATTACACGCCCGACAACCCGCGGTACGAGGAGGTTCTTGCCGAAATCTGGTTCGCCAGCGAGGAAGCCGCGCAAGCCAATGGTTTCATCAGGGCGAGCTAGCAAAGCCCGGTCCGTGGCAGCACGCTCCGCCGTGGCGCCACACCGCGTTACATCTTGCGAATCACGGTGACCACCTTGCCCAGCACGGTGGCCCCGTTGCCGGGGATGGGGTCGAACGCCGGGTTGTGCGGCATGAGCCAAATTTGATCGCCGGTGCGTTTGAACGTCTTGACGGTGGCCTCACCGTCGATCATCGCCGCCACGATGTCGCCGTTATCGGCCACGTTCTGCTGACGAACCACGACCCAGTCCCCGTCGCAGATCGCCGCATCGACCATCGAGTCACCGACAACCCGGAGCACGAAAAGCGCCCCTTGGCCAACCAGCTCACGCGGCAGGGGAAAGACATCTTCGATAGCTTCCTCGGCGAGGATGGGTCCGCCGGCCGCGATGCGGCCAAGGACCGGGACGAACACGGGCTCGGGCAAGGCGGCGGAACCGCCGACGTCGGTGGGCGGCGCCCCGGCGACTTCGTCAGCGCTGCGGACGTCCACAGCGCGCGGACGGTTGGGGTCTCGGCGCAGATACCCTTTGCGCTCCAGGGTGCGCAGTTGGTGGGCCACCGAGGATGTCGACGTCAGGCCCACGGCGTCCCCGATTTCCCGGATGCTGGGCGGATATCCGCGGCTGGTGACCGACGTGCGGATGACCTCGAGGATGGTGCGCTGCCGCTGTGTCAGCGCCGAGTCGGCGGATTGCAGGCGGCGGCCTGGGTCGGCTTTCCGGTTGTCGCTGCGCTCGCTCATGAGCCCGAATGGTAGACCAACTTCCTCCAGTTATCAAACGTGTGTTCGAGCCGTGTCGCGTGGGCAGGTTGGCAAGCACCTGCTGACCGTGACGCGGTGACGCATTTAGGTGGCGATCCCGGTGACCGGCGGGGCGGCCAGACGTCGAATCGCCGAGTCGTGGTGGCGGTCGTGGCTCTCGGTGCTGCGAGATCCATCGGCCGGGTCGAGAACGTCCGGCGCCGCCACACCGTGGTCGCGTCGCGGGCCGGTGTCGGCCGGTGCGCAGCCCGCACGGCCACATCGATACCCGGCGTCACCACCCCCTGTCGCGGTCGGTTGTTCGGCCGCTCACGAACCGCTCCCACGCTAGATGTCGGTGGCCGGGCCTATGCTGCGGGCACATCGGGCAACGAGTCGACCACATGTTCGGGTAGCCGGGTATGACGGGGACGCTGACAAGCGATTTGGACAAGGGAACAAGAGATTGGACAACAGGCTAGGAGGAAGAAAGATGACGGTGTCCGGCACAATCCGCAGGCGCGCTCCGGTGGCCCGATGCCCCGCCCGGGCGCATCCCGGCGGGCGTGACAGGCCCACGCCTGCCGGGCCCCGTGCGTGCCGCCCGGGGGGCGCGCCACCGCCCTATGGGGGCACCGGCGTGCGGGGTACCGGCGCGGCGATGCCTACCGCCTGTCGCGGTGGGCGTGCCGTGACGCCGGCGGCGACGGTGGGGCTGGCCCTGCTGGCCGCGGTTATCACCGGCTGGCTGGGTCTGATGGCGCAATCGAGGGACACGTCTTCGGGCACCGCTGGCGATGGGTCGCCGGTACCCGACCGGCTTGCCGTGGTGCGGGTCGAAGCCGGGGAGACCGCGCAGGAACTCGCCGCCAGGGTAGCCCCCGGGGCACCGGTCGGGCAGGTCGTCGAGCGCATCCGGGAACTCAACGGCGTGGATCCCGCGGCGCTGGCGGCAGGCCAGACGCTGATCGCACCGGTAGGTCAGCGGCCCGGCTATGCACCGTGAAAACTCCGACGGCCCGGCGATCATCCGCGATGGTGCCGGCAAAGCCGGGCCGGCAGCAGCGACGGTGGTCCTGTGGCGACGCGCCCAGGTACTCTCGGAGTGGTCGGAGGCCTGTCGGCGCGGCGGAGGAGCGGTTATGCATTGTCCGTTCTGTCGCCATCCCGATTCCCGGGTGGTTGACTCACGAGAAACCGATGAAGGTCAGGCCATTCGGCGCCGCAGGTCATGCCCCGAATGCGGTCGGCGGTTCACGACCGTCGAAACAGCTGTGCTGGCGGTGGTCAAGCGCAGCGGTGTCACCGAGCCTTTCAGCCGAGAGAAAGTCATCCGTGGCGTGCGGCGGGCGTGCCAGGGCCGGCAGGTGGACGAAGATGCGTTGAACCGGCTGGCGCAGCAGGTGGAAGACACGGTACGTGCCACCGGGTCGGCGGAAGTCCCGAGCCACGAGGTAGGCCTGGCCATCCTCGGTCCGTTGCGAGAACTCGACGAAGTGGCCTACTTGCGGTTCGCGTCGGTGTACCGATCATTTTCTTCGGCGGATGACTTCGAGCGTGAGATCGAGGCGCTTCGCGCGCACCGCAAAGTGTCGACTCCGAGTTGACCGAATTCTTGGGCGCATTGCCCTCGTTGCGGCGGCCCCGGCTGGTTGCCGGGCTGCTAACTCGCTCTTCGACGGGCCGGTGGCTCGGTGCTCAGCCTTTCGTGGACTGGGCCATCACCCCGTCCACGACGCGTGATCGATTCCCATTAGGCTAAAAGCCATGTCCGCCGTCCTGCACCCTGATCTTGAGGAGCTCGCGCCGCTTCTCGGGACCTGGGCGGGGCGCGGCCGCGGCAGATATCCGACGATCGAGCCATTCGAGTACCTCGAGGAAGTCGTGTTCTCCCATGTGGGCAAGCCGTTTCTGATCTACGGGCAAAAGACCAAGGCGCCAGATGACGGAATTCCGCTGCACGCCGAGACCGGGTATCTTCGTGTGCCACAATCGGGCCGGGTTGAACTCGTCCTGGCTCATCCCAGCGGCATCACCGAAATCGAGGTGGGCACGTATTCGGTGGACGGAGCCGTCGTCGAACTCGAATTGACCGCGTCGGACATCGGGCTGACCCCGACCGCCAAAGAGGTAAGCGCACTTGCCCGCCGCTTTCGCCTCGACGGCGACGAGCTTTCATACTCCGTGCAGATGGGCGCGGTCGGACAGCCAATGCAGAACCATCTCACCGCGGTGTTGCACCGCAAAAGCACAAGCTGAGTGCCAACCCCCGCAATTGGGCAATCTCCCGCGAATTGAGCGTGCTTCCGGCTTATCCGTGGATCCGAACCATGGGGACCCACGGCATGATCCGGGCAAGCGGGGCGTGGTCGCACCGTGAGCGGCGCAGGTGGGCGCACCGGGTCTTAGTGCCGTGGCCCGAGCCGCATCCCCGGTTCACCGGGTCGGTCGAGCGACTGGCGAAATTGACGTGTTCACGCAGCGCGATGTGCTCGGCGTAGCCCGCCTGTTGCGACCTGGCTGGGATGCGGCGTGGCATGTGATGGGCCGCGCGGTGGCCCGGGGGCCGGCCGCCAAGCCGCTGACGGTACCCGCTCACGGTGAACCGGTGGAGATCCCTTATTCACGCGCGCCGCAGAACGTTGCCGCCGAGCACGTTCGCAATTCCGTGTCACCCCGCTTTCCGGGAAGCACTTTGGTCAACCCTGGCGAAAAGCGGCTCTTCTGACTCATCCGTGGGCCGGTTGTTGATGTAAGGGGCGCACGTCGTTGTGGCTTAAGGTTTCTGGCTTGTGGAAGGTCAGGAACCAAAGGAGCCAACAACGACGTGCGCAATGTGAGGCTATGGCGTGCGCTGCTGGGTGTCGACCAGCGCACCGTGATCGAAGACATCGAGTTCGAGGGGTTCGGGGAGGAAGACGCCGACGGCGACACGCTGGTGGTGGCGCGGGTGCGGCCGCGAAGTGGTGTTTCGCGCCGTTGTGGCCGCTGCGGTCGCAGGGCGCCCTGGTACGACCGGGGTGAGGGTCGGCGCCGGTGGCGGGGCCTGGATTGGGGCACGATGCAGGTGGTGCTGGAGACCGATGCGCCGCGGGTGAACTGCCCCGCCCATGGGCCTACGGTGGTGGCGGTGCCGTGGGCGCGCCACCAAGACGCTGCGACGGTTTTTCGACGCTCTGGGCGCCCAGCGGTGCGCGCAGATCACCCCTGTGTCCGCCGATGCGGCGGAGTGGATTGCCGATGGGGTCGCCGAGCGCTGCCCGGGAGCGATCCGCTGCGCAGATCCGTTTCATGTGCTGGCCTGGGCCACCGAGGCGCTGGATGCCGAGCGGCGCCGGGCCTGGAACGACGCGCGAGCGATCGCGCGCGGCGAGGCCAAAGCTGGCCTGGATCGCCAGCACTGATACCCGGCTCTACCGCGCGTATCTGCTCAAAGAGGGATTGCGCCACGTGTTTTCGGTCAAGGGCGAGGAAGGCAAGCAGCCCCTGGACCGGTGGATCTCCTGGGCGCGGCGCCGCCGCATCCCAGTCTTCGTCGAGCTGGCCCGCCGCATCAAACGCCACCGCGAGGCCATCGACGCCGCCCTCGACCATGGCCTATCGCAGGAACTGATCGAATCCACCAACACCAAAATCCGACTCCTGACCCGGATTGCGTTCGGATTCCGCACCCCGGAAGCACTCATCGCCCTGGCAATGCTCGCCCTCGGCGGGCACCGACCCGCCCTGCCAGGCCGCGCCAAACACCCACGGATCAGTCAGCAGGGCCTGAAAAGCGGCGGTTTTGGGGCCCTCCTGACGTATCCGTGGGTGGATGGGGCCGATTCGGGGCCGTGATCTGATGGTTGAATTCGTTTGTGCTCCCTTCCGCGATAGTTGCCTGTAGCGCTGCCCGGGTGGGAGGTGTCCATGTGGAGCCCCCGAGCGCAGCGAGGCGGAACGACATGGACACCGACGAGCGGGTAGCGCAGAATCGGCGACGTCTGAGAGGGGAAACCCGAGGGGTGCCCTGGTGGAGGGGTGTTAGCCGCGGCCGGGCAGGGTGGGGCGGTGGCCGCCGAGGGCGAGCATGGCCAGGGCGATCAGCGCGGCGGGGTTGTGGAATCCGAATGCGATGCGGGTGAGCAGGCGGATCTTGGTGTTGGTGGATTCGATCAATCCTTGGGACAGGCCGTGGTCGAGGGCGGCGTCGATGGCCTCGCGGTGGCGTTTGATGCGGCGGGCCAGCTCGACGAAGACCGGGATGCGGCAGCGCCGCGCCCAGAAGATCCACTTGTCGAGGGCGTCTTTGCCGTCCTGGCCTTTGACCGAAAACACATGCCGCAGGCCCTCTTTGAGCAGGTACGCGCGGTAGAGCCGGGTGTCGGTCTTGGCGATCCAGGCCAGTTTGGCGGTTTGGCGTTCGGTGAGGTCCTCGGGGTTTTTCCACAGTGCATAGCGGGCGGCTTTGAGCCGCCGTGCTCGTTCATGACCCGGCCGCGGCGCGGTGTTCCTGCTGGGCCGACCACGGCCCCATTTGGCCTCGCCGCGCGCGATCGCTCGCGCGTCGTTCCAGGCCCGGCGCCGCTCGGCATCCAGCGCCTCGGTGGCCCAGGCCACCACATGAAACGGATCTGCGCAGCGGATCGCGCCCGGGCAGCGCTCGGCGACCACATCGGCAATCCACTCCGCCGCATCGGCGGACACATGGGTGATCTGCGCGCACCGCTGGGCGCCCAGAGCGTCGAAAAACCGCCGCAGCGTCTTGGTGTCGCGGCCCGGGGCGGCCCACACCAGCCGGCCGCTGTCGTGGTCAACCACCACCGTGAGGTACTTATGGTGACGCTTATAGGAGATCTCATCGATGCCGATCCGACGCAGACCCGCAAACCGGTCGATCCTCTTCTCCGTGTCGGCCCACACCCTCGCCACGATCGCCCCTACGGTGCGCCAGGCGACCCGCATCAACTCGCACACCGCGGTTTTCGAACACGCCACCGCCAGCCAGGCCACCGTGTCATCAAAGGCCAAAGTGTGCCCGGCATGGTGGCGCGCCCACGGCACCGCCACCACCGTAGGCCCATGGGCGGGGCAGTTCACCCGCGGCGCATCGGCCTCCAGCACCACCTGCATCGTGCCCCAATCCAGGCCCCGCCACCGGCGCCGACCCTCACCCCGGTCATACCAGGGCGCCCTGCGACCGCAGCGGCCACAACGGCGCGAAACACCACTTCGCGGCCGCACCCGCGCCACCACCAGCGTGTCGCCGTCGGCGTCTTCCTCCCCGAACTCCTCGAACTCGATGTCTTCGATCACGGTGCGCTGGTCGACACCCAGCAGCGCACGCCATAGCCTCACATTGCGCACGTCGTTGTTGGCTCCTTTGGTTCCTGACCTTCCACAAGCCAGAAACCTTAAGCCACAACGACGTGCGCCCCTTACATCAACAACCGGCCCACGGAAGCGTCAGAAGAGCCGGTTTTGGGTGGATATGGCGCACCCGTGGCGGGTATCGCCTGTTCGGATAGGGACGCGAAGGGCTGCGCGCGCGACCAAGGGTCGCTAGACGAAGTGCGTCACCCCGTCGCTGACGACCCGGCCGGCGACCTGAACCCAGCCCTCCGGACTCCAGGTGGTCCGGATCACCGAGCCCTTGCCCTGGATGATGGTGAGGTCGCGGCTGAGATAGTCGGTGATGCGCACCGCCGCGGCGCCGGTCGCCTCATCCTCGGGAATCCCCACATTGGCGGCGAACATCCGCGCCCGCAGCGCTCCCGCCGACTGGTCGGTCCAGGTCCACAGGTAGTGCTGGATGTCGTCGGGAAAGTCGGCGGGGTTGGCGGCGGCTAGCTCGTCGAGGGAGTCGAGATCGTGCACGGCGAACTCCGGCGCCCATTCCGAACGGGCACGGATAGCCGTCAGGTCGTCCTGGTAGCACACCTGGACGATGCCGGCCGGCACCTGCAGTGTGCGAATAGGCATGCCCTGCTCGCGCAGCCACCACGACGCTCCCACAGCCGGGTGACCCGCGAACGGCAGTTCGGTACGGGTGGTGTAGATGCGGGCGTGGGCGGCCGCCGACCCTCCGCTAGGAAGATCAACGAATATCGTTTTGCTGTAACCTAATTGGGCAGCCAGTCGCTGTCTGTCCCGGGGGCGGACCACCCGTGCGTCGACGACGCCCAGCGGGTTTCCAAAATTGCCTTCTGAGTCGGTGAAAACCCGCAAGACCGTCACATCGAAACCCATGGGGTGACTGTAGACGCCGTGCCCAAAGGGCGATCAGGTGGCGCTGCGCTCGTCAGCGCCCATCGCGTTGAGGACGGCGACACGCGTGTCGGCCGGACCGGAGACGGAATGCTCGCCGCTTCCCAGGCGAAGCAACTCGCGCAACGCGTCCTGATCGTATTCCGCCGGTTCGGTGCTATCGATGAAGCGTTCGACAACCTCAATAAAGCGGTCCGGATCGTCGTGGAAGGGGAAATGCCCGGAGCGCTCGAAGATCTCCAGCCGGGAACCCGGCATCGCCGCATGCGCCATCCAGGCGTGCTTTACCGGCACAACTACGTCATGCGTTCCCCAGATGATCTGCACTGGAACAGATTTCGCCAAATAACAGCGGTCCAGCATCGTCACGATTTGGCCGCGCCAGTCCACCACGGCGCGCAACGTGCGAGTGAACGCCGAGGAGGCTTTCGGTTCGGGCAGATTGGCCAGCACCCGCAGAATATCGGGGAGGTCGCGGCCCACTCCGGTTGATCCGAGCATCGCGCCTACCGCACGCCCGGCGAGCTGCAGCGCCGGGAGCACCAACGGCAGCCGCAGCAGCGCCAGGGCCTCCCCACCCCACGGCAACGAGGCCCAGCGCAACAGGATGTTGACGTCCTTGGTGACACCGCCGGTAGCGACCAGGACCAGCCGCTCGACCAGCTGGGGGAACTGGTAGGCGAACTGCATTGCCACCCCGCCGCCCAGCGAATGACCGACTATGGTGACGCGCTCGATGCCGAGCACGCTGAGCAGATCCCGCATCCCGTTGGCATACGCCGCAACCGAATAGTCTGCGCGCGGTTTGTCGGACTGCCCGTGACCCAGCAAGTCGACGGCGATGACCGTGAACCGCTGCGCCAGCCTGGCCTGCACGGCGCTCCAGGTGGTGGAGTTGTCACCGATCCCGTGGATCAGCAAAATCGCCGGGCCCGAGCCGGCGATCCGGAACGCCCGCCGGTAGCCGTGGATGGTGCGAAACTGCAGCGACGGCGTCACCTCGCGCACCGGACGAAGATGCGGCTTGCGCTCCGTCATGTCGCCAACCTCGGTGCCGGGCCCGTCGGGGCGGTCAGGTCGAGTCGTTGCCGTCCGGCTTTTTCTCTGCCTGTTGGGCCAAAAAGCGCTCGAACTCGGCACCGAGTTCATCCCCGCTAGGCAGGTCTTCGTCGCGCGCCAGCAGGGACCTGTTCTCCTGGGCGGCGATGAAAGCATCGTACTGGCGCTCGAGCGCCGCCACCACTTGAGCCACTTCCGGACTTGCCTGAACCTGCTCGTCGATCTTGGCGCGCACCTCGGCGGCCGCTTCGGCCAGCGCGGCCAGCGGAAGCTGCAGTTGCCCGGTCCTGGCCACCTGCTCGAGCAGCGTATGCGCGGCGGCCGGATAGTCGGTCTGCGCCAGGTAATGCGGCACGTGCGCAGTGAAACCGACGACCTCATGGCCGTGCTGAGCCATGCGGTATTCCAGCAAGTTGGACGCGCTGCTGGGCACCCGGACCTCCGCTATCCACGGCGTGAAATCGGCGATCAGATCCCGGTTGTTGGAGTGCGCGGTCAGGGTCATCGGCCGGGTATGCGGAACTGCCATCGGGATTGTCCCCAATCCGATGGTCTGCCGGACGCCGAGACGTTCCGCCAGTAGCCGCACCGCGGTGACGAAACGCTCCCACTTCAGGTCGGGCTCCATGCCGGCCAGCAGCAAAAACGGTGTCCCTGCACTGTCGTGCAGCGCGTACAAGCTCAGTTCCGGATCCTCGTAATCGGTGAAGTGATCCCATTTGAAGGTCATCGGCGGCCGCCGTGATCGATAATCCAGCAGCTCGTCGATCGCGAACGACGCGACCCGCTCGGTTTGCAGGGTTTCCTTGAGGTGGGTTGCCGCCAGCCGGATCGCATGACCAGCATCGGAAAAGCCCTCCAAGGCGTGGACCAACACCGGGCCACTGCCGTCCTTCGACGATAATTGCGGTGCCGGGAGCTCAAGCTCGTACATGTCTGCCTGCCCGGATTGGTAGTCCTGACATGGGTATTGATCCTGGGCCATAGCTGTCGCCTCCTCCATGGCGCGCCGTTGCACCACGCCACCTAGTCTCACCCGGGGTCCCACTCAGGGCGGGTCTCGCTTGGGCCGATGGGTAGTCGATGGGTAAATTAGCGGACCCGTCCGACCCGACAACCCGGGTATACCGGCTATGTATTTCGAACGTGTTAGCGCTAAAGCAAGTTCCTCGGGCTTTTCCCGGCGCGCGCTGCCCGGGGGGTCAGGGGCGTGGCTTATCGGCGACACCCGCGCGGGTGCGCTGCCGGCCGCCACCGTCGGGGCGGCGAGCTGTGGGGCGCCGCTGGGGCCGCTGCTGGGGGTGTAGCAGGCCATGAACCCACAGTCGCGGCTTTGTCCACAGCCGACCGGGCCGCGCCGCTCGCCGGCACACCGGCTGACGGTGCCGGTTGCCAGCGTAAAAGACATGACGAAGCATCGAGCTGATTTTGAACTGAACCGCCCCGGCGCCTTGATTGCCGCATTGCCGGCCATTCTCGGCTTTACGCCGGAAAAGTCCCTCGTCCTGGTGTCGGTGGGCAGTGGCGAACTGAGGTCGGTGATGCGCGTCGATCTTTCTCGGGAGCTGGTCGGCCAAACGGCTCATCTTGCGCAGGTCGCCGCCGCGGCCGATCCCGAGGCGGTCATCGCGGTGATCGTCGACGCCGACGGTGCGCGCTGCCCGATGTGCAACGAGGAGTACCGCGAGCTATGCGGAGGGCTTACCGAGGCGTTGTCTGAGCACGGCATCGCACTGTGGGCGGCGCATGTGGTGGATCGGGTGGCCGCCGGTGGACGCTGGTATTGCGTTGACGGGTGCGGTTCGGGCGGCGCGATCGATGATCCTTCGGCATCTCCGCTGGCGATGGCGGCGGTGCTGGAGGGGCGTCGGCTCTATGAGCGCCGCGCCGACCTGCAGGCCGTCATCGCGATCACCGACCCGCCGCGAAGCGCGAGGCTTGCCGGCCTGATCGGCGAGCAGGCGGTGTCGCGCGAAGCCGCGCATCGCGCCGATCCTCTGGGCTGCCGCCGCTGCGATGTGCAGGGCGTGATGGCCGCCGCAGCAGCCGTCGGTGACGGACAGTCCCTGTCCGATGCGCAGTTGGCGCAACTGGGCTGCGCGCTGGCCGACGTGCAGGTCCGCGACACGCTGTTCGCTCTGGCAGTCGGGGAGAACGCCGCTGCGGCGGAATCGCTGTGGGGGGTATTGTCACGCACCTTGCCCGGCCGGTGGCGGGTCGAGGCGCTGGTATTGCTCGCGTTCAGTGCCTATGCTCGCGGCGACGGACCGCTGGCGGGGATGTCGCTGGAATGCGCGCTGCGCTGCGATCCGGAGCACCGCATGGCGGGCATGTTGGACACGGCGTTGCAGTCCGGCCTGCGACCCGAGCACATCCGCGACCTGGCCGGCACCGGCTACCGGCTGGCCGAACGACTCGGGGTGCGGCTTCCGCCGCAACGAGTGTTCGGCTGGGGGGCTAAACCTTTTCGACCTTGACCGCGTGCGCCATCTCGTAAGGCAGGCTGACATTCTCGTGACCGGGGATCACGATCGTCACGCCGCCCCCCGGGTTGGTCTCGACGGTGACCCGCGCGTTGGGGACGACGCCGGCGTCCTTCAGCCGGCTGATCAGCTCGACATCCCCCTGAACGTGTTCGGCGAGTTGACGAACCACCACCGCCACCGGCGGTCCGGACGGCAACTCGGTCAATCGCACCAGGTCGGCGTCATCGGCACCGTGCTCCGGTCCGACGCCCAGGTCCTCTAAACCCGGAATCGGATTGCCGAACGGGGACGTGGTCGGGTTGTTGAGGACCTGCACCAGCCGGCGCTCGACATCCTCGCTCATCACGTGCTCCCACCGGCAGGCCTCCGCGTGGACTTCCTCCCACGGCAGACCGATGACATCGACGAGCAGTCGTTCAGCAAGCCGATGCTTGCGCATTACGGCGGTGGCCAGTGCCCGGCCCTTGTCGGTGAGCTCCAAATGGCGGTCACCGGCGACACGCACTAAACCGTCCCGCTCCATCCGCGACACGGTCTGGCTGACAGTTGGCCCGCTCTGGTCGAGCCGTTCAGCGATCCGCGCGCGCAGCGGCATCACGCCCTCTTCCTCGAGGTCGTAAATGGTCCGCAAATACATCTCGGTGGTATCAACCAGCTCATTCATTCCGCACCCTCCGTCGCTGCTGAGTCTACGTGTCCGGCTGCGTGAATGACCCGCCAAAAGCGCCAAGACAGCAGTATGCCCGCCGTTGGCGCGCGACGGGCATACTGCTCTCGGGTTCAGTTAGCTGGCGTAGGAACGCAGCCGGTCGGCGCGCTCGCCATGGCGCAGCTTAGCCATTACTTCCCGCTCGATTTGGCGCACTCGCTCACGGGAAAGGCCGAACAGCTTGCCGATCTGGTCGAGGGTTCGCGGCTGCCCATCATCTAGGCCGAAGCGCAGCCGGACCACTTGCTGCTCGCGCTCGTCAAGGGTCGCCAGCACGCTGCGGATGTCGGTGTGCAGGAGTTCGGCGATCACCGCGTTTTCCGCCGACATCGCTTCGGCGTCCTCGATGAAATCACCCAGCGGGGCTTCCTCCTCGGAGCCGACCGGCATATCCAGGCTGACCGGGTCGCGGCTGTGCTCCAGCAGGTCGGTGATCTTGTCGATCGGGATACCGGACTCAGCCGCGAGTTCCTCATCGGTGGCCTCGCGACCGAGGTTCTGGTGCATCTCCCGCTTGATTCGCGCGAGCTTGTTGACCTGCTCAACCAGGTGGACCGGCAGCCGGATGGTGCGACTCTGATCGGCCATGCCGCGGGTGATGGCCTGGCGGATCCACCATGTGGCATAGGTCGAAAATTTGAATCCTTTTGTGTAGTCGAACTTTTCCATCGCGCGGATCAGCCCCAGGTTGCCCTCCTGGATGAGATCCAGCAGCGGCATTCCGCGACCGGTGTAGCGCTTGGCCAGTGAGACCACCAGCCGCAGGTTGGCCTCCAGCAGGTGGCGGCGCGCTGCCTCCCCATCGCGGACCACGGCCGCCAGCTCCCGTTTGCGGTTCTCGCCGAGGCGCTTGCGGGTTTCCAGCAGGTGCTCGGCGTAGAGGCCCGCCTCGATGCGCTTGGCCAATTCAACCTCATCGGCGGCGTTGAGCAACGCCGTTTTACCGATGCCGTTCAGATACACGCGCACCAGGTCCGCTGCGGGGCTCTGAGCATCCAGGTCGCTGTCAACCCGGCTTGTGGTGGCATCTGCCATTGCGGCCTCCTGATCGGCTTGAACTGTCATGTTGTCCAACGACCAGCCCCGGCCCAAAGTTCCCACCGGTTCGCGATCTCACCCCCTTTGACCTGCGCGAATGTGCCGAGGACCTGAGAATGTCCTGAGAAGATGCGATCAGCGGCGGCTTATTCGGAACCGCCGCGGCCCGGCACCGGCGGGTCCGGTTGTGCCGCCAGCTCGCTACGAGGTTCGAGGGCCGGTCGCCGCGCTGTCGGGAACAGCGGGGTGCGCCGCCGGTTGTTATCGAACCGTCGAGGCTCGTCGGCGCTGCGGGGGGGCCGGTCGTTGGCGATCAATACCGCCATCCACGGCAACGGGATCGAAACCGCCACGATCGCAAGCGAGATCAAACCGTTGTGCCATGCGCCGTAGGCGAGTGCGGCCAGCACAAAAGCGGGCACCCGAAACGCCATCAGGGTCGCGTATTTGCGCACCCGCTCGCGACGTTGCGCCTCGTAGGAAGGCGCGGCGGCCGTGATGAGCACCGGGCGACCATCGTCGTCGAAACCCGGCTTCTGGCCGCGCTTCATCTATCTACTGTCCCACACTCTGGCTATTCCGGGGCTATTCCGGCTGGCTCGATTTAAGGACCGGTTCCGGGGCACAATGTCAGGCATGCAGACCCAGACGATCGAACGTACCGATATCGACGAACGCGTCGACGACGGGACCGGCAGTGACACCCCGAGGTACTTTCACTACGTCAAAAAGGACAAGATCGCCGAAAGCGCGGTGCTGGGAACTCATGTGGTCGCCCTGTGCGGCGAGGTGTTTCCGGTCACGCGAGCGGCCAAGCCGGGCTCACCGGTCTGCCCGGAGTGCAAGCGGATCTACGACAGGCTCAAGAAGGACTGACCGCACGGATGACCAGGCCCGCGCTGTTCCCCGCGGGCGAGTCAGGATTTATGGTTCCGGCGAGCCGTTGACCTCTAACACCGCGGCCAGTTCGATCAGTTTCGCTTCATGCTGATTGGCGTGGTGCTGGCAGAAGAGAAGCTCTGCTCCGGAGGGTAAGGTGGCGCGGACGCGAGCGGCGGCGCCACACCGGTCGCAGCGATCAGCCCTGGTTAGCGCTGGGCTGGTCAAGGTGGTGTTCATGGCTGCTCCTTTTCTGCCATATCTCTAGTCTCTCAGACGCCAGGGTGTCCGGCCGTGTTCCCGCTACCGGGTGTGTCGTTTCTCGGGTCCGCACCCGCCTGGGCGCCGCCCGCGCCTCGAGCATGCTGGGGCGGTGAACCCCATTGCCGTGGTGCTCGTGCACCTGCGCAGCGGCGTCCAGCAACGGTCGCGAGCGCAGGCCCTCGATGAGCTTGGCCCCGGTCGCTCGACAGCGCCGGGCTCGTCCATCTTTCGGCGCCCGGGCAGGCACACGTGCCCGGGCGCCGAGCAAGCGCTACCCGGGACGCGGCGATTTTGTGTGGCTCTACCTCGATTCCCTCTACCTCGATTCCGGGGCGCTGGGCTCACCCGTGCGTCGGGAACCTGGAGTAGCAACGGATCTGCGGCCGATGCTGTTCCCGCATCGGTGTGGGCCGCTTCCGGTCCGCGCTGTGATAAGCGTCACCGGCTACCGGCCCGGCCGGGACGAAACGTTTCCGCGGTCGGGTTAGCGGGCTGAGGGTCGGCCGGGGACTCGAGGCAGGCATCGGCTTCGATCTCGACCAGCAGGTCGGGCGCGATGAGCGCGGCGACCTCGACCATGGTGGCCGCCGGCCGGATCTCGCCGAACACCTCGTGGTGCACCGCGGCGACCTCGCGCCAGCGTGAAATATCGGTTAGGTAGATCCTAGGTAGATCCGCGTCCGGACCACGTCGGCGAGAGTCGCGCCCGCTTGTTGCAGCGCAATCTCGATGCGGCGTAGAGCGTCTCGGGTCTGAGAGACGAGGTCATCGCCGACCCCGGTTGTTCCTGCGACGGCCACGTGCGAACCGACGCGCACCGCGCGCGAGTAACCGACGGCCGATTCGAAATCCGATCCGCACGAGACGACGATACGGCTGGCGGGCATTCGGTCACGGTAGGCCAATGGCATCGTCACCGCAGCCCAGCGGCGTAGCGGCCGAGACGGGCGCTATTCTTCCAGCGCCGCTCAGTCCAGGTAGTCGCGCAAGACTTGAGAACGGCTGGGGTGGCGCAGCTTCGACATCGTCTTCGACTCGATCTGGCGGATGCGTTCGCGCGTCACGCCGTAGACCTGGCCGATCTCGTCGAGGGTACGGGGCTGGCCGTCGGTGAGGCCGAAGCGCAGCCGCACCACACCGGCCTCGCGCTCGGACAGTGTGTCCAGCACCGACTGCAGCTGGTCCTGCAGCAGGGTGAATGACACCGCGTCGACGGCCACCACCGCCTCGCTGTCTTCGATGAAGTCGCCGAGCTGACTGTCGCCCTCGTCGCCGATCGTCTGGTCTAACGAGATCGGTTCGCGGGCGTATTGCTGGATCTCCAGCACCTTCTCCGGGGTAATGTCCATTTCTTTGGCGAGCTCCTCCGGCGTGGGCTCGCGGCCGAGGTCCTGCAGCAGCTCGCGCTGGATGCGGCCCAGCTTGTTGATCACCTCGACCATGTGAACGGGTATCCGGATGGTGCGGGCCTGGTCGGCCATGGCGCGGGTGATGGCCTGGCGGATCCACCATGTCGCGTAGGTGGAGAACTTGTAGCCCTTGGTGTAGTCGAACTTTTCCACCGCGCGGATAAGGCCCAGGTTGCCTTCCTGGATCAGGTCCAGAAACGCCATTCCGCGGCCGGTGTAGCGCTTGGCCAGCGACACGACCAGCCGCAGATTAGCTTCCAGCAGATGGTTTTTCGCGCGATCGCCGTCGCGACAGACCCACATCATGTCACGGCGCTGGGCGGCGGGCAGCTTCTCGCCGCGTTCGGCCATCTCGGCCATCAGCTGGCTGGCGTATAGCCCGGCTTCGATCCGTTTGGCCAGCTCGACCTCTTCCTCCGCATTGAGCAGTGCCACCTTGCCGATCTGCTTGAGGTACGCGCGAACCGAGTCCGCCGATGCGGTGAGCTCCGCATCCTTGCGCGCCTGGCGCAATGCCTCGGATTCGTCTTCGTCCCAGACGAAATCACCGGAGGCCTTGTCCAGTTCGGTGGGCTCGGCGAACTCTTCGTCGTCATCGGCGCCGTCCTCGCCGATCGCTGCGACCGAGACGGTGTCGTCCGCAGGCTCGGTGGCGTTCGAATCGAGATCGACATCACCGCTCCCAGACGCTACGTCCGCGAGGTCCTCGAGATCGAGGACGCTGGCTTCGATGTCGATGTCTTCGGCGTCGATATCTACGTCAGGCTCAGCGTCGAGATCCGGCTCGATATCAAGATCCTCGACAGCAACGTCGAGATCGGTGTCAGAGGCGATGACTCCGTGATCTTTGATGGCGTCCTTCGGCACCCCGCCCTTCTGGATGCCGCGAGCAGACGCTGACGTGGCGGAGGTGCCTTTGGCGGTGGCACGGCCCTTTTTCGCGGTGTCGGCGCGCCCGGCTGCGCTGGGTGTGGCGGCCCGCGAGGCGGTCTTGGTGGCCCGCGAGCCGGTCGTGGCGGCCCGCGAGGGCGTCTTCGCGCGGGCAGCTGTCTTGCCGGCGCTCTTGGCGGCGGAGCCGTTAGCGGTCCCGTTAGTTGACTTGGTGGCAGACCGCTTCGCTCCGGTTCGGGCTGGGGATTTGGTAGCGGTCCGTTTCACCGGCTCCTCTGTCGCCGAGCTTGCCTTGGTCGCTGCCACATACACCCCTTCGGTCGGACTCACTTTCGGTGCCTCTGGGCGTGCTTAACCGAAAATGTCTGCTATATCGAATGTCGGCGCGATCGTCGCCGCTATCGGTTAGGCGGCCGCCGCCGACCATTGTAACGACCACATGAGAACGCACCGGCGGAGCGGACAAAATTCAGCGCGCAACATCGCTGGCCGCCATGGCCGCGCCGACGATCCCGGCGGTGTTCAGCAAGGCGGCGGCCACCACCGGGGTGCGGTTCTCGAGCAGGGGCACCCACTTGTCGGCCTTGCGGCTGATACCGCCACCGGCAATGAACAGATCGGGCCAGATCGCGTTTTCGATGGCAACCAAGACCTTGGTGACCTCTTTCGCCCATCTTCTGTAGCTCCAGCCATGCCGTTCCCTCACCGATGATGCCGCGCGCTGCTCGGCCTCTTTGCCGTCAACCTCCAGGTGGCCGAACTCGGTATTGGGCAGGAGCTTCCCATTGTGGATGACGGCCGACCCAATTCCCGTCCCGAACGTCAGCAGCACCACCACACCGGTATTATTTTTGCCTGCTCCGTAGCGTTCTTCGGCCAGCCCGGCCGCATCGGCATCGTTGAGAACGGTGACGTCCTGACCGCCGAGTTCTAGGCTGATGATCTCGCGCGCGTTCGTGCCGATCCAGGATTTGTCCACATTAGCCGCGGTCCGTGCGACACCACCGGTGACGACGCCGGGATAGGTCACCCCGAGTGGTCCCGTCCATCCGAATTCCTTGACGATCTTGGCGACGGTCTTGGCGACCGCGGTCGGGGTGGCTGGTTGCGGCGTCGGCAGCTTGAAGCGGTCGCCGAGCAGCCTCCCGGTGCCCAGATCGACGATCCCGCCCTTGATGCCGCTCCCGCCGACGTCGACGCCAAGCCCCTGAAGCCGCGTCCCCGCGCCGGTCACGTCGGTCCTGGAAGTGCCGGTTGTTGCATCGCAGCCAACCATCAAAACTCCTCGGGGAGCCGTGCGTACTGCCCACACCTTAGCCGCGACCTTAGCCGCGCGGGTGGTTGACAGCCCCGCTCACGGGTGATTGTGAAGGCCCGAGGAGTCATTCCCGACGGGCGCCGAGTTGGCTAGGGTGTCGCCGGATGCCCGCGACAACGAGCCGCGAGCACACCTGGTGTGGCGACTGTGAGGCGATGAATCGGTGACCAAGCGCGACAAAAAGCCCGACAATGAGCCCGACAAGAAATCCGACAAAAAGCCCGACAAAAAGCCCGACAAGGAGTCCGACAAGAAGTCCGACAAAGAGCCGGCGCACCTGCGGTCGGTGGCCGAAACGCTGGCCGCAGAGGCCGCTGCATTCGTGCGCAATCGGCGGGCCGAGGTGTTCGGCCCCGGCACCCGCACTGCGCAAAACAGCGTGGTGCGCACCAAAAGCACCCCGACGGATCCGGTGACGGTGGTGGACACCGAGACCGAACAGCTGCTGCGCAGCCGGTTGGCGCAACTGCGGTCCGGTGACCCGATTCTCGGTGAAGAGGGCGGTGGTCCCGCCGGTGCGTCGGACACCGCCGCCGACGCTGTCACCTGGGTGCTCGACCCAATCGACGGCACGGTGAACTTCGTTTACGGCATCCCGGCCTACGCGGTGTCGGTCGCGGCCCAGGTTGACGGTGTGTCGGTGGCCGGGGCGGTCGCTGACGTTGCCGCCGAGCGGCTGTATTCGGCCGGCGCCGGACTCGGCGCGCACCTCACCGACGAGCACGGCACTCGCGCATTGCAGTGCACCGCAATCGATGACTTGTCGATGGCGTTGGTGGGCACGGGGTTCGGGTACTCGCGGGGCCGCCGCGCCATGCAGGCGGCGCTCCTGGCCAAGATCCTGCCGGTGGTCCGTGATGTTCGTCGTATCGGTTCGGCGGCGCTGGATTTGTGCATGGTAGCGGCCGGGCGCCTGGACGCGTACTACGAGCATGGGCTACAGGTGTGGGATCACGCCGCGGGTGCGCTGATCGCCGCTGAAGCGGGGGCGCGGGTGTTATTGCCGCTGCCGGGAGGGCCCCCGGGTGGCGCAGAACTGGTGGTTGCCGCCGCGCCGGGCATCGCCGACGATCTGCTTGGCACCCTCGCGCGATTCAACGGGCTGGAACCGATCCCCGACGACGACTGAGCGGCTCGACGAGGGTGGGACGTCACCGGCGGCCCAGCGGGGCCTGGGCGCTGGCGCCCGCGGTCAGCAACTGTCGGAGTGGATTTTCGAGAGCAGCGCGGGCTCGGCGGGCTCGGTGGCGCCGGGGCGCAGGCTGGCCAACACCGTGTCGATGTCATCGTTATGCGCCAGTGCCGTGAAGTCGGTGCCCAGCGCCAGGTCGACGGAGTCATCGGTGCGGCCGTCGCGGAACAACTCGGTGCACGGTGCCACCAACCACACGGCAGCGGCGGCGGCCTGGCCGGCCTCGCCGAACCGGATCTGGCCCTGACAATTCAGGCGGGTGTTGGCATAGATCGGGTCGTTGGCGGCGGTGGGCTGGGCGAAGCCGAGTTCCCGCAGCGCGTCGGCGGTGTCGGCGGCCTGACCGCCGCGGCCACTGGCGTTGAGAACCCGAACCTTGGTTTGCGCGAGTTTGGCCGGTGTGACGTCCATCATCGTTGTGCGCGATACCTGTTCACCCAGCGTCGGTGCTGCCGGATCGGCGGATCGCGGGGGCGGGTTGCATGCCACCGCCTCGCGGACGTCGCCGGGGCGGGTCAACGCGATCGCCCACACCACCGCGGTCACCGCCACCAGCACGATCAGAACCAAGAGAGCCGAGCGGGCGTTACGCCGTCGAAAGGGCCGACCGTGCTTGTCGAAGGCGGTGCCCTCGGTGATTTGGGTAACCACGCAGGAAACTCTAAACGCTGTGCTCAATCGGGAGCATGATGGTCGAACACATGATGTGATGTAAATCACACATGAATCGGTGCGGGAACGGGCACGAATCGTTTGGTAAATGCGTTCGACGCTGGTACAAAGCGTTGCTTGCAAGATCACGAGGGGATTTCCAGGGGAGAGGCCGATGCCGACCGACTATGACGCCCCACGGCGTATCGACACCGATGACGTCTCCGAGGATTCGCTGGAGGAACTCAAGGCCCGGCGAAACGAGGCGGCCTCGGCCGTGGTCGACGTCGACGAATCCGATTCCGCCGAGTCCTTCGAACTGCCCGGCGCCGACTTGTCCGGTGAAGAGTTGTCGGTTCGTGTCATCCCGAAGCAGGCCGACGAGTTCACCTGCTCTCGTTGCTTCTTGGTGCAACACCGCAGCCGGTTGGCCAGCGACAAGAACGGTGTGATGATCTGCATCGACTGCGCGGCTTGACGTGGCGGGATTGCCCGAAGGCTCCCCGGCGCGTTGCCGCCGCCGTCATCGCAGGGCGGGTCAACTTCGCAATGCCGACAGCAGCTTGTCCGGGTGACGGCAGCTCACCAGCCAGTAGGGCGTCGGGTCGTCGGGGTCGTCCAGAACGGCCAGCACCATCGGGCCGATCCACGCGCGATGCAGCACGTATGCCGCGGGGTCGAGTTGGCGGCCAAGCGCCGCGGATTTGGCTGAGCGCGGTATCTCGGCGGATCGGGCGATCGCGGTGACCGGCAGGTGCGCCTCGCCGGCCCATAGTTCGACGCCGGTGTCACTCACGATGACCCGGATCTCAACGCGGCCCAGCCATATCAATGCTCCGGCGGCGGCGGCAAACAGCGTGGCGAACGGCACCCAGGTGGGAAGCCCGGGTATGCCCCGGTTGACGTCGAACGCGATGAGCGCCGCAAGCCCGAAGGCCGGCGGCCACCACCACCACGGCACCCGGAGCCGTTCGCGATACCGCACGCTTCGGGGCGCGACGCGCGTACCCGACATCCGATTAAGAGTAATCTCAGGGCCCGTGTCGATCAGTCTGGCGGTTGTCCGTTTGGACCCTGGGCTCCCCCTGCCCACACGAGCTCACGACGGCGATGCCGGGGTTGATCTCTACAGCGCCCAGGATGTCGAGCTCGCTCCCGGGCAACGTGCCCTGGTGTCGACGGGTATCGCGGTTGCCATCCCGTTCGGCATGGTTGGCTTGGTACACCCTCGATCGGGATTGGCTGCGCGGGTGGGCCTTTCGATCGTCAACAGCCCGGGCACCATCGACGCCGGGTATCGCGGTGAGGTAAAGGTCACGCTGATTAATCTTGATCCGGTCACCCCGATCGTCGTGCATCGCGGTGATCGCATCGCCCAATTGCTGGTGCAGCGGGTCGAACTGGCCGAGTTGGTCGAGGTCTCTTCGTTCGACGAAGCCGGGCTGGCCGCCACCTCCCGTGGTGATGGCGGTCACGGCTCCTCGGGTGGACATGCGAGTCTGTGATGGCATTCGGTAGGCGCAGGCGCAAAGGTGGCCGGGGGCGGGTACCCATCGGTTCGGCCGGTGCGGAGCCGCGACCGGAAGGACCGGACGGGCTGCCCGAGCCCGAGGGCGCCGCGGCGGAAGGAGCGGATGGGCTGCCCGAGCCCGAGGGCACCGCGGCGGAACCGGAGGGCCCGTTCGACATCGACGACTTCGACGATCCCGCGGCCGCTGAGCAGGCCCGCCTGGATCTGGGCTCGGTGCTGATCCCGATGCCGGCGGGCGGACAGGTGCAGGTCGAGTTGACCGAGACCGGTGTGCCGAGCGCGGTGTGGATCGTAACGCCCAATGGCCGCTTCACGATAGCCGCCTACGCCGCACCGAAGAGCGGTGGTCTGTGGCGGGAGGTGGCCGGCGAACTCGCCGATGCGCTGCGCAGGGACTCGGTCAAAGTCACCATCCAGGACGGGCCGTGGGGGCGAGAGGTGGTTGGCGTCGCCGCCGGTGTGGTGCGGTTCATCGGGGTAGACGGGTATCGCTGGATGATTCGTTGCGTCGTTAACGGGGGCCACGAGACCATCGACGCTGTGACCGCCGAGGCACGGGAAGCGTTGGCCGACACCGTCGTTCGGCGTGGTAACACGCCGCTCCCGGTGCGCACGCCGTTGCCGGTGCAGCTGCCTGAGCCGATGGCGGCGCAGCTGCGCGCGGCGGCGGCCGCACAGCAGGCGGAACAACAGCCGGGCGGTCGTCCGCCGGCCGCGCGGCGCAGCGCGGCGGGCTCGGCGATGCAGCAGCTGCGCAGCAGCACGACCGGCTAGTCGAGCTCGTTGAGCGCGTCCAGACACGCAGCACCGAGCGCCGCCGGATCGGCGCCGATCTGCTCCAGGGTGACGGTCCGCAGAGCCGCGCGCGGCGCTGCGGCCGCCCATTCGACTCCAACCTCGAGCGGATGAATCGGATCGTCCACCGCCGCGACTATCCCCAGCGGCGTGACCAGTCGTTGCAGCTCCGCGTGGCTGGGCGCGGCGTAGGCGGCGGCTTCCTCCATGGCGTCGGGCAGCAGTGGCCACTGGCGCCGCCAGGATCGGGTGAGCTCCTCGGCCAACCAGGCTGGGCTGGATGCGCGCATCCGCATTGTCGCCGCCGTCAGGCCGTCCCGACGCAGCCGGCGTGCCGATTGGTGGGCGGCGTGAGCGGCGGGGGCGGTTGCGGGGTCTCCGGTCCAGGCCGGCAGGGCGGCCAGCACAGCGACCGCGTGACCCGGATTAGCCAGCGCCCAGGCGGCCGCGACCGCGGCGCCGATCGACACGCCGCCCACGGCAATCCGGCCCGAACGGGCGGCGTCGTCCAGGGCTGCCAGGTAACCGGCGATCAAATGTCCCGGCTGTGGCCGCGGTGCCAGCACTACCGCACCGACGCCGCGCAACGGGCCGGCAAACGCCCGACGGATGTAGTCGTCGTCGGAGCCGGCTCCGGCCAGCAACACGGTTTGAACACCAGACAAATCGACGGCGGCCACCTCCTGATAGTGCCTGCTGCTAACGGCTCGTCAACACCCTGGCGGTGCGGGGCGTCCGGGAACCGACGCGATAGGGTGTCCGTTGGCATCAAGGAAGCGACCGAAACGGGGCGAGCTTTCGTCACGTAGTTGTCACTTAGCTGAACTGGCAGGAGAGGCCATGGTGGCCGAGGGTTACTTGCGCCGGCTCACCCGTCGGCTGATGGACGGCCCGGAGCAACGCGATGGCGAGCAGTTATCCGACGAGGGCCCCGATACCGGCGTGCAGCGCGCGATCGACTGCGCGCGTGGCCAGGAGGTCACGGTGGTGGGCACGTTGCACAGCGTGGAGGCCGAGCCCAAAAGCAGCGGCATGCGCGCCGAATTGTTCGACGGCACCGATACCGTGACCTTGGTGTGGTTGGGGCAACACCGCATACCCGGTATCGAATCCGGCCGCACGTTGCGGGTGCGGGGCCGTTTGGGGATGCTCGAGAACGGTACCAAGGCGCTGTTCAACCCGCACTACGAAATTCAGCGATGACCAAGAAAGTCGGCGATGACCGGCCGGGCTCGAAGCGTGCCAGCCGGACGGAAGGTCGATTAGGCCGCACATGAGGGCTAACCACATCGGTGCCGAGCACATGCTGGCGCGGCTGGGTGGGGTCAGTGGGTTGATCTACTCGTCGCTACCGGTGCTGGTGTTTGTGCCGGTCTCCAGCGCCTTCGGGCTGCGCCCGGCGATCGGGGTCGCCCTCGGCGTGGCCGCATTGGTCCTGCTGTGGCGGCTGATCCGCCGAGGGTCCACGCAGCCGGCGTTATCCGGATTCCTCGGCGTCGGTGTCTGTGCGGCGATCGCCTACGCGGTGGGGCAGGCCAAGGGTTACTTTCTGCTGGGCATCTGGGCGTCACTGCTGTGGGCCGTGGTCTTCACGCTGTCTGTCCTTGTTCGCCGGCCTCTGGTCGGGCTGCTGTGGAACTGGGCCGGCGGGCACGATGGCAGCTGGCGCGACGTGCCCCGCGCGGTCTATGCCTTCGATATCGCCACACTTGCCTGGGTGCTGGTATTCGGTGCGCGGTTTGTGGTCCAACGGCTCCTCTACGAGGCTGATCAGACCGGTTGGCTGGCGGCGGCGCGCATTGCGATGGGCTTGCCGTTGACGGCCGTGGCTGCGTTGGCGAGCTATGCGGCCATCAAGGCGGCACAGCATGCGATTGCGGCCGACGGGAACGCCGCAGCAACCGAGACCGACGGTGGCCGCACGTAGCTCGCGGAGCCGGCACATGCCGGCACAGTTCGTGCCACCCGGGTGTGGTCTGGCATTGCTAGTCCTTGCTAGTCCTTCGGCAGCAACAGCCGGCGCAATTCCTCCTCCGCGTCGGCGACCGCGACGAAGAGTAGCTCGTCACCGCCTTCCAGCGGCTCGTCGGCCTGCGGCACGATCACCCGCGGCCCGCGCAATATCGTCACCAGTGCCGCATCCCGCGGCAGCTGCAGCCGCCGAAGCGGTTCGCCGCGCCACGGGGTGTCCGCCGGCAGCGTGATCTCGACCAGGTTAGCCTGGCCCTTGCGGAACTCCATCAGCCGCACCAGATCTCCGACGGCGACCGCCTCTTCGACGAGCGAGGCCAGGATACGCGGGGTGGACACCGCGACGTCGACGCCCCAGGCGTCGGTGAAAAGCCATTCGTTGCGGGGATCGTTGACCCGGGCCACCACCCGGGGCACCGCGAACTCCGTCTTGGCCAGCAAGCTGAGCACCACGTTGACCTTGTCATCACCGGTGGCAGCAACCACAACGTCGAAATCTTCGAGGTGTATCGACTCCAGCACACTGAGTTCGCAGGTGTCGCCGAGCCGCCAGTGCGCCTGCGGAATAGCATCGACGTCGACGTGCTCGGGGTTGCGCTCGATCAGGGTCACGTCATGGCCGCTGTCAATGAGTTCGCGGGTTATGGAGCGCCCGACCGCGCCTGCCCCGGCGATAAGCACTTTCATCTGCACCACCCGTTAACCCCGGCGGCCGTCATCACCCGCGTCACGACTCGAGGTCCGCACTAGGTGGCAAAGCGGCGATGGCAGCCGCCTCAGCGACCCGACCGGATATCGCGGCAACGTATACCTGATCGCCGGCCTGAATGACGGTTTTCGGTTTCGGCAGCAGTCCGGCACCGAAGCGGATCACAAACGCGGCGCGGGCGCTGGTGGCCGCCTCCAGGGCGCTGACCCGATGTCCCACCCAGTCTTCGTGCAAGGCGAGCTCGACGAGCGCGACGGTGCCCGTCGGGTCGCGCCACGTGGCAGCCTCGGTTTCGCCGGTCAGCGCGTGCAGCAAACGATCGGTGGTCCAGGGCACGGTGGCGACCGTGGGGATGCCGAGCCGTTCGTAGACCGCGGCGCGTTTGGCGTCGTAGATGC
The DNA here is from genome assembly GCF_018361265.1 of Mycobacterium sp. SM1. Taxonomy (GTDB): domain Bacteria; phylum Actinomycetota; class Actinomycetes; order Mycobacteriales; family Mycobacteriaceae; genus Mycobacterium. Next base: position 174,662 of record NZ_JAFLNH010000004.1, read on the forward strand.
GCGCGACAACGCGCGCGACACCGAACGTGTCCCGGGCCAGCCGCGCCGAGATGATGTTCGAGTTATCCCCGGACGACACCGCGGCGAAGGCATCGGCCTGCTCGATGCCCGCCCGCAGCAACACATCTCGGTCGAACCCCACGCCCAGCACACGTTCGCCGGCGAATTCCGGGCTAAGCCGGTCGAAGGCGGCGTTGTCGCGGTCGATCACCGCCACCTGGTGGCCGATCCGCGACAAACCGTCGGCCACTGACGCCCCTACCCGACCGCAACCCATGACAACTATCCGCACCGAAGGTCTCCTGCTCGCAGACCGTCTCGGCGACCGCGTTGGCCAACCGATTTACGCCCAAAACGGTCCCGCCGAGGGAACGCTACCGCCATGCCCGCGGGGATCGGCCCTCGGCTGTCACGTCCGGGCTTCTCCGCCGCGGGGCTCGGTTGACTGGGCCGGTCGTTGGAGAGCAACGGGCTGAGCCACGCCCTGTAGCCCAAGCGGATCGCCCTGGCGGCGCTTGGCCCGGGGTGCTGTTCCCCTGGCCTTCGCTCCCAAGGGGATCTCCACGCTCTTTGGATCGTAGATACGTCACTCCCGGGCGGGTTCGGGGTTTCCCGCTTCAGGAATCCGCTGTGGTTAAGATCGCCCGCTCATGCCGGCCAAGTGGGGCATCCGTGGCCGGCGGTGCTGACGAATCAGGGGGAATTGGTGAATCGCGACGCTAGCAATGCCGTGTCATACGAACACTCGCAATCTCAGGTAGCGGCGACTTGATTTTGTGGCGTTTTCGCCCGCGTGATGGCTGTCCTGGTTACTGTTCACCAGCCCACTCGAGAAAGGGATGCCATGACCAACCACACCTACCGCGTGATAGAAATCGTCGGAAGCTCTCCCGAGGGTGTCGATGCGGCGACGCGCAACGCAATATCTCGCGCCGCCCAGACGATGCGCGGACTCGATTGGTTTGAGCTGCAGTCCGTCCGCGGCCACTTGGAGAACGGAACTATCGCCCATTTCCAGGTAACGCTGAAAGTCGGCTTCAGACTGGAGGATGCTCGCTAGAAATCGCCGGCGAACCGGTCCTCGACGACATACTCGACCGCCTTGCGGCATTGCCACGCCCGGTTCTCCCGCAACGGCTACCGGCTCACGGAACGGCGCCCCAAACTCCAACACTCGCCGCAGCCCGTGCCTGCGCGGGTCGTGTCCCTGCGGCGGTGTAAAAGGGTTCGGACGTAGGTTCCCTCCAAGACGGGAAGTCTGAGGAAAGGAGCCCACGTCCGTGTCGAAGAGGATATCGCCTGCGCAGCGGTTGCAGGCAGAGATTGATGGGGTGTTCGCCGGTGGTGAGGATTTGTCGCGTGCAGTCGAGCGGGTGGCCCAGTTGGGCGCGCAGCTACTGCTGCAGTGCGCGTTGGAGGCCGAGGTGAGCGCGTTTTTGGGCCGGGATCGCTACCAGCGGGCCGCTGCCAGCGAGGATCCGCGGGCTGGGATGCGTAACGGGTATTGCCCGACCACGGTCAAAACGACCGCCGGCCCGATCACGCTGCAGCGGCCGAAGGTGCGCGGCACCACCGAGCGGTTCGCCAGCCAGTTGTTCGGCGCGGGGGTGACCAAGACCAACGCGCTGGAGTCGCTGGTGATCGCCGGGTTCGTGCGCGGGTTGTCGACCCGCGACGTGGAGGCCACCTTGGTCGAGGCGCTCGGCGAGGGCGCGGCGGTGTCGAAGTCGACGGTGTCGCGGGTCTGCGAAGACATCAAGACCCAGTTCGAGTCCTGGAGCCGTCGGCGCCTCGACGAGGTGGAGCTGGACTACCTGTTTTTGGACGGCAGCCATTTCACGTACCACGCCAACGCCTCGGCCGAGCCGGTGCTGGCCGCGTGGGGCATCGACACCGACGGCAAACCGGTGTTCGTCGGGCTGGAGGCCGCCTGCAGCGAGTCCGGGGATGCCTGGGAGGGGTTTTTGCGCGGGCTCGGCGAGCGCGGGCTGGCCTGCCCGCTGCTGGTGATCAGCGACGGCGCACCGGGGTTGATCGGCGCGGTGGAGCGCACCATGGGTGCCGCGCTGCGCCAGCGGTGTCTGGTGCATCGCGCCAGAAACATCCTTGCCAAAGTGCCCAAAAACGCCCAAGCCGAGGTGAAGGCCGACTACTGGGCGATCTTCGATGTGCCCGAGAACATCGAGCCTGGCATCGACGCGGTCACCTACGTGCACAACAGGATCGACGCGTTCGCCAAGCGTTGGCGCGACTCGTATCCGGCGGCGGTGCGGTGTCTTCTTGATGACCGTGACTCGCTGACGGTCTACCTGCGGTTCCCACGCGAGCATTGGGCCCGGGTGCGCCACTCCAATTTCATCGAGCGGACCTTCGGGGAGACCCGCCGCCGAGTCAAGGTCATCGGCCGACTGCCCGGCGAGCACTCCTGCCTGAAGCTGGTGTGGGCCGTGCTCGACCGCGCCTCGGCCGGCTGGCGCGGGTTCACCATGACACCGGCCGGGCTACGGCTACTACAGGACCTGCGAAGGTCGTTGCATGACCCACCGACCAAACTGCCGCAACGAAATTCGGAAGTACGCGCCGAAACCGGAGCGGCGCCGGCCGATGCTGTCGGCGCCATCGCATAAAATCACAATCGCAAGTGAGCGGAATCTATGCCCGAACTTTTACACCGCGATTGGGACGCCACCCCTGCCCCGACTTCCGCAGTTCGTAGGCATATTTCGGGGTAGCGCGGAGCGATTGTGCTGGTAGGAGGCTTGCAGAGTCACCGAAACGGCGGATTCGTGTAGGCACACGAGTTCTGGCGTGTCGCTGGACTTCACCAGCGAATATGTGCTAGCAGTGTAGGGGTGTACCTGCGGGAGACGAAGCGGCGCAACCGCGACGGGTCGACGGTGTCGTATCTGCAGCTGGCGCACAGCGAACGCCATCCGGTCACCGGGGTGCCCTCGGCGAAGGTGATCCACAACTTCGGCCGCGCTGACACCGTGGACCGCGACGCGCTGGCCCGACTGGTCGCCTCGATCTCGCGGTTCCTCGACCCGGCACAGGCGATCGCGGCCGCGCACACCGGCGAGATCGAGATCTTGGACTCGCGCCGCTTCGGCGGGGCATGGGTGCTCGACCAACTCTGGGACCGGCTGGGTGTGGGCGCGGCGCTGCGCCGGGTCGCCGCGGACCGGCGCCTGGACGCCGCGACCGTGGAGCGGGTGCTGTTCGCGCTGGTGGCGCAGCGGGCGCTGGAACCGGGCAGCAAGCTGGGCGCCACACGGTGGGTCGCCGAACGGGTCGCGATCGCCGAGTGCCCCGGGTTTTCCGATGACGCGGCGTATCGGTCGATGGACTTTTTGCTCGCCGCGCTAGGCGAGATCGCCGCGCAGATCTTCGATTCGGTCGCGCACCTGCTCAACCTGGACGTCGACATCGTCTTCATCGACACCACCTCCACCTACTGGGAGGTCGATGTGCCCGACGAACTGGCCGACCTGGCCCCCGAACCCGAGGTCGACGACGGCACCGCGAAAGCGGTCGAGCGGGCCGCGCGCCGGTTCGGCAAGTCCAAGGACCACCGCGACGACCGGCCTCAGGTGGTGATCGCGATGGCGGTGACCCGCGACGGAATCCCGGTGCGCTGCTGGACCTTTCCCGGCAGTGAGAGCGATCAGCGGATCATCCGCACGGTCAAAGACGATCTGGGATCGTGGAATCTGCACCGGCTGGTGTGGGTGGCCGACGCCGGGTTTGCTTCCGCGGCCAACCGCGCCTATCTCACCCGCGGCGGCGGGCACTACATCCACGCCGAGAAGCTGCGCCACACCAACGCCGAGGCCGCCGACGCGCTGGCCCGCCCCGGCCGTTACCACGACGTGGCCGACAACCTGCGGGTCAAGGAGATTCGGGTGGCACCCGGTGGCGGCAACAACGAGGGGGTGCGTGCGGAGCGGTTCGTGGTGTGCCACAACCCGGATGCCGCCGACCGTGACGCAGCAGTGCGTGAGCGGCTCATCGAGCACCTCTCCGGGCTGATCGATGGCTCGGACGCCTGGCCGAAACGCAAGCGCGACGAGTTCGTCGGCTCCTTGAAGGGCAAGCCCGGGCTGCGCAGGCTGTTGCGGCGCACCAAGACCGGGCTGCTGCGCATCGACCGCGCCGCCGCCCAACGTGAAGCCCACTACGACGGCAAGTGGCTGCTGCGCACTTCCGACCTCACGCTTACCGCCGAGGATTTGGCCGCCGCCTACAAGCAGCTGCTCGCGGTGGAACGCGGCTGGCGCGACGCCAAGAGCTCGCTGGGGCTGCGCCCGGTCTACCACCACCGCGAGGACCGCATCCGCGCTCACGTCCAACTGTGTTGGCTGGCACTGCTTCTCATCCGCGTCGCAGAAACCCGCACCGGCGACACCTGGCGCAATCTGCGCCACGAACTCGACCGCATGCACCTGGTCACCTTCGCCACCGCCGACGGCCGCGTGGCGCAACGCTCCGCCCTCACCGGCGATCAGAAAACCATCCTCGCCGCGCTCGACCTACCCGAACCACCCAAGTACCTCGACTTCACACCCGGCATCGACGCCGCCGTCGCCGACTGACGAACCCCGCCCGGATCGCTGGCGTCGTGTAGTAACACGACCCAAATCGGCTCATCCCACGTTTGCGCTAGTAAACGCCCAAATCCGGCGATCCGTGTGCCCACTATCTGCGGAAGTCAGGCCTGCGCGCCCAGGCGGCGCCTCGGCGGATCATGGCGTGGACCGCGACACACCCGGCGTGAGCTAGCAACGGCGAACGGTCACAGCAGCCGGTTATGCCCGGACGCGAACGCCGAGCCGCTCGCCGGGTCGGCCCAGCCGAGCGAGCCGCCCAATCCGGCATGGCCAACGCCCGGGATCAGGCCGGGAACCGGAATCGTGTGGTAGCCGAGGCGGAATGACAACGGCACCAAGACAACGGCGCCAAGAGGTTGCGGTCCAGCCGTAGGCGAGGGCTAGCCGGCCACAAAGTAGCGCAGCCACAGGTAGGCCGCGCAGAGTGCCACGGATATCGCCGTGACCAACACCCCCTTGCGGGTGAATTCCCAAAACGAGATGGGGTTGCCGGCGCGGGTTGCTATGCCGAGCATCACGATGTTGGCGGTGGCCCCGACGGCGGTCAGGTTGCCACCCAGGTCGCCGCCGAGCGCCAGCGACCACCACAGCACGTTCTGGTGCGCCTGACCCGGCATGGTCCCTGCCAGGTGGGCGACGATCGGCGTCATCGTGGCCACATATGGGACGTTGTCGATGACACCGGACACCAGCGCCGATACCCCCAGGACCAGCATGGCCGTCAGCAGGGCGTTGCCACCGGTGGCGTGGGCCGCCAACTGGGCCAGCTTGCCGATGATGCCGGTCTTCAGCAAGGCGCCGACCATGATGAACAGGCCGACGAGGAAAAGCAGGGTATCCCATTCCACGCTGTGCAGGTAGTCCGACTGATCGAGGCGGGAGATCAGGATGAGGGCGCCGGCGGCCAGCAGCGCCACCAGGGATGGCTGAAGATGGATTGCCGGGGAGACCACGAAGCCGGTGAGCATAGCCGCCAACACCACCCCGCACTTGACGAGCAGCCCGCGATCGCGAAGCGCCTCCTCCTCCTGCAATGACATAACGTCAGCGATTCGCTCCGCGTCGACCCGGGACAAGCCGCGGAACAGCAAGGGCGACATGGCGATGAAGACCAGCATCACGATGACCACGATCGGCGCCATGTGCACGAGGAAGGCGGTGAACGACAGGCCGGTGTGGGCGCCGATGATGATGTTCGGCGGGTCGCCGACCAGTGTCGCCGTGCCGCCGATGTTCGAGGCGAACACCTCGGCGATCAACAGCGGTACCGGGCTGATCGCCAGCCGATCGCAGACCAGCAGGGTCACCGGCGCGATCAACAGCACCGAAACGACGTTGGGCAGCACGGCCGACGCGAGCGCCATCACCAGCATCAGCAGGATCATGATGCGCAGCGGGGAGCCGTTGGCGCGCTTGGCCGCCCAGATCGCGGTGTATTCGAACACGCCGGTCTGGCGCAGGATGCTGACGACGATCATCATGCCCAGCATCAGAAAGATGACATCCCAGTCGATTCCGGTCGCTTGGGAGTAAAACACATCGGGAGCGTCGATCACCGGCAACAGGACCATGAGCCCCGCACCCACCAGCGCGACCGTGGTCTTGTTGAAGCGTTCGCTGATGATCAACGCGTAGGCGACCACGAACACCGCAGCGGCGTAGAGCATCATCGGGGCCGTTTCACCGGACGGCCGATTAAAGTTTCAGTGCGGCCGCCAGCAGGCGCGATGCGGTGATCACCCCGTGCAATTTGCCGTCTTTGACCACGGCGACCAGCGGACATCTCAGGCGGGCCATGGTCTCGGCCACCTCGATAATCGTGTCGTCGGCATTGGCCACGGGCACGATCTGTCGCTGCTGGGGCAGCACGTCGCGGATCGTCTTGCCGCTCAGCTGCTCGACGGCGTGGTCGGCCATCGACTCGTTCAACACGGCGGCCAGTCCGGGATCGTCCTGCACATAGCCGGGCACGATGAACCGCACGACCTGGGAGGCCGGCAGCACAGCGTACGGCTTGGCGGGCGTACCGGTGACAACCACGATTCCGGTCAGGCGGTGCTCGGCGAGAAGGCGGACTGCGTCGAGCGCATCGGAGTCGATATGCACGACCGGGAACTTCTCGTCGATGTCCTCTGCACGCACACCGCAACAATACTTTGGCTCCGCAGCGATTCCGGGATCGCTGCGTGCGTGGGCGCGTGGTCGCATTTCCCATCGGGTGCCGACGCGGCAGTTTGCTCGCTGATCGCGAGGACGGCAGCCGGAAGCGGCGACGCCCATGATGAACTCCCGGGTGGTATGGACAACGACGCCGACCAGACTTCCCGGCTCACCGGGCACCAACATTATCAAGATGCCGGCCGGTACGCCTGTCGAGGGTTCTGGTCGTCACATCGCAGCGGTCCAAGAGCGGCCCGCGGTTCGTCGCGGCTTTCGCGAGGAGACCCCGGCTGCCTGCGTACACTGGCGGGATGCTGGAACAGATCCGCGGCCCCGCCGATCTGCGGCATCTTTCCCAGACCCAGCTACGCGCGTTGGCCGACGAGATTCGCGAGTTTTTGATCCACAAGGTGGCCGCAACGGGCGGACACCTGGGGCCCAACCTCGGCGTCGTCGAGCTGACGCTGGCACTGCACCGGGTCTTCGACTCGCCGCACGATCCGATCATTTTCGACACGGGTCATCAGGCGTACGTGCACAAGATGCTGACCGGACGCTGCCGGGGTTTCGACACCTTGCGAAAAAAGGACGGCCTGTCGGGGTATCCCAGCCGGGCCGAGAGCGAACACGACTGGGTGGAGTCCAGCCACGCCAGCGCGGCGTTGTCCTACGCCGATGGCCTGGCCAAAGCGTTCGAGTTGACCGGGCACCGCAACCGGCGTGTGGTGGCAGTGGTGGGCGACGGCGCGCTGACCGGCGGCATGTGCTGGGAGGCCCTCAACAACATCGCCGCGGCCCGCCGGCCGGTGGTGATCGTCGTCAACGACAACGGCCGCAGTTACGCGCCCACATTCGGCGGATTGGCCAACCACCTGGCCGCACTGCGACTGCAGCCGGCCTATGAGCGGGCGCTGGACAAGGGGCGCCGCGCGATGCGCAGCATTCCGATCGTCGGCGAGCTGTGTTACCACCTCATCCACAGCGTCAAAGCCGGCATCAAGGATGCGTTGGCGCCGCAACTGCTGTTCACCGATCTGGGCCTGAAGTATGTGGGGCCTGTTGACGGTCACGACGAGCACGCCGTGGAGTCCGCGCTGCGCAGCGCGCGCGGCTTCGGCGCACCGGTAATCGTGCACGTCGTCACCCGCAAGGGCATGGGCTACGCTCCGGCCGAAGATGACCAGGCCGAGCAGATGCATACCTGCGGGGTCATCGACCCGGCGACCGGGCTGGCCACCCACGCGGCGGGCCCGACCTGGACCGCCACGTTCTCCGACGCCCTCATCGCCTTCGCCGCCGAGCGTCGCGACATCGTGGCGATCACCGCCGCCATGCCCGGCCCGACCGGGCTGACGGCGTTTGGGCAGCGCTTCCCGGACCGGTTGTTCGACGTGGGCATCGCCGAGCAGCACGCGCTGACGTCAGCGGCCGGGCTGGCGATGGGCGGTCTGCACCCGGTGGTGGCGATCTATTCGACATTCCTCAACCGGGCGTTCGACCAGATCATGATGGACGTCGCGCTGCACAAGCTGCCGGTCACCATGGTGCTCGACCGGGCCGGGATCACCGGCCCGGACGGCGCGAGCCACAACGGCATGTGGGACTTGTCGATGCTGGGCATTGTGCCCGGCATGCGGGTGGCTGCACCTCGCGATGCCACGCGGTTGCGCGAAGAGCTCGGCGAGGCGCTTGACGTCGATGACGGCCCGACGGCGATCCGCTTCCCGAAGGGCGATGTGGGCGAGGACGTCCCGGCATTGGAGCGCCGATGGGGTGCGGACGTGCTGGCGGTGCCCGCCAGCGGCTTGAGTCACGACGTGTTGCTGGTGGCGGTCGGGGTGTTCGCCTCGATGGCGCTGACGGTGGCAAAGCGGCTGCGCACGCAGGGCATCGGAGTGACGGTGGTCGACCCTCGATGGGTTTTGCCGGTGCCCGACGTTGTCTGTGAGCTGGCGACCGGTCACAAGCTGGTCGTCACGTTGGAGGACAACGGTGTGAACGGTGGCGTCGGCTCGGCGGTGTCGCTTGCGCTGCGGCGCGCAGAGATCGACGTACCGTGCCGCGTCATCGGTTTGCCGCAGCGGTTTTACGATCACGCGTCGCGGGGCGAAGTGCTGGCCGAGGCCGGCTTGACCGACCAGAACGTGGCCCGCCAGATCACCGGGTGGGTCGCGGCGCTGGGGAGTCGAGCGATCGGGCTCGGGTCCGGTGACGACGCGGGCCGCGACGGGCCGGGGTGGGGGGGTCATCCGCTTGCGGGGGGGTGCCGGAGAGCGGCGGACCAGTCCGAGGTCAGCGAGCACCCAGATTAGCTGTCAGTCGGCCGGTGGCGACAACGCCGCCGCCAGTACGGGAACCACGAGTTCGCGCTGCCACGCCCTGGCCTCGCCGAGGCGCAGGAACTCGTCGATCACGCTTTCGTCGCCGCCCTGCCACTCCCAGCACAGTCGCCGCACCAAATCCGGCGACACCAGATTTTCCGTGGGCACTGAAACCCGGTGCGACAACTGCGTCAGCGCCGCCTTGGCCGCAGCGAGGCGCGCGGCCGCCTCTGGTCTACGTTTGCCCCACCGCGCGACCGGGGGCGGGCCGTTGGTCAGCTCGGGCTCTTCGGGAGGCTCGGGGCTTTCCCGGGCCGCTCGCACCGCGGCCAGCCAAGTAGCGGCGTAGCGGCGCTGCTTTGGCCCGCCGAAGACCGGCAGGGCAACGAGGTCCTCGATGGTCTTGGGGTCGGCGATGGCCGCATCGATGATGGCCGAGTCGGGGAGGACACGGCCCGGCGCGATGTCACGGCACTGTGCGATGCAGTCACGTGCGGTCCATAGTTCGCGAACCGCGGCCAGTCCGCGCCGGTCGCGCACCCGGTGGATGCCTGAGGTGCGTTGCCAGCGATCCCGCCGGGTGGACGGCGCCGTTACACAGTTCCGAAGGTATTCGAATTCCTGCGCAGCCCAATCGGTCTTCCCTTGCTCGGCCAGCACATCCGCGACCGCGTCGCGTAGTTCGATCAGCACCTCGACGTCGAGCGCCGCATAGTTCAGCCAGGCAGCCGGCAGGGGGCGCCGAGACCAGTCGGCCGCGCCGTGGCCCTTCGCGAGGCTGAGGCCAAGCAACCGCCGGACCATGGCCGCCAGGTTGACCCGGTCGAACCCGGCCAGCCGTCCGGCCAGCTCGGTGTCGAACAGCACGGGGGGCCGCATGCCGATCTCGGCCAGGCAGGGCAGATCCTGATCGGCGGCGTGCAAGATCCACTCGTCCTCACCGAGCACCTCGGCGACCGGCCGCAACACGGTCAGCGGATCACCGCCATGGCTGACCGGATCAATGAGCATGGTGCCGGCGCCGGCGCGCCGGATCTGAATCAGATACGCACGGTTGGAGTAGCGGAATCCCGACGCCCGCTCGGCGTCCACCCCGAAAGGTCCACCTCCGCCGCGTAGGCGCTCGGCCGCCGCTTCGATCTCGGTGCTGCTGGCCGAGAGCTCCGGTACGCCGCCAGCCGGATGCAGCAACGGTATCGGGGTGGGTTCGGTGCTCTGGTTGGCGGCCGCGTCACCCATGTCAGATGCGTGAGCGTGAACCCAGGTCGGTCACCCCGACCGGCGGGAGGCCCGCGGCGTGCTCGAGCACTTCGCAGAAAGCTTCGACGTGAGGGCCGATGTTGGGGCTGGTCGCGGTCCACGACGCCCGCAACTCCAACTGGTGGGCGCGCGGCGGCCCGGAGATATCGCCGAAGCGCACCGATGTGGTCGCAGTGACGGTACCGCCAAGTGCGGTGACGTGCTCGGCGCGAGACCTCAACGCGTCGGCCAGCCAGCTCCACGCCACCTCGGGCAACAATGGGTCGATAGCCTCATGAGAGTCCAGGTCAGCCTGAATGTAGGCGACTAACCGCATGGTGCCATCCCAGGCGTCGAACCCATCCGGATCGTAGAGCAGAATCAAGCGGCCGAACGCGCTGCCCTCCGGCTGCTCCAGGAGCACGTCGCGCTCGGGATATTTGACCTCGGCACCGATGGCGTAGCTGTACGGCGCCAGGCGCTGCGGCGGCCGGATCGGGTTGAGCGCAATTTCTGAGCGCGCGGTGACAGCGATCATCGTGGCCACCGCTTCGCGGAATGGGGCCGGTTCGGCTGAGCTCAATACCGCCGCTCCTTCTCATCGCTTCGCTCTGCATCGTCGCCGGCGTGGTTTGTGGGCGCCGCTCCTTCTCATCGCTTCGCTCTGCATCGTCGCCGGCGCGGGTCACAACATTCGACGGTAGACCCAACCGCCGACATGCGGGGGCAGGCACGCCGCGTCGGTCGGCGTGGTGGGATTCGCCGGCGGGGCGGTCCCCGGACCGGTCAGCGCGTTCGGGTCGGCGTGTCGTCGGTTGCGGCAAATCGTGCGGGACGCTTCTCGCGGTGTGCCGACAATCCTTCCCGAACGTCGGGGCCACTGAAGCCGATGAATTCCAGGCCCAGTGCTGCTTCGAAGGCCGGCGCGAACATCCGGTACCAGTGGTTGAGGCTGTGTTTCGTCCAGCGGATCGCGGTTTGAGCGCCCTGCGCGAGGTCCGAGGCCAGCCGTGTTGCGGTGGTCAGCACCTCGTCGTCGTCGGTGCACAGTGACACCAGGCCGATCCTTTCGGCTTCCTCCCCGGAGAGCGGCTGACAGGTCAGTAGGTAGTACTTGGCCTTGGCCATGCCGACCAGCAGTGGCCAGCAGATCGCGGCGTGGTCGCCGGCGGCCACCCCCAGTTTGGTATGGCCATCGATGATTTTCGCGGTCCGGCCGGCGACCGAGATATCGGCGAGCAGCGCTACCACCAGACCCGCGCCGACGGCCGGGCCCCGGATCGCCGAAATCACCGGCTTGTCGAAGTTGACCATGTTGAGCACCAGGTCGCGCGCTTCCCGCAGAATACGGACGCGGTCGGCAAAGCCCCCCATGGTCTCTTCGATCAGGTCGAAGCTCCCCCCGGCGGAAAATGCTTTGCCCTCCCCACGGACGAGGACGACGCGCGCACCAGGATCGCGATCGATGACAGGCCAGATGTCGGCGAGGTCGCGGTGCATTTGCGGCCCGACCGAATTCAGACCGGGTGCATCGAGGATCAGGTGCAGCACACCCTCGGCGCCCAGTTCGACGCGAAGGCTGGGAAACTCCTCGTAGCTGACGGGGGGCTGACTGACTGGCATCTCGGCTCCTGAGGGTCGATGGGCTCATCCGGCGCTGGCCACTAACCGGCCGCGGACCGTGATGCTACGCGCCCCGGGGCAATCGGTGCGGGTGTCAGGGGGCCGCCGTGGCAGCATTGAGCACAATGAGAACCCGTCGCGACCTTCCCGCGTCGCCCTACCTGGCCGCGGCCGGCGGTCGCAAACCCCATTGGGTGCCGGTGTGGTTCATGCGCCAGGCCGGCCGCTCGCTGCCCGAATATCGGGCTTTGCGCGATAGGCACAGCATGCTGGCGGCATGCTTCGACCCGGAACTGATCTGCGACATCACCATGCAACCGGTCCGTCGCCACGGTGTCGATGCGGCGATCCTGTTCTCCGACATCGTGGTGCCGCTGCGCGCCAGCGGTATCGACCTGGACATCGTCCCCGATGTCGGCCCGGTCATCGCGTCCCCGCTGCGCACCCGTGCCGATATCGCTTCGTTGCGACCCTTTGAGCCGCAAGCGGTTCAGCCGGTGGCGGAGGCGGTTTCGCTGCTGGTAGCCGCCCTGGGCGATGTTCCGCTGATCGGTTTCGCCGGGGCCCCTTTCACGTTGGCGTCCTATCTGGTCGAAGGCGGGCCCAGCCGCCACCACGCCCGTACCAAAGCCCTGATGCTGGCCGACCCCCCGAGCTGGAACACGCTGATGGCGAAGCTGGCCGATGTGACCATCGCGTTCTTGCGTGTCCAGCTCGATGCCGGGGCAGACGCGTTCCAGGTGTTCGACTCGTGGGCGGGCACGCTGTCGCCAGACCACTACCGTCGATACGTGTTGCCGCACAGCGCCCGGGTGTTTGCCGCGTTGGCTGGATACGGTGTGCCGATGACGCATTTCGGTATCGGGACAGCCGAGCTGCTGGGCCCGATGTCGGCGGCCCTGAAATCGGGGGAGCAGCCCGGGCGGGCGAGGGTGCTGGGGGTCGACTGGCGAACCCCGCTGACCGATGCCGCTGCCCGTGTCGAGTCGGGCACTGCGTTGCAAGGCAACCTCGACCCGGCGGTGTTGCTGGCGGGCTGGCCCGTGGTAGAGAGCGCGGCGCGCGCCGTGGTCGACGACGGGCGCCGGGCGGTCGATGCGGGTGCATCCGGTCACATCTTCAACCTCGGCCACGGAGTGCTGCCGGAGACCGATCCAGGAATTCTGACCGACCTGGTGTCGCTGGTGCACTCCCTATGACCCACTCGTATGGCATTGTCGGCGGAGGTATCTCGGGGTTGACGGCCGCCTACCGGCTGCGGGTGAGCGCTGGCGAGGACGCGACGATCACGCTGTTCGACCCCGCCGACCGCCTTGGCGGGGTGCTGCGCACCGAGCTTGTCGGTGGGCAGCCGATGGATGTGGGCGCCGAAGCGTTCGTGGTGCGCCGGCCCGAAGTGCCGGCGCTGCTGGCCGAGCTGGGGCTGTCGGACCGGCAACTGGCCGCCACCGGCGCCCGGCCGCTGATCTACAGCCGAGACGGGCTGCATCCGCTGCCGTCGGCGACGGTGATGGGGATACCGTCGTCCGCGACGTCGATGGCCGGGCTGGTCGACGCCGCGACGATCGCACGCATCGCCGCCGAACCGGCTCGTGCGCTGCGTTGGCGGACCGGCAGCGATCCCGCCGTGGCCGCCTTGGTGGCCGAGCGGTTCGGCGAGCAGGTGGTGGCCCGGTCGGTTGATCCGCTGTTAGGCGGAGTGTATGCCGGCTCGGCCGCCAGCATCGGCCTGCGCTCGGTGGCCCCGTTTCTGGCGGCCGCCCTGGACGCCGGCGCGCCCAGCCTGACCGACGCGGTCCGCCGGGCACTGCCGCCCGGCGGTGGCGGGCTGGTGTTCGGCGCGCTGGACGGCGGCTACACGGTGCTGGTCAACGAGTTGGTCCGCCGCAGCCGCGCGCGCTGGGTGCACGCGGGCGTGGAGCGGATCGACCGCGCCGGGACCGGCTGGACCCTGCAGGACGACACCGGTGCCCACTGGCGCGCCGACGCCGTCGTCCTGGCCGTCCCGGCACCACGGCTGGCACCTTTGGTTGAGGCCGTCGCCCCGCGCGCCGCCGCGGCGGCGCGCCGGATTGCCAGCGCGTCATCGGCGGTGGTGGCGCTCGCGCTGCCCGGCGATACCCCGTTGCCCGAACACTCGGGTGTGCTGGTGGCCAGCGACGAGCCGTTGCACACCAAGGCGATCACGCTGTCGTCGCGCAAATGGGGTCGCCGCGGCGATGTGGAGCTGGTGCGGCTGTCGTTCGGGCGGTTCGGCGACGAGGTCGCTCTCAGCGTCTCCGATGACGAGCTGCTGGGCTGGGCGATAGCCGACCTGGCCACCGTGTTCGGCGTGCCCGTCGATCCGCTCGATGCCCGCGTGCGGCGCTGGATCGACGCGCTGCCCCAATATGGCCCCGGCCACGCCGACGTGGTCGCCGCGGTGCGCGCCGGCCTGCCGCCGACGCTGGCTGTTGCGGGCAGCTATCTCGACGGAATCGGTGTGCCGGCCTGCATCGCGGCCGCCGGGCACGCGGCCGCCAGCGTGGTCGGGGCGCTCGGGGCCGCAGAGACGGTTCCATAAACGGCTCCAGAGGCAGCCCCAAAGACAGAGGTGGCACGATAGAGCCATGGCCCGCTTGGATTACGATGCCCTCAACGCCACGCTGCGCTATGTGATGTTTTCGGTTTTTTCCGTGCGCCCCGGCGTGCTGGGGGACGACCGGGCCTCGATCATCGACGAAACCGCCACATTCCTCAAGCAGCAGGAGGAACGCGGCGTGGTGGTGCGCGGGCTCTATGATGTCGCGGGTTTGCGCGCGGATGCCGACTTCATGGTCTGGACGCATGCCGAGCCGGTAGAAGCGCTGCAAGCGACCTACCAGGATTTCCGGCGCACCACCACACTGGGACGGGCCTGCACGCCGGTGTGGAGCAGTGTGGCGTTGCACCGGCCGGCGGAGTTCAACAAAAGCCACATCCCGGCGTTTCTTGCCGGGGAGGAACCGGGTGCCTACATCTGCGTGTATCCGTTCGTGCGCTCCTACGAGTGGTACCTGCTGCCCGAGGAGGAGCGGCGCCGCATGCTCGCCGAACACGGCATGGCCGCGCGCGCGTACAAGGACGTGCGGGCCAACACCGTCCCGGCGTTCGCGCTGGGCGACTACGAGTGGATCCTGGCGTTCGAGGCCCCCGACTTGTACCGCATCGTCGACCTGATGCGCGACCTGCGCGCGACCGACGCGCGGCGGCATACCCGCGCGGAGACTCCGTTTTTCACCGGACCGCGGGTATCGGTGGAGCGGCTGGTGGCGGCACTGCCGTAATGCCCGGCGCGCTCCGCGCCTCGCCGCGACAGTGCGACCGGCGACGGTGCCTCTCGTGAAACGCGTCGATAACCGCACTCTCGCGGAATAACGAAATAACGCGTCAGGAGGGCACAAACCGCAGGCTGATCGAGTTGATGCAGTAACGCAAGTCCGTCGGCGTCGGATAGCCTTCGCCGGCGAACACGTGGCCCAGATGGCTGTGGCAATTCGCGCACAGCACTTCGGTGCGCGTCATACCCATCGAGTGGTCGGGCCGCAGGATCACCGCATCCGAGCTCGACGGGTCGAAGAATGACGGCCAGCCGCAATGCGATTCGAACTTCTCGGTGCTGCGGAACAATTCGGCGCCACAGGCCCGGCACTGATAGACCCCCTCGGTCGTGGTGGCGGTGTACTCGCCGGTGAAGGGCCTTTCGGTGCCGGCGCGGCGCAGCACGGCGAACTCCTCGGGGGTGAGTTTCTGACGCCATTCGTCGTCGGTGAGTTGTACCCGCGGGGGCGGTAGCGCCTCGGCACTCATGTCCCCACGCTAGCGGTTGTCTTGCCGGGCAGCAGCCACGCCGGATCAATGCCACTGTCTAGCCGGTGATCGGCTCTGGCATCCAAGTAGCGAAAGCAGAGCACGCAGAACACCACGATCAGCAGCAGCGACCAGCCGTAGGTGATTTTGAGGTATTCCAGCGCCCGGCCATACCTCATCCAGTTGAAGAGCAGCCAGCGGTCCAGCGTCAGGAACCCGTAGATTCCCAGCCAGGCCGGCCAGTTACGGATCACCGAGTTGGGTAGCACCACGGTCATCAGGAACGGGAACAGCATCATCGAGTAGTAGCCCTGCGCCAACGGCAGCGCCAGCCATGACCACAGCAGCAGCACGCCCGAGGAGGTGGTCAACCAGAACAGCGGGTCGCGGGTGCGGTAGTAGCGATACAGCAGCCACAGGCAGCCGATAGCGATCATGGTGAACAGGATCCGCAGGAACACGATCAGCCAGGTGGGCAGGCCGAAGTACACACCGTTGCCCCCGATCGAGCTGTTGAAGTAGTCACGGGTGCTGCGGATGTAGGGCAGGGTGCGGGTGAAGAAGTCCTGGGGGTCACTGACCAGTGGCCATGCGGCCACGTTGAACACCACCGGCACCACGACCGCGGCCGCCACCGCCCGCCACTGGCGGTTGAGCAGCGGCAGCAGTAGCAACGGCAGCAGCAGGGGCTTGACCACCAGCGTCAGCCCGATCGCGATGCCGGCCCACCACTGACGGTCGACCCGATTTGCCGCGGAGCCGTCGAGCAGCCAGCGCAAAAACAGCACCTCCAGCAGCAAGACGCAGCCGTTGATGTTGGTGAACACCAGCGTGTTGGTCACCGTTTCGGTGCAGAACATGGCCAGCAGCAGTGCGGGAGCCGCCACCGAGGTCAGCGTGAAATTAAAGAGCCGCAGCAACAAATACCAGGCGATCAGGATGGCCACGGTGTTGATCAAGATGAACAGGTACCGCGACGGCGTAAAGGGCAGGAAGCCAAACGGCGCCATCAGCAGGGTGCCGCCGGGCGGATACAGGTAGTGCGGGTCGACATAGTCGAAATGCTCGTTGTAGATGTCCCAGCCGTGCCGGAAGTTCAGCGCCGCCCGGTAGACCGGCTTGAAGTCGTCGGTGATGTTGCCGTTGGTGGTCAGCACGATGCTGCGGTGCAGCACCGACATGATGGCCAGGGGCCACAGCGCCGACCGTAGTACCGTGGCGGCGCTCGGTGCGTGAGTGCGGGGACGAAACGCGGCCAGCGTGGAATCGCGCACGCCGGTGCGGATTAGCTCAGCTGTCGCCACCAGCGCACACTACACCGGAGCACCTGGCCTCCAACAACCCCCAACCCGACGTATCACCGAAACCGAACTATCAGGCGGGGCAGTAGGTGTCGGTTCGGGGCAGCGTGCCGCTGTCCAGGTAGCCGATCAGTGGTGGCACCGCGCAGGAGGAATAGATGCTGGCGCCGTGGCCGATGCCCTGCCACATCACCCGCTTGCTGGCCGTGCCCGCGTTGATGATGGTGGCGGCCGTCGCGGCGACCCCTTGTGAGCCGACGATCGGGTCGTTGTGCACGCCCAGCAACAACACATCGATCTTGAGTTTCCTCGGTGGTTGCGGCGCAGATGCGCTCGGCCAGTGTATGCAGTCGGCCAAAGCGAGGGCGCCGACGGCGCCGAACTGCGGATACAGCTTGCCCCAGGCGACCACCAGTTGGCGAATCCGGTCCGGGGTGGGGCGGTTGAGGGAGTCGCTGCACGTGTTGACGAACTGACCGTCCGTGCCCCGCAGCGATTCGGCCCGATTGATCAGGTTGGTCAGCAGATTGGTGTCACCGGAGCGGGCGGCGGCCAGCGCGCGGGCCAAATCCAGGGTGGCGCTGACGCGGTCGCCGACGGGGAAGCCCAGGGCGGTGGTGATCGCGCCGGCTACCGAGGCCACCGACGCACCCGCGGGGCCGTGCCCGGCTCGGGCGGCGGCCAGCAGCGAGTCGACGGCGCCCTTGGGGTCGGGACCCAGCGGACAGTCGAGCGCCGCACATTGCGCAGCGAACTCGGCGAGTGCCGCCTGCTCGCCTTGAACCTGTTGCTCGGCGGCGTTTTCGGCGCCCACGTCCAACGCGACGGGCGAGTCGAGGATCAGCCTGGCGACACGGTCGGGATGCAAACCGGCGTACGTCAGTGCGACTTGGGCGCCGTTGCCGATGCCGGCCAGCGCGAGCGCCGGCACATCCCAGATACTGCGCAGGCGCTCGACATCCGTGGCGGCGTGCTGGTTGTCGTAGGCGGAATCGCCGGGCGCAATGGTGTCGGTGCAGCTGGTGGTGGCTTTCTCGGTGACGTCGCTGAGATTGGCGACCTGGTCGTCGCCCGGCTCGAATTGGGCCTCATCGCGCATCAGGTCGCGATCGATGGGATCGCGACAGTCCACCGGACTCGACATGCCCATGCCACGCCGGTCGACGGCCACGATGGGGTGGCTGCGCAACACGTCGGCGCCCGCGTGGGACAGCCAGACCGGCAGCTGCACCGACGACGGCAGGTCCGAGCCGGTGGTGAACACCAGCGGGCCGGCCTCGGGCGGGGTCTGATCCGAGCGGGCCCGGACCACGCCGACGCTGAGTGTCCCGGCCGCGCCGTTGGCCGGGTCCAGGTCGGCGTCGTAGCTGGCGCAGTCCAGGTGGACACCCGGCGCCGCGGGAACCGCGGCGCCCCCGAACACCCGCGCCGTGCAGTCCCGCCACGCCAGGTCGTTCTTCGGCGCTGCGATCGGCGGCGGACCGCTCGGGGGCGGTGTGGTGGTGACCCGGGCGTGCGGTCGGGCGCCGGCGTTGGTGGCGAAGCGCGGGTCGGCGGCCAGGCCCGGGACGCAGCCGGCGAGCAGCGCGGTCACCGAGATCATGATCATCGCGGGCGCTACATGCCGACTCATGCCGACCACAGTAGCCATCACGGGGTCAGGGCCGTCAGCGCCCGACCTTGACGTAACGCGTGTACAGATAGCCGGCGTCGTCGGCGAGAACGTGCCGACAGCGCATCCGGGTCAGCACCTGGCCCGGGTCGGTCGTGATGCGCGGGGCCCGGCCGCCGACGATAACCGGCGCGATCGTCAGACACAGCTCGTCGAGCAGGTCCCGCTCGATGAGCGAGCCGAGCAGCAGCGGACCGCCTTCGGTTAGCGCCCGGCGCAGGCCGCGCTCTTCCAGCGCGACGCGTACGACGGCTTCGTCGACGGCCGCCGAATCGCCGCCCGAGCAGGCGATGACGTCGGCGAGACCGGCGAGCCGGCGGCGTGTTTCCGTGGCGGCAGCGGCGCTGGTTAGCACCAGCGGCGCTACCTCGGTGCGGGTGAATACCGGCAGATCGCGGTCGAGCCGACCAGAGTTGGTGACGATCGCCAGCGGCGGAACCTCGCTTTGGCCCCGGGTCTGGCGGTGCTGGCGCTGGGCAATGCTCAGGTGAGCCCCGGAGTAATTCTCGACCCGCACGGTGCCCGCCCCGACCAGGATGACGTCGGCCAACTCGCGTAACAGGTGGAACAACCGCCGATCGCCCGGTCCCCCGAGTCCGCCCGTGGTGCCCTTGACGGTAGCGCCGCCGTCAAGGCTGGAGATCACGTTCGCCCGCAGCCAAACGCCGGGATGTTCGGCCGGGTAGCCGTACAGCGCCAGCAGCTCGCCGTCGTCGAGCTCGCGGACCGCGCCCAGCAAAGTGAGTGGCATCCCCTCGGCGCGGCCGGCGTCGGGGTCGGGCATGAGCACGATTGGACCACGTCACGGTGGTGCCGGTCCGCACCGCCCCGCAACTGTGGACACCGCCGCGGCGAGGGTCATCCGGCAGGGTCGAGGACACGGATCATGAGGTAATCGTTTTCGACGTCGCTGCCCAGCCGAAACCTCCTGGTGCCGCAGGCGGTAAAACCGTGCTTGGCGTAGAAGCGTTGCGCGCGCCGGTTTTGCTGGTTAACGCCCAGCCACACCCAGCGCGCGGCCCACTCGGCCGCACCGGCGAGCACGGCGTCCATCAGTGCCGTCGACACCCCGCGACCGTGATAGTCGGGCAGCACATACATTTTCGAGAGCTCAACCGCGGGGCGGATGCGAAGCACCCGCGCTATATCGGCATCCATATCGGCATCCATGTCGGCATCGGGGACGAGGCCGCGAATGAGCATGGCGTAGCCGATGATTCGACGCCGGTGCTGTGCGGTGAAAATCAACCGCCCGGGATCGGCCAGATATCCGGCGAAGCACCCGGCGGAAAGGTTCGCCGCGATGAACGAGGCGATGTTCTCGGCGCTCACCGACGGCGGGCACGCCAGCGGAAAGGTTTGCGCCGCGACCGCCGCCAACTCTTCGCTGCCCACGGACTCCGCGGTGGCGGCGCGCACCGTCACGGCTGGTGGTGGATCACCCGGATGATCGGGCCGGCAACGCGTCTTGTCGCGGCTCGTCACCGGGTGGGTCACAGGTTCCTCTGCGCCCACGGCGGCTAGGCCGCTTCCAGGTCCAGCAGCGCCGCCTTCACCCGCGCCCCGCCGGCGTACTGACCGGGCGAGCCGTCCGAGCGCACCACCCGGTGACAGCCGATGACCACCGGCAATGGGTTGTGCGCGCATGCCGTGCCGACGGCGCGGGCCGCGCCCGGCTTGCCGATGGCGGCGGCCACGCCCGCGTAGCTTTCACGCTGCCCGTAGCCGATGCGGCGCAGGTGCTCGATGACGGTGCGCCGGAAGCCTGCTACCAGGCGAAGGTCGATCGGCAGGTCGAAGCATGTGCGCCGCTTGGCGAAATACTCCTCCAGCTGGCGGGCGGCGGCGTCCAGTCGTGCCGGGGCGCGCAGGAGGCGCGGGCTGACCGACCGCGCGAGCCCGGCGAGCACCGCGGCGTGGTCTTCGACCTCGAAGGCCACCCGAACCAGCCCGGCATCGGTGGCCGCCAGCAGCAGCGCACCCACCGGGGTGTCGATGGTGCGGTAGGCGACGTCGAGCAGGCCCCGCTCGTCGGCGCCGCGTTCCAGCCTGGTGTGCAGCCGGGCCAATGTGGCGGTTTCATCGTGGTGGGCTGGAAATATGGTCGAGTTCATGGTGTTTCGTCCCTCGGATAGCTCCGGCGGAGTGTCTTGATGCCGTCGGCGGCGGCACGGCGAGCGGCCTCCGGGGTGTTGCCGAGCAGTTCGGCGATCTCGGCGAACGGCAGCCCGGCCAGGTGGTGGTAGGCCACCGCCAAGCGTTGTTTGTCGGGCAGGCGGCTCAGCTCGGCCCATAGGGTGTGGTCGCGTGCGGCGGGATCACTGTGTGCCGCAGGGTGGTCGGCGATGTCGTCGGTCGGAACGGGTCGCCGGGAGCGGGCCCGGCCGGCGTCGATGGCGCGGCGGTGCGCGATCGTGACCAGCCAGGCCTCGACGTTGGCGCTGGCCGGCAGGTGCGGGTAGGCACGCAACGCCGACAGGAACGTCTCCGACCACGCATCCTCGGCGTCGTCAGGACCGACTACGGCGCGGCACACCCGCAGCACGGTCGCGCCGTGCTCGGCCACCACGTCCTCGAAAGGCCTCATCGCGCCCACGTCGGGTAGACGCCGCGGGCCGCCACGATGTGAGATAGGGCCGTCAATCGCTGTTGCCGGCCCTTGAATTTGCGGCGGCATCAGGCGCGGAATCGGTCGGGCCCCCAACGTCTTTCCCGGCGGTGAGCGACTCCAGGAGAGTGATCAGGTCGACCGCGACGCGCTCCTTGTCGATACCGGCCCGGTGCAGCGGCCCGGCGCCGTCTTCCAGCTCGAGCAGCGCGAGGAGCAGGTGCTCGGTGCCGATGTAGGTGTGGCCGAGTCGAAGTGCCTCACGGAAGCTCAGCTCCAGCGCTTTGCGCGCGGGGCCGCTGAACGGGATCACCTCCGGGATCTGGTCGGCGGCGGGAGGCAGTGTGACGGTTGCGCGGACGGCCTCGGCGTCGACCTGTTGCGCGTTGAGCAGCGCGGTGGCCAGCGCGGTGGGATCGCTGAGCACACCTAGCAGCAGGTGCCCGGGTGTGATTGTGCTGTTACCGGCGTCGCGTGCCGCGCCCTGGGCGGCGGCGACGGCGTTGCGGGCTCGCGGGGTGAATCGCTCGAAGCCCTGGTCGGGTTCGAATGCCATGATCTCCGCCCTGGGAACGAACCGCTTCTGCGCCGCCTGCTTGGTGACGCCCATGCTTTTGCCGATCTCAGTCCAGGAGGCTCCGGCGCGGCGGGCCTGATCAACGAAATACCCGATCAGATGATCGGCGACCTCGTCGAGGTGCTCGGCGGCCAGGGCGGCCGTGGCGAGTTGCTCCAGGACGCCGCCGTGCCCCCGCTTGATGGTGTCGATCAGCTCATCGAGGCGGATACGGTCGGCGAGGGGTGTCGACTCGGCCATGTTGTCAACTCTAGGTTGACGGTGGGTGCCTCGTAAACCGTTGGCGGACATGATTCGTATCGTCGCGTCTTTGCCGGCTCGACCGGCGCCGTCAGAGAGGGCGGTAATCCAATCGTTACCGCGTCGTGCTGCGCTCGCGGAGTGGCGAAACCTATTGTCAACATCTCGCCCGTAGCATCGTGCTCTCAAGGGCGCCCACGTGTTTGGAGGGAAGTGACCATGGACTTCCTTCAGAAACAGGTGCTCGGCCCGCTGAGCACGATCCTCTCCACCCACATCCTCATCTGCGTGCTTATCGGAGCGGGGATCTATTTCACGCTGCGGACCCGCTTTGTCCAGATCCGTTATTTCGGACGGATGCTTCGCCAGCTGCGGCGGTCGCGCCGGCACGCGGGCGGCATCTCGTCGTTTGAGGCGTTCTGCGTGGGCCTGGCGTCTCGGGTGGGCGTCGGCAACATCGCCGGGGTCGCTGTTGCGCTCACGCTCGGCGGTCCGGGGGCGGTGTTCTGGATGTGGGTGGTGGCGGCGGTCGGCATGGCGACGGCGCTGATCGAGGCCACGTTGGCGCAAATCTTCAAGGTGCGCTCGAATGACGGTGCCTTCCGCGGCGGCCCCGCGTTTTACATCCAGCGCGGGCTGGGCTCCCGGGCCGGCGGGATCGTCTTCGCGATTCTGGTGGTGTTCACCTTCGGGATCGCCTTCACCATGGTGGAGGCCAACGCGATCAGCGATGTCGTGCAGACGTCGCATGCGGTGACGCCGGGGTGGACGGCGCTGGGCCTTGCGGTATTTGCCGCTCCGGTCCTTTTCGGCGGGATCCGGCGTGTCGCCACGGTCGCGGGATGTGTCCTTCCCGTCGTGGCAAGCGGGTATGTGCTGCTCGCGCTGGTCATCATGGCGGTCAACATCGCGCGCCTGCCGACGGTGATCGCACAAATCGTCGGTGGCGCGTTCGGGATCACGCAGATCGCCGGCGGTGTCGGCGGTGGTGTCGCTGCCGCGATGCTCAACGGGGTCAAGCGCGGGCTGTTTGCCAGCGAGGCGGGCATGGGCAGTTCGCCCCACATCGCGGCCACCGCGACGGTGTCTCATCCGGTCGAGCAGGGCCTGATCCAGTCCCTCGCCGTTTTCGTCGACACCATGCTGGTGTGCACCGCCACGGCGGTCATCGTCATGGTGTCGGGTCCGGACGTCTACGACCCGGCTCGCCCGGCGCCGATCGCCGGTGCGAGCCTGACGCAAACGGCGATTGCCGCCGGTCTGGGGTCCTGGACCACGGACGTGATGACGATCGTGGTGTTCGTCTTCGCGTTTTCGGCCGTGCTGAGCAACTACGTGTGCGCCGAGGCCAACTTGTTTTTCCTGGGGGCGGGGCATCGAGGGGTCGCGGTGCTCAAAGTGGTGACGCTGGTCGCGATCGCCGTCGGGGCGATGGGCAAGCTGGGGCTGGTGTGGTCGCTCGCCGATGCCGGGATGGCGTTGGTGGCAGTCGTCAACCTGATCGCGATTTGCCTGCTGGGTAAGTGGGCGTTTGCCGCCGTACGGGATTTCCACCGCCAGTCCGTCGCGGGCCGAGAGCCGGTGTTCAACATCGCCGAGCTGCCCGGTGTGCTCGACGGCGATGTCTGGCAGTTCCCCGGGCGGCGGCCGCTTCGCCGGGACGTCGTGACCTCGGCGCCGGCCACCGCGGGTACCTGACCGCGCGCGAGCGCCGGGGGCGCAGTCAGCGGATGTCGCTACGGGTTGCTGCCGGGACTGGTGGCGCCGCCGGCGGTGTAGGACTGCTTGCCGGTACCGGCCAGCTGCCCACCGGCCACGATGAGGTATTCCTCGCGGATGGGCCGCCCGGCGAACCAGTCTTCGAGGATTTCGCGGGTGCCGGCGGCGTAGCGAGCCTGGGCGGACAGCGTGGTGCCCGAAACGTGGGGCGTCATGGCGTTGTAGGGCATTCGGCGCCACGGGTGCTCGGCCGGCGGCGGCTGGGGGTACCAGACATCGCCGGCATAGCCCGCGAGCTGGCCGCTGTTCAGCGCGGCCACCACCGCGTCGCGCACGCAGATTTCGGCGCGAGCGGTGTTGACGATGTAGGAACCGCGCCGCATCGATGCCAGCAGCTTCTCGTCGAACAGGTGGTAGGTCTGCGGGTGCAGCGGGGCGTGGATGGAGACCACGTCGACCGCGCGCACCAGCGACTGGGCATCGGGATGGTAGCTGACGCCGAGTTGCTGCTCGACCTCGGCCGGCAGCCGGTGGGTGTCGGTGTAGTGCAGGTTGACATCGAAGGGCGCCAGGCGGCGCAGCACGGCTTGCCCGATGCGCCCGGCGGCGAGCACCCCCACATCCATGCCCTCCAGGTCGTAGGCGCGTGCGGCGCAGTCCGCGATGTTCCAGCCGCCCTGCGCCGCCCATTGGTGCGACGGGATGAAGTTTCGTACCAGCGCCAGGATCTGCATGACCGCATGCTCGGCGACGCTGATGCTGTTGCTGTAGGTGATTTCGGCGACCGTGATGCCTCGGGTGATCGCGGCGTCGAGATCCACGTGATCCGAGCCGATCCCCGCGGTGATGGCCAGTTTGAGCTTGGCGGCTTTGGCAATCCGCTCGGCGGTCAAATATGCGGGCCAAAACGGTTGGGAGATAACGATATCGGCGTCGGGCAGGTGATGCTCGAACTCGGAGTCCGGGCCGTCTTTGTCGGCGGTCACCACCAGCTGATGTCCGGCGTCCTCGAGGAATTTCCGCAGGCCCAGCGCGCCGGAGACGCAACCCACCAGCTCACCGGGAGTGAAATCGATGCCCGACGGGCTGGGCAGGCTCTGGCCACCGGGATAGCCCTGGATCACCGGGATGCTGTCGCGGGCATACACCGGCGGGTAGCCGGAGACCGGATCCGGGTACAACACCAGCACGATCTTTGCCATGACGTCCTCCTCTGACGGCTTGCCAACCGGGCCGCCGGGCCGTTCACGGTCTGCGCGAGCGGCGCTGCCCGCCTAGGGGTGGCTGTGCGAGAGAGACTATCCGGTGCTGCCGCACAGCTCGGTGGCGACCCGTGTGTCACCGAGCGCGCAGCAGCGCGTGCGTCGCGCCATCGGGGTCACGCCGAAGGGATCGTTGCTCCTTCGCCGGGCCTGGATCGGCGCATCGGGTATTCGTGATGACTCTTCTTGATGGGGAAACGCCGTGCGGATCACTCCCCGCGGGGCAATGATGAGCACATGAGACTTCCGTTGGTGGCGCTTGGTGTCGCGGCGCTGATCGGCTTGGCGGTGCCGGTTCGCGCCGATCCGGCCGGTGACGACGCACGATTTCTCGCGGCACTGAACGACGCCGGGATCACCTACACCAACGCGGACAAAGCGGTTGCGGCCGGCAAAGCGGTGTGCATGAAGATGGATGACGGTACGGCGGCCCCGGATGTTGTCAAGCAACTCACGGAGGCCAACCCGGGATTCATGGTGCAAAAAGCCGAAAAATTCGGCTCTTCTGACGCTTCCGTGGGCCGGTTGTTGATGTAAGGGGCGCACGTC
The DNA here is from genome assembly GCF_018361265.1 of Mycobacterium sp. SM1. GTDB lineage: Bacteria > Actinomycetota > Actinomycetes > Mycobacteriales > Mycobacteriaceae > Mycobacterium. The sequence continues at coordinate 200,368 of NZ_JAFLNH010000004.1, forward strand.
GTTGTGGCTTAAGGTTTCTGGCTTGTGGAAGGTCAGGAACCAAAGGAGCCAACAACGACGTGCGCAATGTGAGGCTATGGCGTGCGCTGCTGGGTGTCGACCAGCGCACCGTGATCGAAGACATCGAGTTCGAGGAGTTCGGGGAGGAAGACGCCGACGGCGACACGCTGGTGGTGGCGCGGGTGCGGCCGCGAAGTGGTGTTTCGCGCCGTTGTGGCCGCTGCGGTCGCAGGGCGCCCTGGTATGACCGGGGTGAGGGTCGGCGCCGGTGGCGGGGCCTGGATTGGGGCACGATGCAGGTGGTGCTGGAGGCCGATGCGCCGCGGGTGAACTGCCCCGCCCATGGGCCTACGGTGGTGGCGGTGCCGTGGGCGCGCCACCATGCCGGGCACACTGTGGCCTTTGATGACACGGTGGCCTGGCTGGCGGTGGCGTGTTCGAAAACCGCGGTGTGCGAGTTGATGCGGGTCGCCTGGCGCACCGTAGGGGCGATCGTGGCGAGGGTGTGGGCCGACACGGAGAAGAGGATCGACCGGTTGCGAACTGTTGCGTGTTGAGTGTAGTTAAGTGTGCGTAAGTGTGTTTGAATTGGTGTTGTGAATCTGGCGGATTGGGCCGGATCGGTTGGGGTGAACCGGCATACGGCTTATCGCTGGTTTCGGGAGGGAACGCTGCCAGTGCCCGCGGAGCGGGTGGGCCGGCTGATTCTGGTGCGCGCGACGCCGGCCGGCGGGGGCGCGGCGGACAGTGTGGTGATCTATGCCGGGGTGTCCAGCCATGATCAGCGCGCCGATTTGGATCGCCAGGTGGCCCGGTTGACGGCGTGGGTGACCGAGCGGGATCTGACGGTGGGGCAGGTCGTTACCGAGGTCGGGTCGGGGCTGACCGGCAAACGCCCGAAGCTGCGCCGGATCTTGTCGGACCCGGATGGGAAGGTCATTGTTGTGGAGCATCGCGACCGGTTGGCCCGCTTCGGGGTGAAGCATCTGGAGGTGGCGTTGGCTGCGCAGGGGCGGCGGATCGTGGTGGCCGATCCCGGGGAGACCACCGATGATCTGGTGCGCGACATGATCGAGGTCCTCACGTCGATGTGCGCCCGGCTGTGTGGGCGGCGCGGGGCACGGAACCGGGCGATGCGCGCGCTGACGGCCGCTAAACAGGGACCGGGCCGGGCGGCATGATCGTCGGGATGCGCAGCCGGGCGCAGGCCGCGAAGGTGGCCGCGGCCACCGGCGGGGCGCATCTGGCGGGCAAGCCGAAACCCGATGGGACGCCGACGTGGTCCCGGTATGTCGATGTGGGCGCCGATTTCGAGGCGCACCGGGCGGCGGTGGAGTCGGTGTCGGTGTTGTTCGAGCTGTTCGATGGGGACGCCGACGGCTATGCCGCGACCGGGTCGCCGGGTGCGAAGTTGCCCACCGGGTGGACGGTGACAGCGGCCAAGTTCGAGGTCGAATGGCCCGCCGAGCCGGATCGGGCTGGGTTGGTGCGCTCGCATTTCGGCGCGCGGCGCAAGGCGTTCAACTGGGGCCTGGCCCAAGTGAAGGCCGACCTGGACGCCAAAGCTGCCGATCCAGGCCATGAGCCGGTGGGCTGGGACCTGGGTTCGCTGCGGTGGGCGTGGAACCGCGCCAAAGACATGGTCGCGCCGTGGTGGGCCGAGAATTCCAAAGAGGCCTACTCCTCAGGGCTGGCCGATCTGGCGCGGGCGCTGCAGAACTGGTCGGCCAGCCGCAACGGCACACGGCGAGGTCGCCGTGTGGGCTTTCCGCGTCTCAAATCCGCGCGCCGCGACGCCGGCAGAGTACGTTTCACCACCGAAACCATGCGAGTCGAGGACGATCGGCGCACCATCACCGTGCCGGTGATCGGGCCGCTGCGATCCAAGGAGAACACCCGCCGGGTGCAACGGCATGTCGCTTCCGGGCGGGCCCGCATTCTGAACGTGACGCTGTCGCAGCGGTGGGGCCGGTTGTTCGTCTCGATCGGCTACGCGCTGCGCACACCGGCCACCGCGCCCACGGTGGCCTCGCCGACCGTGGTCGCCGGCATCGACCTCGGGGTGCGCGCTTTGGCCACCGTCGCCACCCTCGACACCGCCACCGGCGAAGAGTCGATCATCGAATACCCAAATCCGGTCCCGCTGAAAGCCACCCTGGCGGCGCGGCGGCGGGCCGGGCGTGAACTTTCCCGCCGCATTCCCGGATCGCGCGGCCACCGGGCAGCGAAAGCCAAGCTGACCCGGCTGGATCGCCGGTGCGTGCACCTGCGGCGGCAAGCCGCCCATCGGCTCACCACCGAGCTGGCCGGCGGCTATGGCCACATCGTGATCGAAGACCTCGACGTGGCCGCCATGAAACGCAGCATGGGACGACGCGCCTACCGGCGCGCCGTCTGCGATGCGGCGATGGGTTCGATCAGGCCGATGCTGGCCTACAAGGCCGCCCGCCACGGCGCGGTGCTCACGGTGGCGGATCGCTGGTTCCCATCCAGCCAGATCCATCACGGCTGCGCCCAACCCGACGGCACCGCGTGCCGGCTGATCGGCAAAGGGCGCATCGACAAGCTGCTGGTGTGTCCGCGCACCGGCGACGTCGTCGACCGTGATCGCAACGCCGCGCTTAATCTCCGTGACTGGCCGGATCACGCCAGTTGTGGTCCAGTCGGGACCACGGCCCCACCGGTACCCGGGCCAACCGCATCGGTTGGTACAGGCCATGGCGCGGACACCGGAACATCCGGTGCCGGCGGAGCATCCGTAAGACCCCGCCCGCGCGGGGCCGGATGCGGAGAGGCCAAAACCCAAACCCCGCAAGGGGACGCCGCATGAGCGTGCAACTCAAACACACTCAACGGCAACGGTTTGCGGGTCTGCGTCGGATCGGCATCGATGAGATCTCCTATAAGCGTCACCACAAGTACCTCACGGTGGTGGTTGACCACGACAGCGGCCGGCTGGTGTGGGCCGCCCCGGGCCGCGACACCAAGACGCTGCGGCGGTTTTTTGGGTTTCCCCTGAAAACGTGGAGGTTTCCGTTATGCGGCCTCCGGTTGGATGGCCGTGATTTTTTCGTATTCGACGGGTGGCAGCAACCCGGCTGAGCTGTGCCGACGTCGGGTGTTGTAGAACTCGTAGCACCAGGTGGTGATGGCCTCGCGTGCCTGTGCCTTGGTGGCGAAGTGGTGGCGGGACAGCACCTCGTGTTCGAGGGGGGAAAAGAACGCCTCGCTGGCGGCGTTGTCGAAGCACGACCCGACACGTCCCATCGATTGGCGCACCCCGAGCTTGCGGCACAGCTTAGTGAAATCATTGGCGGTGTAGGTAGATCCGCGATCAGTGTGAAAGATCACGCCAGCGATCGCTGCGCGCCCGCCACGTACTGCGACGGCCATCTTGATCGCGTCGCTGGCCAGCTCCGCATCGGGGTGCTTCGACATCGGGCAAGCCAGCAAACGTCGCCCGCACAGGTCCAAGACCGAAGCCAAAGACAGTTTGCCCTCATCGGTGGGGATTTCGGTGATATCACCGCACCACGCCCGGTTGGGCGCTGCGGCGGTGAAGTCCCGTTTGAGCAGGTCGGGGAACTGAGGTGCCTTCTTGTCCTGGCGGGTCAACCCCCTGGGGCGCTTAGGCTTGCGCCCGGCCAGCCCGTGCCGGCGCATCGAGTCGGCCACCGTGTTCACGCTGACCTTCCAGCCTTCAGCGAGCAGGTCGGCGTGGATCCGCGGCCAGCCGTAGGTGCGCTGGGAGCGCTCGAACAGCTCCGCCACTCGCGCATCCAGCCGCGCGCGGCGTCGCTGCCGCTCAGTGGGCTCGCGGTCCAGCCACTTATAGAACCAGGAAACGCTGACCCCCAAAAGCGCGCAGCACACCGTGTGTGGCACCCGATGCAAGGTCCTCTGGTCGGCGATAAAGCGGGCCACACTCACCTCGTCGCCTCCTTGACCCAGCCGACCACGGATCGCTTGAGCACATCACGCTTCATGCGCAGCTCGGCGACCTCGGCTCGCGGCCGCTTCAACTCGGCGATATCACCGGTGGAAAGCCCCTGGGCGCCTTCCCGCTCAGCACGATCTTTGGCAACCCAATTACCCAGGGTGCCCGGATGGATCCCGAGGTCTCGGGCCACCTGCGCGATCGGCTTACCGGTATCCCGGACTATCCGCACCGCTCCCTCCCCCAAACTCCCGGTCGAACTTCCTACGCGTCTCTGACATGCCCTTACCTCATAGTGCATGCCTCCACACTTTCGGGGGATTTCCCTTTCGACGCTCTGGGCGCCCAGCGGTGCGCGCAGATCACCCATGTGTCCGCCGATGCGGCGGAGTGGATTGCCGATGTGGTCGCCGAGCGCTGCCCGGGCGCGATCCGCTGCGCAGATCCGTTTCATGTGGTGGCCTGGGCCACCGAGGCGCTGGATGCCGAGCGGCGCCGGGCCTGGAACGACGCGCGAGCGATCGCGCGCGGCGAGGCCAAATGGGGCCGTGGTCGGCCCAGCAGGAACACCGCGCCGCGGCCGGGTCATGAACGGGCACGGCGGCTCAAAGCCGCCCGCTATGCACTGTGGAAAAACCCCGAAGACCTCACCGAACGCCAAACCGCAAAGCTGGCCTGGATCGCCAGAACTGATACCCGGCTCTACCGCGCATGTCTGCTCAAAGAGGGATTGCGCTATGTGTTTTCGGTCAAGGGCGAGGAAGGCAAGCAGGCCCTGGACCGGTGGATCTCCTGGGCACGGCGCTGCCGCATCCCAGTCTTCGTCGAGCTGGCCGGCCGAATCGTGCGACACCGCGAAGCCATCGACGCCGCCCTCGACCATGCCCTATCGCAGGGACTGATCGAATCCACCAACACCAAAATCCGACTCCTGACCCGGATTGCGTTCGGATTCCGCTCCCCGGAAGCACTCATCGCCCTGGCAATGCTCGCCCTCGGCGGGCACCGACCCGCCCTGCCAGGCCGCGCCAAACACCCACGGATCAGTCAGTAGGGCCAAAAATTCGTGGGGATCGCAGCCAGCGTGTACTGTCCTCAACACATCGCCGGCGGCGGTGGGGGCTGACCGGCGCCTGCTCCGGTTGCGTAGATGGCCGCTCGCGCTTGGGCGAAGTTGCTCGCCGGGGTGGTCGTGCGCAGTGCGTCGCAGTCACGAGCGAGCCGAGAAGGCGTTGGTCGGCGTCCGGTGGAGTTGCGATCGCCTCGATCGCCTGAGGAGCGACGCGCCACGGCCAGTGCGGGTTTCAGGAGGCGCCGGGGTCTTGCCGCCGTGGGCGGCGCAGCGACGGCGCTGGTTTCGCGTCGACTGGCTTCGACGCCGGCGCTGGCGGCCGCCGCAATTGGTTTCGCATAACCGTTGCCGTTGAGTGTGTTTGAGTTGCACGCTCATGCGGCGTCCCCTTGCGGGGTTTGGGTTTTGGCCTCTCCGCATCCGGCCCCGCGTGGGCGGGGTCTTACGGATGCTCCGCCGGCACCGGATGTTCCGGTGTCCGCGCCATGGCCTGTGCCAACCGATGCGGTTGGCCCGGGTACCGGTGGGGCCGTGGTCCCGACTGGACCACAACTGGCGTGATCCGGCCAGTCACGGAGATTAAGCGCGGCGTTGCGATCACGGTCGACGACGTCGCCGGTGCGCGGACACACCAGCAGCTTGTCGATGCGCCCTTTGCCGATCAGCCGGCACGCGGTGCCGTCGGGTTGGGCGCAGCCGTGATGGATCTGGCTGGATGGGAACCAGCGATCCGCCACGGTGAGCACCGCGCCGTGGCGGGCGGTTTTGTAGGCCAGCATCGGCCTGATCGAACCCATCGCCGCATCGCAGACGGCGCGCCGGTAGGCGCGTCGTCCCATGCTGCGTTTCATGGCGGCCACGTCGAGGTCTTCGATCACGATGTGGCCATAGCCGCCGGCCAGCTCGGTGGTGAGCTGATGGGCGGCTTGCCGCCGCAGGTGCACGCACCGGCGATCCAGGCGGGTCAGCTTGGCTTTCGCTGCCCGGTGGCCGCGCGATCCGGGGATGCGGCGGGAAAGTTCACGCCCGGCCCGCCGCCGCGCCGCCAGGGTGGCTTTCAGCGGGACCGGATTTGGGTATTCGATGATCGACTTTTCACCGGTGGCGGTGTCGAGGGTGGCGACGGTGGCCAAAGCGCGCACCCCGAGGTCGATGCCGGCGACCACGGTCGGCGAGGCCACCGTGGTCGCGGTGGCCGGTGTGGCAGCGCGTAGCCGATCGAGACGAACAACCGGCCCCACCGCTGCGACAGCGTCACGCTCAGAATGCGGGCCCGCCCGGAAGCGACATGCCGTTGCACCCGGCGGGTGTTCTCCTTGGATCGCAGCGGCCCGATCACCGGCACGGTGATGGTGCGCCGATCGTCCTCGACTCGCATGGTTTCGGTGGTGAAACGTACTCTGCCGGCGTCGCGGCGCGCGGATTTGAAACGCGGAAAGCCCACACGGCGACCTCGCCGTGTGCCGTTGCGGCTGGCCGACCAGTTCTGCAGCGCCCGCGCCAGATCGGCCAGCCCTGAGGAGTAGGCCTCTTTGGAATTGTCGGCCCACCACGGCGCGACCATGTCTTTGGCGCGGTTCCACGCCCACCGCAACGAACCCAGGTCCCAGCCCACCGGCTCGTGGCTTGGATCGGCAGCTTTGGCGTCCAGGTCGGCTTTCACTTGGGCCAGGCCCCAGTTGAACGCCTTGCGCCGCGCGCCGAAATGCGAGCGCACCAACCGCGCCCGATCCGGCTCGGCGGGCCATTCGACCTCAAACTTGGCTGCTGTCACCGTCCACCCGGTGGGCAACGGCGCACCGGGCGAACCCGTCTGGGCGCAGCCCTCGGCGTCCCCATCGAACAGCTCGAACAACACCGACACCGACTCCACCGCCGCCCGGTGCGCCTGAAAGTCTGCGCCGATATCGACATACCGGGACCACGTCGGCGTCCCATCGGGTTTCGGCTTGCCCGCCAGATGCGCCCCGCCGGTGGCCGCGGCCACCTTCGCGGCCTGCGCCCGGGTGCGCATCCCGACGATCATGCCGCCTGGCCCGGTCCCTGTTTAGCGGCCGTCAGCGCGCGCATCGCCCGGTTCCGTGCCCCGCGCCGCCCACACAGCCGGGCGCACATCGACGTGAGGACCTCGATCATGTCGCGCACCAGATCATCGGTGGCCTCCCCGGGGTCGGCCACCACGATCCGCCGCCCCTGCGCAGCCAACGCCGCCTCCAGATGCTTCACCCCCAAGCGGGCCAACCGGTCGCGATGCTCCACAACAATGACCTTCGCATCCGGGTCCGACATTTAGTCTCGGTGTGAGTCCACGGGCAGGTCCGAGGGTCCGACTGGGACACCTGGTGATCCCTGAGATTTGAGCGGCCTCCCGTGGACTTTGGTGTCTGGTCGTGCGGTGTTCTTGTTCGGGAACTTGGAGCCAGCCCGTGGTGTGGACTCCTGCTTAGAGAATGTCTGGACCGTGGCCGTGGCGCTCAGTCACCTGGTGATCTGGAAGAGCTTGTGGCAGGAGGGTTTTGCAGTGGCATTGACGTTGGGGATCGACGTCGCGGTCCGGGCGGCGCATCAGGCGACGCTGGCCCGTGAGGGCAAGACGGTGTGGCGGGGCCGTAAGTTCTTGACCCGCCCCGACGAGCTGGAGCGGGTGTGGGCCGATGTGGGTGCCGAGGATCCAGGCGAGCTGACGGTGGTGCTCGAGCCCACCAGAAACGCCTGGATTGTGGCCTACGAACCCCCAAGTGGCTTGACTTCAGTTAGGAACTCAACTATGCATCCTTCGATGCGGACAGCCACGTCAACCACGCCGCCCTGTGTGTAGGGGTGAGGCGTGCCGCGGTGCGCCGTAGATATGCCGCGATCACCACGCGCACGCGGCGGCTTCGCGTAGCTCGTCGCTCGCCAAACCCGTGTACCGCTGGGTGGTGGCCACCGAGGCGTGCCCCAGCAGGGTTTGCACCGCCCGCAGATTCCGCGAGCCGCGGTAGGCGCGGGTGGCGAAACGATGCCGCAGATGATGCATCGACCGGCCACCCGGCAGCGCGCAGGCAACGAGTTTCCCCACATGCGCGGCGCTGACATGCCCGCCGAGCATGTTGGGGAACAACCATCCCGGCACGGGCGCGCCGGGGGTGTGGCCGGCCGCGCCTAGCCGCACCAGCGCCGCCAGCTCCCGACTCAACGGCACCACCCGCTCTTTACCACCCTTGCCGTGCACCAGCAGCGCGGGCGCGTCGGGATGGTCGAGCAGGTCGCGGGTGTGGATTTGGGCGACCTCGGGCGCCGCAACCCGGCCTCGGCCGCCAGCCGCAGCATGAGCCGCCCACCCCCGCCCGGCGCGCCGGGCGGCCGCTGTGCCAGACACGGGGGCTGGTGCGCAAACCTGGCATCGCCGAGTTTGGGCACCCGCTCAGGCAACGACTACGCAGAGTTTGCTGCCGATCTGCCGCCATGTCGTGCCGAATCGGCACGGCATGGATCGGCAAGAGCCAGACACCCGGGGCGCATTTCCCCGAGGAGGGCTAGTTCCAGGAGTGTTGGGGACAGTAAGCTGCCTCGGCTGCGTCGACAAACTGTTTTGCGCCGTTTGGTGGCAGGTTGGGGTTAGCTGCAAGCAGCTCCGATACTATCTGGTCGTATGGGGTGCCTTGTGCGGATGCTTTACATACAGTGTGGGCGATTCTGATTTCAACTTGGGGGCCTTCAGGTGTTGTGATGCCGTCGTTGCGGAGCGCGGTCAGGAACTGGTCATCGGCCAACCATTCTGGTTGCGGTGCTGCTTGGGGGGTGTGCTCATGCCCAACATTGTCGGGGTAGGCACTGGTTGGGGGCGGCGGCGTGATTGTGGTATTGGGTTGCGGTGCTGGTGCGGGCGACGTTGGCGGTGTGGGGGGTGTGGGGAGGGGCTTGGTTACTGGGGATGGTGTTGGTTGCGCTGACACGTGGGGGGGTGTGCTGTGGGTTTGTTGTTGGCGGTAGAAGCGCATCCCGAGGATGGTGGTGGCCGCGGCGGTGACGATGAACACAATGACAACGGCAAACCAGCGGAGCGCGTGGTGTGGGCGCGGGATGTCATCGGGGATGGTTTCGGTTTGGGACCATGCGAGGGCATCGGTTAGTGGCGCTGGCTGCTGCTCGGTGGGGTGAGCTGGGAGGGCTTGGGCGCTGAGGGTTTCGTTGTTTTCTGTGATGTCGGGTTTCCTTTTGTCGGCGTTTTCTATGGATTGGACAGTAGTGCCCGGCTTCGCTGATTGACCAGCCTTCGGATCGGGCTTCGCGTCGTAACCCCGGATCGCACCACTGGATAGGGCCGCTCGGGTGCAGCAGCATCCCGGCCAGCAGCGCCGCGACAGTCACCGCTGCACCTGGTGGGTGGCGCGGTGCCGCTGGTAGACATGCCAGCCGTGGGTGCCCAGCGCCACCAACCCCATCACCAGGCCGGCGGCGGCCGCCGCCACCACATACACCAGCACCGCGACAGCGATGATGAGCGCCGCGATCAGCAGCGCCTCGACCGGCAGCCCGGTGCCGACGCGGATGGGGCCGAGTCGGGTGCGCGCCACCGGCACGGATACCCACATTCGCGGCGTCACCGCGCGCCCCCGGCTTGCGCCGCCGCGTCGGCGCGAGCGTCGCCTTCGACGATGAACAACAGGCGCTCGGCATAGGCGAGCGCGTCGGCGATCCTCCCGGCCAGCTCGAACGCCCGCGCCGCCCGCGCCCCGGCGAGATACCCTTGCGCGCCGAGCGCGTGCAGGCGCGCGTCAGCCAGCGCGTCCCGGCACTCGCGCAAGCACCCCAATGCCTGCTCGGCGGGTGTCATAGCCGCACCCCCTCGCCCGGCTGGCCGCCTGGGGCCACCCGCTCCAGCCACGGCGCATCATCCCCCGATGTGTCGATACCCGCTCGGCGCAGAGCCGCGCGCTCACGATCTAGCGCACCCCACCCCGCTACGCCGTCCGCGTGCCGGGAACACACCACCATGCGCTCGCCGTCGCGGCGGCACACCAGGAACTCGTGCCGCTCGGTGTCACCTTCAGCAGTCTCGATAGCGTCCAGCAGCGCGCCAGCCAGCTCGCGGGCCCGCTCAACGGTGAGACCACCCGCCGGCGCGGCCACCGCGTCGCTGACGAAAACGACCGGCTTCGAGCGCATCACCCGGCCGCCCACGATGCGGTCGTAGACGGTGATCCACACATCCCCGCCGGCGAACTCGCGGTCCCACACGGTCACCGGCCCGTCGTCATCGACGAGATAGTCCGGGTCGATGCCGCGTAGCCACGTCGGCGCGGGCGGCGCGGCGTGCTCGGCCCCGCGTTGGCCGCCCTGGCCGGGCACCCACCAGTTCGGCGGCGCGGGCGCGGGCCCGATATCGATCAAATCGGCGGTGTCGTGCATGGCGAACCCCTCTCGGTCTTGCCAGACCGGGGACACCGAATCGCTCAACACCGTTTTGGCACGTCTTTGGCACGAAACACGCCTAGGCCCACTAACTACCGTGTCTGACCTGCGTAAACACTGGTGCGCGGTACTGGGATTGAACCAGTCCAATCGGTTTGCTGGCGTTCGGTTGGTGACCAGCGCTGATGGTAAATCACCAGCGCTGTCAACGAACAGTACAACCGGAAGCTTGCGGAAGCAAGCGGAAGCTTGTTAGCTATGGTCAGGTCATATTCAGGTCATGACCTGACCAGCGCACGGGAACTGGAAACACGCCAATGACACGTGGAGCGGGCCGCAAGAACCGCGCGAGCGGCACGTTCGGGTCGGTGGACAAGCTCGCACGCGGCTACCGCGCCCGCTACTACGGCCCAGACGGCCGCCGCCACAAAGCCCCCACACTGTTTCTCACCAAGGCCGAGGCCCGCGCGTGGCTGGCGCTCAAACAGGCCGAGATCGTGCGCCAAGCCTGGACGCCGCCTGAGGCCCAACGCCCAGCGGCGCCCGCACTGACGTTCGCCGAGTACGCCGAAACTTGGATGTCCCAGCGCGATCTGAAGGACCGGACCCGCGAGCACTACCGCAAGCTGCTCGACCAGCATCTACTGCCCGCGTTCGGCGTGACCCCGCTGGGGGCGATCACAACCGAGGATGTGCGCGGCTGGTATGCGGCGATGGCCCACCGCAAGACACCGACCTTGCGCGCGCACTGCTACGGCCTGCTGCGAACGATCCTCGGCACCGCGGCCAGCGACGGACGAATCCCTTTGAATCCGTGCGTGATTCGCGGGGCCGGCACCGCCAAACGGGTCCACCGCATCCGGCCCGCCACACTCGACGAGCTGGAAATCATCACGAATGCGATGCCCGAGCAGTACCGGCTGATGGTGCTGCTCGGTGCGTGGTGCGCGCTGCGATACGGCGAGCTGGCCGAGCTGCGCCGCATGGACGTTGATGTGCGCGATGAAGTGATTCGTGTCCGGCGCGGGGTTGTGCGTGTTCGCGGCGGCCGGTTTCTAGTCACCACCCCTAAGAGCGACGCCGGCGTGCGCGATGTGGCGATTCCCCCGCACCTGCTGTCGGCAATCGAGGACCATCTCGCCAAACACGTTGGCGGCGCTCGTGATTCGCTGATATTCCCCGCCAAGAGCGGCCTTCACCTGGCGCCCGCCACCTTGAACCGGCACTTCTACAAGGCGCGTGACGCGGCCAACCGGCCCGACTTGAGGTTTCACGACCTGCGCCACAGCGGCGCGGTGCTGGCCGCCGCCACCGGCGCGACACTAGCCGAATTGATGGCAAGGCTAGGTCACTCCACCCCAGTGGCGGCCATGCGCTACCAGCACGCCGCGCAAGGCCGCGACCGTGAAATCGCCGCGCTACTCAGCAAAATCGCGGAGAGACGGTAATCATGGACAAATACGTGGTCACGTGCAACTGCGGGGGAGCTGCCGCGCCAGTTGCCGAGATCGACGACCGGCGCGAGGTTGTGAGAAGAGCCGCGGCGATGGGATTCAATCCCGCCCTGATCGGCGATGAGCTAATTGTGCGCGGTATCGGCCCAGAGGACACGGCGGTGCAGTTCGCGGCCGCCGACGGCGAGCGTCATGGCGTCCTATATAGGCAAGCCGCGCAAGCGTGGGCCGACTACGCGGTGACCGAGACGGTGTGGCCTGACGGGAATTCCACCTTTACAGTTCGGTGCGCCGCGTGTAAGACGCAAGTCCAAATCACGGCCACCGCTCTAGGGGTTTTTTTGGATAGAGCCTCCGCGGCGCGGGATAAGCTGCCGCGAATCGACGGGCGACACGAAATACCCATCGGTGTGTTGTGCAGGTACGTGGCACCATAAACGGCTATCATGTACACATGCGCTCCACGTGAGCGTTTACGTCTCCGAAATTCCTCGGGTGGGCGGTATATCACCGCGCCGAAAGGACACCCCGAGGAATGCCCGATGTTACAACCTCCCAGCGGCGTCGCTACGCGACCATCAAGGAAGCCGCCGCATATTTAGCCGTCAGCGATCGCACGATCCGGCAGATGATCGCCGACGGTCGGCTCACCGCGTACCGCAACGGCCGTCGCGTCATCCGCCTCGACCTGAATGAAATCGATGGCCGGATGCAGCCATTCGGCGGTGCCCGATGAATGGCGAAGGCCGGGCAATGCCCGGCCTCGCAGTGAGCAACCGTCCACAGTCTAGCACGCCAGACGCGACACGCCGGCCGCTCCAGCAGGTCTCGTGTCGCGAGTGCGGTGTCGCGCTGCGCAGCGCCAAGCCGCGCCGACTCGGCTACTGCCGCTCGTGTTTGCGCGTGGGCCAGCGCCTTGGGTGGCTCGACAAGCGTGGCCACCGCGCCCATGGGGGTGGCCGATGACCGAGACGATCATCGTCACCCTCCGCGGCGACCGCAGCGAGATCGACGACACCAACCTAGTCGAGCGTGGGCGGCAGCTCGTGCTGTCGCGACGGCACGCTCCTGCGCCTGCCGGCGATGATGGGCCAAGCACGACACCCCGATCCCCGCAACATGTTTCACTACAGTCGCGGCAGGTGAGCTGGTGGCCCGTCCATGTCTACGTCGATCGCCTACTGACGCGAGCGGGCTATGGCGAGCTGCCGTGGCCGGGAACGCCAGCGTGGTGCGCGCTGTCTGACAACGATCCCCGAAAACTGCTGGCGTTGGCCGAGTTTGGTCAGCATCACGCTCTGCGGGTCGAGACCGCTCAGCAGGATATGGCGGAAGCGTCGAAAGCTGTTGCGGCATCCGCTGATTGGCGCGCGATCGCCAACGAAATCACACAGCTACACGCCGCCGTCGCGAGCGGTATCCGAATCCCACGAAAGGCATCCTGATGACTGACACCACTGACCGCGCCGATGAGCTGCTCGACTGGTACCGCGAAGACCTGCCGGAAGACGGCGCGGCGCTGCTAGACGAGCTGCGCGACACGCTCACTCGATACGTGGCGTTCAGCGATGAGCACTCGGCTATCGCCGTGACAATGTGGATCGCCACCACCCACGCATTACCAGCGTTCGATACCGCCCCGCGACTAGTCATCACCAGCCCCGAAAAGCGTTGCGGCAAGACACGGTTGCTTGACTTGATTGATGGCACCTGCCACAACCCATTGGCGACCGCGGACGCGACCGTGGCCGCCATCTTCCGCTCGCTCGGCGGCGACCACCCGCCAACGCTGCTCATCGATGAGGCCGACACGATCTGGGGTGCCGCGAAAAAAGCGTCAGAATCAGCCGAAGACCTCAGAAAGCTTCTGAACGCTGGGCATCAGCGTGGCCGGCCTGCCTTGCGCTGCGTCGGCCCCGCCCAAACCCCCACAACGTTCGACGTTTTCGCGATGGCCGCGCTGGCGGGCATCGGCGCGCTTCCAGATACAGTTACCGACCGCGCCGTCAATATCCGAATGCGCCGACGCGCCAACGGAGAAACCGTCGCCAAGTTCCGGTCACGGCGCGACCGCCCGAAACTGAAGGCGCTACAAGAGCGGCTGGACCGGTGGGCGGCCGATCGCATCAGCGAGCTGTCGGCGGCTGAGCCGGACATGCCCGTCGACGACCGCGCGGCTGACACGTGGGAACCTCTAATCGCCGTCGCTGATGCCGCGGGTGGCCACTGGCCGCAGAGCGCGCGGACAGCGTGCAAGGTACTCGTCACAGCCGCCGACGCCAGCGATGAGGACTCGTCGCTAGGGGTGCGGCTACTCTCCGACATCGCCAGCGTGTTCACCGAGCGGGACACATCGTTTGTGCTCAGCGCTGATCTGGTAAACGAGTTGCGTCGAATTGAAACCTCGCCGTGGAACGATTTCGACCTCACACCCAGCAAACTCGCTTATCGCTTGCGGGAGTTTCGGGTCAAGCCCCGGCGTAGCAGCGACGCGCGCAGTCGCGGATACCGTCGTGAAGACTTCGACGACGTTTTCCGCCGGTATATCCGTCAGAACCCGTCAACCCGTCAGAAACCGCAGGTAGACGGCGATTTTACGTCTGACGGGTTGAAAACCGACCCGTCAAGTCGTCAGATGCAACCCGTCAAGGTGTCAGAACCCGTCAGACGCTCTGAGCCTCCTACCAGCGGATTTGACGCCTTGACGGGTTCTGACGGGTTGCCGGACGGAAACGGGCCAACACATAGCAGGGCGACTACGCGACACGACGGCCGCCGCCTCCCACAGTCGGCGGAAACCAACCCACAGCCACACACCCAGCAAACAGATGACACCCCGGAAGGCGACGCTGTGCCCGACGATCATGACACCAACACCACGGGCACCGCTCGCGGTGATGACGCGGCCGACGATGAGGCGACCCCCCACCCCCGAACGTTCGTAGAGCTTCCTGACGGGCGCATCGAATGCCCGCGATGCGGGCCTGTAATCATCTGCGAGCACTGGGAGGCAGCGTCCCGTGAGCAGTAGCCGCAACGGGTCCAGGATTGACCCCAACACCGTCGCCTGCCTGTGTGATTGCGGCACACGTGACTACATCGCCGCCGCCGCCATCGACGCAGACGGCTCCAGGCATCTCCTGCTCGCCCGCGTGGACGCCATCGGAGACGGGAAAACCCACTACGACCCCGCGTGCAGCCATGTGCCGCATGAGCAGCTCGGCCCACTGCCCCCAGCGTGGCGGGCACGTGTGCAGCTCGCCCCGCTGCGCTGCGGGCGGCCGACCTTGGCCGGCACCCCCTGCCGGTGCATCGTCACCACACCCGGCGCGCCCTGCCACCTACACAAGGCGGCCAACCAGTGAACCACAACCAACCCCCGCGTCCCCGCCTCATCCCGGCCACTGCGCGCCTGGACACCCCGCGCCGGCCAACCCGCGCCCAGCGGATCGCGCAGAACCGCCAAGCGCGCGCCTGGCGGCGCAAGACACAAGAAAGGAAGCCCTGATGCCCACCCAACCAGCCGCCGCCGCACCCAGCGATCCCGAACCACCCCCGCTACGGCAGTGCCCGCACTGCGGCGCGGCCATCGGCCCCCTGCCGGCATCCGATGTCGTGTGCCCACGCACACGACGAACACGACAAGGAAACAGGACAACACGACACAAGGGACACAAGGATTGAACACACGGTGAACAGACCACAAGGACACAGGGACACACATGACACACGATGAGAACACGTGGCAGACACAACAAAGGAAACACAGAACAGAGAAACGATACGAATCACATTGTGGCAGAAAGCGAAATAGCCACCTAGGCGATACGGAAGATTTATGCTACCCCCCGCCAAACAGTCACACCAAGCCGCCTCCAGTACGAACTCCAGTCCCAGCACGACGAACTCCCAACCCCCGGCACACGCCAGCCTGGTTGCGCCTCAACCGACTTCAACGCACCCGATATCGCCACCCCCAGCGCGCACCCAGCCAGCAGAACCCCAGCTTCACGCCCACACCACCCAGCTCCAGGCTTGTCCTCGACAGCGAGTCAGGCCGGTGTCGCGCCGCACTCACACGCCCCTCAACCCAAAACCACACCCAGCCACACGCCAACGCATCCCTCAGAGGCACACGCACCAAGCACACGCCACCCCCGCCAGCAAACACACCCCGCGAAACCCAGCAAACACACACCCCCGAAACCGCATCGTCAACCACCACACACCACCCCCAAAACCAGCAAACCACCACACCAACACCCACCAGCCCGTATACCACCCCCCGCAAAAAAATCGGAGGGTGGGGGGGTGTTCGCGACCGCTGGTGGGTCGCTTTTCTCTCCCTCCGGGGCAATTGTCCACATTTATTCTAGGAGCGTGTAGCAATGCGTGGCTCGAGAAGGCCGGTGCCGCAAAGGTTTTCGGTGCTGGCGGCCGTCCAGTCTGGTGATCCTGATCGCGCGCTTTCCGCGCTTGCGCGGCGGGTGGCGTGGCAGCTTGGCCGGACAACGGATGCGCGCGCGGTGTCGAGTCTCGCCAAGACACTGATGGTGACGATCGCCCAGCTCGAGGCGCTGCGGGAGCGGGAGCGTCGTCCTGGCGCGCTGGCGGCCGAGTTGTGTGAGCGTCGGGCTGAGCGGCAGCGGCGTGCTGCGGCGCGCGCGCCTAACGATCCGGGCCAAGGTTGCTAGCGGCATCGGGATGCAGTCGGCGTGAAGCGCATACATGGCCCGTGACCTGCCATCTTCGCCAACCGTAGTCATCATGACAACAGTTGCCCAGGGTGCTCGGCCGCGCGCCTAGCGATCCGGGCCAAGGTTGCTAGCGGCATCGGGATGCAGTCGGCGTGAAGCGCGTACATGGCCCGTGACCTGCCATCTTCGCCAACCGTAGTCATCATGACAACAGTTGCCCAGGGTGCTTGGTTGAGCTTTCGGTACTGGGTGGCGTGATTTACGCCAATGGCGTCGCATAGGGGCTTGAGCGCGACGTAGGGCTGGCCGCGCTGGTCAGGCCACACTTGCCGCGACACGCTTGTGAGCTGCCACAAATCATCGGCGATGGTGTTGTAGACTGTCCACAAACGCTATCCGTGTGGACAGCTTCGACAGCTTCGAGGAAAGGGAATACCCATGATGTACGGCAGCGCCGACGCGGGATGGTGCCCGGATTATGGCCCGGGCAAGGACATGGTTGGCCTGCCGCTGGGCGGTGAGGATATGGAGCCGGTGCGACTGGTCACCGGCAAGCCGCCGGAGCAGTGGACCGAGCAGGAGCGCGAGGATTGGTTCCTCTGGCAGCTTGGTCCGCAGTTCCGGGTTGGTTTGAAACCCCCGCCGGGCGGTGCCAGCTACTACATCCCCTCGCCGAATGACCCGTACTACTTCAATCGCGCTACTGGCCGGTTCGAGGCGAAGCCGAACACCAGCGCGTGCCGGGTGTTCGACTGATGCTGGGGACGGATTTCACGGCGATCGAGGACGCCACCCTGGCCGACCTGCCACGGATCAGGATCAAGCAGGGTGTGCCGTCCCTGCGGCTGAAAGCCCCTAATGGCCGCCTCGTGGACTTCCCTGGCAGTGGTGCGCCGCTGCCGCGCTGGGCGGCCTGGGACGCCGCTCAAACACGCCGGATGCTTGATCTGGGGCTGATTGAGTATTGCGACAACGATGGCCGGCCCACTGACCCGGAGCGGGTGGTGGAGTGCTTGTCGGCGATCGAGGCCCTGGGTGTGCCGGTGTCGGCGGGGCGGCCGCGCGCGGCTGAGGCGCTGCGCCGCGCCGGGGCGAGGTTTTCCAACGAGACGATAGGTAAGGCGGTGCTGCTCAGGAAGTCGGGCTGGAAGGCCGGCCAGCCCTTCCCGTGGGACAGGGAGCAGGAGGCAAGTAGGTGATTAAGCGTGTTTCGGCGGTGAGCGACACCCCGGCCGTGGTGGCGTGGGGGGCTTTTAGCGAGGTGTGGGACGCCCCAACGCTGCTGCTGGAGAACATCGGCTCTTCCACGGTGTTCGTCGCCTACAGCGAGGCCGAGTTGACGTTCGACGACGATTTGACGCTGGCGGCGCTACCTGTGCGCCCCGGTGAGCGGGTGACGCTGCCGCGCCGCGACTCCCGGCCAGAGTTTCACGTTTGGGCGTGCTGCCAGCGTGGTGAGAGCGGGCAGCTCGCCTACTACCATCCCGGCCTACCGGCCCTGTGAAGCCTCCGCGTCATTTGGCGGCTCGCGGCGCGGCCGGGGGGCGGCCGGCCGGCCCAAAGTCGCGTACGGGTGCAAGCTGGCCGGCCAGCCCCCGACAACAATGGAAGGTGTCGGACCCGTGAGCACGAGCGACACCCCAGCGGTGGTGCCGGTCGGCGAGTCCCCGGCGGTGATCCCGCTGCCCACTGGTTTACGCGCTGTGGTGGCGCTCAACAACTCTGAGGGCATCGGGGACGCTGCTGGCGCGCCAGACATCATCGTCAACACCGGCCAGATGGCGTCGCTGAACCCCCTGACTGGGGTGCGGCTTCGGCCTGGTGAGCTGTTCAATATGCCGCTGCTCGACCCCGCCACCGGGTATCAGCTCGCGTTGTCGGCGGTCGCCACCGGCCCCGGCGCCGTACTGCAGCTACTACTGCGGGAGTAGGACACCCAGATGATGGATGATGCGACGTACGCGGCGATGGCCACACAACACGCGCTGTGGAGGCTGTCGGACGATGCCCGCCGCGGCCAATACGACGCGCTCAATGACCTGTTGCGGGCGGCGCGGCACGCCCGCGACGGCGGCGGCCCAGGAAACATCGATTACATGCATGTGCCGTTTTGATGCGGGCAGGTATTATCAAGCCTGTTCATTGTCCAAATAACGCTGTCATAGCATCTAGCTCCGGCGATGAACATCGGAGGCCCGCCGGCCCATCCCCCAGCACACTGGCGGGCCTCCACCATCCCAGCGATCCAGGTCGAAAGGATCGACGACTCAGTGAGCGCACCCCACCCACGCGCCGAGCGGCCGGCGGGCCAAGGTGGCGCGCCCCAGCGCCGACACTTCGTCTGAGCTGGGGAGGACAGGGAAGGGGCGGCGCCGCCCTACCATGCGCACGCGGCGGCTTCGCGTAGCTCGTCGCTCGCCAAACCCGTGTACCGCTGGGTGGTGGCCACCGACGCGTGCCCCAGCAGTGTTTGCACCGCCCGCAGATTCCGCGAGCCGCGGTAGGCGCGGGTGGCGAAACGATGCCGCAGATGATGCATCGACCAGCCACCCGGCAGCGCGCGGGCAACAAGTTTCCCCACATGCGCGGCGCTGACATGCCCGCCGAGCATGTTAGGGAACAACCATCCCGGCACGGGCGCGCCGGGGGTGTGGCCGGCCGCGCCTAGCCGCACCATCCCCGCCAGCTCCCGACTCAACGGCACCACCCGCTCTTTACCACCCTTGCCGTGCACCAGCAGCGCGGGCGCGTCGGGATGGTCGAGCAGGTCGCGGGTGTGGATTTGGGCGACCTCGGGCGCCGCAACCCGGCCTCGGCCGCCAGCCGCAGCATGAGCCGCCCACCCCCGCCCGGCGCGCCGGGCGGCCGCTGTGCCAGACAAAGGGGCTGGTGCGCAAACCTGGCATCGCCGAGTTTGGGCACCCGCTCAGGCCGATCTGCCGCCATGTCGTGCCGATTCGGCACGGCATGGATCGGCAAGAGCCAGACACCCGGGGCGCATTTCCCGGAGGGGGGCTAGTTCCAGGAGTGTTGGGGGCAGTAGGCGGCTTCGGCCGCGTCGACAAACTGTTTCGCGTCGCTTGGTGACGCGTCGGGGTTAGCCGCAAGAAACATCGAAACAATCTGGTCGAACGTTTTTCCCTGCGCAACATATCCGCACACGTAATGAGCAGCTCCGATCTCAGCTTGTGGACCATCTGTGCTTGTGATGCCGTCATTGCGGAGCGTGGTCAGGAACTGGTCATCGGCCAACCATTCTGGTTGCGCCGCTGCTTGGGGGGTGTGCGCATGCCCAATATCGTCGGGGTAGGCACTGGGGGGAGGCGATGGCGTGATTGTTGCGTTCGGTTGCGGTGCCGGTGGAGGCGACGGTGCTCGGGGGGGCGTGGGGATGGCCCTCGTTACCGGGGCTCGTGGTTGCGCCGAGACGTGGGGGGGTGTGCCGTGGGTTTGTTGGCGGTAGAAGCGCATCCCGAGGATGGTGGTGGCCGCAGCCATGACTATGAACACAACGACAACGCCAATCCAGCGAAGCGTGTGCTGTGGGCGCGGGATGTCATCGGGGATGGTTTCGGTTTGGGACCATGCGAGGGCATCGGTTAGTGGCGCTGGCTGCTGCTCGGTGGGGTGAGCTGGGAGGGCTTGGGCGCTGAGGGTTTCGTTGTTTTCTGTGATGTCGTGTAGTGACATTGGGGGTTTCCTTACTTGAGATGCGCCATTCCTGCCGCCCACCAGGGGATGGTGGTTGCTGGGGCACCGTTGTCGGGTTGTTTTTTGTTGCGGCATGTGCGGGTGTAGAGGGGGAGGACTGCCGCTGTGATGGTCGCGATGATGGGGAGTTTCATGGGGTTTCCTTTCGTCGGCGTTTTCTATGGATTGGACAGTAGTGCCCGGCTTCGCTGATTGACCAGCCTTCGGATCGGGCTTCGCGTCGTAACCCCGGATCGCACCACTGGATAGGGCCGCTCGGGTGCAGCAGCATCCCGGCCAGCAGCGCCGCGACAGTCACCGCCGCCGGCTGGCGCGGTGCCGCTGGTAGACATGCCAGCCGTGGGTGCCCAGCGCCACCACCCCCATCACCAGGCCGGCGGGGGCCGCCGCCACCACATACACCGCCACCGCGGCAGCGATGATGAGCGCCGCGATCAGCACCGCCTCAACCGGCAGCCCGGCACCGACACGGATGGGGCCGAGTCGGGTGCGCGCCACCGGCAGCGATACCCACATTCGGCTCACCGCGCGCCCCCGGCTTGCGCCGCCGCGTCGTATCGAGCGTCGCCCTCGACAACAAACTTCAGCCGCTCGGCATACGTGATCGCGTCGGCGATGCGCTCGGCCAGCTCGGCCGCGCGTGTCGCCCGCGCCCCGCCCAGGTACGCTTGCGCGCCGAGCGCGTGCAGGCGAGCCTCGGCCAGCGCGTCCCGGCAGGCATGAAGGCACTCAAGCGCCTGCCCGGCGGCGGTTTTCATAGCCGCACCCCCTCGCCCGGCTGGCCGCCTGGGGCCACCCGCTCAAGCCACGGCCCACAACTCCACATAGATACCGCCGCTTCAAAACGGTCGCGTTCGAGGCCGGGATCGGTTGGAACAGTGTAGGTGGGCATACGGGCTCCCTTCGATGGAGCCAGCTTCGCCGACTGTCAGGTCATATCTAGGTCACACCACCGTGTTTGTCTGTCTAACTACCGTGTCTGACCTGCGTAAACACTGGTGCGCGGTACTGGGATTGAACCAGCGACCTCTTCCGTGTCAGGGAAGCGCTCTCCCGCTGAGCTAACCGCGCCCGGGTCCGAGAAAAGAGGTGGAGACGGGAATCGAACCCGTGTGCACGGCTTTGCAGGCCGTTGCCTCACCACTCGGCCACTCCACCGCGGGGTTGACGCCACTGAAACACCTTCGAGCGGATGACGGGATTCGAACCCGCGACCCTCACCTTGGCAAGGTGATGCGCTACCAACTGCGCTACATCCGCGTGCAGCAGACCAGATCGTCGCCCGGTGCGAAGCACGACGATAGTCCACCTGACCAGGCCCGCACAAATCTCTTGATACCACGCGCGGCTCAACGGCGCCGCGATGCCGCGCGTTCTCCCACGATAGCCGCACGTGCTAGTCTTCGACGTCGTTCGCGTCTCGGCGCCGGTCCCGTGGCTCAGTGGGAGAGCGCCCGCTTCACACGCGGGAGGTCGCTGGTTCGATCCCAGCCGGGACCACGGTCGCTGACCTGCGTGGACATGGTGTTGGTACTCGGTGGTCCGGCCGGGTTTTCCGATTTTTGTCCGTAGTTGATTGCCGAATCGGCGGTTGTGGCTGCGAGTGCCTGACTCCGGGACGATGCCGCCTCGCGCGTTGCCGATGCGGGGCACCACCCCGGGGCGATGTGGCTGGCCCAGCTGCGGCTGGCCCCCCGCGGTGCTCACCGTTAACGGCGCGCGGCGGCATTGGCCGCCGCCTGGGCCCGGGCGAGGGTGGTCGCGACATCCCCGCGGCCGAGGAACATGTCGTCGAAATACGGTTTGAGGGCCTGATACCCGGCGGCAAAACCGGCGCCGCCCGGCGCGGGGATGCGCGGACCGCGAAGCACGGTGAAAAACGGTGAGACGTCCACGCCCTTGGCGGCCCAGTAGGCAAAGTAGACACGCTGCGCCGACAGCACCGCCGGGATGGCGCTGCCCCGCCGGCCGAGGTACTCGTTGCCCTGCTCGCTGCCCATCCAAGCCAGAACCTGACGCACCGCATCCGGATGCTTGGATGCCGCATTACCCGCCGCCGCAATACCATTGGTGACGCTGACCCGTCCGGCCGGCCCGATGGGCAGCATCGCCACCCCCCAGTGGAAGCTCGCCCCCTCGGCGACCGCCGCCAGGTTGTAGGTGCCGGACTGGAACAGCGCCATCTTGCCGGCCAGGAACTGGTTCCGGCAGAAATCCCCGTTGTCGTTGGTGTCCGAGGCCGGTGGCGAGACGTGGTCCACGTTGATCAGGCCGACGAGGTAGCGGAAGGCTGCGATCGCGGCGGGGTTATCGAAGGCGAACGCGTCGCCCCGCTGGAACACCCCACCGGCCGACCCGATGTAGTTCAGATAGATCCCTTGCGGATCGTTGGCCGCGTTGTATCCCCATTGCCGCACCCGACGGGCGTCGAAACCTGTTGTGCCCGCAGCGTGCCCGTCGGCGTCGACGGTGAGCCGGGCCAGCAGGGGACGCAGCGTGTCGGCGCCGTCCGGGCTCCACCGCAGCGCCCCCAGCGCGGCCGGGTCGACGCCGGCCGCAGCCAGCAGATCCGCGTTGTAGTAGACCGCGATTCCCGCGTCGGTCAGTTGCGGCACCGCCCACAGCACACCGTTGCGGGTGAACTGGCTGACCACCGCGGGGTCCCACGTCGACGCGGCAGCCGGGCCGAAAGCCTTGTCGATGCTCAGTAGCCGACCGCTGTCGGCATAGCCGGCGAGATAGGCGTTGGACAGCCAGAAGATGTCATCTGCGCTGCCTCCGGCCACGTCGGTGCGCAGCGTGTCGAAGTACGTCGCAAAGGCCACGACGTTGGTGCGCACCTCGATACCCGGGTGCGCGCGGGTGAACGCCGCAAACGACTCCCGATAGGCCGCGGCAACCTGTTGGTCCCACAGTCGCACCGTCACCACGGTCTTGCCGGCGGGCGCCCGGGCGGAAACGTCCAAAAGCACCGCCGCCGCCCCCAACATCGCGACGACCAGAGCCAGCCCCGCAGCGACCAGCGTGGAAAACCTTGGTCGCCGGCTCACTTCAGTCCCGTGACGATGATCGAGGACACGATCCGCCGCTGGAAGGCGACGAACAACACGATCAGCGGCACGATCGCGGCCGTGGTGGCGGCCATCACCAATGTCCATTGGGCGTTATATCGCGACTGCAGGGTAGCCGTTGCCACCGTCAGCACCCGCCACTTGGCACCGCTGGTGATCACCAACGGCCACATGAAGTTGTTCCATTGCGAGACCACGGTGATCAGCAACAACGTGACCAGAATCGGCCGGCTCGCCGGCACCACCACATGCACAATCACGTCAAGGGTATTGGCGCCGTCGAGACGTGCCGCGTTGATCAAGTCCTCCGGGATGGCACGAAAGTACTCGCGCAGCAGGAAGATCGCGTAAGGCGAGCCGAACACGAACGGTAGCACCAGCGCCCAGAACGTGTTGCGCAAACCGACCTGGGCCATCATCAAATACAGCGGAACCACCGTAACCGTGGGCGGCACCATCAAGGTTGCGAGGTACACCCAGAACAACCCGTCGCGCCCCGCGAACTGCAACCGCGCGAACGCGTAGGCGGCCAGCACCGAAAAGCTCAGTTGCCCAATCACGATCATCGCTGTCATCACCGCGGTGACCGCCAGCGCGCGGCCGAAGCCCGCGCCGGCCAGGCCGGCATAGTTGGCCAGCGTGGGGGGGCGCGGCAGCGCCAGCGGACCGCCCGTCACGAACTGGCGTGCCGAGGTAAACGACGTCAGCAGTCCCAGTGTGAACGGGGTCAACGTGATCAGCGCGCCGACGGCCAGCCCGGCGTAGATCGCCAGAGCCGAGAGGGCGCGGCTAGGTGAGCTCATAGCTGATTCGTCGCCGGAAATACAGATGCTGGACAATGGTGATGCCGACCAGGATGGCAAATAGCACCACCGCCATCACCGCGGCCCGCCCGACGGCCGCCGAACCGAACGCTTCGGCGTAGATGCGGTGGGCCACCACGTCGGTGCGGCCCCGCGGGCCACCTCCGGTCAGCGCATACACGGTATCGAAAACCTGTGCAGCGCTGATGATTCCGGTAACCAAAACGAAGAACATCGTGGGGCGCAGCATCGGCAGGGTGATGCGCCGGAATCGTTGCCAGGCGCTGGCGCCGTCGATGCGGGCGGCCGCGTGGAGATCCTCGGGGATAGCCAAAATGCCCGCCAGAAAGAACATGGCGACATAGCCGACATTCGTCCACACGACGACCGCTGACACCAGCGGCAGCGCAAGGCCGGGGTCGGTGAGCCAGTCGATCTGATGTCCCAACACCGTGGCGACCGCACCGTCGGTGGGTGCCAGGATCCATCGCCACAGCACCGCGATCGCCAGCGGGGCGCAGATCCACGGCAGCACGTACACCGTGCGCAGCAGGCCGCTGCCCGGCAGGCGGCGGGCCAGCATCGACGCGGCCAGCAGACCCAGCAGCGTCTGCGCCGGGACCACCATCGCCACGAACACGGCGGTGACCACCAGCGAGTTGCCGAACGCCGGGTCGGTCAGCACCGAGCGCCAATTGTCCAGCCCGACATACTCGATGGGGCCCAGCAGATCCCACCGGTGCAGGCTTAGCCAGAGCACCACAAGCATCGGCAGCAGCAGAAACGTGACCATCCCGAACAGGCTGGGGGCCAGCAGGGCATACCCCAGTGCGGTGACCCGGCGACCCCGTGCGGGCCCGCTGCCCTTCATTGGCGCCATTGGTGCGCGTCTCGGCCCGCAAGCGCGTCGCCCCCCGAAAGCGCAAAACGGCTCTCTTCGGCGCGACATGCCGGGGTGTCGCCGCAGCAGGTCATGAAGGTATTAAAGCCGGTCGCTACGGTGGTGCTGTGACAGCCGGGATCGATGCCGAATTTCTGGCCCTGCCGCGCCACGAGTTCGCCGACGCCGCCCTCTCGGCGGCCACCGCCGCCGGAGCCAGCCACGCCGACCTGCGGATTCACCGCATCGTCACCGAGCGCATCCAGCTGCGTGACGGGGAGCTGGAGACCGCGGTGATACACCGCGAGCTCGGCCTGGCGGTCCGGGTGATCGTCGACGGCACCTGGGGATTCGCCTCCCACGCCGAGCTGGCCTGCGACGCCGCGG
Organism: Mycobacterium sp. SM1; assembly: GCF_018361265.1. Classification (GTDB taxonomy): domain Bacteria; phylum Actinomycetota; class Actinomycetes; order Mycobacteriales; family Mycobacteriaceae; genus Mycobacterium. The sequence goes on from NZ_JAFLNH010000004.1 coordinate 225,777, forward strand.
CGGCCACCGCGCGCCGGGCGGTGCAGGTGGCCAGTGCGCTGGCGGCGCTGAACACCGAGCGCATCGAGCTGGCGCCGGAGCCGGTGTACTCCGACGCCAGCTGGGTGTCGAGCTATGAGGTCGACCCGTTCACCGTTCCCACCGCCGACAAGATCGCCGTGCTGGGTGAGTACTCGGGCAGGCTGCTGGCCGGTAAAGACGGCGGGGTCGGCGTCGATCACGTGTCGGCCGGTCTTACCGCCGTCAAAGAGCAGACGTTTTATGCCGACACCTTCGGATCCTCGATCACCCAGCAGCGGGTGCGGCTGATGCCCACCCTGGAGGCGGTGACCGTCGACGCTGCGCCCGGAGGGTTCGATTCAATGCGCACCCTGGCGCCCCCGATGGCTCGCGGCTGGGAGGTGATGGCCGGCGACGCGGTGTGGAACTGGACCGACGAGCTCGCGCAGATCCCATCGCTGCTGGCCGAGAAGGTCAAGGCGCCCAGCGTCACCCCCGGGCCCACCGACCTGGTGATCGACCCCACCAACCTGTGGCTGACCATTCACGAATCCATCGGTCACGCAACCGAATACGACCGGGCAATCGGCTACGAGGCCGCCTATGCCGGCACTTCGTTCGCCACACCCGACAAGCTGGGCAGCCTGCGCTACGGCTCACCGGTGATGAACGTGACGGCCGACCGGACCGTTGAATACGGCTTGGCCAGCGTCGGTTACGACGACGAGGGGGTCGCGGCCCAGCGCTGGGATCTGGTGCGTGAGGGAATCTTCGTCGGTTATCAGCTTGACCGGGTGTTCGCGCCGCGGCTCGGGCTGCCGCGCTCCAATGGCTGCTCGTATGCCGATTCGCCGCACCATGTGCCGATTCAGCGGATGGCCAACGTGTCGCTGCAGCCGGCCGAAGAGGACGTCACCACGGCCGACCTGATCGGCCGGGTCGATGACGGCATCTACATCGTCGGGGACAAGTCGTGGTCGATTGATATGCAGCGCTATAACTTCCAATTCACCGGCCAACGGTTCTTCCGTATCCGAGGTGGCCGCCTCGACGGCCAACTGCGCGATGTCGCCTACCAGGCCACCACGACCGACTTCTGGAACTCGATGGAGGCCGTGGGCGGCGCGTCGACGTGGCGCCTGGGCGGCGCCTTCAACTGCGGGAAGGCGCAACCCGGGCAGGTGGCCCCGGTCAGCCACGGCTGCCCGTCGGCGTTGTTCCGCGGCGTCAACGTGCTCAACACCCGGGCCGAGGGTGGCCGATGATCGGCGCGCAACTGGCCATCGAGATCGCGTTGGACGCGGCCCGCTCGGGTGGGGCAGACGAGACCATGGTGCTAGTCACCGATCGCTCCGAGGCATCGCTGCGCTGGGCGAACAACACGATGACCACCAACGGGGTGTCGACCAGCCGCAGCACGACCGTGATTTCGATTGTGCGCGACGGCGACAACGCGCGGGTTGGCACGCTGCGCTCCACCGAGGTGGACCCGTCGGTGCTGCCCGCCCTGGTGAGGGCATCCCAGGAGGCGGCCGCGTCGGCCCCGAGGGCACGCGATGCCGCGCCACTCATCACCGGCACGGACGTAGCGGATGACTGGGACGACGCGGTCTTCGGCACCGGGGCCGAGGTGTTCGCCGGTGTCGCCGAATCGCTGGCCCGGGGGTTCCGCGGCGCCGACCGGCTCTACGGCTTCGCGCATCACACGGTGGAGACCACCTTCTTGGCAACGTCGAGCGGGCTGCGGCGGCGCTTCACCCAGCCCACCGGATCGGTGCAGATCAATGCCAAGCGTGGCGGGGCGAGCGCCTGGGCCGGTGTGGGTACTCCCGATTTCGCCGATGTGTCAACGGATTTGCTGCTCGAGCAACTGGCGGCCCGGCTCGGGTGGGCGCAGCGGGCGGTGGCCCTGCCCCCCGGCCGGTATGAGACGATCATGCCGCCGTCGGCGGTGGCCGACATGATGATCTACCTGCAGTGGACGATGAGCGGGCGCGGTGCGCAAGAGGGGCGCACCGCATTCTCCGCTCCCGGCGGCGGGACCCGCGTGGGGGAGCGGCTCACCGATCTGCCGCTGACGCTATACTCCGATCCTTTCGCTGCGGGGCTGGAATGTTCGCCGTTCGTGGCGGCCAGCGCCTCCTCGGAGACGGTGTCGGTGTTCGACAACGGGATGGATATCGCTCGAGTGGACTGGATCCGCGACGGGGTAATCAACGCGCTGGCCTATCCGCGGGCGACGGCCGCCGAATTCGGCGCCCCGGTCGCGGTGGCCGCCGACAACCTGCTGATGACCGGCGGCAGCGGCGCGCTGGACGACATGATCGCCCGCACCGAACGCGGCCTGTTGCTGAGCACGCTGTGGTACATCCGCGAGGTCGACCCCACCACGCTGCTGCTCACCGGGCTCACCCGCGACGGAGTCTACCTGGTTGAGGACGGCCGGGTGAGCGCGGCGGTCAACAACTTCCGGTTCAACGAGAGCCCGCTGGATCTGCTGCGGCGCGCCACCGATGTCGGTGCCAGCGAGGTGACACTGCCGCGGGAATGGAGCGACTGGGCCACCCGGGCGGCGATGCCGCCGCTGCGGATCCCCGACTTTCACATGTCGTCGGTGAGCCAGGCGCTGTAGCGCACCCGATGGACCCGGCAAGGGGTCGCCGAGGTTGGGGGCGCCTATCGGCGGCCAACGGCTCTGGCCGGGCCCCGTGATACACACGGCATTGCTTGCCGTCTCCGGGTCGCACCGCCGACTCGTTATCGGTGCTTCAAGACGTTTGCCGCGTCGGCTCGCATCGGCCGGTGTCCCCGGGCGTCTGCTGCGCTGGGTCGCGTTGGCGTGTTCGGGACATACCGGCTTCTAGCTGGGCCGATAGGGCTTGTCGCGTCGGCCGGGACCGGCCGGGTCTGGAAATGCTGTGGTATCGACTGCGGTATCGGCCTAACAGAGCCTTACGCAACGGCGACACCACCGCCATGGATTCACACCCATGCGCGCCTCCTCGACTTTTCGTTTCTTTCGTTTTAGCCTGGGGTGTATGACAGCCCCGCCCATCCTTGAAGAACGCACCGTTTTACCACCTCAACAACCCGAGGACTTCTCGGCGCTGCTGGCGGCGCTGGGCTCGGACCAGGTTTTCGTGTGCGGCGGCGACGCCCATCCGATCAGCCTCCCCGACCCTGTCCGGGAGGCGCTGTACAACATCGTGCTGGCCCTCTCGCAGGGCAAGGGCATCACCCTAGTGCCGCGCCAGAGCAAGCTCACCACTCAGGAGGCAGCCGACCTACTCAACATCTCCAGGCCGACGCTGGTGAAGCTTCTCGAAGAGGGCCGCATTCCTTTCGAGAAGCCAGGACGGCACCGCAAGGTCAGCCTCGACGCGCTGCTGCAGTATCAGCGGGAGACGCGGACCCGCCGGCGCGCGGCGCTTGATGAGCTGACCCGAGACTCGGCGAACGAGATCAAGGCGATCCTCCAGGCGCGGTGAGGGTTTAAACGAGCATGGCGTTCCCGGTGTTGTTGGATGCTTGCGTGCTCGTCCCCATGCCGCTTGTTGATTTTTTCTAGTTGCTTCCAGGGAGGGGTGTACGACCCGCTGATTAGCGGGTGTGTCGCAGCCCGGTAGAGGGCGGTCATCGCGTGATCCTTCGAAACGACGGATCAAGTCACCCGAAGGAGAACAACGCGATGACCAACCACCACCCTATCGATGTTGAGAAGCTGTTGGAGGAGCAACTCGCCACGGCGAGCCCGGATTTGCTGCGGGCGCTGTTGTCGACGTTTATTCAGGCCCTGATGGGCGCGGAGGCCGACGCGGTGTGCAGCGCTGGCTATGGGCAACGTAGTCCGGGTCGCACCAATCGGCGCAACGGGTATCGGCCTCGGGATTTCGATACCCGCGTCGGCACGATCGAGCTGGCAATTCCCAAGTTGCGCCAGGGGAGCTATTTCCCGGACTGGCTGCTGGAGCGGCGCAAGCGGGCCGAGCGGGCGCTGACCAGTGTGGTGGCGACCTGCTATCTGCTCGGTGTGTCCACCCGGCGCATGGAGCGCCTCGTCGAATCCCTCGGCGTGACAAGCCTTTCTAAATCGCAGGTCTCGGTCATGGCTGCCGAGCTCGATGAGGCGGTGGAGGCGTTTCGCACCCGCCCACCAGATGCCGGCCCCTACACGTTTGTGGCCGCGGACGCCCTGGTGCTCAAGGTGCGCGAGGGCGGGCGGGTGGTCGGGGTGCACACCCTGATCGCCACCGGCGTCAACGCCGAGGGCTACCGCGAAATCCTGGGCGTGCAGGTCACCTCCGCCGAGGATGCAGCGGGCTGGTTGGCGTTCTTCCGCGACCTGGTGGCTCGCGGGCTGTCCGGGGTGGCCCTGGTCACCAGTGACGCCCATCCCGGGCTGGTCGAGGCCATTGGCGCCACCTTGCCCGGAGCAGCCTGGCAGCGCTGCCGCACCCATTACGCGGTCAACCTGATGACCGGCACCCCGAAATCGTCCTGGCCGTGGGTGCGCACCCTGCTGCACTCGATCTTCGACCAGCCTGACGCGGAATCTGTTGCAGCTCAGTATGATCGAGTACTCGACGCGCTGAGTGGCAAGCTGCCGAAAGTGGCTGAGCACCTTGATGCCGCCCGCGCCGAGCTGCTGGCGTTCACCGCCTTCCCCAAACAGATCTGGCGCCAGATTTGGTCGAATAATCCCCTATCCGTTAACCGGCCCTCGCAGGGCGACACGAACCGCGCAGCGGCGTGAGATCCGGGTCGGTCGGTGACGACCGGTGGATGCTGCTGAGGACAGAGCACGGCAGGAAGGGCAGACGGTGATGATAGTGCGGGTGCGCATGGTCGATGGCGGGTAGCGGGTCGAGGGAGACTGGGCTGATCGAGATTCGGCGAACGCGTTCCTGACGCATTTGGTCGGGCGCGGGTTCAGTCTGGCCACGGTGCGCGGGTACGCATTCGACGTGGTGAACCTGGCGCGGTTTCTCGGCGAACGGGGTATGGGGCTGGCCGAGGTCGATGCTCCGGTGGTGTTCGACTGGATCGATTGGCAGGGGGTGCACCGCGCCGACGGCCCTGGCGGTGCGGATCGGTCCCGCGCGGCTGCGGCGTCGACGGTGAATCGTCGGGTGGCGGCGGTGCGAGCCTTGTTTGAGTACCTGGTGATGACCGGCCGACGTGGTGATACTCCGGTGCCGTCACCGCGGCGCGGGCAGGGACTGCGCCGCTCAGAACGGGGGCTGCTGGGTCATCTCGGTCCAGGGCGCGCTCGCCCCGGTGGCAGGCTGGTGCGGCAGCCGCGTCTGCTTCCGGAATCGTTGCCGGCCAGTGACATCGACGCGTTTGTCGCGACCTTGGCGACGCACCGAGATCGGGCGATGGTGTTGGCGATGCTGCTGGGCGGGTTGCGGTCGGCAGAGGTGCGGGGGCTGCTGCTGGCCGATGTAGATATGGGTCGACGACGGCTGCGGGTGATCGGCAAGGGCAGCAAGGAACGCCACGTGCCCGTGGATGCCGCTTTCTTCACCGAGGTCGCAGCGTATCTGCGGTGGGAGCGCCCACCGGGCCTGGCGGCACCGCAGTGTTTCGTAGTACTGCGGGGCCCGACCGCCGGCGCACCGGTCAGCGAGGCAGGGCTGCGCAGCCTATTTCGCCGCCACCGGGAGCTCTCCGGCGCGACCCGGGTGCGCCCGCATCGGCTGCGCCACACCTACGGCACCGAATTGGCTTCCGGGGGAATTGATCTGCTCGCATTGCGGGCGTTGATGGGGCATGTCTCGCCGGAGACCACGGCCCGCTACGTGCACCTGTCGGTGGAACAACTCGCCGCCGAATATTGCGCCGCGCGCGCGAGTCTGGCTGGAGCACTGCGATGACCGCGCCGGCAGTCGACCGGGGTGTCGACACCGATGCACTGCTGGGCGGCTACTTCGATTACGTCGCGGGCCTGGGCCTCGGTGAGCGGGCGGTGCGCGACCGCATTCGCATCGCGCGCGACTTCCTCTCCCGCCACCGGAATCTTGCCGCGTGGATGACTCTGCCCGCCACCGTGCGGGCCGCCGAGCTGCAGTCGAGCAGAGCCTGGCCGCTGGTGTGCTACGCGATTGGCACCGACCGGATCCGGCTGGATGTCGAGCTGGCCGCGGTCAAGCAGCTGACCAGGCTCGGCCACGCCGTCGCGGCGCGTGATCCGGGTGGGTTCGCGGCGATACGAGATGCGGGAAACCGGTTGGGCTGGACCAGCTCCTGGGTCGAAACGGTGCTCGGTGAGTGCCTGGCGGTGCTGCTGGCCTGCCGCGGAGGGCTGGTTGCCGACCTCACCGTGCAGGGCATCGACGAGTTCGATGCCGCGCTATCGGTCAGCTCGATCCCACCCTCGTCGCGGCGCGCCTACCGGGCACGGCTGGCCAGCCTGCGCCAGCTGCTGTTCGAGACCGGTGTGGTCGACACCGCACCGCGGCGGCGAGTCTGGGCGCGCAGCCTCGAGCCGCGCTTCGCCGACGTGGCGATGGCCGAACCGATCCGGGACACGTTGTTGCGCTATGTCCGGGTGCGCGCAGCGGTGCTGCGCCCGAAGTCGGTGGAGTCGCTGATCAACGATCTGCTGCCGTTCGCCGAATACCTCACCACCCACCACCCCGATATCACCTGTTTGAGCCAGCTGGACCGGGCCTGCATCGAGGGCTACCTGACCTGGAACCGCACCCGGGGCTGGCGCGGGCAACGCGCCGCCGCCGGCGCGCGGCGCACCATCTCGGCCGCGGTCGCCCAATCGGCGGTGCTGAGCCTGCGCAACCTGCTCGACGACATCACCGCCTGGGGCTGGCAGCAGGCACCACCGCGGCGGCTGGTCTTCGCCGCCGATGTCCCCAAACTCGACCAGCCGCTGCCGCGTGCCCTGGCCCCCGACGTCGATGCGGCGGTGATGAACGCCATTGCCGACCTGGATGATCCGTTCACCCGCGTCGGGCTGACCGTGCTGCGCGGTGCCGGGCTGCGGGTCGGCGAACTGCTCGACCTGGAACTGGGCAGCATCATCGATTACGGACCCGCCGGCACCTGGTTGAAAGTGCCGCTGGGCAAGCTGGCCACCGAACGCATGGTGCCGCTGTCGGCGGCCACCGTCGCCGTCCTCGATGAGTGGGTCAGCTACCGTGGTGCGCACCGGCCGTTGCCGCACCCACGCACCGGTGTGCTCACCGACTTTCTGTTCACCCAGCGCGGGCGTCGCCTCGGCTATACCCGGCTTCGCAATGGGCTGCTCGCCGCCGCCAAAGCCGCCGGGCTACGCGCACCCCACGGCGGCGCACTCGTCGTCACTCCTCATCAGCTGCGCCACACTTGGGCCACAGAACTGGCGAATGCCGGCATGAGCCTACAGGCGTTGATGGCGTTGCTCGGGCATTATGCGGGTGATCTTGTCAAGTGGGTGCGGTCAGGAGGCGGCATCGTCGAGGCGGGCGAGCAGTCCGTCGAACACTTTCTGGCGGCCGAGTTGTCCTTTCTCGGCGGCGTCGTCGCGTTGTGCCTGCAGAGTCGGGCGGAATTCGATGGTGGTCTGGAAGAAAGTGCAGGATTCGCAGATGGATTCGAAGTGGCAGTCCAGGCCGACGGGTCGGGCGCAGTAGCCGTTGCCGAGCATGCGGCGGTGCATCTCGGCACGGAGCTTGCGCATTTCAGCGCCTTCGGCGTCGGCGGGAAGTGCGCGCGGCTGATCGTAGAGGGCTTCGACTTTTTCACTGACGGAGAAGTATTCGTCGGCGACAGTGCGATCGGCGATTCGGGCGTAAACGAGCGTCATACGCATAGATCGGTGACCCAACAGCGCGGCCAGCGCTTCCAGGGACATGCCGCGGTTGATCGCCTGGGTCGCCAAGGTATGCCTGAGACGATGCGGCGAAACACGGCCGATGCCAGCCGCTTTCGCGGCTTCAGCGACTGCCCGATCGACGCGGCCCTCGCCGATGCGTTGGCCGTATTCGATAAACAGGTAGGGGCTGCGCAAGCTGGTGGGTCGGTTGGCGATCCAGGCGTCGAGGAGGTCCTTGAGTTGGGGGTGCAAGGGGATGTAGCGGTCGGTGCGCAGTTTCCCCAGCGGCACGTGCAACCAGTATGCCGCCCCGATCTGCACCACGGAATCAACTGTGAGATCGAGGAATTCGCCCTTGCTCAGCCCAGTGCGGGCCAGAAACTCCACACACAGTCGAACGAACGGATCATCAGCGGTGCGCGCGGCCTGCAGCAGCTTGGTGAACGCGGCGTCGTCGAGGAAGCGGGGCAGCGGGTCGTCGCGCAGCGGCAGGTCGCCGGTGAACATGAGCACGCGGGCGGGAATGTCGTCGCCGCACCATTCGGTGAGCCGGTCGAAGCAGGTGCGCAGGGTACCGAGGTGTTCGGCGAGACTGATCTTGGACAACCGCCCACCGCGGGCCGAGGGCCGGGTGCTCAGGTGCAGCTTGTAGGCCTCGATGTGTGTCCGACGCAGGTCGGCGACGCAGACCACCTCGGGGGCGTTCGCGGCGAGCCAACCGGCGAACTCCCGCAGCACGCCTTCGACGCGCACCATCGTCGACGCCCGCAGCGACAGCCGTGTCTGGGCGATGTAACCGGTCAGGGTGGCCGCCAGCCGCGGCGGGACCGCCGCCCACTGGGCGGCCCGTTCAGCCGAGCGGTTTGGGCTGGTCTTGCGGGGCGCGGTGTCCAGGACGCCGAGGTGGAACAGGGTGGTCTGCGCACCGAACAGCGCCGCGCTCAGTGCCTTGGCGCCGTGGCTGCCGGGTCGGTGGCGAGTTATCGCGCTGATCAACGCTTTTCGCTGCGTATCGATCACCGGCTGGGTCAGCTTCTCGGGAGTCAGCCCGGCCAGCGCGGCCACCTTGGCCAGGGCGGACCACTGCAGGCGGGTCACGACGGGACCGAACCCGAGCTCAGTGGAGGTCGCCACGAACCGTTGGTGGAACCTGCGGTGATGGTGAGCGGCGACTTCGCCGAGGTAGGGCCGGCACGCCACGAGATAGTCCGGGCTGGGCCGCAGCCGTCCCGTCACGATCAGCCAACCGACCACCCGTCGATCCTTCAGCGGCAAAGCGCACTGGGTTGCCAGCGGCAACGCAGACCAGCCCGCCACACCCACGCGGGTGAAGAACGTGCGGGCCACCGAGGTCACCGGGTGTCCCGCGAACATCCTGGCCGCAACGAGGTCGGCCCTATACGCCTCGACGAGCTCCTCGATGTCGGGGCGAGGTGCCGGTGACCGGTTCATTTCTCGGCCGCCTCACCGGACGCGACGACCTGCGCCTCGATCGCCTCGGCGGCCCGCAGGTACTCCCGTTCCAGCCAGTCGTTGGCCAGATGCAGATAGATGCGGGTCGAGTCGATCGATGCGTGGCCGGCCTGAGCCTGGATCGCCTCCAGCGCCATCCCCGCCTCCCGCAGCCGGGTGAAACAGGTGTGCCGCAGCTGATGGCACGTCGCCTGGGTCAGCCCGGCGCGACCGCGCGCACCCTCGAGGATCTCGTCCAGACCGGCAGCCGACAACGGCTCGCCACGCCGGGATCCCTTCAACACCACGAACACTCGATCGGTCGACGTCTGCGGGCGCTCCTGATCCAGATAGTCCCCCAGCGATGCGAAGAACCGCGCCGATACCGGCACCATCCGCTGCCGACCGCCCTTGCCTTCGGCCACGAACACCCGCCGCTCGCCGGCGTTGACATCGTCGAGGCGCAGTCCCAGCACCTCACAGCGTCGCAGACCACCCAGCAGCATCGCCTCGACCATGGCCCGGTCGCGGTGGGTGCGCAGCGCCGCCCGCAACGCGTCGACCTCGCTTGGCACCAGCACCCGGGGCAGCGTGCGCGGGGTGCGGATCAACGGCACGCCGCCCTTGCCGCGCCGAGCACCGGGGCGACGCGCCGCCAGGCTTGTCGGGACGGGGTTGCAGGTGACGCCGGTATCACCGCGGGCCGCGAGGTAGGCATACAGGCCACGCACACTGGACAACCGGCGGGCGATCGTGCGCGACGCCAACCCTGGCTCGCCGTCCTCCAACCGCACCACCTGCTCGCCCAAGCGGGCAGTGCGTTGAGAAGCCAAGAACGCGAAGACATCTGCGGCGTTCACCTGAGCCGGTTGCTTGGCAACTACACCGAAGAAGATCTTCAAATCCGACGCCACCGCCAGCCATGTGTTGGTCCGGGCTCGCGCCGCAACGAAGGCCAGGTAGTCATCCAGCAGCGAATGCCCTAGGGTGATCGCGACCAGTTCCGCCCCACGATGGTGACGAACCAGGCACGGCATGAACACGACAACCTCCCGCCGCCAGCATCCGCGTCAGCCCCGCTGGATCACGGCAGACACGCCGAATATCACCCGTATATCAAACATGTCACGCCGCAGATGACGATCCGCTACGCCACACTCGCCTCGCCCACTCTGCGCGCCGCTTACGACGAGGCCATGGGCAAGATGCGCCGCCAGTTCACCCTCACCCCGGTCGGCAAACCCATCCTGCCCGACAAGGTCAGCTGGCTGAACAGCGAGATGCTGAAAACCCGTGTGGCGCACGGCTACTGCGCCCGCCACCCGGCCGCCGGCGCCTGCCCGTATGCCAACATCTGCGAAACCTGCGACAACTACATCACCGCACCCGAATTTCGCGGCGCCCTCACCGATCAACTCGCCGACATCCAGGTCCTCAAGACCGACGCCGAGACCCGCGGCTGGACCGACGAAGCCGCCCGCCACGCCCACGTCGCGCACGCCCTCACGGACCACCTGCAGCGCCTCGACCGCTGAAACCCCGAACCAGCCACCGGGTTGACCCACCCCCGAGGGCCGGATAAAGGAGCGGCTCAACAAAGAGATCCGGCGCCGAACCGACGTGGTGGGCATCTTCCCCGATCGCAGTGCGATCATCCGCCTCGTCGGCGCGGTGTTAGCTGAACAGCACGACGAATGGATCGAAGGCCGCCGCTACCTTGGCCTCGACGTGCTCACCCGATCCCGCGCAGTGCTGGCCCACCACCGACCAACCAATCGATGACCAGTCCGGCACCACCACCCCGGCATTGACGGCCTAAACTCCCACCCGAAGGGTCACGCATCGAGCGAACTCATACACCACCACTCCGGACTTGGCCCGGGAGCCGAGCATCACAAAGCAGAGACCATATCCGCAGCTAGATAGCATAAGGGGCGGTAGCTCAGTCGGTTAGAGCCGCGGACTCATAATCCGTTGGTCGCGGGTTCGAGCCCCGCCCGCCCCACCGAAAAGTGCCTGCTAGAGCTCTGCTAGAGCGCATTTGTGACGGTTAGCGCGCTAGGTACTGAGCCAATTTACCGGCGTCGTACCGGCGTGTGGCGCGGTACGGCGGCGCTAGCCGCTTGAGGATCGACTTTCGACAATTTGTTGTCGATGTGAAGTGGCTGGGATGGTTGTGAATCCTCAAGCGGCTAGCGGGGTTTCGATGGCCAGTTTCGATGGCCAAGTCGGCGAAGAGGGTCTGCATGTTGACGCGGAGTTGTTCGTAGTCGCGGTCGAGGCGGGTCCAGTGCGCGGGTTTGCGACCCATGCGTGGGCTGGGTATCCCGGCGAGGATGGGCGCGATGACCTGGTCTCGCGGGGTGAGCAGCGCGGCGATGGTGCGCGCGGCCTGCGTGGGCACCAGGTAGCGGCGGGTCTGTGCGGGCTTGTCGACGAGCTGTGTGCCGCGAAGTTTAGGTAGGCCGTAGGCCGCCTGACGCACGGTGTAGCTGCTGTGGTCGTGCCCGGTGACGGCGTGGACCTTGGCGGTGCACTCGGCGAGGGTGCACCCGCACCGCGTCATGCATGCGGGGTTTGTTGAGGTCGACACCGCCGACCCGGGTGGCACCCAACCGGACACCGGCGGGCAGCTCGTCGAGGATGTCGTCGGCGAGGAATCCGGTGTCCACGCAGTCTAGACTAGGGCGGTGGCGAACCGCTCGACGACGCCGGCCAGCCAAGTGACGATCTCGGGAAACTTCTCGATCATCCGCCCGCGGCGCAACTCCGCGGTGCTGTGCGCGATCGCCTCGAACCAAAGCACGCGGTCGCTTTTGGTATAGGCCTTGCCGGTCAGCCTCCCGAAGTGCAGCTTGAACACGGCCAGGTCAAACGTAGGTGTCTTGATCGCGGCCTCGATCACCGAGGCCTGACTTCCGCAGATAGTGGGCACACGGATCGCCGGATTTGGGCGTTTACTAGCGCAAACGTGGGATGAGCCGATTTGGGTCGTGTTACTACACGACGCCAGCGATCCGGGCGGGGTTCGTCAGTCGGCGACGGCGGCGTCGATGCCGGGTGTGAAGTCGAGGTACTTGGGTGGTTCGGGTAGGTCGAGCGCGGCGAGGATGGTTTTCTGATCGCCGGTGAGGGCGGAGCGTTGCGCCACGCGGCCGTCGGCGGTGGCGAAGGTGACCAGGTGCATGCGGTCGAGTTCGTGGCGCAGATTGCGCCAGGTGTCGCCGGTGCGGGTTTCTGCGACGCGGATGAGAAGCAGTGCCAGCCAACACAGTTGGACGTGAGCGCGGATGCGGTCCTCGCGGTGGTGGTAGACCGGGCGCAGCCCCAGCGAGCTCTTGGCGTCGCGCCAGCCGCGTTCCACCGCGAGCAGCTGCTTGTAGGCGGCGGCCAAATCCTCGGCGGTAAGCGTGAGGTCGGAAGTGCGCAGCAGCCACTTGCCGTCGTAGTGGGCTTCACGTTGGGCGGCGGCGCGGTCGATGCGCAGCAGCCCGGTCTTGGTGCGCCGCAACAGCCTGCGCAGCCCGGGCTTGCCCTTCAAGGAGCCGACGAACTCGTCGCGCTTGCGTTTCGGCCAGGCGTCCGAGCCATCGATCAGCCCGGAGAGGTGCTCGATGAGCCGCTCACGCACTGCTGCGTCACGGTCGGCGGCATCCGGGTTGTGGCACACCACGAACCGCTCCGCACGCACCCCCTCGTTGTTGCCGCCGCCGGGTGCCACCCGAATCTCCTTGACCCGCAGGTTGTCGGCCACGTCGTGGTAACGGCCGGGGCGGGCCAGCGCGTCGGCGGCCTCGGCGTTGGTGTGGCGCAGCTTCTCGGCGTGGATGTAGTGCCCGCCGCCGCGGGTGAGATAGGCGCGGTTGGCCGCGGAAGCAAACCCGGCGTCGGCCACCCACACCAGCCGGTGCAGATTCCACGATCCCAGATCGTCTTTGACCGTGCGGATGATCCGCTGATCGCTCTCACTGCCGGGAAAGGTCCAGCAGCGCACCGGGATTCCGTCGCGGGTCACCGCCATCGCGATCACCACCTGAGGCCGGTCGTCGCGGTGGTCCTTGGACTTGCCGAACCGGCGCGCGGCCCGCTCGACCGCTTTCGCGGTGCCGTCGTCGACCTCGGGTTCGGGGGCCAGGTCGGCCAGTTCGTCGGGCACATCGACCTCCCAGTAGGTGGAGGTGGTGTCGATGAAGACGATGTCGACGTCCAGGTTGAGCAGGTGCGCGACCGAATCGAAGATCTGCGCGGCGATCTCGCCTAGCGCGGCGAGCAAAAAGTCCATCGACCGATACGCCGCGTCATCGGAAAACCCGGGGCACTCGGCGATCGCGACCCGTTCGGCGACCCACCGTGTGGCGCCCAGCTTGCTGCCCGGTTCCAGCGCCCGCTGCGCCACCAGCGCGAACAGCACCCGCTCCACGGTCGCGGCGTCCAGGCGCCGGTCCGCGGCGACCCGGCGCAGCGCCGCGCCCACACCCAGCCGGTCCCAGAGTTGGTCGAGCACCCATGCCCCGCCGAAGCGGCGCGAGTCCAAGATCTCGATCTCGCCGGTGTGCGCGGCCGCGATCGCCTGTGCCGGGTCGAGGAACCGCGAGATCGAGGCGACCAGTCGGGCCAGCGCGTCGCGGTCCACGGTGTCAGCGCGGCCGAAGTTGTGGATCACCTTCGCCGAGGGCACCCCGGTGACCGGATGGCGTTCGCTGTGCGCCAGCTGCAGATACGACACCGTCGACCCGTCGCGGTTGCGCCGCTTCGTCTCCCGCAGGTACACCCCTACACTGCTAGCACATATTCGCTGGTGAAGTCCAGCGACACGCCAGAACTCGTGTGCCTACACGAATCCGCCGTTTCGGTGACTCTGCAAGCCTCCTACCAGCACAATCGCTCCGCGCTACCCCGAAATATGCCTACGAACTGCGGAAGTCGGGCGAGGAGCGTTTGCGGGTGCGGCGTGGCCGTTGTGCGGTCCCGAAGATGGTGCGCACCTTGGGCACGTCCAACCGGGAGCGTGATGGCCCTCGTGCGGCGGCGCCGCACGAAATCATCTAGACCGGCGGCAACTGCTACATGACGTAGATGAGGGGCTGCGGTGCCCGCTGACCGGCAACGATCACCCCGTCTGCTTCCTCAACCTTGTCGAATACAGCACGAGTGCCGACGCCGTGCACTTACACGTAATCCTGTTACCAATGTGAAAATTGTTGTGTATACACCACGTTCGGGCAACGCGCCCGGATTGCATCACCGGCGTGTCGCACCGGGAAGTGTCGGCGCACAATGCTACACTGGACGAGCTTGATCGAACGTGTGATCGAGCCGGTAGCGCGTGCAGGCGCTACCGAACTCAACCACAACAAGAAAGAACAACAACAACAAGTGTTCCCTGCCAATGTACTAAAAGTGTTGATCGCCACGCCGGGAGATACCGGCGATGAGGTCGACGAGATCATCAAGAGCATCCACAGCTGGAACGGACGCCGTGCTGAAGCGGAGGGCGTGATACTGCTCCCGCGCTTCTGGAAATTCGACGCCGTACCACTGATGAGTTCGGATGGGCCCCAGAGCGTCATCGATTCCCAGCTGGTGAATGACGCCGACATCGTGATCGCGGTGTTCGACAGCCGCGTCGGGACCGCCACGCCGACAGCAGTTTCCGGCACCGCCCACGAAATCGAACGCACTGCCGAGGCGGGCAAGCCGGTACATGTCTACTTCTCCGACGAGCCCGTCAGCCGGAATGCGGACCCCGAAGAACTGGCCCGGCTCAACAAGTTTCGTGCGGAGATGAAGGCCAAAAACCTCTTGGGCGTGTACGTGGATCCCACTGACCTTGGCGATCAGGTCCGTGAGGCTGTCGAGCACGACATCGTCATGATGGACTTGGGCGTATCCGCGTTGTCGGTTGCTGCACCTGACCACGCGATGCCACGGTTACGGTACGACGGGTTCGCCAAGCGCCTTATTGCGGAGAACCTCAGCACCACGGTTCGGGCCGACGAGTTCACGCTCGACATTCCTGACGGCCATTATTTGATCGGCTATGACGGCGAGCCGCTCGACCTGCTCCCACAGGCGGATGCGCGCTGGCGGGTGACATTATTCATGGGCTCCGACAATTCCGTGAAGATCAAGATGCGGTGGCTGGAAAACGGTGAGCCGCAAGAGGAAACCCAGACGGTGTTCCTCGACTGAGTTCTGGGGCAGCCGAGGCGGGGAGCCTGGCCGACAACCCCTTAACCCGCCCCGGCGACCGACTAGGGTGTGCCGCTTCGGGGCCTAGGACGGCGCTGAACAAGGCAGCGTAGTAGGGCGGGAAGGACGCCGACAAGGCCGTTTCTTCGGCAGTGAGTCAACCTGGTTGGTCGACAACGTGGTCGTTCTTCTCGCTAGTCCTTAAATAAGCGAGTCGCTGCCAGCGGATTGCAGGATTGTGCGGGAGTTCGATTTGGTTTGGCGGTCGGGCGGTGTCTGGGGCGTCGATGACTGTTTTCGGATGGGTGTGGGTTTCCCCTGAAAACGTGGAGGTTTCCGTTATGCGGCCTGCGGTTGGATGGCCGTGATTTTTTCGTATTCGACGGGTGGCGGCAACCCGGCTGAGCTGTGCCGACGTCGGGTGTTGTAGAACTCGTAGCACCAGGTGGTGATGGCCTCGCGTGCCTGTGCCTTGGTGGCGAAGTGGTGGCGGGACAGCACCTCGTGTTCGAGGGTGGAAAAGAACGCCTCGCTGGCGGCGTTGTCGAAGCACGACCCGACACGTCCCATCGATTGGGGCACCCCGAGCTTGCGGCACAGCTTAGTGAAATCATTGGCGGTGTAGGTAGATCCGCGATCAGTGTGAAAGATCACGCCAGCGATCGCTGCGCGCCCGCCACGTACTGCGACGGCCATCTTGATCGCGTCGCTGGCCAGCTCGGCATCGGGGTGCTCCGACATCGGGCAAGCCAGCAAACGTCGCCCGCACAGGTCCAGGACCGAAGCCAAAGACAGTTTGGCCTCATCGGTGGGGATTTCGGTGATATCACCGCACCACGCCCGGTTGGGCGCTGCGGCGGTGAAGTCCCGTTTGAGCAGGTCGGGGAACTGAGGTGCCTTCTTGTCCTGGCGGGTCAACCCCCTGGGGCGCTTAGGCTTGCGCCCGGCCAGCCCGTGCCGGCGCATCGAGTCGGCCACCGTGTTCACGCTGACCTTCCAGCCTTCAGCGAGCAGGTCGGCGTGGATCCGCGGCGAGCCGTAGGTGCGCTGGGAGCGCTCGAACAGCTCCGCCACTCGCGCATCCAGCCGCGCGCGGCGTCGCTGCCGCTCAGTGGGCTCGCGGTCCAGCCACTTATAGAACCAGGAAACGCTGACCCCCAAAAGCGCGCAGCACACCGTGTGTGGCACCCCATGCACGGTCCTCTGGTCGGCGATAAAGCGGGCCACACTCACCTCGTCGCCTCCTTGACCCAGCCGACCACGGATCGCTTGAGCACATCACGCTTCATGCGCAGCTCGGCGACCTCGGCGCGCAGCCGCTTCAACTCGGCGATATCACCGGTGGAAAGCCCCTGGGCGCCTTCCCGTTCAGCACGATCTTTGGCAACCCAATTACCCAGGGTGCCCGGATGGATCCCGAGGTCTCGGGCCACCTGCGCGATCGGCTTACCGGTATCCCGGACTATCCGTACCGCTCCCTCCCGAAACTCCCGGTCGAACTTCCTGCGCGTCTCTGACATGCCCTTACCTCATAGTGCATGCCTCCACACTTTCGGGGGATTTCCCGTGAGCGGTCGTCGATTGGCTGGATTATTGCTTCTGCGTGGGTTGTTCGGGTGTGAGGGCATGCGGGGACGCCGCGAGGTGCGCTGGTTTGGGCAACGGAGACAGGGCTGGCGTGCTGTGGGGTGCGGCAGGACCGTAGGCGAGTGGCGGGTGTGGGTGTCAGCCGAGGTCGTGTCCCTGCGGCGGTGTAAAAGGGTTCGGACGTAGGTTCCCTCCAAGACGGGAAGTCTGACCCTGATTTTTCAGCCGGCCTGTGATGATCTTGTTTTCGGTGGCCGGGGCGGTGGTGGCTGCGCTGTTGGGATGCGCTGATGGGGGTTGGAAGCTGTTGGGTGATGGCGTAATTGGGGGTGGGCACGGCCGCGGGGCTGTGGTGACCGGTTTTAGGGATGGGTCGATCGCGTTGTGGCGGTGGAGGGTTGGAGATGGGGTGCGAGGTGTGCGGTGACGGGCCGGTTCGCGGCGGTCAACCGAAGGCCGGTAGCGCCCGGATGCGTGGTAGCGCGGTGGCGAACGCCTCCACGTGGGGGTAGGCGGCAGCAAAACGCAGGTGCAGGCGTCGGCCGTGACGCACCAGCCGGGCGGCGACGTTGAGAAATGCCAGGCGTAGTCGTTTTCCCCGCGCTCGACGCACCGCGCGGGGCAACGCCAGGGCGCGCAACCAGCACCCGATGTTGTGGGCCAGCGCGGCGGCCTGCCAGGACAGCCAGTTACCGAAGAACGATCGCGCCGGGGCGTGGATCATCCCCAAGTCGTTTTTGAGCGCCCGGATGGTGTCTTCGGGGATGCCGCCGCGCAGCCGGTGATGCGCCTCGACCTCGGCGGCGCTGAGCCGCTCGGCGGGCACGTTGGTGATGATCGCGTGCAGCCGCCAGCCATCCAGGTCATCGAAGGCCAGCTGCTCACCGGGCTGTTTGGGTTGGCGGCGCACGATCAGCCGCACACGCCGTCCCAGCACCGTGGTGGTGGTCTCGGCGATCTGGCTGCCCTTGTCGGTCTCCTGCCCTTTTGCCGGGGCCCATACGGTGTGCGGGTCGGTGGCCAGCGCGTGGATCACGGCCGCGACCGGCTTGTACTGTTTGACCGTGACCGAGTAGTCCGCGCCGTGGCGTTCGGCGGCCTCGATCACCTGCTGCTGGTAGCCGGCCGAGTCGACCCGCGGCCACAACCGGTAGGTATCGCGGCAACCGGCCGGGATCGCGCTCACGCACTCGTCGATGAAGCTGCCCATCGCCGGCCCGTCGTTAGCTGCGCCGCCGCGGGCGCGCAGTGCGAGCACGTCTCCGGTCTCGCCGCACACGCCCACCAGCGGGGAGAGCGCGCTCTGCCCGGTGCGCGAGAATGCGCTGCCTTGCTTGCCCGCCCCGTAGGTCGCCACCCGGGTGGCATCAGGGTCGATGGTCAGCCGCTCACCTTCAGGGGCGGCGCCAGCAGCCCAGGCTCGGCGCAGCATCACCCGGTTGACCGCGCCGGCCTTGGCCACCCGACCCAAATCCGCGCCCGCCACAAACCGCCACAACGTGGGCACCGACGGCAACGGGTTGGTCCCGCGCAGCACCGTGGTCGCCGGGTCGGCCAGCACCACCCGATCACTCAAGAAGTCCCCACCGGCCAGCAGCGTCTCGGTCAACGCCCGATAACACTGCCCACCGCTATAGCCGCCCGGCCCGATCAGACGCAACCCCCGCCGATCGGCCTCGCCGACCACACCCAGCCGGTCCAGCAGCGGACCCCACAACGCCACCCCCGCCACCGGCGTCAGCTCATCCTCGCCCGCGCTGATCAGCGGGTGCGGCACCGGGTGTTTCGGACTCGCCAGCACCACATCATCGACATCGAACAACAAACCGCTAGCATTCACCACACGGGTGCCCTTTCTCTGGGATCATCGTCGCCTTCCACAAACACGATTATCCCTTGCAGGAAGGGCACTTCCGCGCTACGACGCGGCCCTCAATCCATAGCCGGCTGAAAAATCAGGGTCTGAGGAAAGGAACCCACGTCCGTGTCGAAAAGAGTATCGCCTGCGCAGCGGTTGCAGGCAGAGATTGATGGGGTGTTCGCCGGTGGTGAGGATTTGTCGCGTGCAGTCGAGCGGGTGGCCCAGTTGGGCGCGCAGCTACTGCTGCAGTGCGCGTTGGAGGCCGAGGTGAGCGCGTTTTTGGGCCGGGATCGCTACCAGCGGGCCGCTACCAGCGAGGATCCGCGGGCTGGGATGCGTAACGGGTATTGCCCGACCACGGTCAAAACGACCGCCGGCCCGATCACGCTGCACCGGCCGAAGGTGCGCGGCACCACCGAGCGGTTCGCCAGCCAGTTGCTCGGCACGGGGGTGACCAAGACCAACGCGCTGGAGTCGCTGGTGATCGCCGGGTTCGTGCGCGGGTTGTCGACCCGCGACGTGGAGGCCACCTTGGTCGAGGCGCTCGGCGAGGGCGCGGCGGTGTCGAAGTCGACGGTGTCGCGGGTCTGCGAAGACATCAAGACCCAGTTCGAGTCCTGGAGCCGTCGGCGCCTCGACGAGGTGGAGCTGGACTACCTGTTTTTGGACGGCAGCCATTTCACGTACCACGCCAACGCCTCGGCCGAGCCGGTGCTGGCCGCGTGGGGCATCGACACCGACGGCAAACCGGTGTTCGTCGGGCTGGAGGCCGCCTGCAGCGAGTCCGGGGATGCCTGGGAGGGGTTTTTGCGCGGGCTCGGCGAGCGCGGGCTGGCGTGCCCGCTGCTGGTGATCAGCGACGGCGCACCCGGGTTGATCGGCGCGGTGGAGCGCACCATGGGTGCCGCGCTGCGCCAGCGGTGTCTGGTGCATCGCGCCAGAAACATCCTTGCCAAAGTGCCCAAAAACGCCCAAGCCGAGGTGAAGGCCGACTACTGGGCGATCTTCGATGTGCCCGAGAACATCGCGCCTGGCCGCGACGCGGTCACCTACGTGCACAAGAGGATCGACGCGTTCGCCAAGCGTTGGCGCGACTCGTATCCGGCGGCGGTGCGGTGTCTTCTTGATGACCGTGACTCGCTGACGGTCTACCTGCGGTTCCCACGGGAGCATTGGGCCCGGGTGCGCCACTCCAATTTCATCGAGCGGACCTTCGGGGAGACCCGCCGCCGAGTCAAGGTCATCGGCCGACTGCCCGGCGAGCACTCCTGCCTGAAGCTGGTGTGGGCCGTACTCGACCGCGCCTCGGCCGGCTGGCGCGGGTTCACCATGACACCGGCCGTGCTACGGCTACTACAGGACCTGCGAAGGTCGTTGCATGACCCACCGACCAAACTGCCGCAACGAAATTCGCAAGTACGCGCCGAAACTGAAGCGGCGCCGGCCGATGCTGTCGGCGCCATCGTATAAAATCACAATCGCAAGTGAGCGGAATCTATGCCCGAACTTTTACACCGCGATTGGGACGCCACCTCAGCCGAAGCGAGTGCGCTCAATGGTGTTGTAGGCGCTGAAGAATCGGTCCAGGCTGGGGTGGTAGCCGATGATCCGGACGGTAATGGCACGGGCGCGGCGGATGATCATGGCGGGGATGAGGATCACCTGGGTGCAAAAGCGGCGGAACTCCATGTTGATCCAGTCTCGCCGGTCGGCCTTGTGGTGCAGCATCATCGCAAACCAGGACTTGATGTTCCAGGCCAGGGCGGCGATGACCATGTGGGCCCAGTTGGAGACCAGGTCATAAAGCGGCACCCGCAGCGCGTTGACACCGTTTTTCAGCTGCTCGATGACGTTTTCCTGGTCGCAGCGGTCGTTGGCGCAGGCCACGACCTGCGCGGGGGTCAGATCGGTGCGGGTGGTGATGTAGAAGAAGTAGCGGACCTCGTCGATGAGCGCCTGCTCACCGCGGGTCTTGCTGATGTTCTTGCGCAGCGCGATCACCCGGTAGGGTCGGCCACACTTGCCGGGCTGGTAGGTGAACTCGGCGACATCCTCGCCGTTGAGTTCAAGGTTGACATAGCCGCGTTCGGCGACGATGCGCCGCTTGTGGTTGGGCTCGCGCCGGCGCTGCTGCCCGCTGCGCGGCGGCGCGGGGTCGGGCCGCTGCAGCGGTGTCCAGCAGGCCTCGGCCAGCGCCTCGGCGCGCGAGCGCAGCGCGGCACTGGCGTCCATGCCGAACACGAAGTCGACCTGCTTGGCCCATCGGTCGAAGTGCGCGGTCAACGAGAAGTCGGTGTCCCCGCGCAAACACACCCGTGCGGCGTGCGGGGTGACCAGCTCGATGGCCTTGTCGATCCACTGCGCCGCGCCGGCGTGGCTGGGCGCGTTGCCGGGCCGGTTGACCAGGTAGAGCACTTCCTTGGTGTTGGCCAGCGACACGATCAGCGGCGCGTAGCCCCAGATGCCCTGGTAGGACATGTCCATCCCGGCCTTGTGTTGGCCGTAGGTGGGTGCGATGGTGCCGTCCACGTCAAGGTAGGCGATCGGGCCCAGCAGCTCAGCGCCCCGGCCCGCCCACAGCTGCGGGCGCACCGCGTTGATGGCCTCCATCAACGTGGCCACGTCGGCCTCGCTGAACCGGCGGCAGAAATCGCCGGCCGTGGTCGGATCCGGGATCAGCTGCGCGCCCAAAGCGTTCATGTAGGCGCTGTCGTGGCGCAGCCGCTCGATGTCTTCAAGGCGGGTGCCGCCACAGGCCACGTTGTAGGCCAAGTTCAACACATGGTCGGATTCGTGATAGGGCAGGTGCACCTTCAACAACTGCAGATCCTCGTCGATCCGCTCGACCTAACATCGTCGGGAAGAGTTCTTGATGAGTTATCAACAGATGACAGCGAGGTGCTCAGGCGCATTGTCGGCAATCCGCGGTATGGTGCGAACACATGTTCGATACTCGGCAGAAGGAGGGCGCTGTGGACGCGGCTTACAAGTCTGAGCTGGGCTTACTCTACAAGGGCGACTGCTTGGAGTTGTTGCCAGCACTAGACGATGGATGCGTTGATCTAGTCTTCGCGGACCCGCCATTCAATCTCAAGAAGGACTATGGCAAGGGGATCGACGATGCCCGTCTAGCGGAGGAATACCTCGCATGGTGTGAGTCCTGGATCAAGGAATGCGTTCGCGTCCTTGCGCCAGGTGGAGCGTTCTACCTCTTCAACATCCCCCGCTGGAACATCGAACTTGGTCACTTCCTCAACAATGCCGGCATGGCCTTTCGGCACTGGATCACCATCGACATTAAGTATGGATTGCCGATTCAAAACAAGCTTTACCCGTCGCACTACAGCCTTCTGTACTACACGAAAGGCAAGCCCAAATCCTTTGTGCGGCCGCGGGTTCCCATTCCGGTGTGCCGACACTGTGGCGGCGATGTGAAAGACTATGGCGGTCACAGAAACAAACTGCATCCGGA
Organism: Mycobacterium sp. SM1; assembly: GCF_018361265.1. Lineage (GTDB taxonomy): Bacteria > Actinomycetota > Actinomycetes > Mycobacteriales > Mycobacteriaceae > Mycobacterium. Next base: position 248,151 of record NZ_JAFLNH010000004.1, read on the forward strand.
TGGTCTCAACCTAACAGACGTCTGGGCTGACATCCCTCCCGTCCGACATGCCAAGACTAAGCGACGTGGAGCCAACGAGTTGTCTGAGAAGCTTCTTGAACGCGTACTCACGATCTCGTCTGTGCCCGGGGACTTGGTGCTTGACCCGTTTGGTGGCAGCGGCACCACGTACGCCGTCGCGGAGCGAATGCACCGTCACTGGATCGGTATCGAACTCGGCGATGTGGAGCCGATTGTGCGGCGGATGACCGGTCAGGCAGCCGACGTGGTGCTCCCCGGGCTGGGCGATTCAGCCAAAGGTCTGACAGCAGAGCGGCGGCTCAAATCAGCGCCCGCCCATCCGTCCCTTTGGTGATGGTCGGGACACTTTCGTCGAGCGCGTCATGCTCGAAGACGACGATTCCCAGATAGGCCTTGGCCGGTAGAACCTTGCCGTAGCTCGACCACAGGGGCAGGTATGGCACGAGTTCTTGGTAGTTCCCGACACGATCGGTAAGAAAGCGATAGGTAGCGCGACTTGGGACTACCAGAATGCCTCCACGAAGCTCGCCCTCAAAGGCGCCCAACAACATACGATTTATTGCCCGGTGGCTTGATGAAATGTTGCCCGTCTCCCATTCAGCGCCAAACTTCACCCCATCGTTGAACGTGTACTCGGCATCAAGCCGCCTGGGCCTGCTCTCCGGCAACCATCCTCGCGCTACAAGAACCTCCACGAACGCATTTTTGATCGGCTTGACGCCATTGCCGTCTCTCGTCGGGTTCAAGGTGAAGTCGGCCGCGCCAGGCGGCCAGGCGATAGCAGCAATCGCAGCCGTGATGTCGTTGTGCACTTTCGTGAACTCGGGGGTTGTCGTGAACGAGTTGTCGATCATGTGGTGCCACCCCACCAGCTTCATGCTTAGCATTGTGTCAGCCCCCTGCGGTATTGACGTCTAGCTAACACGTCCGTGCCGGCGAGATACCGGCGCCCGAGGGCAATTTGTAGGCGTACCGTAGGCGTACCGCAACCGTACTGGCAACGCCCGAAAGCGTTATCTTGCAGGTGATTCGGTGCGATCAGCTAACCATTTTCCGCTGGTCGAAGGGCGTTGAAAAGGGACTCATAATCCGTTGGTCGCGGGTTCGAGCCCCGCCCGCCCCACGTCAGACGCCGATTTTTCAGCCGGGTGGCGCGCGGATCCGAGCCGGGCGCGGGCGGCCGTTAAGCTTCAAGAGCCAGATAGTTACCCGCGCATCGGTGTGCCCTGTGCAGGCCGTTCGGCGGGGATGTTCCGGAGGGGCGACCAGGGGATGAAGACGACGTCGCTGGTGGCGACCGCCGTACTTGCTACGGCGGCCGCGGTCCTGGGGGCCTCTGTTGCTGGATGCAGCAGCAATTCGAAGCCGGCCGCGCCGCAGCGATCAGCCTCCCCGGCCCCCGGCGGCCGGGGCCCAGCCCCCGCCTCGGCACCGGCCCGCTCCGCGGACTACACGACGCTGCTCATCGGCCCCGGTGAGATCAACGCGCCGGAAGCCTTCGCCGCAGGCCAGCCGAGGCGGAATCCGGATGGTCAGGAAGGCGCGCAGATGACATTCAAAACTCAGGACGGCGGCCACGCCATCATCGACACCATCCTGATCTTTCCGGACCCCGCCGCGGCCCAAGCCGCGCTGGACGCCGCAAAGGCCACGCTGCCGGGGGCCGGCACCGGAAAGCCCGCCCCGGTACGCGTCGGCACCGGGGGGACGACGGTCTCGGGAGACGCAGCGGATGGGTCCAAGGGTATGACGATGTTGCGTTTTACCGAGGGCAGGGCGTTCGTCACCCTCGAATTCGACGGCCCTCCCGGCGTGCCCGCACCGCGGGATTTCATCACCGACGTAGGCCGAAAGCAAGACGCCGCGATCAAACAGCGACTCCCAGCCTAACCGGGCTGCCTAGCTGGCCGCCGGGCCGGTGGCGTACCCGGTGATTTGTCGATGCCCCCCGGGAACCCTGTCATACGCATAGCATCCTGGCGAGGAGGCACCATGTCATCTCCGGCGCTCGGCCTGCCGCAGCAGATGCTGCGGCGCCGGCCGCTCAGTGGGGGACCGGTCGCTCCTGGCGCCTCAGATCACCTGCGGCGCAGGCTGGGAACGTTTCAGCTCACCATGTTTGGCGTCGGCTCGACGGTGGGCACGGGTATCTTCGTCATTCTCTCGGTGTCGGTACCGCAGGCCGGTCCGGCAGTGATCATCTCGTTTGTCATCGCCGGCGTCGCAGCGGGTCTGACCGCCATCTGCTACGCCGAGCTCGCTTCGGCGCTACCGGTTTCCGGATCGGCCTACTCGTACTCCTACGCCATCCTTGGTGAGTTCGCGGCAGTTTGCGTCGCGGCGTGCCTTGTGCTTGAGTACAGCGTGTCCACGGCCGCGGTGGCTGTCGGGTGGAGTCAGTACCTGAACAAGGTGTTCAGTAACACGTTCGGAGTTCAACTGCCCCAAGCTATTTCAGCTGGGCCGTGGGATGCCCATGCCGGCGTTGTCAACCTGCCCGCCATCGTCTTGGTGGCCATGTGCACGGCGCTGCTAATCGGCGGCGTCAGCGAATCGGCCAAGGCGAACACGGTGATGGTGCTGATCAAACTGGCAGTGCTGCTGATGTTCGCGGTTATTGCCTTCACCGGGTTCAGCGTGCGGCGGTTTGCCGACTTCGCGCCGTTCGGGCTCTCGGGCATTAGCCTGGCGGCGGGCACGATCTTTTTCACCTACATCGGGCTGGACGCGGTCTCCACCGCCGGTGACGAGGTCAAAGACCCCCAACACGCGATACCGCGAGCGATTATCGCGGCCATGCTCATCGTGATCGGTGTCTATGTGCTCGTGGCGGTCGCCGCGGTGGGCGGCCAGCCATGGCAAGAGTTTCAGGGTCAAGAGGCGGGGCTGGCCGCGATCCTGGACGCCATCACCGGGAATGCCACCGGCGGCACGATCCTGGCTGTCGGCGCGGCGGCATCGATCTTTTCGGTCACGCTGGTGACGATGTACGGCCAGACCCGAATCCTGTTCGCGGTGGGCCGTGACGGACTATTGCCCGCGACGTTCGCGACGGTCAACCCGCGCACGATGACGCCCATCAGCAACACCGCGATCGTGGGTGTCGTGGTCGCGATCCTGGCCGGCCTGGCGCCCCTGGAACAGCTGGCCGAAATCGTCTCCCTCGGCACCCTGGCCGCGTTCATCGTGGTCTCGCTGAGCGTGATCGTGCTGCGGGTCCGGGCGCCGGAGGTGCCCCGTGGCTACACGATGCCCGGCTATCCGATCACGCCGATCCTGTCCGCGGCGGTGTGCGCCTACATCGCGTGCAGCCTGCATTGGTACACCTGGATCGCGTTCGCCGGCTGGTTGGCGCTGGCGTCGGTTTTTTACCTGGTGTGGGGTCGCCGGCACAGCGCGCTCAATGACCGTGGGAACGCCGACATCGCCACGCCCCCGCCCGCCGACGGCCTCTAGGCGGTCGAGCCGCCAAGGACGGCCGGTGCGGTGGGGTGTCGGCCGGGCTGATCCCCGTCGCCGGTGCAGCGGCGAGCGGCGCCGCGCCGAGGCGTCACCCGGCAGCGGGCGGTGGCTGGCATACGTAAAACGGCGACCGGCGCGCCATGGCCGGCTGGCCACGAGTCTCACGGGCATCGCGGCAAACGCCGGCGGCCGTGCCCGGCATACTGGGGCAATGCCCGATCGCAATGTGCTGGGCGGCCCCCTGGAGCCGTGCGGCACCGATCCGCTCACCGGCTTTTACCGCGACGGCTGTTGTTCGACCGGGCCCGAGGACCTTGGCCTGCACACCATCTGCGCCGTCGTGACGGCCGAGTTCCTCGAGCACCAGCGCTCCATCGGCAACGACCTGGTGACGCCGCGGCCCGAGTACCGGTTCCCGGGCCTGACACCCGGTGACCGCTGGTGCGTCACCGCCCTCAACTGGCTTCGCGCCTACCGGGACGGCTGCGCCGCTCCGGTGGTGCTGGCCTGCACCCACGAGCGCACCCTCGACGTGGTCGCTTTGGAGGCGCTGCGGGAGCACGCCGTCGACGTACCGGATGACCTGGGCGAGCTGTAGGCGATCACCGGCCACCGCGCCGTCGTAGCTGGCGGTGCGGGCCACACCCGGCACCGAGTTGCTTGCTTGACGGCACTCCACGGCAACGCCGGTGAAAGGTGCCGTCTTGACGGTGCCGCCCCGCCGATGCACCTGCCGTGCTGCCAGGGCACACCCAGGGGGCTAGCCGGCCGGTGACACCGGCGCCGGATGCCGCTGCGCCCATGGGCGGGATTCTTCGAGTTGGGCGGCCAGCTGTAAAAGATCACCGTCGGCACCGAGGCGGCCCACGAACTGCACGCCCAGGGGAAGCCCGGTGCCGGTCCAATGCAGCGGCACGCTGATCGCGGGTCGTCCGGTGAGGTTGGCGAGCTGCGTATAGGGCACCCAGCCCAGGCTCTGCTGGATGAGGTCATCCAGAATTTTGAGCAGCGCCAGCACTTTTCCGGCGCGCAACTTGCTGATCACCCGCGAGAGCGCCTGCAAGGGACGTGGTGTCGCGGTGGCACCGATCATCAGGGGAGGGGTGGCCAGGGTGGGGGTCAGAAAGTAGTCGTAGCTCTCGTGAAACGTCGCCAGGGATTGGATGTAGGTGTTGCGGTTTTCCAGCGCAAGCATCGGCGCCAGCACGCCGGCGGCCCGGCCAAGCTCACTCATGGCCAGGGTGTCGGCCTCGAAGTCGCTGTCACGGGCGCCGATCCGCTGTTTAATCTCCGCGACTTGCCGGTGGAGCTGCGCGAACCAAATGGCGAGAAAGTCGCGTGCCAGTGCGGCCTCATCGAAGGGTGGCGGGACTTCCTCGACGTGATGGCCCAAATCGCTCAGCAGCTGCGCCGTCTCCTCCACCGCGGCGATGGCCTCCCGATGAGGATGGGGATTGATCACCGAATAGGTCGAGTACCCGATCTTGCAGTTGCCCGGCCGCTTCTTGATGTGTGCCGCGAACGGGACCTCCGGAAGCGCAACCTGATAGCCGGAGCGTGGGTTGGGGCCGATGATCGCGTCGCAGAGGGCGGCGCTGTCGCGCACCGTGCGCGAAACGACGCCCTGGGTTGCCATGCCGAACAATGGCTCGCCGGTCTGGGGCCCGTAGGGCGAGAGCCCCCGGCTGGTTTTGAGGCCCACGAGCCCGTTGCAGGCGGCGGGGATGCGAATCGAACCGCCGCCGTCGTTGCCCCCTGCTGCCGGAACGATTCCCGCCGCGACGGCCGCCCCGGATCCGCCCGACGAGCCACCGGGAGTGCGCCCGGTGTTCCACGGGTTTCGGGCCGGACCCCAGTACTCGGACTCGGTTACGGCCTTGGCCCCGAACTCGGGCGTATTGGTCATGCCGAAGATCACCAGGCCCGCATCGAGGAACCGTTGCGTGACCAGGGCGTGCCGGTCGGCCACGTCGTTGGCCAGCGATCGTGACCCGCACGAGGTGGGAAACCCCCGGTAGTGCTGATCGAGGTCTTTGATCAGAAACGGGACTCCGGCAAATGCGCCGCGCAGGTTCGGGTCGGCGGCCTGCCTGTCGGCGACGTCGTCGAGGCGACGGACGATCGCGTTCAACCTGGGATTGACGGCGTCGGCGCGCTGGCGCGCCAAAGCCAGCAGTTCGGCCGGGGTGATCTGCTTGCTTTTGACCAGCTCAGCAAGCGCCGTCGCATCCAGTGACAGGTACTCGTCGAGACGCATTGGCCGATCCTATGGCCCAGCGCCCGATTGGGGTCGAGGGGCACTTACGGTTTGCGGGCCTTCGGCGCTAGGTGCGCGTCGGCCGTCTCAGTACGGTGGTCGGTATGAAATACCTGGATGTCGATGGAATCGGAAAAGTCAGCCGGATCGGGCTGGGTACCTGGCAGTTCGGCTCGCTCGAGTGGGGCTACGGCAAGCGCTACGCCGCCGGTACCGCCCGGGACATCGTTCGGCGGGCCCTGACGTTGGGGGTCACGCTGTTTGACACCGCCGAGATATACGGGCTGGGAAAAAGCGAACGGATACTCGGCGAGGCGCTCGGCGAGCGTCGTGGCGAGGTCGCCGTGGCCAGCAAGGTCATGCCGATCGCCCCGTTTCCCGCGGTGATCAGGCAGCGGGCGCGAGCCAGCGCGCGCCGACTGCAGTTGGACCGCATCCCGCTCTATCAGATCCATCAGCCCAACCCGCTGGTCCCCGACGCGGTGATCATGCCGGGAATGCGGGACCTGCTCGACAGCGGGGTCATCGGCGCGGTCGGCGTCTCGAACTATTCCCTGTCACGGTGGCAGAAGGCCGATGCCGCGCTCGGGCGCCCGGTCATCAGCAACCAGGTCCATTTCTCCCTGGCCCATCCCGGGCCCCTCGACGACCTCGTCCCGTTCGCCGAGCGCGAGAACCGTGTCGTGATCGCCTACAGCCCGCTGGCACAAGGACTACTGAGCGGCAAATACGGCCTGGACAACCGCCCGGGCGGAATTCGCGCGCTAAACCCGTTGTTCGGCGGCGAGAACCTGCGCCGAATCGAGCCGCTGCTGGGCGTGTTGCGTGACGTCGCGGCGGAGGTGGGCGCCAGACCGGCGCAGGTAGCGCTCGCCTGGCTGATCAGCCTGCCGGGCGTGGTCGCCATTCCCGGGGCGTCCAGTGTCGAGCAACTGGAGTTCAACGCCGCCGCCGCGGACATCGAGCTGAGCGCAACGTCACGCGACGCGCTCACGGACGCGGCCCGAGCCTTTCGGCCGGTGCCGATGAGGCGCTTCCTCACCGATACGGCCCGCGAGAAGCTCGCACGCCGGTGATCCGGGCTGCGCTGAGTTGCGTGACGAGCGGCCAGCGCACCGTGGTCTTAGCGGCCGGCGCCGGATCCCCCGCTGCGCGTCACCGGGCCGCGTGGTTCCATTTGACACATGCCTGAGATAGACCGACGCAGGCTGATGGTGACGATGGGGATCGGCGTCGTGGCGAGCGCGATCCGGGTTCCGGGTGCCCGGGCCCGCCCGTCGCTGCTGGCCGCACCGGTGGAGCAACGGCGCTCGCCCGCCGCACCGCCGGGCGCCGGCTCGGGGACCTATCTTTTTCAGGACGAGTTCGACGGGCCGGCCGGGTCCGCCCCGACTCCGTCGAAGTGGACGGTGGCGCGCGCCCGGGAGTCGATGAAGAACCCGACGTTTTGGGAGCGGCCCGAAAACGTCGGGCAGTATCGCGACGACCGCCGAAACGTGTTCCTCGACGGCAACTCCAATCTGGTGCTGCGGGCCGCAAAAGACGGCGCAACCTACTACAGCGGCAAAGTACAAAGCGTGTGGAAGGGTGGCATCGGCCACACCTGGGAAGCCCGCGTCAAGCTGAACTGCCTGACCGCGGGTTGCTGGCCGGCCTTCTGGCTGGGCAATGAGGACCGCGGCGAAATCGACGTGCTGGAGTGGTACGGCAACGGCAACTGGCCGTCGGCGACCACAGTCCACGCGAAACCCAATGGCTCCCAGTGGAAGACCCACAACGTCGCTGTGGACAGCGCGTGGCACACGTGGCGATGCCAATGGGACGCCGCCGGTATCCGTTTCTGGCAGGACTACGTTGACGGCGCGTCACCGTACTTCGACGTCCCGGCGAACTCCCTGCCGGACTGGCCGTTCAACGACCCCGGCTACCAGATGTTCACGGTTTTCAATCTCGCGGTTGCCGGCTCGGGCGGGGGCGATCCCCGCGGAGGCACGTATCCGGCGGACATGCTCGTCGACTGGGTGCGTGTCTGGTAAGGCCTACGTGTCTGGTAAGGCCTACGTGTCTGGTAAGGCCTACGTGTCTGTTAAGGCCTGGCGCAGCGCTGCCCGCAAGCCGGCCGTGGCAGTCCCGTTCCCCAGCCCTGACTTCCGCAGATAGTGGGCACACGGATCGCCGGATTTGGGCGTTTACTAGCGCAAACGTGGGATGAGCCGATTTGGGTCGTGTTACTACACGACGCCAGCGATCCGGGCGGGGTTCGTCAGTCGGCGACGGCGGCGTCGATGCCGGGTGTGAAGTCGAGGTACTTGGGTGGTTCGGGTAGGTCGAGCGCGGCGAGGATGGTTTTCTGATCGCCGGTGAGGGCGGAGCGTTGCGCCACGCGGCCGTCGGCGGTGGCGAAGGTGACCAGGTGCATGCGGTCGAGTTCGTGGCGCAGATTGCGCCAGGTGTCGCCGGTGCGGGTTTCTGCGACGCGGATGAGAAGCAGTGCCAGCCAACACAGTTGGACGTGAGCGCGGATGCGGTCCTCGCGGTGGTGGTAGACCGGGCGCAGCCCCAGCGAGCTCTTGGCGTCGCGCCAGCCGCGTTCCACCGCGAGCAGCTGCTTGTAGGCGGCGGCCAAATCCTCGGCGGTAAGCGTGAGGTCGGAAGTGCGCAGCAGCCACTTGCCGTCGTAGTGGGCTTCACGTTGGGCGGCGGCGCGGTCGATGCGCAGCAGCCCGGTCTTGGTGCGCCGCAACAGCCTGCGCAGCCCGGGCTTGCCCTTCAAGGAGCCGACGAACTCGTCGCGCTTGCGTTTCGGCCAGGCGTCCGAGCCATCGATCAGCCCGGAGAGGTGCTCGATGAGCCGCTCACGCACTGCTGCGTCACGGTCGGCGGCATCCGGGTTGTGGCACACCACGAACCGCTCCGCACGCACCCCCTCGTTGTTGCCGCCGCCGGGTGCCACCCGAATCTCCTTGACCCGCAGGTTGTCGGCCACGTCGTGGTAACGGCCGGGGCGGGCCAGCGCGTCGGCGGCCTCGGCGTTGGTGTGGCGCAGCTTCTCGGCGTGGATGTAGTGCCCGCCGCCGCGGGTGAGATAGGCGCGGTTGGCCGCGGAAGCAAACCCGGCGTCGGCCACCCACACCAGCCGGTGCAGATTCCACGATCCCAGATCGTCTTTGACCGTGCGGATGATCCGCTGATCGCTCTCACTGCCGGGAAAGGTCCAGCAGCGCACCGGGATTCCGTCGCGGGTCACCGCCATCGCGATCACCACCTGAGGCCGGTCGTCGCGGTGGTCCTTGGACTTGCCGAACCGGCGCGCGGCCCGCTCGACCGCTTTCGCGGTGCCGTCGTCGACCTCGGGTTCGGGGGCCAGGTCGGCCAGTTCGTCGGGCACATCGACCTCCCAGTAGGTGGAGGTGGTGTCGATGAAGACGATGTCGACGTCCAGGTTGAGCAGGTGCGCGACCGAATCGAAGATCTGCGCGGCGATCTCGCCTAGCGCGGCGAGCAAAAAGTCCATCGACCGATACGCCGCGTCATCGGAAAACCCGGGGCACTCGGCGATCGCGACCCGTTCGGCGACCCACCGTGTGGCGCCCAGCTTGCTGCCCGGTTCCAGCGCCCGCTGCGCCACCAGCGCGAACAGCACCCGCTCCACGGTCGCGGCGTCCAGGCGCCGGTCCGCGGCGACCCGGCGCAGCGCCGCGCCCACACCCAGCCGGTCCCAGAGTTGGTCGAGCACCCATGCCCCGCCGAAGCGGCGCGAGTCCAAGATCTCGATCTCGCCGGTGTGCGCGGCCGCGATCGCCTGTGCCGGGTCGAGGAACCGCGAGATCGAGGCGACCAGTCGGGCCAGCGCGTCGCGGTCCACGGTGTCAGCGCGGCCGAAGTTGTGGATCACCTTCGCCGAGGGCACCCCGGTGACCGGATGGCGTTCGCTGTGCGCCAGCTGCAGATACGACACCGTCGACCCGTCGCGGTTGCGCCGCTTCGTCTCCCGCAGGTACACCCCTACACTGCTAGCACATATTCGCTGGTGAAGTCCAGCGACACGCCAGAACTCGTGTGCCTACACGAATCCGCCGTTTCGGTGACTCTGCAAGCCTCCTACCAGCACAATCGCTCCGCGCTACCCCGAAATATGCCTACGAACTGCGGAAGTCGGGTCAGCGGCTGTTGGCGTTTTCGCGGCCGAATTCGGGGATCGGGCGCTGAATCGACCGGCGGCCATACGGCCGCTAGCCTCACCGGCAGCTCATGCAGGGGCACCCTGCGGCAATCACGGTGAACGACTGGCTAAAAAGCCAGGGCCTTGATTGGTGATTGCGTGCCGATCCCATGGTGTTGATGGATCCCACCGTGATTCACGCTGAACTGGTATCGAGGCGGTTAAGGTGCGGGACCGACTGCTCCCCAACCGGTTACGGTGCTGGTCCGACTGTAGTCCGGCGCGATCACCTGCGACGAGCGGAGCCGGTCAGCGGCCGACCGTCAGCCGGCTGGAGCAGGCAGATGACCGAATTCTTGGCCGCAAGCCTCGCCATTCATGGCGGGTGAGCCCATCCTATGTGTCGGCGGGCGTAGCCCGGCGCTTAGAGAGGTCGGGCTTGGCCGTCGATGTATTGCTTGATGATCGACAGCGGGGCGCCTCCGCAGGAGACGGCGAAATACGAAGGGGACCACAGGTGGCTGCGCATGCCGGCGCGCCCGCATGCGCCGGTGTATTCCCGGCGAACGGCGTAGGCCGTGCGGCCTTTGAGGCGGTGCGCCAGCGTCGAGATCGCCAGCGTGGGCGGATAAGCGACCAGCAGATGCACGTGGTCGGCTTCGCCGTTGAACTCGACCAACTCGACATCCAGCTCGGCGCACACGGTGCGCATGGTGGTGTCGGCGAAGGTGAGCATCGGGTCGGTGAACAGTTTGCGTCGGTATTTGGTCACGAAGACGAGGTGGGCGTGCAGCAGCGACACCCTGTGCCGGGCGCGGCGGTACGTCGTTTGTGTCAGTGGGCACCTCTACGGTTGAGCTGTGGGTAACAGCTACCAGCAGGCAACGACACCGGACACTATGCCGGTGGGCAAGTCGCGTGCGCGGAAACGCGCGAAGGGGGCGCCCACGCATGTGCGGTCGTGGCCGCTGCGCCCGGCGCCGACGCAGTGCCGAGAGATTCGGACCCGGTTTTTCACCGGTGCGCGGGTGTATAACGCGGTGCTCGATGAGTTCATCGCCCGGTGTCGCGCGGTGAAGGCCGATCCGGCGTGGCAGGCCGCCCGTGAATTGCCACATCGCAGCCCCGCTGAGCGTCAGGTGCGGCGGGCGGCGTTTCGGTCGGTGCAGGCCGCTCATGGTTTCACCGCCGATGCCGCGCAGTCGTTGGCCTCGTCGCTGCGGCGGTCGTGGGTGCGGGAGCACCTGCCGGCGCAGGAGACCCAGAGTCTGGGGGCGCGAGCGTTTGATGCTGTGTGCCAGTGGCACGTCGGCACGAAGGGCAAACCGCGTTTCAAGTCCAAGCGGGGGTTGCGTTCGCTGGCGGCCAAAGACGGCAACGGTGCGCTGCGGCCGAACACCGATGATGCTGGGCGGTTAATCGGGTTGCAGTGGGGCGCGGGGTTCGTGGTTCCGATCGCCGCGCCCGCCCAGACAGGTCGCCGTGGTAAGGAGCAGCGGGCCGAGTTGGCCGAGATTGAGGCGCTGATCGCCGCGGGCAAGGTGTTGTCCACCCGCATCGTGCGCACCGTCATCAATGGGCGCGACACCTACCGCATGCAACTGGTCTGCGATGGGCGCCCCACCCGGCGGCATCCGGTCGGTGATGGCCGGGTGTCGTTTGATCTGGGGCCCAGTCAGATCGCGGTGGCCCTCGAGCGCAGCGACGGGGCCTGGGTGGGATGGGTTGAGCCGCTGGCTGATCGCATCCGTTTGAACACGCTGCGGTTACGCCGTGCCCAGCGGCGCATGGATCGTGCGCACCGTGCCGGCTCGCCGGGCTGCTTCAACCCCGACGGCACGCATAAGACTGGCCGCTGCGACTGGCAGCAGCGTTCCCGCGCCGCCACGCAGAGCGCCACGGTGGTAGCTGAGCAGCATCGCCGGCTCGCGCAGCACCGTAAGACGTTGCACGGGGCGCTGGCTAACAGGTTGTTGGCGCACGGCGGCGATGTGGTGTGTGAGAAGCTGAATTACGTTTCGTGGCAGAAGAACTTCCCGCGCACTGTGCGCGACCGGGCACCGGGACTGCTCGTGGAGACCATCCGCCGCAAGGCTGAAAGCGCCGGCGGTGGTCGTCTCTACCAGTACAGCCCATACACGACCGCCTTGTCGCAAACCTGCCTGTGCGGGACGAAAAAGAAAAAGCCGCTCTCCCAGCGGGTGCACCGTTGCGGGTGCGGCATCAAAGAAGATCGGGACCTGTTTTCGGCCTACCTGGGACTGCATGTCCGGACGCAGGCTGATGGTCGCGACCGGCTGGACTTGCCGTCAGCCCGCGCGGGCTGGTGGCATCGTCAGGACGTCGACGAGCCGCCGAAGTCCAGCCGTAGTGCGCAAGCACACAAGCGGCGAGGCCGCAGACATCCGCCTTCGCGGAGGTCCGTGGCGCGTATCAAAGCCCGGCGTAAAGCCAAAACCGCGATACGACAGAGCCGCTCGGCGCGAACCTCCACTACCGACCAGCCCACGGCGTTGCTCGCAGCATGAACAACGAGACAGCTGGCCGGCACGAGGAATCCCCGCATCTTCAGTGCGGGGAGGACGTCAAGGTGCTTGGGGTGGGGTTGGCGTGGCGGCCGATGTTCGGTCCTGCTCGGAGTCGACGAGATACGCGGTGGTGAACGGGCTGCCGTCGATGCGACGCCCCGTGTACTCGGAAAATCCCGCCGCGCAGTCTTGATTGGCCACCTCGGCGAAGGCTGGGGTATCGGCCATCGGTGCCCGCAGATAAACCTCCGCTTGGTGTGTTGTCGCGCAGTCGACGGTTGTCACGGTCAGCACGCCGGGATCGAGAGGCGCAGGGTCAGCGAGGCATTCCCCGATTTGCAGGTCAATCCACTTCTTGGTTAGGGCGCCGTGCACGGCCGGTGCGGCCGCGATCGCGGTTGTCGAGGTAACCGCGACCGGGGCGGTTGTTGCCGGCGTTCGTTGCGGCGACGTCTGCCCTGAACTTGCGGCGTCCGGGCCACACGCCGGCAGCAATACCAGTGCGGCCAGCCAAGCAGTCAGGCTCGACGACACTCGACGGCCTCGGATCCGCATCGCGGCCTCCTTGATCCCGAGCCGAAATCAACTGGCGAGCGAATCTAAGCACAGGAACCCGAAAGAAATGGCCAGTAGCCCGTTCAGGCGCGGCAGGGGAGCCCCAATTCGGCGATCAGTCCGCGCACTTGACGCTCGATTTCATCGCGGATGGCCCGCAGCTCCGCGGCGTCTTTGCCGTCTGGGTCGTCGATGACCCAGTCCTGGTAGTGAAGGCCGGGCCCGGTTGGGGCGTCGCCGCAGCCCATGGTCGCGATCAGATCGGCAGCTTGAACGATCTCATCGGTCCACGGTTTGGGGAATTCGCCGGTGATGTCGATGCCGCGCTCCGCCATCACGGCGACGACCGCGGGGTCCACCGCACCCTGGGGCCGCGAACCGGCAGACCACGCCACCGCCTCGCCGCCGGTGAGGTAGTTGAAAAAAGCCATCGCCATTTGGGATCGGCCCGCATTGTGGTTGCACAGGAACAACACCACGGGCTTGCCGTCGCGTGATTTGCCCTCCACCTTGGCCAGGGCGCGAAGTCGCTGCCGGGTGAAGCGCTCCGCCAGCAGCGCCAAAAAGTCGTAGACGGTCGCGCTGGCGGCGACCTTGTCGTAGGAGGAGTACACGAACCGTTCAATGGTCTGCGCATCGAAGGTGCCGGCGAATTCGGTGTGCAAGCGCGCGGCGGCGGCTTTGAGCGCCCGGCGCTGGTCAAGGGACAACTCAATATGAAGCCCGGGCTCGGTATCGGGTTTATACGTCATCGCCGGGCTTTTCGTGGTCGAAGGGCCGCAGGTTCGCCGCCATTAGGTCAATGGTCACCGCAGCCGATCCGCTCGTCAACTCGAGCGGCGAGCAAGGTGAGCTACCACCGTACGAGCTGGAACGGGTAGGTGTTGGTCCCTCCGGGCGCGCCGCCACACCCCGCGTCGTAGCTGGATTCCACCGAGCCGGCCAGCGTCACCGCGTCCCAGGTGTAGGTGTCATGGGAGGGAAGGAAGTAGACGACGCAGCGCACCCCGTCGGGCACATCGACGCTCATGGTGTAGCGACCGCCGGCCAGTTGCGCGTCGGCGTCATAGGGGGCTGCTTGCCCGTTGGGCTGCGGCACCGCCTGCACGTGGACACATTCCGGAGAGCAGGGTCTGATCACCCAGATCCAGGAGTGGCCCGGATCCCTGTTGGTCTCTAGAGCGTAGTTGCCGATCTGCATGCCCGCTCGGGCCGCGGGCGCAAGGGCCACCGCCGCCGCCATCACCACAACGCTGAGCGTCCACGTCTTCACGGGCTTCCCCTTCACGCGTTTCGGCATGCCCGGCCGGGCTGAATATAAGGCTTGAATGAAATTCTGCGAACTACCGGGCTTGCACCGAATCGTCAATGCGCGTGGTGGTCGGTGCTTGGCCAGCCGGGGTGCCGCGGTCCGACCGATTCGGGTGCAGGCTGGCCATCACTTCGCGGGCGGCCCGTTCGCCGAGGGCGGATGGCGTCGTCGACCCGGCCACACGTCACGGCCGGGATCCCGGTGCCGGTCCAATAGCGTGCGGCCGCACGGACGGCGCGGCACGTGGCCGAACCGGATGGAAATGGTGACATCGCGCCGCTCGGCACTCTCTGGAGCAGGAGCGACCTTTCGGCTGGAAGCGCTGGCCCACAAATGATTTCGCTTGCGATCGCACTGGCGTTGACTCATCGTGGACCCCAGGTGGTTGTCGAACCGCCGCCGCCCGATTCCCGGCTGTCGGGCCGGCGGCGCCCAGGTGACAGCAACCGGGCTGGCAGCGCCTCCACGGCGGCTAATGGTTGCCTGCTGGTGGGACAGCCGTTGAGGTTGCGCCGCCGCGCAGCTGGCTCACGGGCCGCAGCAGCCAACGTCGGATAGCCGATTCACCTGTTCGAGGGCCTGGTGAGCCATGTGGTACACGTCAGCCGTCGACGCCGTTTGGCATGGCATCTTCCGGAGCGTTGCCGCGGCGATCCCGAGCCGCACCAGCACGTCCGCGACCGCCGCCCGAGGAATGTCGACCTGGGCACCTCGATAGTTGCTCAAGATGCACTGGATCGCCTTCGGGAGGCGCTTGGCGTCGGGCGTTCCATCCGCCAAGCGGTACGGCAATTTCCAGGTGCGCGTGTCGTCGGCGGCGCCGACGTACGCGAAGCAGCGCATGCCCAGTCCGTGCTTGGGATGCAGCAACGCGTCGCCGTCGACCTCGCGCACGCTCATGGTGTCGTGACGGGGGCCGGAATCAAGATCGGCCGCCGCGAATGAGCACGGCCGGTAGATGCCGTGAACCGATACCCACCACAGGGCCTCAGGAGCATGCTCCGTGTCAAGTGTCACCAGGGCACGATCGCGCAGCCCGCCGTCGACGACATCGGCTGCGTACAGCATGGTCGCGTCGCTGACCGCGACCGCGCCGACTCGCTGGCTGGCGGCGTAGCGGCGCGCCTGCTCCAAGGCCGCGTCCACCGCTGCTCGGCGCCAGGTCAGCGAGCCGGGCCGTTT
This sequence comes from Mycobacterium sp. SM1, assembly GCF_018361265.1. Taxonomy (GTDB): domain Bacteria; phylum Actinomycetota; class Actinomycetes; order Mycobacteriales; family Mycobacteriaceae; genus Mycobacterium. The sequence goes on from NZ_JAFLNH010000004.1 coordinate 263,630, forward strand.
CACCTCGAGCACCAGCCGCTTGATCCCTAGCGCGGAGAGCACCACATCCGCCCGTCCGACCTGAAGGTTGACATCCGCCAGAGACCAGTCCAGGACGATCGTGAACAAGTCCTCCAGGATGTTCTCCGCGATTTTTTCAACCGGCGCGCCAGACAAGCCTTGTTGAAGTCGCTCACGTCGTCGGGCGACGAACCCTGGCCACGCCGATCGGATACGCTGCACACATTTTCGATAGGAAGCCAGCTGCATGATCTGACGTGCCGGGTCGCCGGCGGACTCGCTCATGCGTGGAGGGTACGCAAACCGCACAGCACAGTGGGGCGCTTTGCGCAAGCAAGCCCGCAGCCGGCGGCCGGTCAGTCCGGATCGGTCACGGGACGGGATGTCCTCCGATCGCGCTGGTCGGCGTCCGGGCCGCTGGCCCGATCCAACGGTTCGCCGGGTCGGTGGTTAGGCTCGGCCGCGAGGTGCTCCCAGGAGGTCGGCGGGTAGTAGTCCGACCAGCGCCCCGCGGTCTCGTAGCGAACCGCCAGCACACCCCCGGGCAGGAATTCGTAGATGTCATCATCCCCGCGGTCGAGCGGGTGATCGGCGCCGCGAAGCCACACTTTGAAGGCCATATCCACCGAGTATGGCCCGAACGCCGCACCCACGGCACCCGAGCGGGCCATCGGGCACCACGACGACGTCTACCGTGTCGAGACCGAACGGCGTTGGTATGTGTCGCTGCTGGTCGACGACGGCCCTGCGCCGGATACCGTGGTGGGGGCCGCCAGCTGTCGCGTTGCGGGTGGTCGGTGGGTTGCCGGTCGCGTGCTGTAGGAACACGTGCGGGAGGAGCAAATGCATGAATTTGGGGGCGTGGGCCGAGCGCAATGGCAGATGACGCAAGGCTCGTGATCGGCCTGTCGATCGGTGCCACCCACCTGGCGGCGGTGACCGCCGAGCGCGCCGTCATCCGCCGGTCCGTGCTGACCCTGTATCGGCAGCGGCCCCCCGAAGTCGGTGTGCCGTCGGAGAACCGTTACAAACGTAGTTGGTCGTTGTTGGCCAACTGTGCCGGGGTAACGGTTGCCCGGCCCGGATCACCGCGTACGTTCCGGCAAGGTGGGCGAGATTCGGTTCCTCGCGTCCTTGGTCGGTGGCGGCTACCGGTGGTCACCTGTCGGCTGTCGGGCCCGGCCTGGTTGGTAGCTCTCACCACATGATCCTCTGGTCGCTGTGGTGTCACACCTTCCCGCCGCCGGGCTGAAAAGCCTTGGGCGCGACGCCCGATCACGGTGGCTGCTGCCTGGTGTCGGGTGACGTTGGGGTAGGGGCGCTGCCAGTGTTGGGCGCCCCAAATGCTGCTGTAAGCCGGGTTGACTGCCAGCAGTTGGATGCCGGCGGCCGCGGCCATACCGGTCAGCCGGGTACGGAAGACCGCGGTCGGGATGCGTGATATCACGGTGTGGCGGAACCGTTTCCCGCGTGCGCCGCGGCCCATAGTTTCCCGCCCGCTCATCCTGGCGTCGGCGAAGTCGAGGTCCTCCACCGCGATCGTCGCAACACCGTGGCGGCGCGTGTACTTGATCAGCGCGGTGATGGCGTGGCGGACCTGGGCGTCACGCCGCGACGCCGACCCGGTGAGGTCGATGTCGATCCGCCTGGGCGCACCCACGGGGTTGCCGTGGGCGTCCAGCCGGCGCACCGCCAGGTGCCCATCGTTGAGATCCACTCCCACCACCGACCCGATGGCGTAGACGTCGTCGCCGACTGCGCAATTGTCGCGGCCTACCCAGTACGGCACAGACGGGATCGCCCACGCCGCGGTGAGATACACCCCAGCCCTGCCGGGTTTGCGGCTGATCGCGTAGGACACCGAGTTAGCGCCGATGATCCGCTGGACCCATTCACCGCCGCGGTGCGCGAACACCGCGCGGCCGGAGAGGACGTAACGGCCTCGTGGGGCGTTCGCGAAGTGTTCCAACGGTTTCGGCAACCGGATACTGACCTGCCCGGCCGGGGTCACTGTGATCGTGAGATTCCCGAACGGTTCATCGGGCGAGCCGTTCGCCCTGATTCGCCACCGGGATGCCTGCCACCGCCGGCGCCACTGGGCTTCGGTCAGACCGGCCTTGTCGAGGTGATGGCGCGTCGCAGCCAGGCGTTTACCGCCCTCCACCACATGCGCCACACCGTCAGCGCGGTCCTGTTGCGCCCGGGCCAGCTCGCCCCGTAGATGCCGCAGCCTACGTTGCTTCTGGAAACGTTCAGCTTGGTTGGCATACCCTCTGGCGGCCTTGGCTTTTCGGCGGGCCTTACGCTCAGCGACGGACAGCATGTCCGCGGTCGGCGCCGCTAGACGCGCCTCGATGGTGGCGATCGCCGCCCGTAACCCCGCCCCATGGCGGTACTGGGCATCGCGGGCCCGGCGGACCCGATCATCATTGGCGGCGATGATCGCATTAGCCCACCGCGCCGACGACGCCGCAGTCAACCCTTTCTTGCGGGCATTCAACCGATCCCGACGCAGCTGTCGCCGCTCGCCGGCGTTCAGCGCCGCGTCGACCGGCCCGGGCCGAGACACCACAGCAAGATCAGCGCGCCGCAACCGGCCTAGATGCTCAGCCACACGCTCTAACACCTGATCGTCCTGCGATGTCGTGCGCACCCGGGTGCTGATCGCCACGCCCACCGGTGCAGCGACCGGCTTCACCCCGCGCCACGCGCGCAACTCACGATCGGTCATGCCGCATCACCGGATTCGGTTTCAGCTGACACCGCGGCCCGTAGCCGCTTCGTCTTCGCTGAGCGCTGCCCGTACAGTCGGCCGGCGAAGCTGGTCACGATGGCCAGCATGTCGCGCGCCAGCTCTGATTCAGCCGACTCATTCTCAGGCCGGCCGATGTAGACCACCGACACCCCATAGCCGGCCAACAAGTGTTCGATCACCCCGACCCCGAACCGCGCCAACCGATCAGGATGCTCCACCACCAGCCGATCCACACCAGGTTTCATGCACTCGCTCAACGCTTTACCCAGCCCCGCCCGGCGGTCCGACAGCCCGGACGCGACATCGGCAAACACGATCAAATCGATGCCATGTTCCTGTAGTCGCGCGACCTGCCGATCGAGGCCACCTTCGGCCTGCTGCCGCCGCGACGACACCCGCGCGTACCCAACAGCCGTGCCTGTTGGAGGTTTACGCGTGAGGGCATCGAGGTCGCCGACCCGGAAGATCCGTCGCCCACCAGCACTGCGGGCATCGGGCAACCGGCCCTGTTGGGTGTAGCGGCGCAACGTACGCGTCGACACCCCCAACCGGTAGGCCGCCGCGGTCGCCGACACATAATCATCAGGGCCACGATGAGCCATGTCACCAATGCCTCATCAGGTCTTCGACCGGAAAAGGCAATTCGAGGCCATCTTCGGCCAGCATCGCCCGCACATCCGCTGCGGTGACGTTCTCGCCGTCCTTGATCGCGTAGAACGCCGCCTGTTCGAGGTGCTGCACGAATTCTGGGCGCTGCCCACACCAACGCTGCACACGTCGTTTCGCCGCGGCGCGCTCGCGCTTCTTCTTCGCCGACATCGACTTAAAGGAGTGTGCGCGGTGCGCGTTTTGCGCGGTCTTGTATCCGTAGCCCTGAGCATCATCGAGCACCTCACCGGTCGCCTCGTCGACGACGACATACCGCTTGTCATAGCTGCTGGACAGCGAGGCGCTGACGACAACCTTCGCGCTCATCGCATTTCCTCCATCACGCATCGAACGTACCACCAACGTGGCCAATAATGACCAACAAAACCATCCGAACCCAGACCGGCGAGAGTCCGGCAGTCACATACTCTCAAACAAGTCCGACAACAACCGGCCCGACCGCTACCGGCCAACAAAATCACCAGCTGTTCTCAACCCGCGGATCGACGAACCGGGCCTGGTGATCACCGACTTTGTGGACCGGGTGGGTGACCCGGCCGGTATCGAGGCGTCCGACGGTTCGACGCATCGCGGCGAGGCACTGGTTGCCCTCGCGTTGCGCGCACTTGCTTACAGCGCCACCGGTGGGCGAGCGGTGCCGCAGGTGGTGGCGGTGACCTATCCCGCCCACTGGGGACCGGCAGCGGTGGACGCGTTACGCGGGGCGCTGAGCCGGGTGTCCGAATGGTCGCGCAGCCGGTTGTCGCTGCTACCGGACGCTACGGCGGCGCTGGTCGCGCTGCACGTCGATCCTGGCGTGCCGGCCCGCGGGATCATCGCCGTCTGTGATTTCGGCGGCAGCGGGACCAGCATCACCCTCGTCAACGCAGCCGCCGGCTACCAGCCCATCGGCCCGACAGTGCGGCACACCGATTTCTCCGGCAACCTCATCGATCAAGGGCTGGTAAACCACGTCTTGGCCGACGCGGCGACGGCAGGTTGGTTGCACATCCGTAAGCTACCCCCACAGGTTGGGCATTAACGCTCACCGGTTCCACTCCACCAGCTTCATCCGCACGTCGACACCTGGTCCGAGCTTCTGCTTGAGACCCTGCATAAAACCGGCCCTCCTGACGTATCCGTGGGTGGATGGGGCCGATTCGGGGCCGTGATCTGATGGTTGAATTCGTTTGTGCTCCCTTCCGCGATAGTTGCCTGTAGCGCTGCCTGGGTGGGAGGTGTCCATGTGGAGCCCCCGAGCGCAGCGAGGCGGAACGACATGGACACCGACGAGCGGGTGAGGCGTTTCTGACTTAACCGCAGAGATGGCGTGAGAAATTACCCAACTCATGGCATCTCCCCGGTGGGGGTGGTGCTGGTGTGCCGATGGTAGTCGAGTCGCCGTTGCCGGGCACGTTCGAGTCCGTCGCGGCGGGCTTGCCGGATGGTTTCGCCGCGCCCTGTGTGCTCGTCGTCGGGGGTCACGTAACCGATCGCCTCGTACAGCCCCACGGAATTGTATTCCGTTCGCACTCTTGCGAGTTCGGCTTCCAGCAGGGACGGGTCGGTGATGGTCTCCAGGTGCGGCCACTCGCCCTTGATGTGGCCGAAGAACGACTCGATCCACGCCTGATCGGTAGGCGTGTGCGGGCGGCCATGGTGTTGGGCGATGGCCATCAGCGCCATGAACGCGCGGGTGTCGCGGGCGGTCATCGGCGGCCCGTTGTCGCTGACGGCGAGCAGGATCGGGCGGCGCGGGTCGTCGGGGTCCAGGTCGAGGCGTTCGTCAGTGAGCAGCTCCAGCAGGCCCTCGAGCTGCAGCGCGTGCTCGAAGAGCACCTTGACCTGGGTGGCGGTCTCCTCGACCGAGACCAGGGTGTCGATCCACTTGCGCGACACCACGTCCACCACCGCGAAGCAGACCCTGCGGGCGCGGGTGAAATGCGTCGCGTCCCAGATCCAGATCCGGTTCGGCGCCCACACCAGCCAGTCTGGCCACGGCTTCTTCTCGGATCGGCCGCGCGGCGCCGGCTGCGGCAGCGACAGGCCGTGCTCGACCAGTACCCGCCGGAAGCTCGACGGCGACACCCACACGACGCCCTGGTAGGAGCCGCGGTGGGCGAGCTTGCGATGGCTGCGGTCAATGGTGCCCCAGCGCTCGGTGATGTCGAGGATCGCGGCGATCTCCTCGGGCACCAGCGCGTGCACCGGATGCCCGCCCGGCGCCCGATCGACCAGGGTGCCCTCATCGCGACGGCGTGCCCGCCACCGGTGCACCCGGGAGTCGGAGACCTGCCACAGCGAGCACGCCCAGGTGTGGGCGAAACCGGCCGCGACCGCGTCGTCGACAGTTTTGAGGACTAGCTCCTTGACCTCGGCGGGGACCCGCGCCGGCACCGGCCCGCTCAGCCCCAACCGGATTTTCCCCCCACGACCGCCAACTCGATGGCCTGGGCCTTGACCGCCTCGGTCAGCTGCGCGATCTCGGTTCGGGCGGCTTCGAGTTGCCAATCGCGTTGCGCACCAGGACGCCCCGGCTTGCGGGCCAGCGCGGCAAGAGCGGCGTCCTTGACGGTGCGCCGGATCGCGATCACCGTCGACACATCGACGTGCCACTTGCGCGCAGCCTCGGCCTGGCTGATCTCCCCGGCGGTGACCTGCAAGAAAATCTCCCACTTCGTCTCCGCCGACAGCCTCGACGGACGACGACGACATTTGGGATCGGGCATGAACAGCTCCTCTCGGATCACCCGAGAAGACCGCCAGCCTTGGGTAATTTCTCACCCCGATCTCTGCGGGGAAGTCAGACGCAAACCACCACTGTGCCGTTCGAGCGCCGGGCTGAGCGGTCGCGCTGGCGCCGCGCGGTGGAGGCGCAGCAGGCGGGCCAGGCTCCAACTTATCCGTCGCGTGCGGTCCCAACGGTCACGGAATCTTATGGCTTTTTCACACGGACCCGTTCGCCAATTGGGGTGCTGTGACCGGAGGTGGTTGTTCCGGGTGATTAGAGGCTGCCTGGCGTGCCGGCGGGTACTTGCATACCCCACCAGTTACAGGGCATCCAAGTCATCCACGCGACCAAGCCGCACTGCTGCTCAGGCGTAAGTGGCCCAGGACCAGCACACGGCGGCAGCCCCGGTGCGTTACAGACTGGCCCAGGAGGGTCAGCGTGGCTCGCAGGCGGGTTAGCCGCTATGTCTGCGGCATACGTGACCATGGCTCCGGCCGCCGCAGCTATACATAGGGCAATTTTGCATTTCATGGTGCCCTCCGCCAAACCTCGTTGTTTGACTCCTACAGCGTAAGCACCGTCCGAGTCGGCGCGATAACATTTGCCCAAATTTGTGGCCCTACTGACTGATCCGTGGGTGTTTGGCGCGGCCGGGCAGGGCGGGTCGGTGCCCGCCGAGGGCGAGCATGGCCAGGGCGATCAGCGCGGCGGGGTTGTGGAATCCGAATGCGATGCGGGTGAGCAGGCGGATCTTGGTGTTGGTGGATTCGATCAATCCTTGGGACAGGCCGTGGTCGAGGGCGGCGTCGATGGCCTCGCGGTGGCGTTTGATGCGGTGGGCCAGCTCGACGAAGACCGGGATGCGGCAGCGCCGCGCCCAGGAGATCCACTTGTCGAGGGCGTCTTTGCCGTCCTGGCCTTTGACCGAAAACACATGCCGCAGGCCCTCTTTGAGCAGGTACGCGCGGTAGAGCCGGGTGTCGGTCTTGGCGATCCAGGCCAGTTTGGCGGTTTGGCGTTCGGTGAGGTCTTCGGGGTTTTTCCACAGCGCATAGCGGGCGGCTTTGAGCCGCCGTGCCCGTTCATGACCCGGCCGCGGTGCGGTGTTCCTGCCGGGGCGACCACGGCCCCATTTGGCCTCGCCGCGCGCGATCGCTCGCGCGTCGTTCCAGGCCCGGCGCCGCTCGGCATCCAGCGCCTCGGTGGCCCAGGCCAGCACATGAAACGGATCTGCGCAGCGGATCGCGTCCGGGCAGCGCTCGGCGACCACGTCGGCAATCCACTCCGCCGCATCGGCGGACACATGGGTGATCTGCGCGCACCGCTGGGCGCCCAGAGCGTCGAAAAACCGCCGCAGCGTCTTGGTGTCGCGGCCCGGGGCGGCCCACACCAGCCGGCCGCTGTCGTGGTCAACCACCACCGTGAGGTACTTGTGGTGACGCTTGTAGGAGATCTCATCGATGCCGATCCGACGCAGACCCGCAAACCGGTCGATCCTCTTCTCCGTGTCGGCCCACACCCTCGCCACGATCGCCCCTACGGTGCGCCAGGCGACCCGCATCAACTCGCACACCGCGGTTTTCGAACACGCCACCGCCAGCCAGGCCACCGTGTCATCAAAGGCCAAAGTGTGCCCGGCATGGTGGCGCGCCCACGGCACCGCCACCACCGTAGGCCCATGGGCGGGGCAGTTCACCCGCGGCGCATCGGCCTCCAGCACCACCTGCATCGTGCCCCAATCCAGGCCCCGCCACCGGCGCCGACCCTCACCCCGGTCATACCAGGGCGCCCTGCGACCGCAGCGGCCACAACGGCGCGAAACACCACTTCGCGGCCGCACCCGCGCCACCACCAGCGTGTCGCCGTCGGCGTCTTCCTGCCCGAACTCCTCGAACTCGATGTCTTCGATCACGGTGCGCTGGTCGACACCCAGCAGCGCACGCCATAGCCTCACATTGCGCACGTCGTTGTTGGCTCCTTTGGTTCCTGACCTTCCACAAGCCAGAAACCTTAAGCCACAACGACGTGCGCCCCTTCCATCAACAACCGGCCCACGGAAGCGTCAGAAGAGCCAAATATGCGGGAGAATCACCTGGGCACCTCGGTAGTCGCTTTCGCCAGCGCCGGCGCCGAGAGTTCAGTCATCGCCTCGACGGTGGGTAGGTCACTCATTGGGCTTGCCTTCGTTGGGCGGGTGACCCCGGTTTGCCAGGCGCTTGGCAACCAACCTACGCCACTCGGCTGGCCATCGAGCAGGTTGTACTTCGCTGTGCCACAAAGGATATCGTCAAGTAACGAAAACTACTGTGGGCAGTACACCTCGGAGGCGGCTACCACGACAGCGCTGGTCCGCGCCCACTCCGTCTCGGGATCTATTGCCCCATTCCCCGCCGCGCCCGCTGCCGTCTGTTCCGCCAGTAGCGTCCGGGTGGCCGCGGACGGCTCGGGGTTCTGCGCCAGCAGTTCACAGGCGCGGTGGCCGTTACGAATGGTGGCATCGGGGTTACCAGGCGTCCCGCCCCACAGGGCGCTGATTTCGTTGAGGTACCGCTGATCCAGCTCGGCGGGGCTGGTCGCTTACGTTGTGGTCGGCCGCGTGCGTGTAGGCGTAGCCGTCACTGTGACCGTAGGTGTTGAAGCCGGGACGATAGACGGCGGTGGCGCGGCCACTGGAGCCGAGGTTCCGGTTGGCGGGGTAGTGGTTGCGTGATTCTCCCGCTCGACCACGTAGAGGGTCGCACCAACGGCGGCGAACACCACCACCGCTATCGCCGCCCCGACGAGGATTGGGCGACGCCGCCTGCGCTGCTTCTTTGCCACGGCTGGCTCGGTGCCCGATGGCGGGCTTTCCTCAGGGCGCGGCGGGGACTTCGTGGTCGTCGACGGTGGTTTCGCGCTGTGTCGTTCCGCCTGCGCGGATCCCGCGGTGCGGGCGGCGACGGTGACGCCAGCCTCGGTGGGACGATCACTTTCCGCGTCGCCGGCGGCCCGCTCACTGAGCTTGGTGGCAAAGTCGCAGCACCGGTCGAACCGGTCGGCGGGGTCCTTGGCCAACGCTATTGACAACACCTGAGCGAGGTACGCCAACTCCGGGCGCCGATCACTGAGCTTTGGCAGTGCTGCGTTGAGGTGTTGGCTGATGACTGCCACTGGGTTGGAATGCTGATACGGCGGTGCGCCCGTGAGGAGATGAAACGCGGTGGCGGCCAGCGCGTACTGGTCCGCGCGCCCGTCGATGTCCGCGCCCATCAACTGCTCAGGTGCGGCGTAGGCCACCGTTCCCACGGTGAAATTGGTCGCGGTAAGTCCACTAATGTCAGCGAGTGGTCGCGCAATGCCGAAGTCGGCCAGCAGGATTCGTCGCTTACCGTCCTCAGGCTCGGTGAGCAAGATGTTGGCGGGCTTGACATCGCGATGCAACAGGCCACGGTGGTGGGCGTAGTCGAGCGCGTCAGCGACGGCGGTGACGATGGCGCACACGTCGCTTATCGGCGTCCCGGCCGGGTAGTGGTTTTTGACCAGTTGCGCGGCGTCGGTGCCCTCGACGTAGTCCATCGAGATCCACAGGTGGCCCTCGAACTCGCCGCGGTCATGCACCCCGACAATGTTCGGGTGCCATAGTGTCGCGGCCAGGTCGGCTTCGCGGTGAAACCTCTCGCGGAAGTCAGTGTCCGCTGTTACCGCCTCGGAGATGACTTTTAGCGCGTCGCGCCGCGGCAACCTGGGGTGCTGAGCAAGATAGACGTCGGCCATCCCGCCAGAACCGAGTAGCCGCAGGATTGTATACCCCGCGATGGTCGTGCCAACCGCCACTGACATGGGCGAATACTACCGCCGTGGCACGCGACCGTGGGCTACTAACCGACCCCACCACACCGTGAGGCAGTCCGGCACCCACAACATCCACACGAGCCGACTATCAAGCCTCCAAGATCTCAACCGAACCCCGAGCGAAACACCAATCGAAAGGCATGCCACCTATATCCGGGACTTTGGGCGACACGCCGTAGGCTGTCACGATTATCGGGAAAAGTGCCAACTAAACCTGGAACGGACAACCCGAAGCTTGCGGCCAAGAATTCGGTCATCTATGCCAACTGTGAGTTGAGCGTTATCGGCACCGAATTAAGGTTATTAACAGACCTGACTACGGTACTATAGTGCTATGCGAGTCATACCTGTTACTCAAGTCAAGGCCAAGATCAACGAGTACATCGAGGCGGTACGCGACACCCGCGACCAGATCACCATCACCAAAAACGGAGCGCCCGCCGCAGTCCTGATCGGCGTCGAGGAATGGGAATCCATTCAGGAGACGTTGCATTGGCTGTCCCAGCCTGGTGTCGTGGAGTCGGTACGACAGTCCGAGGCCGACGTCGCAGCCGGTCGGACCTACGGCGAAGATGAGATCCGAGCCGAGTACCAGGTCCCGCGGCGGTCACGCTGAGGTGGCCGACTCGGATCGTATGTACACGACCCGGTTCACGGCCTCAGCCAAACGCGACCTCGACAAGGTACCGCGGCGAATCCTCGCAGCAGTGATCGAATTCGCCTTCGGCGACCTCGCTCGCGAACCGCGCCGGGTTGGCAAGCCGCTCCGCGGCGAGCTCGCCGGCTACCACAGCGCCCGCCGCGGCCCCTACCGCCTCCTCTACCGCATCGACGAAGAGGCACAGACGATCTGGGTTCACCGCGTCGACCACCGCGCCGACATCTACCGGCGCCGTTGCAAGTGAGTGATCGTTAGTAAGAATTCGGTCATGATGTGCGAGCGTAAGCGGGCTTTGTGGCGTGGTCGAGGCGATTCCGGGCGCGTCGCCGGCGCCATTCTCTCGGATCGGCGCTGGTGTTCTTCGACTACCTCGCTGAGCACCACCCCGAGGTGACCCGGCTGCAGGAGATCGAACGGACCCGCCATATTGAGCCGTATCTGGCGTGGGCGCGGGCCCGGCCGTGGCGCGGCAAGAACCGCCAGCGCCGCACCATCGGCGTGGTCGCGTTCCACCAAGACGTGGTCGACCTGCGCTGCTTCTTCGAAGACATCGCCGGCTGGAGCTGGCCGTCGGCCCCGCCGCGGCGGCTGCTGTTCTACGCCGACATCCCACGCACCCCCGACGCGCTGCCCCGAGCCCTGACCCCAGACGTCGACCGGGCGCTGACGACGGCCGTCGCCAACCTCGATGACGCACTCGTGCGTACCGGCCTGCTGCTGCTACGCGCCACCGGCATGCGCCTCGGCGAACTGCTCGACCTGGAACTGGACTGCCTGCTGGACTTCGCCGGGCATGGCACCTGGCTGCGAGTGCCGGTCGGCAAGGGCAACTCCGAACCCATGGTGCCGCTGGAGCCGGACACCGTGCAGGTGATCGATGCCTGGATCGCCCAACGGGGCCGCCAGCGTGCGCTGCCTCACCCCCGCGGCGGCCGGCTAACTGAGTTCTTATTCCTCGAACACGGCCGTCGGCCAACGTCATTGCGGCTGCGCAAGGGCCTGCTCGATGCCGTCGCCGCCGCCGGGCTGTGCGGCCGCGACGGGCAGCTGCTGCACGTCACCCCACACCAGCTGCGGCACACCTTCGGCACCAGCCTGATCAACGGCGGTATCGGGTTACCCGCGCTGATGGCGCTCATGGGCCACGTCACCCCGGAGATGACGTTGCGCTACGCCAAGCTCACCACCCCGACCATCCGCAGTGCCTACCAGGCGGCGATGGACAAGGTCCGCGCCGGTCAACTGCTGCCACTGACCGCCGTCAACGCCGCACCGCCAGTACCTGACAAGGTCGCCTGGCTGCACGCCGAGATGCTCAAAACCCGGCTCGCGCACGGCTTTTGCGCCCGGCCCAAAGCCGCCGGGCCTTGCCCCTACGCCAACATCTGCGAACAGTGCGACTTCTTCGTCCCCGACCCAGCGGCCACCACGACGATCAGCGCGCAACTCGACGACATCCGCGCCCTGCAAGCCGATGCCCACGCCCGCGGCTGGGACGACGAGGCCGCCCGGCATCAGCGCGTCGCGGCCAATCTCGATCAACACCTCCAACGACTACGCCGCCATCACTCGACCGATCTGCCTTCTTGACTCCGGCCGCGAGGGCCGGTTAATTCTGGCGCGATGCACCAGACACCGCTGGCGCAGCGCGGCACCTATGGTGCGCTCCACCGCGCCGATCAACCCGGGTGCGCCGTCGCTGATCACCAGCAGCGGGCAGGCCAGCCCGCGCTCGCCGAGCCCGCGCAAAAACCCCTCCCAGGCATCCCCGGACTCGCTGCAGGCGGCCTCCAGCCCGACGAACACCGGTTTGCCGTCGGTGTCGATGCCCCACGCCGCGAGCACCGGCTCGGCCGAGGCGTTGGCGTGGTACGTGAAATGGCTGCCGTCCAAAAACAGGTAGTCCAGCTCCACCTCGTCGAGGCGCCGACGGCTCCAGGACTCGAACTGGGTCTTGATGTCCTCACAGACCCGCGACACCGTCGACTTCGACACCGCCGCGCCCTCGCCGAGCGCCTCGACCAAGGTGGCCTCCACGTCGCGGGTCGACAACCCGCGCACGAACCCGGCGATCACCAGCGACTCCAGCGCGTTGGTCTTGGTCACCCCCGTGCCGAACAACTGGCTGGCGAACCGCTCGGTGGTGCCGCGCACCTTCGGCCGGTGCAGCGTGATCGGGCCGGCGGTCGTTTTGACCGTGGTCGGGCAATACCCGTTACGCATCCCAGCCCGCGGATCCTCGCTGGTAGCGGCCCGCTGGTAGCGATCCCGGCCCAAAAACGCGCTCACCTCGGCCTCCAACGCGCACTGCAGCAGTAGCTGCGCGCCCAACTGGGCCACCCGCTCGACTGCACGCGAAAATCCTCACCACCGGCGAACACCCCATCAATCTCTGCCTGCAACCGCTGCGCAGGCGATATCCTCTTCGACACGGACGTGGGTTCCTTTCCTCAGACTTCCCGTCTTGGAGGGAACCTACGTCCGCACCCTTTTACACCGCCGCAGGGACACGACCCCGCCCGCATCGCTGGGCCTGTCCGGGTGGTGTTGGCACGTACTCGCCTGTCCACATTGACCAGGGTGTTTCGTCCGTTTTGTCCGGCACGTACCGGGCTGCGCTCGCCTGTCTTGGCCCACTGGTGGCCCGCTGGCCCGAACACTGTGCGTCGTCTCTCAGCGCGGACCGGGCGGCAGCGGTGGCCAGTCGCTTTCACCTACAGTCGCCCCACCATCCCCGCCGACGGTGATGAGCCTCCAACCGCTAGTCCCGTAGTCGGCACGCTCCAGCCGTGCGGCCGCGAGACGCGGGCGTTGGACACTTCGCCCGTCCGGCCCGTAGCGTCCCCAGGTTCCTTCGACGTGCCGCCACAGCCAATACTCCTTCGACTTGCCGATGTACTCGGCAAGGTCGATGCGAACCTTCCTGACGCCGATGACTTGTTCCCAGAACCATCCGAAGAACTCGCGGACCTTGGTCGAGTAGGCCGCGACGACGGGCAGGAACTCGATGTCACCGTCATGGGACTCGATGTACCTGCGCGAGGCCCCCTTCCAGCCGCTCCACTTGAGCAGTTCCGCGCGGTCCACGAGCACCTGATTACCCTGCTCCAAAGGCCTGCCGCTAGACCGGCGCTTTGTCGTGCCCACGCGAACTGGCGGGATTGAGTAGTGCAAGGAGAAGTTGCGCAGATCGATCAGGAACTTGATCGAGTCGTCACCGAACGCCTCCGTGACCTTCGGCTCCCAGACGCGGACTTCCCACGTTGTCCGCCTGTCGGTATCGCTGTCTGGCGCGTGTCGCTCCGGCCACAGCTTCCGGTGCACCATTCGCTGGACATCCCGCAGCGTCGCCAGCGAGGCCAGGTAGTTGTGCAGCAGGCGGTTCGCCTCCACGTCGAAGCCATCGGGAAGCTCGCTGACGTGAACACTGGTGCCGACGAACTTCGTCAGGTGCTTCATCAGCTCCTCGGTGTTCCCGCTGAACACCTGTGATGCGCGGTTCAGGGACTCAAACCACTCGTGGTAGACCTTGCCGGGCAGCGCGGCCAGATGGGACTCGCGCATGTCGACCTCGGTTCCGAACGGGGACCGATAGCTGGTGGTGGTCGCGTCGTTGTCGCCGCTGTCATCCTCGGTCATAGACCGAAGCGTACGAGGTATCCACGACAACGAGGTCACCTGAAGCGAGCCAGTCCCCGCGTCACCCACCGACCTGCACAGTACAAGCCGGTCGCGGCCGTGATCCACGCGCTGGCCATCGACCCGCACACCGTATGGGCCCCGGCAAAAGGGCAGGAGACCGACAAGGGCAGCCAGATCGCCGAGACCACCACCACGGTGCTGGGACGGCGTGTGCGGCTGATCGTGCGCCGCCAACCCAAACAGCCCGGTGAGCAGCTGGCCTTCGATGACCTGGATGGCTGGCGGCTGCACGCGATCATCACCAACGTGCCCGCCGAGCGGCTCAGCGCCGCCGAGGTCGAGGCGCATCACCGGCTGCGCGGCGGCATCCCCGAAGACACCATCCGGGCGCTCAAAAACGACTTGGGGATGATCCACGCCCCGGCGCGATCGTTCTTCGGTAACTGGCTGTACTGGCAGGCCGCCGCGCTGGCCCACAACATCGGGTGCTGGTTGCGCGCCCTGGCGTTGCCCCGCGCGGTGCGTCGAGCGCGGGGAAAACGACTACGCCTGGCATTTCTCAACGTCGCCGCCCGGCTGGTGCGTCACGGCCGACGCCTGCACCTGCGTTTTGCTGCCGCCTACCCCCACGTGGAGGCGTTCGCCACCGCGCTACCACACATCCGGGCGCTACCGGCCTTCGGTTGACCGCCGCGAACCGGCCCGTCAACGCACACCTCGCACCCCATCTCCACCCTCCACCGCCACACCGCGATCGACCTATCCCTAAAACCGGTCACCACAGCCCCGCGGCCGTGCCCACCCCCAATTACGCCATCACCCAACAGCTTCCAACCCCCATCAGCGCATCCCAACAGCGCAGCCACCACCGCCCCGGCCACCGAAAACAAGATCATCACAGGCCGGCTGAAAAACCAGGGTCAGAGCGCACAAAATTACCTCGGCGGCTATCCCAGCAATCTGCCGCGGCCACGACCCATCCCTGCCTTCATTCGGGCGACAGCGTCATCGAGTTCGACGTCAACCAGGGGCCGCATCGCATGATCTTCAGCGAGGAGTCCCACTAAGTTTAGCGGCGGGAACCGCCGCGCGGATCTGGTCGATCGCCGCCTCACCCTTGCTGCGATTGCGGATCGCCATCACAACGTCGGCGCCGGCCGCGGCCAGCCGACGCGCCAACCCGAACCCGAGGCCGCTGTTGGCTCCGGTGACGACCGCCAACTTTCCAGACAGATTGGGGACGGGGACAACGAGATTGGTGGCCATGGGTCTCACTCCTTCATGCGTAGCGGCGGAGACGGGGCTGCGGGCAACCCCGAACGCCTTGATGTCGTCGGCCACGTCAATCGACGGGCCCTTGCTTTGTTGCCGAAGGCTGGCAAGCGGATTCGAGCGGTATCACCGGGCCGCCGGATTGAAGCGACAACAGATGCAGGTACGTTACGAGCGAGTGTTCGCATCCGGGGGTGAACGCGACCAGGGTCTTTGGCGGAGGCGGCAGTAATCGGATCGGGTTTAGCTCGTATGGCTTGAGCACATGTTCGTAGTTCGGGGGAGGGGGCAACGCCGGGACGATGTCTAGGCGATTCGCGATCCGATACGAGTTCGTGACCACCTGGTCGAAGGTGCTTGCGAACAGCGGATCCCCGGTGCGCGGACTGCCGTAGGTGTATACCGCCGGGTCGCTAAAGCCCGTATTGGCCGCCACGTCGAGGGCCAGCAGCGTCGCAAGGGCGCCTCCCAGGCTGTGCCCGCAAATCGTTACGGAGCTCACCGGACGGGGAAACGAAAGGTTGCTGACAAGTCACAAAGCTACCCTCATCTATCCCAGCGGCTACCCGATTCGCCCCGCGGGTTTAGTTGAGATGTTATTTCTTGTCGCGGGGTAATCGGCAGCCGGTGTAACCAGTGACAACCAGGCTCTTCTGGAACCCGATCCCGATAGATATCCGCGCTGGACCGTAGAGCCTGACGTCGTGATCGCCTGGCTTGTCTTGCATGACTTGGCTTTCGGTAGCATCTAATTTCGCCGCAGCCTCTTTGGCCGCCTCTAGAATTTTTGGCTCTTCTGACGCTTCCGTGGGCCGGTTGTTGATGGAAGGGGCGCACGTCGTTGTGGCTTAAGGTTTCTGGCTTGTGGAAGGTCAGGAACCAAAGGAGCCAACAACGACGTGCGCAATGTGAGGCTATGGCGTGCGCTGCTGGGTGTCGACCAGCGCACCGTGATCGAAGACATCGAGTTCGAGCAGTTCGGGCAGGAAGACGCCGACGGCGACACGCTGGTGGTGGCGCGGGTGCGTCCGCGAAGTGGTGTTTCGCGCCGTTGTGGCCGCTGCGGTCGCAGGGCGCCCTGGTATGACCGGGGTGAGGGTCGGCGCCGGTGGCGGGGCCTGGATTGGGGCACGATGCAGGTGGTGCTGGAGGCCGATGCGCCGCGGGTGAACTGCCCCGCCCATGGGCCTACGGTGGTGGCGGTGCCGTGGGCGCGCCACCATGCCGGGCACACTTTGGCCTTTGATGACACGGTGGCCTGGCTGGCGGTGGCGTGTTCGAAAACCGCGGTGTGCGAGTTGATGCGGGTCGCCTGGCGCACCGTAGGGGCGATCGTGGCGAGGGTGTGGGCCGACACGGAGAAGAGGATCGACCGGTTTGCGGACCTGCGCCGGATCGGCATCGATGAGATCTCCTACAAGCGTCACCACAAGTAGCTCACGGTGGTGGTTGACCACGACAGCGGCCGGCTGGTGTGGGCCGCCCCGGGCCGCGACACCGCCACCCTGCGGTGCTTCTTCGACGCCCTCGGAGCTGAGCGCTGCGCGCTGATCACCCATGTGTCCGCCGATGCGGCGGACTGGATTGCCGATGTGGTCGCCGAGCGCTGCCCGGGCGCGATCCGCTGCGCGGATCCGTTTCATGTGCTGGCCTGGGCCACCGAGGCGCTGGATGCCGAGCGGCGCCGGGCCTGGAACGACGCGCGAGCGATCGCGCGCGGCGAGGCCAAGTGGGGCCGTGGTCGGCCCAGCAGGAACACCGCGCCGCGGCCGGGTCATGAACGAGCACGGCGGCTCAAAGCCGCCCGCTATGCGCTGTGGAAAAACCCCGAAGACCTCACCGAACGCCAGAGCGCCAAACTGGCCTGGATCGCCAAGACCGACACCCGGCTCTACCGCGCGTACCTGCTCAACTGCGGCATGTGTTTTCGGTCAAAGGCCAGGACGGCAAAGACGCCCTCGACAAGTGGATCTCCTGGGCGCGGCGCTGCCGCATCCCGGTCTTCGTCGAGCTGGCCGGCCGCATCAAACGCCACCGCGAGGCCATCGACGCCGCCCTCGACCACGGCCTGTCCCAAGGATTGATCGAATCCACCAACACCAAGATCCGACTCCTGACCCGGATTGCGTTCGGATTCCGCTCCCCGGAAGCACTCATCGCCCTGGCCATGCTCGCCCTCGGCGGCCACCGCCCCACCCTGCCCGGCCGCGGCTAACACCCCTCCACCAGGGCACCCCTCGGGTTTCCCCTCTCAGACGTCGCCGATTCTGCGCTACCCGCTCGTCGGTGTCCATGTCGTTCCGCCTCGCTGCGCTCGGGGGCTCCACATGGACACCTCCCACCCGGGCAGCGCTACAGGCAACTATCGCGGAAGCGAGCACAAACGAATTCAACCATCAGATCACGGCCCCGAATCGGCCCCATCCACCCACGGATACGTCAGGAGGGCCGAATTTTTGCCCAATTTTGCTCGGACAACGTGACATGGTTGGCGACGCGATTCGGCAGGAAGTAGTCTTTCCCATCAGTTTGCTCGTAGGGCTGCTGGCAGTTGCCGGTGTCCGCGTTGTCGGCGGTTTCCCAGATTATCCCCGGGATAAGCTTGCTTGCGGCGCTGGTGATTTCGTTCATCGCCGCGTCCACTTGGGACGTCGTGTCTTCAAGCGAGGGCAGCGTTTTGAGTACTTCCAGGGCCTTCGCCGCATCGGTGGGTGGGGTGGGTTCGTAGGGTTGTTTCACGTGGCATCCTGCCGTGGTCAGTGCCGTGGCGACGATGGCGGCGAGCACAAGTCCGCAATGTCGTCGGTTCGGCGGCTTTCGCATTTGGTTGTGTTTCATTTGTCAACAATCGGGGCGGTACCGGCGAGGACAGCGGCAATAGTTGGTGGTGCGTGTGCCTCCGTCGTCGGGGAAGCGGGGGTAATCGCTGTGGCCGTGCGCGCCTTCGAGGTGACGGCCGTCGGGCGCGAGACTGGGGCCGGTGGCGAGGTGGGTGAAGTTGGGGTTGGTGGCCGGGTTCGGGTCGAAATGCCCAGCCCCGGTGGCGTCCGCGCCGCCTAGGATGCCTTCGGCGATGGTGTTAAACGGCGGTGGCAGGAACGGGGCCACACCGTGGGCGATGCGCGGGCCGTCGTAGGTCCACTGGATCGGGTCGTCGGGGGTTTCCATAGTGAACACATGGCCGGGCGGGCGCGTCTGACTGGGCCTGCGTTTGGTGGTCGCGGCGTTATTTCTTGTCGCGGGGTAGCCGGCAGCCGGTGTAGCCGGAGACAACGAGGTTCCCTCCGTACGAGATTTTGATGAATAATCCGGTGGGGCCGTAAAAGCCCACATCGTGATTTCCGGGCTGGTTTTTCATGACCTGGACCTCGGTGGCGTCGAGCTTGGCGGCCGCCTCTTTAGCGGCCTGCTGAATCTGCGCCCACTGCTGCTCGGAAACGCTGATTTTCTCCGCAATGCGATTCGGCAGATAGTAGTCTTTCCCATCGGTTTGCTCGTAGGGTCGCTGACAACTCCCGGTATCTGCGTTGTCGGCGGTTTCCCATGTGATCCCGGGGATGAGCTTACTTGTGGCAGAGGTGATCTCGCTGATCGCGGTTTGCACCTGGGCTGTGGTGTCCTCAAGCGAGGGCAGGGATTTGAGCACTCCGAGGGCCTTGGCGGCGTCGGTGGGTGGGGTGGGTTCGTAGGGCTGTGTCACGTGGCATCCTGCTGTGGTCAGTGCAGCGGCGATCAGGGCGGCGTACAGCAGTCGTTGCCGTCGCGGGTTGGCCGTGTCTTTGGGTGGGTGGTTCGTCACTATTGGTGAACCGCCTGGTCGCCCAGACCGGCAACAACGGCGGCGATATTGTAGTTGGTGGTCCTGAGCCCGCCGTCGTCGGGGAAGCGCGGATAGTCGCTGTGCCCATGTGCGCCTTCCAGATTCAGCGTACCGCCGTGGCCGTCAGGCACGGTAGCGGGGCCGGTGGCCAGGTGGGTGAAGTTGGGGTTGGTGGCCGGGTTGGGGCCGAAGTCGCCGAACGTGTCGTTGAGATACGACCCGAGGATCGGAACGCCCTGGCCAACAGACTTGGCGTCGTAGGTCCACTGGATTGGGTCGTCGGGGGTTTCCATAGTGAACACATGGCCGGGCTGCAACTGCAGCTGTTGCGGTGTGGAGGCTTCGATCCCGGGAGATCCGTAGAACAGCGCCCGTGACACCCCGTGATCGCCGGGTTCCTGCAAGGCCAGCCCGGTGGTCAGCGAGCCATAGGAGTGCCCGATCGCGGTCAAATCGGCCCGCCCACCCTGGTGGGAGGCTTGTATCCCGTCGTAAAAACGGGCCAGATCGTGCGCGCCGGCTCTGGCCAAGTTGTCGTGGCTGACACCCCACCCACCGGTCAGCGATTTGCCGAGGTCGTCGAGGCCGGGCACCTGCGGGGCGTCATATCCGATCCAGGCGATCGCAGACACACTGTCGTGCGCATGACCGGGCGCGTTTTGCAGTTGCCGGAGGGCTTCTTGCCTAAGCTGCTTAGCTTCCTCAGTCATGCTTTCAATGCTGCCGTGCACGGTGGTGTTCAGCCCGGGGGTAGTGACCGAGACGTGGGTGGCTTTGTCGGGGTCGCCGACGGCGATGGCGGCGCGGGCTTGCTTGCCGGTTTGGGTGTCCAGCAGCAGCAGTTTGCGATCCGGGCTGGCTTTGAGTGCTTTGTCGACGGCTTGTAGGTCGGGCAGGTATTTGGCGCCGTTTTGGGCGGCGTCGTATTGGCGTTGCCAGGCCTCGTAGGCAAGCCGGTCGTCGAAGATCGCCCCCGGCTCGTTGGGATGGGGAATGTTTTTGCCCGCCGCCCAGTCCGGATGCTGGTTTTTCAGCGCATCGGCTTGTGCGGCAGCAGCTTTGGCGTGGGCGAGCTGGTCGGCGAGATTGAGCCGCCCGTAGTGGTCGCGATCCACCGTGGGCATCCCGTCGTGGTTGCCGATGTTGTGGTTTTGGCGATACAGCCAATCCTTTTCTTGCGGGGTGAGCTTGCCCCACAGGTCGCGGAATTGGTTGGGGTCGTCCGGCAGTGGCCCGGAAAGCGCTGCGCGCACGTCGGGCCGGGTTTCGGCGGGGCCGCTCGCGTCCTTGCCGGCCGACGTGATCGCCCGGGCCAGATCGGCGTCGGCGGTGTTGGCGTCGGCGAGGACCTTTTTGATCCGCGCTTCCAGTTCGGCTTGGCGCTGCTGGTTTGTCGGGTAGTCCATGTCGAGCCCGTCGCCGGGCGTGACGGTGCCGGTGGCACGGTCGATCGTGAACCCCCACGCATACGCGTCACGGTCAACGCTGCTTAGCGCGTCTTTGATTTCTTGAACTTCGTCGGCCGCTTTGCTGATCGCAGCGCCGACCGCCTGCATTTCGTCTTCGTGCGCGGCAAGCAGGGTGCTCAGCTTGTCCAGCGACGCCCGGGCGGCGTCCCCGGCGCTGCCCTGCCAGCTGGCAATCAACGGCAACCGGGAAAGCCCCGCTTTGACTTCGGCGGCACTAGCACCGCGTTTGCCTAATGCCGCCGACACCTGCCGAAGGCACCCGGCATCCCAACGGTCGACTTCTTCGAGGCTGGTGACCGACATCAGATTTGGTCGTCGATGTGGTCGGCGCTTTCGCCGTCGACCGTAAGATACGCCTTGCGGGCCGCCCGAAAAGCCTGCTCGTGATCGGCGATGCTGCCACACAGCTGCTCGGTGGCGGCCTGCCATTCGGCGAGTTTGGCTGCCAGCGCCGCCGCCGAGGCTCCCACCCAACCGGGCTGCGCGTCTTCAATCTCGCTGTCGGCGGCCGCATGCGCGGCCCGCAGATCGGCGTGATGCACACTCATGTGCTCGGCCGACGCGTGCAGATCAGCCGGGTCGAATTTCAACGGCTCAGGAACCGTCCCACCTCCTCTAATGTTCGAGGACAGCATAACCGCCCCTCAAGCAGTCACGATGCACAAATTGAGCGGCCCTGTCGACCGCCACGGTGATGGGACCACTTTGATCAATAGCAGTATCGAACCTCTTCACCGCAGGTCACGGTGGGTGTGGCGTCGAGTCGTGGTCATCGTGGTGGTGGTCGTGGTGGTTGTTGTCCACATCCGCTGATGCGTCGGGCTCGGTCGACGGCTGGTGACCCCGATCGGGGTGCGGTAGGGCTATCGGATCGGTGGCGGCGGACGAGGGCGTGCGGAGCGACCGGCGCGGACGGGAGCGCCAGCGGACGGAAGCACAGGGAGCGCAGCGTCGCTCGCAGGTAGCCGCCACCGCGTTGATCTGGCCTGTACCGCTGGTGTCGGGGTGCTCGTCGGGTGTCGGGCAGGCCGATGTGTCGGTGGGGCTGGCTATGTTGGCGCCATGGGTACGGGCATCGACGGCGGTGACGGCATCGGCGCTGGCTGCTGGGATGAGGCCGTGGTGGCCCAAGCGGTGGCGCGGGCCTGCTCGCCGGGTTTCGACGCGTGGTGGTCACGGGCGGCCGGGTCGGGATTTTGCGCCGCCCGGTGCATCTGCTCGGCGTGGACGGACGCGGCGTCCTGCTGCACGTGTTGGGGCGGTGCAAGAACCGGCGCGCGTCGGTGTGCCCGTCGTGTTCGCAGTTGTGCGGTGCCGACACCTGGCAGTTGATTCATGCTGGGATCGCCGGTGGGTATCACGGGATGCCCGAGGCGGTGGCCGGCCATCCGGCGGTGTTTGTGACGTTGACCGCGCCGAGTTTCGGCGCCGTGCACACGATCGGTGACGGCGCGACAGGGCAGGCTCGTAAATGTCATCCCGGCAACGGGTTTCGTCGCTGCCCGCATGGGCGCCGTTGTGGTGTGGTGCGGTGCATGACGCCGCTGATGCGCGGGTGGGGGAACCGCTGTGCGGCCAGTGCTACGACTATGGCGCGCAGGTGTTGTTCACGTGGTGGGCGCCGGAGTTGTGGCGGCGCTTCACCATCGCGTTGCGCCGCCAGGTCGCCGCCGCGATCCGCGACGCTGGTGGTGATGCCAACCTGGTGCGGGTGTCGTTTGTGAAGGTGGTGGAGTTTCAGCGCCGCGCGGTGCCGCACTTTCACGCGGTGATCCGGCTGGACGGCCCACCCGCAGACGACGGGCAGCCGACCCCACCGCCAGCAGTGGGGATCGATGCGGGCCGGCTGGCCGCGCTGGTGCACCAGGTGGCAGCGCAGGTGTCGGTGGCGGTGCCCGCGCCGAACGCCACCACGGTGACGGTGCGGTTCGGTGCCCAAACCGACGCCCAGCCCATCACCTCCACCAGCGTTTCTGGTGGAACAGTCAGTGCCGCACCGGGATCGGATGACAGAGGTGGTGGCGGCGCCAGCGGTGCGGGTCGCTCGCCGCGTCGGGCGGCGGGGTATCTGGCCAAGTACGTGTGCAAGTCGGTGGCCGAGTTCGGGCTGGCAGCGCAGCGCATGTCACCGCTGGCGATCGACACCCTCGACGTGCGCGAGCACATCCGGGTCATCTTATCCACGCTGCGGGACCTGGCGGGCCTACCCGGCTACGAGCCGATGTTGCGCTGGTTGCACACCCTGGGGTATCGGGGTCATGTCACTTCCAAATCGCGGCGATTTTCCACCACCATGGCTGCGCTGCGCGCCCGCCGAGCAGCCTGGCACCAGCAGCACACCGGCACCGCTGAGCTGGCCCGGCCGTGCAGTGATGACCCCGAAGGCAACCGGGTCATCGTGTGGCGGCTACGACACGTCGGATACGGAAGCGATGGGGACCGGATGCTGGCCGTGTCGGCGGCGGTGCGCGCCCGCCGAGCGCACGTCAACCCGTCACCGTCGACGTCAGCCCTGGCGCGGATAGCCGACACCGGTGAGCTGCTCGGAAACCTCCCATAATCGCCGGCCGTCGGCGTCGTTGCGGGCCGGAGCGGGCACCTTGGCCAGTCTCACGCCGCCACCGGCGGCCTCGTAGAGGCCACGGGGCCCGTAGAACGCGCCGCCGCGGGCCTGCGGCGCGACAGCCGCGTACCACGCGGGCAGGATGCCCTCGTCGATCTCCTGCCACAGAAACGGCGTGAAACGCCACGAGAGCCGGTAGAGGTGCGCCGTCAGCGATGGCTTGTCGCGGCCGTGCGAGGGCCCGCTGATCTGCAGGTTGGTCTTGGTCAGGCCGGGATGCGCGGCAGTGGAAACAATGCCCCAGCCGGCCTCCCGGCTGCGGCGGTCAAGCTCACGCGCAAACATCAGCACGGCCAGCTTCGACTGGCCGTAGGCCTGCATGGGGGAGTACGACTTCTCGAACTGCAGATCGTCGAAGTGGATGCGGCCACGGCGGGCCGCCAGGCTGCTCAGGGAGACGACGCGCGCCCCCGGGGCGGCGCGCAACAGCGGCAGCACGCGCGCCGTCAGTGCGAAGTGCCCGAGATGGTTGCTGCCGAACTGCAATTCGAAGCCATCAGCGGTGGTGTCGCGCTCCGGAGGGGTCATCACGCCGGCATTGTTGATCAGGATGTCGATCGGGCGGGCCTCGGCGTTGAGTTGCTCGCCCAAGGCGGTGACGCTGGCCAGCGACGACAGGTCGAGGTTCTTGATGGTGAGTTTAGCGGCGGGAACCGCCGCGCGGATCTGGTCGATCGCCGCCTCACCCTTGCTGCGATTGCGGATCGCCATCACAACGTCGGCGCCGGCCGCGGCCAGCCGACGCGCCAACCCGAACCCGAGGCCGCTGTTGGCTCCGGTGACGACCGCCAACTTTCCAGACAGATTGGGGACGGGGACAACGAGATTGGTGGCCATGGGTCTCACTCCTTCATGCGTAGCGGCGGAGACGGGGCTGCGGGCAACCCCGAACGCCTTGATGTCGTCGGCCACGTCAATCGACGGGCCCTTGCCCTGTTGCCGAAGGCTGGCAAGCGGATTCGAGCGGTATCACCGGGCCGCCGGATTGAAGCGACAGCAGATGCAGGTACGTTACGAGCGAGTGTTCGCATCCGGGGGTGAACGCGACCAGGGTCTTTGGCGGAGGCGGCAGTAATCGGATCGGGTTTAGCTCGTATGGCTTGAGCACATGTTCGTAGTTCGGGGGAGGGGGCAACGCCGGGACGATGTCTAGGCGATTCGCGATCCGATACGAGTTCGTGACCACCTGGTCGAAGGTGCTTGCGAACAGCGGATCCCCGGTGCGCGGACTGCCGTAGGTGTATACCGCTGGGTCGCTAAAGCCCGTATTGGCCGCCACGTCGAGGGCCAGCAGCGTCGCAAGGGCGCCTCCCAGGCTGTGCCCGCAAATCGTTACGGAGCTCACCGGACGGGGAAACGAAAGGTTGCTCAAAGCGTTGACCACGGTCGGCGAACTCGGCGCCGTTCCGGTTCTCAAGGACTCGTACATGGCGGTGAAGCCGTCTTCCGTGTGGCCGGCGCCGGCCAGGAAGGGACACGGAACCTGCTGGAATGCGAAATCGTGAAGCCACTCCCAGATGCCTTCGGTGCCCCGAAAGGCGATCACCACATCACCGGTTTGATCGGCCTGGCAGATCAGCCCGATCGAAACGTCGTCGTCGCCGCGTCCGGGGTTGACGTCGGTCGCAAGATCGTTGGCATAAATCGTCGTGACCACGGTGTAACCTACGCCGCTAGCGCTCAACGGCTGACCGGCCGCATTTGTCAAGTCGCTGGGCGGCTTTTCGTAGGCTACGCGCACAATCTGGCCGAATTCTATTGCCTTCATTACATCCATCGTGGCTGGTGCCGGCAAAGCCCCTCCGCCCAATTCGTTGGAATGTCACCCAGATGGTGTGGCCGACATTCCTCTCCAGGGGATGTTTCCGCGCACACCCCGCTGCCGGACCGCCTGGGCACCATGATTCTTAATGTACGCGTGGCGGTCGCCGCGTCGGTAGCGGCGCCGGTGGCGGCGGTCCCAGCACGGCGGGTGGCCGGTCCCGTGGCGTCGGATGAGTATCGACCCGACGCCAGGAATCCCCCACGCTTGCGATGGCCGAAAGCATCAACAACACACCGACGGTCAACAACGATTGTCAGACGCTGGTTGTGGCTGAATCGGATTCCCGTCACAGCGACCTGCGCCGTGTGCGGGTTATCTGGATTCCAATTAAAATGCGTGCAGCACTGGGGGATTCCTGGGCATTAACCCAAGCGGTTTGACGCCGAGAAGCGACGGATCCTCGACGGACGCCGAGGGTTGTGGTGGGCGTTCGCCGTCAGTAGCCGCGGTCCACCCATTCGTCGTAGTGGACGATCTCCTCGCCGACGGTGGTGCTATCGCCATGGCCGGTGTACACCACCGTACCGGGAGGCAGCCTGCCGAGCCGGCCCGAGATCGATTCCAGGATCGTCGGGAAATCGGAGAACGAGCGCCCGGTCGCGCCGGGTCCGCCGGCGAACAGTGTGTCGCCGCTGAACACGGCGCCCAGCTCGGGCGCATACCAGCACACCGAACCCGGGGAGTGACCCGGGGTGTGCAACGCTTGCAGCCTGATGCCGGCGACGGTCAAGGTGTCTCCGTCGGAAATTGCGCGAAAGTCTTTGTCGGGGTGAGTTATCCGCCATAGGACATCGTCAGCGGGGTGGAGCAGAACCGGCGCGCCGAACGTCTGGCCCAGCTCGGGAGCCACCGTCACGTGGTCGTTGTGGCCGTGGGTGCACACCACCGCCACCACGTTGCGCCCGTCGACGGCGGACAAGATCGGCGCCGCGGTGTGCGCGGCGTCGAAGACCACAACGTCGGAGTCGTCCCCGACAATCCAGATGTTGTTGTCGACTTCCCAACTGCCACCGTCGAGTTCGAAGGTGCCGTGGGTGACAACACGCTCGACGGGGGGCACTACAACATCACCACCGATCGCAGCACCTTGCCGGCGCGCATTTTGCGGAACGCCTCCTCGATGTCGCCGAGGCCGATGCGCTCGGTGACGAACTTCTCCAGCGGAAGCCGGCCCTGCAAATACAGATCGATAAGGGCGGGGAAGTCGCGTTCGGGCAGGCAGTCGCCATACCACGAGGACTTCAGCGCGCCGCCGTGCGAGAAGAAGTCCAGCAGCGGCATCTCGATGCGCATATCGGGGGTAGGCACCCCGACCAGCACGACGGTTCCGGCGAGATCGCGAGCGTAGAAGGCCTGCTGCCAGGTTTCGGGGCGGCCGACGGCGTCGATCACGACGTCGGCGCCGAAGCCGTCGGTGAGGTCCCGGATGGTTTTGACGACGTCAAGCTCGCGGGCGTTGACGGTGTGGGTGGCGCCGAATGTGCGAGCCCACTCCAGCTTGGTGTTGTCGGTGTCGACCGCGATGATTCGCTTGGCGCCGACCAGCGCCGCGCCGGCGATCGCGGCATCGCCCACACCGCCGCAGCCGATCACCGCGACGGTGTCGTTACGGCTGACCGCGCCGGTGTTCACCGCGGCACCCAGGCCGGCCATCACCCCGCAGCCCAGCAGGCCCGCGGCCGCCGGATCGGCCTCGGGATCGACCTTGGTGCACTGCCCGGCGTGCACCAGGGTCTTCTCGGCGAACGCTCCGATGCCCAGTGCCGGCGTCAGTTCGGTGCCATCGGCCAGCGCCATCTTCTGGTCGGCGTTGAAGGTGTCGAAGCAATGCCACGGTCGGCCCCTTTTGCAGGCGCGGCATCGGCCGCACACGGCGCGCCAGTTGAGGATCACGAAGTCGCCCGGTTCGACCGCGGTTACCCCTGGCCCCACGGATTCGACGGTGCCCGCGGCTTCGTGGCCGAGCAGGAACGGGTAGTCGGCGGTGATGCCGCCCTCGCGGTAGGTCAGGTCGGTGTGGCATACCCCGCAGGCGATGACGTTGATGACGGCCTCGCCGGGCCCCGGGTCTGGGATAACCACGTCCACCAACTCGACGGGTTCGCCCCTCTTGCGCGAAATCACACCGCGCACCGTTTGGCTCATGGCCTCTAACGTAGCCCGGCGACGACGCGCGCGGCGCGCGGCGGCGCGAAGCGAAGCGGGCGGATAGGCTGCACCCCGATGGCCGCTCTCGACACCCTCGATGACTGGCCGGTCGTGAGCGCCGCGGCCGCCGTGGTCGGGCCGTCCGGGCCGCTGGCAACCCACGGCGACACCGGGCGGGTGTTCGCTTTGGCGTCGGTGACCAAACTGCTGGTCGCGCGGGCGGTGCAGGTCGCCGTGGAGGAAGGGGTGTTTGACCTCGACACCGCGGCCGGCCCGCCCGGGTCCACGGTTCGCCACCTGCTGGCGCACGCGTCCGGGCTGGCGATGCACTCCAACCACGTGCTGGCCAAGCCCGGTGTGCGCCGGATGTATTCCAACTACGGCTTCACGGTGCTGGCCGAGACGGTGCAACAAGCGTCGGGCATCGAGTTCGCCGGCTATCTGGCCGAGGCGGTCTTCGACCCGCTGGGCATGACCGCGTCGCGCCTAGACGGCGGCGCGGGGGCGGCGGGATTCGGCGCGACCTCAACGGTTGCCGATCTGGTGGCGTTCGCCGGTGATCTGCTGAGACCGTCGACGGTATCGGCGCAGATGCACGCCCAGGCGATCGCGGTGCAGTTTCCCGGCCTCGACGGTGTGCTGCCCGGCTACGGCGTGCAACGGCCCAACGACTGGGGGCTGGGGTTCGAAATCCGGGACGCCAAGTCGCCGCACTGGACCGGTACGGCCAACTCGCCCCGGACCTACGGGCACTTCGGCCAGCAAGGCAGCTTCATCTGGGTGGACCCGCAACTGGACTTGGCGCTGGTGGTGCTTACCGATCGTGATTTCGGCGAGTGGGCGTTGCCCTTGTGGCCGGCACTTTCCGACGCGGTGATAGCCGACGCGGCTCCAGACTAGCGCAACAGAGGTCTCAAGAGGCACAATAGACACGCAAGGAACAACTTCATCAGCATCTGCTCGCCGGGCTCGCCAGGTCGTAGGGGAAGACGTCCTGAAGCCGAAGGAGCAGCAGATGTGCGTGTCGAACCAATGCGCCGAGGTGACGAGCGGCGTGGTGTATATCCATGCCTCACCCGCGGCGGTGTGCCCGCATGTGGAGTGGGCGTTGTCGTCGACTCTGCAGGCCAAGGCGAATCTCGAGTGGACCCCGCAGCCGGCGATGCCCGGACAGTTGCGGGCGGTGACCAACTGGGTGGGGCCGGTGGGCACCGGGGCGCGGTTGGCCAATGCCCTGCGCTCCTGGTCGGTGCTGCGCTTCGAGGTCACCGAGGATCCCAGTCCCGGTGTCGACGGGCAACGGTTCAGCCACACGCCCCAGTTGGGGCTGTGGAGTGCGTCGACGAGCGCCAACGGGGACATCGTGGTCAGCGAGAACAGGCTGCGGGCGATGATGGCGCAAGGCCCGGACGTGCTAGCGGCCGAGCTGGATTCGGTCCTGGGAACGGCCTGGGACGAGGCCCTGGAGGCGTACCGCGACGGAGGCGACGCCGGTCAGGCGAGTTGGCTTAGCCGCAGCGTGGGATAGTCTTTCGGGCGAGCAGCCGCAAAATCGCCCAAAAGCCTAGGGTTTAGGGCGATTTTGCTCGCCAATGGGACGCAGGATCTGCAACGCGCCCGGAACCGCGGAGATCTCGGCGGGCAGCCGGCAGGCGTATTCGCCGTCGGCGTAGACGGTGATGCCGGCCGATTCGATGTCGGTGGACGTGGTGCGCGCCGTGCTCACCTCGTCAAGACCGACATGAGTGCCCTTGAAAATGGTGGGGAGCAAGCGGATCAGCCGGCTCCGTGAGGGGCAGCGCACCATGGTGATATCGAGCTGGCCGTCGGCGTGGTCGGCGTCGGGGCAGATCAGCATGCCGCCGCCGTAGCTGCGGGTGTTGCCGATAGCCGCGAGCGTGAGGTCAGCCACGATCTCATGGCCGTTGTCGAGCAGCAGCCGAAACGGCAGCAGCCGCAGCTGCGAGAGCTCGGCAAGTATCGCCAGGTTGTACCGCATTCGCCCGCGCGGCCAGCGCATCCGGTTGGCACGCTCGGTCACCAGCGAGTCGAACCCCGCAGTCGCCACGGTGCCGAACCACTTGACCACACCGGCGCGGTCACAAATCCTTCCCAGGTCGATGGTTTCGGTCCAGCCGTCGGCGATGATGTCGGCGGCGGTGTCGGGATGCTTGGTGGGGAGCCCGAATTCGCGGGCATGGTCGTTTCCGGTGCCTGCGGGCACGATGCCCAACGGAATATCGGTGTTGGCCAGCGCCTGTAGGGCGTCGGAGACCACACCGTCGCCACCGGCCACCACCAGGGCGTCGGTGCCGCGGTCGAGGGCTTTGTCGATCAGGCGACGTGCATGATGCGCGTCGGCGCCGACGATCTCGGCTACGCCCACATCGCGCTGCCGCAATCGGGTGATCGCCCGGTGCGCGACCCGCTGCGCGTGGCCGCGGCCCGATGCCGGGTTCGTCAGCACGGTCACCTGGCCGATGTTGCGTCGCCGTAGCCGTCCGGTCACGGGATCAGCTTGCCGGGGTTGAGGATTCCCGCAGGGTCCAGGGTCGACTTGACGGCCCGCAGCAGGCGCACCCCCAGCTCGCCCACTTCCCGGGGCATCCACGGCCGGTGATCGGTGCCGACCGCATGATGGTGGGTGATGGTGCCGCCGGTGGCCATGATCGCATCCGATGCGGCCGCTTTCGCGGCGCGCCACTGCTCGATCGGATTGCCCCGCTGCGCGGCGACCACGGTGAAATATAGCGATGCGCCGGTGGGGTACACGTGCGAGATGTGGCACAGCACCAGCGCCGCCGTGCCGGATGCCGCCAGGGACGTGGTGAGCGCCACGGTGACGGCCTGCTTGAGCGCGGGGATATTCGACCAGTACGTGGCGGTCTCCAGGGTCTCGCACAACGCGCCCGCGGCCAGCAGCGAGTCGCGCAGATACGGCGCGCTGAACCGGCCACGCTCCCAGGCCCGCGCCGGTGCCTCACCTAGCGATGTGCCGCCGTGGGCGGCCAGCAGCGCGGCCGTGTGGGCATGCCTGCTTTCGGCGTGCGCCCGGGTGCCCTCGAACACGGTGATGGCCAGGCACCCGCCGCTAATCCGCTGCTGTCCGACGGCCTCGGTGGTGGCCAGGTTCACCCCGGTTTCGGCCTCATCGGAAAGCCGGATGACCGTCGGGGCGGCGCCCGCCTGGGTGACGGCCCGCAGCGCCGCGGTCCCGGTCGCGAAATCCGGAAACGACCACGCTTCGTATCGGGTGGCTTCCGGGACCGGGTGCACCCGCAGCCGCACCCGGGTGATGACACCGAAGGCGCCCTCGGAGCCGATCAGCAGCTCCCGCAGATCGGGGCCGGCCGCCGATGCCGGTGCCCGGCCCAGATCCAGCACGCCGGCAGGGGTGATCGCCCGCAACCCGCAAATCATGTCGTCGAACCGGCCGTAGCCGGCCGAATTCTGGCCGGACGACCGGGTTGCGGCGAAGCCCCCAACGGTAGCGAACTGAAAGCTCTGCGGGAAATGCCCCAAAGAAAAGCCGTGCTCACCGAGCAGCCGCTCGGCCTCGGGGCCGGTGACGCCGGCCCCGAAGTCCGCGACCGCGGATGCCTCGTCGAGGGCGAGCAACTCATCGAAGCGCCGCAGGTCCAGCGAGACCACGGCGCGGAATCGGCCCCGAATCGGATCGAGCCCTCCGACCACACTGGTGCCGCCCCCGAACGGGACGACCGCGATGGCGTGGTGTGTGCAGTAGTCCAGCACGGCCGCCACCTCGTCCTCATCCCCGGGAAGCAGCACCGCATCGGGAGCATCCTGGACACCGGAGTCCCTGCGCCGCAACAGATCCAAAGTCGACTTGCCGCCGGCGTGCAACAGCCGATCGCGGTCGCCGACACGGCAGTAGCCGACGCCCAGCAGTGCGGTAAGCGCGTCGTGATCGGCCGGCGACAACGCCGAGGGGCGCAACCGCACCTGCTCGGGGCCGAGTTCGAGGGGACGTGAATCCGACACGCCTAGAGCCTCTTTCAGCAACGACCTGATGCCGTCGGAGAGCCGGATAGCGGCGGCCGGATCTCCCCACGCGTTCCACTTCATCGGCGGTAGGAGTTCCTCGCGGCTGGCCATGCGCTACAGTATTACCCGCGCCAGCCGGCCGCGATGATATTGCCGACTGCCCAGCTGCCGCCCACTCCGCGGCTATCACGCAGCCGATCCTGGACGCGATCCGCGTCACCGCTGAACGGATGTTTGTCCCGATGCGCACCGCACTCAACGCGGCACGGCGAGCCGCCGAGCTGACCGCGCTGGCCGATGGCGATCCCCTCGACGTCGTCGTGATCGGTGGCGGCATCACCGGCACCGGCATCGCGCTGGATGCCGCGTCGCGCGGCCTGCGCGTGGCGTTGGTGGAGAAGCACGACCTGGCGTTCGGCACCAGCCGCTGGAGTTCCAAGCTGGTCCATGGGGGCTTGCGCTATCTGGCTACCGGCAACGTGCGAATCGCCCGGCGCAGCGCCATCGAACGCGGAATCCTGATGACGCGCAACGCGCCTCATCTTGTGCATGCGATGGCGCAGGTGGTGCCGTTGCTGCCGGCGATGGGTCGCCGACAGCGGGCGCTGGTGCGCGCCGGGTTTCTCGCCGGCGATGTGTTGCGCGCGCTGGCGGGTACCCCGGCGTCGGTTCTGCCGCGTTCGCGCCGGGTTCCGGCACGGGAGGTCATCGGCATGGTTCCGGCGGTGCGGCGCGAGGGCCTCGACGGGGGCTTTTTGGCCTACGACGGGCAGCTGATCGACGACGCCCGGCTGGTCATCGCGGTTGCGCGCACCGCCGCGCAACACGGTGCCCGAATCCTTTCCTATGTGGCCGCGTCCGAGGCCACCGGCACCTCGGTACGGTTGACCGATCAGCGCGGCGGCGGATCCTTCGACGTCTCCGCGCGCGCCGTCATCAACGCGACCGGGGTGTGGGCAAGTGAGATCGACCCGAAACTCAAGCTGCGGCCCAGCCGCGGGACCCATCTCGTCTTCGACAGCCGTTCGTTCGGCAATCCGGGCGCGGCGCTGACCATACCGCTTCCCGGTGAGCTCAACCGCTTTGTGTTCGCCATGCCCCAGCAGCTGGGCCGCGTCTACCTCGGGGTGACTGACGAAGACGTACCGGGACCCGTTCCTGATGTGCCCCAACCGACTCCGGAAGAAATTGGCTTGTTGCTCGATACGGTGAACACCGCCTTAGGCAGCTCGCTGGGAGCCGGGGATGTCATCGGCGCCTACGCCGGTCTGCGGCCGCTGATCGACGCCGGTGACGGCCGCAGCGCCGACCTGTCGCGCCGGCACGCCGTGGTCGAATCGCCATCCGGTGTGATCAGCGTGGTCGGCGGCAAGCTGACCGAGTACCGGTATATGGCCCAAGACGTGCTCGACCGCGCTATCGCCTGGCGTCGCATGGACGCCGGACAATGCCGCACGCATAACCTGCCGCTGGTCGGCGCGCCGGCCAACCCGGGGTCGGCGACGCGGCCCATCGCCGGCCTGCCGGCCTCGCTGGTGGCACGCTACGGGGCCGAAGCCGCCAACGTTGTCGCTTCGGCCACCTGTGAGCGGCCCACCGACCCGGTGGCCGAGGGCATCGATGTGACCCGAGCCGAGTTCGAGTACGCGGTGACCCACGAATGCGCGCTGGAGGTCAGCGATATTCTCGATCGCCGGACCCGGATCGGTCTGGTGGCGACGGATCGCGAGCGGGTGGTTGGTGTGACACAAGAGTTTCTGGCCGCGCTCGGCTAAATGTGGCTAACTGAGCTCGACGAATAGGGGTACCGACCCGGATGCGAACGATCGGCTATCAGGGTGAAAGGAGGCACTATCGTGAACGCTGCCCAAGAGAGGACCGAGACGGCGCAGGAGCTCTACATCGCAATCAGGGCGGAGCTGGGGAAGCTAAAGCAGTTCAGCGGCTCCAGCACCAATGAGATTGAGAAATTGGCGCACGCGTACGCAATGGTGTCGGAAGCCATTGCGTCCAATCCCGGCTGAGGACCGGCGGGATTGGCGGCCGGCCGGGCGGCAGCGCCGGCCCCAGGGACCCCTACCCGGCCCACCGGGGACGCCGGCCAGCCTCCTGGCCGGGGAATCGCTCGTTCAGGGCCCGGGCACGCTAACGCACGCAGCACGGCATCCGAACGCCGGTGTCTGCTCCGGCATCAGCAGGCCTATTGCGGCGACGTCACCGGGATCGATTGCGGGATAACGATCCTCGTGGAGCGGTGCGACTCGTGGCGATCTTGATCGCACACCTCAGGTGTCGCGACCGTCTGCCGTGAGACGGTCGTGTCACTGCGGCGAGGGGCGACCCCAGGGGCCGACTTTGCGATAGCTGACAATCATGGCGATCGCGATCGCAAACTGAATTAAGCCGACCATGCCGGGCAGGACGACGTACCAAACCGGCCCCTTGTGCGGCGTCATGCCGATCAGCTGCGTGGCCGTTTCGCCGGCGCGCAGCACCCCGGCCAGGAACACGAGAAGGATGAGCCAAAAGGTCCATCGCCAGCCGCGAATCACACCGGTCGACAGGATTGCGAGGACCGCTGTCAGGATCACCAGGGAGGGCACCTCACCCTTCTGGGAATTCCCGGAGAGCTTCAGCAGCTGGTCATACTGCGGCCGGGCGACGAGCACCATAGCCGCGATGATCATCCAATAGGCTGCGAAGAGAGCCAGCACTAACACCTTGAGCCTGGTCATCTGAACCTATCCTCAGTTGGCATGCGCGCCGCGCCCGGGTTCACCGGGGGTGTGAAAAATCGTACCCCGGCCCGGAGGCGCGGCGACGGGTCGTGTTCTTGCGTCGACGGGGTGCAGCGGGCCGGCGGGACCCTCGACACCCCCGCGATCCGTTGCCGCGCCGGGTTTGCGACACGGGTCAACCGATGACCGATGAGCTGACCCGCTCGCCGGTGCCGGCATAGGCGCCGTCTACCCCTTGTCGGCGGTCCGGTGAGGTGCTCTTGCAGCCGCGGACGGCGCCCGTGAGGCGGCGGCGATGACGGATGCGGGTGTCGGCGCAACAGTCGCAATAGTCCGCTGAGCACACGCAAACCCAAGACAACGGGCTGGTTCGGTGCTTTTGTGTCGGTTCGCGGGGTTGGTAACTACAGCGGGATGTTCTTGTGACGGCCGCGGCGCGGGGGAGCGGTGGCCAGTGCCTCGGTGAGCTTGCTGCGGGTGTGCGCGGGGTCGATCTTCTCGTCGACCACACCGATCTCGATGGCGCTGTCCACACCTCCGGCGATGCGCTCGTGCTCGGCGGCCAGCTGCTCGTGCAGCGCCTCCCGCTCATGCTCGGGTGCGGCGGCCAGCTTTTTCTTGTGCAGGATGCCCACCGCCGCCTTGGCGCCCATCACCGCGACCTCGGCGTCCGGCCAGGCGAACACCTTGGTGGCGTTGAGCGAGCGGGAGTTCATCGCGATGTAGGCCCCGCCGTAAATCTTTCGGGTGACCAGCGTGACCCGCGGAACACAGCACTCGCCGAACGCGTGCAGCAGTTTGGCACCTCGGCGCACCACGCCGCCCCACTCCTGGTCCACCCCGGGCAGATAGCCCGGGACGTCGACCACACAAATCAGCGGGATACCAAACGCGTCGCATAGCCGGACGAAACGCGCTGCCTTTTCCGCGCTTTCCGAGTTCAGACAACCGCCCAGCCGCAGCGGATTATTAGCCAGCACACCCACCGTCCGGCCCGACAGCCGTCCAAGTCCGATCACCATCGACGGCGCCCACCGGGCCTGGAACTCCTCGAACGTGCCGTCATCGAGCAGCGCGTGGACGATCGGGTGTACGTCATAGGCCCGCCGCGGGGATTCCGGCAACAGGGCATGCAGGTCGGTGTCGCCGGCTTCGGCTTTGCTGCGGTCGAAATGCCCTTGCTGGCAAAACAATCCGACCAAGCGCCGACCCCGCTCGTAGGCGTCGAGTTCGTCGTCGGCGACGATGTGGCACACCCCGGACTTTTTGTGATGGGTTTCCGGGCCGCCGAGGTGCGCCATGTCCACGTCCTCGCCGGTGACGCTGCGTACCACATCGGGTCCGGTGACGAATACCCGGCTTTCCGGCGCCATGACGACGACGTCGGTCAGCGCCGGTCCGTAGGCGGCGCCGCCGGCGGCGAAACCGACCACCACGGAGATCTGCGGGATGTAACCCGACGCCCGGATCATGGCCTCGAACACCAGCCCGACCGCGTGCAGGGCCCGGACCCCTTCGGCCAGCCGCGCGCCCCCGGAGTGCCAGATGCCCACGATCGGATGCTGCTCGCCGATGGCGAGGTCGTAGGCGTCGACGATGCGCGCGCAGCCCTCGACACCCATAGCACCGCCCATCACGGTCCCGTCGGTGCAGAATGCGATGGTGCGCACACCGTTCACCGAGCCGGCCGCGGCCAGCACTCCGGAGCGGTCACGCTCGTGCAGCAGCTCCACGCTGCCGTCGTCGAAGAACGTGGAAAGCCGCCGCAGCGGATCGCGGGGATCCAGCGACTCGTCAACCGTCTCGGGGGCCACGATCGTCATCGCAGGTCTCCTGTCATGCGCCGGTCAGCGGGTCAATACCGCCCGAAGGTGATCGCGACGTTATGACCACCGAATCCGAACGAGTTGTTGACCGCGTATTGGTAGCGACCGGGGCGGGGTTTTCCCGCCACCACGTCCAAGTCGATGTCCGGGTCGAGGTTCACCAGGTTCAGTGTGGGTGGGATGATCTGATCCCGCAATGCGAGCACCGTCAGGATCGACTCCACCGCGCCGACCGCCCCTACCGAGTGACCAAGGGCGGACTTGGGCGCGTACACCGCGGCGTTGCCGCCATGGGGACCCAGCGCGTTGGTGATGGCCTTGCCCTCGGCGAGGTCGCCGACCTGTGTCCCGGTGGCGTGCGCGTTGACGTGGTCGATGTCGCCGGGGGTCAAGCCGGCCAGCTGGATCGCACGCGTCATCGCATGGCCCGCGCGTTCGCCGTTGGGATCCGGCGCCACCATGTGGTAGCCGTCGGAGGTGATGGCCGCCCCCATCAGGCGGGCCAGAATGTTGGCGCCGCGGGCTTTTGCGTGCTCCTCGGTCTCGATGACCATCAGCGCCCCGGCCTCACCGAACACGAACCCGTCGCGATCCTTGTCAAACGGTCGGCAGGCGCCGGGCGGGTCGTCGTTATTTGTCGACATCACGATGCGCATCGAGGCGAAGGCCGCGATCGGCACCGCCTCGATCTTGGTTTCGACGCCACCGCAGATCGCGATGTCGGCCTCGCCGAGCACTATCTGATGCCAGGCGCGGGCGATACCCTCCGAACCCGAGGCACACGCCGAAACGGGGGTCATCACACCGGCTTTGGCGTGCCGTTCCAGCCCGACCGCCGCGGCGGCGCCGTTGGGCATGTACATCTGCACGGCCAGCGGGTGAACCGCCTTGGTGCCGCGCACGCGCATGTCGTCATAGCCGAAGACCAGCTCCTCGGTGGACCCCATGCCGGTGCCGATGGACACCGTCAGCCGGTTGGTGTCGACCTCGGGCGAGCCCGCGTTTTCCCACACCCGCCGGCCCAGCACGGTGGCCATTTTCTGCAGGTAGCCCATCCGGCGGTTTTCGACGCGCGTTAGCTGGCTGTCGAATTCCTCGACGAGGTGTCCGCCGATGCGCACCGGCAGGTCGAACTCCTCCACGAACGGGTCGTCGAGCAATCGGATACCGCTTTGCCCGTCAAGCAGCATCTTCCACGTCGTCTCGGCGTCGGATGCGAGAGCGGTCGTCATGGCAATGCCGGTGACAACCACATTGGGAAACGCTTTCCCCGTAACCAGCTCTGTCATGGGTGTCGGATGCGTTCCTTTCGTGACTTTCAGTAACGTCCGAAGGCGAGCGCGACGTTGTGCCCGCCAAACCCGAACGAGTTGTTGATGGCGTACTGGTAATCGCCGTAGCGGGGTTCGCCCGCGACGATGTCCAGGTCGATCTCGGGATCCGGGGTTTCGTAGTTCAGCGTCGGGGGGATGACGCCGTCCCGCAGAGTCAGCACGGTGAGCACCGACTCGAGGGCGCCGACCGCGCCGATAGAGTGGCCCAACGCCCCCTTGGGGGCATACACCGCGGCGTGCTCGCACCCGGCCACCCGAATGGCGTTCGCCTCCGCCGTGTCACCGATCGGCGTGGCGGTGGCGTGCGCATTGATGTGATCGATGTCCTTGGGCGACAAGCCCGCCAACTCCAGCGCCCGCACCATCGCCTTGCCGGCCCGCACGCCGTCGGGCGCGGGCGCCACCATGTGGAAGGCGTCCGAGGTGATGCCGGCGCCGAGCAGCCGCGCCAGCGGCCTGGCGCTGCGGGCCTTGGCGTGCTCTTCGGTCTCGATCAGCATGAGCGCCCCGGCCTCACCGAACACGAAGCCGTCACGGTTCTTGTCGAAGGGGCGCGAGGCCCCTTCCGGATTGTCGTTGCGGGTCGACATCGCCCGCATCATGGAAAAGGCCGCGATGGGCAGCGCCTCGATCACGCCCTCGACTCCGCCGCAGACGGCGATGTCGGCGTCGCCCATGACGATGTGGCGCCACGCATGGGCAATGGCCTCCGAGCCCGACGAACAGGCCGACACCGGGGTCATCACCCCGGCGCGAGCCCCCAGCAATAGACCGACAACCGCGGCGGCGCCGTTGGGCATGATCATCTGAACGGCGAGCGGCGACACCTTGCGGGGCCCGCCCGCGTTCATCAGGTCGTAGCTCTCGACGATCCGCTCGGCACCGCCCAGACCGGTGCCGATGACCACGGCGAACCGGTCCGGATCGACCTCCGGGCTGCCGGCGGCCTCCCACAGCTGACCGCCGAGCAGTTTGGCCATCCGCTGGACATACGACATGCGCCGCAAGTCCAGCCGCCCCATGTGGTTGTCGATCGGCTCCTTGAGGTGACCGCCGATTTTCACCGGCAGGTCCCATTTGCCGACGAAGTCGTCCTCGAGCAGACGGATGCCGCTCTCACCGGCTAGCAGACCCTTCCACGTGCTCTCGATGTCCGGCGCGATCGACGTCGTCGCCGTGACGGCGGTGACCACGACGCTGGGGAAACCGCCGTTAGCAGTGGAAGGCCCGGTCACTTGCTCTCCGCTTCGAGCCGCGCGCGGACCTTCTCGACCTGCTCGGGGTTCTCGGCTTCGATCTTGGCGCGGATCGCCTGGGCCGCCTCGGGATTTTCTTCCTCGAGCTTCTGGATGTAGGTGACGACGTCGCCCACGGTGCGCAACCCCGCGAGGTCCTCGTCGGGGATCTTCACGCCGTATTTGTCCTCGGTTTGCACGGCGATCTCCACCATCGACAACGAGTCGATGTCCAGGTCGTCGACGAACGACTTCTCCGGAGTGATCTCGGATGGCTCGATACCGGTCACCTCTTCGATGATTTCGGCCAGGCCGGCGATGATTTCTTCTTGAGTGACGGGCACAGTGGGCTTCCCTTCGTAGTGTGGTGTGTTTGATGATGTGTTGTGTGGATTGAGCTTCTCCGCGATCTGTCTGCCGATATGGGTGCGATTTGTGGTTGTAGCGGATGTGGTTGTCGCGGCCGGTGTTAGTGCGCTACCGCCCCATCCAGGTCCGCGGGCGATTTGAGGGCGCGGGTCGCGACGCCCCGAAGCTCGCGCTTGGCAATGCCGGTCAGGGTGCCCGCGGGCGGGAACTCCACGATCGCTGTCACGTTGTGCTCACGCAACGTCTGGGTGCACAAGTCCCAGCGCACCGGCCGGGTGAGCTGCGCGACCAGTTTTTCCATTGCCTCTGCCGCTGAAGATACCGGCTTTCCGTCGCGGTTGGACAACAGGGTGGCGGTGGGCTCGGCGGTTACGACCTTCGCCGCCGCGGCGGCGAAGCCGCTGAGGGCGCCCGCCATGTACTTGGTGTGGAACGCTCCGGCCACCCCCAGGGGGCGCACCCGGGATTTAGCCGGCGGGTCCTCGGCGAGCTTGTCCAGCGCGGTCAGCCGGCCGGCTGCGACGATCTGACCGACGCCGTTGCGGTTAGCGGCGACCAGGTCGAGCTCCTCGAGGCGGGCCAGCACCTCGGCTTCGTCGCCGCCGAGAACCGCGGACATCCCGGTCGGCTCGGTGGCGCAGGCCTTGGCCATTTCGGTGCCACGGGTGGCGGCCAGCGCGACGGCGTCGTCGGCTGAGAACACTCCGGCGATTGCGTAGGCCGCGATCTCGCCGACGGAGTGGCCGGCCACGATGGGCCGCTGGGGCAGCGCGACACGCTTGGTCAGCTCCTGATATGCCAGCAGCGTGGCCGCCACGACCAGGGGTTGGGTGACGGCGGTGTCGGTAATCTCCTCGGCCGGGGCGACGGTGCCCAGGCGCGCCAAATCCAGGCCGCTGGCCGTCGACCAGGACGCGATCTGGTCGGCGGCTCCCGGTAGTTCCAGCCATGGGGTCAGCATCCCGGGGACCTGCGATCCCTGTCCCGGCGCCAGCAACGCAATCACGTGTTTAAGAGAACACTGTGAAGACGGTTTTACGGGGTGTAAGAGATTATGAACCTCGTCTTATGTTCTTGTAGATACCCTCTAAAAGTACGGCGGCATGGGACGTGTTTGATACCGCCTTGTTGCAACCGGTGACACGCCGTCACCGGGCGGGCCGCACGCTCGACGGCCCGGCAGCACCCACCCCGGGTTGTGAGCGGCCACCCGCGCCGGAATAACCGGGATAATGCGACTGGGCGCTTAGATGGCCCACCGTGGTGGCGACCCGCAGGATGTACGCATCGCGCGGCTGGGTGGGATCGCGGCCGGTGAAGTCGGTGATGCGCTTGAGACGGTAGCGCACGGTGTTTGGATGAACGAACAACTTGCGGGCGCAGGCTTCGATCGCACCACCGCAGTCG
This sequence comes from Mycobacterium sp. SM1, assembly GCF_018361265.1. Taxonomy (GTDB): domain Bacteria; phylum Actinomycetota; class Actinomycetes; order Mycobacteriales; family Mycobacteriaceae; genus Mycobacterium. The sequence goes on from NZ_JAFLNH010000004.1 coordinate 303,969, forward strand.
AGATAGGCGTCCAGCGTCTCGAGGAGCGTCGGCCCGGCCTCGGCAAGGGGCCGCATCACGTCGGTCTGCAGCGCCGCGATCGCCGACGCATCCCCCATCAGGGCTCGTTCGGGCAGCAACTCGCGCGCGAGCACCGGGCGCGGCGCGCCACGCCATCCGGCCACGGCGTTCATACCCGAGATGGCCTCGCTGGCACTGTGGTAGGCGGCGGTCAGCATCGGCGCGGTCGGCCCGATCACCACCGGTCCGTCGGAGAAGGCGTTCAGCAGATCCCCTAAGAACTTTTCGGTCGGTGACAGCTTCCCCGACACGATCGCCACCAGCCAGGTGCCGTGCACGTCGGTGAGCGCCGCGCGCCCGTGGCGGGCGGCGACATCGCGGACGTCCTGGCTGGCGTGCAGCTCGCGCCCGGACGCGGGGGTCCCCACCACCACCGTCGCCGGTTGGGTGGTATCCCAGCTCAGTGCCGCCGCGCGGGACAGCAGCTCGGGCCCGGTGTCACCGCGCACCACGGCGTCCACGACGCTGGCCTCCATGCGGCTGTCCCACGCGCCCCGCGCCTCGGCCGCGTCGGCATAGGCCGAGGCGGCGGTGAAGGCCAGGTCGCGGCTGTACTTCAAGATGCCCACCGTGAGCGCGGTCAATTGCTCGTCCGAACGGGCCAGCATCGGGACGACTTCTTCGAAGTACTCCATGGTGACTCGCACCATGTCGACGGTGTGACGCAGGGCGATCCGCCGAGTCAGATCCTGGGGCACCAGCTCGAAGGCCTTCGCGGTGTAGCTGACATTGCTGTGGGGGTCTTTTATCCACTCGACGAAGTTCACCACCGCGGTCTGCACCACCAGTGCCACGCTGGCGCGCTGCGATGCTTCCAGCTCGGCGAAGAATGGCAGCCGCTCCTGCATTGCGGAAACGGCCTCGGTGGCCAGCCGGCCCGAGTACTGCTTCAGCCGCCGCAGCAGGGACTCCGGCACGGTGTCCAACAGCTCCAGTGGGGAGCGCGGTAGGGCAAACTGGTTGTCGCTCATCCCTAAAAACTACGTGAAATCTCTGGCATCATTCGCCAAGGCCTAGAGCCTGCCGGGCAAGCTCCCAGCGGATCGCGTCACCGGCGTGGTGTGCGCGCTCCTCAGTCACGCGACGGGTGCCTCTTGGGTGTCCCCTTGGGTGTCCCTCGGGTGCTCTTGGGTGCCCTTGGGTGGTTACGTCGGCTCCGACGCGGGCGGAACGCTGTCGATCTGGTATTGGCGGGCCGCCGTGACCGGCACCGACGGGTCGATCACGCCGTCGCGGGCCAGCGCCTCTAGCACCGCGACCACTTGCGATTCCGCGTCGGTATTGAAGTAGCGGCGCGCGGCGGGCCGGGTGTCGGAAAAGCCGAACCCGTCGGTACCCAGGGTGACATAGGTGCCGGGCACCCAAGGCCGGATCTGCTCGGGCACGGCGCGCATCCAGTCCGACACCGCGATCACCGGGCCGGGGCGATCCGAGCGGGCCTCGGATAAGACCTGGGTCACGTAGGGTACCCGGGCGGGTCGGTCCGGGTGACGCAGCCGTTCGGTCTCCCCGGCCACCCCGTCGCGGTTGAGCTCGCTCCAGCTGGTCACCGACCACACGTCGGCTGCGACGTCCCAGTCGGCGGCCAGCATTCCCGCCGCTCGCAACGCCTCGGGCAGCGCCACCCCGGACGCCAGGATGTGCGCGGTGCGGCTGCCGGGCTGCGCGGACGGCTGGTAGCGATAGATGCCGCGCAGCAGTCCTTCGGGGTCGAAGTTCTCCGGCTCGGGCGGCTGCACATACGGCTCGTTGTAGACCGTGATGTAGAAGAGCACGTTCTCTGGGTTTTCCCCGTACATCCTGGCCAGCCCGCTTTCGATGATGTAGGCGATCTCGTAGGCGAACGCCGGGTCATAGGCGACCACCGCCGGATTGGTGCTGGCCAACAGCAGCGAATGCCCGTCGGCGTGCTGCAGGCCCTCGCCGGTCAGGGTGGTGCGGCCCGCGGTGGCGCCAAGCAGGAACCCGCGTGCCATCTGGTCGCCGGCGGCCCACAAGCCGTCGCCGGTGCGCTGGAACCCGAACATCGAGTAGAAGATGTAGATCGGGATCAATGGCTCGTTGTGTGTGGAATACGAGGTGCCGGCGGCCGTGAAGCTGGCCACCGCGCCGGCTTCGTTGATGCCCTCGTGCAGGATCTGCCCATCGGCGCTTTCCTTGTAGGCCAGCATCATGTCGGCGTCGACCGAGGTGTAGAGCTGGCCGAGGCGGTTGTAGATCTTGAGGTTCGGAAACCAGGAGTCCATCCCGAAGGTGCGGGCCTCGTCGGGAATGATCGGCACGATCCGCGGGCCGATTTCCTTGTCCCGCAACACTTCCCGAAATGCACGTACCGTCGCCATGGTGGTGGCGACCTGTTGATTTCCGGATCCCTTCTTCAGCGGCCGGTAGATGTCGCGGCCAGGTAACGTCAGCGCCCTGGACTTCGTGCGGCGCTCCGGCAGGAAGCCGCCAAGCGCCCGGCGCCGATCGAGCATGTAGCGGATTTCCGGAGCATCCGGTCCCGGGTGGTAATACGGTGGCAGGTAGGGGTTTTCCTCGAGCTCGGCGTCCGTGATCGGAATCCGCTGAGTGTCGCGGAACTCTTTCAGGTCCTCCAGCGTCAGCTTTTTCATCTGGTGGGTGGCCATGCGGCCCTCGAAGTGCTTGCCCAGCGCGTAGCCCTTGATGGTCTTGGCCAAAATGACGGTCGGCTGGCCTTTGTGCTCGACCGCGGCGCGGTAGGCCGCATACACCTTGCGGTAGTCGTGGCCGCCGCGCTTGAGGTTCCAGATATCGTCGTCGGAGAGGTTTTTCACCAATTCTTTCGTGCGGGGGTCGCGGCCGAAGAAGTGCTCCCGGACGTAGCTACCGTCGTTGGCTTTGTAGGTCTGGTAGTCACCGTCGGGGGTGACGTTCATCAGGTTGACCAGGGCGCCGTCGCGGTCGGCGTGCAGCAGCGCATCCCATTCGCGTCCCCAGATCACCTTGATGACGTTCCATCCGGCGCCCCGGAAGAACGACTCCAGCTCCTGGATGATCTTGCCGTTTCCGCGTACCGGCCCGTCGAGGCGCTGCAGGTTGCAGTTGATCACGAACGTGAGGTTGTCCAGGCCTTCGATGGCCGCGACGTGCAGCAGCCCCCGGCTTTCGGGTTCATCCATCTCGCCGTCGCCCAAAAAGCACCACACGTGCTGGTCGGAGGTGTCTTTGATGCCCCGGTCATGCAGATAGTGGTTGAGGCGGGCCTGATAGATGGCGTTCATCGGGCCCAGACCCATGGACACGGTGGGAAATTCCCAAAACTCGGGCATCAGCCGCGGGTGCGGATATGACGGCAGCCCGCCACCGGGATGGCTGTGCTCCTGGCGGAACCCGTCGAGCTGAGCTGCGGACAGCCGGCCTTCCAGGAAGGCCCGGGCGTAGATCCCCGGGGACGCGTGGCCCTGGATGAACACCTGGTCCCCGCCTCCGGGATGCGATTTGCCGCGGAAAAAGTGATTGAACCCGACTTCGTAGAGCGTCGCCGAGGAGGCGTAGGTCGAGATGTGACCGCCCACCGAGATGCCCGGGCGCTGAGCCCGGTGCACCATGATGGCGGCGTTCCACCGGATCCACCTGCGGTAGCGGCGCTCGATGTCCTCATCGCCGGGAAACCACGGCTCCAACTCGGTGGGGATGGTGTTGACGTAGTCGGTGGACGTCAGGGCCGGGATGGCGACCCGTTGTTCACCGGCGCGCTCCAGCAGTCGCAACATCAGGTAGCGGGCGCGCGCCGGCCCGGAACGCGCCAGCAGCTCGTCGAAGGACTCCAGCCACTCGGCGGTTTCCTCGGGGTCGATATCGGGCAGGTAGGACGCGACGCCTTCGCGGATCACCCGAACGCGGCCGGGTTCGCTTGCGCTGCTTGGGTGCTTAGCCAAATTGTGACGCACGAACTCGGTTGTCAACTTCCGCTCCTTGGTCGGCGGCTCATCTGCTTGTCCTTCTGCTCGTCGGCTGCAGCCACGAAATCTCGGGCTCGCGGGAATCTGAGTTTGCTCTCCATCGTGCCGCACCCGGACACCGGGCGCGCAACGGCGCTCAGACCCCGGGCGCGGCGCCGCCGGGTGCCGTCGCGGGGCCGGAGCGCCGTGCCACGCCGCAACGACCGCGCCGGGCGATCAAACCGGGCCCGACCACCCGGGCGCGCTGATGGGCCGGGGCCCTGGGAGACCCGAACCGGTAACGTCACGGGCTGTGGCGATCGGTTGGTGTGCCCGGGTCCGCATCCGGGCGGGGGCGCTGGTGCTGGGCTGCGTTGCGGTGGTGTTGATGGCTGTGATCAACGTGGTGGCCGGGTGCACCAGCATTACCGAGGGCACCGCGACAGTCGACACGGCGATGGCCCCCGCCTATCGGTCATCGGTGTCCGCGTCGGTGTCGGCGTCGTCGGCGACGTCGAGAATTCGGGAGTCCCAACGACAGCAGTCGCTGACGACCCGGGCCGTGCGCGCCGCATGCGAGTCGCTTGCCACTACCGGCAAGGCCGCCACCGACAAGGTGAATGAGTTCGTCGGGGCGTTCAACGAAGGTCGTGACACCGCCCCGGCCGAAGGCCCGGCCATAGATGCGCTTAACAGCAGTGCCGACGCGGTGGCCGCGAGCCTGGGCAGCGCCCTGTCGCCGCAGCTGCGCGGCGCGCTTGAGGCCTATGCCGACGCGGCTCGCGCGGTGGCAACTGCCATCGCCGTGCACGCGTCGACCTCGGAGTTCAACCGCCGCGTCGATCGGTTCAACGAGGCCAAGGCGAAAGCGGTGCGGGCGTGCCTCGCCGCATCCTGAGTCGGCCGTGTGGGCGGCGTCGCGCTGTGCAACGATAATGCCCATCGCACGACGCACGGACGGTTAAGGAGGTCCCACGGTGGTCGCGGCGGATGACGCCCCGAACTACGCCCGCAAGCTTGGCATCCGCAAAGGCCAAGTTGTCCAGGAGTGGGGCTGGGACGAGGACACCGACGACAACATCCGGGCCGCTGTCGAGGAGGCATGCGGTGCCGAGTTACTCGACGAGGGCAGCACCAACGAGGTTGTGGACGTCGTTTTGCTGTGGTGGCGTGACGGCGACGGGGACTTGGTGGACACCCTGATGGACGCCATCACCGCGCTTGCCGAAGACGGCGTGATCTGGGTGTTGACCCCCAAGACCGGAAGGCCCGGCCACGTGCTGCCGGCCGAGATCGCGGAGTCGGCGCCCACCGCGGGACTGATGCCCACCTCGTCGGTAAACCTCGGGGACTGGAGCGGCAGCCGATTGGTGCAGCCCAAGTCGCGGGCGGGAAAGCGCTGATGCTCCCCGTCGGAACTCCCGCCCCGGACTTCACACTGCGCGACCAGAACCAGCAGCCGGTCACCCTGAGCGACTACCGGGGCGCCAAAAACGTGCTGCTGGTGTTTTTCCCGTTGGCGTTTACCGGGATTTGCCAGGGCGAGCTGGACCAGCTGCGCGATCACCTGCCCGATTACGACAACGACGACAGCGCGGTGCTGACCATTTCGGTGGGCCCGCCGCCCACCCACAAGGTGTGGGCGACCGAGAACGGCTTTCTGTTTCCGGTGTTGTCTGACTTCTGGCCGCACGGCGCCGTTAGCCAGGCCTACGGTGTGTTCAACGACGACGCCGGTTTTTCCAACCGCGGTACCTTCGTCGTCGATCGGTCGGGGATCATCCGGTTTGCCGAGATGAAGCAGCCCGGGGAAGCCCGCGATCAGCGGCTGTGGAGCGACGCGCTGGCAGCGCTGAAAGGCTGAGGGGCGTTTGTGGGTGCCCGTTAGGCGGGTGACGCTTCGGCGGATGGCGTGCGCGGCATGGGCGCGTAGCTCAGTGGTAGAGCTCTGGTTTTACACACCAGCGGTCGGCGGTTCGATCCCGTCCGCGCCCACCAGCGTTCATACAGGTCAAAACATTTTTCGGGACACCGCGGACGATGCTGGGGTGCCTGCCAAGTGCCCAGTGTCCCAAGAGCGTCCCAAGCGGGCAGCGCCGTTGCGAGTACCGGGCCAGTGGCCCAACGGATCACCCGAACAGCGACGCGCCCACCGCGCGCAGCTCGTCGGCCTTGACGTCGGCATAGATCGACAGCGCCACCGCTGGGTCATGGCCATGCCAGCCCGCGACGATGTGCGGCGGGTGACCTTGGTCGAGCATGGGGCTGACGCTGGTGTTCCGCAGCCCGTGCAGGCGAATACGGGGCAGTCCCGCTCGCATGCGCAACCGCTGAAACTCGTCGGTGTACCCCTCGGAGCGCAGCGGTGTGCCGTCCTCCTGCACCGCCACCAGGCGATCATCGGACCACCCGAGACCCAGTTCCATAGCCTCGGTCGGCTGCCGGTGGCGCAGCGCCCGCAGAGCCTCGGTCACGTCCGCCGGTAAAGGTAGGTCGCGGCGGCTGCGGCGTGACTTGGGCGCACCCTCTATCGCGTCACCGCCCACAGCGACCCGACCCCGCCGGACCGACAGCGTGCCGGTGTTGAGATCGACTGCGCTCCACCGCAGGCCGAGCACTTCGGACCGGCGCAATCCGTAGCAGGACAGCAGCCAGCACGCGAATAGCCGGTGATCACGTACCGACTCGCGGAACTGGCTGACCTCGTCCAGGGTCCACGACTTGGCCGTGTGCTCGGTGCTGGGGGCGTCCTCGGCGAGCGGGGCAGCGTCGTCGGGGTCGGCGTCCTTCGGCCGTTCAACCAACGCAATCACGTTGCGCGGCAACACGCCCTGATCCATGTAGCTCTGGACAACCGCGCCGAACGTCGTGAGGGTTGAACGGACTGTCTGCGGGCTGAGACGCTGTTTCTCAGCGGCGGCGGTCGCGGGCTCGGTGGGCGCGTACACACCCCGCCGTATGCGGGTGAGCCGCTGAGCCGCCCGGTGGCCAGCAGCGCGGACAGAGCCGAGTGCACGTCCCCACCGGACAGTGCGGCGGTCAGCTCAGCGGCGGTGATCCCCTCGGGGTGTTCGGACACCAGCGTGACCACCCGGCCAGCCAGCGAATCGGCCCGGTAGTGGCGGGGTGACGTGCGCGCCTCGGTCAGCAGCCACCGCACCAGAGCATCTCCGTCGGCCTTAGTGAGCTGCTGAAGCTTCCTGCCGCCGAGGTAGCGCCGGACGGGTTTCAGGTCCATCTCGTAGCTGTAACGCGTCACCTGGCGGATGCCTCGGCGACCGGCCAGCCACGCATCGCACGCCTCGTCCACGGTGATATCCGTCCGGGCGGTGTAGGTGCCCGCCGCGACCTGGGAGCTGATCTTCCGGTATTCGCGGCGCGCCTCGGCATACGTGGGGAACGTGAACCGCCTTCTATCCCTGCTGCCATCTGGTTTGACGCCGACATCGGCGCGGAACTCGTAGCTCACCGTGCCGTTCTTCGCGGTGCGCTTCGTGATCGGCTCGGCGCGCCGGGTGCGCCTAGCGGCGGCGATCTTGGTGGGCTGTGTCTCGGTGTTCATGATTGGCGTCTGCTCGTGGTCGTGCGCCCCTCGGTGATCCATGGGTAATTGCCAGTCGACGGATCACGCTGGCGAACGCGGAATTTGTAGTACCACTTGGGAACCTGCTGGTACACAGAGGCTTTCACGAGGCTAGCTCACGAAGGCCGGCGGTCATGACGTAGACGCGGCCGCCGAGCCGGCGAACCGGCAGGTCTCCGGAGGCTGCCAGCCGGTAGGCCGCAGCCCGGCTGATTCCCAGCAGCTGCGCGGCTCGGGGCACTGCGAGCAGAAGGGGCCGATCGTTGAATACGTTTTCTTCCAATTTTATTCACCACCCTCCAAAGAGTCGTGTCGAATAAGAGGCTGTCGGACGAGCTCCACGCGCTGTATGAGGTTGTCGAGCCCAGTCGGCTTCGCGCCGGAGAGCCGTTGATCGCCTTGGTCCCACCAAAGCTCACAACACCACTGTAATTCTCTGCAATGACGCTTCATGCACAATTTTGGCGCCCGGTTCGTGGGTTCGCTCGGCAGCGCCTTCGCGCACATCGGGGTGGCCGCACTCCCTCCGCTAGACCCGGCACACTCGAGCACCCCGCTAATCCCCAACCCCGTCGCAATCCACAATCCGGATACTTCCCATAATATCCCAAAACCACTGTCTCCGTTACACTTAGACTGACCCGTGTCACTGGATCCCAGTATCGATCATCGCCCCGAAAACTGCATGGCACATTGGCACAAGTGGTGTAATACTGATTTGTAGTGCGTTGGACACGACAGCCGTAACTGGTCGAGATCGTCTTCCGTCCAATCATCTTCGGGAATCGCCCTGAGGACTCGTACGAGCGAGTTGGCGAACGATTGGTCAGTGATGGCTGGGCGGGACAGAAAGAAGTCTATGAATACGCGGCGCCCGGGCGTCGATGCCGGGAGTCTCTTATTAGTGCGTCGAGTGTCTCCAGCACGTAGTGGTGAATGAGGAATGTGGGTTGCACTCTCTTTGCGTAGCCCTTTTGATCTGTGAGGATGTCAACCGCATCCGCACATGTTGGTCTGCTTGCTCTTGTTCGACGACCTCTGCTGCCGAAGCGACGAGCTTGAGGTCCGAGAGGCCCGTGCTGTGTATCGACTCAAGCAGACTGATCGACTTACACGCGCGGCGAAAAGCATCTTGCGGACCAGCCATTAGCAGTTTCTCAGCGCATTGCTTGATGCTATCTTCGTCGCCCGCGGCCACGCCCCGTGGAGTGGTGTCAGTCGAGCTGGCGTTTCGCTTGAGGCTCTGCGGTTTTTCACTATGCCGTGATTGCGGCGGGCTGCGCAACGGGTTGGTCGTGGGAATCGTCTTTGGTGTGGAGTAGGGCCAGGGTGGTCTCGGACAGGTAGCGTTTGTCGGCGACTTGCCATTCGTCGTGGGCCTCGACGAGAACGGAGCCGGCCAGCCGCGGCAGGGCTGCCGGGTTGGGGAAGACGCCCACGACGTCGGTTCGGCGCTTGATCTCTTTATTTAACCGCTCGAGTGGATTGGTCGACCAAATCTTTTTCCAATGTGGCACAGGGAAATCGGCGAAGGTGGTGATGTCATCGCCGGCCTCGCGCAGCATGGTTTCCACCTTCGGCAGTTGACGGCCAAGCATGTGCGCGATGGTGTCGAGCTGCTCGCGCACGTGCTCGGCGTCGGGTTGGGCGAAGATGGTGCGGATCGCCGCGGCCACCATCTCGGCCGAGCCCGTAGCTTAGGGACTTGGGCCAACACGGTACGCAGGAAATGCACGCGACATCTTTGCCAGCTCGCCCCGATCAGGACGCCTCGATCGCCGCGCGCAGCCCGGCATGGGCATCGCAGATCACCAGCTGCACCCCCGACAGGCCGCGTGTCTTCAGGGAGCGCAGAAACGCCGTCCAAAACGCGCCGTCCTCCGAATCGCCGACCTCGAAGCCGAGCACCTCACGGCGCCCATCGGCGGCCACCCGGTGGCGATCACCACCGCTTGAGACACCACCCGATGGTTGACCCGAGCTTTGCAGTAGGTGGCGTCGAGCAACACCTACGGGAAGCGCTGATCGGACAACGGTCGATCGCGGAAGGCGGCCACCTCGGTATCCAGATCGGCGCAGATGCGCGACATCTCGCTTTTGGAGATCTCGCTATCGGCGCCGAGCGCCTTGACCAGATCGTCGACCTTGCGGGTCGAGCTGCCATGCAGGTAAGCCTCCATCACCACCGCGAACAAGCACTGATCCACTGGGCGGCGCCGCTCCAACAGCGCCGGGAAGAACGAGCCGGTGCGCAGCTTGGGGATGCGCAACTTCAAATCCCCAGCGATGGTTGAAAGTGTTCGCGGCCGCCCTCCATTGCGCTGATTGGTACGCGTCTGGGTGCGCTCATGCGGGCCAGCGCCGATCAGTGCGGTCAACTCCGCTTCGATCAACGCCTGATAGATGGTCTCGGCAGCCTGCCTAATGCGGTCAGCAGCATCGGCATTGCGCAGTGCATCCAGCATCTCCAACAAGGCAGACTGCTCCAGGGCCATCGCGATGTTCCTCTCGGTCGTGATACTTGGTCGTTTCACCACAGAGACTCACGCGATGGCCCCTCCTACCTTGGCACCGACACGCCGGCCCCATTTACACCACACCTTGGGACATGAGCGTCGCCCACGACTCTCAGATCAGTTAGTAAGCCCTCGTATGCTTCGCTCGACAGCTGACCGGCTGGGCGAGCCTGCAGTGTGTACTGAGCAAGGTGTGAATATTCGGCCCGCCAGGAAGGGTGATCGCCAGCGAAACCGCTGAGTAGTGTGGCGGTTCGTAACCGGTGCCAGGTATTGGCGAGTCCCCGATACTGAGTCCACCCGGTTCTAGAGTCGGGTTTTGTTGTTCTGGATTCAGTTGATTTCGCAGGCCACAGGGGTGTGGGTGTGGCTGCATCGGGCAGCATACTCGGCCGGGGTGAGGTAGCCCAGTGCGGAGTGACGGTGCCGGTGATTATGTTCGTGCTTGAAGTCGCCGATGACTACTCGGGCCTCCAGCAGGTTGGTCCAGTGGTTGCGGTTGAGGCACTCCTTCCTGAGCCTGCTGTTGAACGATTCGATGTAGGCGTTGTCCCACGGCGCGCCGGGTGGAATGTAGGACAATCCGACTGTGCCGTCACAAAACTGGTGCAGCGCTTGCGAAATCATCTCCGGGCCGTTGTCCATGCGCAGCACCAGCGGCGGTCCACCGGCGGTGGCGAACACCCGCTCGAGTTCATCGACGAGACGCTCGCCGGTGATCGAGCGCTCCACGATGTTCAGCAGCGATTCGCGGGTGTGCTCGTCGACCATCGACGCGATCTTGACGGCCTTGCCGTCGATGGTGGAGTCGAACTGAAAATCCAGCGCCCACACGACCTTGGGTGCGTCCGCGACGACCTGCGGCGCCGACGACACCCCCGCGCGCTTACGCGGCGAATGCGCCCGCCGCTGCAGTCCTTCCTCACGCCACAGCCGGTGGACCTTCTTTTTGTTGACCTCACGGCCCTCATCGTGGCGCAACGCCGCCCAGGCGCGCCGAAACCCATGGCACGGATGTTTGGTGGCATAGGCGCGCAGCCAGGCCCGCAGATCGGCATCCGGGTCGGCCGGGGTCTGCGCGACCGGAGTGCGCCGGTAGGTAGAACGAGCCAGCCCAACCGCCTTGCACGCCAACCGCTCCGACATGCTCAACACCTCTTTGAGCATGTCCACGGCGCGACGCTTGGCGGCCGGGCTCAGAATTTTCCCTTCGCGACCTCCCGCAACGCATCCTTTTCCAACTCCGCCTCGGCCAGCAGCCGCTTCAACCTCGCGTTCTGCTCCCGCAACTCCTTGAGCTGCCTGGCGGCATTGATATCCATCCCGCCATAGGTGCGCCGCCAGTTATACAGCGTCGCCGGCGACACCTCCAGCTCGGCGGCGATCTCCTCACCGGTCTTGCCTGCCGCCCCCAGCTCATCCGCACGGCGCAGCTTGCGCACGATGTCCTCCGCGGAATGCCGCTTCCGACCAGCCATGTGTTTCATCGTCCCTTCCAACCCCATCCACGGGGGCCACAGGACTCTAAAACAAGGCGGACTCATTCACCGGGAACACCCCAGTATCGCTGAAATGTCGAGGTTCGTCGGTACTTTCAGCGGCCCATAAGGCGAATCGGTCGTTGAGGAATGTCTCCAAGCCGTATGAGGAATGTCTCCAAGCCGTATGCAATGGTCTGGTTTCGCCACCAGGCTGCCGCTGTATCGTTGGTCGACACGGAGCCTGAATTTGGTTGTTGCAGCCAGCCGCTGGCGCGGAAGAGAATGCCGGCAGCACTGGCCGCGATTGCCATGGCGGTGGGATCAACCGCGGCAGCAGCTTGGATCCCTTAAACGCGGATTGCTAGTCGTCGTGCTTTCTTGTACTCACCGACTTCGAGTAAGCACCGCGCGTGTTGCACTTCGATCCACGCGAAATTCACGGGGTCGAGCTCGGGGGCGCGGGACAACTCGTCAGCGGACAGCTTGAGCGCCTCAGCGACTCTGCCCCGCTCGATCAACGTTGCGGTGCGGAGAACGACGGCGGCCGCGCGCTGCGCGGAGTTCAAGGGCGCTGCCTCGATGAGTGGCTGGAAGATGTCGGGGTCACCATCGTGCAGGTAGCGATGGAGATCGCCGTAGAGGTTCCACTCCCACTCGCTCGCGGCGCGCGCTTCGTCGGCCGACAGAAATGGTGGTGGTTCGATCCCTGGAAGGTGTTCGGCGATTTCGCGATTTCCATCTAGTTCGAAGAGTCGAGTTTGGACCAACATTGCGATCGCCTCCCAAGGGTTCTCATCGCTGCGAACTCTGGGTGCGTGCCGCTTGGCCATTAGACGGGGGGTAAGTAGCCCGTATCGGAGTCGGTCCTCGGGTCCTAACGCTGCGATGTCTGGCCAGTTGGAGCCTTCCCACGTGCCGTTTCTGCCGCGCTGGCCGATGGCGACGTCGAGAAGCTCGCCTACGGTGGCCGCATTGACCTTCTGGCTTTTCGGTACGAGGATCTTGGTGCCAGACTTAGTCCTTGTGATTGCCTCCTTTGTGACGTGCACCCAGTACGACTTTCCAGACTTGAGGTCGTGCAGCACGACGATGTGCGGGATGGAGTGCTTGATCCAGTAGTCGAAGTGGTCTTCGGGCAACGATTCGCGGTACCACCAGCCCACAATCTTGCCGTTTTCGCGTTTGGGCTCTTTGAAATACTTGGATGTCGCAGATCTCGTCTGACTCGTCTTTACCTGTGCACCTACGAGCAGACCGAGGTCGAAGCGGCGGTCGTCACGGGCCATGAGCCAAAGGTCTGTCTCCAAGTCGTGATACGGGTTGGAAGCCACACCCCAGTTCAACCCTTTGAACTGGGACTCCACCCGGCGTTTGGCCCGTTGTTCCGACGGTTTCCTGCACGCTTGCCTGTTTTGCCACGGTCGAACGGGATCCCCTTCTAGAAACCTGCTGCGGCTAGGAATGCGCACACGACGGCGAGCGCTCACCCAGCTTGAGCGCGCGGCGCGGGCCAGTCGTTGCGGTGTGGTCAGTGCTGATTCACAACCTCAAGGAATGCTCGCACTCGATCGATTGCTAGTGACGCCGATTTTTCGACCAAGTCGCGGGCATTGTGACGCCCAGCGTTTCGTACGTCGAACTGAGTCCGATTCCCAGGGGGCGTCCCCCTGTGGGGTATCCGCGTCAGCCAGGAGTGCGTAAGCGGGTTCTGCGCTCGGCGCAGCTCCTGGTAGAGCGGGTCTTGCAATGTGCCTATGACCCAATTGAGGAACGTCGACGGCAACAACGCTCTGAGTGATCGTGCGTCGCGGAGCGGGTTGCTGGGGGCTGGTGCAGAACCCACTTCATCGCGGCGCGCACCTTGCGCCAGCGCGCTCGAGACCGCTTTGGGCGATTTGATCTCAGATCGAAGTCACGCAGGCTCAGCTCCGGCGGACCGTAATGCCGCAGAACAGATGTCCTGCGGTTGCCGCGCAAAGGTCGATGGCGGTGATGGCGTTCGCGGTTGCCCAGCGGACGTGTGAGATATCGACCAGGTCTGGGTGGGTGTTGGTGGGCTGAACGTGAGCGCCGCTGCCTGGGTGACTGGTATCGAGCTTTTCGGGGTAGTCCGATCCCTCCGCCGCCCATACAGCCCAATGGAAGGACTCCGGCAGGGTCATCCAGGGGCCGTGGCGCTGGTCGCACTGCTGAGCCACGGCCGTTGGGTCGAAGGGCAGCCGGAGATGCGGAGCCATGGTCATGGGTTCCCTCGCTTCTGTCTGCAGCGGCGAAGTAAGCTGATCCCGCCGCACGTGCCCGGTGTCACGGCGACTCAGACATACCGCTGACATCACGCGATGCGCGACGGGCTCGCGGGCAGTCCATCGGTCACCCGAAGGCGCTCGACGACTCCAAGACGGCACTGGCGCAACGGATGCATGCCAACGGCGAATCCGCCACCACGATTGCCTCCGCGCTCGGTGTCTCGCGCGCCACCGTTTACCGCGTCCTGGCGCAGGAGTCCGACGTCTGAGCTAGGCGCGGGGCGGTCCGGCGATGCTAACCTCGATTTTTCGCGCGGCCTGGCGGGGCTGCTCGGAGCCGGTTGCTGGCCGACTGGTGATGTCGATTGTGGCAGGTGGGTGTGACGAATCGGCCGGTGTCGCTCCGGTGGGGCGGGCTTTCCTAAGGCCGGTGGGGTCTTTCGTCTGGTCGGAACTGGGGTTTTGCGGTTAGGTGAATGCGGCGCGGATGCGGGTCCAGGCGGTGGTGATCGCCTGCGCCCAGCTCCAGGTGGCGTCGATGCGTAGCCGTAGTTGGCGGGCGCCGCGGGTGAGGCGGGCGGCGACGTGCAGCACCCGGTAGCGGAAGGTGTCGATCTCGCAGCGCGCCAGCTCGGCATTGTCGGTGAAGCCGATGAGTTTGGCCCAGGCGATCAGATCGGTTGCGGCCATGATGATTTGCAGCCAGGCCGCGTTGGCGGCAAACGAGTGAAACGGTAGGTTACGCAGGCCGGTGGCTTTGGCTTGGCGGATGCGGTCTTCCACGCGGGCGTGTTGGCGATGCCGTAGTTCCAGCCCAGCGAGCCGGCCCGGAATCACCCCATCGGCGGTGTCGGTGAGAAACCCGGTGATGCGGTGCCCGTCGGAGTCGGTGAACGTCAGTTGCGCGCCGGGGTGCGGGCGTTCCTTGCGCAGGATCAACCGGGTGCCGGGTGGCCATTTGGTCAAATCGACCAGCTCGGTGGCCTCGCCCACCCAAGCGCCCTCGCGGATGCCGCCACCGGTTTCGATGGCCGGATACCAGCTGTTGGTGGCGGTGAGCATCGCAGCGGCATCGCGGACCGGCGCGTCGATCGTGGCGCCCAAAGAAAACCCCACCCCTGCTGCGCGGCAGGCCGCCGCGAACCCGTAGGTGGCCCCGGCCGAATCCGAGCGGATCAACACCTTGGGGGCATCGGGGTTATCGGGGCCGGGCCGAAAGGCCACCGGCAGCGACGCCAGCGCCTGCTCGAGCACGCTGATGTGATCGGCGGTGGTGTTGGACCCGGCGTTGCCGGCCCGCAGCAGCCCGGCCAGCGCCTCCCCGCCGGCGATGTCGGGTCGGTCCAAAAACACCAGCAGCGGGTGAAACCCGAAGGTCTTTTTCCAGGTCGCCGCGGCGTTTTCTTTGTTGTCGGAATGCTCGACGCAGATGGTGGCATCGACATCCAGGTGCAGCCAGCCCTCACGGTCGGGGGCGGCGCCGGCGGCCCAGGCCTGCTCGCGGGCGTGGGCACGAGCAGCCCGGATCCGCGGTAGGTGAGCGGCGTCGATGCGCTCATCGACAAGACGCCACAGCGTGCTCGTCGAACCCACCGGCCCGAACGCCTGCTCGCGGTCGCCCCACAGTTGACCGGCCCCATCCACGCAGTCCGCGCCGTCGGCGACCGCGGCCACCAGATCGGCGAACACATCACCGGGGGCATGAATCCACGGCCCCCTATAGGTGTCGGCCAACGCCTCGGTGACCTGCGCCGACAGCCCGGTCAGATCGGCAACCTCACGCACCATGCCCACACCGGCGTGCGACACCACACCATGGCCGTCCGCCGAAACTTTCACCCGAGAGACCCCTGCGCTACCCTTCACCTAGAAAGTGCCTCCGCTTCGGAAATGATGGACCCTGCCTAAGTCCCATTATCCCTTGCAGGACAGGCGCTTTCGCTAATTCAACAGCGTGTCACGCCAAGTTGCGCGAAAAATCGGGGCTAATGACCACCAACGAACTTTCCGTCGCATCTTGCCTGATACATGAGTAATGCCTACAGTTAGCCCAGTTCCAGCATCCCGCCGATGATTGAGAGTCAACGATGACCGCGTCATTGCCGACCATTCCGCCACCCGGACCCTTCGACCAGTTGCTCTCCTTGCAAGGCAAGTGCGCCGTCGTGACCGGCGGCAGTCGCGGTCTAGGTGAGGCGACCGTTTTTCGACTCGCGCAGGCCGGTGCTGCCGTGGTGTTCACCGGACGCGGAGCCGAGGCGCTAGCCGCAGTGGAGCGGGAGTTGTCTGCTGCCGGATACGTAGCAGTGGGCATTCAGGCCGACATCAGCCGGCTCGGGGACTCGCAGCAGGTGATTGACTCGGCAGTCCAGCGTTTCGGCAGAGTGGACATCCTCGTCAACAACGCTGCTCTGTACACACCGTCGTTTGCATTGGACACCTCCGAAGAATTGTTCGACAGCGTGGTCGGTGCCGACCTCAAAGGGGCGTTCTTCCTCGCGCAATACGCCGCGAAGGCGATGATCGCGGCGGGCGGCGGTGGCCGGATCATCAACTTGCTCTCCGTGGATGCGTTCAAGCCGATGGGTCCGTTGGCGGCTTATGCCTCCGCCAAAGCAGGCTTGTGGGCGGCCACCCAGAATCTGGCCAAAGAGTTGGCACCACACCAGATTCTGGTCAACGCCGTGACTCCCGGTTCGACCATCACCGAGGAACGGCTCGCGATGTTGCGCGACGGTACGTTCGCCGCCGCTCAGGTGCCTACCGAGGCTTCTGCCACCCTGGCCCGCTTGCAGGGTGCGGTCGAGTCCGGTGGGTTCATCCAGATGCTGACCACGATGATGCCGCTGGGACGACCGGGCTGGCCCGATGAAATCGCCAAGGCCGTGCTGTTTCTCGCCTCCGATCTAGGCAGCTACGTCAGCGGTGCCAATGTCGTCGTTGATGGCGCGCAAAGCCTGCGGTGACGCCACCCATGTCCCAGAAGACCACCAACGCGAACGCGGATACCGCACTCGCCGAGGACTTCTCCACCGTGGGTGACGATCTGGTGCAGGCAGCCTTGCGGGCCGCTCGCACCCTGGGCAAGGACGTTGCCGATGTGCCCGTCATCGCCATCGCCCGCGAAGCGGGTGTCTCCCGGAGCACCCTGATCCGTCGACTCGGTGGTTCGCGTGGCGCCCTCGACCAAGCGGTCCGCGCAGCGGGTGTCGATCCAGGCGGGCAAGCGCCGGTGCGTATCCGCGCACTCGACGCCGCGGCGGCGCTGATTAGCGCCAGCGGACTCGCGTCGGCGACCCTCGAAGCCATTGCTGCCCAAGCGCAGTGCTCGGTGAACAGCCTCTACGCGGTGTTCGCAGGCCGTGACGAACTTCTGCGAGCAGTGTTCGAACGGCACAGCCCACTGTTGGACATCGAAGACTTCTTCGACACCACACACGGCGACCTCCGCTCGACCGTGCGAGAACTCTGCGGGCTGATCGCCATTAGGTTGAACAGCGAACCCCGAGTCGCTCCCGCCCTCCTGGCCGAAGCAGTGAACCGTCCTGGCAGCCCTGCGATCCAGAACCTACTGCAACACAATGCGCCACGACTACTTGCGAGCATCGGCGGATGGCTGCGCGGCGAAGTCGACGCTGGGCGTATCCGCGACGTGCCGTTGCCCCTGCTGATCCACCAGTTGCTCGCACCTGTCGTGATTCACATGCTGCTTCGCCCAGCCATACCGACCATTCCCGGCATCGAACTACCCGACATCGACACGACCTGCGACACCTTCGCTGACAACTTCGTTCGCGCTGTCGCCGCCGCACCCCGGAAACGACAAAGAGCACGATGACCACAACCGACCCCACACGCACCGCCCGAATCCTGCTCGGTACGGCGTTCACTGGCGCTGGGATAGCCCACGTCGTCAAACACGAATGGTTCGAACAACTTGTACCCGAACCACTTGCCCAGTGGCGCAAACGGATCAGCGCGATTGCCACCATCATTCAATTCGTCTGCGGAATCAGCATGTTCATCCCGCGACTGCGGACGCTCGCACGCTGGGTCAACCTCGCGATGCTGGTGCCCACCTTGCCTGCCGCCGGTGACCAGATACGGCACCCCGAGTTCCTCCGCAAGGCCGGGGTCGCCCCGCGGCTGGCCCCAGTCCGCGTCGTCGTGCAAATGGGTGTCGCCGCGTTGACGTGGGTGTCGACCAGTCCGCCGTCAAACGACTAGCACCGACAAACGTCGCACATCGCAAAGGGATAACGATGACCACACGCGGGCAGCCCGCAATCGCCATCGCAGGGCTGGTGAAGAAGTTCGGCAAGTTCACCGCTCTGGACGGGCTGGACCTGACGGTTACCGAAGGGGAGGTGCACGGCTTCCTGGGGCCCAATGGGGCAGGAAAGTCCACTACCATCCGCGTTTTGCTAGGGCTGTTGTGTCGCAACGCCGGTGAGGTTCGACTGCTCGGGGGCGATCCCTGGCGCGACGTCGTCGAACTGCATCACCGACTGGCCTACGTGCCTGGTGACGTGGTGCTATGGCCCAGCCTCACTGGCGGTGAGGCAATCGACCTGCTCGGCAGTCTGCGCGGCGGACTCGACGAGACACGCCGCGCCGAACTTATTGAGCGGTTCGAACTCGACCCCACCAAGCGTGGCCGCCAGTACTCCAAGGGCAACCGACAGAAGGTCGCCATCGTCGCGGCACTTTCCTCCGACGTGGAATTGCTCATCCTCGACGAACCCACCTCCGGTTTGGACCCGTTGATGGAAGCCGTCTTTCAACAAGAAATCGCCAAGGAGAAGGCTCGCGGCCGCACCGTGCTGCTGTCGAGTCACATCCTCAGCGAGGTCGAGGCGCTTGCCGACCGGGTCAGCATCATCCGTCAGGGTCGGGTCGTCCAGACCGGAACCCTCGAAGGGCTGCGGGGCCATACCCGCAGCTCCATATCGGCCGTACTGCGCAATCCTCCGCGTGATGCGGCCGAAGTGCATGGCTTCCACGAGGTGCGTATCGACGGCACGCACTTCACCGGTTCCGTGGACGCCGACCAAGTCAATGCGGCGATGGCGCAGTTGATTCGCTACGACATGTCCTCGCTCACCGTGAGCCCGCCGTCACTAGAAGACCTCTTCCTGCAGCAGTACACCACCGCCTCAGTGGGCACACCGTCGTGAAGGCGTTCGTGGGAGCCAGGGTGCTCCTTCCCGTAACGGCGCGCACCAACGCCCGCACCATCGCTCCATGGGTCGCCGGGGTCACTGCGCTATCGGTGTCGTCAATCCTGGCTTACCGGTTGATCTTTCCAGACATTGCCGATCGCAAGCAGCTGTCGGGCGCTCTAGGGTCTAACCCAGCCTTGTCGCTGATATTCGGGCCAGCCCGCGACCTGATGACCAACGACGGATTCAATGCATGGCGCTCAGGAGCACTCGGCACGTTCTTCGCCGCGCTGATGGCGATCCTGACCGTGGTCGCCACCAGCCGCGCAGATGAGGACTCGGGGCAAGCTGAGCTGCTTGCCTCCGGTGTGCTCGGACGGCAGGCGCGGCTGTCCGTTGCCGTCATTCTGGCCTGCGCTGCCTCCGTCGCGCTTGGGGTGGTGTGTTTCTTGCTCACCATCGCAGTCGGTGGCGCTGCCGTGCCGTCGCTTCTGTTGGCCGCGACGTTCACCGCTTCGGGTTTGATGTTCGCAGGAGTCGCCGCCGTGATGGTCCAATTGGGTTCGGATGCACGTTCCGCCAATAGCATCGCCATCGCCGTGCTCGCAGTCTGTTTCGTGACCCGTGGCTTTATCGACTCCACCGACGCGCCGGGGTGGGCGTCCTGGGCCACACCCTTGGGGTGGCTGGAACACGTCGGGCCGGCCACCGCCAACAACCCCTGGCCGCTGTTACTCGCGCTTGCGCTCGCGGTGATGTTGATCGGGTGCGGATTCGCGCTCGACGCCCGGCGTGACTACGGAGCTGGCATCATCCCGCCACGACCCGGCCCAGCCCGCGGTGCTATGGCCGCCAACATCTGGGGATTGGCAATCCGGCTCAACCGGGGCTCGCTGATCACCTGGCTGGTTGCGTTCGCCGGTCTTGGGCTCGTCTTCGGTTTCCTGGCTACTTCCATCACCGACCTGCTCTCCTCGAACACGTCGATGGGCAGCGTACTTGCCGGTGGATCGGGCGCGGCGTCGAACCTGACGTTCGCCTTTCTGGTCACGATCTTGCAGATGATTGGGCTCATCGCCGCCATCGCCGGAGTGCAAATCGTCAATCGGATCGTGTTTGAGGAGAGCAATTTTCGCGTCGAACCCCTACTCGCCGGTGCGCTGCGCCGACCGACCTACCTGGCCAGCAACCTTGCCATCGCCTACCTTGGCCCTGCCGTCTTCCTCCTCCTTGGGGCGATCGTTATCGGGACCGTTGCCGGGGCCGCACATCTGGGCATCGCGGTCACCGATGTCATCGGTCAAGCCGTCATCACCATTCCGGCGGTGTGGACGCTGATCGCCATTGCAGCGGGGGCCGTGGGAGTTCGGCCCGCGATCCGGCTCGTCGGTTGGCTCGGCGTGATCGCCGCGTTCGGGCTGACCATCCTCGGCCCCACGTTCAAACTGCCTGAGTGGGTGCTGAGCATCAGTCCACTGCACCACGTCCCGAACATCACCGCACCCAGCCCGCACTGGACTGGCCTAGCAACAGTGGGCGCCGTCTTCGTAGCATTGACCGCCGTCGCGTTCGCCGGGTTCCGCCACCGCGACATCGCTTGACACCCCATCTCCCAGGCAATTTCCCATAACCAGGAATGCTGCGCCGCGTGCGCCCGCGTTCGCGCGTCGGCCGGGAAGCTACGACCCATGCTCAACGTAGTCCCTGTTTCGGCTGCCCGCGAGGATTACGGCGTCGGGGTCGCGCTCGCGGGCCCGGTGTCGTCGGTGGTCGACCCGATCGTGCGCGAGGGTGCCCAGCGGATGCTGGCCGCGGCGTTGCGGGCCGAGGTGGCCGCCTACTGCGCCCAGTTCGCCGATGAGCGCGACGAGAACGGGCATCGGATGGTGGTGCGCAATGGCTATCACCAGCCGCGGGAGGTGATCACCGCCGCGGGGTGATCGAGGTGGTCGCGCCGCGGGTCAACGACCGCCGTGTCGACCCGGAAACCGGTGAGCGTGCCGGTTCTCCTCGGCGATCCTGCCGCCGTGGGCGCGCACGACCCCGCAGGTCACCGAGGTGTTGGCGCTGCTGTAGCTGCACGGGCTGTCCAGCCAGGGCTTCGGGCCGGCGCTGGGGCAGTTCCTGGGCTTGACCAAGGGCCTGTCGGCGGCGACGATCACCAAGCTGACCCAGACCTGGCTGGCCGAGCAGAACGCGTTCGCGGCCCGCGACCTGTCGAACGTGGACTACGTCTACCTCTGGGCTGATGGCATCCACGTCAATGTGCGCCTGGGGGAGGCCAAGCTGTGTTTTGGTGCTGATCGGGGTGCGCGCGGATGGGCGCAAGGAGCTGGTCGCGCTCACCGACGGCTACCGGGAGGCCAGCCAGTCGTGGGCAGACCTGCTGCGCGATGCCAAACGGCGCGGCATGCGCGCGCCGGCGATCGGGGATGGCGCGCTGGGGTTTTGGAGCGCCGGGATAAACCGGCATGAAGAAGGAGATGAGACAGCTCTACATCGAAGGACTAGCGATCCACGATGACCCCAACCATGCGTGGGTGCTCGTGAGGGCACTGGCGAAGCGTTGGAAGGGGCACGTGCAGGCCGGGCTATTGAGCCGCGAAATCAAGGAGTTCGGGATGCCGACACGGTCAAAACACGTGGAAGGCAACATCGCTGGCGGCGTTATCGCGAGCCGTCAGGGGATCCCGCGCGGTCAGAGAACCAGGGCATGTACGGAATCTTCATGCGCGAGAACCGGGAGGTCCCATGTCTTGCCCGTCTGGCTGATCACCGGGCGGGCCGCTCAGGGAACGCCAAGGCGGTACGCCTGAGATGTACGAGCGTGGGAAGTCTGACAGCCCCGTAGTACCTGCGAAGCTGCCGAACAAAGCCGTGACAGCGGCGGCGGAGGTGGTGGAGGAAAGGGGGCTGGCCAAGGAGAACACGGCCAGCAAAACGCGTCTCGGACACAGAGCCGGGTCAGGCGCGTCAAGTGCGCTGGATCGTGTGCGCCGGGTGGCACAAGGAGATAAGGAAGCACGGTTCACAGCGCTGCTGCACCACGTCAGCGTCGACCGTCTCAGGTCAGCGTTTTGGGCGATCCGCCCGGGGGCTGCTCCGGGGGTTGACGGTGTGACGTGGGCAGCCTACCGGCAGGATTTGGAGGCTAACCTTCATGACCTGCACGGCAGGCTGCACGCAGGGCGTTACCGGGTGAAACCGTCGCGGCGGGTGTATATCCCGAAGGCGGACGGGCGGTTGCGGCCGCTCGGTATCGCCTCGTTGGAAGACAAGATCGTCCAGCGGGCCGTCGTCGAGGTACTCAACGCGATCTATGAGGTGGACTTCCTGGGCTTTTCTTATGGGTTTCGGCCGGGACGCGGCCCGCATCATGCGTTGGACGCGCTGACGGTCGGAATCGAGCGGAAGAGAGTGAACTGGGTGCTTGACGCGGCTGTCCGCGACTTTTTCAACCAACTCGATCACAGTTGGTTAGAAAGGTTTCTCGAGCACCGTATTGCGGATAAGCGGGTCCTGCGGCTCATCCAGAAGTGGGTGAACGCAGGTGTCATCGAGGACGGGCAGTGGTCGAAAAACATAGAAGGGACACCGCAGGGGGCATCGGTTTCGCCGTTGCTGGCTAACGTGTACCTGCACTACGTATTCGACTTGTGGGCTCAATGGTGGAGGAATCGGTACGCCGAGGGTGACGTGGTCATTGTCAGGTTCGCCGACGATTTCACTGTTGGTTTCGAACATCAAGAGGATGCGCTACGGTTCTGGGCTGATCTTCGCGAGCGGTTCGCGAAGTTCGGGTTGGAACTTCATCCCGATAAGACCCGGTTGATCGAGTTCGGGCGGCATGCCGCTCGGCGGCGAAAGGCGCGGGGTCTGGGGAAGCCGGAGACGTTCGACTTCCTTGGTTTCACGCATTTCTGCGGGACCACCAAGCGTGGACGGTTCTGGTTGCGGCGCATCACGATCGGTAAACGGATGCGGGCCAAGCTCAAAGAGGTCAATGACCAACTCAAGCGGCGCCGGCATCAGCCCATACCGGTGCAAGGCAAGTGGTTACGAAGTGTGGTGACCGGCCATATGGCCTACTATGCCGTGCCCGGCAACACCGATGCGGCAGCGGCCTTTCGTGCTCAGGTAAGTCAGCTGTGGTTTAACGCGCTTCGGCGCCGCAGCCAACGAAAGCGACTGAACTGGACACAGATGGGTCCTCTCACCACGAGGTGGCTGCCACCCGCCCGCGTGCGGCACCCCTTTCCCAACGTGCGATTCGACGCCAGAATCCAAGGCAGGAGCCCAGTGCGGTAATCCCGCACGCTGGGATCTGTGCGGGGGGCTGCTCGCAAGAGCGGTCCCTACCGCGATGGGCGCGCTGCGCGACGTTTTCCCGGAGGCGAAAAAACAGCGCTGTTGGTTCCATAAGATTGCGAATGTTTTCGCTGTGCTGCCGAAGTCGGCGCATCCGGGGGCGAAGAAAGCCTTGGCGGAGATCTGGAACGCCGAAGACAAGCCCCACGCGCTGGACGCGGTCAAGGCGTTCGAGGCGGCCTACGGCGCTAAGTACCCAAAAGCGGTCGCCAAGATCAGCGACGACCTGGATGAGCTGCTGGCCTTCTACGACTTCCCGGCCGAACATTGGGTGCACTTTGCGCACGACAAATCCGATGGAGTCGACTTTTGCCACTGTGCGCAACCGCAGCAAGATCACCAAGGGGCCCGGTTCACGGGCAGCCGGAATCGCCGTGGCCTACAAGCTGATCGAGGCCTCCCAGTCACGCTGGCGCGCGGTCAACGCACCCCACTTGGTCGCCCTCGTCCGTGCCGGCGCGAGGTTCGAGAACGGCAAGCTCGTCGAGCGCCCCGACGAACCGGTCGCTGACGAAACCCGGAAGGAGGCCGCCTGAAAAATCTTGATCCACAGATATTGACAATTGCTCTGAAGTTCCCGCCGTGGACCCTGGCCGACATAGCCCGCGTTAGCCTGGTCTCGGGCAACGAACATAGGCCACCTGCCACGCTCGACGATTTGCTGCGCTGCTGTGCCGCCTACTCGGCGGTCAATGACCTAGAACTGTCAGCCAACAATCCCGGTTCCCTGACCGGATTCATGCTACGGATCACCTCCGAGCAGCTCAGTTACGAGGCGATCCCTTTTCACCTCATGGCCCGCGCCGCGGCGCTGTTTTAAGATACGAAGCCCGCAAACGAGCTGAACGTGATACGCCCGGGAGGGGATGCGGATTTGCTCGGCTGCACACTTGCCTAAAGACCCGCTCACGCGCCGCTTCGACACCGCGATCCTCAACCGAGTGTGGACCAGCGATATCACCTATTTGGACACCGGTGCGGGCTGGCTTTATCTGTGTGCCGTCCGCGACAATTGCTCACGGCGGGTGATCGGCTGGGGCGGCGACGAGTGCCTGCACACCGATCTGGTGCGGGCCGCCGTGCAGAGGGCTGTGGCGATGCGCGGCGAGCTCGCCCAGCGGCTCGTGGTGCACGCCGATCGCGGCTGCCAGTGCACCTCCGCGCAGCTGGCGCGGTTGGCCCGCGAGCACCTGGCCCGCTCGGTGGGCCGCACCGCGCTGTGTTGGGACAGCGCTCAGCAGGAATCGTTTTGGGCAACATTGAAAGTCGAGTTCTACGACCGATACCTGTGGCCGACCAAGACGGCCGCCACGCTCGCCGTCGGCGATGGGATCGAGCGGGTCTATAGCCGACCGCAGAGGTCATTCGGCCCTCGCTATGATGAGGCCGGTCGAGTTCGAAGACCGACTCACTCAGACGGCACAAGCCGCCTGACCCTGTGTCCACCAAACGGGGTCAAGCCCAGGAGTGGTGGATTTCGGATCTGGCGTGGTTCACGCGTTTTGATCAACGAGTCATGGTGAACGCTAGGCGATTTGGTGGTGTTTTGGCAAGCACTGTGGCGGCGTGTTTGTCGGCGATCACATCGCGTAGCTCGTCCATGGACACATCGGACAGGTAGCGGCGGGTGACCTGCCATTCATCGTGGGCTTCGATGACCACGGCGGTGGCCAGGCGCAGGGACGCCGCAGGGTTGGGGAAGATCTCCACGACGTCGGCTCGCCGCTTGATCTCTTTGTTCAACCGTTCGATTATCCGGCCCTCGGGGGTGGGTCAACCCGGTGGCTGGTTCGGGGTTTCAGCGGTCGAGGCGCTGCAGGTGGTCCGTGAGGGCGTGCGCGACGTGGGCGTGGCGGGCGGCTTCGTCGGTCCAGCCGCGGGTCTCGGCGTCGGTCTTGAGGACCTGGATGTCGGCGAGTTGATCGGTGAGGGCGCCGCGAAATTCGGGTGCGGTGATGTAGTTGTCGCAGGTTTCGCAGATGTTGGCATACGGGCAGGCGCCGGCGGCCGGGTGGCGGGCGCAGTAGCCGTGCGCCACACGGGTTTTCAGCATCTCGCTGTTCAGCCAGCTGACCTTGTCGGGCAGGATGGGTTTGCCGACCGGGGTGAGGGTGAACTGGCGGCGCATCTTGCCCATGGCCTCGTCGTAAGCGGCGCGCAGAGTGGGCGAGGCGAGTGTGGCGTAGCGGATCGTCATCTGCGGCGTGACATGTTTGATATACGGGTGATATTCGGCGTGTCTGCCGTGATCCAGCGGGGCTGACGCGGATGCTGGCGGCGGGAGGTTGTCGTGTTCATGCCGTGCCTGGTTCGTCACCATCGTGGGGCGGAACTGGTCGCGATCACCCTAGGGCATTCGCTGCTGGATGACTACCTGGCCTTCGTTGCGGCGCGAGCCCGGACCAACACATGGCTGGCGGTGGCGTCGGATTTGAAGATCTTCTTCGGTGTAGTTGCCAAGCAACCGGCTCAGGTGAACGCCGCAGATGTCTTCGCGTTCTTGGCTTCTCAACGCACTGCCCGCTTGGGCGAGCAGGTGGTGCGGTTGGAGGACGGCGAGCCAGGGTTGGCGTCGCGCACGATCGCCCGCCGGTTGTCCAGTGTGCGTGGCCTGTATGCCTACCTCGCGGCCCGCGGTGATACCGGCGTCACCTGCAACCCCGTCCCGACAAGCCTGGCGGCGCGTCGCCCCGGTGCTCGGCGCGGCAAGGGCGGCGTGCCGTTGATCCGCACCCCGCGCACGCTGCCCCGGGTGCTGGTGCCAAGCGAGGTCGACGCGTTGCGGGCGGCGCTGCGCACCCACCGCGACCGGGCCATGGTCGAGGCGATGCTGCTGGGTGGTCTGCGACGCTGTGAGGTGCTGGGACTGCGCCTCGACGATGTCAACGCCGGCGAGCGGCGGGTGTTCGTGGCCGAAGGCAAGGGCGGTCGGCAGCGGATGGTGCCGGTATCGGCGCGGTTCTTCGCATCGCTGGGGGACTATCTGGATCAGGAGCGCCCGCAGACGTCGACCGATCGAGTGTTCGTGGTGTTGAAGGGATCCCGGCGTGGCGAGCCGTTGTCGGCTGCCGGTCTGGACGAGATCCTCGAGGGTGCGCGCGGTCGCGCCGGGCTGACCCAGGCGACGTGCCATCAGCTGCGGCACACCTGTTTCACCCGGCTGCGGGAGGCGGGGATGGCGCTGGAGGCGATCCAGGCTCAGGCCGGCCACGCATCGATCGACTCGACCCGCATCTATCTGCATCTGGCCAACGACTGGCTGGAACGGGAGTACCTGCGGGCCGCCGAGGCGATCGAGGCGCAGGTCGTCGCGTCCGGTGAGGCGGCCGAGAAATGAACCGGTCACCGGCACCTCGCCCCGACATCGAGGAGCTCGTCGAGGCGTATAGGGCCGACCTCGTTGCGGCCAGGATGTTCGCGGGACACCCGGTGACCTCGGTGGCCCGCACGTTCTTCACCCGCGTGGGTGTGGCGGGCTGGTCTGCGTTGCCGCTGGCAACCCAGTGCGCTTTGCCGCTGAAGGATCGACGGGTGGTCGGTTGGCTGATCGTGACGGGACGGCTGCGGCCCAGCCCGGACTATCTCGTGGCGTGCCGGCCCTACCTCGGCGAAGTCGCCGCTCACCATCACCGCAGGTTCCACCAACGGTTCGTGGCGACCTCCACTGAGCTCGGGTTCGGTCCCGTCGTGACCCGCCTGCAGTGGTCCGCCCTGGCCAAGGTGGCCGCGCTGGCCGGGCTGACTCCCGAGAAGCTGACCCAGCCGGTGATCGATACGCAGCGAAAAGCGTTGATCAGCGCGATAACTCGCCACCGACCCGGCAGCCACGGCGCCAAGGCACTGAGCGCGGCGCTGTTCGGTGCGCAGACCACCCTGTTCCACCTCGGCGTCCTGGACACCGCGCCCCGCAAGACCAGCCCAAACCGCTCGGCTGAACGGGCCGCCCAGTGGGCGGCGGTCCCGCCGCGGCTGGCGGCCACCCTGACCGGTTACATCGCCCAGACACGGCTGTCGCTGCGGGCGTCGACGATGGTGCGCGTCGAAGGCGTGCTGCGGGAGTTCGCCGGTTGGCTGGCCGCGAACGCCCCCGAGGTGGTCTGCGTCGCCGACCTGCGTCGGACACACATCGAGGCCTACAAGCTGCACCTGAGCACCCGGCCCTCGGCCCGCGGTGGGCGGTTGTCCAAGATCAGTCTCGCCGAACACCTCGGTACCCTGCGCACCTGCTTCGACCGGCTCACCGAATGGTGCGGCGACGACATTCCCGCCCGCGTGCTCATGTTCACCGGCGACCTGCCGCTGCGCGACGACCCGCTGCCCCGCTTCCTCGACGACGCCGCGTTCACCAAGCTGCTGCAGGCCGCGCGCACCGCTGATGATCCGTTCGTTCGACTGTGTGTGGAGTTTCTGGCCCGCACCGGGCTGCGCAAGGGCGAATTCCTCGATCTCACAGTTGATTCCGTGGTGCAGATCGGGGCGGCATACTGGTTGCACGTGCCGCTGGGGAAACTGCGCACCGACCGCTACATCCCCTTGCACCCCCAACTCAAGGACCTCCTCGACGCCTGGATCGCCAACCGACCCACCAGCTTGCGCAGCCCCTACCTGTTTATCGAATACGGCCAACGCATCGGCGAGGGCCGCGTCGATCGGGCAGTCGCTGAAGCCGCGAAAGCGGCTGGCATCGGCCGTGTTTCGCCGCATCGTCTCAGGCATACCTTGGCGACCCAGGCGATCAACCGCGGCATGTCCCTGGAAGCGCTGGCCGCGCTGTTGGGTCACCGATCTATGCGTATGACGCTCGTTTACGCCCGAATCGCCGATCGCACTGTCGCCGACGAATACTTCTCCGTCAGTGAAAAAGTCGAAGCCCTCTACGATCAGCCGCGCGCACTTCCCGCCGACGCCGAAGGCGCTGAAATGCGCAAGCTCCGTGCCGAGATGCACCGCCGCATGCTCGGCAACGGCTACTGCGCCCGACCCGTCGGCCTGGACTGCCACTTCGAATCCATCTGCGAATCCTGCACTTTCTTCCAGACCACCATCGAATTCCGCCCGACTCTGCAGGCACAACGCGACGACGCCGCCGAGAAAGGACAACTCGGCCGCCAGAAAGTGTTCGACGGACTGCTCGCCCGCCTCGACGATGCCGCCTCCTGACCGCACCCACTTGACAAGATCACCCGCATAATGCCCGAGCAACGCCATCAACGCCTGTAGGCTCATGCCGGCATTCGCCAGTTCTGTGGCCCAAGTGTGGCGCAGCTGATGAGGAGTGACGACGAGTGCGCCGCCGTGGGGTGCGCGTAGCCCGGCGGCTTTGGCGGCGGCGAGCAGCCCATTGCGAAGCCGGGTATAGCCGAGGCGACGCCCGCGCTGGGTGAACAGAAAGTCGGTGAGCACACCGGTGCGTGGGTGCGGCAACGGCCGGTGCGCACCACGGTAGCTGACCCACTCATCGAGGACGGCGACGGTGGCCGCCGACAGCGGCACCATGCGTTCGGTGGCCAGCTTGCCCAGCGGCACTTTCAACCAGGTGCCGGCGGGTCCGTAATCGATGATGCTGCCCAGTTCCAGGTCGAGCAGTTCGCCGACCCGCAGCCCGGCACCGCGCAGCACGGTCAGCCCGACGCGGGTGAACGGATCATCCAGGTCGGCAATGGCGTTCATCACCGCCGCATCGACGTCGGGGGCCAGGGCACGCGGCAGCGGCTGGTCGAGTTTGGGGACATCGGCGGCGAAGACCAGCCGCCGCGGTGGTGCCTGCTGCCAGCCCCAGGCGGTGATGTCGTCGAGCAGGTTGCGCAGGCTCAGCACCGCCGATTGGGCGACCGCGGCCGAGATGGTGCGCCGCGCGCCGGCGGCGGCGCGTTGCCCGCGCCAGCCCCGGGTGCGGTTCCAGGTCAGGTAGCCCTCGATGCAGGCCCGGTCCAGCTGGCTCAAACAGGTGATATCGGGGTGGTGGGTGGTGAGGTATTCGGCGAACGGCAGCAGATCGTTGATCAGCGACTCCACCGACTTCGGGCGCAGCACCGCTGCGCGCACCCGGACATAGCGCAACAACGTGTCCCGGATCGGTTCGGCCATCGCCACGTCGGCGAAGCGCGGCTCGAGGCTGCGCGCCCAGACTCGCCGCCGCGGTGCGGTGTCGACCACACCGGTCTCGAACAGCAGCTGGCGCAGGCTGGCCAGCCGTGCCCGGTAGGCGCGCCGCGACGAGGGTGGGATCGAGCTGACCGATAGCGCGGCATCGAACTCGTCGATGCCCTGCACGGTGAGGTCGGCAACCAGCCCTCCGCGGCAGGCCAGCAGCACCGCCAGGCACTCACCGAGCACCGTTTCGACCCAGGAGCTGGTCCAGCCCAACCGGTTTCCCGCATCTCGTATCGCCGCGAACCCACCCGGATCACGCGCCGCGACGGCGTGGCCGAGCCCGGTCAGCTGCTTGACCGCGGCCAGCTCGACATCCAGCCGGATCCGGTCGGTGCCAATCGCGTAGCACACCAGCGGCCAGGCTCTGCTCGACTGCAGCTCGGCGGCCCGCACGGTGGCGGGCAGAGTCATCCACGCGGCAAGATTCCGGTGGCGGGAGAGGAAGTCGCGCGCGATGCGAATGCGGTCGCGCACCGCCCGCTCACCGAGGCCCAGGCCCGCGACGTAATCGAAGTAGCCGCCCAGCAGTGCATCGGTGTCGACACCCCGGTCGACTGCCGGCGCGGTCATCGCAGTGCTCCAGCCAGACTCGCGCGCGCGGCGCAATATTCGGCGGCGAGTTGTTCCACCGACAGGTGCACGTAGCGGGCCGTGGTCTCCGGCGAGACATGCCCCATCAACGCCCGCAATGCGAGCAGATCAATTCCCCCGGAAGCCAATTCGGTGCCGTAGGTGTGGCGCAGCCGATGCGGACGCACCCGGGTCGCGCCGGAGAGCTCCCGGTGGCGGCGAAATAGGCTGCGCAGCCCTGCCTCGCTGACCGGTGCGCCGGCGGTCGGGCCCCGCAGTACTACGAAACACTGCGGTGCCGCCAGGCCCGGTGGGCGCTCCCACCGCAGATACGCTGCGACCTCGGTGAAGAAAGCGGCATCCACGGGCACGTGGCGTTCCTTGCTGCCCTTGTCGATCACCCGCAGCCGTCGTCGACCCATATCTACATCGGCCAGCAGCAGCCCCCGCACCTCTGCCGACCGCAACCCGCCCAGCAGCATCGCCAACACCATCGCCCGATCTCGGTGCGTCGCCAAGGTCGCGACAAACGCGTCGATGTCACTGGCCGGCAACGATTCTGGAAGCAGACGCGGCTGCCGCACCAGCCTGCCACCGGGGCGAGCGCGCCCTGGACCGAGATGACCCAGCAGCCCCCGTTCTGAGCGGCGCAGTCCCTGCCCGCGCCGCGGTGACGGCACCGGAGTATCACCACGTCGGCCGGTCATCACCAGGTACTCAAACAAGGCTCGCACCGCCGCCACCCGACGATTCACCGTCGACGCCGCAGCCGCGCGGGACCGATCCGCACCGCCAGGGCCGTCGGCGCGGTGCACCCCCTGCCAATCGATCCAGTCGAACACCACCGGAGCATCGACCTCGGCCAGCCCCATACCCCGTTCGCCGAGAAACCGCGCCAGGTTCACCACGTCGAATGCGTACCCGCGCACCGTGGCCAGACTGAACCCGCGCCCGACCAAATGCGTCAGGAACGCGTTCGCCGAATCTCGATCAGCCCAGTCTCCCTCGACCCGATACCCGCCATCGACCATGCGCACCCGCACTATCATCACCGTCTGCCCTTCCTGCCGTGCTCTGTCCTCAGCAGCATCCACCGGTCGTCACCGACCGACCCGGATCTCACGCCGCTGCGCGGTTCGTGTCGCCCCTGCGAGGGCCGGTTAACGGATATGGGGTTGTTCGACTAAATTTTGGCTCTTCTGACGCTTCCGTGGGCCGGTTGTTGATGTAAGGGGCGCACGTCGTTGTGGCTTAAGGTTTCTGGCTTGTGGAAGGTCAGGAACCAAAGGAGCCAACAACGACGTGCGCAATGTGAGGCTATGGCGTGCGCTGCTGGGTGTCGACCAGCGCACCGTGATCGAAGACATCGAGTTCGAGGAGTTCGGGGAGGAAGACGCCGACGGCGACACGCTGGTGGTGGCGCGGGTGCGGCCGCGAAGTGGTGTTTCGCGCCGTTGTGGCCGCTGCGGTCGCAGGGCGCCCTGGTATGACCGGGGTGAGGGTCGGCGCCGGTGGCGGGGCCTGGATTGGGGCACATGCAGGTGGTGCTGGAGGCCGATGCGCCGCGGGTGAACTGCCCCGCCCATGGGCCTACGGTGGTGGCGGTGCCGTGGGCGCGCCACCATGCCGGGCACACTTTGGCCTTTGATGACACGGTGGCCTGGCTGGCGGTGGCGTGTTCGAAAACCGCGGTGTGCGAGTTGATGCGGGTCGCCTGGCGCACCGTAGGGGCGATCGTGGCGAGGG
This sequence comes from Mycobacterium sp. SM1, assembly GCF_018361265.1. Lineage (GTDB taxonomy): Bacteria > Actinomycetota > Actinomycetes > Mycobacteriales > Mycobacteriaceae > Mycobacterium. The sequence continues at coordinate 335,759 of NZ_JAFLNH010000004.1, forward strand.
TGTGGGCCGACACGGAGAAGAGGATCGACCGGTTTGCGGGTCTGCGTCGGATCGGCATCGATGAGATCTCCTATAAGCGTCACCACAAGTACCTCACGGTGGTGGTTGACCACGACAGCGGCCGGCTGGTGTGGGCCGCCCCGGGCCGCGACACCAAGACGCTGCGGCGGTTTTTTGGGTTTCCCCTGAAAACGTGGAGGTTTCCGTTATGCGGCCTGCGGTTGGATGGCCGTGATTTTTTCGTATTCGACGGGTGGCAGCAACCCGGCTGAGCTGTGCCGACGTCGGGTGTTGTAGAACCCGTAGCACCAGGTGGTGATGGCCTCGCGTGGCTGTGCCTTGGTGGCGAAGTGGTGGCGGGACAGCACCTCGTGTTCGAGGGTGGAAAAGAACGCCTCGCTGGCGGCGTTGTCGAAGCACGACCCGACACGTCCCATCGATTGGCGCACCCCGAGCTTGCGGCACAGCTTAGTGAAATCATTGGCGGTGTAGGTAGATCCGCGATCAGTGTGAAAGATCACGCCAGCGATCGCTGCGCGCCCGCCACGTACTGCGACGGCCATCTTGATCGCGTCGCTGGCCAGCTCGGCATCGGGGTGCTCCGACATCGGGCAAGCCAGCAAACGTCGCCCGCACAGGTCCAAGACCGAAGCCAAATACAGTTTGCCCTCATCGGTGGGGATTTCGGTGATATCACCGCACCACTTACGGTTGGGCGCTGCGGCGGTGGCGTCCCGTTTGAGCAGGTCGGGGAACTGAGGTGCCTTCTTGTCCTGGCGGGTCAACCCCCTGGGGCGCTTAGGCTTGCGCCCGGCCAGCCCGTGCCGGCGCATCGAGTCGGCCACCGTGTTCACGCTGACCTTCCAGCCTTCAGCGAGCAGGTCGGCGTGGATCCGCGGCGAGCCGTAGGTGCGCTGGGAGCGCTCGAACAGCTCCGCCACTCGCGCATCCCGCTGCGCGCGGCGTCGCTGCCGCTCAGTGGGCTCGCGGTCCAGCCACTTATAGAACCAGCAAACGCTGACCCCCAAAAGCGCGCAGCACACCGTGTGTGGCACCCGATGCACGGTCCTCTGGTCGGCGATAAAGCGGGCCACACTCACCTCGTCGCCTCCTTGACCCAGCCGACCACGGATCGCTTGAGCACATCACGCTTCATGCGCAGCTCGGCGACCTCGGCGCGCAGCCGCTTCAACTCGGCGATATCACCGGTGGAAAGCCCCTGGGCGCCTTCCCGTTCAGCACGATCTTTGGCAACCCAATTACCCAGGGTGCCCGGATGGATCCCGAGGTCTCGGGCCACCTGCGCGATCGGCTTACCGGTATCCCGGACTATCCGTACCGCTCCCTCCCGAAACTCCCGGTCGAACTTCCTGCGCGTCTTTGACATGCCCTTACCTCATAGTGCATGCCTCCACACTTTCGGGGGATTTCCCTTTCGACGCTCTGGGCGCCCAGCGGTGCGCGCAGATCACCCATGTGTCCGCCGATGCGGCGGAGTGGATTGCCGATGTGGTCGCCGAGCGCTGCCCGGGCGCGATCCGCTGCGCAGATCCGTTTCATGTGGTGGCCTGGGCCACCGAGGCGCTGGATGCCGAGCGGCGCCGGGCCTGGAACGACGCGCGAGCGATCGCGCGCGGCGAGGCCAAATGGGGCCGTGGTCGGCCCAGCAGGAACACCGCGCCGCGGCCGGGTCATGAACGGGCACGGCGGCTCAAAGCCGCCCGCTATGCACTGTGGAAAAACCCCGAAGACCTCACCGAACGCCAAACCGCAAAGCTGGCCTGGATCGCCAGAACTGATACCCGGCTCTACCGCGCATATCTGCTCAAAGAGGGATTGCGCTATGTGTTTTCGGTCAAGGGCGAGGAAGGCAAGCAGGCCCTGGACCGGTGGATCTCCTGGGCACGGCGCTGCCGCATCCCAGTCTTCGTCGAGCTGGCCGGCCGAATCGTGCGACACCGCGAAGCCATCGACGCCGCCCTCGACCATGCCCTATCGCAGGGACTGATCGAATCCACCAACACCAAAATCCGACTCCTGACCCGGATTGCGTTCGGATTCCGCTCCCCGGAAGCACTCATCGCCCTGGCAATGCTCGCCCTCGGCGGGCACCGACCCGCCCTGCCAGGCCGCGCCAAACACCCACGGATCAGTCAGTAGGGCCGTAACTTATAACTTGGTCGAACTGGGCGCCCATCGAGTCCAAAGCATCACCCGTGTACCGCGGCGATCACTTCAACGTAGGTTCCCGTAGTCACGGTGATCGAGCTGTGCTGGAGGATCCAGCCCCGAGGTCAGCCGTTCTACCTACCGCCGCCGTCCCGGTGGCCTATCTTGTTGCTCCTGCTGACAGCGCAGGCAGTCGCTACACCGCCGAGACGGCTCGGTTCCCAGCGGTATGACCTGGGCGTGATGGCCACGGTGGCCGCAACATCCACAGATCGCCATAATAATGACTCTCCAATCCTTGACGGTTCGAGGACACGGGTGTGCTTTCACAACTTCCTGTGCGGAACACCGCCGAATGCAGTGTCAACTCGAGTGAACTCATCACGTCGCCGTTGGCAGGTGTACGACATGCGCGCTTACCCTTGGGGCGCTTCCACGCTGAGTGACTCTCGATTTACCAGGAGTTATTGCGTAAAAGGGTCTCGTGCGCGACCATATATGCATGAGCGAGATGACGACGGTCGCAGGCGCCGCGGTCCTGGGCGTTTCAGCGCGGCAGATCGCGCGGCTCGCCCGCGCGGGAGAACTCACCGTGACGCGCACGGTCGCCGGCGCACTGCTGCTCGACGGAGCTTCGGTGCACCGGCTGGCTAAGCAGGTCCGCCACAACGGCCGGCCGTGGACTGCGGCCACAGCGTGGACTGCGCTCGCGTTGCTCTCCGGTGAACGTGTCGATTGGCTGGACAACTCGGCGATGTCGCGGCTGCGTCATCGGCTGCGTGCCAGTAGTGCTTCCGAGTTGTGCTGGATGACGCGTCGTCGCGCCACAGTGCATCGGATGCAGGGCTGGGGCAAAGACACGGGACTGGTGCACTCAGGGGTCAGCGCGTTGCGCGACCAGGCGATGTCCGAGCTGTTCGATCTCACAGCGGTCGAGAGGGGAGCCGACGGCTACGTTCGCGCTCGCGACTTCGCCGACGTGGTCACAACGCTGGGGCTCGTCGACGACGTCGATGGCGATGTGACCGTGCGAGTGGTGCCTGACGACGCCGGGTACGCCGTCGATCATGTGCTCACAGCGGCCGTTGCGGTCGACTTGGCCGAGTCCCTGGACACCCGTGAGTCGGCTGCGGGGATGCGCGTCTTGGGGGACTTGCTCGACGCCTTCCGTTCCAGTGATGCACATGCTCGTCGGCGCACGTCCGGGCGACTGGCCGGATGACCTCGGAGGCCGACGGTCGGCCGGTCTGGCAGGTGAATGCCCCTGTGGGCGGATGGCCGCCGCCATGGCCGCAGCTCGTTGAGATCGTGCAGGCCATCCCGCACACCCAGTGGACGTTGGTCGGTGGATTGATGGTGCAGCTGCACGCCGCGTACGCGGGATTGCAGCTCACCCGGCCTACTCGCGACGTGGACATGGTCCTGCACATCGAGACCGGCGCGGCCACCTTCGGCGGTGTCCGGCACGAGTTGGAACGACTCGGCTACGCGCTGCGCGAACCGGTCGATGACGGGCCGGTACACCGATTCATTCGCGGCCCTCGCGATACCGAGACCGTCGACGTCATGGTTGCCGACCATCTCTCGCCGAAGCGGCATCCCAAGGTGCTCGGCCGAAAGGTATTCGCGGTCCCCGGCGGCACCTCAGCTCTGCGCAAGACGGTGAACTGTGAGGTGAATACCGGCGAGGACGTCGTCGTGCTCAGCATTCCCGACGTCCTCGGGGCGCTGGTACTCAAAGGCGCGGCGTACATGGAGGACTCCCGCGACCGGGGACGCCATCTTGACGATGCGGCGGTGCTGGCGTGCGCGGCGACCGATCCGGTTGGTGACCGTGCCCGGATGATCGGCAACGACCGCAGACGCATCTGGGCGTTGTGGACGGTGCTGCAAGATCTCGACCACCAATCATGGATCTCCACCGGGACAAACTCCCGACGAGGCCACGGCGCACTGCGGGTGCTGGTCGGCGGCTGACGATCGAGTCAGCCATCCCTGCGGGTCGTCTTCGCGCCCACGGCTCGCCAGTGTCCCTTTAGTGTCCCAAGGCGGCACGAAACGGCGTTCACTCACTGAGACGCTGGCGACAAAACGAACAGCCTGACCTGCACCGATGAGACGCATTCGCACACCAGTCGACCGTTTACGCTTCTTTTACACACCAGCGGTCGGCGGTTCGATCCCGTCCGCGCCCGCCAGCACACCGGGTGCACGTCTCGCGCCACGACGACGGCGCCCCGCGATGTGGCCCGAAGCCGCTATCGGCGATTATGAACGGCATGTCCGAGGTCAGGCCGTTTCGGATCGACGTCCCCGATGAAGTGCTCGCCGATTTGCGATCACGTCTGGCGCGTACCCGCTGGCCCGACGCCGAGTGTGTGGACGATTGGAGCCAGGGTGTGCCGCTGGGCTATATCCGCCAGCTGGCCGCATATTGGGCCGACGGATATGACTGGCGGGCCCGCGAGGCCGCGCTGAACCGATTCGATCAGTTCATCACCGAAATTGACGGGTTGGACATCCATTTCATCCACCAGCGCTCGCCGCATCAGAACGCCTTTCCGCTGCTGATCACCCACGGCTGGCCCGGCTCAATAGTGGAGTTTCACAAAGTGATCGAGCCGCTGACCGATCCGACCGCCCACGGTGGCCGGGCCGAAGATGCCTTCCACGTCATCTGCCCATCGCTACCCGGGTTCGGCTTCTCGGGAAAGCCTACCCGCACCGGGTGGGGCGTGGAAAAGATCGCGCAGGCCTGGGAAACACTCATGGCGCGCCTGGGCTACCAGCGTTACGGCGCCCAGGGCGGCGACTGGGGCGCCGCCGTGACCACCCAGATTGGCCGCAACCGCGGCCGCTGCGCGGCCATCCATCTCAACATGCCGCTCGCTCTCCCCCCCACCGGGGGTATTGCCAACCCGACCGCGGAAGAGCGGCACGCCCTGGCCGCGTGGGCGCACCACCGCCGTTGGGGCACGGGCTATTCCAAGCAGCAATCCACGCGACCGCAGACCTTGGGCTACGGGCTGGTCGATTCCCCGGTGGGACAGCTGGCGTGGATCATCGAGAAATTCTGGGCGTGGACGGACTGCGACGGAAACCCGGAGAACGTCCTGAGCCGCGATGAGCTGCTGGACAACGTGATGATGTACTGGGTGACCGGTAGCGGCGCCTCGTCGGCTCGCCTGTACTGGGAGAGCATCAGCAGCTTCGCCACGACGGGGCGGGTCGAGTTGCCGACCGGTGTGGCGGCGTTTCCCAAGGAGATCCTGCCCGCGCCGCGGCGCTGGTGCGAGCCGAACTACCACATCACCCACTGGACGGCCATGCCCCGCGGCGGACACTTCGCCGCATTCGAACAACCGGACTTGTTCGTCGAGGACGTCCGGGCATTTTTCGCGACTCTGAGGTGAGGGTCGTCCTGTGGGGGCGTGCACGACGGGAATGGGCCGGCGGTGCGCTGGCGGGCTATCTGGCCGATGTGCTGCTCGGCGACCCGCGGCGAGGTCATCCGGTCGCGATGTTCGGCCGTGCGGCCGCGACCCTGGAGAGGGTCACCTACCGCGACAGCAGGATTGCTGGCGCCGGGCACGTGGGTGTGCTGGTCGGTGCGCTGGGGCTGGCGGGCGCGGCGCTGCAGCGGGGATGCGGGCGGCGTGGCCGGCGGTGGTCGATCGCCGCGACGGCCACCGCTACCTGGATAGCGCTGGGCGGAACGTCTCTGGCACGCACCGGCCGCCGGATGGCCGACCTGCTGGACGGCGGCGATCTCGAGGCCGCGCGACGGCTGCTGCCCTCGCTATGCGGGCGCGACCCCGCCGTCCTGGACGCCACGGGGCTGACCCGCGCCGCGCTGGAGTCGGTCGCGGAGAACACGTCGGACGCGGTGGTGGCGCCGCTGCTGTGGGCGGCGGCGGGGGGCACGCCCGCGGTGCTGGCCTACCGCGGCATCAACACCCTGGACTCGATGATTGGGCATCGCTCACCGCGCTATAGGCGATTCGGTTGGGCCGCCGCACGACTAGATGACCTGGCCGGCTATGTTCCGGCCCGGGTTGCCGGTGCGCTGGCGGCGCTGTGCGCACCCCTCGTCGGAGGCTCACCGGCAGGCGCGGTGCGGGCCTGGCACCGCGATGCCGCACGGCATCCCAGCCCCAACGCCGGAGTTCTCGAGGCGGCGTTTGCCGGGGCGCTGGGTGTGCGGCTGGGCGGACCCACGCAGTACCACCACCAACTGGAGATCCGGCCCGTGCTGGGCGAGGGCCGGGACCCGCGGGTGGCCGATCTGCGGCGTGCGGTGCTGCTGTCGCAGGTGGTGCAGGCGGCCGCGGCGGCGGGGTGGTTCAGCGTCGTCGGCCGTAGCGATCGGCGAGCTTCTCCTCGACGGTGATCGCGGGCGGCGCCGCCTCGTGCGGAGTCTTGCCCGCCCGCTCCCGATGGCGGGCACGGAGCTCGGCGAACACGAAATAGCCCAATCCGATCGGCGCGAGGATGCCGAACGCGATCCACTGGATGCCATATGAGAGAAACGGCCCGGCGTCCAGGCGCGGCACGCCGATCACGCCCAGTCCACCGGGTTGGCTGTCGGCCAGCTGCAGATAAGACCCGGCGAGCGGCACCTTGGTCAGTGCCGAGATCTGCCCAGCGTTGATCGAATACACCTGTTGAACACCGTCTTTGAAGAACGGGTCCTTGCCCCGCACGGGCGGCTCAGAGTCTCGAAGCCGCGCTGTGATGGTGACGGTCTGGGTCGGCGGCGGCGGGATCGGCGGCACCCGTGAGCCGTCCACAGGCCGCACGTACCCCCGGTCGACCAGGACCGTCGGGCCGGCGTCGACGGCGAAGGGGGTGAGCACCTCGAACGCCGGCGCCCCGTCGGCGACCCGCAGGCGGGCCAGCACCTGCGCTTCGGGCAAATAATGCCCGGTAGCGGTCACACGGCGCCACTGGGCCTCGGGAGCTGACGAATCCTGCTGTGGTAGAAGTGTTATCACCGGCACCGGTGCGACTTCCAGGGCATGCTCGATTTGCTGGTTCTGCCGTGAGGTCTTGGTGTGCTTTCCCAGCTGCCAGGGCGCCAGCACGGTAAGACACAGGTAGGTGAACGCGATCACCACCAGGGCCAGCGCCAGCCAGCCGGGCCGCAGCAGAAACGCCAGGCGGCGCATCAGCGACACCCGTTCTGGATGCGGGGGCCGCGCAACACCCCGACGGCCGGCCCGTCGGCCCGGCGGGCGAGGAGCATCTCGGACGTCGGCGAGCCGCAGATGTTGGCGGCGCCGGCGAACGCGATGTGCGGCCGGGGCCCGGCCCCGCGACGATGCGGGCCCGTCAGAGCCTGGGAGGGAGTTGGGCGCTCGGGGTCACACACCGAGCGCCTCCCGCAGCTCGGCGACCGTCGCGGCGCGGCGCACCCCGATACCGCCGTCGGGGAAATCGGCCTGCCCGTAGCCCCAGCCGACCACCACGGTGTCGATGCCGTGGGCGGCCGCGCCTTCGACGTCGTGGGCGCGGTCGCCGACCATCAGCACCCGCTCGGGCAGCGGCTGCAGTTGCGCGAGCGCATGGGCCAGCACCTCGGCCTTGCTGCTGCGCGCGCCGTCCGCGCCGGCCCCGGCGACGACCTCGAAATGGCCATCAAGGCCGAAATGGGCCAAAATGCGCCGTGCGGTCGGCTCCGCCTTGGAGGTGGCCACCGCGAGGCGGACACCGGCGGCCCGCAGATCCGCCAGCAGTGGCGCGATCCCGTCGAACAGCTTGCTCATCGCCCAGCCGCGGGTGCTGTAGTCGGCCCGGTAGGCCGCGCTCGCGGCCTCGGTGCGCTCCCCGAGCCCCATGGCGGCCAGGGTGCGGTGCATGGGCGGGCCGACGACGCGGGCCGCCAGGTCGCCCTCGGGCAGGGAGGCCCCGACCTGGCTCAAGGCGTGGCCGAAGCTGGCGAGAATCCCTTCCGCCGAGTCGGTCAGGGTGCCGTCGAGGTCAAAGATCACCAGCCCCGGGCGGCCGTTCCCGGCGGAAAGTGGTGTTGTCACGTTCTCATTGTCCTCAATGCTGCCCTTGGGGCGCACGCCCGCCGGCAATCACGCTCCGGACGCCGGCAGCGGGCCGTGGCCGACTACTGTTTGACCCTGTGGCGAGTCTGGACCCCGGCACGCTTGCGATGCCGCGCTACCACGGTGATCAGGCCGCGGCGCCGGGAATGCTGGATTTCGCCGTCAACGTCCGCCACCGGCAACCGCCGGCATGGCTGCTACGTCGGCTTGCCTCCCGGCTGCCGGAGCTTGGGCGCTATCCGGGCGCCGAGGACGAGCGTGCCGCGAAGGACGCGGTCGCGGCCCGTCACCGCCGCGCCCGCGAGGAGGTGGCGCTACTGGCCGGGGCGGCCGAAGGGTTCGCGCTGCTGCCGAATCTTCGTCCCCGACGGGCCGCGGTGATTGCGCCGTCGTTCAGCGAGCCCGACGCGGTCCTGGCGGCGGCCGGGGTGCCGGTGCACCACGTCGTGCTGGCGCCGCCCTTCGGCCTGGCCGGCGCGCGGGTACCCGAGAATGCCGACCTCGTTGTCGTGGGCAATCCGACCAACCCGACGGCGGTGCTGCACACCCGCGAGCAGATCCTTGCGCTGCGCCGCCCCGGCCGTATCGTGGTGGTCGATGAGGCGTTCGCCGACTCGGTTCCGGGTGAACCCGAGTCGCTGGCCGGTGACTCGCTTCCCGATGTGCTGGTGCTGCGCAGCCTGACCAAGACGTGGGCGCTGGCGGGGCTGCGGGTGGGCTACGCCCTGGGCGCACCGGAGGTGCTGGCGCGGTTGACTTCCCGGCGCGCGCATTGGCCGGTGGGCATCCTGCAGCTGACGGCCATCGCGGCCTGTTGCGCTCGCGCAGCCGTGGCCCAGGCCGCGGCCGGCGCGGCAAGGCTGGCGGGCATGCGCGCGCAGATGGCCGCCGGACTGCAAGCGGCGGGCGTCGAGGTGGTCGAGGGGCGGGCGCCGTTCATATTGTTCAGTTCGCCGGATGCGGAGTTGCTGCGCAAGCACTTATACGGCAAGGGGATCGCGGTGCGCCGATGTGACACGTTCGTCGGCCTGGACGGGCGGTATCTGCGGGCGGCGGTGCGCCCGGAGTGGCCGATGCTGGTAGCCGCGATCGGCGAGATGCTGCGATGAGTGCGCGCCTAGCCGAGGTGATCGACGTCTTGGACGCGGCTTACCCGCCGCAGCTGGCCCAGCCGTGGGATTCGGTCGGCCTGGTGTGCGGCGATCCGGGGGATGTGCTGGAGTCGGTGACCGTCGCGGTCGACGCCACGGCCGCGGTCATCGACGAAGTTCCCGACGGCGGGCTGCTGGTGGCCCATCATCCGCTGCTGTTGCGAGGCGTGGACACCGTGGCGGCCCACACGCCGAAAGGCGCGCTGGTGCACCGGCTAATCCGTTCGGGCCGTTCACTGTTCACCGCGCACACCAATGCCGATTCGGCATCCCCAGGGGTGTCCGACGCACTGGCGGCGGCGCTTGGACTAACCGTCGAGGCGGTGCTCGACCCGCTGCCGGCGAGGGCCGATCACGACAAGTGGGTCATCTATGTGCCGCCGCAGAACGCGGAAGAGGTGCGGACGGCCGTCTTTGCGGCCGGCGCCGGCCACATCGGCGAGTATTCCCACTGCAGCTGGAGCGTCACCGGCATCGGGCAGTTTCTGCCGCATGATGGGGCGTCGCCGGCCATCGGCAGCATCGGCGCCCTCGAGCGGCTGCCCGAGGACCGCATCGAGGTCGTCGCGCCTCGGGGTTTGAGGCCGCAGGTGTTGGCGGCGATGCGGGCAGCCCATCCCTACGAGGAGCCGGCATTCGACATCTTCGCGCTGGAGCCACCGCCCACCGGCGTCGGGCTCGGCCGGGTCGGCTCATTGCCGCGGCCCGAGCCGCTGCGCAGCTTCGTCTCCCGGGTGAAAGCGGCGTTACCGCCGACGTCATGGAGCCTGCGCGCGGCCGGCGATCCCGAGCTGCCGGTGACGCGGGTCGCGGTCTGCGGCGGCGCGGGCGACTCGTTGCTGGCCACGGTCGCGGCCGCCGGAGTGCAGGCGTACGTCACCGCCGACCTCCGCCACCACCCCGCCGACGAGCATTGCCGGGCCACGGATGTCGCCCTGATCGACGTCGCACACTGGGCCAGTGAATACCCGTGGTGCGGGCAGGCCGCCGATGTGCTGCGGACGGCGTTCGGCGCCGCCCTGCACGTGCGAGTGTCTGCCGTCCGCACCGACCCCTGGAACCTCGAAACTGACACCTGGAGAGATAATTCATGAAAGCTGCAGTGGCACAGCAACGTTCGCTGCTAGAGTTGGCTGAGCTGGACGCCGAGCTGTCCCGGATCGCGCACCGGGCCAGCCACCTTCCGCAGCAGCAGGACTACGAGCAAGCGCAGGCTGAGCACACCGCCGCCAACGAACGGTTGGCTTCCCTACGCATGACGTTGGCCGACATGGATGCCCAAGTGTCCCGCTTGGAGTCCGAGATCGACGCGGTACGCCGGCGCGAAGATCGCGATCGCGCACTGCTGCATTCGGGGGCAACGGACGCCAAGCAGCTGTCGGATCTGCAGCACGAACTGGAGACCTTGCAGCGCCGCCAGACCAGCCTGGAAGATTCGCTCCTGGAGGTGATGGAGCGCCGCGAAGAGCTGCAAGAACGGCAGAACGCCGAGTTGGCGGCGATCGACCGGCTGCAAGCCCGGCTGGCGCATGCCCAGCAGGCGCGCGACGGCGCACTCGCCGAGATCTACCAGGCCCGTCAACAACTCGCCTCGCGGCGCGACGAGCTGACTGGTGCGCTAGACCCCGAGCTGGTCGCCCTCTACGAGCGGCAGCGAGCGGGCGGCGGTCCGGGCGCCGGCCCGCTGCAAGGGCACCGGTGCGGCGCCTGCCGCATCGAGATCGGCCGTGGCGATCTAGCGCGGATCGCGGCGGCGGCCGAGGACGAGGTGCTGCGCTGCCCGGAGTGCGGCGCGATCCTGTTGCGGGTTAAGGACGTCTAGCCGGTGAAAGTGATCGTCGAGGCCGATGGCGGGTCGCGGGGTAATCCCGGCCCGGCCGGCTACGGGTCGGTGGTGTGGAGCGCCGATCACGCCACCGTGCTTGCGGAGAGCAAGCAGGCGATCGGCCGGGCCACCAACAATGTCGCCGAATACCGCGGGCTGATTGCAGGGTTGGAAGAGGCCGCGAAACTCGGCGCCACGCAGGTCGTGGTGTCGATGGACTCCAAGCTGGTGGTCGAGCAGATGTCGGGTCGCTGGCGGGTCAAGCAACCGCATTTGGCCGAGCTGTACGCCCAAGCCCGTGCGCTGGCATCGAGGTTTGATCAGATCAGCTATTCATGGGTTCCGCGGGAACGGAATTCGCACGCCGATCGGTTGGCCAACGAGGCGATGGACGCCGCGGCCCGCGCGATCGGCATGGCCGGGGAATCCACGAAGCCCATTGCCGAGCGGTCCAAAGCTGCTGTGGCCCAGCCGGTGTTAGCTCCGGGGTGGACCGGTGCGCGCGGGGCGCCGACCCGCCTTGTGCTGTTGCGCCATGGACAGACCGAGCTGTCGGCGGAACGTCGCTACTCGGGGCGTGGCAACCCGGCGCTGACCGAATTGGGGTGGCGCCAGGCTGACGCCGCGGCACGGTATTTGGCGCAGCGCGGCGGGATCGCCGCGGTCTTGACCTCCCCGCTGCAGCGGTGTTTTGACACCGCGGTGGTGGCCGCCAAAGCGCTGGGCCTAGACGTGACCGTGGATGACGACCTCGTTGAAACCGACTTCGGCACCTGGGAAGGGCTGACGTTCGCCGAAGCCGCACAGCGCGACCCACAACTGCATCAGCGCTGGCTGCGCGACACCAGCGCCCGGCCGCCGGGAGGGGAGAGCTTTGACGAAGTGCACCAGCGGGTGCGCCGGGCGTGTGACCGCATCATCGCCGGACACGGTGGCACGACGGTGCTCGTGGTGTCGCACGTGACGCCGATCAAGATGCTGCTGCGACTCGCGCTGGATGCCGGTCCGGGAATCCTGTACCGCTTGCACCTGGATCTGGCCTCGTTGAGCATCGCCGAGTTTTATCCCGACGGCGCCTCCTCGGTGCGGCTGATGAACCAGACCAGCTATCTGTGACGCGTGCCGCCATGGCCACGCACGTCAGCCGATCGCTGATACCTCGCGCAGGGTGACGGGGTCTCCGGTGCGGATGGTGCCTCGCGTGAGCACCTCGAAGTACGCTTCGGCGCAAGGCGACATCGCCGAAGGAATCAAAAGCTTAGGCCCGAGAACATGGTCCGTTGTGGGTCATATTTCTGCCGCACGGCGATCAGCCGTGACAGGTTCGCGCTGAAGTAGCGCGACGCCGGTTGGCTCGCCTCGAGATAGTTCACATAACCACCGACCGAATACGGTTGCACCGCTTGGTGTGCGGTGTTGAGCCAGCCGGTGGCTGCCGCGGGCGAGCCGGATGTCTCGACGTACCATTGAATGAGCGACGACTGCCGCCGCCACGGAAAAGCTGTGGCCTCCGGTGCCACGCTGGCGAGGGCGCCGTCGAGCGCGTGCATGATCACCAACGCACGGCCCGCCCCACTGGGAAAGGCGTCGAATGCCGACGCGATCCCCTGAGCGGCAGCCGGTGTCATCGTTGGCAGAACGTCAGATCCACCGACGTATCCCAGAGGCGACGGGTTGAGGTTGCCGACGGCCAGATACCTCACCAGGTCCAAGTAGTTGAAGGTATAGCTCTCGGTTCCGGTCGGTTGCATTCCAACGGCTGAAGTGATGGCCCTCGTCACGCTGCCACCCGACCCCGCCGGGCAGGTCGCAAGAATACGACAGTGTTGGCCCACCGCGTCGGCGGTCGCGTCGGCCAAGGCCCAGCTGTTTCGGTCAGCGTTACGCAGCCAAGTCTGCCAACCGAGGAGAACCTGCGCGAACGACTGCGGCGGGAAATTCAGGTTTACCACATCGACCTCGCCGGTGGGAAACGTGGCGAAGGTGAGCGAGGTCGTCACGCCGAAGTTGCCGCCCCCGCCGCCGCGCAACGCCCAAAACAGGTCGGGGTGGTCCTCGGCAGACGCGGTGACCGCAGCACCACCGGGCAGCACCACCGACGCCGACCGCAATGCATCACACATCAGGCCCGCGTGCCGGGAATGGGCGCCCAGCCCGCCGCCCAGGGCGTGCCCCGCGGTACCGACCGACGGGCAAGTACCCGTTGGGATTCCACGGCCGGCCGCGGCTAGTGCCTGATGCAGCGCATACAGACTCGTCGCGGGCGTCACCGTGACGTGCCCGGTGGTGGCGTCGTAGTTGGCTCCGCCGGGCAGCTGACGAAGGTCGAGGACCATGGTGCCGTTCGCCGTGGACGCTCCCACATAGGAGTGCCCACCGCTGCGGGGAGCGACCTTGAGGTTATGGGCAGCAGCGAATGCCATCGCCTTCTGCACATCCGCCGCCGATGTCACGGTGACGACCGCCGCCGGCGTCGAGCCATTGTAGTTAGTATTGAAAACCTGTTTGGCCGTAACAAATTGGCTACCACTATCCGGTAATACCACCTGCCCGCCGATGGCACGGGCAAGACCGCTCCAGCCCGAGGTATTCGGGGCGGCGGTGGCACGCGACCCGGAAACGACCCATGCAGCCGACGCTCCGGCGGCAGCCGCCAGAAACGCTCGCCGCGAGATCTCACGCTTGGGCTCTGGCGGTACCGTCATGTCCGCATTGTGGGCTATGCGACGCCAAAAACCTCCCCGGCGTATGACGTGTCGCAAAAGTAGCAAAAGTAATAGCGTCGTATGCCCGAGGAGTTGCCTAACCTCACCGATGGTGGGGTTGGCAGGCCACACGATATCGTTCCCCTCGATCCGTGTGTCCCGCACCCGCCTGTCCTGGGGTTGACCCCTGATGGTGGACACCTGACTGGTGGGACTGCTGGTCTCGCGGGAAGGATGTCCGCATGTCGGGCAAGCGTGGCAAGTACACCCCGGAGTTTCGGGAGCAGGCTGCCCGCCTGTGGTTGAGACCGGCCGGCCGGTGGCTCATGTGGCCGCCGAGATCGGTGTTGGTGAACAAGTGCTGGGGCGTTGGGTGCGCCTGCAACGCCGAGCCCTATCGGCTGGCGATGCTGGCGCAGTGTTCGATGCTGATGAACGCGCCGAGTTGGAGCGTCTGCGTAAAGAGAACGCCGAATTACGTTTGGATCGTGACTTTTTGACAAAAGCCGCGGCCTTGTTCGTCTCCGAACGGCACTGGTAGAAGCCTAGCGGGTGATCGAGGCGCAGCAGGCCACCTACCCGATCAAGCGGATGGGCGAACTGCTGGACGTGTCGCACTCGGGCTACTACATACAAATGGCGTGCATCCCGCGGGCGCGCACCGAGTCCGGCTCAGCGGCGCCGCGCAGTTGGATGCCACGCTCGCCAAGGTCCACGCGGCCTCCGACGGCGTCTATGGCGCCCCGCGTATCCTGGCCGATCTGCGCGATGAGGCTGAGCGGGTGTCGCGCAAGACGGTGGCGGCCGCACTGCGCCGGCGGGCTTTGGCCGGGATCTGTGCGCGCCGGTTCGCGCCGGCCACCACGGTGGTCGACCTGGATGCTGCGGCGCCTAAAGACCCGCTCACGCGCCGCTTCGACACCGCGATCCTCAACCGAGTGGGGACCAGCGATATCACCTACCTGGGCACCGGTGAGGGCGGGCTTTATCGATGCGCCGTCCGCGACAATTACTCACGGCGGGTGATCGGCGGGGGCAGCCACGATTGCCTGCACACCGATCTGGTGCGGGCCGCCGTGCAGGTGGCTGTGGCGATGCGCGGCGAGCTGGCCCAGCGGGTCGTGGTGCACGCCGATCGCGGCTGCCAGTGCACCTCAGCACAGCTGGCGCGGTTGGCCCGCGAGCACAACCTGGCCCGCTCGCTTGGCCGCACCGCGCTGTGCTGGGACAACGCTCAGCAGGAATCGTTTTGGGCGACACTGAACGTCGAGTTCTACGACCGCTACCTGTGGCGAACCAAGACGGCCGCCACGCTCGCCGCCGGCGATGGGATCGAGCGCGTCTACAACCGGCGCAGAGGTCATTCGGCCCTCGCTATGATTTGCCCCGTCGAGTTCGAGAACCGACTCACTCAGACGGCACAAGCCGCCTGACCCTGTGTCCACCAAACGGGTTCAAGCCCAGTCCAATCAGTCATCGTGGATAGGCCATTGCTTGGGTTGCAGTGCCTTCGTGTATTGGCTCCGTGTTGGACTCGAAGGCGGTAGGCTGCTCCGTCGTTCGCCGATGGGCTTCCCGCGTTCCCACGATTGGTGGTGCGCGGCACGACCTTGAGCAAGCATTGCCGAAATCGCGATCACCAATCGCGCTCCGTACCTGGCATACTTGCTCAATGAGCAACTGCGAGAGGTCTTTCGAGTCAAACGCGCAGAGGGGCGGGAGCGGAACGTGTCAAGGTCGGTGAGACAGTTTCTTATGCGGATTTGATGAGTGCTTCGGGGGTTGGTTGGTTGATCCAGGCGACGGTTGGCAGTTTCGGTGGGGTGGGTCGGCGATGCCGGAACCTGGCGGGGTTGGCGGGAGTTGGGCGACCGGCTTGGACGTCATCGAGGTGCCGCGATCAGCATGGAGAGCCAGTTGGCCGGGCTCGATGCTGTGGTGGGCCAAGGTGTCGTCGATGAACTGCTTGGCCAGTTCAGCGGTCTCGGTGGCCGCAACGGTCCAACCGACGACCTAGCGCGAGAAGATGTCGATGATCACATACAGTTGATAGAAGGTGCCACGTTGTGGCCCTTGTAATTTCGTTATATCCCACGACCAAACCTGGTTGGGCGCGGTGGCGATCAGCTCGGGTTTCTTGCGCGCCGGGTGGGTGCGCTGACGGCGCCGCTCCCGATTCTCCCCAGCGATCGCCAAAAGCCGGTACATGGTGCGGATCGAGCACAAATAGATGCCGTCATCGAGTAGGCGCGCCCACACCTGCGCCGGCGCCAGGTCGCAATACTCGGCCGAGCGCAGCACCGTCAGGATCTGCTGGCGTTCGGCCTCGGTGAGCTTGTTGGGCGGCTCGGACCGAGTCCGCGGCACCGGCCGTGATGCTGGGTTGCGGCGCCGATACAGCGTGGCCCGTGATGCGCCCAGCAATTCACAGGCCTGCTTGGTGCTGGTCGCCGCCTCCAAGTCGGGTAGATGCTCGCCGATCACGGCTTCGACTTCGGCTCGAAATCCACGCTCTCGGAGAGCATCTCCAAGAGCGCGTGCGCTTTTCCCGTGATCTCCAAGGCTAGCTTGGTCCGGTCCAGCTCGGCCTGCAGTTGCTTGGTGCGTCGCCGCAGCTTCTCCAACTCGACCTGCTCAGCGGTGCGTTTGGACTTACTCTTCGGCGTCAGCCCGTCTCGGGCACCGGCAGCACGGGCCTTGCGCCATTCGGCGATGTGCGAGCTATACAGGCCTTCGCGGCGCAGCAACGCACCACGCTCGGACGAACCGGTCGGCAGCGCGTCGTACTCATCGAGGACACGGGCCTTGTACTCGGCGGTGAACGTGCGCCGCCGTGCCCGCGCGCCCGGATCCGGTGTACTGCCCACTTGATCAGTCTCAGCGCACCCTTCCAGGGACGCGATCGTCATAGTCACGGAAAACGGTGATCCTGTCTCGCCCTGTAGTGATAATCGGCTACTGCTGCTGTCTCACCAAACCCTGTCACACAGGGGAGCTACTAGCCGGGTGGCTGTCGTTGGCGTCGCACTCGCGCCGGGTCCTCCGCCCATTCTTCTTCGGGTGTCTCGCCAAGCCAGTGCGGATGAGCGGGCGGAGGGGGCACCACACGGGGACCGAAGGTGAGGTGTTGCGAATCTACCCTCATACACGGCGGTGGATGTGCCAGTGGTCGCGGCGGTGATCTATACCCCTGCGCCGCTTAGATGAGGAGCAAATTCACTGTGAACCAAGGCAATTAGAAGACTGCGACACGTTCCGCGGCAATGGCCTGAGTCGCCAGTACGCCATCATCCGCGCTGTGCTGGACCACCCGGTGATCGCCCAGCGCTCACGCTGCTCGTGCGCTCGTCACAGGTCGCCGCCTGGCGCAGCCAACAGCAGACGAACGCCTCAACAGCCCCGGCACTCGACCCGGCCACGTCCCAAACCACGGGGCATCTCAGGACCACGCCGTGGCGGCTCCCGTCCGCTGCGCTCCCGTGCGCCGCCACCGACCCAGCCAGCCCGACCGCCGTGTTCAGCCGAATGGTGTCATCCAGCGCGACGTGTGGGGGCTTTGTGTCGAGCGGATGACCGCGACGACCGCTGGGGCGTCACGACGACGAGGGTCACCACAGGTCAGCTTGCGGAGGAAACCGGTTCTCACCTGCGGTGTGAGAACTTTCTTTGCTGCTATTTAAAGAACTACCGGCGTTTCCGCGGCCTCACCAAGCGGGGCGTCGGTAGGGTCCGCGTCCGAACCGGTGCGGTCTGGCTCATCTTTACCGGCCGCGCGCAGCATGGTGTGCCTTCAATTGTCAGATCCGTCGACCACACCTGGTTCGGCGCGGAACCGCCGGACGGAGTGACCTGATAGGAGCGCGACCAAGCATCCGCTAGCAGTATCGTCCCCGCCCGACGGCTTCGCCCTTCACCCCATCCAGGAAAATCCCGGTCACAGGAAGGGCCGCAATGGAATCCACCACCGCCGCATCCACTCAACCACAGGTCACTGTCGGCATCGACACCGGCAAGCAACACCATGTTGCGCACGCCGCCGATGCACTCGGCCGGCCGCTGGGCAGCTACCGCATGCCAACCACCACCGCCGGATACCGGCAATTCCTGTGCTGGCGCGCGGGCTGGGCCAGCTCATTGTGGTCGGGGCCGAAGGCCCCGGTCACTACGGTGCCAGCCTGGCCCGCCATCTGCGCGGCGAGGGGATCACGGTCACCGAGGTTGGTCGCCCCAAACGCCAGCGCACGGCGCGCTACGGCAAATCCGATGACGCCGACGCCGCCGGGGCCGCCGCCATCGTGTTGGCCGGCGAAGCCCTCGGTGAGCCCAAATCCGCCGACGGCCCCGCGGAGATGGTGCGCATCCTGCGCGTGACCCGCACCAGCGCGCTGCGTGCCCGCGCCAAGGCCTACACCGCCCTGCAAGACCTCTTGGCCACCGCCCCCGCAACACTGCGCGAACAACTCGCAGGTTTCTACAAAGACCGCCTCATCGCCGCATGCGAAGAACTCCCAGAGCCCGAAATACTTGGCAGCGCAGTCGATGCCGTGATCCTCGCGGTCAAGGCACTGGCCAAGCGCTGCCGCGAACTCGACACCGAAGCCCAGCGGCTCGCCCAGCACCTCGACGCCATCACCGCCACCGCGGCCCCACGGTTGCGTGCCGTCTACGGCGTCGGCCCCGACACCGCCGCCACCTTTCTGGCCGCGATCGGCGACAATCCCGACCGGATCAGCAGCGACGCCGCGTTCGCCACACTCTGCGGGGCCAGCCCGCTGGAAGCCTCCAACGGCAAAACCGTCCGACACCGACTCAACCGGGGAGGTAACCGCGACGCCAACCGAGCCCTGCACGTCATCCTGGTCGTCCGCCTGCGCCGCCACCAACCCACCCGCGACTACCTGACCAGGCGCCTCGCCGAAGGCAAGACGAAAAACGAGATCAAGCGGTGCATCAAACGCTACATCGCCCGAGAAATCTTCCACGCCGTGCAGCCACCAAGAACGACCGCGAAAACCGTTGCCTGAACATAGGAGCATCTGGGATCAAGGCGTGCCGTCGCTGGCCGGACACCACCGGGTAACCGTCACCGTTACACCCGAGCCTGGTTTCCGGTTAGGCTTGCCCCATGCCCGCGCTGCTGGCCTTTGACCCTGCCGAGCTGCGGGGGCGGGCGTCGCGGTGCGGGGCGTTGGCCGCCGAGGTGGGCAGCTGCGGGGAGACCGCGCTGGGACAGCTGACCACCGGACAGGCGAGCGCGGCGGCGGCGCACACCGCCCGCTTGGCGGCCCAGCATGCCACGACGGCGATGGTGGACTGGCTGCGGGCCGCCGCCAGCGGGGTCAGCGGCTACACCGACCGGATGCTGGCCAGCGAGGCCCTGTCCGCCGCGAAGCTGCGCGCAGTGGACCCGAAGGCGGGGTAGGCGTGCCCGCGGTGCCGGGCGGTCTGCCGCCGCTTTCGGAGGTGCGGTTCTGGTCGGTCTCCCCCTTGCTCTCGCTTGCCGCGGATTTGGAGGCGAGGGCAGAGCGCTGCGAGGCGTGCTTTTCTGAGGCCTACACGGTGCTGTCGGCGCCCGGCTGGAAGGGCGCCTTCCGCGACACCACCGTCGAGCGCGCGGCGATCGCCAAGACGCGGGTGGACGGGGCGGCTGATCAGCTGCGGGAGACCGCGAGCACGGCCCGCCGCGGCGCGGAGCGCATCAGGGCGGCCAAGAAGTACGCGCTGGAAAAGGTCCATGAGGCGGAACGCGAGGGCTTCGAGGTCGGTGAGGACTACAGCGTCACCGACACCCGCCGCGGCGGCAGCGAGCAGCAGCACGCGGCCCGGGCGCAACAGGGCGCGGTGCTGCGGGCCGACATCCGCCACCGGGTGGCGCTGCTGGTGGCCGCCGACGGGAGGTCGGTGAGCAGGTCATCGCGGCGTCGGCCGGGCTGGCCGAGTTCGGCTTTCCCGAAGACGTGCCCGGCACCGGCGGGAACCAGCACGCAGACCCGGCGTCCGGCGCGACCGACATGTCCTCGGGTGACATCACCGCCATCGACAACGCCAACCGCGGCCTGCTCGACCAACTCGAGCGGGAATACCGGGCGCTGCCCGACGGCCAGGTCAAAACCGACCGGCTGGCCGACATCGCGGGCATCCGCTCGGCGCTTAAGGTGCCCGACTCGCACCTGCTGTATCTGGCCCGCCCCGACGACCCCTCGCAGATGATCCCGGCCGCTGTCGCCATCGGCGACCCGTTCACCGCCGACCACGTGTCGGTGACCGTTCCCGGGGTGTCGGGCACCACCCGGGAAGCCCTCGCCACCATGACGAAGGAAGCTGCCGGGCTGCGACAGGAAGCGCAATTCGTGGCCTGGAGGGTCGGTGAGAGCCAGAATGTCTCGACGGTCGCGTGGACCGGATATCAGCCCCCGCCGACGCTGGTCTCGGGGGACACCTCGTCCACCGATTTGGCGCACGCCGGGGCGCTTAGGCTGGAGTCGTTCCTGGCGAACCTGAATTCGCGTCGCACAACCCGAACCACAGCACGGCGTTGTTCGGGCACTCTTACGGGTCGCTGGTCTCGGGGATCGCGCTGAAAGACGGCGCCAGCTCGGCGGTGACCAACGCGGTGATGTACGGCTCGCCGGGCTTTGAGGCGACCTCCCCGGCCAAGCTGGGCATGACCGACCACAACTTTTTCGTCATGACCGCCCCCGATGACCCGATCCGGTTCATCGCGGCCACCGCGCCGCTGCACGGCTGGGGCGCCGACCCCAACGACATCATCGACGGCCCGCCCGTGCCGCGCTACCGATTCACGCACCTGCAGACCGAGGCGGGCTGGGTGCACCTGGGCGATGGGGACATCTACAAGAGCGCCTCCCATGGGCACGGCGGATACCCTCACGACGCGATGCGGCAGATGACCGGCTTCAACCTGGCGGCGGTGCTGTTGAACCGGCCCGACCTCACCGTGCAGGTGCAGCCCCACCAATGATGGCCCCGCCGGTGCGTGCGCGGGCGGCTGCGGCCCTGGCCCCGGTCCTCGCTGCCGCCCTGATAGGGCTGTTGACGGGCGGCTGCGCGCTGTATGAGAAGGCAAGAAAGGCAGGCAAGGAGTTGAGCAACCCCTATGAGACCCAGCGCTTGACCGAGCAGCAGGAGATCGCGCTGATCGACAGTATGCGCGCCAAGGGCTCCTACGAGGCCGCGCGCCAGCGCCTCAACAACACCGCCCGCGTGATCGGCGAGCGGATCAGCGCTGCCGTGCCGGGCCAGACCTGGAAATTCGGCGACGACCCCTACGGTCTGGAGTCCCGTAGGCAAGGAGGGCTGTGTGACAGACTCGAGGCCGACATCGCGCGTCGCCCCATCGCGGACGGCATCGTGTTCGGGCGCACGTTTACAGCGAACGAGTTCACCACCGCCGCCGGCATCGTGCGTGAGGAAGCCGCCAAGTACGGCGCCACCGACCAGTCCTGGCTGTTCAACGAGGCGTCCAAACGCGACTACACCGTGTCGGGCAACGGCTACGACTTCAACCTGGGGCAAATCAAATTCGCCACACTGGAGATCACCGGCGACTGTCGCCTGTTGCAGAAGGTCATCGAACTTCCCCCCGGTCAGCTCCCTCCAGAAGAACCACCCATCCTGCCGACAATGCCGAAACCAACGCCTTGAGTACGCCGTCGGCGTTGTCGTTGACATAGGGGCGGGTCAAATGGTGCCGCGCTGCAAGCCACGTCCGTCAGGGGGTAGCTTAAGGACTTGCAACAAAGGTTAGAGCGGTGTGTCGTTCAGATGAGAAGCTAGCGGAAAAATAGCTGGTGAGAGCGTCGGCGAAAGCATGGGGTGTTGTTTGCAAAATGCGAATTACCGCATGCCTCTGTGTCGGAAATGAACAAACTGGGCCGAGACGCACACCAGACCATTGACTGGAGCAAGCGGGCCGACTACATCGGGGAGCGGCACGGCGTCTCTGTTGCTTGGGCAGATGAAGCGGTCAACGACCGTCACGCCGTTTGGCAAGTGCCGGACCCGGCCAGTCGCTCGGGATTGTCGATTCTGGTGATCGGCTATTCGCCAGCCGCACGGGCGGTACTGACCGTGATTTTGCTATCCGCCGACGCCGACATCGATGAGCGCCCGGAGGGCGACTGGTGGGGCAGCAACTCCTCGATCGCGAATCAACAGGATCAGGGCCTCTACAGTGAGGAGCAAGAATGAGCAGGATTGACGATCTACTCGCCGACGAAGGCGCTCGCGCGGAGGCATACTCGGGAGGCTCGGCGCCTGAGCATGTCACGACGAGCCGGCCGAACCTCGGCCGCCAGACTGTGGTCTCGGTGCGCTTGGCTGCCGATGAGCATGAGCGCCTGAGCCAGGCTGCCCGCAAAGCGGGAATGTCGCTATCGACCCTTATCCGGGTGTGGGCCGTCGATCGGCTGCACGCCGAAGATCACGGCGAGTCAGGGACCGTCGCTGAGCGTTTAGCCCGGCTCGAACGCGAAGTATTCAGACGGCCCGCCTGAACTACCCAAACTCCACAGGATGCAAGTGGGAACCCGCACCGGTACGCCGGTTGCCTGGCCTCTTTCTGCGGGGAATGCGAACGGCCGGAAGGTTTTTGGCGGTCGAGTACCGGCGACCTAAGGGGGTAGGTTAGCGATTTGTCAGCAAGGTCTAGGGGGTGCGCCAAAGATGAGAATCCCGGGCTCCACAGGCGCTTTGGGTAACGGCTGAGCGGGCCGGTTCGGGACCGGAAGCGGCAGGCGCTCGTGGGCGCCGTGGGGGAGGTTTTTGATCGCCTCGCGTATGTCTTCAGCCGAGAGGGTGGACGGCTGCGTGGACTGGCCAGGTCCGCGGCGACACGGGCGACACGTACGTGACCGTCATCATCGACTTGACCCCGGTCTGCCCCGACTTCCGCAGTTCGTAGGCATATTTCGGGGTAGCGCGGAGCGATTGTGCTGGTAGGAGGCTTGCAGAGTCACCGAAACGGCGGATTCGTGTAGGCACACGAGTTCTGGCGTGTCGCTGGACTTCACCAGCGAATATGTGCTAGCAGTGTAGGGGTGTACCTGCGGGAGACGAAGCGGCGCAACCGCGACGGGTCGACGGTGTCGTATCTGCAGCTGGCGCACAGCGAACGCCATCCGGTCACCGGGGTGCCCTCGGCGAAGGTGATCCACAACTTCGGCCGCGCTGACACCGTGGACCGCGACGCGCTGGCCCGACTGGTCGCCTCGATCTCGCGGTTCCTCGACCCGGCACAGGCGATCGCGGCCGCGCACACCGGCGAGATCGAGATCTTGGACTCGCGCCGCTTCGGCGGGGCATGGGTGCTCGACCAACTCTGGGACCGGCTGGGTGTGGGCGCGGCGCTGCGCCGGGTCGCCGCGGACCGGCGCCTGGACGCCGCGACCGTGGAGCGGGTGCTGTTCGCGCTGGTGGCGCAGCGGGCGCTGGAACCGGGCAGCAAGCTGGGCGCCACACGGTGGGTCGCCGAACGGGTCGCGATCGCCGAGTGCCCCGGGTTTTCCGATGACGCGGCGTATCGGTCGATGGACTTTTTGCTCGCCGCGCTAGGCGAGATCGCCGCGCAGATCTTCGATTCGGTCGCGCACCTGCTCAACCTGGACGTCGACATCGTCTTCATCGACACCACCTCCACCTACTGGGAGGTCGATGTGCCCGACGAACTGGCCGACCTGGCCCCCGAACCCGAGGTCGACGACGGCACCGCGAAAGCGGTCGAGCGGGCCGCGCGCCGGTTCGGCAAGTCCAAGGACCACCGCGACGACCGGCCTCAGGTGGTGATCGCGATGGCGGTGACCCGCGACGGAATCCCGGTGCGCTGCTGGACCTTTCCCGGCAGTGAGAGCGATCAGCGGATCATCCGCACGGTCAAAGACGATCTGGGATCGTGGAATCTGCACCGGCTGGTGTGGGTGGCCGACGCCGGGTTTGCTTCCGCGGCCAACCGCGCCTATCTCACCCGCGGCGGCGGGCACTACATCCACGCCGAGAAGCTGCGCCACACCAACGCCGAGGCCGCCGACGCGCTGGCCCGCCCCGGCCGTTACCACGACGTGGCCGACAACCTGCGGGTCAAGGAGATTCGGGTGGCACCCGGCGGCGGCAACAACGAGGGGGTGCGTGCGGAGCGGTTCGTGGTGTGCCACAACCCGGATGCCGCCGACCGTGACGCAGCAGTGCGTGAGCGGCTCATCGAGCACCTCTCCGGGCTGATCGATGGCTCGGACGCCTGGCCGAAACGCAAGCGCGACGAGTTCGTCGGCTCCTTGAAGGGCAAGCCCGGGCTGCGCAGGCTGTTGCGGCGCACCAAGACCGGGCTGCTGCGCATCGACCGCGCCGCCGCCCAACGTGAAGCCCACTACGACGGCAAGTGGCTGCTGCGCACTTCCGACCTCACGCTTACCGCCGAGGATTTGGCCGCCGCCTACAAGCAGCTGCTCGCGGTGGAACGCGGCTGGCGCGACGCCAAGAGCTCGCTGGGGCTGCGCCCGGTCTACCACCACCGCGAGGACCGCATCCGCGCTCACGTCCAACTGTGTTGGCTGGCACTGCTTCTCATCCGCGTCGCAGAAACCCGCACCGGCGACACCTGGCGCAATCTGCGCCACGAACTCGACCGCATGCACCTGGTCACCTTCGCCACCGCCGACGGCCGCGTGGCGCAACGCTCCGCCCTCACCGGCGATCAGAAAACCATCCTCGCCGCGCTCGACCTACCCGAACCACCCAAGTACCTCGACTTCACACCCGGCATCGACGCCGCCGTCGCCGACTGACGAACCCCGCCCGGATCGCTGGCGTCGTGTAGTAACACGACCCAAATCGGCTCATCCCACGTTTGCGCTAGTAAACGCCCAAATCCGGCGATCCGTGTGCCCACTATCTGCGGAAGTCAGGTCTGCGACGAGACCGGGCGGCCCGGCTTCTCGACATGGGCGAAGGGCGGTCGAAGAAGGCCTTCGAGCAATGAACCAGACCAGCTATCTGTGACGCGTGCCGCCATGGCCACGCACGTCAGCCGATCGCCGATACCTCGCGCAGGGTGACGGGGTCTCCGGTGCGGATGGTGCCTCGCGTGAGCACCTCGAAGTACGCTCCGGCGCAGGGCGACATCGCCGAACCCGATGTCGTTACCCTGTTTTCGGTAATCAGGATGCGCAGCGCACGCGGAGCGGGCGGCAGTGCGCCATGCTCGAGGGTGGGGACGGCACAACGCGAGGTAGGCTTGAGCGCGCGTAGCCGCACCTCGCCAACCGTCAACTCCCGTCCAGTCCAGTCGTTTTCCGCATACGGCGGATATCCCGGCGGTGTGGCTATCACCAGGTTAGGCCGGTAGCGTAATGCCTCCACGCCGGTGCGTTTGAGGGTGGCCGTCGTGATCGCGTGCAGCGGAGCAACATCGGTGAACGCATCGCCCGGGGTGGCTTGGGCTATCTCGAGGATGCGGCCCTCCACGTCAGCTTCGACGCCGCACTCGAGGACTTTCTCCGGGTCGGGCCGCTCCACCGTTGCTCCCGGTGGCCGGCGGTGCACCAACCGAACCGACCGCCCCACTACCCGGGAGAGCAGCTCGTCGATGCCGGGCGCGTCGGTGGGCACCCGTGTCCCGTCGGGCAGCCCGATCGCCACCCGGCCAGCGTCCCCGCCGGCGCTGCACTGCAGCAACGCCCGCCACAGCCGGGGCTGCTTGGCACTGGCCACCCGCCCGGTCATCGTGTCGATCAGCGCAAGACGGCGGTCGCCCGCGGCGCCGCACTCGTCGACGAACAGGGCGCTCACCGTCTCGCCGAGCATCGATTTCACCGGGTAGCGACGCAAACTTTGCACCCACATCGGTACCGCAGAGTCGGCTCTCATCCACATACTCCGTTCGGCGCCGGCGGCTTTGGTCGCACCACGCCATCGGGTAGCGTGCCCGGTGTCACCGGACTGTCAGGGTGACAGCGTGATCGCGCTCTCCGGGCAGTTTTGCTCCGCGACAATCGCCTGCTCCTCGAGTTCGCCGGAGACGTTCCCGACGCGCACGATCGAGCGCCCGCACTCGTCGGCGTCGAACACGCCCGGCGCCAGTGTGTAACAACGCCCGTGCCCGACACAGAGATCCGGGTGGACGACGACTCGGGTCATGATGAGCGCACCGAAAATCGGGGCGCGCGGCCCGGCTGCCGCTGTGGGCCGCCCGGCGGGGCGGTGCTTGTTTGGTGGTCACGGGTGATCATCGCAGCCTCAATCATGTCATGCGGTCGGTCCCGAGGCGATGCATCAGACGATAACGAACGACGGTTTCTGGGATCGACCCGGCCGGCATGCGGCTGTCGCACGGGAATTTTGCAGCGGGTATGGTGGTTGTTTGCGGACGAGTTGGCCGGGCGGCCGCGGCGTGCGCTGGTCCCGCAGGGTCTAGCGACGCGTCGAGGAAAGTCCGGACTTCGCAGAGCAGGGTGATTGCTAACAGCAATCCGAGGTGACTCGCGGGAAAGTGCCACAGAAAACAAACCGCCACCCTCGCGGTGGTAAGGGTGAAACGGTGCGGTAAGAGCGCACCAGCATCCCGGGTGACCGGGATGGCTCGGTAAACCCCACCCGAAGCAAGGCCAAGAAGATCGCGCCACGCACGGCGCGATCGCGCAGGCGTTTGAGGGTTGCTCGCCCGAGCCTGCGGGTAGGCCGCTTGAGGCACCCGGCAACGGTGTGTCCAGATGGATGGTCGCCGCCCCGCCGCCGTTCGTCGCGGTGGTGGGGAACAGAATCCGGCTTACAGGCCAACTCGCCCGCCCCACCGAAATGCGGGCTCATCGCTTTGTGTGGCGCATCGCCTTCGCGAGATCGTCCAGCGCATCGCTCAGCTGCCGACGGCAGCGGTCAGCCACATCGGCTTCCTGCTGGTAGAGCAGACCGTAAGTGAAAGTGTCCTCACCGGCCGCGAACGCGGCGTCGGCTTGCTGCCTGAGATGGTTCCGGCTGATCACGCTGTCTTGGTGGTCTCCGAGCAGGGTCTGGATGGCTTTCGCCCGCTCGGACACCTGCAATGCCCCCAGTGCCGCTGCGGTATACCGGAGCCGCTTGGCGCGCTTACGGATTCGGTGCAACGCCAAGTTGTGATCTTCGCCGGTAGCCAGCGCAGCCGCCTTGGCGGCCTTTCGCACCCGTTTGTAGGCGGCACGGATGGTGGCGGGCGCCGGCTGCCCGCGCCCGGGCGCCCGGGGCTGCGACACTATCGCGTCGAGGGCATCGAGCATGCGGAAGTAGCGTTCGGACCGCATTGCCGTCAACGACCGCTGTAGCCCTTCCTGGTAGCGGTGCCGAGAGCCGTCGACAAGACGTTCCCGAACCCGTCCGCGCGCCAACTCCGGAGGCAGCCGGTCGAGCGCGCGCTGATAACGTTCGCCGAGCACTTCGGCGTCGCGGGCCTCGCTTAGCACCAGGGCAAAATCCCGCAACTCATCAAGGATCGGCGCGTTGTCGGGCACACCGAACTCCGCTGGGGAGGCTTGCAGCAGGCTGCGGAGCTTGCGCAGCGTCACTCGCATCTGATGCACGGCGTCGTCAGCGCCCGCGCGCACCGCGCGATCCCACACCAGCAACTGCTCGATTTGCTCGGCCACTGCTCGGCGCACCGGGGCTGCGGCGCTTCGCGAGCCGTCGGGCGAAGGCATTGGCCCGAGCACCCGTGCGAGCTTGGAGCTGTGTCCGGCCGGCGTGGCGCCGGCGGTGAGCAATCGGTTGCCGAGCTGGTCCAGCAACTCGGTACCGGCAACCGTACCGGGGGCGGCGAGCTCCACTTCCCACTCCCGCCAGCGGTGCTCGGCGGGAACCTCACCGGTGGGCGCCGCCGGCCACGCGGTGACGTGGTCATCACAAAATTCGGCCCGCACGGCATCGTCGGCGCCACGTAAGAGCCAGCGCTCACGCCTGGTGGTGATCCGCGCAACCGGCTCCAGTGGGCGGTCTCGCACGATCGCCAGCACGACATCCAGCAACTCCGCTGGTATGTGGGTCTGGTCGGCACCATCGGCCGCGCCGAGCGGCGCGCGAACCTCGGTGCGGGCATCAGGTCCGGCCGGCAACTTCAGATGCCAACCGGCATCGGAGCCGCCGGTACGGCGGCGCAGGGTAATCCGTTTAGACGCCAGATCACGCCCCGGCGTGTCGAAGTACACGGCATCCAGCTCTTGCGTCGGGGGTTTTTCCACCCGGACCACCGGGGTCAACCCGTCGAACGACGGCACCACGGCCGCCTCCGCGACATCGTACTTGCGTTCCACCTCCAGGTAGCCTGGGGTTTTTGGCGCTTTGACAGGCATTTTTGCCTCCGGTGGGTGCGACGCCGCGACGGGCGAGCCCAGTGTGCCATACCAGACTGCCGCATTCGCCCATAGTGCACGCGGGAAAGCCCACGCGGCGCGACAGCTCGCACGGGTATCGGTCCTACCAGCGAAACGCACGGTCAAGGGTCAGGGTCTTCTCGGCTTTGGCGTACCAGCCCTGCGGCGCATACTGACTGGTGTGCAAATAGCATTGCACCCGCACCTGGCGGCTGCCAGGGGTGAAGGTCAGCAGCCGGCTCATGGGCACAGTGGTCAGGGGCATGTGGTAGCGGCTTAACGCGGAGACGTTGAGAAACCATGTTCCCCAACGCTTTTCTATGTGAGTTTTGCCGCCGAAGGAATCGTCAGGGTTGGTGTGGGTGTGACCAGCAAGCCACAGCTGCACCCGACCGGGGCGGGCCGCCAAAAAGCTCTCGAAGGCACCCGAATCCGGCTTGCTGGCAACCCAGTACAAATATGACGCCCCCTGCGGGGTGCCCTGGGCGTATGGGCGGTGGTAGTGCTCCACCCAGTCTCCTGCCGCATTCTTGCGCACACCTTCCCACTCGCCAGAGGCCACCGTGGTGTCTTTCAGGACATAGTGATGCACCGAGGCGACGATGGAGTCAGGATTGGCGCCGACCATCTTCGTGAACCACGCGAACGTCTCGCCGCTGACCACGCCGCCAGGGTTGCCCCCGAGCGGTCCCCGGCCAATCGACTGGGTGGGCTCGTTGCGGTCGCTCATCATGAGAAACAGCAGATTGCCGACACGGAACGAGTAGCGCTCCCAGGTCCCGTCGATCGGGTACCGGCGCGCTTCCGGGCGCACGCCGGAGAACTCGGTGTGCTCGCCGAGCGGGTCGACCCATTTCTGCCACCACCACGCCTCTGGCTCCGAAAGGCCGCTACGGTCATGGTTTCCGCACACGCTGTAGATGTCTTCACGCCGATGAAGCTGCAGCGCGGAAAATTGCTTTCGCACCTCTAGGCCTTCGGCATCATCGGGCGTGCTGTAGTGGGCACCTGACATATCGCCCACGTCGATGGCGATATCCCAGGAAAAAGGCGGGCCGCCTTCGGAACCGCCGAATTCGGATTGCGAAATCGCTTCGGCGAGGCTGCTTCTGCCAAATCGTTTATCCGTCCCCACGTGAGCATCGCCAAATGCCCAGAGGCGAAATTGCTCAGAGTCGTGGTCATCGGCCACTGCATCGTCACCTTCTTCGCGTTTCTTCGCTATTGCTTGAGCGAAAGATCATGCTGGCAACAACCCGGTCATGACGTAGATCAGCAGCGCGCCGACCGCGGTGAGCGCCAGGCGGGGCACCGACGGCGCGCGATGGGCAGCCGGCAGCAGCTCGCCGGTGCCGATCATCAAAAAGACCCCCGCGAAGATCGCCAGACCGACGCTATAGGCGTGCGGGGTGAGGGGAAGCGTCGCGCCGGCAAGAGCCCCGATTTCGGGGGCAACGGCGTCGATCACCAGCCATCGGCGTGCACGCGAGACGTCACCACCGTGGGATAGCACGAAGACGACGGTATTCATCCCATCGGCGACGTCATGGCCGACGACCGCGATCAGCACGAAAGCTCCCACCTGGGGAGACATCGCGAACCCGGCGCCGATCCCGAAACCATCGAACAGGCTGTGCATCGATAACACCAGTGCCTGCAGCGCGCCCGTCGGCCGCTGCCCGAACGCACGGTTGGGGTTCTCGCGATGGCGCAGCACGAGGAGCCGACTGAGCACCAGGAAACCCACGAACCCCGCGCCCATCGCCACACCCACTGTGCGCCCCGCCGCTGAGCCCAGCCGGTTTACGGCCTCGGGGCCGAGGTCGAATAATGCCACTCCCAGCAACACCCCGCCGGTGAACGCCATCACTCCCGGGAGACGGGCGCGAAGCCGCAAACCGAGCAGCCCGCCCAGCAGGGTGGCCGCCACGGTCAACAACGCCCACGCCGGACCGGCCCCGGTCACTGCGGGCTTCCAGTGCCCATGAACAGCAGGATAGGTTGCGGCCTCCGGCACGCATGGGACGGCGCTGTTTACCGCCGCTCAGGGCTGAACGTGTATGCCGCACTCGGTCTTGGCGAACCCCGGCCAGCGCCCGCTGCGTTTGTCGGCGCCCGCGGTCGGCTTCGCCGTCATCGGGGCGCAGCCGATGGACGTATAGCCTTCGTCGATCAGGGGATTGACCAGCACGTTGTTTTCGCTGATGTAGTCGGCCATGTCCTGATCGGACCACGCCGCCAGCGGGTTAACCTTCACCAACTTGAACTTTTCGTCGAAGCTGATCAATGGGGCGTTGGCGCGGGTGGGTGCGTCGACGCGGCGAATCCCGGTCACCCATGCCGAGTAGTCACGCAGCGCTTTGGTCAGCGGAACGACCTTGCGCAACCGGCAAC
This sequence comes from Mycobacterium sp. SM1, assembly GCF_018361265.1. Classification (GTDB taxonomy): domain Bacteria; phylum Actinomycetota; class Actinomycetes; order Mycobacteriales; family Mycobacteriaceae; genus Mycobacterium. The sequence goes on from NZ_JAFLNH010000004.1 coordinate 366,404, forward strand.
ACTCGTCGGGATCGGTGTAGCACAGGCTTGTCCCCAGCTTTAGCACCCACGGCTCGGGGTGCAGGGTGATCAACCTGATGTCATATGTGGCCTCGACCGCGTCACGCATACCGAGGGTTTCGGCGAATTCGTTGCCGGTGTCAATGTAGAGCACCTGCACGCCGGGGCGAACTTTGGCCGCCAGATCGACCAGCACCGCGTCCTGCATGTTGCAGGCCACCACATATTTGTCGCCGAAGGTTTCGTCGGTCCAGCGCAACAGCTCGGTAGCGCTAGCGCCCTCGAGGCTGGCCGCCGCGTGCCCGGCAAGCTCGCGTAGCTCCGCTTCGGTGAAAGCATCACTCATCGGCATTCTCCCATCGTCGTCGCGCCGCCATTACCTAACCCACGGTAGCGCGGTTCGATCAACTCGGCGCAAAGCGGCGTCGACGCCGGGTAGCCGGATGCTACCCTAAAGCATTGCTCGCGCAGGGCCTTTCGAAGTGCGGCGTCAGTAGCAATGCTCATCGGCGGGGAAAACCCCGCTCGCTACTTCTTGCGCGTATCGGATTGCGGCACGTCGTAATTCGCCGCCGATATCTGCGAATTGCTTGACGAAGCGCGCCGTTTTGCCGCTGGTGAGCCCCGCCATGTCCTGCCATACCAGAACCTGCGCGTCACAGTTCGGCCCCGCCCCGATGCCGATGGTCGGGATGGTTAGCTTACCGGTGATCCGCGTGGCCAGCTCCGCTGGCACCATCTCCATCACAACCGCAAACGCGCCGGCCTCCGCGGCGGCGATAGCGTCGGTAATGGTTTGCTCGGCGGCGTCACCGCGCCCCTGCACCCGAAAGCCGCCCAAGGTGTTGACGCTTTGCGGGGTGAAGCCGATATGCGCCATCACCGGGATACCGGCGGCGGTCAGGCAAGCGATCTGCTCGGCGACTCGCTCACCGCCCTCCACTTTGACCGCGTGCGCGCCGGCCTCCTTCATGAAGCGGGTGGCCGACGCCAGGGCGGCCGCGGGCCCGGCCTCATAGCTGCCGAACGGCAAGTCGGCGACCACCAGAGCGTGCCGGGCACCCCGCACCACGCCGCGCACCAGCGGGATCAACTCCTCGATCGAGACCGGCACGGTGGTGTCGTAGCCGTAGACGACGTTGGCGGCGGAGTCACCGACCAGCAGCACCGGGATCCCGGCATCGTCGAAGATCCGCGCGGTGGAGTAGTCATAGGCGGTCAGCATGGCCCACTTGCGGCCCTCGGCCTTCATCTGCTGCAGATGATGGACGCGGATCTTGGTCCGCGAGGGCTCGCCGGCATCCGGCCGGGAAGGCCGGGCGGGGTAAACAGCGTGCTCAGACATCATTGTCCCTACGGTGTTTGGTTCGGTCCTCGTGGCCCCATGGGTCCCCGGGTCCGTATGACCATGCCAGTCTGCCAAAAGTCTGGCCACCGGCCTACGGTCGGGTCCAGTGGACTTGCTCACAGCTACGGAGCCCAGGTGCCAGCCACCTCGACAATGCGGGCGGCGCCGCCGCTCCCCGAGTTTTGTGCGTGCTCATGGCAGCATTGGGTGCCATGGGCCTGGCTTACCGCACCACGAAGCTGCGCGCGACCCTGACGTGCGGCGTGATCACCGCCACGATGCTGCTGGTGGCGGGTTGCACCCACGTGGTCGGCGGGCGGGCGCTGCTGGCCAACCCGAAGATCGGCCGGCCGGTGGAGTGGGGACTGTGCCGGGTGGTGGGGGGGACCTCGGTGAAGCTTCCGGCCGGCGCGCAGTGCGGCAAGGTCGCCGTTCCCGTCGACTACAACCACCTCGACGGCAACGTCGCGGCCCTGATGCTGATCCGCTTTCCGGCGACGGGTAAGAAGATCGGGTCGCTGGTCATCAACCCTGGTGGGCCCGGCGAGTCGGGCACCGACGCCGCGGTAAACATCGTGCAGACGTTGCCGCCGCGAGTGCGTGAGCGCTTCGACCTGGTCGGGTTCGACCCGCGCGGGGTGGCATCGTCGCGGCCCGCCATCTGGTGTAACACCGACGCCGAGAACGACAAGCTGCGGGCCGAGCCGGATGTCGACTACACCCCCGGGGGAGTGGCGCACATCGAGGATCAGACCAAGGCGTACGTGGCCCGCTGCGTGAAGAAGATGGGCAAGAAATTTTTGGCGAACGTCGGGACAGTCAACGTCGCCCGGGATCTCGACACCATCCGGGCCGCGCTGGGCGACGACAAACTGACCTACCTCGGCTACTCGTATGGCACCCGGATCGGCTCGGCCTACGCCGAGGCGTACCCGAAGAACGTGCGGGCGATGATCCTCGACGGCGCGGTGGACCCCAACGTCAGCCCCATCGAGGCAGACTTGCGTCAGGCCAAGGGATTCCAGGATGCGTTCAACGACTACGCCGCCGACTGCGCGAAGGCCCCAACCTGCCCGTTAGGCACCGACCCCGCCAAATCCGTGCACGTCTACCACAGCCTGGTCGACCCACTGGTCGACCCGAACCACCCGAACATCGGGCGGCCCGCCCACACCAAGGATCCGCGGGGGCTGAGCTACGGCGACGCCATCGTGGGCACCATCATGGCGCTGTACTCACCGACTCTGTGGCACTATCTGACCGACGGCCTGACCGAGCTGCACGACGACCGCGGCGACACCTTGCTCGCGCTGGCCGACATGTATTGGCAACGTGGCCCACACGGTCACTACACTAACGCCACCGACGCCCGGACGGCGATCAACTGCGTCGACCAGCCCCCGGTCAAAGACCGGGCCAAGGTCATCGAAGAGGACCGCCGCTCACGCGAAATCGCCCCATTTATGAGCTACGGGAAATTCACCGGTGATGCGCCGCTGGGCACCTGCGCGTTCTGGCCGGTGCCGCCGACCAGCCGACCGCACGTCATTTCCGCACCCGGCCTGGCGCCCACGCTGGTGGTCTCCACCACCCACGATCCGGCCACCCCGTATAAGGCGGGGGTGGATCTGGCGAAGCAACTTGGCGGTGCGTTGCTCACCTTCGAGGGCACCCAGCACACGGTGGTCTTTCAGGGCAATAGCTGCATCGACGACTACGCGACGGCGTATCTGATCGACGGTGCCGTGCCAGCACCGGGCGCAAAGTGCTAAATCAGCGACCTACCTGTGACCTTGGGCGGTCCGCGGAAGCGGCGCCCGCGTGCGACCATGTGACGTATGTTGCGTCTGAGGCAGTTGAGTTCTGTGTTGCTTTCAGCGGGGCTGCTGTCGGTCGCGGCGGTGATGGCCGTTCCGGGAGCTGTGAGCGCGCCGGCAGCCGGCGCCACCGGGGAGCCCGGCGCCGGCCAGGCTCCCGGCCCGGCGGTGCCGCCGACGACCGGGGTGCGCAGGCCGGACTGGACCAGCTGCGAGCGGTTTCTCATCGACACCAGCGACATTCCCGACGCTCGGTGCGCCACGGTGCCGGTCCCGGTGGACTACGGCAGTCCCGGTGGGGCGCACGCCGATCTTGCGCTGATCCGGATTCCGGCGAGCGGACCCCGGATGGGGTCGCTGCTGATCAATCCGGGCGGACCCGGAGCGTCCGCCGTCGATACCGTCGCCGCGATGGCCACCGATCTGGCGGACACCGACATCGCTCGGCATTTCGATCTGGTCGGATTCGACCCGAGGGGGGTTGGTCATTCCACCCCGCAGCTGCGGTGCCGCACCGATGCCGAGTTCGACGCCTATCGGCGGGAGCCAATGGTCGACTACAGCCCGGCCGGGGTCGCCCACATCGAGCGGCTCTATCGGCAGCTGGCCCAACGGTGTGCCGAGCGGATGGGCCCGGGCTTCCTGAGGAACATCGGCACCGCATCGGTCGTGCGAGACATGGAAGTGATCCGCCAAGCGCTCGGCGACGAGCAGCTCAATTACCTCGGCTACAGTTACGGCACGCAGTTGGGCACCGCCTACGCCGAGCAGTTTCCCGATCATGTGCGCGCGATGGTGCTCGACGGTGCCATCGACCCGAGCGTGGGCCCGGTGCAGCAGAACATCGACCAGATGGCGGGGTTTCAGACGGCGTTCAACGACTACGCCGCCGCCTGCTCCCGTTCGCCGCGCTGCCCGCTGGGCACCGACCCCGCTAAAGCCGTCGAGGTCTACCACCGGCTGGTTGACCCGCTGGTTGACAAGCCGGGTAGGACGTCGGATCCGCGGGGGCTGAGCTATGCCGACGCCACCACCGGCACGATCAACGCGCTCTACACCCCACGGTTTTGGAAATATCTGACCCGCGGCCTTCAGGGGCTGGCGGGCGGCACCGACGCCGATGACCTGCTGTTGCTCGCCGATGACTACCACGGTCGCGACGCGCACGGCCACTACAGCAACGGCCAGGACGCGTTCAATGCGATCCGCTGCGTCGACGCCCCCGCACCGCCGGATTCATCCGCGTGGGTGGCCGCCGACCGCCAGATCCGCCAGGTCGCGCCGTTGTTGAGCTATGGGCCGTTCACCGGCGCTGCGCCCCGCGATCTGTGCGCGTTGTGGCCGGTGCCGGCGACGTCGGCACCTCACCGCGCAGCGCCGGTCGCGGGGGGCAAGGTCGTCGTGGTGTCCACCACCCACGACCCGGCCACCCCGTATCAGGCCGGCGTGAGCCTGGCGCGTCAGCTCGGCGCGCCGCTGATCACCCACGACGGCACCCAGCACACCGCCGTGTTCAACGGCGACCGCTGCGTCGACGCCGCGGTGGTGCGCTACCTCGTCGACGGGGTGCCGCCGCCGGACAACCTGCGGTGCTAACCAGGTGCGCCCGTGCTAGCCCGGTGCGCCCGGCCACGATGCGCGGCGCGCAACGGCGGGCGAGGAAGCCGGGCCACTTGGGCTCGCGTGACCGCGGTAACACTCAGTTAATAGCGGGCGCATACTGTACCCGTTATGGATCGTCAGAAGGAATTCGTGCTTCGCACGATGGAGGAACGAGACATCCGTTTCGTCCGGCTCTGGTTCACCGACGTGCTCGGCTTCCTCAAATCGGTCGCGATCGCCCCGGCCGAGCTCGAGGGCGCCTTCGAGGAAGGCATCGGCTTCGACGGGTCCTCGATCGAGGGCTTCGCCCGGGTATCGGAATCCGACACCGTCGCCCACCCCGATCCGTCGACCTTCCAGGTACTGCCCTGGACCACCCCTTCCGGGCAGCACCACTCCGCGCGGATGTTCTGCGACATTAAAATGCCGGATGGCTCGCCCTCCTGGGCGGACCCGCGCCATGTGTTGCGGCGCCAGCTAGGTAAGGCCAACGAACTCGGATTCTCCTGCTACATACACCCCGAGATCGAGTTCTTCCTGCTGCAGCCCGGTCCCGACGACGGGTCGGTGCCGGTCCCCGCCGATGACGCCGGCTATTTCGACCAGGCGGTGCATGACTCCGCGTCGAATTTCCGCCGGCGCGCCATCGACGCGCTGGAGTTCATGGGCATCTCGGTGGAATTCAGTCACCACGAGGGGGCACCCGGTCAGCAGGAGATCGACCTGCGTTTCGCCGACGCGCTGTCAATGGCCGACAACGTGATGACATTCCGCTATGTCATCAAAGAGATCGCGTTGGAGGAGGGAGTGCGGGCGTCGTTTATGCCCAAGCCGTTCGTGCAGTTCCCCGGCTCGGCGATGCACACCCATATCAGCCTGTTCGAGGGCGAAGTCAATGCCTTTCACAGCCCCGACGACCCGTTGCAGCTGTCCGACGTCGCCAAGTCGTTCATCGCGGGCATTATGGAACACGCGTGTGAGATCAGCGCCGTCACCAACCAGTGGGTGAACTCCTACAAGCGGTTGGTGTCCGGTGGGGAGGCACCCACCGCGGCGTGCTGGGGAGCCGCCAACCGGTCGGCGCTGGTGCGGATTCCGATGTACAGTCCACGCAAGACATCGTCGCGGCGCATCGAAGTGCGCAGCCCCGACTCCGCGTGCAACCCCTACCTCGCGTTCGCCGTGCTGCTGGCGGCCGGCCTGCGTGGCGTGGAAAAGGGTTACGTGCTGGGCCCGCAGGCCGAGGACAACGTGTGGGACCTCACCGTCGAGGAGCGCCGTGCGATGGGCTATCGCGAGCTGCCCACCAGCCTGGACAGCGCGCTTCAGGCGATGGAGAACTCCGAGCTTGTCGCGGAAACCCTGGGGGAGCACGTTTTTGACTTTTTCTTGCGCAACAAGCGCACAGAATGGGCGAACTACCGCTGCAACGTCACACCGTTTGAGCTGAAGACCTACCTGTCGCTTTAGCGCCCAGCGCCGGTCCGCGGCTCAGTGGCGCCACCACCGTCCAGCCGTTGGCGGGCCGGTCGGCGCCGGGGGTGCGCTACCTTCGTGGTGGTGACCAAACCCGTAACCGAGCGACCGACGCTGCCCAGTGCGGCCCGGCTCGGACTGGTCGACCCGAACGCCGCCGCCAATTTAGCTCGGCTGGGGTGGGACACCCGCGATGACGAGGCTCACGCCGAGGTGCTGTGGTCGCTGTCGCGGGCTCCCGATGCCGACGCTGCGCTGCGTGCCCTTGTCCGGCTGGCGGAGGCTCTGGGCGCCGGCTGGGCCGAGCTCAACGAGGCGCTGTTCACCGACCGTGGCCTGCGCGGCCGGCTGTTCGCCGTGCTGGGCTCGTCGCTGGCATTGGGAGACCACCTGGTGGCCCACCCGGGGTCGTGGCGGCTGCTGGCCGGCCGGGTGATATTGCCGTCGGCCGAGGAGCTGCGCCGGATGTTCCTCGGGTGCCTCGCCGACAGCCAGGCCGAAACATCGACTGCACCGCGGTCGGTGCTGTCCCGACTGCACACCCTCTACCGGGATCGGCTGCTGGTGCTGGCCGCACTCGACCTGGCGCCTGTCGTCGAGGATCAGCCCGTGCTGGCTTTCCGGGCGGTCGGTGCCCACCTGGCGGATATGGCCGATGCCGCGCTGACGGCGGCCCTGCGGGTGGCGGAAACGACGGTATGCGGGGACCGCACCCCGCCCCGGCTGGCCGTCATCGCGATGGGCAAATGCGGTGCCCGCGAACTTAATTACGTCAGCGATGTCGACGTCATCTTTGTGGGCGAGCGGGCGGATTCGGTGACTACCCGGGTGGCCGGCGAGATGATGCGGGTGGCGTCGCAGGCATTTTTCCAGGTGGACGCCGGGCTGCGACCCGAAGGCCGCCACGGCGAGCTGGTCCGCACGCTCGACTCACATATCGCCTACTACCGGCGATGGGCAAAGACCTGGGAGTTTCAGGCGTTGCTGAAAGCCCGGCCGGCCGCCGGCGACGCGCAGCTGGGGGAGCGCTACCTGGCCGCGTTGATGCCGATGGTGTGGCGGGCGTGCGAACGCGAGGATTTCGTCGGCGAAGTGCAGGCGATGCGGCGCCGGGTGGAGCAGTCGGTGCCCGCCGAGGTCCGCGGCCGCGAACTCAAGCTGGGCAGCGGTGGGCTGCGTGACGTCGAGTTCGCGGTGCAATTGCTGCAATTGGTGCACGGTCGCGCCGACGAGTCGCTGCACGTGGCTTCCACGGTGGACGCCCTGGCGGCCCTAGGAGCCGGCGGCTACGTCGGACGCGACGACGCCGCAAACCTGACGGCGTCCTACGAGTTTCTGCGGCTGCTCGAGCACCGGCTGCAGCTGCAGCGACTCAAGCGCACCCATCTGCTGCCCGCCCCCGACGACGATGAGGCGCTACGCTGGCTGGCGCGTGCGGCCCACGTCCGCCCGGACGGCAAACACGACGCCCTGGGGGTGCTGCGCGAGGAGCTCAAGCGCCATCACCTGCGGGTGTCACGGCTGCACGCCAAGCTCTTCTATCAACCGCTGCTGGAATCGGTTGGCCCGGCCGGGCTGGAGTTCGCGCACGGCATGACGCCGGAAGCCGCGGAGCGTCAGCTGGCCGCGCTCGGCTATGAGGGCCCGCAGAGCGCGCTGACCCACTTGAGCGCGCTGATCAACCAGAGCGGGCGCCGCGGACGCGTGCAGGCGGTGCTGTTGCCCAGGCTGCTGGACTGGTTGTCGGACACCCCGGACCCGGACGGCGGGCTGTTGGCCTACCGGCGGCTCAGCGAGGCGCTGGCGCCACAGCGCTGGTATCTGTCCACGCTGCGCGACCAGCCCGCGGTGGCCAAGCGGTTGATGCGGGTGCTGGGCACCTCGGCGTACGTGCCCGAGCTGCTGATGCGCGCGCCCGAGGTCATCCAGCAATACGCCGACGGTCCATCGGGCCCGAGGTTGCTTGACCCCGAGCCCGGGGCGGGGACCCTCGGGCTGATCGCCTCGGCGAGCCGGCATCCCGACCCGGTGCGCGCCATCGCCGCCGCGCGGGCGCTGCGCCGGCGGGAGCTGGCCCGCATTGCCTCGGCGGACCTGCTGGGCATGCTGGACGTGCGGCAAGTCTGCAAGGCGCTCACCTCGGTGTGGGTGGCGGTGCTGCAGGCCGCCCTTGACGCGGTGGTCCGCGCGAACCTCCCCGCCGACGGCAGCGCCCCGGCCACCATCGCGGTGATCGGGATGGGCCGGCTGGGCGGCGACGAGCTGGGCTACGGGTCGGACGCGGACGTGATGTTCGTGTGCGACCCGGCCACCGGTATCGATGACTCGCGGGCGGTGCAGTGGTCGCAGTCGGTCGCCGAGCAGATGCGGGCACTGCTGGGAGCCCCCAGCGCCGACCCGCCACTGTGCGTGGATGCCAATCTGCGGCCCGAGGGCCGCAATGGCCCGCTGGTTCGCACGCTGGCCGCCTACGAGGGCTACTACGCCCAGTGGGCGCAGCCGTGGGAGATCCAGGCACTGCTGCGGGCGAGGTGGATCGCCGGCGACGTCGAGCTGGGCCGACGGTTTTCGCAGATGGCCGAGAAAATCCGCTATCCCGCCGGTGGGGTGTCCGCAGAAACCGTCCGGGAGATCCGGCGGATCAAGGCGCGCGTGGACGCCGAGCGCTTGCCGCGGGGCGCCGACCCCAAAACCCACACCAAGCTGGGGCGCGGAGGACTGGCGGATATCGAATGGACCGTGCAGCTGCTGCAATTGCAGCACGCGCACCGCATTCCCGCGCTGCGCAACACCTCGACCCTGGACACCCTGGATGCGATCGCCGCGGCTGAGCTGCTGGCCGGTGACGACGTCGAGCTGTTACGGCAGGCGTGGCTGACGGCGACACGGGCCCGCAACGCGCTGGTGCTGGTGCGTGGCAAGCCCACCGACCAACTGCCCGGACCCGGGCGTCAGCTCAACGCCGTTGCCGTTGCCGCCGGCTGGGGCAACGGCAACGGCGGCGAGTTCCTGGATCACTATCTACGGGTGACGCGACGGGCAAAAGCAGTGGTGCGCAAGGTCTTCGGGAGCTGAGATCTCGCGTGGCAAGTTGATCGCAGCGACGGGTCCGGGTGGCCCTCTTCAGTGCCGAACCGGCACACCTGTGTTGTTCTGGCACGCTCACACCCAATCGCCAACGCAACAACCGCACCCCAGCCCAACTGCCACCGCTCACGCGCCCGTGACACGGCTTCCCGACCCAAAAATCTGCCTTCACGCTAATTAGGTTGGCTAGCATCGCTTCTCATCCATGTCGCGGTAACCGCACCGGCGACACCTGGGGCACCGTGCGCCACGAACGCAACCGCATGCCGACGTTCTGCGGAGGGCAGCGGAAGTAGTAGTTATCGATCACCGACAAATTCGTTTATGCCGATTGCCTTTGAGATGAGTGCCAGCTTTGAGGCAGTCTCTTGCCGATGCGGTTGCGATAGTGTGACCAGGGCTGGCGGTGTTCAGTCGGGGTGCCCACCATCTGGTCAAGGAGGTTGATGGCATGAAGGGCTATGGCGACGTGATGCTGGGCCCGTCCTAAGTCGCTGAAGGCCCGGAACACATCATCATGGCCAACGCAAGGGACTGTCGCCTCCGAAAGTACCTCTAGTGCGCCACAGAGAGCTGCGCGTATGTCGCCACAGGCCCGGTGAATCTGACGCTCCGGATTGGGTGCGGCCATCGTTAACAGTCATCCCCTCGATAGCTTGTCCAACAACAAAAGACGGCACGGTGGTCTCAGCGGGCTCAATTACCTACTGCGAGCGCCCACCGACACCCGCCATTGGGCGTACTTCGCTAGAGCTGCACGCGCAGAATCGACAGCTCTAGCCGTACAGCGTCCGAAACGGCTTAAACAGCAGATAAAATGCCGCTCACAGTTCGGGACGAAACGGATTTTGAATACGCCCAGGTACTATCGCTTGGACTCATTTCGCCCTCACCTCCTCGCGGCCGGAACACACACGTGTCACTGCGGTACATGCACGTAAGGGGATCGAGCGCCCGGCGGCGACGGTGCCGGGCACGCACCCCATTCGTCGGAGCTTTGGCACTGCACGGCGTATCCGGATCGAATCCGGAAGCCACTTGGGCTCAACCCTTGTACCGGGAGGAGCTGTCCTGACCCGGGGCGTCTCTCGACGTTCGGGGTCAGTGGCCTGTATCCGTGCAGAAGCCTCACCTACCGAGGTGCTTGCCGTTCTATGGTGGCACCGCCTCACGGCATCCGTCAACGTTTTGAAGAAACTTTGCCCATCGGATTCTGATCGCATGCCAGAGCGCCGAGCGCGAGTGAGTCTTACCCGTGACATCATGGTGAAGCTTCGCCGCCGCAGATCCCAGCAATGCGACCACTGATCACGGCGTTGCTGGGCTGTTAGCGCGCCCCAGTCGCAGATTGTCGCGGTTATCGGTGAAGTGCCGCTGGGCATGTGACGTTAACGTGATCCGCTGCGTGAGCACTGGGTCTGCGGTACGCCGCCCTGCTTTCGATGGCCGCTCCGCTCATGGCATCTAGGGCAGCAATGGCTTGATCTGTCCAGTGTGTGGGGGAGAACCTGATTTCGAGCCTGGCGGGGAACGCCGTTCGGATCGGTCACCGACACCCGCGGCTCATCGCGGGATCTCAGAGGCGCGGATATAAACAAGTGACCTGATCTTGCCCGAGGTCGTCCACCGCCGCGGCGGGCGATCATTGCCGGGCTTGCTCAGCCCATAGGCCCGGTCGTGTCACTCGACCGCCGGGCCGTGGCCGGTCGGGGCGGGTGCGCGCGACGATGGGAGGCGCGTCGGCGCTGATGGCGTTGGCTATCGTGTGTTTGAGATCGTCGGCGCTCCAAAGAAACTCGGCGCTACTTGTCACCGTTGCCGGCGCGGACGCGTTCTCGGTGCTGTCGGCCAAAGTCTTTGAGCCAGCGAGACCTCACCGCAGTCCACATGCCGGAGGTCATCGTCGTCGGCGTCGGACTGCGCAACGTCAAACCTCTCCGGTCTGCACGGCTGAGCTATGTCATGTTCAGTTTTTCGGCTTGACTACCTCCGGCTGCAGTGCCATCATTGCCAGTGCATGCACCTCGCTAGGTGAGGCGTCGGCACGGATACAGGCCACTGACCCCGAACGTCGAGAGACGCCCCGGGTCAGGACAGCTCCTCCCGGCACAAGGGTTGAGCCCAAGTGGCTTCCGGATTCGATCCGGATACGCCGTGCAGTGCCAAAGCTTTGACGAGAGGGGTATCTCATCCAGGCTGATTGGCCTGTTGACCTCACCCCATCGTGCAATATGATCGCATCCCCTGGTGTCTTGACCACGAGGAGGTGAGAGCGAAATGGCTTGCAGTGATAGTCCCTATCCGAATTCAGTGACCACTTCGTTCGACGCCGGCCTCGGCATCGTTTCCGCTCGCTGAACCGGCGCGTTCGTAGAAACACGTCCAGTGCTGCATTGTGCGGCTGGCGTGATTGTGGCGTACTCCAGCAGGTTACGCGCTCCTGTGAGTTTTATGCGCTTGTTTTTCAGAAGGAGGCGTGCGCATGTCTTTTGTAATCACCAATCCCGAGTCGCTGACCATGGCTGCCGGCTACTTGCAAGGGGTAGGCTCGGCGCTGGCTGCCCAGAACGCGGCCGCCGCGGGACCGACAACCGGCGTGGTTCCCCCTGCTGCCGACGAGGTATCAGCTTTAACAGCAGCACGATTCGCGGCGCATGCATTGTCCTATCAGGGCGTCAGCGCTCAAGCCGCCGCTATCCACGGCATGTTTGTCAGCATTTTGCAAACGAGTGCCGATTCATATGCGACCACCGAGGTGGCTAATGCGGCTGCAGTTTTTTAAGCGTATTGGAGTTGACAGTGCTGGATTTTTCGATGTTGCCGCCGGAAGTTAATTCGGCCAGAATGTATTCCGGTCCTGGATCGGCGTCGATGCTGGCTGCTGCGGCTGCTTGGAATCAGCTGGCCGCTGAAATGCAGTCGGCGGCAGAGTCTTACAATTCGGTGATTTCCGGGCTGACCAGCGGGAGTTGGCGTGGCCCGGCGTCGGCAGCGATGGCGGCGGCGGTCGCTCCGTATGTGGCGTGGTTGAATACCACTGCGGCGCAAGCTGAGCAGACGGCAGCGCAGGCCCAGGCGGCGGCCGACGCTTATCACGCCGCGTTGGCGATGACGGTGCCCCCGCCGGTGATCGCGGCCAACCGCGCTCAGCTGGCGTCGCTGGTGGCGACCAACATCTTGGGGCAAAACACCCCGGCGATCGCGGCCACCGAAGCCCACTACGGGGAGATGTGGGCCCAAGACGCCGCGGCAATGTATGGCTATGCCGGCAGCTCGGCGGCCGCCACCCAGCTCAGCCCGTTCACCACACCGCCGCACATCACCAATGCGACCGCGGCGGCCAACCAAGCCGCCGCGGTCACCCAAGCCACCACCGGCGCAACGGCCACCAACGCGACAGCGACGGCCACCCAAGCCGCCACCAACTCAACCGCCGCCAACGCCACCACGAGCTCAGAGCTGACATCACTACTAGGAGGAACCGTGTCGGGCTCGGGAGCGTCGGCCTCGGGTTCGTCGTCGGCCTCCTCGGCGTCGTCGAGTTCTTCGTCGGCGCTGTCGAACCTCGCGGCAACTCTCAATGGATCGAATAATTCGGCATTGGGTACGTTTTTAAACGGCAACTTTTTCAGCACCATGGTCGTCAACGGAGCGTTGGCGGGCGGGCCGTTCAACCCGGAATTCATTCTTCCGTCTATCGCGGCGTTCAGTTTTTTGGACACCTCCAAGGACGCCGCGGCCGGGTGGCTGCCGGGGCTGGCAGACCTGTTCGATCCGGGGACGGTCGGCCTAGGAGCGGCGGGGTTGTCGGGTATGGGCGGCGCCCGATCCGCGGTGTCGGCAGGCCTGGGCCACGCGGCCTCAATTGGCGGGTTGTCAGTGCCGCCGAGCTGGACCGAGCTTGCCCCGTCCAGTCCGTTAGGGGCAACGTTGGGCGACACGCCTTTTGTCGCGCCGCGGGCGGCACCGGTCGGCGGGCCGGGGGGCGTCGCATCCCCTATGGGCATGGCGGGGGGTTTGCGTCGCGCCATCCCGAAATACGGCTTTCGGCCCCCCACCGTGATGTCGCGGCCGCCCGCTGCTGGCTAATGGACGAAAACGATGAGAAGGAAGCGCAATGCTGGATTTTGCGATGTTGCCGCCGGAAGTTAATTCGGCCAGAATGTATTCCGGTCCTGGATCGGCGTCGATGCTGGCTGCTGCGGCTGCTTGGAATCAGCTGGCCGCTGAAATGCAGTCGGCGGCAGAGTCTTACAATTCGGTGATTTCCGGGCTGACCAGCGGGAGTTGGCGTGGCCCGGCGTCGGCAGCGATGGCGGCGGCGGTCGCTCCGTATGTGGCGTGGTTGAATACCACTGCGGCGCAAGCTGAGCAGACGGCAGCGCAGGCCCAGGCGGCGGCCGACGCTTATCACGCCGCGTTGGCGATGACGGTGCCCCCGCCGGTGATCGCGGCCAACCGCGCTCAGCTGGCGTCGCTGGTGGCGACCAACATCTTGGGGCAAAACACCCCGGCGATCGCGGCCACCGAAGCCCACTACGGGGAGATGTGGGCCCAAGACGCCGCGGCAATGTATGGCTATGCCGGCAGCTCGGCGGCCGCCACCCAGCTCAGCCCGTTCACCACACCGCCGCACATCACCAATGCGACCGCGGCGGCCAACCAAGCCGCCGCGGTCACCCAAGCCACCACCGGCGCAACGGCCACCAACGCGACAGCGACGGCCACCCAAGCCGCCACCAACTCAACCGCCGCCAACGCCACCACGAGCTCAGAGCTGACATCACTACTAGGGGGAATCACCGCCCCCAACTCGAACACCGCCACGACTGGACTGGCCGGAATCCTCAACTACCTAGACGGGTCCGACGGATCGTTGTTGGGTAGCTTCCTCAACGATGCCTCGGTGTCCAACTTCAGCAACGCGCTCACCACAAGTGGGCTAACAAATCCCACGGCGATGATCGACTCGGTGACGTGTTTCTCCTATTTGTTTCCCGCCCTGGCGATGGCGCATGGCGGTGGGTTGGTGGAGGATTTCGCCGCCGGACTGGGTATCGGCCCGGCGACGGGCGCGCTTCGGGCCGCGGGGCTTCCGAGCCTTGGTGCGATTTCGGCCGAGATGGGTCACGCGGGGTCCCTGGGTGCGTTATCGGTGCCGCACAGCTGGGCGTCGGCCGCAGCGTCTTTCGATCAGACTCGATCGGTGGGCAGCAGCCTTGGCGCCGCTCTGGGTGCCACGCCGCTAGTGTCGCCGTCCGAGTCGATGGGCATGCCCGGGACACCCCTCGGTGGAATAGGGGGTGTGGCCAATCACGAAGCGGAAGAGGTTCCCATGTACGGATTTCGGCCCAATGTGATGGCCCGGCCGCCGGCGGCGGGATAACGAGCTGAAAAGACGCCTTTGCACCCCAACGTGATTTGGCGGGCAACACAGACTTCGAAGGATCTTCGCGGACAAAGGAAATCCACGACTATCTACTTGTTGCAACATCCCTGCTACACCAATAAGGAGGCAAACCATGCCGACGCGTTTTATGACCGATCCGCATCAGATGCGGGCGATGGCGGGCCGTTTTGATGTGCACGCCCAAACGGTGGAGGACGAGGCCCGCAGGATGTGGGCGTCTAGCCAAAACATCGCCGGGGCGGGCTGGAGCGGGGCCGCGCAGGCCACCTCCTATGACACCATGGCCCAGATGCATCAGGCGTTTCGCAACATCGTGACCATGTTGCACGGGGTGCGTGACGGGCTGATCCGTGACGCCAACAACTATGAGGCCCAAGAGCAGGCCTCCCAGCACCTGCTGAGCAGCTAGCGGAGCCAAGACCTCTACACGACTTTCAGGAGAACACCATGACGATTAACTACCAGTTCGGGGATGTGGACGCCCACGGGGCCACGATTCGCGCCCAGGCGATGGCGCTGGCGGCCGAGCATCAGGCCATTGTTCGTGATGTGCTGGCCGCCGGGGACTTTTGGGGTGGGGCGGGCTCGACGGCCTGCCAGCAGTTCATCGCCGAGTTGGGCCGCAATTTTCAGGTGATCTACGAGCAGGCCAACGCCCATGGCGCCAAGGTGCAAACCGCCGGCGCCAACATGGCCGACACCGACGCCGCCGTCGGCTCCAGCTGGGCCTGACGCGGTGGGCAAACAGCAATGGCGGCTGCTCTTGGCTATGACCAATGCCCATTTGGGTGTCGAGAAGGGACATTATCAGCATGGCAGCAACCGAACTCCGCGATGCCGGCGCCGGTCCACCGCTCATCCATCTCTCTGAGTTGTTGCTGTCCCCGGTTGTGACGACATCCGGTGAGGTGATTGGAACGGTCGACGACGTCGTCGCGCGACTACGTCACAAAGACGTCTGTCCGGTGCTGGCAGGGATCGTGGCGGGCGTTGGGAGCGGACGGCTTTTTGTCGCCAGCGCATCGATCCGGCGGTTCGGGCCGGATCGGGTGATCCTGGCCCATCGTTTGCCCTTGGATGAGCTTCTGCGTGAGTTGCCACGCTGAAACCGGCAATCATCGAGCCCTCAACCACCTTGGGCACGAGCATTTACAGCTGCGTGGTCCGCGTGGTCAAGGAGTCCACCGATTCGCGTGTGAGGTGTCAATGATCGCT
The DNA here is from genome assembly GCF_018361265.1 of Mycobacterium sp. SM1. GTDB lineage: Bacteria > Actinomycetota > Actinomycetes > Mycobacteriales > Mycobacteriaceae > Mycobacterium. The sequence goes on from NZ_JAFLNH010000004.1 coordinate 382,359, forward strand.
TTGCTATCGGGACCGTCTTCGGCATTCAGATATGTGATTGCTACCCGCAAGGAAAGGAGCGCGTCGCTGTGACTCTGCTTGAAGAATCCCAGCCCGGCCGCGCGGCGGTCGCTCGGTCACAGACCGCAGTCCTCGACAGCGCTCATGTCGGTGATATCGAGGGCGCCCTGGGTCGGATCAGACTCGGCGACAGCGAACGTCCGCGCACCGTTAAGGCCCGCGTGGCGACCATGTTAGCCATCATCGGTCCCGGCTTGATCGTCATGGTTGGTGACAACGACGCGGGTGGCGTCGCGACGTACGCGCAAGCAGGCCATGATTATGGCTATAGCTTGCTGTGGGTGCTGCTGTTCTTGATTCCGGTGTTGATCGTGAACCAGGAGATGGTGGTCCGACTCGGCGCCGTCACCGGGGTAGGGCACGCACGACTGATCAACGAACGATTCGGCCGGGGCTGGGGTTGGTTCTCCGTCGGTGACTTGTTCCTACTGAACTTCCTCACCCTTGTCACCGAATTCATCGGTGTCACGTTGGCGGCAGAGTACATGGGTATGTCCAAGTATGTGGCTGTGCCACTGGCCGTGATCGCGTTGATCGCGATCATGATCAGTGGCAGTTTCCGTCGCTGGGAGCGTGCGATGCTTCTTTTTATTGCCATCATGCTGGTACAGATCCCGATGGTGCTCATGTCCCATCCTGATTGGGGGCACGCGGTGAAATCCTTTGTTTTTCCAGGGATTACTAACGGCGCGACTTCCGACGTGGTGCTACTGGTCATAGCGATCGTTGGCACCACGGTTGCGCCGTGGCAGCTGTTCTTTCAGCAGTCCAACGTCGTCGACAAGCGCATTACGCCGCGGTTCATCAGCTACGAACGCGTCGATACTGTAGTGGGGGCATTCATTGTCACGATCGGCGCGGCAGCCTTAATGATGACCGGTGACTGGGCCGCTCGGGCTAGTGGAAGCCGGGGCGGCTTCATCGACGCCAGCACGATTGCGCGTCTGCTTGGCAACGACAACAGCACTTTAGGGTCGATTTTCGCGATCGTGCTTCTCGACGCCTCCGTCATTGGGGCGGCAGCGGTTACCCTGTCTACCAGTTACGCATTCGGTGATGTGTTCGGTATCAAGCACTCCCTGCACCGCAGCTGCTCGGACGCCAAGCAGTTCCATCTGTCGTATGCCGGGATGGTTGTGCTCGCCGCACTGATCGTGCTAATCCCGGGCGCCCCCCTCGGGCTGATAACGACGGGTGTGCAGGCGCTAGCTGGCTTGCTGCTGCCCAGTGCCACGGTATTTCTGCTTCTTTTGTGCAATGACCGAGAGGTGTTGGGACCGTGGGTGAACCGGCCGTGGCTCAACGTGGTTGCGGGGATCATCGTCGGCATATTGTTGCTGCTATCAGGAATATTAATGATGACCACAGTTTTCCCGTCGATGGGCATCGGTACTATTCTAAAAATTCTTGCGGTGGCTGTGATCAGCTGCAGTGCAGTTATCTTCGTGGCGCAGAAAGTGTTTAGCTACTGGCGGCCATCTAAATCGCCAGCTACTAACCGATTTTCGACCGCACCGGCAGTACCTGACCGAAGGAGCTGGCGGATGCCGCCGTTGGTGTTGCTAGAGCCGGTCACGTGGTCACTTGGTACCCGAGTGGGCATGCTGGCATTGCGTGTCTATTTGATCGGCGGAGCTATGTTATTGGTTGTCAAAGCGACTCTATTAGCCAGTTCTTGACCCTTGCCGAAGCCAGGCTGCTCCTGGCCGAGAACGAGAAGGAGGTAAGAACATGTTCGTCATCCGGTTACTTAACGGACAGGAGATCCGTGCAACCGAGGGGGATGAGATCTCCATCAACCACGACACCGGCATGATCACAGTCACCCGGATAGAGGGATTTGAGCGTGTAGCGACGCACTACTCGCCGTCAGCGTGGGCAGTCGTCACACACCGGGTCAAAGATGTCGCCGTCAATCCTGTGTATCGCTATGCAATAAATGCGTAATGGCGCTTGGGCGCGAAAGACCTCTTTCGTTGAGATTCGACGGGCCGCGGTACTAGGGTATTAATTACGGTAGATACTTGACCTAATCGGCTGCGCAACCCAGACCTGACTTCCGCAGATAGTGGGCACACGGATCGCCGGATTTGGGCGTTTACTAGCGCAAACGTGGGATGAGCCGATTTGGGTCGTGTTACTACACGACGCCAGCGATCCGGGCGGGGTTCGTCAGTCGGCGACGGCGGCGTCGATGCCGGGTGTGAAGGCGAGGTACTTGGGTGGTTCGGGTAGGTCGAGCGCGGCGAGGATGGTTTTCTGATCGCCGGTGAGGGCGGAGCGTTGCGCCACGCGGCCGTCGGCGGTGGCGAAGGTGACCAGGTGCATGCGGTCGAGTTCGTGGCGCAGATTGCGCCAGGTGTCGCCGGTGCGGGTTTCTGCGACGCGGATGAGAAGCAGTGCCAGCCAACACAGTTGGACGTGAGCGCGGATGCGGTCCTCGCGGTGGTGGTAGACCGGGCGCAGCCCCAGCGAGCTCTTGGCGTCGCGCCAGCCGCGTTCCACCGCGAGCAGCTGCTTGTAGGCGGCGGCCAAATCCTCGGCGGTAAGCGTGAGGTCGGAAGTGCGCAGCAGCCACTTGCCGTCGTAGTGGGCTTCACGTTGGGCGGCGGCGCGGTCGATGCGCAGCAGCCCGGTCTTGGTGCGCCGCAACAGCCTGCGCAGCCCGGGCTTGCCCTTCAAGGAGCCGACGAACTCGTCGCGCTTGCGTTTCGGCCAGGCGTCCGAGCCATCGATCAGCCCGGAGAGGTGCTCGATGAGCCGCTCACGCACTGCTGCGTCACGGTCGGCGGCATCCGGGTTGTGGCACACCACGAACCGCTCCGCACGCACCCCCTCGTTGTTGCCGCCGCCGGGTGCCACCCGAATCTCCTTGACCCGCAGGTTGTCGGCCACGTCGTGGTAACGGCCGGGGCGGGCCAGCGCGTCGGCGGCCTCGGCGTTGGTGTGGCGCAGCTTCTCGGCGTGGATGTAGTGCCCGCCGCCGCGGGTGAGATAGGCGCGGTTGGCCGCGGAAGCAAACCCGGCGTCGGCCACCCACACCAGCCGGTGCAGATTCCACGATCCCAGATCGTCTTTGACCGTGCGGATGATCCGCTGATCGCTCTCACTGCCGGGAAAGGTCCAGCAGCGCACCGGGATTCCGTCGCGGGTCACCGCCATCGCGATCACCACCTGAGGCCGGTCGTCGCGGTGGTCCTTGGACTTGCCGAACCGGCGCGCGGCCCGCTCGACCGCTTTCGCGGTGCCGTCGTCGACCTCGGGTTCGGGGGCCAGGTCGGCCAGTTCGTCGGGCACATCGACCTCCCAGTAGGTGGAGGTGGTGTCGATGAAGACGATGTCGACGTCCAGGTTGAGCAGGTGCGCGACCGAATCGAAGATCTGCGCGGCGATCTCGCCTAGCGCGGCGAGCAAAAAGTCCATCGACCGATACGCCGCGTCATCGGAAAACCCGGGGCACTCGGCGATCGCGACCCGTTCGGCGACCCACCGTGTGGCGCCCAGCTTGCTGCCCGGTTCCAGCGCCCGCTGCGCCACCAGCGCGAACAGCACCCGCTCCACGGTCGCGGCGTCCAGGCGCCGGTCCGCGGCGACCCGGCGCAGCGCCGCGCCCACACCCAGCCGGTCCCAGAGTTGGTCGAGCACCCATGCCCCGCCGAAGCGGCGCGAGTCCAAGATCTCGATCTCGCCGGTGTGCGCGGCCGCGATCGCCTGTGCCGGGTCGAGGAACCGCGAGATCGAGGCGACCAGTCGGGCCAGCGCGTCGCGGTCCACGGTGTCAGCGCGGCCGAAGTTGTGGATCACCTTCGCCGAGGGCACCCCGGTGACCGGATGGCGTTCGCTGTGCGCCAGCTGCAGATACGACACCGTCGACCCGTCGCGGTTGCGCCGCTTCGTCTCCCGCAGGTACACCCCTACACTGCTAGCACATATTCGCTGGTGAAGTCCAGCGACACGCCAGAACTCGTGTGCCTACACGAATCCGCCGTTTCGGTGACTCTGCAAGCCTCCTACCAGCACAATCGCTCCGCGCTACCCCGAAATATGCCTACGAACTGCGGAAGTCGGGCCAGAGGGCCATTACCGTGCTAGGTGGCTCCCTTGATGCTTTGCGAGAGATTCATTATGCGGAGCGTACTGGCACCTCATTTATATGGGGATCGCTGCGTCGTTCATGCGCGCAGTAATTAGTACATGGAGAGCGCGAGCTTTATTTGAAGGGGCGAGGATCATGTCGTTGTCGTGCACACAGGCGGAGAACTGGTCTCGTGAGCGCGGTGGTGTCGGTGGCACCGGTGTCAAGGGGGTCGGCTCCATTGCGCACACGTTTAAAACCGATGCTCAACAGCGCATCGCGTTGACGGACCTGATGCACAGGATCAATACGGCGGGGATCGGAACAGACGATCCTCGGGTGCGGGACATTTTTGATAGCCACGATCGGGACGGCGGTTGGCTGACGCCCGAGCAGTTTGCCGTAATCTGCGAAGCTTACGGCGGGCTGATTTCGCGGGCGGTGCGTCGAGATCTCGCGATTCCCGATTTCCCGCGATTGGAACGCGAGTTTCCGAGATGTACGACATCGTTCGGGAAGACAGGGGTGGCACCGTGGCGGACTACATTCCCCAGCTCAAACGGGTTGATCCGGATAAGTTCGGAGTTGCGATCTGCACGGTTGACGGCCAGAGGTTTACCATTGGAGATGCTCATGATCTGTTTTGTGTGCAGTCTATCTGTAAGCCGGTGAACTACAGCTTGGCCTTGGAGGAACACGGTGTTGCGACCGTTCACCGCCATGTTGGCCGTGAGCCCAGCGGGCGCTCCTTCAATGAGCTGTCGCTGAATGGCGATGGGCTGCCGCATAATCCTATGATCAACTCCGGGGCAATCATGACGTGTTCGCTATTGCGCCCTCATGATGAGCTCGCAGATCGGTTTGACTATGTGGCCGAGACATGGCGGCGACTGTCGGCCTCGAGCAGAGTTGGGTTTAATAACTCTGTGTATCTATCTGAGCGCAGGACAGCAGATCGCAATTTTGCGCTCGGCTACTTCATGCGAGAACACAGCGCATTTCCCGACGGCACAGATCTTGTGGAAATATTGGAATTTTACTTCCAGTGCTGCTCAATTGAAGTCGATGCGCAGGCCTTGGCCGCCGCAGCAGCCACTTTCGCCAACGCGGGCATCAACCCATTGACGAATGACCGCATCTTTAAACCTGGCACGGTGCGCCATTGTTTGTCGTTAATGTCGTCCTGCGGTATGTACGACTACTCCGGCGAGTTCGCGTTCATCATCGGTCTGCCAGCCAAAAGTGGTGTTTCGGGCGGTCTGATGCTTGTTGTTCCTGGGGTTATGGGCGTGTGCATATGGTCGCCTCGACTCGATGAACATGGCAACTCAGTGCGCGGAGTGGCATTTTGCAAAGAGTTCGTCGCGCGATACAATTTTCACGTCTTCGACTCATTAATAGTTGACGGAGACAGCGGCAAGCGCGACCCGCGCCGGAAGAAGAACGAAGCCGAGATCAGCGGGACCATGCGGCTGCTATACGCCGCAAGCCAAGGTGACGTGGACGAGCTGCGCGCAGTCCTTGCAACGGGGGCTGATCCCAAACGAAGCCGACTATGACGGTAGGACGGCGCTGCACCTTGCCGCAGCCGAAGGCCACCTTGCTGCAGTGAAATACCTGCTGTCCTGTGGGGCGAGGCCGGATGCCACCGACCGTTGGGGAGGTACGCCGCTCACGGATGCCAAGCGGGCCAGCAACACTGCTATAGCTGAGTACCTGGTGGCGCATGGTTCCGGCGCGGAGCCCGCGGTGGATGGGGCCGGCGCGCTATCTGTTCTCGAGGCATGACCAGAACAGCCGGGTGTGGTCTGCGGCCCGGATACCTCGACAAGCAAACCGGCTCGTCAATATTGTGCGGGCAGTCGTGATTTCGCTGTCAGAGGGGTTGAGATGCCGGGGTGAGATGCTTTTCAATTAACCGCAGAGATGGTGTGGCAAAGCACCCAACTTATGGCGTCTCCCCCGTGGGGTTGGTGCTGTGCGAGGGTAGTCGACTCGGTGTTGCCGGGCTTGGTCGACGCCTGGCTTGACCGTTGGGCGCCCATGGCCTGATCGGAAGGTCGTTCGTTGCACCTGAACCGATCCAGCTGCTACGCGATCTGACCCGCACACGCACCGCCATCACTGGGGAACGCACCCGCGAGATCCAGCGCTTGGAGAAGGCCCTCGAGGACGCCGGACCGGTTGAGCGCCGATCACACATTGCTTTACGCGCATGACCTGGACCTCATCGACCAGCACACCGTGGCCATCGAGCAGCTCACCGGGACGGTCAAATCGCGGCGTCCTTGTCCGGGTAACCCCCACCTGCACGGTGCCCTCGGCACAGCGGCGATGTCGATCTCCCACACATCGGCAAACAGCGGGCCGCAACGTAGGTTTCACGCCGATTGCCCGGTTAAGCCGAGCCGCCGAACCCGTTCACGCCGAGTGCCGGGCTCCGCTCGGGGGCAACGATGGCCTGGTCTCGGGCCCCGATCCGGGATTCGTGCCACGAGAATCTTGACCCTCGCTGTCGGTGGACTGCAGCTGCGCGGGACAGTAGACACTCGCGGCGATCCCGGCGAATTTGATGGCACCGTTGCCGGTGAACCCGGGGTTGACACTGGTTAGCTGGTGGACAAGGTCTGGAGCCGTCGCGCCATCGCTGAGCTGATCACAAACCGCTTTTCCGGCGCTGATGGCCCGATCTGGACTTGCGTAGGTGATACCAGCCTGCTTGAGTGCTGCGAGGAAGCTCGCGTCATCGCCGTCAGGGTCGGCATACGCCGGCGCGGCCACGCCTATCGCGGCAATCGCGCTTGACACCACAACCACAAACCTCATGGACCCATTATGGCCGAAAAATGTTGCGCGCACAGCGCTATGGGAGTTTTCTGTTCGACACATCCGTGGTTTACGGCACCGGGTGCTATGCGTGACGGTGTGCTTGCCCAGTTCCGACATACGCGGCCCCTGGCCGGGCGAAACCATGGTCGTGCTCTATGCTTTTAATCAAGCAATTGCACAGCGTTTTCCGACCTCAAGGTGGTGGTCCAGATGCACGTGGTAAAAGTGTTTTTCGCTACCGTCTGCACAGCCACCTTGATTGGCGTCGCTGGCGCTGCGCGTGCCGATGATGATCCTCGTGACGATGCTTTTCTGCAGGCACTCAAAGATGTCGGTATCGAGTATCCGAATGCGGATCAAGTCATTGCCAGTGGTAAAGCGGTTTGCTCGTATATGGCTGGGGGGCACACTCTCAACGAGACCGCGCAGGCGGTCGCAGAACAGAATCCCAACCTTTCGCCGCTGCAAGCCCTCCAATTCGTGGACCTCGCGCGAGGCGCATATTGTCCCCTGCCGCCCATGGGCGGTGGCGGCGGTGGTTAGCCCAACCTGATCGAACTCGCGGAGAGGGTCGGGTTTGAGGTTGTTCGCTTGCCGGCGTTACGACTCACCGGCGGTCTGGGGCTGGTTACAGTACGTTGCTCGCGCCATCGCGACGAATTGGGATGCCTTCGTCAGGGACAGGTCGGGATTGGCATTTTTCACCCCCCTGGCGGCCTGGTTGGAGGTGTGGCCCTGTGCGAGATAGTCGCACACCTCTTTGGCGCTGGTGATGGCGTCGGTGGGGTTTGGATATTGGATACCGAGCTGGTCGAGCGAGCTTAAGAACGCACTGTCACCGGGGTCGGCATTGGCGATCGCCGGAATGCCAATCAATGCGGCTAAACCTGCGGCGGCCAAGAACGGCTTAGCAACTGCCATGTTCTCCTCCATAAAACAACAACAACAAGTTGGTCGCTACGGGTGCAAAACACCGAATAGCTGTTCACCACAATCGAACCGTTAGGCGACTATCCGCCAATGTCACCAGCCGACAGCTGGCTGGGGCAGTAGGTCTGCTCGGAGATTGCCACGAACTGAGCCGCGTTATGCAGAGACAAGTGATGATTTCTTATCTTCAAGGCACGTACGGCGGTATTAACCGGGTTCCCCGCCGCCAGATAGTCGCAGACATCCTTGCCGACAGAGATGGCGTCCTGCGCATCTGCGTACTCGATACCAGCGCGATCGAGTTGATCGAGGAACACGCTGTCAGTGTTATCGGCATGCACCGGCGCGGCCACGCTCACCGCCGTTACAGCACCGGCTGCCGTCAAGAACCATCTCGCACACCTCATAGCTTTGGCAGCCTCAGCGCCTACGATGAACCGCGGCTGGCTAAAAGATGAAGTCCACGTGAATGTTGATCGGTGGTTTCGTAGCGTTGGCCCGGCCGCCGCAGCGGCCGAGCCAGCATGAGATTTGCGCGGCAGCATGGCTTTCGACGTTGTCGGTCGGGTAGCACAGTAATGAGCTGAATTGGCGGTGGCACCCAACAGTTCACCTGAAGTGCGACGTTTGGACCATCCGGCTGTAACCTGCGGTTCACTGTGGCGAGCTTGCATGGCGCCCGGTCCGGCAACGGTCGCTGGGAGAGGCGTGACTGCTGATGAATCGGTGCCAGCTTGCCAAACCTCGAGACATGGTCCGCCGAATGTACGCGTGGTGGCAACGGTGGCCCCCCGGGGCAGCCGGATGGTCGGCACCGCTGCAGCGCGTCCGCGGATCCGCCGCAGCTGCTCATGCCGAGCTGAGCGCGGCCTGACTGACGAAATCTGCGCCGCACGACCCCAACACGCAAGGTTAGGTGGATAGAAAAAAGGACAACGCGTAGCGCTAAATAAAGCTGAATCAAAAGGGGCTGCGCATATCAGCAGCAAGGAGAACAGGAGACGAGATGTTTCTTGACTACAGCTTGTTGCCGCCAGAGATCAACTCGGGGCGCATTTATGCCGGTCCCGGAGCCGGGTCGCTACTGACAGCGGCGGCGGCCTGGGATGCGCTGGCTGAGGAGTTACATTCCGCTGCGGCCCAATATGATTCGGTGATCTCAGGATTGACGGCCGCACGGTGGACCGGCCCATCGTCGACTGCCATGGCCGCCGCCGCCGAAACGTATGTGACCTGGCTGCATAACACCGCAGTCGAGGCCGAACAGACGGCCGGCCAGGCGAAGGCTGCCGCGAGCGCCTATTCGGCGGCGCTGGCTGCCCACGTACCTCCGCCGGTCATCGCGGCCAACCGCTCCCTGTTGGCCGCACTGATCGCTCACAATTATTTCGGGCAATACACCGCGGCGATAGGGGAGACCGAGCGCCAGTACGCGCAGATGTGGGCGCAAGACGCTACGGCGATGCATGCCTACGCGCGCTCGTCGGTGGCCGCGTCGAGCCTCGCGCCCTTTAGCCCACCGGCGCAGAACACGAACCCGGCAGCGCAGGCCACCCAGAGTGCCTCGGTTGCCCACGCCGCAGGCGGTGCCGCCGGCACCAACACCCAATCGATACTTTCCCAGCTGCTACATCTTGACACGGCGTCGGGAACGTCGGGAGCGTCGTCGAACGCGACGAACACGCTGAGCACCGCAGCCAACAACGCTGCGAGCTACGGCTCGCAGACGTTTGGTAACGGCGCCGCCGGGTGGGCCGATGCCGCCAACGCCGTCAGCAATGTCAACAACGGGATTGGTCTTTTCACGTTCATGGCAGAAAACCCCGCAGGGCTCTTCGAAACACTCAACCCGCCGTTTGTGGGACCGGCGGCGTTGAGCTTCGGCGGCTCGGGGATGGCCGCGGGTGTCGGCCAGGCCATCAAGATCGGCGCATTGTCGGTGCCGCCGACTTGGGCGCTGCCTTCCTCGGCCATCACTCCCGCCTCCTTCACCCTGCCGATCAGCACAGCGCCCGCTACCCAGGCCCTCGCTGGAGGCTTCCCAGGTGGAGCGTTCGGTGAGACCATGCTAGGAACATTGGCGGGGCGGGGCCTCGGCGGCGCCACCGCCCGCGCACTCTCACGCCGCCGCAGTGTAATTCCCCGGTCGCCCGTTGGAGGCTGACGACGGAAACCAGGGCCGTGTCGCCCGTAGGCCGGGGGCTGAATGGCGGTGCCGCTCGATCCGGGAGCTTGTTCGGAACTTGCGCAGCTAGCTACAGAGAGCGAGAAACGACAATGGATTTCGCGTTGCTTCCGCCAGAGATTAACTCTGGGCGGATGTACACCGGCCCCGGGGCGGGGCCGATGCTGGCGGCCGCGGCGGCGTGGGACACGCTGGCTGTCGAGTTGGAGTCAGCCGCGGCCGGTTACTCCTCAGTGATCTCGGGTCTGATCGGCATGAATTGGACTGGTCCTGCGTCGGCGGCCATGGCGAGCGCCGCCACCCCCTTCGTGGAGTGGCTGCAGACCAGTTCGGCGCTGGCCGAGCAGACCGCGCTGCAGGCCAAAGCCGCGGCGGCGGCCTACGAGGCCGCGTTCGCCGCTACCGTGCCTCCACCGGTGATCGCCGCCAACCGGGCGCTGCTGGCGGCGCTGGTAGCAACCAATTTCTTCGGACAGAACACCCCCGCGATCATGGCCACCGAAGCCCACTACGCCGAGATGTGGGCGCAAGATGCCGCGGCAATGTACGAGTATGCCGGTACCTCGTTACCGGCGAGCACGCTAACGCCCTTCCGCGAGCCACCGCCCATTACCGATCCGGCTGGGCTGGACGCACAGGCCGGCATGGTCGCTCAGGCCGCTAGCACTGCTACCCATGCCCGGGCCGCCTCCTTGCCGGCCACAGTGCTGCACCAGCTGGGCTCACCGGCAGACATCTCGGCGCTGTCTGGGGCGAGCGAATTGGCCTTGCCGGGGCTGAGCGAATTGAACACCTTGTTCGGTGGCTATACCGGCATGACGGCGGCTAATGCGTCTAACTCGTTTGGCTGGTTTACCGCCAGTTACACGGCGGGCTCGAACTTTTTCGGTTGGTACCGGGAAATCCTCGTTCGGGGTGGGATTGCGGGCTATCTCACCTTCGATGGGCTGGGCCCGCGTGAGGCGCTCTCGGGCGTTTCGGGGTCGTTTGGCGGTCTGGGCAGGGCGGCCTCGCTTGCGCCGGCGGCCGGGCTGGGCGAAGCGTCCTCCGTCGGGGCGCTGTCGGTGCCACCTAGCTGGGCGGTGGCCGCCTCCGAGGTACAGCCGGTAGCGCTTTCCCTTACGGCCGCCGACAGCACCGGCGCAGCGAGCGCCGTTGGTCTGCCGCCAGGGATGGCGTTGCAAGAAGCGATGATGGGCACGATCTCCGGGAGAGGTGCCCTGGCCCGTGCAACGGATTCCCGCGACGGAAGTGACGATGACCGCGACGGTAAGAGCCAGAAAGAGAAACAGGACAAGGAAGTGGAGCGGCCGGCCGCTGCCTTGATAGCGCCGAGTGCCTGGCTGGCGTCCACTTTGGGCTACACCACACGCAGACGTGCGGAACCGGATCCGCTACCGCTGCCTCCGCAATGGGAAGAGGAATTGGCCGCCAACCAGCTGACCTGGGGATAAATGAACTTCCCACGGCTCGTGTGCATTTCGTATTGCTTGCGAGGGCCTGCAAGGATCGCAGCAACACCGTTTGATCACGACTGCAGTGATTTTGTTTGGGGCCATGCGTATACGCGATCTGGCTGGGCGCTCAATCACTCGATAGCCAGATGCCCAGGCACGATCCACCTCCACACAGGATATGCAGTAGAAAGTCATGACACCACAAATACATTGAGGAGGACACTATGATCGAGCGGTAACCCATAGATCACAGATAGCGGTACCTCCAGTGGATGAGATAGCTTAGCTTACACACGAATATTACTGTGACAAAGTCGTTTTAGATGAGTAGTTGACCAGCGTGGCTGGTTTGTCCCGATAACTCATCAAAGACTATCAAGCCAGGATTTTGTTGTTGCGCAAGCTAATATGATCCGATACACTTAGCAAGGAGTGCGCTGGGCGGTGCGGTCTCGGCTTCACTCGTGTGCTATGCCGATGATGAGGTACCTGCTCCCTCCGTGATCGATCCGGGTCAGCGCACCACGAAAAACTCCAAACAACAATGTTGCGAACCTTTTTAAGGGGGACATCTATGTCGTTCGTCACGACACAGCCGGAGGCGATGACTGCTGCCGCTGCTAATTTGGCGGGTATAGGTTCGTCGGTGAGCGCCCACAACGCGGCCGCCGTAGCACCGACGACTGGGGTAGTACCCGCGGCGGCAGACGAGGTATCGGCATTGACCGCGATGCGCTTTGCGGCACATGCCTCGGCATACCAGGCGGTAAGCGCCCAAGCTGCGGCGATCCATGAGTTGTTCGTTTCGACCCTGGAATCGAGTGCGGGCTCGTATGCTCTGACCGAAGCCGCCAACGCGGCCTCGGTCATCTGATTCGGCACTTCCGTGAGCGTGGGTTCACGCGCGGACGTTCTCGACCGATTTCTCGTTCAGCTCACCGGCCGCGCAGTCGCTGGTGGTGGACGTGTGTCATGCCAACAAGGGCTAGCGGGCAATACCCGATACCGTTGGCGGCGCTGGATGGTTTCGGCTTTCGAGGCGTATACCATCTCGCTGGCGCTCGGTCTCGGTGCCACGACATGACGCCGGCGGCTGCGGCCTGATGATCAACTTCCGGATCCCACATGTTCCTTCGGCGCCTTGATCAACCGCGTCCGGGTCGGCCGCTTCCAGCGGCACGGCCCCTGAGAAATTGTCAAGACCTGTGGATCGGGATGTTGCAGGCGACCTCCGTTTCGGTTGATTCGGCATCGGGTGCTGCGGGTGTGATGTCGATGGGGCGTTCGAGCAGTTTGCCTTTGTGGAAGACGGCGCCGGCACGGACCAGGGCGACCAGGTGCGGGGCATTGACGGCCCGCCAACGGGCCTGGGCGGCGTCGATCAACTTGTAGGCCATGGCAATACCGGCTGCCCGTGATCCTGGTCCCTTGGTGACCTTGGTCCGCAACCGCACCGTGGCGAACGTCGATTCGATCGTTATCTGGAGTTCCTCTGAGGGTGTCTTCGATGTCCGACACGCGGCGTTGAGGTGCTGGGTTCTGCGTGGTGGACATGGTTATCTGCAGTCGTCCAGGAAGCAGAGCCTGCGGAGGGACGATGCAAGTTGCCCGAGTCATCTCACCGGTCTCGTCGCGTGAATCGTGGACGGTCCTCGGCGAGGACGATGCCCCGGTCGCGCCGGTGGAGCGGTATCTGGCGTATCTGAGTGACATCGAGCGATCGCCGAACACGGTCAAGGCGTATGCGCACGATCTGAAGTTCTGGTTTACCTTCCTGGCCGATCGCGGGCTGGATTGGCGGGCGGTGCGGCTCGCCGATGTGGGTGAGTTCGTGGCGTGGCTGCGGCTACCGCTGCAGTCCCGCGACGGGCGGGTGGCGGTGTTGCCGTCGGTGGCGCATCATTGCACGGAATCCACCGTGAATCGCAAGCTTTCGGCGGTCGGCGCGTTTTATACCCATGCCGGTCGAGACGGCGTCCAGGTGGGCGAGTTGTTGACGTCGTGGCAGGTCGGCGGTGGGCGTGGCGGCTGGCGGCCGTTCCTGCATCACATCAGCAAGAGCGACCCGAAACCGCGGCGAGTGGTCGCGGTGAGGACGCCGAAGAAGTTGCCCCGGGTGCTCACCCCGGTCGAGGTGCAGGCCGTACTGGATGGTTGTCAGCGGCTGCGGGACCGATTGCTCTTTGCCCTGTTGTATGAGACCGGCATGCGGATCGGTGAAGCACTCAGTTTGCGGCACAACGACTTTGCCGCTGCCGAGTGCGAGGTGACGCTACAGTGCCGCGACAATGCCAACGGCGCGCGCGCCAAGTCGGGCAACTCGCGCACGATCCCGGTCAGCGCCGAACTGATCCGGTTGTATGCCGACTACCTGCACGCCGAGTACGGCGATTTGGACAGCGACTACGTGTTCGTCAATCTGTGGGGTCACCCGCGCGGGCATCCGTTGACCTACGCCGCGGTCTACGACGTGGTGCGCCGGTTGCGCCGGCGGATCGGCATCGACTTCGACCCGCACTGGCTGCGTCACACGACCGCGACGCGGATGCTGCGCAACGGTATTGGCATCGAGGTGGTGGCACGGCTGCTCGGTCACTCCTCGGTGGCCACCACGAGTTCGACATATGGGCACCTGACCGTCGAGGACGCCCGCCGGATGATGGAGCAGGCGGGCTGGTTTGCCGATAAGCAGGTGAGCTGGTGACCGCCCCGGTTCCCGGCGGTGTCTCGTCTGGGCTGCTGGGCAAGCTGATGGCGGCAGTGCGTAGTGAATTCCGCAGCGATGTCATGGAATTCGGTCCCGAGGACCCGGTGTTCGGCGGGGACTCCTGTCGGGTCGAGGAATGTAGCAGAACAGCACGCGGGCGTGGTTTGTGTCAGGCGCATCTGCACCGGTGGGTCGACGAGGGACGCCCGGATATGCAGCAGTTCGTTGGCTCGACTGATCCACGATGGCGCCGGCAACGCCCTAACCAACGCTGCCGGGTGCAAGGCTGCGGATACGGTTCTGCCCGTGGCGGTTTGTGCGGTCTACACGCTCAGCGATGGCAGCGAGCCGGTCGGCCGGATCTGAATGTGTGGCTGGCCGACGCCGCGGCGGCGCAGCAGCCGACTCCAGGTGGAACGTGCCGCATCCCGCACTGCCAGTTGTGGCCGCAAGGGACATCACCGTTTTGCCAGTCCCACACCAACACCTGGAAAGTCAACGGGCGACCCGACGTCAACGAGTTCGCCGACCGCTTCGCGGCGACCCGGCCGCTGGCCAGCGAGGTGATCCGGCTCGATGGGCTGAATCCGCAACTGAAGCTGGAGATGCAGTACGTGCTGCAGCGCCGTCACGACGAACGGCAGGGCAAGCTCACCGCGCACGTTGTGATGCGTGTGGTGCGGATGCTCGCTGAGGCGGATGTGTCCTCGTTACTCGACCACGATGAACACGCCTGGAATGAGCGAGTCCCATCGTTGATCAACGATAACCGTGCGCGAGGCCTGTTCGGCTACGGCTACCGCGCGATCGCTGACCTGGCCGAAGGCGGCGGGTGGGAAGCCGAATTCGACCGAGATGTCTGGCGGATGCGCCGCCTCGGCTACGACGGTGACCGCACCCTGCGGTTCGGCGGGATACCCCAGCCGTGGCTGCGGGATTTGGCCAAACGATGGATTCGTTGGCGACTATCAAGCGGGTTGGGGCTAGAAGCCGGCGGCGCCAGACCGAACGTCGTGATCACCCGCTTCGCGCGGTTCCTCGCTGATATCGACGTCACCGGGATCGACCGGATCGAAAGATTGGTGCTCGAACGCTACCTCGCTGATCTGCGCGGTGAGCGTATCTGCTCGCAACGTCGTGCCGCCCACATCGGCCTGCTCAACCGGTTTTTCGCCGCTATCCGCCAACATTGCTGGGACACTGCGCTTCCCGCCGACGCGACGTTCTACGTCGAGGACTATCCCAAACGCGCCGAACGGCTGCCGCGGGCGCTGGCCGAACATGTCATGGCCCAGCTCGAGCACCCCGACAACCTCGCCCAGTTCGCCGACCCCGCCCACCGGCTGGTCACGATCATCTTGATGCGCTGCGGGCTGCGGGTAACCGACGCGCTCCGGCTGCCTGCCGACTGCCTGGTCGCCGACGCCGAAGACGCCCCGTATCTGCGCTACTACAACCACAAGATGAAACGCGAAGCGCTGGTGCCGATCGATGAGCAATTGCGCGAACTGATCACCCAACACCGGCACCGCATCGCCCAACGCTGGCCGGCCGGCACACCCGGCCTGTTCCCGCGGCCGACGAAAAATGTCGACGGCACCCAGCCAATCGCCAGTCCCACCTATCGGGCGGCGCTACTGCGCTGGCTGGCCGCCTGCGACATCCGCGACGAACACGGCCAGCCGGTGCACCTGACGCCTCACCAATGGCGCCATACCCTCGGGCATCGGCTGATCAACCGCGATGTTCCCCAAGAGGTGGTGCGGCGCATCCTCGACCATTATGCGGGTGATCTTGTCAAGTGGGTGCGGTCAGGAGGCGGCATCGTCGAGGCGGGCGAGCAGTCCGTCGAACACTTTCTGGCGGCCGAGTTGTCCTTTCTCGGCGGCGTCGTCGCGTTGTGCCTGCAGAGTCGGGCGGAATTCGATGGTGGTCTGGAAGAAAGTGCAGGATTCGCAGATGGATTCGAAGTGGCAGTCCAGGCCGACGGGTCGGGCGCAGTAGCCGTTGCCGAGCATGCGGCGGTGCATCTCGGCACGGAGCTTGCGCATTTCAGCGCCTTCGGCGTCGGCGGGAAGTGCGCGCGGCTGATCGTAGAGGGCTTCGACTTTTTCACTGACGGAGAAGTATTCGTCGGCGACAGTGCGATCGGCGATTCGGGCGTAAACGAGCGTCATACGCATAGATCGGTGACCCAACAGCGCGGCCAGCGCTTCCAGGGACATGCCGCGGTTGATCGCCTGGGTCGCCAAGGTATGCCTGAGACGATGCGGCGAAACACGGCCGATGCCAGCCGCTTTCGCGGCTTCAGCGACTGCCCGATCGACGCGGCCCTCGCCGATGCGTTGGCCGTATTCGATAAACAGGTAGGGGCTGCGCAAGCTGGTGGGTCGGTTGGCGATCCAGGCGTCGAGGAGGTCCTTGAGTTGGGGGTGCAAGGGGATGTAGCGGTCGGTGCGCAGTTTCCCCAGCGGCACGTGCAACCAGTATGCCGCCCCGATCTGCACCACGGAATCAACTGTGAGATCGAGGAATTCGCCCTTGCGCAGCCCGGTGCGGGCCAGAAACTCCACACACAGTCGAACGAACGGATCATCAGCGGTGCGCGCGGCCTGCAGCAGCTTGGTGAACGCGGCGTCGTCGAGGAAGCGGGGCAGCGGGTCGTCGCGCAGCGGCAGGTCGCCGGTGAACATGAGCACGCGGGCGGGAATGTCGTCGCCGCACCATTCGGTGAGCCGGTCGAAGCAGGTGCGCAAGGTACCGAGGTGTTCGGCGAGACTGATCTTGGACAACCGCCCACCGCGGGCCGAGGGCCGGGTGCTCAGGTGCAGCTTGTAGGCCTCGATGTGTGTCCGACGCAGGTCGGCGACGCAGACCACCTCGGGGGCGTTCGCGGCCAGCCAACCGGCGAACTCCCGCAGCACGCCTTCGACGCGCACCATCGTCGACGCCCGCAGCGACAGCCGTGTCTGGGCGATGTAACCGGTCAGGGTGGCCGCCAGCCGCGGCGGGACCGCCGCCCACTGGGCGGCCCGTTCAGCCGAGCGGTTTGGGCTGGTCTTGCGGGGCGCGGTGTCCAGGACGCCGAGGTGGAACAGGGTGGTCTGCGCACCGAACAGCGCCGCGCTCAGTGCCTTGGCGCCGTGGCTGCCGGGTCGGTGGCGAGTTATCGCGCTGGTCAACGCTTTTCGCTGCGTATCGATCACCGGCTGGGTCAGCTTCTCGGGAGTCAGCCCGGCCAGCGCGGCCACCTTGGCCAGGGCGGACCACTGCAGGCGGGTCACGACGGGACCGAACCCGAGCTCAGTGGAGGTCGCCACGAACCGTTGGTGGAACCTGCGGTGATGGTGAGCGGCGACTTCGCCGAGGTAGGGCCGGCACGCCACGAGATAGTCCGGGCTGGGCCGCAGCCGTCCCGTCACGATCAGCCAACCGACCACCCGTCGATCCTTCAGCGGCAAAGCGCACTGGGTTGCCAGCGGCAACGCAGACCAGCCCGCCACACCCACGCGGGTGAAGAACGTGCGGGCCACCGAGGTCACCGGGTGTCCCGCGAACATCCTGGCCGCAACGAGGTCGGCCCTATACGCCTCGACGAGCTCCTCGATGTCGGGGCGAGGTGCCGGTGAGCGGTTCATTTCTCGGCCGCCTCACCGGACGCGACGACCTGCGCCTCGATCGCCTCGGCGGCCCGCAGGTACTCCCGTTCCAGCCAGTCGTTGGCCAGATGCAGATAGATGCGGGTCGAGTCGATCGATGCGTGGCCGGCCTGAGCCTGGATCGCCTCCAGCGCCATCCCCGCCTCCCGCAGCCGGGTGAAACAGGTGTGCCGCAGCTGATGGCACGTCGCCTGGGTCAGCCCGGCGCGACCGCGCGCACCCTCGAGGATCTCGTCCAGACCGGCAGCCGACAACGGCTCGCCACGCCGGGATCCCTTCAACACCACGAACACTCGATCGGTCGACGTCTGCGGGCGCTCCTGATCCAGATAGTCCCCCAGCGATGCGAAGAACCGCGCCGATACCGGCACCATCCGCTGCCGACCGCCCTTGCCTTCGGCCACGAACACCCGCCGCTCGCCGGCGTTGACATCGTCGAGGCGCAGTCCCAGCACCTCACAGCGTCGCAGACCACCCAGCAGCATCGCCTCGACCATGGCCCGGTCGCGGTGGGTGCGCAGCGCCGCCCGCAACGCGTCGACCTCGCTTGGCACCAGCACCCGGGGCAGCGTGCGCGGGGTGCGGATCAACGGCACGCCGCCCTTGCCGCGCCGAGCACCGGGGCGACGCGCCGCCAGGCTTGTCGGGACGGGGTTGCAGGTGACGCCGGTATCACCGCGGGCCGCGAGGTAGGCATACAGGCCACGCACACTGGACAACCGGCGGGCGATCGTGCGCGACGCCAACCCTGGCTCGCCGTCCTCCAACCGCACCACCTGCTCGCCCAAGCGGGCAGTGCGTTGAGAAGCCAAGAACGCGAAGACATCTGCGGCGTTCACCTGAGCCGGTTGCTTGGCAACTACACCGAAGAAGATCTTCAAATCCGACGCCACCGCCAGCCATGTGTTGGTCCGGGCTCGCGCCGCAACGAAGGCCAGGTAGTCATCCAGCAGCGAATGCCCCAGGGTGATCGCGACCAGTTCCGCCCCACGATGGTGACGAACCAGGCACGGCATGAACACGACAACCTCCCGCCGCCAGCATCCGCGTCAGCCCCGCTGGATCACGGCAGACACGCCGAATATCACCCGTATATCAAACACGACTCCGCGCAGATGACCGGGCACTATGCCCGGCTGAACGACACCACAGTGCGCCGCCAGTGGCAAGCCGCCCGCAAGGTCGACATCCACGGCCGCACAGTCACTTTGGACCCCGCCGGGCCGTTGGCCGACGCGGCCTGGGCCAAGCAACGACTGGGTCGTGCCACCCAGGCCCTTCCCAACGGCTACTGCGGGCTGCCGGTGCAGCAGAGCTGCCCGCACGCCAACGCCTGTCTGACTTGCCCAATGTTCCTGACGACCCCCGAGTTCCTGCCCCAACACCGCGCCCAGCGCCAGCAGGTCCTGCAACTGATCACCGTCGCCGAAGCCCGCGGCCAGCAACGGCTCGCCGAGATGAACCGGCAGGTGCTGGGCAACCTGGACAACATCATCACCGCCCTCGACGAGTAAAAGGACACCAAACATGCGGGCTGACAACAGCATCCACCTCATCACCGCCGCCAAACAGCGTCACGAATACACCCGCGCCAAGGCGCTCGCAGCGATGCATGAGCTCGATAGAGCCGGCGCCGTGCTCACCTTCGAAGCTGTCGCCCGCCACGTCGGAGTGTCGCGCTCCTGGATCTACACCCAGACCGACATCAAAGACGAGATCCGTCGGCTCCGCGCCCAGCACCGGCCCGAGCCAAGCACACCGTTACCTGCCCGGCAACGCGCCAGCGATGACTCCCTACGCCAACGTCTTGAACTCGCCAACCGCCGCAACCGCGAACTCGCCGACGAGAACCAGCGGCTGCGCCGCCAACTCGCCCACGCCCTCGGCCAACTCCGCGACCGCGGACCGTTCCCAGCCCGAACCAACCATTGCAGTTCTGTAACGATCGCACCGTGCTGACCACCGCCGAGACCGATGACATCGCAGCGTCGAAGACACCATCCACAACGCAAACCCCCAGGTCAACAGCGCCTCTTACTCGAAGACTCGAGATAATCATCGGATTCGTCGTCCTCAAGTGGATCCAATGTTCGGCCGGATACTTGTAGAACTCGAGCAGGGTGTCCAGGTCGTCGGTGATCTTGGCGACCGCCTTGGGATACCTCGCGCCGAAATCGACCTCGAACGCTTTGACCGCCACCTGAGCCTTGTCAATATCCTCGGCGTTGTAGATGTCCTTGATCGCCGCCAACGCGGCCGGGTGCGCCGACTTCGGCAGCGCGGCAAGGACATTGGCTTGCTTGTGAAACCAGCACCGCTGCTCCCGGGTCGCGGGGAACACTTCGCGGACGGCCTTCCAGAACCCCAAAGCGCCGTCACCGACGGCCAACACCGGGGCGGTCATCCCGCGACGCTTACAGTCGCGCAGCAGATCGGCCCACGACTCGCTCGACTCCCGATACCCATCGGTCAATGCGACCAGTTCCTTGCGGCCATCAGCACGCACACCGATCATCACCAGCAGGCACAGCTTGGTCTGCTCCAAGCGCACCTTCAGATGGATGCCGTCGACCCACAGGTACACGTAGTCGGTGCCGGACAAATCCCGACGGCCGAACGCGGCGGCTTCGTCTTGCCACTGCGCGGTCAGGCGGGTGATCGTGCTCGCCGACAACCCTGCCCCCGACCCGATGAACTGCTCCAGCGCCGGCCCGAAATCGCCGCTGGACAGCCCATGCAGGTACAGCAGCGGCAACACCTCGGACATCTGCGGGGACTTTCGTGCCCACGCAGGCAGGATCGCCGAGGAAAACCGCTGCCGCTCACCAGAATCGGGGTCGACACGGCGGTCGTTGACCCGCGGTGCTTTGACCTCGACCGCGCCGGCCGCGGTCAGCACCACGCGGGCCTGGTGATAACCATTGCGCACCACCAGCCGGTGACCGTTCTCGTCGAGCTGGTCGGCGAACTGCTCCACATACGCGGCCACCTCGGCTTTGAGCGCCGTGGCCAGCATCTGGCGGGCCCCGTCGCGGACGATGTCATCGAGCAACGATCGGCTGGCCTCGTTGCCGTTGGCCTCATCGGCGTCGTGAACTACGGTGAGCATGGGCGTACCTTCCCAACCAGCGCGCCAACGCCGGTCTTGATCAGAGCTACTGGACTTTCAGATCATCCTCGGGAAGGTGCGCCCACCTTCACGCCCCCTCACCGAGGCTCATCCACAGGTTCTGATCATTGCTCACGGCCCCTTGGTGAGCGGGTCAGCTGCCTAGTGGTGGCGGACCGGCGGGCGTCTAGCCCATACGCCCCCGCCCCGAGAAAGACCAGCAACAGGAAAGCAAAACAGTAGAGCAGCGCGAGCTCACCCTTGTTGGTGATCGGCACCAGCCCGAGCGGCAGGTGCCGGATAAAGTACGCGACCGCCATCTCGCCGCACGCGATGCCGGCCGCTATCCGGGTGAACAAGCCGATGACGACCAGCGCGCCGGTGACCAGTTCGATCCAACCCGCGTAATACAACGGCCACTGGCCGACCGGGACCGCGTGAGTGGCTGGCCAACCGACCAGTTTGGACAGCCCGTGGCAGGCGAACAACGCTCCGAACACCACGCGGAACACGGCCACCGCCGCAGGTGCACAAGCGTCACGCCGGGCCCGAAGATTACCCTTCATGCGGCGACGACACCCGCTGGCCTACACGTCGAAGTACAGCGCGAACTCGTACGGATGCGGGCGGATGTTAACCGGCTCGATCTCGTTCTCGCGCTTGTAGGCGATCCACGTCTCGATCAGATCTTCGGTGAACACCCCGCCCTCGGTGAGGTAGTCGTGGTCCGCTTCGAGGCGGTCGATCACCGCCGACAACGAGGTGGGGGCCTGCGGGATGTTCGCCGCCTCTTCCGGCGGCAGCTCGTAGAGGTCCTTGTCCACCGGCGCCTGCGGCTCGATCTTGTTCTTGATGCCGTCGAGGCCCGCCATCAACTCGGCCGCGAACGCCAGATACGGGTTTCCCGACGAGTCGGGGCAGCGGAACTCCAGCCGCTTGGCCTTGGGGTTGGTGCCGGTGACCGGGATACGCACGCATGCCGACCGGTTGCGCTGGCTGTAGACGAGGTTGATCGGTGCCTCGTACCCGGGCACCAGGCGCTTGTAGGAGTTGACCGTCGGGTTGGTGAACGCCAGCAACGACGGCGCGTGGTGCAGCAGGCCGCCGATGTAGTGCCGGGCCAGGTCCGAGAGGCCCGCGTAGCCCGCCTCGTCGTAGAACAGCGGGTTGCCGTCCTTCCACAGGGACTGGTGGGTGTGCATTCCCGATCCGTTGTCGCCGAAAAGGGGTTTGGGCATGAACGTCACGGTCTTGCCGGCCTGCCAGGCGGTGTTCTTGATGATGTACTTGTATAGCTGCGCGTCGTCGGCCGCGTGCAGCAGCGTGTTGTAGAGATAGTTGATTTCCGCCTGCCCGCCGCTGCCCACCTCATGGTGACCCTTTTCGAGGGTGAACCCGGCGTTGATCAGGTTGGTCAGCATCCGGTCGCGCAGGTCGACATAGTGGTCGTTGGGCGCAACCGGGAAGTAGCCACCCTTGTGGCGCACCTTGTAGCCGCGGTTGGGGCTGCCGTCGGCTTCGGTCGCATTACCGGTGTTCCACCAGCCCGAGATCGCGTCTACCTCGTAGAACGCGCCGTTGGCTCGCGAGTCGAAGCTCACCGAGTCGAAGATGTAGAACTCGGCTTCCGCCCCGAAGTATGCGGTGTCGGCGATACCGGTGCTCGCCAGGTAGTTCTCCGCCTTGCGGGCGACATTACGCGGGTCGCGCGAGTAGGGCTCCAGGGTGAACGGATCGTGCACGAAGAAATTCAGGTTCAGTGTCTTGGCGGCCCGGAACGGGTCGACGCACGCGGTGTCCGCATCGGGCAGCAGCAACATGTCGGACTCGTGGATCGCCTGGAAGCCGCGGATCGACGAGCCGTCGAACGCGATTCCGTTCTCGAACACGTTCTGGTCGAAGCTTGACGCCGGAATCGTGAAGTGTTGCATGACGCCGGGTAGATCACAGAACCGGACATCGATGTATTTGATGTCCTCGTCTTTGACGAGTTTGAAGACGTCGTCGGGCGTCATTTCCGTCACTGATGTGCTCCTTTACTGGTCATCGCCGGATCGACGCTAGGGAGCCCATGTTTCCTGGGCGTCAAGCCTGTGTTGCGCAGACGTTACACCAGCTTGTGGCGATCTTCGAACCGGGTGTCACATCGCTACTCTCGTACCGATCTCATACCGATTATCCCGGCAGACCTATCGCGGCGTACCTGTGGTGGCATACCTATGGTGGGGAGGTGGCCCGCGTGATCGCATCCTGGCTGTCCGGTCGTGCCCGGTCGCGGTGCGGACACGCCGAGCCCGGGGCGGGCCGGCCCACCGCCGGCTGGGAATCGGGGCATCAGACCCGCCCGCCGGTCGGCGGTCGTCGTGGCGGGCATCCGGGTGAGGCGCTCGGGCTGCCGGAGGGCGGCCCCGGATCGCTGGCCCGGATGGGGCGCCGGTCAGCGGCGCTGGCCGTCGACTGGCTGGTGGCCTACGGTCTGGCAGCGCTGGCGATGCGGTTGGGGATGGTGACACCGGAGCAGCTGGCGACCGCGGTCATGGTCGTCTGGCTTTTGCTCGGCGTGGTTGCTGTCCGGTTGTTCGGGTTCACACCGGGTCAGTTCGCCCTGGGCATCAGGGTGGTGCCGACGGGTGCGGGGACTGGCCGGTCGCACGTCGGGCTCGGCCGCGCGGTGGCGCGGGGCGTGATGATCGCGCTGGTGATTCCGGCGCTGTTCGTCGACGCCGACGGACGCGGTCTGCAGGACCGGCTGAGCGGAACCGCTGTGGTGCGCCGCTAAGCCGCTAAAGCGTGTCGAGGGGACTTCGCCTAAACTCAGCCTGCCTGGGTTTAGCCGCGTTATCTGCGGCGCACGGTGCGCTGCACGCCGCGTAACTTGGCCGCGGTGGGTGCCGGCCCCTTCGGCGTGGCGGTCGCGGAGGCCCGCGAACCCAGTGCGGCCAGCCGCGACTCCAGCGAGTCCATCTGTTTGACGCTGATGTTGGCTGGCAGGCGGGTGAGGTGGCGCTCCAGCTTGGCCAGCGGAATCTCGCCCTCGGCATTGCCCACGACGATGTCGTAGATCGGTGTGTCGCCGACAAGCCTCGCGGTGCGCTTCTTTTCCTGGGCGAGCAGCGGTTTGACGCGGGCGGCGGATCCTTCGGCGACGAGGATGACCCCGGGGCGGCCGATCACGCGGTGCACGGCGTCAAAATGACCGGTGTCGGCCACGTTGCGGGTGACGCGCCACTTGCCGCGGAGGTTGTCTAGCACCCATGCCGCCGCACCGGGTTGTCCTTCCGCCTTGCGGTAGACCGTCCGTTGCGCGCGGCGGCCGAAGATGACGAATGCCGCCAGCGCGCCGACCACGATACCGAGTGGGATCATCATGATCGTGTTGAACCCGCCCGCGGCCACGGCGGCCATCACCGATACCCCGACGATCAGCACGAATGCGCCGATCATGAGGGGCAGCAGCCACTTGTCCTCCCGGCGCTGCATGAGGAACATCTGCCAGACCTGGGCGCGGCGCTCCCGGGCGGCGGCCTTACGGGCGGCCCTGGCCTCGGCCCTGGCGGCCTTTGCGGCAGCGGTATTGCGGGATTTCACCATGATCACCAAGGATACGGAAAAGTGGCCAGCGCCGTGTCAGCGGGGGCCAGCGGCGCGACCCCGTGCGACCGCCTGCTCGTAGAGCCGGCCGGCCCGGTAGGACGATCGCACCAGCGGCCCGGCCAGTACCCCGGCAAACCCCAGTCGTTGGGCGTATTGCGCGTAGTCGACGAACTCCTGCGGGTGGATCCAGCGCTCAACAGGGTGGTGGCGCGCCGACGGGCGTAAGTATTGCGTGATGGTGACGATGTCGCAGCCGGCCTGATACAGGTCGGACAGGGCGGTGCGCACCTCGTCGGGGGTCTCACCCAGCCCGAGGATCAGGTTGCTCTTGGTGAGCAGTCCGACGTCGCTCGCCGCGGTGAGCACGTCGAGGCTGCGCCGGTAGGCGAACGCGGGCCGAATCCGCTTGAAGATGCGCGGCACGGTTTCGACGTTGTGCGCCAGCACCTCCGGGCGTGCTTCGAAAACCCGCTCGAGCCGGGCTGGATCGCCGTTGAAATCCGGAATCAACAGCTCGACGCCGGTCGACGGGTTGAGCCGCTTGATGGCGCGTACCGTCTCCGCGTACAGCCACGCCCCGCCGTCGGGCAGATCATCGCGGGAAACGCCGGTGACCGTGGCATACCGCAGACCCATCGCACGCACACTCTCGGCGACCCGCCGCGGCTCATCGCGGTCCAGCGGCGCCGGTTTACCGGTGTCGATCTGGCAGAAATCGCATCGACGGGTGCACACTTCCCCGCCGATCAGGAAGGTCGCCTCCCGGTCCTCCCAGCATTCGAAGATGTTGGGGCAGCCCGCCTCCTCGCAGACGGTGTGCAGACCTTCACGGCGGACCAGGCGTTGCAGCTCGGTGTACTCCGGGCCCATGCGCGCCCGGACCTTGATCCACGGCGGCTTGCGCTCGACCGGCGTTCGCGCATTGCGAACCTCCAGGCGCAGCAATTTACGGCCTTCCGGGGCGACGGTCACGATGGCGATGCTACGCGTGCACGGCGACGATGCCCGCCGGGACGGGGGGCTGAGGAGCCGTGCCATCAAGCCCGCGGGCGACGATGCCCGCCGGGACGGCGGGCTGAGGAGCCGTGCCATCAGGACTGCAGGCGACGATGCCCGCCGGGACGGGGGGCTGAGGAGCCGTGCCATCAGGACTGCAGGGCAGTATGCCGTCGAGGGCGTCGCGCACCGCGTCGGCGACCGCCGAGCGGACGTCATCGACACCGACGCGGCGGCCCAGTTCCACCGATAACGACGTGACGCCGGCATCGGCGATGCCGCACGGGATGATCCGCGCGAACGCAGCCAAGTCGCAATCACAGTTGAGCGCGAACCCGTGCAGGGTCGTCGCGTGCGACACCCGGACACCGATGGCGGCCACCTTGCGGGCTGGCCGACCGGAGCCGGCCGGCAGCCAGACCCCGGAACGGCCGTCGACCCGACCCACCTCCAGGCCCAGATCGTTGCACACCTTGATCAGCGCTCCCTCAAGGCGCCGAACATAATTGACCACGTCAAGCGGTTCGGTCAACCCGATGATCGGGTAGCCGACCAGTTGCCCGGGGCCATGCCAGGTGATCTTCCCGCCACGGTCGGTGTCGATCACCGGTGTCCCATCGACGGGTCGTTCGTGGGGCTGGGTGCGCCGTCCGGCGGTGTACACCGCCGGGTGTTCCAGCAGCAGCAACGTGTCGGGGCCGCCGGCGATGCGGGCGTCGACAAGCTCGCGCTGCAACTGCCACGCGGCCAGGTAGTCGATGCTGCCCAGTTGGCGGACGTCGATCGGAGCCGCGCTGGAGCGGATGGAACTCGTCACGGTGGTGAGGGTACGCCGGTCGAGGATGGGGCCGCGCGGCGACCGGCGGCAAGCTGAAGTCCGCATGCGGCGGGCTCACTTACCGACGATAAGCGCGGACCTGCACGCCAATCCGGACTATGCCCTGACGGGCCGAGCCAGGGCCGAGCTCAATGCCTCACCGATGGTGTTGTGGTGGAACTGGAAACCCGCGCGCTCGAGGGCGGCCGGGATGGCGCGCTGGCCGGTGAGCAACCCCTCGTCGGCGAACTCGCCGAACGCGGCGCGCACCGCGAACCCCGGCCATATGAACGGGGCGGGGCGATTAAGCGCGCGTCCCAATGTCGCGGTGAACTCGGCGTTGGTGACGGGTGCGGGCCCAGTCAGGTTGACCGGGCCCGACAGCGACGGCTGTGCAACAACGAACATCAGGGCCCGAACCTCGTCTTCCAGGGTGATCCACGACATGTACTGGCGCCCATTGCCCAAGCGGGCGCCCAGTCCGAGCGAGAACAACGGGCGTAGCCGGCGCAGCAGACCTCCCGATGCGGCCAGCACCAGGCCGCTGCGGGCCAGCACCACACGGGCGCCGGCCTGCTGGGCGGGCGCTGTTGCCGCTTCCCAGTCTTTGCACAGCTGTGCCAGGAAACCTGCTCCAGCAGGGGCGGTTTCGTCGACAGTTTGATCTTTGGTGTTCCCGTAATAGCCGACGGCGCTGGCGTTGATCAGCACCCCGACACCAGCGTCGGCGACCGCAGACGCGAGGACCTCAGTCGGTGTGATGCGGCTGTCGCGCAAGCTTTGTTTGAAGGCTCCCGACCACCGGTGCCGGGCGATGTTGACGCCACAGAGGTTGATCACGGCGTCGACACCACGCAGCGCTCTGGCGTCAAACTGGCCGCTGTCGGGATTCCAGTGCAGCTCGCTGGCGGTGGCCGGTATTCGGCGCACGATCCGCAGCACGTGGTGGTCAGCGGCGCGCAGCGCCGCCACCAGTGCCGACCCGATCAGCCCGGACGAACCGGCAATCGCGATGACAGCCTCGGCCACGGTGGGAAGCCCTTCTCACAGCCCCAGGTCGGCCTCGAACGCTCCCTCTTCGAGCCGGTTTTTGATCGTGGTCAGGAAACGCCCCGCGTCGGCGCCGTCGATCAACCGGTGGTCGTAGGTCAGCGGCAGATAGCAGACCGAGCGTATTCCGATTGTTTCGTTGCCGTTTTCATCGACAATCACCCGCAGGCGTTTGACGATCGCCCCGGTGCCCAACATGGCGGACTGCGGTGGAATCAGGATCGGGGTGTCAAGCAGTGCGCCTTGGCTGCCGATGTTGGTGATGGTGAAGGTGGCGCCGAACAGCTCGTCTGGCTTCAGGTCTCCCGAGCGTGCCCGCGCGGCGATGTCGGCGATGGCACGGGCCAGTCCGGCCAGCGACAGATCGCCGGCGTTGTGGATGACGGGGGAGAGCAGACCCTGCTCGGTGTCGACGGCGATGCCGAGGTGTTCGGCATCGTAGTAGGTGATCTCCTTGGTCTCTTCGTTGTAGCTGGCGTTGATGTTGGGGTGAACCTTCAGCGCGTCGATGACCGCCCGGGCGATGAACGGCAGGAAGGTCAGGTTCACCCCTTCGCGTTCGGCGAATTCCGCCTTGGCCCGGTTGCGCAACGCCACGATCTTCGTCATGTCGACCTCGTGGGTCTGCGTGAGTTGCGCCGTAGCTAGCAGGGATTCCCGGGTTTTCTGGGCGGTGATTTGACGGATTCGGCTGGCCTTTTGGACGGTGCCCCGCAAATGCGCCAACGCCGGTGTGGGGGTGGGTGCGGCCGGCGCCGTGGTGCTGGGAGCAGGCTGCGGCGCGGCCGCGCGGGCTTTCTTCGCTTCTTCTTTCCGCTGGACGGCGGCCAGCACGTCTTGCTTGCGGATGCGCCCGCCAACACCGCTGCCCTTGATTTCGCTGAGGTCGATGCCGTTGTCGGCGGCCAGTTTCCGCACCAGCGGGGTGACGTAGGGCGCGCCGGTTGTCACGGGCGGCGATGCGGGCCGGGGCGCGGGTTGCGGTTCGGCCCTGGGGCTCGGCGGTGCCGCGGTGGCCGCCTCAGGCGCTGGCGCAATCGCCACCGCCCGCGCCGGCTCCGGTTTGGTTTCCGGCTCCGGTTTGGTTTCCGGCTCCGGTTTGGTTTCCGGCTCCGGTTCGGGCTGGACGGCACCGGGTTGGGCCTCGACGGCACCGGCCGCGGACGCGGGGCCGATTCGGGCGAGCTCACCGCCGACGGGGACGGTGGCGTCCTCGGCGGCGGTGATGCTGATCAGCGTGCCGGCCACCGGTGAGGGAATCTCGGTGTCCACTTTGTCGGTGGACACCTCCACCAGCGGCTCGTCAACTTGCACGGAATCGCCGACGTTCTTCAGCCAGCGGGTCACGGTGCCCTCGGTCACCGACTCGCCGAGCTCGGGCATGAGTACCGGTGTGGAGTCGTCGCCCCGCCGGATGGATGCGCCCGGGGCGGGCGCTTCGGGCTGCGGCTCGGTCTGGGTTTTGGGCTGCGGTTGCGGTACCGCCGCGCCGGGCTGCGCTTGCGGGCTTTCCGCCGGGCTTTCCGCCGCGTCACCGATGACGGCCAGCTCGCCGCCGACCTCGACGGTGTCGTCCTCCCGGGCGATGATCTTGGTCAGCACGCCGGCCGCCGGCGCCGGGATCTCCGTGTCGACCTTGTCGGTTGACACCTCGACCAGCGGTTCATCGAGTTCGACTCGGTCGCCTTCTTGCTTGAGCCAGCGGGTGACCGTCCCCTCGGTGACGCTTTCACCGAGTGCCGGCATCTGCACTGAGAAGGCCATCTGCGTTGACTCCTCGATCGATCGATCGGTCGGCATGCGCCGACTTCTGGCTTACCACGGCGCCGGGCGCCGCACCCGGGCCGATGTCACAACCATCCTGTCACTTCCGGACGCTCAACCCCCATGCAGGGCAGAGCCGACCGGCGCATGCCTCGGGGGTGTCGCGCGGCGTGTCCGTCAGGCCGCCGGGGACCTCGACGAGGTCATCCCGCTACCCGTTTTCGGCGATGTCCTCCAGCACAGCGAACATGGTGCGAGTCGGCACACCGGTGCCGCCCTTGGGCGTGTATCCCCATGGGCCGCCGGTGTTATACGCCGGTCCAGCAACGTCGATATGCGCCCAGCTGACTCCGTCGGCGACGAATTCGCGCAGGTAGGTGCCCGCGACCAGCATCCCGGCGAAGCGCTGGCTGCTCACATTAGCCAAATCGGCCACCGTCGATTTCAGCTCGTCTTTGAGCTCCTCGGGCAACGGCATCGGCCAGCCGTTCTCACCGACCCGCTGCGAAATCGCGGCGACCCGGTCGCGGAACTCGTCGCTGCCCATCACCCCTGGCGTGCGGTTGCCCAGCGCCACCGTCTGCGCCCCGGTCAGCGTCGAGGTCTCGATCAGGTAGTCCGGGTTGTCCTCACAGGCGCGCACGATGGCGTCGGCCAGGATCAGCCGGCCCTCGGCGTCGGTGTTGAGCACCTCCACCGTGGTTCCGCCGTAGTGGGTCAGCACATCGCCGGGGCGCTGCGCGCTGCCCGACGGCATGTTTTCGGCCATCGGCACCGTGGCGATCACGTCGATGGGCAGCCGCAGTTGAGCGGCCAGGGCCACCGTCCCGATGACGGCGGCCGCCCCGGCCATATCCCCGGTCATGTGGTGCATGTTCGCGGCTGGCTTGATGGAGATTCCCCCGGTGTCGAAGGTGATGCCCTTGCCGACCAGGGCCACTTTCTTGGTCTGCTTTGGGCTTTTGCTCAGCCGCGAGCCGTGGTGGATCAGGCGCACCAACCGTGGTGGGCGTGACGAGCCCTTGCCGACGCCGATCAGCCCACCGAAGCCGGCCTTGGCCAGCGCCTCGTCGTCGAGCACCTCCACATCGAGACCGACGGATTCACCCAAAGCCTTTGCACGCCGCGCGAATTCGACGGGATAGAGGTGACTCGGCGGGGTGTTGACGAAGTCGCGCGCCGTGGCGACGGCGGTCGCCACGGCCGCGGCGCGTGCGGCCTGGTCCCGGGCATTTTTGGCGGTGGATAGCGCGGTGATCTTGCGCAGCCCCGGATCCTTCGGTGCGGTCTTGTCGCTGCGGAAGGCGGTGAACCGGTAGCTGCCCAGGATCAGTCCCTCGACGGTGGCGGCCAGATCCAGCCCGGACAGCGTGGTGATCACCGACTCGGCGCCGTTGAGCGCCCGTGCCGCGGAACCGGCCGCACGCCGGATGGTCTCGGCCGGCCACTCGTCACGCGCCTTGCCCAAACCCACCGTCAGCACGCTGCCCACCGCCAGCGAGGACACCACCAGCCGGTGCACCTGCTCGCTGCCGCCCTTGGCGCTGAGCGCGCGCAGCCCGGCCTCGATCTCGGCGACGGCCTCGGCAGGCAGGAACGGCTCGGCCGCGGTGACGGCGGCGCCCGGCTGGTCCTCGTCACCGGTCGAGACCACCGGCACGATCAACACCGCCGACGCCGCGCCGCGGCGCGGCAGCGAGGCGGCGACGCTGACGGAGGGAGACAGGTACCTGAGTTCGGTGCTCACGGCCAACCACCCTAGTCAGCGCGCTGCGGCGGATTCGTCATGCCGCGCGGTCGCTGGCCGCCACTTAGGTCGTAGGCCTTAACTGGTGCGTGAAAGCCCTTCAGTGGCAATGGGTCTTGGGCAATGGCCGGCCAGTCGGGAAGTTTGTCGCGGATTTCCGGCGCGGCAAGGATCTGCCCGGGCCGTGCCGCGGCGACCAGCCGGGCGGCCAGGTTCACCGGGTTGCCGAAGTAATCACCATCGACGGCCAGCATCTCGCCGTAGCCCAGGCCGGCGCGGACCCGCAGCCCGACCTCGCGCACCCGCGGGTGATCGACCAGGTCGACCGCCGTCCTGGCCAGCCGTGCGACCGTCGGGCTCACCCACATCACGGCGTCGCCGATGAACTTCACCACCCGTCCTTCGTCGGCGCGCACCACGTCGGTGACGGTGGCGCCGAACTCGGTGAGCATTGCCGACAACTGCTCGGGTGTGAGCATCTGGGTCAACGCGGTGAAACCGGACAGATCCACAAAACCGACACCGCAGACCACGCTGGCCGCCGGCTGCGGGCTGACACTCTCGAAGTAGGCCCGGGCGGCCACCAGATGATGGCGGTGGACGGCGTCGAACATCGCCCCGATGCGCGGGATGAATTCGTTGACCCTGCGGTAGGCCCGCGCGGTGGTGAGTTCATCGTGGGTCTGGGTGATCCACACGTCGGGTGCGCCGACGCGGACAACCGCCGACTCGGCTTCGGCCAGCCGGGCGACGGTCGCGCCGATGACACGCAACAGGCCGCAAGCGGCGTCCGCGCCTATCTGGGCTCTGAGCGCCACCCAGGTCGCCAGGCCGTCGACGTCGGCTTGGGTCAACGCGGCAGTGTCGGGGTCTGCGACGGTCAGGCCAAGCATGGCCCAGGCGTGCGCGACGTCCGCCACCGGAACATCGAGCGCCTCGGCGGCGCTGCGCAGGCTATAGGTCCGGGGACCCGACCATTGCAGGACGTCACCGGCAAGTCCGAACAGCCGGCCCCGGCGCTCGGCCTCGGCCATCTCCTGGGCGGTGAAGCCGAGGCCCGCCAGGTACTCGATCAGCGGCGCGCGCTCACGCGCGTTGGCGATTCCGAGTGCCTCGAGCGCGTCGAAATCCAGGGCCTCGACCACCGACACAGTGTGCCAGCCGCGGACCGCATTAGGGTGGGTTTGCATGAGCGCCGACCTGCTGCACGGACCTCTGGAAGACCGCCACCGCGAGCTGGGCGCCAGCTTCGCCGAGTTCGCCGGCTGGTGGGTGCCGATGTCATATGCCGGGACCGTCGCCGAGCACAACGCGACTCGCGGCACCGTGGGCCTGTTCGACGTCAGCCACCTGGGCAAAGTGTGCGTACGCGGGCCGGGAGCCGCGGAGTTCGTCAACTCCGCGTTCACCAACGATCTTCGCAAAATCGGTCCCGGCAAGGCCCAATACACGTTGTGCTGCACCGAATCCGGCGGTGTCATCGACGACCTGATCGTCTACTACGTGGGGCCCGACGAAATCTTTCCGGTGCCCAACGCCGCGAACGCCGCCGCCGTGATCGCCGCGCTGCAGAACGCCGCTCCAGACACCCTGACGATCACCGACGAGCACCGCTCCTACGCGGTGCTGGCCGTGCAGGGGCCGCGGTCCACCGAGGTGCTCGACGCGCTGGGGCTGCCGAGCGCGCTGGAGTTCATGAGCTTCACCGACGCGACGTTCGACGGGGTGCCCGTGCGGGTGTGCTGCAGCGGCTACACCGGCGAACACGGTTACGAGTTGATGCCACCCTGGGAATCAGCCGCCGGGGTGTTCGACGCGCTGGTGAAGGCGGTCACCGACGTGGGCGGGCAGCTGGCCGGCATGGGGGCCCGCGATACCCTGCGCACCGAAATGGGTTATCCGTTGCACGGACACGAGCTCTCGGCTGACATCTCACCGCTGCAGGCCCGCTGTGGCTGGGCGGTCGGCTGGAACAAGGACACGTTCTGGGGCCGTGGTGCGCTGCTGGCCGAGAAGGCGGCGGGACCGCGGCGGCTGCTGCGGGGGCTGCGAGCCGTCGAGCGTGGTGTGTTGCGCCCCGGGCTGACGGTGTTCGACGGGGACACCAAGGTCGGGGTCACCACCTCCGGAACGTTCTCTCCGACACTGAAAGTCGGTATCGCGCTGGCACTGATCGACACCGCCGCCGGCATCGAGGACGGTCGGCGCGTCACCGTGGACGTCCGTGGACGCGCCATCGCGTGCGAAGTGACGCGGCTGCCTTTCGTGGCAGCCAAAACCCGATAACGCGCACATATAGAATCGGCGCATGGTCAGCGGTCCGCTCGAGTTCACGGTTTCTCGTGCGGTGAGCCCGGCGACCGACGAGGTGCGGCGATCGATCCTGGCGGACCCCGGTTTCGGCAAGTATCACACCGACCACATGGTGTCGATCGACTACGCCGACGGGCCCGGCTGGCACAACGCGCGGGTGATGGCCTACGGCCCGATCACGCTGGACCCCTCGGCGATCGTCTTGCACTACGCGCAAGAGGTGTTCGAAGGCCTTAAAGCCTATCGCTGGCCCGACGGCTCGATCATGTCGTTTCGCGCCGACGCCAACGCCGCCCGGATGCGCTCGTCGTGCCGTCGCCTGGCGATCCCCGAACTGCCCGAGGAGCTGTTCCTGGAATCGCTGCGCCAACTCATCGCCGTCGACAAGGCGTGGGTCCCCCCGCCCGGCGGCGAGGAGTCGCTGTATCTGCGGCCCTTCATCTTCGCCACCGAACCGGGACTAGGCGTGCGCCCGGCCAAGCAGTTCCGCTACCTGCTGATGGCTTCACCGGCCGGCGCATATTTCAAAGAGGGCATCAAACCGGTCAGCGTTTGGGTGTCGACGCAATACGTGCGGGCCTGCCCCGGTGGGACCGGCGCGGCGAAGTTCGGTGGCAACTACGCCGCATCGCTGGTGGCCCAGGTTCAGGCCGTGGAAAACGGGTGCGAACAGGTGGTGTGGCTGGACGCTGTCGAGCGCCGCTACATCGAAGAGATGGGCGGGATGAACATTTTCTTCGTGTTCGGCAGCGGGCCGTCGGCGCGGCTGGTCACACCCGAGCTGACGGGCTCGCTGCTGCCTGGTATCACACGGGACTCGTTGCTGCAGTTGGCGATTGACGCAGGTATCGCTGTCGAGGAACGCAAGATCGATATCGACGAATGGCAGAAGAAGTCCGCCGCCGGCGAGATCACCGAGGTGTTCGCCTGCGGCACCGCGGCCGTCATCACTCCGGTCGCGCGCGTCAAGTACGGCGACGCCGAGTTCACCATCGCCGACGGCGAGCCTGGTGAGGTGACCATGGCGCTGCGCGACACGCTGACCGGAATTCAGCGCGGCACCTTCGCCGACACCCACGGCTGGATTGCCCGCCTGGACTAGCCCCGGGTGTAAGCGCCGCCACAGCATGGCGGGGCGTTTCAGGCGTGTCGGGCTAGAACCGGGCCAGCCCCGCCAGCAGCACGGCGGTCACCGTCGTCGTCACCTCGATCGCGGCGCCCAGGACGTCGCCGGTGATGCCGCTGAACCGGTGTATGCAGTGCGCGATCAGCACCGCGGCGCAACAAAGCGCCACCAGCACCGCGACCGGTCCCTGCCAGGGCCGCGGACCGGCCGCCAGCGACACCACCGCCAGCACCACCAGCCAGGCCGCCACCACCGTGGCCGGCTGGGTGCCGGCCACGCGGGCGCCCAGGGTGCTGCCTTCGGCCGCGGGCACCGATCGGCGGCAGGCCACCACCACCGCGACGCGGCCGGCAACCACGGCGTCGACGATCCCGACCACGCTCAGCGTCGCGAACGCCAGACCCTGCACGACGATCACCATCACCACGGCCGCTACCCCCAACGGGCCGGTCCGCCCATCGCGCATCACCGCAAGCGCGCGGGACGGCGGGCCGTAGCAGCCCAGCCCATCGGCGGTGTCGGCCACGCCGTCGATGTGCAGGCCGCGGGTCGTGGCCAGCAGCGTCGCCACCGCGAGCAGGCCGGACAGCGCACTGCCGGGGCCGAAGACCAGTGCACCGACCCACGTCACGGCTGCGGCCAGCGCGCCCAGCGCGGCGCCCACCATCGGCAACGCCGTTATCGTGCCGCGGTCCAGCCGGCGATCGCCGGGCAGCGGGACCACGGTTTCGAAAGCGAAAGCGCTTGCCAGCGCCTTGATCACGGCGGTGGCGGGGGATCGGCTTCAGCACGGGTGGACACACCGGCCGCGGCAAAGGTGGCCATCGACGACAGCGCGGCCACCGCCGCCCGCAGCACACCCAGCGCCACCGCGGCGCCGGCCCCCTCGCCCAGTCGCATCCGCAGGTCGAGGATTGGCTCGAGCTCTAGGGCCGCCAGGGCCAGGCTGTGAGCCGGTTCCGCCGAGCGATGACCGGCCTGCCACCACTGCCGGGCGCCCGGGGCCAACCGCTCGGCGACCAGGGCCGCAGCCGTGACCGCCAGGCCGTCGAGCAGCAGCGGGGTGCGCCGGACCGCGGCCTGGGCGCAAAAGCCCGCCATCGCCGCCAGGTCGGCGCCCCCGCAGCAGCGCAGCAACCCCACCGGGTCAGAAAACAGCGGCCGCGCCCGAAACAGCGCGTCGCGCACCGCGGCCGTCTTGCGGGCCCAGCCGGCGTCGTCGATGCCGGTGCCAGAGCCGACCACTGCGACCGGCTCGGCGTCGGTGAGCGCTGCGACCAAAACCGCCGCCGGGGTGGTATTGCCGATCCCCAGATCGCCGGCGATGAGAACGTCGGCGCCGGCGTCGACCTCCTCGTCGGCGATCAGGCGACCGGCCTCGATTGCGCTGGCGATCTCCTGAGCGGTCAGCGCGTCCTCTTTCGCGATGTCACCGCTGCCACGCCGAACTTTATGCGCGCCAATCTGCTCCGCGAGGGGGTCGGCGTCCACGGCCAGATCCGCTACCCGCACGGTCGCACCCGCGACACCGGCCACAGCGTTGATCGCCGCGCCCCCGCTGACGATGTTGGCGACCATCTGGGCCGTCACCGTTGGCGGGTAGGCCGACACCCCGCGGCGGGTCACCCCGTGATCACCGGCGAACACCACGACCCGAGCACGTTCGAATTGCCTTGGCGGGCAGCGTCCCTGGCAAGCCGCGACCCACGCCGACAGATCTTCGAGGCGGCCCAGCGCGCCCGACGGCTTGGTCAGCGTTTCGTGGCGCGAGCGAGCGGCCGCGGCGGCGGCGGGGCTGGGGGGCGGCACCGGTGCGAACTCCATCAGATCCCCGCTCCCCGGAACGGCTTGAGCTGCGCCGGTTGGCCGGCCACCACCAGCACCACACGATCGCACAGCGCGGCGAGTCGCTGATTGAGCATGCCCAACTCGTCGGCGAAGCGCCGGCCGGACACGGTGCCCGGCACCACCGACAATCCCACTTCCGGGCTGACAAGCATCAGGGGTGCGCGGAACTCTCGTACCGCGGCGATCAGCTCTTCGACGTCGACTGCCACCGATCCGGCGTCCCAGGCACGGTGACGGTCCAGGGCTGCGGTCAACCAGGCGCCGATGTCGTCCACGAGCGTCGGGGTGCGCGGTGAGCGCCGCAATTCGGTGGCGACGTCGTCGGTCTCGACCGTCGACCAGTGCGCGAGGCGGCGGGCGCGGTGCTCCGCGACCCGCGCCAGCCACACGTCATCGGCGTGATCGGCCCGCCCGGTGGCCAGGTAGCGCACCGGCTGGCCGGGCGCCAGCAACTCGGCGATGGCCGCCTCCGCCCACTGGGACTTACCCGACCGGATCCCGCCGAGCACCAGGGTGCGCACCGCGGGTCAGGCGGCTCTCAGGCGGCTTTTAAGCAACATTGCTGCCGCGGCTGACCTGGGGGCGCGGGGCCCGTGTGCGGCGCAGCTGGGAAGCCCGGCTGACGGCGTAAAGGCCCAACTTCCACCGGCTTTCGGTGTTATCGGGGAACTTGGCGTCAACCAGGGTGGCGACCTTGCGGGCCAGGATGATCCCATCGATGGCCATGACGGTCATCAAGACCATCATCGCGGGCGAGAGGTACAGCTGGAGCTGTGGCACGGCAAAGGTGGGAACCAGCAGCGCCAGCACCGAGGGCATGAACAACCCGAGCACGTTGCGGCGGGAGTCCACCACATCACGGACGAACCGGCGGACCGGGCCGCGGTCACGCGGCAGCAGGTACGCCTCGTCGCCGGCCATCATGCGTTCCCGGCGTTCCGCCATCTGCGCACGTCGCCTGGCCCGGTCGGCCCGACGCTCCTCACGGTTGAGTTTGGGCCCGGTATGTAGTTTGCGCCGCGCGCGAGCCTCGGCGAGGTTCATGGGCGCCGGGGCGACCGGGCCCCGTTTTCTGCGGTCCTTGTCGCGGCGTTTAGGCGTGGGCCGCCCTTTGGGTGCGGTCGTGCGCGAGCCGCGGACGGCTTCGGGCGGGGAGCCGGGGCCCGCCGTCGTGGCGGCATCCCCCCTGACGTGGGCGTCATCGACCAGTTCCTTCTTACGGCCCAGCAGCTTCACAGTCACCAGGTTACTTCGATGTGGCTTATGGCCGGCTACCCGGTCGGTGATGAGCCCAGTTTCGGCATGCGCCACCAGCCGCCCGGTTCTACGCTTTCTGAAATGAGCGGCCGACCGGCTGGTGCTGGCGTGGTGGCGACCGGAGTCCACCGACCGATGTGGCGGGTGCTGGTCGCCCCGGACAGCTATGGCGACAGCCTGACCGCGGTACAGGCTGCCGCCGCCATCGCGGCCGGCTGGAACCGGGCACGTCCGGGCGACCAGTTCACCGTTGCGCCGCAGTCTGATGGCGGACCGGGTTTTGTGTCGGTGCTGGCGGCCCGGCTGGGGGAGGTACGGCGGCGACGGGTCTGCGGCCCGCTCAGCGCCGAAGTCGATGCGGACTGGGTGTTCGACTCTGGCTCGGCGACGGCCTACCTGGAATGCGCGCAGGCCTGCGGCCTGGGACTGCTGGGCGGCCCACCGACACCGCAGACCGCCCTGGCGGCGCACAGCAGGGGAGTCGGCCAGCTTATTCTGGCGGCGTTGCAAGCCGGGGCGACACGGATTGTGGTGGGGCTCGGCGGTAGCGCAAGCACCGATGGCGGACAGGCGCTGGTCGACGAACTCGGGGGTCTGGACGCCGGTCGGCGGCGGCTCGCGGCGACGGAGTTGATCGTCGCCTGCGATGTCGAATACCCGCTGCTGGGACCGTGGGGTGCCGCGCGGATATTCGGCCCGCAGAAAGGTGCCGACGCGGGCACGGTCGCGGCGCTCGAAGAGCGCCTCCGGTGGTGGGGCGCAAAACTGGACGCGGCTGCCGGGCGGACGGTGAGCGCGGAAGCGGGTTCGGGTGCCGCCGGTGGTATCGGGGCTGCGCTGCTCGCGCTGGGCGGAAGATGCACGTCCGGTGCGGCCCTCGTCGCCGAACACACGCATCTGGCCGACGACATCGCCGCTGCGGACTTGATCGTCACCGGTGAAGGCCGGCTGGACGAGCAGTCGCTGCACGGCAAGGTGGTCGGGGCGCTGGCCGCTGCCGCGCAACCGCGACACATTCCGGTGGTGGTGCTGGCGGGGCAGGTTCGTATGCACGAGTCCGCGTTGCGATCGGCGGGGATTTTAGCGGCCTACGCCATCGCCGATTATGCTGGTTCGGTGGGGTTGGCCCTGGCCGATGCCGCTAACCAGCTTATGGGCCTGGCGTCGGCGGTGGCGTCGCGACTCGGGAATTACGCCCAGAGCAGGTACCGTTGAGTCAGCGGGCAGTCAAGTCCGGCCCGGCGACGATGCGGCCCGAACGGTGGGCCGGGGAGGAGCCGGGTGTCAAGTCCGATCCAATACACCGAACACATACCGAACACATAGGGACGCGTAGGAGACCTAATGGCTGTTCCAGACCAGTCCACGGCGACGACTCATGGCGTGACCTTGACCGAGGCCGCTGCCGCCAAGGCGAAGGCCCTGCTGGAGCAGGAGGGGCGCGACGACCTGGCGTTGCGTATCGCGGTTCAGCCGGGCGGATGTGCTGGGCTGCGCTACAACCTGTTCTTCGATGACCGCACGCTTGACGGTGACTTGACCGCGGAGTTCGGTGGCGTGACGCTGACGGTGGACCGCATGAGCGCGCCGTATCTGCAAGGCGCGACCATCGACTTCATGGACACCATCGAAAAGCAAGGTTTCACCATCGATAACCCGAACGCCACCGGGTCCTGTGCCTGCGGAGATTCATTCAACTGAGAACTGATTGCGCTCGATGAGCAACTGCGCGAGGGTCGTGGTCGTCGCGAGGCGGGGTGCCTGACTCTGCTTGGCCCAGGGCGTTGACCACACCGCCGGTCGGGCACGACGTCCTGGCCACCGCACCGGCCGTCGCGAGCGATGGTATCGACTTCCCCGGTTGCCGGACACCCGGTAGCCTAAATCGCCGCTAATGTCGTGTGTCCGAGCGCACCCGCGGGCGCCGACCCGGTTTTGCGCCCTCTACCCGCATAGTCTTAGGTAGCCGAGCTTACGAACGAAGGGCGGAGATTTCGTGACGATAGTTGTGACCGGCTCGATTGCCACCGACCATTTGATGCGGTTTCCGGGCCGGTTTTCCGAGCAGTTGCTCGCCGAGCACCTGGAGAAGGTATCGCTGAGCTTTCTGGTCGATGACTTGGTGATCCACCGCGGTGGGGTGGCGGGCAACATGGCCTTTGCCATCGGCGTCCTCGGCGGTGACGTTGCGCTGGTCGGCGCTGCCGGCGAAGACTTCGACGAGTATCGCCAGTGGCTGGAGGCGCACGGCGTGAATTGTGCGGCGGTGCGGATCTCGAAGACCGCGCACACCGCGCGTTTCGTCTGCACCACCGATCTGGAGATGGCCCAGATCGCGTCGTTTTATCCGGGCGCTATGTCGGAGGCCCGTGAGATTTCACTCGCCGATGTGGTCTCGACCATCGGGAAACCGGAGTTGGTGATCGTCGGCGCCAACGACCCGGACGCGATGTTTTTGCACACCGAGGAGTGCCGCAAGCTGGGGCTGGCGTTTGCCGCCGACCCGTCCCAACAGCTGGCCAGGCTTTCCGGTGAGCAGATTCGCCAGCTCATCGACGGTGCCACCTATTTGTTCACCAACGATTACGAATGGGATCTGCTGCTGTCCAAAACCGGCTGGACCGAAGCGGACGTGATGGCGCAGGTCGGCCTGCGGGTGACCACACTCGGCCCCAAGGGCGTAGACATCGTTGACCGCGACGGCACGGTTGTCCACGTCGGGGTGGTGCCCGAGACCGACCGAGTGGATCCCACCGGCGTCGGTGATGCGTTTCGGGCCGGCTTCCTGACCGGACGCAGCGCGGGACTGAGCCTGGAACGTTCCGCGCAGCTCGGGTCGCTCGTCGCGGTGTTGGTGCTGGAGTCGACGGGCACACAGGAGTGGCAATGGGATCGCGACGTCGCGATGGCCCGGTTGGCCGGCGCCTACGGCGAACCGGCGGCCCGGGAGATAGGCGCTGCGCTGCCGTAGGCCGGTCCGAGTCGTGTCGAGGACTGCGCCGACTGCTCGGATTTCACACGTGGACCGGGTAGTGTGGCTCGCTGATCTGCGGCTTCACGCTGTGCTCGACAAAGATCGCATGCCACAGCATGAAGATCAGCACTGTCCACAACCGGCGACTATGATCACTTGTACCACAACGATGTTCATCGAGCATCCGGCGTACAGCAGCGATGTCGACAAGATGGTCGGCCTGCGACGAGTCCACCATCGCATACGCCCACTCCAATAGCTCGCCGGCGCGCAGCCAGTGCCGGATGGGCACCGGGAACCCGAGTTTGGGCCGGTTGAGCACGTGCGCCGGGACAATCGCTTGCAGCGCTCGCCGCAGCGCGTACTTGGTGGTGGTTCGGGTAATTTTGGCCCGCAGCGGCAACCGGGAAGCCACCGCGAACACCTCGGGATCCAGGAACGGCACGCGCAACTCCAGCGAGTTCGCCATGGTCATCTTGTCGGCCTTGACCAAGATGTCACCTCGCAGCCAGGTGAACAGGTCGAGGTGTTGCATGCGGGCCACCGGATCCCATCCCCGCGACTGCACGTACACCGGCGCTGTCACGTCGGTGTGGGTCCACTCCGGCCGGAAACCGGGCAATACCGCGCGCAGCTGCTCATCGGAGAAACTGCGGGCGTTGCCGTAATAGCGTTCTTCTAGGGTCAGTGAGCCGCGGCGCAAAAGGCTCTTGCCACGCATGCCCTCCGGCAGCGGTTTAGACACCTTTCCCAGCGAGCGTCGCAACGCATCGGGCAAGTAGTCGAAAGGCCTGAGCGACAACGGCTCCCGGTAAATTGTGTAGCCGCCGAACAACTCATCGGCACCTTCGCCGGAAAGCACCACCTTTACGTGTTTTCGAGCCTCGCGAGCAACGAAGAACAACGGCACCAGTGCCGGGTCGGCCACCGGCTCGTCGAGGTACCAGACGATCTCGGGTAAGGCCGCCACGAACTCGGTAGGGCTGATTACTTTGGCGATGTGGCGGGCACCGATGGCCTCCGCCGATGCCACGGCGACGTCGATCTCAGAGAAGCCCTCACGCTCGAAACCGGTAGTGAAAGTGATCAGCCGCGGATTGTGCCGGATGGCCAGCGCCGCGATCGCCGTGGAGTCGATGCCTCCCGATAAAAATGCGCCCACGGTAACGTCGGCACGCATGTGTTTGGCCACCGAGTCCTCCAGGACGGCGGTGATCTCGTCATAGCGGTCCTGCTCGGTGTCCCGGGTGATCGGCGTAGCGGTGAAGCGCGGCACAAAATACCGGGTGATTTCGCTGATTCCCTGTCCGGGGCGGATTCGCGCGTAGCAGCCCGATTCCAGGCGCCGCACGCCGTGGTGCAGTGTCTCGGGTTCCGGGACGTATTGCAGCACCGTGTAGTGCTGCATGGCACGCTGGTCGACGCCGGTATCGAATCCGACCAGGTCCGCCAGGTCCAGCAGGCATTTCTTCTCGCTGGCCACCGCGGTCCCGCCGGTCCCGGTCGCAATGAACAGTGGTTTGATGCCGAAGGGGTCACGGGCACAGAACAACTCCCGGGTAACCGTGTCCCACAGCGCGAAGGCAAACATGCCACGCAATCGGGGCAACGCTGCGACACCCCAGTAGTGGTAGGCGGCGATAATGGCCTCGCCGTCGCCCTCGGTGGCGAACCTAGCCGCGTGGGTGGCGGCCAGTTCCTCGCGTAGTTCCAGGTAGTTGTAGATCTCGCCGTTGAACACCAGCGCGTAGCGACCGGGGGTCTCGGGTGGGCCCCACCGCAGTGGCTGATGCGAGTGCGCGATGTCGATGATGGCCAGTCGGTTGAAACCGAGCACGACAGTCGGATGCGAGTCAACGTCGGACCAGGTTCCCAGCTCATCGGGCCCGCGGTGGCGCATCAAGTGCGACGCGCGGGCGACAGCATCGACGACGCTGCACGCAGAACAGCGAGGGTCCGTGCCGGTGCCGGCCCGGACAAAGGCCAGCAATCCACACATGGCGCACCAGTATGCCGCAACCGCTGCGAGGCCGCGTCATCGCCGGGCAACGGGCCGGCCCCACGCGGCGCTGCCCGGCCCGCGTCGTCACCGGGGGAGGCGTGGTCTACGCTGCGTAGTATTCGAGTGCTGCAGCGCGGCGAGGGCAGCCGACGTTTCTTGGGGAAATCCCCCAGTCGGCCCAGCTTGTGACGGAGGAGGCGCCAACGTGACACTTCGCTGGCCCGGGTGTGCCGATGGGATGTGGGGGAAAATTCGCCGGGGATTTTCCCGCCGGCGCCGCCTGTTGGCGCTGTCCGGCACCGTGAGCGCGCTGGCGGTCAGCCTAAGTGGATGCAGCTGGTCGGAAGTGCTAGGCCTGGGCTGGCCCCGAGGCGTCACCCCGGAGGCGGACCTCAACCGGCACCTGTGGCTCGGCGCCGTGATTGCCTCGCTGGTTGTCGGGGCCATCGTGTGGGGGCTCATTTTCTGGGCTTCTACCTTTCACCGCAAAAAAGCCACCGACACCGAATTACCGCGTCAGTTCGGGTACAACATGCCGCTGGAGCTGGTGCTTACCGTGACACCGTTTCTGATCATCTCGGTGCTGTTCTATTTCACCGTGGTGGTGCAGGAGAAGATGCTCCATTTGAGTTCTGACCCCGAGGTTGTGGTCGACGTCACT
The DNA here is from genome assembly GCF_018361265.1 of Mycobacterium sp. SM1. Taxonomy (GTDB): domain Bacteria; phylum Actinomycetota; class Actinomycetes; order Mycobacteriales; family Mycobacteriaceae; genus Mycobacterium. Next base: position 425,519 of record NZ_JAFLNH010000004.1, read on the forward strand.
GCGTTTCAGTGGAACTGGAAGTTCGGCTACCAGAAGGTTGATTTCAAAGACGGCACGCTGACTTATGACGGCGCCGACCCGGCGCGCAAGCGCGCGATGGCCTCCAAGCCCGAGGGCAAAGACAAGTACGGCGAAGAACTCGTCGGGCCCGTGCGCGGCCGCAACACCCAGGACCGGACCTACCTGAACTTCGACAAGGTCGAAACCCTGGGCACCAGCAGCGAGATCCCGGTGCTGGTGCTGCCTGCCGGTAAGCGCATCGAATTCCAGTTAGCCTCAGCCGACGTGGTGCACTCCTTCTGGGTGCCGGAATTCCTGTTCAAGCGCGATGTGCTGCCCGACCCTGCGGCGAATAACTCGGTAAACAAATTCCAGGTTAAAGAGATCACCCGGACCGGAGCGTTCGTCGGACACTGCGCAGAAATGTGCGGCACTTATCACTCGATGATGAACTTCGAGGTCCGCGTGGTGACGCCCAACGACTTCAAGGCATATCTGCAGCAGCGCATCGCCGGAAAGACAAACGCCCAGGCCCTGCAAGCGATCGACCAGTCCCCGGTCGCGATCAGTACGCACCCGTTCGAAACCCGCCGAGGCCAGCAGGTCCCCCAAGCGAGTAGGTGAAGACGTTCATGCGCATCGAAGCCAGGCTGTTCGAGTTCGTGTCCGCGTTCTTCATCGTGGTCGCGGTGGTGTACGGCGTTTTGACGCAACTGTTCGCGACGGGCGGCGTCGAGTGGGCCGGAACCACCGCGCTGGCGCTGACCGCCGGCATGGCGCTGATCGTGGCCACGTTCTTCCGCTTTGTGGCCCGGCGCCTGGACACCCGGCCCGAAGACTACGAGGGAGCTGAGATCAGCGACGGGGCAGGGGAATTGGGGTTTTTCAGCCCGCACAGTTGGTGGCCGATCCTGGTCGCGCTGTCGGCGTCGGTGGCAGCGGTCGGGGTCGCGCTGTGGCTGCCGTGGTTGATCGTCGCCGGCGTGGTGTTTGTTCTTAGCTCGGCAGCCGGACTGGTCTTCCAATATTACGTGGGTCCCGAAAAGCACTGAGGGGTTCGGTCGTGGTTAGAGTGCCCGGCTTCTCCTCGGGCCCTGGCGGGCCCGCATCGTCGCCCGGTCGTGGTTAGAGTGCCCGGCTTCTCCTCGGGCCCTGGCGGGCCCGCATCGTCGCCCGGGCAAGACGCAATCAAGGCACGAGTTGATTCGTGGCGGTTCGCCATGACCGCCCCGCCGCGCTCTGTTAGGTAGGCTTGCCGAGCACAATAGAAAATGTCTTGGGCGCGCGGCAGCAGTGCCGCGTGTTGGTGATGCAGTCGAACAGGACAGACAAACATGGGTGGGCCTAATCCCTCGGGACCGAAATCTGAAGAGCTGACACCCGGTGGCGAGCACGGTGACGAGCTGACCGTGGGCGGTGAGCGCGGTGAGGAATCGCAGCTCGGTAGCGAGCCCGGTGGCGAGGAGTCGGAGCCGGAGACTAGTGCGACCGAGTTTTACTCGCGGGCCTACTCGGCCCCGGAATCCGAGCACTTCACCAGCAGCCCGTACCTGCCGGTCGATCCACATCTATACGATTACGACAGCTACGGCGAGTCGATCGGCCTAGAAGATGAACGGGTCACTCCACGCTGGCCGTGGGTTGTCGGCGTAGCCGCGATCGTCGCCGCAATAGCTCTGGTCGTATCTGTGTCGTTGCTGTTCGCCCGCACCGACACCCAAAAGCTTGCCACCCCGGGCACTGCCCCATCATCCACGCCGCCTATGCAGGACGAGATCGTCACCACCACAGCCCAGCCGCCACCACCGCCGTTGAGTTCCGCGCCCCCGCCGCCCCCTCCGACGGAGACGGTGACGGTAACGACGACCCCCCCGCCCTCGCCCCCGCCACCGGCCGCCGAGACGCCGCCCCCGCCACCGGCTGCCACGGCACCACCGGCGTCGACGACGCTCGCGGCACCCCCGGCGCCCCCCCCTACTGTGGCCGGCCCACGGCAAGTCACCTATTCGGTGACCGGAACCAAGGCACCCTTTGACGTCATCACCATTACCTATATCGATGCGTCCGGGCAGCGACGGACGCAGCGCAACGCGTACATTCCGTGGTCGCTGACCCTGACGCCGATTTCGCAGTCTGAGATCGGGTCGGTGGAGGCATCTAGTCTTCTCCGGCTCAGCAAACTCAACTGCTCGATCACGACAAGTGACGGAACAGTTTTGTCGTCAAACAACAACGATCAACCGCAAACGAGTTGTTGATGGTCGACCGCGATCCCCGCGCCGGGCGCGGGTGGGGGACTGTGTCGCTTAGCACTACCGACCGCATCCTGCTCGGCTTGTGTGCAGGGGTCTGGCTTTTGCTGGTGGGCGTGAGCGTAGCCGCCATCGTCGCGCTGGTGGACCTGGGCCGGGGATTTCGCACGGGGGCAGGCAACGCGCATACCCCGGCGGCGCTGTACGCCATCATTGCCGTGTCCGTAGTGGTCATTCTGGCCGCCATCCCGTTGCTACTGCGGGCCCGCCGCACCGCCCCGGTTGAGCCCGGTGCTCGGCCGGTAGCCGCGTCGGTACCCGGGGCGAGTATCCGGCCACTCAGGCCTTCCCTGGGCTCGGCTGCGCACGGTGCGGCCGAGCAGGCCCCCACGGAGCGGCTCACCGCTTTTGGGCGGATCGCCTTGTCCGACGCCGAAGTGGACCGGATCTGGTTGCGGGGCACCATCGCCTTGCTGGCCCCGATGGGCACCGCGTTGGTTTCCGTCGCAGCGGCAACCTACCTGATGGCCATTGGCAGGTATGGCGCTTCCTGGACGGGGTACGTTATCGCCGGGATCGCCACCGTGTCGATGATTGTGCTCTCCTGGCGCAAGGTTCGGCAGTTGCGCCGCCTGGGCGCGGAGCACCAGCCGCCGTACTGAATGGGACAACGACGGGTCGTGTCCCTGCGGCGGTGTAAAAGGGTTCGGACGTAGGTTCCCTCGAAGACGAGCAAGTCTGAAGGAAGGAGCCTACGTCCGTGTCGAAAAGGTTATCGCCTGCGCAGCGGTTGCAGGAAGAAATTGATGGGGTGTTCGCCGGTGGAGAGGACCTGGCGGGCGCGATCGAGGAAGTAGCCCGGCTCGGTGCCCGGTTGCTGCCGCAGGCCGCGATCGAGGCCGAGGTGACCGCGTTTTTGGGACGCGAGTGCTACCAGCGCTCGGTGTTCAGTGAGGACGCCCGCGCGGGGATGCGCAACGGCTATTGCCCGACCACGGTGAGGACCACTGCCGGGCCGGTGACGCTGGAGCGGCCCACGGTGCGTGGCACCACCGAGCGGTTCGCTTCCCAGCTGTTCGGTACGGGGGTGACCAAGACCAACGCGCTGGAGGCGCTGGTGATCGCCGGGTTCGTGCGCGGGCTGTCGACACGCGATGTGGAGGCCACCTTGGTCGAGGCGCTGGGTGAGTCTGCGGCGATGTCGAAGTCGACGGTGTCGCGGATCTGCGAGGACATCCACGACCAATTCGAGGCCTGGAGTAGGCGCCGGCTCGACGACATCGAGCTGGATTACCTGTTCCTCGACGGCAGCCACTTCAAATACCATGCCAATGCCTCGGCTGAGCCGGTGTTGGCCGCCTGGGGCATCGACACCGGCGGCACACCGGTGTTCGTCGGGCTAGATGCGGCCGCCAGCGAGTCCGGGGATGCCTGGGAGGGGTTTTTGCGCGGGCTCGGGGGAGCGCGGCCTGGCGTGTCCGCTGTTGGTGATCAGCGACGGGGCACCCGGGTTGATCGGTGCGGTGCAGACCACCATGGGCGCGGCGTTGCGGCAGCGCTGCCTTCTTCATCGCGCCCGCAACCTTTTAGCCAAAATACCCAAGCACGCGGCTGCCGAGGTCAAGGCCGGCTACTGGGCGATCTTCAACCTGCCCGCCGACATCCAACCCGGCCTGGAGGCGGTCACACTCGCCCAGAACCGCATCGACGCGTTCGCCAAGCGCTGGCGCGACTCGTATCCGGCGGCGGTGCGCTGCTTGCTCGATGACCGTGACTCGCTGACGGTCTATCTACGGTTTCCGCGCGAGCATTGGACCCGGGTGCGGCATTCGAACTTCATCGAGCGAACTTTCGGTGAGACCCGTCGCCGGGTCAAGGTCATCGGTCGGCTGCCCGGCGAGCACTCCTGCCTCAAGCTGGTGTGGGCGGTGCTTGATCGCGCCTCGGCCGGATGGCGCGGGTTCACCATGACCCCGGCCGGGCTGCGGCTGCTGGCCGACCTACGCAGATCGCTGCACGACCTACCAACCGAACTGCCACAAAGAAATTCGAAAGCAAACTCAAAAACCGCGACGGTAGCAAGTGAACCTGTCAGCGCTACCGCATAAGATCATGAACGCAAGCGAGCGGCATCTACGCCAGGCCACTTTTACACCGCTCCTCAGACGCCACCGTCCTCCGCCGCTCGAGCAGTACCCGAAAGATGTGGCGGACTGGTGTGGCGAAGGCCCAGGCCTTGCGAGTCCCACGCCTGTGAGTCCTACGCCCGCCCGTCCAACCAGTCCAACCAGCCCCACAGGTCCCACGAGCGCAGCGCGGCCCTCAACCCCAGTGAGCCCAACGAGTCCTACGACCCCAATGAGTCCCACGAGCCCGGCGGCACCGGGCAATGCGCGGTGACAACATAAGGTCAGACCCTGATTTTTCAGCCGGCTATGGATTGAGGGCCGCGTCGTAGCGCGGAAGTGCCCTTCCTGCAAGGGATAGTCGTGTTTGTGGAAGGCGACGATGATCCCAGAGAAAGGGCACCCGTGTGGTGAATGCTACCGGTTTGTTGTTCGATGTCGATGATGTGGTGCTGGCGAGTCCGAAACACCCGGTGCCGCACCCGCTGATCAGCGCGGGCGAGGATGATCTGACGCCGGTGGCGGGGGTGGCGTTGTGGGGTCCGCTGCTGGACCGGCTGGGTGTGGTCGGCGAGGCCGATCGGCGGGGGTTGCGTCTGATCGGGCCGGGCGGCTATAGCGGTGGGCAGTGTTATCGGGCGTTGACCGAGACGCTGCTGGCCGGTGGGGACTTCTTGAGTGATCGGGTGTTGCTGGCCGACCCGGCGACCATGGTGCTGCGCGGGACCAACCCGTTGCCGTCGGTGCCCACGTTGTGGCGGTTTGTGGCGGGCGCGGATTTGGGTCGGGTGGCCAAGGCCGGCGCGGTCAACCGGGTGATGCTGCGCCGAGCCTGGGCTGCTGGCGCCGCCCCTGAAGGTGAGCGGCTGACCATCGACCCCGATGCCACCCGGGTGGCGACCTACGGGGCGGGCAAGCAAGGCAGCGCATTCTCGCGCACCGGGCAGACCGCGCTATCACCGCTGGTGGGCGTGTGCGGGGAGACCGGAGACGTGCTCGCACTGCGCGCCCGCGGCGGCGCAGCTAACGACGGGCGGGCGATGGGCAGCTTCATCGACGAGTGCGTGAGCGCGATCCCGGCCGGTTGCCGCGATACCTACCGGTTGTGGCTGCGGGTCGACTCGGCCGGCTACCAGCAGCAGGTGATCGAGGCCGCCGAACGCCACGGCGCGGACTACTCGGTCACCGCCAAGCAGTACCGCCCGGTGGCCGCGCTAATCCACGCGCTGGCCACCGACCCGCACACCGTATGGGCCCCGGCAAAAGGGCAGGAGACCGACAAGGGCAGCCAGATCGCCGAGACCACCACCACGGTGCTGGGACGGCGTGTGCGGCTGATCGTGCGCCGCCAACCCAAACAGCCCGGTGAGCAGCTGGCCTTCGATGACCTGGATGGCTGGCGGCTGCACGCGATCATCACCAACGTGCCCGCCGAGCGGATGAGCGCCGCCGAGGTCGCCGCGCATCACCGGCTGCGCGGCGGCATCCCCGAAGACACCATCCGGGCGCTCAAAAACGATTTCGGGATGATCCACGCCCCGGCGCGATCGTTCTTCGGTAACTGGCTGTACTGGCAGGCCGCCGCGCTGGCCCACAACATCGGGTGCTGGTTGCGCACCCTGGCGTTGCCCCGCGCGGTGCGTCGAGCGCGGGGAAAACGACTACGCCTGGCATTTGTCAACGTCGCCGCCCGGCTGGTGCGTCACGGCCGACGCCTGCACCTGCGTTTTGCTGCCGCCTACCCCCACGTGGAGGCGTTCGCCACCGCGCTACCACACATCCGGGCGCTACCGGCCTTCGGTTGACCGCCGCGAACCGGCCCGTCAACGCACACCTCGCACCCCATCTCCAACCCTCCACCGCCACAACGCGATCGACCTATCCCTAAAACCGGTCACCACAGCCCCGCGGCCGTGCCCACCCCCAATTACGCCATCACCCAACAGCTTCCAACCCCCATCAGCGCATCCCAACAGCGCAGCCACCACCGCCCCGGCCACCGAAAACAAGATCATCACAGGCCGGCTGAAAAATCGGTTCTTCCGGGAAGTTTGTGGGTCATGGTGCGACCGGGTAGAGCTGTAATCCACCGAGGTGGAAGTAGATTGCGGTCTTGAAGTGCTCTCGGTTGCGGTAGCCGCGGGCGGAGACGCGGATGGCCTGGATGCGGGAGTTGAGGCCTTCGGCTCCGGCGTTGGTGATCGGATGCGCGAAGTAGGACAGCAGCCCCGCTTGGTGGCGTTTGAGTGTCTTTGCTGCGTCGATGATCGGTTGCAGTCGGGAGTGGGTGGCCCAGAAGTACCAGCGCTTGAAATGCTTGGCGCCCCAGCCGCGGCGCCGGTAGGACCAGAAGCGCCGTAGGTTCTCCTTGATGGCCCAGGCCCGGGCGGTCTTCAAGTCGGCGCCGCGCAGGGCGGCGAAGCGGTCGGTGTGGCGCTCGGGCAGGTTCTCCGCGGAGTACAGCCACAGATACTTGCTGCCGGCCAGGCTTTTGTCACCGACCGCGGCCAACGCCTGGTTCTCGGCCTTGCGCACGGTGTCGACGGCCTTGGTGAGATAGCCCATCAGGTGATAGCGGTCAAACACGATCTTGTCGTCGGCGTCGGCTAGGTGCGCACGCACCGAGGCGGCGAACGGCTCCCACATGTCGATCGCAACCGCCGCGATCCCGTCGAGCTGCTCGGCGGTGAATTTCTCGAAATAGCCGTCCAGGCTGGCCTGTCGGCGCTCGTCAGCAATATATTCCACGGTCCCGGCATCTAGGTCGGAGACCACGGTGATGTAATCCTGTCCTTTCCCGGCCGCTTTCTCATCGACCCCCACATGGGCTGGCACGTTCAGCGGTTTGGCGGCCAAACCCCCAGTGACCGCACGCTCCATCAGGTGCCACGCCTCGTCCCAGCTGATACCCAGCAGCTTGGCTGCGGCGGCTACGTCGCAGGCGGCGAGCACGTCGATCGCCAGCCGCTCGAACAACACGGTGAACCGCGAGTGCGGCTCGGCCCACGGCAACGCAACCTGACGCACCCCGTGTTCGGGACAATCCACTCGCGGCGGACTTGCGTGCAGGAAGGTCAAAAACGCGCACGAGTCCAGATGCCGCCACACCCGCTCGGCCGAGTGGTCATAGACCGACAGCACGGCATCGCAGTCCGGGCAGGCAAACCGGGTCCGGGCTGGATGTTCAACCCATACGTCCACTCGCCGGTCGGTTGCTGACAGCTCGACCCGCCCCACCTTCCATGGAGTCTCCAGTCCCAGCAGATGGCGGTACAGCTCGGTGTCGCGCATGAGGCAAATCCTGCCGCTGATCGCCCGTCAACCCCAAGCCGGACCCACACAAAACCCGGAAGCGCCGAAAAATCAGGGTCAGAGCTGTAAAAGTTCGTCTACGCTAAGAACACGCCGGTGAGGGCATATTGGAGAGGCGAACGGCCGCGCGGCTTGGTTCTTCTAGTCCTGCAACTGCTCACACAGATGACTGACGCACTGCCGTAACTGCCTGGTCCAGACGCCCTTTCAATCGCGCGACTCTGAGTAGCTGCAGGGTCAGGTTTATGGATCCGAACATGGGGAGCACCCCGATGAACGTTCGAACCGAAGGCGTGGCGCCGTGCAGCTGTTGTAGACAGCCGAAGACATAAAAGCATCCCATTGCGAAGATGGTGGCGGGTATCGAGTACGCAAGCGGAGAGCGGCAATCAGAAATGATTTCCCGCGCGTAATCGATTTCGTCCTGCGACATCGGTTCGCGGTTGCGCAGTTTAGCCAGAACCGCTTTGTGAGCGCCCACGGTTTCGCCTAGCGGGGCGGCCTTGCGATCTTCCAACCGCCTTACGAATAAGAATGCACAGGCAATGAACGTAAGTCCCAGGACCGCAAAAACTATCGTGAGGAAGCCATACAGACCGTATGCCACCGCTGCGCTCCCTTCAAAGTTTCCGTTATGCCCGGGCGGGGGCGGTGCTGTCGGAGGCCTCCGCCGAATCGTCGTCTTCCCAAAGCAGCAGCTGTCGAACCGCGGGGCGCGGTCCATAGGGCCGCAACATCGTGCTGGCCGGCCGCGGCCGCACGCGCAGCGGCCACCAGAACCACCGCCCGAGCAGCGCGGCGATGGACGGGGTCATGAACGCGCGCACGATCAGCGTGTCGAAAAGCAGACCCAGTGCGATGGTCGTCCCAATCTGGCCGAGAACCCGTAGATCGGCGAACACGAACGAGGCCATGGTGGCCGCGAAAACCAGGCCGGCGGAAGTGACCACCGATCCGCTGCCCGCGATGGCGCGGACGATTCCGGTATTGAGTCCCGCGTGGATCTCCTCTTTGAACCGGGAGATGAGCAAAAGGTTGTAGTCCGATCCCACCGCCAACAGCAAAATGACTGCCAGCGCCAGCACGATCCAGTACAACTGAATGCCGAGAATGTCCTGCCAAAGCAGCACCGACAACCCGAATGAGGCGCCCAGCGACAGCGCCACCGTACCGACAATGACGAACGCGGCGATCAGGCTTCGGGTGATGAACAGCATGATCAAGAAAATCAGGCTGAGCGCCGCTAGTGCTGCGATCAAAAGGTCATACGTAGCGCCTTGCTGGATGTCCTTGTAGGTCGCGGCGGTACCGGAGAGGTAGATGTGCGAGCCGGCCAAGATGGTGCCCTTGACCGCATCCTTGGCCGCGTTTCTGATCTGGTCGATGCTGGCGATGCCTGCAGGTGTGGCGGGATCACCCTCGTGGGTGATGATCATCTGGGTGGCTTTGCCATCCGGTGAAAAGAACAGATTCAGACCCCGTTTGAACTCGGGGTTGTCGAAAGCCTCGGGTGGCAGGTAAAACGAATCGTCGATCTTGGCGGTGTCAAAAGCCTGGCCCAGCGCGGTCGCGTTATCGCTGTTGGCGCGCGATTCGGCGTTGATCCCGGAGTTGGTGGCGTAGTTGGACAACGTGAGTCTTAGGTTTTTCTCTTGATCGGCAATCTGTGGCGGTAGCAGCGTCACCAGTTTCTGCTGGCCAGCATCTAATTTGTCCAGGCTCGCTGTCAGTTTCGTGAATATTTCGGAGAGCTGGTCGATGCCGTCGATGGCATTGAATAAGTCTCTGAACACCGAGCAGGCCGGGATATCATAGCAATGTTTTTCCCAGTAGAAGTAGCTGCGAATCGGCCGGAAAAAGTCGTCGAAGTTCGCGATTTCGTCGCGCAGTTCGTTGATGATAGCGATGGTGTCGTGAAAGCTCTGTGTCTCTTCTTTTGTCGACGCGGCGAGGTCCTTTTGCAAAGAGTATTGTCGCTTCAAAATGCTCAGTGTGTCGAGTAACTGGTCGGCCTGCTTCAGCAGGTCGTCCGCGCGGTCTTTCTGGTATTGCAGGTTCTCGATATTGCCGACGTTTCCCGCGCTGATCTGAAACGGTATCGAGGTGTGCACAATAGGGGTTCCCTGAGGCCTGGTAAGCGCCTGCACTTTCTGGACTCCAGGCAGGTGAAAGACGGCTTTCGCAATTCGGTCGACGACGAGCATGTCGGCTGGGTTGCGCATATCGTGATCCGCCTCGACCATCAGCACTTCGGGATTGAGCCGTGCTGTGCCGAAATGCCGCTGGGCGGCCGCATAGCCTTGGTTGGCCGGCGAATCGGCGGGCATGTAGGTGCGGGCGTCGTAGCTCGTGGTGTAGCCCGGTAAGGCCAGCAGACCGATCAGCGCAATCGCGACCGTCGCCACCAGAATGGGTCCTGGCCAGCGCACGATGGCGGTGCCGATGCGCCGCCAGCCGCGGGTGCGCATCGCGCGTTTGGGGTCGAACAGTCCGAAGTGGCGGCCGACGCTCAGCACGGCCGGCGCCAGGGTCAGCGCTGCTGCCAACGCGACAAGCACGCCGATCGCCGCAGGGATGCCCAGGCTCTGGAAGTACGGAAGCCTAGTGAAGTGCAGGCAGAATACCGCGCCGGCGACCGTCAGGCCCGAGCCCAAGATGACGTGCGCGGTCCCCCGGTACATCGTGTAGAAGGCCGCCTGACGATCCTGCCCGATATAGCGCGCTTCGTGGTAGCGGCCGAGGATGAAGATCGCGTAGTCCGTGCCGGCGGCGATCACGAGTAATGTCAACAGATTTGTTGAGTATGTCGACAGCCCGATGACGCCGGCGTTCGCCAGCAGCGCTACGACTCCGCGGGACGCGGTCAACTCGATCATCACCGTGAAAAGCACAAGGACCGCGGTGACCAAAGATCGGTAGACGGAAAATAACATGATGATGATCACCGCGATCGTGAGCAGCGTGACCTTGAGGGTGCCTTTGCTGCCGACTTCGAATTGGTCAGTGACCAGCGGGGTAGCGCCGGTGACATACACCTTGACCCCTGGCGGGGGAGACGAGTGGGCCACGATATTGCGCACCGAATCCACGGACTGGTTGGACAGCGACTGGCCCTGGTTCCCGGCGAGGTTGACCTGCACCAATGCGGCTTTGCCGTCATTGCTCTGGGAGCCCGAGGCAGTCAGCGGATCCCCCCAGAAATCCTGGATGTGCTGGACATGCTTGGTGTCCTGGGCAAGCTTGCGCATCAGACCGTCGTAGTAGTGGTGCGCGTCGTCGGCGAGCGGCCGGTCGCCCTCCAACACGATCATGGCCACGCTATCGGAATCGAACTGTTTGAAGACTTTGCCGATGCGTTTACTGGCCTTAAGCGCCGGCGCATCCTGCGGGCTTTGCGACACGTTGTGCGCTTGGGCCACTGTTTCCAATTGCGGCACATAGACATTCGTGACTACCGCTAGGCAAAGCCAGAATGCCGCGATCGGCACCGAAAACCGCAGCAGCAGCCTCGGCACCGAAAACCGTGGCGCATCATGCTCGGTCATGCGGACTTCACCAAGCAAAACGTGTAGGCGTTCACGGTGTTAACGATCCTTTCATCTTTGACCTCGCCGTCCACGGTGATGCGACAGCCAAGCGAGTCGCTGTTACCTTGCGCCACAACGTTGGTGAAGGCCCCCGGTTGTGTCGTGACCATCTCCATCGTCCACGGCAGGTGTGCGTTCATGACCTTCTGTGGCTGCACGTTGATGTCGAGGTAGTTGATGGTCGCCACTGTTCCCGGGTTGCCCCACACCTCAAGGACGATGTGCTTTGGGTTGAAGTTGACGTCGTTGCCGATCGGGCCGGGGGTCGACGTTTCGTCCTTCGAGCCGAAGATGCCGTGCAGCCGATAGACACCCGAGCCCGCGGCGGCGACCACGACCACCGCGACCAGAACTATCCAGCCTCGCTGGAGGAGCTGGCCGATCGAAAACCTGTTCATTGCATCCCGTGTGGCTCAGCTGGGCGGCGGCAGCATTGTGATCAAGCACCTTCTCACCGCGTTAGCCTAGTATGGTATAATTAGTAATTGCAAATTGTTCCTAATGTCAGAAAGCCAATGTCAGAAAGTGTGTGGCATGACCGCGACGTCATCCGGGCTCGACAGCCAGTGTGCTGCTGACAAGCTCCCGGTCGCCGAGGAACTAGTGCAAGCCGCGTTGAGGGCCGCCGAAAAGCGAGGCAAGGACGTAGCCGACGTGCCGGTGCTCGCGATCGCGCGTGAAGCTGGGATTTCCCGTAGCACGCTGCTGCGTCGCCTCAGCGGCACGCGGGCAGCGTTAGACGAGGCCGTCCGCGCCGCCGGTGTGGATCCGGGAGGACAGGTGCCGGTGCGGACGCGGGCGTTGAACGCGGCGGCCGCGTTGATCAGCGAATCCGGGCTAGCGGCAGCCACATTGGAGGCGATCGCCACGCGCGCCGACTGCTCGGTGCACAGTCTCTACATGGCATTCGGCAGCCGTGATGAGCTGTTGCGGAGTGTGTTCGAACGTTACAGCCCTATTCCTGATTTGGAGGACGCTCTCGACAGCGCCACCGACGATCTGACGGCTACGGTGCAGTACATCTATCAAGCGCTGGCGACAGCGCTGATCCGCGAACCCCGGGTAGGGCCCGCAGTTCTCGCTGAAGCGTTCGCCCGTCCCGACAGCCCGGCCGTACAGACGCTGACCCAACACGCCGCTCCGCGGATGCTGGGTGTAATCGGGGTATGGCTGACCACGCAAGTGCAAAAGGGGCGTATACGTGATCTGCCTATTCCGTTGCTAATTCAGCAATTGATGGGCCCGATGGTGATTCACATGCTAGCCCGGCCAGCCCTGGCTACTGTCGATGTGGTCGAGCTGCCTGACATGGATACCGTGTGCACGGCGTTCGCCGCAAATTTCGTGCGGGCCGTGGCTGCCGAATAACGTCTAGCCGCCGTCAGCCGGCGCTTTCAGTTTTTCGTCAATCTGGTCAGACGATGGCGACACAGCGAAGCGGTTCGCTCATAGTCACTGCTGAAACGATCAATCAATTCACATACTGATGTGCCCAGTCGTGGCCGTCGTCGAAACAATGCCGACTTAGCCTTACGGACACAGCACAATTGGTATTCCGTCGATGGGTACGGGCTTGCCGTCGTTGCCATCTGAATGCGCCTGGGTCAATTGGCAGCCTCGATCGCCGCGACTCTCGCGGAAGCCTCGGGCTCGCAAAAGCGTTGAAGATCGACCTTGCCGGCGGCAAGCAGATCATCGATGCGGCGCTTTAGGTCACCTGAGGCGCCCGGGCACGAAGTTTGGGCAAGGTCTCGATGCACCGCCAGGGTGTTACTCGCAACTGCCGAGTTCTGGGCAGCCCACGCGAACGCAAGTGCTACGGCGTGAAGCTGTGCCTCCGGCACAGTCTCTCTGTCGAAGACCCCTTCGCACAGCACGAGGAAATGGCCTGTGGTGTCGTAGTCCGTTGCAGTGTCGCCGGCGATCTCTGTGCTGCGTAGTTCGTAGATGTTGCCGTTGCGATCGACGCCGACGTGATAGGCGATGTCGATCCAGCCGTGCTGGTCTTGGTGATACTGCTGGTCCAGTCGCAAATGTGCTGGGGCGTTGCGGTTCTCGCCGAGGGCGATAGTCTCGTGGTGAAGGGTCATCCGGGTGATGGTGTGGCGCTCACCTCCTGGGCGCTCAGGGCGCGCCCCCCAAGCGTCGCGACATATCAACTCAGACCCTGATTTTTCAGCCGGCTATGGATTGAGGGCCGCGTCGTAGCGCGGAAGTGCCCTTCCTGCAAGGGATAATCGTGTTTGTGGAAGGCGACGATGATCCCAGAGAAAGGGCACCCGTGTGGTGAATGCTACCGGTTTGTTGTTCGATGTCGATGATGTGGTGCTGGCGAGTCCGAAACACCCGGTGCCGCACCCGCTGATCAGCGCGGGCGAGGATGATCTGACGCCGGTGGCGGGGGTGGCGTTGTGGGGTCCGCTGCTGGACCGGCTGGGTGTGGTCGGCGAGGCCGATCGGCGGGGGTTGCGTCTGATCGGGCCGGGCGGCTATAGCGGTGGGCAGTGTTATCGGGCGTTGACCGAGACGCTGCTGGCCGGTGGGGACTTCTTGAGTGATCGGGTGTTGCTGGCCGACCCGGCGACCACGGTGCTGCGCGGGACCAACCCGTTGCCGTCGGTGCCCACGTTGTGGCGGTGTGTGGCGGGCGCGGATTTGGGTCAGGTGGCCAAGGCCGGCGCGGTCAACCGGGTGATGCTGCGCCGAGCCTGGGCTGCTGGCGGCACCCGAGGGCGACCGGCTGACCATCGACCCCGATGCCACCCGGGTGGCGACCTACGGGGCGGGCAAGCAAGGCAGCGCATTCTCGCGCGCCGGGCAGACCGCGCTCTCCCCGCTGGTGGGCGTGTGCGGCGAGACCGGAGACGTGCTCGCACTGCGCGACCGCGGCGGCGCAGCCAACGACGGGCGGGCGATGGGCAGCTTCATCGACGAGTGCGTGAGCGCGATCCCGGCCGGTTGCCGCGATACCTACCGGTTGTGGCCGCGGGTCGACTCGGCCGGCTACCAGCAGCAGGTGATCGAGGCCGCCGAACGCCACGGCGCGGACTACTCGGTCACGGTCAAACAGTACAAGCCGCTCGCGGCCGTGATCCACGCGCTGGCCACCGACCCGCACACCGTATGGGCCCCGGCAAAAGGGCAGGAGACCGACAAGGGCAGCCAGATCGCCGAGACCACCACCACGGTGCTGGGACGGCGTGTGCGGCTGATCGTGCGCCGCCAACCCAAACAGCCCGGTGAGCAGCTGGCCTTCGATGACCTGGATGGCTGGCGGCTGCACGCGATCATCACCAACGTGCCCGCCGAGCGGATGAGCGCCGCCGAGGTCGCCGCGCATCACCGGCTGCGCGGCGGCATCCCCGAAGACACCATCCGGGCGCTCAAAAACGACTTCGGGATGATCCACGCCCCGGTGCAATCGTTCTTCGGTAACTGGCTGTACTGGCAGGCCGCCGCGCTGGCCCACAACATCGGGTGCTGGTTGCGCGCCCTGGCGTTGCCCCGCGCGGTGCGTCGAGCGCGGGGAAAACGACTACGCCTGGCATTTCTCAACGTCGCCGCCCGGCTGGTGCGTCACGGCCGACGCCTGCACCTGCGTTTTGCTGCCGCCTACCCCCACGTGGAGGCGTTCGCCACCGCGCTACCACGCATCCGGGCGCTACCGGCCTTCGGTTGACCGCCGCGAACCGGCCCGTCAACGCACACCTCGCACCCCATCTTCAACCCTCCACCGCCACAACGCGATCGACTTATCCCTAAAACCGGTCACCACAGCCCCGCGGCCGTGCCCACCCCCAATTACGCCATCACCCAACAGCTTCCAACCCCCATCAGCGCATCCCAACAGCGCAGCCACCACCGCCCCGGCCACCGAAAACAAGATCATCACAGGCCGGCTGAAACTCAAAAGCCGCGACGGTTGGGCTTGACCCCGTTTGGTGGACACAGGGTCAGGCGGCTTGTGCCGTCTGAGTGAGTCGGTTCTCGAACTCGACGGGGCAAATCATACCCAGGGATGAGTGGCGCCTGCGTCGGTTGTAGACCCGCTCGATCCAATCGCCGACGGCGAGTTTGGCGGCGGCTTTGGTGGGCCACACGTAGCGGTCGTAGAACTCGACTTTCAGTGTCGCCCAGAATGATTCCTGCTGGGCGTTGTCCCAACACACCCCTGTACGGCCCACCGAGCGGGCCAGGTTGTGCTCGCGGGCCAACCGCGCCAGCTGCGCTGAGGTGTACTGGCAGCCGCGATCAGCGTGCACCACAACCTGCTGGGGCGGGCTCGCCGCGCATCGCCACGGCCATCTCCAAAGCGCCCTGGACCAGATCGGTGTGCAGGCAATCGTCGATGGCCCAGCCGATCACCTTTCGTGAGCAGCCATCGCGCACGGCACACAAATACAGCCAGCCCTCACCCGTGCCCAAATAGGTGATGTCGCTGGTCCACACCCGGTTGAGTATCCCGGTGTCGAAACGGCGCGTGAGCGGGTCTTTGGGCACCGCGGCAGCCAGGTCAACCACCGTGGTCGCCGGCGCGAACCGGCGGGGGCTGATCCCGGCCAAACCCCGCCGGCGCAGCGAGGCCGCCACCGTTTTCCGTGACACCGTCTCACCGTCGTCGCCTAGATCGGCCAGGATGCGTGGGGCGCCGGACACACCGTCAAAGGCCGCGTGAAACGTCGCGACCTTGGCGTCCAGCTCGGCGCGGCGCTGCTGCGCCGGGGTCGGCCCACTATCACGGGATGTGCGCCACTTGTAGTACCCCGAGCGCGACACCTCCAGCAGCTCGCGCATCCGCTTGATCGGGTCGGTGGCCTGCTGCGCCTCGATCACCCGGTAGGCTGCTACCGGTGGTGTTCGGAGACGAAGAAGGCCGCGGCTTTTTTCAGAAACTCACGGTCCACACGTAATTCAGCGTTTTCGCGGCGCAGACGCTCCAGCTCTGCGCGTTCATCAGCATCTAACACCGCGCCAGTATCACCAGCCGATAGGGCTCGGCGTTGGAGGCGAACCCAACGCCCCAGCACTTGTTCACCAACACCGATCTCGGCGGCCACATGAGCCACCGGCCGGCCGGTCTCAATCACCAGGCGGGCAGCCTGCTCCCGAAACTCCGGGGTGTACTTACGACGCTTGCCCGACATGCGGACATCCTTCCCGCGGGACCAGCAGTCCCACCAGTCAGGTGTCCACCATCAGGGGTCAACCCCAACGGTAGCAAGTGAACCTGTCAGCGCTACCGCATAAGATCATGAACGCAAGCGAGCGGCATCTACGCCAGGCCACTTTTACACCGCTCCTCAGACGCCACCCAACGACGACCCGGTAGAGGGCACGCGGCGTCACCGAGTCGGGATTCCGCTTCGCCGGCCAGCCCGGAATAAGCCCGGAATAACTTTCGACCTGCGGTCTGGTGGCCACGGTCCTTCCGGCAGGGTGGTCTTCGTAGCGTGCGTTTACTTCAGCCCGGCCATACGAGCCATACGCCGGGTCAACTCCGACCGTGCGAGTGCGTGAACTATCTCGTAGCGCACGACGCACCAACGATCGCATCGACGCGGCCGGAGCGGTTGGTGTGGCCGCGGCGCAAGGCGATGCCCGCTCGGTAATGACCGAGGATCACGTCTGTCGACGGCTTCGCATTACTCGACGAGCGGCGAAACAGCCTATCGCAGAACACAACCCGCGCTGTTACCCACCTGCACCGGTTGGTCCAGCAGCTGCTGGCTGGCGGTGCCCGCCCATCTGGCCGCCGCCGAGCAGGTACTTCCTCGTCGGCCTCCCATGTGAGCAGGAGAAGGCGGGCCTCCTTCGACAAGTGTTGCGGGTGGCGGACACCGGCATCGAAGACGGCCAGCCTTCATCGGCAGAGCCACACGGGGCGAGGAATCTCGATGAGCGCCAGTGGGGAATTTCGGTGAGCGGGGTGAGCTGTACCGTGTGTCGGCAACGAAGGGGAAACCAAGGGGCAACCAAGGAGGTACTGATGACCACATCGGCGCAGGCGGTCACTCGCACGCGTATGTTCGCCCGCGTATTGGGTCCGTTCTTCGCAATCGTTCCCACCACCGTTGCGCTTCGCGGCTCGTATATGCAGGTTCTGTTCACCGAATTTCAGGCTAACCCGATGTGGCCATGGCTCTACGGCGCCATTCTGTTGTTGTTCGGCCTGGTCGTCATCGCATTCCACCAGTACTGGCGCAGCCTCGCGGCGATCATTGTGTCTGCTGTGGGCTGGTTTCTCGTGGTACGCGGGCTGCTGCTGCTAACCGTTCCCCGGGTCTACAGCGCGGCCGGCAACGCCGTCTACCGGTCGGGTGCGACGGCGGTGATATGGGTGCTATTCGCCGGGCTGGCCCTGGCCGGGCTCTACTTGACCTACGTTGGGTGGCGGCCGGAACGACGCGCGGGGTGACTACGACTGCCGGTGGCCCGCGCCCGCGGATGATGATGAGCTGGCAGGCTGCCTCGCTCACCGCCGATCACATCACCGGTAGATCCACGGATTCAGGCTTAGCCACCCGCAATCCATCGCGCCAGCCCCGACGGGGTGATCTGCGGCGGGCCGGGCCGAAACAGCAACCGTGACGCTTTCGCGTGCTGCGGGGATCTCTCAGTGATCCCCGCGCTCGCCGCCCGTGGTATCGGTGACGGTTTCCTGGCGCTCGCGCAGCGCGGTCAGGGCCCGCTGCTCGGCGGCGTGCGCCGCATCACGCAGGGCGGCGTCTTCAGACGCCGGGTCGGCGAACAGGAAGCTGCCGTGGCCGGGCGACCCGGCCAAGCCGAGCTTGTTCATCCGCTTGGGTACCGGCGCACCCTGGTACTCCAGGGGTATCGGATGGCCGTGCTCATCGACCGGACCGAGCGGCTGATGCAACTCGATGTAGGCACCCTGCGGCAGCCGTTTGATGATGCCCGTCTCGATGCCGTGCTCGAGGACCTCCCGGTCGCTGCGCTGCAACCCGATACACCACCGATAGGCGACGAAGTAGACGATCGGCGGGAGCACCACCATGCCGATACGGCCGATCCAGGTGGTCGCGTTGAGCGAGATGTGGAACTTGAATGCGATGATGTCGTTCATCGCACTCAGCGTGAGCACCATATAGAAGGCGATCGCCATGGCGCCGAGCGCCGTGCGCACCGGGACGTCTCGGGGTCGCTGCAGCAGGTTGTGATGCGCGTAATCGCCGCTGAAACGCTTCTCCAGGAACGGGTAGACGATCAGCAGCACGAAGACCAAGGTCATGATCACCACCACCCAGACCGGCGCCGGGATGGTGTGATGCCCCAGGTAGAGCTCCCAGGCCGGCCAGATACGGGCCAGGCCCTCGGTCCACATCATGTAGAAGTCGGGCTGGGAGCCGGCCGAGACATGGGATGGCTTGTAGGGCCCCAGGTTCCAGATCGGGTTGATCTGCAGCAGACCACCCATCAAGCCGAGAATCCCGGTGGTCAGCGCGAAAAAGGCGCCGGACTTAAGAGCGAACACCGGCATTACCCGCACGCCGACGACGTTGTGCTCGGTGCGGCTCGGGCCGGGGAACTGCGTGTGCTTCTGAAACCACACCAACGCTAGATGTATCGCGATGAGCGCCAGGATGATTCCCGGCAGCAAGAGAATGTGCAGCGAATACATGCGGGGCACAATGTAGCCCGCCGCGTTGCAGTTGTCGCCCACACCGCCGCAGGGGAAATCGCCCCCGAACAGCGCCCAGTGCAACCACGTGCCGATCACCGGAACTCCCAATGTGATCGACGACGCCGCCGCGCGCAGCCCGATACCCGACAACAAATCGTCGGGCAGCGAGTAGCCGAAATAGCCCTCGAACATCGCCAGGATCAGCAGCAGGGAGCCGATGATCCAGTTGGTCTCGCGGGGCCGGCGGAACGCGCCGGTGAAGAAGATCCGCGCCAGGTGCACCATGATCGCGGCCGCGAACATCAGCGCCGCCCAGTGGTGGACCTGCCGCACGAACAAGCCGCCACGCACCTCGAAGCTGATGTCGAGCGTTGACGCGTAGGCTTTTGACATCTCCACGCCGCGCAGGGGTTGATAGACACCGTTGTAGGTGACCTCGCCCATGGACGGATTGAAGAACAGCGTCAAATAGACGCCGGTGATCAGCAGCACGACAAAGCTGTACAGGGCGATCTCGCCGAGCAAAAACGACCAATGGGTCGGGAAGACCTTGTTGAGCTGGCGGCGCAGCGCCGCCGCCGGGTGATAGCGGACGTCGATGTCGTCTGCTTGGCGGGCCAGGATGTCGCCGATTTTCGGGCTCATGAGGTGCGCTCCCAGAATGCTGGCCCGACGGCCTCGACGAAGTCGCCGTTGGCGACCAGATAGCCATCGGTGTCGATGGTGATGGGCAGCTGCGCCAACGCGCGCGCGGCCGGGCCGAATATCGGTTTGGCGTACTGCAACGCGTCGAACTGCGATTGGTGGCAGGGGCAGAGGATGCGGTAGTCCTGCTGCTCGTACAGCGATGCCGGGCAACCCAAATGCGAGCAGACCTTGGTGAAGGCGAACAGGTCGCCGAAGTTGAAGCTTTCTTGGCCTTTGCGTTTGACCACCCGGGACATGTCACCCGGCCGGATGCGGATGAGCATCACCGGGTTGCGCACGCCCATCATGATCTCCGAGAGCTTTTCCCGTGATTCTGGTGTGGTGCCGTCGCCGTCGGACTCCCGCCACGGAAACACCGTCTCCATCCCGCCCGGGTCGATGTCCTGCGGGCGCATCTTGATAAACGGCGCCCCGGCATGCTCTCCGGTGGCCCGGGCCAGGTAGATGGTCTCGCCGGGGTATCGCGGGGTCCAGCCCGAGGTCCACAGCACGGCCTCCTTTCCCCACGCGGTGGGGACGACCGGTTTCCAGGGGTTTTTGATCAGACCGCCGAGG
Organism: Mycobacterium sp. SM1; assembly: GCF_018361265.1. Classification (GTDB taxonomy): domain Bacteria; phylum Actinomycetota; class Actinomycetes; order Mycobacteriales; family Mycobacteriaceae; genus Mycobacterium. The sequence goes on from NZ_JAFLNH010000004.1 coordinate 445,701, forward strand.
AACGCCACCAGGGTGCCCAGGCCGAACGTTCCCAGCCCGACGCCCAAGGACATCCCGATTAGTTTGCGGCGCCGGATGGTGGAGCTTTCGAAGGCGTCCGTCAGGTTGGCGGCCACCGTTTTGCGGTGAATCTGCGGAGAGCCGCCACCGGCGCCGTCGTGGCGTTCCTGGATCGAGATCTCGGCCGGGATGAACTTTTTCTGGAACAGCACCGCGCCCACGGCGATCGAGAGGATGGAAAGCCCGAAGGTCAGCCCGTACAGCGGAGTGGTGAGCGAATAGAGGAGACTGCCGGGCGCCTGCTTGGGCTTGTATTCCCAGGGCCAGAAAAGGAAGACCGCCAGCAGCGCCAGCCCGAAGAACCCCCCCAACAACAGCCAGAGCGCCACCTGGCGTTCGGCCCGTTTCTCGGCTCTGGTGCCCGCGACCGGCCAGCGCGGCTCTTTGTAGACCGTGTCCACGCCGTCGAGCCGCCCGCCCAGCGCGACCAGTTCCTCGCGCGACATCGCGGCCAGCGCCGCCTCGTCGGGCTGGCCCGGAATCTCAGTGCCGGTGAGGTCGTTGGTGTCGGTCACGCTCGCGCCCCAATCCACAGCGCTGCGCCGATGACGGCGACCATGCCGATGATCCAGATCGCCATGCCCTCGGGTGCCGGCCCGAATCCGCCCAGGCCGTATCCGCCTGGGCTGCGTTCCTCGGCCACGGTTTTCACATAGGCGATGATGTCCTTCTTCGCGTCGAACGACAGCTGCCGGTCGGAGAACTTCGGCATGTTGCCCGGGCCGGTCCGCATCGCGGTGAGGATTTGCTGCTCATTGGCCGGCCCCAAATCGGGAGCATGCTTGCCTGACGACAGGGCGCCGCCTTTGCCGGTGAAGTTATGACATGAGGCGCAGTTGAGCCGGAACAGGTCGCCACCGCGGCCCAGGTCGTCGCCGCGAAGCGACCGCTGGGCGATGCTGCCGTCGGGGTTGCGCACCACGGTGGGACCACCACCATTGGCCTGCACGTAGGCACCCAGCGCGTCGATCTGCGCGGGGTCGAACACCGGCCTTTCCTGGCGTTCCGCCTGCGCCTCCCCGCGCCTGGCGGGCATCCGGCCGGTAGACACCTGGAAGTAGACCGCCGCCTCGCCAACGCCGATCAGACTCGGGCCGCGGTCGTGCACACCCTGCAGATTGGCACCGTGGCAGCTCACACAGGACGTCTCGTACAGCTCCTTGCCGGTGCGCAACAGCGCCGAGGAGGACTCATCGGCGACGGCGACTTGGGGGCGGGGGGTCAGCACCGCGGCCAGCCCGCCGGTGAGGGCCAGCGCCACCAGCAGCAACAGTCCGGCCGACAGCCGGCGGCGAAGACGTCGCCGCGTCCGGGCGGCCAACCTCATTGTCTTCAAGCGAACGCTCCTGTCTGATCTGTCTGAACTGGCCCGTTCACTGGTCTGGTCATCGGATGAAGTAGATCGTGGTGAACAGCGCGATCCACACGATGTCGACGAAATGCCAGTAGTACGACACGACGATCCCCGCGGTTGCCTGCGCGGGCGTGAACTTGCTCATCGCGGTGCGGGCCAGCAGGAAGACGAAGGCAACGAGGCCCCCGATGACGTGCAGCCCGTGAAAGCCGGTGGCCAAGTAGAACACGCTGCCGTAGGCGCTGGCCGGGATGGTGGTGCCGTGAGTGGTCAGGTGGTAGTACTCGTAGCCCTGACCCAGAACGAAAAACAGGCCCATCAGGAAGGTGATGACGTACCAGCGGCGCAGCCCGAACACGTCGCCGCGTTCGGCGGCGAACACCCCCATCTGACAGGTGAACGACGAGGAGATCAGCACCAGGGTGACCGGCACCGCCTGGTAAAGGTTCAGATGGGTCGGCGGTGGCGGCCAGTTGCCGCCGGCCTCGGCGCGCGCCGTGAAATACATCGCGAACAAGCCGGCGAAGAACATCAGCTCGCTGGAAAGCCACACGATGGTGCCGACACTGACCATGTTGGGGCGGTTCAGCGAATGCACCCGCGACGTGATTGCTGTGCCTGAACTCCCCGCAGCGCTTGTCACATCCGCAAGTATGACGCTTTGTAGTTGTCGGTCTCCACCCGGGTGGGCAATTGGCGGGCCATCTCGAGCGCTTCCTTGGGGGGCGCCCGATCTTCGTGGGACTATCGACGGGTGGCTCTCTGGTCTCCGGCGGCGTCGCGGGGTGTTTCGCCTCGCCCGGCCGGGCCGGCCTCGTGGCCGCAGGTGCTGGCGCGGTTGACGGCGGCACAAGACCTGGAGCGCGGGCAGGCCGCCTGGGTCATGGACCAGGTCATGACCGGGGCCGCGACGCCGGCCCAGATCGCCGCTTTCGCGGTGGCGATCACGATGAAGGGTCCGACCGCGGCCGAGGTCACCGAGTTGGCCGACATCATGCTCAGCCGCTCGCGCCGGTTGCCGACCGACGTCATCGGCACCGACACCGTCGATGTCGTGGGTACCGGCGGTGACGGTGTCAGCACGGTCAACCTGTCCACCATGGCGGCGATCGTGGTGGCGGCGGCCGGTGTGCCGGTGGTCAAGCACGGCAACCGGGCGGCGTCGTCGTTGGCCGGGGGCGCCGACACCTTGGAGGCCCTCGGGGTGCGTATCGACCTGGGTCCCGACGAGGTCGCGCGCAGTGTGGCCGAAGTCGGGATCGGGTTTTGTTTGGCACCGACGTTTCATCCGTTGTATCGGCACGCGTCGGCGGTGCGCCGCGAGGTTGGTGTGCCGACGGTGTTCAATCTCCTTGGGCCGCTGACGAATCCGGCCCAACCGCGGGCGGGGTTGGTCGGCTGCGCGTTCGCCGATCTGGGCGAGGTCATGGCCGGGGTGTTCGCCACCCGCCGCTCCAGCGTGTTGGTGGTGCACGGTGATGACGGCCTCGACGAGCTGACCACCACCACGACGAGCACGATCTGGCGGGTGCAAGCCGGCACCGTGGACAAGCTGACGTTCGATCCCGCCGGGTTCGGTTTCGCACGGGCCGGGCTGGGGGACTTGCTGGGCGGTGACGCGGCACGCAACGCGGCAGTGGCGCGTTCGGTGCTGGCCGGTGCCAAAGGCCCGGTTCGTGACGCTGTCGTGCTCAATGCCGCGGGCGCGATCGTCGCTCACGCCGGGCTATCCGGGCGCGCCGAATGGCTGCCGGCGTGGGAGGACGGGCTCGCCCGGGCCACCGCTGCGATCGACAGCGGCGCGGCCGAACGGCTGCTCGCACGATGGGCGAGGTTTAGCCGCCAGGCTTGAGCCCCGGCTCGTCCGGCGACGAGGAGGCCCACGCGCCACCGCCGCCCGGCAGCTGTGTCGGTATCGGCGAATAGCCTGCGGGAAGCCGGACCACCGGAACGACAGCGCCAGCTAGGGCAAGCCAGATGGGACAAACAAACGCAGCAGGGGCAGCACCAGGGGCGTGGTCGGGCGGCACCGCGCCCGGTCTCGCCGGATCGGTGCGCATCGACTGCGATGACTGCGCGGCGCGCGGCCCGGGATGCCGGGACTGCGTCATCAGCGTGGTGCTTGGGGTACCGGAGTCCTTGCGGGAGGATGAACGCGCCGCGCTGGAGGTACTCGCCGATGCGGGACTGGCTCCCAGGCTGCGTCTGGTGCCAATCCGTCGGAAGCAGCCCACAGCGCCGGCTGAACGCGATGGAGCGAAATCTTGCTGATTTCTTAAAGTAAGGATGTTGGCAATAGCTATACCATTTCGTAACCTATCTGAGACTTTATGCGGATTCGACGTTTCGTCGAGGGCTAAAAGGACACATCGCTTTGGGGTTGGGGCAGGGCCGCAGGCACCGGGTCGCGGATGTGATCACGAGCACGAGATCGGTCATTGGCGTGATCGTGGGCTGCATGGTCTTGTCGGGCGTTCTCGGTGCGCATGCCCCCGCGGACCCGGCCGATGATGCCCTGGCGAAACTCAATGCGTTGTCCCGGCAAGCCGAACAGACCACCGAGGCGATGCACAGCGCCGAACTCGATCTAGGCGAGAAGCTGGCTGCTCAGCACGCCGCCGAGAAGAAGCATGCCGAGGACCAGGCCGGGTTGGACGCCGCAAAGGCGCGGCTGGCAGCGTTCCAGTCCGCCGTGGACAGATTTGTTGCCGCGATGTACATGGGTGGGCGCACGGGCAGCGTGAACGCCATGCTGACCGCGGAGGGACCCCAGCAGCTGATCGGAAAGCTGGTCGTGCAGCGGGTGATAGCGACCCGGATGGCCGAGGAGATGGCCGGTTACCGGGCGGCTCGAGAGCAGGCCGCCAAAGCCGAGCGGGCCTCTGCCAAGTCCGCGGCCGACGCCAAGACTGCGGCCGAGCAGGCCGCGGCGGTGCGGGCGAACCTGCAGTCCAAGCAGAGCCGCCTGCAGGTGCAGATAGCGGCGGTCAAGTCGCAGTATCGCGCGCTGACGCCCGAGCAGCGCGCCGCGCTGGCCGATCCGGGTCCGGTGCCGGCCGGGCCCGCCGCCGTCGCGCCCCAGGGGGTACCTCCCGGCGAGCCCGCCGCGGGCGGTAGCCCGGACGCGACCCCACCCGACGCATCGCCGGCTGGCACCCCGGGCGGCAGTCAGGCCGCCATCGCCGTGCAAGCGGCCCTGACCCAAATTGGGGCGCCGTACGCCTGGGGCGGCGCGGCGCCCGGCGGTTTCGACTGCTCCGGTTTGGTGATGTGGGCATTCCAGCAGGCCGGTATCGCAGTGCCGCACTCCAGCCAGGCGCTGGCCCATGGTGGTCAGCCGGTCGCGCTGTCGGATCTGCAGCCCGGTGATGTGTTGACCTTCTACTCGGACGCGTCGCATGCCGGCATCTACATTGGGGACGGCTTGATGGTCCATTCCTCCACCTATGGCCAGCCGGTGCGGGTGGTGCCGATGACCTCGTCCGGTCCGGTCTACAACGCCCGCCGTTACTGACCTTCGTGCCCACGTGTGCCGCTGGCCTGCGAAGCTGCTGGCATTCGCGCTGGTAGTCGCACTGGTCATCGCGCTGGCGGCCGTTCAGAGCCCACCACGCGGCAAAACCACGCGCCTGGCCGTCGCGAAGCCGGAATCATCGCTTGTCATCGCCGGGAGCACCGTGCGGTTAACGAGTCTCGCCGGGCCGGCATCCGATCGCTTGCTGGTGCGGATTTCGGAGGAGCTCGGTCACGCGGCGGAGAATGTGCGGGCCTTCTGGGGGATCGACTGGCCGCGGGAGGTCGCGGTGGTCCTCGCCGCGTCGGAACCGCAGTTTCGTGCACAGGCCGGCGGGGGCACCGCACGGCAATGGTCGGACATCGCGGCGGTGACGGTCGCCGACCGGGTGGACCCGGGCCGGCGCCTGGCGTTCGGCCAACGAATCGTGCTCGCGCCCGGCGCGGCCGCCATGGATCGGACAGCGCTACGAATAGTGTTGGCGCATGAGCTTTTTCACTATGTGACGCGAAGAGATACCGCGCTGGACGCGCCCCGTTGGCTGACCGAAGGCGTCGCCGATTATGTGGCCCGGCCGCTGGCGGCGGTGCCCGCGGCCACGACCCTGCCCACGACGCTGCCATCCGACGCGGACTTGGACGTGGCCGGGCCGCAGCGGTCGCTGGCCTACGACCGGGCGTGGTTGTTCGCGCGCTTTGTCGCCGCGACCTACGGGATCGCCAGCTTGCGCGCGCTGTATCTGGCGGCGTGTGGCGTCGGTCATGCCGACCTGCCCGGCGCGCTGCACACCGTGCTCGGAACCGACTCGGCGGGCGCGGTTGCCGCCTGGCGGCGCTGGCTGGCCGGTTAGCCTGACGACCAATGAGCCGGATTCTGCTGGTAACCAACGACTTTCCGCCTCGCCCCGGTGGCATCCAGTCGTATCTAGGCGAGTTCACCCGCCGGCTGGTTGATGACGGGTCGCATGCGGTGACGGTGTATGCACCGCAGTGGAAGGGCGCCGAGTCCTTTGACCGCTCGGCCCGCGTCGCCGGCTATCAGGTGGTGCGCCATCCCGGAACGCTCATGCTGCCTGGGCCCGCCGTCACTGCCCGGATGGAGCGGCTGATTTCCCGGCTCGGTGTCGACACCGTGTGGTTCGGCGCGGCCGCGCCGCTGGCCTTGCTGGCGCACCGGGCGCGGCGGGCCGGGGCATCCCGGGTGTTGGCCAGCGCGCACGGCCACGAAGTGGGCTGGTCGATGGTCCCGGTGGCGCGCTCGGCGCTGCGCCGCATCGGTGAGAGCTGCGATGTCGTGACCTTCGTCAGCCGCTACACCCGGGCCCGGTTCGCCTCGGCCTTCGGGCCCGAGGCCGCGCTGGAATATTTACCACCCGGCATCGACACCGATCGGTTCCGGCCCGATCCCGCGAGCCGGGCTGAGCTACGGTCCCGCTACCGGCTGGGCGAACGGCCCACGGTGGTGTGCCTGTCGCGGCTAGTGCCGCGCAAAGGCCAAGACATGCTGATCCGGGCGCTTCCGTCGATCCGGCGGCGGGTCGACGGCGCCGCTTTGGCCATCGTGGGTGGCGGCCCCTATCTGGCGGGGCTGCGCCGGCTGGCGCAGCGGGCCGGGGTGGCCGAACACGTGACGTTTACCGGCGGGGTGCCGCCCGCCGAGCTGCCCGCGCACCACGCGATGGCCGATGTGTTCGCGATGCCCTGCCGCACCCGCGGCGCCGGGCTGGATGTCGAGGGGCTGGGCATCGTCTTCCTGGAGGCCTCGGCCTGCGGTGTTCCGGTGATCGCCGGCAACTCGGGGGGAGCGCCGGAAGCGGTGTGGCACAACAAAACCGGGCTTGTGGTTGACGGTTGGTCGGTCGAGCAGATCGCCAATGCCGTCGCCGAGCTGCTGTCCGACCGCGAACGGAGTGCCGCTATGGGTGCAGCCGGGCGGAAGTGGGTGATGGCCCATTGGCGCTGGGAAGCGCTAGCGGCGCGACTGGCCCAGCTGCTGCGGGGGGAGTGACGGTGAGCAGACGCAAAGACACCCGAAATACCAACTTTCGTAGAGCATTTGCGTCTGCTGAGCGGCCAGGGAGGCCGAGCCTAATCGTTGGGCTGCTCCTCGGCGGCTAACTGGTGCTGTAAAGCGCTTCGATGTCGGGGGCGAACTTCTCCGCGACCACCTTGCGCTTGACCTTCATCGTCGGTGTCAGCTCACCGGTATCTTCGGTGAAGTCGACGGGCAGGATGCGGAATTTGCGGATCGACTCGGCGTGCGAAACAGCCAGGTTCGCTTGTTTGACCGCGGCGTCCACCTCGGCGACCAGGTCGGGATCGGCGACCAGGTCGCCGAGCGAGACCTGGACGGGCTTGCTGTGGCGTTGCTTCCAGCCCTCGAGCGCCTCGGGGTCGAGGGTGATCAGCGCCCCGATGAATGGCCTGGCGTCGCCGACCACCATCGCCTGGCTGATCAGCGGGTGCGCCCGCAGCTGGTCTTCGAGCACCGCGGGGGCAACGTTCTTGCCGCCCGCGGTGACGATGATCTCCTTCTTGCGGCCGGTGATGGTCAAAAAGCCGTCCTCGTCGACGGCGCCGAGATCGCCGGTCTTGAACCAGCCGTCGGCAAACGCCTCGGCGGTGGCCTGCTCGTTGCGCCAGTAGCCGCCGAATACCACGCCGCCGCGTACCAGCAGCTCGCCGTCGTCGGCAATGCGCATGCTGTTTCCCGGCAGCAGCTTGCCTACCGTGCCGATTTTCAGGTCACCGACTTGGTTGACGGTGATGGCCGCGCTGGTTTCGGTGAGCCCGTAGCCCTCATGGATGGTCAGCCCGACACCGCGATAGAAGTGGCCCAGCCGCCGGCCGAGCGGCGCGCCGCCCGAAATAGAGGCCCGGCACTTGCCGCCCAGCGCCGCACGCAGCCGGTGATACACCAGGCGATCGAACACCGCGTGCTTGACGCGCAGCAACAGCCCCGGGCCGCCACGGTCGCGGGCCTCGCTCCAGTCCACCGCGGTCTGCGCGGCGATCGCGAAGATCCGGCCCTTGCCCTCGTTGGCGGCGTTCTGGGCGGCGGTGTTGTACACCTTTTCGAACACTCGCGGCACCGACACCACGATCGTCGGTTTGAACACCGCGAAGATCGACACCAGGTTCTTGATGTCACTGGTGAATCCGACGGTGACCTTGTTGTGGACCGCAGCCAAAGTGACCGCCCGGGCCAGCACATGCGCCAGGGGCAGAAAGACTAGCAACCGTTCACCTTTGCGCAGCAGTGTCGGGAGCACCTCCTTGGCTCCCTTGACTTCATAGACGAGGTTGGCATGGGTGAGCTGGCACCCCTTGGGCCGCCCAGTGGTGCCCGAGGTGTAGATCAGCGTCGCGGGGTCGGCCGCGCGCAGCGCCTCGAGCCGGTTGCTGAGTTCGGCGGGGTCGATCGACGCACCCGCCTCGGCGAGCTGATCGAGGGCCTTGGGACCGGAACCGTCGATCGAAAGCAGTCGGCGCAGCACCGGCAGCTCGCCGGTGAGTTCGGCGACCAAGGCCGCATGCCGGTCGGTTTCGGCGAATACCAGCACCGCCTCGGAGTCCTGCAGCACCCAGCGCACCTGCTCGGCCGATGACGTCTCATAGATCGGGACCGTGACGGCACCGACCGAGAGGATCGCGAAATCGAGGATCGCCCACTCGTAGCGGGTGGCCGAAAAGATTGCCGCCCGATCGCCGGGCTGCACCCCTAGTCCAATCAAACCCAGTGCGGCGGATCGAATTTGGGCGGCTGCCGTGGCGCAGGTGACATCGGTCCACACGCCGTCGATCAGGCGCTGGAAGAGCGCGAAGTCAGGATCGTCGCGCTCGTGCTCGAAGATCGTGGCGACGATGTTCGTGTTCGCCGACAGCAAACGGCGCGGGAACGCTGAATTCGCGCACTTTTCGACCTCGCTTGACATCTATGGGGGTAGCCCCTGGCTGCTGTTCAGCCTAGTGCGCACCGCGTTCCGGATGTGACCGGACTCACCTTGGCGCGTGGGCGCTCGGATATGTGAAGCTAAGGCGGTGCACAGCGTCCAAGTCGCCGACGAGACCTTTATCGCCGCCGCCGCCGCGCGGGTGGGCGCTGCTATTGCCGATCCGGACTGCTGGCGGCGGTGGTGGCCCGACCTGCGGCTGCGCGTCGTCGAGGATCGCGCCGACAAGGGGATCAGGTGGGCAGTGAGCGGCGCACTCACCGGGACCATGGAAATCTGGCTGGAGCCTTCGCTGGACGGCGTGTTGCTGCACTACTTTTTGCACGCTGAGCCGTCGGGCGCCACTGCCCGGCAACTGGCGCGGATGAATCTCGCCCGGATGACCCACCGCCGCCGGGTCGCCGCCAGGAAAATGGCCTTCGAGGTTAAAGAGAGATTGGAGCGCTCGCGTCCGGTGGGGGTTTCTCCGGCGGGTTAACCGCGCCCCCGCCGGCAAGGTACCGTTTCTGCGAGGGCTGGGGGACGCCCACGGGCAGCGGGGCCGCTCGCTCGCGGGGGACGGGCGGGGGAAGGGAAGCACCAGGTGACGGAGAAGACGGCGCAGACGATCTACATCGACGCGGATCCGCGCACGGTGATGAAGGTGATCGCCGACATCGGCTCCTATCCCGACTGGGTCTCGGAGTACAAGGAGGCCGAAGTGTTGGAGGCCGACGCCGAGGGCTATCCGACGGTGGCCCGGATGGTGTTGGACACCGCCGTTCTCAAGGACACCCTGGTGTTGTCCTACGATTGGCCCCCAGATCACGGATCGGTGCGCTGGTCGCTGGTGTCCAGTTCGTTGCTGAAGTCACTCGACGGAGCGTATCGCTTGGTGCCCAAGGGATCTGGTACCGATGTCACGTATGAGCTCACGGTCGACCTGGCCATCCCGATGATCGGGTTGCTCAAGCGCAAGGCTGAGCGCAGGTTGATCGACACCGCGTTGAAGGACCTAAAGAAGCGAGCCGAGGCTGAGTGAGTCTGCAGCGCCCACCCCGGCCAGGATCAGTCTGTTCGTCGGCAAGGGCGGCGTAGGCAAGTCCACCCTGGCGGCCGCTACCGCGGTGCGGGACGCGCGCGCCGGTGGGCGCCTGCTGGTGGTGTCCACCGATCAGGCGCACTCACTTGGTGAGGTGCTAGGCGTGGAAGTGCCACCGACCGCTCAGCGTCAGCCGATCCGGGTGCTCACGCACGACCCCGGCGCCGGCGGCGGATTCCTCGACGCGCTGGCACTGGACACCCTCGCGCTGCTGGAGGCTCGCTGGCGCGAGGTCGTCGACATGCTGGGCTGGCGATTTCCCGAGTCCGAGTTGGCCGCCATCGCCCCTGAAGAGCTCTCGGCCCTGCCAGGCGCTCAGGAACTGCTCGGCCTGCATGAGGTCGGTGGGCTGGCCGCAACCGGACAATGGGATCGCGTCGTGGTCGACTGTGCTTCCACCGCCGACGCGTTGCGGATGCTGACGCTGCCGTCGACTTTCGGGCTGTACGTGGAACGGGCGTGGCCGCGACATCGCAGACTGTCCATGACCGTCAACGACGCTCGGTCGGCCGCCCTGGTGGAGTTGGTCGAGCGCATCAGTGCCGGCCTCGAGCGGCTGAGCGCCCTGTTGACCGACGGTGAGATGGTCGGTGCGCATCTGGTGCTGACCGCTGACCGCGTCGTGGCGGCCGAGGCGCTGCGGACGCTGGGCGCATTGGCGCTCATGGGTGTACGCGTTGAGGAGCTAATCGTCAATCAGGTTTTGCTGCAAGATGATTCCTACGAGTACCACAATCTGCCCGACCACCCCGCGTTCGAATGGTATGCCCAACGTCTCGGTGAGCAGCGCGCGGTGCTCGACGAGCTGGACGCCAGCATTGGTGACGTGGCACTGGTGCTGGCTCCGCATCTGGCCGGCGAGCCGATCGGCCCCAAGGCGCTCGGCGAGCTGCTCGACAGCGCCTGGCGCCGGGGCGGATCGGCTCCGCCGGGGCCGATCCGCCCCGTCGTCGACCTGGAATCGGGGTCGGGGTTGGGATCGGTCTACCGGCTGCGGCTAGAGTTGCCCCAACTCGATTCCGGCGCGCTCACCCTGGGCCGGGCCGGCGACGACCTGATCATCGGTGCCGGCGGGGTACGACGCAGGGTCCGGTTGGCATCGGTGTTGCGCCGATGCACGGTGGTCGATGCGCACCTTCGAGGGAGTGAGCTGACGGTGCGCTTCCGACCCGATCCGGAGGTGTGGCCGAAGTGACCGCCGGCAACGAGGCAGAGCGCAGGGATGAGGAGGAGCGGCGCTGGTGACCGACGCCCACCGCGAGGTTGGCCCGGAGCTGCAAAAGCTGGCGCAGGCCATCCTCGACGGCATCGACCCCGCCGTGCGGGCAGCAGCGGTGCGGATGGTGGCCGGCGGCGCCGGCACCGGGAAATGTCAGCGGGCGTGGTGCCCGGTGTGCGCGCTGGCCGCGCTGGTGACCGGCGATCAGCACCCGTTGCTGACGGTGATCGCCGAACATAGCGTCGCGCTGCTGGAGGTGATCCGCGCCATCGTCGCCGACATCGAGCGATCGGGGCCTCCGCCCCCCGACCATCCGCGTGGCTGCGCCGCCGAGGACACCCCGAAGAGCCGATACCAGCCCATCCCGATCACCGTCGAGGACTAGGTTGCCCGCGCGGCGGTGAGGTGGACCCGATCGGTCTGGCGAGGCGCCGGCCCGGCGCGGGGTGGCCAACCCCGGCTGCGCCCAGCGGTTCACCGCAAAGCGGCGTCGAGCTTTTGTGGCAGGTGGTCGCCGCCACGCTAGGTGGGTACAGTTGGCGCAGAGCACCATCCGGTGTGGGTTCGAGGGAGGGTCCATGTGGTACTGGCTATTTAAGTACATCTTCATGGGCCCGTTGCTGGCCCTGCTCGGTCGACCGAAAGTCGAAGGGCTGGAGCATGTTCCGCGTTCGGGACCGGCAATTCTGGCCAGCAACCACTTGGCGGTGGCCGACAGTTTTTATTTGCCGCTGGTGGTGCCGCGCCGGATAACGTTTCTGGCCAAGAGGGAATATTTCACCGGCACCGGGCTGAAGGGGTGGTTCCTCCGCTGGTTTTACAGCACCACGGGGCAAGTACCGATCGACCGCTCCGACGCCGATGCCGCGCAGGCCGCGCTGGATACCGCTCAGCGGCTGCTGAACGAGGGCAAGTTGCTGGGGATGTACCCGGAGGGCACTCGCTCGCCCGACGGGCGGCTGTACAAAGGGAAGACCGGGCTGGCCAGGCTGGCGTTGCACACCGGAGTGCCGGTGATACCGGTGGCCATGATCGGCACCGACACAGTCAACCCGCCGGGAAAGAGGATGTGGCGGTTTGGCCAGGTCACTATACGGTTCGGCAAGCCGATGGACTTCTCGCGGTTTGACGGGCTGGCGGGCAATCGGTTCATCGAGCGGGCGGTCACCGATGAAGTGATTTACGAGTTGATGGGGCTCTCCGGCCAGGAGTACGTCGACATCTACGCCGCCAGCGTGAAAAACGGCTACCGCGGCACCGAATCGAACGACGAGGTCCGGATCCCCGAAACAGCGGCCGGCTAGCGGCGTGGGTCGATGACGCGGCGCAATGGTCCGACGCCGGCGGAGAAGGAACCGGCAATCGAGCAGGGCTACCCGTAACCTCGCTGCCCGCGAGGGTCAACCGGGTGCCGACACCGGTGTGGCGCGGGGCACAACAGATGCCCGGGACGCCGTGCGCGCGGCGAAGGTGAACCCGGTGGTGACGATCACCCCCAGCGCCCACCAGACGTACGAGGCCCCAGCGAGCTGACGCCACCAGGACGCGGCCGCCTCGTGGTGCTTGGGAAGCAGATCAATGGGCGTCCACACCATCAGCGCTATTCCCGCGGCGCTCACCGCGGCCATGACGGCGCTGCGCCGTCGCCAGGCCAGCGCCGAGGTCACCACCACCGATGGCAGCATCCATACCCAGTGGTGTGACCATGACACCGGCGAAACCACCAACCCGAACAGCGCGACCACGATCACCGCCAGCATCGGCTCACCGGCTCGCAGCGCGCGGCGCGCCGCCCACGCGGTGATCGCCAGGACAAGCAGGCACATCGCGGCCCATAACACGAACCGTTCCTGGTCCCCCAGCCGAAGCCGCGCCAGGACGCCGGCTACGTTTTGGTTGGTGTTCAACGATGCCGCCCCGATCCGCTCGGTGTTGCGCACCGTGTCGGTCCAGTATTCCCACGAGTCGCGCCAAGCCAGCATGAAACCCACCAGGGTCGCCGCCCCGAACGATGCGCCGGCCCGCACTATCGCGCCGAGGTCCCGGCGCAGCAGGAAGTACAGCAAAAACACCGCCGGGGTGAGTTTCAGTGCGATGCCCAATCCCAGCGCAATGCCGCGCGGCCACGGGGTGCGGCGCGGCACACAGTCGGCGATCACCAACGTCATCAGCACCACATTGATCTGACCGAACGCGAAGTTCGACCTGATCGGTTCCAGCCAGATCGCAGCCGGTGCGACGATGACGCCGGCCAGCCAGCATCGTCGCAACCACGCGGGTCCCGCAGCCAGCCGCGAGGTGGTCCAGACGCCGAGTCCGGTCAACACCATCACCATCGCCGCGATCAGCAGCACCAAGGTCAGCACCGTGATAGCCACACTGGCGGCCGGCATCTGCAACCACGCGAAGGGGCAGAACACGACCGCCGCGAGCGGGGGATAGGTGAACGGCAGGTTCAGGCCGATCGGAGTGTGAAACAGTGCGTCGTCGCTATACAGTGGACGGCCGTCCAGCCAAGCCTGACTGCCCATCCGGTAAATATCGACATCGATGCGATAGGGGGTGCGTCCCAGCAACCGCCAGGCGGTGTAGCCCAGCGCGGCGATCGCCGGCAGCCACAGCGCCCCCCACACCAGAGCCTGCCGAACGGCTAACCGCCCGCGTCGACTGCCCACGTCGGGCGACCGCCATTCACTCATGTTGGACAACAGCCTATCGGCGCCCCGGCGACGAGCCGAGCGGTATCGGGGTACGCCACCGGTGCGCAGGACGGGCGTACGTTTTTTAACGTGCTCCGCTGGCTGCAGCATGACATCATCGAGCGTGGCCGGCTGCCGCTGTTGTGTTGCCTGGTCGCATTCATTGTGACGTTTTTCGTGACGCGTACCTTCGCCCGCTACATCCGCTACCGCACCGAGCGGGGCCTGCCGGCAAAATGGTGGCAGCCCCGGAATATTTACATCGGGTCGCGCCACATCCACCACGTGGTGTTCGGGGTGGTTCTGGTGATGATCTCCGGCGTGACGTTGGTGTCGATTGCCGTCGGGGGCACTCAAACCGAATTCACCATCGCCGGGATTGCTTTTGGCATCGGCGCGGCGCTGGTGCTGGATGAATACGCGTTGATTCTTCACCTTTCCGACGTGTACTGGGAGGAGGATGGGCGCAGTTCGGTGGATGCGGTGTTCGCTGCGGTCGCGGTGACGGGACTGCTGTTGCTGGGTTTGCACCCGCTGATGCTTTTCATCGCGCTGTGGCACGACACCCGCGAGCCGCTGATGCGCGCGGTCGCGATTGCCGGCAGCGTGCTGACGTTGCCGCTCGCGGTGCTGGTCTTGCTCAAGGGCAAGGTGTGGACCGGCTTGCTGGGCATGTTCTTCGCTCCGCTGCTGGTCATTGGGGCAATCCGGTTGTCGCGTCCGCACGCCCCGTGGGCGCGTTGGCGCTACACCAAGCAGCCGGAGAAGATGCGCCGTGCGCTGGAGCGTGAACGCCGGCTGCGCCGCCCCATCGTGCACGCCAAGCTGTGGCTGCAGAACGCGGTCGCCGGCACGCCACGCTTTGCCGACGAGGTCACCGTCGACGCCCAGCTGGACCGCGAAGTCCACCCCGCGCCACCGCCCGACGCAACCCCGCACGCCCTGACGGCCGGTGGCATTGGCGGCGGCTGAGCGCCGTGCCGCCGGGTTAGGCTGCGCAGGTGCGGTACTTCTATGACACCGAATTCATCGAAGATGGCCGCACTATCGATTTGATCTCGATCGGGGTGGTGGCCGAGGACGGCCGTGAATATTACGCCGTGTCCACGGAATTCGATCCCGATCGGGCCGGGCTGTGGGTGCGGACTCATGTGCTGCCGAAATTGCCGCCGCCCGCTTCGCCGCTGTGGCGATCGCGCAGCCGGATCCGCGCCGATCTGGAGCAGTTTTTCGGTGTCGACGGCGCCGATCCGATCGAGCTGTGGGCCTGGGTGGGTGCCTACGATCACGTCGCGTTATGTCAGTTGTGGGGCCCGATGACGGACCTGCCGCCGGCGATGCCCCGCTTTACCCGGGAGCTGCGCCAGCTGTGGGAAGACCGTGGGTGCCCACCGATGCCGCCGCGCCCTCGTGACGTTCATGACGCGCTGGTTGATGCCCGCGACCAGCTGCGCCGCTTCCAGCTCATCACCGCCCGGTGATGCGGGCGGGCCGGGACGGCCCGGGGGCCGGGTACGGCCGCGCTGTGCGCCCGCTCGGCCCGCGGCGCCCGGTTACCATGGACCGATGAACTGGACCGTCGACATCCCCATCGACCAACTGCCGCCGCTGCCGCCGTTGCCGCCGGATCTGCGGGCACGGCTGGACGCCGCGCTGGCCAAACCGGCCGCTCAGCAACCCAGTTGGCCGGCCGACGAAGCCCGGGCGATGCGCACGGTCCTGGAGAGTGTGCCGCCGGTGACGGTGGCGTCGGAGGTCGTGCGGCTGCAGGGCCTGCTGGCCCAGGTGGCAAACGGCCAGGCTTTTCTGCTGCAGGGCGGTGATTGCGCGGAGACGTTCGTCGACAACACCGAACCCCACATCCGCGGCACCATCCGCACCCTACTGCAGATGGCGGTGGTGCTGACCTACGCCGCCAGCGTGCCGGTGGTGAAGGTGGCCCGGATCGCCGGTCAGTACGCCAAGCCGAGGTCGGCCGACATCGACGCGCTGGGTCTGCGCTCCTACCGCGGGGACATGATCAATGGCTTTGCCCCGGACCCCGCGGCCCGAGAGCATGACCCGTCGCGGCTGGTGCGGGCCTATGCCAACGCCAGCGCGGCAATGAACCTGGTGCGCGCACTGACGTCGTCGGGCCTGGCGTCGCTGCACCTGGTGCATGACTGGAACCGGGAGTTCGTCCGGACCTCCCCGGCCGGGGCGCGCTACGAGGCGCTGGCCACCGAGATCGATCGTGGCTTGCGATTCATGAGTGCCTGCGGGGTGGCCGACCGCAACTTGCAGACCGCCGAAATCTATGCCAGCCATGAGGCTTTGGTCCTTGACTACGAGCGCGCCATGCTGCGGTTGTCCGACGAGCCCGAGGGGGCGCCCAAGCTCTACGACTTGTCGGCGCACTACTTGTGGATCGGGGAGCGCACCCGGCAGATCGACGGCGCGCATATCGCGTTCGCGGAGGTGATCGCCAACCCCATCGGCGTCAAGATGGGGCCGGCGATGACCCCGGAGCTGGCTGTGGAGTACGTCGAGCGCCTCGATCCGCACAACACCCCGGGCCGGTTGACGTTGGTGAGCCGGCTGGGCAACAACAAGGTGCGCGATCTGCTGCCGCCCATCGTCGAGAAGGTTCAAGGCACCGGTCATAAGGTGATCTGGCAGTGCGACCCGATGCACGGCAACACCCACGAGTCATCCACCGGATACAAGACGCGGCACTTCGACCGGATTGTCGACGAGGTGCAGGGTTTCTTCGAGGTGCACCGGGCGCTGGGAACCCACCCGGGCGGTATCCATGTCGAGATCACCGGCGAGAACGTCACCGAATGCCTGGGTGGCGCGCAAGATATCTCCGATGCCGACCTGGCCGGCCGCTACGAGACCGCGTGCGACCCGCGGCTAAACACCCAACAGTCGCTGGAGTTAGCGTTTCTTGTCGCCGAAATGCTGCGCGATTAACCCGCCCGGCTGGCCGTGAAGCGTCCCCGTTGCCCATCCTTGGGCGGCCCGCGCTAACCCACCAGCTGACCCACTATTGGAGCCGCTGGTGAATCCCGCTACCGAAAATCAGCCCGCTGCCGGCCGGTTCGAGCAGAGCGCTCAGGTTGCTGCCGATGGTCCACGCGGCGGCGGCGACCAGCCCGGTGACCGCGAGCACGACCGCCACCCACACCCACACCATCCGCCGGGCGTGTTGTCGTGCCCGGACGAACTCGCCCATTGCGATACCGGCAAACGTGTCCGATGCAGCGTGGTATTCGGGGCCCGGCGGCTCATCGTGCTCGCCCGGCCAGTCCCGCGGACCACGGGTCAGCCTCCGGGTGGGCTGCGGTGTCGATGTCCTGCCGGTGGGACGTGGGATGTGGTCGGCGGCCTGTGGTTCGCCAAGACGGCTGCCAGACAGCGCGGCCGCGCGGTGCTGGGCGGAGTTGCGCGGCGCGGGAACCCGGAATTCCGGTAGCGCCAGCTCTTCGGCGATTGCATCTAGTTCGGCGCCCAACTCGATCGCGTCGGCGTACCGGTCGGCGGGGTCGCGGGCGGTCGCACGCGCCACCAATTCGTCGAATTGCTCGGGCACACCGGGGATCACCGCGCCGGGCAAGGGCACATCGGTATCCAGACGCTGGTAGGCCACCGACAGTGCCGAGTCACCGGTGAATGGGGCGTGCCCGGTCAGTAGCTCGTAGACGAGTATCCCCACGGCGTAGACATCGCTGCGGAAACTGGCGGTTCCGTCGCGGATCTGCTCAGGGGCGAGATACGCCGCCGTGCCGAGCATCACGTTGGAGGATGTGATCGCGGCCGCCGCGACGGCGCGCACCAGCCCGAAATCGGCGATCTTCACCTCACCCTCGTCGGAGATCAGCACGTTTTCCGGCTTGACGTCGCGATGGACCAGGCCCGCTCGGTGCGCCGCCGCCAGCCCGCCCAGCAGGGGGCGCAGGACCGCGGCGACCGCATGCGGTGGCATGGGACCGCGTTCGCTGAGCAGCTCGCGCAGCGTGCCGCCCTCGATCAGCTCCATCACCAAAAACGGATGGCGGACATCCAGGCCCTGGTCGTACACCGCGACCACCCGGGGATCCCGCAGCCGGGCGACCGCGCGTGCCTCCCGCCGGAACCGGATCAGAAAGTGCTCGTCGTCGGCGTAGCGCGGATCCATCACCTTCAGTGCGACCGGGCGATCTAGCCGGACGTCAAGGCCGCGGTAAACCGTTGACGTGCCACCGGAAGCGATCTTCGTCAACACCCGGTACCGGCCGTCCAGCAATGCGCCGCACGCAAGGTCCGACATCACGGGGCTTATCGTAGGGGCGGCGCGATTGCGGTGCGCAAACCTGCGTGCAGTGTGCGCGCGGTAGTGGGGGCGGCGTTCTACACTAGGCGCGGTGAGCAGCATTCCGGCCGGCGACGACGTTCTGGATCCTGACGAGCCCACCTATGATCTGCCCCGGGTCGCCAAGCTTCAAGGTGTGCCGGTCAGCAAGGTGCATCAGCAGCTGCGGGAAGGTCAGCTGATCGCGATCCGGCGCGGTGGCAATGTGGTGGTGCCGCAAGCGTTTTTCACCGAGTCCGGTGAGGTGGTTAAAAGCCTGCCGGGGTTGTTGATGGTGCTGCGCGACGGTGGTTACCGCGACACCGAGATCATCCGCTGGCTGTTCACCCCCGACCCGTCGCTGACCCTCACCCATGACGGGACGCGTGAAGTCGCCGGCAACGTCCGCCCGGTGGACGCATTGCACGCCCATGAGGCTCGTGAAGTGGTGCGCCGGGCGCAGGCGATGGCTTACTAAGCCCGTACCAGCCATGGCCGATTAAGCCATGGCCGGCGGCCCGGTGGGCGCGGTGGCGGCGCGGTGCGGCTGCGGCGCTCGATAGAGCGCCCACCAGGCGACCACTGCGCAGGTGGTTGCCAGCACGACGTGGATCCACGAGTACATGCCGTGCGCTCCATCGGGTTTGAAGATCACCATGACCCAGGTCGAGGCCCCGGCGATGGCCGCGAGCGCCGCGTGCGAGCGAACCAGCGGGGCCACCACGGCCAGCGGCCAGCTGTAGTACCACGGCAGCGCCGCGGGCACGAACAGCACCACGATCAGCATCGACCACGCGATGCCGGTGAGGGCCGCCCGGTCGCTGTGCCGGAATCGCCACCACAGCAGCGGCAGGGAGACCGCAATGATCGCGATTCCGGCGATCCGGGTGACGTGCAGCACGGCGTAGAAGTTGACCGGAAAGAGCCACCTACCGACCGCGTGCAGCACGTTCGCCGTTGCCGTGGGCACGGTCAGCCAGTTGATGATCTTCACCGAGCCGGCCAGCGCGGTCAGCCATCCAAGGCCAACCCCTGCCAGCGCGGACAGCGCGGCGAACACCACCACGAAGATCGCCGTGGATGTTGTGGTGGCCGCGGTGAATGCCCGTGGGGGCCGGTATCCCCTGCGCTCGCGCAGGTGATGGGTCCACACCCACACCAGGAACGGCAACGCGATTCCCGCGGTGGCTTTGACCGCCGCGGCCACCGCGACCAGGGTGACGCCCGAGAGATGACGCCCCGCGAAGGTCAGCGCGATACCCGCGGCCAGCAGGCCCACCATGAGCATCTCGTTGTGTACGCCGCCGACCAGATGAATGATGACCAGCGGGTTGAGTGCGCAAATCCACAGCGCGGTCGGGCCGTCGGCGCCAAGATAGCGGGCCATCCGCAGGGTTGCCCACATCAGCAGCGCCATCCCGGGCAGCATGCACAACCTCAGGAGCATGGTGCCGGCGATCACGTGGTTGCCGCACACCGTCGTGACCAACCGCGCGACCAGGATGAACGCCGGGCCGTATGGCGCGGTGGTGATGGTCCAAATCGGACTTACGTTGTCCAGCAATTGATTCGGGTTATCGACGGGGGCAACTACATAGGGGTCTAAGCCATCGCGCAGCAGTGCGCCCTGGGCAAGATACGAGTAGGTGTCGCGGCTGAAGACCGGCACCGACAGCAGCAACGGCGCCAGCCAGAAGCCGGTGGTCGCCACCGTGGCGTATTCGCCGATCCGGCCGGCAATGACCCGACGGCCAAGGGAAAGCCATGCGAGCAGCATGAGCGCGACACCGAGCCACAACAGGATCGAGGAGAGCACCAGCCCATGCCCGAAACGCAGCCAGGACAGGTGGATCGACTCCAGCAGCGGGTCGTGCGGCTTTGTGCTGCCAGCGCCAAGCCCGCCCGCCGTGATGAGCACCGCGCCCAGGCATCCCCACAGCGCCGGCCGGCCTTCGGGCGCGACAGCAAACCTGTTCAGACGTGAGAGGTGTTGAGTCACAAGGGTTGCCGAGGCAGCCGTCGGTGTCGGCACGGGGGTGGCCATCAGTGTCAGGAGGATCGGTTCGCGGCCAGCCTGGCCAGTTCCGACAGGCCCGCCTTGGCCACCGGGTTGATCGGGGCGGCGTCCAGCGTCACCAGCGCCCGCCGGGTGAGCACGTCGATACGGTCCTCCACCGCGGCCAGCGCACCCACCGACTCGATGACGTCGCGCAATTCGCGCACTTGCCCATTCGTCAGCTCAGTGCCGATGGATCTGCGTAACAGGTTGGCCGCCACAGGATCCGACTTATCGGCTAACTCCAGCGCTTCCGCCACCAAGACGGTGCGCTTGCCGGAGCGCAGGTCGTCTCCGGAGGGCTTTCCGGTGACCGCCGGATCCCCGAAGACACCCAGCACGTCGTCGCGCAACTGGAACGCCAGGCCGAGGTTGTGACCGAGCTGATGAAAAACGGCGTGGACGTCGGGCCGATCCGCGGCCGCGGCCGCCCCCAGTTGCAATGGCCGCGACACCGTATAGGAGGCGGTCTTGAACGTGTTGACGGTCATCGCCGAGGCGATCGACGGGGCGGCGCTGGCCGCGGCGACGATGTCGAGGTATTGCCCGCCCAGCAGTTCGGTGCGGATATCGGCCCACACCCGCCGGACCCGGGCATGTGCATCAGGCGGAAGATCCACAGCGGTGACGATGTCGTCGGCCCAGGCCAGCGCCAGATCCCCGAGCAGGATGGCCGCCGATACGCCGAACCGCTCCGGTGAGCCGCGCCAGCGCCGGCCTTGATGCAGGTCCGCGAACTGCACGTGGGTGGTCGGCCGGCCGCGGCGTGTCGCCGATCCGTCGATCACATCGTCGTGCACCAGCGCGCTGGCGTGCAGCAGCTCCAGCGCCGAAAACAGCAGCAAGACACCGGGATCAGCGTCGCGGGTGGTCACCGCGCGCCAGCCCCAGTAGGCGAAAACCGGCCGGAGTCGTTTGCCGCCATGCAGCACAAACTCTTCAAGGCCCGCGATCAGGCTGTCGTAGTCGGCGCCGATGGGGCGGGCATCGCGACGGCGGCCGCGCAAATATTCCCTCAACCGATCGGTGATCACGCCGGCCAACTCCGCGGTTGCCGGTGCTTCGACGCTCAGCGCGGCGCCCCTTTCCGCCATGGACGGCCCCGGGCTTAGGGCCCACATATCTTCAGCGTAGAGCGTAAGACCAAGTCGCCCTAATCCAGATTGCCCAGCTCATCGAGTTGTCGTGTCAAGCCCGAGGGCGAGACGCTGCCGCTTCGACGGGCCGGCGCCCGCGACACCTATGCTGGCCGACGAGGTACGCCAATTGCCGCGGCGGCTTCGGGCGTTGCCGCCGAATGAGACGTGGAGGAGCCCTGTGGGTCTGAACACCGTAGCCCTCGAGCTTTTGCCGACGGCCGTGGCGGGTGGTCGGGAGCGGGCCGTCGAAGATGCACGCAAAGTGCTGCGAGTCGCCGCGGAAACGGGTCTCGAGGGCCGTATCGGTCATGTGATGATCCCCGGGATCATCGCCGAGGAAAGCGATCGGCCCGTCGAGATGAAGCCCCGGCTGGACGTGCTGGAGTTCTGGTCGATCATCAAACCGGAGTTGCCCGGGATGGGCGCGCTGTGCAGCCAGGTCACCGCTTTCACCGACGAGCGGTCCTTGCGCCAGCGGCTCACCGATCTGGTGGCCGCCGGGATCGAGGGTGTCGTTTTCGTCGGTGTGCCCCGCACCATGCACGACGGTGAGGGCCCGGGCGTCGCGCCGACCGACGCGCTGTCGATCTATCGGGATCTGGTGGCCAACCGCGGGGTGATCCTGATTCCCACCCGGGAGGGCGAACACGGCCGGTTCGGTTTCAAGTGCGATCGGGGTGCGACCTTCGCCCAGACCCAGCTGCTGTATTCCGATGCGATTGTGACTTTTTTGACCGAGTTCGCGCGGCGCAGCGATCATCGGCCGGAACTGTTGCTGTCATTTGGCTTCGTGCCGAAGGTGGAGAGCCGGATCGGCCTCATCAATTGGCTGATCCGGGATCCGGGGAACGCCGCGGTGGCCGATGAGCAGGAGTTTGTCAAGAAGCTGGCCGGCAGTGAACCCGCGGAAAAACGCCGGCTCATGGTCGACCTGTACAAGCGGGTGATCGATGGCGTCGCCGACCTCGGTTTCCCGTTGAGCATCCACCTCGAGGCGACCTACGGCGTTTCGGTTCCGGCTTTCCAGACGTTCGCGGAAATGCTCGCCTATTGGTCGCCCGCCAAGTCCTGAACGGACCTCCGAGCAGCAGGTGGCAATGGGGCTCAGCCCGGGCTAATCGGCCGATCGGGTAAACCGTGGGGAGCGGTCGCGGCTGTGCCAGGCCAGCACCGCCACGACAGCGGCGACCGCGAACGCGGTGATGCCCAGCCACATGGCCGCACGGGTGAACGAGCGGGTGCTGGGGTCGGTGTAGCGCGCCTGAGCGGTCATGGTGCTCACCACGCCGGGTTTGAGTTTCCATTGCACCACTTCGGGTTCAGCGCGATCCCCGTTGGTTGAGGTCACCGTACCGGGGAAGGCGACGCTCAACTCGATGTCGGCGTCCGGATCATGCAACGAGGTCAGATCGGCGCGGCCCTCCAGGATCACCAAATCGCCGGCCCGCCGCAGGTCGAGATTGACTCCCTGGGCGTCGGGATTCATGTTGGCCAACTGCGGCAGTTCGGCAAAGGTCAGGCCGGAAAACCACGCCTCGGATCCCACATAGCCGTCGCGGTCATACTTCGAGACCGCCACTTTCTGGCTGAACGGCAGGCTGTTCGGATCAAGCTGTGGCCCGGGATCTTTATTGTTGCGTGGTTTCGCCGCAGCGACAATCTGCCCGGACACCAGGTCATCGGGGGAGATGGTAAGGGATGTCTTGACGCGCACGCATCCGGTGGCGATGGGCAGTGCCAACAGCAGCGCCGCGCCCGCCAGCACGCGGCGGCGCCGGTGGGGATCGCGCCCTCGTCTGGCACACCGGGGCAATGTCGTGCGCATCAGGTCATCGTGCCAGACATCACTCGCCGCGGGCATCGAGCCGAGCCCCCTGACCGCTGAGCGCCGAGACATTGCCAACGGTGAGTCGCATCACAAGGGCAGCGTGCGGCCCAGGATCGCGAACGCTCGAGGATCGCCCGCGAAGTGGTGCCCACGGATGATGTCGGTGAAGCCCAGCCGCCGGTACAACCGCCACGCGCGGTTGGCTTCACCGTTGATCTCCGGCGTCGAGAGCAGCACGTGTGCCTCGCCACGCCGCGCGAGCAGGCGCCGGGTCAACGCTTCACCCAGGCCGCGACCTTGGGCGCGGGGGTGAATGTGCAATTCGGTCAACTCGAAGTAGTTGGACATCAGCCGGGCGATCTCCGCGTGCGCAAACCCGCCGCGCTGCAAGCCCCGCACCACCTGCTGCTGCCACCACTGATCGGGCGCCCCGCAATAGCCGTAGGCCACACCCAGCAGGGGCGCATTGCGCAACTGCGCGGCCGACGGCAGGTCATCGGCGTCGCCGTCGGCTTCCACGGCGGCCACGGCCTGCCAGCCGCTCCGACGGGTGTGCTCCAGCCACATTGCCGCGCGCTGACTCTCGGTGCCGTGCGGATAGCGCATCGCGTCGACGTACACAGCGAGGGCGTCATCGAGGCGGCGCTGCATATCTTGCGGGGCCAGATCGATGAGGAACGTCGTCAACTCGCGTTGCCCTCCTCGGCAGGTAATTGTGGTGCGGGCCTTCCCCATTATCGGACCGGATTACCGGACTGGGTGGCGGCTTTCGACGCACGTGGGGCCGCCGCTAGAATCGCTGGCGAACCAGTGGTATGGCGCTGGCTGACCTCGTATCATCTGAGTTAGTTGTTCACAGCGGGCGGGCACGTGCGGCGGTGGTGCGTGACAGCCTTTCGGCAAGGAGGGACGAATGCCACTCTCCGATCATGAGCAGCGGATGCTCGAGCAGATCGAGAGCGCTCTCTACGCCGAAGATCCCAAGTTCGCCTCGAGTGTTCGTGGGGGTGGGCTGCGTGCGCCGACCACACGGCGGCGACTGCAGGGTGCGGCGTTCTTCGTCATCGGCCTGGGGATGCTCGTCTCCGGGGTGGCATTCAGGGCCACGATGATCGGAAGCTTCCCTATTCTTAGCGTCTTTGGTTTCGTCGTGATGTTCGGTGGCGTGGTGTTCGCCATCACCGGTCCGCGGCTGCCCGGTAGGCGCGATCATTCCGGCGCGTCGTCGGCACGCCAGCGGCGCAGCAAGGGCGCCGGCGGCTCCTTCACCAGCCGCATGGAAGATCGGTTCCGGCGCCGCTTCGAACAGTAGCCGGACTCCGGGCGGAAGGGGCCTCACGTGCCGGGGGCGGCGAAGGCCGCCCCCGCTCGTTACCCAGGTGGCTCCCTAAACCGGATCGCCCGGTGCTACGGGAGCGGAGCCCGGAAATTGCCCCACTTTCCCCCACCCAAGGCCACACTTGCGTCCAGCCTTGACCGGTTGGGGGTGGATTGGGTTGTGCTCGGCGGGTGTTTTCCCGGAGTTCGTGCGAATCCAGGGCGTTAGCGGACCCGACCAAAGCAGCACGGGAGTCGGGACCGCTCCCCAAGAGCTAACCCGAAACCCGCCCGAGACTAGCGCAAAAACAGCCCCAGAGCAGCCAGAAAGCATTGCATTAACGATCTGTTACCCCGAAAATGGGGAGAAGTGGGGAAGTGTGGGGTATGGTGGCAGAAGTCGGGTGAGTGGGAGCGCAGTCGCTTCGTGTCGCGGCGGGAGGTGGCCTGATGTTTCTGGGCACCTATACGCCCAAGCTCGACGACAAGGGGCGGCTGACACTGCCCGCCAAGTTTCGCGACGCACTAGCAGGAGGGTTGATGGTCACTAAAAGCCAAGACCACAGCCTGGCCGTCTACCCGCGGGCGGAGTTCGAGCAGTTGGCGCGCCGCGCTAGCAAGGCGTCGCGGAGCAACCCCGGCGCGCGGGCGTTCCTGCGCAACCTCGCCGCCGGCACCGACGAGCAGCATCCCGACGCCCAGGGCCGGATCACGTTGTCGGCCGATCATCGTCGCTACGCCAACCTGTCGAAGGACTGCGTCGTGATCGGGGCGGTCGACTATTTGGAGATCTGGGACGCCCAGGCGTGGCAGGACTACCAGCGGACCCACGAAGAGAACTTTTCCGCGGCCAGCGATGAAACGCTCGGCGACATCATCTAAGGCGCATGCCGGTGCAGCGTGGCCTCTGCCCGAACCGACCCTGACGTACTTCCCCAACGCCAGGTTCGCGCTATCGGACAGGGACCTCGATGCACAGGCGGCCCGTCGGCCCGCCGGTAGCCAAAGCGGGGGAGGTGTGCCCGTGGCCGACCAGCCAGGCGATTTCGGGCATGTGCCGGTGCTGCTGGCCCGTTGCGTCGAGTTGCTCACCCCGGGGCTCACCCGGCATCATCCAGACGGGTCGGGGGCGCTTCTCGTCGACGCCACCATCGGCACGGGCGGACACGCGGAGCGCTTCCTTACCGGGCTGCCGGGCCTGCGCCTGCTCGGCCTCGACCGCGACCCGGCCGCGCTCGACATCGCTCGCACTCGGCTGGCCCGATTCGCCGACCGGGTGACGCTGGTGCCGACCCGCTATCACGACATCGCCGCAGCGTTGACTGGAGCTGGCTACGCCGCAACGGAATCAGTGGACGGGGTGCTGTTCGACCTCGGTGTGTCGTCTATCCAGCTCGACCGCGTCGAGCGAGGGTTTTCCTATTCTCACGATGCGCCGTTGGACATGCGGATGGATCCCGGCTGCCCATTGACCGCGGCCGACATCGTCAACACTTACGACAAAGCCGCTCTGGCCGACATCCTCTGGCGCTACGGCGAGGAGAGGTTTGCCCGACGAATCGCCGCGCACATCGTGCGCCGCCGCACGCGTGCGCCGTTCACCTCGACCGCTGAGTTGGTCGAGGTTGTCTACCAAGCGGTCCCGGCACCGGCCCGGCGCGCCGGCGGGCATCCGGCCAAGCGCACATTTCAGGCGTTGCGCATCGAGGTCAACGACGAGTTGGGTTCGCTGGGAAACGCGCTGCCTGCGGCGCTGGACGCGCTGGCCGTTGGCGGCCGGATGGTGGTGTTGTCCTATCAGTCACTGGAGGATCGCATGGTCAAGCGGGTGTTCAGCCGGGCGACCGCCGCCCGCACCCCGGAGGGTTTGCCGGTTGAGCTGCCCGGTCACGAACCACGATTCCGGTGGTTGACTCACGGCGCCGAGCGCGCCGACGCGGCCGAGGTGAAACGCAACCCGCGCAGCGCGTCGGCGCGGTTGCGCGCGGTGCAGCGCGTACAACCGGGGCCGTGGGCCGCACGGAGGGGCGATCGATGAGAGTCAAGCACGAGCCGCCAAGCCGCCGCAGCAAAGAGCGCCGGCGCGCAGAGCGGGTCGCCGCACCCGCCCGCGAGCCCCGAGGGGTGCGTTCGGGACCGCAGACTGCGCCGATGCCCCGCCCCGCCGAGCGATTGGCCCGGCCCAAAAACACCCGCCAAGCCAAGGCACGCGCAAAAGCCCGGAAAGCTAAGGCACCCAGGGTTGTTCGGGTTCCGCTGCGGGAGCGTCTCATCGCCAGGCTGGCGTCAATCGACCTACGGCCGCGCGCGCTGGTGAGCAAGGTGCCCTTTGTGGTGCTGGTGATCGGTTCCCTCGGTGTTGGGTTGGGTGTCACGCTGTGGCTATCCACCGATTCCGCGGAACGCTCCTATGAGCTGGGCAACGCCCGTGAGCAAGCCCGGATGCTTCGACAGCAAAAGGAAGCGCTCGAACGCGACGTGCTGCAAGCCCAAGCCGCACCGGCGCTGGCCGAGCAGGCCAGAAACTTGGGCATGATCCCGACGAGGGACACCGCGCACCTCGTCCAAGACCCCGCCGGTAACTGGGTGGTTGTCGGGACTCCCAAGCCAGCGGAGGGGGTTCCGCCGCCACCACTGAACACCAAGCTGCCCGACGAAAACCCGACGCCGCCACCGCGGCAGGTGAATTCGGTGGAGTTGCCGGTGCGGGTGTCGCCGGGCGCGGCCGCGCCCCCGCCGGAGGTGCTGGTTCGCGCTCCGGACGGCGCGACGACACTGGGAATCCAGCACCTTCCGGCTCCGGCGGGTTCCCCGGGGCCCTCGCCGTCAGATGGGGCTCCGGGAGGGCAACCGGGTTCCTTGCCGGCCGCCGGCGGGCCGGACCCGGGCGCCGGGGTGCCGGCCCCGGCTGCCGCCGCCCCGGACGGTGGCGCCCCCACCGTCTCGCCCGGTGGCGAACAGTTCGGTCCGCTGACCATCACAGCCCCCGGTGACCGCCGATGAGGCATGGCGCGAAAATAGCCAGCCGCCCGGTGCCGCGGACATGGCCGGCGCGCCGCGTTCGCAACGCGGCAGACGTTCAGGACAGCGACGGGTACAAAGCGAAACGCAACGGGGCAGGTGGGTCGGCAAAGCCGAAAAAGCAGCGCCGGCAAGGGCACGGCAGCATGGTTGCGCACGGCCACCCGGCATCCGACCGGCGTACCCGGCACGCGGTCGATCTAGGCGCCCGCGGTGCCTCGTTCGTGTTTCGGTACCGAGCCGGAAATGCGGTTATTTTCACGGCGCTGATTGTGGCGGTGGCGCAGTTGTTCTACCTGCAGGTGCCGCGCGCGGCCGGGTTACGCGCCGAGGCCGCAGGGCAATTGAAGGTCACCGACATTGAAAAGGCGGTGCGCGGCGCCATTATAGACCGCAACAACGACCGGTTGGCCTTCACCATCGAAGCACGCGCGCTGACGTTTCAGCCCCGCAGGATCGGCAAGCAACTGGCCGAGGCGAAACGCAAGAACGCCACCGCCCCCGACCCGCAACAGCGGCTGCGTGAGATCGCCACGGAGGTCTCGGCGCGGCTCAACAACAAGCCGGACCAGGCCACCGTGCTGAGAAAGCTGCGCAGCAACGAGACGTTCGTCTACCTGGCCCGTGCCGTGGACCCCGCGATCGCCAGCGCGATCACCAAGAAATATCCCGAAGTCGGCGCCGAGCGCCAGGACCTGCGCCAGTACCCGGGCGGATCACTGGCGGCCAATATCGTCGGCGGCATCGACTGGGACGGTCACGGCCTGTTGGGTCTGGAGGACGCGATGGATGCCGTGCTGGCCGGAACCGACGGCTCGGTCACCTACGACCGGGGCTCCGACGGGGTTGTCATCCCGGGGAGTTACCGCAACCGGCATAAAGCGGTCAACGGGTCGACCGTCCAGCTCACCATCGACGACGACATCCAGTTCTATGTGCAGCAGCAGGTACAGCAGGCCAAGAACGCCTCCGGCGCGCGCAACGTGTCGGCCGTGGTGCTGGACGCCAAGACCGGCGAGGTGCTGGCCATGGCGAACGACAACACCTTCGACCCCTCGCAGGACATCGGGCGCCAGGGTGATAAGCAGCTGGGCAACCCCGCGGTGTCCGCACCATACGAGCCGGGCTCGGTGAACAAGATCGTGACCGCGTCCGCGGTCATCGAGTACGGGCTGAGCGATCCCGGCGAGGTGCTCTCGGTGCCCGGCTCAATCCACCTCGGCGGAGTCACCGTGCATGATGCCTGGGGTCACGGTGTGATGCCCTATACCACCACCGGGGTATTCGGCAAGTCGTCTAACGTGGGCACGCTGATGCTGGCGCAGCGCGTCGGCCCGGAACGCTATTACGACATGCTCAAGAAGTTCGGGCTGGGCCAGCGCACCGGGGTGGGGCTGCCGGGGGAGAGCGCCGGGCTGGTACCTCCGATCGACCAGTGGTCAAGCAGCACGTTCTCCAATCTTCCTATCGGCCAGGGACTTTCGATGACATTGCTGCAGATGACCGGGATGTATCAGGCCATTGCCAACGACGGGATGAGGATTCCGCCGCGGATCATCAAGGCGGTCATCGCGCCCGACGGCACCCGAACCGAAGAGCCGCGCCCGCAGGGGGTTCGGGTGGTCTCCCCGCAGACCGCGCAGACCGTGCGCAACATGCTGCGCGCGGTCGTGCAGCGCGACCCGCGCGGCTACCAGCAGGGTACCGCGCCGGCGGCCGCGGTCGACGGCTATCAGATTGCCGGCAAAACCGGTACCGCACAGCAGATCAACCCGGCCTGCGGCTGCTACTACGACGACGTCTACTGGATCAGCTTTGCCGGCATGGCGCCCGCCGACGACCCGCGCTATGTCATCGGGATGATGATGGACAACCCACGGCGTGCTGCCGACGGGTCCCCGGGATCCTCAGCGGCACCGCTGTTCCACAACATCGCGGGCTGGCTCATGCAGCGCGAAAATGTCCCGCTGTCACCGGATCCCGGACCCCCCCTGATACTGCAAGCCGTGTGAAGGCGCCAGGGGACACGCTGGATGGCGTGGCCGCGACCCCGTCCCGTCGGCAGGAGTTGGCTGTTTTGTTCCGCGTGCGGGAACAACTACCCTGGTGACCGTTGTCAACCCGTAAGTTATCTGGCAGCGTGCGCATCTGACGGCGAGGTTTGCCGGTGCCCAGTGCCCACACACCACTCATCGGATCAACCGTAGCCGACTGGCTCAAGCGCGCAACGCTGCTCGGTCGTGTGAAAGGGTTGTGCGTATTGCGTTTCCAGCACGAATTTCTGCCACAGCGAGTGTGCTTCGCCTCGGGTGAGGCGCAGTCGATGCTGGCGCGCGAGGTGACAAGGCTGGGCGCTTCGCGGGTGATGGTGATCGCCTCGCCGGGCGCGTTGCGGCGGGCGGGCAGGATTACCGCCGGCCTACCGGTGGCGCATCGTCACGAGGAGGTGGTGATGCATGTGCCGGTCGAGGTGGCCCAGCGGGCCCGCGACGCCGCTGCCCGCCACGGGGCGGATGTGCTGGTCGGCATCGGCGGTGGTTCGGCGATCGGACTGGCGAAAGCCGTCGCGCTGACCAGCGCACTGCCGATCGTTGCGGTGCCTACGACCTACTCCGGCTCGGAGGCCACGAACGTGTGGGGGCTGACCGATGGCAACGGCAAGACCACCGGGGCGCACGTGGGGGTGTTGCCCCGCGCGGTGATCTACGACGCGGAGCTGACCCGTTCGTTGCCGGTCGCGATGAGTGTGGCCTCGGGGATGAATGCGTTGGCGCACTGCGTGGATTCGATGTGGGGACCGCACGCGGACCCGATCGGTCAAGTCCTGGCGCAAGAGGGGATCCGCGCGCTCGGGGTTGCGTTGCCGCGGATCGCGGCCGACCCGATGGGCTTAGGCGGCCGCGAGCATGCCCTGTACGGGGCGTACCTGGCGGCGGTCGCGTTCTGCTCGGCCGGATCGGGGCTGCATCACAAGATCTGTCACGTCCTCGGCGGCGTCTACAACCTTCCGCACGCCCCAACCCACGCCATCGTGTTGCCTTACGTACTGGCGTTCAACGCCAGCGCCGCACCGCAGGTCGCACAGCGAATCGCGACCGCGCTGGATGCAACGACCGCGATCGAGGGCCTGCAACGCTTGCGGGTGCGGCTTCGGGCGCCGCGGGCGTTGCGCGACTACGGGTTTGACGAACGCGACATCAGTGGTGCCGTGGACGCAATCTTGCCGGTGGTGCCGCCGGGTAATCCGCGCCCGGTCCACGCCGACGATCTGCGCCGCCTACTCACCGCGGCATGGCGGGGAGCCGATCCGAAAATCGTCATTGATGACACCACGAAAGACATGGAGAAGACACGATGAACACGCCGGGCAGCACCGTCACCGGAATCTCCCCTGAGCAGCAGGCCGTGGAGGACGACGTCGTCGCCCGGGTCGTCGATGCATTTGCCGCTGCCCCAGACCCGCGGCTGCGCCAGCTGATGCAGGCGCTGACGCGGTATCTGCACGCCTTCATCCGCGAGGTCCGTCTCACCGAGGCGGAGTGGGCGAAGGCGATCGAGTTTCTCACCGCTGTCGGGCACATCACCGACGACAAACGTCAGGAGTTCATCTTGCTCTCCGATGTGTTGGGCGCCTCGATGCAAACGGTGGCCGTCAACAACGAGATTTACAAAGGAGCCACCGAGGCGACGGTGTTCGGACCGTTTTTCGTCGCCGACTCCCCGCAGATCCCCCTGGGGGGCGATATGGCCGGCGGCGCTCCCGGGGAGCCGTGCTGGGTGGAGGGCAGCGTCACCGACACCGACGGCAACCCCGTGGCGGGCGCCCGCATCGAGGTGTGGGAAGCCGATGCGGCCGGCTTCTACGATGTGCAATACCCCGACGGCCGGGTCGCTGCCCGCGCCCACCTGTTCACCGATTCCGAAGGCGGATACCGCTTTTGGGGGCTCACCCCGACTCCGTACCCGATTCCGCATGATGGGCCGGTTGGCGCGCTGCTGGCGGCCACGGGACGCTCCCCGATGCGCCCGGGGCACCTGCATTTCATGGTCACCGCCGACGGGTTGCGCACCCTGGTCACACACGTATTCGTCGCTGGAGATCCCCAGCTTGAGATCGGCGATGCGGTCTTCGGTGTCAAAGATTCGCTGATTAAAGAGTTCACCCGCCACCGCCCCGGCACCCCTACCCCGGATGGCCGGGATGTGGGCGATCGCGAGTGGTCGCGGGTGCGTTTCGACATCGTCTTGGCCCCTGCGGCCGCCTGATCGGCTAGCGGGAGTGTCAGACATGCAAACCGCGCTGATGCCGGCCGTGTTCGTCGGGCACGGCAATCCGATGAATGCGATTGAGGATAACCCCTACAGCGCGGCCTGGCGGCGATTGGCCGCCGCGCTTCCCCACCCGCGGGCGATCCTGGTGGTCTCGGCGCACTGGTATGGCCCGGGCGGGCGGGTCACGACCGCCGAGAAGCCGGTGACCCTGCACGACTTCGGCGGCTTTCCCCGCGCGCTGTTCGAGGTCAGCTACCCAGCCCCGGGTTCGCCCGAACTCGCCGGGCGGGTAGCGGACATGCTGGCGCCCACCCCCATCGAACCCGACACCGGCTGGGGGCTGGACCACGGCACCTGGTCGGTGCTGGTGCAGATGTACCCGGCCGCCGACATTCCGGTGCTGCAGCTGGGTATCGATGAAACCCTCACCCCCGAGCAGCATTTCGATATCGGGTACCGGTTACGCCGGCTGCGCGAGGAGGGGATCCTGATCCTGGGCTCCGGCAACGTCGTGCACAATCTGCGCGTCTACGCGTGGGACCGGCGCCCCGTCGCCCCGTTCGAGTGGGCGGTTCGCTTCGAAGCCTGGCTGCGGGAGGCGATCATGGCGCGCCGCTTTGACGACGTGATCGCCTACGAGCGCGCCGGCGCGGATGCGGCGTTGGCCGTTCCCACCCCCGAGCACTACCTGCCGCTGCTATATGTGCTGGGCACATGTGCCGAAGACGAGCCCATCTCCTTGCCGGTCGAGGGCTTTGACGGGGGCTCACTCTCCATGCTCGGCGTCCGGGTGGGGTAACTGCACACTGCTCAAGCCGCTGGGTGGGCTCACCGGTGCGAGCGTTCCGGTGCCCGGAATGCGCCCCCAAGGGCCCGCTGGTGTTCGGGATGATTACCGCGGGCTGCGGCTATCGGGGGTCTTCGCGGAAGGAGCAAGCATGCGGATCGATTTGTCGGGCCGACGGTCGCTGGTGACCGGGTCAACCGCCGGGATCGGCTACGCGATTGCCCGTGGGCTTGCCGGGGCGGGGGCTGCGGTAGTCATCAACGGCAGGACAGATGACCGTGTCCACCAAGCGGTGACCCGGTTGCAAGACGAGGTTCCCGGAGCCCGGGTTTGCGGTGTGGCGGCCGATGTCGGTACCGCCGGTGGGGTTGCCAAACTGCTCGACCACGAGCCCGACGTCGACGTACTCGTCGCCAACGCCGGGATTTTCGCACCGAAGCCGTTCGCGGAGATCACCGACGAGGAGTGGCAGCGCTTTTTCGATGTCAACGTCATGGGGGCGGTTCGGCTGGCCCGCCACTACGTGCCGCGGATGGCAAAGCGCGGGTGGGGGCGTGTGGTGTTTATCAGCAGCGAGTCCGCATTGCACATCCCCGTGGAGATGGTTCATTACGGGATGACGAAGACCGCCTTGATCGCCGTCGCTCGGGGCCTGGCCGAGTCCTACCCGGCGAGCGGGGTGACGGTGAACTCTGTGCTTCCCGGGCCGACGCGATCTGAGGGTGTCGTCACATTCCTGGAAGAACTGGCCGGCCGGCGGGGTCAAAGCACCGAGGATGTCGAGAAGGAGTTTCTTGCCACCATGCGACCGACCTCGTTGCTGGGCCGATTTGCGACCACCGAGGAGGTGGCGAACCTGGTGGTCTACGTCTGCTCACCGCAGGCCGCGGCGACCACGGGCGCGGCCCTGCGGGTGGATGGCGGTGTCGTGCGGGCCATTCCGTAACGCATGTCGTAGAAATCGGTGACGTCAGTGACGGCTGAGTCGTGGCGGTAGACCAGACCGATTTAGCCTGATCAGGGAAACGCTCGAAGATCGTGCCATAACTGCCGCTAAAGCCGCCCTAGAGCAATTGGCCACGCACCCCCGGGCACCCACCCCCCGCGCCGTCCGGCCCCAGGGGTCATCCCTGGTCACCACCGGCCACGGGGAGTACGGTGCCGGTGATATAGGAGGCCTCCTCGGAGGCCAGGAAACAGATCGCGGCGACCTGTTCGTCAAGGGTGCCGTAGCGCTTCATCAACGATGAGTCGAGCGTCTGGTCGATGTGGGCCTGGAACCAGGCGCGCTCGGTGTCGGTGCTCGGCTCTGGGGTGCCACGCGAGATCCGCCGCGGCGGTGCCTGCGTGCCCCCGGGAGCGGTGGCCACCACGCGAATCCCCGCTGCGGCGTACTCCATGGCCAGCGAGGCGGTGAGCGCGTTGACCCCGCCCTTGGCTGCCGAGTACGGGATGCGATGAATGCCGCGGGTGGCAGCCGAGGAGATATTGACGATGACCCCATGACCGCGCCGCACCATCGACGGCAGCACCGCGTGGCAGCAATACAGCGTAGTCAGCAGCGAGCGTTCGATCTCCGCACGGATCTCGGCGTCGGTGAACTCGGTGAACGGTTTGAAGTTGATCGCACCACCCACGTTGTTGATCAGCACATCGACGCGTCCAAACGCGGCCAGCGCCTGCTGGATCAGGTTTTCGGCCCCGTTCGCCGATTCGAGGTCAATCGTGACCGCCAGCGGATGCGCCCCGAAGCACGACAGCTCCTCGGCGAGTTCCTTCACCAGCGCGGAGCGGTCGGCCAGCACCAGGGTGCCGCCCTCGGCACTGATCCGCCGGGCCGTGTGCTCGCCGATGCCTTGGGCCGCTCCAGTGATGATGACGACCTTGCCGGTGAAACGACCGGGTGTGGCGAATTTCGGGTGCCGCTCGGCATGCGCGTCCGCGATGGCGCGGCGCATCGTGCGCTTGGATCGCTCGGCGTGGGCGATGATGAGCGCCCGCGCGGCCTCGCGGTCGCCGGCCTCGACCGCGTCGACGATGTCGACGTGGTCTCGGGCGATCAGCGGGTGACACCAGGTCGCGTCACGCAGCACTTCGCTCATCCGGCCCTTGATATCGAGGGCGTGGTAGGCCTGTAACAGGTGCTGGTTGCCGCTCAGCGTGAACAAATAGTCGTGAAACGCGGCGTTGGCTTCGGTGTATTGGGCGGCGTCGGTCAATCGGTCGCCGTCGACGTAGCGCAGCGTGGACTCGGCGAGCAACCGGTAGCCGGCCAGCTGCTGGCTGGTCAAACGGCCCAGGGTCAGGTCCAGCACGCCGAGTTCGAAGGCCTGCCGGGCTTCGAACAGGGCGTCGGAGGCGTGCACCGGCGGGTGTTCCTCGCCGATCTGGTAGCCATCCGGGCTGACCGTGGCAGGTAATGGGGGAAGCGTCGGTGGTGTGGCGGCATCGGGCGCCGACCTACCTGGGGGTGGGAAGATCTCCTGTCCCGCCACTTGGCGTATCGCGTGGCTGTCCTCGGTAACGGTTACCGGCCCGGCCCAGGCGCCGATGTCCTGGGCAGGCAGCATGATCTGACCTCCGACCGCTCGGGCATCGGCTGCGGGCAGCAGCTGTTCCTCATGCGAAGACGCGGCGGCAGAAGGCGCTGCGGCGGATTCGTCGGTGGCGGGCACGGCGAGCGCGAATTTCTCGTAGTAAAAGCCGAATGGTTCAAATCCGGCGGCGCTGAAGTGGTCCCGCACGGCGTCGACCATCGGCGGCGGGCCACACACGTACACGGCGACGTCGCCGTCGTTAAGATGCGCCGGCTGAAGCAGGCTGGTGACGTAGGCCTTGTCCGGCCCCTTGTTGGGCGCCGTGCTGCCCGGGTCGGCGACACAGTAGTCCCAGCTGAAGCCGGGTAGCTGGACGGAAAACC
Source organism: Mycobacterium sp. SM1 (assembly GCF_018361265.1). GTDB lineage: Bacteria > Actinomycetota > Actinomycetes > Mycobacteriales > Mycobacteriaceae > Mycobacterium. The sequence goes on from NZ_JAFLNH010000004.1 coordinate 481,232, forward strand.
GGGCCAATTCGTCGAGCGCCACCAGATCATCGTCGGTGGTCACCCCATAGATCAACCGCACTGTGCGACGGCTGGACTGCTCGCGCAGCCCGCCCAGCATGGACAGGATCGGCGCCAGGCCGGTCCCGCCGGCCAGCATCAGCACCGGCCGGTCCGCCTCCCGCAGGAAAAACGAGCCATGCGGGCCGGTGAAGGTGATCGTGTCGCCGAGGGCGGCCGTGCCGGTCAGGTAACTCGACATCACACCGCCCGGCGTCAATTTGATCAGAAAAGTCAGCCGCCGTTCGGCCGGGGAGTTGCTGAACGAGTAGGACCGGGTGAGTTCGGTTCCGGGCACGGTGATGTTGACGTATTGACCGGGCAGGAACGCCAGCTCAGAGCGGTTGGGGATGTCGATGCCGATTTGCATAGTGGTCGCTGAAAGCTGGCGTAGGGCCGTGAGTGTGCCGCTGTAGCGGGCCGCCGCTATCTTGGCGGCCTCGGAGGTGCTGGCGATCTGTAGAACCAGATCCGAGCGGGGTTTCATGCTGCAGGGCAGGCAGTATCCGGCCGCGGCCTCCTCGGGGGACAACGCGTCGGCGATGTAGGCTCCGCCGTCGTAGCGGCCGGATTCGCAAAACGCCTTGCAGGTGCCGCAGGCGCCGTCGAGGCAGTCCACCGGGATGTTGACGCGCTGGCGATACGAGGCGTCGGCGACGGTCTGACCCTCCCGGCAGGTGATGAATCGGGTGACCCCGTCTTCGAACGAAAGCGCAACCCGGTAGGTTGCGGCATCGGCAGCCATGTGCGCACCTTCAGAAGTGGTAGATGTCCACCACATGGTGGATGTAGTCGTTTTTCAGCACCACGGTCTTGCGCCGGATCAGTGGCTGCTCACCGGAGAAGTCGATGGTGTAAAACGATGTCCCGTAGTAAGCGTCGACGTTCTGGTAGCGGAAATACATGGTGTGCCAGTTGAATCGCACATCGACCAGGTCACCGCGGCGCTCAATGACCTCGACGTTGGTGATGTTATGGCTGGTGCGTGGCTCGGGCAGTGACGTGGCCGAGGAGCGCTCGGTGCGGATCCGAAAAACCCGGTCTTCCAGGCCACCCTTGTTGGCGTAGTACATCAGGGAGATGTCGCGCTGTGGGTCTTCGACCAGTCGGTCGTCGTCGCCCCAGGTGGGAACCCAGTAGATGACGTCGTCGGCGTAGCACTCCAGCCATTTTTCGAACTCGCGGTCATCGAGGTAGCGGGCTTCGCGGTAGAGGAACTGCTCGACCGTGTTCTGGGTGATTAATTTGCTGCCGGCATCGGCGTTCTGCGCGGTGGTCACCTGATGTTCTCCTGCTGCCGGGCCGCTTCTTGGGCCAGAGCGGCCTGCATGGTCCGCAGCCAATAACTGTGCTGCGTCACGTAGAGTCCCTCGTCCTCGTTGCGGGTGCCAGATGAGATAACTCCTCGCATGCCCAGTGATGCGGCGACGTGGTCGGGGCCGGATAGCCAATTCTCGGCACCGCGGCTGATGTCGTTCCAATGCGCGGCGGTCGCGTGAAAGCCGCGCTGGCACGAGCGGAACTCCTCCAAGTCGTCGGGTGTTGCCATACCGGAGGCGTTGAAAAAGTCCTCGTACTGGCGGATGCGGCGAGCCCGGTCCCGGGGACTCTCGCCCTTGGGGGCGATACAGTAAATGGTCACTTCGGTCTTGTCTGGCGCGATTGGCCGGAAATGTCTTATCTGCGTGGACATTTGGTCCATCAAATAAACATTGGGATAGATGCCCAAGTTGCGGGACCCTTTGATCATGAACTCGCCCTTGGCCGCGCCCAGGGTGGCTTTTAGGTCATCGAGCTTATCCCACAGCGGCCGGTCCTGAGGATTGGCAGCCCAGGTCCATAGGCACACATGCCCGTTCGGGAACGACCAGTAACCGCCGCCGTTTTTGCCCCAGCTGCCAGCGTCGAGCACCTTGGTGCCGGTTTTGGATTCGCCGGTACTGCGCCGCGAAGTGGTGGCCACATAATTCCAGTGCGTGGCCGAGACGTGGTAGCCGTCGGCGCCGTTTTCGGCCTGCACCTTCCAGTTGCCGTCGAAGGTGTAGGTCGATTTACCACGCAGCACCTCCAGGCCGTCGGGGGATTGGTCGACGAGCAGGTCGATGACCTTGGTGGCGTCGCCGAGGTGTTCGGTCAAGGGCAACACGTCGGGATTGAGGCTGCCGAACAAAAAGCCGCGGTAGCTATCGAAACGGGCGACCCTTGTCAGATCATGTGAGCCGTTGGCGTTGAACGACGGCGGGTAGCCTGCGTCCTCGGGGTCTTTCACTTTCAGCAGCCGACCGTCGTTGCGAAATGTCCAGCCGTGGAACGGACAAGTCAGCGTCATTCGGTTGTCGGTCTTTCGGCGGCAGAGCATGGCGCCGCGGTGCGCGCAGGCGTTGATCAGGCAGTGCAGTGCACCGTCCTTATCGCGGGTGATGACCACCGGCTGGCGCCCGATGTAGGTGGTGAAGTAGTCACCTGGGTTGGGCAGTTGGCTTTCGTGGGCCAGGTAGACCCAGTTGCCTTCGAAGATGTATTTCATTTCCAGTTCAAATAGCTCGTCGTCGGTGAAGATCCGGCGGTTGACCCGGTAGCGGCCGGCGCGCGGGTCTTCGATCACCGCGTCGGCAAGCAGGGTTGCGAGGCGGTCGAGGTTCTCCGTCATCGATGTGGTCATCATTGCCTCCAGTGGGTGTTTCCTGAAACCATCGCACGTCGCAGCGGTCATCACACTAGATAAATCGCTAGCCCTGGCCTGACATGGCTTCGGCAATCTGGCTCGTGGCGGAAGCGGACAATCGGTTGGCGATTTCGGCTGCGGTGCAGAGCAATCGGACCCGTGGCCAGCGTCTGTGACTTTGATGTCGGCATTGGACCTCCGAATGTTGGGGCGGCGACACGTTCGGGATACATGGATTCATGGATTTCTCACAGGGTTTGTGCGGCCCCGGGTATGCGGGTGACGAATCGATCGGCATAGAAGTGCTGCGTGTCGGCCCGGATCTCGCGTAAGGCGCCCTCTAGGGCGTCGATCATCACGGGAGGACCGCACGTGTAGACGTGGCAGTCGTGAGCGAACTGGCCCGGTAGCTGGTGCAGCACGTCGGTGACGAGGCCACGGGCACCCGTCCAGGCCGATTCCACTGGCTCCTCGGAGAGGACGGGGTGGAACTCAAATGGCCCGTTCCAGGAGCGGCGCAAGGCGTCTAACTCCGCCAGGCAGTACAGGTCCCGCCACCTCCGGGCCCCGAAGAGCAGGATCGTTTGTCGCTTACAGCGTTGGCGCGCGGCATCTTCGAGCAGCGCCTTGATCGGCGCGAGTCCGCTGCCACCGGCCACACACAAAATAGGTTCCTCGGCCGGGCGCAGCCACAGGTCACCGAAGGGACCGGCCAGCTGAAGCTGTGCGCCTTGCCTATTGGTGTCGAACAGCCAGTCGGTGAACTGCCCACCCGCCACGTGGCGGACATAAAATGTCGCTTGGCGCAAATTTGTCTCGTCCGGGGCGGTGGCAAAAGAATATGACCGCGGGCCGGTCACCCCGTCGAGGCGCAGTTCGGCGTATTGGCCGGCGGTGTAGTCGAGATCGGTGTCGAGGGTGACGGTGACCTCGGCGATGTCGTGGGTGAGGGCCCGGTGCGCGCTGATCACCGCCTCGGCGTGCACCAGCGGGTGATCCGGGATGTCGGTTAGGCCGGCGACGTCGAGTTCGATGGAGGTCCGGGCGATGCTCTGGCACGGCAGGATGTAGCCCTCACGCAGCTCTTGCGCGCTTAACGCGATGGCGGAATCGACGATTTCGCGAACCTTGCCGTGGACGAGTTTGGATTTGCAGGTGCCGCAGGTGCCGACCGTACAGCTGTGTGGGAACGGGATACCGGCGGCCAATGCTTCGTTGAGGATGGAATCCTTGCCGGGAACCTCGAACACCTTGCTGGTGCCGGTGATCGTGGCGGTGCGCGGCCCGTGGGTGTTGGCACGGGAGAACAGTTTCACCATGGTCTCTTCTCGTGCTCAGCAGGGGCTCATTGCTGTTCTTCGGCAAGAAACGACGCGACGAGACGGTTGAAGGCCGCCGCATGCTCGATTTGGGTCCAATGCCCGCATTTTCCGAACATGTGCAATTGCGCGTTGGGGATCAGCTCGAAAAGCCGCCGCGAGGTGTCGGGCGGGATGACCCGGTCCTCCCGGCCATGGACGATCAGGGCGGGGCACTGGATGTCACGAATGGCGTTGTCGTCGGTGACCATCGCGTCGACCCAGCGCTGGCGGGGAGCGGGGAACATCGCCGCGTAGGACTCGTGAAAACCCGGTTGCACACTGGCCTGATAGCGCGCCGTCGCCAGGTCGTCGGTGATCAGCTCACGGTTGTAGGCGAAAAAATCCAGCACGCGGCGCATCGCCGGCACCGAGGGCTCATAGCCCCACACCACGTCCAGGCCCTCGGTCAGCGGGAAGGGAACGCCGACGCTGCCCATCAGCACCAGCCGGCGGACCTGATCGGGGTGTCGGGTGGCCAGCCGCAGCGCCAACGCGCCACCGAAGCTGTTGCCCACCAGCGCATACGCTTGAAGTCCCAGCGCGGCCAGAAACGCCTCGACGTGGGCGATCCAGTTGTCCATGGTGTAGTGGTAGCCGGCGGGCCGTTGGGTGTAGCCGAAGCCGACGAGGTCGGGCGCCAAGACGTGCTGGGTGGCGGCCAGTGCGGGGATGGTCAGCCGCCAGTTTGCGTAGGCCGACACCCCGGGGCCCGAGCCGTGCAACAACACCACGGGCTCTCCCGCCGGGTCCCCGGCGCGCAGGTAGTTGGTGATGATCCCGCCGGCGTCGACGGACGCGCCGATAGCGGGGTTCGTGGTGTTGGTGTCGGCGGTCATCGCTTGGTGCTTCCCTTCCGGTTTGCGACGTCGACGTCGGTGCGGCTCATCATGTGACCAATGGTGGCTGATCGGTTAGCTGTCCCGTCTGCTGCGTCCGGACACCTGAGGAGGGCTGGGGTGTCTTGATGCCCGAGCACAGCGCGCAGGCGTTGGTCGCACCGATACGGTGCCGCAGCTGGGGATCGAGGTGCGCCAGGACTTCTCCGGCGGGGCATTCACGTGCCGCGAAGGGGTAGTCGGTGCCCAGGACCACATGCTCGGCGCCGAACCGTTGCAGCGCCAGCCGCAGGCTCGCGGCGTCATACGTCAACGAGTCGCACCACAGTTGACGTGCGGCAATCGAAAGCGGCTCAGCAGCGGCCGGGCCGACAGCCAGGCGCTGCCCGCGGTCCAGACGCGGTAGCAGGGCGGGAAGCGCGCCGGCGCCGTGGGCGAGCACGAAGCGCGCGCCGGAGCTGGCCTGCACGATTCCGGCCGACAACAGCGCGGCCGCGGCGATCGCCGTCTCGGTGGGCATGCCGATCCCAAACCCCAACCCCATGTTGGTCACCCGCGGATCCAGGTCGCGGTCGACCGGGTGGAGGAAGATCACCGCCGACAGTGATGACGCGGCGTCGAAGAACGGCCGGAACCGGGCGTCGGTGAGGTCGCATTCCCCGACGCGGGTGCCAATCTCGACGCCGAGGAACCCGAGTTCGGTGACGCACCGGGTCAATTCCCGAATCGCCAGCGGCGGATCCTGCATCGGCACCGCGCCGAGGGCCAGGAATCTCCGCGGCGCGGACGCGACCAGGGTTGCCAAAAAGTCGTTCTGGGCGTGCGCCAGGATCGCCGCGCCCGACGCCGGCTGCTCGTGACACAACGTCACCGGGATCGGGGAAAGAACCTGCACGGCGATGCCCTCGCGATCCATATCGCGGATCCGGGCGTTCGCCGACCAGCAGGTGTCGTCGATGTTGCGATACACGCGGTCATCGACGATGATCCGGGCGCTGCGCTCACCGGCGCGCTCGACACGGGGAAAGGATCCCTGATGCGTTGCCCCGACGTCGGGCAAATCGGGGTCGATCGCGTGGGTGTGAAAGTCGATGGTGCCGTGGGCAAGCCGTTCCGGCCGCATCGTCGGTGATGTCATCACACCGGATACCTCAGAAACCGGGCCTTGCTCTCGACGGCGGGCTTGCTGTCGTCATGGCCGATAGATCGCGAACACTTTGTTGGAGTTGAAGACATCGGTCTCAACAAAATCCGACCATGACGGTGCCGGCGAGCCCACCGCTTCCATCGCCCCCAACAGCGCAAACCAGTTCAGCAGCTCCTGCTGGCCCGATTCCTCCAGATCGGTCAGCGACACCGCCCGCCACGCGTCGACATCGCCGGCGATGAGCCGGTCATAGAGATAGCGGTCGGCGGCCGTGTCCGGCCGCAGCCGCCAGGTCTTGTCGCACAAGAAGGCGTGCGACCAGCTCGAGGACGCCACCAGAGCGACCCGCCATGGCGACTCGGCCATGATCTGCCCGACCGCGGCGCCGACGGCCACCAGGCGAGCCGGATGCGGTGAGGGCGGATCGAGTTCCCGCGTGTCGTCGAGCCGGCTGGCAAAACCCCGGTAGCTGATCACGCGACGCCCGTAGCAGTTGACCGAAAACGGGATGACGGGATAGTCGAAACCCGTGCGGTGATAGTCCAGGTACAAGATGGCGTTGAGAAATGCGTGCGGCAGCCCCAGATGGTGCAGCGGCTCATACGCGTAGGCGACGTCGATGCCGCGATCCAGCAGCGAGGTGACGAGGTGTTTGGCGATGTCGCGGCGGCCGCGCACCTTGAACACCGTGGTGTCGGCGGGTTCGTTCCAGACGTTGGCACGACCGAGCATGTTCGAAGAGTGATCGGCCTGCACCCAGGGCCGGACCTCCATGTCCTCGTAGGCCTGAACCGAGTAGGCGGGGATGATGTCTTCGCGGAAATTCTCGTATTGGTCGTCTCCCCAGATCAGCACGGCGTCCGGGGCGAACTCATCCAGGGCCGCACGGGCGCGCTCAAATCCGGCCACCAGAGCGGCGCGGTGCGCGGCCGCAGCCGAGCGGCCCTCGTCGGAACCCCATTCCCGGCGCATCAGCTCGGGCCAGTGTGCCGGGTCCTTCGCCGCCGCCGGGATGGCCGGATCTTTGAGGGCAGCCCGAAGCAGGCCGGCCATGTCCTCGTCCCGGCCACTGAGCGGTGGGTAATGCGACAACCCGATCCCCAGCACCTCACCCATGGCCGTCCTCCTGTGGTTGCGTTCCGCGCGGTTCTCCGGCAGCTCAGATCGCCCATTGATAGTAGGTTTTGATAGTACAGCAGTATAAATATCAGGGTCAACAAGCTTCCCGTGCTAAACTTTGCTGACAATACCGGTTCCACCCGCGAGGGAGTGCAGGTGAGCGCACAGCCAGCAGGTCGCAATCGCGGCGTCGCGGCCGGCCGGGCAGGTTTGTCGGTGGCCGAACAGGTCACCCGGAGCGCGCGCGAGGCCGGCGACGATTTCGACCCGGAGTCGCTGACCGTGATGATGATGCTCTACCGCGCCGTGGCGGCGGTAGATCGCACGCACGCGGCAGAACTGGCCCCCTACAAACTCAGTTTGAGCCAGTTCCAGGCGCTGAGTGTGCTGCACCGGGTGCAGGAGCCGGTCACGATGGGAGAACTCGCCGAGTTACTTTCCGTTCGTCGCGCCAACCTGACCGGTCTGATTGACACCCTCGCGCGGCGGTCTTTGGTGCGCCGGGTGCTTAATCCCCACGACCGGCGCTCGTTTCTGGTCGAGATCACCCCGGCCGCGGAGGCGTTTTTAGCCGGGTTCCTGCCCCACCACTGGCGCTACCTCAAGGTCCTGACCAGCGGGTTGACCAGCGATGACCTGCACCAACTGGCGGTGCTTCTGGATCGCCTGCGGGTGTCCATCGAAACCGCCCCGCCGTGCCCGCCACCGGCGGTGCAGCCCACTGTCGGCAATGGCGGCCGGACCGACGCGCTCGACGGCGCGGACGTCTCGACAACGGCTTGATTCCGCATTCCGCGCCCCGATCCGCTGCCCGGCCGCAGGTCGTCTCGGCTCGGCATCGTGATCCTGCCGTCCGGGCATGCGGTGGCGCTCGCACAAAATTCCTTCTAGTTATAGATCTTGACTATCACGGTTAAAAACCTCTAGTCTGTGCGTGATCTGGTTCACACCGCGGCCCGGCGGGTGAGCTGGCTCATCTGCTGCGCTGCCCTTAAGGAGACGACATGTCGTTGGCGTACGACGAGCTGTTCATCGGTGGAGACTGGGTCAAGCCGCCCGCGGCGACGCCGATCACCGTGGTGTCGGCGAGCACCGAGGAAGTGCTGGGGCAGGCACCCGAGGCCACCCGGGCAGAGGTCGACGCGGCGGTGGGCGCCGCGCGCGACGCATTCGATGACCCGGCGGGATGGCCGCGGTGGGAGCCGGCGCGGCGGGCCGAGGCGTTGGAGAGGCTGGCGGACGCACTCGACAAGCGTGCGGAGGAGATCGCGCAGCGCGTCAGCGGCCAAAACGGCATGCCGATCACGGTGTCGCGGCAGTTGGAAGCGGTGTTTCCGGCGACATTGCTGCGCTATTACGCGGCCATGGTTCGCGACCGCGATCCGGAGGAGAAGCGCCCCGGCTTGTTCGGCGGGACGACCCTGGTGCGGCGCGAGCCGGTCGGGGTCGTCGGCGCGATCGTGCCATGGAACTTCCCGCAAACGTTGGCCGCCTTTAAATACGCTCCGGCGTTGGCGGCCGGCTGCGCCGTCGTCATCAAGCCCTCACCGGAGACGGTGCTCGACAGCTACCTGCTGGCCGAGGCCGTGCAGGAGGCCGAGCTGCCGCCGGGTGTGGTCAACATCATCACCGGTGGGCGCGAGATCGGCGCCTACCTGGTGTCCCATCCCGGGGTTGACAAGGTCGCCTTCACCGGGTCGACCGCAGCGGGCCGCCAGATCGGCGAGGTGTGTGGCCGGCTGCTGCGCCCGGTCACCTTGGAGTTGGGCGGCAAGTCGGCGGCGATCATCCTCGATGACGCCGATCTGGACTTGGCGGCCACGGCGCAAAACCTGTTCGGCGCGACGCTGCTCAACAACGGCCAGACCTGCTACCTCTGCACCCGGGTGCTGGCCCCGCGCAGCCGCTACCGGCAGATCGTGGACGTCTTCACCGATTTCGTTGCGGGTCTGACCGTTGGTGATGCGCTCGATCCCGGCACCCAGATCGGCCCGATGGTCAGCGCCGAGCACCGGCGACGCGTGGAACGGTACATCGCGAAAGGGCTCGACGAGGGCGCCAAGATCACCGTAGGTGGGGGGCGACCGGCGCAACTGGAGAAGGGATGGTTCGTCGAGCCGACGGTGTTTGCCGACGTGGACAATACCTTCACGGTGGCGCGGGAGGAGATCTTTGGCCCGGTGCTATCGGTGATCGGCTACACCGATCTCGACGAGGCGGTGACTATCGCCAACGACTCCGACTACGGGCTGGGCGGCACCATCTGGACGAGCGACCCCGAGCGCGCGGTCCAGGTGGCCCGCCGGGTTCAGACCGGCACGATCGGCATCAACAGCTATCTGCCCGACCCCACCGCGCCGTTCGGCGGGGTGAAGGCCAGCGGTTTGGGCCGCGAGCTCGGGCCGGAAGGGCTGGCCGCCTACGAGCAGCAGAAGTCGGTCTACTTAGGCGCGCCGGCGGCGGGCAACTGAGCACGCCACGAGGAGATGACGATGACAACCGGCGTGGCCGCCGTGCTCCGGGAAAAAGGCGGGCCCTTTCACATCGAAGACGTCGAGATCGGCGAGCCGCGCGCCGACGAGGTTCTGGTGCGCATGGTGGCAAGCGGGATCTGCCACACCGATATCACCGTGCGCGATCAGGTGCTGCCCCCCGGCCCGCCGGCGATACTGGGGCACGAAGGCGCGGGTGTGGTGGAGGCGGTGGGCTCGGCTGTGCATGCGCTGGCGCCGGGTGACCACGTGGTGCTCGCGCCGGCGTCGTGCTCCAGGTGCCGCAACTGCCTGCGCGGGCATCCGATGCATTGCGATGCCTTTGTAGGGCTGAACTTCGGTGGCCGCCGCGCCGATGGTTCCACGGCCTATCGCGACCGCCACGGCGCCGAACTCAACGGTCATTTCTTCGGCCAGTCCTCGTTTAGCAGTCACGTGGTCGTGGCGGAACGCGACGCGGTCAAGGTTTCCGAGCGGGCGCCGCTGGAGTTGCTGGGGCCGTTGGGCTGTGGGCTGCAAACCGGCGCGGGCGCGGTGCTCAACGCGCTGGCGCCGCCCGCGGGCGCGAGCATCGCCGTGTTCGGTGCCGGCGGTGTCGGCCTGGCTGCGGTCATGGGTGCGGTGATCGCCGGCTGTGACCCGATCATCGCGGTCGACCTCAGCGCGTCGCGACTGGACATGGCGGTCGAACTGGGGGCCACCCACGCCGTGAAAGCCTCCGGCGACGCCGTGGAGCAGATTCAGGCCATCAGCGGCGGCGGAGTGGATTTCACGCTGGACGCCGTCGGGCTACCGGCGACCCTGCGGCAGGCCGTCAGCGCGCTCAACGTTGGTGGCACCGCCGGGTTGGTCGGCGCCAACGCCCTGGGGCAAGAGGTGTCGTTGGATCTGATGCACCTGCTGTTCGGGCGTGCGGTCAAAGGCATCATCGAGGGCGACAGTGTGCCGAGCCTATTCATTCCCCGCTTGATCGACTTGTACCTGCGCGGCCGATTCCCGTTTGACAAGATCGTGCGGCGCTACCCGTTTACCGAGATCAACACCGCCATCGCGGACGCCGAAGCCGGCCGCGCCATCAAGCCGGTGGTGGGGTATTAATGCGCGCGTGACGTGCGTCGACCGTGGAAAAGTCAACTGTGAGAAGAACTGTGAGTAGAAAGGAGCCGAACATGGACGCCGCACGGTATTACCTGGTCAGCCTGGTCGCCGGGGCGGCCGTGGCCGGATTGTGGCTAGGAGGCGGCTGGGTATGGGCCGGCATTGCAACCTTCCCGATCCTGATGTTCTTGGACATCGTGTTGCCCGCCGACCACAAGATCCGCAACATCCGGGCGGCATGGCTAGCCGAAGTGCCGCTGTACTTGCATCTGCCGCTGCTGGCGGCGTTATGGACGCTGTTCGCGCTGCGGCTGGGCGCCTGGACGGGGCACAGCGCGGTGCCGCTGCCGGGCGGGACGGTCAACGCGGCCGGGGTCATCGGCATGGTGTTGTCGGTGGGGTGGATCGGCGCGGTCCCCAACCTGCCGATCGCCCATGAGCTGATGCATCGGCGTGCGCTGTTCCCCCGCGCCGTGGCCAAGGTCTATAGCACCGTCTACCTGGATCCCAATCGCGACGTGGGGCACAAACTCACCCACCACCTCGACTTGTGCACCGAAAAGGACAGCGACACACCCAAACGCGGGCAGAGCATCTACGCGTTCATGTGGCAGGCGTCCTACGGGGCGTGGAAGGACGGGGTGGTCACCTCGGTGACCTCGCTGCGCAAGCGGGACTTGTCGATCTTTCATCCGAAGAACGCGGTGTACGTGGAGATAGGGCTGCTCGCGCTGCTGTTCGCAGCGGTGCACGCCGTCGCCGGGCCGGTGGGAATGGCGGTGGCCGCCGCGGCGATGGTCTTTTCGAAGCTGCTGGTGGAAGGTTTCAACTATCTGCAGCATTACGGCCTGGTCCGGGTGCCGGGCTCGCCGATCCAGCTGCAGCACGCCTGGAATCACCTCGGCACGATCATCCGCCCACTGGGTGTGGAGATCACCACCCATATCGAGCACCATCTCGACAGCCGGTACAAATTCCACGAGCTGAAACCACGCCCGGACGCGCCACAGATGCCGAGCGCCTTTTTGTGTTTCGTGTGCGCCCTCATCCCGCCGCTGTGGGAACGGCTGATCGCCCAGCCGCGGTTGCGGCACTGGGACGAGCGTTTCGCCTCCCAGGCTGAAAAAGAGCTGGCGACGGCGGCCAACCGCAGGGCCGGCTGGCCCCAATGGCAGGTCACGTCGAAGGCGCCGCAGAGCGCTTAGCGGCCGTGCCGGATTCGCCCGCAGCCCGCGGTGGCGCCGGCGTGGCGGAACAGGTAGTCAGCCGGCCGCCCGGCGTCGATGGGCTCGCGTAGTCTTCGGGAAGTCGGGAAAGGGTGACGGATCATGATCACGGCTGCAACACAGCTGATCATCGACGACCCGGACAACGGCGTGTTTCGGGTGCACCGCTCGGCGCTGACCTCACCGCAGATTTTCGAAGCGGAACGCGACCTTGTCTTCGACCGCTGCTGGCTGTACCTCGGTCACGAGTCGGAGATCGCCGCTCCGGGTGATTTCGTGAGACGGTCGGTGGGGGGCCGGCCGCTGATTTTCGTGCGCAGCGCTAACACCGGTCAGATCCGGGCATTCCACAACACCTGCCCGCACCGGGGGGCACTGGTGTGCCGCACTGATTCGGGCAACGGCAAAGTGTTTCAGTGTTTCTACCACGCGTGGTCGTTCAACACCGACGGCGAACTGGTCGGTGTGCCGGACCGCCAAGGCTACGGGCCGGCGTTCCGCGCGGAGGAGATGGGGTTGCGGCCCGTCGCGGGGTTGCAGTCCTATCGCGGCTTCGTGTTCGTCACCTTCGACACCAATGCCGAAAGCCTTGTCGACTATTTGGCGGGCGCCCGCGATTACCTCGATTTGATCGTCGACGAGTCGGAGTCGGGCTGGGAGATCCTCAAAGGCTCCAACCAGTATTCCATCAATGCCAACTGGAAGCTTTTGGTGGAGAACAGTATTGACGGCTACCACGCGGTGCCCACCCACGACACCTACATGAAGTATCTAAGCTCCATGGACATCCGGGTGGCCGGCGGGATCGCCGGGCGGGGCCGGGCATTAGGCCACGGGCACGCCGTTATGGAATACAAAGCTCCTTGGGGCCGGCCGATCGCCAAATGGGAGAAGCAATTTAGTGAGCAAGCGCGACCCGAAATCGAGAGGCTGCGGGCCCGGCTCGTCGACCGGTACGGTCCTGAGCGCGCCGAGGTGATGGCCGAAAACAACCGCAACTTGTTCATCTACCCGAACCTCATCGTCAACGATATCCAAGCGGTCACCGTGCGCACTTTTATGCCCACCGCGGCGGACCACATGGAGGTCAGCGCCTGGCACCTTGCCCCGAAAGCCGAAATACCGCAAGCACGGGCACTGCGGCTGGAAAGTTTTTTGAGCTTCCTCGGTCCGGGGGGTCTGGCTACGCCCGACGACATCGAGGCCCTCGAGTCGTGCCAGGAGGGGTTCCGCAGCGGCGGGGTTGAGTGGAACGATCTTTCCCGCGGGATGACGCGTGAGCCCAAAGCCACCGACGAGGAGCAGATGCGGGCCTTCTGGCGGCGCTGGCGCGAGCAGGTCAGCCCGCAGCGGGAGGTAGTGGCATGACACTCGAACGGCAGGCCATCGAGGTTGGTGGCGGCACCACGCCGGTGCAGCGCTGTGAAGTCGAGGATCTGCTGTATCTGGAGGCGCAGCTGCTCGACGAATGGCGCCTGGACGAATGGGCGCAGCTCTACACCGACGACGCCCAATACATCATTCCCGCCAACGATCTGCCCGATCCGATGCCGGATCGCGACCTGGTTCTGGTCAACGACAACAAGTTTCGGCTACTGGCGCGGGTGGAGCGGCTGAAGAGCCGCAAAGCACACCGGGAATACCCCCATGCGAGCACTCGTCATCAAGTCAGCAATGTGCGCATCCTCGATCAATCAGGTGAGGATATCGTAGTCAGCGCGTATTTCACGGTGTGGCGCTTTCGCAGCGGACGCGACGACCACTATGTCGGGCGCTACGACTATCGGCTCCGCCGCTCCGATGGCGCTCTGCGGATCTGCTATAAGCGAGCGGTCATGGATATGACGGTGCTGCGGCCCGCCGGCGCTGTGAGCATCATTCTGTGACCGCCGGCCGGCTCGCCGGGCGCCGTGCCGTGATCACCGGCGGCGCGACCGGGATCGGGTTCGGGGTGGCCCGCCGGTTCCTTGCCGAAGGGGCCGCGGTGCTGCTCGCCGGGCCCGACGATGCGGCGATGAGGGCTGCGACGACACGCCTGGCGGCCGATCCCCGGCGGGTGGTGGCCGGACACGTCGACGACCTGAGCCGTCCCGGGGCTGGAGAGCGACTGGCGCGCGCGGCCCTTAAAGAGCTGGGCGGCATCGACATTCTCATCAACAACGCCGGTGGCGGCGTGATCACCGCCACCGATCACCACACCGACGAGACGATTCGGCGCACGATCGACAACAATCTGTGGACCACGCTTAACTGCACGCTGGCCGTGCTTCCCCACATGATCGCGTCACGCTACGGGCGAGTGGTCAGCATCGGCGCCGAGTCGGTGCGCAACGGCCTGAACGGGCACGCGATCTACAACGCCGCCAAAGGCGGTGTGCATGCGTTTGCGGTGGGTCTGGCCCGGGAGTACGCCACCAGCGGTGTCACCTTCAACACGGTGGCCCCGGCTTACACACTCACCCCCGAAATCGAAGCGGCCCTGGCCGACGGGACGTTGCCCGAGGAATTCCGGTCGATCACCGAAATCGCGGTCAGCCTCATCCCGATGCGCCGCCCGGCAACGGTGGACGAAGTCGCCGCCGCGGTGCTTTTCCTGGCGTCCGAGGAGGCCAGCTTTATCACCGGGCAGGTGCTCAGTGTCAACGGCGGAAGCAGCATGGGCTGACCAGGAGTCGTAGCGCGTACGCCGCGCTTCGTTACCGCATGCCGCGGATCGCGGGGCCTTTTCGCCCGCCGTTTCCGCGGGCCATGGGAGCGTCGGACCAGGACTCCTAATCCGGCGGTCGCGGGTCCGAGCCCCGCCCGCCCCCACGACTCAAAAGCCGTTGAGGGCCCTACAGGCCGGCCTGGGCAGTCAGCTGTCCGCGTCGGCGCACAACAGTGCGTGCGTGACGACAGTGCCCTCGAAGCGGAACTCGTGCGCGGGACGCCGCAGCGGCTCGATGGTGGTATCAGGGTGCACGATGACTCCGCCACCGGAGGGGATCCCCAGCCCGGTAGCCGCCCCTTTCAGCCGATGAATCGTGTGCGACAACCGTGCCCACTCGGCTCGCTCGTCGTGCGTGTCGATGACCATGGGGACCAGCTTGAACACATCGAGCAGCTCGGTCGTGGGGGATCCCGGTGTCCCGAGGATTCCATAGCGTCCGAGCTGGACCGCGCCGGCGGAGATGCCCACCAGGACCGCTCCTTGGGCGTAGCGGTCTAGGATCGCCTCCTTCATGCCGGTTTTCTCGAACGTGTCCCAGCCCAGACGCACATCGCCGCCCGCGAGAACGATCAACTGGGCGCGCTCCAGGAAGGCGCGGTCGGCGGGGCCGAACGCCGACCCGATCATGCGATGAGCGGTGATGCCGCTCGCATCCATCGCGGCTTCGAAGATCTCGTAGAATTCCGGACGATCCTCGTTGGAGGCACCGATGTAGGCGCCGCTGAGGCCTGCGTGCCCACCCAATCCATCGAGGGCGGTCTCCAGGAGCAGTCGGTCCCGCCGCCGCCAGAACAGCAGCTGGCTATCCGCCAGCAGATACAGCGGTTGAAATGACATTAGAGCCTGCTGAGCTAGCTACTCGTTCGAATATCGATGTCTGCATATCGGTGTCCCGGTAGGGAGCGGGGCGTGGCACACCGAAGGCGGAAACGTGAACTTGTGTGGTGTCGGGTTGCGGTTCCGGCCCTGGTCAATGATTCGGCGTCTGGGCCGCCGCCCCGCTCGCCGGGTAGTAAATGATCCACCAGGCCGCCCTGGCCGTCCGCGCCCGCATCCGCATCGACATCTTCCGCAACGGCAGCACCCAATTTCCCACCTACGGCAAGGCATAGCGCGCGGCCACCGAACATCTCGACCTCTACAAGCGCACCAGTGCAGGCGGTTCATGTGCGCGCAGCGCAGGCAGATCGCCGGTGAACTTCTCGATTTGGACCAACACGTGCTGGCCGGTGCTGCCGTGCGCCAACGTTGACGTCCCGCAGTCGTTGGTCAGCACGTTGGGGTTGCCGTGCACGCACATCGAGTCCGGATCGGCCGGGTCGGCAGGATCGAACCACGCCCCCGTGGACAGCTGCACCACCTGGGGCCGCAGATTGTCATCGATCACCACAGCAGCCAGGCAGGAACCGCGGTCGTTGAACACCCGCACAATGTCGCCGTCGCTGAGCCCGCGCGCACGAGCGTCCACGGGATGAATGCGGATCGGTTCTCGCCCACGGATTTTCGAGGCCATGCTGGCGCCCCCCTGATCGAGCTGGCTGTGCAGCCGGGTGCGCGGCTGGTTAGCGATCAGATGCAGCGGAAACAACTGGGCCCGCGGGCCTCCCAGCCATTCGCTGGGCTCATACCAGCGGGCGTGGCCGGCGCAATCCGGCAACGCGAAGCCGTCGATGGTGGTGGAGAAAATCTCGATGCGCCCGCTGGGGGTGCCCAGGGGATTAGCGCCGGGGTCGGCTCGGAAATCGGCGAGCATCGTCACACCTGGTCTGGTCGGCAGCTCCAGCTGGCCGGCACGCCAGAAGTCAGCGAACGACGGCACCGGAAAGCTCTGTTCCACCGACCATTTGGTGTAGAGGTGTTCTAGCCACTCCCGTGCCGTACGATCCTCGGTGAATTGCGGGCCGAACCCCAGCCGGTGGGCAAGCGCGGAGAACGTGTCGTAATCGTCGCGGGCCTTCGCATACCGCGGCACCAGCGCCTTCATCGCGACCAGCATGGGATCCGTGCTGCTGCCCGCGAAATCGTCGCGTTCGAAGCTGGTGGTGACGGGCACCACGATGTCGGCGTGCTTGGCCATCGGGGTCCAAAACTGCTCGTGCACCACGATGGTGTCGACCCTAGACAACGCCCGGCGCAGCCGGGGCAGGTTCTGGTGATGATGGAAGGGGTTTCCCCCGGCCCAGTAGACACACCTGATATCGGGCAAATCCAGCAGCGTGCCGTTGTAGGGGAGCCGCCCCCCGGGCCGCTCCAGCAGTTCGGTGATAGCCGCCACCGGGATGAACTTGCGCACTGGATTGGTTCCCTGCGGTAGCCGCGGCAGCCGGCACGCCAGGGGCGGGTTGCCGACGCCATTGGCGCCGTAGCCGTGCCCGTATCCCCCGCCGGGAAGCCCGATTTGGCCCAGCATCGCCGCCAGGGTGGCACCCATCCACACGCTCTGCTCGCCATGTTCGATGCGCTGCAACGACAGGCTGGTGGTGATCAGCGTCCGGCTGGCCGCCATCTGGCGGGCCAGCTCCCGCAGCTCGCCGGCATCAAGTCCCGACAGCTGGGCGGCCCACTGGGGTGTCTTGGGTATCCCGTCATCATCGCCACGCAGATAGCGTTCGAAGCGCTCATACCCGGTGCAGTAGGTGTCCAGGAAGGCGCGATCGGCGAGGGACTCGGTAGCCAGCACGTACGCCAGCCCCAGCATGATCGCCACATCGCTGCCCGGCACCGGCGCAAGCCAGCGGCACCGGTCATCGAGCGGGCCGGCGATGGCGGTGATGTCGTCGCGCAGCGGGCTGACGGACACCAGCCGGCCGCCGCGGGCCCGGTATCGGGTGACGTAGTCGCGGTCCAGGTGACGGGTGACCCCGCCGGGCCTCACCGCGGTGTTCCTGAGCGGCAAACCGCCGAACGCCACCAACAGCTCGGTGTGCTCGACGATGACGTCCCAGGTGGTGGCGTTGGCCTGGGCTTCGAATAGCTCCGCGCCGAAAATATGGGGAAAGATCACTTCCGATGCGCCGGCGCTGTAGGTGTGCCGGGATGCCGTGTAGCCGCCCAGCAGATTGAGGAAACGGTGCAGCTGGCTTTGCGCGTGGTGAAACCTGCCGGCGCTGGCCCAGCCGTAGGAACCGCCGTAAATCGCCTCGTTGCCATAGCGGTCGACGATGCGGCGCAATTCAGCGGCGAGCAAATCGAGCAACTCGTCCCAGCTGACCTCGACGAACTCCTCGGCGCCCCGCGTGGAACTGGGCCCCGGACCGGCGCGCAACCAGCCGCGCCGCACCGCGGGGTTAGCGACGCGACTGCGATGCCGCACGGCACCGGGAAGATTCTGTAGCTGCGGTGCCGGGTTGGGATCGCCGCCCAGTGGGGTCACGGCCACGATGTCGCCGTCGTGCACCCGCGCGGTAAACGCGCCCCAATGGGTTGCCGACGTCAACTCCCGCGTCATATCGCCGGGCTCACCGCTGGAAGCGCCGATCGTGCGGTGCCCCGGCGCTCGGCCACCTGCGCGCTAGGGAGTCTCGCCGGGCGCGGCACCTGGCGCACCGCGACCGCTCCACGTCGCGGTCCGCCCGTTCGCCTCTGACCGCCATGACCGCGGCCGCACCCAGACACGTCCATCGACGCTACTGTAAGCGAACAGAGGCTGCCAGGCCGGCTTTTAGCGCGTGAGACGGCGCTTGCGGTGACCACTGTAGAGAGCGTGACTATGGTGTTCCGTCATGAGGAACGTTTCCGGTTGTTGCGCGGACATTCTGGTCACCATGGCGCCGTGGCGCTGAGCGCTCGGATGTCCGGCGGGCGGGATCGTCGCTTTGCCCGGGTCGTCTTCCGAAGCATTCTTTGATGGGTTCGTTAACCGGATCTATCCCGAGAACCTGAAGGGAGCATCTTCGCGCGATGGCTGAGGATGTCACGACGTGGTCCTCGCTGACCATGGCAGGCGCGCGGCGGGTGATTGACGCCGCCGTGGCCCACGCGGAACGCATCGGTGTGCCGGTGTGCGCGGCGGTGACCGATCGGGCCGGGCAGCTGCTGGCCTACCTGCGGATGGATGGCGCCCCGTTGCTCTCGGAGCAACTCGCCCGGAACAAGGCCTACACCGTGACCGCCTTCAACGGGCGGCCGACCCACGAATGGTGGGATGCGATCGCCGATGATCCGCCGGTGCGCAACGGGATCGTGCACGCCGAGCGGTTGGTGATCTTCGGCGGCGGGGTGCCCATCCGGGTGTCCGGGGAACTCGTCGGCGCGATCGGGGTATCCGGCGGTTCCGCTGAGCAGGATCGCGACATCGCCAACGCCGGCGCGGCCGCTGTGGCCTGACCCCTGTCTTGACCACGTATGGCACCGACCACGGGTGACGACGTGCGGCTACGTGCCCGACGACGCGAGGTCTCGCGAGAGGGCGAGCGCAGCGGTGCGAACGGCGGGCCCGAGCCGCCGGACATTCAGACGCCCGGCCCATCCCGATACGGACAATGCGCCGACAACAGCGCCGTTGGCGGCGGTGATCGGGCTGGCGGCGCACACCAGCCCGGCCTGGGATTCCTCGTAGTCGTAAGCGATTCCGTGGGTGTGCGTCACCGTGAGATTGCGCCGCAGCAGGCTGGGATTGGTGATGGTGCGCTCGGCCAGGCGGGGAAGCCCGCCGCGCAGCACTTCCTCGACGACATCGGGTGCCGAGAACGCGAGGATGGCCTTGCCCACCGCGGTCGCGTGCGCGGGAAGCCGTCCACCCACCCGCGACGGCAGCGGTGGGGCGTCACTGTGGCGAAGGATTTCAACGTAGACCACCTCGGTGCTGTCAAGCACGGCGAGGTGCACGGTTTGCCTGGTCGCGGCCCGCAGATCGGCCATGTAGGGCAGCGCGGCCTCGCGGAGACCGAGTTGGCGGGGCACTAATTCACCCAATTCAAATAACCGCAACCCCAGGACCACGCCCTCGCCCCGGCGTTCCAGCAGGCCGTGCTGGGTCAACTCAGCGGTCAGCCGGTGCACGGTGGACTTGGCCAGCCCGGTGCGTCGGGCCAGCTCCGATATCCCCAGCGGGCGGCGCTCGTGCCCAACGGCGGCGAGGATGGCCGTGGCGCGGGCCAACACCGAGGGCGAAGAATTCGAGTCCTCGTTCCGTGCAGTGGAACGCATGCCTTGCATTGTGCGGCGCCGAGGACGACTGTCAAGTGGTCAAGGGCGTTCCGCGCTCGAGAACGCTGCAACCCACACGACGGTTGATGGCGATAGCGTTTGGGCCAGGAAGACAGGTGGCACACCATGACACCAAGCGAGGACGCTAACAGCCGGGCGCACGCGGAGTCGGTTGAGCTGCTGCTGTCCGCCTACCGCCGCGGCGAGCCGATCGACCCGCTGACCGACCGTTTCCCCGGGTTGAACGTCGACGACGCCTACGCGATCCAGGTGGCTCAGGTGCAGCGGTGGACGGCCGACGGCGCGGTCATCAAGGGGCACAAGGTGGGGTTGAGTTCGGCGGCCATGCAGCGCCAACTGGGTGTCGACCAGCCCGACTTCGGACATCTCACCGACAGCATGTTTTTTCTCGAGTCGCAGCCCATCGACTCATCGCGGTTTTTGGCTCCGAAGGTAGAACCCGAGATTGCGTTCGTTCTGGGCAGGTCACTGGCCGGGCCCGGGGTAACGGTGGCCGAGGCGATGGCCGCGGTGGCGTTCGTGACCCCGGCGCTGGAGATCATCGACTCCCGGATCCGGGACTGGAAGATCAAGCTGGTGGACACCATCGCCGATAACGCGTCCTCCGGCGGAGTGGTGCTGGGCAGCAGCGCCGTCCCGTTGTCGCAGGTGGACGTCCGGTTGATCGGCGGGGTGATCTACCGCAATGGGGAGCTGGCGGGATCCGGTGCCGGCGGCGCGGTGCTGGGCTCACCGCTGAACGCCTTGGTCTGGCTGGCCAACATCCTCGGGGCGCGTGGGGTCGTCTTAGAGGCCGGTCACGTGGTGCTGCCGGGATCGATCACGGCGGCGGTGCCGGTGGCCGCGGGCGATGTGGTGACGACGACGTTCGCCGGGCTGGGCTCGGTGACTGCGCGGTTTTCAAAGGGCGGTGGACTCCAGTGACAACGGTAGGCAACGCGTCTCGCAAAGCGACTGCGGCGATCGTCGGGCCCGGCAATATCGGTACCGATTTGCTGGCGAAGCTGCAACGAAGCGAGCACATCGAGGTGCGTTACATGGTTGGCGTGGATCCGGCCTCCGAGGGCCTGGCCCGGGCGGCGAGGCTGGGTGTGCAGACCTCGGCGGCGGGTGTGGACTGGCTATTAGCCCAGGAGCCGCCGGACCTGGTTTTCGAGGCCACCAGCGCCAAGGCGCACGCCGCTAACGCGGTTCGCTACGCCGAGGCCGGCATTCAGGCTATTGACCTGACCCCGGCGGCGGTGGGCCCGTTTGTGTGCCCGCCGGTGAACCTGCCCACCCACATCGACGCTCCGAACGTCAACATGATCACCTGTGGGGGCCAGGCCACGATCCCCATCGTCGCCGCGGTGTCGCGGGTGACCCCGGTGCCGTATGCGGAGATCGTGGCGTCGATCGCCTCGCGCTCGGCCGGACCGGGAACCCGGGCAAATATCGACGAGTTCACCGAGACGACCGCCAAGGCCATCGAAGGCGTCGGCGGGGCGGCCCGCGGCAAGGCGATCATCATTCTTAACCCGGCTAAGCCGCCGATGATCATGCGTGACACCGTGTTCTGCGCGATCGATCCGGATGCCGACCGCGATTCGATCAGCGAGTCGGTGCACCGCATGGTCGCCGAGGTGCGCCGCTACGTGCCGGGCTACACGCTTCGCGCCGACCCGCAGTTCGACGATCCCCGCGAAGGCTGGAACGGCCATGCGCGGGTCGGTGTCTTTTTGGAGGTGCGGGGAAACGGTGACTATCTGCCCGAGTGGGCGGGCAATTTGGACATCATGACGGCGGCCGCCGCGCGAGTGGGCGAGCTGTTGGCAGCGGCGAAGGTGGCGATCTGATGAGCGTGCAAGACAACGACCAGCGCATCGACGTGCGGATCACCGATACGACGCTGCGCGATGGCAGTCATGCGATGTCGCATCGATTCACCGAGCAGCAAGTGCGCGACGTGGTGCGGGCGCTGGACCGCGCGGGGGTGCGCGTCATCGAGGTGACCCACGGTGACGGCCTGGGGGGTTCCACATTCAACTACGGCTTTTCCGGCGAGGACGAAATCAAGCTGGTCGCCGCGGCCGCAGACGAAGCGGAAAACGCGCGGATCGCGGTGCTGCTGCTGCCCGGTCTCGGCACGGTGGCCGACCTGAGGCAGGCGTATGACGCCGGAGCCCGGGTGGCCCGCATCGCCACGCACTGCACCGAGGCCGACGTGTCGATCCAGCATTTCGGGGCCGCGCGTGACCTCGGCATGGAGACCGTCGGCTTTTTGATGCTCTCGCACATGATCGAGCCCGCCGAGCTGGCGGCGCAGGCTCAGATCATGGTTGACGCCGGTTGTCAGTGCGTGTACGTGGTGGACTCGGCCGGCGCGCTGCTGCCCGATGACACGCGGGCACGGGTGGAGGCGTTGGTCGCGCGGATCGGTGAGCGGGCCGAGGTCGGCCTGCACGGCCACCAGAACCTGTGTTTGGGGGTGGCCAACTCGCTGGTGGCCTACCAGGCCGGTGCCCGGCAGATCGACGGCACACTGTGCGCGTTGGGCGCCGGGGCGGGCAACTCTCCGACAGAGGTGCTGGCAGCGGTATTCGCGAAACTGGGGGTGCGCACCGGGCTGGATCTGCCCGGGCTGCTCGCCGCGGCCGCGGAGGTCGCGCTGCCGTTCATTCCGCGACTGCCGTGGGCCGAGCGCAACGCCATCGTGCAGGGCTATGCCGGAGTGTATTCCTCGTTTTTGCTGCACGCCGAACGCGCCGCCGAGCGTTACGGGGTGCCCGCGCACGAGATTCTGCAGCGGGTCGGCGAGGCCGGCTATGTCGGGGGCCAAGAGGACATGATCATCGATATCGCGCTGCAGCTGGCGGGCGAGCGCGGGGAGGGTGTCGCGTGACCGAGTGGGATGTGGCGCGGGCGGCGACGGTGCTGTTGGATGCCGAGGCCGCGCGTGTCGACCGCGGCCCGGTGAGCGCCGAGTGGCCGGGTCTGGACCTGGAGACCGCGTATCGGGTGCAAGACGAGATCGTGTGCCGCAAGGTCGAGGCCGGACAGCACATCGTCGGGGTGAAGCTCGGGCTGACCTCGCGGGCCAAGCAGCAACGCATGGGGATCGACTCGCCGCTCACCGCGTGGTTGACCGATCGGATGGCCCTGCCGGCGGGCGCACCGCTGGTCGTGGGGCAGCTCATTCATCCGCGGGTGGAACCGGAGATCGTGTTCGTGCTCGGCCAGCGGCTGGCCGGGCCCGGGATTACCGCGGCGCGGGCGATGGAAGCGGTGTCGCACGTGTACGGCGGGCTGGAGGTCATCGACAGCCGCTACACCGACTTCAAGTTCACGCTGCCCGACGTGGTCGCCGACAACGCTTCGTCGGCGCGTTTCGTCGTGGGAGGGGTGGCCCGCAGGCCCGACGAGGTGGACCTGGCGCTGGAGGCCTGCTTGCTAGCGGTGGACGGCGACGTTGTCGACTCGGCCACCGGCGCCGCGGTGCAGGGCCATCCGGGTGAGGCGCTGGCGTTGGCGGCCAACGCGCTGGCCAAGCGGCAGCAGGCGCTGGAGCCGGGGTGGATCGTGTTGACCGGCGGGCTGACCGACGCGGTGTTCGTCCAGCCGGGCAGCCGGGTCAGCGCCGAGTTCTCCAGCCTGGGCGCGGTCACGTTGAGGTGCGAGTGAGATGCCGCTGGTGGAAATCACCCTGGTCGAGGGCCGCCGCGCCGAGCAGATCCGGGCGTTGTTGGCCGAGGTGCACGCCGCGGTGCACCGCGCGATCGGGGCGCCGGAGGCCAGCATCCGGGTGGTGGTGCGAGAGGTCCCGGCCACCCATTTCTCGGCCGGCGGGGTGACCTTGGCCGAACGAGCTGCGATGACATCAAAGGAGACCTGATGGGCATGGAATTTTTTGGGCACGTCATCGACGGTGAAGAAGTCAAGTCGGTCTCGGGTGCGACGTTCCCCTCGGTTGACCCCTACACCCGTCGTCAGTGGGCGGAGGCGGCGCTCGGCGACAGCACCGACGCCGGGCGCGCGGTGGCCGCGGCGCGACGCGCATTCGACTCCGGGCCGTGGCCGCGCATGGGATACGCCGCCCGCGGCCGAATACTGCACCGGCTGGCCGATCTGATCGAGGAACACGCCGACGAGCTGGGCATGGCCGATACCCGCGACATGGGAAAGCCGATCAGCCAGTCGCGCGGCAACGATGTGCCCCGTGCGGCGATGAACTTTCGGTTCTTCGCCGATCACGCGCGGCTGGCCACCGCGGACCTGTTGCCCATGGACTCGGGGCATCATGCCTACACCCGGTTCGAGCCGGCCGGTGTGGTGGCGGCGATTGCGCCGTGGAACTTTCCGCTGATGCTGGAAACCTGGAAGGTCGCGCCCGCGCTGGCGTGGGGCAACACCGTGGTGCTCAAGCCCGCCGAGGACACCCCCGCCTCGGCCACTATGCTGGGCCGGCTTGCGATCGAAGCCGGCATGCCGCCGGGCGTGCTGAACGTCGTGCACGGCTACGGACCTGACTCCGTCGGGCAGGCGCTCACCGAACACCCCGACGTCGACCGGATCACCTTCACCGGCGAATCCGGCACCGGCCGGGCCATCGCCCGGGCGGCGGCCGCGAACCTGACGCCGGTGAGCCTGGAGCTCGGGGGTAAGGGCGCTAACGTGGTGTTCGCCGACGCCGACCTGGACGTCGCCGTCGAGTGGTCCGTCAAGGCGATCTTCACCAACACCGGCCAGGTGTGCCTGGCGGGATCCCGATTGTATGTGCAGGGCGACGTCTACGACGAGTTTCTGCGCCGGTTTACCGCCGCGGCCGAAGCCATGGTCATCGGGGATCCGAAGCAGCAGGCCACCCAGATCGGCCCGCTGGCCTCCGAGGAGCACTACCGCAAGGTGCGCGGATACGTCGAAACCATTGAGTCCGAAGGTGGCTCAATCATCACCGGTGGGCTGGGGGAGGGCTGGGGTGTGCGGCCCACCGTGGTGACCGGACTGGGTCAGCAGGCCCGCTGCTCTCGCGAGGAGATCTTCGGCCCGGTGGTGGTGGTAATGCCATTTGACACCGAGGCCGACGCGATCCGGTTAGCCAATGACACCCGCTACGGGCTGAACGCGATGCTGTTCACCGAGAACGTGCATCGCGCTCACCGGGTCGCGGCCGCGCTGCGGGCCGGCACGGTGTGGGTGAACTGCTTTTTCATCCGCGATCTGCGGGCCCCGTTCGGCGGGGTCGGCGATTCCGGCATCGGGCGGGAGGGCGGCAACTTCAGCCGCGAGTTCTTCACCGAGCCCAAGGCCGTGGTGATGCAGATCAACGCGGGCTAAGCCAAGCGGCTAGGACGCGCCACTGCGATTCTCATCTGTGAATGATTTCGCCACCGATTTCGGCGGGGGCTCCGCGGCCATTCGGCGATATCTCTTGATCTCTTGTTCTGCATGCTGGAACAGCGATGTTTGCTCATCGCCTGCTGCCTAGCGTGGAAGATGTGGAGTCCGGGGCGGGTCACGAGGCTCGGATGCGTCAGGCAACGGCGTTTTTTGTCGACTCGATCCATCGCGCATACGCCGCCGAGCTGCGGTCGCTTCCGCCCGCCGCCCGCCGGCGCTTGCCACTGATCTCTGGGGGGCCCTTTGAAGTCGCCGCGGTCGGGCTGCGCAATCTGCACATCGTCGCCACCCGCGACCAGCTGGCCGGATGCGACGACGAGACCATCGAAATCGGCGGCTGGTCACCACCGCTGTCGTGGACGCTCCGTTTCTACGATGCGAGTGTCCTGCCTGCCTTGCACGCGCTCGCCGAGTCGACCGGTCCGGCGGTCGACGGCGTGCGGCGGGCGCTGGGGGTCGGTGCCACGCTGTATCACCTCGTGGTGCAGCAGGGCGCGGCGCTGGACTACCACCGGGCCGAGCACCTCGGCGCCGGGCTGGCACACAGTCACGCAGCGGCCGTGACCGATTTCGCGACGATGCGCCGGCATGCCAGCGGGCGCGAAGACCTCGTCGACGAGATGGAGGTGGCGGCGATCGCGGGCCTGCGCCAATGCCAGCGGCTGCTCGCCCTGGCGTTGGCACCCGAGGACACCCGGGTCGCCGAGCTTGCCGCCGGCGAGCCGCTGGACCCGGTGCAGCTTCGCCGGGCCGTCGTGTCCGCCCTGCGTGCCCGCGGTCCGGTGACACGGTGACGGGGCCACCGGAGAGCACCGCGGACCGGAGGTCCGCGGCGCGGAACACCGCGCGGGTGCTCATGGCGTTCAGTCATCATCCCGGCCCGCGGGGAGTAACCGAGCTCAGTCGCGAGCTTGGTCTTGGCAAGAGCACCGTGCACCGCATCCTTAGCGCGCTCGTCGCCGAGCATCTGCTGGAGCATGATCCGGTGACCCGCACCTATCGCCTCGCCCTGACCTCCATCGACCTCGCCACGGCGGCCACTGCGCCGCTTCGGCTGCACGAGGCGGTGATGCCCAGCCTGGTGCACCTTCACCAGCGCATCGGCCAGGCCGTGCACTTGGGCGTGCTGGAGGGCAGCGACGTGGTGTATATCGAACGGCTCGAACAGCGCAACGGTCGGCAGGGGGTGAGCACGCACGAAACCCGGCTGCCGGCGCATTACTCCAGTTGCGGCAAAGCGATCATGGCCTACCTGCCCGACGCCACCTTGGGGGCCCTGTTGGCGGTGCATCGCTTCGATGCCCGCACAGCGGACACGATTATCGACCCGACTCAGTTTCGCCGCGAACTGCGCATGGTTCGGGCGCGCGGGTGGGCGCACACCGTGAACGAGCGCGAGCACGGTGTCGCCTCGATCGCCGCCCCCGTGCGTGGCCAATGCGGGCAGGTCGTGGCGGCCGTCGGCATTGTGCGCCGGATCCGGTATGGCCGAGCAGACGAGTTGCGCAGCTATGTCGAGCCGCTGCTGCGGACCGCCACGGCGATTTCACGTGGCATCAGGGCCGCCGTGCCGAAGCCGAGACGCGACTAACGGCGGGCGGACCAGGGCTACACCAGGGCAACCGGGCCGACGGGCATAGCCCGGCTGAGCCCGGCCTAGCCCGCCGTCCTGGTCCGGCTACGGTGCCCGGTTACCGGCGCGATTCGGCTGAACCGCCGCCGGGTTGGGCGATCACGGCGCGGATTCCGCCATGCGGAACAACTCATTGCCAAAGACCCCGGGTTCGCGCAGCGTGAGGTCGTGGGCGACACCACGGTGCGTGCCGATCCGGAGCGGCGCCGAAGGGAGAGGTGATGGTCGGATACGAAATACGAACCCAGGCGGTTGAGCCGATCCGCAACACCTATCAAAACCTGATCGACCGGTTCGGCGACAAGCCGGCAACCCGGTATCAGGAAGGCACCTACAACATGCAGGCGATGGAGAATTTCCATTACCGCCCGCTTTGGGACCCGCAGCATGAGATTTACGATCCCGACTACTCGGCGGTGAAACTCGCCGACCCGTATAGCTACACCGACCCCAGGCAATACTATTACGCAACCTATGTGGCCAACCGGGCCACTCACTACGAGGCGTTCGCCAACGACTTGAAATACATCGAGCAGCACGACCTGTTCGACAGGCTTCCAGAGAACTGGCACGCATTTGTGGCCCACGCGATTGTACCGTTGCGCCATTACGAATCGGGCGCCCAGCTGGCATTCATCAATGGTGCCCGGTTCGCGTGGGGCACGGCGGTGGCCCAGCCGGCGGCCTTCGCGTCCATGGACCGGGTCGGCAACGCTCAGCTGCTGAGCCTGATCGGCCTGGCGATGGGCGGCGGCTCGGGCGACAAGCTCGCCGAGGCCAAGCGGTTCTGGCTGGAGCAGCCCAGCCTGCAGGCACTGCGGGAACTCGCCGAGCAGGCGCTCGTCGAGCCCGACTGGGTCAGCGGGGTGCTGGCGTTCGAACTGACCGACGCGCAACTGTACCCGTTGCTGTTCCGGCACACCGACGATCGCGCGCTGTTCCGCGGTGCGATGGCCTACAGCCTGCTCGCCCAGCACTTCAGCCGCTGGTACACCGACCACCAGAAATGGCTGACGGCGTTGCTCAAGGCGTGGGTCGAGGACCCGTCATACGGCCAGGCGAATCGAAAGGCGCTGGGCGCCATGGCAGATCGGTGGTACCCGCAGGCGTGTGAAGCGGTGCGCCGCTTGGCCGAGGGAATCGAAGCCAATTTTGCCTCGACCTCGATCATGTCCGCCGCCACCCGTTACGCGTCCGAGCTGGCGGCCAGCCTGGAGAAGATCGGCGTTCCCGTTACCGCGCCGGGCGGAGTTCGGGCATGACCGAGACACGAACCCGGCGGGTTCGCCCGGTGGGTGTGGACCTGCAGGACACCGAAGACAATCGCGTGATCATCGACGCGATCGAGCGGGACAATCCCGGCGCTGACGTGCTGCGGATGCCCGGGCTAGTCAAAATCACGTCCCCCGGGCATCTGGTCATCCGGCGCAGCACGGTCGAGGAACTTCTCGGCCGCCCCTGGGAGACACACGAATTTCAGCTGGCGATCGTGTCCTACGTGGGCCACATCGCCGAGTGGGACGAAGACGAGATCCTGATCAAGTGGGAGCACTGAAGGAGGAATTGTGGCCAAGGCGTCGATGCGGGAGCGATACCGGCTCCTGACCCGGGATTTGGACTGGACGCCGACATATGTCTCGGAAGAGCAGCTTTACCCCTATACCCGATTCGAAGGCATCAAGATCCATGACTGGGACGCCTGGGAGGACCCGTTCCGGCTGACCATCGACGCGTACTCCAAATACCAGTCGGAGAAGGATAAAAGGCTCTACGCGGCGATCGAAAGCTTTGCCCAGGGCCAGGGGCACCTGCAGGTGGCTGACGCGCGTTACCTCAACGCGCTCAAGCTGTTCCTGCAAGGGGTGATGCCCCTGGAGTACACGGCGCACCGCCTTTTCGCCTATCTGGGACGCTATCTCAACGGCCCGGGGCCGCGGTTCGCGGCACTGTGCCAAAGCATCGACGAGCTGCGGCACGCTCAAACCCAGACGCACGCGATCTCGATGTACAACAAGTACTACGACGGGTTGCACTCACCCTGGAAAATGCATGACCGGGTGTGGTATTTGAGCGTGCCGAAGTCGTTCTTCGACGACGCGCTCTCGGCCGGGCCGTTTGAAGCCCTGACCGCGATCTCGTTCAGCTTCGAGTACTTTTTGACCAACCTGTTGTTCGTGCCGTTCATGAGCGGCGCCAGCTTCAACGGCGACCTGCCGACCATGACCTTCGGCTTCTCCGCGCAAAGCGACGAAAGCCGGCATATGACCCTGGGTCTGGAGGTGATCAAGTTCGTCCTCGAGCAGGACGAGGACAACGTGCCGATCATGCAGGACTGGATCGACAAATGGTTCTGGCGCGGCTATCGCCTGCTGGGGCTGGTGGCCGCCATGATGGACTATTTCCTGGTCAAAAAGGTGATGAGCTGGAAGGAGGCCTTCGAGCTGTACCTGGAGCAGCAGATGCTCGAGGGCCTGTTCCCCGACCTGGAGTACTACGGCATCAGGCCGCCGCGTCACGTCCAGCAGGCCATCGTGGAGAAGGACTACGTCAGTCACCAGGTGCACTGGATTCTCTACCAGTTCTCCCACGCGGCGGCGTTCACGACGACGATCCCACCGGAGGCCGAGCTGGATTGGTTGTCGCAGCGATACCCCGACACCTTCGACCGCTACTACCGTCCGCTCTACGAGAAGGCCGCCAGGATGCAGGCGAGCGGCAATCGGTTTTTCTTCCCGGGATTGCCGCAACTGTGCCAGGTCTGCCAGATCCCGATGGGGTTCACCGAAGTCGGGGATCCGACGACCATCAGCCAGCGGCACAGCGTCTACCGTGGGGAGCGCTACAACTTCTGCTCGGACGGATGCCAATGGATCTTCGACCGGGAGCCCGAGAAGTATGTGCAGGCGTGGTTGCCCGTGCACCAGATCTACCAGGGCAATTGCGGCGGGCCGACGATACCGGACGTGCTCGCCTGGTACGGCATCGTCGATGGTCGTGACAACGGCGAGTACACCACCTCCGAAGACGCCAAGCGGTGGGCGACTTGGCACGCACCCCTGGGAGTGAGCACATGAGCGTTAGGGCACTGGGGAGCTATGACTTTCCCGCGAAAGACCGCCAAGAGCTCTACGGCGACGACCAGCTGGTCCACGTCCTTTGGGAAGACAACATGTTCTTCTGCTCCGCCGCGTGCTTCCGGGTGCCAAAGGCGATGACCTGGTCGGATTTCAAGACACAGATGATCGACCCGTGGGCGTCTGCCGACCCGGACTACCGGCCCAACGACGCCACCGACTGGCGCATCGACCAGGAGGAGATCAACCCCAAGCCAACGGAGACCATCGCCGACCTGGGCATAGCGCACAAAGGCTTGATCCGCTTCCGAGTGCCGCGATGACGCTTCTTCGCCTGCTGCCCCGCGGCGTCGAGCTTTCGGCTCACCCCAACGAGTCGATCCTCGAGGTGATCCGCCGCAACGGCTTCACCTACTGGTACGGGTGCCGTCGCGGCGGCTGCGGGATCTGCAAGGCGGATCTGGTGTCCGGCGAGGTGCGGTATCACAAGGCGGTCGCCTACAGCGTGCTCAGCGAGCAGGAGCGGGCAGCCAATGTGGTGCTGACATGTCGCGCCTGCCCGGCCTCCGACGAGGTCGTCTTACAGCTGCGCCACGCCGAGAGGCTGAAACTGAACGTTCCCATAGCCTTTGCCATCGGGCAACGGGAGGTCGCGGCCGAAAAGGCGCACAAGACCGCGAGCGCATAGCTCACAACACAGTCACCATTTTTCGACAAGGAGGCAGCGCGATGTCAGTGAACCGGATCGGTTATGTGCACGCACGGGTCACCGATCTTGAGGAGGCCATCGGCCACTACAGCAACACCCTGGGCCAGAGCATCGTCGCCCAGGAGGAGGGCAAGGTCTACCTGAAGTCCTGGGACGAATTCGACCATCACTCGGTGGTTCTCGAGGAAGGCGGGGTCGGGCTGGTCAAGCTCGGCTTCAAGGTGCACACCGAAGACGACCTGGCCGAGTTCGAGAACCGCATCGCCCGGTTCGGGGCGAAAAGCGAGCGGATGAGCAAGGGCGAAAACCTCGCGGTCGGCGAGGGTCTACGGGTGGTTCTGCCGTCAGAACACGTGCTCGAGCTGTACACCGAGATGGAATACGTTGGCACCGAAACCGGCACGCTCAACCCGGATCCCTGGCCCCGTCACGCCAGGGGAGTGGCGGTGCACCGGCTGGATCACGCCCTGATCGCGGCAGAAGACCCGGCGCTCGTCGAACGCTTCTTCATCGAGTGCCTCGACTTCCACATCGCCGAGCGGCTGATCACCGAGCCCGGCAACCCGGATCTTATCGGGACGTGGATGTTCTGCGGGCAGAAGCCGCATGACCTTGCGGTGATCAAGGGCGAGAACGGCAAGCTGCACCACTGGGCGTACTGGCTCGAGGACTGGAGCCAGATCCTGCGTGCCGGTGACATCTTCGCGATGGACGACGTGCCGATCGATATCGGCCCCACCCGCCACGGCATCACCCGCGGGAAGACGATCTATTTCTTCGACCCGTCGGGCAACCGCAACGAGGTGTTTGCCGGCGGCTACATCACCGGGGCCGACTTCCCGACGATCACTTGGACCGCCGACCAAATCGGAAAGGGGATCTTCTACATCACCCGCGAGCTCAACGACCGGTTCACCACCGTATTCACCTGAGCGCGACGCAGCAGCGGAGGTCAAGACGCCACATGACCGAGACCTTCACCATCACGGTCGAACCGCTCGGCCGGCAGGTGCGGTGCCGCGCCGACCAGAGCATTCTCGACGCGTGCCTGCGCGAGGGTATCTGGTTGCCGCATGCCTGCACCCACGGCACGTGCGCCACCTGCAAAGTGCAGGTGCTCGAAGGCGAGGTCGAGCACAACGACGCATCGAGCTTCGCGCTGATGGACTACGAGCGCACTGAGGGCAAGGCCCTCATCTGTGTGGCGACCCCGAACTCCGACATCGTTTTCGAAGCCGATGTCGACGTCGAGGAAGGGGTGGTGTTCCACCCGGTTCGCGACTACACCGGCACGGTGACCGCCATCGAAGACTGTGCTCGCGCGACCCGCCGGCTGCTGATCGAGCTGAACGGTGAGATGTCCTTCAACCCGGGCCAATACGTCCAGGTCTCCATCCCCGGCAAAGGCGTGAACCGCAGTTGGTCAATGGCCAATCCGCCCGGCCAGCCCGGCCTCATCGAGCTGCAGATCCGCAACACCCCGGGCGGACTGGGCACCGAGGGCTGGGTGTTCAAAGACCTTGCCGTCGGTGACGAGGTGCAGCTGGCCGGCCCCTACGGCCGGTTCTTTCTCCGGGAAGCCCGTAGCCAGCCGGCGATCCTCATCGGCGGAGGCACCGGAGTCGCCCCGCTCAAGGCGATTGTTAGGCACGTGCTGGAAACCGGCCTGCCGCACCGGCTGTATCTCTACCAAGGCGCGCGAACCGAAGCCGACCTCTATGACGTCGAGTTGTTCCGGGGCCTGGCGACACGGTTCCCTGAGCAGTTCACCTATCGGCCCTGCCTGTCCGACGAGCAGGTCGACGGTTTCGCCCACGGGCTGGTCACCGACGTCGTGGCAGACGATTTCCAGAGCTGCCGCGGCCATGTCGCCTACCTGTGCGGGCCGCCGCCGATGGTGGAGGCGGCGATCAAAATGCTGATCAAAAAGCGGTTGTTCCCCCGCGATATTTTCCGGGAGGACTTCTTCGACGCGTCCGACAAGGCCACCGGCGGTATCCGCAGCCCGTTGATTAAAACACCCTGACATGCATCGGCACAGCCAGCGCCGCAGGCCCGCTCCGAAATGCTGGCCAGCAACGCTCTCGCCGAAAAAACCTAACGAATGTGACAGGCGGGCAAGGAGATCCGATGACGAGCGACGACAGCCAACGTGACGTCGTCTTCACCCCGTTCATGTTACGGGTGCGCGACGCGGTACGTGGCGCCCGCACGGCGCCGGCCAAACTGCGGTTCGAGCCGAGCGGCACCTGCTCTATTGCCGTCGCAGTGGACGAATGGGTGGAGCTGCGCGCCTACGCGGAGCAGATGATCGCGGAGGCCAACGCGATGCTCGACGCCGACACCGAACGCATCACGCTCCATGACGAATACGGCACCGGTGTGCTGGCATTCGAGCTCAGCTGGCGCGGGCACAGATTTCGCTTGCTGGTGCACCGTGACCCGCTTGGCCACACCGCACATCTCGAGATCGGTGACGATCTACATGCCGAACCCGAGAAGCCAGCGGGCAGAACCGCACTCGATGACATCATCATCGATATGCTGGCACAGGCTACGCAAGCGGCGGCAACTGAAGGTTGAGTCACCGCCCGGGGCAATGACTTCGAGGATTTCCTGGCCGGCTGAGGAGGAGACGTGGGAACAGTACTGGCGGCCTTGGATTTTCGGGGTGACACCGACCAGCTTAAGGCATGTTACGACAAGGCGCTGCTTCGCATCGTAGAGATCTCGCCGGCGCGGCCGCTGATCCACCTCGCGGTGCCACGCGATTACGGGCTGATGGTCTGCGATGTCTGGGATTCTGAGGATGCGCTACGGGCGTTCCGGCAAAACGCGCAGATCCGCGAAGCGATCGCGGCCAGCGGCTTGCCCGAGCCGACGTACCGGGTCTTCGAAATACACAATCTCGGCTGGCCGATATCGGCAACGCCAATGTATCGCTGAGTAGACGAGGGCGAGGCAAGCACCGCGTCGTCGATCACACTAACCGCACATTGCGCGCAGCAGCAGATTGGGGCATTGTTTCAGCGCCCTACGCCCGACTTTCGCAGTTCGTAGGCAAATTTTGGGGTTGCTCGAAACGATTGTGCTGGTAGGAGGCTTTGGGGGCCGCCGGATAGGCGACTTCGTGTAGGCACACGATATGTGGCGTGTCGCTTGATTTCCCCAGCAGATATGCGGTGGCAGTGTAGGTGTGTATCTGCGGGAGACGAAGAGGCGCAACCGCGACGGGTCGACGGTGTCATACCTGCAGCTGGCGCATAGGGAATGCCACCCGGTGACCGGGGTGCCCTCGGCGAAGGTGATCCACAACTTCGGCCGCGCCGATGCCGTGGATCGCGACGCGCTGGCCCGACTGGTCGCCTCGATCTCGCGGTTCCTCGACCCGGCACAGGTGATCACGGCTGCGCAGTCCGGTGAGATCGACGTGCTGGACTCGCGGCGCTTCGGCGGGGCGTGGGTGCTCGACCAACTCTGGGGCCGGCTCGGTGTTGGCGCTGCGCTGCACCGGATCGCCGCGAAGCGGCGCCTGGATGCGGAGGTGACCGAGCGGGTGCTGTTGGCGCTGGCCGCGCAGCGAGCGCTGGATGCGGGCAGCAAGCGGGCCGTCACGCGGTGGGTGGCCGAGCGGGTCGCGATCACCGGCTGCCCAGGGTTTTCCGACGACGCGCGTATCGGGCGATGGACTTTTGCTCGACGCCTTGGACCAGATCGCCGCGGAGATATTCGATTCGGTCGCGCACCTGCTCAACCTCGACGTTGACCTCGTCTTCGTCGACACCACCTTCACCTACTGGGAGCTCGACGTGCGAGACGAGCTGTGCGAGCTGAAGCCCGAACCGGGGCCCGACGACGGCACCTCGAAAGCGGTCGAGCACGCCGCGCGCCGGTTCGGCAACTCCACGGACCATCGCGACGACTTGCCTCAGGTGGTGATCGCGATGGCGGTCACCAT
This sequence comes from Mycobacterium sp. SM1, assembly GCF_018361265.1. Taxonomy (GTDB): domain Bacteria; phylum Actinomycetota; class Actinomycetes; order Mycobacteriales; family Mycobacteriaceae; genus Mycobacterium. Next base: position 515,844 of record NZ_JAFLNH010000004.1, read on the forward strand.
AGACGGCATCCCGGTGCGGGCCTGGACCTTTCCCGGCAGCGAAAGCGACCAGCGGGTCATCCGCACGGTCAAAGACGACCTGGGCGCCTGCAAGCTGCACCGGTTGGTGTGGGTCGCCGACCGCGGGGTCGCCTCCGCGGCCGACCGCGCCGACCTGGCCCGCGGGGGCGGGCACTGCATCCACGCCGAGAGGCGCCGCGTCACACCACCGCCGAGGCCGCCGCCGCGCTGGCCCGCCCCGGCCGCTACCGCGACGTGGCCGACAACCTGCGGGCCAAAGAGCTTCGGGTAGCACCCGGCGACGGCAATACCGCGGGGGCGCGCGCGGAGGGGTTCGTGGTGTGCCACAACCGGATGCCGCCCAACGTGACGCCGCGGTGCGCCAGCGGCTCATCGAGCACCTGTCGGGGCTGATCGGCGGTTCCGACGCCTGGTCCAAGCGCCGCCGCGAGGAGTTCGTCGGCTACGTGAAAGGCAAGCCCGGGCTGCGCAGGCTGTTGCGGCGCACCAAGACCGGGCTGCTGCGCATCGACCACGCTGCCGCGCAACGCGAAGCCCACGACGACGGCAAGTGGCTGCTGCGCACCTCCGACCTCACCCTGATCACCGAGGATCTGGCCGCCGCCTACAAGCAGCTGCTCGCCGTAAAACGCGGCTGGCGCGACGCCAAGAGCAGTCTGGGGCTGCGCCCGCTCTACCACCACCGCGAGGACCGCATCCGCGCTCACGCCCAATTGTGTTGGCTGGCCCTGCTTCTTATCCGCGTCGCAGAAACCCGCACCGGCGACGCCTGGCGCAACCTGCGCCACGCACTCGACCGCATGCACCTGGTCACCTTCGCCACCGCCGACGGCCGCGTCGCCCAAGGCTCCATTCTCACCACCGGCCAAAAGACCATCCTGGCCGCCCTCGACCTGCCCGAACCCCCCAAATACCTCGACTTCACACCCGGCACCGGCGCTGCGTCGCCGACTGACCAACCCGCCCGGATCCCGCGTGCCCACCATCTGCGGAAGTCAGGACAGGGGGACTTGCAAAAGTCAGGCCGCGGCATCTGCGATCGAAGGGACATTGTGCGTGAACCTGAAGCTGCTGTGGGGACTATTCGCTGCCGTAGCGCAGCATTGCGATCGCCAGCCCCGCATAGGTGTGGGCGATGTCTTCCGGTGTCGCCGGCCCGCTCTCCTTGAACCATTGCGGCAGTGACGTGCACATCGTGGCGATGGCCCGACCTACGGCGCGGGGTTCAGCCGTACTCCACCCGTTCTCGCTCACCGCACGGTCGATCGCGTCGTCGATGAAGTGCTGAATTGCGTTGCGCGAACGTGTAATCCTCGCCCTGTTCACATCTGTCAGGCTGCGCATCTCGCTGGCGCCGATAAAAGCCAGTTTGCGGCGGTGAGTGTGAAACAACGCGAGCGCCTCGACGATGAGCCGGACTTCGTTAATGCCGTCGACGGCTTCCGCACGGGCCAGGGCGACGCGTTGATGGAGTTCGTCCATGGTGATCTCCAGGATGCGAACCAGCAGGCGCTGCTTGTCCGGATAGTAGTGATAGACACCCGGCACACTCAGACCGGCACGCTTGGCGATGTCTCGCATCGAGCTGCCGTGGTATCCGGTCTCCACAAATGCATCGATGGCAGCGGACAGTGGTGGGTCGAGATCCATCGGCGGGAAGATGCGCCAATCCCCGGTATTGGGGGCCCTGATCGCGAATGTATCCGGCCGACGGTTCGACCGCATCGTGGCCGCGGGTGGCAACAGCCGCTCTAGGGGGATGTCGAGCGCTTCAGCGAACTGCGCCAACCGCGCCACCGACACCCCGGTTTTGCCCTTTTCGATCGCGCTGATGGTGGCCGGGCTGAGCTGCATGCGCTCGGCTACGGCACGGGTGGTCAGCCCGGCCCGGAGGCGGGCGTCACGAATTAACGACCCACAATCTTGCGTCATTGACAGCACCATACTATTCAGGAATTCCGAATACGGCCCCGCTTGGGCGTGTCGCATGGTCGCAGCACCGTAGACCAGTTTTTTGCATAAGAGACGGTGTCCATGTCATCCTTCATAGGGCCACCGATCGAGCGATCGGATGGTCTGAACATATCGTCGAGTCGGGGATTCGCAAACATGACGATCGATTTGACCTACAGTGCGGAGGTAGCCGCCCTGATCGAGCGCACCCGGAAATTCGTGCGCGACACCGTGTTGCCGATCGAGGACCAGCATGACGGCGATATCCAGGCTGCGGGTGGTGACGAGTTACGCCGTGAGCTGCAGACGGTTGCACGCCATGCCGGAGTGTTCGCGCCGCACGTGCCCCCGGAATTCGGCGGGCGTGGATTGAACATGTCGGACCGGGCACCGGTGTTCGAAGAGGCCGGCTACTCCTTGTTTGGCCCACTCGCACTTAATATTGCCGCACCGGACGAAGGTAACGCGCACCTGCTGGCCCACGTTGCTACGGCTGATCAACGAGAGCAGTTCCTCGCTCCCCTGGCTGCCGGGGAGGTGCGTTCGGCATTCGCCATGACCGAACCGGCGCCGGGCGCAGGATCGGACCCCTCGGCTCTGGCTACGCGTGCCGAGCGCCGGGGCAGCAACTGGGTCATCAATGGGCGTAAGTGTTTCATCACCGGCGCTGACGGCGCAGGGTTCTTTATCATCATGGCACGAACTAGCGCAGCGTCAAAACAACGCGGTGGCGCCACGATGTTTCTGGCCCCCGCCAGTTCCCCGGGGCTGGACGTCACGCGGCACATGCACACCATCGACCGGTCGATGGTGGGCGGGCACTGTGAAGTCACGTTCACCGACCTGGTGGTGCCGGACAGTGCTGTACTCGGTGAAGTCGACCGCGGCTTCGAGTACGCCCAGGTGCGGTTGGGTCCGGCCCGGATGACCCACGTCATGCGCTGGCTGGGTGCGGCGCGCCGTGCCCATGACGCTGCAGTGCGCTATGTCGCGGAGCGCCAGGCGTTCGGTGGCCGACTTAGCGATCTGGGTATGGCGCAGCAGATGATCGCCGACAATGAGATCGACATGGCAGCCACCCGGGCACTCCTGGTGCGGGCGTGCTGGGAATTGGATCGTGGTGCAACCGGCGCCCAGGCAACGTCGATCGCCAAGACTTTCGCGGCCGAGGCGCTGTTCCGGATCGCTGATCGCAGCGTTCAGCTGTGCGGCGGCCTGGGCGTCTCTGCTGAGTTGCCGGTGGCGCGGGTGGCCCGCGAGATCCGTCCATTCCGGATTTACGACGGGCCGTCAGAGGTGCATCGTTGGGCCATCGCCAAGCGCGTAATCCGGGCCGTTGCAGCGAAATTCCCCGTGGCATAAAGATGGATGGCCACGATCTCACCGCGCTGCGCACGTTCCTTGAACGCCGGGGCGTCGCCGTCGTTGGAGAGCTGATCGCTGAACGACTGCCGGGCGGACGGTCCAACGTTACCTACAAGATCAGCGACGAGCAGTCCACCTGGGTGGTTCGGCATCCGCCATTGGCCGGCGCCACCCCGTCGGCGCACGACATGGTGCGAGAATTCACGGTCACGCAGGCCCTGCAGAACAGCGCGGTGCCGGTGGCGCGAACCGTCGCACTGGATTCTGAGGGCATGGTGTTGGGCGTTCCCTTAAGCATCGTCGAGTTCGTCGAAGGTCGGGTATTCCGTCGGAGCGCAGATCTGGACGCACTGGATCCTCGGGACGCCGAGTCGTTGTCCGAATCGTTGCTGCGGATACTCGCGAGCCTGCACAACGTCGACTATCGCGCCGTGGGCCTTGGCGAATTCGGGCGTCCGGACGGCTATCTGATCCGGCAGATAAATCGATGGGCCGGCCAGTGGGGGCGGGTCAAGACCGACGACCACACCGAGATCACCGACATTGTCGCTGCCCTGCAGGAACGTGTTCCGACGGAAGTGGATACCACGCTGGTGCACGGTGATTTCCGGGTCGACAACACGATCGTCGCCGGCAACAGCAGTAACTCGGTGCTGGCGGTGGTGGACTGGGAACTGTCGACGCTCGGTGATCCGCTGTCCGATGTGGCGTTGATGTGTGCATATCGGGCGCGCGCCTTCGACCTGGTTCAAGGGTACCCGACAGCATGGGCCAGCCCTCGGTGGCCGTCCGCTGACGCGCTGGCTCAGAAGTACTCGATCTGCTCAGGACGTGAGCTGCGCAATTGGGACTTCTACCTGGGTCTGGCCAATTTCAAGATCGGGGTGATCGCGGCCGGCATCGCCTATCGCGGCCGCCTCAACGCAGCTGACCCGGCAGCCACCGGAACTACTGCAGCTCTGGCCGCACCGGAGTTCTTCGCGGCAGCTCGCGAAGCCTTGCGATCGAAATGACATGGTAACAAATTGTTTTGATAAAGATAAAGGAATACAAAAAATGAGCATCCTCGATCGGTTCCAGGTGCGCGACCGTGTGGTGATCGTGACCGGAGCGTCCTCCGGGCTCGGTGTCGCATTCGCCCGAGGTTTCGCCGAAGCCGGCGCCGACCTGGTATTGGCTGCGCGACGCCGGGACAAGCTGGACAGCACCGCAGCTCTGGTTACCGGTGTTGGCCGGCGAGCGCTGCGCGTAAAGGCCGATGTCGCCGACCCCGATCAGGTCCAGGCGATGGTCGATGCCGCGATGGCCGAGTTCGGCCGGGTTGACGTGCTGATCAACAATGCCGGCATCGGCACTGCACATCCGGCGACGCGAGAGAGTCCCGAGCAGTTCCGCAACGTCATTGACATCAACCTCAACGGCTCGTACTGGGCCGCTCAAGCCTGCGGCCGGGTGATGCGTCCGGGTTCTTCGATCGTCAACATCAGCAGCATCCTGGGCATCACCACCGCCGGCCTGCCGCAGGCCGCGTACACCGCAAGCAAGGCCGCAATTATTGGACTGACCCGCGACCTCGCCCAGCAATGGGGCCCCCGTAAGGGAATCCGGGTCAACGCTATTGCACCGGGATTTTTTAAATCCGAGATGACTGATCAGTACAAGCCTGGTTATCTGGAGAGCCAGTCACCGCGCATGCTGCTCGGCCGCATGGGCGATCTGGAAGAACTCGCCGCCACCGCAGTGTGGTTGGCCTCCGCCGCAGCGGGCTACGTCACCGGGCAGACGATTGTGGTCGACGGTGGGGTAACCATCACCTGACCGGGAGTCGTAGCGGGTGAGCAGACGACGTCGGTGAACAAACCAAACCACACCGGGTGCCATAGCCGCGATCGCGTTGCACCGATGGCTCCAGCATCGGCGCTCTTGCCCCTGGTGGGCTTCGCGCTGATCTCGGCCGCGAGACGAGGCCGGCAGTCCACTTACCTTGCCTGTCGAGGCTGTCGAGGATAACTGTGTCACGGAGCGCTAACCTGATATTGAGGGAACTGTTGAAAACATACTGACAAGATAGTATGTTTCCTAAATGTGACGACGGCGACAGACAAACTACGTACGCAAGTTGCTTTGCCGCGGCCCAGTCGTGGTTCGTGTATCCCGAACGCCCAGCGCCGAAGAGAGGCCACGGACCGTATCACTGACGCGGCGCTGACCTTGTTTATTCGCCAGGGCCTCGATGCGACGTCGATGGAGCAAATCGGGCAGGCCGCGGGCATGACCAAGGGCAGTGTGTACTTTTACTTTAACTCCAAAAATGGCGTGCTGATGCACCTGCTTGACCGGGCCGAGGAAGTTGCGGTCAACCGGACCTGTGCCCGTGTCGAGCAGTCCTCCGGTAGCGCCACCGATCGTCTCGTGGCATTTCTGCACAGCCATGCGGTCATCGGAGAGGCCGACGCGCGTTACATGATCTTGATCATGTTGATCAGCATCGAGCGCCCTGGCGTCGGTGGAGCCGTTGAGCGTCGCGTTACCGAGTTCATGGCTCGACTCACAGCGCTGGTGGAGGGCATCATTCGCCAAGGCCAGGCTGAAAAGGTATTTCGTGACGATCTTGATGCGCATGGGCTGGCGAGGATGATCATGGCCGTAGATATCGGCTGCTTCGTGGAGTGGGCGCGGCGCTTGACCGTAGACCAGTCAGGCGCCGAGTTCGTGCGGACCATGCGCCGCTTTACCCTTGCAGGCCTGATGCCCCAACATGACACCGTCGCAATTCCCTCAAGGAAGGCCGGCTCATGACCACCACCACCGTCACCACCGATCGTTTGATCGAAGATCCGGCGGAGGTTTCCCAGGAGTACCAGCAGGTTCTCGCCGAAACCATGCTGATCGCTGCCGATTTGGAATTGTCTACTCTTCCTTGGGCGTATGAGGTCTTCGCCAGCTGCCCTGATCTTGGAGCTAAGATCGCTACCGCTGCCGCGATCCAGGACGAGATGGGCCACGCGCATCAGATGTACATGATGCTTCGCGACTTTGGCTACCGGACCGAGGACACGATCTTCAACAGGGATCCGGGCAGCTTCAGGATCTTCTATATGCTTCAGTTCCCGCTTCGTAACTACATCGAACTGGTGGTGGGTCAGGCGCTGCTTGATCGTGCCGGGAGAGTGACGACACTGGATTTGGAGGAGAACTGCTCATACGCGCCGTACCGCCGCGCACTAAGGAAGGTCAACTTCGAAGAGCGGTTCCACGTCGCTCACGGCGAACGCTGGACCAAATACTACTGGGACCTGTCGGAGGCCACCCGAGAGAAGGTGCGCGAATACATCAAGTGGCTTTTCCCGCACGGAATGAGCTGGTTCGGCGTGACCGATGACCGTAAGAAACGAAGCGGGCAACTGACCTTCCGGATTCGGGGCAGGTCGAATGACGAGATGCGCCAGGTTTGGCTGAGGGAGTTGCTTGAATGGGCCAATAGCGCCGGGATTGACATTCCGGCCCATTACGATTCCGCATCCGGAAACGTCGTAGCCGATGTTTCGTTCCCGGCCACATGCGATCCCGAGCGTCGCGTCTGGAATGAGGGCTCTGCGACGTGGGAGGAGACCCTCGCGCAGTGGAAGCAGGGAGCCCCGGGCTACCGGAAGTGTATCGAGCGTCTTCAGAGTGAAGAGTGGGGTGAATCGCTATGGCAGAGCTGACCGTAGCTCCGGAGGTGATGACGGCGTTGGCGAGTGTCCTCGATCCCCATCTTCAGGTGCCGCTCGTCGAGATGGGCATGCTCAACGGTATTGAGCAGCATTCGGATGGCACTGTGGTGGTGCGCTTGGCGATGCCCTGCCTGGGATGTCCGGCATGGGAGGATCTTCAGGCCGACGTCGAGCAGGCGCTTCGCCGTGTTGACGGCGTTGACAACGTATGCGTGAAAGTCGACTGGACCAGGCGGTGGTCCAAAGACGATGTCACCGGCAGGGTTCGCGATCTCCTCTCCAGCGTGGGAGTACAGCTGTTATGAAAGAGCCAGGGATAGTGCATAAGACAATGTCTAATGCGGACCTCCCCTATGAGGTATTCGCCCGCAGGGATTGGGAACTGCCGTTGTGCCACGTCGGGACGGTGACGGCTCCCAACGCGAAACTGGCGCAGGTGCAGGCCTATACCACCTACGATGAGCATCGCTGGGTGGAGATGTGCCTAGTGCTAGCCGATGAGGTCCGCGCCGTGATGGGGGCGCATTCGAATCGGAGGTTGGGCATTGTCTAGCCCGGGGTCGCAAATCAATCCGAGCTTGCAAAACAGGCTGCTCAGTGTCGCGGACACCAAGTGGGTGCTCGGCCATTGGCTGATCAAAGTCGTGCCCAATGCCCGCAGACTCGATGATTTCACGGCGCTCATGGCCCTCGCTCAGGAGGAGTTAGGGCATACGCGTGCGCTGTTCGCCCATGTGGAGGAGATCGCCGGCCTTCCTGCCCAAACCCTCGAGCTGGACCGACAGCGCCTGGATGTGCGCAGCGTGGCGGTGCTTGATGCCCCACCCACTGGCTGGATGGACTTTCTGGTTCGCGCTTTTTGTGCCGACCTGGCCGCGTTGTCGCTCCTGGCTACATTCTCCGATGCGGAGGTCCCTCCGAACCTGGTGGCAAAGATCGCCGAGGAGGAGCACTACCATCGGCTTTACTTCGGCGGCTGCCTGGAGGCGCTTGACGCGACAGACAAGTCAGCGGCAGCGGCGCACGCCTCCGTCACCGTGGGGCAAATGGTGCGCTGGCTCGAATCCGTGTCCGGGGAGCATGACAAGAACGTTGCCGGCCGGTTCGTGGGCACGGTTGCCGACGAGATCAGTGCCGCCGGAATCCCATGGAGGGGCATCGATGCTGGCGATGCGGCATCGGTCGACTGGGACGCTCAGCGCGGGCGGCCGACGGGGACATCGGTGCCGGCGGCCCTCTATGAGTTTATGGTGCCCACCAACGATATGGCGTTGCTGGCCCGACGCCCTCGCGCCACCGCTGTGGTAGACGGCTTCAGCACCGCGGAGGAGTCAGGTTGACCGTGACGGGAAATCGGTTTGGGTCCGGGGTCTTTGACGAACAGCGTTGGCTTGGCACCCAGCGCCAGGTGCTGTGCCCCTACTGTGGATCACCGCATACACGGGTCGCGGCGCCTTTCGGATCGACCTTGTCAGAGGTGTGTATGAGGTGCGCTGACTGCCGCTCGGTATTCGGCTGGATTAAGTGGGGCGTGGCCGTCACTGGTCCGTCGCGCGATACGTTACCTGTGACCGGTGGGGCTTGTAATGATCAGTGAGCTCTTCTCGTTGAAGGGCCATCGCGTGCTCATCACTGGGGGTGTGCGCGGACTCGGTCGCACAATGGCCGAGGGTTTGCTTGAGGCCGGGGCGGCCGTAATCGTGACCTCACGCAAGACCCCAGATATCGATGCTGCCGTCAAGGATATGAGTCGGCTGGGCGACGCATGGGGATTCCCGTGCGATGTCACCCAGCCGGACTCCGTGGAGGCGCTGTTCGATGAGATCGTCCAACGATTCGGAGTGCCCGATGGCGTTATCGCCAACGCCGGTGCGACCTGGGGAGCTCCGACAACGGAGATGGATCTCAGCGCCTGGCACAAAGTGGTGAACACCAACCTCACGGGGACGTTTCTAGTGGCGCGGCGTTTCGCACGAGACGCGATCGCCCAGGCAGTAACCGGCAAGCTCCTGATCGTCTCCTCCATCGCCGGCCTTGCGGGCATCGAATTGTTCCGTACGGCAGGGTATTCGGCAAGCAAAGCTGGGCTCATTGGACTGACACGCCAGCTCGCTGTCGAGTGGGCCCCCCTGGGCATCACCGTCAACGCCATCGCACCTGGGTTTTTCCCGAGCAAGATGACCGAGCGCTTCATCGCGCAGCACCGCGATGATCTCTTGCGCTGGATTCCGCTGCGCCGCTTCGGCTCCGATACCGATCTGAAGGGCATTACGGTTTTTCTCATGTCGAGTGCCTCCGACTACATGACGGGACAAGTGCTGGCCATTGATGGCGGCCAGACGGCATGGTGAGGTGGTGTCGATGAACCTCAATGGCGCCACCATTGACAGCGTGCTTCGTCGCTCGGCCAGAGCCTTTCCCGCTAAGCCCGCGGTAATCGACGGCGCCCGGTCCTTGACCTATGGTCAGTTGGACGAAAAGGTCGATGCGCTGGCTCATGCTCTTGTGAAGCTTGGCCTGTGCAAGGGAGACAGGGTTGGCGTGCTGTTCGACAATCAATGGGAGATGTGCTGCGTCTACTTTGCGCTTGCCCGCATCGGGGCCTTGATGGTGTCCCTCAACGCTCGCTGGCTCCCCGGTGAGATTATCTATCCAGTTTCCGATGCGGCATGCAAGGCCGTCATCTACGCTACTCGATTCGACTCTGTGATCGCTGACGTGCGGCCCGCTGTGAACTGTGGGATCTGGATATCCGACGGTGATGAACCGGCGCCGTCGGCGACCGATTGCATGGAGGGGCTGATCAATCGGTCTGCGGACCAACGGCTACTCAAAGCCTGGACCGTCGGCGAAAGCGACGACAGCGGTATCTGGTATACCTCGGGAACCAGCGGACGTCCCAAGGGCGCGGTCGTACGCCATGCCAGCAGTGTGTGGTCGGCGGTGGCGACCGCCTTGTGCCTGCGTATGGATGAGCGTTCCCGGCTTCTCGCGGTCGCGCCGATGTTTCACCGCGGAGCGATGGAAGATTTCCATCTCGCTGGGTTCCTCGTCGGCGCCACCCACGTTATGTTGCCCCGATTTGACCCCGCCGCAATGCTCGAGATGATCGAAACACACCGCATCACCCACGCGTTCATCGTGCCGACCATGACTTGGCATGTGCTGTCGCTACCGACGAAGGACCAGTACGATCTGGCGTCGATGCGGGCGTGGATGACGGCCTCGGCACCGTTCCCGGATGAGTATCGCCTGCGTCTAGAACGTGAAACCACATTGCCCCGCAACGTCGTCTTCAACTGCTACGGCGCGACTGAATCGCTACTCAATACCTTCCTGCCGCCTGAAGCCGCCGCCAGCAAAGCCGGATCTGTAGGGTGGCCCGTTCCCGGCACGCTAGTACACATCGTCTCGCCGAGCGGCCAAGCGCCGCTGCCTGGGGGCGACATCGGCGAAGTTGTGACCAGCACCCTCACCGGTGCCCGCACTTACTGGGGGCTTCCTGACGCATGGGATGCGGTAACCTTTCAAGCCGAGGACCGGATCTGGTATCGCACCGGTGATTTGGGCTACTTAGACGAAGATGGCTGCCTTTACATTGTCGATCGGTGCAAGGACATGATCATTTCCGGAGGAGAGAACGTCTATAGCGTTGAGGTTGAAACGGCCCTGCTCCAGCATCCGGCTATCGCTGAGGTGGCGGTGGTCGGGCTACCCGATGACCGCTGGGGTGAGACCGTCGCGGCGCTGGTGGTGGCAAAGCACCCGCGTGCCATCTGCCCCGACGACGTGATCCGCTGGTCGCGATCCAAATTAGCGGGCTACAAATGCCCGACGAAGGTGGTCTTCGCTGACGCGCTCCCCCGCAACTCATTCGGGAAACTACAAAAACAGAAGGTAAAGGCCATGGTATGCGGTGGGCTGACCGGATAACTGACTTCGCTCCAACCACCCCCCTGAGCTGGCGCATGGCTGACCTCGATATTTCATGAAATTAGAGGTGCTGTGTTACGCCCGAGGGCCTGTATTCGAGCCACATCGTGGAGTGGCGGAAGGCCCGCGACACCGGTGCCGCTCTGGCCGGTCTTGCCGCGCCGCGCGGACGTAAGCGGCATGACCCACAGGCTGACCGGATCGCCCCCTAGAAGCAGACAAGCAGCGACTGGTGCAGGAGCTGCCAAATACCCGCTTCGTGGTGGACGTCCAGGCAAAACTGCACGCGCCTTTGGAGGATGCTCTCCGAGAGCGCGGATATCGCGCCAGGTCGACACCATGACTGACCGGCCGTCATGGAGTTGGCGCCGCAGGTGGGTGTGCGTGTGGGATTGGCTCTGGCCACTGCGGTGGCAGAGCCATCAGCCGCGTGCTTTAAGCGCCGCGGACCAGCAGGCGATCCTGGATGTGTTGCACAGCGGCCGGTTCGTCGACGTCGCACCGGCTGAGGTGCGGGCCGCACTGCTCGATGAAGGTGTCTACCTGGGCGCAGTCGACGTTTTATCGACTGCTGCGCCAAGCCGGCGAGGTGCGAGAGCGCCGCGGTCAGGCGCGCATCCGGCGAAGGTGAAACCCGAACTCGTCGCGGCCGGGCCCAAATGCAATGTCGTCGTGCGATATCACGAAATTGCGTGGTCCCGCAAAGTGGACGTACGGTACGTACCGTATTACTACGTGTATGTGATGTTGGACATCTTCTCCCGCTACGTCGTTGGCTGGATGGTCGCCAGCCGAGAATCGGCAGCGCTGGCCGAGGTGCTGATCCGCCAGACCTGCACCAAGCAAGGCATTGACCGTGTCCCAGTTGGCCATCCACGCCGACGGCAGTGCCATGATCAGCACGCTGGTCGCATTCTTGCTTGCCGATCTCGTTGTCACCCAGTCACATTCGCGACTACCGCACGTCTCCAACAACAACCGTTCAGCGAGTCCCAGGTCAAGACAGCGGGCTGGGCCTGCATACCGCCGCTGACGTCCACTGCGGCCGCGCAAAGGCCATCGCCGACAAGCGCGCCAGGGTATTCGACGCCGCCTACCCCGAACGGTGGATCCGCATACCACCCGAGCTGCCGAAGATCCCTGAAATCTCGTGGATCAACCGACCCGATCATCCACAGGAGGACGCTCAGCAAATACCACGCGACCGTCAGGTTGACAGGTTCCGCGCCAGACCAGCAATCCCACCAGTCAGGTGTTCACCATCCGGGGTCAACCCTACCTACAATAGTGAAGTTTCCGGTGTGCTGTAAGCAACAAGGAGCGACCTCGTGACCTTCATGAAGTGGCTCGGCCTTAGACTTAGGTTCTCACCGCAGTGTTGGAGATGGCGCACACGATCCCCGCGAATATTTTATGCGTGCTGTGACGAAAGTCCGTTGAACCTGTGAGCGCCCAGGTCAAATTGGTCGTTGGTATCACCGGAGCTACCGGCTCGGCACTGGGAATTCGTTTGCTTGAAGTGCTCGCGGAAGTGAACGTGGAGACGCATCTGATTCTCAGCGATTGGGCAAGGGCGACCATCAAGATTGAGACCGACTATCGCGTAGATGACATACGGCGGCTCGCGTCATTTTCCTATAGCAACGGCGATTTAGCTGCCTGCATCTCCAGCGGATCATTCCAAACCAACGGGATGATCATCTGCCCGTGTAGCATGAAGACGCTGGCAGCGATCCGGCTCGGCTACAGCGACAATCTCATCACGCGCGCTGCGGACGTCACGTTGAAGGAACAGCGCAAACTAGTTTTGGTCCCACGGGAAGCGCCGCTTAGCGAGATCCACTTGGACAACATGCATTACCTCGCTCGAGCCGGTGTCGTTATCCTGCCCCCCACGGTCGCCTATTACATGCGTCCGAAGCTGATCGAAGAGATGACCGACTACGTAGTGGGTCGCGTGCTTGATCAGGTCGGCATCCAACATTCCCTGATCGATCGTTGGAGAGGCGCAAAGGGGCGGCATAATTCGCCCGCAACATTCGAGGAGGACTGATGAGCGAGACTTTGACCAACGAGCCCAGCACGGACGCTAATGTCACCGATGGACCCGACTTGCGCAGCTGGCTGGAAACGCTTGACGCCGCTGGTGAGGTTAGACGTGTCCGCGCGCGCGTCGATTGGGAGGAAGAGGTGGGCGCCATCACCCGCGCGAATCTCGCCCTCGCTGGCCCGGCGCTGATATTCGAGCACATTGCCGGCTACGAAGCAGGTCGCTGCACCAAGCTGATGACCTGCGGGCTCGGCACCAAGCGCAAGGTCGAGCTCATGCTCGGTCTGGCCGAGAACACCAGCGACAAGGACATTGTGCGGCACTTGAAGGACACCTTCCGCAAGCCCGTCACGCCATGCGTCGTCGACACCGGTCCGGTCAAGCAGAACATCCTGCGCGGCGACGACATCAATCTCTGGGACTTGCCGGCTCCCAAGTGGCACCGGGCCGACGGTGGCCGCTACATCGACACCTTCTGCGGCGTGGTCACCGCCGACCAGGGCGGCTTCCGCGAGAATATCGGCATCTACCGCGGCCAGATCATTGGGCGTGACAAGATCGCCAAGTTGCTGGTGCCGACCCAGGGATGGGGCGCCCATTTCCAACAGCACCAGCAGCGTGCAGAGCCGATGCCGGTCGCGGTTGTGTACGGCTGGCACGACGCATTGCCGTTCTGTGCCGGTAGTCCGTTTCCTAAGCATGTCAGCGAATGGGACATGATGGGTGCGATCCTCGGCCAGCCGGTCGAGCTCGTGGCGTGCGAAACCGTGCCTCTGCACGTACCGGCCAGCGCTGAGGTGGTCGTAGAGGGCTTCATCGATCCGGATCCGGCCACGTTCGAAAACGAAGGTCCGTTCGCGGAGTATCCGGGCTACCTCGGCGGCTCGCCGTCACCCAAGCCAGTCCTGCGCGTCACGTGCATCACTCACCGCGATGACCCGATCATGCGGGGCTCGCTGGAGGGCTGCCGTCCCGGATTTCCCACCGAGGACTCCATGCTCTGCGCCTATGCCTGGTCGGCGATCGCGTGGAACATACTCGAGGATGCCGGTGTTGGGGGAGTCACCGACTGTTGGATGCCGCCCGTGTCGACGGGTACCAACATCGTGGTCCAGATCCACAAGATGTACCGCGGCCATGCTCAGCAATTGGCCGCAGCGCTGTGGGGTACTGGCGCTAGCCAGTGGTTCTGGAAGAACGTCATGGTCGTCGAGGAAGACATCGACATTCGTGATCCGGTAGCGCTGGACTGGGCGATGGCATTTCGGGTCAACGCCGGTACCGGCGATATCGTATTCTACGGCCCGACTTTCGGTTCACCGCTGGATCCCTCGGTGCCGCCAGAGAAAGCGAACGTGGGCAAGTACGGCAGCGGCGAGTGGACCCGGGTTCTCGTCGACGCCACCCGCAGTTGGGAGTTCGAACGCCGCCCCGAATTTGGGCACCGGCGCTACCCGCCGCTCAACAAGCTTGATGCCGAACTGGAAGCCAAGATCAAGGCTCGCTGGGACGAGTACGGGATCGGCATCCCTTATCTCGACGTCGAGCAGCGTGAAATGCTGACCATGGCGGAGCTGGCCAAGCGGTTGCCCGAGGTATGACGCCCCAGCTGTTACGGGTGCCGATGGTCAGAGCGAATCAGAGCCTGACAATTGGTCGGCGTGAGGGGCTACGTGACGAATGGCCCGGTCGCTCTGATTCCGGCAGCCGAGGTCATCGCGACGCATCACGACCGTAATGCATCAAGTCAAGATGCCCGCGAAATCTGATCCATGCATCACGTAGGAAATGCCTGCGAAACCGGGTCAGCTGGCTGCCTTGCGCTTGACGCGGATGCCCGCTTTGACGTCGGGTAGGGCGGTGGGGATGGCAGCGAGGTAGAGCTGGTCGGTCTTGTCCTTGGCGAGCTTGAGAAGGGTGGCCTGCAGGTCGGCGATCTGGCGTGCGATCGCCGCCGGGTTGAGGCTCGCGTCGTAGGAATACTTCGGGTTGCGTGGCCGGCGAGGTGCTTTCGCAATCTGGCAGCCCGCTGCCGGCGGTTGGGCGGCGAACCTCAACCGGCGCCGAGCATTGTCCCGCTGGCGTGTCCCCGGTGCATGAGTCCGCCTTGTTTAGAGTCCTGTGGCCCCGGGTGGGGCCGGAAGGGACGATGAATCACATGGCGGGTCGGAAGAAGCATTCCGCTGAGGACGTGGTCCGTAAGCTGCGCCGGGCGGACGAATTGGCCGCGGCGGGCAAGACCAACGAAGAGATCGTCGCCGAGTTGGAGGTGTCGGCGGCGACGCTGTACAACTGGCGCCGCGCATACGGTGGGATGGATCTCGACGCCGCGAAGGAGCTCAAAGAGCTGCGGGAGCAAAACACTCGCTTGAAGCGGCTGCTGGCTGAGGCCGAGCTGGAAAAGGATGCCTTGCGGGAGGTGGCCAAGGGAAAATTCTGAGCCCGGCTGCCAAGCGGAGCGCCGTAGACATGCTCAAAGAGGTCAAGGGCATGTCCGAGCGGCTGGCGTGCAAAGCGGTCGGGCTCGCCCGCTCCACCTACCGCCGCGTCCCTGTCGCGCAGACCCCCGCTGACCCTGATGCCCAGCTGCGCGAGTGGCTTCGTGACTACTCCGCTCAGCACCCGTGTCACGGGTTTCGGCGCGCGTGGGCGGCGCTGCACCACGACGAGCATCGAAACGTGAATAAAAAGAAGGTGCACCGCTTGTGGAAGGAGGAGGGTCTGCAGCGCCGTGTGCACAGCCCGCGCAAACGCGCAGGCCAGTCGTCGTGGCCGGTGCAGGTAATCGCTGATGCGCCCAAGGTGGTGTGGGCGATCGATTTCCCATTCGACTCCACCATCGACGGCAAAGCGGTCAAGATCGCATCGATGATCGACGAGCACACTCGCGAACCGCTGCTGAATATCGTGGAGCGCTCGATCACCGCTGAGCGGCTGATCGCGGAGTTGGAAACGTGTTTCACCGCCGCTGGCGGCCCGCCGAGAGTGCTGCGGATGGACAACGGCCCTGAGCTTATTTCCCAAGCGCTGCAATCGTTTTGTTCAGGGAAGGTGAGGTTGTCCTACATACCGCCGGGAGCGCCGTGGGAGAACGGCTACATCGAATCGTTCAACAACCGGCTGCGAAGGGAGTGCCTCAACCGCAACCACTGGACCAACCCGCTCGAGGCCCGCGTCGTCATCGGCGACTTCAAGCACGACCATAGCCATCGGCATCGTCACTCGGCGCTGGGCTATCTGACCCCGGCCGAGTACGCTGCCCGATGCAGCCACACCCGTCACCCCGTGGCCTGCGAGATCAACTGAAAACCGGTATCAACACAACCTGGCTCCAAAACCGGGTGGTGAAGCCTCCCGGGTTTCAACACCCCGGCAACGACGCGCCAACCCGGCCTACGCCCTCATCTGCGAAGAGCCCGTTTGACCGGCAGGTGGCCATCGACGACGCGTTGGGCCTTGGCGACCTGCTGGTCGATGCCGCGCAACGTCTTTCGCGCCCGGTCGTGCCGGTACTGGTAGTGGATCACTCGATCCGGGATGCCGCGGGCCTTTTCGCCGCTGGTCGACGGCCAAGGCTAGGTGAGCACCAGCTCGTCGGGGATCGCCTCGCCTGCGTGCTTGTCGCGCCATTCGCGGACCACGCCGGGCAGCGATGGGATCCGCGCGCCGAGGATGTCGGTCAGCCCGGCGTGCAGCGCGACCTGGTTGGCCTCCGAGATCATCGCGGCATCAGCGACCACGGTGACATCGGTGAGCTGATGGGCGGTCTTAAACGCGTTGATCACCGCCACCATCGTGGCGGTCTCGGCCCGGTTGCCTTCGAACGCTGTGACGTTGAGTGGCAGGCCGCTGGCGTCGGTGAGCAATCCTACCGTGATCTGCGGATCCAGCCGCCGCTCCGTAGAGAATCCAGGTTCGCACAACCCGTCACCGGCATCGGTCTCGAAATGCAGCGTGGTCACGTCATACAGCACCAGACTGGCTGGACCCAACGGGGCATGGGCCGCGCATGCGGTTAAAAGCGCGTGCCGGAATTCAGGTGTGGCGAAGACCGGCAGACGCCGCTTAAGGGCGCGGTAGGCCACCGGCTCGACTCCGGTCTCCTCGAGCACCCGCAGCGCATCGACCTTGCTGGTCGGCTCGATGATGCGCGCGCCGACCAGATCGCGAAACACCTCATCACCACCGGTGGCGCTGCCGAAACCCAGTACTCGGTAGGCCGCGCACTTACCCGATCGACACACCACGCAATCAAGACACTACGCAAGGCAGCGGGCGGGGCTTAGACGACTGCGATCGCCCTCACCGGGGATGCGGTCGCGCCGACGAATTTCACGGGCAGCAGGATGAAGCAAAAAGCATGGATGTTCTCCCGAAGCACGTTGTCGAAGTTGACATTCTCGATGAGATGCACGCCCGCTTCGACAAGGGTGTGGGTGTGCACGGGAAAGATGCGTCCCCGGGGGTTTGGAAGCACTTCAACGGCCATCGAGTCCGCGCCGATCGCGCACACCTTCTGCGCGGTGAGATACCTCGCGGCGTCGGCGTCTATACCTGGTTCTGACGCGGTGTACTTGTCGTTATCTGTCATGAAAAAGCGTCCCCAGCCGGTTCGGATCAGCACCACGTCCCCCGCTTGCAATTCGATGCGTTGTGCCGCGAGCGCCCGCTCCAACATATCGACCGTCACTGTTTCGCCACCCTCAAGATAGTCCCGGCCGGCGGCGTTCGCGACGTCTGCAACCACGCCCCGCGTTATTAATGGTGGCATTTGCTCGATACCAAATCTCTTGAGGCCCCAATTGGTGGCATTGTCGCGGTACGGGAATCCGTTATGCATCTCATCGCCGATTGTGAAATGACCGAGCGCGTCGACGTGCGTACTCGTGTGCATGCACAACTCCACTCGCTCGGTGAACACACCGACGTCATCGTCGCTTTTCAGGTGTTCCTTCAAGAGCGGTCGCGTGGTGTCCGGGACCGACCACATGCCCATTAACATCGGGGGAATGAAAGGCTCTAGCGTCGGGTGACCGACTTGGACGTTGTGGCATAGCTCAAGGATTCGACCCGCCTTTATTGTCTGAAGCGCCTGCAGCGTTACCTCTGGCGTGACGTAGTTCGTTGCTCCTCGCTGATCCTCACGCCCCCATGGCAATTGACTTAACTGCGTCACTTGACCGCCCTCCTCCAATTCTTCTTATTGTCCATCATTTTTGGAAACCAGGCTCGTGCCCGTGTCTCTTATGTCAATACTCACGGGCCGACAGACAAACCGACCCTCACGTTTCCTGATAACGGTAGTAATGAGGCTGGCCATCCTGCGGGATACCGATGCGCACACGTCCGTCGATGACCTGCACGCCGTAGCGGTACAACCGGCAGCCCGCCGGATTGATTCCCACGCCGGTTTTCAAATCAAACTCCCAATCGTGTCCCGGACACCGCAGCCTGGACGCATCAGCATCCCACGGCCCATCGGCCAGCAACATCTCCTGATGAGGACACAGCCCCTGATAGGCGGCAAAGGACCCATCCAAGTGGTGAACAATTAGCACCTGCTCGCCGTCGACCTCGGCGTCGATAAGGTCACCTTCCCACAAATCCTCGGCTTCGGGAACTTCAA
Source organism: Mycobacterium sp. SM1 (assembly GCF_018361265.1). Lineage (GTDB taxonomy): Bacteria > Actinomycetota > Actinomycetes > Mycobacteriales > Mycobacteriaceae > Mycobacterium. The sequence goes on from NZ_JAFLNH010000004.1 coordinate 534,508, forward strand.
CCCAATGCACGGCTGGGTCAGACATCGCCGCGCTCATGACCCACCTTCCAACACACGCGCCAATCCGAACGGCGAAATGGCTGCGAGAGCCTCATGTGGTAAGCATCACACGTCGAGCGGGTACCACTACCATTAACAGCTCCTCTCCTGTAAATGGCGGGTTGTCGATTCCCCATCCACCGCCATCGAAATCACTATTTGCCCGCAACGTTAAAAGTCCTTAGCCGCAAACCAGCCAGTTACACCTATACCTAAACCCCCTATACCTAAACTTGTGAGCCCGCATCACGGAGCGACGGAGACGAGCGCGATGAATCGCAGCGCCGTGACGGCGTGGATCAACAGACCCTTGACCACCAAGCGGTGGACCAGGATAGCCCCGAGCACACCCATCCCTCGCCTGGTGAAGAAGCCAACCGGCAGCAAGCCTCCCGCTTTCATCGCTAACTGCGACACGTCGAGAATCTGGTTAACCGTCGCCTTTACCGTCACACCCGGGCGGCCAACGACACCGTTATGTACAACAGCCTCGCTGCCACCGAATACGATAGTCGCCACCCCGCCGGTATCTGTACTCACAACAGCAACCGGGCGCCCCATCCGCCGCGCCAGCTTAACACGTTTCGGAAAGGCGTCAAGATTCTGCTGAAGCAACGTTGCCAGTATGTTTGCAACGCCATTCGGGCTTTCATCGTATAGCCTCACCGAGTATTCGGCCTCTGCCTTTTTTCCCACGGCGGCTCCTAATATGCTTATTATCACTCCAGCGTTGAGCGGATGCAAAAGCTTGAATCTGTTGTCCGACACATACTGATGCTGCGTCACCACGCAGGCAGCGAACCCCGCCAATACTCGATCAGACGTCCCAGTCGGTGGGTACTTGACCCCAGCTTCGAAGGAACGCATTGAACGCTGAAGCGTTCTCAATCGCCGCGGACATCGGGCCCTTCTCAAACTTGATCTTTCCAGCCATCAGCAATACACCACCCTCGCTACGCCCTTCAGCTGCTTCACGCCAAGTCTCCACGCTAGCGTTGATGACGAGCGAAAGCTCATCCTCACCGTATTTTGGCGGGCCCCAGTAATCTAGCTTGCCTTGATTCCACTCCAAATGGGTCGATAGATCGCGATCGGAACATCCGAATGCCATCTTCATTGTGAACGCTTTGGGATCTTTAAATCCATCATAGATGGCTTTGGTCTCATTCGTGACTTTTTGCGCTGCAACGCACCACTCCGGAGAAAATAGCTTCAATGCGTTAGCCATGTTGCCACACACCCTTCCATTTCAGCTGACAACAACTGCATCCACGTCGTAAATCAAGTTTACGCCAAGCCGCATCCATGCAAATAGTCATCGTAACCGTCGATAACAGCACGTAGCGTCTCACCGGCAGCCGGCGAGCTGGGTGCCCGTTGCTCAAGCTCGGTCAATGGCGCAATGCCCTCGGTGACGAGGGGGCGCCACTTTGCAATCCAATCCTTAAGCAGTCGACAATGTTTGGGCTCACGCTCGACGGCATAATTGACCAATGCCCGGCTCCAGGCCCGGCTGCGGTCACTGTCCAATGCAAATTCATCACACATTAACCCGAGCAGCTCGTCACCGTTTTGGCGCGCCAGCACGCTCAGAGCGCGGTTAAACCACTCATCGAAAATCGGTTTGGCCACCAGGTTTAACGCTGTAAAAGCTTCCCCCCAATCGTATGCGGTGAGCATGGTTTCGAATGCCTTACGAAGCGGCTGCCACCAGTCGCCGTCTTCCCAAGCCCGCCGCGCCTTATGGCTACTCGCGATGTTTTCTGGTGACTCGTGCGAGAGCGATAGAGCCTTCGTGCGATACGCAATCCATTGGATCCTCCGCAGCTCATCAGCACCCTGAAAGTGAGCAGGATTCGCAATATATGCTGACGGTGACATCTGGCCGACGTACATCGCAGTCATTTGCAGCACATGGATCGGAAATCGCGCTGGAATAAATGCGGCATCTAAAAACTCGACCCATTGCTGGCCCAAAGTCTCGTCATAATCCCGCTGCTCGAATTCGTCGATGAGGCCGTCCATGTACGTCTCTCGCTGGTGTTGCAGGGTGACGTATGCGCGATAGGTAAGCGCATGAGGATCGCGGAAATCCTCCCAGGAAGACACCTGGAATGGCGACTGTTCACGGTGTCGCAAATACCAGGCGTTGATCGGTGCTTGCGGATCGATCTCGAAGGGTGCCGGTTCCCAGCGGAAATCATAATGAAACTGTCCCGTCAACACTTCGTATTCGGTTGGGCGACGCCGCAGAGAGCCGAACCTGCTCCACGTGCGCAGCCGTCGGGCAGACTTCTCTTGCTGCTCAGTCATTTGCTTGCTCCTTGATCAAGTACCAGACCAACTCTTCCTCATCTCCCCGCATGCGTCCTGCGAATGACGCCATGACGGGTTCAATCTCAGCGAGGCTGACCTCCCGTCCCAGCTTTTCCTCGAGGGTGACGCGGCGTAGACGGCATTCATCGGGGCAGGACACCCGAACGTATCCCCCCCGGTCTATAATCTCAAGCGGGCGATCCGAATTATCTTCTTGCAATGCCATCAGCAACGCTTCTACAAGTTCCGCGTCAGCGGCCTGCAATACGGGTCCCACATCCTTTCGTTCGGACATATATATACCTGCCTAATCGTTTCGTAGGGAATGGTTTAGTGGTGGTGGTTGAGGTCCCGGTCCGTCGTGTCCAACCTGCTGTTAGTCGATTGGCTTGTGTTCCCCATGCCGGCGGGACGTTATGTGAGATACCGGCGAACTCGAGCGATTGAGCACCGCCTGCGGGAGCAAACCGAAGTCCCACGCCCCATCGGCACGTCAACATTCGGCACCTGACTCCAAGCACTGTCAGGCACGCTGCACGTCCCAGCGGTCAACTTCATCGGCCCACATCACGTCCACGACATCCATGGGTCCAACACCCGCGGCCGCGAGCGTTGTGTCGGGATCGAGGACCTTTCCCTTGAACAATACCGTCTTCGCTTGCTGGCGCGCCGGCAACCGCCGGCCAACGACGTGATAGGCAACCTTCTCCGCCGCTTGTGCGACCGTGTCCTGGTCATCGACCGGCACAAGTAAGGGCGCGAAATCTCCGCGGAACCACCCTTGGATAGGTAACAATGCCACTATTGTTCCATCCTGTTCATGTTCATCCCCTAAGTGCTGTATTCAAGTAAGTATTCTGTATTCAAACAATTGTCACGTCTTTTGTATTGTGTATTGGTAACCGTCCTCCCGGGTCGGATCGACGACCCGGGAGGATGGTTTAAGGTATCAGGCCGCAATAGCACCACCCAGCAGCCTGGGCAAACATCGTGACCCGCCGCGACCGCGGGACGCGTCGAATCCGCGGCGGGTCACACATGGCCATCTACCCCGCGGCGGCACCGGCCGATTCGTAGGCCCAGTTGTAGCCGTCCGCATCCTGGCCGCTCTCCTCCGGAGATACGCCCATGTACTGCAAAGCGCCCTCCATCGTCGGCGGTTGCACGTATCCGGCCAAAAACCGATCGAGGATATTCAGGTGACCCGCATACCGTTCAGGGGCCTGCTCAAATATCCACTGGCACGGTTCTGAACAGAACTGGTATTTCCGTCCGCCGTACTCCAGTGTCAACGGACCCGGAGTCTTGCGGTATCCGCCGAGGAACCCCGCTGGCGCCACGACCGGAATCTGACACATGTTGCACATGGTGGGAAGCGTTTCTGAGAATGTGCTGTCCGCTTTACCCGCTCGAATAGCGGTAGCGCTTTCATCCCAGTATTGGCCGAACAGCGATGTCCAACCGGGGTAATGCTGTTCTAACCATTGCCGTTCCGCTGACGACATCCCCGCATGCGGACTGAACCAGATGGTGGCGCGCCAGTACCACAAGCCAAGAGCAATAGCGTGGTGCCACCAGTTGAGATCAGTCAAGAAATGATCATCCCAATACCAGGGTTTCTCCAGCCCAAACGAAGTGATCTGATCCAGGAATTGCTTGCCAATCCACTCCTGGCAGAATTCCTTAAACGGCATCTCTCGCGATTCCAGCGGTGTGTAGTAATCCATCGACGGCCCAGCGAGCAGCGCAAAGAGCCGCCAGTTTCGCCAGAAGGCCACGTCGATGAGCTGCTGGGCCTCTGCCTTCTTGCCATTGGCCAGGAGCACCTTGAGGGTCGGCTCGCCCTGTTGGGCATGGCGGGCCTCGTCGGTTTGGATGCTCGAGAGAAGAGATCCGAAGCTGACATCACCCACGCGCATGGCCTCGGCTGCCATGCCCAAAAATTGCAGGTTGGTGAATCCGGTCTCCGTCGCGAACGTGAGTTGGATAGCGGTGCGCACCGCATCGTTGGCAGTAAAGATATCGTCATCGAAGCTGCGGACCGCAATAGCGCCCCAGTCGTTCGTGTGGAGCAATTTGTGCGCCCAGTCCATCCGCGGTTCCTTCGGCAACAGCCCGTAGGCGAAAGCGGCCTGGATTTGCCCGTGTCGCGTCTCGTCGAGCGTGCCGTATGTCGCCGTGTTCCGCCAGGCAGCCGCCCTGCCGAACCGAGCCATCCGCGACTCGCCCATCGTAATCGCATATTCGGGCATTGCGATGGCGCCGTAGTGTGCGGTGATCGCCGCTTTCCATCCGGGGTCAAGCTTCTCGATCAGACTCGACCTGGCCACCGCCGCGTTCACCGCGTACACCATTGCTTCTTTTTCGGCTTGATTGTGCGCGTATTCGCGATATGCCACCTTGTAGGGCTCATCCCAAGCCCACCATTCCGACAGTGGTATGCCAAAGTCGTCGGACATTTCTCGCGGAAATGCGGCTTCTGGTGTGACATACCGCAGCGACCAATTCATGTCGCGGGTTAAATCGTACCATTCATGTCGTGCCAAACGTGGCATTCGATATCTCTCCTCGTGTGAGTTGGACTTTGACCATTGTGACCTGGATCATTATTCAGGAATCATCGTAGGTGACTGAAGTTAAGTTCGCCGCTCTGCTGATTCTCCTCTCATTCGGTCACGGCCCGGGTCGAATTACTTTGTATCGTGTATTATCCACAAGTATCGGGACGTCGAAATCTGATGCTGTAGGGGCGACCCCCCATATCGCCGGTATCTGATTCTTCCATCGGTCTGACGTGACGAATTCGTTTAGTGTTTGTTCATTCTCGAAAAGGTACACTGCACCGAATTTTTTTGCCTCTGGATTCAACAGATAAGCTTTGTATACGAGCCCGGGCCGTTTAAGATAATTATTCACTCCTTTTTCCGAGCTCTCGAGAATCTTTTGTGTGTCAAAGTCGGGAAGCTCGAACGACGTGATGAGGGCCTTCATGGAGATACTCCTGTGCGTCCAGTAGTGAAAGGTGGTTGATCATGTAAATGGTTGACGGCTGATTCGTAAGCTCGTCGTCGCTTGCCGGTGAAAGTCCGGTCCGGGTAGCTGTCAGGAGGCCCGGTAGCAGGCTGGCGGTGTCGTCTGGAAACGGGCGGGGTCGAAGCCCAGCGTCGAACGCCCCGGTTATCGGGGTGTGCAACCGAACGGTCCGTAACGTGAAGTGAAGCCTGCCGCGTCGTTAAGCGATCAGGGAGTGCCGAGCCCGGAGGAGAAGGGCGAAGGCCATGGAAGCGGTGAAGATCCTGGAAGTGCAGCCGTGAAGGACTCCCCGGCCTAAGGGGCTCGGAACGTTCGGATAGTGGTGACGGGAACTGGAGAGGCCCTCCCCGGCCCAACCGACTGCGTAGAGCGGTTGGAGCGCGGCGACCTATAACCGGCGACGAGCCGGGAAGTGGAAGCCAGCCGGGGGCCACTCCACAGCGACGCGCTCCGAGCGCAACCGTTGCCCTCCCACAAATGGGCGATAAATCGGCGCGGCTGGGATGCGAATGGTCGACCACTGCTGGTACCCCGCTGCGGGGGACGGGGGATGCGACCCTGGATTTACCCACCAAGTAAGTGAGGACGTCCGCGCAATACTGGGACCATAGCATCTTAAAACACCAAGACGGGTTTGATCGTACGACCTTGTGCAGCGTCTTCGACCGCAGAATTGATGTCTGCGATGGGATAGGTTTGGATGATCCGATCAAATGGAAAACGCCCGGCCAAATACAGCTCCACCAGACGCGGAATGAAAATGCTTGGAATGCTGTCCCCCTCGACAATCCCCTTGACTGTGCGGCCTAGCAGCAGATGCAACAGATCCAATGACACTTCCTGCCCGACAGCTCCCGCCCCCACAAGGCATGCGGTGCCGCCTACGTTGAGTGCATCCACCGCAGAGCGCAGGGTCGCGGGGAGACCAACGGCGTCTACCGAGAAATCCGCGCCGCCGCCCGTGATGTCGTGGATCTGCTCGATGACATCGGAAGCCGATGCGCCAATCCCGTGGCTTGCACCAAGCTCGGTTGCTCGACCGAGGCGAGCGGTGTTCAAGTCCACCACAATGATCGGATCACAGGCAGCGACCGCCGCTGCCATGACTGCGGCAAGTCCCACACCCCCGGCGCCGAAGATCACGATGCTGCTGCCGACGGGGGGGTTAAGGACATTTAAAACCGCTCCAGCACCGGTTTGCAGCCCACAGCCCAGTGGTCCCAAAAGCTCCAGTGGCGCTTCGCGCGGAACTTTGGCAACGCTGCGTTCCGCGGCAAGCAGGTAGCTACCGAAAGATGACTGGCCAAAAAAGTGTGCGTTCAGCTCTGCCCCTTCGGCGTCGCGATACGCGGTGGAGCCGTCCGCTCGCCGCCCGCCGAAATTCAGCGGAATAAACGACTCGCAGTGCATCGGGTGGCCCGCCAGACAATTGCGGCATCGACCACACGACATGGGAGCGAGCACCACATGGTCGCCCGGGGCAATCGATTGCACCTTCGAGCCGACCGCTTCCACAATCCCCGATCCTTCGTGTCCCAAAATGACCGGCGGCTGCGGCGGAAGAATCTGGTCACGCACGATTAGGTCCGTGTGACAAATTCCGGTCGCGACAGTGCGGACAAGGACTTCATCATCACGCGGATCATCGATCGACACATCTTCGATGTGAAATTGACCCGACTTTTCCCGTAGGACAGCTGCTGTGGTCGCGACCATCTTGGAATCTTTACCTCAGTTTCGTACGTGGCGAAGGTCTAAGACTGGCTGGAGAGGTATACAGACTTGGTGTACTCGTAGGCTGTAAGCCCTTCTGGGCCGAGTTCCCGGCCTATGCCACTTCCTTTGACGCCACCGAACGGCGCAGCCGGATCGGGCAGATATGCGTTGACCCCGACGGTACCGGTTTGAAGACGACGCGCCACTTCGGTCGCGCGATCGGCATCACTGCTCCAGACCGTGCCGCCTAATCCGTAGGTGGAGTCGTTGGCCAGCCGGATCGCGTCGTCGACGTCTCGGTAAGGGATCAGCGACAGTACTGGTCCGAAAATCTCTTCCTGCGCGATGGTGAAATTGTTGTCCACATCCGAAAACACCGTAGGTTCGACGAACCATCCTCTGTCCCGATCCGAGGGTCGTCCGCCGCCGGTGGTTAACTTGGCTCCCTCACTGAGTCCCTTGGCGATATACCCTTCCACGCGATCCCGCTGTTTCTGACTCACCATGGGACCGATCATGGTGTCGGGAGCTAGTGGGTCACCCACCTTCAGCGACCTGGCGAACTCGGTGAACAGCTCGACTATCTCCCCGTAACGGCTTTGGGGAGCCAACACGCGCGTACACAGATAACAGGTTTGCCCGTTGTTCATTAGCGTGGCACCAAACAGCTGCTGTCCGATCTCGGCCAAATTCAAATCAGCGTCGTCAAGAACTATCGCCGCCGACTTACCGCCCAGTTCCAAGGTCACCGGACGCAGCAGTCGCCCACACGTTTCAGCGATCTGACGTCCGGTATAAGTCGAGCCGGTGAAGGCAACCTTGTCGATCGACGGATGACTGACTAAATAAGCACCTGTTTCCCGGCCACCCGGTACAATATTAATGACGCCCGCCGGAAGCTCTGCTTCGCTGACGGCCTCCGCCAATAGATAACTATCGAGCACGGTTTCCGGCGACGGTTTGATCACAAGGGTGCAACCCGCAGCCAATGCGGGTGCGTACTTGAATGCCGCAAGGGTCTGCGGATAGTTCCACGGCACGATCGCCCCCACCACACCAACCGGTTCGTGGCGCACCATGACTGTCCCGCCCAGCAGCCCGGCGCGCTGCTCCTCAGGAGTCCGATCACGCACCATCGACGCGTAGTAACGCAACAGCACGGGGGGAAAAACCGCTTCGACCTGTTGAGACACCGCGACGGGCATGCCATTTTGGGAGCTGACCAAACTCGCCATCTCCGCAGCCCGGGCTTCCAGTGCGGCGGCAAGGCGCTCCATAGCCTCGGCACGCTGGGCTGGGCTCCAGCACGACCAACCCGCGGGGTCGTCATACGCTTGGCGGGCCGCCGCCACCGCGGCATCAACATCGGCGTGATCGGCTTCCGGCACGCTACCGAGCACCTCCTCGGTGCTGGGCGAGATAACGGTAATCGTGTCGGATCCCGCCGAACCAACCCACTCACCACCGATGAACAGCGCTGCATGCACGGTCGGACCCATCGAAACCGCCCTTTCAATCCTCGATCGATGACGGTGGCCACATCTCACTAGCCACTGTGATCCCTGCTACACTTTCTGACCGTAACGTTAGAAAGTTGGCCGCCCGATGTCAAGCTGCCGACGTGCCTCGTACGGAAATGGTGGTGATCGACCATGGCTGGTGAGCATCGACGTCAATGACCTGCCGGGTGGTCGACCGCCTGAGGGGTTTGGTCTTGGCCAACTCCACGTCCGGGTTTTACTACAGCGGCTTTGAGATGTCTGTTCCCAGGCTGGGTTTTGGGGATTTGATTGGACCCCGCTGGCGGGCTGGTCGGCTCCGGCGACAAGCCGGCCCGGAGGACAAGTTCGACGGTTGGCGGGGAACACGCTCTTAGAGCCTGTTCGTAAACGGTTACGCTGCCCGCTCGATGGGCGTGGGCGGGCCGGTGCGGGGGCGTCCCCATCTGGTATCCGGTGGTGCCCCTGAGGTCGCTTGTTGGAGTTTTCTGGTCATGATCGTGACGTTGACCCAGAGCACCATGGCTTCGTGATGGTCGGGGCGGCGTTCGTAGTCGCGGACCAGGCGGCGATGACGCAGCATCCAGCCGAAGGTGCGTTCGACGACCCAGCGGCGCGGCAGCACCGTGAAGCCGACCATGTCGTCGCTGCGCTTGACGATTTGGACGGTAAGTGCCAGAACGGATTTCGCCCAGTCGACCAAACGCCCGGCATAGCCGCCGTCGGCCCATACCAGCGAGATCGTGGCGAAGCGTTCCCGCACCACGCCCAGCACCCGAAACGCGGCGTCGCGGTCCTGCATCGAGGCCGAGGTGACGACCACGACCAGCAGCAGGCCCAGCGAGTCCACCACGATGTGGCGCTTGCGGCCGTTGATCTTCTTGCCGGCGTCGTAGCCGCGGGTGGCGGCGCCCACGGTGTCGGCGGCCTTGACTGACTGTGAGTCGATCACTCCGGCCGTGGGCAGCGCGGCCCGGCCCCACGTCACACGCAGCCGGGCGCACAACCCGTCGACCAGCCGCTGCGGCATCCCCCGCTGGCTCCAGCGTTCAAAGAACGCATACACCGCCCGCCACGGCGGGAAATCGGCTGGCAGAGCCCGCCATTCGATACCGTAGCGGGTGAGGTAACCGATCGCATCCAGCACCGCCCGCAGATCATGGACCATCGCCCGCCCGCCTGGGCCGCGGCGCAACTCGGCCATCACGGCCTCGACCTCCGGGCGCAAAAGCGTCCACTGCTCATCGGTCAGATCAGATGGATACTGCGGTTTTCGGTAACGACAAAGGCAACCCGCCGCGGCGCAACTGGTCTTCGGGAACTCGACAGGGTAGACAGGCATTCACGGGGCTCCGGCAGCAAGGGATATGGTGTCCATCTGCTACCGCGAGCCCCGTCTTGTGCCGTTGAACGACACCCAATCGTTATCACACTGTTACCATTAGTCACTACAGCAACACAAGTTTACGAACAGGCTCTTATCCCCTCCGGCCACGGCATGACCACCTCGGGTTGCAGCCCCGATGGGCGAATTCTCACCAACCTCAAAATTTCACGGTGGTCGGGCTTTCGCCCTGCGGGCTGCAGCCACTCGACCAGGATCTTCCATCCCGGCCGCGCAGACCAACGTGCTCACCTTGCTAGTCATCTCGGGGAGTCTCCCTATCCCCGCCCTCAGGTCACTAATTATCAGGGGGCGGGCACCTCAACCCAGGTTGGCAGAGAGGGGCAAGACCTCGGGCCGTGACAATTCCTCAGACAAACCGCTGGTCAGACCGGTCGCATCAGCTAGCTAGCATGTGCGGGATCACATTGCCGGTGTGCCCAACCACATCGTCGCCGGCGATCTCAACTCGAAGATTCTTCGACCAATCGGTGGTAGCCTGCTTCTGATAGATGCACTCCCATCTTGGATATCTGGACTTTGAACAGTCCGATTATCCTTGTGGCAGTGCGTCTTTCGCGTTCACGACACTCGCAAACACCCAATTCATGAAGTTTCGAGGTAAGTGTTGGCTAACCTTCGGGTCAGCCTGAATATGGTTGGCCGTGTCGAATAGTGCGATGCAGCCGTGTTAACCCAGCCAGGAGTATCACGTGAGCAAAGTCCATCCCGATGCCGAGTCTGCGCTACGGGGCTTGCTGCACGACGGGATGACCATCGCCGCCGGTGGGTTTGGTTTGTGCGGCATCCCCGAGAACCTGATCCAAGCGTTGGTGGAGAGCGGCGTCAAGGGTCTCACGATCGTGGGAAACAACGCCGGAGTAGACAATTTCGGTATGGGTCTGCTGCTCAAGGAGCGGCAGGTGAAAAAGGTGATCGCCTCCTACGTCGGCGAGAACAAGGAGTTTGAACGTCAGGTGCTTTCCGGCGAGCTGGATCTGACCTTGGTGCCCCAGGGCACGTTGGCGGAAAAGTTACGCGCCGGCGGTGCCGGTATTCCCGCCTTCTACACTCACACCGGCTTCGGCACGCTGCTTGCTGAAGGCAAAGATACCCGGGTCTTCGACGGCACCGAATACCTTCTCGAAGAAAGCATTCGGGCCGATGTCGCGTTGGTCAAAGCGTGGAGGGGCGATCACGCCGGCAACCTCGTCTATCATGAGACGGCCCGTAATTTCAACCCCATGGTCGCCACCTGCGCTGCGGTGACGGTCGCCGAGGTCGAAGAGCTCGTCGGGGTCGGCGAACTCGACCCCGACCAGATTCACACCCCCGGTATCTACGTGGATCGCATTATCGCCGGGTGCAACTACGAAAAACGCATCGAGTACCGCACCGTCGCTGGCGCCGGGAGCACCAGCGAGAGCCCGATTCGCCAGTGGATGGCTCAGCGAGCCGCCGCCGAATTACGCGACGGCTACTACGTGAATTTGGGCATCGGTATTCCGACGCTGGTAGCCAACTACATTCCCGACGGCATCAACGTGACCTTGCACTCGGAGAACGGGTTGCTTGGCATCGGTGGTTACCCGAGCGAGGAGACGATCGACCCCGACCTGATCAACGCCGGCAAGCAGACCATCACCGCCATCCCGGGTGCAAGCTTTTTCAGCAGTGCCGAATCCTTTGCGATGGTCCGGGGCGGCCACATCGACCTTTCGATCCTGGGCGGTCTGCAGGTGGCGGCGAATGGTGATCTGGCTAACTGGATGGTGCCAGGCAAGATGATCAAGGGCCCTGGCGGGGCGATGGATCTGGTGGCGGGCGTCAAACGGGTGATCGTCGTGATGGAACACATCGCCAAAGACGGCAGCCCGAAAATCCTCGATTGCTGTACCCTGCCCATCACTGGCAAATCCGTTGTGAACATGATCATTACGGATCTCTGTGTGTTCGACGTTCAGCCTGAACGAGGGCTCACGCTCATTGAGTTGCGTCCTGGGGTGACCCTCGACGAGGTGCGAGCCAAAACTGGCTGCGATTTCAGCGTCGCGGTAAGCCGGCCCGCTTGAGAATCACGCTATGGCAGTGACGGCGGCTACCTCGAGCATGACCACCCGGGGCGCCGGTGTTCTCGCGTGTACGAGACCGGAGAGTGCTGTGACACGTTGTTTGGCCGGGCTGGGGGCGGCAATTGGCCGCTGCACCGCGTTCGAGGACGGCATGCGGTTACATGGCCGCCGGGCAGCGCGCTCTTTGCAGAACGGTCACGATGCCAGGGGTCGGGGCGCACTGTAATTACGTTCTCTGATCGTGTTCTCTGATACGGAACACTTGGCCATCGACCAGCAGGTTCGGGCCAGTATTACGGGAGTATCACAGGCAATCGGCGCACAGATCTGATGGCGCACAGATCTGTGTGATTGGGGCCGGATTCGGGCCAGGGGAGAAGGGCGACTACAGATGGTCGGCGAACGGCCGGTGATCGGTGGATCGGTGGTCGTAAATGGTAGCCGGACCGATCGCCGCTGGCGGCCGGCCATGCCCGACCTCGCCGAGCGCCACCGAGAGATCCCCGTCGCCTTGGTTCGCTTCGGCGTCACCGAGCGGCGCGCCGGTGTCACTCGCGGTGTCGACTCGATGGTGACAGTCGAAGGGGGCACCGCCGAACGTCCCCACCTGACGTCGATCGTTCGCTGCCGAGACGAGCGGGTAATTCCGTCGGCTACGTCACTGGGCGTGCTCCACCTCAGCGCCGACGCTCCGCCGAGTGTCCGTGGACGTTACGCGCATGGCGGGCATCGGACACAGATCGAGCACAGCACCGAATTCAACCGGGCAGTCGCCGAGTTTCCGGCGGCCCAAGGACAAGGGGCGGCTCGTGGCGAAGTGCGTGATTAGCATCAGCTAGCCGATTTCGGCGACACCGACAATGGCGACACCGACAATGTGGGAAATGTGGGAAAGGCGCAAGAACGATGACTGTCACCGGCAAGACCACCAAGGCGGGCACCGGCGACCGCCGCCGGGCGGCGCCACCGGCGCCCGACCGCGAACTGTACCTGCGGATGTTCCGCACGATGGTGCTGCAGCGAGCGGTCGAGGACCGGATGGTCAGCATGTACCGGCAAGGTGAGCTGCTTGGCTCGCTCTACACCGGGCACTGGCACGAGGCGATCGCGGTGGGCACCACCGCGGCGTTGCGGCCCAGCGACTTCCTCGCTCCGCTGCACCGGGATCTCGGGGCGCACCTGTGGCGCGGCGTCGACCCGCGCGAGGTGATGGCCAGTTTCATGGGCAAGGCCACCTCACCGACCGGTGGCCGGGACGGCACCCTGCACTACGGCCGGCTCGACTTGAGCATCTACAACCCGCCCAGCCATATTCCCGATAACTATCCGGTGGCCACCGGCGCGGCGTTCGCGTTCAAATACCGCGGCAGCGACGGGGTGGCGCTGGCGTACTGCGGCGACGGGTCCACGGGACGCGGGGATTTCCACGAGGCGCTCAACATCGCCGCGGTGCTCGAGCTGCCGTGTATCTTCATCGTGGAGAACAACCAGTACTCCTACTCCACGCCGCTGCGGCTGACATCGAAATCGAAGGATCTGGCCACCAAGGCGATCGCCTATGGCATGCCCGGCGAGCGTGTCGACGGCATCGACGTGATCGCGGTGTACGAGGCAACCGTGCGCGCGGTCGCACGCGCCCGAGCCGGTGAGGGCCCGTCGCTGATCGAGGCGGTCACCATGCGCATGCACGGGCACGCCGAGCACGATCCCGCCGACTACGTACCCCGCGAGATGCTCGCCGAGTGGGCGAAACGGGATCCGATCGAGGAGTTCGCCGCGACGTTGCGGGAGTTGAAATTCGCCACCGACGACGACATCACCACCATCAAGCACGAAGCACGGCAGGCGGCGATCGACGCCCGGGCGAAGGCGATCGCGGACCCGATGCCGGAGCCGATCGGTTTGGAGGAGCGGGTCTATGCCGACTAAGACCGCCGCGCCCACCAGCGCGGCAGCAGCAAACGGGGAGGTCAGCTACCTCGAGGCTGTCAGCCGGGCGCTGGCCGCGGAGATGGACGCCGATGAGGACGTCTTCTTGATCGGCGAGGACGTCGGGCAATTCGGTGGCGCCTTCAAGGTCACCAAAGGCTTTTTGGACAGGTTCGGCGCGCGACGGGTGGTGGACACCCCGATCGCGGAGTCCGGGTTCACCGGGCTGGCCGCCGGCGCGGCGCTGATGGGGCTGCGTCCCGTCGTCGAGTTCCAGTTCGCCGACTTCATCTCCTGCGCGTTCGACCAGATCATCAATGTGGTTGCGCGCCACCACTTCCGCACCGGCGACCCATTGCCGATCACGTTTCGGTGCCCGTTCGGGGCCCGGCTGCGCGCCGGCCCGACGCATTCGCAAAGCATCGAATCCTACTTCGCCCACGTGCCGGGATTGAAGATCGTCGCGCCGGCGATGGTGAGCGACGCGGCGGGCCTTTTGATCAGTGCGATCCGGGACAACAACCCGGTGCTGTATCTGGAGAGCAAGTACCTCTACCGGCGAATCAAGGCGCCGCTGTCGCTGGATCCGGTGCCCATCGGCGTGGCGAAGGTGGTCCGGGAGGGAACGAACGTCACGCTCATCACCTACTCGGTGGGTGTGCATCAGGGACTCGAGGCCGCCGCCGAGCTGGAAAAGGAGGGGATCTCCGTTGAGGTCGTCGACATCAGGACCCTGGTGCCGCTCGACGTCGAGACGATCGCCAACTCGGTGCGCAAGACCGCCCGCGCCGTCGTGCTGCACGAGGCGGCGCGCCGGCTCGGTTACGGTGCCGAGATCGCCGCCGTCATCGCCGAGGAGTGCTTTTGGGCCCTGGATCACCCGGTCGTGCGGATCGCCGGCAAAAACACCCCGATCCCCACCAGCCCGCCCCTGGAGGACGACGTCGTCCCGCAAACCGCCGAGGTCATCCAAACGCTGCGCAAGGTGGCGACGACATGAGCGGCCGCAACCACGATTACGACGTGGTGGTCATCGGCGGGGGGCCGGGTGGTTACGCGGCGGCACTCTACGGCGCCTCGGCGGGCCTGTCTATTGCGCTCGTCGAGAGCGACACGGTCGGCGGCACCTGCCTGAATCGGGGCTGCATCCCCGCCAAAGCGCTACTGCACACCGCCGAGGTGTACCGAACCACCGCGCACGCGGCGGATTTCGGGATCCGCGCCGGCGGCTCCGGCGCTCTGACGGCCGACTGGACGCGGGTCGCGGAGCGCACCACGGGGATCGTCGACCGGCTGGTGGGCGGGCTGACGGGTCTGATCAAAAAACGCAAGGTCGAACTGGTCTCCGGGCGGGGCCGGCTGACGGCCTCCGGCGGGGTGTCGGTGGACGGCACGTCGCTGCGCGGGCGGGCGGTGATCCTGGCGACCGGGTCGGTGCCGCGGACCCTTCCCGGTTTCGAGTTCGAGGGGGAGCGGATCGTCAGCTCCGACCACAGCACCCGCAGTGCCAGCCTGCCGGGCCGGGTCGCGGTCATCGGCGGTGGCGTCATCGGCTCGGAGTTCGCGTCGATGTTCACCGATGTCGGTGCGCAGACCACGCTGCTGGAGGCGCTGCCCGGGGGCATCCTTCCAATCGGTCCGGACCCGGAGCTCGCCGACGTGCTGCGCCGGGCTCTTGTCAAGCGGGGCACCACGATTCACGCCGGAGCGAAAGTGAGCCCACCCGAAAGGTCAGACGGCGGAGTCGTTCTCGGATTCGAAGCCAACGGCACGCCGGAGAAGATCGAGGTCGACCAGGTGCTGGTGGCGGTCGGACGCCGCCCGGCAACCGCGGACATGGGGCTGGCCGAAGCGGGAGTCCGCGTCTCGGACAAGGGATTCATCGACGTCGACACCACCACGATGGCCACCACTCGGCCGGGTGTCTACGCGGTCGGCGACGTGGTCGACACGTGCGGCCTTGCGCACGTCGCCTACGCCGAGGCGATCGTGGCGATCAAGGCGATCCTCGGCGAGAGACCCGTTCCGGTCGACTATGCGCGCATCCCGTGGGTGGTCTACACCCATCCCGAGGTCGCCTGGACCGGCTACACCGAGGCGGGCGCCCGGGCCGCGGGCTATGACGTCGTGGTGCACAAGCACAAGTTCGCCGGCAACGGCCGGGCCATGATCATCGGCGACACCGACGGGATGGTAAAAGTCGTCGCCCAGCGCGACGGGCCCATCCTGGGCGTCCATATCGTCGGGCCGTGGGCGAGCGAACTGCTCGCGGAAAGCTACCTGGCGGTCAATTGGCAGGCCCTGCCCGAAGAAGTTGGCGCGTTCATCCATCCGCACCCCAGCCTCTCGGAGGCCGTGGGTGAGACGATGCTCGCCCTCACCGGGCGCGCCCTGCACGGCTGAGACGGAGGATCATGGCAGACGACGTGCACGTGGTGACCATGCCGAAACTCGGTGAGACGGTCACCGAGGGCACCGTGTCACGGTGGTTGAAGTCGATCGGCGACCCGGTCGCCTTCGACGATCCGCTGCTGGAGGTCGCCACCGACAAGGTCGACTCGGAGGTGCCCAGCCCGTATGACGGGGTGCTGCTGGACGTGCTGGTCGCAGAGGGCGAAACCGTTCCGGTGGGCACCGAGCTCGCCCGGATCGGCCCGGCCGGGGCCGCTGCTGGCGGCGGGGCTCCCGCCACGCCGCCGGCCACCGCCCCCGCGCAGCCCGCCGCGGCCCCGGCCGAGCCGGTTGCGCAAGCGCCCACCACCACGCTGACGGCATCCGCGCCGCCCGGGCGCGCGCACCCGGGCAACGGCGGGAGATCCTTGCTGTCTCCGGTCGTGCGCCGCCTGGCCGCGGACAACAACATCGACCTGACAACCGTGTCGGGTTCGGGCGCGGGTGGGCGGATCACCCGCGAAGACGTCGTCGCGGCCATCGCCGCCCGCGTCGGTGCGCCGCCGGTGGCTCCCGTCACCGCTGCGCCCGTCACGCCCGCCCCGGCAGCGGCGGCGGGGGACCGTGAGGAGGTGGTGCCGCTGTCGCGGATCCGGTTGCTCACCGCCGAGCGGATGCTGCAGTCGCGGCAGATCTCACCGCACGTGTGGACCTCCGTGGAGGTCGACCTGGAGCGGGTCGAACAGGTTCGGCGGCGGCACAAGGAGCAGTTCCAAAAACACGAGGGCGCCTCCCTGACGTATCTGGCCTTCATCGCCAGGGCGACCGTCGACGCGCTGCGCGCCTTCCCGGCGGTGAACTCCTCACTCGACATGGTCGGCAAGACGATGACGCTGCACCGCTACGTGAACCTGGCCATCGCCGTCGACCTCAACGAGCAGGGGCTGATGGCGCCGGTGATCAAAGACGCCGACGCACTCAATTTGCGCGGCCTCGCGCGGGCCATCAGGAGAGTTGGTGACGCCGCGAAAGCGAAAAAGCTTACCGCCGACGACCTGTCCGGCTCGACGTTCACGATCACCAACCCCGGGCCGCTGGGCAGCTACGCGTCGGCGGCGATCATCAACCAGCCCAACGTCGCGATCATGTCCACCGACGCTGTGGCGCGCCGGCCGGCCGTCGTCGGCGACGCGATCGCCATCCACCACATGTGCATCCTCGGGCTCTCCTATGACCACCGCGCGTTCGACGGTGTCACCGCTTCCCGATTTTTGATGTATGTTCGCGATGCACTGCAAGACCGGGATTGGGAGACCGAACTGGGGTGAGCAAGCCGATGGGCGGCAACCGCGCCGATGCCGGCGCCGCCTGGTGGTCGACGGGCCGTCAGCCCGGTGGACCCGTCTGGGGTTGACGAATGGCCACCGTAGTGCCGATCGACGAGTTCGTCGCAGACGCCGGGTATCCGGGGGATCCCGGCTTTGCCGGCGATTCGGCGCCCTGGCTCAGCGAGCCGTACTCGCGGTTCCGGACCGAGGATCAGCGCCGCTTTTGGTTTCTGGACTTTCACTGGCCGCGGGGGCTCACCCCGATGGGCCTGATCAGCATGGTCGACTACGCCTGGGGTACCCAACATGCGGCGGAGCACCTGCCGCTGCCGTCGGGACGCGGCATTGCCGTGCGCACCGCCGCAACGCACACCTACGCCGCAGAGATCCCCCTCGATTCGACGGCAGGCCACAGCGACCGAGCGGCGCGGTTCGCCCAGGCCCTGCCGGTCTTCATCCGGGACTTCCACCGGATTTGGCGTGCGCGTCGCACCGAGATCGACGAGGAGTGGCAGCGCCTTCGCCGCGCCGACCTGGCCGGCATGTCACGCGAGCAGCTGCGCGATCATCTGCTGCGGGCCCGAGCCCACCACCGGCGGGCATGGGAGATCCACTTCGAGTTGATGTACCCGCTGCTGGCCAATTACCTGGCCTTTCGGGGCCTGTGCGTCGAGCTGGGTATCGATCCGGCCGACATCTGCCAATTCCTCGAGCGCGGCGACACCCGGATTATGGCGACGGACCGCGAGCTGTGGCGGCTGGCGGAGTCGGCCCGCAGCGCCGGGCTGGACGCCATTTTCGCGGCCACCCCGCCCGAGCGGCTGGCGGTGACGCTCGCCAGGGCGGGCGGCCGGGCCGCGGGCTGGCTGTCGGAGTTCGAGGACTTTCTGAACATCTACGGGTGGCGGACCGAGGGGATCGACGACATCGCGCTGCCCAGCTGGGTCGAGGATCCCACATCGCCGTTGGGCACGATCAGGACCTTTTTGCAGATGCCAGCCCCGCACGACTTCACGGCCGCGCGGGCGGCGGCCACAGAGGCGCGTCAGAGCGCGCTCGACGCGGCACGATCCAAGCTGACACGAGAAGAGCAGGCGGCCTTCGACGCCGGGCTGGTGTCCTGCCAGCAGGCCAATTTCACCTGGTGGAACGAGGAACACGATTACTACATTGACCTGCGCGCGATGTTGCCGCTGCGCCGGGCTTGCTTGGCCGTTGCCGAGGCGCTGGGGGCCGACCAGCCCGACGACACGATATTCCTGTTCTGGCCGGAAATCCTGGCGCTGCTTGACGGGGAGGCCGATCTTCGCGGATTCAAGACCCTGATCACCGAACGCCGCCAGTACTTCAGCTACTGGCGCCAGCGCCGGGCCACGATGCCCAAGGTGCTGGGCACGGTGCCGGACACCATCACCGATCCGATTTTGATCGAGGTCTTCGGGCTCAATAAGCACTTCCTGCACGCGGTGCGTACCGGGGGCGCGGACGCCCCGGTGGAGACGTTGCGCGGTGTGCCCGCCGCCGGCGGTCGTGCGCGCGGACCCGTGCGGGTGCTCAGCAACGCCGACGCCCTGCACCAAATCGAATCGGGTGAGGTGTTGGTGTGCGAGTCGACGTCGCCCAACTGGACCCCGGCGTTCGCGAAGATCGCGGGCTGTGTTTGCGACGAGGGCGGCTCGCTGTCGCACGCGGCGATCGTCGGCCGGGAGTATGGCGTGCCGACCGTCACGGCGGTCGGCCTCGCCACGGCCCTGATCCGGGATGGTGACGAGGTGGAGGTCGACGGGTCGACCGGTGACGTCTTCATTTACCGGCGCCGCGACGACGCACGACCCGAGACGCCGAAGCCCGAGACGCCGAAGCCCGAGACGCCGAAGCCCGAGACGCCGAAGCCCGAGACGCCGACATGAGCCGGTTCATCGCCTGGCTGGAGGACGTGGATCCGGCGTCGGCGATCGCCATCGCCGGGGCGAAGATGGGTCGCCTCACCGAGTTGGCGCGCATCGGCATGAAGGTGCCGCGCGGTTTCACCATCACCGTCGACGCCTATGCCTATCAATGCGCCGAGTCCGGCCTGGATGCCGTTATCGACGAACACCTGTCGACGATCACCGCGCCCGTCGACCGCGAGCGGCTCACGGCAGTCGCGGATACCATCCGCACCGCGTTCGAGCACACCCCGGTGCAGCCGAAGCTCGCTACCGCCATCGGTGACGCGTACGCCGATTTGGCCTTCCGCTGCCTCGACGTCGGTCAACCGGTGGCGGTCCGCAGTTCGGCGACCGGGGAGGACAGCGCCCAAGCCAGCTTCGCCGGCATCTTCGACACCTACCTGGGCGTCTCGGGCGAGACCCAGGTGCTCGACGCCGTCCGGCGGTGCTGGGCCAGCCTCTTTTCGGCCCGGGCGCTGTCCTATCGCCTCGAGCACGGGCGCTCGCACCACGACATGCCGATGGCGGTAGGCGTGCTTGAACTGATTCCCGCACGGGTGTCCGGCGTCGCATTTTCCCTCCATCCGGTCTCGGGTAAGCGCGACCGGATGGTGATCGAGGGCACCTGGGGATGGGGCGAGGCCGTCGTGCAGGGCGTGGTGACGCCCGACCACGTCGAAGTGGGCAAGGGCGATCGGCGCGTGCTGGCCTATTACGTCGCGGACAAGCGGGTGGTGTCCACCTTCGACTACGCCAGGGGTGGCGTTGTCCAAACCGACATGCCCGATCGCTTCCGTGCCGCTCGGGTCCTCGACGAGGAGGAGATCGCGGCGATCGCCAACGCGGTCTGCGCGATCGAAGATCACTTCGGGTATCCGGTGGATGTGGAATGGGTGATCGAACGGACGCGCCGCGCGGGGGAACCGGTCGTCATCGTGCAGACCCGGCCGGTGACGGCGGCCACCGGACCCGGCGTCGCGGCGATCGGCGAGTCCGGGGCCACGTGGGATCCGAGCGTCTATGCCGCCAAATACGCGTTCGGCGGACCGCCATGACGATGCGGGCGCTGGTGCTCGACTTCGGCGGCCCGGTGCTGCTCACCCCCTTCGAGGTGGTGCGGGGCTTCGAGCGCCGACTCGGTGTGGCGCCCGGAACATTCGATTGGACCGGGCCCTTCGACCCCGCTCGGGACTCGCTGTGGCGCAGGATGCTGGCCGGGGAGATCCGCGAGCAGGAGTATTGGGCTGCCCGAGCCGAGGAGGTGGCCGCGGTGACCGGACGCCCGGGCGTGCGCGCGATGATGGCCCAGTTGTACCCGGTTGACGTGGTCGACTCGCTGATTCGTCGCCAGGCGCGCGAAACGGTGCGCGCCGCCAAGGCGGCTGGACTGCGGACCGCCGTGCTGACCAATGACCTCGCCAGTTACTTCGGCGACGAGTGGATCGGTCGCGTGACCTTTCTGAACGAGGTCGACGTGGTGATCGATTGCTCCCGAACGGGTGTGCTCAAACCCGACCCGGCCGCGTACCGGCCCGTCTTGGACGCGCTCGCGATCCCGGCCGGGTTGGCGCTGTTCGTCGACGACCAGCCCGGAAACACCGACGCCGCGCGGGCGCTCGGCATGCCGACGCTGCTCTTCGACGTGACCAGGCCCGCGACGTCCTACCGTGAGGTTATCCAGTCGCTGCGGCTGCATGAGCTGGATCAGGTGTAGCACCGCACACCAGAGCGCCGAACACGCCCGCCGGTCGACTGCCGAGGCGATGGTCATCGGCGGCCCGAAAGAGAAGGTGCTGCTTTAGTCCCGGCCGCGCGCCTCGGCGACCGGGTGGCGGCCGTCGCGGTGTTCGACGAGCAGCTTGAGCGTGTCGGCGACGCCCAGGTCGTTGCGGTCTTTGAGCGGTGCCCAGCGCTCGAGCGCCGCGGCGGCGCCGAGCGCCAACCCGGTGGGCAGCCCGGCGGCGCACAGGGTATCGGCTACCTCGCGCATTTCCGGCGCCCATCGCCAGGCCTTGGCCGCCACCTCGGGGAAGTGGTCGACATCGGCGAGGGGGAAACTGCGCAGCAGGGCCGCCTCCCGGGTGAGGTATTCGCCGACCCCGTGCCCGGCGGCCAAGGCGTGCGCCACGGCGGCCAGCACGCGGCTGGCCTTCTGATACGACGCGTAGGCCATCTTCAGCGCGGAGGCCTGCCCGATGCCGCCGGGCAGCGTCACCACCTCCAGCGCGGTGCCCTCGAACAAGTTGGGTAACCCGCGGGCATCACCGGACAGATACAGCCGGGTGGTGCCGCGCCGTCGGGGCGGTGGACCGATGATGCCGCCATCTACTACTCGAGCTGCGGGTAGCGCTGCGGCGATGCGCTGCACCCGGGCCGGGGAGATGGCGTTCGCCTCGACGTAGATACCCGGGTACCCGGAAACCGCGCGGGCCACGTCCTCGGCATGCGCGGGCGGGCAGATCGACAACACGACATCCGTGCCGTCCAGGGCGGCGGTCAGCCCGTTGTGCTCCTCGAGCCCGGCCTCGGCGGCGCGCCGGCGGGTGGCGGCGCTGCGCCCCGCGGCCACCCAGCGCACCGTGGCACCGCCGGATACGGCCTGCCGGCCGACCGCGGCACCCATCGCGCCCGGATGCAACAACGTCACGACGGTCATCGGCCCGATCATAGGCACCCGGGCGGGGCGGCCCGTTCCCTGGGCCCGGCCTAGGCATGCCAACTATGCCGGGGTCGGCTAGCCAGGCAGTCCGTCCCACCCAACGGAACGCACTTGTTGCTAGTATCACGGTGGTAGCGCATTGTGATAGGTACCACATCCGGTGGTGACGAGGAGGTCTGCGTGATCGAGAGCATGGCGACGCCGGTGAGCGGTCTGCACTCGGTGGCGACGGCGCTTGACTTGCTGGACTGCTTCGGGACGCAGGAAGAGTTGGGCGTGTCCGACCTTAGCCGCCGGCTCGGCGTCGCCAAGAGCACCGTGCATCGGTTGCTGACAACGCTGTGCTCGCGGGGATTCGCCGAGCGCAACCCGGAAACCGGTCGGTATCGGCTGGGGCTGCACCTCTATGAGCTGGGCACACTGGCGATCGGCCGCTACGGTCTGCGCCGCGCGGCGATGCCGCTCCTGTACGAGCTGCAGCAGCGCAGCGGGTGCACCGTGCACCTTGCGGTCGCGGACGGGGCCGACGTGATTCAGCTGGAGCGGCTGGAAAGTGGGCGCTGCACGCCGCTGTTTTCCACGGTTGCGCGCCGACAGCCGGTGCACAGCACCGCCTGCGGCAAAGCGATCGCGGCGTTTGACCCTAGCTGTGCCACGGCGCGAATGCGCGCGGGCTTCCCGGAACTTACGCCGTCAACGATCCGCAGCGCCGGTGAGTTCGAGCGTGACCTGGCGCTGACGCGGCGGCGCGGTTTCGCGCTGAACCACGACGAGACCCGAGCCGGGCTGACCTCGGTCGGCGTGCCGGTGC
Source organism: Mycobacterium sp. SM1 (assembly GCF_018361265.1). Lineage (GTDB taxonomy): Bacteria > Actinomycetota > Actinomycetes > Mycobacteriales > Mycobacteriaceae > Mycobacterium. The sequence continues at coordinate 557,616 of NZ_JAFLNH010000004.1, forward strand.
GCGACCGCTCCGGTCAGGCGTTTGCCGCGCTGTCCGTCGTCGCGCCGACCGCTTACGCCGAGCGTCACATCGACCGGCACGCACGACTGGCGAGCCTCGCCGCGGTGAAGCTGGCCAAAACGGTGGCCGTTGACCCCACCCAGCCGACCCGTTCGGGGCCAAAAGCGCGCTCGCGCAGCATTGGTAACGACGATCGGCCCGGTCAGGCCGTGGGCGTGCCGGCGGCGAGTTGACCTGACGAGGCGCCCGCGGCGGGCGGCGCAACACGGATCGACTGTGATGTTCCTCATCGTGGAACGCGCGTTGACGCCGTGTCGGGACGGGCCAAGACTTCCACGCATGGGTCCGTTGCAAACGGATCCGAGCGCCAAACCGGACCCTTGCTGTGCGGTCCCGAGGACAGGAGCTAACAATGCCCAAACTTGCCCGTTCGGAGTGGTATGACCTCACCCGGGACATGAACTGGACGCTGTCCTATGTCAGCGAAGAGGAGGCCTGGCCGACCGAGCTGTCCAACGGCTTCGGGTTGCCCGCCGAGGCCTGGTGGACGTGGGATGAGCCCTACAAAATCACCTACCCCGAGTACATGCACAACCAGCATGACAAGGACACCGAAGTGTATGCGGTCAACGCCGCCATAGCGCGGTCGAAGGTGTTCGAACAGCTCGATCCCGGCTGGAAGTCGGCCATCATCGCCCACTACGGCGCGATCGCGGTGCCCGAGTATCTGGCGAGCATCGGCGAGTCGCGGATGGGCCGCTTCGGCCGGGCGGCGGCGTGGCGCAACATGGCGCTCTACGGCACCTTGGACGAGATGCGCCACGGCCAGATACAGCTCTACATTCCCTACGGCTTGCTGGGAAGGGAGCCCCGATTCGACTGGGCGCTCAAGACGGTGCACACCAACGAGTGGGGCGCGATCGCCGCGCGCAGCCTGTTCGACGACATGTTCACCGCCAATGACGCGGTGTCGACCGCGGTCCAGCTAACCTTCACCTTCGAGACCGGGTTCACCAACCTGCAATTCCTGGGCATGGCCGCCGACGCGATGAACGTCGGTGACGTCAGCTTCGGCGCGCTGATCTCCTCCATCCAAACCGACGAGGCCCGTCACGCCCAGCAGGGCGAGCCGACCATTAAGCTGCTCGTCAAGCACGGGCGCAAGGACGTCGCGCAACAGCTGGTGGATCACATGTTCTGGCGCTCATGGCGGATCTTCGCGCTGCTAACCGGACTGTCGATGGACTACTACACACCGGTGGAGCAGCGCGGCCACTCGTTCAAGGAGTTCATGCAGGAGTGGATCTGCAAGCAGTTCCTCGACCAGTTCCGCGATTTCGGCCTGGAAAAGCCCTGGTATTGGGACGACATCTTCATCCCGGAGCTGGACTGGTATCACCACGCGCTGCACCTGGGGGTGTGGTACTGGCGTCCCACCGTGTGGTGGAACCCAGATGGCGGCGTCACCCCGGGCAAGGGACGGGACTGGCTGGAGGCCAAGTATCCCGGCTGGAACGACAACTTCGGCCGGCACTGGGACGTGATCACGGAGAACATCCGGGCCGGCAACCCCGAAGCCACCCTGCCCGAGACGTTGCCCATGGTCTGCAACATGTGCCACATCCCGGTGGTTGCCCCGGCTGGCTACAACGCCGGCAAGCTCTCCAGCCCGCTGCCGAGGATCCTCGATCGCGAGGGGCGGCGCTACACCTTCTGCTCGGAGCCCTGCCAGTGGGTCTTCGAGCAGTCACCGGCACGGTTCCAGGGGCACCTCAACATTGTCGACCGGTTCCTCACCGGTCAGATCCAGCCACCGACGATGGAGGGCACGCTCGCCTACATGGGCCTGTCCCCGGCGGAGATGGGGCAGGACGCCGTGAACTACGCCTGGGCGTTCGCTGGGCTCCCGCACCGGGGATCTTCGGTCGCCTGACGACGAGGCGCAAGACGAAAGGAGGGCTGCGGCAATGGCGCTGTTTCCGCTGCAGGCGGTGTTCGACGGGGATTTCGTGGCGCTGGTGGTGCCTGTCGATGACACCGACCCGATGAATGTGGTCGCCGAGAAGGTGGCCCACCACGTGGTGGGCCATCGGGTTGCGGCGCAAGACCGGCCGCTGGCGGTTCGGCACAACGGCGCCACCCTGCCCGGCGACGCGACCCTGGCCAGCACGCAAATTACCCCGATGGATGTGATCCAGGTGGGATACGAATGAGCAACGAGGCGCCGCTGCGCTGGGTTGAGGTCCCCGAAGCCCAAGACCTGTGGGAGGGCGACCTCATCGACGCCGAGGTCGAGGGCGAGCAGGTGCTCATCGTGCACCACCTGGACGGCTCGTTCGCCGCCTATCAGGGGCTGTGCCCGCATCAGGAGGTGCTGCTGGCCGACGGGAAGTGGGACGAGCAGTCGGCGACCCTAGAGTGCGCCGGTCACTCCTGGCTGTTCGACCTGAAGGCCGGTGTGTGCATCAACCCCGCGGGGTGCCGGCTGTTCCGGTTCCCGATGAAGGTCACCGACGACGGGACGGTGCGTGTCGGTGTTCCGCAGGACGGCCAGCGCCACTACTACCGCTACCAAGAAGTCGAGGGCGAACAATGACCGTGAGTGAAAATACCAACGAAAAGCTCGTCGGCCCGGTGATCCGCGGCATAGACGGGGAACTCGCCGAGGCCGTGGTGGCCGCGATCGAGTTGGACAACCCCGGCGCCGATGTGACGGTGGACGACCAGAGCGGCTACGTGCGGATCAGCGTGCCCCACCGGTGCGTGCTGACCCGGCGCAGCCTGGAAGACGAACTCGGCCGGGAGTTCCCGCTCACCGATCTCGAGCCCGCCCTCTCGGCGTTCGCCGGGCGGCTCAAGCAAACAGACGACCAGTGGGTCTGGTACCTAGAAAGGCAGGACTGAGGCTGTGACCAGCGCGCAGGGCCAGCAACGGCGAAAGACAAAGACGTGGAGTTTGTTCGGCGACGTCCGGCGAAAGCCCACACCGTATGAGGTTGTCACCGGCAAGCTGCACCATCACTTCCGGCACGAGCCTGCCCCGTTTGAGATGGACCCACAGTGGGCGATCAACCAGTGGTATCTCACCCACCGCGAGGGCTCGCCGCTGCAGGTCGATGACTGGGAGGACTTCCGCGACCCCGACCGGCTGATCTATAAGGACTACGTCGCCCACCAGCACGAGCGCGAGGTGTACGTGGACGGCCTGATCGATGAGCATGAGGAGGTCGGATCGGTCACCACCCTCTCCCCGGGGTGGGTGGACACCCTGCGGACGCTGTTCGTGCCGTTGCGGTTTCCCCTGCACGTGCTGCAGATGGTCGGCCTGTACATCGGCCAGATGGCGCCGTCGTCCTACATCACCAACTGCGCTCATTTCCAGGCCGCCGATGAGCTGCGGCGCATCCAGCGGTTCGCCTACTGGACCAAGGTGCTGGCCAATGCCCACGGCGACGACATCGCGCAGACCGCCACCGCGCGGCGCTCCTGGGAGCAGGACCCCGCCTGGCAGCCGCTGCGGGAAGCACTGGAAAAGTTGCTGATCGCCTATGACTGGGGGGAGGCGTTCACCGCGCTCAACGTCGTCGTCAAACCCATGGTCGACGCCCTGGTCAACCAGGAGTTCGGCGCGCTGGCCGAAAACAACGACGATCGCTTGCTGGCCGCGCTGTGCACCGAGTTCGCCCACGACGCCCGCCGCAGCCAACGGTGGACCCAGGCGCTTACCGAATACGCCGTGCAGCGCAAACCGGAGTTGAGCGGCGTGCTCGACGGGTGGGTGCGCCAATGGCAGCCGCGCGCCGAAAAGGCGGTCGCGGGCCTGGCGGGCCAATTCGCCCGGGCACCGCGGCCGCTGGATCCCGGCGCGGTCGCCTCGCGGGTGAAAGAGACCCACCGTGAGTTCCTTGCCGGAATTGTGCGCTGAGGGGGGCGCTGCCACCGGCTCGTTCGAGGCCCATGTCGCCGGAACGGATGTGCGGTTTCGGGTCCGTTCCGGCGAACGGATCCTCGGTGCCGCCCGCCGGGCGGGGGTGTGGCTGCCATTCGAATGCGGGTGGGGCAGTTGCAGCACGTGCAAGGCGACCCTGGTCGAGGGGGAGGTGCAACTGCTCTTCCCGGAGGCCCCCGCGGTCGACCCCCGCGACGCGCGCCGGCGGCGATTCCTGGCCTGCCAGTCCACCGCCTGCTCCGACATCACCCTCAAGGTGCTGCGGTTCGGGCCGTTCGAGGAACGGCCCACCCGCGACTACCGCGCCGAGCTGCTGACCGCCGAGGAGCTGGGGCCGGGTATCCGCCGATTCCGGTTTCGTCTTGACGCCGCCAGCGTGTACCGGCCGGGCCAGCACGCCATCCTCGAGTTCGGCCCCAACCTGCGGCGCTGCTACTCGATGGCCGGTCTGCCGGGCGCCGACACCGTCGAGTTCATCGCCAAGCGCTACCCGGGCGGCCCGGGAAGCGGCGCCCTTTTCTCGCTGTCTCCCGGCGAGCCGATCCCCATCGAGCTGCCCTACGGGGACATGTGGGTGCGCGCGGGGCAACGCGATGTGGTGCTCACCGCGGGCGGGACCGGGATCTCGGCGATTATCGCCCTGGTGCGCCAGCTCGCCGATACCGCCACCAGCCGGAGGGTGCATGTGTTCTACGGCGCGAACACCCGAGACGAGCTGGTGTGCTGGGACGAGCTGCAGGCGCTTGTCGCCCGATTGCCGTCGGCCCGGCTGCACGGCGCCTTGGCTAAGCCTGCCGGGGGTTGGCCGGGCACCACGGGGTTTGTCACCGACGCGCTGGGGCCGCAACTGGAAGCGCTGAGGGACGCCGAGCACTACCTGGCGGGGCCGCCGGTGATGGTCGACGCGGTGCTCGCGCTGCTGCGCGAGCACAACACGCCGATCGACCGTATCCACTATGACCGCTTCGGCTGAGCGTTTGCAGCGGCGGACCGTCGACTAATCCACCCGCACGAGGAGGTTTACATGCGAGCAGCCGTCTATCAAGGACCCCGCACGGTAACCATCGAAAACGTCGCGGATCCCACGATCCAGGACCCCGGAGACCTGATCGTCAAGACCAAGGTCGCCTCGATGTGCGGATCGGATCTTTACCTGTTCAACGGCGAGGTCGCCGACCTTGTCGCCCCCGGGCACACCACGCTCGGTCACGAGATCTGCGGTGAGGTCGTCGAGGTGGGCTCCGCCGTGAGCCAATTCGCGGTGGGTGACCGGGTCACCTTCCCGTACTCGGTCAGCTGCGGACGCTGCGAGATGTGCCGGGCCGGCCAGACCGCGCACTGCCTGACGAGTGGCAAGGCGATCTACGGCTTCGGCACCGCCTTCGGCGACCTGGGAGGCAGCCAGGCCGAATACGTCCGTGTCCCGCTCGCCGACGCCCACCTCGAGCACGTGCCCGACACCATCCCCGACGAGATCGCACCGTTTCTCTCCTGCAACCTGCCCGCCGCCACCATCGCCGTGCACGCGGCCGCTATCGAGCCCACCGACACCGTGGCCCTCGTCGGGTGCGGGCCTACCGGACTGCTCGCGCTTGATCTGCTGCGGCGGCGCACCGATGCCGCGGTGTATGCGCTGGACCCGGTGGCCTATCGCCGGGAGCGGGCCGAAAAGCTCGGCGCGATCGCGCTCGATGCCGGCCCACAGGCGGTCGACACCTCTATTCAGACAATCCTGGACGCCACGAACGGGCTTGGTGTGCACAAGGTTGTCGAGTTCGCCGGCCGCGGCGCGGGCTTTGACCTGGCCGTTGCCCTGGCTCGGCCCGGCGCGACGATCAGCGGTGGGGGAGTGTATCTCGAGCGCGATCACCCGGCGTCGCTGTTCGACATGTTCTTCAAGAATCTCCAGCTGCGTCTCAACGGCTTCGCCAACGCCAAAACCGCGCAGTGGCAAGCGATGCAGCTCATCGAGAACAACGTCATCGACCCGACCGCGGTCATCACCCACCGGATCCGGCTCGATGAGTTTCCCGGGGCGGCGACCCAATTCGCCGGCCGGGAAGCCGGTTTCCTGAAGATGCTGATCACGCCCTGATCGCGGCGACGGACATGTGCCCGTCGGGTGCGCATTCCGAACTGAGCAGTCCCCAGATTGGCGAAGGACAATTGCTTATGCAAAGAGTGTAAATATTCAACTACGGCGAGGCGGATCGACGCCGCGCTACCACCCTGGGCACACTATCGGTATTGCTAGCGATCGTGTGCGGCGGTTAACGGCATCACGGCGTGGCTGGTGGCGATCACTTGATGAGGGAGAAGGAATGAGGGAGAAGGAGGGCCGATAATGATATTAGCAATGGTCGAATTTCCGATTAAGGGAATGACCGCCGAGGAGATCGATACCGTCTTCAAGGAGTCCTCGGAACGGTACCGACACGTAAAGGGTTTGATCCGAAAGTATTACATCCGGACCGAAGATAACACCAGGGGCGGCGGAATTTATTTATTCGACACTCAAGAATCCGCCGACCGCTTGTATGACGCGGCATGGCGCAAGTCATTCGTCGAACGCTACCGCGAAGAGCCTAATATCCGATTTTTTAAGTGTCCCATCGTGGTGGACAACAAGGTGGGTGAAATTGTGATCGAATCGTGACGCGTAATACGTCAGGGGTGGTGTCCGTCCCAGCGAGGCAGGAATTGATGGCGCCGGCCAGGGTAAGCCGGCGCCGTCTTGAAAGGCATGACGCCGTATTGGAGACAAGTACGCCAGGCAGAGGCACGGAGCAAGCGAGGCGATCGATATGACCAGCGTTAAGGGGCCCGTCGAAAGCGGCAACCCATACGATGAGAATGCGCTATTTAATTACCGGCGCGCACTGGTCAAGATGGATGAAAATGATCTGACAGCCATCGTAGGGGCAACTTTTTATAACAGCTATTATATGTCCGGGGTCCGTACACTTTTCAATGAGTGGTGTTACAGTGAGCCCTATGAAGCGGCGATATTGCCTCGCGATCCGGCAAAAGATCCCACATTTGTCACGCTGACCGCCGTCCTTCCCGCCCTGGTCGATGGCGAACCGACATGGATGCCTAACGTGTGCCTCTACGATTGGCTCAGCACGGATCCGACGCCCGAGCCGGTCGATGCGGAGAGCAAATTAAACGCGGCGATCCGGAAATTTGTCGACGAACGTGTCAGCGGAGATCTGGAAAATGACATCGTGACGGCCACGGTGAAGGCGTTTCGACGTCTTGGTCTCACGAACGGCCGTGTCGGATTTGATGACCTTCGATTCGGGAGCCACATCAAAGAGCATATCCCCGAGATCGAGGTGGTGGATGCGCATCAGATCTTCTGGGACATTCGAAAGGTCAGGACTAGGCAAGAGCTCAAGCTTTTGAGTAATTCCGCGCGAATCAACCAGATCGCTCTCGGCGCGGTTATAAAGGAAATGCGTCCAGGGGTCAACTGGCGCGATTTAGCGTACCTGTATAAGAACACGTGGACAAGGCATGGTGGCCGGAGTGTTTCTGATAAAGGACTCTTTTGGGGTGGCAAGTTTGGTGATGAGTACGTAGCCGATAGTTTTTTTATGCCCAATAATGACTTTGAGCTCGAAGAGGGCAAGTTTTACGTGCTCGAAGGCCAAGGGCACATGTTGCAGTACAATGCCGACGCGAGCCGAACGGTGTTCCTTGGTGATCCTCCGGCAAGCTACCTGAAGGGCGTTGATGCCGTGATGCACGCCTATGAGGCAATGGAAGCCGCGCTACGGCCCGGGCTGTCAAGCAAGGGAGTGTATCAAGCCGGCATGGAGGCGATGAAAGCCTCGGGAGTGCCGTATCCCGGAAAGACAATTATCTTGTCGCACGGCGTGGGTCAAGAATTTGTGGAGTGGTATACGCTGTTTCCCACACAGCGCGGGCGCCCGGAAAGCTTCATTCTTGAGGAGGGCATGACGATCGGCATGGACTGTCTGTACTACGGGCATACTCTCGGGACTTTCCACTTCGAAAACGGGATGATGATCACGAACGACGGCCCACGGTCATTTTATGCTCCGCCCAACACGGATGACATATTTTATCGGGGGCTGGTCATTACGGATGGGAATGTGGTCGATACCTATTGTCCCGACGTCACCCTAACGCAGGAAAAGGGCATACCGGAGGAATTTGTATCGGCAGTCAGTCCAGCGCCTTCGTGGTGCAACATTTAAATTTGAGTGGCCTGTGATCTGCGGCGATGTCTGAGTTGGACCTGATGCGGCTATAGTTTTGGGAGAAGTTTACAGGAGAATTGGAGGAGGGCGGTCAAGTGACGCAGTTAAGTCAATTGCCATGGGGGCGTGAGGATCAGCGAGGAGCAACGAACTACGTCACGCCAGAGGTAACGCTGCAGGCGCTACAGACAATAAAGGCGGGTCGAATCCTTGAGCTATGCCACAACGTCCAAGTCGGTCACCCGACGCTAGAGCCTTTCATTCCCCCGATGTTAATGGGCATGTGGTCGGTCCCGGACACCACGCGACCGCTCTTGAAGGAACACCTGAAAAGCGACGATGACGTCGGTGTGTTCACCGAGCGAGTGGAGTTGTGCATGCACACGAGTACGCACGTCGACGCGCTCGGTCATTTCACAATCGGCGATGAGATGCATAACGGATTCCCGTACCGCGACAATGCCACCAATTGGGGCCTCAAGAGATTTGGTATCGAGCAAATGCCACCATTAATAACGCGGGGCGTGGTTGCAGACGTCGCGAACGCCGCCGGCCGGGACTATCTTGAGGGTGGCGAAACAGTGACGGTCGATATGTTGGAGCGGGCGCTCGCGGCACAACGCATCGAATTGCAAGCGGGGGACGTGGTGCTGATCCGAACCGGCTGGGGACGCTTTTTCATGACAGATAACGACAAGTACACCGCGTCAGAACCAGGTATAGACGCCGACGCCGCGAGGTATCTCACCGCGCAGAAGGTGTGCGCGATCGGCGCGGACTCGATGGCCGTTGAAGTGCTTCCAAACCCCCGGGGACGCATCTTTCCCGTGCACACCCACACCCTTGTCGAAGCGGGCGTGCATCTCATCGAGAATGTCAACTTCGACAACGTGCTTCGGGAGAACATCCATGCTTTTTGCTTCATCCTGCTGCCCGTGAAATTCGTTGGCGCGACCGCATCCCCGGTGAGGGCGATCGCAGTCGTCTAAGCCCCGCCCGCGTGCCTCGATTGCCGGGCAGCGACCAGGCTCGTGCACGTGAACGACGCGGCGACAACCGAGCCGGTACACCCTGCTGCCACCCGCATCGGCCCGCGGCGCCCGAACGGCTCAAGACCTCAAGACAACCCTCAATGAGGTAGCGACCAGGCGTCCCTCCTGGCTCCCGCTCCCTCCCGACTCCCGCTGCGCCGGGCGCGGTGGGCTTTGCGGATACTGGAATCCCGGTGATGCAATCCCGGTGAATCCCCGGTGATGCCATCCCGGTGATCGGACGGGCAGCGGGCGGAGGTGATGTCGGTGCCGGGTGAGCTGCGGCCCACCGCGGGCGCTGGGGTGCCGCTGCCGGTGCTGGCGGCGCAGGTGGGCGCGGCGCCCGCCGGGGGCGGTGTCGTGCCCGACGTGTGCATCACCGGTATGACGCTTCGGGGTCAAAACGCCCGGCCCGGTGATCTGTTCGCCGCGTTGGCGGGCGCGACCACGCACGGCATCCGCTACGCCGGGGAAGCGATCGGCCACGGCGCGGTCGCGGTGCTCACCGACGCCGGTGGGGTCGCCGAACTGCCCGACGACGTTCGCGTGCCGGTTTTGACTCATCCCGAGCCACGAGCGGTGCTGGGCGAGCTGGCCGCGACGGTGTACGGGCGGCCATCGGAGCGGGTCACCCTCATCGGGATTACCGGCACCTCGGGCAAGACCACCTCGACGTATCTGGTGGAGGCCGGTGCGCGGGCCGCCGGGCGAACCACGGGGCTGATCGGCACCATCGGCGTCCGCATCGGCGGCGCCGACGTCCCCGCGGCGCTGACCACCCCGGAAGCACCCACGCTGCAGGCGCTGCTCGCGGTGATGGCCGAACGCGGGGTCGACACCGCGGTGATGGAGGTGTCCAGTCACGCGCTGGCACTGCACCGTGTTGACGGGGCGCGGTTCGCTGTGGGTGCGTTCACCAACCTGTCCCGCGACCACCTCGACTTTCACCCCAGCATGGCCGACTACTTCGCGGCCAAGGCGCGGCTGTTCGACCCGGCTTCCCCGTTGCGGGCCCGCGCCGCGGTGATCTGCGTCGACGACGACGCCGGCCGCGCGATGGCCGCCCGTGCCGGCGACGCGATCACCGTCAGCGCCGAGGGCCGGCGGGCGCATTGGCGCGCCGAGGGCATCGGGGCGTTCGGCGCCGAGGGACAGCAGTTCACCGCGATCGACCCGGCCGGCGTGCACCACCGGTTGGGCATCGCATTGCCGGGACCGTACAACGTCGCCAATTGTCTTGTCGCACTGGCGGTTCTCGACCAGATCGGGATCTCTCCGGAGCAGGCGGCACCCGGATTGCGGGCCGCTCGCGTCCCCGGGCGCCTGGAAGAGATCGACCGCGGCCAGGACTTCTTGGCGCTGGTCGACTACGCGCACAAGCCGGGCGCGCTGCGGGCGGTGCTGCGGGCAGTGCGCCGCCCGGATAGCCGGGTCGCGGTGGTGTTCGGCGCCGGCGGTGAGCGCGACCCGGGCAAGCGCGCCCCGATGGGCAGGATCGCCGCCGAGCTGGCCGATCTGGTCGTCGTCACCGACGACAACCCGCGCGGGGAGGATCCCGCCGCGATCCGCCGCGCCATCCTCGCCGGGGCCGCCCAGGCAAACGGCGACGCCGAACTCGTCGAGATAGCCGACCGGCGCGCCGCGATCAGGCACGCCGTCTGCTGGGCACAACCGGGCGACGTGGTGCTGGTCACCGGCAAAGGCCATGAGACCGGGCAGAGCCGCGGGGGGCAGATTCGGCCCTTCGATGATCGTCTGGAGTTAGCGGCCGCCTTGGAGGCGCGGGCGTGACCGCCGGCGACGAGGCAGAGCGAACCGATGAGAAGGAGCGGCGCCGGTGCTAGCCCTGAGCGTCGCCCGTATCGCCGAGATCGTCGGCGGTGACCTGGCCGGCATCACGCCGCCGGACGCAGCCCGGCGGCACGTGACCGGTAGTGTCGAATTCGATTCGCGCACCGTCACTCCCGGGGGGTTGTTCGTCGCGCTCCCCGGGGCGCACACCGATGGTCATGAGCACGCGGCGGCGGCGGTGGCGGCCGGAGCGGTCGCGGTGCTGGCTGCCCGGCCGGTCGGGGTGCCGGCCATCGTGGTCCGCCCCGGCCCCCACACCGCGGCCCACGCCGGCGTGCTCGAGCACGACGCCGACGGCTCGGGCGCAGCGGTGCTGGCCGCGCTGGCCAAGCTCGCCGGGGCGGTGGCCGCGCAGCTGATCGCCGGGGGGCTGACCGTCATCGGGATCACCGGCTCGTCGGGCAAGACCTCGACCAAGGACCTGCTGGGCGCCGTGCTTCAGCCGCTGGGCGCGGTGGTGGCCCCGCCGGGCTCGTTCAACAACGAGCTGGGCCACCCCTGGACGGTGCTGCGCGCCACCCGCGAAACCGACTATCTGGTTCTGGAGTTCTCGGCGCGTCATCGCGGCGATATCGCAGCGCTGGCGGCGATCGCGCCGCCCGCGATCGGGGTGGTGCTTAACGTCGGGACCGCGCATCTGGGCGAGTTCGGCTCCCGGGAGGCGATCGCGGCGACCAAATCTGAACTACTGCAAGCTATTTCAGGGGATGGCGCGGCCGTCCTCAATGTCGATGACCCGGCGGTGGCGGCGATGGCCGACAAAACCGCCGCCCGGATCGTGCGGGTCAGCCGTAGCCGGCACACCGACGCCGGGCCCAGTGATGTCTGGGCCGGCCCGGTGACGCTCGACGACTTGGCCCGGCCGCGCTTCACGCTGCACGCCCGTGACGCGCAGGCCGAGGTGCAGCTGCGGGTGTCGGGCGAGCATCAGGTCACTAACGCGCTGTGCGCGGCGGCGGTCGCGCTGCACTGCGGTGCCGACCTGGATCAGGTAGCGGCCGCGCTGGCCGGCGCGGGTGCGGTGTCGCGGCACCGCATGCAGGTGATCACCCGCGCCGACGGGGTGACGGTGATCGACGACGCCTATAACGCCAACCCGGAGTCGATGCGCGCCGGGTTGCAGGCCCTGGCCTGGATCGCTCACCGGGCCGGGCGCCCGCGACGCAGCTGGGCAGTGCTGGGGCAGATGGCCGAGCTCGGCGACGACGCGATAACCGAGCACGATCGCATCGGCCGGCTGGCGGTGCGCTTAGATGTGTCTCGACTGGTTGTCGTGGGAACCGGGAGGCTTATGAATGCCATGCACCACGCCGCGGTGACGGCGGGCCCGTGGGGCGGCAAGGCTACCGTCGTCGCCGGCGCCGACGCCGCCCTGGCGCTGTTGCGGGCCGAACTGCAGCCCGGGGATGTGGTGCTGGTTAAGGCGTCCAACGCGGCCGGTCTGGGAGCACTGGCTGACGCGCTGATTGCCGACGGCACCGGCTGAGGCATTCGGCGATGATTCAGATTCTCATCGCCGTCGCCATCGCGCTGACGGTGTCCATCCTGCTGACCCCGGTGTTGATCCGGCTGTTCACGAGGCAGGGATTCGGCCACGAGATCCGCGAAGACGGTCCGCCCAGCCACCGCACCAAGCGCGGCACGCCCTCGATGGGCGGGGTGGCGATCCTGGCCGGCGTCTGGGCCGGCTATGCGGGCACCCATCTCGCGGGCCTGGCCTTCGGGGGCGCGGGACCTTCGGCGTCGGGTCTGCTGGTGCTGCTTTTGGCGAGCGCTTTGGGCGCCGTTGGCTTCGTCGATGACCTGATCAAAATCCGCAGGGCCCGCAACCTGGGCCTGAGCAAAACCGCCAAGACGGCCGGCCAGATCACGGCCGCGGTGGTCTTCGGTGTGCTGGTGCTGCAATTCCGCAATGCCGCCGGGTTGACACCGGGCAGCCCCGAACTGTCCTATGTGCGTGAAATCGCCACCGTCACACTGGCTCCGGCGCTGTTCGTGTTGTTCTGCGTGGTCATCGTCTACGCCTGGTCGAACGCGGTCAACTTCACCGACGGCCTGGACGGCCTGGCCGGTGGCAGCATGGCGATGGTGACCGCCGCCTACGTGCTGATCACCTTCTGGCAGTACCGCAACGCGTGCGTCACCGCACCGGGCGTGGGGTGCTACCACGTGCGCGACCCACTGGACCTGGCGCTGGTCGCGGCCGCGACGGCGGGCGCTTGCATCGGTTTTCTGTGGTGGAACGCCGCGCCGGCCAGAATCTTCATGGGCGACACCGGATCGCTGGCGCTGGGCGGCATCATTGCGGGGCTGTCGGTGACCAGCAGCACCGAGCTGCTCGCTATCGTGCTGGGTTCGCTGTTCGTCGCGGAGATCACCTCGGTGGTGCTGCAGATCTTGACCTTTCGCACCACCGGGCGGCGGATGTTTCGGATGGCGCCCTTCCACCACCATTTCGAGTTGGTCGGCTGGGCCGAAACCACGGTGATCATCCGGTTCTGGCTCCTCACCGCGATCGCGTGCGGCCTGGGCGTGGCGCTGTTCTACGCCGAGTGGCTGGCCGCCATCGGTGATCGACCGTGAGCCCGCACGCCGCCCGCGGGGCCCCGGCGCTGGAGTCGCTGCCGCCCGGCGCCACCGTGCTGGTTGCCGGTGGCGGGGTCACCGGGCGGTCGGCGCTGGCAGCGCTGGCTGGCGTGGGGGTAAGCGCGACGGTGTGCGACGACGACCCCGCCGTCCGGCACCGGCACGCCGAGGCCGGGGTGGCGACCGTGCACCCGGCAACCGCGACGGCCCGGATCGCCGACTACGCCCTGGTGCTCACCAGCCCCGGGTTCCCGCCGAACGCGCCCGTGCTGGCGGCCGCCGCGGCGGCGGGCGTGCCGATCTGGGGTGATGTCGAGCTGGCCTGGCGGCTGGACACCTCGGGCCGCTGCGGGCCGCCGCGGCGGTGGCTGGCCGTCACCGGCACCAACGGCAAAACCACCACCGCCGCGATGCTGCATGCCATGCTGACCGCCGCGGAGCGGCGCAGCCGGCTCTGCGGCAACATCGGCAGCCCGGTGCTCGACGCCCTGTGCGAGCCCGCCGACCTGCTGGTCGTCGAGCTCTCCAGTTTCCAGCTGCACTGGGCGCCGTCGCTGCGCCCGGACGCCGGCGCGGTGCTCAACATCGCCGAAGATCACCTGGATTGGCATGCCTCGATGGCCAACTACACGGCGGCGAAGGCGCGGGTGCTGACCGGGCGGGTAGCCGTGGCCGGGCTGGACGACGCCCGCGCGGCCGCGCTGCTGGACACCGCGGCTGCCCCGGTTCGGGTGGGTTTCCGGCTGGGCGAGCCGGCGCCGGGGGAGCTGGGGGTGCGCGGCGGCTGGCTCGTCGACCGCGCCTTTTCCGGTGGCCTGGCACTGGCCCCGGTCGCGGCGATCCCGGTGCCGGGCCCGGTCGGGGTGCTCGACGCGCTGGGCGCCGCGGCGCTGGCCCGCAGCGTTGGGGTGCCCGCCGCGGCCATCGCCAGCGCGCTGGCATCGTTCAAGGCCGGCCGGCACCGCGGGGAGGTGGTGGCCGTCGCCGAGGGGATCCGCTACGTCGATGATTCCAAGGCCACCAATCCGCACGCCGCCGAGGCCTCGGTGCTGGCCTACCCGCGGGTGGTGTGGCTGGCCGGCGGCCTGCTCAAGGGCGCATCCATCGACGCGACGGTGGCCCGGATCGCATCCCGGCTGGCGGCGGTGGTGCTGATCGGGCGGGATCGCGGCGAGGTTGCCCGGGCGTTATCGCGACACGCGCCCGATGTCCCCGTCGTCCAAGTTGTGACGCGCGAGGATGACGATATGGATGCTACTTGCGTGGCATATGTTTCAGATGTGATCAAAGTTGTCTGTGAGCCAGGCAAGACTCGCGGTGCGTGTGTGATGAGTGCGGCCGTCGCCGCGGCTCGAGAGCTGGCGGCGCCGGGCGACACCGTGCTGCTGGCGCCGGCGGGCGCGTCGTTCGACCAATTCACCGGCTACGCCGACCGGGGCGATGCGTTTGCGGCCGCCGTGCGCGCGGCGATCGGTTAGACGCGGTGGCCGGCATGCTGACCCGGTTGCTGCGCCGGAACCCGGAGGTTGCGCGGACCGCCGAAGCGGCCTCGGGTGGTGCCGCGGCGGCGGCCGCCATCCCGACGGACGCCGCCGCGGCGGTGCGGCCGCCCGTGGGCATGGTCACGGGCGGGCCACGCACCCGTTTCGGCGCCTGGCTGGGACGGCCTATGACATCGTTTCATCTCATCATCGCCGAGGCGGCGTTGTTGACGACGCTGGGTCTGATCATGGTGCTCTCGGCCTCCGGGGTGCGCTCCTATGACGACGATGGATCGCCGTGGGTGATCTTCGGCCGGCAGGTGCTCTGGACCCTCGTCGGGCTGGTGGCGTGCTATCTGGCGCTGCGCGTGCGGGTGCGCGTCATGCGGCGGCTGGCCTTTCCGGGTTTCGCGGCGACGGTCGGCATGCTGGTTTTGGTGCTGATCCCCGGAATTGGCAAGGAGGCCAACGGTTCTCGTGGGTGGTTTGTGATCGCCGGCTTTTCGATGCAGCCTTCCGAGTTGGCTAAGATCACCTTCGCCATCTGGGGCGCGCATCTGCTGGCGGCCCGCCGCATGGAACGGGCATCGCTGCGAGAGATGCTGATCCCGCTGGTGCCCGCCGCCGTCATCGCGCTGGCCCTGATCGTCGCCCAGCCGGACCTCGGACAGACGGTGTCGCTGGGAATTATCCTGTTGGGTTTGCTGTGGTATGCCGGCCTGCCGTTGCGCGTCTTCTTGAGCTCGCTGTTCGCCGTGATCGTTTCGGCGGCAATCCTCGCGGTGTCCGCGGGCTACCGCTCCGACCGGGTGCGGTCCTGGCTGAATCCGGGAGCCGACCCGCAAGACACCGGCTATCAGGCCCGCCAGGCCCGTTTTGCGCTGGCTAACGGCGGCATCTTCGGCGACGGCCTGGGTCAGGGCACCGCGAAGTGGAACTACCTGCCCAATGCCCACAACGACTTCATCTTCGCGATCCTCGGCGAGGAGCTCGGCTTCATCGGGGCGGTCGCGCTGCTGGCGTTGTTCGGGCTGTTCGCCTACACCGGGATGCGGATCGCGCGCCGCTCCGTCGACCCATTCCTGCGGCTGCTGACCGCCACCACCACGACGTGGGTGCTGGGCCAGACATTTATCAACGTTGGCTATGTGATCGGCCTGCTGCCGGTCACCGGGCTACAGCTGCCACTCATCTCCGCTGGCGGAACAGCCACAGCCACAACACTTCTGATGATTGGCATGATGGCGAACGCAGCCCGCCACGAACCGGAGGCGGTGGCTGCGCTGCGGGCCGGCCGGGGCGACCGGATGAACCGGCTGCTACGCCTGCCGCTGCCGGATCCCTACTTGCCGACTCGTGCGCAGGCGCTGCGCGACCGGTGGCGCAGCGGCGCGCAATCGGTCAGGCCCCGGCGCGTGGCGGAGCGCGCGGTCAGCCCGGCTGCGCGCGCGGCACGACCTCCTCAGACCGATCGGGGCCGCTCAGGGCATCATGGAGCTGGTCGGCGCCCGGTGCGGCGCGCCCGCGCAGCGGAAGGTCAGCGTTACGGGTGAACGACGTGGTCCACAACTCAGCCGACGGTGCCGCGGTATCGGTCGTCCTGGCCGGCGGTGGCACCGCCGGCCATGTTGAGCCGGCCATGGCCGTCGCCGACGCGCTGTGTGCTTTGCAGCCACAGGTGCGGGTCACCGCGCTGGGCACCCCTCGTGGCCTGGAGACCGAACTCGTCCCCGGGCGCGGCTACCATCTCGAGCTGATCACGCCGGTGCCGCTGCCCCGCAGGCTCAGCGCGGATCTGGCGCGGCTGCCGCCGCGAATCTGGCGTGCGGTCCGGCAAGCCCGCGGTGTGCTCGACGCCGTCGGCGCCGACGTGGTGATCGGCTTCGGCGGCTACGTCGCGCTGCCGGCTTACCTGGCCGCACGCGGCATCCCGGGGTGGCGGCGGCGCGTCCCGGTGGTGGTCCACGAGGCCAACGCCAGCGCCGGGCTGGCCAACCGGGTCGGCGCCCGAGCGGCGGCCCGGGTGCTCTCGGCGGTAGCGGATCCCGGGTTGCGCCGCGCCGAGGTGGTGGGCGTGCCGGTGCGGGCGGCGATCACCACGCTCGACCGTGCGGCGTTGCGGGCGGTGGCGCGCGCCCATTTCGGCTTCGCCGACAACGCGCGGGTGTTGCTGGTGTTCGGTGGGTCACAAGGCGCGGTCTCCCTCAACCGGGCGGTCGCCGGGGCGGCGGGTGACCTGGCTGCCGCAGGTGTGTCGGTGCTGCACGCCTACGGCGCCAAGAACACCCTCGAGTTGCGCACCCCCGACCCCGGTGATCCGCCCTATGTGGCGGTGCCCTATCTGGATCGGATGGATCTCGCCTACGCCGCGGCCGACCTGGTGATCTGTCGAGCCGGGGCGATGACGGTCGCCGAGGTGTCGGCCGTCGGGCTGCCGGCAATCTATGTGCCGCTGCCCATCGGCAACGGGGAACAACGGCTCAATGCGCTGCCGGTGGTCACTGCCGGTGGTGGCCTGTTGGTTGCCGACGCCGAGCTGACACCGGGTCTGGTGGCGGCGCAGGTGTGCGGCCTGTTCGCCGACCCTCCGCGGCTGGCGGCGATGACGGCGGCCGCCGCGCGGGCGGGACACCCCGACGCAGCGCAGCGGGTAGCCCAGGTGGCGCTCGACGTGGCAAGAAAAGCAAAAAAAGCACAAAGCGGGGTGCGCGGGGCGCGTGACGGTCAACGCGCCAACAGCCGCTGGAGTGCGCTCGGCGTCGACCCCGGTCATCGCGCGGCACCGCTGAAGCCCGGAGAGCGACGGTGACCGCCGAGCAGTTGCCGCTCGAGCTGCGGCGGGTCCACCTGGTGGGCATCGGGGGAGCGGGCATGTCGGGCATTGCCCGCATTCTGCTGGACCGCGGCGCGCTGGTGTCGGGATCCGACGCCAAAGACTCCCGCGGCGTCCGCGCCCTGCGTGCCCGCGGCGCGCTGATCCGGATCGGGCACGACGCGGCGGCGCTGGATCTGCTGCCGGGCGGCGCGACCGCCGTCATCACCACCCGCGCCGCCATTCCCAAGACCAATCCCGAGCTGGTGGAGGCCCGCCGGCGCGGCATCCCGGTGCTGCTGCGCCCGGCGGTGCTGGCAAAGCTGATGGCCGGGCGGACCACGTTGATGGTCACCGGCACCCACGGGAAGACGACGACGACGTCGATGCTGATTGTGGCGCTACAGCACTGCGGACGAGACCCCTCCTTCGCGGTCGGCGGCGAGCTGGGGGAGGCGGGCACCAACGCGCACCATGGCAGCGGTGGCTGCTTTATCGCCGAGGCCGACGAGAGCGACGGCTCGCTGCTGGAATACACCCCGAACGTCGCGGTGGTCACCAACATCGAGTCCGATCACCTGGACTTCTTCGGCAGCGCGGGCGCCTATGCCGCCGTTTTCGACGCCTTTGTGGAGCGGCTCGCGCCCGGCGGCGCGCTGGTGGTTTGCGTGGACGACGCCGGAGCGGCCGCACTGGCGGAACGCAGCGCGGCACTCGGGATTCGGGTGCTGCGCTACGGCAGCCTGCCGGCCGAAAGGCTGACCGGCACCCTGCTGTCGTGGGAGCAGGAGGGCACCGGCGCGATCGCACACATCCACTTGGACGGCGAACGCTACCCGCGGGTGCTGCGGCTATCGGTGCCCGGACGCCATATGGCGCTCAACGCGCTGGGGGCGTTGTTGGCCGCCATCGAGGTCGGCGCACCCGTAGATGCCGTGCTCGACGGGCTGGCCGGTTTTGAAGGCGTGCGCCGGCGACTCGAACTGGTGGGGACCGCCGCATCGGTGCGGGTGTTCGATGACTACGCCCACCATCCCACGGAAATCAGCGCGACACTGGCCGCGCTGCGCCCGCTGCTGGACCAGGACGGCGGGGGCCGATTATTGGTCGTGTTTCAGCCCCATTTATATTCGCGCACACAGGCTTTTGCCGCCGAGTTCGGTCGTGCGCTGGACGCCGCCGACGAGGTGTTCGTGCTCGACGTCTACGGCGCTCGCGAACAACCCCTCGCCGGCGTGAGTGGGGCCAGCGTCGCCGAGCAGGTGAGCGTGCCCGCGCACTACGTGCCGGACTTCGCTGCGGTGCCGGCCGCGGTGGCGGCGGTTACCGGCCCGGGTGACATCGTCGTCACGATGGGCGCCGGCGACGTGACCATGCTCGCTCCAGAGATCATGACCGCGCTGCGGGCGCGGGCCAACCGCAGCGTGCCCGGGCGGTCGGAGGGGTGGCGGTGATGCAACCGGCCGCCGCGCCGGATCAACTCGGCGATGTGGAGGGGCCCCGCCGGCGGGCCCGCCGGGAACGCGCCGAGCGGCGCGCCGTGCAGGCCCGCGCCCGGGCGATCGAACACGCCCGCCGCGAGGCCCGGCGCAGGGCCCGCAGCGGCCCCGCCACCGAGCCCAAAGCCGTTCCCCGCGGCGCGGTGCCCGGCCTGACGATGATGCTGAGCATGGTTGTGCTGGCCGTGGTTGCGGTTGCGCTCGGGGCGATCCTCTACTTCACCCCGGTGATGTCCGCGCGCGGCATCGTCGTCACCGGGAATCAAGCGGTCACCCGCGACGAGGTGCTGGACGCGGCGCGGGTGCGCCCGGGCACACCGCTGCTGCAAATCGACACCGGCGAGGTCGCCGACCGGGTCGCGGCAATCCGCCGGGTAGCCAGCGCGCGAGTGCAGCGGCAGTACCCGTCGACGCTGCGGATCACCATCGTGGAGCGAATCCCATTGGTGGTAAAGGATTTTCCGGACGGTCCGCACCTTTACGACCGCGACGGGGTCGACTTCGCGACCGCCCCGCCACCACCGTCGCTGCCCTACATCGACGTCGATGATCCGGCACCGGCCGATCCGGCGACCAAAGCGGCGTTGGCAGTGCTCACCGCACTGCGTCCGGAAATTGCCGGGCAGGTGGGCCGCATTGCCGCCCCATCGGTGGCCGCCATCACCCTGACACTCGTCGACGGGCGCACGGTGATCTGGGGGACCACCGACCGCAACGCGGAAAAGGCCGAAAAGCTCGCAGCGCTATTGACTCAACCGGCACACACCTACGACGTGTCCAGTCCGGACCTGCCCACCGTCAAATAGAAATTGGCCGAAATTCGCCCGCCACGTGTCGGCGCGCCTGCACGCCTAGGGCGCGCCATGGCCATACCGTTCTGGTTGCGCAGAACTACTTGACATAACTCTAAGCCTCTGGTTGAGGTTGAGGGTTTGCCAACGATCGTGAAGGGTTGTTTACGTTTGGCCGACAGACCCGAGTCAAAAACGACGTCAGTCCCACCAGGGAGGAAGACGAATGATGACCCCCCCGCATAACTACCTGGCCGTCATCAAAGTCGTGGGGATCGGCGGCGGCGGCGTCAACGCCGTCAACCGGATGATCGAGCAAGGCCTCAAGGGCGTGGAGTTCATCGCGATCAACACCGATGCGCAGGCGCTGCTGATGAGCGATGCGGACGTCAAGCTCGATGTCGGGCGGGATTCCACCCGGGGACTGGGCGCCGGCGCCGACCCGGAGGTTGGGCGCAAGGCCGCCGAGGATGCCAAGGACGAGATCGAAGAACTGCTGCGCGGCGCGGACATGGTGTTCGTCACCGCTGGCGAAGGGGGCGGAACCGGCACCGGCGGGGCGCCGGTGGTGGCCACCATCGCCCGCAAGCTCGGCGCGCTGACCGTGGGCGTGGTCACCCGGCCGTTCTCGTTTGAGGGCAAGCGGCGCAGTCAGCAGGCCGAAGCCGGCATCGCCGCGCTGCGGGAAAGCTGCGACACCTTGATCGTGATCCCCAATGATCGCCTGCTGCAGATGGGAGATGCCGCGGTCTCTTTGATGGACGCGTTTCGCAGCGCCGACGAGGTGCTGCTCAACGGTGTGCAGGGCATCACCGATTTGATCACCACCCCGGGTCTGATCAACGTCGACTTCGCCGACGTCAAGGGCATCATGTCCGGTGCCGGCACCGCGCTGATGGGCATCGGCTCGGCCCGCGGTGAGGGCCGCGCCATCAAAGCTGCCGAGATCGCGATCAATTCCCCGCTGCTGGAAGCCTCCATGGAGGGCGCGCAGGGTGTGCTGATGTCGGTCGCCGGCGGCAGCGACCTGGGTTTGTTCGAGATCAACGAGGCGGCCTCGCTGGTGCAAGAGGCCGCCCACCCGGACGCCAACATCATTTTCGGAACCGTCATCGACGACTCGCTGGGCGACGAGGTGCGCGTCACGGTCATCGCGGCGGGCTTCGCGGCCAGCGGGCCGGGCCGCACCCCGATCCTCGGTGGTGGTTCGGGCCAGACCATCGCCTCGGGCAGGGCCGGCAAGCTCACCTCGACATTGTTCGAGCCCGCCGACGCCGTCAGCGTGCCGCTGCCCACCAACGGCTCGACGCTCAGCATCGGCGGCGAGGACGACGATGACGTCGACGTGCCACCCTTCATGCGCCGCTAGCCGCGGTGGCAACCAGACCGGATACTGGGCCGGTGGGGTATCGCATTCGCCGGGTGACGACCACGCGAGCCGGCGGGGTTTCGGCGCCGCCGTTTGACACGTTCAACTTGGGCGATCACGTCGGAGACGATCCGGCCGCGGTGGCGGCCAACCGGGCGCGGCTGGCCGCCACCGTGGGCCTGCCTCCCGCGAGGCTGGTGTGGATGAACCAGGTTCACGGCGATCACGTCGAGGTGGTCGAGGAGCCGCGCAGCGCGGCGCTCGACGCCACCGACGCCCTGGTGACCCGTGCCCCCCGCCTGGCGCTGGCAGTGGTGTCCGCGGACTGTGTGCCGGTGTTGCTGGCCGACGCCCGCGCCGGTGTGGTGGCGGCCGTGCACGCCGGCCGGGTGGGCGCGCAGCGGGGTGTGGTGGCCCGCGCCCTGGAGGTGATGCTGGCCGTGGGCGCGCACGTTCGCGATATCTCGGCTTTGCTGGGCCCGGCGGTCAGCGGGCGCAACTACGAGGTGCCCGCGGCAATGGCTGATGAGGTCGAGGCGGCGCTACCTGGCAGCCGCACCACCACGTCTGTTGGCACGCCCGCGCTGGATCTGCGCGCCGGAATCGCGCGTCAGCTCGTCGATTTGGGGGTCAGCGCCATCGATATCGACCCCCGCTGCACGGTCGCAGACCCCAGCCTTTTTTCCCATCGCCGTGACGCGCTGACCGGTCGGCTGGCGTCGCTGGTGTGGATGGAATGAGCGCGCCATGAGCCCGGCAATCGAGCGTCTAACGCGGGAATCCGAATTGTCCCGCGCCCTGGCGTCGGTGCACGCGCGGCTCGCCGCCGCCGCGCAGGCGGCAGGCCGCGCCGTCGACGAGATTGAGCTTTTGCCCGTTACTAAATTTTTTCCGGCGACCGATGTTGCGATTTTGGTGCGGTTGGGCTGCCACTCGATTGGCGAATCTCGCGAGCAGGAGGCGTGGGCGAAGATCGGTGAGCTCGCCGCGCTGCTGGGCCCCGAAGCGCAGCAGGTGCGCTGGCATATGGTGGGCCGGATTCAACGCAACAAGGTTCCCCGGCTGGCCCGCTGGGCGCACACCGTGCACTCCGTCGATAGCTTGCGCGTGGTGACCGCGCTCGACCGGGCGGTCGGCGCGGCCCTTGCCGACGGCCATCGCAGTGCCCCACTGCGGGTCTACGTCCAGATCAGCCTCGACGGGGATCCGGCTCGCGGCGGGGTAGACATTTCGCTGCCCCGCGCGGTGGACGCCATCTGCGCCGGGGTGGCGGCGTCGCAGACGCTGGAATTGGCTGGGCTGATGGGTATTCCGCCGTTGAGCTGGGACCCGGAGAAGGCCTTCGCGCGGCTGCACGCCGAGCACCGCCGGGTGCTCGAGTCGTACCCGAACGCCGTGGGGCTCTCGGCCGGCATGTCCGATGACTTCGAAATCGCCGTCAAACACGGTTCAACCTGTGTGCGTGTCGGTACCGCGTTATTGGGTCCGCGACCGCTACGGTCACCGTGAGCAGTCACTGTAGTCACACCTTCATCACAGACACCAAACTCCAGAAGGGGTCACGCGATGAGCACACTGCACAAGGTCAAGGCCTACTTCGGTATGGCTCCGATGGAGGACTACGACGACGAGTACTACGACGACCGCGCTCCCTCGCAACACGGTTACCCGCGTCACCGGTTCGACGATGGCTACGGCCGCTACGACGGGCGCGACTACGACGATCCGCGCGGCGAACCGGGCGACTACCCGCCGGGCAGCTATCGTGGCGGCTACGGTGACGAGCACCGGTTCCGGCCCCGCGACTTCGGCCGAGCCGAGTTGGCCCGGCCCCGATTCGGCCTGTTGCGCGGGTCTACCCGCGGCGCGCTGGCGATGGATCCCCGCCGGATGGCGATGATGTTCGACGAGGGCAGCCCGCTGTCGAAGATCACCACGCTGCGCCCGAAGGACTACAGCGAGGCCCGGACCATCGGGGAGCGCTTCCGGGACGGCACCCCGGTGATCATGGATTTGGTGTCGATGGATAACGCCGACGCCAAACGGCTGGTGGACTTCGCGGCCGGGCTGGCCTTTGCGCTGCGCGGCTCGTTCGACAAAGTGGCGACCAAGGTGTTTCTGCTGTCACCCGCCGACGTCGACGTATCCCCGGAGGACCGGCGCCGGATCGCCGAAACCGGCTTTTACGCCTACCAGTAGTCGCCACCGTGCTAGCAGTGAGCGCCTCGGCGGTAGTGCCCCGCTCTCTTGCGCCGGTAACGAGCGTGCACGTCGGCCACCCGAGTCGGTAGGCTGGCCATCGTCGCGCTAGGGCGCGGCGATGTCATCAAGCTCACATCGGTAAGGTCAGGCTTCAGGTGGCGCTGTTCTTTCAGGTCCTTGGCTTCGCGCTGTTCATGTTCTGGTTGCTGCTGATCGCGCGGATCGTCGTCGAATTCATCCGATCGTTCAGCCGTGATTGGCGGCCCCGCGGTGCCACCGTGGTCGTCCTCGAGGCCATCATGTCCATCACCGATCCGCCGGTGAAGCTGCTGCGTCGGCTGATACCGCAGCTCACCATCGGCGCGGTTCGCCTCGACCTCTCCATCATGGTGTTGCTGCTGGTGGCGTTCATCGGCATGCAACTGGCTTTTCAGGCCGCGGTTTAGGCGGTATGGGGGGCTGGGGCCCCACTCACATGTAAACGTGGGTTGCCGACAGGGTGGTCCTGGCCGGTAGAGCCACAAGATGTGGGAGGCCCCAGTGAAGCGTCAGCGTACGAGTGTTGGGTTGGATGTGCACGCGCGATCGGTTGTCGCGTGCGGGTTGGACGCTGAAACCGGAGAGTTATTCGAACGCCGGTTGACGCCAGATCATAGCGAGATCACGGGATGGATTCAGGCTCTGCCGGGGCCGGTGGCGGTGGCCTATGAGGCCGGCCCGACCGGGTTCGGGTGGGCGCGGTTTTTGCTGGCGGCCGGCATTGACTGCGTGGTGGCTGCGCGTCGAAGCTGCAGCGCCCGTCGGGGGACCGGATCAAGGCCGACGCCCATGATGCCCGGCATCTGGCGAGGTTGCTGCACTTGAATCAGGTCGCGGCGGTGGCGATTCCCAGCATTGAGCAGGAGGCGGCGCGGGATTTGGCGCGGGCGCGTGAGCACTGCCGCGGGGATTTGATGAGCGCGAGGCACCGGCTGTGAAAGCTGCTGTTGCGCCACGGGATCGTGTACTACAGCGGGGCTGCCTGGACGGCTAAACACGAGCTGTGGCTGCGCGGCCAGCCTTCGACGCGCCCGGTTTACAGTTGGCCTACGATGCCGCCTTCGATGCGATGCTGGCTTGCGTCGATCGTCGGGATCGGCTGGATCGGGCGATCTCAGCGATGGCCGCCGACTCGATGTTCACCCCGGTGGTGACCCGGCTGGGATGCCTGCGGGGGGTGTCCACGCTGACCGCGTTCGGGCTGGCCGTCGAGATCGGCGATTGGCGCCGTTTGACCGGCCGCTCGATCGGCGCCTACCTGGGGTTGGTGCCCACCGAGCACTCCTCGGGTGCCACCCGCAGCCAGGGCGGGGTCACCAAGACCGGCAACGGCCACGCCCGCCGGCTGCTGGTCGAGGCAGCCTGGCATCACCGCCCTCGGTACCGGCCCGGAGTCGACTTGCGGCGCCGCTGGGATATCGCCTCGCCGGCCGCTCGGGCCCGGGGCCAGGCCGCCAACCGGCGGCTGCACGCCCGCTGGGTCGGTTTCGACGAGCGCAAGAAACGCCCGGTGGTCGCCAACGCGGCGATCGCGCGGGAACTGGCCGGCTGGTGCTGGTCGCTGGCCGTCCTCGACGAGGACTGAACATCGCATAAACGCCCGGATGACAACCCGCCGGTGTCGGCAAGCGCCTGGCAGCGACCCGCGTTCCGCCTATGAGCAATCATGTTGCAGCGCAACTGATTATGCTCGACTTTAGACAAGCGGTCCGCTGCGACTCGAAAACCCGTCATTGCGGTAACCAACCCGCGTATATCAGAGTTGACCCGCGTCGATTACGACACGCTCGACACCCCCGCGAACTCATCCGGCCAACGAAGCGGCGGCCACGGCGACGGTCGTGGCCGCCGCTTCACCCTGCCAACTTGACAAACTTCACCCCATATCAGGCGGGGTTAGGCGGGCTTAGGCGGCTTAGGCGGGCTTAGGCGGCTTAGGCGGGCTTAGGCGGGTTAGGTAACCGCCCGGCGCACTCCCGCGCACCGGGCAGCCGAGGCCGCCCCGTTGGCCGATGGTTGCCGGCGTCGTTGCCGGGGAACCTGCCCCCCGGCGTCGGCTCACGATGGTTTGTCCCGGCCATTTCCGGAATCCCGCTGACGGCATTTGAGGTGCTCTTAAAATATCTTAAAATATGAAATTCCCTCTTAATTCTCGGGCTAATGGGCAACGGGCGGGTCTGATGTGACAGGATGGGCCACGGTTGCAGTGCAGCTACCGCAACGTCCTACACTTTGCAGACCGGTTTGACTCTCCAGACTCGAGGGGGCACCCAGAATGCCGCTTACACCAGCAGACGTCCACAATGTGGCGTTCAGTAAGCCGCCGATTGGCAAGCGAGGATACAACGAGGATGAGGTCGACGCCTTCCTCGACCTGGTGGAAAGTGAGCTGACCCGGCTTATCGAAGAGAATTCGGATCTTCGCCAGCGGGTCAAGGAGCTGGATCAGGAACTGGCCAGCGCCCGCGCGAGTGGCGGTGCCCAGCCCACCGAAGCCATACCGCTCTACGAACCACCGCGGGAAGTGCCCGCCCCCGCCCCCGCCGCGGAGCTGAGCGAGGAGCAGACCATCAAGGCGGCCAGGGTGCTGAGCCTGGCTCAGGACACCGCCGATCGACTTACCAGCACCGCTAAAGCCGAGTCGGAGAAGATGCTGGCCGATGCCCGCGCCAATGCCGACCAGATCCTCAGCGAGGCTCGGCGCGAGGCCGAAACGACGGTCTCCGAGGCCCGCCAGCGCGCCGACGCGATGCTGGCCGATGCGCAATCCCGATCGGAGGCGCAGCTGCGCCAGGCCCAGGAGAAGGCCGACGCGTTGCAGGCCGACGCCGAGCGCAAGCATTCCGAGATCATGGGCACCATCAACCAGCAGCGAACGGTCCTTGAAGGCCGCCTCGAGCAACTGCGCACCTTCGAGCGTGAGTACCGTACCCGGCTCAAAACCTACCTGGAGTCCCAGCTGGAGGAACTCGGCCAGCGCGGTTCGGCGGCACCGGTCGACTCTAGCGCAGAAAGCGGCGGGTTCAACCAATTCCACCGGGGCAGTAACTAGCCGGGCAGGGGACGAGTCGAGTAGGGCCCGGGTCCGTCACACAGAAAGCCACCGAGCAATTCTGGCGGTCCCGCCGGTGTGGCTGAAGGGTTACCGATGCTGATTATCGCGTTGGTGTTAGCGCTGATAGGCCTGGCCGCGCTGGTGTTCGCGGTCGTCACCAGCAACGAGTTGGTGGCATGGGTCTGCATCGTTGCGAGCGCCCTGGGGGTGGTGCTGCTGATCATCGACGCGCTGCAGGAACGCCGGGGCCGGGACAGCCGCGGGAACGCCGGGCGGCCGGTGGACGCTACGTCGCCGGTTGGCCAAGACACGGCACACGCCTCCGGGGCGGGCGCGAGCGCCACCGACACGGCCATAGACGCCGATACCGTCGACACCGGCACCGATGAGACGCCGGCACGAAAACCGGGTGCCGTCGCCGACGAGTGATTGATTGCTGCGTTACCGCGGGCCCCGTCGAATACCCCGTCTAGCCGTCGTCTAGCCGTCCCCCGTTGGTGTGGCCAAAAGCTCGCGGACCTCCTCATCGGTGACCTGATGAAAGTCCGCGTAGACCTGCCCCACCGCCTCGAATGCCGGAGGCATGGTGGCGCACACGACATCATCGGCTTCTTGCGCGAGCAGTTCACAGCCCGCGGGCGGCCCCACCGGGACGGCGACGACGATCGAGTGCGGATCCGCGGTTCGCACCGCGCGCACGGCCACCAGCATGCTGGCGCCAGTGGCGATTCCGTCGTCGACGAGGATCACGGTCTTGCCGGCCGGATCGGTGAGCGGCCGGCCACCGCGGTATGCCCGCTCGCGCCGGCTCAGCTCCGCCGTCTCCCGATCGATCACCGCATGCAACTGTTCCTCGCTGATCCGCAGGCTGGACACCACGTTGTCATTGATCACCACCCCGCCGCCGCTGGCCAGCGCGCCCATCGCGAGCTCGCTCCACTGCGGCACACCCAGCTTGCGAACCAAAAACACATCTAGCGGCGCATGAAGTGCGCGAGCAACCTCCCAGGCGACGGGCACACCGCCGCGGGCCAGCCCCCACACGAGCAGCCCCTCCGTACCGCGGTAGGGCGCCAGTTCGTGGGCCAGCACCCGGCCGGCGTCGTGGCGGTCGCGGAAGGTGCGGGCCGCGGTGCCCCGGAGAAAGCCACCCGATCGGTTCATTGGTGCCACCTCGCTACTGGCTATCCCAAGCCTACGACCGCAGGTGGGCCCCGGCTTGGCGGCGCTGCCCGCGCCGAGCACCGCCATCCCGGCCGGCACCGGGTGTCCGAGGGGGGACTTGAACCCCCACGCCCACTAATAGGGCACTAGCACCTCAAGCTAGCGCGTCTGCCATTCCGCCACTCGGACAACTCAACCAGGGGCTGGCAGCTAAGGCTATCGGATTGGCCGGCGCGGACCCAAACACCATGCACGCCTTCCCCACGGCCTTCCCAATGGTAGGAAAGGGGCCCAAGGGTAGGAAAGGGGCCCAAGGGGCCCAATGGTAGGAAAGGTGACGGTGACGCTTCCAGGTGAAGTCCCAGTCGACGAGGTGGTGGACGTCGTCAGCAGGCTGATCCAATTTGATACCACCAACACCGGCGAACCCGATAGCACCAAAGGCGAGGCCGAATGCGCGGGCTGGGTGGCGGCGCAGCTGGAGCAGGCCGGCTACCAGATCGACTACGTTGAGTCCGGCGCGCCCGGCCGGGGCAATGTGTTCGCCCGGCTGGCGGGCGCGGACAGTTCCCGCGGCGCGCTGCTGATTCACGGTCACCTCGACGTGGTGCCGGCCGAGGCGGCCGATTGGAGCGTGCACCCGTTCTCCGGCGCGATCGAAGACGGCTATGTGTGGGGCCGCGGCGCGGTCGACATGAAAAACATGCTGGGCATGATGATTGTGGTGGCCCGGTATTTCCGGCGTGCCGGGATCGTGCCGCCCCGCGATGTGCTGTTTGCGTTCCTCGCCGACGAAGAACACGGCGGCATATGCGGATCGCAGTGGCTGGTCGACAACCGGCCCGACCTGTTCGACGGTGTCAGCGAGGCGATCGGCGAGGTCGGCGGGTTTTCACTGACTGTGCCGTGCCGCACCGGCGGCGAACGTCGCCTCTATCTGATCGAGACCGCCGAGAAGGGGGTGCAGTGGATGCGGCTGACCGCGCGCGGGCGGGCCGGCCACGGCTCGATGGTGCACGACCACAATGCGGTCACCTCCCTCGCCGAGGCGGTAGCCCGGCTGGGCCGGCACCGATTCCCGCTGGTGGTCACCGAGCCCGTTGTCCGGTTCCTGGCTGCGGTCAGCGAGGAAACGGGTTACGCCTTCGATGCCGCGGCGCCAGACCTGGAAGGGGCATTGGACAAGCTCGGCCCGATAGCCCGCATCGTGAAGGCCACTCTGCGCGACACCGCCAACCCGACCATGCTCAGGGCCGGGTATAAGGCCAATGTTGTTCCCGCGACGGCGGAAGCGGTGCTGGACTGCCGCGTGCTTCCCGGTCGGCAAGCGGCCTTCGAGGCCGAGGTCGACGAGTTGATCGGCCCCGATGTGAGCCGGGAATGGATCGCCAACCTGCCGCCGTATGAGACCGGATTCGACGGCGATCTAGTCGACGCCATGAACGCCGCGCTGCGCGCGGTAGACCCCGATGCCCGTACGGTACCCTACATGCTTTCCGGCGGAACAGACGCGAAAGCCTTTGCGCGCTTGGGTATTCGCTGTTTCGGTTTCATCCCCCTGCGGTTGCCCCCGGAATTGGATTTCGCGGCGTTGTTTCACGGCGTGGACGAGCGGGTACCCATCGACGGGCTCAAGTTCGGTACCCGGGTGCTGGCACACTTTTTAACACACTGCTGATCGACACGAGAGGACCGAGGATGATCACCCGACCCGACCCGTATGCCGCGCTGCCCAAGTTGCCGTCGTTCACCCTGACGTCGAAGTCGATCACCGACGGGCAGCCGCTGGCCACCGCCCAGATCAGCGGGATCCTCGGTGCCGGGGGCCAGGACCGCAGTCCGCAACTGAGCTGGTCCGGGTTTCCCGCGGACACCCGCAGCTTTGCGGTCACCGTCTACGACCCCGACGCCCCGACGATGTCGGGATTTTGGCACTGGGCGGTGGCCAACCTGCCCGCTTCGGTCACCGAGTTACCCGAAGGCGTGGGCGATGGCCGTCAGCTGCCGGGCAACGCGCTGACCCTGGTCAACGACGCCGGAATGCGCCGTTACGTCGGGGCTGCGCCACCCCCCGGTCATGGTCCGCACCGCTACTACGTCACGGTGCATGCCGTCAACGTTGAGAGGCTCGACCTCAACGAGGACGCCAGCCCCGCGTTTCTCGGATTCCAGCTGTTCCAGCACGCGATCGCACGGGCATTCATTCACGGCACCTACGAGCAGCCGTCGGACTGATCGCCCCCGGGACCAAACGAAACGGGGCGGCGCGTACCCGGCCGCTCACCGTCTACGAGCAGCCGTCGGACTGATCGCCCCCGGGACCCGGTTAACGTGCGGTGGATCTTGCCCACTGTGGTTGCGCTCGGGTGGCCCCTAGGGTCGGGCCGCTGCGGACCCGACGGCCTCGCGCAGCGACGCGAAGCCGCCGTCATGCAGCCTGTGGGCGATCCCGTCGTGAATGTGTTTGGCCCACAAAACCCCTCCGTAGACGAAGCCGGTGTAGCCCTGCAGCAGCGACGCGCCTGAGGTGATTCGCTCCCATGCATCCTCGGGTGTTTCGATGCCGCCGACGCTGATCAGGGTCAACCGATCGCCGGCCCTGCGGTAGAGCCGGCGCAGCACCGCGGTGGCCCGGGGTGCCAGCGGCGGCCCCGAGACGCCGCCCGCGCCGAACTTGTCGACCCCAGGGGTGCGCAGACCGTCGCGGCAGGCCGTGGTGTTGGTGGCGACGATGCCCGACAGCCCCAATTCGACCGCCAGGTCAGCGATGTCGTCGATATCGGTGTCGGCGAGATCGGGCGCGATCTTCACCGCCACCGGCGTTGAGGTCTCGGCCAGCACGGCCGACAGGATCGGCTTCAGGGACTCCACGGCCTGCAGATCCCTCAACCCCGGCGTATTCGGTGAGCTCACATTGACCACCAGATACGCTGCCAGCGGGCCGAGCAGGCGGGCGCTGGCGCGGTAGTCGTCGGCTGCCTGTGCCAACGGGGTTGATTTCGTCTTGCCGATGTTGACCCCGATCGGTATGTCGGGGCGGTGACGGGCCAGGCGCCTTGCCAGCGCGGCGGCCCCGTTGTTGTTGAACCCCATTCGGTTCAGCAGCGCGCGATCGGCGGGCAGCCGGAAAAGCCGCGGGGGCGGATTGCCGGGCTGGGGGTGCGCGGTAACGGTGCCCAACTCGGCGTAGCCGAAACCCAGCGCGCCCCAGGTGTTGAGCCCGGCACCATTTTTGTCGAAACCGGCGGCCAGCCCGAGGGGCCCCGGGAAGCGCACCCCGAACACCGTGTTGGTCAGCACCGGGTCGCTGGGCGCCAACAGCCGCCGAAGCAACCCGCGCAGCGGGGCGGGTCCGGTGACACCGCGCAGCACCGCGAAAACCATCGTGTGCGCGTACTCCGGCGGCACCAGAAACAGCACCCGGCGCGCCAAATCATAGATCCGATGCCGACCGTCGCGGGGGCCGCTGGCCCTCACAGTTGCGGCCGGTCGGGTGGCTGGCCGACCGGCGACTTCTTGCGGCGCAGCAGCACTCGCCTGCTGCCATCGGTGTACAGGCGCACCCGGGTCAACTCCCAGCCGCGGTACTCCGCCTCGATGGACAGCCGGGTGGAGGCGCTGACCCTGGTCACCTCGGGCGGCAAGTGCAGCGGTACCCACTCGTAGTCGTCGGACATCTCGGAGTCCCACCCCGCGGGCAGCTGCCGCCACCGGGG
The DNA here is from genome assembly GCF_018361265.1 of Mycobacterium sp. SM1. Taxonomy (GTDB): domain Bacteria; phylum Actinomycetota; class Actinomycetes; order Mycobacteriales; family Mycobacteriaceae; genus Mycobacterium. The sequence continues at coordinate 589,390 of NZ_JAFLNH010000004.1, forward strand.
CGCAGTCAACGGGAACCCGCCGTGTGGCCGATGACCCGGGCACCGGCGCTGGATCCCGGCTCAGAACGTGACCCGCGCGAGGCTTTCTCGGCGGCCGGCGCGTTAGTGTGCCGCACGGTTGGGTACCGTACCTTCTTCACGGGGACTGCGGTGACCAAATGGTAACCATTGAGCATATGCGCCGTGGTCGGGGATGCCTAGCCGGCGTGTGGTGTTTACTACCCCGACAACAACAAGGGCGCGCTCGACCGCCCACACGGGATGGGTCGAACGGCGGCGCGGGTCCGCACCGTGGTGGGGCGCAACCCGGGTATACTGCGCCGTCTCGCCGGCCCGCCGGAGTATTGTGCCCGTGTGACCGTCACCGAAGACCGTTTCGCCGACCCGAATTTCGCGATCGAAGACATGTGGATCGAGGTCTTTTCCAGCAGGGTGTGCGCCAGTGGCTTCGGGCAGGTCGGTGACGGCCGCAGTTTCGCTTTCCGAGTCGAACGCCGGCGGCTTGAGGTGGAGATCTACCGTCCCCGGATAACCGGGCCGGTGCCCCAGCCTGAGGACGTGGTCGCGACATCGAGCCGCGACCTCGTCAACGTCGACTTCATCGACGAACGCAGCCTCACCGCAGCCGTCCGGGATGCGGTTGCGGTGGCCGTGCCGGTTTGCCGGTAGTTCTCCGCGGATCCGGCCGTGCCGGAGGGCTCGACAAGCCGCGCGTGCTGGCGCGTCCGCTGCGTCAATTCGGTACGGTCGTCGTCGTGACCGTGCCCGCAGCGATGTCCTGGTGGCAGGTCGTCGACCTGGCCGTGGTGCAGGGTCTCACCGAATTTCTGCCGGTGTCCTCCTCCGGGCACCTGGCGATCACCTCGCGGGTGCTCTTCGGCGGCGACGCCGGCGCCTCGTTTACCGCGGTCACCCAGCTGGGCACCGAGGCGGCCGTCCTGGCCTACTTCGCACGAGACATTGCGCGGATCGTCACTGCCTGGTGCCGCGGCCTGGGCGGGGGCCCGGTCTCGGCGTGGCGGCGCAGCGCCGACTACCGGCTGGGCTGGTACGTCATCATCGGAAGCACCCCGATCGGCGTCGCGGGCCTGGCGTTCACCGATCAGATCCGCTCGGACGCCCGCAACCTCTGGGTGGTGGCGACGGCACTGGTGGTGTTCTCGGTGGTGATCGCCCTCGCCGAGCGCCTCGGCCGCCAGCGTCGTGGGACCGAGGAGCTGACCTGGCGTGACGCGGTCATCGTGGGCCTGGCTCAGACACTGGCGCTCATCCCGGGTGTTTCGCGGTCCGGAGCGACCATCAGCGCCGGGCTGTCCCTCGGCTTGCACCGCGAGCCGGCGGCTCGATTCGGCTTTCTGCTGGCCATCCCGGCGGTGTTCGCGTCCGGGCTGTTTTCGTTGCCGGACGCCTTTCACCCGATCCGCGAGGGCATGAGCGCCACCGGGCCCCAGCTGCTGGTGGCCACGCTGATCGCGTTCGTCGTCGGGTTCGCCACGGTGGCCTGGTTCCTCCGGTTTCTGGTGCGCCACAGCATGTACTGGTTCGTGGGCTATCGGATGGCGGCCGGCATTGGAGTCCTGATTCTGTTGGCCACCGGGGGGGTGGCGGCGACATGACCGTCATCTTGCTACGACATTGCCGGTCCGTCTCGAATACCGCGCACATCCTGGCCGGGCGCTCCGCGGGGGTCGACCTCGACGACACCGGCCGCAAGCAAGCCGCCGAGCTCGTGGACCGCATCGGCGAACTGCCGATCCGCGCCGTGGTGTGCTCGCCGCTGCTGCGGTGCCGGCGCACCGTCGAGCCGCTCACCGCCGCGCTGGGCCTTGAGCTCATCGTCGACGAGCGGCTCTCGGAAGTCGACTACGGCGAGTGGACCGGCCGCAAAATCGCCGAGCTAGTCGAGGAGCCGCTGTGGGCGGTCGTGCAGGCCCACCCCAGTGCGGCGGTGTTTCCCGGGGGCGAGGGCTTGGCGCAGGTGCAGTCGCGGGCCGTGGCGACCGTCCGCGAACACGACAGCCTGCTGGCCGATCAACACGGCTCCGGCGCGTTGTGGCTGGCGTGCACCCACGGCGATGTCATCAAGGCCTTGGTCGCGGATGCGCTCGGCATGCATCTGGACAGCTTTCAGCGTGTCACCGTGGATCCCGGATCGATGAGCGTGATCCGCTACACGCGGCTGCGGCCGTTTGTGTTGCACGTCAACCACACCGGTGAACGGCTGGCGCCCACGCTGGTGGAGCCCTCACCGGATGGCCCCTCACCGGATGGCGAGCTGCCGCCCGGGGACGCGGTGGTCGGCGGATCTTCGGGCTGACGTGCCCGCCGGTGTTATCGGCGCGCATCCTCGCGGTGAAACGGGTACAACTAAAGAATTACGAAGCACACGGCAACTGCCGGTATTTTGGAGATGCCATGCCTCGCGCCATCCATGTTTTCCGCTCACCCGACCGGTTCGTGGCCGGGACGGTGGGCGAACCCGGAAATCGCACGTTTTACCTGCAGGCCGTGCACGAGTCTCGCGTGGTCTCGGTGGTGCTGGAAAAGCAGCAGGTCGCGGTGCTTGCCGAGCGTATCGGCGCGCTATTGTACGAGGTGCACCGCAGGTTCGGCACCCCGCTGCCGCCGGAGACGGCCGAAGTCGAGGATCTCAGCCCGCTGATCACCCCGCTCGACGCCGAGTTTCGCGTGGGCACCATGGGGCTCGGCTGGGATTCGGAGGCCCAGACCGTCGTGGTCGAGCTGCTGGCCGCCACCGACCACGAGTTCGACGCGTCGGTGGTGCTCGACGACACCGAGGAGGGGCCCGACGCGGTGCGGGTGTTTTTAACGCCGGAGTCGGCGCGCCAGTTCGCGAGTCGCTCCTACCGGGTCATCGCCGCGGGCCGCCCGCCGTGTCCGCTGTGCGACGAGCCGCTGGACCCCGAGGGACACATCTGCGCACGCACCAACGGCTATCGGCGCAGGGCGTTGCTCGGGTCCGACGATGATATCGGGGCCTGACGATCGCGAGGTGTTGCGGCGCGGCGAGCTGACGGTGCTCGGACGCATTCGCTCGGCGAGTAACGCCACATTTTTGTGCGAGTCGACGCTGGGTGGGCGCCGGGTGCACTGCGTGTACAAACCGATCGCGGGGGAGCAGCCGCTGTGGGATTTTCCCGGTGGGACCCTAGCCGGCAGGGAACTGGGCGCCTACCTGGTGTCGACGCAGCTGGGCTGGGATATTGTGCCCTATACCATAATCCGTGACGGCCCGGCCGGCGCCGGCATGCTGCAGCTGTGGGTGGACCAGCCCGGCGATGCCGCGGACTCGCAGCGCAAGCCGGGGCCCGACCTCGTCGATGTGTTTCCCGCCGGCAAGGTGCCCGCAGGCTATCTACCGGTTCTGCGGGCCTATGACTACGCCGGCGACGAGGTCACGTTGAGCCACGCCGACGACGTCCGGCTGCGGCGGATGGCGGTGTTCGACGTGCTGGTCAACAACGCGGACCGTAAGGGCGGCCACATCCTGCTCGGTGCCGACGGGCACGTGTACGGCATCGACCATGGGGTGTGTCTGCATGTCGAGGACAAGTTGCGCACGGTGCTATGGGGCTGGGCCGGCAAACCCATCGACGCCGAGACGCTAGCGGCGGTCGCCGGGCTTGCCGACGCGCTCGGCGGCCCGCTCACCGACGCGCTGGCCGGCCAGATCAGCCGCCGCGAGATCGCGGCGTTACGCCGGCGTGTGCAGGCGCTGCTGGACCACCCGGTGATGCCGTGCCCGAATCGGCATCGGCCCATCCCCTGGCCGGCGTTCTAATGCGGCTGGGCTCGGATCGCCGAGGTGGGTGGTACCGGGATCTCAGGCTCCTAAAACAGATATGGCGTCGCTGCGCCTATCATCGGGCGTCTGCAAACAAGGGGGTCTTCATCACACCGGCACGCCTGCCGCTACACGCCGCTATACACCGCACTGCTATACACCGCACTGTGATACGTGTACCTCTTGGTGTGTCATCGCTGGTTGTACCTAAGTACCTAAGGGCATTACCCCAGATCCTGGGGTCGATATTGGCAAGTAGTCTACCGCATGTATGGTAGGACCACAGGAGCTGAGGGAGTGGCGAGGGCTTACTCATGACAGAATTTGGAGGATCTGGGGCGCCCATATCCCCGATCCGGGTGTTGCTTGCCAAGGTCGGCTTGGATGGCCATGACCGGGGCGTCAAAATCGTGGCCCGTGTACTGCGCGATGCGGGGATGGAAGTGATCTACACCGGCCTGCACAAGACGCCGGAAGAAGTCATCGAGGCGGCATTGCAGGAAGATGTCGACGTCCTCGGCGTGAGCTTGCTCTCCGGGGCGCACATGCCCATTTTCGAACGGATTTTCGAACTGATCGATGAGCTGCCCGAACCACCAGGATTCGCGCTGGTGGCTGGCGGAGTGATGCCCGAAGAGGATGAGGAGGAACTGCTGCGCCGGGGGGTGGCGGCGGTCCTGGGGCAGGATAGCTCACCCGAGCTCATCATCGAGACCATTCGCGCGGTTGCGCGCACGGCGGAACCTAGACGATGAGCCGGGTCGACAGGGCGGACAGCATGGAGTGCTGGAACTGGCCCCCGAGATACCCGCGTTCTTACCGGCCGGCGAACGGGCAGACTCATTGGTTCCCGGTACGGGAGACGATGGATCCAGACGACCGGGAACAGCGGATCCTTGAGCGCATTCAGCAAGTGATGGCCTACGCCTGGCAGCGCTCCCCGTTTTACCGGCGGAAGTGGAAGGCAGCCGGATTGGAACCCGGCGACATCCGGACGCTGGAGGATTTTGATCGCGTCCCCGTGGTGGTGAAGGAGGAACTCCGGCGTGATCAGGAAGAGAACGCGCCGTTCGGCAGCTATCTTTGTGTTGGCCAGGAGCAGGTTGCGCACATCCACGGCACGTCGGGCACAACCGGACGGCCGACCGTGTTCGGCATCAGCGCCGCTGACTGGGAGGCAGTGGCAAATGCCCATGCCAGGGTGATGTGGGCGATGGGCATCCGGCCCTCGGACATGGTCCTCATCGGCTCACCGCTCAGCCTGTACTTGGGCTCATGGGGGGCTTACATCGGTGCGCAGCGACTGGGTGCCACCGTCTTCCCATTCGGTGCCGGCATCAGTGGCCAGGCCCTGCGCACCCTGCACTGGATGCGGCAGGTTCACGCCACCGTCTTCTACGGTACGCCGTCATATGCGCTGCGGCTGGCGGAAGTGGCTGCGGAAAATGGCATCGACACTCGCACCCTGGGCCTGCGCATAATGTTCTTCTCCGGTGAGCCCGGCGCCAGCATTCCCGCCATCAGAGAACGGATCACGGATGCGTTCGGCGCCAAGGTGTATGACTCGGGCAGTATGGCCGAGGTTACCCCCTGGATGGCAGTGAGCTCAGATGCTAACCAGCCAGGCATGCTGTGCTGGCAGGACCTGGTCTACACACAGGTGTGTGATCCGGTGACGCTGCGGCGGCTGCCCTACGGCTCGGAAGGCACCCCGGTTTACACAACACTCGAGCGGCTCAGCCAGCCGATGGTCAGGCTGCTGTCGGGCGATTTGACCACGTGGGAGGCGCCGTCGGCGGATCGCGGCAGAACCTATCCGTTCCTGCCCCGAGGAGTTTACAGCCGGATCGACGACATGTTTATAGTCCGCGGCGAGAACATCTATCCGAGCGCGATCGATGACGTGGTGATGCAGGCACCGGGATACGCCGGCGAACACCGCACCATCATCACCCGGGAAACCGCTATGGACATGCTGGTCGTGCAGGTCGAACACGAAGGCGCGTCCCCGTCCGGGCATGGGCTTGAGGACTGGTCCGAGCAGCTTGCTGAGCGGCTGCGCACGGTGCTCGGCGTCGGCGCGGTGGTGGTGCCTGTCCCGCGTAACACCTTCGACCGGACCGACTTCAAAAGCCGCCGGGTGATCGATGACCGTCAGCTACTGCACCATCTGGCGAACAGGGCAGGCCGGACATGACCGGTGCAAAGGAGAGCCGCATTCACGTGACCGATGCCGATGACGAACTGCACCGGCGGGTGCGGGCAGGCGACCACGTGGCGGTCGCGCGGGCCCTCACCCGGATCGAGCGCTCTGGCAACAGCGCCGAAGGGCTAATCGCCCGCTTCCTTGCTGACCCTGGACAGGCTCGGGTTATCGGCATCACTGGTGCGGCAGGAAGCGGCAAGAGCACGCTGGTAGCGGCGCTGACTGCGGTATACCGAAGGCGTGGCGCCAGCGTCGGCATTCTGGCCGTTGACCCATCAAGTTCCTCGTCGGGGGGCGCCATACTGGGCGACCGGATCAGGATGTCATCGCTTGCGGGAGACAGCGGTGTGTTTATCAGATCCTTTGCTACGCGTGGTGCGCAGGGCGGGCTCTCCCGCGCGGTGTTCGGCGGGATCGCAATTCTCGACGCGGCCGGGCTGGATGTCATCATCATCGAGACGGTTGGCGGCGGCCAAGCCGATGTGGACGTTGCCGCCCTCGCGCAGAGTGTCGCGGTGCTCAGCGTGCCTGGGATGGGCGATGCTCTCCAGGCCATGAAGGCTGGGATGCTCGAAATCGCCGACATTCACGTGGTGAACAAAGCCGATCGGCCGGGAGCCGACGTCGCTATAGCGCAGATCCGCGAGGTGCTCCGGCTGGCTAAGCGCAAGCCACGCCAGTGGAACGTGCCAATCCAGCCAACGGTCGCGACAACGGGAGCCGGGATCGAAGAACTTGCGGACCTGCTCGCAGCTCACCAAGCCTGGCTGGCCGAATACGGCGACAGCGACGCGCGTGTTAGGCGTAACGCGGCGACCCGGATCCGGTGGGCCGCCGAGGAGCTGATGATGGCCAGGCTGCGGCCAGGTGTCCCGGAGTTCGAGCACGCCGTCGGACAAGTGGCCAGCCACGACACAGACCCCGCCACCGCGGCCCGCCGTCTCCTCAAGGGTGGTTAGGCCTGTTCACCGAGCAAAGGACCCGGGATGACTAGATCGACTAACACACAATCCGATGACAAGACCGGCATCCTGGCCGGCGATGAGCTGGTCCGGAAGGTTCTCGCCGACATCGCCGACTGGGAGTCCGCCGAACTCGCTGAGTTCACCGCCAGGCAGCCGGAGGCGAAAAGTGAGTACTACAGCGGCAGCGGATTGCCACTCAAGCGCGTCTACACTCCCGCCGACCTGCCGGAGAGCTGGGACGAGATCGGCCTGCCGGGGAGGTTTCCCTTCACCCGCGGCCCATATCCGACAATGTATCGCGGCCGGGTCTGGACTATGCGCCAGATCGCGGGTTTTGGGCAGGCTGAAGAAACCAACAAGCGGTTCAAATACCTGATAGCCCAGGGGCAGACCGGGCTGTCCGTGGACTTTGACATGCCCACGTTGATGGGGCTGGACAGCGACCACCCGATGTGCCGAGGCGAGGTCGGTCGGGAGGGGGTGGCCATTGACGTTCTGCCGGACATGGCCGCGCTCTTCGAGGGCATCGACTTGGAAAAGATCAGCGTGTCCATGACCATAAATCCGTCGGCCTGGATCCTTCTCGCGATGTACATCGCCGTTGCGCAGGACCGTGGCTTCGATCTCGGAAAATTGTCGGGGACCATCCAAAACGACATCCTCAAAGAGTTCGTTGCGCAAAAGGAATGGGTGTTCCCAATCCGCCCGAGCATGCGGATCGTTCGCGATTGCATCGCATACTGCGCCAGCCACATGCCGCGGTATAACCCGGTCAACATCAGCGGTTATCACATCAGCGAAGCAGGTGCGAACGCCGTGCAGGAAGTGGCTTTCACAATGGCGATCACCCGTGCCTACGTGCAGGATGCTATTGCGGCCGGCCTGGACGTCGACTCCTTCGCGCCTCGGCTGTCGTTCTTCTTCGTCAGCCAAGCCGACTTCTTCGAGGAGATCGCCAAATTCCGCGCGGTCCGCAGGTTCTACGCGAAGATGATGCGCGACGAGTTCGGCGCCAAAGAGCCCAACTCGATGCGGTTGCGATTCCATGCGCAGACGGCGGCGGCGACACTGACCAAACCGCAACCCATGAACAACATCATCCGCACTACACTGCAGGCCCTCTCGGCCGTGCTCGGCGGTGCCCAATCATTGCACACCAACGGGTTGGATGAGGCCTACACCATCCCCAGCGAAGCTGCGGCCCGAATCGCACTGCGCACCCAGCAGGTGATCGCCGATGAGACCAACGTGACCAGCGTGATCGACCCGCTCGGCGGATCCTACTACGTGGAGTCGCTGACCACCCAGATCGAACAGGGAATCCGTGACTATCTGCGGCGGATCGACGACATGGGCGGCGTGGTGGCAGCTATCGAACAGGGCTTCCTGCAGCGGGAGATCGCGAATTCAGCCTATGATTTCGCGTTGCGCAAGGCAAGTGGCGAGCGAACCGTGATAGGCGTCAACAAATACGTCGATGACGGCGAGCAGGAGAAAATCGAAACTCATAAGCTCGATCCGGAGTCCGAAGGTCGGCAAATCCGGCGAGTCAAGGCGGTCCGCGAGGCGCGAGACCCCGTCAGGGCACACGCCGCCCTTGCCCAGTTGCAGCGCACCGCTCGTGACCCGCACGCGAATCTAATGCCGGCGACGATTGAAGCCGTCCGCGCCCACCTGTCAGTTGGCGAGATCACTGGCGCGCTAAAGGAGGTCTTCGGCACCTACACCGAGGTGCCGGTCTTCTGAGACCGCTCCTGGCAGAAGCACGACGCGAGCTAGGCTCGCTTGGGTATCGTGTGGGTGTTGTGATGAATTATCCGCAGACCATGGGGCCTATGGTCGCAGGGCATGCGCACGTGGGGCGAACCCTGGCCCGAGGGAGGCGCCGGCATCTGGCAGCGGTGCCGGGTCTTGAAAGCACGTGACTAGGCTTCGTGCCCATGAGCGCGTACTAGCCCACATAGAGGAGCAGATCGTGCAGGGCCGGCTGCGGCCCGGTGATCATCTACCCGGCGAGCGCCAGCTTGCCGAGGCCCTGGGGGTCAGCAGAGGCGCGGTCCGCGAGGCGTTGCGGGTCCTGAAGTCGATGGGCGTGGTCATGGCTGGGCCGGGATCGGGGCAGACCGCTGGATCAATCATCGTCGGACAAGGAACGACGGCGCTTGCTAACATTCTCCGACTGCACCTCGCGCTGGCCACATTCAGCCGTAGGGAGCTTATCGAGGTGCGCACTCAACTTGAGGTGTGGGCCGCACACGAGGCCGCCCAGCATGCGACCGATATGGACTTCCGCGCTCTGCGCGGCATCGTAAACCGGATGCGCGAGCCCGGACTGGCACATGCCAAGTTCAACGAACTCGACACCGAGTTTCATGTCACCGTCGCCACCATGTCAAGCAATAGCTTGCTTGCTCTGCTGATGCGCGCCCTGCGCGATGCCATTCACCGGGAGATAGTCGCTGTCTTTGAGACGATACCCGATCCGACCGCTGTGGTCGAGGGCTTGTGCAGCCAGCACGCGGCCATCCTGGCCGCGCTTGAACATCGCGATGGCGAAGGTGCGGCCAGACTGGTTCGAGACCACATTGATCGCTTCTACGGGGATATCGCGGGCGGCGACTGGGTTGGCCAATCCCACCCTGCCTGATTTCCGGCGCCGAGGGGCCGGCTACAGCGTCAGGCCCATTATCGGTGGGCTCTCATGCCCGACCGCAGATCCTGGACAGGTAGTGCGGTAGCGCACCGTCGTGCCACGTAGCCGCTGCGCGGAGTTTTAATGTCAACGCCTTGTTACGACGGATGTATCCAGCTATGGTTCGACCATATAGCATACCGGCCCTCAGATCAGCTTGACGGAGATCAGCGTGCTGCTCAAAGTTCTTCCGGGAAAAGGGGGTTGGGGCAGGTCTTGTCGGAGCGTTTCGATAGGGCGTCGCCCCAGCGCGCCGAGCAGCGACCACGGATATCAGTAGCGAGGTGACATGCGAAAGATACAGACTTCTGGGCGACGCCGGCGGGCCCTTAACCTCGGCCCGGTGCTTTCGGTCATCGACTGGAGCAATGTTGAGTTTCTTCAACGAATCCCTAACCGCACCCTCGGAGTGGGGTGCGGCGCGCCTGTCAAAGGGTCCTATCTGACCGGCGCCGGGATATGCCCCCACCGTGCCACCGGACCGTCATCCTCCACTTGAATATTGGGACCGAGGCAGAGCTGAACCGGGAAACTGACATGACAGACGCTCCACGATCGTCGCAAAGCGAGGTGCCGATTGTCGTCACGGACCCACGGCGCGGATGGGCCAAGACCAAGGCACGGCTTGGCGGCAACGCTATCCCCGTCGAGTTCGACGAGCTACAGAAAAACGTCATCAACGCCATCGCCGACGAGATTATCCCGCCCGCGCCCGGCTGGCCCGCGCCGAGTCAGGTGCGGATCGTGGACTTCGTCGCCCGCTACGTGACTCCCGCGGGTGAACCGGCCAGGTACTATCCATTTGCTGGCGAGGATCAGTTCAAACGCGACCTCGACGAACTTGGGCAGGCGTTCGTCGTCGCGTCGCGAAACGAGAAAGTGGCCAGGCTAAGGGAACTAGAGGCAAACGGCTCCGAGTTCTTCGGCCAGATAAAAGCTCTAACCTACTACGGCTATTACGCACAGGCTGAAGTCGTCAAGGCAATCAGGGAAAATCTCTCAGCCGGGCGGGACTACCACGGCCCACCACAGCCGTACGGCTACCTGGATGTCACCGAAGAGTGGGGAGATACCGCATTCCCGCATGGCCGGGGTTCGTACGTGCCCACCGATCAAGTGCGCGCGGTGGCAATCCCGGAGAGTCTGCGCGTGCTGTACACATCAACCGATGGCGGGTACCGCCGGTGAGCACGGTGCGCGCCGTGGAGACCGACGTCTTGGTCATCGGATCAGGTATGGGCGGGGCTGCGGTGTCCAAGCGGCTCGTCGACGCCGGATTCGCGGTGACGTGCCTGGAACAAGGCACGTGGATACACCCGGTGGAATACCCCCACTTCCATGCGGAGTTCGACATCGAAAGGCAGCGCGGCTGGTCTTACAACCCGAATGTACGACAAGGCGCGGAGGATTACCCCATCACGGGAGTGACCACGCCGTACTTGATCAACGCAGTCGGCGGCAGCACAATCCACTACGCTGGTCACTGGCCACGTTTCAAGCCGGTCGACTTTCGGAAGGGCACAGAACACGGCATAGCCGGGAGCATAGACTGGCCGATCAGTTACGAGGAACTCGCGCCGTATTACGACATCAACGATGCCGAGGTGGGAATATCCGGATACCTCGGCGATAGCGCTAACCCGCCGCGCCCCAACGCCCTACGACAGCCACCAGTCCGCCCGGGAAAGCTGGGCAAGAAATTCGCCAGCGGCCTGGACAGCCTTGGCTGGCACTGGTGGCCGTCGGACAATGCGATCATCACCGAGACACGAGACGGTAGGCTGCCATGCAACGCCTGCGGCAACTGCCTGAGCGGCTGTCCACGCGGCTCGCTCGGGAGCATGGACAACACACTGTTGCCCAAAGCCATCCGGAAGGGCCTGGATCTGCGTACCTACGCACGAGTAAGCAGGATCGAGGTCAAAAACGGGCGCGCCACCGGCGCCGAATACATCGACAGGCTCAACGGTTCGATGCACTTCGTCAAGGCGAAAATCATCGTTGTCGCGGCTGGCGGCATAGGCACACCCCGCCTGCTACTCATATCGGCGCAGAAAGGACATCCCGATGGGCTCGCTAACGGCAATGGGCTCATCGGCACGCACCTTATGCACCACAGTTTTGCGTTCGTAGACTGCTGGTTCGACGACCCGATCGAAGGTTTCAAAGGCGCGTTCGGAGCTCCGCTCGCCTGCCAGGAATTCTACAACACCGACACACGCCGGGGTTTCGTTAACGGACTCATGATGCAGGTGGGCCGCAGTTTTGGCGCTGCATACACGGCGATGGGTACGCATACCGCTGCCATCGCACCGTGGGGGGAAGACCACCGCCAGTTCTTCGATGAACGGTTTGGCCACCACCTCCTCGTGTTCATGCTTGGTGAGGATCTGCCGGTCCGGGAAAACCGGGTGACGTTGGACCCCTCCGTAACCGACTCAAGCGGCTTACCCGCTGCCCATATTGAGTTCAACGTCACCGAGAATGATCGGCGGCTCGGTGATTTCGGGATCGCAAGAATCACCGATGTCGCAAACGCCCTGGGCGCCAAGACCACGCGCCACACCGGAGTGTTGTCACCACCACCCGGATGGCATCTGATGGGTACCGCCCGGATGGGCAATTCCCCCGGTGACTCCGTAACCAATAAGTACAACCAGACGTGGGAAGTGCCAAACCTCTTTATCGCAGACGCAAGCTCGCTTACGACAGGTGCCGCCGTCAACCCCGCGAGCACAATCGGTGCTGTCGCAACACGCGCAGGCGAATACATCAAGACCCATTTCGGTGATATCGTATCGCAGCGCAAGACGCCATCTAATGCCAATGCGCCCGAACTGTAAACACCGATACATGTCAGGAATGGGGTTGCGCCAGCAACCCACTTCAGGTCACAGCGGCTAATACAAAATATTGCTACAACGCGAGAAAGGACATGCCATGACGATCAGGCGCCCAGAGGATTTCAAACACTACGAAGCTAAGCTACCTGAAGTGAGAGTCCACTACGTGCGCGAGGGTTCGGGTCCACCACTGGTGCTGCTGCACGGCTGGCCAGGGTTCTGGTGGGAGTGGAGCAAGGTCATCGGCCCGCTGGCGGAAAATTATGATGTCATCGTCCCTGACCTGCGCGGGTTTGGTGACTCCGAGAAACCAGACCTAGCCGATCTGGCGAAATACGCGCTCGAACGCACCACTGACGACCAGGCATTCCTGCTCGATTCCCTCGGCATCGATAAAGCCTATATTGTAGGCCACGATTATGGGGGAATCGTCGTGCACAAATTCATCCGTAAATACCGGGACCGCGTAATTAAAGCCGCAATTTTCGATCCAATCACACCGGATTTCGGTCCATTTTATCTCGGCTTCCCGCATATCGCAGAATCCTGGTACTCACAATTCCACCAGACCGACATGTCGGTCAAATTGGTGACCTTAAATCGCGACACGTGCAGGATTTACTTCAAGCACTTCTTTGATCATTGGTCCTACCAGGCGCCGCTGCTCACCGACGAGGAAATGGAGATCCACGTCGATAACTGCATGAAGCCGGACAACGTCCATGGCGGTTTCAACTATTACCGAGCCAACCTCTCCGTCAACAGCAACCCATGGACGGCTCTCGACCAGACGGTCAGCGACCTCCCAGTGACGATGCTATGGGGAGTCGGCGACCCGGTGGTGCCGTCCACGCTTGTAGATCAGGTCCCGAAGTACTACTCCAACTACACCATGGAGCTGATCGAGGATGGCGGTCACTTCTTGATGGTCGAAAAACCCAACGTTGTCATAGCCCGGCTCAAGGACGCCTTCCGTTGAACCTCCCATCGCTGACACCCGCCATCCGCCGCCGAAGAGTGTTTCCCCACACTGCCCTGGGCGGTGTCATCCCAGTCGTGGTCGGCTTCTGGGAGATCGCGTGGACACAGTTGTCCCCGCTGGGTAAGGGTGCTACCTGTCTGAGAAACACCGATGGCATCCGACACGGTCCCCACTGACGTATCCAGGCCACGGGCGGGTTCGTTCACGTGGCGCGGAGGCACTGGTGGCGAACTCGTCGCGAGCTATCTCGCCTGGCGCGGAGTTCGACGGGTGTACGGCCTGTGCGGTGGCCATATCCAGCCGATATGGGACGCGCTCGCCAGGCTGGGGGTGTCGATCGTGGATGTAAGGCACGAGTGCGCCGCGGTCTACATGGCGCACGCGGAGGCGGATCTGACCGGGAATCTGGCTGTGGCGCTCGTCACCGCAGGCCCCGGCCTGACGAATACAGTGACAGGAATCGCCAATGCCTCACAAGCACGGGTGCCCCTGCTGCTGCTGTCAGGACGACCACCCCGCCCGCAGGCTGGCCGCGGCGCTCTGCAGGAGATCAACCAGGCCGCGATCCTCACCCCGCTCTGCCGTGCGACCCTTACCGCCGAAGCGCCCCGGCAGGTGCTGCCCCGGCTGGATGAGGCGATGATGGCCGCGTACGGATGGGACGCACCCCCGGGTCCCGCATACATGGACTTCCCTACCGACCTGCTCACCGAACAGATGGCGCCTGGTGACCTCTCAATGTGGCGTCCCACCAGCATCACGCCGCCAGAAGTTCTGCCAGCCGCTGAGGATCTGGCACGTGCCAGGAAACTCATTGCCGAGGCGCGACGGCCTATCATCATTGGGGGCCGTGGCGCTCGCGCAGCCGGCCGCGACCTTGCGACGCTGGTAGAGAACTCGGGCATTCTTTACCTCGACAGTGGCGAGAGTCGGGGTGCCCTGCCGATGGACCATCCCAACGCCGTGTCGGCCGCCCGCGGGCGCGCAATGCGGGAGGCCGACCTGGTCATCACCCTTGACCGGAGCCTGAACTATCAGCTTGCCTACGGATCGGCTGCCGTATTTCATCCCGGTGCCCGCTTTCTTCGAGTTGGGCGCCACAGCGCCCAGGTCACTGACAACCGCCGCGGGGATGTGGAGCTGATCTGCTCGGTGCCGGCCTTCCTCGCCGCGCTGAGCGGTGCGGACCTTGCACCCGACCTCGATACCGGATGGGCTGACTCGCTGCGCGCCTCGCACCGCGCCGCCGTCCACCGCTTGGCCGAGCATGCGCGGACAGTGCCCGCAGGGGCCGACGGCCTAATGCACCCTTACCGGCTGCTGGCTGCAGTCAACGATCTGATTACGGACGACACCGTTGTCGTTGCGGATGGCGGAGACATCCTGTCCTTCGCACGGGTGGCGTTGGCGGCGGCTTCGACGTACCTGGACTGTGGCCCGTTCGGTTGCCTGGGAGTGGGGGTGCCATTCGCAAACGCGGCAGCCCTCACGCACCCCGGACGGCGGGTCTTAGCGGTTGTCGGCGACGGTTCGTTTGGGTTTACCGCTATGGAGATCGACACCGCGGTCCGGCACCAACTCGGCATTGTTTGCATTATTGCCAACAATCAGGCGTGGAACATCGAGAAGACCGACCAGCTCAAACGCTTCGCCGGAAACGCCGTAGGTGTCGACCTGCCCGGCTGCCGATACGACCTGCTAGCCCGCTCGCTCGGCGCCGCGGGGCGCCGCATCACCGATCCCACTGACCTGCAAGAAGCCCTTGCCTGGGCGCTAGGCACCACTCCTGCTGTCCTCGATGTGCTGGTCACCCAAGATGCCGAGTCTCCCGATTCCGCGGCCGGTCTGGCAACCGTTCCTTCCCTGCAGCCCCTAACCAAGTGGCAACAGGCTGAAGAAATCCACGCGCGTGCCAGGTAAGCCTCGGGAACATGGCCGGGCCGTTCGAAACATCGGCATCCCACTCCTGGTGGATACGATCTCGCTGATCGCGCTTGGTCGAGTGTCCGCTTTGCTGTCATACTCGCCCCGCGAGCGCCTGACAACCCGCCCGGACTCCGTTGGCGCACAGCGCCGGGGGTCGGCCGGAGTCGACTTGAATCCACGAACCGCACACGCCGAGAACGACATTCGATGCGACCAGCCTCGCCAACACCGTCGGCGACGAACTTGTGGGCTGAGGCCGCCCCAACCGTTGAGACAAAGCCGATCCAGCCATTAGCGTGCATTTAGGGGAAAGGACCGGGCAGATGACGATGGTACTGCCGGCATTCATTGACGGACGCCCGCTGGTGTGCGCAAACACCTACGACAACATCGATCCCTCCTCGGGCAGCTCGCTAGGGCCGGTAAGCCAGTGCGGTGTCGCCGAGGTGGACGAGGCGGTCGCCGCGGCCCGCCGTGTGCAGCCGCAGTGGGAACACACCAGCCCCGAGGACCGCGCGCGGCTGCTCACGAAGTTGGCCGACCTGATCGAACGCGATGCCGAATCGCTGGCGCTGCTGGAATGCGAGGACACGGGCAAACCCTTGAGCCAGGCCCGCGCCGACGCCCTGGTCTGTGCCCGCTACTTTCGGTTTTACGGCCATGCGATCGACTCGTATTACGGCGTGACTATCCCGCTTGGACCTGGCGTGCACGCCTACACCCGCCGCGAGCCCTTCGGTGTCACGGGCCACATCGTGGCCTGGAATTATCCGATGCAGCTGTTCGGACGTGCAGTCGCGCCGGCGATCGCGACCGGCAACTGCAGCGTGGTCAAACCCGCCGATGAAACACCGAGGACCGCCGTGGCCATCGCCGAGCTGGCCACCGGTGCAGGTCTGCCCGCCGGCGTGCTCAACGTGGTGCCCGGAATCGGCCCCGAGGCCGGCGCGGCGCTTAGCACCCATCCCGGCGTCGACCACATCGGGTTCGTCGGCTCAACCCAGATCGGCATGGTAATCGCCCACGCCGCCGCCGAGCGGGTAGTGCCAGTGGTGCTGGAGTTGGGCGGCAAGTCGGCGCAGATCGTGTTTCCCGACGCTGACCTGAACACCGCCGCGACATTTGTCGTCAAGGCGATTCTGCAAAACGCGGGGCAGACCTGCTCAGCGGGATCGCGCCTGCTCGTGCACGAGTCGGTGCACGACCAACTGCTGTCGCGGGTGGCCAAGAAGTTTGCTGCGGTACGTATTGGGCCAGGTCGTTCGGATCCCGACCTCGGCCCGCTGGTGTCGCGCAAGCAGCAGTCGCGCGTCAAAGCGTTTCTTGACAATCTCACCAAAGGTGAAGTTGTGGTTGGCGGTGGTATTCCGCAGGCACCGGAGCTCAGTGGCGGGGCCTATTTCGAGCCGACGTTAATCGACGGTGTCGACCCGGAGGCCGAGATCGCCCAACAGGAGATTTTCGGTCCAGTCGTGGTGGCCAACACGTTCACTAGCGAAGAGGAGGCCATCAGCCTGGCTAACGGCACGCAATACGCACTACTGGGCGCAGTCTGGACCGCCGATGTGTCACGCGCGCACCGACTTGCCGCGCAGATCCGCGCCGGCCAAGTGTATGTCAATACCTACGGCGCTGGCGGCGGCGTGGAACTGCCGTTCGGGGGCTTTCAAAAATCAGGGTACGGGCGGGAGAAAGGTTACCAAGCGCTGGACACCTTCACCGCAACCAAGACAATCGTTATCAAACTTTGATCTCATCGAGCCCTGCCCCCCTGCCCATCGGGTCCGGGCTAGCCGCAGCGCCCAGTGCCGAGATCGAACACACGGAACGATTGCGTCGCACCGATGCGTTCATTTACTTACGGGTCAATGACAGCCCACAGCCGAGGACCCGTCCAGAGTCGACGGCGCCGGGGATCACTTTGCCCGGGTCCTTGGCCGTAATGCACGTTTGGTGCGCTCCGGCTCGCCGGTAAGCTGATACCCCCCGGTTTTGCATTCGCCCTCAAGTTCTTCTTCGTGGTCTTGGCCTTCACGCTGATCACCGGGTTGTCGCCGAACCTCGCCCACCCCGTCACTGGGCAGTTTCCCATGCCCCTTTACAAACGAGTGAAGAATAATGGTTTGCGTCTGACCCGACTTTCGCAGTTTGTAGGCACATTTCGGGGTGGCGCGGAGCGATTGCGCTGGTAGGAGCGTTGCGGGGTCACCTAAACAGCGTGTTGGTGTAGGCACATGAATCTTGGCGTGTCGCTGGATTTCATCGGTCGTTTCCCTGCGGCGGTGTAAAAGGGTTCGGACGTAGGTTCCCTCCAAGACGGGAAGTCTGAGGAAAGGAGCCTACGTCCGTGTCGACAAGGTTATCGCCTGCGCAGCGGTTGCAGGCAGAGATTGATGGGGTGTTCGCCGGCGGCGAGGACCTGGCGGGCGCGATCGAGCAGGTCGCGGTGCTCGGCGCCCGGTTGCTGCTGCAGTGCGCGTTGGAGGCCGAGGTGAGCGCGTTTTTGGGGCGGGATCGCTACCAGCGGGCCGCTGCGGCTGATGAGGACGCCCGCGTCGGGATGCGCAACGGCTATTGCCCGACCACGGTGATTATCTTGAGCCGGCGAATTGATCATGACTTTGACCAGCGGTTTTGCGTTGAGGACGGTGTGTTCGACGCATTGGTCAACACGGGCCGATGATGGCGGTGGGTGTTCTTCTCGGCGTGTCGCGGTGTTCGCCGTGAACGGCTTTGGCCCGTTGTTCGCCGAGTGCGAGCGCCAACGCCTGGCGGAGTCGCGTGTTCTCTTCTTCCAGGTGGTTGATGCGCTTGGCCGCCGCCTCGAGACGCTGGAGCAACGAGGGGTTGGAGGCGCGCTGCCGGTCCGGCACCGGCGTGTGCTGTGTCGGGAGGTGCCGACGTGCGCGGAGGCGCTCGATCTCGCTGCGTGGCTCCGGCTGGTTGTATAGCCAGGAGCGAGAGACGCGGGCTTCGCGGGCTACAGCGTCGAAAGTGATTGGGATGCCGGCCTTGTCCATCCGCCGCAGTGTCGACACGGCGCGTTTGTGGGTTGCTTTGGCCCTGCGGTGGGCGGCGGCGATGACGAAGCGGGAGTTGTCAGCTCGTGGCATCGGCGGCACCTTCGTGGTCATCTTTCTCGATTTCGCCGATCATGCGTTCCAGGTTGGTGAGCACCTGCTGGTTCATTTCGACCATCCTGGTGTTGCCGTCGCGGGTGGAGACATCGATGAGGGTGAGCGTGCGCTGGTGCTGGGCCCGCAGCTCCGGTAGGAACTCGGTTCCGGTCAGGAAGGCCGGGCAAGTCAGACACGCGTTGGCGTGCGGGCAGGACCGTTGCAGCGGAAGCCCGCAGTAGCCGTTGGACAGAGTTTGGGTGGCGATGCCGTAGCGGGTCTTGGCCCATTCCGCTTGGCCCAGTGGGCCTTCCGGGTCTAGCGTGACTCGCTCGCCCTTGATGTTGACCTTGGTCGCTTGTTCCCATTGTCGCCGAGCGGTTTGATCGGTGATTCGAGCGTAATGCGCTGTCATTTGGTGTGATTCGTGATCATTATGCGGGTGATATTCGGCGTGTCTGCCGTGATCCAGCGGGGCTGACGCGGATGCTGGCGGCGGGAGGTTGTCGTGTTCATGCCGTGCCTGGTTCGTCACCATCGTGGGGCGGAGCTGGTCGCGATCACCCTGGGGCATTCGCTGCTGGATGACTACCTGGCCTTCGTTGCGGCGCGAGCCCGGACCAACACATGGCTGGCGGTGGCGTCGGATTTGAAGATCTTCTTCGGTGTAGTTGCCAAGCAACCGGCTCAGGTGAACGCCGCAGATGTCTTCGCGTTCTTGGCTTCTCAACGCACTGCCCGCTTGGGCGAGCAGGTGGTGCGGTTGGAGGACGGCGAGCCAGGGTTGGCGTCGCGCACGATCGCCCGCCGGTTGTCCAGTGTGCGTGGCCTGTATGCCTACCTCGCGGCCCGCGGTGATACCGGCGTCACCTGCAACCCCGTCCCGACAAGCCTGGCGGCGCGTCGCCCCGGTGCTCGGCGCGGCAAGGGCGGCGTGCCGTTGATCCGCACCCCGCGCACGCTGCCCCGGGTGCTGGTGCCAAGCGAGGTCGACGCGTTGCGGGCGGCGCTGCGCACCCACCGCGACCGGGCCATGGTCGAGGCGATGCTGCTGGGTGGTCTGCGACGCTGTGAGGTGCTGGGACTGCGCCTCGACGATGTCAACGCCGGCGAGCGGCGGGTGTTCGTGGCCGAAGGCAAGGGCGGTCGGCAGCGGATGGTGCCGGTATCGGCGCGGTTCTTCGCATCGCTGGGGGACTATCTGGATCAGGAGCGCCCGCAGACGTCGACCGATCGAGTGTTCGTGGTGTTGAAGGGATCCCGGCGTGGCGAGCCGTTGTCGGCTGCCGGTCTGGACGAGATCCTCGAGGGTGCGCGCGGTCGCGCCGGGCTGACCCAGGCGACGTGCCATCAGCTGCGGCACACCTGTTTCACCCGGCTGCGGGAGGCGGGGATGGCGCTGGAGGCGATCCAGGCTCAGGCCGGCCACGCATCGATCGACTCGACCCGCATCTATCTGCATCTGGCCAACGACTGGCTGGAACGGGAGTACCTGCGGGCCGCCGAGGCGATCGAGGCGCAGGTCGTCGCGTCCGGTGAGGCGGCCGAGAAATGAACCGGTCACCGGCACCTCGCCCCGACATCGAGGAGCTCGTCGAGGCGTATAGGGCCGACCTCGTTGCGGCCAGGATGTTCGCGGGACACCCGGTGACCTCGGTGGCCCGCACGTTCTTCACCCGCGTGGGTGTGGCGGGCTGGTCTGCGTTGCCGCTGGCAACCCAGTGCGCTTTGCCGCTGAAGGATCGACGGGTGGTCGGTTGGCTGATCGTGACGGGACGGCTGCGGCCCAGCCCGGACTATCTCGTGGCGTGCCGGCCCTACCTCGGCGAAGTCGCCGCTCACCATCACCGCAGGTTCCACCAACGGTTCGTGGCGACCTCCACTGAGCTCGGGTTCGGTCCCGTCGTGACCCGCCTGCAGTGGTCCGCCCTGGCCAAGGTGGCCGCGCTGGCCGGGCTGACTCCAGAGAAGCTGACCCAGCCGGTGATCGATACGCAGCGAAAAGCGTTGATCAGCGCGATAACTCGCCACCGACCCGGCAGCCACGGCGCCAAGGCACTGAGCGCGGCGCTGTTCGGTGCGCAGACCACCCTGTTCCACCTCGGCGTCCTGGACACCGCGCCCCGCAAGACCAGCCCAAACCGCTCGGCTGAACGGGCCGCCCAGTGGGCGGCGGTCCCGCCGCGGCTGGCGGCCACCCTGACCGGTTACATCGCCCAGACACGGCTGTCGCTGCGGGCGTCGACGATGGTGCGCGTCGAAGGCGTGCTGCGGGAGTTCGCCGGTTGGCTGGCCGCGAACGCCCCCGAGGTGGTCTGCGTCGCCGACCTGCGTCGGACACACATCGAGGCCTACAAGCTGCACCTGAGCACCCGGCCCTCGGCCCGCGGTGGGCGGTTGTCCAAGATCAGTCTCGCCGAACACCTCGGTACCCTGCGCACCTGCTTCGACCGGCTCACCGAATGGTGCGGCGACGACATTCCCGCCCGCGTGCTCATGTTCACCGGCGACCTGCCGCTGCGCGACGACCCGCTGCCCCGCTTCCTCGACGACGCCGCGTTCACCAAGCTGCTGCAGGCCACGCGCACCGCTGATGATCCGTTCGTTCGACTGTGTGTGGAGTTTCTGGCCCGCACCGGGCTGCGCAAGGGCGAATTCCTCGATCTCACAGTTGATTCCGTGGTGCAGATCGGGGCGGCATACTGGTTGCACGTGCCGCTGGGGAAACTGCGCACCGACCGCTACATCCCCTTGCACCCCCAACTCAAGGACCTCCTCGACGCCTGGATCGCCAACCGACCCACCAGCTTGCGCAGCCCCTACCTGTTTATCGAATACGGCCAACGCATCGGCGAGGGCCGCGTCGATCGGGCAGTCGCTGAAGCCGCGAAAGCGGCTGGCATCGGCCGTGTTTCGCCGCATCGTCTCAGGCATACCTTGGCGACCCAGGCGATCAACCGCGGCATGTCCCTGGAAGCGCTGGCCGCGCTGTTGGGTCACCGATCTATGCGTATGACGCTCGTTTACGCCCGAATCGCCGATCGCACTGTCGCCGACGAATACTTCTCCGTCAGTGAAAAAGTCGAAGCCCTCTACGATCAGCCGCGCGCACTTCCCGCCGACGCCGAAGGCGCTGAAATGCGCAAGCTCCGTGCCGAGATGCACCGCCGCATGCTCGGCAACGGCTACTGCGCCCGACCCGTCGGCCTGGACTGCCACTTCGAATCCATCTGCGAATCCTGCACTTTCTTCCAGACCACCATCGAATTCCGCCCGACTCTGCAGGCACAACGCGACGACGCCGCCGAGAAAGGACAACTCGGGCCGCCAGAAAGTGTTCGACGGACTGCTCGCCCGCCTCGACGATGCCGCCTCCTGACCGCACCCACTTGACAAGATCACCCGCATAATGGTCAAGCAGGACTCGGACCACCTCTTGCGGGACGTCACGGTTGATCAGTCGGCAGGCGAAGGTATGCCGCCATTGATGCGGTGTGAGGCGTACCGGTCGACCGTGTTCGTCGCGGATGTCGCAGGTGTCGAGCCAGCGTTGCAGCTTCGCGCGGTACGCTTTCGCGCCGCATGGGCGCTGACCGTTGGCGTTGGAGGTTGTGCGTGGGAACAGGTGCGGGCTGCCGTTCGGCCAGCGCCGCCGGACACGATCTTGCTGGGTGCGGATCTCGCGTTCGAGGTCCTCGTCGATGGGGACCGAGGCCTCGCGGTTCATCTTGTTGTTGCGGTAGCGCAGATATGGGGCACCGCGCCCGTCGTGGATCAGGCAGTCGAACGGCAGCGTGCAGGTGTCTGTGACGCGGAGCCCGCAGCCGATCATGATGATCGTTATGAGCCGTGCCTGCGGATCGTGCCAGCGGTCGAGGTTGGCAGGTTGCTCGATCTGGTTCATGACGTGTTCGGCGACTCTGCGAGTCTCGTGGGGAGGCCGCTTCGGGTGGTTGTCGGAGAAAAATACTGCGGTGGTTGGTAATTGGTCGTTCCATCGGTGACGTCGGATGGCTTCGAAGAACAGCTGCAGGCCGCCGATCTGTGCGGATCTGGTGACCGCCGCGATCGGCTGGGTGGCCAGCCAGGCGAGAAACCGTTCCAGCGTGGCGCGATCGATATCGGCGAGGCTGGTGATATCGGTAGTGGTGGCGAGGAACTCGCTGAATCGGGTGAGTGCGTTCAGGTTGCCGACGACGGTTTCGACGTTGCGTCCGCCCGATAGCCGCAACCGGATCCAACGTTTGGCGAGTTCCCGTAGCCACGGTTGGGTGATCCGGTCGAACCGGAGCTGGGCATGCCGACGTGTCTCGCCTGCCGTGAGCACCAGCCCTGGCAGCCGGGACAGTCGCCAGATGTCGCGAGGCTATTCGGCGTCCCAGCCGGTTTCCTCACACAGGGCGTCGAGCGTGTCGCGGACGAAGACGAGGAACGCGGCCGCCCGGCGGTACTTGCCGACATCGCGCCGCTTGCCGGCGACGCCGCGCCAATGCTCACGACTACGATCCAGCAGCGACGATACCCCGGCGGCGAGCAGGTACCGGATGGCGATCGTCACCGCAGTCGTCGAGATACGGGTAGTGGCAGCGTCGACGCGAGACTGTACGGCGTATTGCAGTTCCAGCCTCAGCTGCGGGCTCAGGCCGCGAAAGTCGATGAATGCTTTGCCGAGACGCTCGCAATCGCCGACGAACTCATCAAGATACGGTAAGGCGCGGTGGCGCCACCGAGCTTGGTGCGACCTGCAAAACGGGCTGCCGAACTCGGCCCACAGGTCGCAGTACGACAGGCGGCACGTAGTCTGCTCGCCGGGATCGGCGACTGGTGCGGCGGTGCTCGCCCACGCGACTGGATCCGGATGTCCGTCACGTTCCCATCGACCGCGATGCTTGCTGCACAAGCCTTTTCCGGCGGTGCCGTAGCGGCAGCCGGTGACGGCACAGCGGCCCAACCGCGACCGGCCCCGCAGCGGGGGTCCCGGATTGGTCAGGAACTCGGTCAGCGGCGGCCGGCCGAGGTCGCGCCAGCGCAGCCGATGCCCGTTGCAAATCCCGTGATCGGCGACCGGGTAGTCGCAGCCGGGCACCGCGCAGTCCGCAACCCCAAGGACCGGGTCGGTGGTCGCCGGAACCAGCACGTCAGCACGAAATTCCGGTCGCACCACCGCCATCAGGTGTTCGAGCAGACTCGCTCGGCCAGTGGCCCGGCTGCTCGAGGCGGTCACAGCCGCACCTGCCGTCCAGTGAACCAGCCCGCGGCCTCCAGGGTCTTTCGCGCGTCCTCGACGCTGAGGTGCAATGGTGACGTCGGATATTGGAACTGTCCGAATCCCTCCCCTCCTTGTTGGGCAATGGCGAGCACTCGGGTGCGGGTTCGGGTCGGTCAGTATCGCTCTCAGCTGTGGGCGATGTGGGCGAGGATCGCGGCGACGGCAGCAGGGTTTGCGACGTGTGGGCAGTGACCTGTACGGATGTCGGTCGTGGATACGCCCAATCGATCTGCGGCGGCGTGGCGCATCCAGTCGGGACGCAGCGTTTGGTCGGCGGTCGGCAGGATGTAGGTCGACGGGATGTTCGGCGGTGTCGGCGGTGGTTTCTGGCCGTAGGCCGCGGTGGGAACGAATTTGCGCAACGTGCGCATAGCCCACGGCATGGTCTGAGCTGGGCAGTCGTGGAAGAGGAATCGTTGCGCGAGTTGGGGTTCGCCGACCGGGTCGGCTCCGATCCAGTCAGTATTGAAGACTTTGGTTGGATCGGATTCGAGTTCCTCGATCAAGCTGCGGCCGCCGCCGAAGTCAGGGACGTAAGCGGCCAGCCACACCATGGCAGTAGCCTCGATTGACTCGGCGATCGCCGACAGTAGGATGCCGGACCCGGAATGCGCGACGGCGATCCGGCGACGTTCGGGGCGGCCGGCCTGTTCGGCGGCGACTCTCGCGTAGTCGTCGACGGTGAATTCGGGGTGGTTGTTCGGTAGGTCGACCGTCACTGGCTGGTGCCCGAGTCGCGTGAGTTCGTCGCCCAGGCGCTGCCAGCCGGCCGATGACTGCGTCGTCCCGTGAATCAACACGAATTCCACTGGATGTTCGCCCCGTTCGCTCACGGCGCAATCCGATATGCGCGCTTGCACCTCGTTTCGTGGTGACCCGCTTCCTCGTCGGCTGACCTCGGCGGCGTAGCTGGACCAGTCTCCTGCGGAGAGGCGTTGCCAGGAAACGGCGACGTCGGTGTGGATGCCCAGGGTGCGTGCCAAGATCGCGGCGGGGATCTCGGTGGCGAGCTGGAACAGGGCAGTGCTGCGAGCGGGGCCGGGGCGGATCCCGAGTCGGTTGAGTCGATGGGTCAGCTGGCCGGTGCTGATCGGTCGTGTGGGCTGGCCGCCGGGAAGAAGCCAGGGCGAAGGTGCCAGAGCGCCGATTGTGGCGTGGCCCTTGCGGTTGGCGACGACGGATCGGGCGATCTCGGCGACGGGCTCGGGGAGGTGGATGGGTGCGCGGCCTAGTTGCAGGCTGACCGGGTCGCTGGTGGTGTCGATGTCAGTGACGACCATTCGGCAGATGCTGGCCGGGTTCTGGGCGTAGAGGAGGACGAGTAGGCCGGCGAGGCGGTCTTCGGGTTTGAGGTTGGTGTCGTGCAGGAGGCGTCGCGCGGTGTTCCAGCGGTGCTGCTCATCGAGGGATTGGGTGGGGCCGGTTCCATCGGTGGGCGCGCGCTCGGACGCTGGTCAGCTTGTTGTTGTGGGCCCAGCGGATGAAGTGCCCGGCAGGACCGCGATATGTCGCGGTGTGGTCGGTCAGCCAGCGATCGAGGTCGGCTTGCCCACAGCTGCTGAGCGTGAGCCCGTTGACGGTCAGCCAGTCCAGGAAAGCGACAGCTCCGTAGGTGCGCTGACGGACGGACGCAAACTGCTGGATGGTGGTCGGGCGGCCGTTGTTGCGTTGCCGCAATCGACGAACAGTGCAACACTTTCCGCGGTTCGGGGTCGACTTGGGCAGCCAATGTCTGGCTGACGAATCGTTCGATCCGGATCATTTGTTCATCGCGGGCGGGCAGGGCGCCAACGCCGACAAGGACCTCGCGCAGGTGCGCCAGCGGCTGGCTTTGGGGCAGTTCGTCGAGCGCGTCGTGTGTCAAGTCGCGGCGACCGGCAGCGAGATCGGCCAGGACCGGAGCGACGGCCTTCTTCTTTAGCCATCGCATGGCGGTGATGGGGTGTTCGGCGGTAGCGATGTTGTGCCGTAGCGCCTGCAGCCCGGGGTGAAGCGATGCCGACGGCGGGCCGAGGATCTCGTTGAGTGACTTGTTGATCAGGCAACGACCGCATTGGCCGGGATGCGGGTAGGAGGGGTCGTTGCAGGTTGGGCAGTCGTGCCAGACTTCGCGGGTGGTGCAGTCCTGGCAGCGTGGCTGGGTATGGGTGCCCGAGATGATGGGCGCCGTCTGTCCGCAAGAACAGCATCGTGCTGTGTGGTGCTGGCAGTCCGGGCACCACGGCCGCCCGGTGATTCGAGATGTGCCGCACGGTCTTTCCTTACCGCAGATCGAGCAAGTCGTGATCGGCAGTGGGCGGGCAGCATCCGCAGATCGGCCCGTCCAGTGTTCGGAGGCTGACCGGGCGTCGTCGACCGCAGTTGAGGCAGACTTCGAGGTTGTCGGGGTCGGTGATCAAGCAGTTCGGACACAACGGCCGACCGTTGTGGTCGCGGGTCGCTGGTTCGCGATGCGCGCCGCAGCGTGCGCATTCCTCGATGCGGGTATGCGCGATGCAGGTGCGGCAGACCCGCTGCCCATCGAGGGGTTTGTCGATCGTGACGACGCGACGACACCGCGGACACGCCGGCCGCACGATGCCGCCGATACCCGCGGCGCGAAGCGCGCCGATCAACGGAACGATCGCGCGCACGGGCGCGAGATAGCCGGCGCCAGTGAGCAATTCGGGTTGGGCTTCCAACGCCCAGCCGATCTTTCGTTGATGTGTCGGCCGGGATGCCAGCTTGCGGACCGCCGTCGCGATCACGTCGCGGTCGGCAGCCGGATCCAGCTGGGCGATCACGGCGTAGATGACCGAGATCGGATCGCGTTCATCGCGATCGGGACATTGCGCGCATCGAGGCCCTCCAGCGCGATCACGGGTCGCCACGCGTTGCTGTTGACCGCAGGCGGCACATGCAACCGGGCGCAGGCTGCACGACCCGCAATACCAGTCCTGACCCACCCGCTGCAGAGTCCGCAACTGCTTCTCGCATCCGGCGCACACCGGCGCCGACACCGCCGCACCGGCAGACCGCAGTGCGATCAATAGATCACCGACCGCCCGGGGTGCCGGAAAGCGCCCGTCGCGCAACACAGCCGAATGGTCAGCGAGAAAGGCTGCCAGACGCCGCGACTTTGCCCGACCGCCGGCGATCGTCGAGACGATTGCGCGGATCTCCTCGCGAGCAAGCCGATCATCGACCGCCACGACCAGCTCGGTGATGAACTCGACCGGATCGGTCACCGCGCGGCCGTGATCGATGTGAATCACCGCAGCTTGGCGCCGCGAACGCGTGCCCGCTTGGGCCGCAGACTCCCGATGCCGGCTTCAGCTCCCGCGGCTTTCTTCCGGTGTGTCCCGGCCGTGGCGGGCGCGACCGGCTCGATCAGATCGTCCAAGGTGCAGTCCAGGATGTCGAGCAGCGCCATCAGAACCTTCAGGCTCAGCCGTTCGGGACGTTCGACGACCAGCCGGTAGACCTGGCTCGAGGACAAGCTGATGCCGCGCTGCTGCAGCGGAGCGATCAGGTCGGTGGTGGCGAACAT
This sequence comes from Mycobacterium sp. SM1, assembly GCF_018361265.1. Lineage (GTDB taxonomy): Bacteria > Actinomycetota > Actinomycetes > Mycobacteriales > Mycobacteriaceae > Mycobacterium. The sequence continues at coordinate 616,723 of NZ_JAFLNH010000004.1, forward strand.
GCCGCGGTCGGCCATGACCTTGCGCAGGTGCCATTGATAATCGAGCTTGGCAGGCATCAGCTGTCCTTGCCTGCCGGGATGCCCGCATCGAGCGCGGGCGCCAGCGCTCGCTGCAGCATCGTGTTCACGTAGTCGGTGCTGACGTGGGTGTAGATGGCCGTCGAGCTGTCGCATTCGTGCCCAACCTGGGACTGAATAAATCGCCGATCGACACCATCCTCGGCGAGATGTGTAACGTAGGAGTGGCGGATTGAGTGCAGCACAAGCGCTTTCGGTAACTTCAATGCGTCGCGGTAGGCCACGAGCCGAGCGTTGATCTCCACGGATTTGATCCGCCCGCCCCGCTCGGTCACCCATAGGGCTTGGGTGGTCGTCACACCCGAACTTCGGCCGGGCATTCTCGACGTAGTCGGCGACCGCCTCCACCGCCCAATCCATCACCGACAACACGTTCCGACGCCGCGGCGGCTGGCCCCTCTTGGCCTTGCCGTAGCGGACATTCAGCATCCCGTAGCGCTCGAACTGCGGAGTCTTCGGATTCCGGCCGAAATCAACCAGGTCAAGCTTCGCAGTTTCCGTGCGCCGCAAACCCCAGCCGTAGATGACCTGGAAGATCGTCGCGTCGCGATAGGCAGCGAGGGCCCCTTTGCGTTTCGCCCGAACAGCGCGCTCGACCTGATCGTCGGCGTAGTCGAGGAACCGCTGGATCTCCGCACGCGTGAACGCGCGCGCCTCCGGGCGGCCCCCATAATCGTTCAGGTGCGCGATCGTATTCCACTCGTGACAGATCGGCACAGGATGATTACCCGGCCCGAACTGTTTCTCGCACACTGCAATCCAGCCGTAACGGGCGTCGCAGAGGTACTCGTTGAACAACCGCAGTTCGGTCTGGTAGTCGCGGATCGTCGACGGCGCCAGATGCGCCTCGGCTGTTAACGATTGGGTCTACTCATCGACGTGGCCGGGCAGCCAGTGCCACGGATACTCGTTGGTGAACTCGACGAAGCGGCGCACCAGCCGCTCCCGCGGCGCGACGGTCTCTTCCCGCAGCCCGCGCGCGGTCTGCTGGGCCCGCCAGCCGCGCAACATCGCCTCCACCGTGGCGTCCTCTGGGCGCAGTTGTACCACCCCGGAAACCAGCTCCAGATGCGCCGCACCGGCCAGATCCTCTTGTCCCACACCCGCCTCCAACCCCGAATCGACGCGACCCTCTGAGGCAAGGATCGTGCATCAAACGGGTTAGCGATTCAAGCAATGCACGTGATCCGGCGTGTCGAGCTAGCGGCTTGGAACCATTCCCGCACCTTGCTCAGCTGGCGACCTGCGGAACCGCGCCCATCTGATGCAATTCCCGAGCTTTCCCGTAGGTGTCGACCGTGGTGGTGATCGACGCTTGGCCCAGAAGCTGTTTGACGCTTTCCATCCCCGTGCCGCGCCGCAGCAGCCAGGTCGCATACCTATGCCGGTACTGGTGGGGCCCGAAATCGATGCCGGTGCGCACCCGCAGGCGACGCACCAGGTCCTAGACCGCGGGGTAGGCCCACGGGTGTCCCTTCGGCTCCGACCACAGGTTGACGAACACGTAGTCCGAATCCAGGGCGCCGTACTCGCCGTTGAGATAGTCGACATAACAGGCGCATCAGCTCCGGGCTGGTCGGGATCGTCCGGCACACGCCGGTCTTGGCCCGGGCGCCGTTGTCGTTGGGTCGCGGCCGGACGGTAAGCGTCCTGGCCGCGATGTCGAGATCCTCGTGGCGCAGCCCCAACGGCTCACCGATGCGGACGCCGGTGTCGAGCAGCAGGGCGAACAACAGCCGATCCGCAGATGCTCGCACGCGTCAAGAATCCTCTGAGCCTTTTTCGCGGTAAGGACTTTCGGCCGCGGCCGAGGATGCGTCAGCGTGACCGCGCGGCGCCGTCGGGGTTCATTCTTGGTCACATGGTGCAGAAACGGTTTGTACGCCGTTGCCGACCGGCCGCGCCCGCTGGTCGGTTGCATGCCGATTAGCAGCCCGGTCAACTCGACGCCATGGCGGGCGTGGAACCCGCAGAACGACGTCAGGGCAGCGAGCTTGCGGTTGACGCTGGCGGCCCAACAGTGATGCGCGACCGTCGGCAGCACCGCGACCGTCCCGTCGCGGGCCGGCGGTGACAGCCGCAGCCACGCCACGAACCTAGCGACATCCTCCAGCGTCGCCGACCGCCAGTCACGGCCGTGACCACCCAGATACGTGAACCAGTCCTTCAGATCATGCGCGTAGGCCTTGATCGTGTTCGGCGACTTCTCGATCGACGCCAGATAGGCCAGGAACCGCTCTACCGGCTCGACCGGCAACTGATCATCACCAAGCACCGTCCACGACTCGAACTCGGTCTGCGGCATCACAACACGCCGCACCCGCAACTGGCACCTCCCACTCTCCGTGATGGACAGCACAAGGTAATCCCATCCACCACGCCGGATCGGGGATTTCCGACATCCGTCATGCACGTGGCGGACGACCGGCTAGCAGCTCCACATAACGGTGAAGACCACCGCCGGGCCCATCACTTTGCAGCGGCCGAAGGTGCGTGGCGCCACCGAGCGGTTCGGCGCCCAGTTGTTGGGCACGGGGGTGACCAAGACCAACGCGTTGGAGGCGCTGGTGATCGCCGGGTTCGTGCGCGGGTTGTCGACCCGCGACGTGGAGGCCGCCCTGCTCGAGGCGGCCGGTGAGGCCGCCGCGGTGTCCCAGTCGACGGTGTCGCGGATCTGCGAAGACATCAAGACCCAACTCGAGGCCTAAACCGAAGTTACTGGTGGTGAGCGGGGGAAATGGGGCGCTGAGCTGGAATTTGTGATGATCGGACATAAAAAATGTAGCCACTAAATTAGGTGTGTCTATGCCGCTGCTATTACGAATTCACTTTGTAGCATTGGGATGTGACAAAACCAGCCGGCATGCATGTAGCCCGGACGTCGAGTAAGTATGTGGACAAGGGGGGCAATGTTCGCCACTACGAATCGATCTTGGTGCGCCGCACGTTCCGCCAGGGCGGCAAGGTGCGTCACGAAACGCTGGCCAACCTGTCCAAGCTGCCGGCCGAGGCGGTCACCGCGTTCGAGGCCATCTTGAAAGGTCAAACATTGGTGGAGGCCGGTACTGAGTTCGCCATCACCCGCGCCTTGCCGCACGGGCATGTGGCAGCGGTAGCGGCAATGGCCCGCAAGGTGGGTATGCCCGCCCTGCTGGGGCCTTCTGGCCGGTCACGGGATCTGGTGTTGGGGTTGATCATCTCCCGAGTGGTGCGACCAGCCAGCAAGCTGGACACACGGGCGTGGTGGGCTGAGACCACCTTGGGCACCGACCTGGGTATCGCCGACGCCTGCACCGACGAGATCTACGCCGCGATGGACTGGCTCGTGGGCGCCAAGACGCTATAGAGCGCAAGCTGGTCGCTCAACATCTTGGGCCGCGGGTTAACCCGTCGAAGATGGCGTTGTTCGATCTGTCGAGTACGTGGATGACCGGGCGTCACTGCGAGTTGGCGGCACGCGGGTATTCCCGTGACGGTAAAAAAGGGTTGCCGCAGATCAACTTCGGGTTGCTTGGCGACCGCGAGGGCCGCCCGATAGCGGTGCGGGTATTCCCTGGCAACACTGCTGATCCCAAGGCGTTCACCACGATCGTGGGCGATCTGCAAGACACGTTTCGATTGGACAATCTGGTGATGGTCGGTGATCGGGGAATGATCACCACCGCCCGCATCAACGCCCTGCGCGAACTCAACAATGCCGGAGCCGATTTCGGGTGGATCACCGCGTTACGCGCACCAGCGATCGCCGCGCTGGCCGCCGACCGGGGCCCTTTGCAGATGAGCCTGTTCGACCAACAGGATCTGGTCGAGATCAACCACCCCGACTATCCCGGCGAACGGCTGATCGCGTGCCGCGACCCACTGTTGGCCGCCCAGCGTGCGGCCAAACGCACCCAGCTGCTGGCCGCCACCGAAAAACTGTTAGCGCCCATCGAAAAGCGGGTGGCGGCCGGCCGATTGTCCGGGGCCGCTGACATCGGCAAGACTGTGGGCAAAGTGTTGGGAAAGTACAAGATGGCCAAACATTTTGACACCACCATCAGCGATGAGAGTTTCACCTACCGCCGCAACCAAACCGCCATCGATACTGAAGCCGCCATCGACGGCATCTACGTGATACGCACCAGCGTCGATGCCGCAGAACTCACCCCGGCCGCTGTGGTGCAAAGCTACAAAGACCTGGCCAACATCGAACGCGACTTCCGCAGCATCAAAACCGACGACCTCCAAGTGCGGCCCATCCGCCACCGCCTCGACGACCGTGTCAAAGCGCACCTACTAATCTGCATGCTGGCCCGCTACCTGGTATGGCATCTCCGCAAAGCCTGGGCGCCATTGACTTTCACCGATGAAAGCCCACCAGCCCGCGACAATCCCGTAGCCCCCGCCCAACGCTCAACCGACGCTGACACCAAAGCCGCCCACAAACAAGACACCGACGCTAACCCCATACGCAGCTTCGCTGGCCTGCTCGCACACCTCAAAACCCTTACCCGCGATAGGATCCGCTACCAGGACACCGACATCGAGATAGACAAACTCGCCGACCCAACCTCTCAACAACGTCGGGCTTTCGACCTCATCGAAGCCACCATCCCCCTGACCATCACCGCGTAGCCACAAACACAAACCAGAAAACCAGATCGCGGTAGGGACCGCTCTTGCGAGCGGCCCCCCGCACAGATCCCAGCGTGCGGGATTACCGCACTGGGCTCCTGCCTTGGATTCTGGCGTCGAATCGCACGTTGGGAAAGGGGTACCGCACGCGGGCGGGTGGCAGCCACCTCGTGGTGAGAGGACCCATCTGTGTCCAGTTCAGTCGCTTTCGTTGGCTGCGGCGCCGAAGCGCGTTAAACCACAGCTGACTTACCTGAGCACGAAAGGCCGCTACCGCATCGGTGTTGCCGGGCACGGCATAGTAGGCCATATGGCCGGTCACCACACTTCGTAACCACTTGCCTTGCACCGGTATGGGCTGATGCCGGCGCCGCTTGAGTTGGTCATTGACCTCTTTGAGCTTGGCCCGCATCCGTTTACCGATCGTGATGCGCCGCAACCAGAACCGTCCACGCTTGGTGGTCCCGCAGAAATGCGTGAAACCAAGGAAGTCGAACGTCTCCGGCTTCCCCAGACCCCGCGCCTTTCGCCGCCGAGCGGCATGCCGCCCGAACTCGATCAACCGGGTCTTATCGGGATGAAGTTCCAACCCGAACTTCGCGAACCGCTCGCGAAGACCAGCCCAGAACCGTAGCGCATCCTCTTGATGTTCGAAACCAACAGTGAAATCGTCGGCGAACCTGACAATGACCACGTCACCCTCGGCGTACCGATTCCTCCACCATTGAGCCCACAAGTCGAATACGTAGTGCAGGTACACGTTAGCCAGCAACGGCGAAACCGATGCCCCCTGCGGTGTCCCTTCTATGTTTTTCGACCACTGCCCGTCCTCGATGACACCTGCGTTCACCCACTTCTGGATGAGCCGCAGGACCCGCTTATCCGCAATACGGTGCTCGAGAAACCTTTCTAACCAACTGTGATCGAGTTGGTTGAAAAAGTCGCGGACATCCGCGTCAAGCACCCAGTTCACTCTCTTCCGCTCGATTCCGACCGTCAGCGCGTCCAACGCATGATGCGGGCCGCGTCCCGGCCGAAACCCATAAGAAAAGCCCAGGAAGTCCACCTCATAGATCGCGTTGAGTACCTCGACGACGGCCCGCTGGACGATCTTGTCTTCCAACGAGGCGATACCGAGCGGCCGCAACCGCCCGTCCGCCTTCGGGATATACATCCGCCGCGACGGTTTCACCCGGTAACGCCCTGCGTGCAGCCTGCCGTGCAGGTCATGAAGGTTAGCCTCCAAATCCTGCCGGTAGGCTGCCCACGTCACACCGTCAACCCCCGGAGCAGCCCCCGGGCGGATCGCCCAAAACGCTGACCTGAGACGGTCGACGCTGACGTGGTGCAGCAGCGCTGTGAACCGTGCTTCCTTATCTCCTTGTGCCACCCGGCGCACACGATCCAGCGCACTTGACGCGCCTGACCCGGCTCTGCGTCCGAGACGCGTTTTGCTGGCCGTGTTCTCCTTGGCCAGCCCCCTTTCCTCCACCACCTCCGCCGCCGCTGTCACGGCTTTGTTCGGCAGCTTCGCAGGTACTACGGGGCTGTCAGACTTCCCACGCTCGTACATCTCAGGCGTACCGCCTTGGCGTTCCCGGAGCGGCCCGCCCGGTGATCAGCCAGACGGGCAAGACATGGGACCTCCCGGTTCTCGCGCATGAAGATTCCGTACATGCCCTGGTTCTCTGACCGCGCGGGATCCCCTGACGGCTCGCGATAACGCCGCCAGCGATGTTGCCTTCCACGTGTTTTGACCGTGTCGGCATCCCGAACTCCTTGATTTCGCGGCTCAATAGCCCGGCCTGCACGTGCCCCTTCCAACGCTTCGCCAGTGCCCTCACGAGCACCCACGCATGGTTGGGGTCATCGTGGATCGCTAGTCCTTCGATGTAGAGCTGTCTCATCTCCTTCTTCATGCCGGTTTATCCCGGCGCTCCAAAACCCCAGGTCAAAGCCAAAAACCCCTACCCAAACAGCAGTAACTTCGGCCTAAAGCGCCCGCCGCCTCGACGACGTCGAGCTCGATTACTTGTTCCTGGATGGGTCGCATTTCCAGTACCACGCCAACGCCTCGGCCGAGCCGGTGCTCGCGGCGTGGGGCATCGACACCGACGGCAAACCGGTGTTCGTCGGGCTCGACACCGCCTGCAGTGAGTCCGGGGATGCCTGGGAAGGTTTCCTCACCGGGCTCGGTGAGCGCGGCCTGGCGTGTCCGCTGCTGGTGATCTCCGACGGCGCACCCGGGTTGATCGGCGCGGTGCAGACCACCATGGGCGGCGCGCTGCGCCAGCGGTGTGTGGTGCATCGCGCCAGAAACCTCCTGGCCACGGTGCCCAAGAACGCCCACGCCGAGGTCAAGGCCGACTACTGGGCGATCTTTGACCTGCCCGACAACATCCAACCCGGCCTGGATGCGGTCACACTCGCCCGAAACCGCATCGACGCGTTCGCCAAACGCTGGCGCGACTCCTATCCGGCGGCGGTGCGGGCCCTGCTCGATGACCGTGACTCGCTGACGGTGTAGCTGCAGTTTCCGCGTGAGCACTGGACCAGGGTGCGGCACTCAAATTTTATCGAGCGGACGTTCGGGCAGACCCGCCGTCGGGTCAAGGTGATCGGTCGGCTGCCCGGCGAGCACTCCTGCCTGAAGCTGGTGTGGGCCGTACTCGACCGCGCCTCGGCCGGCTGGCGCGGGTTCACCATGACGCCCGCCGGGCTGCGGCTACCGCAGGAGCTGCCAAGGTCGTTGCATGACCCACCGACTCAACTGCCGCAACGGGACTCGGAACTACACATCGAAACCGGAGCGGCGCCGGCCGATTCTGTCGGCGCCATCGCATAGCATCACAACCGCAAGTCAGCGGAATCTGTGTCCGAACTTTTACACCGCTGTTGGGACGCCACCCAGCGCGCCCGTGTCCTAATTCGTGGCGAATGGGTGGTTGGGGCCTGCGCAGCGGCGAGCACGTCCGGCCGGTACGTGGACAGTCGGCGTATGCTGGCATACATGAAACGGACGACGGTCAAGATCCCCGACGCGCTGGATGCCCGTCTACGGCATGAAGCCGCGCGACGGAATATGACTATCTCGGAACTCAGCCGTAAAGCGCTCGAGACGTATCTCGGCGCGGACAGGGGCCGTCGGCGCCTGAATGCGGCGGCCGCCGGCCGTAGCGGCCGTAGCGATGTCTCCGAGCGCATCGAGGAGATTTTGGCGGCGGAGGTTGAACCATAGGGGCAATTGTCGTCGATGCGGGTCCGCTATATGCCTACGTCGACGCTGACGATGCCCACCATGCGTCGTCGCTGGAGCTTCTGCACAGCCATCCGGGTCCGCTGGTCGTCCCGACACTCGTGATCACCGAGGTGGTCTACCTACTGGGTACCCGACTGGGCGTCGAACCTGAAGTGCGGTTCCTCGGCGACCTGGCCGATGGTGCGTTCACCGTTGAGCCGGTAGCAGCGGGGGATTGGCTGCGGATTGCCGAACTTGTTGCACGACACCGAAACCTCCCGCTTGGCACCGTCGACGCCTCCGTGGTGGCCGCCGCAGAGCGGTTAGGCATCAATGAGATCGCGACCGTCGACCGCCGCCACTTCAGCGTTGTCCGACCACGCCATGTCGAGGCCTTTGCTCTTCTTCCGTGAATCCGCGGTCTCGGCGGGGTCGTTTCGTGCCGGCGACTGGCGTCTTCTTCTACTTCTTCTACTTCTTCTACCGCTTTTCCAGGCTCTCGGTGTGGGCGCTGGTTGAACGACCGAGCGCGGCGACCTCGGCGTCCATGCGCGGCAGCAGATCGGGCACGAACCGCCGCACCGGGGCCTCGGCTACGGGTGTTGACAGCACTGGCCGCAGCCAGCGGAGCAGGCCGACCCAGCCCGGGCTGTTGATGCGGCGCTTGCGCCCCTCGATGCCCTTGACGAAAGCCCGCGCGCATTTCTGCACCGATGTGGTGCGGTTGAGCGGGTAGGGCAATTTCGCGAGCATCTCGGTGAAGGTGGTCAGATCGGCCTTGCTGTCTCGCACCATTGGCGTGTCAATCCACGACATGTGGGCCGACCCGACGTCAACACCCAAATGCGCGACCTCCAGCCGCAGCGCGTTGGCAAAATGCTCTACCGCGGCCTTCGAGGCGTTGTATGGCGCCAGGCCCGGGGCGGCGGCGTAAGCGGCCAGCGAGGAGACGATCAGGACATAGCCGTGCCGTTGGATCACCGAGGGCAAAGCAGCCCGAACGGTGTGATACACGCCGAGCACGTTGACGTCGATGAGCCGTGCGAACGCCTCCGGATCGACCCGCAGCACCGACCCGTAGGTCGCGATCCCGGCGTTGGCCATCACGACGTCGATGCCGCCGAAACGCTCGACGGCCAGATCCGCGGCGGCTTGCATCGCCGACAGGTCGCGCACGTCGGCGACCATCGTCAGCACCCACTCGTCACCCAACTCGCTGGCCAGCACGTTAAGCTGCGCCTCGTCCAAGTCGGTCAGCACCAGCTTGGCTCCCCTGGCATGGAGCCGACGCGCCACCTCCGCGCCGATCCCCCCGGCGCTGCCCGTGATGAAAACCACCTTGCCGCTCACCGAGCCCATGGCGAAAACGTATCGCCACACCGATTACAGGTCCACCCCCAGCAGCGCGTCGATAAGCGTGGCAACCGCCGCCGGTGCGGTGCTGTCGTGACCACCGTATTCGAGCGCCTCGCTGGCCCAACCATCCAGCGCGGCAAACGCTTTGGGCGTGTCCAGGTCGTCAGCCAAGTAGCGCCGGACCCGGGCGATGGTGTCGGTGGCATCCGGACCGGAGGGCATCGCCGTCGCCGTGCGCCACCGATGCAGCCGTTCGATTGCCTCGTCGAGAACCTGGGCGTCCCAAAACCGGTCCGCACGATAGTGCCCGGCGAGCAGACCCAGCCGGATGGCCGCAGGCTCGACGGCTTCGCTGCGCAACCTTGACACAAAGACCAGGTTGCCGCGGCTCTTGGACATCTTGTGACCGGCCCAGCCGATCATACCGGCATGTACGTAGTGGCGGGCGAATCGCCGCTCCCCGCTGACGGATTCGGCGTGCGCGGCGGTGAACTCGTGATGCGGAAAGATCAAGTCGGCGCCGCCGCCCTGAATGTCCAGGCCGGTGCCGATACGGTTGAGCGCGATCGCGGCGCATTCAACATGCCAGCCCGGTCGGCCGGGGCCGAACGGCGATGGCCAACTGGGCTCGCCGGGCCGCGCCGCCCGCCACATCAGGGCATCGAGCTCATCGGCCTTGCCCGGTCGCTGTGGATCCCCGCCGCGCTGCGCGCACAGCCGCAGCATGGTGTCACGGTCATAGCCCGATTCGTAGCCGAACTGCGGCGTGGCGTCTGCCCGGAAGTAGACGTCGGGATATTCGCCGTCGACGACGTACGCCGCCCCGGAGGCCAACATCTTCTCCACGGCCTCGACCACTTCCCCGATGGCCTCGCTCGCCGCGACGTAGTCGTGTGGTGGCAGCACCCGCAGCGCCGCCATGTCCTCGCGAAACCGCGCGACCTCACGGGCCGCCAGCTCGCGCCAATCGATGCCGTCGCGCTCGGCGCGCTCGAACAGCGGATCGTCGACGTCGGTGATGTTCTGCACATAGTGCACCTCGTGACCGAGATCCAGCCACAGCCGGTGCACAAGGTCAAACGCCAGATACGTGGCGGCGTGCCCCAGATGGGTGGCGTCATACGGCGTGATCCCGCAGACGTACATGGTGGCGGTGCGACCGGGTGCCACCGGGCGCACCTGGCGATCGGCTGTGTCGTACAGCCGTAGCTCCGGACCGTGTCCCGGCAGTGCCGGGACGGGGGCTGCCGGCCACGAGTGCATAGCATCGACTTTAAGGTGTGGCTCCGGTGTGGCGCCGAGACGGGCCGCGCGGCAGCCGGGAAGGCACCGGCCGTAGAGTCCGTAGCGGTGTAAAGCCGTGGCGCGGCAATCGGTTCTAACCGCCCGACCGAATGGCACTCAGCAGCACATCGACGAGTTCGGGACGGCATATCAGCAGGTCGGGCACGTACGGATCGGGTCGGTTGTAGACGAGCTCAGACCCGTCCAGCCGGGAAGCGTGCAGGCCGGCCGACAGCACCACACCCACCGGGGCGGCCGAATCCCATTCCCACTGGCCCCCGGCATGGATGTACGCGTCCGCGTCGCCCCGGACCACGGCCATTGCTTTCGCCCCGGCCGAGCCGATCCGCACGATCTGGATGTCCAGCCGGTCGCGCAGCCGATGCAGCACCACGGGCGGCCGGCTGGAGCTGGCGGTGACCCGGATCGGCCCGGGGTGGGCCGTCAGGTTGGCCGTGACCGTATCGGTGCGGTAAAGCTCCCCGGCCGCGGGCAGGGCCACCGCCGCGTCGGTGATGGCGCCCCTGGGACCGCCGTCGCGCTGCCACAGCGCCACGTGAACGGCCCAGTCGGCGCGTCCGGGTGTGGAGAACTCGCGGGTGCCGTCCACCGGGTCGATAATCCAGACCCGATCAGCGCTCAACCGGGTCAGATCGTCGTGGGCTTCTTCGCTGAGCACCGCGTCGGCGGGCCGTTCGGCACGTAGCCGACGCAACAGCAGCGAGTTTGCCCGTTGGTCGCCGGCGTCGCCGAGTGCGCACGGATGATCGAACCCGATCTCCTCGCGCACCGCCAGCAGCAGCTTCCCCGCCTCTTCGGCCAGGCTCGCGGCCAGGGCCGCATCCGTCACATCGTGGGAAGCCGGGCTCACCCGACCCAGTATTGCCGAGGCGACCATCCGCCGGAAACTTCAGTCGACACGGCCTTACCCGCCCCCTGGGAAAAGAGCTCATTGACCTTGGCGGCCGGGGACCCTGGCTTCTGTTAGGCACTCACGATTGCGATTGCGTCCAGCTCAGTTGCCGACAAGCCGGCAAGACCGCCGGGGAGCTGTCCGATTGGGGTTCAGGCACCGGCAACGATGGTAGGTTCGGGCGCCGGCAACGATATGACACGATATGACGTGGATAGAGGTGGGTTGGCCCTGCCGGCTGCACAGGGCTACCTCGACGCAGTGGCAGTGGCAGTGGCCGAGCGCCGTGCCGGCGTAGCCGATAAGGGTGAGGAACACCGTTTCGGTGATGACGGTCCGCTGTCAAATGCATCGGTTTCGCAGCAACTTTGGGTGTCGCCGGGCGCTTGTCCGCGATACGTGTAGCGGTCAGCGAACGCCTCAACACAGTCAGCGCCGGTGGATTGTCCTGGGGTTTGGCGTAAATATTTCAGCGCGGTTGCAATTAGGGTCTGTGCGCCGGAGCGCAGGGTCGGGTGGGTGAGGCCATCCCGCGCAGAGGTTCGCCAAAGGTGCCGGGTCTCAGGAAGAGTGGCCAGCAGGTCGGCGGCCACGGGATCGCATGTGGCGGTGTGGACGAGATGGACGGCGGCGGCCCGTAAGTCATGGGGCAAGGCGTCGATCATGCGCAACTCCAGCCAGCCGCGGGGGCGGATGGGCGGGAAAAGCGTCGTGAGGTGGTAACAAAAATCGGCCTCGGTGGGCCACCCAATCGAGTGGCCGTGGGTGATCCAGGTACCGAAACTGAGTCCTGGGGCCACTGCCAGGCTGGCCCCGCCGTTGTTGATGTAGAACACGTCAGCTCCCAGCGCGTACCTGGCCCAGTCGAGTTCGGGGTTGGATGACAGGGGGACGGGGTTGGTGCGTGGCACGCGCTCATCGCCGTCGTCGGCATCGCCCTGCTCGTCTACGGCCTCATCGAAGCCGACCTGCGCGCCGCTCTGGGCCCCAACACCCCACTGCCCGGTCTGCTACCCGAACACCCAGACGCCGTCCCCACCGCCCGCGCCGTGCTGACCGCCTTCACCGACCTACACGCCACCTACACCACCGACGGACTCGTTCTCGACCGACTCACCACAGTCCAACGACTCATCCTCGCCCACCTCGACATCCCCCTACCATGGCACGAAACACGCAGCACCACAACAACATCCAAAACCACAAACCTAAACCCCAACTATGCGGAAAACGCGGCTAGTCTGCTACCGGTGCTGCTCGGAGACGAAGAAGGCCGCGGCTTTTTCAAAAACTCACGATCCAAACGTAATTCGGCGTTCTTTTTACGCAGAGGCTCCAACTCAGCGCGCTCATCAGCATCGAACACCGCGCCAGTATCGCCAGCTTCGGCCGCGTGGCGTTGCAGGCGCACCCAACGCCCCAGCACTGGATCACCGACCCCGATCACGGCGGCCACATGAGCCACCGGGCGGCCGGTCTCAATCACCAGGCGGGCAGCCTGCTCCCCAAACTCCGGGGTGTACTTGCGACGCTTGCCCGACACACGGACATCCTTCCCGCGGGACCAGCAGTCCCACCAGTCAGGTGTCCACCATTAGGGGTCAACCCCACGACAATCCGTGTGATCATGGGTGTGATCACGGATCGTGCGAGTCCCAGGCCCACAATCAGGTCATTTCAGGGCCCCACGGCGTGTCGCCCGAGCCTCCCCATGCCCAGGTTCGTGGAGAAGAGCCCCATAACGACAGCGCGGTCAGCCGGCGGGTCTCGACGTCATCGGACTCAAGGATCAGCCGCCATTGCCCGGGCACCGGCTCGGCCGGCACAGACCCTGGCAGCGCCAGCGTCAGTGCGTGGCGTACTCGTCTTCGTCTAAAATCCGGACGATCTCGGCCAGCTCGACGCCCATCGGCCTGGCTGGAGGATTGCGAGCGGACCGGTTGATGATGTCCTGCAGCTTTGGCTCGGTCTGCCGCTGCAAAGTCGTCTGTTTCGTCTGCCAACGCCGATCGATATTGCGCATGTCATTCTGGCGGTCCGCGACCGAACTCACCCTAAATGTCCGGTTCGTCGTCGGGGCTGACCGTCCGCATCGTCGACGGGCTAGCGCCCGTAGCCCGGGCGGCGGCGACGTAGGTAGCGTTCGAACTCCGCGGCCAACGCGTCGCCGTCGATCTTGCCTAAGGTCTCGTGCATGTCGACTTCGGCGTCGCCGCGCTGCTCCAGCGATTGCACGTATTCGGCCAGGTCCTCGTCTTCGGCGGTCATCTCGGTGACCGCCGCCTCCCACTCTTCGGCCTGCGCGGGCAAATCCCCCAGTGGAACCTCGATGTCCAGCACGTCTTCGACCCGGCGCAGCAACGCCACCGTCGCTTTCGGGTTCGGCGGCTGTGACACGTAGTGCGGCACCGCCGCCCAGAACGTCACCGCCGGAATCCCGGCCGCTACACAGGCGTCTTGGAACACCCCGACAATGCCGGTCGGGCCCTCATAGCGGGCTTCCTGCAAACCGAAGCGCCGCGCAGACTCGGGGGAATACGCTGCGCCCGAAACCGGCACCGGACGAGTGTGCGGAGTGTCGGCCAGCAGGGCCCCGAGGATCACGACGGTGTCGACGTTGAGCTTGTCGGCGATGGCCAGCAACTCGGCGCAAAACGTGCGCCATCTCATGTTGGGCTCCACCCCGTGCATCAACACAATGTCTCGGTCGCTGCCCGGCGGGCGACAGTGTGATATCCGCATCGACGGCCACACCAGTTCCCGGGTAACGCCGTTGACCTGACGGATCACCGGCCGATTGACCTGGTAGTCGTAATACGCCTCGTCGTCGATCTCGATAATCGGGTCGGCTTCCCACACGGCGTCCAGGTGCTCCAACGCGTCGCTGGCCGCGTCGCCGGCGTCATTCCATCCCTCGAACGCCGCCACAGCGACGGTGTGGTGCAATTCAGGCAACGCGGCGCTGGCGTCCGGCGGGATCACATCATCAGCCTACGGCTTTCAGCCCGGCGACGATGCGGGACGTAGCACGTCCCGGGGAGAAGCCGGGCCAGACAGCCCAGCCCGGCGACGATGCGGGACGTATTTGCATAGGCAGGCTATCCTCGCTGAGGTGACTTTCGCTGACGATCATCCATACGACACCGATCTGCTGGACGCATTGTCGCGCCGAGTCATGGTGGGTGACGGCGCCATGGGCACCCAACTGCAGGCGGCAAATCTCACGCTTGACGATTTCCGCGGGCTGGAGGGCTGCAACGAGATCCTCAATGAGACCCGCCCCGACGTCATCGCACGGATTCACCGCCATTACCTCGAGGCCGGTGCCGACGCCGTCGAGACCAACACGTTCGGGTGCAACCTGTCCAACCTCGGTGACTACGGCATCGCCGAGCGGATCCGCGAGCTGTCCCAGCAGGCCACCGCGATCGCGCGCCGGGTCGCCGATGAGTTCTCCACGCCCGAACGCAAACGCTACGTGCTGGGCTCGATGGGGCCGGGCACCAAGCTGCCAACCCTGGGCCACACCGAGTACGCGCTGATCCGCGACGCCTACGCCGAGGCGGCGCTGGGCATGCTCGACGCCGGTGCCGACGCCATCTTGGTGGAGACCTGCCAGGACCTCTTGCAGCTCAAGGCCGCGGTCCTGGGATCGCGGCGAGCGATGGCGCGCTCCGGGCGATACCTCCCGGTGTTCACCCATGTCACCGTGGAGACCACCGGCACCATGCTGCTGGGCAGCGAGATCGGCGCGGCACTGACCGCCGTCGAGCCGCTCGGTGTCGACATGATCGGGCTGAACTGCGCGACCGGGCCCGCCGAAATGAGCGAGCACCTGCGCTATCTGTCCAAACACGCTCGCATCCCGGTGTCGGTGATGCCCAACGCCGGACTGCCGGTGCTGGGCTCGGCGGGCGCGCACTACCCGCTGCAGCCCGAGGAACTCGCCGAGGCGCTGTGCGGGTTCATCGCGGAGTTCGGGCTCTCGCTAGTAGGCGGCTGCTGTGGCACCACACCCGAGCACATCCGCCAGGTGGCCGCCGCAGTCCCACGGGTGCGCCGGGCTGCGCGCGTGATCGTCTCTGAGCCTGGGGTGTCCTCACTGTACTCGATGACGCCGTTCGCCCAGGACGCCTCGGTGCTGATGATCGGTGAGCGGACAAACGCGAACGGCTCCAAGGCTTTCCGCGAGGCGATGCTCGCGCAGGACTACCAGAGATGCCTGGACATCGCCAAAGGCCAGACCCGCGACGGCGCGCACTTGCTAGACGTGTGCGTGGACTACGTGGGCCGCGACGGCGTCGCAGACATGACGGCCCTGGCCAGTCGACTGGCAACGGCGTCCACCTTGCCGATCATGCTGGACTCCACCGAAACCGCGGTGCTGCAGGCGGGTTTGGAGCATCTGGGCGGGCGCTGTGTGATCAACTCGGTGAACTACGAGGACGGCGACGGGCCGGAGTCGCGGTTTTACCAGACAATGGAGCTGGTGGCCGAGCACGGCGCCGCGGTGGTGGCGTTGACCATCGACGAGGACGGCCAGGCCCGGACGGCCGAAAAAAAGGTGCAGATCGCCGAGCGGCTGATCAGCGACATCACCACCAACTGGGGTATCGACGAGTCCGCCATCCTCATCGACTGCCTGACGTTCACCATCGCCACCGGCCAAGAGGAATCCCGGCGCGACGGCATCGAGACCATCGAGGCGATCCGTGAGCTAAAAAGGCGTCATCCGAACGTGCAGACCACACTCGGGCTATCCAACATCTCGTTCGGTCTGAATCCCGCTGCGCGCCAAGTGCTCAACTCGGTCTTTCTGCACGAATGCCGGCAGGCCGGGCTGGACTCGGCGATTGTCCACGCGTCGAAGATCCTGCCGATCAACCGCATTCCCGACGACCAGCGCAATGTCGCGCTGGATCTCATCTATGACCGCCGCCGCGACGGCTATGATCCGCTGCAGGAGCTGATGCGGCTCTTCGAAGGGGTGTCCGCCGCGTCGTCAAGGGAGTCACGGGCCGCCGAGTTGGCCAAGCTGCCGCTGTTCGAGCGGTTGGCGCAGCGCATCGTCGACGGTGAGCGCGACGGTTTGGAAGCCGACCTCGACGAGGCGATGACCCGGAAGCCGCCGCTGGAGATCATCAACGAGAACCTGCTGGCCGGCATGAAGACCGTCGGCGACCTGTTTGGCTCCGGGCAGATGCAGTTGCCGTTCGTGCTGCAATCCGCCGAGGTGATGAAGGCCGCCGTCGCCTATCTGGAACCGCACATGGAGAAATCCGAGGACGATGCGGGCAAGGGCCGCATCGTGCTGGCCACCGTCAAGGGCGACGTGCACGACATCGGCAAGAACCTCGTCGACATCATTTTGAGCAACAACGGCTATGAGGTGGTCAACCTCGGTATCAAACAGCCGATCGCCAACATTCTGGAAGTCGCCGAGGACAAGAGCGCCGATGTGGTCGGGATGTCCGGGCTGCTGGTCAAGTCCACCGTGGTGATGAAGGAAAACCTCGAGGAGATGAACGCCCGCGGGGTCGCGGACAAGTTCCCGGTGCTGCTCGGCGGCGCCGCGCTGACCCGGACCTACGTCGAAAACGATCTCGCCGAGCTCTACGACGGCGAAGTGTATTACGCGCGGGACGCTTTCGAGGGCTTGAAGTTGATGGACGTCATCATGAGAGCCAAGCGCGGTGAGGCGCCCGATGACGACAGCCCGGAGGCCCGGGAAAGGGAAGTCGCCCGCCACAAACAGGCCGAGCGCAAAGCCCGTCACGAGCGGTCGAAACGCATTGCCGCGCAACGCAAGGCGGCTGAAAAGCCCATCGTCGTGCCGGAACGCTCCGACGTCGCCGCCGACGTCGAGGTCCCCGCGCCGCCGTTTTGGGGGTCGCGGGTCGTCAAGGGGCTGGCGGTGGCCGACTACACCGAGCTGCTCGATGAGCGCGCGCTGTTTTTGGGGCAGTGGGGACTGCGGGGTGTGCGCGGCGGTGAGGGGCCGGCGTATGAGGATCTGGTCGAGACCGAGGGCCGACCCCGGCTGCGGTATTGGCTGGACCGGTTGTCCACCGACGGCATCCTGGCGCACGCCGCCGTGGTGTACGGGTATTTCCCCGCGGTCTCCGAGGGTGATGACGTCGTCGTGCTCGCCGAGCCCGGGCCGGACGCTCCCGAGCGCTTCCGGTTCACCTTCCCGCGCCAGCAGCGCGGCCGATTTCTGTGTATCGCCGATTTCGTCCGGTCGCGGGCCCTGGCCGCCGAGCGCGGCCAGGTTGATGTGCTGCCGTTCCAGCTGGTGACGATGGGCCAGCCCATCGCCGATTGCGCCCAGGAGCTGTTCGCGTCGAATGCCTACCGGGACTACCTCGAGGTACACGGCATCGGCGTGCAGCTCACCGAGGCGCTGGCCGAATACTGGCACCGGCGTATCCGCGAGGAACTGAGGTTTTCCGGGGATCGAGCGATGTCGACAGAGGATCCCGAAGCCGTTCAGGACTATTTCAAGCTGGGCTACCGCGGCGCCCGCTTCTCGTTCGGCTATGGTGCCTGCCCGGACTTGGAGGACCGGGCCAAGGTGATGGCGCTGCTGGAGCCCCAGCGTATCGGGGTGACGTTGTCCGAGGAGTTCCAGCTGCATCCCGAGCAGTCCACGGACGCCTTCGTGCTGCACCACCCCGAGGCGAAGTACTTCAACGTGTGAGCGGTGCGCGTCTCAGGGGTAATCCGCCGCGATCGCGGCGCCTGCCGGGCGCACGGCGGTGAGCTGCATGCCACGTGCCGGCCAAGTGGGCCTCCCGCCGGCTTCTGGCCAGTTGACCCGGGGAGGCCACTGCTGATGGTCGTCGCCACCCTCTTCGTCATCGCGTTGGCCGTCTCGATGCGGACCTAGCCTGTGGGGAGGGGGTAACCAGTGCCCAACCGCATCCCTGGCGGCGCCCTCGCAGTGGCGGTCGCGGCCCGGTGATGGCTGACTGAGCGGCCTATGGCGAAACCGCCGTGACTTTGCTATTCGGCGCATGACACAATCGCTGCCCGTGAAGACGTTCGAGGATCTGTTCGCCGAACTTGACGAGCGCGCGCGTACCAGGCCGCCGGGCAGCGCCACCGTGGCCGCCCTGGACGCCGGTATACACATGCTGGGCAAGAAGATCCTGGAGGAGGCCGGTGAGGTGTGGCTGGCCGCCGAACACGAGCCCGACGACGCGCTAGCCGAGGAGATCAGCCAATTGCTGTATTGGACGCTGGTGTTGATGATTTCCCGCGGGCTCACCCTTGATGATGTGTACCGGAGGCTCTGATGGCTGCCCAGCGTTGCGGCGACCAAGCGCCGATGCTGCGAGTCGCGGTTCCCAACAAGGGGGCGCTAAGCGAGCCGGCGATCGAGATCCTCACGGAGGCGGGCTACCGTCGCCGCACCGATCCCAAGGACTTGACCGTCATCGACCCCGTCAACAACGTCGAGTTTTTCTTCTTGCGCCCCAAAGATATCGCGATCTACGTCGGATCGGGGGAGCTGGACTTCGGGATCACCGGGCGGGACCTGGTGCGGGAGTCTGATGCACCGGTACGCGAGCGTTTGGCGCTGGGGTTCGGCAGATCCAGCTTCCGTTACGCCGCCCCCGCCGGGCGCGACTGGACCACGGCAGACCTGGCGGGGAAGCGGATCGCCACCGCATACCCGAACCTGGTACGAAAAGACCTGACCGCCAAGGGGATCGACGCATACGTTATCCCCCTCGACGGTGCCGTGGAGATATCGGTGCAACTCGGCGTGGCTGATGCGATCGCCGACGTGGTGGGGTCTGGCCGCACTTTGAGCCTGCATGATCTGGTGGCCTTTGGCGAGCCGCTTTGCGATTCGGAGGCGGTGCTCATCGAGCGGGCCGCGCCGGACAGCGGCCGTGGCAGCCGAATGGTCGCCGCCCGCGACCAACTGGTGGCCCGGGTGCAGGGCGTGGTGTTCGGTCAGCAGTACCTGATGCTCGATTATGACTGCCCGCGCTCGGTGCTTGCCAAGGCCACCGCGATCACGCCGGGGCTGGAGTCACCAACCATAGCGCCGCTCGCCGAACCGGATTGGGTCGCGGTGCGGGCGCTGGTGCCCCGCCGGGACGTCAACGCGATCATGGACGATCTCGCCGCGATCGGGGCTAAGGCGATCCTGGCGTCAGATATCAGGTTCTGCCGATTCTGAGCGCACCGAGGGCCCGATCGCGTTAGCGGCCCGAAGGAGGCCGAAGGAAATGGGGATCTGCCGGCCTCGCTAGCGGCGGGTCGTGGAAAGCCTTGACCGGCAACGGTTTGAATGTGTCACGCAGCACGTGGCGGCAGTCCATCACGCCGCCGGCTCGGTGCGGCCCTCATCCTCGGTAGACAGGACTAGTTGGTCCGGCCAACCCGGATAGGGTGGTGGTGTGCCCCCGAAAGCCGGGCAGTGCGCCTGGTGCGGGCACCATTCGCATAGCCGTGACGGGTTGGGGCGAAAATCGCCGGTTGCGGCCGCTGCTTGGATTGCTCTCCAGATCGCCATCAGCGTCTTCTCGAAGCGAACCAGCTCCTCGACGTTGGGGGAGTAATCCAGCAACTGGCGGTCTGCCAGATAGATCAGCCGCAACCGGGTCGGCGGTACTCCCCGCGAACGCAGCAGTGCTACCGCGTAGAACTTCAGTTGGAACATCGCCTTGAACTCGGCCATTGCGCGCGCGGCGGGCGGTGCCTTGCCGGTTTTATAGTCGACCACCCGCATTTCACCGGTCGCGGCGACGTCGATCCGGTCGATGAATCCCCGCAGCGGTGTGCCATCGGCCAGCATGACTTCGACGTGCTGCTCGCAGCCTTGTGGGTCGAACCGGGTCGGATCTTCCAGCTGGTAATAGCCGGATATCAGCGCGCGGGCCTGCTCAAGCAGTTGAGCGTGTTGGACGGCATCCAGCCCGGTGGCCAGGCCGGGTTCTTTGCCGATCACCCGCTTCCAGGCGGCATCCACGAGCGTGCTGGCGGTCTTGGGGCCGCGCTGCAGCGCGGGTAGGCGGTAAAGCTGCTCCAGCACCAGGTGCACCACCGACCCACGTAGCTGCGCCGCCGACAGCGGCTCGGGCAACCGGTCGACCACACGGAGCCGGTAGAGCAGCGGACACTGCTTGAAGTCCCCCGCCCGCGACGGTGACAGTGCCAGCCGGGATGGCGAACCCCGATCACCCACCTCATGATCCAAGCGTTTCGCGGGCGGACCCGAAATCCCCGGTGCGGGATCCCTCGTCGGCGGGATGGGGGCGGGCGGCCGGGGGCTCATACCCGCAAGACTAGGGCCGGCAGCCGACAAACCCCGCGCAGCCGGTGCGGCGCGTCGGCTGGCAGGCTAGATCACGTGTGCGCAACCGGCCCGTTCGCCGCGGGTGATCGTGTGCAGCTCACCGACGCCAAGGGCCGGCACTACACGATTGTGCTCACGGCGGGCAGCGAATTTCACACCCACCGCGGGGTGATTGCTCACGACGCGGTGATCGGGCTCGATGAGGGCAGCGTGGTCAAGTCCAGCAATGACGACCCGTTTTTGGTGCTGCGCCCGCTGCTCGTGGACTACGTGATGTCTATGCCGCGGGGAGCGCAGGTGATCTATCCCAAAGACGCGGCTCAGATCGTGCACGAGGGCGACATCTTCCCGGGCGCGCACGTCCTGGAAGCCGGTGCCGGTTCCGGTGCGCTGACCTGCTCTTTGCTGCGCGCGGTGGGGCCTGAAGGCCGGGTGATCTCCTACGAGCTGCGCGCCGATCACGCCGAACACGCCCGCCGCAATGTGCAGGCCTTTTTTGGGCAGGCACCGCTCAACTGGCGGCTGGTCATCGGTGACGTGGCCTACTGCGACCTGCCCGCCGGGTCCGTCGACCGGGCGGTGCTGGACATGCTGGCGCCGTGGGAGGTGCTTGACACGGTGTCGCGAGTCGTGGCCGCCGGCGGGGTGCTGATGATCTACCTAGCGACCGTCACCCAGTTGTCGAGGACCGTGGAGGCGTTGCGGGAGCTGCAATGCTGGACCGAGCCGCGGGCCTGGGAGACACTGCAGCGGGAATGGAATGTCGTCGGGCTGGCCGTTCGTCCCCAGCACACAATGCGGGCTCACACCGCATTCCTCGTTTCGGCGCGCCGGCTCGCCCCGGGCGTCAGCCCGCCCGTGTGGGCACGCCGCAAATACCGCGCCTACTGACTTGCGCGCTGGCGCCACCACCGGGCCGAGCCGCCTTACCTGGTGTCGTCATCGGTTTAGTCGTCGCTGCGGTGCAGGCCGCGGCGCACCGACAGCAGCTCGAATTCTGGGTGCGCGGCTACCAGGCGTTCGGCGGCGTCGAGCACTTCCACCGCGTGGCGACGGTCACCGGATACCGTCGCCACCCCAATGCCGGCGCGTCGGCGCAGATCATGCGAAGCGGTTTCGGCAGCCGACACGCTGAACTTGCGCTGCAGCTCGGCGACCACAGGGCGAATCAGCGACCGCTTCTGCTTGAGTGATCGCACGTCACCGAGCAGCACATCGAACTCAAGCCAGCCGATCCACATCGCCGCGGCCGTCAGCGGGCCGGCGTGGGGCCGGCCGACTGCGACGTGCCGACCGCTAGCAGCATGTCAGCGGTTTGTTGGGACAACTGCCATCCGCCCTGGTGGGGCTTGAACTCCATCGGAAACGAGAATCCCTGGACGCCGCGATTGGGGGTCGTGACGTTGATAGTAGCCACTACTGTGGCCGGATCCCGGTCCGACCACGCGATGTCGGTCGCCGCGAACGCCGCCGGCGCATAGCCGCCGTCACGCAATGCGGTGGCGAATTTGTCCAACGAGGCCGCACTGTCGGGTGTGGCATCTTCAACGAGGCTCAGTTTGTCGGTGCCGGGCACCGAGGGGTCGGCCAGCCGGTAGAGCACGTCGGTCAGGGCCTCCGGTGGGGGTAGCGAAGCGGTCTGCCGGGCGGGGGTCAGAGCCGACGTGCTGGGTGTCACCACGGGTGCGGCCGTCGGTGTGCCTTTGGTTTGATCCTGCGAGCAGCCGGAAAGCCCCGGCGCCACCACAACGGTGGTGACGCTCAGCGCCGCGGCTAGATATCGATGCAGACCGGGATGCATGCAGAAGGTTAGCCACTGGCCCCTTGCACGGCTTGCAGCACCGACATCGCCGACGCGCGAGACAACTTCCAGCCGCCCTGGTCCACGAACGTGACCGTCTGCGTGGTCGGCGCGAGCCTTGGGCCGGAGGCGGTCACATCCGCGGTGGCCGCGCCGGGGCCGGCGGGCTGGATGTTCGTCACGGTGAACGAAAGCGGCAGGTCGCCGTTGGCGGCGGCCTTTTGCATCTGCCGGTCCGCTATCCGGGCCTCGACCGGGCCAATGCCGCCTTCCACCAGATAGCCCTTGCTGATAAACGACACACCCGGGTTGGCGAGGCCGTAAAGCACGTTCGACAACTGCTCGGGTGTGGGCACGTCGGCTCCCGGCTGCAGTGGCAGCGGCGCGCTGAAAACGACGGGCTCGACCTGGGGGGCGGGCCGGGGACTAGATGAAACGGAGGTCACACCTGCAACGGCTGCACCGACGGCGGCGGCCGCCGCCACGCCCGTAACGAGGGATTTCACGATCACAGCTGTCCTTTCGATTAGACCGGCTCAGTAGAGCTTAACCCCGAAATCTGGGTGTCGTATTTCGAGTCCGAGCACGAATCCGAAATCACCGGTAGCGTTGAGCTATCCACCGCGCCAACTTTCGGAGCGGGAAAGGAGCGCACCATGGCTGAATCAGAGCGCGAAGTGTTCGGAGGCCCCATGTCCAGCGACGATGCCGCCGAGCTGGAGGAATTACGGCGAGAGGCGGCGATGCTGCGTGAGCAGTTGGAGAACGCCGTCGGGCAGAGTGCGGTGCGCGGAGCCAGGGATATCCGTCAACTCGAGGCACGCATCGACTCGCTCGCCGCGCGCAATTCCAAATTGATGGAAACCCTCAAAGAAGCCCGTCAGCAACTGCTGGCGCTGCGCGAGGAAGTCGACCGGCTCGGGCAGCCGCCCAGCGGTTACGGCGTATTGCTGTCGATCTACGACGACGACACCGTTGACGTGTTTACCTCTGGGCGCAAGATGCGGTTAACATGCTCGCCCAACATCGACGTGAAAGCCCTCAAGAAGGGTCAAACCGTCCGGCTCAACGAGGCGTTGACCGTCGTGGAGGCCGGCTCGTTCGAGTCGGTCGGCGAGATCTCCACCTTGCGTGAGGTGCTAGCTGACGGTCACCGGGCCCTGGTTGTCGGGCATGCCGACGAGGAACGCGTCGTCTGGCTGGCCGAGCCGCTGGTTTCGCCGGACCTGCCTGACAGTGCCCCCGACGGCGACACCGACGACACCCGCCCCCGTAAGCTGCGCCCCGGGGACTCGCTGCTGGTCGACACCAAGGCCGGTTACGCGTTCGAGCGCATTCCCAAGGCCGAAGTCGAAGATCTGGTGCTCGAAGAGGTGCCAGATGTTTCCTATGACGACATCGGCGGCCTGAGCCGGCAGATCGAGCAGATCCGCGACGCTGTGGAACTGCCCTTCCTGCACCGGGACCTGTATAAGGAATACGCGCTGCGTCCGCCCAAGGGGGTTTTGCTTTACGGCCCGCCCGGCTGCGGCAAGACGCTGATCGCCAAGGCGGTGGCAAACTCGCTGGCTAAGAAGATGGCCGAGGTTCGCGGCGACGACGCGAAAGAGGCGAAGTCGTACTTCCTGAACATCAAAGGTCCCGAACTGCTGAACAAGTTCGTCGGCGAGACCGAACGTCATATCCGGCTGATCTTCCAGCGGGCACGGGAGAAAGCCTCGGAAGGCACGCCGGTGATCGTGTTCTTCGACGAGATGGACTCGATCTTCCGCACCCGGGGCACCGGAGTGTCCTCGGATGTGGAGACGACGGTGGTCCCGCAGCTGCTGAGCGAGATCGACGGCGTGGAGGGGCTGGAGAACGTCATCGTGATCGGCGCCTCCAACCGCGAGGACATGATCGATCCCGCGATTCTGCGGCCCGGGCGCCTCGATGTGAAGATCAAGATCGAACGGCCGGACGCCGAAGCCGCCCAGGACATCTTCAGCAAGTACCTGACCGAAGACCTGCCGGTGCACGCCGACGATCTCGCCGAGTTCGGCGGTGACCGCGCGTTGTGCATCAAGGGGATGATCGAAAAGGTCGTCGATCGGATGTACGCCGAGATCGAGGACAACCGGTTCCTCGAGGTCACCTATGCCAACGGCGACAAAGAGGTCATGTACTTCAAGGACTTCAACTCCGGTGCGATGATCCAAAACGTCGTGGACCGAGCCAAAAAGAACGCCATCAAGTCGGTCCTGGAGACCGGCCAGCCCGGGTTGCGGATTCAGCATTTGCTCGATTCGATCGCCGACGAGTTCGCCGAGAACGAGGATTTGCCCAACACCACCAATCCCGATGACTGGGCGCGGATCTCGGGCAAGAAGGGCGAGCGGATTGTCTACATCCGCACCCTTGTCACCGGCAAGGGCTCGAGCACGTCGCGGGCCATCGACACCGAATCCAACCTGGGTCAGTATCTGTAGCGCCGGGACGGGTTGCGCGGGCCGCAAACGGCCCGCATCGTCGTCGCGCTGGAGTTGAGGGCGCAACTCCTCGGCGGGCCCCAAATGGCCCGCATCGTCGTCGCGCCTAGGCTGGAGACTATGCAACGGATTATCGGGACGGAGGTCGAGTATGGCATTTCGTCGCCGTCCGACCCGACCGCAAACCCGATTTTGACCTCGACGCAGGCGGTCCTGGCGTATGCCGCCGCAGCGGGCATTCAGCGGGCCAAACGCACACGCTGGGACTATGAGGTGGAATCGCCGCTGCGGGATGCCCGGGGTTTCGATTTGAGCCGCTCGGCGGGGCCGCCGCCGGTGGTCGACGCCGATGAGGTCGGCGCGGCCAACATGATCTTGACCAATGGGGCGCGGCTTTATGTCGACCACGCGCACCCGGAATATTCGGCACCCGAGACCACCGACCCGCTGGATGCGGTGATTTGGGACAAAGCGGGCGAACGGGTGATGGAAGCCGCCGCCCGCCATGTTGCCAGTGTCCCCGGTGCCGTGAAGTTGCAGCTGTACAAAAACAACGTCGACGGCAAGGGTGCCTCCTATGGGGCGCACGAGAACTACCTGATGAGCCGCCAGACGCCGTTCTCGGCCATCATCGCCGGGTTGACGCCGTTCCTGGTGTCCCGCCAGGTGATCGTCGGGCAGGGCCGGGTAGGTATCGGGCCGGCCGGCGACGAGCCAGGTTTTCAGCTTTCCCAGCGCGCCGATTACATCGAGGTCGAGGTCGGGCTTGAAACAACGTTGAAACGCGGCATCATCAACACTCGAGACGAGCCGCACGCCGACGCCGACAAATACCGTCGGCTGCACGTCATCATCGGCGACGCTAACCTTGCCGAGACCGCAACCTATCTCAAATTGGGCACCACCGCACTGGTGCTGGATCTGATCGAAGAAGGCCCCCATCACAACCTGGACCTAAGCGACCTGACGCTGGCACGTCCGGTCCATGCGGTGCACGCCATCAGCCGCGACCCGTCGCTGCGTGCCACCGTGGCGCTCGCCGATGGCCGGGAACTGACCGGTCTTGCGTTGCAGCGGACCTATCTCGACCGCGTCGCAAAGCTGGTCGACTCGCGCGATCCGGATCCGCGCGCGGCGGACATCGTGCAAACCTGGGCGGACGTCCTTGACAAACTGGAGCGCGACCCGATGGAATGCGTCGACTTGCTGGACTGGCCGGCCAAGCTGCGGATACTGGAGGGCTTTCGCCAGCGGGAGAATCTGAGCTGGTCAGCACCCCGGCTGCACCTAGTCGATCTGCAATATTCCGATGTGCGGTTGGACAAGGGCCTGTACAACCGGCTGGTCGCGCGCGGTTCAATGCGCCGTTTAGTGACTGAGCAGCAGGTACTCAGCGCCGTGGACAACCCGCCAACAGACACTCGTGCCTACTTTCGTGGGGAATGCCTGCGCCGCTTCGGGGCCGACATCGCAGCGGCCAGCTGGGACTCGGTGATCTTCGACCTGGGCGGCGACTCGCTGGTGCGCATCCCGACACTGGAGCCGCTGCGGGGCAGTAAGGCGCATGTGGGAGCGTTGCTGGACTCGGTGGACACCGCGGTCGAATTGGTGGAGCAACTGACCGCCTGAACGGCGTGGGTCCGGTGACGATGCGGGCCGGGGCGGCCCGAGGAGGAACCGGACAATTGGGCGTGGGTCCGGTGACGATGCGGGCCGGGGCGGCCCGAGGAGGAACCGGACAATTGGGCGTGGGTCCGGTGACGATGCGGGCCGGGGCGGCCCGAGGAGGAACCGGACAATTGGGCGTGGGTCCGGGCGGGCTTGTGGTCGGGCCAGACCGTGTCGACCGGTAGGGTAGAGACACCGGCGTGCGTGTGATGCGCGGCCGCTTGACTAAGCAGGAGGCAGGCGATGGCTCAGGAGCAGACGAAGCGTGGCGGTGGCGGCGGCGATGACGACGACTTCACCGGCAGCGTCGCCGCGGGTCAGGAGCGTCGCGAAAAGCTTGCCGAGGAGACCGACGATCTGCTCGACGAGATCGACGACGTGCTCGAGGAAAATGCTGAGGACTTCGTTCGGGCGTATGTCCAAAAGGGCGGACAGTGACCTGGCCGTTCGGTTACCGTCTGGCCACCAACGCATTGCCCGGAGTTCCCGCAACCACCGTTGGGCTGTCCTCGTTCGCTGATTTGCTGCGCCGTCAGGCGCCGGAACTCCTTCCGGCCGGGTGCGGCGTAACAGACCCGCACGGTCCTGGCAGGCAACTAGCGCACGGCACCACCATTGTCGCGCTGAAATATCCCGGCGGTGTCGTCATCGCCGGTGACCGGCGCTCGACACAGGGAAACGTAATTGCCGGGCGCGATGTGAAAAAGGTGTACATCACCGACGAGTACACCGCGACCGGGATCGCCGGCACCGCCGCGGTCGCCGTTGAGTTTGCGCGGCTGTATGCGGTCGAACTCGAACACTACGAGAAGCTCGAAGGCGTGCCGCTCACGTTTGCCGGGAAGGTCAACCGATTAGCCATCATGGTGCGCGGCAATCTGGCTGCTGCGATGCAGGGCCTGGTCGCGCTGCCGTTGCTGGCGGGCTATGACATCGACGAGACCGACCCGCAAAAAGCGGGCCGCATCGTCTCGTTCGATGCCGCCGGCGGCTGGAACCTTGAGGAAGAGGGCTACCAGGCGGTGGGTTCGGGAGCGGTCTTCGCTAAGTCGTCGATGAAGAAGCTCTACCCGCAGGTGACCGACGCCGATTCTGCGCTGCGGGTGGCCGTCGAAGCCCTCTATGATGCCGCCGACGACGATTCCGCTACCGGTGGGCCGGATCTGGTGCGCGGCATCTACCCGACAGCGGTTACCATCGACGCCGACGGCGCGGTCGACGTGCCCGAGCAGCGGGTCGCCGAGCTGGCCCGCGGGGTCATCGAAAGTCGCTCCCGGGCAAACGTGTACGGCCCGGGTGGGCAGACTTCGCGGAGCGAGACGTGAGCTTTCCCTATTTCATCTCGCCCGAGCAGGCGATGCGCGAGCGTGCCGAGATCGCACGCAAGGGCATCGCGCGGGGCAAAAGCGTGGTGGCGCTGGCCTACGCAGACGGGGTGCTGTTCGTTGCCGAAAACCCATCGCGGTCCCTGCAAAAGATCAGCGAGCTCTACGATCGAGTTGGGTTCGCTGCTGCGGGTAAATTCAATGAGCTAGACAATTTGCGCCGCGGGGGGATCCAGTTCGCCGACACCCGCGGCTACGCCTATGACCGCCGTGACGTCACCGGTCGGCAGCTGGCCAATGTTTACGCGCAGACCCTGGGGACCATTTTCACCGAGCAGCCTAAACCTTACGAAGTCGAACTGTGTGTGGCCGAGGTAGCCCATTACGGCGAGACTAAGCCGCCCGAGATGTACCGGATCACCTACGACGGATCGATCAACGATGAGCCGAACTACGTGGTCATCGGTGGCACGACAGAGCCAATAACCAAGGCGCTCAAAGAGTCTTACACGGAAAATGCCGGCCTGGTCGATGCGGTGCGGATCGCGGTCGAGGCGTTGCGTGCCGGCGGCGCCAACGGTGGTGAGCAACCCCGGCTTGGGGTGTCCACCTTGGAGGTGGCCATCCTTGACCAGAACCGGCCACGGCGGGCGTTCCGGCGGATTACCGGCACCGCGCTGGAGGCGTTGCTACCCAAGCAAGAGGGCTCCGAAACCACGGGCTGATCGGCCCGCTGCGCAGCTGGGACATGAGCGATACCAAGCGCTTTGGTCAATTCTGGCCTGCGAATGAGCATGTTGCCGGGAGACCGAATCGGTGCTATCTTGCGGAAGCACCTCGTTAGGCGAGGCTCCTGGACGGACATAGGCCACTGATCTGACGACGTCGAGAGACGCCCAAGATCAGGACAGATCTCCCCGGCTTAAGGGGTGGTCCCAAGTGGCTTTTCTGCATCGGCAGAGATACGTCGCCCAGTGCCAAAGCTCAACGTGTGAGGGCGCCGCTAACTTTAGCCACGGCATCCCTCTTCGTGCTCTTCGACCGGCATCGAGTGCGGAAGGCAGGTGTTCCCATGACCATCGACGTCGCTGCTGTCCAGTCAGCCCATGGGCTGCGCCTGACCCCTTACGAGGCGATGGTGGAAGATTTGCTGTTCGTTCGCACGGAGCTGGAGATGGCGGGCATCCCGTTCCTTCTCATCCGTGGCGCGGACGGCCGGCCGGCGCTCGTCGTGGACATCGCCTTGAGATCGCGGGTCGCCGAGGCCTTGATGGCCGCTTGCCTGGAAGCTCCGCTGCGCGCCAAGATCTATGACGGGACGGGCCGCCGCTCGGTGTATCTGGGTGATGGTCTGCTGTCGGTGGATCCCGACCCACGGTTGCTGCGGGTGTTTCGCCGGCGCGAATGCCCGCGTTCGGGCATGCGTTACGGCGCTTCCGCCGGGGTCGAACTGCAGTTCTGGGTGTTCGACGGACAGCAAGTCATCTGCCCGATCGAGAACTCGCTGACCCGGCGGGCGTTGCCGGTCAGTGAGATTGTTTATACGACAGTCGAACTTCACGGGCGGGTATGGCCGACGATCGCCGGGATGTTCACCCCGCACGCCGGCGACGTCACATTCGACATCGACATGGTGTTCTCTTGGGTCGACGGCAGCGACCCGGAATTTCGTGCACGCCGAGCGGCTGCGATGGCAGGGTACGTTCTGGGCGAAGGCGATGACGCCGACGCGCGGATTCGTCAGATCGACGAGCTAAAGTACGCCCTGCGCTCGGTGCACGCCTTTGCGCCGTGGGTGCGACGGATCTTCATCGCGACCGACTCGCCGGTTCCGCAATGGCTCGCTCCGCACCCGAAGATCACCATCGTGCGCGCTGAGGATCACTTCACCGACCTTTCCGCATTGCCGGTGTACAACAGTCATGCGGTTGAGACTCAGCTACACCACATCCCTGGTCTCGCAGAGCATTTCTTGTACTCCAACGATGACATGTTCTTCGGCCGGCCGCTTTCACCGACGACGTTCTTCTCGCCCGGCGGCGTGACGAAGTTCATCGAGGCGGGCACGCGTATCGGACTCGGGGCCAACAATCCCGAGCGCAGCGGTTTCGAGAACGCGGCCCGCGTCAACCGCCAGCTGCTGTGGGAGAAGTTCGGCAAGATCATTACCCGCCACCTCGAGCACACGGCCGCTCCGCTGCGCAAGAGCGTGCTGTTCGAACTGGAGCGTGAGTTCCCGGAGGACTTCGCGCGCACCCAGGCGAGCCGTTTCCGGTCCAGCACGGACATCTCGGTGACCAACTCGTTGTATCACTACTACGCGCTGATGACCGGGCGCGCGGTGCAAAACGAGTCGGCCAAGGTGCGCTACGTGGACACCACGACACGGTCCGGGCTGGCGCAGTTGCCGAAGCTCTTAAAGAAGCGCAAGTTCGACTTCTTCTGCCTCAACGACGGCAGCTTTCCGGAGGTAAGCGCCGAGGAGCGGGCACGCGTGGTCGGTGAGTTCCTCGAAAGCTACTTCCCGGTGCCAGCGCCATGGGAGCGAGCGGCTGGGGATGAGTGAGACGCCGGGCGCAATCGCGCTATTCCCGGGTGAGCTGCGGTGCGAAGCGCGGTATCCGGGTGGCCGGCAGGATACTGACCCCGGCGTCGGCGAGTTCACGCCGCACCGCGTCCGGTGGGACGAACCGACCTACCGTGGGCCCGGCGGCCAGCGGTACGACGGTGTGCACCACCGTTTCCGGGTAGCAGTGCACGAGGTTGAACGCCTGCCCCCCGTCGTGACCTCGGGTTCCCGCCGTTAAGAGATCCTGGGTATAGCAGCTGGCCGAGGCCACCGAGACGGGGATGCCGGCGAAGGTGGCCGTCGTGGAGTAGTGCAGGTGCCCGGCCAGGATCGCGCGCACGTCGCTGCCCCAGAGCACCGGGGCCAGGCGCGCTTGATCGCGGAACTCCACCAGGACGGCGAGGTCCTGCACACTGGGAATCGGCGGGTGGTGCATGGCCAGGATGGTGCCAAAGGGAGCGGGTTCGGCCAGTTGATCGGCCAGCCACTTCAGCTGTTCCGGCGTGATCTCGCCATGATGGTAGCCGGGCACCGAGGTGTCCAAAACGACAATGCGTAAACCCTCGATGTCGTGCACTCGGTCCATAGGCGCCATCGTCGGAGCCTCACGCAGCAGGTATTCCCGCACCGCAGCCCGGTTATCGTGATTGCCCATCACCCAGATGACCTCGGCGCCCAGGCGTTCGGCCAACGGCTCAACCAGTTCACGCAGCTTGCGGTAGGCGTCGGGCTCTCCGGTGTCGGCAAGGTCGCCGGTGAAGATCAAGGCATCGGGCTGTGTTTGCGAGCCCTCAAGCCGCTCGAGCAGCTGGGATAATCGGGCCTCCGCGTCGACATCTCCGTACAGGTCGCCGTCGCCGGCCGTGAGATGGGTGTCGCTGATGTGAACGATGACATGGTCCGGCCGCGGATACTCCGCGACCCTGGGTCTGTCCACGGACTGGAGAGGCCTTTCTGCCGACTGCGTTCGCGGTAACGAACGATATCGACTCTACCGGACCGGTGTGGTTAGATCGCGCTTCGGCGGGAGTGTCGGCGAGATCATGCCCGATCACAATGCCCACTGCGGAATCGACGGCGTCAAGCGCCGCGGCGTTCCACACCGGTTACCGCAGACAACCAGTACGCTCGAATTGTGCAGCGGCGGATCATGGGCCTCGAGACTGAATTCGGTGTGACCTGCACATTTCACGGTCATCGTCGACTGTCTCCGGATGAGGTAGCCCGCTACCTGTTCCGCAGGGTGGTGTCCTGGGGCCGCAGCTCGAACGTTTTTCTGCGCAACGGCGCGCGGCTCTATCTGGACGTGGGCAGCCATCCCGAGTACGCCACCGCCGAGTGCGACAGCCTGGTGCAGCTGGTTACCCACGACCGCGCCGGGGAGCGGGTCTTAGAAGACCTGCTCGTCGACGCCGAGCAGCGCCTTGCCGACGAGGGTATTGGCGGCGACATCTACCTGTTCAAAAACAACACCGACTCGGCGGGCAACTCCTATGGTTGCCACGAGAACTACCTGATCGTGCGGGCGGGCGAATTTTCCCGGATCTCCGACGTCCTGCTGCCGTTTTTAGTCACCCGTCAGCTGATCTGCGGCGCCGGCAAGGTGCTGCAAACCCCGAAGGCCGCCACGTTTTGTCTGAGTCAACGCGCCGAGCACATTTGGGAGGGCGTGTCAAGCGCCACCACCCGCAGCCGCCCGATCATCAATACCCGCGACGAGCCCCACGCCGACGCGGAAAAGTACCGGCGGCTACATGTCATTGTCGGCGACTCCAACATGTGCGAGACCACCACCATGCTGAAGGTGGGCACCGCCGCGCTGGTGCTGGAAATGATCGAAGCCGGGGTGGCCTTCCGTGACTTTTCGCTGGATAACCCCATCCGTGCCATCCGTGAGGTGAGTCACGACATCACCGGGCGGCGTCCGGTGCGGTTGGCCGGGGGGCGTCAGGCCAGCGCGCTGGACATCCAGCGGGAGTACTACGCGCGTGCCGTCGAGCACCTGCAGACCCGTGAGCCCAACGCGCAGATCGAGCAGGTCGTTGACCTGTGGGGCCGCCAACTTGACGCCGTAGAGAGCCAGGACTTCGCCAAGGTCGACACCGAGATCGACTGGGTGATCAAACGCAAGCTGTTTCAGCGCTACCAGGATCGCTATCACATCGAGTTGTCCGACCCGAAGATCGCCCAGCTGGATCTGGCCTACCACGACATCAAACGTGGTCGTGGTGTTTTCGATCTGCTGCAGCGCAAGGGCTTAGCGGCTCGCGTCACCACCGACGAGGACATCGATGAGGCCGTCGACACTCCGCCGCAGACCACCCGGGCCAGACTGCGCGGTGAGTTCATCAGCGCCGCCCAAGCGGCCGGACGCGACTTCACCGTCGATTGGGTGCACCTCAAGCTCAACGATCAGGCCCAGCGCACGGTGTTATGCAAAGATCCCTTCCGGTCGGTCGACGAGCGCGTTAAACGGCTGATCGCCAGCATGTAGCGGGGGCCGGTTTCTGACCGACGCGGGATCGGCCCGCGCACCAGCCGAGACCGGGCATATCAAGCGCGCCGTGGCGCGCCACGCGGGGCGTCGGGCAATCTGAGCCTGGCGCTCTAACCTTATATGGGTGGCAACCTCCAAAATTGAAAGGCTGATGAACCTGGTCATCGCCTTGCTGGCTACCCGCGGCTATATCACCGCCGAAAAAATCAGAGCCACGGTCGCGGGTTATGCCGACAGTCGCACCGACGAGGCATTCTCGCGGATGTTCGAGCGTGACAAAGCCGAGCTGCGTGAGCTTGGCATCCCGCTGGAAACCGGGAAGGTGTCGCCCCTGGACCCCACCGAGGGCTACCGCATCAACCGCGACGCCTACGCATTGCCCGACATCCAGTTGACCCCCGAGGAGGCCGCCGCGGTGGCCGTCGCCACCCAACTGTGGGAATCCCCCGAACTGATCACGGCAACCCAAAACGCGCTACTCAAGCTGCGCGCAGCCGGAGTCGACGTTGATCCCGACGCCCCGGTGGCCATCTCTTCGGCCGCCTGGTCCGCCGGTGTGCGCGGATCGCAGGACATTCTCGGAATCCTGTTGTCTGCCATCGATTCCGGGCAAGCTGTGCAGTTTCCTCACCGCTCGTCGCGCGCCGAGCCGTTCACTATGCGCACCGTCGAGCCATGGGGTGTGGTCACCGAGAAGGGTCGCTGGTATCTCGTGGGCCACGACCGCGATCGCGATGCGACCCGTGTCTTCCGGCTGTCGCGGATCGGCGCCGAGGTAACACCGATCGGGCCGCCGGGCGCGAGTCGCCGGCCCGACGGTATCGACTTGCGCAAGCTCGTGGCCGAATCGGTCGCTGCGGCCACTGCGGGGACGACCGGCGCGCAGGCCAGGGTGTGGGTCGCCGAGGGCCGGGTCACGGCGCTGCGGCGCGCCGGGCGGTCCCTTGGGCCGCGGAAGCTGGCCGGCCGCGACGGCGAGGTGATCGAACTCGACATCGGATCCGCCGAGCAGCTGGCGCGTGATGTCGCAAGTCATGGAGCCGACGCCGTGGCGCTGGAGCCGGCGTCCCTGCGTGGCGGCGTGCTGGACCGGCTGCGCGCCCAGGCCGGCATAGGCCGCGCCGGCGACGATGCGGCGCGAAGCGATGAGAAGGAGCGGCGCCCATAGGCCGCGCCGGCGACGATGCGGCGCGAAGCGATGAGAAGGAGCGGCGGCGAAATGACCCAGCTATCCGCGCGCCTGGTGCGGCTACTCAACATGGTGCCGTACTTCCAGGCTCATCCCCGGGTCTCCAGAGCCGAGGCCGCCGCCGACTTAGGGGTGTCCATGAGGCAGCTCGAAGAGGACCTTGACCAGTTGTGGATGTGCGGCCTTCCCGGCTACGGGCCGGGTGACCTGATCGACTTCGAATTTTGTGGCGACAACATTGAGGTGACATTCTCAGCCGGCATCGACAAACCCCTCAAGCTCACTTCGCGGGAGGCCACCGGGTTATTGGTGGCCCTGCGGGCACTGTCGGACATCCCCGGGGTGATCGACCCGAAGGCGGCCCACAGCGCGATTGCCAAGATCGAAGCGGCGGCGGGCACCGTCGGGCACGGCACCACCCACTCGACCGTTGATGAGCCCGCACGCGCCGAGAATCGGGCGGCGGCCGCGGTTCGCGCCGCGGTGCGCAGCAATCACGCGGTGGCAATCGACTACTACGCGGCGTCACATGACACACTGTCCAGCCGGGTCGTCGACCCGATCCGGGTGGTGCTCATCGGCGATCACAGCTATCTGGAGGCCTGGTCGCGCGAGGCGGAAGGAGTCCGGCTGTTCCGCTTCGACCGAATCATCGACGCCCGGGTGCTCGATGAGCCGTCCGCGCCCCCGCAACGCGCGGTCCAGGCGCCGCCGGATACCGCGCTGTTCCGGGCCGATCCATCCCTTCCCGCGGCAACACTGCGAGTGGCCCCCTCGGCGTCGTGGATGTTCGAGTACTACCCGATGCGGCTGCTGCGTGAGCTGCCCGACGGGTCCTGCGAAGCGGCGATGACCTACGCCTCCGACGACTGGATGACCCGCCTGGTGCTGGGGCTGGGGCCCGCTCTGCAGGTGCTGGCCCCTGACTCGCTGGCGCGGCGGGTACGCGACGCGGCGACAGCGGCGCTGGAGGCCTACCGGGTCGCGGCGGGTTCCGATCGAGACCAAAACGACGAGTCGTCTAGCTGCGGTAGCATCGTGGCGACGTCTGGAGGTAACCAAAGTGGGCAGTCTTAGTCCGTGGCACTGGGCGATCCTTGCCGCCGTCATGATCGTGCTGTTCGGCGCCAAAAGGCTTCCCGACACGGCACGGGCGTTGGGCAAGTCGTTGCGCATCTTCAAATCCGAAGTCCGTGAACTGCAGAACGAGAGCAGATCGGAAACATCAGCCGCCCGGCCCGTGGAGCCGACAGAGGTGCGCCCGGTGCCGTCCGAGCGGGTCAATCCGCCTGCGGCGCCCGGGCAAGGCCAGGACGCGCGTCCGGTTTAGCCCGATAACACCGGCGCGGCGCCCGGGCGCCACCGAGTGACGGTCGTGACAGTGTTGAGAGTGTCGGCGCGCACCGCACGCTTGTTCAGGCGGCTCGATCCACGCCTTCGTCGCAGCCGCACCAACCCCGATGCCACGATGTCGCTGGCCGCCCACCTGAGCGAGCTGCGCACCCGGCTGTTGATCTCGCTGGCCACGATCGCGGTCAGCTCCGCGCTGGGGTTTATCTGGTATTCGCATCCGCTGTTCGGGCTGGAAAGCCTGGGGGAGTGGCTGCGTCACCCATACTGCACGCTGCCACCGTCGGCGCGCGCCGACATCAGCTCTGGGGGACAGTGCCGGTTGCTGGCCACCGCGCCATTCGACCAGTTCATGCTGCGGCTCAAGGTCGGGATGACCGCCGGAATCGTGTTGGCCTGCCCGATGTGGCTTTACCAACTCTGGGCGTTCATCACTCCCGGGCTGTATCAGAAGGAGCGTCGGTTCGCGGTGGCGTTCGTGTTCCCGGCGGCGGTGCTGTTCGTAGCGGGCGCGGTGCTGGCCTATCTGGTGCTCTCGAAGGCGTTACGCTTTCTGCTGACTGTGGGCAGCGACGTGCAGGTGACGGCATTGTCCGGTGACCGGTACTTCGGTTTCCTGATCAACTTGCTGCTGGTGTTCGGGATCAGCTTCGAGTTCCCTTTGCTGATCGTCATGCTCAACCTGGTTGGCTTGCTGAGCTATCAGCGGCTGAAATCCTGGCGACGGGGCTTGATTTTCGCGATGTTCGTATTCGCGGCGGTGTTCACACCGGGATCAGACCCGTTCTCGATGACCGCGCTCGGGCTGGCGCTGAGCCTGCTGCTCGAATTGGCCATTCAGATAGCTCGCCTGCACGACAAACGGAAAGCCAAGCGTGAAACGGTGATTCCCGATGAGGAAGCGTCGGTGATCGAGCCGCCATCGCCGGTGACGGCACCGTCGCACATTGCCGGAATCCATGACGACATCACCTGAGAACCGCTTTGTGGCCGGGACCGAGTTGGCCCGGTTCGCCGCTGAGCTGCCCTTCGCGCTGGACGACTTCCAGCGGCGCGCTTGCGCGGCGCTAGAACGCGGCCACGATGTGCTGGTATGCGCACCCACCGGCGCCGGCAAGACGGTGGTCGGCGAGTTTGCAGTGCACTTGGCGCTGGCCGCCGACGGCAAATGCTTCTACACCACGCCCCTGAAAGCCCTGAGCAACCAGAAGCACACCGATTTGGTGGCGCGCTACGGCCGGGATCGGATCGGGCTGTTGACCGGCGACCTGTCGGTCAACGGCAACGCGCCGGTGGTGGTGATGACCACCGAAGTGCTGCGCAACATGATCTACGCCGATTCGCCGGCGCTGCACGGACTCTCCTACGTAGTGATGGATGAGGTGCATTTCCTCGCCGACCGGATGCGGGGCGCGGTGTGGGAGGAGGTCATCCTGCATCTGCCCGATGAGGTGCGCCTGGTCAGCCTGTCTGCGACGGTCAGCAACGCCGAGGAGTTCGGTGGCTGGATTCAGACCGTGCGCGGCGACACCACGGTAGTAGTCGACGAGCATCGGCCGGTTCCGCTGTGGCAGCACGTCTTGGTGGGCAAGCGGCTATTCGACCTTTTCGACTACCGGGCTGGTTCAGAGCCCGGCCCGGGGCGCGGGCCCCGTGTCGACCCGCACCTGCTGCGCCACATCGCGCATCGCCGCGAGGCCGACCGGCTAGCCGAGCGCCGGCCAGGCCGTCGGGGCCCCGGACGGGCCGACCGGCTTTGGGGCCCGAGTCTCTACCGCCCGCCCACCCGGCCGGAGGTGATCCGCATCCTGGACTCCGAGGGGCTGCTGCCGGCAATCACATTCGTGTTTTCCCGGGCGGGATGCGACGCGGCGGTCAAGCAGTGTCTGCGGTCTGCGCTGCGGCTGACCACTGAGGAGGAGCGGGCACGAATCGCGGAGGTTATCGATCACCGCTGCGGCGATCTCGACGACACCGACCTGGACGTGCTGGGCTACCACGAGTGGCGGGAAGGGCTGATGCGCGGCTTGGCTGCGCACCATGCCGGGCTGCTGCCGGCTTTCCGGCACACCGTCGAGGAGCTGTTTACCGCGGGGCTGATCAAGGCGGTGTTCGCCACCGAAACCCTGGCGCTGGGTATCAACATGCCCGCTCGCACCGTGGTGCTCGAACGGCTGGTGAAGTTCAACGGCGAGCGGCATCTTCCCCTGACCGCGGGCGAGTACACCCAGCTGACCGGCCGCGCCGGCCGCCGCGGCATCGACGTCGAGGGCCATGCGGTGGTGATCTGGCATCCCGATGTGGATCCGGCCGAAGTCGCCGGCCTGGCGTCGACCCGCACCTTCCCGCTGCGCAGTTCGTTCAGTCCGTCCTACAACATGACGATCAACCTGGTGCAGCGGATGGGGCCCGAAGAGGCACACCGGCTGCTGGAGCGGTCCTTCGCCCAGTACCAAGCCGACCGGTCGGTCGTCGGGCTGGTCCGCGATGTCCGGCACGGCGAACAGCTGCTCGACGAGATCGCCGCCGAACTCGGCGGCCCCAATGCGTCGATCCTCGACTACGCGCGGCTGCGCGCGCAGGTGACCCAACGGGAGCGCGCTCAGGCGCGGGCAATGCGGGTCCAGCGACGGCAGGCGGCCACCGACGCGCTAGCCGCGCTGCGTCGCGGCGACATTATCAGCATTCCCCATGGTCGCCGCGGTGGCCTGGCGGTGGTGCTGGAATCCGCCCGCGACAGCGCGGATCCACGCCCGTTGGTGCTCACCGAACATCGCTGGGCCGGCCGGATATCGTCTGCGGACTATTTCGGCGCGGTGGCCCCCGTCGGGTCGATGACCCTGCCCAAACGGGTCGAGCACCGCCAGCCGCGGGTGCGCCGCGATCTGGCGTCGGCGCTGCGCTCGGCCGCC
Organism: Mycobacterium sp. SM1; assembly: GCF_018361265.1. GTDB lineage: Bacteria > Actinomycetota > Actinomycetes > Mycobacteriales > Mycobacteriaceae > Mycobacterium. The sequence goes on from NZ_JAFLNH010000004.1 coordinate 655,301, forward strand.
GCAGGTCTGGCGAGGCCGGCTCCCCACCGCGACACGGAGCCCGCGGACGAGCTTCCGGACGTTGAATTGGCGTTCCTGCGCCAGCAAGTGCGCCGTCATCCCGCGCACCGCGCGCCCGAGCGGGAGGTCCAACTGCGGGCCGCGGAGCGCTACTTGCGCATCGAGCGTGACAACGCACGGTTGAAGCAGCAGGTGTCGGCCGCTACCCATTCGCTGGCCCAGACGTTCGACCGGATTGTCGGGCTGCTCGCCGAGCGGGGCTTTATCGAGATCGTCGGCGGTGACTATCGCGTCACCGCCGACGGCCGGTTGCTTGCGCGGATTTACAGCGAAAGCGATCTGCTGGTCGCCGAATGTTTGCGCACCGGGGCGTGGGCGGGTCTGGGGCCCGCCGAGCTGGCGGGGGTAGTTTCGGCGGTACTTTACGAATCCCGCGGCGCTGACGGCCCGGTGTCGGTGCAGGCCACAGCCGTGCCCACGCGGCGGTTGCGCCACGCGCTGGAGCGCACTCATGGATTGTCGAACGAGTTGCGCGCTGACGAGCGCCGATATCGACTCACCCCGAGCCGCGAGCCCGACGACGGCTTCGTCGAGGTCATCTATCGCTGGGCCGAAACCGGGGATTTGGCTGCGGCGCTGGCTGGTTCGGATCTGGGCGGTGCGCTGCTTCCGGCGGGAGATTTCGTGCGCTGGTGCCGACAGGTGCTTGATTTGCTCGACCAAATCCGCAACGCTGCGCCCGCCCCAGACCTGCGGACCACCGCCCAGCGCGCTATCGACGACATTCGGCGCGGCGTTGTCGCAGTTGACGCCGGGTAGGCTGGGCGCGAGCTACCGTACATCGGGCGCCGTGTGATCAGGATGTGAACCAGGACTGAGAGGACCGAGCCAACCGATGAGTGGACCGCAGGAACCCGATCCGACGCAGTGGCAGCCGCCCGGTCAAGGCGAGGGTCAGCAAGCCCAGCAGCCACCGGTGCAGGCGTCTCCCTGGCAACCCGGTAGCGATCAGCAGGCCTGGCAGGCGCCCGCCTACACGCCCCCCGAGTATCAGCCGTATCAGCAGCCGTCGGCGCCGTTCTACCCACCTCCCCCTTATCAGCAGCAGTATCCGCAGCCCACCCCGGGCTATCCCCGGCAGGAACCGTACGCCGCACCGCCCGGTCAGTACCCGCCGCAGCCGGGTCCCTACACCGCAGCGCCCGGTCAGTACCCGCCACAGCCGGGCCAGTACGGCCAGACCGGTCAGTACCCGCCGCAGCCGGGCCAGTACGGCCAGCCGCCCGCGCCCTCTCGGCGGTCTGTCGTGGTGATCGGCACGGTAGTCGGAGTGTTCGCGGCGGTCGTCCTGGCGGTGGTGCTGGTGCTCGGCTTTTGGGCGCCCGGGTTTTTCGTCACCACCAAACTGGACATCAGCAAGGCTCAGGCTGGCGTCCAACAGATTCTCAGCGACGAGACCAACGGATACGGCGCGAAGAACGTCAAAGACGTCAAGTGCAATAACGGTCAGGATCCCATCGTCAAAAAGGGTGCCACCTTCGACTGCGAGGTCAGTATCGATGGCACCATCCGCCACGTGACGGTGACCTTCCAGGACAACAAGGGGACCTACGAGGTGGGCCGGCCCAAATAACACCGGGCCGGCTGACAGCTCGTAGGTGATCTCGATGAGGTATTTGGCGTCGAGCGCCGCGTGGTCATTGCTGCCGTGACCCTTGACGGTGTAGGTGCCGTCCAGGGCAACGCCCACTTTGGCTTTGGCGCCCTCGACGGCGGCATCACGGCGGTGCCGGTCACCGTCTTGTCGAGGTTGAACTCGTTAATCGACGCCATGGCGACCAGGAACCTCCGACGAGTCGACCGCCGGCGGGTGGACACCTTGGAGGGACAACCATCCGGCGCCGCGTTGGGTTCGGCGGCCGACGTGGGAAGGCCATCGTCTGTGCAGACTAGGCGAGGAGCGGCCGGATCCCGGGAAGCCGAGCTGTGACGGGTTGGGCAGAAGTTACAAACTGAGGTGATGCTCGTCAGACGCGGTAGCCCCGGAGTGTGTGACGGCACGCAGAGACTTGGGCCGAAGGTGCAGCTTGCAGCACTGGTGCTTCATCGGTCACACAAGTCACCGCTCAGCTCAAGTGGGTATTTGCCCGCCTTCGAGCGATTTCGCGATGTTGTCGTGACCAGGATGCGCTGGCCTGACGATGAGCGACTTGCGGCGCCTGCGGTTGCGTGGAATCGAACTCCTCGACACATTCACGATGGCCTGTTTGACCACGGTCCCGCGACCATCGCCGACCTGGTCGAGGCGCTCGCCTCGCAGGGCTTCGACTGTGGTAAGCCGGCGCCGGAATCGGTGTCGGACGCGTTGCGGTGGGAAGTGCGACGGGCCGCGTGCGGCCGGCTCGGGCGGGCCGCTACGGTCCGGGACGGATGCCACGTGGCGCGGAGCATCGCATCCATCAACGGGTGCTGGCAACTGCGCGCCGAAAAATCGCTCAGAGCCGGGCACACAGCATGTTGACCTGCGCGGTGACTCGCGTGGCAGACGCGGTGGATGGTACCGGCGCCAGCGGCGTGTCCTTGCACGCTCGCAATGGCGGCCACCCGCTCAGCGCGCGAACATCAGCGCGTGGCTCACCTCCTGGATCGCCTTGGTCACCTCGATGCCGCGCGGGCAGCCCTCGGTGTAGTTGAGCGTGGTGCGGCAGCGCCAGACCCCATCGACGTCATTGAGGATGTCCAAGCGCTCGGCGGCGGCCTCGTCGCGGCTGTCGAAGAGGAAGCGGTGCGAGTTGACGATCGCCGCCGGCGGAAGTAGCTGGCCTCATGCCAGAACACCGGGCAGCTGGTGGTGCAGGCCGCGCACAGGATGCATTCGGTGGTGTCGTCGTCACGGGCCCGGTCGGCCGCGCTGTGAATCCGCTTGCGTGTCGGCGGGTTGCCACTGGTGATCGGGTACGGCTTCACCGCGCGGTAGGCGGCAAAGAACGGCGCTATGTCGACCACCAGATCCTTCTGCGCCGGCAGCCCGCGGATGGGTTCGACCGTGATGGTCACCGGCTTGCCCGGCTTGTGCGGCGGCAAATCACGCACCAGCACCTTGCATGCCAGCCCACGCCAGCCGATTATGTCCGTTGATCCGCATGGCGTCCGAGCCGCGCACGCCGTGCGCACAGGAGCGCCGGAAGGTGAGCGTGCCGCGCCCCTCGGGGATCGGCGGCGGGTCGTGCTTGATGCAGTTCTGATAGCGCGTCTGCAGGATCATGTGGCCGGTCCGGCCCAAGTCGTCATTGCGCCGGCGGCTCGCCCAGTGCTTTTTGCAGGCGGGCTGCCGGTGAGCCCACCCCGTGGCGGGTGGCCAGCGTGGCGACGCGCTGCGGGTCGGCCGCGGCCGCCGGCAGGGTGTCGGACGGCGTTGACAAGGTGACCGGCGCGTCGGTGGCCACCCGAACGACCGGGACCGCGGCCTGGATGTAGCCGGCGGCGGCCACTAGCTTGCTTCGAAGGCCCCTGCCCATCGGCGACCGTGGGTCCCGGGCCGCCTCGAGAATCCGCTCCAGCGAGCCATGCTGAGTCAGCAGCGCGGCCGCGGTCTTCTCGCCGATGCCTGGCACACCCGGCAACCCGTCGGATGGGTCGCCGCGCAGCACTGCCAGCTCGGCGTAGGCCGCACCGGCCCGCCGCACCGGCAGCCCATAGTGGCTGGCTACCTCGGTGGGCCCGAACATCGTCGCTTTCGACAGGCCGCGGCCCAGGTAGAGCACCCGAACGGAAACGGGATCGTCGGCTACCACCTGCAGCAGGTCACGGTCCCCGCTGATCACCACGACGGGATCGCGGCGTTCCGCGGCGGCCAGTGTGCCGATCACGTCGTCAGCCTCGAACCCGGGTGCGCCCCCGGTGGGGATCCCGAAGGCGTCGAGCAGCTCGAGAATCGTGTCGACCTGCGCTGTCAGCTCGTCGGGCACCTCCTCGAGGTCGGATTGGCCATCCGGTTGCGTGCGGGCGACACGGTGGGCCTTGTACGACGGGATCAGCTCCACCCGGAACCGCGGTCGCCAGTCCAGGTCCAGGCACACCACCAGCCGGGCCGGCCGGTGCCGGGCGATGACGAGGGCCAGGGAGTCGAGGAACCCGCGCACCGCGTTGACCGGCCGGCCGTCGGGCGCGGTGATCGATGAGGGCAGCCCATAGTAGGAGCGAAACCACATGCTCGCACCGTCGAGCAGCAGCAGCGGCGCGGGCATAGTTGTCATCCTGCCAGCTTGACGACGTAGCCTGACGGGCGTGGACTCCCGGCGATTCGACGCCCCGGTGTATGCCCGCCGGCTGGCCGCGGCCGCAGCCGCTACCGCCGAGGCGGGCCTGGCCGGGCTGGTAATCACCCCGGGCCACGACCTGCGGTATCTGGTCGGTTCGCGCGCGCAGACTTTCGAGCGGCTCACCGCACTGGTGGTGCCGGCATCCGGAAACGCGAGCGTCGTGGTGCCCCGGCTGGAGCTGGCCGCGCTCCACAACTCCGCGGTAGCCGAGCTGGGCCTGCCGGTGCGGGACTGGGTTGACGGTGACGACCCCTACCGGCTGGTGGCCGCGGCGCTCGGCGGTGTGCCCGCCGCGGTGGCCGTTAATGACTCCATGCCCGCCCGGCATCTGTTAGCCCTGGCCAGCGCCCTCGCAGCCCTGCCGGCACTGGCCACCGGTGTGCTGCGTGGGCTGCGAATGATTAAAGACCCGGCGGAAATGGACGTCCTGCGTAAGGCCGGGGCGGCCATCGACCGGGTGCACGCCCAGGTGCCGGGATTCCTCACACCGGGCCGGACCGAGGCCGATGTTGCCGCCGAGATTGCCGAGGCGATTGTGGCCGAGGGACATTCGGAGGTTGCGTTCGTGATCGTCGGTTCGGGCCCACACAGCGCCGACCCGCATCACGAGTGCTCGGACCGGGAATTGCGGGCCGGGGATGTGGTGGTGGTGGACATTGGCGGCGTGTATGAGCCGGGATATCACTCCGACTCGACCCGCACCTACTGCATCGGTGAGCCCAGCGCCGAAGTAACACAGCGGTATTCGATCCTGGAACGCGCCCAGCGGGCGGCCGTGGCCAAGGTGCGTCCGGGCGTGACCGCCGAGCAGGTCGACGCCGCCGCCCGTGATGTGCTGGCCCGCGCCGGGCTGGCCGAGCAGTTCGTGCACCGCACCGGCCACGGGATCGGGCTGGCGGTGCACGAGGAGCCTTACATCGTCGCGGGCAACGGGCTGCCATTGGCCGCGGGAATGGCGTTCTCGGTCGAGCCGGGCATCTACTTCCCGGGCCGCTGGGGGGCGCGCATCGAGGACATCATCATTGTGACCGAGAACGGCGCCATGCCCGTCAACAACCGGCCGCGCGAGCTGGTCGTGGTACCTGTCGGCTGAACCCGCCGTGACCGTGCGCCGCGAGAGCCAGTGCCCCGCACCGGAAGTTCAATGCCCGGGCCGGCGTGACTAGGCTAATCGAATGATCAACCACGACCGCGCCGCCGCCCGCAGGGAGATCGCCGACGCTTTGCTCACCGCGTTGGAACGCCGTCACGAGGTGCTCGATCTGATCGTGGAGGCGAAGGACCGGCCATCGGCGGTCGACGGCATCGTTTCGTTGCTGGGCACCTCACGCCTGGGCGCCGAGGCGGTGATCGGCATGTCGTTTGACCAGCTCACCAGGGATTCGCGCAAAAAGATCGCTGCCGAACTCGACGACTTGAACAGGCAACTGACCTTCACCCTGCGGGAACGGCCGGCGAGCTCCGGCGACACCCTCGTGCTGCGCCCATTCGCCGGCGCATCCGATCGCGATATCTTCGCCGCACGCACCGCGGACATCGGCGCCCCCGGGGACGGATCCCCGGGGTCGGCCGGCGATCTCGACGAGGAGATCCGCGCGGCGCTGGCGCGCATCGACGCCGAGGAGGCCGCCTGGTTTGTCGCACTCGACGGCACCCAGAAAGTCGGGATGGTCTTCGGTGAGCTCGTCGGGGGCGAGGTGCATGTCCGGATCTGGATCCGCCCCGAATGCCGGCATCGTGGCTACGGCACCGCCGCCCTGGCCAAATCGCGGCCGGAGATGGCGGCCTATTTCCCCGCGGTACCCCTGGTGATTTGGGCACCCGGAGCCCGGCCTGGGTAAGCGGTTGTGGGGCCGCGCCGCGGGCGCCAGTGCCGGCCGGGCCCGCTAGCCGCGCTCAAGCAAATGCGCGGAACCCAGCACCCGTTCCACCCGGACCTCGATGACCACTCGCCGGGGGTTGGGTCGGGGGGTCCGGTACCGCTGGGCGTACCGCAGCTCCGCGTCACGCACGGCGGCGATGTCGCTGTTGACGGTGGCCCGGCCCTCCAGCGAAAGCCAGCGGGCGCCGTCCACCTGGCTGAGCACCGCGATCCCGGCGCGCTCGGCGTTGAGCGCCTTCTGCGAGCCGCCGGTGGTGATCACCCGGGCGATGTGCGTTGAGGGGTCGAAGGTGAACCCGACCGCCACCACGTGGGGAGAGTTGTCGGCGCGCAGCGTCGTCAACATGGCCAGATGGCGTTCGGTGAGAAACGCCAGTGCCTCACTGGTGAGCCGGGTCGTGGTGTGTGCCATCACCGCCCACGCTAGCGCAGGTCATAATCGCAGCCGTGGACGACACGGGCGCCGGGCCGGCGGTGATATGTGGCGGCCGCGGCGAGATCGGCACCGAGCGTGCGCTTCGCCTGGCGCCGGGGTGCGGGTGCTGATCGTGCGACCCGGGTTTGTCATCGGACGGATGACGCGGGGGATGGCGCCCGGCCCCGTCGCCACGATGGGCCGCGCCGACGACAACGTCAAGCGCGGCCGGGCGGGGGTATCGTTCGGGTGCGGGGGAGGGTGGTGCGCATGATCGTGGTGGTCGGCATCGGCGCGGACGGCATGGCGGGGTTGTCGGAGGTGTCGCGTTGTGAATTACAAGGGGCCACAGTTATTTACGGTTCACAACGGCAACTGGGCCTGCTCGACGAGACGGTGGTGGCGGCGCGGCGGGAGTGGCCGTCGCCGATGCTGCCCGCGCTGCGCCGCCTCGGTGACCGCCCACCCGGTGATGCGGCCACGGTGCACGTGCTGGCCAGCGGCGATCCGCTGCTACACGGTGTCGGTGCCACGCTGCTGCGGATGTTCGGGCCCGAGCGGGTGCGGGTGCTGCCGCACGTCTCGGCGGTGACGCTGGCGTGCGCGCGGCTGGGCTGGAGCGTGCCGGACACCGAGGTCATCAGCCTGGTCACCGCATCGGCGCACACCGCGGTGCGCCGCGGCGGCCGGGCGGTCGTGCTCTCGCGTGACCGGTCCACGCCGCAGACCCTGGCGGTGCTGCTGGACGCGTGTGGTCGCGGCGACTCCGAGTTCAGCGTGCTCGAGCAGCTCGGCGGTCCCGGGGAACGCCGCCGCGACGGCACCGCGCGCCAGTGGGCCGCCGACGCGCCCGTCGACGTCGACGACCTCAACGTGATCGCGGTGCGCTATCTGCCCGACGAGCGCATGTCGCCAGTGCCTGACCACGCGTTCCGGCACGACGGGCAGATCACCAAGCACCGGATGCGCGCGGTGACTCTGGCGGCGCTGGCGCCGCGTCCGGGGGAACGCTTGTGGGACGTGGGCGCGGGCTCGGGCAGCATCGCCGTCGAGTGGTGCCGCAGTTGGCGTGGCTGCACCGCGGTGGCGTTCGAGCGCAATGAGCACCGCCGCCAGAATATCTGGTGCAATACCGTGGCCTTCGGTGTCGACATCGAGGTGCGCGGGGAGGCGCCGGAGGCTTTCCAAGGCGCTGCCACGCCGTCGGCGGTCTTCATCGGCGGCGGGCTCACCCGACCCGGTCTGCTCGACGCCTGCCTTGACGCCTTGCCCGCGGGTGGGCGACTGGTTGCCAACGCGGTCACCGCTGAGTCTGAAGCTGTTGTTGCACAGGCGTATTCACGCTTTGGCGGCGAACTGCGACGTTTTCAGCACTACCATGGCGAGCCGCTCGGCGGCTTCACCGGCTGGCGCCCGCAGCTGCCGGTCACCCAGTGGGAGATGTCCAAGCCGTGACCGTCTACTTCATCGGGGCGGGCCCCGGTGCCGCGGATCTGATCACGGTGCGCGGGCAGCGGTTGCTCAGCCGATGCCCGGTGTGCCTCTACGCCGGGTCGATCATGCCGGGGGACCTGCTGGCCTGCTGCCCGCCGGGGGCGCGGATCGTCGACACCGGCCCATTGACCCTGGAGCAGATCGTCGCCGAGCTGGCCACCGCCGACGCCGCCGGGCATGACGTTGCGCGGCTGCACTCCGGTGACCCCTCGCTGTACAGCGCGCTGGCCGAGCAGTGCCGCCGCCTGGGCGAGCTGGGCATCGGATACGAAATCGTGCCCGGGGTCCCGGCTTTCGCGGCCGCCGCCGCCGCCCTGGGCCGCGAGCTGACCGTTCCCGGGGTCTCGCAGACGGTGACCCTGACCCGGGTGGCCACCGTGTCGACGCCGATGCCGCGCGGTGAGGACCTCACCGCGCTCGCCCGATCCGGCGCCACCCTGGTGCTGCACCTGGCGGCCGCCCAGATCGATGCGATTGTCCCGCAGCTGCTGAGCGGGGGGTATCGGCCCGAGACACCCACTGCGGTGGTGGCTTTCGTTAGCTGGCCGCAGCAGATTGTGCTGCGCGGCACCCTGACCGATATCGGAGGGCAGATGCGCGGCGCGGGGATCCGCAAAACCGCCGTCATCATCGTCGGTGACGTGCTCGCGGCCGAGGGATTCCTCGACAGCTACCTGTATTCGGCGGCCCGGCGCGCCGGTCAGGAATTTTCGCCGTCACCCCGCGGCCGGGAGGCGCACTGATGCGGGTTCTGCTGCTCGGCGGCACCGCCGAGGCACGAGCACTGGCAAACGTTTTGCATCCCGGCGTCGACATCATCAGCTCGCTGGCCGGCCGGGTGCCGCGTCCCGCGCTGCCCGCCGGCCCGGTGCGGGTCGGCGGGTTCGGCGGCGTCGACGGCCTGCGCCGCTGGCTGCGCGACGAGCGGATCGGCGCCGTTGTCGACGCCACCCATCCGTTTGCGACGACCATCACCGCGCACGCCGCGAAGGTGTGCAAAGAGCTGCAGCTGCCCTACCTGGTGCTGGCCCGCCCGCCGTGGGATCCCGGTGACGCCATCGTCGTGGCGTCGGATATCGAAGCAGCGGAAACTGTTGCTTGTAAAGGTTTTTCGCGAGTGTTTCTGACCACCGGCCGCTCCGGTGTGGCGGCCTTCGCCGCCAGCGACGCGTGGTTTTTGATCCGTGCGGTCACCGCGCCGGAGGCGGCCGTGCTGCCGCGCCGCCATGAGATCGTGCTCTCGCGCGGGCCGTATCACTACGACACCGAGTACGCGTTGTTGCGCGAGCACCGCATCGACGCACTGGTCACCAAGAACAGCGGCGGCGAGATGACCAGGGCAAAGCTGGACGCCGCGGCGGCGCTGCACATCGCGGTGGTGATGCTGGCGCGCCCGTCGCTGCCGGCAGGGGTGCGTGTGGTCGGCACCGTCGACGAGGCCGTCGAGTGGGTCGCCCAACTGCCGGGCCGCAGGCCCGGCTAATCAGGCGTCAAATGCACCCCTACGGCAAGCCGGCTTCCCGCATAATACCGGGTAGGGTATATATCTTTAGTCGGAGCGGTGCGGCCGCAGCCACCACGGCATCGAGTGATTCGCTGCGCCGCAACGGTGCGGGCGTGGAACTATTACCGGCAAGGACGAGGACGCTAGCGGAGGGACCGTCACATGTTGACCATGCTCAAGCGGGCTTGGGTGCCGCTTGTCGTCATAGTCGTCGTCGCCATCAGCGGCGCCGCCGTCTATCGGCTCCGCGGCGTCTTCGGCTCCGACGAGGTTTTCAAGTCGACCGGCACCGCCGAGAGGATCGTGAATTTCAATCCCAAACGCGTGACCTACGAGGTTTTCGGGCCCAGCGACACGGCGGGAACCGTGAGCTACTTGAACAAGTTGGCGGAACCAGAGCAGGCGAACTTCACCAGCCTGCCGTGGACTTATACGCTCACGACGACGATACCCGCCGTGATCGCCGACGTGGTGGCCCAAGGCAACACTGACAGCATCGGGTGTCGTATCACCGTGAACGGTGAGGTGAAGGACGAGCATGTGTCCCGTGAGCATCACGCCCAGGCCTTCTGTCTGGTGAAAGCCGCATGAGCACCGGCGACGGCGCCCGCCCGGTCTTCATGCGGGCGGTGCGAACGTTCGCGGTGCCGATCATCCTGGCATGGCTGCTCGTGACGCTCGCCGTGAACCTGCTCGTGCCGCCTATCGAGGTGGTCGCAAGAAAGCACGCGGTGACGATGTCGCCGCAAGATGCGCCGGCGGAGATCGCCGCAAAGCGCATCGGGAAGAAGTTTCACGAGTTCGATTCCGACAACCTGGTAATGGTCGTTCTGGTCGGTGATAACGAGCTCGGCGAGGCGGCGCATCGTTATTACGACACGCTGGTGGCAAAGCTGCAGGCCGACCCCAAGCATGTGCAGCACGTCCAGAACTTATGGGCAGATCGCATCACTGCCGCCGGTGTTCAAAGCAGTGACGGCAAAGCCGCCTATGTCCTTTTGAACATAGCTGGCGATCAGGGCAGCACGCTGGGAAACCAGTCCGTCGACGCGGTGCGAAAGATCGTCGACAGATCGCCACCGCCGCCGGGAATCAAGGCCTATGTCACCGGTCCGGGCGCGCTGACAACGGACATGAACGAGGCCGCCGACAAAAGCATGTTCAAGATGATGGGCGTGACCGGCGTGGTCATCATGATCATGCTCTTTCTCGTTTATCGCTCCGTCAGCACCGTGCTTCTCGTCCTGGTGATGGTCGGCTTTGAGATGGGCACGGCCCGGGGGGTCGTCGCGATTCTCGGGAATTACGACCTCTTGGGATTTTCGACGTTCGTGGTCGCCATGCTGTCATCGCTGGCCATCGCGGCGGGAACAGACTACGCGATATTCCTGATCGGCCGCTACCACGAGGCGCGTCAGTCCGGTCAAGATCGGGAAACAGCCTACTACACGATGTTCCGGGGAACCTATCACGTCATCTTGGGCTCGGGGCTGACAATTGCCGGAGCGTCGTTTTGCCTGCATTTCGCGCGGCTGGCCTACTTCAAGGCCCTGGGCATTCCCTCCGCCCTGGGGTTATTGGTCGTTATCGCCGGGGCGCTGACCGTTGCTCCCGCCATTGTCGCCGTGGCCACGCGGTTCGGCCTGCTCGACCCGAAACGGATGATCAAGGCGCGCGGGTGGCGCAAAATCGGCACCGCCGCCGTCCGCTGGCCGGGGCCGATCTTTGCGGCATCCTTGCTTATCGCTCTCGTCGGCATGCTCATCATGCCGGGCATGAAGATCAGCTACAACGATCGCTACTACATCCCGGCCAATCTTCCCTCGAATATTGGATACGCTGCGGCGGAGCAGCATTTCAGCGCCGCCCGGCTAAATCCGGACATCCTCATGATCGACGCCGACCACGACATGCGGAACTCGAGCGACATGATCATCCTGGACCGGATCACCAAAGATATCTTCCGCACACCCGGCATCGCCAGAATACAAAGCATCACCAGGCCGCTGGGAAGCCCGATCGAACACACGTCGATACCTTTTCAAGTCAGCATGCAGGCGATTCCGATACAAGAAAACCTGCAATTCATGAAAGACCGGATGGCCGATATGCTCAAGATGAGCGACGACCTCGGCGTCATGATCGGGTCGATGGAGCGGATGTATGACGCGATGCGCCAGATGACCGACACGACTCATCACATGAACATCGACATGAAAGAACTCAAAGTCACCGTCGACGAGATGAGAGATCACCTGGCGGATTTCGATGACTTCGCCAGGCCGCTGCACGGTTATGTCTACTGGGAAAAGCACTGCTTCAACATCCCGATCTGCTGGGCGACGAAATCGCTATTCGATGCGCTCGACGATGTCGACAAATTCAGCGCAGACATGGACGGGCTGCTCAAGGACATGGATCATATCGACGCGGTGCTCCCAAAAATGCTCGCGGAATTTCCGCCGATAATCGCGGTCTCGAAGTCCATGCGTGGCAGCCTTCTTACCATACACAGCAGTTTCGCGGGGCTGGTCAACCAGATGGCGCGAATGACGGACACGGCCAGTGCGATGGGCGAGGCGTTTGACTCCTCGAAGACCGGCGACTACTTCTACCTGCCGCCGGAGGCGTTCGACAACCCCGACTTCCAGAAAGGCCTCAAACTCTTCTTGTCCCCCGACGGCAAGGCGGCGCGCTTTATCATCACCCACGCCGCGGACCCCGCGACACCGAAGGGCATCGCCGCGGTCAAGCCGGAACTCAGCGCGGCCCGGGAGGCCGTGAAGGGCACACCCCTGGCCGACGCCAAGTTCTATGTGACCGGGACCGCGGCGATTTACAACGACATCCAAGTCGGGATGAAATATGACCTGCTGATCGTGGGCATAGCGGCGCTGACGCTGATATTCGTTGTCATGGTGGTCATCACCCGCGCCCTGGTTGCCTCCCTGGTGATCGTCGGCACGGTGCTGGTGTCGCTGGGCGCCGCCTTCGGGCTGTCGGTGCTGGCGTGGCAATACATTTACGGCCTGGATTTGAACTGGATCGCGCCCGTGTTCGGGTTGATCATTCTGCTGGCGGTCGGATCCGACTACAACCTGCTGCTGGTGTCGCGGTTCCAGGAGGAGATCGGGGCCGGATTACGAACCGGCATCATCCGCTCCGTGGGGGAAACCGGCCAAGTCGTCACCGCGGCGGGCCTGGTGTTCGCGTTCACCATGATGTCGATGGTGGCCAGCGACCTGAGCTCCATCGGCCAGGCCGGCAGCACGATCGGCCTGGGCCTGCTGTTTGACACCCTGGTCGTGCGTTCGCTGATGACACCGTCGATTGCGGCGCTGCTGGGGCGCTGGTTCTGGTGGCCGCAACGAGTGCGCCGGCGTCCGGCCAGTTATCTCCTTCGTCCCTTCGGGCCACGACGGCTGGTTCGCACCCTGCTTCTGGGCGAGGATTCGGAAGCGGTGACCGACAGGCTCCAGGAAGTGTCTGGCTGAAGTGCCTGGCTAGCGAAGTTTGCCCACAGATCGCCCCAAGAGCTCTGGCCATGTCGCGGTAGGCCCGGAGAGGGGGCGCCGGGGTTAACGCTGCCGGGCGACGATCACAGGCGTGTACACCGTCCGCAGCACCGTTGTGCAGACCGACCCGAGCAACATCCCGGTAAAGCCGCCGCGCCTGGGACCGCCCACGACCACGAGTTGGGCTGAGCCAGCATGCTCGAGGAGACGCTCGGCGGGCCGGTTGACAACGACCATGCGGTGCACGGTCACCTGCGGGTAGCGCTGCTGCCAGCCGGCCAACCGCTCGGCTAGGGTTTGCTCGGCCGCAGATTGCCGGGCCGACCACGATGTCCTGGTCAATCCGGTCCACTCCCGGTTCGCCAAGGCGGGGACTTCGGCGTCGGTCCAGGCGTACAGGGCGATCAACTCCGCGCCCCGCCGCGAAGCTTCGTCAAATGCCAGAGCGGTAACCAGCTCCGATGCCGGCGAGCCGTCGATACCGGCAAGCACCGGCCCGTGCAGCGGCAGTGACACCTCGCTGTGGATCACCGCGACCGGGCAATGGGCGTACTGCACCAGCCCGGGGATAACGGATCCGAAAGGCACCCGTTTCACCGCTCGCTGACCGCGGCAACCCGCGACCACCATTTCGGCTTTCCTGGACAAGTCGACAAGCGCGGGAACCGGCGCCCCGGAGATCAGCTCCTCATAGATCTGCGGGCGGCTGCGCTCGTCGGTCATGCCCTCGACGAGCGCAGCCGCGTCAGCCAGAGCCTGTTTCGCCTGCCCATCCGGCTGCGGCGACGCCGCGACATACACCAGGGTGAGCGCCGCGTTGCGCAGCATCGCCTCCTGAGCGGCCCAGCGCAGTGCCGCCTCGGAATGAGAGGATCCGTCGAAGCCGACGACAATTCCCGGCTGCGCTACCCCGCTCGACATGGGCCGCCTCGTCCCTGCATAATCCGTTCCGCACCTTCGACGGTACCCCATGGCGGCTGCCGGAGAGGCGTTGGTGCGGCGCGCTAATCGCTAATAGCGCGCTGAGGGTGGGCCCAAGGCCCAACGATGACGGGCGAGGCGGATCTGGGTGCGCGGACGCCTCCGGAATCCGCCATGTGGCCTAACCCCGCCGGGCGACGATCACCGGCGTGTGGGCCGCGTGCACCACCGCCGTGCTGACCGACCCGAGCAGCATGCCGGCAAAGCCGCCGCGCCCGTGGCTGCCCACGACCACAAGCTGGGCCGAGTCGGCGCGCTCGAGCAGATGTTGTGCGGGCCGGTTGGGAACGACCACGCGGTGGACGGTCACGTCGGGGTAGCGCTCCCGCCAGCCGGCCAACCGCTCGGCTAGTGTTTCCTCGGCCGCAGATTGCAGGGCCGACCACGACGTCCTGGTCAATCCGGTCCATTCCCGGTTCGACATGTCGGGGATCTCGGCGTCGGTCCAGGCGTACAGGGCAACCAATTCCGTCCCCCGCCACGAAGCCTCATCAAACGCGATGGCGGTAGCCAGCTCCGAGGCCGGCGAGCCGTCGATCCCAACAAGCACCGGTCCGTGTGGCGGTGCGGCGGCCTCGTCGCGAATCACCGCGACCGGGCAGTGGGCGTGATGGACCAGCCCGGTGCTCACCGAGCCCAGCAGCACGCGTTTCACGGCTCCCTGGCCGCGACTACCCACGACGACCATGTCGGCTTTCGCGGACAAGTCGACGAGCGTGGGAACCGGCGGCTTGGAGATCAGCTCGCTGCTGATTGGGGGGCGGCTGCGCTCCTCGGTCATGTCCTCGACGATCGTCACCGCCTCGGCGAGCACCTGGCGCGCCCTACCTTCCAGCTGTTGCAGGAACTCCGCCGGAATGACGCCGCCCGGCCACTGCTTCAGCATCGGCGAGCCGGCCGGGATCGGGGCCGCGGCGTACACCAGGGTGAGCGCCGCGTTGCGCATCATCGCCTCGTTGACGGCCCAGCGCAGGGCGGCGTTGGAATGAGGGGACCCGTCGATGCCGACGACGATTCCCGGCTGCGCTACTTCGGTGGACATGTGCTGCCTCGATCCGGAAATAGTTTGGTTACGCCCGTTCGACGGTAACGACGTTAGAAGCCCGCCGACGGGTGGTCACGGGGCATTGGTCCCCGGCATTGGTGACCAAACGACCTTCCTTCCGCTGAGCTTCCCGGGCCCGCCCGATCACTGGGCCGGCGGCGCGCTCACCCGGGGTAGCGCCGCGGAGTGAACACCCGGTCGACGGAATCCGCGGAGTACCACTGTGTTTGCGAGGAACCGATGATCAGCAAGCAGCGCATGTCGACGTCGGCCGGGTCCAGGTCCGCCAACCGCACCACCGTGACCTTTTCACCGGGACCGCCTACCGAGCGGCCGATCACCACCGGGGTGCCCGGATCGCGATGGGCCAGCAGCACCTCGCGCATCGCGGCGACCTGCCACGTGCGGGTTTTCGACGCCGGGTTGTAGATCGCCAGCACCAGATCGGCGGCGGCCGCCGCGGAAAGCCGCGCGGCGATCACCTTCCAGGGTTTGAGCCGATCCGACAACGAGAGCACCGCGTAATCGTGGCCCAGCGGGGCGCCGACCCGGCTGGCGACGGCCTGCGCGGCGGTCATCGCGGGAACCACCCGCACCTGCACGCCCGGCCATTGCTTGGCCTCCTCGAGCACCGCGGTGGCCATCGCGAACACGCCGGGGTCGCCCGACGACACCACCGCGACCGCCCGGCCCTGCTCGGCCAGCGCGCAGGCCAGTCGGGCGCGGGCGATTTCGTCGGTGTTGTCGGAGGGGTGGCGGCGCTGAGCGTCGCGCACCGGCACGCGATCCAGGTATGGCCCGTAGCCGATCAGATCGGTGGCCGCGGCCAGCTCGCGGCGACATTGTGGGGTCATCCAGTCGGCCCCGCCGGGTCCCAGCCCCACCACCGCGACGCCGCCCGCGGGTTCGGGCCGGCGTCCCCCGGGCAGCAGCGCCAGCGAGAAATACGGCACGTTGGTCGCATCGACCTCCGCGGCCGGCGACACCCGCTGCCCGGGCGTACTGGCCTGCTCCACATAGACCGCCTCGCCGAGGCGGCCGGACAGCGAAAGCGCTTCCCGCACAGCAGGATAGGAGCGACCCAGCTTCAACACGACGGCGGCGTCCGTGTCGGCGAGCCGGTGGGTCAGCTCGGCGAGGCCCAACGTGCCCGGCAGCACCGACAGCACCTGGTCGCCCGCCACCAGCGGAGTCGCGATGGCCGCCGCCGCCGCGCTGACCGACGTCACGCCCGGCACGATGACCGCGTCGAACCGCTGGGTCAGCCGCGTGTGCAAATGCATGTAGGAGCTGTAGAACAACGGGTCGCCCTCGGCGAGCAGCGCCACGTCGCGTCCGGCCTCCAGATGCGCGGCGATCCGCTCGGTGGCCTCGGCGTAGAAATCCTCCAGAGCGCCGGCGTAGCCGCCCGGATGGTCCGTCGCCTCGGTGGTGACCGGATAGATCAGGTGCTCCTCGATGTGGCCGGGCCGCAGATAGGGTGCGGCGATGGCGCGCGCGATGCTGCGGCCATGGCGGGCGCTGTGGTAGGCGACCACATCGGCGTCGCCGATCACCCGGGCGGCTTTGACCGTCACCAATTCGGGGTCGCCCGGCCCCAGCCCCACCCCAAAAAGCGTTCCCCGCTTAGTCATCTGTCCCGGATGCGATCGCGTTGACGGCCGCGGCGGCCAGCGCGCTGCCGCCGCGGCGGCCCCGCACGACAAGATAGGCCATTCCGCGCGGGTGGTCGATGAGCTCCTGCTTGGCCTGCGCCGAGCCGACGAACCCGACCGGCCCGCCCAGCACCGCGACCGGCGCCGGCGCCCCCGCGTCGATGAGCTCAAGAAGCCGGAACAGCGCGGTGGGCGCGTTGCCGAGCGCCAGCACCGCGCCGGCCAGCCGGTCGGCCCACAGCTCCACGCCGGCCGCCGAGCGGGTGATGCGCCCGCGGGTGGCCAGTTCGGCAGCCCGCGAGTCGGCGACCAGCGACACCACCTCGTTGCCGGCGGGCAGCCGTTTCCTGGTGATCCCGGCGGCCACCATCGACGAGTCGCACAACACCGGGGCCCCGCCGCGCAGCGCGGCACCGGCTATGGTGACAACGTCGTCGGTGTAGGCGATGTGCTCGGTGAGGTCGACCTGGCCGCAGGTGTGGATCAGCCGAACCACCACGCGCGCCACATCGTCTGGAAACCGCGCCAGGTCGGCTTCGGCACGGATGATCGCGAACGACCGCCGATAGATCTCGGCGGGATCGCGAATGTAGTCGAGCACCCGCTCACCCTACGGTTTGACCCGGGCGTGGCGCTCGGCTATACCCGGCGTCGCCGCGCACGGATCGTCCGCGTCCCGCAGCAGTCGGTATCCCTCTCCGGTGGCCACCAGCACCTGACCCACCGGCGGGCTGCCGCACGCCCGCGCGCAGCCGACGAAGTGCCGGTGGCCGGTGCTGTCGGCAGCGCGGGCGGCCGCGGCGGCGTCAGCGCGCACATCGGCCGCCGAGTAGGCGCAGCCCGGGCTGCCGGTGCACGCGCTCACCCTCAGCCAGGGGGACGTCTCGTCGACAACCAGGTCCGCCGCGCCCAGCACCCGAAGCGCCGCGCCGGCCGCGGTCTCCTCGAGGTCGCACACCAGCACCGACCGCCACGGGGTGATGACCAGTGGCGCGCCGATGCCCGCCAGGCACTCGGCCACCCGAGCGCTTAGCACCCCCAGCGGCACCGCGGCGCCCAGCGCGATGCGCCCGTCGCGCTGGGGTAGCCAGCCCACCGGCGGCCTGGTGACGGGGGTGGCCGGCGCGCCGGACTGCCCGGCATCGGGAAGCAGCGCGCCGATATCGGCCAACTCCGCTACCCGCCAAGCCGTTTTACGGACCACTAGGAATCGCGCCGCCAGCCCGGTCAGCGTCGGCACGACCTCGCCGGCCGATAGGCGCACACCGGTGTCGCGCCCGGCCAGCAGCAGCGCGACACCGTCATCGACAACCTGGACACCGACATCGGCACCCAACCCGGACACATCGGCGCGCCCGTCATCCAGGCTGAACCAGAACCGCCCCGGCAGCCGCGCGAGCGCGGGTTCGGCCTGAATCGCCTCGTCCAACTCGGTGACCCACCCCCGCACATCCGCCAGACCCCCGATCCGGCCGGACAACGGCGACGCGACGATATTGCGAACCCGCTCATGCGTCGCCGAGGGCAACAAACCCGCCCCCGCAAGGGCGGTTGTCACGTTCGCGGGATCGCAGACACCGCGGATCTGGACATTGCCGCGTGAGGTCAGCTCGAGGCTGCCCGAGCCGAAACGGCGTGCTGCCCGGGCCAGCGCCGCGAACTGCCCGGCGCTGATCATTCCGCCGGGCAGGCGCACCCGCACCAGCGCGCCGTCGGCCGCCTGGTGCACCCGCAGCGCCCCCGGGCAGGCGTCGTGGGCCCGGCTTCTGGTCACCCCTTTACCGTAACCGGTCCTGCCCGGCTGAATCGCGTGCGGTACGAATGGGGGGTGCCCGAGCCGACCGTAGTGCTGCTCTCGACGTCTGACACCGATCTGATCACCGCCCGCGCCAGCGGCGCGAACTACCGGTGGGCCAACCCGTCCCGGCTGCCCGACGCCGAGCTCTCCGGGCTCCTCGGGGGTGC
This sequence comes from Mycobacterium sp. SM1, assembly GCF_018361265.1. GTDB lineage: Bacteria > Actinomycetota > Actinomycetes > Mycobacteriales > Mycobacteriaceae > Mycobacterium. The sequence goes on from NZ_JAFLNH010000004.1 coordinate 674,079, forward strand.
CGACGTGGTTGTGGTGCGGGTTCTCGGTGGCTATCGCGCCTGGCAGGGCGGCATCGACGCGGTTTTGGCCAGCGGAGTTCCCGCGGTGGTGGTCAGCGGCGAACAATCCCCCGACGCCGATCTCACCGCGCGCTCGACCGTGCCCGCCGGGATCGTGTTGCAAGCTCACGCGTACCTCGCCCAGGGCGGTGTGGCCAACCTGCGCCAGCTGCATGCTTTCCTGTGTGACACCGTGCTGATGACCGGCATCGGCTTCAGCCCGCCGGTGAGCATGCCCACCTGGGGAGTGCTGCCGCGCGCCGCGGCGCCCAGCACCGGCCCGGTGATCGCGGTGCTGTATTACCGCGCCCAGCAGGTGGCCGGCAACACCGCGTACGTCGAGGCGCTGTGCGGTGCGATCGTGGCGGCCGGCGGGCGCGCCTTGCCGGTGTATTGCGCGTCGCTGCGCACGGCCGAGCCCGAGCTGCTGGCTACCCTGCGGCAGGCCGATGCACTGGTGGTTACCGTGCTGGCGGCCGGCGGGGTCAACCCGGCGGTGGCCAGCGGTGGTGGCGAGGACGACAGCTGGAATGTCGAACACCTTGCGGCCCTCGATATCCCGACCTTGCAGGGACTATGCCTGACCAGCTCGCGGCAGCACTGGCAAGACGCCCGCGACGGACTCGGCCCGCTGGATGTCGCCAGCCAGGTCGCGGTGCCCGAGTTCGACGGGCGCATCATCACGGTTCCGTTCTCGTTCAAAGAAATCGACGACGAAGGCCTGATCTCATATGTCCCCGACCCGGAACGCTGCGCCCGAGTCGCGGGCCTGGCGGTTCGATACGCGCGGCTGCGCCACATCGCCGCCGCCGACAAGCGGATCGCGATCGTCTTGTCCGCCTACCCCACCAAACACGGCCGCATCGGCAACGCCGTCGGCCTGGACACGCCAGCCAGCGTCGTCAAGCTGCTGCGGGTGATGCGCGAGCACGGCTACCAGATCGGTGATATTCCCGGTGTCGACGCCCAGGACGGTGACGCGCTGATGCGGGCGCTCATCGAACGCGGTGGCCAGGACCCTGATTGGCTCACCGCCGGACAGCTGACCGCTAACCCGATTCGGGTGTCCGCCAAGGACTATTGTGCCTGGTTCGCCACCCTGCCCGCAGCGCTGGCGGACGCGGTGCAGGCGCACTGGGGACCCCCGCCCGGGGACCTGTTTGTCGACCGCACCAACGATCCCGATGGCGAACTCGTCATCGCCGCTTTGCAAGCCGGCAACATTGTGCTGATGATCCAGCCGCCGCGGGGTTTCGGCGAAAACCCGGTGGCGATCTACCATGACCCGGATCTGCCGCCGAGCCATCACTACCTGGCTGCGTACCGCTGGCTGGATGCCAGCTTCCCCAACAGTTTTCACGCCGACGCCGTCGTGCACCTGGGCAAGCACGGCAACCTGGAGTGGCTGCCCGGGAAAACCTTGGGCCTCTCAGCGGCGTGCGCGCCCGACGCCGCGCTGGGTGACCTCCCGGTGATCTACCCCTTTTTGGTCAACGACCCCGGCGAGGGCACCCAAGCCAAGCGGCGCGCGCACGCCGTGCTGGTCGATCACCTCATCCCGCCGATGGCGCGCGCCGAAACCTACGGCGACCTAGCCCGTTTGGAGCAGCTGTTAGACGAGCATGCCGCCATCGCCGCACTGGACCCCGCCAAACTGCCCGCGGTGCGCCAGCAGATCTGGACGCTGCTGCGGGCCGCCAAGATGGACCACGACCTGGGGTTGACCGAACGCCCGGACGACGACTCGTTCGATGACATGCTGCTGCGAGTCGACGGCTGGCTCTGCGAGATCAAAGACGCCCAGATCCGTGACGGATTGCACATTCTCGGACACAAGCCGACGGGAGACGCCGAACTCGACCTGGTGCTGGCAATTCTGCGGGCCCGCCAGCTCTTCGGCGGCCGGGTGTCGCTTCCCGGCCTGCGTCAGGCATTGGGGCTGGCCGAGGACGGCAGCGATACCAAGGCCTCGGTGGATCATGCCGAGGCTCAAGCACGGGAACTGGTTGCCGCGCTGCAGGACACCGGCTGGAACCCGGAGGCCGCCGAGCGGCTCACCGCCGACCCCGGCGTCGCGGCGGTGCTGCGGTTCGCCGCCGCCGAGGTGGTGCCCCGGCTGGCCGGCGCGGCCGCCGAGATCGACGAAGTGCTGAACGCCCTGGACGGCCGGTTCATCAAGGCTGGCCCCTCGGGTTCGCCGCTGCGCGGCATGGTCAACGTGCTGCCCACCGGCCGCAACTTCTACTCCGTGGATCCCAAGGCAGTGCCATCGTACCTGGCCTGGGAAACCGGTGTGGCGCTGGCAGATTCGCTACTGCAACGCTACCGCGGCGATTACGGGCGCTGGCCGCGCGCGGTCGGCCTGTCGCTATGGGGCACCTCCGCGATGCGCACCGGCGGGGATGACATCGCCGAAGTGCTTGCGCTGCTGGGTGCTCGCCCGGTCTGGGACGACGCGTCGCGACGGGTAATCGGGCTGACCCCCGTCCCGCTGGGCGAGCTGGGGCGTCCCCGGATCGACGTGACGGTGCGGATCTCGGGGTTTTTCCGGGACGCGTTCCCGCACGTGGTGACGCTGCTCGACGATGCCGTGCGCCTGGTGGCCGGTCTCGACGAGCCGGCCGAGGATAACTATGTGCGCGCACATGCTGAAGCCGACTATGCCGAGCATGCCGATCAACGCCGCGCCACGACAAGGATTTTCGGGTCCAAGCCGGGAACCTACGGGGCGGGACTGCTGCCGTTGATCGATAGCCGAGCCTGGCGCGATGACGCCGACCTGGCGCAGGTGTATACCACCTGGGGCGGTTACGCTTACGGACGTGGCCTGGAGGGGTGTGCGGCCACCGACGACATGACCCGGCAGTATCAGCGCATCGTGGTCGCGGCCAAAAACACCGACACCCGCGAGCACGACATCGCCGACTCCGACGATTACTTCCAATACCACGGCGGCATGGTGGCTGCCGTGCGGGCCCTGACCGGCCGCGCGCCCGCGGCCTATATCGGTGACAGCACCCGGCCCGAGGCCGTCCGCACCCGCACGTTATCGGAAGAGGTCGCCCGGGTCTTTCGCGCCCGCGTCGTCAACCCCCGCTGGATGAGCGCGATGCGCCGTCACGGCTACAAGGGCGCCTTCGAGATGGCGGCGACGGTGGATTACCTGTTCGGATATGACGCCACCGCCGCGGTGATGGCCGACTGGATGTATGAACAGCTCACCGAGGCCTACGTGCTGGACGCGCAGAACCGCAAATTCCTGGCCGAGTCCAACCCCTGGGCCCTGCACGGGATGGCCGAGCGGCTGCTCGAAGCCGTCCACCGGGGACTGTGGTCCGCCCCGCGTCCGGACACCCTCGACAGGCTGCGCCAGGTGCTTTTGGAAACCGAGGGCGACCTGGAGGGCTGACGCCTGGGCGCACCCGTGAGCGGCCCGCCGAGTCCGCGCTGGGATATGGCGTTAGGCATGGGGTTTAGGCATGGGGTTTGGGCATGGGGTTTGGGTGCCCCCGAAAATCGTGCGTTGGGCTACGCCCGCGTTAGGCCGAGGTGTCCCCGCGCAAGTGTTCGGCGAAGAACGCAAAGACCCGGCTCCAGGCGTCCTCGGCTGCGACCGGGTTGTAGCCGAACCCGGTGACGCGAAGCAATGGCTGGGCGGGAAGCTGGTTGGCAAAGCCGTGCCCGGCGTGCGGATAAACCTTGATATCCGCGGTGAGGTGTTTGCTCAGGACGGTCCGACGCAGTCGCGCCGGCGCTCCGATGCCGAGAGGGTCACGCCCGCCAAAACTGGCCACGATCGGGCAGGCCCCCTCGAGCGTTTCGTCGAGGTTACGTGGCAAGGGAGTGCCGTAAAACGGTGCAGCTGCGCCAAAACCCTTGGGCGCCATCACCAATGCAAACTGGCCTCCCATACAGAAGCCAGCGATACCGACCCGGCCGGTGCATTCCGGCATGGACTGCAGGTGATCCCGCGCCGCCAGGATATCGTCGAGGGCCCGGCCCCGCTTGGTCAACAGATCCCGGAACACCCTGCTGACGCAGCGCGCCCAGCCGCCCCGGGCGAACAGGTTCGGGGTCAGCGCCACATACCCCGCCGCGGCAATGTGATCGGAGATCCGCTGCTTATCCCGGCCATACCCGATCGCATCGTGAACCACCACCACGCCCGGCCACGGACCCTGCGCTTCGGGAAGGCTCAGCAGCGCGTCGATCGGCCCGGCGGGCGTGTCGATATCGATCGTCGTCACAGTGCCCATCTAAGCCCATTTGCGCCTCTCGTCACGCCCGGATTCGTCGACGGCTGGGACGAATCCCGCTGGCCGGAGAACGCAGCGCCCAGCACCGCGGACCTGGACGCGGTGCTCGGTGGCCGGCCGGCGTATCTGGCGCGCGTCGACGCGCACTCCGCGCTGGCCTCCAGCGGGCTGCGGCGGCTGGTTCCCGGCTTAGCGAAAACAGCGGGCTTCAGCGCAGCGGGTCCCGTTGTCGGCGATGCTCACCGGCTGGTTCGGGCCGCCGCCCGAGATCTGCTCAGCGGCGCGCAACTCGTCGAAGCCGCCGCGGCGGCGCTGGACGCCGCCGCCGCATCCGGCATCGTCGCGGTGCATGAATGCGCGGGTCCCGACATCGGCGGGCTGGACGACTGGCGGCGGCTGCGCGACACCGACCACGGTGTGGAGGTGATCGGCTACTGGGGCCACGCGGTGAGCAGCCCAGCGCAGGCCCGCACGCTGATATGCGAGACCGGCGCGCGAGGACTGGCCGGTGATCTGTTCGTCGACGGGGCCCTCGGATCCCGCACCGCCTGGCTGCGCGAGCCCTACGCCGACGTCCCGGACTGCGTTGGCGCCTGCCACCTGGACACCGACGGCATCGCGGCGCATGTGCGGGCCTGCACCGAGGCCGGCGTGCCGCCCGGGTTCCACGTCATCGGTGACGCCGCGGTCGCGGCGGTGGTCACCGCCTTCGAGCGGGTGGTCGATGCCCTGGGAGTGGGCGCCGTCGCCCGCTGCGGGCACCGCGTGGAGCACCTGGAGATGGTGACCGCCGATCAGGCGGCCAAGCTGGCCGGTTGGGGGGTTATCGCCAGTGTGCAACCCAATTTCGACGCGCTGTGGGGCGGCGCCGACGGCATGTACCGCCGCCGTCTTGGTGCCGACCGAGCCAGCGGGCTCAACAACTTCGCGCTGCTAGCATCCCAAGGCGTGCCCCTCGCGTTTGGTTCCGACGCTCCGGTCACGGCCCTGAATCCCTGGGAGGGTGTGCGCTCGGCGGCCCACCATCGCACGCCGGGCAGCGCGCCGGCATCCTACGCGGTGTGGGACACCAGGCAGGCCGACCTCGGCGCACCGGGGGCGACCGTCGGACCCGGCTTTGCCGACCCGCCTTCGCTCATGCCCCCGCTACCATCGCTGAGCGGCACCTTGCCCCGTTGTCGGCAAACGGTACATCGCGGCGTGGTCATCTATGGGTAACGAATATGGGTAACGACCCTCGGCGGGATGACGCAAAGCCGCTGTTCGGCCGGGCCGACGCGAACCGCCCGGCGGCCGCAGCCGACGACCCCGACGTCAACACCGCCGCAGCTGCCGATGCCGACCCCGACACCGGCTTGGACCCGAGTGGTGACGCGCCCCCGCACGTGCCGGCAGCGTCAAGGCGGGCCTGGCGGCCCGGGTCGCCGGTACCCCGGCGGCTGCGGAAGCGCAGCGGCACCGCTCGCACCCGACTGGCCCGGCTGGGCGCCGCTGCGCCGCGATGGCTGGCCAGGGCTTTGCTGCCCCGCCTGCCCCGACTGGGCGCCACCATCGTGGCCGGTTTGCTGCTGTGCGCGAGCTTCCCGCCGCTGAAGTTGTGGTGGTCCGCAATCCTCGCGGTTGCGCTGCTGGCCTGGGTGCTCACCCGCCAGGCCACCACCACGCTCGGCGGACTGGGGTACAGTTTTCTGTTCGGGTTAGCGTTCTACCTGCCATTGCTGCCGTGGATCAGCACGCTGGTGGGCGCAATACCGTGGCTGACGCTGTCGATCGTGTGCGCCGCGTTTCCGGGACTCTTCGGCCTGCTGGCGGTCGTGGTGCGGTGCCTACCCGGCTGGCCGATCTGGTTCGCGCTGCTGTGGGGCTCACAGGAATGGCTGAAGTCGGCCGTCCCCTTTGGTGGCTTCCCATGGGGCGAGGTAGCCGCGGGTCAAACGGATGGCCCCTTTCTGCCGCTGGTTCGGCTGGGCGGGGTCGCGTTGCTGTCGGTGGCAATCGTGCTGCTGGGCTGCAGCATCGCCGCGCTGGCACTAGAGACCCACCGGTGGTGGCAGGCGGGCCGGCAGGCCCGCGGCGGTGGCCGGGGCCCCCACGGCAGCCGCACCGATACCCAGGCGGTCGACATGCCGCCGGCGGTGGTGCTGCCGGCGTTCTGCATTTGCCTGACGCTGTTGACCGCGGTGGTCGTCTGGCCACCGGTGCGGCATTCGGGCGCGGGATCGGGCGATGACCCCCCCGTCACCGTGGCGGCGGTGCAGGGCAATGTGCCCAAGCTCGGCCTTGACTTCAACGCCCAGCGCCTCGCGGTGCTGCGCAACCACGTTCAGGAGACTCTGCGCCTGGCGGAAGACGTGCGTGCGGGTCGGGCGCCGCAACCGCAGTTCGTCGTCTGGCCCGAAGATGCGTCGGAAATCGATCCGCTGCTCAACCGCGACGCCGCCCAGCAGATCTCGGCGGCCGTCGACGCGATCCGCGCGCCGATCCTCGTCGGCGCCCTGTTCGAGGTGCCGGGCATGCGGCCGGATCATCCCGCATACACGAACACGGTGATCGTCTGGAATCCCGGGACCGGCCCGGCTGATCGCCACGACAAGCGGATCATCCAGCCCTTCGGGGAGTACCTGCCCTGGCGCGGGTTTTTCCGCCGGCTCACGCCGCTGGCTGACTTGGCAAACTACATCGTTCCGGGTAAGAGCGTCGGCGTGGTGCGCGCAGCGGGTATTCCGGTAGGCGTTGCCACCTGTTGGGAAGTGATTTTCGACCGTGCGCTGCGGGAATCGGTCCGCAACGGCGCGCAACTGTTCGCCATGCCCAGCAACAACGCCACCTTCAACAAAGCCATGAGCGAGCAGCACCTGGCCTTCGACAAGCTTCGTGCGGTGGAACACGACCGCTACGCTGTGGTCGCCGGCACCGTCGGGATCAGCGCGGTGATCGCGCCGGACGGCCGGGAAGTGGAGCGCACCGACTTTTTCGTGCCCGCCTACCTGGACACCCAGGTGCGGCTGAGGACGACGCTGACGCCGGCGGGCCGCTGGGCCCCGATACTGCAGTGGCTTGTCCTGACGGCGGGTGTCGCAGCGGTCCTCGCCGCGATACGGCACAATGGGTGGTTCCCGCGTCCGAACCGTCGCCACGAGCCGTCAGCGGTTGCCTCCCGCGCGCCTTCGGGCGACGCTGAGGGCGCCACCCCGCCCGATGAGGGCATCACCGACATCCCGCCCGGCGGTGACCGACAGGCGGCCGGGCGATACCGAGGAGCACCATGACCATTGGCCAGCCGGCGTCGCCGGCCGGGGGCTGTCGTCCCAGCCAGCGCACCCTGGTGATCATCCCTACCTTTAACGAGCGCGAGAATTTGCCGTCGATACTTCACCGGCTGCGCCGCGCTCGTCCGGATGTACACGTGCTCGTCGTGGACGACAGCAGCCCCGATGGCACCGGCGAGCTCGCCGACGAGCTGGCACGGGCGGACCCCGACCGGGTGCACGTGCTGCATCGGCGAACCAAGGACGGGCTGGGTGCGGCGTACGTGGCGGGGTTCGCCTGGGGATTAGCCCGGCGGTATTCGGTGCTGGTGGAAATGGACGCCGATGGCAGCCATGCGCCCGAGCAGCTGCACCGCCTGCTGGACGCCGTTGATACCGGCGCGGACCTGGCCATCGGTTCGCGCTACGTCGAGGGCGGAACCGTCCGCAACTGGCCGTGGCGGCGGCTAGTGCTCTCCAAAGCGGCCAACGTGTATTCCCGACTGCTGCTGGGTCTCGGCGTTCATGACATCACCGCCGGCTTCCGCGCCTACCGGCGTGAGGTGCTGGAAACCCTCGACCTCGACACCGTGGATTCAAAGGGGTACTGCTTTCAGATCGACCTGACCTGGCGCACCGTCCGCAACGGCTTCACGGTCGTTGAAGTGCCCATTACCTTCACCGAGCGCGAACTCGGGGCGTCGAAAATGAGCGGCTCGAATATCCGTGAAGCAGTGCTCAAAGTCGCGCGTTGGGGAATCGAGACCCGACTAACGCCCAACCGCGCCGCGCCCGCCGACGATCGCGCCTAACGGTGCTGGCCGGGTGAGAGCGGGTATCTCGCCCGCCCGGAAATGCCCTCGCCCGGAAATGCCTGCGACCACGGTGGGCAATGCCGGGAGGCTCAGGGGTGGTTGATCAGCTGCTGGAACTCCCGCGGCGGCGCGCCCTGATGATCTCCAGCCGTTCCTTCAGCAGTTCCTCGAGCTCCTCGATCGTGCGGCGCTCAAGCAGCATGTCCCAATGCGTGCGCGGTGGCTTGACCTTTTTCGGTTCTGGCAGGTCACCTTCGATCAGGGTGCCTTCCAGACCGTTGCGGCACAGCCAGGTGGGAGGGATTTCGGCGTCATCGGCGAACGTGACCTCGAACTCCTCACCGTTCTCGGTGCGGTAGCGGGCAATTTGACGCGGCGCCAAATCATGGTTGCGGTCGGTCTCGTAGCTCACAGCTCCGAGGCGGCTACCCCTTAGGACGCGATCAGCCATCGGGCCTTACTCCTCTGAATAGCTTCTCTACCTGATTCTTTGCCCAGTTCTTTACCACGGTTATTCTTCCCGCGATGATCAACGCGTCAACATCCGGCACGGTTCCCGGGCGGGATATGATCGCCGCTCCTTTCCAGGTCGCTCGTCCGGCTCACGGCGCACACCAGGCAAGCCGCCTCAGGGCTGGGCCGTCCGCCGGCGGCAACCGGGATACCTCCACGATACCGGGAACGTGGCGGGCGCGACGAGAGTGACCGGGCGGTGTCATCGGCCGCTGGTGGTGGGTTGCCCGCTTACCGGCGGCGCCACCGGGGCACGTCCGATACGGGCGGAGTGACGCCCCTCGTGCTCGCCGGAGGCCGGCAGGTACAGTCGCGCCATGGACCACAGGCGGCACCGGGACCCGCTGACAACCCGGGGTGCGAACGGGCTGGGCCAGTCGGCGCGGCGCAACGTAGTCGGGTGCTAAAGGTGCTAAATCGGGAGCATTGCGCGTTTTGGTAAGCAGTTTTGGTTTTGGCAATCCCGCCCAAGTTGGCCATACTCAACCACCGACGTTCTCGGGCTGAGCAGCAGGCAGCCTACGTCGTCACGTGGTGCAGCAACTTCAATGACTCGGCGAGAGCCGCATTCGGCGTTCCGAGACGACCAACGCCAGGCGAAGGGTAGCGACATGGTTGATCAACTCCAGCATGTGACCGAGGCGCTGCGGAAATCGCTGGTGCAAATCGAGCGGCTGAAGCGCAAGAACCGCGCGCTGCTGGAACGGTCGAGCGAACCGGTCGCCATTATCGGGATGGCGTGCCGGTTTCCGGGTGGCGTGAGTTCCCCGGAGGACCTGTGGGAGATGCTGGTCGAGGGCCGCGACGTGATGTCGGAGTTCCCCACAGATCGCGGATGGGATCTGGGCGGGCTGTTCAACCCCGACCCCGACGTCCCGGGCACGTCCTACACCCGCCACGGGGGGTTTGTCGATGACGTCGCGGGTTTTGACGCCGCCTTTTTCGGGGTGTCGCCGGCCGAGGCGCTCGCGACCGACCCGCAGCATCGGATGCTGCTGGAGTTGTCGTGGGAGGCGTTGGAGCGGGCCGGGATTGACCCCACATCGCTGCGGGGCAGCGCCACCGGGGTGTTCGCCGGGCTGATAGCGCAGGGCTACGGCATGCTCGCCGAGGAGATCGAGGGCTACCGCCTGACCGGCATGACCTCCAGCGTGGCGACCGGGCGGGTGGCCTATGTGCTGGGGTTGGAGGGCCCGGCGGTGTCGGTGGATACCGCCTGCTCGTCCTCGCTGGTGGCGCTGCATATGGCGGTGGCCTCGCTGCGCTCCGGTGAATGCGACCTCGCCCTGGCGGGGGGAGTGACCGTCAACGCCACACCCACGGTGTTCGTCGAGTTCAGCCGGCACCGGGGGTTGGCGCCGGACGGGCGGTGCAAGCCGTTTGCCGCCGCAGCCGACGGGGTCGGCTGGTCCGAGGGTGGGGGGATGCTGGTGGTGGAGCGGTTGTCGGATGCGCGGCGGCTGGGGCATCCGGTGTTGGCGGTGGTGGCTGGTTCGGCGGTCAATCAGGATGGGGCCTCTAATGGGTTGACCGCCCCTAATGGGCCGTCGCAGCAGCGGGTGGTGCGCGCGGCGTTGGCCGGTGCGGGGTTGTCGGGGGCCGACGTGGCCGTGGTGGAGGGGCATGGCACCGGCACCACGTTGGGGGATCCGATTGAGGCGCAAGCGTTGTTGGCGACCTATGGGCGGGATCGGGGGGAGTCCGCGGAGCCGTTGTGGCTGGGGTCGATCAAGTCGAATATGGGCCATACCCAGGCGGCCGCGGGGGTGGCGGGGGTGATGAAGATGGTGTTGGCGTTGCGCCATGGGTGGCTGCCGGCGACGTTGCATGTGGATGCGCCTAGCCCGCATGTGGATTGGTCGGCGGGGCGGGTGGAGTTGTTGACCGAGGGCCGGGCGTGGCCGGCGGGGGGGCGGGTGCGCCGGGCGGGGGTGTCCTCGTTTGGGATTAGCGGCACCAATGCGCATGTGATCCTCCAGGAGGCCCCGCCGGCGCCGGCGCGCCCGCCGGCGCCGTGGCGCCCGCCGGTGCTGGCGTGGGTGGTGTCGGCGAAGACCCAGGGGGCGCTTTGCGCCCAGGCGGCGCGGGTGGGGGGGTTTGTGGCCGCGCACCCGGAGCTGGATCCGCTGGATGTGGGCTGGTCGCTGGCGGGGCGCTCGGTGTTTGAGCGGCGCGCGGTGGTGCTCGGCGCCGATCGGGAGGCGCTGCTGGGTGGGTTGGCGGGGCTGGCCGGCGGGGATCTGGGCCCGGGGGTGATCAGCGGCGCCGCGGGGCCCGCGGGCAAGACGGTGTTTGTGTTTCCCGGCCAGGGCTGCCAATGGCTGGGCATGGGGGTGGAGTTGCTGGAGTGCGCCCCGGTTTTCGCGGAGCGGCTGGAGGAATGCGCGCGGGCTTTCGAGGAGTTCGTTGATTGGTCGCTGCTTGAGGTGCTGCGGGGGGCGCCGGGGGCGCCGGGGCTGGATCGGGTGGATGTGGTGCAGCCGGCGCTGTTTGCGGTGATGGTGGCGCTGGCGGGGTTGTGGGAGTCGATCGGGGTGCGCCCGGATGCGGTGATCGGGCATTCCCAGGGGGAGATCGCCGCCGCGTATGTGGCCGGTGGGTTGTCGCTGCGGGATGCGGCGCGGGTGGTCACGGCGCGCAGCCAGTTGTTGCGGGAGTTATCCGGGCCGGGGGGCATGGCCGCGTTGGCGTGCGGCGTCGAGCGGGCCCGTGAGCTGCTGGCCCCGCTGGGGGGGCGGGTGGGTATCGCCGCGGTCAATGGGCCCTCGGCGGTGGTGGTCTCCGGGCAGGCCGAGGCGCTAGAGGAGCTGCTGGGGGGCTGCGCGGCCCGCCAGGTGCGGGCCCGGCGCATCGAGGTGGACTACGCGGCGCATTCCGCGGCGGTGGAGGCCATCGCCGGGCGGCTTGGGGAGCTGTTGGCGGGCATTGAGGCGCGCTCGTCGCGGACGGTGTTTTTTTCCACCGTCACCGGCGCGGTGTTAGACACCGCCGGGTTAGACGCCGCCTACTGGTATCGCAACCTGCGTCAAAGCGTGCAGTTTGAGGCCGCGGTGCGCAGCGCGTGCGCGCAGGGCTATCGCAGGTTTATCGAATCCAGCCCGCATCCGGGCTTGATCAGCGGGATCGAAGAGACCGCCGCTGACTGCCTGGGCGGCGCCGGCGCGGTGGTGGTGCTGCCCACCTTGGGCCGCCACGACGGGGGGTGGGGGCGGTTTTTGGCCTCGGCGGCGCAGGGGTTTGTGGCGGGGGTGGGGGTGAATTGGCGGGCGGTGCTGCCCGGTGGGGGGTTGGTGGGGCTGCCGACGTATGCGTTTGAGCGGCGGCGGTTTTGGTTGTCTGCTGAGCGCGGCGGGGGTGATGCGGCGGGGTTGGGGCTTAAGGCGGGCGGGCATGCGCTGTTGGGCGCGGTGGTCGAGGTGCCCGAGGGGGGTGCGGTGGTGTTGACGGGCCGGGTGGGGCCGGGTGGGCAGCCCTGGCTGGGGGATCACCGTGTTTTTGGTGTGGGGGTGTTTCCGGGGGCGGGGTTTGTGGAGTTGGCGGTGCGCGCCGGGGATGAGGTGGGCTGCCCGGTGGTGGAGGAGTTGACGGTGCGCGCCCCGTTGCGGGTGCCGGAGTCGGGCGCGGTGGGGCTGCAGGTGCTGGTGGGGGCCCCCGGGGAGGGTGGTCAGCGGCGGGTGGCGGTGTTTTCCCGGGAGCGCCCCGAGGCGGGGTGGGTGTGTCATGCCGAGGGGCTGCTAAGCCCCCGGGGGCGGCGCCCGGGGGAGCTGGTGTCGGCCTGGCCGCCCCCGGGGGCGGTCGCGGTGGATCTCGCCGAGGGCTATGCGCGGTTGGCGGGGCGTGGCTATGGGTATGGGGCGGCGTTTCGGGGGCTGCGCGCGCTGTGGCGCCGCGGGGAGGAGCTGTTCGCCGAGGTGCGGTTGCCGGAGGCGGCCGGGGGGGCCGAGGGGTTTGGGATCCATCCGGCGCTGCTGGATGCCGCGCTGCATGCGCTGCTGCTGGCCGGGGGCGACGCGCCGGTCGTGGTGCCGTTTTCCTGGCAGGGGGTGTGCCTGCACGCCGCGGGCGCCACCGCGGTGCGCGCGCGGCTGGCCCCGGTGGGTCCCTGGGCGGTCAGCGTGGAACTCGCCGACGAGCTGGGGTTGCCGGTGCTGTCGGTGGGGGCGCTGCGGGCCCGCCCCATCACCGAAGAGCAGCTGCGGGCGGCGGTGTCGGCCGCGGGCCCGGATCGGCTTTTTGAGCTGCGCTGGTCACCGGCCCCGCCGGCCGGCAGCGCGGGCGCGGTGGCGTTCGAGGTGGTTGACTGCCCGCCCGCCGAGGGGCTGGGCGGGGTCTATGAGCGCACCCATCAGGTGCTCGCGGCGCTGCAGTGCTGGCTGGCCGACCACCACGAGGGGGTGCTGGTGGTGCTCACCCACGGGGCGGTGGCCTTACCCGGTGAGGATGTCACCGATTTGGCGGGGGCCGCGGTGTGGGGGCTGGTGCGCTCGGCGCAAACCGAGCATCCCGGCCGCATCGTGCTCGCCGACCTCGACACGCCCGGCCCGGCGGGGGCGCGGGCCGGGGCGGGGCCCGAGAGGCAGCCGGGCAAGGCGGTCGTTGATGAGGGCGTTGTGGCGCAGATTCTGGCCGCCGGGGAGCCGCAGGTGGTGCTGCGTGGTGGGGTGGCGCACGTGGCGCGGGTGCATCCCAGCCGGCAGGCCGATCACCTGTTGGTGCCGCCGGACGGTGATCGGCCCTGGCGGCTGGGGCTTTCCAGCGCGGGCACTTTCGAGAACCTGCTGCTTGAGCCGGTGCCCGGCGCGGATGCGCCGCTGGCGCCCGGGCAGGTCCGGGTGGCCATCCGCGCCATCGGCCTCAACTTCCGCGACGTCATGATCACCCTGGGCATGTTCACCCACGAGGCGCTGCTCGGTGGCGAAGCCGCCGGTGTGGTCGTCGAGGTCGGGCCGGGAGTCACCGAATTCGCGGTCGGTGATGCGGTAATGGGATTCTTCCCCGACGGCAGCGGCACGCTGGTCGCCGGGGATGTCCGACTGCTGCTGCGGATGCCCGCCAACTGGTCGTACGCCCAAGCCGCTGGCATCTCAGCCGTTTTCAGCACCGCCTACTATGCATTGCGGCAGTTGGCCGACGTGCGGCCCGGGCAGCGGGTGCTGATCCACGCCGCTACCGGGGGGGTGGGGATGGCCGCGGTGCAGCTGGCCCGGCATTGGGGGTTGGAGGTTTTCGCCACCGCCAGCCGCGGTAAGTGGGACACGTTGCGGGCCATGGGTTTTGACGAGGACCACATTTCCGACTCGCGCAGCCTGGAATTCGAGGACAAGTTCCGGGCGGTCACCGCCGGGCGCGGCATGGACGTGGTGCTTGACGCGCTGGCCGGGGAGTTCGTGGACGCCTCGCTGCGGCTGGTGGCCCCCGGCGGGGTGTTCCTGGAAATGGGCAAGACCGACATCCGCGACCCCGGCGCCGTCGCCGAGCAGCATCCGGGGGTGCGCTACCGCGCGTTCGACCTCTTCGAGCCGGGCCGCTCACGCATGCACCAGTACCTGCTCGAGCTCGCGCAACTGTTTAACGACGGCATTTTGCGGCCGTTGCCGGTGACCGTGTTCGATATCCGGCGGGCGCCGGCGGCGTTGCGGTATTTAAGCCAGGCCCGCCACGTCGGCAAGGTGGTGTTGAGCATGCCCGGCGCGTGGGCGGCGGGCACCGTGCTTATCACCGGCGGCACCGGGATGGCCGGTTCGGCGCTGGCGCGTCATCTGGTGACCCGCCACGGGGTGCGGCATCTGCTGTTGGTGAGCCGCCGTGGCGCCGACGCGCCGGGCGCGGCGGAGCTGGTCGCCGAGCTGACCGGCGCGGGTGCTCAGGTGCGGGTGGCTGCCTGCGACGCCGCCGACCGGGACCGCCTGGCCGAGGTGATCTCGGCCATCCCGCCGGAGCGCCCGTTGTCGGCGGTGATTCATGCCGCGGGTGTTCTCGATGACGGGGTGTTGACGTCGTTGACCCCCCAGCGGGTCGACGCGGTGTTGCGGGCCAAGGTGGATGCGGCCTGGAACCTGCATGAGCTCACGCGTGAGCTGAATGTGTCGGTGTTTGTGATGTTTTCGTCGATGGCCGGGCTGGTGGGCTCCTCGGGGCAGGCCAACTATGCGGCGGCCAACTCGTTTCTTGACGCGCTGGCCGCGCATCGGCGTGCCCAGCACTTGCCGGCGGTGTCGCTGGCCTGGGGTCTATGGCAGCAGGGCAGCACGATGACCGGCGGGTTGGCAGACGCCGATCGCGCCCGCCTCGGCCGGTGGGGTGTCTCGGGGTTGCCCACGGCGGACGCGCTTGAGTTGTTTGACACTGCGCTGGTTATCGGTGAGCCGTTGCAGATTCCCGCCCGCATCGACCTGACCGCACTAGGGTCCGGCGGTGCTGTGACACCACCGATGTTCAGCGAGCTGATCCGTGTGCCCGCGCGCCGCCAGGTCGACGACTCGCTGGCCGCAGCCAAATCGAAATCCGCTCTGGCCCACCGCTTGCACGGGTTGCCCGCGGATGAGCAGCACCGGGTCTTGCTGGATCTGGTGCGCTCTCACATCGCGATCGTGCTGGGCAACACCGGCCCCGAAGCCATCGACCCCGACCGGGCTTTCCAAGAACTGGGCTTCGACTCACTGACCGCAGTCGAACTGCGCAATCGGCTCAAAACCGCTACCGGACTGGCACTCTCACCCACCCTGATCTTCGACTACCCAACGCCTAACGGTCTCGTTAAGTACATCCGCGCCGAACTCGCTGGCGTTCCACAAGAAATCACGCATGTACCTGCCGCACGGACAGTCGGCGACGAACCGGTCGCCATTATCGGGATGGCGTGCCGGTTTCCGGGTGGGGTGAGTTCCCCGGAGGACTTGTGGGAGATGCTGGTCGAGGGCCGCGACGTGATGTCGGAGTTCCCCACAGATCGCGGATGGGATCTGGGCGGGCTGTTCAACCCCGACCCCGACGTCCCGGGCACGTGCTACACCCGCGTCGGTGGATTCGTTGATGGAGTCGCCGATTTCGATGCCGCGTTCTTCGGGGTGGGGCCCAGCGAGGCCCTGGCAATGGACCCCCAGCAGCGGATGTTCTTGGAGTTGTCGTGGGAGGCGTTGGAGCGGGCCGGGATTGACCCCACATCGCTGCGGGGCAGCGCCACCGGGGTGTTCGCCGGGGTAATGGCACAGGGCTACGGCATGTTGTCCGCACAGCCCGTGGAAGGGTTTCGCCTGACCGGCACGACCTCCAGCGTGGCCTCGGGCCGGGTGGCCTATGTGCTGGGGTTGGAGGGCCCGGCGGTGTCGGTGGATACCGCCTGCTCGTCCTCGCTGGTGGCGCTGCATATGGCGGTGGCCTCGCTGCGCTCCGGTGAATGCGACCTCGCCCTGGCGGGGGGAGTGACCGTCAACGCCACACCCGATATCTTCGTGGAGTTCAGCCGCTGGCGCGGGTTGGCGCCGGACGGGCGGTGCAAGGCGTTCGCCGCCGCGGCCGACGGCACCGGGTTTTCCGAGGGTGGGGGGATGCTGGTGGTGGAGCGGTTGTCGGATGCGCGGCGGCTGGGGCATCCGGTGTTGGCGGTGGTGGCTGGTTCGGCGGTCAATCAGGATGGGGCCTCTAATGGGTTGACCGCCCCTAATGGGCCGTCGCAGCAGCGGGTGGTGCGCGCGGCGTTGGCCGGTGCGGGGTTGTCGGGGGCCGACGTGGCCGTGGTGGAGGGGCATGGCACCGGCACCACGTTGGGGGATCCGATTGAGGCGCAAGCGTTGTTGGCGACCTATGGGCGGGATCGGGGGGAGTCCGCGGAGCCGTTGTGGCTGGGGTCGATCAAGTCGAATATGGGCCATACCCAGGCGGCCGCGGGGGTGGCGGGGGTGATGAAGATGGTGTTGGCGTTGCGCCATGGGTGGCTGCCGGCGACGTTGCATGTGGATGCGCCTAGCCCGCATGTGGATTGGTCGGCGGGGCGGGTGGAGTTGTTGACCGAGGGCCGGGCGTGGCCGGCGGGGGGGCGGGTGCGCCGGGCGGGGGTGTCCTCGTTTGGGATTAGCGGCACCAATGCGCATGTGATCCTCCAGGAGGCCCCGCCGGCGCCGGCGCGCCCGCCGGCGCCGTGGCGCCCGCCGGTGCTGGCGTGGGTGGTGTCGGCGAAGACCCAGGGGGCGCTTTGCGCCCAGGCGGCGCGGGTGGGGGGGTTTGTGGCCGCGCACCCGGAGCTGGATCCGCTGGATGTGGGCTGGTCGCTGGCGGGGCGCTCGGTGTTTGAGCGGCGCGCGGTGGTGCTCGGCGCCGATCGGGAGGCGCTGCTGGGCGGGTTGGCGGGGCTGGCCGGCGGGGATCTGGGCCCGGGGGTGATCAGCGGCGCCGCGGGGCCCGCGGGCAAGACGGTGTTTGTGTTTCCCGGCCAGGGCTGCCAATGGCTGGGCATGGGCATCGGATTGCGCGACACATACCCGGTTTTCGCAGAAGCATTCGACAACGTCGTGACCGAGCTTGACCGGCATTTGCTTCGCCCGCTGCGCGACGTCATGTGGGGTGATGACGAAAACCTTTTGAACAGCACGGAGTTCGCCCAACCAGCACTATTCGCGATCGAGGTGGCACTATTCCGGCTACTCGAGTCATGGGGAGTGCGGCCTGATTTCGTGATGGGGCACTCGGTGGGAGAGTTAACCGCCGCCCATGTCGCGGGGGTGCTCTCACTGGAGAACGCGGCGGTTTTGGTGGCCGCCCGCGGCCGCCTCATGCAGGCCTTGCCGGGAGGCGGGGCGATGGTCGCGGTACAGGCCGGCGAAGACGAGCTACAGCCTTTGCTGAATGGCCAAGTCAGCATTGCGGCGATCAATTCTCCTGATTCGCTGGTGATTTCGGGTGCCGAGGATGCGGTAAGCGCGATAGCCGACAAGTTCCGCGACCAAGGACGCAGGGTCCACAAGTTGGCGGTCTCTCATGCGTTTCACTCGCCGTTGATGGAGCCGATGATTGCGGACTTCGGAGCGCTCGCCGCCGGACTTTCCGTGGGGCGGCCCGCCATTCCGATAGTGTCGAACGTGTCAGGGCAGCTGGCGGGCGATGACTACGGATCCGCGGACTACTGGACGCGTCACATCCGGCAAACGGTGCGGTTCGCCGACAGTGTGGCTGTTGCGCGGTCAGCCGGTGCGAATTGCTTTCTGGAAGTCGGCCCAAGTAGTGGTTTGACGGCGTCGATCGCAGCGGCGCTGCCGGGAGTCGACGTGGTGGCGATTTCCGCGCTGCGCAAAGACCAGCCGGAGCCGATAGCCCTGACACGTGCCTTGGCGCAGGGGTTTGTGGCGGGGGTGGGGGTGAATTGGCGGGCGGTGCTGCCCGGTGGGGGGTTGGTGGGGCTGCCGACGTATGCGTTTGAGCGGCGGCGGTTTTGGTTGTCTGCTGAGCGCGGCGGGGGTGATGCGGCGGGGTTGGGGCTTAAGGCGGGCGGGCATGCGCTGTTGGGCGCGGTGGTCGAGGTGCCCGAGGGGGGTGCGGTGGTGTTGACGGGCCGGGTGGGGCCGGGTGGGCAGCCCTGGCTGGGGGATCACCGTGTTTTTGGTGTGGGGGTGTTTCCGGGGGCGGGGTTTGTGGAGTTGGCGGTGCGCGCCGGGGATGAGGTGGGCTGCCCGGTGGTGGAGGAGTTGACGGTGCGCGCCCCGTTGCGGGTGCCGGAGTCGGGCGCGGT
Source organism: Mycobacterium sp. SM1 (assembly GCF_018361265.1). Classification (GTDB taxonomy): domain Bacteria; phylum Actinomycetota; class Actinomycetes; order Mycobacteriales; family Mycobacteriaceae; genus Mycobacterium. The sequence continues at coordinate 692,671 of NZ_JAFLNH010000004.1, forward strand.
GGGGCTGCAGGTGCTGGTGGGGGCCCCCGGGGAGGGTGGTCAGCGGCGGGTGGCGGTGTTTTCCCGGGAGCGCCCCGAGGCGGGGTGGGTGTGTCATGCCGAGGGGGTGCTAAGCCCCCGGGGGCGGCGCCCGGGGGAGCTGGTGTCGGCCTGGCCGCCCCCGGGGGCGGTCGCGGTGGATCTCGCCGAGGGCTATGCGCGGTTGGCGGGGCGTGGCTATGGGTATGGGGCGGCGTTTCGGGGGCTGCGCGCGCTGTGGCGCCGCGGGGAGGAGCTGTTCGCCGAGGTGCGGTTGCCGGAGGCGGCCGGGGGGGCCGAGGGGTTTGGGATCCATCCGGCGCTGCTGGATGCCGCGCTGCATGCGCTGCTGCTGGCCGGGGGCGACGCGCCGGTCGTGGTGCCGTTTTCCTGGCAGGGGGTGTGCCTGCACGCCGCGGGCGCCACCGCGGTGCGCGCGCGGCTGGCCCCGGTGGGTCCCTGGGCGGTCAGCGTGGAGCTCGCCGACGAGCTGGGGTTGCCGGTGCTGTCGGTGGGGGCGCTGCGGGCCCGCCCCATCACCGAAGAGCAGCTGCGGGCGGCGGTGTCGGCCGCGGGCCCGGATCGGCTTTTTGAGCTGCGCTGGTCACCGGCCCCGCCGGCCGGCAGCGCGGGCGCGGTGGCGTTCGAGGTGGTTGACTGCCCGCCCGCCGAGGGGCTGGGCGGGGTCTATGAGCGCACCCATCAGGTGCTCGCGGCGCTGCAGTGCTGGCTGGCCGACCACCACGAGGGGGTGCTGGTGGTGCTCACCCACGGGGCGGTGGCCTTACCCGGTGAGGATGTCACCGATTTGGCGGGGGCCGCGGTGTGGGGGCTGGTGCGCTCGGCGCAAACCGAGCATCCCGGCCGCATCGTGCTCGCCGACCTCGACACGCCCGGCCCGGCGGGGGCGCGGGCCGGGGCGGGGCCCGAGAGGCAGCCGGGCAAGGCGGTCGTTGATGAGGGCGTTGTGGCGCAGATTCTGGCCGCCGGGGAGCCGCAGGTGGTGCTGCGTGGTGGGGTCGCGCACGTGGCGCGGGTGCATCCCAGCCGGCAGGCCGATCACCTGTTGGTGCCGCCGGACGGTGATCGGCCCTGGCGGCTGGGGCTTTCCAGCGCGGGCACTTTCGAGAACCTGCTGCTTGAGCCGGTGCCCGGCGCGGATGCGCCGCTGGCGCCCGGGCAGGTCCGGGTGGCCATCCGCGCCATCGGCCTCAACTTCCGCGACGTCATGATCACCCTGGGGCTTTACCCCGATGACAACGCGGCGATGGGTGTGGAAGCTTCGGGGACGGTTGTGGAAACCTGGGGGGACGGCTGCCGATTCGCCATGGGCGACCGGGTAACCGGACTGTTCCCGAACGGCACCGCCAGCATCGCGACCACCGACGAACGACTGCTGGTCAAAATCCCCGCGGGATGGTCGCACCCCGAAGCCGCCACCGCACCGGTCGTTTTCAGCACCGCCTACTATGCATTGCGGCAGTTGGCCGACGTGCGGCCCGGGCAGCGGGTGCTGATCCACGCCGCTACCGGGGGGGTGGGGATGGCCGCGGTGCAGCTGGCCCGGCATTGGGGGTTGGAGGTTTTCGCCACCGCCAGCCGCGGTAAGTGGGACACGTTGCGGGCCATGGGTTTTGACGAGGACCACATTTCCGACTCGCGCAGCCTGGAATTCGAGGACAAGTTCCGGGCGGTCACCGCCGGGCGCGGCATGGACGTGGTGCTTGACGCGCTGGCCGGGGAGTTCGTGGACGCCTCGCTGCGGCTGGTGGCCCCCGGCGGGGTGTTCCTGGAAATGGGCAAGACCGACATCCGCGACCCCGGCGCCGTCGCCGAGCAGCATCCGGGGGTGCGCTACCGCGCGTTCGACCTCTTCGAAGCCGGGGCCGACCACGTCCGGGGGATCCTCGGCGAGCTGGCTGCGATGTTCGCCACGGCGGCGCTGCGGCCGTTGCCGGTGACCGTGTTCGATATCCGGCGGGCGCCGGCGGCGTTGCGGTATTTAAGCCAGGCCCGCCACGTCGGCAAGGTGGTGTTGAGCATGCCCGGCGCGTGGGCGGCGGGCACCGTGCTTATCACCGGCGGCACCGGGATGGCCGGTTCGGCGCTGGCGCGTCATCTGGTGACCCGCCACGGGGTGCGGCATCTGCTGTTGGTGAGCCGCCGTGGCGCCGACGCGCCGGGCGCGGCGGAGCTGGTCGCCGAGCTGACCGGCGCGGGTGCTCAGGTGCGGGTGGCTGCCTGCGACGCCGCCGACCGGGACCGCCTGGCCGAGGTGATTTCGGCCGTCCCGCCGGAGCGCCCGTTGTCGGCGGTGATTCATGCCGCGGGTGTTCTCGATGACGGGGTGTTGACGTCGTTGACCCCCCAGCGGGTCGACGCGGTGTTGCGGGCCAAGGTGGATGCGGCCTGGAACCTGCATGAGCTCACGCGTGAGCTGAATGTGTCGGTGTTTGTGATGTTTTCGTCGATGGCCGGGCTGGTGGGCTCCTCGGGGCAGGCCAACTATGCGGCGGCCAACTCGTTTCTTGACGCGCTGGCCGCGCATCGGCGTGCCCAGCACTTGCCGGCGGTGTCGCTGGCCTGGGGTCTATGGCAGCAGGGCAGCACGATGACCGGCGGACTCGGGACCACCGATTTCGCGCGGTTCGGCCGCGACGGCATCGTGGCGATGTCCTCAGCGGAGGCGTTGAAGTTGTTCGACACCGCACTGATCGCCGGGGAGGCGTTTTTGCTGCCGGCGCGCATCGACCTGTCGGCGCTGCGCGCCAAGTATGACGCGGGCACGTTGCCGCCGATGTTCACCGAGCTGATCCGTGTGCCCGCGCGCCGCCAGGTCGACGACTCGCTGGCCGCAGCAAAATCGAAATCCGCGCTGCTGCGACGTCTTGAGGGTTTGCCCGAAGACGAGCAGCACGCTGTCTTGCTGGATTTGGTGCGCTCTCACATCGCGACCGTGCTGGGCAACACCGGCCCCGAAGCCATCGACCCCGACCGGGCTTTCCAAGAACTGGGCTTCGACTCACTGACCGCCGTGGAGATGCGCAACCGACTGAAGGCGGCCACCGGACTGGCACTTTCACCCACCCTGATCTTCGACTACCCGAATCCGGCCGCCCTGGCCGGCTACCTGCGTCAAGAACTTCTCGGGGCCGCACCGCAGGAGGCGCAAAACGTTCCGCCCGGGGAAGAGGAGATTCAGCGCGTGCTGGCCACGATCCCGGTGAAGCGTTTGCGGCAGGCGGGTGTGTTAGATCTGCTGCTCAAACTGGCGGATGAAACCGGGGACACCATTGCACCGGAGACCACCGATGCAGCGGAGACCACCGAAGAGCAGATCGCGGACATGGACCTCGACGACTTGGTCAACGCTGCGCTGCACACCGACGAGGAGTAAACACCATCGGAGGTCGAGAGGTGAGAGTCGCCGTCACCGGCGCGAGCGGAGTAATCGGCCGCGGCCTCGTCGCCCGCCTGCTAAGCCAGGGCCACGAGGTCGTGGGGCTAGCGCGCCATCGGCCGGACAGCTGGCCCGGCACCGTCGAATTCGTGCAGTGCGACATTCGGGACGCGGCCGAGGTCCGGCGTGCCATCGCGGGCGCAGAGGTTGTCGCGCACTGTGCCTGGGCGGGGCGTGGCGGCGCAGCCGAGCGCACCGGCCATGAGGTCAACATCGGCGGCACCGCCAATGTGCTTGCCGCGATGGCCGCTACCGGAGCCAGGCGTATCGTGTTCCGATCAGCGGCGCACGTCTACGCTGCTCACCCGCCCGCAACCCGGCCGCGGACGGAGCGCGACGAGACCATGCCGGCTTCCCCGTATGCCCGCGTTGAGCAGCTGCTGGCCGCCTCCGGCGCGGAATGGGTGGCGGTCCGCTGCGGGCTCATCCTTGGCCGCGATTCCCCCAATTGGGTGCGCCGGCTGCTGGCGTCCCCCGTGTTCCCCGACGTCGGCGGCACCGCCGATCGACCCGTGCAGGTGGTGCATCCCGATGACGTCTGGCGAGTATTGCGGCGCGCGATCCTTGAGCACGGCCTGCCCAGTGGTCCGGTCAATCTCGCCGCACCGGGCGAGCTGACGCTGCGCGGTATCGCCACCACCGTCGGGCGCGCGCTCATACCGCTCGGCGCCCCCCTGATCGGACCGCTGCGACGATTCGGCGTCATCGCCGAGCTCGCGGCGTTGTCGTCGACGCCCGTGATGGATTGTTCGCGGCTGCACCAGCAGTGGCGGTTCACGCCGGCGTGGAACGCGGCCGAATGCGCCGAAGACTTCGCGCTGGCGGTCCGGGGACAGGTCAGCCTGGGCAAACGCGTGGTTTCGCTGCCCTGGCGGCTGCGCCGCGTACCGGACGTTCCGGCCGTGGATGCCCCGGCCGCGGACGGCGTGCCGCCCCGATTCGCCGGCCCCGACGGACTCAACGGCGAATTCGACACCCCGATCGACCCACGCTTTCCCACGTTTCTTGCCACCAATTTGTCGGAGGCGCTGCCGGGACCGTTCACGCCGTCGTCGGCGTCGGTCACCGTCCGCGGGTTGCGGGCCGCCGGCGTGCTCACCGCCGAGCGGCTGCGGCCCGGCGGGCTGATCCAGCGCGAAATCGCGATGCGGATGGTCGCGGTGTTTGCGCACCGACTGTATGGGGCCATCACCTCCGCGCACTTCATGGCGGCCACCGTGCCGTTCGTCAAACCCGCGACGATCGTGGCCAACAGCGGGTTTTTCGGGCCCAGCGCCGCGACGCTGCCGGTTTTCGGCGACCAGCGGGTGCCCTCTCGGTCCGGCCGGGCCGCCACATCGCTGCGGACCATCCGCAACATCGGGGTATTCGGCGTCAACCTGACCGGTCTCACCGCCGGCGCGGCCCGTGACACCCGGGACTACATCGCCGATGTCGATCGCCTGGAACAACTCGCCGGCGTCGAGGTCAGCACCCTGAGCCGAGACCGGTTGCTGAGCCTGATCTTGCTGGCCCGCGACCACGTCGTGCACGGGTGGGTGCTGGCCGCGGGATCGTTTCTGGTGTGCGCCGCGTTCAACGCGATGCTGCGCGGCGTTTGGGGTCGGGCCGCCGCGCCGCCGGCCGGCCCGCAGCTGGTCAGCGCGCGCCCGCTGGACGCGGTGCACCGGCTGGCGGAGGCGGCGCGACGCGACCCCGCGGTGGCCCGTCTGCTGACCGATCCCGGCGAACACCTAAACGAGTCGCTGGCCGCGCAGGCACCGGAATTTCATGCCGCCCTACACGCCGAGCTGGCGGTGATCGGGCACCGCGGCCCGGCGGAGGTGGAGATGGCCGCGACCACCTACGTCGACGATCCGGAGTTGCTGCTTCAGATGGTGGCCAAATCGTTGGACGTTCCCGCCGCCCCGGCACCCAAGCATCCGGTTATTCCGTTGCGGGCGAAGGCTATTGCCCTGCTGGCGGCGAGCCAGCTGCGCGAGCGAGAAGTCCGCCGCGACAAAATGGTGCGGGCCATCTGGGTGCTGCGGCGGCTGCTGCGTGAATACGGCCGCCGGCTAACGGATTCCGGTGTTTTCAACACCGTCGACGACGTGTTCTATCTGCTGGTCGACGAACTTGAGGCGTTGCCACCCGACGTCTTGGATCTGGTGGCCCGGCGCCGCGCCGAACAGCGCAGGCTGGCAAGCGTGGCTCCGCCGCCCGTCTTCAGTGGCAGCTGGCAGCCGGGCAGCACCCTGGCCACGGTGCTGGCGGTCGGGGACAGCCTGCGTGGCCTGGGCGTATGCGGCGGCCGGATCCGGGGCCGGGTGCGCATCGTCCGGCCCGAGACTATCGCCGAGCTGGAGCCCGGCGAAGTCCTGGTCGCTGAGGTGACCGATGTCGGCTACACCGCCGCGTTTTCCTATGCGGCCGCGGTGGTGACGGAGCTGGGCGGGCCGATGTCGCATGCTGCGGTCGTGGCCCGCGAGTTCGGCTTTCCGTGCGTGGTGGACGCGGCGGGGGCCACGCGGCGCCTGCCACCGGGGGCACTCGTGGAGGTGGACGGTGGCGCGGGGGAAATCCGGGTGCTGCAACTCGCTCCCGCAGACAACCCGTCGCCGGCGGACGCGGAGCGCCACCGCAGTACGCGGAATTAGCAGGCGCTATTGGCGGCCCTACGGACAGCTGAATTTCGCGCCGACATCCTCCGGCGGCGGCACGGGCCGCAGGCAGCCGAACGGCTCGACACCGGCAGCCGAAAGCGCCACCGCCGAACGGTGGGCGTAGTTCACGCACAACGCGCCGGCATGATCGGCGCGACAGCGGAAGTCGCCGAATGCCAGCGACTGCCCATCGGGCAACTCCGGGCCCTCACCATAGATGAACGCACCCGGATCGCCGTGGACGGACCCGACCTGCAGGCTGGCGCCGTCGAAGTCGACCCAGCCGCCTTTCCACGCCCCGGAGGCGTTCGGCGGCCGCGGCGGCGGCTTGGACAGGTCGACGAGGCAGGATAACGTCCCGCTGGCGTGTTTGGAGTCGGTCATGCAGGCGACTGTGCCACCTGGGGCGGTGAAGGCGATGTCATCACCGAGCCCGGTAGTGGCGCCCTCACGCGTCGCGCTGTGGTAGCGGGCGGCATCGGCGGGGGTGGCCGCTTTGACCCAGGCGATGACATCGGAAATCGGGGTACCCGGCCCCGGCGGTCCCGAGGGTGGGAGCGGCCTGGCTGCCGACGGCGCGGCGCTGGTCACCGTCGTCGACGGCGCGCGGGTACGGGTTTGCTGAGACCCGTCGCTGACGGTGTGCGCACACCCGGCCAACAACAACACCGCTCCCAGCACGGCGGGGATTCGCATTCCGTCAGGCTAACCGGCGCCCGCCCGGTTGACCCGTTCGGCCACGTCCCAAGGACCGAAGTGCGACGGCCCGGAAAGGCCCGCGGCCATGCCCGGCTCTGGCCGGCCCGTTTTGGTGCGATCGCGTGGGGTGCGGCCGGTAGCATGGCCCTATCGCCCGTTTCGTAGTGCAGACCACCCGGCGTGGTCGTGGTTGGCAGGGCCCTCGCCGATGTATGCGATCGTGGTCGCGCTAGCCGCGCTTAGCCACTTTGCGTTCCTCGGTTACCTCGTCGGCGGCGGGTTTATCGCCCTGCGCTGGCGGCGCACTTTCTGGCTCCACGGCGCAGTGGTGAGCTGGGGGATGGTGACGACGATTGCGCATCTCGACTGTCCGTTGACCGGGTTGGAGCGCTGGGCTCGCGCCAGGGCCGGGATGGCGCCGCTCCCGCCGCAGGGATTCATTGCCCACTACATAACCGGTGTGCTTTATCCCGCCAGTTGGGTGGGCACGGTGCAGGCCGGTGCGTTCGCGACGGTCACGGTTTCTTGGGCGCTGTATTTTTGGCGCGGCGGGTGGCGCCCGCACGTGCGCCGCCGGTGCACGACCCGCCGCCCGCACGAGCAGTGATCGATCTCATCCCCGTTATGTGACGCACGCCATTGCGCCCCGCCCTATTTTAGGAGAGCCTAGCCTACGTAATACGAGGTGCCCCCGGGAGTTGCCGTGCCGATCAACCAGCCTGGCTGGGAATTCGCCTACGACCTGACGCTCGACGAGCTTCGGCGGCGCAGCGCTGTGCTGGCGGCGATCGGCGAGGATTGGGACCCCATCCGGGCGCTGGCCGAGGAGGAGCGGGCATACGCCATGCTGTACTCCAACCTGGATTCCGAGCAACGGCGCTGCTATGACCGCCTGGTCACGGCCGGGGTGCTGCCGGATCGGGCGGTGGATCATGCTCCCGATTGACCCGGACGCCGATCCGAGCCGGCGTGCCTGGCTGGCCTGCCCAAACTGCGATCACGGTGCGCAGTGCCGCGACTGCCGGCATGGCCGCAATTGTCACACCCATTGGCAGTATTTGCTCAGCAACGATGCCGCCGTGGTGCACCTGCAATGTCCGACGTGCGCGCATCTGTGGACGGTGGACACCAGAGCCCGCCGTCGAGGCTTCGCCGCCTGAGCTCACCGTCGGCGATACCGTGGGCGCTATGCGCGCGTTGATCATCGTTGACGTCCAAAACGACTTCTGCGAGGGGGGTGCGCTGCCCGTGGCCGGGGGTTGCGCAGTAGTAAGCGCCATCAACGACTATCTGGCTCGCTCTCCCGGCTATGACCACGTCGTGGCCACCCAAGATTTTCACATCGACCCCGGTGATCATTTCTCCGATCACCCGGATTACTCGTCGTCCTGGCCGCCGCACTGCGTCGCCGGAACACGTGGCGCAGAATTGCATCCCGGCCTCGACACCCGCCGGGTCGAGGCGGTGTTCCAAAAGGGCGCCTACAGCGCCGGATACAGCGGCTTTGAGGGCACCGACGAGCAGGGAACGCCGCTGCTTGACTGGCTGCGCCAACGCGGGGTCGACGACGTCGACGTGGTCGGCATCGCGACCGACCACTGCGTGCGCGCAACGGCCGAGGACGCGGCGCGGGCCGGTTTCACCACGAGGGTGCTGGTGGATCTGACGGCGGGGGCGGCGGAGGAGTCAACGGCAACCGCCATCGAGGAGATGCGCGCGGCGGGCATCGCGGTGGTCCCCAGTGCCTGATGGGCGCCGGGCGCCACCCAGGTCGCCGAGGAGACCCCGTCTCCGCGCCGCCGTTCTCGCCCTGCCGCACTGATCGCCGCCACAGCGGGCATCCTGGATGAAACGCCCCATAGCACCCGATGGTCGGCGCGAACACGCCAAGAGTAGAACACGTCACGAGTAGGAGCGCCATGCTCGACAAGCCGCTCGGACGGCGGACGCTGTTGTGTGGTGCCGGTGCGCTCGGCGCCGCGTCACTGGCGCCGTGGGCTGTCAGCTGTGCCGGCGGAGACGACGCACTGACGTTCTTCTTCGCGGCCAATCCGGAAGAAGCCGACGCCCGGATGCGGGTCATCGAGGCGTTCCAGCGCCGGCATCCCGACATCAAGGTGCGGCCATTGTTGTCGGGGCCGGGAGCGATGCAGCAGATCTCGACGTTTTGCGCCGGCGGCAAATGCCCGGATGTGCTGATGGCGTGGGAATTCACCTACGCCGAGCTGGCCGACCGCGGGGTACTGCTGGACCTGGGCAGCATGCTGGCCCACGATCGGGCGTTTGCCGCGGAGCTGGAAGCCGACAGCATCAAATCGCTCTATGCCACGTTCGCCTATAACGGCGGGCAGTACGCCCTCCCGGAGCAGTGGTCGGGAAACTTCTTGTTCTACAACAAGGCGCTCTTCGCGCAGGCCGGCGTGCCGCCCCCGCCCCGAAGCTGGGACCAGCCGTGGACTTTCACCGAATTCCTCGACACGGCAAAAGCCCTCACCAAGCGCGCTGGGTCCGGCAGAGCCAGCCAGTGGGGATTCGTCGACACCTGGGCACCGGCCTACTCGGCCGGGCTGTTCGGCATGAACAACGGCGTCCCGTGGTCTACCCCCCGCGTAAACCCCACGCACCTGAATTTCGACAAGCCCGCGTTTATCGAAGGCGTCCAGTTCTACGCCGATCTGGCCACCAGGCACAGGGTCGCACCGACTCCCTCTGAGACCCAGTCGATGTCCACGATGGACTTGTTCTCCACCGGCAAGGCGGCGATGGCGCTGGGCGGGCACTGGCGCTATCAGACATTCGACCGGGCCCAGGGCCTGGATTTCGACGTCACGGTGCTGCCGACAGGGCCGTCCGCGCGCCGGCTGGGCCTGAGCGCGCGTTCCAACATCGGCACCACCGGGCTGGCCATCGCGGCGAGCAGCCGCCGTAAGCAGCAGGCGTGGGAGTTCGTGAAATTCAGCACCGGACCCGTCGGGCAGGCATTGATCGGCGAATCCGGCCTATTCGTGCCGGTGCTTAAGTCCGCGATCAACTCGGCTGGCTTCGCCAAGGCTCATCGCAGGATCGCCAATCTCGCGGTGCTGACCGGCGGGCCGGCCCACTCCGAAGGCCTGCCCATCACCCCGGCGTGGGAAATGGTCAACGCATTGATGGACCGTAATTTCGGGCCCGTCCTGCGGGGCACCCGCCCGGCCACATCGTTGGCCAACGGGCTGTCCCATGAGATCGATGAGGTGCTGCGGGGCTCATGACACCGAGCGGCCAACCCAGCGTTGCGGTTACCCGGCGCCGCAAGGCTTCCGGACGTCGAGCGTGGGCTGGTCGGCTTTTCGTCGCACCGAATCTTGCGGCTGTCGCCGTGTTTATGCTGTTCCCGCTCGGATTCTCACTCTACATGAGCTTGCAGCGATGGGACCTCTTCACGCGTCCGAAATTCGTTGGCCTGGCGAACTTTCGCCATCTCTTTACCGCGGACCCGCTTTTTCCCATCGCAGTGCGCAACACAGTGGTTTTCACTGTGGGGACGATTGTGCCGACGGTGCTAATAAGCCTCGTTGTGGCCGAAATGCTAAACCGGAAAATCAAGGGTATCGGCATCTTTCGAACCATTGTCTTTCTGCCCCTCGCCGTGTCGTCGGTGGTGATGGCGGTGGTATGGCAGTTCGTCTTCAACACCGACAACGGACTGCTCAATATCATTCTCGGATGGCTGGGAATCCGGCCCATCCCTTGGCTGATCGAACCCCAATGGGCCATGGTCTCACTGTGTCTGGTCAGCGTCTGGCGAAGCGTGCCCTTCGCCACTGTCATCTTGCTCGCCGCTATGCAGGGGGTTCCCGAGAGCCTTTACGAGGCCGCCAGAATCGACGGCGCCGGAGGACTACGGCAATTCGTCTCCATCACCATACCGCTGATTCGCGGGGCATTGTCATTTATCGTGATCATCTCGATCATCCACGCGTTTCAGGCTTTTGACCTGGTCTATGTCCTCACTGGAGGCAACGGTGGTCCGGAGACCGGAACTTATGTATTGGGCATCATGCTCTTTCAGCACGCTTTCGCTTTTTTGGAGTTCGGATATGCGTCCGCGCTGGCATGGGTGATGTTCGCCATCCTGCTGGTGTTAACCGTGCTACAGCTGCGTCTCGCGCACCGCCGCTCCTGGGAGGCCAATCGTGGGCTTAGCTGAGCGTGTAGTCAAAGCCAATATCGTGCGCGCCCTGGCGGCCTACGCTGCGCTTATTGGCATAGCCTGGTGTGCGCTCTTCCCGATCCTGTGGGCGGTTTCGGGATCCTTGAAGAAAGAAGGCGAGATAAGCGAACCGACGCTGCTTCCCGCTCATCCGCAGTGGTCCAACTACGCCGAGGTATTCCGCCTGATGCCCTTCTGGCGAATGTTTTTCAATACCATGCTCTATGCCGGGTGCGTGACGGCCGGCCAGGTGTTCTTCTGCTCGTTAGCTGGATATGCCTTCGCGCGGTTGCAATTTCGTGGCAGAGACACGTTATTCATCTGGTACCTTGGCACCTTGATGGTGCCGCTGACGGTGACGGTGATCCCGCAGTTCATTCTTATGCGAGTCCTCGGCTGGACCGATACCCCGTGGGCGATGATCGTGCCCGGACTGTTTGGCAGCGCGTTCGGCACCTATCTCATGCGGGAGTTCTTCCGCACCCTTCCGGCCGATCTCGAGGAAGCCGCAATTCTCGACGGCTGCTCGCCCTGGCAGATCTATTGGCGGATTCTGCTGCCCCACGCCAAGCCCGCGGTGATGGTGCTCGCGGTGCTCACCTGGGTCAGCATGTGGAACGATTTCCTGTGGCCCCTGTTGATGATCCAGCGAAACAGCCTGGCCACGCTGACCCTCGGCCTGGTCCGAATGCGCGGCGAATACGTTGCCAGGTGGCCGGTCTTGATGGCGGCCTCGATGCTGATCCTGGTGCCGTTGATCCTCGTCTACGCCGTCGCCCAACGCGCCTTCGTCCGAGGCATCGCCGTGACCGGACTCGGCGGATAGGCACGGGAAGCGCAGATTTCGCAAGTGATAGGTGTTCTTCGGTGGCATCGGTGAGCTTCGAGCAGGCAACACGGCGGTACCCCGGCACGCACCGCCCGGCACTGGACCGCCTGGACCTCGCTGTGGCCGACGGAGAGCTCGTCGTTCTGGTGGGACCATCCGGATGCGGTAAGACGACGGCACTGCGGCTGGTGGCGGGGCTGGAACCGGTGGATTCCGGGCGCATCCGTATCGGTGAGCGTGATGTCACCGACGTCGACCCCAAAGACCGGGATGTCGCGATGGTGTTCCAGAATTACGCGCTCTACCCGCACATGACCGTGGCTCAAAACATGGGGTTTGCGCTGAGGATCGCCAAAACGCCCAAGGCGGAGGTGCGCAAACGGGTGCTAGACGCTGCGCGCCTGCTCGACCTGCAACCGTATCTGGACCGTAAACCCAAAGATCTGTCCGGTGGGCAACGCCAGCGGGTGGCCATGGGCCGCGCCATCGTGCGCCACCCGAAGGCGTTCTTGATGGACGAGCCGCTGTCCAACCTCGACGCCAAACTGCGGGTCCAGACGCGCAAGCAGATCGCCGCATTGCAACGGCGGCTGGGCACCACCACCATCTACGTCACCCATGACCAGGTTGAGGCCATGACCATGGGGGACCGGGTCGCGGTGCTGCGGGACGGCATGCTGCAACAGTGCGGCGCACCTCGGGAGCTCTACCGCAATCCGGTCAACGTGTTTGTCGCGGAATTCATTGGCTCTCCCGCGATGAACCTCTTCACGTTGCCGGTTGTCGATGGATCAGCGTCTTTGGGGGACTGGCAAATTCGGGTTCCTCGCGACGTCAGCAGCACTACCGGCGAGGTGGTTGTCGGCATCCGGCCCGAGCACTTCGAACTGGGCGTAACCGGCGTGGAAATGGAGGTCGACATGGTCGAAGAGCTCGGCGCCGACGCCTACCTGTATGGCCGCATCGTTGGTGACGGCACACCCGATCGGCCCGTCGTGGCACGAGCCGACGGGCACGACCCGCCGCGGCGGGGCAGCCGTCTGCGCCTTCGCCCGCAGTCCGAGCATCTGCATTTTTTCGGTGCCGACGGCCGCCGGATCCGGTGAGCAGCCCGGGGGCTACTCACCTGCTCGGGGGTGAGCATGCGGCGGCTCGTCGCGCCTCCGGCGTACCGGCGCAGAACGATCTCATGCTTCTCGCTCGCACAGCCCGATGAAAAGACCATTCGGTGAACGCAGTGTGACCCAGATGGCTATCGGGTTAACAACGTCGTTTGGACGGTTCAGTTCGGCGCAGACGAGATACCGTTCCATTTGGTTTTAGAGCATGGATACTTCGTGGCTGCGTCTCATGGATGTCGACATGTCGGGAGGTCCTCTCATGATGCAACACACCACATCAATGCCTACGACACCGTCCCCACGCATGATCGCGCGCCCGGTACATGGCCGGGTGACCGGCCGCTTACCGAAGTCCCCCACAGTGCCCAGAAGTCCCGCCGGCCATCCGCAGCCCCCGGCGCTCGATGCCTCGACCGGGCGGGTACACCCCGCCGACGCCGCGCAGGCGGGACTCTTCGAGAGAATTCTGCAAGCCGAGATAGCCGAGTTGCGAGAACTGGCGATGCTCACGGTCGCCCGTTGGGCAGAGACCAGCGGCAACCGGCAGCCTAAGCCCCTGACCGAGCTGACAACGAGCATCGAAGAACTGCACCGCCTGCTCACGGCATTGCGGAATCGATTCCCGCCCGGCTCGATGCGTAGCGAGCCCGCTTAACACCGAGCACTCCCGGGCGCCAGCCGCGAGCGGAGGCCAAGCGGCCCTGGCGTTTCCCTCCCGGCCCCGGTGCGATGTCTGTTCGAGAGCGGGGTCGTGGACGATACCGGAGCAGACCACGGGGAAACCCCGAAAACGTTGTTCAGAGAGGTTTCTGAAGGCGCGTTCGAGGTGTGAGGCGATTCGAGGATGCACGGTGTTTACCACCCGGCTCCCGGTGCCCGCCCGGTACCGGCCCCCGCCGGGCTTTGGCGCGACCACAACGATGAACGCCTGCATCGTTCGGGCAAAGACGACTTTCGAGCAAAGACGTCTTGTGCTCATACCACCGAAAGCTCACACGCCAACGTTTGGTTACGCTATGGACCGAGAACCGGGCAGACGGCCAGGTGAAAGGAGCCCGGGGTGGGGAGTTTCCGATGATGCAGTCCGCGGATTCGGGGTCGCACGCGCTGCCGCGCGAAGACATAATCGATCGGCGGCGGGCCGGACGGCCACCGGACTACAAAAACCCGCCTTGGGGGGCGCGGCGTCCCGATACCCAGCGCAATTTCTCCCGTGGCGACGACGTTACGGAACCACTCAATGCCGCCGAGGTGGCCCAGGCCCAGCTTTTTGAGGCGGTGCTGCGGATGGAGATCGCGCAATTGGAGCAACTGGCCAGGCCCCTGGCGGATCGCTGGATGAGGCTTCGCCGCCGTCGTATCGGCGACGACCGGCCACCCGCGGAGCTCGTGCGACTCCGGGCGCAAATCGAGGAAGCCTATCGTCTCTTAGCGACGTTGCGGCGCCGCTTTCTACCCGAACGCGAATGGGCCCGATGCCGTAACAGCCCAGACACGCCACGGCCCTGATCCCGCACGCGGGCGAACTCGTTGTCGCGATGCCCGGGGGTTGCGAACTGTTGCGTGTTGAGTGTAGTTAAGTGTGCGTAAGTGTGTTTGAATTGGTGTTGTGAATCTGGCGGATTGGGCCGGATCGGTTGGGGTGAACCGGCATACGGCTTATCGCTGGTTTCGGGAGGGAACGCTGCCGGTGCCCGCGGAGCGGGTGGGCCGGCTGATTCTGGTGCGCACGACGCCGGCCGGCGGGGGCGCGGTGGACAGTGTGGTGATCTATGCCCGGGTGTCCAGCCATGATCAGCGCGCCGATTTGGATCGCCAGGTGGCCCGGTTGACGGCGTGGGTGACCGAGCGGGATCTGGCGGTGGGGCAGGTCGTTACCGAGGTCGGGTCGGGGCTGAACGGCAAACGCCCGAAGCTGCGCCGGATCTTGTCGGACCCGGATGCGAAGGTCATTGTTGTGGAGCATCGCGACCGGTTGGCCCGCTTCGGGGTGGAGCATCTGGAGGCGGCGTTGGCTGCGCAGGGCCGGCGGATCGTGGTGGCCGATCCCGGGGAGACCACCGATGATCTGGTGCGCGACATGATCGAGGTCCTCACGTCGATGTGCGCCCGGCTGTGTGGGCGGCGCGGGGCACGGAACCGGGCGATGCGCGCGCTGACGGCCGCTAAACAGGGACCGGGCCGGGCGGCATGATCGTCGGGATGCGCACCAGGGCGCAGGCCGCGAAGGTGGCCGCGGCCACCGGCGGGGCGCATCTGGCGGGCAAGCCGAAACCCGATGGGACGCCGACGTGGTCCCGGTATGTCGATGTGGGCGCCGATTTCGAGGCGCACCGGGCGGCGGTGGAGTCGGTGTCAGTACTGTTCGAGCTGTTCGATGGGGACGCCGAGGGCTACGCCCAGACGGGTTCGCCCGGTGCGCTGTTGCCCACCGGGTGGACGGTGACAGCGGCCAAGTTCGAGGTCGAATGGCCCGCCGAGCCGGATCGGGCCGGGTTGGTGCGCGCGCATTTCGGCGCGCGGCGCAAGGCGTTCAACTGGGGCCTGGCCCAAGTGAAGGCCGACCTGGACGCCAAAGCTGCCGATCCAAGTCATGAGCCGGTGGGCTGGGACCTGGGTTCGCTGCGGTGGGCGTGGAACCGCGCCAAAGACACGGTCGCGCCGTGGTGGGCTGAGAATTCCAAAGAGGCCTACTCCTCAGGGCTGGCCGATCTGGCGCGGGCGCTGCAGAACTGGTCGGCCAGCCGCAACGGCACACGGCGAGGTCGCCGTGTGGGCTTTCCGCGTTTCAAATCCGCGCGCCGCGACGCCGGCAGAGTACGTTTCACCACCGAAACCATGCGAGTCGAGGACGATCGGCGCACCATCACCGTGCCGGTGATCGGGCCGCTGCGATCCAAGGAGAACACCCGCCGGGTGCAACGGCATGTCGCTTCCGGGCGGGCCCGCATTCTGAACGTGACGCTGTCGCAGCGGTGGGGCCGGTTGTTCGTCTCGATCGGCTACGCGCTGCGCACACCGGCCACCGCGCCCACGGTGGCCTCGCCGACCGTGGTCGCCGGCATCGACCTCGGGGTGCGCGCTTTGGCCACCGTCGCCACCCTCGACACCGCCACCGGCGAGCAGACCATTACCGAATACCCAAATCCGGTCCCGCTGAAAGCCACCCTGGCGGCGCGGCGGCGGGCCGGGCGTGAACTTTCCCGCCGCATCCCCGGATCGCGCGGCCACCGGGCAGCGAAAGCCAAGCTGACCCGGCTGGATCGCCGGTGCGTGCACCTGCGGCGGCAAGCCGCCCATCGGCTCACCACCGAGCTGGCCGGCGGCTATGGCCACATCGTGATCGAAGACCTCGACGTGGCCGCCATGAAACGCAGCATGGGACGACGCGCCTACCGGCGCGCCGTCTGCGATGCGGCGATGGGTTCGATCAGGCCGATGCTGGCCTACAAAACCGCCCGCCACGGCGCGGTGCTCACGGTGGCGGATCGCTGGTTCCCATCCAGCCAGATCCATCACGGCTGCGCCCAACCCGACGGCACCGCGTGCCGGCTGATCGGCAAAGGGCGCATCGACAAGCTGCTGGTGTGTCCGCGCACCGGCGACGTCGTCGACCGTGATCGCAACGCCGCGCTTAATCTCCGTGGCTGGCCGGATCACGCCAGTTGTGGTCCAGTCGGGACCACGGCCCCACCGGTACCCGGGCCAACCGCATCGGTTGGCACAGGCCATGGCGCGGACACCGGAACATCCGGTGCCGGCGGAGCATCCGTAAGACCCCGCCCGCGCGGGGCCGGATGCGGAGAGGCCAAAACCCAAACCCCGCAAGGGGACGCCGCATGAGCGTGCAACTCAAACACACTCAACGGCAACGGTGTCGTCGGGACGCCACAAACAGCTTCCGGACGCATTGCTAGCAGATCCCGGTGGACGCACCTTCATCGACCCGTGTCGCGATGCCGGCGCCTTTCGCTGAGACCGTCGGCCGTGTCGCCGGCCGGTAGGCCCGATGCCCGGATGCACGCCGCCGGCGACTCTTTGCGGTTTTGCCGCGTTTTGCCGCCATGTCCGGGCGTTGGGGATCACACTGGCGTTATGACGTTGAAGCCGGTTGAGTTCGTTTCGCCCACCGATTGGTGGACACGGGGATCGGCACCGGGCCCGGCCATCCATCGCGTCATCCGGTCAAAACGCGTCACGCACGTTGATGCCGAATGGCTACCGCCCGCGCGCGCAACAGGGTCGCGATGCCGCATCGCCACTGCCCCGCGAGCCGCATGAATGGGGTTAAAGCACAACACGGGTGGGCGACGACCGGATTGTGCGCACCGGATAATCGGCGGGGGCGGCGCTGGATGGGGTGGTGGCCGCAGGAGATCCAGCGGTGACGACGATCTACGCCACGCATCCGCGGTACACCGAACACGATCTACCCGGCCACCCCGAGAATGCAGAGCGCATCCGCGCGGTGTGGCGCGGTTTGGATCACAGTGGCTTAAGCGCGCGGATGGTTGCGCTTCAGGCCGAAGCCCTCGATCCAGAACTCGCGCTGACCGTGCACACGGCCGAGTACCTGGATTTGCTGCGGCGCATCAGCGCCGGGTCCCGCATGACACATCTTGACGCCGACACTTATGCCGGCCCCGACGCGCTGGCCATCGCGCTGCTGTCGGCGGGGGGAGCGGCGGGGGCGGTCGATGCGGTGCTGCGCGGAGCCGCCGAGAACGGGCTGGCGGCCATTCGCCCGCCGGGACACCATGCCCTGCCGGAGCGGGGAATGGGGTTCTGCCTGCTGGGAAACGTCGCCATCGCCACCCGTTACGCGCAGGCCCGATACGGTGTTGAGCGCGTCTTGATCATCGACTACGACGTGCATCATGGCAACGGCACCGAAGCCATGTTTTACCGCGACCCCTCGGTGCTGTATGTCTCCACACACCAATACCCGTTTTATCCGGGTACCGGCGCGGCGACCGACATCGGCGCCGGCCCGGGCGAGGGCTACACGATCAACATTCCGTTGCCCGCCGGTAGCGGCGACACCAACTACGCAACGGTTTTCGACCAGGTCATCTGGCCCGCCGCCCAGCGCTACGACCCCCAGCTGATCCTCGTTTCCATGGGGTTCGACGCTTACTGGGCGGACCCACTGGCGGCGATGCGGCTGACCCTGGACGGCTACTCCCACCTTGCCGCTGAAGTGATCCGCATGGCTCAACGCTTTTGCCAGGGCAAAGTCGTCTTTGTGCTCGAGGGCGGCTACAACCTGGAGGCGCTGCGATACGGGGTCAGCGATGTGGCGCGGCTGCTGCTCGGCGACCCCCCGGCTGATCGGATCGTCGCGGGGCCGAGCCCGCGACTGGAGCCGGACATCGCAGCGCTACTGGCCCGGCTTCGGCAGCTGCACAGGCTCTAAAAGCCGCGCGCAACTGCGATCTGTATCGGCGCCGGGACATCTCTGTGCCTGGTGCGCTCACGGAAGCGGCGTCAGCCAGGCGTGCGGCGCGACCGGGCACGGCACACCTGCCACAACTATATGAGCAGCATGACAGCATTGCACTCGCTGTTATGATTGCAAGAGCCATGCGTACCACCGTGACCCTTGATCCCGACGTTGTCGCCGCGCTGCGGCGGGTAGCCCGCGAGCGGGGAACCTCGTTCAAGGTCGTGCTGAACGATGCGGTGCGGCGTGGATTAAGTGGCGAGCCCGTCCGCCGTGGTTATCGCACGCCGAGTCGGGACATGGGACTGCGTGCGGGATTCGACATCGACAAGGCGCTGAGGCTGGCCGCGGCGGACGAAGACGCAGAGATTGCGCGTAAGCTTGCGCTCCGCAAATGAGCACTGATGAGACTACTCGACCTCAACATCCTGATATATGCGATGGACGACTCGTCGCCTCGTCACAAGCCAGCAAGGCAATGGCTCGATGAGACGTTGTCTGGTTCGGACACCGTCGCTTTCGCGTGGCATGTCCTCATCGGTTTCGTCCGGCTCGCGACGCGTGCCGCGGTATTCGAGCGCCCCTTGACCGTCGCCGAATCGTTGGACGTCGTTGACGGGTGGCTGCAGCAACCGTGCGTCACCGTCATACATCCGACGGATCGCCACGCAGCCGTGCTCCGGGGATTGCTGACTTCGCTTGGAACAGCGGGAAACCTGACAAGCGATGCTCACTTGGCCGCTTTGGCCATCGAACACGGCGCGCAACTATGCTCCACCGATGTCGACTTCAGTCGGTTTTCCGGAGTCCGGTGGATCGATCCATTATCGGCCCAGCCGCGGCCTCGGCCGGATTAGGCTGCGGTGACAAGGGCTCGAAGCCACTGCCGGGGGCGGCGTCCGGCGGCATCGCCACGTGATCGATCGCACCGAGGCCAACGCACGGCCCGTGGGGCCGAGCGGCCCGGAGGGCGCCGTCGATGCCGTGTGCTGCCCGAGCCTGTGCTCGTAATCGGTCGTCGTCAAGGGGTTCAGGTATTTTTCCTTTCTGGAGCCCCAGTTGAGTGCCGATAAGCGACATTATGTCAAGTAGCGCACTCGTTATGGCCCTGCTGCCCAATGGTTTCAGCGGTACCGCTTGTCCGTTCCCGATTCCGATTTAGTTGGCAGTTTTCCGAATCATCGTGACAGGCTACGGTGTGTCGCCTGGTATCCGGATATAAGTGGCATAGCCTTCGTTTGGTGTTTCGGCTGAGGTTCGTGAGGTGAGCCCGTTGTAGTGGTCCAGTCGTTGTGCGACTCTGATGCCCGTGGTTCGGGCAGGAAGAATCGACAACGACATGACAGCAAACAAGCGTCGGCGGCACACGCCGGATCAGATCATCCGCAAGCTCGCCGAGGGCAACAAGCTCCTCGGGGCAGGCCAGGAACTCAGCGAGGTGTGCCGGCACCTGCAGATCGCCGAGTCGACGTGGCATCGCTGGGTTGCCCAGTACGGCGGCATGAAAGCCAGCGACGCCAAACGCCTCAAAGAACTCGAGGCCGAGAATGCCCGGCTCAAGAAGATGGTCGCCAACCAGGCCCTCGACATCGACATGCTCAAGGAGATTTCGGCGGGAAACTTCTAACCCCGAACCGCAAGCGCAGCGCTGTGACGATGCTGCGCGAGCGGTTCGGGGTCTCTGAACGCCGAGCCTGCACGGTGGTGGGTATCCACCGCTTCCACGATGCGCCTGCAACCGGCGCCGATCCCCGATGAGGAAGCCGAGCTGCGTGCCTGGCTGCGCAAGTTCTCCACCGACCGGCCACGCTGGGGCTGGCGGCGGGCCGCCAAGATGGCCCGGCGCGCCGGCTGGACGGCCAACAACAAACGGATCCGCCGACTGTGGCGCGAGGAAGGGCTGCGGGTTGTGCAGCGCCGCAAGAAGAAGCGGCTGACCGGCATCGGTGTCGCCGTGGGCGCGATGTCACCGATCCGTCCGAACGTGATCTGGGCGATGGACTTCCAGTTCGACACCACTGCCGACGGGCGCACCTTGAAGATGCTCAACGTGATCGACGAATTCACCCGCGAAGCCCTCGCAATCGAGGTTGACCGCGCTATCGACGCCGACGGCGTCGTCGACGTCTTGGACCGCTTGGCCTTACAGCGAGGAGCACCGTGCTACGTGCGCTTCGACAACGGGCCCGAGTTCATCGCCCACGCTGTCAACGACTGGTGCCGATTCAACGGCACCGGTTCGCTGTTCATCGATCCCGGCTCGCCGTGGCAGAACGCCTGGATCGAATCGTTCAACGGCCGGCTCCGCGATGAGTTGCTCAACTCCTGGCGCTTCGACTCGCTGCTGGAAGCCCGCGTGATCATTGAAGACTGGCGACGCGACTACAACGCCAACAGGCCCCATTCCGCCCACGGCGAACTCACCCCAGCCGAGTTTGCCCTACAATGGACCACGACCCACCAACCCCAAGCCGCATAGCGGCTGGACCATCAAACGGGTCCCCCTCATTCGGACGGCATCTGTGAAGAGCTTGCTGTGGGTTCGATACACGTCGAGTCGTTGCCGGTGAATGCGACAGACCGGACTCGCGTGTTGCTGCGGTTGGACGGCGCTACCCGAAACGACGACGTATCGGCCGACTTGGCGTTGCTCGCCGTGGAGCGGGCTATTCCGACACGGAGGTTCTTCGCGTGGCCGGGTAAGCGGAACTATGAGGGCTTGTGGTGGTCGAGCACGGTGCGCGCACATGTGCCGTTCGAGTCGCTGTTGGAACGCGAGTACCTCATGTCGGCAGACTTCGAGCCGCAGATCGTGGCGATCGCGGCTCAGCCCTTAGCCTTCTTGTGGCCGCATGGAATGGCCGGTCAACGGAGCCATGTCCCGGACTTTTTCGTCCGCTTAGGCAACGGCGACGGCCGGTTGGTTGATGTCCGTCACCCCGACCGTGTCGATGACGCTGCCGCCCAGTTCAATCTGACGCGCCAGATCTGCGCAGAGATTGGTTGCGAGTACGAGATTTTCACTGGGCTTGATCCGGTGGCAGAGCAGAACATGCGGTGGCTGGCCGGATATCGGCAGGATCGGTGCGCACCGGCCGACGACACCCTCGCGGCGATCACCCGCTGCTTCGTCGAGTATCGCTGCCGTTGGGCGTAGGTGCGCATCGTGTGAGCAGGTCAACCGGCGCGTCGAAGGATATGGTGTTGGCCAACGTGCTGCACCTGTTGTGGAGGCGGCAGCTATCGGCGGACCTGCGCGTCCCACTGTCGCTGGATACCGAGGTGTCGGCGTGAGATCGGTACGGCTGTTCGACTGCCTGCAATACGACGGCAACAGCTGGCAGGTCGTCGCGCAAGCGGGCACGACACTGGCATTGAAAAATCTGACGACCGGCCGCATCCGCAAAGTCGCGGTCGCCGAGTTGCTGGGCGACGACAGCTACCTCCCCGACTTGCCGGACAGCTTGCCGAAGCTCGAAACCGCCGCAGTCCTGGAAACATTGGATCCCGAGACCAGGCGGCGTACGGAGTTCCTGCATCACCATGTCGTCGAGGTTCACCGGTGTTCCGCCTATACCCGACGGCGGTGAGGTCGAACCCCGGCCCGAGTACTACACCCGTAACCTGCTAGGCGATCGGATCGAAGCCAAGCTCACCGAACTACGCGCCGCTGGAACGCCGATGTCAGCTCGGACGCTACAGCGACATCTGGCCGCGTACCGCCGTGACGAGATCGCCAGCCTCGTGGATGGACGCAAGACGAGAGAGTCCTCCCCTACTGGCCGCATAGACCCACGTTTGGTGTCGCTGCTGGAGGCCGCGATCGACCGTCAGACCAACCTGTCGACCGGCACGAAATCAAGGGTTATTACGCAGGTGAAACGCGAAGCGCAGCAACTGGGCGTGCCGATCCCTGGCCGCTCTACGCTTTATGAAGCATTGGGAAATCTGCACCGCTCCAAGCATCCATTCGGCAATGCCACAACCCGCCGCAGCCAAGCCAATCGACCAGATCGCGCCTGGGGTGGCCAATCCCCGTCCCGCCCTGGCGAACTCGTCGAGATCGATAGCACCCCTCTGGACCTCATGGTGGTCTTCCCGGACGGTTCGGTCGGGCGCGTCGACCTAACGGCCGCGTTAGACATCGCCACCCGGACACCATGTGCGGCGATTCTGCGGCCCGTCGCAACCAAGGCGGTGGACGCCGCGGTGCTGCTTGCACGGGCACTGACTCCCCTACCGATGCAGCCCGGCTGGCACGCCTCGGTGAGTTTCTCCCGCTCGATTCTGCCGACGGGGATGATCCCCGGCCATGACGAGATACGCGCGGGCATCGCGGCCAAGCCGGTGATCGTGCCGGAGTCGATCACCGTGGACCGCGGCAAGGTCTATGTTGGGTCGACGTTCATGAATGCCTGCGAGCGGCTGCAGATCAGCGTCACCAAGGCGGCCCCGCGCACCCCGACCGACAAGACTCGGGTTGCATATTGCACCTCATTGGGTTGATGCGTGGGGAGTTTCTTGTTCGGGTTGGCCAGCGCGTTTTGGTCGTCTTCCGATTTTGGGTCGTTGCGGTGGGTTGTCGGGGTCGGGTGGGTGGTAGAGCGTTTCGCCTTTGTCGTTATAGCGCAGGCCACTGACAATTCCGGTGCGGTGCCAGGCCTTGAGGGTGTGCCTGCTGATGCCGAGCAGGGTGGCCGTCTCGGTGGGGGTGAGCATTCCGGCTGCGCGTAGGCGCTGGCGGCGGCTGCGCAGCCGGTAGGTGTGGATGATGTTGTCCACGATCTTGTGGTGGAAGGGCTGCCCGGTGCCGGTGGTCAGACCACGCTGGTTAAGGATCTCGGCGACTTCGCCGCTGATGTGTTCGTCGAGTAGTTCGTCAACGACGGCGACGATGTTGGCGGGTGTTTTGCGTTGCTCTCCAACGGGTTTGGGGGCGGGCAGGGTGAGCGTGGTGTCGGTGCCGCCGGAGAAGCGGACGTGCGCGGTGATGGTGTCGCTGTCGCGGTGGATGGTGACGTCGGTGAGGAGCAGCCGGGCGATGCGTTTGCGTTCCCGGGTGGGGGTGTGCGGGTCGTTCCAGATTGCGGGCAGGTCGGTGACCAGCTGGCCGATGCGGGCGCGTTGGGCGTCGGTGAGCTGCCCGGGGTGCTGCTGGCGGGCCTTGTCGTAGGCCTGTTGGGTGTCGCCTAGTTCGCGCAGGGCGGTGTTCCAGTCGGCTTCGAGGCTGTCGGCGACGAGCCGGTTGGCGGGGTCGACGGCCAGGTAGCGGCGCCGGGCCAGGTCGGCGCGGTAGCGGGCGCGTTCGACGTGGGCGGCGCGGATGCGGTCGGCGTCGGCGGAGCGTTGTTCGAGTTCGGCCGACACGGTGAGGGCTGCCTCTACAGCCAGCGGGGTCAGGGTGTCGCACAGCAGCTGTCCGATGCGCCGGTCGAGGTCAGCGCCGAAGATGTTGGCGCAGATCCGTTTTGCGTTCTCGATCCCGTCGCGTTGACACACGTAGGTGGGCAATGGCTGACCGCGGCGATGGTTGTAGCGCACCGTCATCCGTTTGCCGCACCGGCCGCAGATGATGATCCCTTGCAGCAGGGCAGGTCCCTCCCGAGGTGGCCCGCCGGCGCGGTCGCGGCCGTGCGCGGCGGCATTGGCGGCCAACCGGGCGCGGTTGGCGTCGTACTGGTCTAGGGTGATGTAGCCGGGGTGGGCGTCGGGAATGAACGAGATCCACTCCTCGCGCGGCAAAAGGGTGGACGACCATTTTCCGCTGGGCAGTTTGTGATGGCGGTAGCGGCCGTAGGTGAACGCACCGGCGTAGCGGGGATTGTGCAGCACCCGCAGCACGGTGTGATGCCCCAACGGCTTCCAGTCCAGTTCGTCCTTGCGGGGACCCTTGAGATGGCGCCACGGGAACAACAGGTCGGCCTCACGGAACGCCTTGACGCAGGCCGAGGCGGATCCGGTGGCGGCAAACGTGTCGAACAGGTGGCGCAGCGCGTGCTGCACCGCGGTGTCGGGGTCGAGCACGACGTGGCCGACGGCGTCGTGGACCAGCCCGACCGGCAGCGGCATGACGAGCTCGCCGCGGCGGGCCTTGGATAGCACCCCGCCACGCAATCTTGCCTTGATGAAATGCAGTTCGGCCTCCGACATCTGGCCTTTCATGCCGAGCAACAGCCGGTCGTTGAACTGGCGGGGGTCATAGAGGCCGTCCTCGTCGCAGATCAGGGTGCCGGTCATGGCGCAGAGCTCGAGCAGTTGGTGCCAGTCGGCGGAGTTACGGGCCAGCCGCGAGCATTCCAGGCCGAGCACGATCCCGGCCCGGCCCAGCGACACCTCGGCGACCAGGTGCTGAAAGCCCTCGCGGTCGGCGGAGCTGGCGCCGGAGTGGCCTTGGTCGATGTCGATCACGCTGATCTGATCATCGGCCCAGCCCAGCGCGATGGCCCGGCTGCGCAGGTCGTATTGGCGGTGCGCGGATTCGGCGTTGTGGATGACCTGCTTGAGGGTGGATTGGCGGACATACAACAGCGCTGGTTTGGCCAGCTGAGCAGCGCTCACCTTGGAGGCGGCGGTATCGGTGAACACGGGCATGCTCCTTCCCGCCGAACACGGCGGTCATGGGGAGTGGGACGTTGCGGGTGCCGACGATCGGGGTGGGTTAGGTGCCGGCGAGCACAACAGCGGCGAGGGCATCGACGAGCTCGGCGGAGATCGGGGCCGACACCGCCGCGCCGACTGGGGCCGCCGTCGCGATCGGGGCCGGTCGGGTATCGGGGGTGAGGTCGGTCAGGGCGCGACGCCAGGCTGTCACGCCCTGGCGGGTGAGCACGGCGAAGCCCAGCGGGAACGCCTCGGCACGCGCGTGCAGGGCGGCGTGACGCAGCTGTTCGTAGCAGGCGTCCAGCCCACCACCGGGAACAGCGTGATCCTGGCCGGCATCCGAGCAGGTGCTCGGTTCAGCAGTCGCGGGGCCAGGCGAGGGTCTCGGGGACAGCGGCGGGGTGTCCTCCCTCCTGGGCTCGTGAGCGGATGAGTCAGCGACTTTTGGACTGCTGATCCCGGTAGCGGGCCAGCGCGCGCTCGATCGAGCGGGGGTGCACGCGCGCGCCGAAGCGGGCCGCGATCGGCTCCACCAGATCCGCCGACCGCAGACTCGGGTCGGTGGACAGCTGTTGGTCGGCGAACGCACACACCTCGTCGGTGAGCTTGTGTCCCCGGCGCGGTCCGGGCTTGCCGGGCACCAGCCCGTCCAGCCCTTGCTCGTCGAGCGTGGCGGCCGCCTCGTAGTAGGAGGG
Organism: Mycobacterium sp. SM1; assembly: GCF_018361265.1. Classification (GTDB taxonomy): domain Bacteria; phylum Actinomycetota; class Actinomycetes; order Mycobacteriales; family Mycobacteriaceae; genus Mycobacterium. The sequence continues at coordinate 718,373 of NZ_JAFLNH010000004.1, forward strand.
ACGGGAATACCCGAACGCCTCGGCGGTCGCGGTGACCGAGTCGCCGTCCACCCGCACCCGCCGCACCATCTCGTATTTGACCTGCACCGCGTCGCGGGCGTCGAAGAACTCCTGCGAACGGAACGCCTCGTCGGTCACATCCTCGGGATGCGGGTTGAGGCAGCGCGCCTCCCGCAACGCTGCTACCTTCGGGTCCTCGCTCGCGCCTCGTCGGCCCATATCGCCTCCCAATCACCCAAACTGTTAGATGGATTATGCCGTTAAAGTATAGGGGTGAGGTGTTGACACGCCGCAGATAGCCGCGTGATCCGCGGGAATACTGGCGGATAGAGCCGAGTGACACGCCGACTGTGGGTAAGATCGTCAGTAATTCCGGCGTAATCTGGTTGACAGTCACGGCGTAATCTTCCTGACAGCCCGGTCCCGATCAGGCTGGGACCGCAGTCGGTCGATCAGATCCGCGAGGGCCAGCAGCCCCGCCGTGGTGAACGGGCAGCGGCCCTCGGCGACCACCACAAACGGATCGACCGGTGCCGCATCGGTCCAGCCAGTCAGAACCGAGAACAACTCCCCGTTCTCGTCATGCAGGTAGACCCGGTCCTCACCCCAGTTCTGCCGGTGAACGACGAACTCGTACTCCCGGCCATACAGCGGATGGAACCGGTGCGTGACCCGCACTTTGCGGTGCCGATCGTCGGGATTGGATGTAGTTGACGACGTGGTCCAAGCCGCACATTGAGCGCGTGTTCGCCGCAATCAATAGCGGCTTCACCCAGTACCTGGCCGGCTACGCCGGACCCAACGTGGTGCGGCGCGGTAAATCTCCTGAGCAGGAAGCGTTTTGGACACTCGCCGAGGTTCAGAACCTGCTCGACTTGTGGATCGTCGCGGTGTGGCAGAACAAGCCGCATCCCGGGCTGCGCCATCCTGCGATGCCGAAGAAGGATCTGACCCCCAACGAGGCCTATGCGGCGCTGGCTGGCGTGGCTCCCACCACACATGTGGCGCTGGGCCGTGACGACTACATCGGGTTGTTGCCGGTGACGTGGCGCAGCATCCAGCCGTACGGGATCAACTTCGAGGGGCTGCACTATGACAGCCCCGAGCTGCATCCGCTGCGCGGCGTGACCAGCGGACTTCCAGAACCCGCGCGTGGACGTTGGGAGATCCGCTATGACCCCTGTCGGCTGCAATCGGTTTTCCTCTGGGATCACAAACAGGGCAGGTGGATTGAGGCCGAATGGACGCTCGCCAGGCGCGCGCTGGCACCGTTTTCGCTGGATGTGCTGCGCGCTGCCCGCAAGGCTGTGGATCGCCGTGACGAGACTGCCCCAGCCGTCGATGTGCTTGCTGAAATCAACCGCATCCAAACCAGCGGCGCGAATACGACGCGAGAACGCAAGGCAGCCAAGCGCGATAGCGTGAACACCCCGGTCGTGCCGCCGTTGCAGATCGTCGCCGACGCCGCCGAGGACATCGATGAGATCGGCACCGGTCTGTCGAGCGCCGCCAGCCAACCTCGACAGCGCCGAGCCGCCAGACGCATCGACATCGACGAGGAGCAATAACCGCGAATGGCGGTCCCGGATTCACTGACCTCCTGGCGAGAGTTCGTCGACCGGCAGCCCGTCGAACCGCGGCGCATGATGATGAAGCAGATCAGCAGCCTCTCCCCCGACGAGAAAGCCGCCTATGACCAGGAGCGGTTCGCGTGGTTGGCCGCTGACGTGGTGCTCGAAACACATGACACCGCGGCACTGACGCGCCAGACCAGGATCATCATGGCCCGAAACATGGCCAAGACCGCGACCGCGCGCCGCGGCTTGGCGATGTCGGGATCTTCCGGGCTGGGGAAATCAACCGCGGCGCTGCTCATCGGCAAGCGCCACGAGAAGGCGATGCGCAAGAAGACTGGCCGGCACGATGACAACAGCTATGCCCCGGTCGTCTATGCGGTGGTCCCGCCCGGCACCACCCCGAAGATGATGATGATGCTCGCCTTTGCGAACTTCCTGGGCCTTGTCAGCTCGAATAGGGCCACCGCCCAGGATCTGACGGAACGGGTCGTCGGCGTTATGCGCCACCTCGGCACGTCGCTCGTCATCTGCGACGAGATCCATAACCTGCGTACCAATCATCAGGCAGGCAGCGAAGCCGCGTCGGCCCTAAAAGTGTTCTCTGAACGGCTTGACGCAACCTTTCTATACGCCGGGATCGACCTGCTCCAAAGCGATCTGCTGTCCGGCCACATGGGGCGTCAGATCAAGGGCCGCATCACCATTCACGAAATGCGCCCCTACACTAACGGGACGCGCGCACAGCGCGATGCATGGGAAGAACTCGTCCTGGGCATCGAAAACCTGCTGCCTCTCGGCCGCCACCCCGAAGGGTCGCTGGCCTCGCTGACCAGCTACCTCTACGACCGAACCGGTGGGTCCATCGGATCGCTGCGTGCGCTGCTCAGCGATGCCGCCATCGCCACCATCCTCGACGGCGCGGAAAAGGTCGACCGCAAGCTGCTCGACACGATTCCGACCGATCACGCAGCCGAGGAATTCCGCACCCGCACACCAGTCAAGCAAGATGGGGCGCCAACACCGTTGCGCAGAGCCGAATGAGGCTGCAGCCGTTGCCGGTCCCCACTCGGGTCTACGGCGGGGAGGGCGTCGTTTCCTACAGTCACCGCCACGCGACACACAACCACAGCCAACCCGGCGAAATCGAAACCGGCCTGCGCGAGCGGCATCCGCCTGGGTAAATCGCCCAAAGGAGGTTCCGCACCCGAACGATTGGAAGTCTGGCGACAACTCGGCAACCTGCACCCGAGCGCGTTCACGGCGCCCACCAAGATCAACGGCGATCCCGTCACCGACCGGCGCCTGTGCCTGCAGTGCACCCAGGGCAACGCAGCCATCGGGCGGCTGCCCCACGCGGGACTTGTTTATCTGCAGCACAAGCGATGGATCGGCAGCTCACCCCAGGTCGACCTGCACACGTATGTTGCCGCGCTCACAGCCGAACGACACTTCCGAAACCACCTCGCCGCCCGCGGGGTCCTGTTCGACTCCTTCGCAATGGAACTCGGCAAGGTATGCGCTAACTCGGTCTTCATGGGCATCCAGGAAATTGAGCGACGCCGGCAACAAACCGGCATCGACACCGTCGCCAGCTCGTCTACCCAGAACAAGTGAAGTTCGCCCGGATGCTCACCAGCCCCCCGTTTCTCGAGTACGTCACCGGCCCCGCGCGCGACGCCCACCACCGCCGCGCCCGGATCACACGCGAAGCCGCGAAAATCCTGCCTGTATGGGACGATTCGGAGTCCTGGCGCGTAACCGAACGGATCTGGGATGTCGCGCGACGGCTCACTCAGCTGCGACGCGAGTCCCTCCTGTGGGGTGCGCCAGTCCGCGACGCCCATTACAACCTGCTCCGATTCATCGACCTACCGGACCTTGTGATCGATGACAGGTGGGACGACTACGGCATCCGGCCTGCCCCGTACGGGCGCTGCGACCACGCGATCGCCGACGACAGGCCAGCGTGAATCGGTCAGCGCGCGTTTCGCCCAGGACGACCTCTTCTGTTGTCTACAGACTTGGTCGGCATGGGATCTCTTACGGTTCCCCCGGCCGCCAGCACCCATCTAGCCTTCGGGATTTGGTTGCGCCGACTGGGCTGCTGGGTCAGCCTCAATCGCCGTGAGTTTTCGTGTGGCTGCCTCAAGTTCGTCGAGTGCAATAGTCAGACGGCGGCCCAGCTCCTCAAACTTCTCAACATCGTTCTCAGAATGCGCTGCCAACATCGGCTCATTCCAGTTATGTGCAATGGTACGGACTTTTGTCAACGCCGCCTCGATCTCGGGATCTGTCGTTAGCAAGAGCGCGCGAATCACCAACTGTTCCAGCTTGTCTGAGTGCTCAATATGTAGTTGCCTTACATCTAACACCTGTCGGCTTCGCTCGGCGGGCGAAAGGGTGTTTGCGCCGATCTCCATGCGATGCTGAACCGTCGCGTCGAACAGCTTCCGCTGAGAGTCGAGCGTCGTCGGTCGTTCGGCGAGGATCGCGGCGACTTCAACGCGCAACTGGTCTGCCCGCGCTGCGGCACGGTCTGCCTTGGCTTCCTGGTCTTTCGCCGCAAGCTCTCTCGTCTGTCGCTTGAAGGCCGCAAGGTTTGTGCGCCAGAGGGTGATCATCGCACCGCCGAACAACAGCGCCGAGCCGCAGAACGCGAGCACCGGCGCGAGCCACACCCCGACCGACGGCTGTCCGCCGCTTACGACAATGTTGATCACGGGTTACTTTCTCCGGCGCTGGCGCTTCGTCATCCGCTTCGGCTGCGGTCTCTGGCCGTGCCTCTCGGCTCGGTTGCCTGTGATGGTCGGCGGAAAGAGCTTGCGGTATCCCTCGGTGTTCATGCCGGTCTCATCCTCGTACCATGTCTTGAATTCCTCCGCGGCGGTGAGGTATTCGTTCTTCTCCTTGGCATAGCGCTTATTTATCGCTTCCACAAACCAATTGAAAAAGGCGGCGGCGGTGTTGACGTAGCTCGAGATCGCCGGCCCTAGGTCAAAATGCTCGTCCTTCGCCCGTAGATATGCCTTCGCTGGGGCGGTCCATTTCTTCCACCTCAATAAGGCATCCGTGTCGAGGGTGAGCTTGTTGACTAATACTGTTGGTCGCCCCCGCCCGCCCGACAATGTTGTGCTGATACCCGGCAAGGGAACTGAGCGATGTGTGCAGTAGTTGCGCAGTTCGGTCATGAACTCCGCTGCACCGGTCTCGAGCGTGGCCCTTCGATGCTCCGTGTATTCACCTGTCTCGAACTCGGAGTTTTCACCCCAGCGATGGCGCATCACAACGCGTTGCGCCTCGATCAGCGAATAGATCGACGTGAGGTAGTTGTGCAAGTAGCGCACAAGTTCATTCTCAAAGTCGTCGGAGATCTCGCGAGCGAATGTACAGCCTTGAATGAATTTTGCCGCGTGATTCGACAGTTCCTCGGCGTTCCTGTACATGATATGCCCGGATCTACCAAGGGCTTCCAGGTCAACCTTCAGTTGGAAACCGGGCATGGCCATAAGCTCTGCTTTACGCTTGTCGATGTCGATACTTAGTGGATTCGTCCAGCTCGCGCCATCTGTCGGTTCGGTGTCGTCTTTTTGGGTCACGCGGCTAGCCCCGTCTCGCTCTGCGGCGCTGCGCGGGTGGCACATAGATCCTTTTGAGGTCGTCGCCAACGCTGTCGCCATGGGCACCGAGTGCCACTAGATAACTTGCTACGAAGGCGTACGGGTAGCCCGCTTCGAGAAGCACGTCAATTGGCGGGAAGTAGTGTGCCGCGAAGTACTGCTCTCGGTCACGGCTGTAACCGTTGTACCCGGCGGTGTGCAGCTCTGCGAGGGCCGCGTGGACATCGTCGGGCACGCCAACGGTCGGCTCGCCGGTCGTGAGGTCAACCGCGTTCGTCGCCGCAGCCCATCCAGCAACCTCACCTTCTGCGAACTCGATGACGCCGAGCACTTGGCTTTCGGCGGCTGCGACAGCGCGCCCCAATTGGCGAAGGTCGGGCCGATAAGCCAGCACAGGCCCGCCGCGGTTCACGTGCGGGCTGCGGGAGCTGCCGACGTTGCCCGCCGCGCCGAATGCCCGAATGGCGGCACTGGCGTACCTCAAGTCACGTTGTTGGGGAATGAACAGCACTCGCCTGGCGTACTCGGCGTTATCGGTGTTCGCGGCGATCCACTGCACCATCTGCCGGTCGTCTGCGGTCATCGGCTGCCACGCAGCCAACGCTGGCCGTGGTGTCAGGTCATCGTTAGTCACCTCTCCATGGTTCCATCAGGCACCGACACGGCACGGCTAGGCGCGCCGACGGCCTGGGCTCGCGGGCATTTGCTGCGGTGCCCCGGGCAATCACTGCCCCGTAGGGTTGCGCAACGAGTGCTAAGGGAACTCAGCGCAGCGGCGGCAGGCATCCGACTGGGGCACAGCATCTGTTCACATAGCGACGCTGTAGCAGGCCACCAGCGGCGGGTTTTAAGAATGGGCGGTGGGCAGCGCGGTTGCGGGCCACAGTGGCGTGGTACTTCGCGGAGTCGTCGATACGGACGCTAGCGACAGAGAATGCTCGACGCTCGTTTCGCACCGGGGCCTTGCCATCAATTGCTAGCGTCATCTCGACCTGTCAGTGCTCGCGGCAGATTGGGGTCGTGTCAACATGGAATTGCCCGATCGGCGTCCGCCCACAAACTACCAAGCGTTCGAGACGCTGTCCGATCTGCACCTGCGCAAGATTTCTAGCCGGCTGCGGCTCGCGGAATGGGAAACGGCGCGCGACATGCTCCGGGACCTCTACACGCGTGACCATTCCTCCAAAGGTTCGGCTGAGTGCGCCAAACGTATCGAATACCTGAGGGTGGCCGAGCCTGTGCCGATGATCGAGGACTTCTACCCGGGCGATGCACCACCGCTCACGACAGCGAAGTGCGCGTTGACTCTCGAGCTGGTGCAGCGCCAATTCGAAACCAGCCTCGCGGGTTATCTGACGCGCGAGGAGGTGCGGAAGAAGGACCTCGAATGGGCCCTGAATCTGATGGAGGATCAGAAGGCGGCCGAGGCGGCCCGAAGGCGGACGTCCAGAATATCCGGTGACAAGCAAAGCGAGCCAGGAGTATTCGCGGGATTCGTGTCGGTGCTGGTTCAGCGCAAAAACGCAGTACAGCATCTGGTCGACGAGCATCGCCGTCCCCACACACGTCCCTCAGGCCGTATGGTCACCGATGCCCGTGACCTTGAACGCCTCGTCAACGAGGTGAACAACGAAGTCATCCGTCTGGCTGAGTGTCTGGACTGCTATATGCGGTCGGCGCCGTTTCAACGGCTGTTCGGCGATCGCGATGACTATGACGAGCCAACCCCTCGCGATGTCACTGCAGCTGCGGAAGCCGTAATCGACTTCTACAAGGCGAATCTGCTTCTCGCGCGCACAGTCCGAGGAGTCACGGCACGTGCGGATCTCGTCGAAATCATCGACGATATAGCGCATTTGGTTGACCGACCACTGGAGGGTGTTGATCGGTGGATCACCAAGATCGTCGGCTTCGCCGCGATACTACCCACACTTGAGCAGAGCAGTTCCACGGATCAGCGGGAAAGACACGAGCTGTCACTGGACCTCCGGTTTGATGACGTCTTGCTGGACCGCATCCGCAGGCGACTCGACGCGGTCCCCGGCCCGTTGTCTGATGCGGCCTACATACGAAAATGGGAGCGCGAGTTCAAGAAGAGCGACGTCGCTATCCGCAAGGGCGGGGACGTCTCGCTCGGAAAGCATGAATTACGGGTCGCGTTGGGTTTCGTAGTGGGAACCGCTCTATTCTGCACGAGCTGGGCCTCCGCGGGGTTAACCGCCACAATGCATGCCGCTTTGGCGGTGGGCGCTGCGTGGATAGTCCTCAGCTTCATAGCCTGGCTATGCCGGTAGCGGTACGCCTTGGGTAGGCCTCGATTCGCCTCCGGACGCCGCGTTGATGCCGGATCTTGTTGGCGCGGTGATAAGCACAGTGGCGGGATCGGTTCCTCGGGACGACGTCGCGCGGGCTGATCCGTAAGCTGCACGGGAGAACGATCACCGTACTCGGGTGCTGTTGAGCGGCGCTCAGCTTGGGGATCGCCGCGTCACGCTTGGTGAGGACGAGCAGTCGGGTCGTGTGTGGCGTCATGGTGAACACGAGCAGGGTCCGTCGAGAAACCGAGGCTGCCCAGTGTGGGTTCGGTCGTCATTGTGACGGGTGGCCAGCCGAGGGGGGATCCGCTAGCGCAGATCAGATTCGAAACCGTTTGTCACCAACACGATTTGGCCCCTTCCGCGGCGATCACGTGATAGACCACGCTGGTGCCTGACCTCGTGTAGGAGGTGAGCCCAAACGCACTTGGACGTCGTTTTCGCAACCCATGGCGCCCGAGCGGTCGGCTGGTGACGCCTCAGGTCGCGCAGACCCGGCGGCCGCGCAGCCGGCACGGTGACGTCAGCCGACCCGCGGGCGTCTTACCCAAGGAAGCCGCGCGCGGTGCCGTGCCCGTTGAGGACGGCGCGGTCCAGCCCGTGGTTGAACGCCTCGCAGCAGGTCTCGGGAACCAGCAGGCAATGGTGGCAGGCGCCCGGGGTGGATCCGCGGCCGGGCGGTCCCGGCGCGTCCTCTCCGCAGACGGGGTCGGTGGCGCACCAGGCCGCGGCGGCGGCGGCGGCTTCGAGGATCTCGCCGAGGCGCTGCGGGTGGCCGAGCTCGACGAGACCACCCAAGGTTCCATGTACGTCGCCGGCCGCGGTGTAGATCAGGAACGCGGTTCGGTTGTCGACGGCGAAGATTCGCTCCCGCAGTGCCGGCAACGGGTATCCCGCATATGGTGCCGCGGCGCGCATGACGAGGTGCGCGAGCGTGTGCGCGAGCAGCCAGGGCAACGGTTGCGCGGGTTCGTTTTGCGTGAGCGCGGGCCGTGCGGCGTTCACAATCCGCTCGTCCGTGCGAACCCGCGCGGCCCACGCGTCAACCTCGGCCGGGTCGAGCATGAACAACAGGCCTTCGCCGAAGACCTGGTCGCCGGGAAGCCAGTCGTCGTTGGACTGCTCCGCGAACGCCGCCGGACGCGGCTTGCCCCACAGTTGGGCGTACCCGGCCCGCGGATCCGGCGGCGAGGGTTCGATGCGCCTGAATCCGGCCAGGACGCGGGTCTCCCGGAGCCGGGGGACGAGGCTGACGGCAGACAGCATCCGACCGAGGGAGCTGCCGCGGTACTTCTCGATGTCCTGGGGCTCCACAACCAGGTCGGGCAGCGCGCCGGTAGGGCGCCTGGGGTGGTCCGCGGACAGCAGCGCGGTCAACTCGGCCGCGCGGCTTGGACCGACGACCTGGTCTTGCTCAAGCGCGTCAAGGTGGCGGGTGACCTCCTCATCGTTGGTGCGGATGCCGAGCCGGGTTGCCACCGCGGTGATGTTGCTGACGATTTCCGGGGTGCGGGTGAGCCGACGCAGGGTGCGCAGGGTCGCGTTGTCGGTGAGCGCGTGCAGCAGCGCCGGGTTGTCGGCGCCGGCGACGGGGATGGTGAGACTGGACATCTGCCAGGCGTAGTACGCGGTCGTCGAGGTCCGTTCGATCGGTCTCGCCCGGCCCGTGCAGGCCTCGGCTCCGGCATGTGGGAGCCAGGGGCGCGCCCCGGTGCACGGGAAGTCGACGGTGGGGTCGAACTGCACCCGTCGGCTGCAGCCGTTGCACGTCAGCACCGGACGGTCGGCGGCTGCGGATACGCGGTACCGGACGTCGTGCTGCGGGCAGGCCGGCCCGTCCTGGTCGTGCAGCCACGCGGCCCAGTCCACGTCGTCGAGGTGGCCAGCAGGACACGCCAGAACGAGCGCGGTCTGGAACGTCGGCCACCTGCCGCGCTTCGCTTTCGGTGACTTGCAGGCGTCGCAGCGGCCTTCGCTCGCGTCCGCCGGGTCGCGCCGGACGAGCCGCTGGCATTGTGGGTTGCTGCACGCTTCGGTGAGCGGGAAGCGCACCGCGGGCACGATCCAGTCGGTGTCACGCGAGGGGTTGTCACCGGCCGGCCACGGCATCACAAACCGTTCGACGCCGGTCGCCGCCTGCAGGTGCCGGTCGGTGATGGTGAGCTCCTCGAGGACCGGCACCGAGCCGGGCGGGCGCTCCGGCAACGATCGCAGCCAGGTCGCCGGCGCGCACACGACTGCACTGACGCGGTTGCGGGTGAGCAGCAGCGACCCGGGACCGAACGGCGCTATCAGGTGAGCGCGGCGCACGGGGGTGACGAACAGGGAGCGGCTCACCAGGCGTCCTCATCGTCGGCCGCGGTGGGCATTTCGCCGGCTGCGGCCACCGGCTCCTTGTCCGCGACCGCGGCGGCGCGGGCGGGCAGCCAGTTTTCGTCGATGCGTAGGGTCGCGTCGGCGTCGACGCTGCGCAACGACGTCAGACCGGCCAGCTCGCGGTCTCTGCGGCGCCGGGTCCTCCAAGGGTCGCAGGAACTGCACCCCGGACCGTCCGGCCACACCCAGCCGAGCTGCTGGTCGACGGCGGTCTGCACTTCGTTAAGCGCGGCGTCGGACAGCGCCTCGACGCGGGCCCCCGCGTCGGGGCTGGCGAGTTGGGTGGCGCGTGTGCTGATGCCTTGTGCGGCGGCGCGGACCAGCGCAACATCATCGGCCAGGACGCGGTCGACGCCCTGCGTGCGAACCTGCCGGACGATCGACGCGAGCGCGCCGCGCAGCCCGCGGCTGAGCGCGGCGTCTGTGAACGGGGTGACGCTCGCCGGTTCCACCGCGGCATACAGGCGCTGGTGCACCGATGTGAACCGTTCGTAGTGGCTCACGTCGCGGGTGTTCAGCGGGTTGAGTAGGACAACGACGAGGCCCGGCCCTTGCCCGGGTCACGGCCCACGCGGCCGGCGACCTGTATGTACTGCGCGGCGGTCTTGGGCTGGCGCACGATGGTGAGCAGGCCGAGCCGGTCGACGTCGACGCCGACCTCGATGACACTCGTCGCGAGCCCGAGGTCAATAGCTCCCGGTTCGCCCGGTGGCGAGCAAGTTGTTCCAGGGCTCGCTCGCGGCGTTGCTCGATGCGCTGGTCAGCTCCACGTCGACAAGAGACCGGATGGTGTGGCGGTCTCCGTCGCTGCGGGGTGCGCCGGTGCGAATGCCGGTGGCGCGGACGAGACCCCACGCGTAGCCGCGGTAGGCGGTCGAGATGAGCGCTTTGGCCTGCCCGAGGTCGCGAAGCGCCCCGAAGAACACAACGTTGGTCCAGTACGGGTCAACCGGTGCACCTGCTGCTCGAGCGCGGATGCGGCGTGCGCCAGGCTCGCCAGCACGCGCATCTGCGTGTGCGCGAACTTTCCGGTGCGGTGGCGCACACGCCCAGGAAGGTCCGCGGTGGGCTCGTCGTGTCGGCCTGCGCGAAGAAGCTGTCGTCGACGGTCAGGCCCGGGGGTGGCACGAGGCGCACCTGCTCGGCGGGACACGCGTACAGCACGGCCGCCTGCTGCGCGTACGCGCGCGTGGTGGCGGTCGCGGCAACGACGTGCGGTGAGCAGCCGCCGTCGTGCCGACACAGCTGGTCGATCGCGGACTCGTACAGCCCGACGAGGCTGCCCAGCGGCCGGAGATCAGGTGCAGCTCGTCTTGGATGACCAGCGCTGGTGCGGGCCGTTCCCGCGACCCGTTGCGGCCCAGACCGAACAGGACACGGGCGCGGTCGTTCCACGCGAGCTGGGCGAACTTGTCGACGGTCGCGACGAGGAACGTCGGCGGCTTCGCGTAGATATCCTCGTCCACCTCGTAGACCGGCAGTCCTGCGGCGTGCGGTCGCGGTGGAACGCGCACCGCGGGGTTTTGGGCACGACGCCTGCATGCGGTCGCCGCGGGAGGTCGACTGGAACGCCGAAGCCGAGCACCCGCCCGTCGACGACGTCGCCGAGCTTAGCCGCGCAGGCCGGGCAGCGGGACAGCAGGAACGGCCGCGTTGCACCGCGTCGCCGGTCGGCGAGACGGCGAAGCTCGCGCAGCGCGTCTTGCGCGAGTTGGGTGTGCTGGCCCGGCCAAGCCACGCCCCGATGGAGAACCGCTCTTCGCGAGCACCTCTCGGTTCGCGACACGGAGCGTCTCCAGTGCGCACAGCAGCGACGCGGCGCGCTGCAATTGCTGTGCGGTGAGCAGGCGCAGCGTGTAGCGCCATGATCACCGCTGTGCCACCGGCGGTGGGCTCCGTGCGGCGTCGAAAGAGCATCGTGAAGGCTGCCAGCGCCAGGTAGGCCTCGGTCTTGCCGCCACCCGTGGGCATCCAGATGACATCGACTACGCCGTGTCGACGATGCTCCGGGTCAATGACTGGTGCGAGGTTCGCTAGCAGGAACGCCAGCTGGAACGGCCGCCACTGGGCGCGGCCGGTGCTTGCCGGCTCGACGCCGGCGACCGTGACAACCCCGTCAGTCACGCTCACTGCACGGGTCTTCGCGGCGTAGCTGCGCCGCTGCTGCGCCATCGCCTCTGACGTCCAAACGCAGGCACTCGTGCACCGGCCCCGTCGCCGCCAGCGCCCAGCCGGCGGCGACGTCGTCCGCGAACGCCTCACAGGCCTCCACGTGCGCCTCGGCGGTCTTGCGCGCCGACCCGGTCAGCTTCGTTGCGGCTGCGCCAGGTTTCTGATCCACTCGCGGTAGCTGGTGATCATCCGCTCAACGGTCGCAACCGCATCCAGGTCCCACCGGCCGAGCGCATCCATGTCAACCGCGAGCGAGCCGGCCGCGTCGCCGACGTCCGGTGTGGTGCCGTTCACCTCGGCGACCGGCAGCGACTCCGTGCGCACCAAAGCGAGATCGCCGCAGGTCGTCACGGCGGCGTCGACGCCATGCCCGACAGCGCGCACCGGCGCGTCGGCGTACAGCAGGCGCAAGCTCGCCGCCTCCTGTGTCATGTCGTGGTCGGTCTCGGAGTTCGCGAGCTGCGCCGCCGGCATCACCGCGGTGAGCCGCGCCGAGAACAACACCCGTTCGGACAGCTGCGGTCGATTCGCCGGAGTCCGGTTCCACAAGGTAGCAGGTGACAATCCGCTGTCCATCGGTCGCGGCCCGCGCGTGCACACCCACCTCGAGGCGCAGCGGCTCGACGACGACCGGGTCCCCAGACTGAACGGCGCGCCATCGCCGGGCAGTGACACCGTCACTCGGCGTTCACCGGTACTCGGTGCCATCCGGTGCGCGGCGCGCCCATGGAAGCTGAACGGGAAAGGCTCATACCGCGCGCCGTCCACGTGCAGCGTCAACGTCACCGTCTCCTCGGTGACAACAAAAGAGAGCCCGAACGACGACGGCCGTCCGGGGCGGTCCCGCGGGGCGTCCTCTAATGCGGCTTCATCAGCGCTGGCGGTCCGCGCCGGCGTCGTCTGGTGCGGGCTTCGCCGGCCGCGGCGCCACCTCGGCAGCGCGTCACCGGCGTCGCCCGCGGTGGGCACCGTCGGTGCTTGCTCGGCGTCGAGGTCAGCTCGTCGTCCGACGCAGCGGCGGGTACAGAGCCCCGACGATGTAGCGCGCCGTCGGCGGCTCGACGAGGATCTCGGCGCCGTCGTCGGCGACGAACAAACGGCTCAGGTCGCTCTTCCGCTCGATGTCCTGTCCGCGCCCCAGCCGGACAGCGCGCGGCGCCTGGGTAGGTGCCGTCGGCATCGGCGAGCGGGCCGAGCAGGTCCCGCCGGACGGCGTCGATGATGAGATCGCGTGTCTCCTGCGGGGTCATGACCGCCCCTCCCTTTCCGTGAGCGCGGTGACCGCGCCGGCCCGCCTCGTCGATCGCGGCGCCCAGCCACATGCGCGGAACCGTCACGGGCTCGTCGAGCCGTGCCGTCACCACCGCGAGCAGCAGCGACCCCAGCTCGCCAGCGTGCAGCACCGTCCAGCCGTCCTCATCGACGTCGGCCACCCACGCGCGGTCGTCGAGCAGCTCAAGAAGCTGCCGGCGGATCTCCTCCCCGGCCTGCTGGTGCGCGATACGCACCGTCGCCAGGTCATCGAACTTGCCTAGAAGCTCAGGCGCGCCTATTGCCCGGACCAGAGCCTCAAACCCGGACCGGCGCGGGGCGATGTACGACTCGTCTAACGGGTTGTGCAAAAAGCCCGCGCGTAGTCGTCGCTGAGGGTTTGGGTCAGCTCCTGCCGCAGCGCTGCATGCCCGCGCGCCGCGAGCGCCTCCCGCAACGCCGTCTTCAGGCTCGCGGCGTGGCCCCGGACTTCGGCGATGTGATCTGTCGACCAGCCCCGCCGCCGCTTGAGCCACGCGTCGGCCCGCGCCACCACCTGGGCATGCGGCGCAGCACCAACGCGCACGGCGAGCATCACGCCCCTCGTCACGGCCGTCAGCGGCACGGCGGGCAACGCCACCGCGCCGGTGTCGTCGTCGACGGCCACCACGTGCGGCCGGGGCCCGAGTTGCGGATCGAAAAACACGGCGTGCCCCGACGCCATCTGCACCTCAACCGCCCGTATGTCATCCTCGGTGGGGGTGCCGGCGGGGCGTGGGTCCGTCGCACCGCCTGCGTTGCGTTGAGCCCATGCAGCCAGTCGGGTGGCCGGTCCCTGGCCTGCGGCCCGTCGTCGTGCAGCGCCAGCCCGGGCTGGGCTCCAGCCGCAGCAACCACAGGTCCTCGGGCGCAGCGGTGGAGCGTCGGCGGGAACGACGAGCCGCACCTCGGGCGCGACCGGCGCCGTCAGCAGCCAGCCCACTTCGCGCAGGACCGCTTCGGGCGCTTTGAACGCCGAGTAGAAAGCCATTGCCGGATGGCCGACGAGAACCGCCGCCCGATGCCTAACCGGCGCCGTTCGTAGCTCTGCGGGGCAGGCGATGTCCACACAGTCGAGGCCTTCGCTGACCAACCAGCCGCGTACCGGCTCGAGCCACTGCAGGCGCGGCACGACCAGGATCGCCTCGGGACGGCCGTCGGCGGTTGCACCGTACTCGCACAACATCTCTGCGACCTGCGCGCGGCGACCGGTGACGACGAGGCCTTAAGCAACACCAACGCTTCGTGCAGCGGCCGCAACGGCTCACATAGCGTGTGGTCCGGGGCCCGGCCAAGAACTGCTCCGCCCTGCCGAGCAAGTCTGTGAGACCGGGCGAGGGTCAGTCGGCGGCAACGGCGTCGCCGTGAGCACGCGCCGGGCCGTGAAGACCGCCGTCAAAACGTTGGCCGCGATCGATGACGTCTCGACGAACGTCGCAGCGCGCCAGCGGCGGCCGTAACCCGCTCCAGTTCCCGCCACTGGACGCGCGCAACGCTGATCGACGGCTGTTGCGCGGTTCGCCACGTCGTGAACCACTCCGCCAGCGTGCTCACCACAAGTCCTCGTCAACGGCGGCTGTCGCCGGCTCCGTCAGGCACAGCACTCCCAGGCCGCCGTCGGCTGCAGCAGCGGGCGCAGTGCGGCGGGCAGCGCAGCGGGCGCTGCCCCATCCAGATGCCTTCAGCAGCGCAGCAGCGTCGGCCGCAGCGGGCGAGCGCCGCGAGAACAGCACGAGCATCGGCACGTCTGGCCAGTTACGTCGCGAGCTGGCGAGCCACCCAGCCGTGCCTGTGATGATGACCAGGCGCGGGCGCAGCGTCGCTACCCACGGCACGTCCTCACGGTCGGGAATGGCACCCATCAGCAGGACCAGGTATCGGTACCAGTCGTGCAGGTCCGTCCCCAGCGAACAGCCGACCCTGAAGGTGCAGCGAGGTACTCGCCGCGGACAGCAGGTCGACGTCTGCGCGGAACGTGCCTGGTCTGCCGCGACAACGACAGGGTGGGCAGCGGCGCGGCCGACAGCCGTTGCCGCCGACGCCCTCCGCGCAACCAAGCGCTTCTGCGAGCTCCTGCCCGACGTCATCGAGTAGTCGCGTGTCCGGCCGCTGGGGAACCCCGTAGGCAGCCGATGAACGCTGTCGCGGTTTCCGCGCAGCCGGATCCCCCAAACATCAGCTCGTTGTCGCTCACCGCGACCAACTGCGAGTCCGTGAGCCGCCTGAGACCCATCCGGCAACACGCACGCCGGGCGCGAGCTTCGCATGCTCGCAGTCACGGCACTCGACGGGCGCGAGCGCGGAGCCGAGCGTGGCCGCCACGCCAGCGAGACGCAACGTCGGGATCGTGACGACCACCCGCAGGTTCCGGCCGGCGCCCGGGCCGACGATGGTCAGCTGCTCAGCCAGCCGACAAAGGTGACGCAGGCCAGCCGGAAGCGAACCCACCGGCCGCTCGGCCGTCTGCTGTAGCACCTGCATCACCTCGTGACGGACCGTCCCTGTTCGCACTCGTTCTACCAGCACGGTAGGGGCCGCCGCCGACGTTTCCGGTGAACTCGGTGGCAGGGTGGCGTCGTGTTTCCGGTGCAAATGAGCGGCGGCGGGTTCCGTTTTAGTTTTAGGCGACTGCTCCGACAGAATCGGGGTTCTGCGGTTGCCTCGGGGTGCGTTGTTTCCGTAGCTGGGTGGCGGTTCGAGGAACTGGCGGCGAAGATATTGAGGGAGCCGCAGCCCGATCGGCGTCATGGTGATCCTCGCCAGCCCTGGGCGGCTCGGTCGAGAACGGCTCAACCAGCTGGCCAGCACCGACAGCCCGCTGCGCACGCCCCTCACCGTTCGTGCCGCCGGGGCCTGGTAGGCGCGCCAGGGGCTGGGCATCGCTCAACCGCTGTGGACCCTCATCTGGCTCCACACCGGCGGGAGGCTTCTCGCTCTGCCGGGCTGAGCCCTT
>NZ_JAFLNH010000005.1 GCF_018361265.1 Mycobacterium sp. SM1
GTGGGGTGCGGAGCAGTTGGCGGAATACTGAGTGATAGTGAGCGTATGAGCGTTCTAGTGAGTGTGCTGGTGGTGTGAGCCTGACGGAGTGGGCGCGTGCTCAGGGTGTGCATCCGCAGACGGCGTACCGCTGTTTCGGGAGGGCACGTTGCCGGTGCCGGCGGTGCGGGTGAATTCCCGCTCGGTGTTGGTGTCCCCGGACGCGCCTGGTGAGTCGGGAACCGCCGCGTTCGGGTTGTATGCGCGGGTGTCCTCCCGTGATCAGAGGTCCGATTTGGACCGGCAGGTCGCTCGGCTGACTGGCTGAGCCGCGCAGGCCGGTGGCCAGGTGGTGCGGGTGGAGGCCGAAGTCGGCTCGGGGATGAACGGGTCGCGGGCCAAGGTGCGACGGTTGTTGGCTGATCCGAAGGTGACCGTGGTGGTGGTGGAGCATCGGGATCGGTTGGGTCGGATGAGCACCGAGCTGGTCGAGTCCGCGCTTGCCGCGCACGCCCGGCGGCTGGTGGTGCTCGACGATGGTGAGGTGACCGATGATTTGGTGCGCGACATGGTGGATGTGCTCACTTGGTTCTGCGCACGACTCTATGGTCGCCGAAGCGCTCGAAGCCGCGCGTTAAAAGCGGTGGGCTGCGCGCAGCGCGACATCGGCCCCAAGGCTGTTGTCGGAGGCCGGGTGGATGATGCCGGTCATGGATGAGCTGCGGCGGGCGTTGCGGTCAAGGTCTGCGCGAAGGCGGCCGTCATGACCATCCTGCGCCAGATCGCTGCGCCGTTTGTCGCCGACCCGGCGACGGGTGTGTGCATACGCACCCGGCTGAAAGGACTCACCGCCGCCGACGAAGACGTGCTGCGTCAGGTGGGTGCCCACTTGGGCGGGCTGGCCGGCGCTGATCTGGCGGCGCGGGTGCGCGCCGGTGTGGGCCACGGCAAGGACGCCTGGGCCGAGCGCAAACGCGGCCTGACCGTGGAGTCGACGGCGCGCTGGGCGGGCGCCATCACCAAAGCCACGCACGACCAGTGGGGGCTGGCGCGGCGCGCGCAATACGCGCACGCCCAATCCCTGCGCGACGGGATCGCGATGATCCGCCACCGGCTCGCCCAGGAGTTGGGATCACAAGGCGTCGACGGTATGCCGGGCGGCTACCGCAGCCGCCAGGAGTGGTTCGCCAAATCACGGCGTCTGGCGGACCTGCAAGCACGGCTCGCGCGGGTGGAGGCTGACCGGGCAGCCGGTCATGTGAGCGTGGTGCGCGGCGGCAAACAGCTGTTGCGCAAACGCCACCACCTGGCCCAGGCCGGGCTCACCGAGGCGCGGTGGCGAGATCAGTGGGAAGCGGCCCGCTGGTTTTTGTCTGCTGATGGCGAGTCGGGTAAACGCTGGGGCAACGAAACCATCCGCGTCACCGGTGAGGGTGAGCTGTCGCTGCGCCTACCGGCTGCGTTGGCGCACTTGGCGAACGGCCCGCACGGCCGCTACGTCTTCTGCGGCAGGGTGGAGTTTGCGCATCGCGGCGCCGAATGGGCCCAGCGGGTGGCCGTCGACCGGGCGGTGGCTTACCGCATCCACTTCTGCCCCGATAAGCAGCGCTGGTATCTTGACGCTGCCTGGCGGCGCACGCCGGCACAGGCGGTCCCGCTGGAGTCGCTGCGCGCCGGGGAACTGGTCGGGGTGGACATGAACGCTGATCACCTCGCCGCTTGGCGCCTCGACCCTCACGGCAACCCGATCGGCTCCCCGCGCACGTTCGGCTATGACCTCTGCGGCGCCGCCGACCGCCGCGACGCCCAAGTCCGCCACGCCCTGACCCGGCTGCTGCATTGGGTCACCGACAACGCGATCACGGCGATCGCGGTCGAGGACCTCGACTTCACCGACAGCAAGACTCGCGAAAAGCACGGCCGCAAACACAGGTTCCGCCACGTCATCTCGGGCATGCCAACCGCCAAACTGCGCGCTCGACTACTCGCCATGGCAACCGGGGCAGGGATCAGCGTGATCGCCGTCGACCCCGCCTACACCAGCAAGTGGGGCGCCCAGCACTGGCACAAACCACTGGCCGCACACCATCCACAGACCACCCGCCACCACGCCGCGAGCGTGGCGATCGGACGGCGCGCCCTCGGACATCGGATCCGGCGACGCGTGGCACCGCCTCAACCACACCAGAGTGATGTGGCTGAGCATCGGACCACGCAGGCCGAATCTGGCGGCCGGGAGCGTGAGACAACCCGCCACCCCGGGCCGGGACCACGGACACGATCCGCTTGTCCGACCGGGGCGAAGAACGCGGGAAGTCAGGCGACCCAACACCGTTCGGGGCCGCCCACTGAGCAAAACTCAATTTCGCTCAGTGTTTAGGAACGGTTTCGTGTGGGGATTGGAGCGCTCGCGCCAACATGGTCGCGGTCGCGGACAGGTCGGGGTCATAGGTTTTGCCGCAGCCATCGCATGTGACGGGGCGCCTCCAGTATCGGTCGTCAGCGGGATTTTCGTGGCCGCAGCGGGCGTGGATGCGGCTTAACCCAGCCGCAGGTACTACGGTCACGGCCACGCCGTCGCGCTCTGCGGCCGCGATGATGCGCGTACGCAATGTACCGGGTGCGGCGTGGTCTCTACGGCGGTCGATTTCCCGCTGTATCTCGTTCGGAAAGTCGCTGCGCTCCACAATGCCTCGTATCAAATCCGCCACATTCGTGTCATCGACGATGATTCGCCGGTATTGGGTCACCACGGTGTGGGCGACCTGGCGCCAGAGGTCGTCGCGGTGGCCGAGCGCTCGACAGCGCCCGTGTGCTTGCTGCTGCCATAGCAGCCTGTCGGCTCGACGCCACGCCTCCAGCGCCGCGGCGATCTCGAGGCTACTGTCTCGCCATGCCAGCGCGAGTGCCGCGAATTGGGCGGGTGAGCGCCACCGCGCTACAGCCGCGGCCGTAATTTGCTCCCCCTCCCGAGTCGGGTGCGGCTGGGGACCGTGCTCGTGTAGCCAGTCGACGAGCTTGCCGCGAATCCCGTCCAGTGCTAGATAACGCTCGGACGCGGTCTGGCTATGTCGGCGCAGTCGCGCCGCGATCGACGCCGGCGCGATGATACGGCCCGCCAGCCCATCGGCGGTGATGGGCACCATCACGTTGGCTAATCCCGGCGGTACGGCCAGTGGCCGATTAGCACGCCAATGGGCGACTATGGTGCCAGTATCAGAGTTCAGCCAGCCCAAGTGAATCGCCACAGCGGACTCGTCGTCGTGCATCGTTGCCGGGGCTGGGATGGATGCGGTGATAGATAGGCGCCCCCGTAGATCAGCGCCGACCCGGCTGATGGTAAGTTTCGCGCCGCTAATGTCGGCATCAGCGGGTAACCAGCGGTGCGCCTGCACTGGCACGGTAATCCACTGCGGTTGTCCGTCACGAGACCCGCAGCGCATACGGACTTCGACGCGGCCAGCGCGGCGCTGCTCGGCTCGTGTCATGTCGGCCCACTGTTTCGGGTCGATCCACGGCAGGTGAAGGACGTTGCGGTAGCGGCCAGTCGCGTCGGCGAGCAATGCTGGTGTGCGGGGCGGCATGTCGGCTTGCCGCTGCAGCTGCACGGCGATGGTGCCGGTGCCGTCGAATCGGTGATGACGCAACATAGCAGGCCGGCCTTGCGCACGTAGTTGTTTGATGCGGCGCACCGCAGCCCGGTGCTGATCCACGATCGTATTAAAGGTGGCCCAATACAGATCGCTTTGTTGGCAATAGCGCTGATACAGCGCTTTCTGGTCGGCTATCAGTTGATCGCCGCGATCCCGGATTCGCTGCATGGCAGCGTCTTTGACTTCCGCGATCGCGCTGAGGCGGTGTTGACGGGCGGCTTTCAGCGCGGCGCGGGCGTCCCGCAGATGTTGTGTGAGCGCTGAATCCACGCGTTTGCCGCGGGCGGCGATCCTGGCTGCCTTCACCGCGTCGCTGGCCGCCGCGGCCTGCTCCTGCGCCAACGCGACGCGCTCTTCCGCGCTGCGCACTGCAGGGTAGGAAGACCAAATCCGTTTAATGTCGTCCTCGTAGGACAGTTGCAGGCTTACAAGGTCCTCTCGCAGATCATGCGCCAGCCGCAGCTGCCGCGACAGCACATCGGGCACCGCCCAGCGATAGTGCACGCCCATCGTTTGCACCGTGACGTCGTTCATACCGTCGTTTCGTGACCAGCCAGCCATCGGACCTCCATTCCTCGTCTATAGTTGCAGGGCCGCCGTATCGTGGTCGCTGACGCCGCCACCGAGGATGTGTGTCGTCTGGCCGCGCTTGGCGTCGACGAGCGTGGTGGCGGCGCAGTCGATGGCCGCTTGGGCGTATCTTCTCCACATGCGCCAGGAAACTGTGCGGCGGACGTGGTGCGTCGGGCCGTGGCCCTCCAGCCGGTGGAACTCGTAGAACTCCGCACCGCGGCATTGACGGCCTTGACCCGGCCTTCTTCGGCGCAAGCCTCGCCATTTATGGCGGGGTTAGCCGATCCCGTTCGTCGCCGGGCGCAGCCCGGCGCTTGGAGCCAGTGTGTCTGGCCGGTGTTGTCAGATCGGCCCACTATGCTCGTTGTGGGTTCGCAGGGCAGGACATCGCCCGGGGCCGGAACCCAGGTAGCGTCAACTCGCGAGGCCGCGGCAACACCAGACACCTGCGGCGCCCGCAAGGGACAGAGCGAGTCGGCCCGAACCGCCTCCGGCGGGCGGCCTACGGCGGCGCGCAACACTGCGCCGAGACAGCCGAACGCTGCGCGGAATCCCACGGCTTCAGTCGTGGGAGATGTCAACGTTCCGACTGAACGTGTCCCGCCACCGCGAACCGGGAGCGGAGGCAGCCCCGCCGTTAACGCGCCGACGAAATCGCACAGGCCATCGAAAGACACGCCGTCCCAGGGCGTCCCACGCGCAGCCAGCCACCTATAGAACAGCGACAAATGCAGCGCATAGGAGCGCACCGTGTTATTGGAGCGTTCCACGGCCCGCAGCCAATTCAAGAACTGCTCGACCTCCTCGACCGGCAAGCCCCGCTCGTCGACCACAGTCCACGACCTCGACCCATGCACCGCTACAGGTGCCACGCGCAACACGGAGGCCGTCGCCACTCCGACACCTGCAGATAACCCGACCATGGCAGAAAGGTAAACCGCCGCACCGACACGGCCGCCTGACACGCCAGGTGAGCGCAGAACAAGTCCGGTTCAAGGGGAACTGTCGGTGCGCGCGCAGTGTTCGTGGCGCGTCCGGTGTGCAAGAAACGGCGAGCCGCTTCTGCAACCGTGCAGATGCGCCTCTTGTCGGAATAACTGTAGATAATTTGTCGATCACAGGGCCGGAGTCGGCACTGAACGACCTGTCGTGCACGTCAACGATGCTCCACCGGCACTTAGAGATAACATCTCAACGCCACTCTTTGCGCAACTTCTGCTTAGTCCACGAGCGCGACCTCTTATGCTGCGCCGCCGGAATTGACACAGCCGCGTTACAGCGGCGCAGCTCCTGGCGCCGACGCGCCTTAGCACGCGCAACGCTTTCAGCCTTGACGGTCACCGCACTCCCCTTTCCCTGTGGGATCAAGTGACTTCTCTGACGGCTGGAAGCCGCCAGCTTCTTCTCACGCCGCGTGGGCGTGAAGGGCCAGTCCAGCCCGTAAGACGTTACGTGCAGCGTGTTCATCTGCTTGAGCGCGATGCGAGCATCGCTGGCAGACGAATTCCGCTTGGGTGACGCGGTTCTCGCGGGCTGCATATCCACATTTCTCGCAGCCGTCGGAGGTGTGCCGGGGGTCGACCTCAATCCAGACACGCCCAGCCTCTTCCGCTTTGGCGCGCAGTTTTGAGACGAAACCTCCCCAGCCCGCGTCGCTGATACTCCGGTTCAGCCCGGACTTCGCCCGGGCACCGTTCTTGAGGAACCGCCCCGGGGTGTCCGGGTCGGGCGCGGGTTTAGCCCGCCGCAACATGTTGACGATCTTCAGATCCTCCACCACCAGCACGTCGTAAGACTCAACCAGAGCCCGTGCCAGTTTATGATGAAAGTCCTTGCGCTGGTTGGCAATCTTGCGATGCAGAGCCGCCACAGTCTCCCGCCGCCGTTGCCGGTTCTTCGAGCCGCGCTTGGCGCGCTGCATTCGCTGCTGCGCGGCGCCGAGCCTCTCACCGGCGGCCCGTCCCCAACGCGGATTGTCGATGTGCTCACCATCGCTGGTGGTGGCGAAACTCGCGATCCCGACATCGATACCGGCCGAGCGGCCGGTGGCCGGCAGCGGATTGGCCGGCACGTCATCGCAGGACAGAACCAGCATCCAGCGCCGCCCCTGGCGCTTGATCTGGATTGTCTTCACCCGGCCCACCACCGGGCGGTGCAGTTCGACCTTGACCTGTCCAATGCCCTGAAGATACACCCGCTTGATCTCGGGTAGCCAACGCGCACCATCGCCGTCTTTGGGCCACTCCACGCTGTCGAATCGGGCCTTACCTCTAAAACGCGGATACCCAGCCTTGACACCGGGCTTGGCGGTCTTGACCCGCCGGAAAAAACCCTGGAATGACTTGTTGAGTCGCCGCAGTGTGGCCTGCTGGCTGGAAAACGACCAGACCGCCTGATCCGGGCATGCCTGCCGGATCTCGGCCAACTGTGCCGACTGATCCCCGTAGTAGATGCGAGTCTTGCTGTGAGACCAGGCATCCCGGCGCTCCTGCAGCGCCGCGTTGTAGAGTTCGCGGTGCGCATCCAGGCACCGCGCCAACGCGAGGTGCTGGCGCGCGGTCGGGCGCAGCCGAAACACGTAGGCGCGCCTCACGAGGCCACCGCATCCCACTGATGCTCGATATAGCGGCGCACCGTCGACTCCGACACATACCCGACCGACGCGGCGAAATACGACGGCGACCACAACACCTTCGCAAACCTCCGCAGATACGGGAACTCCTCGCGCAGCACCCGCGACGAGCGGCCCTTGAACGCCCGCACCACCTGCGCCGGGGCATCGGTTGGGCCGACCCGCACGAACAGGTGCACGTGATCGGGCATCACTTCCCTGGCCACTATTTCCCAGCCATGCTCGCCGGCGATTTGTTCCAGCAGCTCGCCACACCGCGCCGCTACACGCCCGCCCAGCATCCGACGCCGATACTTCGGACACCACACCAGGTGCAGCCCCAGCGAGCACACACCACCCGGGGTGCGGCGAAACCGGCGCTCGGACATGCCCCACACGTTACGAGAAGGGACCGACAAACTCACCGCCCACACGCTGTTCACCAGGCCCGATTCCCCCGACGGCTAAAAGCCGCCGGTCCCCTCGGGCCGCACTGATGGGCCAGCCCCAGTGGCAGTGCCCACACCGCTGACCCTACTGCCGGCTACCGACAAACCCGGAAAAGCGACAAAACTCCCACCCGCTCCCTGTGCTGGGCGGGAGGCGCAAGCGGGAACAGCACCGCCGCAGCCAAATGCTCACCACACACGGCGGGCCGCACTCGCGGCGCAAACCCGCCACCTCATACGACGCCCCGTGGTGAGCCGTGGCCGCGCGCGGCATCGATCACGGTCCGCACCTGATCTTTCTCTTTACGGTTCGACTGGCAGCGCCGTAACGCGACCGACGCCGAGGACCAGCCCCAGCCCCTCGGGCCAGGGCTCGTGCCCGTGGTCCATCAGGTCGCCTTGCCACACCCACGGCTGCCCGCGAAGCTCCGCCCAGTCACGTGGGCCTTTGCTGATGATTACCCGGGCTGCCGCCCGGGCAGTCAGACGGCGGGCCCCCGGCCCGTCCGTTGAGTTGACACCACTGGGGGTGTACCAGTGCTCCGCTCGTTGCGGAAACACCGTAAGGGAGGTTATTCTCGATCCGTCTTTTAGACGGATCGAGAAGTCCTCCCATTCCGCGATCGAGGGCCACGTGAATGGCCCTTCTTTAAAGAATTCTACGCCGCGCTCTAGTAGTAGAGCTTGGGCACGTTGTTCGTGCCCATTTCTTATCAACCAGGTCAACGCCTGGCTTTCCGCGATCCGCGACCATTTATCTGTAAAAAAGTCGTGGATCACCCAGGTGCCGTCCTCGGTGAACCACAGCATTCTTCGGTAATCCGGGTGCGGCGTCCGGGTTGATTCTTCGTATCTGGTGGCGGTGTCACTATCCACCGTCACCGGGTTCCGGGTCAATATCATTTTCTCCTCCTTATCAGTGTTTAAAGCGCTCCGGTACGGATTCCAGAGGTCTACATAACCCAGCAAATTACCGCGGGAACCGCGCACCGCGCATTTCCCGGGAACCACCTGGTCAGCTCCTGGACACTTCCGACAGCACGATTCCGACGGCCCGATAATCACGCTTGTCGGGTGACATGGCCCACCAGCGGGCGAACGCTAACCGTAGCGCCAGGTCCGCCGCCGGGCCGATATCCTTCAGTTTCTTCAGCAGCGCTTCTTCATCGATGCCGTGTTTGGCACCGTAACTGGATACTCCATCTCCCGCGCACCTGAATGCGTCGCTGACCTCAGCGTAGGTGATCGGGCCGAGGACTGCGGTCGTGATGCTGCTATTCAGGATGTCAGCGAGACAGTCCGCTTCCTGCTCCCTCAGTGGAATCCGACGCAACTCCAAGCGCATCAGATCCCGCATCGCCGCAAGCAGATTGCTTGCAGCGGACGCTGGCGGCTGCATCAGCAGCTCCGCTATTTCCTCGAGCCATCGCCGAACTGGTTCGGCGATGGTTACCGACATCCTTGGATACTTTGTAGTCACTTTGCTGGTGCCCCTTTCAGCGGGCGATTGGAATCGCCGTAACCGACCGGCATTTTTTAATTCCTTTCCCTGTTTCTCAGCTCGTTGATACCCTGGAAACCAATCAGCTCCTCCGGGTACCAGTGACCCGAAATTTCGTCGTACCGGATCACCATCTCACCATCAAGGCTTGTTATTATTCGGCCATTGTTGTCATCAGCCTCGAGGTCAATCTCGACCCCCCCGATTTTCCCGCTCGCCCTTGCGAGCGAGTACTCTTCCCAAGAGGTCCCGATCTCGTTCTCGACGGCTTCCGCCCATTCCCAAGCAGTCATGGTGCTCTCCCTGTGTGTCAAGTAGTGAAAGGCGGTTGATCATGTAAATGGTTGACGGCTGATTCGTAAGCTCGTCGTCGCTTGCCGGTGAAAGTCCGGTCCGGGTAGCTGTCAGGAGGCCCGGTAGCAGGCTGGCGGTGTCGTCTGGAAACGGGCGGGGTCGAAGCCCAGCGTCGAACGCCCCGGTGGTGTGGGACTGCCGAGCCCAGAGGAGAAGGGCGAAGGCCATGGAAACGGTGAAGATCCTGGAAGTGCAGGACGAAATCGGTCACGGGCACACACTCAGCCCGAGACAGGCGACAATTCGTCCTGCTTCGTCTCGCTGGCCTTCTCCTGGGCAGACGACATCGCGTCGCCCAGCCGCCCAGGCAGCCTGCGCCGCGATGCCGCTGACGATATAAATCTTTCCAGGCGACGAAGGCGGAATGCCTTCCACCTCGCCGAACGCTCGCGCGGTAAGCGCGAGCGTCACTCCATTCGCGGAGACTGTTCCCCGCCGTTCAGTGCGCGCTTCGCAGCGCGCAACCGTCCCGCTCGGCGGGACGGTAATCGTCCCGTCGAGCCCCACGATGATCACATTGTGGGGAGTGAGGTTCACAAGCTCGTGCATGGTGCTAGTGTAGCACCAGCGCGGCATCAGTGCAACACTATAGCTGCATGGTTTGGACGCGGCGGGAATGCTGCGGCAAAGAGGCGGCTTGCCGCGCAGTGCGCAGCATCGGCAGCGCCGCAAAACCGCAGTGGTTAGTGGCCGAAGAACAGCGGCTGCGCCTCCGTCAACCGTCAGCGGCCGGGTCGCGCATCCAACGCCGATGGCCGGCGGGCCCTCTCATGCGATGGCCGTAGTTGTCGATAGCTTCCCGAAATTCCTCGGTAGTGATCCGATCCCAGCGGCTGTCTAGGCCCACGGCGAACGCGGCTTCACCGACTACCGCCACGGCACCGACCGGCAGTGACCGATTCCTGGCAGCCCGATGCCTCGGCGCCGGTTGGCTGCTCAGTTCGATCTCGATGATGCGGTCGCGGGAATAGCTGCGGATGAAAGAATTCAAGAAAAAGCAGTGGGTCGTGTCCCTCCCATCGGCGCTAACGGCGCGGGACTCCGTGTGTCAGCACCAACGCGCCAGCTCAAGCTCCCTGGCATGCTCGCGCATGACGCGCATATTTTGCGCTCCGGCGGAACGGCGGCGAACGTGCCGCCGCAATTTATGCACCTGGTGATTTGGTAGTTCATCTCTATCCTTTCTGGTCTGGGTTGCGCGCCACGCCTGACGCGCGCCTGGTGCCGGGTGGGGTTGGTGGTTGTGTCGGTCCGCCAGGTAGCGAGGGGCGCGGGCCCCCTGCTCCTGCTGCCCCACGGTGCTCGAGGAATCCGGACCACAGCGCCCACCAGCAGCTGTCACACCGTGGCACCAGATGTTGGTGCAGACGTATCCGAACATTGCCGACTCTGGGGCTGTACGCTGACCGAGATACCTTCCACTTTTGAGGTGGATCCTTGAAGAACATGACTTTGAGGTGGGTCGGTTCGGTCGTGTACCCACCCAGGAACTCGTTGGTTTGCCAATGCTTTCCAGTCACGTTGTGCCGCGCCGTGATTAGCCGGTCCTTGCCGTCAAGTCGATAGATGAAGGCGCTGCCGTAGGCCATAGTGTTGCAGTCCTGCGCGGCATCGACGTCTGTGCTGGGTCCGCTCTGGCAGAACACCATCTCAATCAGGACCGAGCGGAACGACTCAGCATGTATCTGCAGCTGCTTATTCGGGCTCAAAGTATTCTGTGCTGGCTGCGTTGCTTCAGTATTCATAGTCCGCTTCTTCCTTCGGCACACACTTTGTGACCATGCTGGCGCCGGGCTTCTTCCACTCGCCCTTGCCGGCTAGCTCACCGGTAATCTCTCCCAGGAATATCGGGCTCGCTCCTGATCCCTGCCCGCCTAGTTTGTAGACGGTTCCGCGCCAAATGCAGACCTGTTGACCTTGGTGCCAATCGGCTGTGCGCGCGAACCCGGCTGTCACGACGAAAACCTTCCACGTGGTAGTGGTATCGACAGACTCGAAATCCGCCCACGACGCTCTTATTTCGTCGTCGCCGATGAGCGCAGCGACAACCAACATGACAGCGCGCGGCGCGCCTCTGCCTCGGCTGTCGGTGTGATGTCTCAGCGCCTCCCAAAACTCTTCGTCAACTTTGACTTGCATAGACGGCTCAGCCCCTCGTCGGCCGCGCAAAAAGGCCCAAATCCCACCGCCGGCGGCGTAGGTTCCTGTCATGGACGACACCCCGGTCGAGCAGGCTGAAGACGTCACGACGGCCGCCAACACGGCGCTTGACGCCGAGGAAACCGTCATCGTCCCAGATGCTTCGTCGACCCAGATGGCCGAGTTGGCGTGGTCAACGGATGGTCCCGACTACACCCGACAGTGGTCGGCAATGCGGGACGCCGAACCGGAATGGCCATGCAGCGTAGCCGATAACGAACCGGATGTGAAAAATCGACGCCCACTCCTACTCTGGTGCCTAATTGTTGCTGCGGTGCTGATTACCGCTGTGGCGGCGGGATGGTTCGGCAACGTTTTCTACTATGAGGAGCAATCGACGCAGCCGGGCAAATCGTCAGCAGAACCTCCCCAAACCACGAGCCCCACGGCAACGCCACAGCCTCCCCGTAAAACGCCAGCGGCTGGGCCACCACCGCCGACCGTTACCGAGCTACTGCCACCACCAGTCACCATTACTGCACCACCGGCGACCGTTGCCGCACCGTCGGCACCGCCGCGGCCGGGATCAGACGCTGACGCCCGCTTTCTCGCGGTTATATCGCGAATATTCAACGGTGCACCGATCCCCGACCCAAGCTTGGCGATCACCAGCGCTCATACGATTTGCGTCCACTTGCGGGAAGGCTCGACAACGCCTAGGCAGGCAGCACTTGACACTATGAACGCTAATCCTGGCATTTCATTCGAGTTAGCCTCTCTCTTAGTTGAGGCCGCGATCGATGTTTACTGTCCGCAATTCTCGTAGGGACGGTGTTCACAGGCGCCTTGGCCGTGGGTCCGGCCTTACTGGTGGTGACTAACCAGCCAGGCGTCAGCTGCCGGGTAGGCGCGCCGCACGCGCGCATTCTCAAATGAGGCAACGAACCCCTCTACGCGCGCATCTTGGATGAGTCAACGCGCGGTATTGCGTCATTGCGCTAGCACGTAATAACGTCATTGCGTAGTACGGTATTACGTAATGACGCTGCTGCGTGGGCTCGGCGTTGTGGTCGAAAACCTCGCCCAGGGCCGCCAGGTTGGCTTTAAAGTCCCGGTAGGCCGCGCGGCGTTCCTCGTCGGTCGCGTAGTCATCGCCGTACCGCGCAAGCCATGCCAACCAATGCTCGGCCGCGTCCACGCCCACCAGTGTCTCACCGCACTACGACACTGGTGGAGTGCAGACGTATCGGGCGCTCGCCAGCCGTGGTGAGCGGTTCTGGCTTGTCCATATCCCGGAGATCGACCAGTGGACTCAGGCGCCCAGTTCCGTCCAGGGAGGTGGTGTACGACCCGCTGATTAGCGGGTGTGTCGCAGCCCAGTAGAGGGCGGTCATCGCGTGATCCTTCGAAACGACGGATCAAGTCACCCGAAGGAGAACAACGCGATGACCAACCACCACCCTATCGATGTTGAGAAGCTGTTGGAGGAGCAACTCGCCACGGCGAGCCCAGATTTGCTGCGGGCGCTGTTGTCGACGTTTATTCAGGCCCTGATGGGCGCGGAGGCCGACGCGGTGTGCAGCGCTGGCTATGGGCAACGTAGTCCGGGTCGCACCAATCGGCGCAACGGGTATCGGCCTCGGGATTTCGATACCCGCGTCGGCACGATCAAGCTGGCAATTCCCAAGTTGCGCCAGGGGAGCTATTTCCCGGACTGGCTGCTGGAGCGGCGCAAGCGGGCCGAGCGGGCGCTGACCAGTGTGGTGGCGACCTGCTATCTGCTCGGTGTGTCCACCCGGCGCATGGAGCGCCTCGTCGAATCCCTCGGCGTGACAAGCCTTTCTAAATCGCAGGTCTCGGTCATGGCTGCCGAGCTCGATGAGGCGGTGGAGGCGTTTCGCACCCGCCCACTGGATGCCGGCCCCTACACGTTTGTGGCCGCGGACGCCCTGGTGCTCAAGGTGCGCGAGGGCGGGCGGGTGGTCGGGGTGCACACCCTGATCGCCACCGGCGTCAACGCCGAGGGCTACCGCGAAATCCTGGGCGTGCAGGTCACCTCCGCCGAGGATGCAGCGGGCTGGTTGGCGTTCTTCCGCGACCTGGTGGCTCGCGGGCTGTCCGGGGTGGCCCTGGTCACCAGTGACGCCCATCCCGGGCTGGTCGAGGCCATTGGCGCCACCTTGCCCGGAGCGGCCTGGCAGCGCTGCCGCACCCATTACGCGGTCAACCTGATGACCGTCACCCCGAAATCGTCCTGGCCGTGGGTGCGCACCCTGCTGCACTCGATCTTCGACCAGCCTGACGCGGAATCTGTTGCAGCTCAGTATGATCGAGTACTCGACGCGCTGAGTGGCAAGCTGCCGAAAGTGGCTGAGCACCTTGATGCCGCCCGCGCCGAGCTGCTGGCGTTCACCGCCTTCCCCAAACAGATCTGGCGCCAGATTTGGTCGAATAATCCCCAGGAGCGGCTCAACAAAGAGATCCGGCGCCGAACCGACGTGGTGGGCATCTTCCCCGATCGCAGTGCGATCATCCGCCTCGTCGGCGCGGTGTTAGCTGAACAGCACGACGAATGGATCGAAGGCCGCCGCTACCTTGGCCTCGACGTGCTCACCCGATCCCGCGCAGTGCTGGCCACCACCGACCAACCGGTCGATGACCAGTCCGGCACCACCACGCCGGCATTGATGGCCTAAACTCCCACCCGAAGGGTCACGCATCGAGCGAACTCATACACCACCACTCCGGACTTGGCCAGGCGCCCAGCTGGGGTGAAATCGAGCCGATGGCCCGGCGCGCCGTTAATCGCGGCCAACTGCTGCGCCCGCCCTAGCACCTTCACCACCCATCACCTTCACCACATCCTCTGGCATATTGACACAAGAGTGTGCAAGTCTGGCTGCGACCGCGCCGAGGTGCGTCCAGAACCGGCGTGCGCCCTCGGTAGGCGCGGTGGAGTGGTAATGCGCATGCGGATTTGGATCCTCGCTATCGCGTCGGTGTTTGCAGCGGCAGCGTTGGGTGCTGCCCCTGCGGTCGTTGCGAGCGGGCCGACTACGGTTCTGGCTGGTTGCGCTGCGGGCGAGTACCAGAACTCGGATGGCCAATGCATCCCCGACCCATCGTCGGGTCTACCCCCTGGCGGTGCGCCCGGCCTCGTGGGCAGCCCGCCTGCGGGGGCTACCGCGATCTGCCGAGATGGCGACTACTCCTTCAGCACCCACCACAGCGGCACCTGCTCGGGACATGGCGGCGTACTGCAGTGGCTGACAAACTGAATGGTTACCAAAACAGCGTGGTAGCCGAGACCGAGAACGTCAACCTAGGCCGTCTACAGACGGGATCGGGTGCGTGAAGTCTTCGCGATAGAGCGCCAACGAAAGCCACCCGGGAGCCAACGCCATGACGCACACCAGTGCCGGGGCGCGCGTAGCCCAGCAACGCGCCCAGCGGCCCGGCTGCACCAAACCCCGCTCGACCCAGCCACCACAACCGCGCTGCAGCCTATGAACACCGCCCCTACGCGCACATCCGCAGATGAGGCAACGACTCAGTCGCCATTCAGCCCTGGGTATGATTTGCTCCGTCGAGTTCGAGAACCGACTCACTCAGACGGCATAAGCCGCCTGATCGTGTGTCCACCAAACGGGGTCATGCCCCATTTCAAATCTATCTCATGCTCCGCACACTGAGGCTTTGTCCGCGGCTTTGTCGCAGAATGGAACCTGATCACCCAATTGATGCCCTGCGTTCATCGCACCGACGCGGTCGCCATCGATGGTGACGGTGAGTACACGGCCTGGCGCGGTGCGCTCAGGAGGGCACACTCCCGTTCGAGCGCAAAATCGTTCACTAAGCCGGGCGTTGTAGTCGCTTGCGTTCGTCACATCGACTTCGACAGGCAGGCCTGCAGGGATCACACGGGCATCTGAGCTGTCCTTGACGTAGCCGAAAAACGTCCTCCCATCAGGTGCGCCATCTGCTGTTCCGTTGTACGAGGTCAAGCCGACGTGGATGGTGGCATCGGGCATCGAGGCCATGCCGCATGTAGGGCACGCTGGAAAGTCGGGGATGACTATCTCGACACCCCCGTCAGCGGAGACGGTCAGCTCCCGCTCATGTCCTACCCACTTGCCCACCAAGGTGGCGTAGGGGCTAGCCGGGGCCGCAGACGGTGCCGGAGGGAGTGCCGTCACAGTCGGCGGCGCTGCGATCGGCACGGACTTGGTCGGCGCGGGTGCCGGTGCCGGTTGTGGCGCCGATTTCACCGTAGCCGGCCGCGCATTTGGGATCGAGTGCGTGAAGTCTTCGCGATAGAGCGCCAACGAAAGCCACCCGGTAGCCAACGCCATGACGCACACCAGTGCCAGCAGACTCGCCCAGCGCAGCCACCACCGCCAATTGGCGCGTTCGGCGTTTTCGGCAGCTTCCTCGGTTTCGGCTTCCCTTGACCACGCCAACGCGGCGATCTCGGTCAACGATCCGTCCGAGACGATGGCGGTCGCATCGGCCTCGGCGGCGACTCCCGTGG
Source organism: Mycobacterium sp. SM1 (assembly GCF_018361265.1). Taxonomy (GTDB): domain Bacteria; phylum Actinomycetota; class Actinomycetes; order Mycobacteriales; family Mycobacteriaceae; genus Mycobacterium. The sequence goes on from NZ_JAFLNH010000005.1 coordinate 15,791, forward strand.
TGTGGTCCGCGCCGTCGTTCATGGGAACCGAACCTACGCTGTTGTCAGCGAGATTGGGAGCATAACAGCAGCTCCTCCTATTCTCGTCGCGCCTCCGGCCCCCGACCGCTCGGCCGCTAGTGCGCGCTCGAAGTGGGCGACCGCGGCGAACACGTGAAACAGCAGCCGCCCGCCGGCGCTGCTGGTGTCGATGGCCTCGGTCAGCGAGCGCAGCTCGATTCCGCGGGCCTCCAGCTCGCCGGCAATTTTCAGCAGGTGCGACAAGGAGCGGCCCAGCCGGTCCAGCCGCCACACCAACACCACATCACCGGGGCGCGCGTAGCCCAGCAGCGCGCCCAACCGCGGGCGGTCGTCTCGGCCGCCCGACATGGTTTCAGTCCAGATACACTCCGCCCCAGCCGCTTTCAACTCCTGAATCTTCATGTCGGGGTTTTGGTGCGCGGTGGAGACCCGCGCATAGCCCAAAACGCTCACCTCCGCGGCGCGTCGCTGTGGTCGAAAACCTCGCCCAGGGCCGCCAGGTTGGCTTTGAAGTCCCGGTAGGCGGCCTTGCGCTCGCCGTCCGTCGCGTAGTCATCGCCGTATCTGTCAAGCCATGCTTGCCAGTGTTCGGCCGCGTCCACGCCCACCAGTGTCTCACCGCGCCACGACATCACTCGGCCCCCCGCGCATATGAGCGGCGGGCGGGCGCGTCCGCGAACCATGTCAAGGCCCGCGGCCGCCGACGGCGGTCGGCCACGTTGTGGCCGAGCCTTGACATGGTTCGTGGGCGCGCCACACACACCACACACTAGCGCCGATAGCGGGGGGCGGGCCGCGGGCTGTTTTAGCGGCCGCCGCTGTGATGGTTGGACGTTTTTGTGGTCCCTTGTCCTTTTATGAGACCGGTGTCCAGGGTTGACATCCGTTCGTCTCGAAGGCCGCTACTGTTGCCGGCACGTTCGCATACATCGGACCCCGAGAGACATCTCCGTCGACCATATCGTCCTCGGTCGCCCCAAGTGTGCTGTACGTCGCCCACGAGCATATTTCGCTCCAGTCTGACGGCCCCTGCGTGTGGTAGGTGCCTGGTGCAACGTCGGTCCCCACCTTGAAGACGCCGTCGCCAGGGATTTCACCGCTCGGCTGGGCAAGGGCGGGTGACGCAAGCGCAACCGCTGCAGCACAGGCAACGCTCCCGGCCGCAATGAATAGGCGCATTCTTTTCTCCCTTCTCCTTGTAGGAATGTAAGACCCTAAAGAGAGACATAAAGGAGAATCTGCAGGAATTTCGATGAGCTGCGGCCGGCCTTGCTGGTGGTGATCGCTAGAACCTCGGTTGTTAGGGCCGCGGAGTTTAAAGACGGTAGCTGCTGCGCTGCTGCCACCACGGGTTCAATTCGATGAGTTCCCAGCCGCGCGGCGACCAGTGCAAGCCCCGCCCGGCCGGCACGCCGGTGATGTCGGCGACGGACAGCACCGGCTGCCGCGAGGTGTGGTAGGTGAGGCCCGCTGGGTGGAGGTGGTGATCGGACCGTTACAAACGTAGTTGGTCGTTGTTGGCCAACTGTGCCGGGGTAACGGTTGCCCGGCCCGGTAGTCGCGTTCTTGCCCGGTTGGGTGCGCGGGATTTTGTTCCCCGTGTCCCTGGCCGGCGGCGGCTACTGGTGTTCGCCTGGTGGCTGTTGGGTTCGGCCTGGTCGGTAGCTCTCACCGCGCGTTCCTCTGGTCGCGTCGGTGTCACACCTTTCCGTCGCCGGGCCCTAAAGCCTTGGGCGCGACGCCCGATCACGGTGGCTGCTGCCTGGTGTCGGGTGACGTTGGGGTAGGGGCGCTGCCAGTGTTGGGCGCCCCAAATGCTGCTGTAGGCGGGGTTGACCGCCAGTAGTTGGATGCCGGCGACCGCGGCCATGCTGGCGAGCCGGTTGCGGAACACCGCGGTCGGCATGCCGGATACGGCGCGGCGGAACCGTTTCCCGCGTGCGCCGCGGCCCATAGTTTCCCGGCCGGTGGCCCGCGCGTCGGCGAAGTCGAGGTCCTCCACCGCGATCGTCGCAACACCGTGGCGGCGCGTGTACTTGATCAGTGCGGTGATGGCGTGGCGGACCTGGGCGTCACGCCGCGACGCCGACCCGGTGAGGTCGATGTCGATCCGCCTGGGCGCACCCACGGGGTTGCCGTGGGCGTCCAGCCGGCGCACCGCCAGGTGCCCATCGTTGAGATCCACTCCCACCACCGGGCCTTCGGCGTACACATCGTCGCCGACAGCGCAATTGTCGCGGCCTACCCAGTACGGCACAGACGGGATCGCCCAGGAAGCGGTCAGATACACCCCAGCCCTGCCGGGTTTGCGGCTGATCGCGTAGGACACCGAGTTAGCGCCGATGATCCGCTGGACCCATTCACCGCCGCGGTGCGCGAACACCGCGCGGCCGGAGAGGACGTAACGGCCTCGTGGGGCGTTCGCGAAGTGTTCCAACGGTTTGGGCAACCGAATACTGACCTGCCCGGCCGGGGTCACTGTGATCGTGAGATTCCCGAACGGTTCATCGGGCGAGCCGTTCGCCCCGATTCGCCACCGGGATGCCTCCCACCGCCGGCGCCACTGAGCCTCGGTCAGACCGGCCTTGTCCAGGTGATGGCGCGTCGCAGCCAGGCGTTTACCGCCCTCCACCACATGCACCACACCGGCGGCCTGATCCCGTTGCGCCCGGGCCAGCTCGCCCCGTAGATGCCGCAGCCGACGTTGCTTCTAGAAACGTTCAGCTTGGTTGGCATACCCTCTGGCGGCCTTGGCTTTTCGGCGGGCCTTACGCTCAGCGACGGACAGCATGTCCGCGGTCGGCGCCGCTAGACGCGCCTCGATGGTGGCGATCGCCGCCCGTAACCCCGCCCCATGGCGGTACTGGGCATCGCGGGCCCGGCGGACCCGAGCATCATTGGCGGCGATGATCGCATTAGCCCACCGCGCCGACGACGCCGCAGTCAACCCTTTCTTGCGGGTATTCAACCGATCCCGACGCAGCTGTCGCCGCTCATCGGCGTCGCGTCCCGCGCCGACCGGACCGGGCCGGGACACCACGGCGAGATCAGCGCGACGCAACCGGCCTAGATGCTCGGCAACCAAGTCGAGCACGCGCTCGTCCTCGCCGGTGATCCGCAATCGGGTGCTAGTCGCCACCCCGGACGGTCCCGCCACCGGTTTGACTCCACGCCAGGCCCGCAGCTTGTCGGCCGTCATGCGGCATCACCGCTAGTGGTCTCGGCGCTCACCGCTGCGCGTAATCGTTTCGCTTTGGCTGAGCGCTGCCCGTAGAGGCGGCCTGCGAAGCTGGTCACGATCGCGATCATGTCGCGCACCAGTTCCGACTGCGCCGAATCGTCCTAGACGGCAAGGCCGCTGTAAGTCACACTCACCCCGTGTCCGGCCAGCAAGTGCTCGGATCACCCCGACCCCGAAGCGTGCCAGGCGATCCGGGTGCTCGACCAGCAGCACGGTCACCGCGGGTTTCATGCACTCGGCCAGCGCTTTACGCAGCCCAGCCCGGCGGTCGGACAGCCCCGAGGCGACGTCGGTGAACACCACCAGATCCGCCCCGCCGAACTCCTTGAGCCCAGCCACCTGCCGGTCGAGATCGCCTTCGACCTGCTGGCGCCGCGACGACACCCTCGCATACCCCACCATCCGCCCACCATCAGCGGGCGGTTTATGGCCGATCGCATCCAGATCGGCGATCCGGAAGATCCGCCGACCACCAGCACTGCGCGCATCCGGCAGCCGGCCTTCTTGCGTGTAGCGGCGCAACGTCCGCGTCGACACCCCCAACCGGTAGGCCGCCGCGGTCGCCGACACATAATCATCAGGGCCACGATGAGCCATGTCACCAATGCCTCATCAGGTCTTCGACCGGAAAAGGCAATTCGAGGCCATCTTCGGCCAGCATCGCCCGCACATCCGCTGCGGTGACGTTCTCGCCGTCCTTGATCGCGTAGAACACCGCCTGTTCGAGGTGCTGCACGAATTCTGGGCGCTGCCCACACCAACGCTGCACACGTCGTTTCGCCGCGGCGCGCTCGCGCTTCTTCTTCGCCGACATCGACTTAAAGGCGTGTGCGCGGTGCGCGTTTTGCGCGGTCTTATATCCGTAGCCCTGAGCATCATCGAGCACCTCACCGGTCGCCTCGTCGACGACGACATACCGCTTGTCATAGCTGCTGGACAGCGAGGCGCTGACGACAACCTTCGCGCTCATCGCATTTCCTCCAACACGCATCGAACGCACCACCACCATGGCCAATAATGACCAACAAAACCATCCGAACCCGGACCGGCGAGAGTCCAGCAGTCACATACTCTCAAACAAGTCCGACAACAACCGGCCGACCGCTACCGGCCAACAAAATCACCAACTGTTCTCAACCCGACGGCACCCTGTTCAAAGCCGCCGAGCTGATGTGCATGTCGCACTATTACACCATCACCGAGGCACGCCAGGCCCTGCAGCGGCGCGCCGGTGACGGGTGGGGTGGTGGTGGGCGACAGCTCGACCAACCGACTCGCCGTCCTGCACCACGAACCGACGGCACTCGGGCGCAGCCCCCGGTAGCAGAGTCTCGCCCACGGCCACACCTGCGCCCCGCCGCGACGCCGTCAGCCGCCAGCTAGCCCACCAAGCCATCCAGGACACCCCGGTGCCGGGTGGGGCGTTTCGGCCCACCCTTAAGCCGGTTGTGGCTACAGCGCCGCGAGTACAGCTTGCGCGTGCGCTGCTTGGGGGTCGTCGCTGGCGGCGTTGAGCAGCGGCGCAGTGGCCGGGTCGGTCAGGATGGTCAGGTGTGCCCGGTGCCGGGTCAGGGTCACGCACATACGACCGGCGTCGAGAGCGAACGATTCGGCGGAGCGGTAACCCGCCATCGGGTGCAGCGCGACCACAGCAGGTCGCTCCATGCCTTGCAGCGCGTTGACTGTGCCGACCAAAACACCGGGCATGTCGGCCAGTAGTGCCCGCACAGCCCCGGCTTGGGCGACGTGGGGAACCACGACGACTGCGCGCGCCGTCTCAAACCGTCGCCGCAGATACTCCTGCCGCGACAATCCGCGCGCCGCCGCAGACGCATCGATGTGCGCCACCAATCACGTCAACGGTCGTCGGCTTGTTGTCGTTGTCGTTGGCGTATTTTTCGACGGTGAGCCATGGAGCGCATCATTTGGTCCGGAACTCTGGCGGAGGGATGCAGACGAATCACGGTTACCGTGTGGCCACCTTCGACCCACGTGTGGGTGCCCTGCACCTGTTCGATCAGCGGCGCGAGTTCTCGCGCGCGTCGCTCCGTTTCTATTTCCTTGTCGCCCGCGATGGCGCCAAAGTCGTGGAGTGCCCGCACGAGCCATCTAGCGGTCGTGTCGGCGTGTGCCCATTCCTCGGCCGGCGTGTAATACCCGCCGATGTATCCCGGCCCCTCGATTTCGAACGTCCACATCGACTCAATCGAATCCATCTGGTTCATGCGGCGCGGAAACGCCGCTTCTCCTTTCGGTGCGTTCATTGATATGTGTGCGGGCATGTCGCTGCGCCCCGTGAGCGCCGCGATACCTGTCGATCATAGGGGACGTAGCGCGGCGGACCCCGGGCTTTAGCCCTGGGGGTGAGCGCGTCAAAGCGCGTGTTCCTGGCGTGTCGTCGCGTTAGATAGGCGCAACCTGTCTACTGTTGTCGGGTATGGGTGTTACGTTGCGGACGAACGCGAATATCGCGTTTCAGTGCGCGTATCACGTTGTGTGGTGCCCGAAGTACCGGCGCGCCGAGTTATCGGCGGGCGTATGGAGGAGCGGCTTAAGGAGATCATCGCTGAGGTGATCACCGAGAAGGCCCGGTGAGCAGCTGGCCTTCGATAAAACCGGTCACCACAGCCCCGCGGCCGTGCCCACCCCTAATTACGCCATCACCCAACAGCTTCCAACCCCCATCAGCGCATCCCAACAGCGCAGCCACCACCGCCCCGGCCACCGAAAACAAGATCATCACAGCCCGGCTGAAAAATCAGGGTCAGAGCGCACAAAATTACCTCGGCGGCTATCCCAGCAATCTGCCGCGGCCACGACCCATCCCTGCCTTCATTCGGGCGACAGCGTCATCGAGTTCGACGTCAACCAGGGGCCGCATCGCATGATCTTCAGCGAGCGGACCGGGTTCCAAACCAGCCGCCACTCACCAGATACCGCGTGCCCCACGAACCGCTCGTTCAGGGTACGAACAACTTGCCGAGCAAGTAGCTCGATATCCCGGCGGGCACAAAGGAACCCAATAGCCGTGTCGCTGTCCGACGGGCCTGGGGCTGAGCCGCGGTCGGGCTCGTGAATCACTTTACGCCTCTCGTACCGTCATCGCCGTAGCCGTCTTCGTCGGGGTAGTCGCCGGCGGGCTCGGCGCCGCTGCCCGCGCCGGTCAATGCGCCGACCACGGTCGGCACCATCTGCGGTGCCCCGGTCAGCATCGACGTCGACTCGGCGTCGATGGCTGGGAATTTCTCGAGGGTGTCGCCTTATTCGCCAGCGCGGTCGCCATGCATGTCGTTGGCGTCGGCGGTGTTGGCCGGGTCGCCACTGTTCGTGGCGGCGACCAAGGCGTTGTAGAGGCCGTCGATCGACGACCTGGCCGGAGCAGGCGCGTCAGCCACACGACCCGGCCGCCGGGTGTGTTTCAGGTGGTAGCAGCGGTGACCTAGGCTGAGCCGGTTCAGGAAGTAAATCGTCGTGCCACATGTAGATACCGGATCCCGGCAGCCACTCGCGGTATCCGTACGGCGCAAGCGCATGTGAGCCAGGCGGAATGATGACCGCACCAGGGAAATCGGACTTCGGTGCCCACGCACCAGTGCCAGGACCTAACTCGATATACGGCACTCGATTGCCGTTCGCGTCGTAGGTCGGTGCCGGCCCAAGGCCCCCAGGTTCTTGGATCTTCAAGCCAGGAAGCTCATCAGAGCGCACAAAATTACCTGATCTTGGACCGATTTCAACCCATTTTGGGCCATCGGGCGGATTCGCTGGCCCAAGCCCGCCCGGACCGGCGATATAGGGCATGTGCCGCTTATCACCAGGCTTCCAGTTATGTGAATCCAGTGGCACCGCCGCATCAACGTCCTTGTTACCACCAGGGACGCGGGGCTGATCATCGGGCCAGTCAATAGATTTTGCGCGCTGTGCCGCCTGCGCGTCTTCGCCGGTATAGGCAGCGGCGTGTTCGGTAAACCGCTGCGCGTAGCTATTGAAGTCCATGACTTTCGCCATCAGCGGACCATCGGCGTTGGCCAGCCCCGCGGCAATACCAACCGCGGTGGGATAGCCTATAAGGCCGTGGGTATCAGCGATGCGTTGCACCTCGACAACCGCCTGGGGCGAGATCAGGGCAGCACGGGCCGCCAGCTCGGTGTAGGCGTCAGCGACACGCAATAAATCAGCCGGATTCACATTCAACTCTGCCATCGACTACCTTCCTAGCGCCGACATAGATGCACTATATGACCAGAAAGTGACACGGGAAGACAGATGAGCGGATTGACGCCTCTCCCGCTGGGAGCCTCGCTCCAACGCGCGGAGGACGTCAACTAACTGCCGACCATAAGACCTGGCTCAGCCCGGCTGGTGGCTGTTAAGCACGGAAGGGAACCGGCCCCGCCAGGACGTGGACCGCTAGGCCCTTGCTGTAGCGGCCGAAGCTTCGGAACCCCCACGTGCGGTTGGCTTTGGTTGACTGCCGGCGGCCCCCGATGTTAATAGCTGCTGGGCTCGCTGGTACGATATGTTGAGAACTTTTCCGATATCACGCACGGTTAACCCCAGCGTTTTGAGTTCTTTTGCCGCAGCGCGGTATTCACACGCTGCCATAGATTGGGCGCGAGCTGCTTCACCACGCCGCCTGGCGGCTTCGTCAAGGTGTTGACGCACCTGCGCTGGCAGCTGAATATCTACAGCCACATCGAACGAGTCCAGGGGCGCTTGCAACCACACTGCGATCAGGTCACGGGCCATCAACTCGATTTCGCTAAGGGTGCGCGCCTGAGTCCACTGATCAATCTCCGGGATATGGACGAGCCAGAACCGGTCACCACGGGTTGCAACCGCGTGGTAGGTCTTCATCGCCACCATCCTTTACCAAGTTTGGGTTCGCACTGTTTGTAGATTTTTATGGCCAGATAGCCATCGACGACGGGGTGACGCGCGATGGGGATCATTAGCCCATCGAGGTTGTAGATGGTGTGGTTTGCGCCCTCACGTTGAATTTCAAGGCGCAGACCGGCCTTCTTCGCCCCCTTGGTGATTTTGTCGATGACCTCTGTCCGTTTAGGCATACTAGCAGTCTATCCCGCAATAGACAAATATGTCAAGGCGACCCTAGACATCTTGTCGTCGTGACGCTGCCGCTGCAGCTTCACCGAACCTTCTTGGCCGTTTACGGCCGGCAGGAAGCCCATCCAGTCGGTCGGCCCGCGTAGCGGGTCGGTTTAGTCGGGCCGATTCTGCTGTTCGATGTGGAGCATCGGGGTCGGTTCTGCCGGTTCGGCTCGGAGTACGTCGAAGCCGCTCTTGGTGCCTAGGGCCGTGAGCTGGTGGTCTATTCGGCTGAAGTCGATGACGACCCGGTGGGCGATATGAGCGAGATCCTCACCAGTATGTGCGCTCGGTTGTATGGCAAACGCGCTGCGCCGAACGGGGCCAAGCGCGCGCTGGCGGCCGCGGTGTCCGACGAGGTGGAGGTGGCCTGAGATGCCGCGTTTCGAGGTGCCCGACGGCTGGTGTGTGCAGGCATTCTGTTTCACCCTGGACCCGAACGGGGGCCAGGCCCGCGCGCTGGCGCGGCATTTCAGTGCCCGCCCAAGGCATACAACTGGGCCGCCGCCACGCTGAAAGCCGATATCCGGGCCTGGCACGCCACCGGTGTCAAGACCGCGAGGCCCTCGCTGCCGGTGCTGCGCAAACGCTGGAATCAGGTCAAAGACGAGGTGTGCGTCAACGCCGAGACGGGCCAGCCGTGGTGGAGTGAGTGCTCCAAAGAGGCCTACGCGGGCGGGATCGCCGCCGCGGTGGACGCCTACTGGAACTGGCAGAGACTCCTGATCGGGCAAACGCGAGGGCAAGCCGATGGGCTTCCCCCGGTTGAAGAAGAAAAGACGCGACGCCGAGCGGGTGACGTTCACCACCGAGGTGATGCGCGTGCGGGTGCTGGTGCAGCGGCCGATTCAGCCCGGCGTGGCGCTGCCCGAGTCGCGGGTCGGTGTCGACGTCGGGGTGCGCCGGCTGGCGACCGTGGCCACCGCCGGCGGCGGCGTGATCGAACAGGTGGCTAACCCGCGCCCGCGTGGCGCCGCGCTGCGCGAGCTACGCCACGTGTGCCGGGCACGGTCGCGCTGCACGAAAGGCTCACGGCGCTACCGTGAGCGTGAGGTGAGCCCGTTGTAGTGGTCCAGTCGTTGTGCGACTCTGATGCCCGTGGTTCGGGCAGGAAGAATCGACAACGACATGACAGCAAACAAGCGTCGGCGGCACACGCCGGATCAGATCATCCGCAAGCTCGCCGAGGGCAACAAGCTCCTCGGGGCAGGCCAGGAACTCAGCGAGGTGTGCCGGCACCTGCAGATCGCCGAGTCGACGTGGCATCGCTGGGTTGCCCAGTACGGGGGCATGAAAGCCAGCGACGCCAAACGCCTCAAAGAGCTCGAGGCCGAGAATGCCCGGCTCAAGAAGATGGTCGCCAACCAGGCCCTCGACATCGACATGCTCAAGGAGATTTCGGCGGGAAACTTCTAACCCCGAACCGCAAGCGCAGCGCTGTGACGATGCTGCGCGAGCGGTTCGGGGTCTCTGAACGCCGAGCCTGCACGGTGGTGGGTATCCACCGCTCCACGATGCGCCTGCAACCGGCGCCGATCCCCGATGAGGAAGCCGAGCTGGGTGCCTGGCTGCGCAAGTTCTCCACCGACCGGCCACGCTGGGGCTGGCGGCGGGCCGCCAAGATGGCCCGGCGCGCCGGCTGGACGGCCAACAACAAACGGATCCGCCGACTGTGGCGCGAGGAAGGGCTGCGGGTTGTGCAGCGCCGCAAGAAGAAGCGGCTGACCGGCATCGGTGTCGCCGTGGGCGCGATGTCACCGATCCGTCCGAACGTGATCTGGGCGATGGACTTCCAGTTCGACACCACTGCCGACGGGCGCACCTTGAAGATGCTCAACGTGATCGACGAATTCACCCGCGAAGCCCTCGCAATCGAGGTTGACCGCGCTATCGACGCCGACGGCGTCGTCGACGTCTTGGACCGCTTGGCCTTACAGCGAGGAGCACCGTGCTACGTGCGCTTCGACAACGGGCCCGAGTTCATCGCCCACGCTGTCAACGACTGGTGCCGATTCAACGGCACCGGTTCGCTGTTCATCGATCCCGGCTCGCCGTGGCAGAACGCCTGGATCGAATCGTTCAACGGCCGGCTCCGCGATGAGTTGCTCAACTCCTGGCGCTTCGACTCGCTGCTGGAAGCCCGCGTGATCATTGAAGACTGGCGACGCGACTACAACGCCAACAGGCCCCATTCCGCCCACGGCGAACTCACCCCAGCCGAGTTTGCCCTACAATGGACCACGACTCACCAACCCCAAGCCGCATAACGGCTGGACCATCAAACGGGTCCCCCTCAAGCGCACCGCTGAAGGCCGGGAAGGCCCGCGCAATGAGGCTAAAACCAAAGTCGCACCCGCGACAAAGGAACTTCGCAAGGAGTGCGCCAGAAATGAGACTCACAAACGCGGCTAGCGCTCCACACAGACCGCTCGCACTGGCAGTGCCATACCACGGTCCTGGGCGCGCTTGAGCGATCGCGCTAAAATGGCGGCGAGCACACGAGCGTCGTCGAACGCGTCGTGTGGGCGCGCCTGCGGCACCCGCCAGTAACGCGCCAATGTGCTCAGCTTGTGGTCGCGTACCGGCAAACCCAGCCGGCGGGAAAGCTCCACTGTGCACATCAGCGCCTCCACTGGGCACGGCACCGGTGTACGGCGAAACTCGTCCATGAGAAATCGGAAATCGAAGTCCGCATAATGAGCAACTAGTACGCGCCCGCGCAACAATCCGGCGAGACGTACCGCGATCTCACCGAATCGCGGCCACCCAGTCAGCATCTCGGCCGTGATCCCGTGCAAGTCGGTCGGTCCCGGCGGAACACCAGGATCCAGCAGCGACACAACAGAATCAGCGATGATGCCGTCGTCGTCGACAGCTAGCGCGGCAATACTGACCACCCGGTCTCTTTCTAGGTCAAGACCGGACGTCTCGACATCAACCACAGCCCACCGTGGAGCACCCACTCCACCAGCATGACAGCTCATACCGACGTCGCTGAGCGCGGTGATGCGGTTGTGATCCGGACCAAGATTTCATCTGCGGTTTGTTTGATCATGCGGACTTCACGGTGGTGCAGGGCGGTGTCGGCGCAAATGGCTCGTTGTGAGTCGTTGTTGTCATAGAGACGTTCCAGGATCTCGGCCACTTTCACTCGTGGTAGTTCGGCTATCTTGCGTACGTCACTGGTGTGCGCTTGCACAACGCCGGCAATGGATTCCCACCACAGGCGCCGCTCCGCCGGAGAACTCGGACCGGTGTATGCAGCGCTTGGCAACGGCGGATCAGTGCCGCAGGAGCCGGACATTTTAAAGCGGCTGTCAAGCGGTGTTGTCAGAGATAGGAGCGCTAGCGTGGAACAGATCAGTGAGAGATCTACGGCCATCGGCCATAGCCAGGCGGTGTCCCGGCTCATTCCCAGCATGATCGTCAGGTCGCGCAATGAGACGAACGACATGGCGAACGCGCAGGCGGCGACCCCAACAGTCAATAGCAGCCCAGCTGTGAGTACGATCCCATCAACGCGACGGTACCCGCGTCGGCGGGTTTTGATCAGCAGCGCAACCGAGTGTGTTGAGCCAAGTAGGACGGTCGGCGGCACAGCGGCCGCAGTGGCGGCTAAAAGCTTCAGATGCGTGGTCGGCGCGGTGATCCAGGCGTGGATGACGTTGCCGCCGACGGAAACTACGGTGGCAAACAACAGCCACATCCAGAAGAACCACAGCGCGTGGCGATGCGCGGCTTCGAAGCTGGCCTCATCGGGTGTGTTCGCAGCCACGGCGCGATCGGCGGTAGTCACCTCTGTGCTCCGCGCCGCTGGTTGGCCCACCGGTGTTGGTTCGGATAGGCCACACACTGCCGTCTGGTGCATCGGCACGCCGGGGACCTGTGCACCGTTACGGTGAACATCGTTACAGGCTGGAGCGTCCTGCAGGAGGGTCATCTCAGCTGCGTCCCCTATCATGAATACGTTGCGCGCAGACTAAATAATCGCGCTGAGTGCGTTTCGGGCGTGATGGTCGGGATCGTAACAACTACGACGGACACCGTGGGTTCTCGGCACAGACGCTACAAACACCGTCTTATATTCGCGCAAGATCACGGAACATGCTCATGTCAAGTAACGCCGCCACGGTGCAGGTTTTTTGAGGACCGTTGCGGTGTTTGGCCAGTATCAGATCTGCCTCCCCTGCTCTGGGGCTGTCCCGCTCATAGGCACCTGGTCGGTGAATGAGAATCACCAGGTCCGCGTCTTGTTCGAGCTGGCCAGTCTCACGTAGGTCAGCAAGTTGCGGAACTTTATCAGCGCGCTGCTCAGGTCCGCGGTTAAGCTGGCTGATCGCTATGACCGGCACGTTGAGTTCTTTAGCCAACAGTTTGAGGCTCCGGGAAAATTCCGCCACCTCAGTCTGACGGGACTCCACACGCTTGCCAGATGTCATCAGCTGCAGGTAGTCGACCACAATTAGCCGCAGGTCGGCCCTCTGCTGGAGCCGACGCGCTTTTGCCCGGATTTCCATTATGGTCAGATTTGGCGAGTCGTCGATATACAGTGGCGCGTCAGTTATCTCGCTCATGCGCTGCACCATTCGCATCCAGTCGTCGTCGCTGAGCCGCCCAGAACGTATCCCGGAAAGTTTGATCCGGGATTCAGCTGACAGTAGCCGCATTACAATCTCCGACTTGCTCATTTCAAGGCTGAAAATAACACTGGTCATACGGTGCTTAATCGAGCATGACCGCAATATGTCCAAGGCCAGCGTCGATTTACCATGCCCTGGCCTGCCAGCCACAACGATCATCTGACCTCCATGTAGACCGGTGGTTACCTCGTCGAGTTCGCTAAACCCAGTCGGCACGCCTTGGGTCAGCCCGCCGCCACACTGGATCGCATCGATTTCGTCCATGGTGGCTTGCAGCAGATCGCCCAGCGGCTCGTAATCCTGGCAGCGGCGGTTGTCGGTGACGTCGTAGATTTCGGCTTGAGCCCGATCGACGACCTCGGCCACATCCGCCCCAGAGCCGCCGGCGTACCCGTATTGCACCACCCTGGTGCCGGCGGCGACCAGGCGGCGCAGTATCGCCTTCTCTGCGACGATGGTGGCGTAGTAGCCGGCGTTGGCCGCGGTGGGAACTGTCGCGATCAGGGTGTGCAGATACGGCGCACCTCCCACGCGGCGCAGTGCTCCACGCCGATCCAGCTCGGCAGCGACCGTGATAGGGTCGGCTGGCTCACCTCGTCCATACAGGTGCAGGATCGCCTCGCAGATCACCTGGTGGCTAGGACTGTAGAAATCGGCTGGCCGCAGTCTCTCGAGCACATCGGCGATCGCGTCCTTGCTAAGCAGCATCCCGCCCAGCACAGACTGCTCCGCATCTAGATCCTGCGGTGGCTGACGCCGATCAACGATATCGAAGTCAGCGCCGGCCCGCGCCGCCGGCTGATGCTGGCCAGGTGCCGCAGCTGTGTTGCGTAGATCAGTCACGCCACGGCCCGCTTGTCGGCACCGGAGTTGTTAGCGTCCATTTCGCTGGCGATGACTTGCCAACACCGGTCGCAAACCACCGACTTCAACGGCAGTTGCGGCCGCGCTATGGCCTCCTGGGAGCCGCACACCACGCACTGGCAGCCCGCGATCGCCAAGTCGGTCAGCAGATCCGTGTGACGCGTCGCGCCCTCCGCAACCGGCTGACCGGCAACCTCCTCCGGCTGGGGACCGAGAACCTCCGCGACCCAACGCGCCAACGCCGCTGCCAAAGGCATCCCGGGGAACATACGGGCAACCCGCCGACCCGCGCCTGCCAGCGCGGCGACCGGATCCGCCGCCGGCTCACCGAATTTCACCTGATGAGCGCGCAATAGCTCAGCGCGCTCATCAGTACTGGTCACCGCCGCGACGCTGTTGTACCAGCGTGCCGTGATCTCTGCGGCGGCGGCCTTGGCTTGAGCAGTAGCTTGATCGTCCCACGCTTGCTGCAGCGGGCGTAGCCGCGGCCCGACACCAACGATGTTGTGCCGCAACCGCCATAGCGCCAAGCGCCACGGGCGCTCTACATGCTGAGGCAGCGGCGCCGACAGGACCTCGAGGATTTGATCCGGCCGCCACCCGGCTAGTAGACGTTGGCGGATCTCCCCGCCCAGCAACCAGCGCAGATGCCTAGGCAGTTCAGCCATCGGCTTGGGCAGTTCATGCAGCACTGCTTGGAGTTCTTGAGTGGAGACATCTACCGCAGTCGGGCGGGCCGTGGCGGGCTGGGCCTCGTCGTGGAGGGTAGGGAGGTAATTATATTGGCTTTTATAAGGAGAAGCCGTCGAAAAGGTGACGGGATTGGTGTCGCCTTGACTCTTACCGCTGGTGATAACCCGGCCGGAGCTGTCCCTATCAAGCACCGCAATATCGTGGATAAACTGGTCATGGATCGCCATAAATGCTCGCCTGCCGCGGCCTCGCGCTGGCTGGTAGACGATCAGATCAAGAGCTGCTAAACGCGCCAGGGCACGCCCGATGGTTTTTAGATCGTAGCGGCGGCCAGCGGTTGCCACTATGAGCTCGACGACTTGGGTTAGCCGAATCTGGTCATCAGTGATCCTGCTCCAGCCACACAGCAGCGCCAGTACCGCTGACAGCACATGGTTGGCAGCACCGCGTAGCCGCAGCCGACGCGCGTATCCTTCCACGCGTTCACGCACCAGCGCGGCATCGGCAAAACGCACTCGCGGCCGATGCTGACAGATCTGATGGGCCGGGGTTTCGTGTGCGCGGCACGCGCATGAAAGTCGCGTGTTTTCGCAGGTCGCGCCATTTGTTTGCGAAACACGGCCCGGATATTTGCAATCATGTCCAGGGTAAGTGCTACCCTGAGAAGCACCTGGCATGGTGTTCTCCTCGGTAACGCGAGGACCCCGAGGCCCGAAGTTGGCGCTTCAGGCCTCACGAAGCCCGGAGTTGGCGCTCCGGGGTTTCGACCTCTAATCGATTCCCAGCTCCCCCTCCAGGGGGGTGTCTGTCTTCTTGGTCCCGCTATGTTTTTGTCGGGCACCCCGTAAAAGGGTGGTTAGAACAGGTGTGTAAACCTCCTTTTCCGAGTCGTTACCCTCAATCGGACCACGCCACTGGCCGATGGAGTTGGATCGACACGGCTGTAGCGGCGGTGCCAATGCCGCTACAGCCGGTGCGCCAGGAAGACCGGCACGCGTCATAGCGATCACTGGTACGGCATCGACCAGGTGCCAGGCGCGCAGACAGCAAGGTTTGTGCGTTTAGGACAGGCAGCGCGCAGATCCCCAGCGCCTGGATCGACGTCGAGCAGCTGCGGTTAGTGGTCTCCATGTGCCTCCGATCCGCTGTGGTGCTCACCGATAGTCCCGCCGGTGGGCGGATCGACCGCGATCAGGTAATGCGCAGCCATTGCGGTCAACACCGAACATGGTGCGGCTACCACACATTCAGCGGTGGGCACACCTTCCTGGTCGCCGGCCCACGGACCGGCCCTAAAGGTGCAGGCGCCGCACACCACCCGGTAATCTGGGCACACATCTTCGCCATGAACCGCTGCGGGGTCGCGGCAGCGGGCGCATTGCTCACACACGGTTACAATTGGCCGGTGTTCGGCGGCATGCGCCAGCAGCTCTGACCGATGCCCCAGCTGAGCCTCGCGGTCCGGCGGAGCATCAGCGAGGATCGCCGTGAATATCCGCCGCAGCAGATCAGGATTCCAACCACCACCGACCCGCCAGGATGATTGGGCATACAAGTCTATTTCCTGATCGATCGTGCCCCTATTAAGCGCGACAACCCACCCACATCTTTCACAGCGGCCCTTCGCCAGCCAGCGGCTACCGTAGGTGAACGCCCCAAACTGGGAGGAATACGCCACGCGTGCTCCACATACTGAATACACGTCAGTACTGATATAGGTGCTGCCTTGAGCCGCGCTCGTATTCAGCAGGTCCCCCACCACCGATAGATCCACCGCATGCCACCGCGGCCACGGACCAGCGGCAACCCCGATTCCGAACCGGCGTGGACGACCCATCAGGGTTCCTTCCGGAGCATGTGTTGCAGTTGGTAGTGACGATGTGTGTAGCTGTCGCGCTCGGCGATATCGCCGGCGGTCATCCGCTGCCCGTTGGGGTTGCGGCGCAGCATCGGCCCGAACGCGCGCACGCAGTCACCGCATGGCTCACCGACATCGGCAACGCGATTAGTGCAGCCGGGAAGAACGCACAACACCGAATTCACAGTGACACCCCCACCAGCGCCAGTAAACAAATCCGTCACAGAAATCATCGGTTGCTCCTCGCCATAGCGCTGAGTGCCGTTTGCGTTGTGCCGCAATACGGTTGTTGGTTATCGATGCCAGGGAACTGATCCGAGAAATCGCCACGCAGATTACCGAAATCTGCTATAGGCTCGCAGAAATCCACACCCCACTGCTCAAATAGCACCGCCAGACTGTCAACCACATCGACGTGTGCGGGATCAGCAAGGTAGACAGGATCAATCACCACGGGGTCAAACCAGGACAACCGTCCGGCGAGCTCCATCAACGCCAGCGGTGTTCGAGCCGCCGCTACTGGCCGCCCACTCGGTGCATGCACCAACACCCAACGTCCATCAAATGATGGCTCCCCCTCGTCACTGATCCGCGCAGCCGGAGCGATCACCAGATGCGGGCACATAGTAAGGAACTGACACACACGCTGGGTCAGCAGCGCCGTATACGCTGACTCGCCGCTCATAGCCACTGCCTCGTTCTCGTTGGCGGCGAACAAGCCGACGACGCCGCCGAGAACACGATGGCGCGCCGGATTTCCTCGGCGACAAGGTTGGGGGCCTCATGCAGAATCATGTGTCCGGCCCCGGGGAGGTGAACGAGCTTAGCGCCCGGGATGCCGCCAGCTAGGTCGTAGGAATGCGCCGGCGGGGTGAGACGGTCGCCCCCTCCGCTGATAATTGTTGTTGCTGCGCGGATGGAGCCAAGAGTGTGATACTGATCGAAATCGCGCAAAGCTGGCAGAAAGCCGACTTTGGTTGTCAACGGTGTCGCGTTGATAGCAGCGGCGGAAATCGCGGCGAGAGCCTCACGGTGTGCCCTGTATCCGCCGTATCGGGTTAATGCGTCACATAACGGCCGGGCCAGAAAACGTATAGCCCCATCAGTTGCCGAACACGGGGTGTGCTGCACCAGGGTGTAGAGGAGGTCTATCACTGGTATGGCGACGAGCCGGCCCAGGCCGCGCTCAGCGAGCCTGCCTGCAGCAGCAGAGATAAGAATGAGCGATTGCGGTTCGACCGGCCTGCTGCGGCGACTGAGGTAGGCGATTACGGCCATCGCCCCCATAGAGTGGCCGGCGAGCGTCAGCGGACCCGAAACACCAAGAGCTACCATCATTTCAGCGAGATCGTCGGCCAGCTGCTCGATGCGGTAGGTGTGCATCGGGGCAGCCCCGGAACGCCCATGGCCGCGGTGGTCATAGCTGATCAGCCGGACGCTGTCTGGGTACCTGCGCCGCAGATAACCGATCTGGTGGACCCAACTGAGTTGGTTTAGGCATAGCCCGTGCAGGAACACCACGGTGTGACACGCCGCAGGTGGGTGGTAGTCACACACCGCCAGCCGCACACCGTCTCCAGTGATCACCTCAGCGTCTACTCCATCCGGCGACCAGGAACCCAGCGCAGGGCCAGCAACGTCAACCGTCATAGTCATGCCACACCTGCCGTCTCCCGCGGCCAGCGACGATGGCCTGTGCGCTCGACATCACGCGCACAGACGTAACTTTCATGGCAGGTCTCGCAGCGTGTACGGCCCGGCGAACGCCTTGTGGACATGCAGTCCCGGCACAACCCGCGCCGGTAGGCTTCATGCCGATCAGCAGGCACACCAGCCACAGCAGCGGCCAGATCCTGCCGGCCCCTAATAGCCGGCAGCAGGTTGCCGGCTCCAGCAGCTGTTGAGTCGGCTGCCGGCCACATATACTCGGCCAGCCATCGACGACGATCATCAGCATCCAGGCCGCCGACCACGCTGCGCAGCCGACGCCGCTCCCGCTCAGAAAACCCTCCCCAAACACCAAAGCGCTCATCGTGGTCCAACGCCCACTCAAGACACGCCAACCGCACCGGGCATCGGATGCAAACCCGTTTGGCCTCGCGGGTAGAACCACATTTTTCCGGAAAGAACGCGTCGGGGTCGGTCTGGGCGCACAACGCAGCCCCTGACCATGAGGGCAAATCCAAGTGGCACTGCGCCGTCATGCCGCCCCCTGGTCTTCAGCCACAACGCGCACCCGCTTAGCCCCCACTTCCCGGCGCCGAATCTCGCGCCGGCGTTCTGCCATGGTCATGCCACCCCAGATGCCGCGCTCGTCACGACCCCTGGCCAACCCATAGCTGCGGCACTTAGTCAACACCGGGCAGTATGCGCAGATCGCCTTACATTCGGCCTGCATCCGTGGACTACGGCTAAGCCAGTCGAGCCCCGGAAAAGACCCGCAGGCCCCGTCCAGATAGAAATCCTTCAAATCGACTTCTGGCTCGGCCTGCAGCGGCTCCGGGCACGGCAACGCCAAATACCGAGAAACCGAGCGTTTGGTGACCCGCAAATGATCGGCGATCGCGTCCAGTGACTGGCCGCGAGTGCGCATCTTGTGCGCAGTAATCCGATGATTAATCCAGCGGGCGTTCTGTTGTCCGACAACACCGCTCACAGCCGCCCCCCCATCGTGTCGATGTTGGCGTCACGCAGACGCCGATACTGGGCACCGACCTCGGCGATACCTAGACGCTGCAACGCTGCGGCAACATCACCGGCGCTGATCGCCGCGCGCGGTTCCCCGTCTGTGGGTTTGGCGTTGATCCCAATCCGCGCCATCACCGCGGTCAGCGTCAGCATCATCGGCGGGCTCGGACAGGCGACCTTCATGCCGTGGCGGCTGAATGTCGCCGCGGCATGCACCGCGCCGCGGCTGATTCCCAACGCCGCTGGAATCCCTGGCCCGAACACCCAGCGGCCGTCCCGAAACCCGTAGCGGCCCAGCACGATTTGCGGATTCGACACCTCCACCGTGGCGCCGTCGCCGTCGACGTCGAGCAATTTGACATCGCTATGGGAGATGGCTTGGGTCAACCACAGCGCCGTAGGGGCATGCTCGAAGCGAATACGCATCCGGTGGCCGCTGCGTTCAGTCGGTGTGAACGCCAACAGCGCCGCCACATGCCGGACCCGCACCTCGGGCCGCTCACGCACCACGCACAGCTGTAGCCGCGCATCCGAGAGCACTGAAGCGAACCCGTGCTGGCGCGGCCGCCGCGGTGTCGCTACCTTGGCGGTCTTCATGCGGAGACCCTCAGCGCGGCAAGCCCAGCGATGCCGGGATCCAGGTCAGCGATGCGGCGCAGCTCGTCCATGGCCGCGCCCCAGCCGTTGGCCTCTTTGCGTTCGGGCACCCACACGCCGGCGTACATCCCAGTTTCGGTCTGCGCCAAGACAGCATCTTCGGCACACTGGCGGCGCACCGGGCAGCGCTGGCACATCGCCTCCAAATGCACCCGCACATTGCGCGGCGGTCTCCGCTCCGGTGTCCACAACTCGGGCGCGTCTGCGCTCTCCAGGTAGCACACCGCTTCAAGACGCCAATGCTGTCCCTTCAGCTGCAGCACACCGAACTCCTTGCAGGTGTTCGTGTTATCTCAGCGATGAACCGCACCGCCATCGCAGCGACCCGCGCCGCAGCCGGACGAGCGGGCTCATCGAAACGGATCGCCGACCACAACGCGTCGTACTCCCGCTTGACGAACCCGAACGCCTCATGAGCCGACGACAACGCCCGCCCCGCCGGGCCCACGGCGCTACGCACGGCCTGCTGCTCGGCGATCGCGGCGCGACACCGCTCACGCGCTGAGCCGCGCGGCTCATACAAATCAGCAATGAACCGTATGGCCATCGCACCCACCTGGGCGGCCTCTACGCGGGCACACCCAATCCGGTCGTGGCGCACTTCATCCCACAACTCGTCGACCTCTTCGCCGAGCACCATGGCGCCCTCCTCCAAAGACCGCCACAGCTGCGGGTATTCGGCTAGGGCGCGGCTCAGCTCGTCGCGGACAGCAAGCTCGGCGTGCCGGTAGCCGGCCTCCGGGTCGCCGGTGGTGTAGGCCCCGGCCAGCAGGTGCGGCGTCCTCATGCCCACACCGCCCGTGGCCGGCCGATCACATGCCGGATGCATTCACTGCAAGCGTCGTCACCGGGAACGCACGGCCACCCGCAGATGATGCAGGCGCTTGTGCAGGTGCGGCAGGCCAGCTGGCCGTCGACACGCACCGGCTCCAGCGGCACCCTGCTGCACATGGGGCAGTCGCCGACGATCGACGGTGGCCAGCTACCAGCCCCCGGCTGGCCGACCGGACCCGCATAATCCTCGGCCCGACCGGTGTTTATGCAGGTCAAAACAGACGAATGTGCATTTAGGGCCGGAACACTTGATTCCGTTGAGGCGTAACCTCTACCCTGAGATCGACTCGGCAAAGTCATCTCCTCTTAATCGGGGAGTCCCTGGACGCTAAGGCTGCTACCTTCTCGTCCGAACCAGAGAGCTGACCCCCTTCGGGGGGTTTCTCTTTTTTCTGGGACAGGGTTTATTGGGAATGTTTTGGAAGCGCCGCAGCAGCGAGCGCAGCTAGAGCAGCAGCCGCACCACCACCTTCCCGGCAAACGTCACCGAATCCCTCCTCATCACATCGGAACGCTCAGACCATACTCTAGGATATGACAACTGTCTATGACAGCGGAATTAACAGGAAAGTGGAGACCTCGGTGAACCTTTCTGACTATGAACCGCGCTGCAGGCCCGATATGACACGGCGCGTGCTGCGCGGATTCAATCCGCAGGCCTTCGCCGAGGCTCGCCGGCGCAAAGGCATCAGCGTCGCCGACCTGGCCCGCCTCGCCGATGTCGGCCAGTCGACTGTGCATGCATGGGAAGCTGGCCGCGGAACCCCCCAAGTGGATCTGCTGGCTCGCGTCATGCGCATCCTCGACACCGGCATCGAACAGGTCGTCACCATCCCCCCCCAGGAGCGCTACCCCGGCGACTGGCGGATCATCAAAGGAATGACCCAGCCCGAGTTGGCCGCCGCCGCCAAAATCGCAACCACCACGCTGCGAGGAATCGAACGCGCCGACATCGGTCTGACCGACGCCAACGCGGTCAAACTCGCAAAGCACCTCGGCATCAGCGTCGAGGAATACCGGGCCGCATACCAGCGCGCCCGTCACCGCCCGCCCGGAACCCCAGTGTAAACCTCGAGGAAACCCCAGCAAACCGCCGCAGCGAGCACCGCCCTGATCACGACGCAAACCGCAACCGTCCGATCCGCGACGAAACGGCGGCGCGCAGTTAGCCAGCCCAGCCCTGTAAGGCCAGCTAAAACCCAGCGATGCCGCCATAATGCCCTCCTGAACGCCTTACGTTGCCATGCCCCAGACGATGCTCACACGAAAATTTCAGCAGGCAAGACCTCGAAAGTCACGAAACTGAGCAAAGGAAAAAACGACAATCCGACGATAACAATCCGATAACAATTGCGAGGCTGCCTGGTGAGGCAGAACCCAAACCCGCCGGCCACACGACACGAGCCACCACCACAACTCGGGCCCGCATGACCCAGCAGGTAAGCCGGCGCGCCCGACCACCCGAACCTTTGCGGTGTCGAACATGTTGACCCGACCTTCTTCGGCGCAAGCCTCGCCATTTATGGCTGGGTTAGCCGATCCCGTTCGTCGCCGGGCGTAGCCCGGCGCTTGGAGCCAGTGTGTCTGGCCGGTGTTGTCAGATCGGCCCGCTATGCTCGTTGTGGGTTCGCAGGGCAGGACATCGCCCGGGGCCGGAACCCAGGTAGCACCAACTCGCGAGGCCGCGGCAACACCAGACACCTGCGGCGCCCGCAAGGGACAGAGCGAGTCGGCCCGAACCGCCTCCAGCGGGCGGCCTACGGCGGCGCGCAACACTGCGCCGAGACAGCCGAACGCTGCGCGGAATCCCATGTCAAAACGGTGCGTATACGGCTGTCCACCGTCAACAGCAAGAGACACAATCCACCCGCTCTGATCAGGGATTAAGCCGGTTTGCGCCACTGTGAGCCACCTGGCGCTTCGACCGTGACCGCGATAGGCCGCCGCGAGACAGCCGCCGCCGTTCGCGCCCAGAGCATCAGGACGCTGTCGGTGCCAACGATCCACGGCGACACCGTGGACGATCAGGGAGTCTGGGGGCGACGCCACGCGTTTATCGACACACCTTTGTCCTGCTCAGCGGCGTTCTCCGCCAAGTTCCACACAAACCGCGCGTGGCGACAATGCTCGGCCAGCACCACCGCCTGCTCCAGAACAACGAAGTCGCGCGAAGCGACCATCTGCTACCCTATGTGGGTTCAACCCACCACGGGTAGTGTGGTTGGTATGAGTGAGATGATCCGCACCGACAGCCGCGGCCGCGCCACGCTGGTGGGCCACCCTGACTCGACCTACTTGCTGCACGAGGAACCCGACGGGGTGTTGGTGTTGGAACCTGCAGTGGTTATGTCGGCGGCACAGGCGAGCTACCTCGCGCTCCCGGCTGCCGACCGCGCGCGTATCGAAGAGTTCGTCGACGACCCGTCCACCGCAGTGAAACGCACCTATAAGCGACGCCGGTAACCGTGCCCATCGAGTACGCACCAAAGGCCGCCGCGCAGCTCGACGCGCTGGAGCAATCTGCGGACGATCAGACCTGGGACGCGATCTGCAGCGTGCTCGAACTGATCGACCAGCACCCGGACAGCGCGCAGGCCCGGCGAGAAGAAATCACCGGATCAAACGGCAAGAAGATGTGGAAGGTGCCCGTGCGGTCCCCATCCGTCAACGACCTCGCCGTCTTGTGGAGTCGAGGCTCAACCGTCGACTATGTGGTGTTCGTTGGCGTGATGCCGATCGCGAGGTAGCACCACACTGGCCAGCCAGTCCGCAACCGCCAACGCGCGAATGTCCTCACATCGGGACGTCGACGAGCCGCCGAAGTCCAGCCGTAGTGCGCAAGCACGCAAGCGGCGAGGCCGCAGGCATCCGCCCTCGCGGAAGTCAGTGGCGCGTATCAAAGCCCGACGCGCAGCGCGGGCCAAAATACGACAGAGCCGCTCGGCGCGAACCTCCACTACCGACCAGCCCGCGGCGTTGCTCGCAGCATGAACAACGAGACAGCTGGCCGGCACGAGGAATCCCCGCATCTTCAGTGCGGGGAGGACGTCAACGACACATAATCCTGTCACCGCGCAACAGTATCGAGGCGTTTCCCAACAGTAACAGCGGTGATCGCACGCCTATCGACGCTGTGCGACGCCATTGGGCCTCAAAGCGTAAACCGTTGCGGGTGAGCCAGTGCCGCCGGCGTTGATGAAACCGCCAACCGCAAGCCAAAACCCGCGCGCAGGAAGCCGGTCGAGGTTAGCAAGCACTTCGAGGCTGATGCGATGCTCCCGGTACAGAAGTTTGGAAACCGCGAACGTTTCATCAACACCGACATCGGGACTAAACGCGTCCGTCCCCAACGCTCCGCGATGCCCGAGCGCCCCTCGCCGCAGCAGCCACCGCACCGCCTCAACAGAGAATCCCGGGTGACGCGGCACGCCGTTATCGTCGAGATTGGCGAAACGCGCAGTCGGCCAGCGCTTATGCCAGCCGGTGTTAAGGATGACCGCGCACTGGTGCGGAAACGGCCCAAATACCGACTCCCAAGCTTCGAGATCATCGACAGTAACCGCGTAGTCGTCATCGTTTTCAGCCTGACGTTGCACATCGATCATCACACCCGGCAGAAAAAAGTCTTCAGCCTCCAGCTCGTCCGCGGCAGCTGCACCTTCATTGAAATGGCGCGGCGCACCCCAATGCGTTCCGGTATGTTCACCGACTGAAACATAGTTGAGCGCATAACCGTCGCTATCGAAACTGGTCACAGGCTGCAACCGGTACGGGGGATCGCCGGGGTAGTGACATACTTCCCCGGGAGCCAACCGATGTGACAAACCGACAACTTGAACGCCGTCGGCTCCGAAAAACTGATCAAGCATGAAAGCGCCTACCTCTTTTCCAGCAAGTAACTGGCAGCAATGCTCATAGCCGAAGGAAAAATCATGTACCCGACATCGGCGCCGTACGGAATCGAGTTTTGTGGCTTCCACCAGGCGAAATAGACGAACAACAAATCCGATATCAACAGAACGGCAACTCCGCAGAACGCCACCGCTAACGACCAGTTGCGCTCGCGGCGCCCAATCCAACCGAACAAACCGAACACAACCAGCATCGTCAGGTCGGTAACGATGTAGAGCGCGTAGACGACAGCCGCGCCGACGGGTCCACGGATGAAAAACAACAGGGCCAGTGCCGCTGCAGCCGTGGTCGACAACATCAGAACGACAAGCACTCCTGCGCACGCCCAGCGCAACCTCGCCGGCAACGCCGCCACAAAGCTCGGGATCACACAAGCTGGAAGCAGCAGATAGAACAGATCACCGATCGATGGCGCAGCAGGGATTGGGTTATCGAAGATATCGCGCATCGCAAGCCAATACGCCTGACCCCCAGACCACCCCACCAGCCCCAGCGCCAGCGCCAGCGCACGCCCTTCTTTGCTCTTAGCGAAGACAACACCCCATAGGCCGGCTGCAACAAGGCCGAACCCGAGCTGCGCGGCGTCGGTGATCGCCTGATTGCGTGAAGCGCTGGCCGGTGCCAAGCCTTGCACAGAGACGACGATAAAAAGCAGCACGAAGCACGCCGCCGCGACATAAGAGGCCAACCCCCGTCGCAGAGACTCGTCAGCAGCCGCCGCTGCCGCTGTTGGTTGACCACCCCCACCCATGCACTCGATCCAAAGTTGCCGAAACATCTCTGTGTTGCCGCCCAAATGCGCCACAACAGCTTCGAGTACGTCCCACTTCGGCACGGACTCTCCACTGAAAACCCGCCCAACTGTCGCGCGACTCCACCCTGTTTTCTGCGCCATCGAACGAAAGCTCGGCTGGCCCGCCGCCAACCGCAGCCGGTACAACTCACTTCGTAATTCGGCCAACGAGACAGACCGTTTCAGCCCGTCATCATCCGGGGTATGCCCCTTGGGAATCGCCTCATCCACACGCCAAATCCGTCCGCTTTTGAGCTAATCGGAAGTCGTGTTCAATGAGTTCAAGGACTTCGTTATCGCCGCGGTCGCGCAGGATCGACGTAACCTGGTGCGGTCTACAGTCAAGGGCGCGAGCCAGCGCGGGAATCGGATCCTGTGCGGGCTTCCCTAGCAGGGCCTGCAGGTGGCAATGCGGACTTTCTCCAGCCGTGATCCGCGCTACGTCTATAGCGTTGTCACGCAGATTGAACACCAGCACGACGGTGTCGCCCAATTCGGCGCCGACGCTCGCCGCAAGAGCGCGCAGTGATCCGACACTCGGTCCGCGCGTCGTGGAAAGATGCCAGGCAAGCTTGATGGCACCATGAGGGCCGCTAAATAGACGATGCTCACCCGGGTGTATTCCCAATGCTGCCGCCACGGCGGGATGGACCTGCTGGCCCGAGCCGCGCAGCAGATCCCGGGTTACCGCCAGGGCCACCCGTATTTCGTTGCGTCCATTGCAAAACACGCGGCGCACCGAGCGCAATGGAGGCACAGTCGGCCAGCCATCAGCTGCAGTTCGCTTGCGCACCATACCGCCTTCAGTCACAAAGCCGGGGGCCGCTGCTAAGTAAGTACGAACGGAGATCTCAGCGACATCAGGAAAACACGTCCTCATATCGGCAACCACAGTCTCAACTTCGATGACCCCGCCGGCAACGTCAATCCGTTTCACGATTTCACTGAAGACGCCGCCGTATTCATCAAGCCCCCACTCCCGTAGCGCCCAAGTCCGTCGGGTAGTACGGGCGAACCGGTGGTCGCCGTACAGCGCCTCACGCACCGCCCGGGGATGATAGTTCTCGCCGATCGCTGCGGCGATCATCTCCGCGGTCGCAGGAACTCCAGACACGTGCAGCACAGCCACAGCCTTGTCGGCCACCGATGTGCCCCACCGCACCCACCGGTCACCGAAACGCCGCAACCCCGGCCGACTCTTAACAAAGTCCTCGGCAACATCAGCAGCCATGCCAAGAAGACCCAGTTCAGCGACGAGGTCAGCAGTCGACGGCGCCCCAAATCGAGCAAGTGCTGCATTCAGCGCCGCTTCTGCGGCGCTGAATGCTCCTGTCGAAGTGTCCTCAAACCAGCCATCACGCCACGCGTAGGGGCCCGCCACCGCCAGCAACATCAATCCTGCCTCGCCCTCCAGGTCAAGCCCGATATCTCGCAGCGCCGCCTCGATCATGTGGTCACGAACCAAAGGGCCTATTGCGCGACGAAGTTGTTCTGCGTGCGCCGCTACGTCACGGTGAAATGGATCGGCGAGCAGCTCCGCGAATCGGACCTCCGCCTTACGCTGGTTGCGCATGACCGATGCATCACTGGTACCAAGCACCTCGGCAACCTTCTGAAGGGTCTGCGGCCGCAGCGCCCAAGTCCGCCCACGCAGGATGATCCGGTCACTTTCGGTGAGGCGATCGAGCAGTCGCAGTGCCGCAGACGCAGCGTCATTCGCCGCAGAATTCGACCTAGCCCTTTCGACGGCGTCTCGCGCGGCCGCCATAATGGCGCGCACCGTGGCCGCACCGCCCTTTGGCCGGCTGATCAATGATGAAATCGTCTGGTCGGCCAGATCCGACCAGGTAGCGAAATCCCCAGAGTAGAAGCTCCGAGCGCGCCCCGGAAGCCGCCCGTATGGAATCGGCTGCGCACCGATATGCTCCAGGCCGTCGATCAGCTCAGCGATCGGCCTGCCGGCCAGCTCCCGCGCTGATATCTCACCCCACCAGTCAGCCGCCATATTTCATGAAAAATACCTCAGATGGTGCGTGGGTGTATAACGCGGGAGTCGCCGCCGCGCGGTGAAGGCCGACCCGGCTTGGCACAGGTCGAAAAATCTGAAACGCGTGCTAGGCGACGGCGGCGTCCAAGCTCAATGGCGCTCCCGCCAGACGGCTCGCATACAAAAGATCCGCGCAACCATCGACGGTGTCGTAGTTGCGCAGGCACTCGATGACCTCGGCGGCGCGCGCGGTCGCCAACGCCCGCGCTGGCTCCGATCCCCCTTGCCCGCGTGTCCTCACAGCCGACTCGTACTCGACCAGCGCGATGTAGCGCTCGTTGCGAACCTGCTCCCACAACTGGTCGCTGATCGGCTTGCGTTCCTCAAACAGCCGCATCACCGTCTCACAGGCCGCGCCATGAAGATGTCCGGCCATCGCCGCCATATGCATGTGCCGCGCGGCGATGCGCAGCCGATCCTGGGCGCTAAAAGCATTGGCCTGCCGCCACTCCCACGGCATCGCGACCTGGCAGCGATGCAGCATGACACCGAGATCGGGCGCGGCGGATTTCTGGAGGTCCACGCTGACCGGCCGCGCGCCCACCGCGGCAGCCCAGTCGATCACCTGCGCCAACGGCACCGAGCCGGCGATGGCCAACACCCGCTCCCCCGGCGCGGCCATCTGACGCGCTTCAGCGTGGCGCACCACTACCTCGAGCGGATTGGCACCGCCAGCGGCCGCGGTCTTCTCCCAGAGTTCACGTCCCACCACCGGATCAGTGACCGCAAGCCGCACATCCTGCGGGATGCGCACACCCAGCGGGATATATGAGGCGCCTTCGCTGGTGGCTAACCACGCGGTCACTGCGCCGGTTCGTTCCCAGATCAGCGACACCGCAAAATGAATTGGGATGTAGCCCCTGATTTGAGCGAGCATCGCCGCGATCACGTCACGGCCAGCATCCATCGCTTGCTCAAAGAGCTCGTCACCGGTGGCACCGCCCGCCCCGATGGAAGCAAGCCGGTTTTGTGGCATCGCATAGGGGGCCGCCGCCGCACCCGGCGACGAGCCCGCCACCGGCCCGGAGCCACCGACGGGTTGTGCCGCGGCCGGTATGGCCGGCGTGACCGGCCCCGCGGTCGGCGCACCACCTAGCGGCGCCGCGCCGCCGCCCGCAGGCGGCGGGGGCATCATCACCATCGGGGCACCACCCGCAGCAGCCGGGCCCGCAGCGGCTGGGGTGGTCATGGCAGCAGGATTCGGCGCAGCCGACGCTGCTGCTTGTGCCGCCGTCGCTTGCGCCGCCCCGGCAGCAACGTTTTGCGCAACCTGGTTACCCGCGTTCGCAACCGCGCCAAGCCCATTCGCCGCGCCGCTGATCACGCCGGAAGCCATCCGCGCCGACGTCTCCGCAATACCACTACCCAAGCTCGCCAAACCGGGGGCCTGACCGGCACCACTGGCAGCGCCAGCACCGGGAGCAGCACCGACACCAGGCGCGGCGGCCGCGTTAGGACTAGCCAACGGACTCCCCTGCGCCGCAGCAGGAGTCGCCCCAGGATTACCGAAATTACCCAAACCGCTTGCACCCGAAGACAAAGGCGACCCAGCCGCCGGCGACGAGCCCCCACCCGACGAGATCGGCCGCATCATGTGACCCACCAGCGAACCAGGACTACTCAACCCACCAGCGCTCTGCGAAGGAGATGACGTCGCAGGCTCCGGCGTCGAATGCGGCAGTGCCGTTTGATTCGGATCGGACCCGTTAGGCTGGTGATAGGCGGTCTGCTGAACCTGAGTCTGTTGTCCCTGCTGGGCATTTGTACTCTGTTGCGCCGGGATCCCCGTAGCTGGATCGGCTTCATTGGTGGTGTATTTGTCGACAGGCTGGGCACCAGCGCCACCACCGTGCGGTTTAGGTTGGGCGGGTGCTGGTGTGGCAGGTGCCGGTGCGGCGGGGACTTTGCCGATGTCCGGTGCCCCAGCAGGCTGTGACAGAAGATTATTGCTGAATGGCATTGTCCAGCTGCCGATTTCGGAGGACAACCCGGCAACCGTGGCGGCACCCTGAAGATCGCGCGCTTGGGCCTTGCCTTTGGCACTCGCAACGATCGCGGCAATATCGGCCTGCAACTTGTCCTCTATCGCTTGCGCTGCGCCCGGCACTGCCGCGGCAGCAGCCTTTGCCTTCTCAGCAGCGTCCCGCGCTTCCTGAATATCCTCCTCGGCCTGGTTGACTATCTCAACCAGATCGGCCTTGGTGGAATGCAATTCGTTTGCAGCCCACAGGGCCTGCTTAGCAAGGTAACGGTATCCTTCAATCCGGTTCTGCAGCGCAGTTTCACACCCGGCCTCAAGCGCGCGCGCAGCATCGATGAATGCGCCTTCCATCGGTGCCAAAATGTCGCGGATGTCGTACTGGATATTCAGAGCATCGAACAGCCGGTTCGCTGCCTGGGTGAACTCCATTTCGTAGCCAGACCACGCCGTCACACTCTGCGAAGGCCACGAACCAGCCAGAATCGCAGCCGAGTGCTCGGTGGCGGGCATCGACACTTCACCAAAAGCCAAGGCGTACAAGCCCTCCGATTAAGGCGCCAAGCGATAGCATAAAGTGCCGACCTCGTTGGCGGTTGTATTACCAATCTCAATAGCATTGCCAAAAATGGGGTCATTTGTGCTGATGGCGTCGCCGAGAAGACGAAGCTGCTTCACTGCAGTGGCAGCAGCCTCAGCGAGGATTGGAGTGGTGCCTGGGGCAATCGCGGGCTTCAGAATAGCGCTTGCTTGACGGTAGGAGGCGGCCGCCTTTTGGGCCGCTGCGTTCCAATCAGGGTTAGTGGGAACTACCGAGTCGCCGACCCTTACTCCTGTAGGAAGCGTCGCCAGCGCCGCCTTGCCTGAGTCAATGAAATGGCCAGCAGGGATCCACCCGTGCTCGCAAGTCTGGCGGTCCGCTTGCGCGGCCGGCAATGGCGCTGGTGATGGATGTGGCGCCGCAGTCATGGTGACTGTCACAGGCGCGCTTGTCGGGGTATTGGCAGTTCCGGTGCCGCGGACCTGGATTGTGATCACAGCGGCAACGACCGAGGCCGCAGCCGCGCAGATAACACCCGCAGTGACGGGCACAAGCCAACGCCGCCTGTGATCGTCAGGCGGTAACGGGAAATACCCCGGCATTGCTGGGGTCGGCGGCGGTAAGCCGGTGTCAACCCGAGTCATCGTGGGAAGCATATCCAATCGAGGGCCTTTTGGCTGGCCTGGAAAACGGCCACGGCTTTGTCGCTGTCTGGATCAAACGATTTGTAGGCCTCACTGAGGGTGCGCAGCGAGCTGACGGTGGTGTCGGAAACCTCGGCAAGTATTTGGCTGGTTCCTGGCGCGATCTGGGACGCGAATACGTCGGCAGCCTGGGCGTATAGGTCGCTGGCCCGCTTGACGCCGGCCTTCCATGCCGCGTTGTCCCGCACTGCAGGATCTGTGAACGGCATGCCCTGGGGGATGACGTTTAGGGCGTATGCGGCGGCGGTGACCAGATTGTCTGCTGTGCCCCACGCGTGGCAGGTCTGCTTGTCGGCCTCTGCTACGGGCAGCGGGGTGGGCTTCGGAGGTGTGGCAGTGACGGTGACAGTCGGCGCAGCGGTCGGCCCAGCCGTGTTGTCGCCGGATCCGGCGGTGGCGGCCATCGTGACCAGGGTGGTGATGGTGCCGGAAATGAGCGCGCCGACACTGGCGGACGCGGCGACCGCGGGCCAGCGACGTCGGTGTTGCGACGGCACGGGCGGGTAGGGCCGCGGGGGCCGCGTCGGGTAAGCCGGTGGCGGCGGCGCGATCGACATCGGAAAACTCCCTGGTCAGGCCTTGAGGATCTTGCCGGCGCTGCCGCCGGGGATCATTACCGGTGTCGGGAATTGGGTGGCTGCACGGTTATAGTCGTGGGCGCCCTGCTGGTCCTGCTGAGTAAAGACCGGTGGCGACTCTGTGAGCGCGGCCTGCTGCTTGGTGGCCCACAGGCTGCCCTCGGCGTCGGCCTTGACGCGCATCGCCTCGGAAGCGGTGGCCAGGCCGACGAGGGCCGCGTCGAGCTGCGATGTCGCCGTCGGCGGTGGTGGCGGGATCGCCGGCACCGCGCTGGCAGCCAGCGTTTGTGCTGCTTTGCCGGCCGCCGACGCCAACTTCTCGGTCTGGATATCCAGCTTGCTCTTACTGCCCATGGCAGTCATTGTCCCAGTAACTGGCGACAAACGAAACCGGCAAGTGTAGGAGGCCAAGACCCGGGCGCTGGCCGGTTGCAACGGATACACCACCGCAACGTTCGTCATCGATGCGTATCACCAGCTGTGGCGCATCCAGAAGGCCTTCTGAATGTCCAAGCACGACCTACAAGCCCGGCCGATTTACCGCCGCCCGCGACTCCATCGAAGCCCATCTCAGCGTCGTTGTTCGCCGCGATGGCCGTCTCCCATTGGATCGAGCACCAAACCAGTTGGAGCATCAAGAAAGTCGTCCGCACCGCGAGGCGCTACCGCACCGTCACCATTCAGGCCGGCAACCACACCCTGACCGCCGCCGAGCCCCCGCCAACCGATCTCGCCGAAGCCCTCACCAAAATCCACGAGGCCCGAGCGCATGCAGCGTTATGTCGCCGCGCTGGCGGCCAGGTATCGGCGCGCGCAATGCGAGCCGCGCGAAGGCGGTTGTCTTACCGGAGCTCGTGCAGTGCACCTCGTTTCGTGACCGTTGCTCTTACCTGGCGACAAGCGGGCAAGTGTTATGGATGCCATATACGGAGGGTCGGTAGTAATTGTTCAGCTGCGCGCACCGTGCGCTCAACATAGTCGAGCGCCTCGGCTGCTGCGTCAGAAGCGATCGCCACATCGCTTGGGCTCTGTGGATATTCGAGCTTGTTGCGCCGGCGCCGCATCGCATTGAAGAAGTGGAACGGCTCGCCGAACTGAGCGCGAACTGCTTCGGCGATGGCGACATGGCCGCCCTCCATCTTGGGGCGCAGGCCTTGTTGGATGAGCAGTGCGGTGACGGCCTGGCGGGCGCTGTCATAGGCGATGGTGTAGGCGCTGACAGGGTCGACGTTTAGCAGGGTTGTTGCGGTTGTCAACCGTTGGCGTGCCTGCTGGATCAGATAGCCGCCATTAGCGGCGTCTCCGCTGATTTGCTCGAGATGGCCACGTCTGATGAGTAACACGATGGTGTCGCGGCCTTGCTGCCAGCTCACGCCGCGTCCACTTCGGCGCGGTAGACAACAGTGTAGGGGCGGTTACGGATTTCGATTATCAAGGTCCAGTCGCCTGGTTCGGCCCACTGCTGGGGTGTGCAGCGGACCGGGTTGACCTCGATCCCGATCCTGCGCTGTGCCCTGTCTGCAGCTTCGTAGAGGGTGAGTTCGCTGATCGATCCGACCACTAGGACGTCGATGTCTTTAGGCGGCGGGCCAGGTTGGTCGACGTAGCGGGCTGCCCAAGAGCCGAAAATAATCACTTGCTCGACGCCGTCGATGGCGAACTCCTGGCCAATGACCTCGACTGGGCCGAAAGTCATCATGACCAACTGAGTTAGCGGTCCGGTGGCGCGGTTGGAGGGGTTAGCTGAGAGCAGGCGGTTGCGTCCCTGCTTGCGCTCACGGATGAGGCCCACGTCGGCGAGACGCTGGGATTCGCGCTGCAGGGTTGTCAGTGGCACGTTGAGCTCGCGTGAAAGCTCGGAGAGGGTGTACTCCTGGTCGGGGTTGAGCAGCAGCCGGGTCAGCAACTCCGCCTGGTGGCGGGAGCGGAAGATTGGCATCAACAGTGGAGCGTCGCTACGCATAAATGGACTATATCACCCAGTAAACGCAACGTCCGCAGTCGGCCGATCACCGAACCTTCTTCGGCGGAAGCCTGGCCGTTTACGGCCGGGAGGAAGCCCATCCAGTCGGTCGGCCCGCGTAGCGGGCCGGTTTAGTCGGGCCGATTCTGCTGTTCGATTGTCGTTATCCGACCGTTCGGGTGTCGTAACCAACCGGTGATGCAGGCTGCATCACGAGCGCCTGGGGCGCGGGGCGCTCGCCCAGATCAGGCGGTCTGGTCGTGGCCGCTGCGTCCGGCGCCGACGCAGTGCCGAGAGTGCCGATGAACTGGATTTCGCTGATTGCTACGGTGGTCACATTGTCAGGGCTGGCTGAGGTTGTTTCGGTTGTGGCGGTTGCCGGATGGGGCGGGTCAGAGGTTTCTTTGACGCGGATCAGGAGTTTGCTGACGGTGGCTGGTGGGTTGATGGTGGCGGACCGCCAGTCTCTGGCTCCGCCAGTGTCGATGGTGACGGGGTCTCGCTTAAGGTCTTTGGGGAACCACACTTCGAGTTGTGTGACGATGCGGTGTTTGGACCATTGGTCAGTGCCGTCGGGGGCGATGGCGTCGAATCCGGAGATGGCGCGGACCTGGGTAATGGTGACTTGGCGGCTGAAGTCGACTTGGATGATCTGGCCGTCCTGGTTTTTGACGCGGGTACATACCCAGGCGGTGTTGAAGTCGCCGTCGAAGGCCCGGTTTGCGTCGGAGTAGTTAACGTCACGGGGGCACATGTCGGCGGCGGTGAGCCCTTTGATGATGGTGTCATTTCGCAGCGGCGGCGGTGTAGGTGTGGGCGGTGTGGCCGCGGTCGTGGTGGTGGTGTTCGACTGTGGGCGGATGTCAGCGGTGAGGTAGTTGACCGCGGCCAAGGCCACCAGCAGTAAAACGACCGCGGCGGCGGTGATAATTGCGGTGTGCATACGCCGCTCGGGCGGTACCCGTTTGTTGAATTGCTGCCCGGCGGCGCGAGCTGCCCGCTTGGAGGCGTGCAGGCTGCGGGTGAGCAGACTTGCCTTCTTGGGTTGGGCGTCAGCGGTGGTTGCTGGGGTTTCGGCGAGGCTGCGGCGGGCTGGCCGGGTGGCGGTTCGGGGGGCGAGCGAGGACAGGATCAGGCGCCGGTTCTCCCAGCTGTGGTCGGTCTGCAGATCGTGGCGTGTGCTCATGGCCCAATGTCGTTGTGGTCGATGATGTCGTAAATCGCGTCGTGGGCTTTCTGCTGACAGGTGCGTTGGGGCAGCCCCGGCAGGGGGTGGTCTGGCCGCTGCGGGCTTCTTAGAGTCATTGGAGGCGGGGGGCCGTAGTAGTGGTGATGGTGGTTGATCTGGGTCAGCTGCGGCGCAGGGCCTGGCGTAGTTGTGGTGCTGCGGCGGCGGCTGTGTCGGGCGTTGCTGATCAGGCGAGCAGTACACCGTAGGGCAGGCCAGGTGAACCAGATGGTGAGGCACAGGACGAAGCCGTAGCCCAGTGCCGCGTCAGTGGGGAGGCCGAACAAGCGGACGGCGGCGCCGGTCAGTAGCGCCGCGGCGATTAGGGCGCGTAACACGGTGTGCTCCCCCGCCCGTGGTGGGTGATCTCGATGGTTTCGCCGCCGGCGACTTCGCTCAGAAGCACATTTGCATTCTGGGGCAGTTCGCGGACAGTTCATGGTTTTAGTTGACGTCCTCCCCGCGGTCGGGCAACCGACCATAGGGGACGTAGCGCGGCGGACCCCGGGCTTTAGCCCTGGGGGTGAGCGCGTCAAAGCGTGGGCTTTAAGCGGCCGCTGGCACGCGTGTTTCTGGCGTGTCGTCGCGTTAGATAGGCGCAACCTGTCTACTGTTGTCGGGTATGGGTGTTACGTTGCGGACGAACGCGAATATCGCGTTTCAGTGCGCGTATCACGTTGTGTGGTGCCCGAAGTACCGGCGCCGAGTTATCGGCGGGCGTATGGAGGAGCGGCTTAAGGAGATCATCGCTGAGGTGATCACCGAGAAGGGGGCGTGGTTGATCGAGATGGAGGCCATGCCTGATCACGTGCACCTGTTGGTGGAGGTGGACCCGCAGTTCGGCGTGCACAAACTGGTGAAGGCCATCAAGGGCCGCTCGTCGCGGGTGCTGCGCGAAGAGTTCCCGTGGCTGAAGTCACGGTTGCCGTCGCTGTGGACGAACTCGTACTTCGTCGCCACTGTTGGTGGTGCCCCGCTGTCGGTGGTCAAACGCTACGTCGAGTCACAGAAGGACCGCTGAACCATGCTGACGGGGCGGCGGTTTCGGGTCGAGTTCACCGGTGAGCAGGCTGAGTTCGCCGAGCGGATCGGCGCGGCGTGCCGGGCGGTGTGGAACACCGGTTTGGAGCAGCGCCGCGAGTACCGCCGCCGCGGAGCGTGGATGAACTACCCCAGGCAGTGCAAAGAGTTGGCTGAAGCCAAGGCTGAGCATCCGTGGCTCAAAGATGTTCCGGGGCATTGCTTGCAGCAGACGTTGATGGATCTGGACCGGGCGTGCCGCCAGCATGGCACATGGAAGGTGCGGTGGCGTTCGGGGCGCAGGTGGGCGCCGTCGTTCCGGTTTCCCGAGGGCTCCAAGATGGCCGTGGAGAAGCTCAACCGTGGGCATGCCCGGATCAAGTTGCCCAAGCTGGGCTGGGTGAAGTTCCGCGCCAGCCGCAGCCTCGATGGCGAGACTGTCCGTTCGGCCACCCTCACCAGAGAGGGTCGGCATTGGTTCATCTCGATGTTGGTCGACGACGGCCGCCAGACCCCCGAGATCCACCCGGTGCCGGGTGCGGCGGTGGGGGTGGATCGTGGTGTGGCGGCGGCGATCGCCACCAGCCACGGGGATCTGATCGACCGCCAGTTTGTGACCGCTGGGGAGCGTCGTCGTGTGGTGGCGCTGCAACGCAAATTGTCCCGCGCATCCAGGGGCTCGGCCAACCGGGACAAAGCTCGGGCGGCGTTGGCGGCGGTGCGGGCCCGCGAGCGCCGCCGCCGCCTGGATTTCTGCGCTCAGACCGCCCACCAGCTTGCTGCTACCAACTCCGTGGTGGTGATCGAAGATCTCAAGACCAAGCAGATGACGAAATCGGCGAAAGGAACTGTCGAATCGCCCGGGCGCAATGTCAGAGCGAAGTCCGGGCTCAACCGCGCCATCCTGGACAAAGGCTGGCATCAGTTCGCGTTGGCACTAGCCTCGGCGGCCCGCTATACCGGGACCACCGTCGTGAATGTGCCGGCGGCCTACACATCGCAACGCTGCTCAGCGTGCAGGCAAGTGGACCCGAAATCCCGTGAGAGCCAAGCGGTATTCCGGTGCACCCACTGCTTACATACCGAGCACGCGGATGTGAACGCCGCGAGGAACATTCTGGCCGCAGGGCTTGCGGTCACCGCCTGTGAAGACCAACCAAGGCCCGCGGGCCGAGCGCGGTCACCGAAGCAGGAACCAGCAGGAAACCGCGAGGAATTACTGCTCCAACCCAACGCTGCTGCACCCGCAGCATAAACCGGTTGGAATCCCCCGGCTTCAGCCGTGGGGAGGAAGTCAAATGCGCGCGGTCGCATCACCTCGCCGGGCGGTTTCCTGGCGAGCCGGCTGCGCCGGCTGGACTGGCGGGCCGCCGGCCCGCCGATCGAGGGCGGCAGCGCCGCTGCCGCCCGCCCAGACCAGGCAACGGCGCGCAGCACACACGAGCGCCCGGCTGCTGTCGCGGTGTAGTTCTCCGCGACAGCACCATCCGGTCGCATCACATCGGCCGGTTCTAATTACACAAAAACCCGCTGCCCAACCGTACTCAGGTGGCCCGGTTACTGGGTGCCCACGCTGGCCGCCTGGGGTGCATGCCCATCGGAGCCATCCCGGTTCTGCTTGGGCATCGCAACCACGTGGCCGTGGATGAGCAGCAGGCCGCGGCGCTGCGTGCCCGCGCGCTCGCCGAGGTCGAGCGCCGCAACGATCCGACGTATCGGGGTGGGCGTGATGTGGTGGTGGGCGCCTGTCCGCGCTGCGGGGTGCCTGGAGACACACGAGATACGAGGGTCTCCATGCCCCTCTCATAACCATCGGTGTTTCAGCCAAACTTGGTCATGGCCGATTCTCCGGCTGAATGGCCCTGCTGCTATCCCTTGAGGTGCTACGGGCTGCCACTCATCGATTGCGGCTAGAGGTGGCCGAGACGCTCGATAGCATCTGCACATGCCGTTGACAATCGGTGCGGCCTTTGCGAACTTCACCATTATCCGGTCACTGGGTTCGGGGGCCATGGGCGAGGTTTATCTCGCGCAGCACCCGAGGTTGCCTCGGCGCGATGCGCTCAAGGTGCTACTAGCCCATGTCTCGGCTGATTCCGAGTATCGCAGTCGCTTTGAGCGGGAGGCGGATCTGGCGTCGACGTTGTGGCACCCGCATATCGTCGGCGTTCACGACCGCGGCGAGGCCGAGGGCCGACTGTGGATTTCCATGGACTTCGTCGACGGCCTCGACGCCGCCCGGTTGCTCGCCGAACGGTTCCCTGCGGGTATGCCTCCAAACCACGTCCTCGATATTGTCACCGCGGTAGCGAGCGCGCTCGACTACGCCCATAAGCAGGGCCTGCTGCATCGCGACATCAAACCGGCCAACATCATGCTCACCAACGTTGATGACGACGGCGGGCGGCGAATCCTTCTAGGCGATTTCGGCATCGCGCGCAGCGTCGATGACATTAGTGGGCTGACCGCCACCAACATGACCCTCGGCACGCTCGCTTACTGCGCTCCTGAGCAGCTGAAAGGTGAGGATCTCGATGGTCGCGCGGATCAATACGCGCTAGCGGCCACGGCCTACCACTTGCTCACGGGATCGCAGCTCTTCCCGCACTCCAACACCGCTGTGGTCATCGGTCGCCACCTGACGGCGCTACCGCCAGCATTGGCTGATCGTCGTCCTGAACTGGCCGCCCTCGACCCCGTGTTGGCGGTGGCGCTGGCCAAGGACCCCGACGACCGGTTTCCCCGTTGTTCAGATTTCGCGCAGGCGCTCGCTGAACACGCCATGAACCTCGGCCTGGCTTCCACCGCCGCGGCAACCGCGTGGGCACCCGCACTTGGCAACGCGACAACTGCTGTATCGCCACCTCGGCCGCCCACAGAAGAGCCGCCCGAACGTGCAGGCTTGGGGCGCTTATCGAAGTGGTGGCTCATTGCCATATCGGCAGCGACCGTAGTCGTATCAGTCGTAGTCGGGGTCGTTGCGCTGGCCTGGGAGCCGTGGCAACGGAAGCAGCCAACCGTG
Organism: Mycobacterium sp. SM1; assembly: GCF_018361265.1. Taxonomy (GTDB): domain Bacteria; phylum Actinomycetota; class Actinomycetes; order Mycobacteriales; family Mycobacteriaceae; genus Mycobacterium. The sequence goes on from NZ_JAFLNH010000005.1 coordinate 54,182, forward strand.
ACCGCATCATCGACTCCACCGAAGTCGCCACCACCTATGTCGACCAGCAGTCCAACCGTCGCAAGCAGCAGAACGCCTCCGCCTGTGCCAGCAGCTGCACCACCGCAGCCTCATCCCCCAACAGGGCCGATAATCATCGCCCGTTGTTGGTACCCGGGCTCAGATCTAGGCGAGCGTCCCTCCGCCGTCGAGTTCGGGTGTGACGGCACTGGTGAGCTTCAAAACATGCATTGGACGTCCTGGGGCCCTGCGGGTGCCGATGGAACCGGTACAGCGGTGGAAACCAATTGTGTTCCCAGTTGCGCTGAGGGACAGCGGATCGCTTACCCGGTCGTCGTGCATGCGGAAGGAATAATGACCGCGCCAGCTTCATGTCGGGCCGACTTCTCGTACTACAGCACCCTCGTCATCGCTTATCCACAACGATCATCGGCATGGCAAACGAACATCACCTACAAGGGGATGCCCGCCGACCAGTACGAGGACGAACCGCGTTGCCACTAGCCGCTTGGACCTGAAAAAGTCGGCGCGTTGATCGGCGGTTTGTTGGCGTTGACCTGAGACGTTGTCCTCGATGCCCGCGCCACGCCCACAACTCCGATCCCGCGCCCTATATACGGACAGCCATCGCCGAGTCCATCCTCGCCAAAGTCCAGCGCGCACGCAGCAAACTCCAAACACAAGTAGTTAGCCAAAGCTGAGACGGACCATTAGCAACCCGGTTTAGGTCGACGCGCGCGCGTCGAACCATTCGAACATTTCGCTGAGAGCGCGGATCAGTCCGGTGGCAAGCATGACTGCGATTAGGCCGTTGTCATCGCGAAGGTGCGCCGTGGTCGCGTTATGAACGGTGACATGTCGCGAAAGCTCTTGCGGCTGCGGACGCCCGCTCTCCGGACTCCAATCGGTAAGAAATTTCACCACCGGCGCCAGGGCGAGTTCGATTCGAAGGATATTTGCAAGGATTGCGGCATCCAGGTTGCCCGGTGTCGCTTGCCTCTTGGCGTTCGGATATCTGTAGTCGATGTTGGCTTTAATCAAGGTGTCGCACGCGACGACGGCAAGGGCTTGCGCGGCTGCCGCGTGACCGAGCCGATACACCGTGGCTGCTTCACGAACCAGCCGCGCCTGATCTTCCACATTCGAGTGGATGTCCACGGCAAGAGCTTCGGCGCAGTCGTCAAGCACGTCGTCCTTGCGTTGCATCAAGATGTGGATGCGCTCGGGGCGATCTTTGGCGGCGAGGACGGGGGTGAAGACGTCGGCGCGTGGAACATACACCAGCGGAATGCCCTCGCCTTTGATGATCGGATAGGCAGTCGTAAGGTCGTTTCTTAGCGTCTTCGGCACCCAGTTTGGGGGATATTTTTGCCTGCGAAGATCCGCCAAGTCAACGAGTGGGAATTTGAGCCATGGAGCCTGAATCTCGTGGGGCTTGAAGGCTTTTGCCATTGATGCACTGGCCGAGGAATTGATGGATTCGATGATTGATCGAGCGATGTCGGATGCGTCGAAGAAGTTGCCGCCGAAGGAACCAGGTGTGCCAGGTGGGTGCATCATGCCGCCCTGTAGTGCTCGCGCAATCGTCGGGTGTCGCGCGTGAAGCCGAGTGCTATGCAGTAAGTGACGATGAAATCAGCGTTGAGGCCAGCATCTTTCAGCCGGCGTATCCGCTGTTGCGTGATGTCTCGATGCCTTCCCCTTTTCGCGCCTTCGGATAGGTAGTCGTCATAAAAGAGCATCGTCTTGAACACGTCGTGTAATTCGGCGTCTAACGGTGGTGTCGACTCGCCAGTTTCGGCGTTGAACGCCTGCACTGCTGTTGCCCATCCGAGAATGTTGGGCGCCGATCCCCACTCGAACACAAGCAGGCTGCTGTTGCGTGCGCGCTGCACGCAGTATGCCAGCGTTTCCTCGGTGGGCCATGCGGCGACAACGGGGCCGCCCCGGTCTTCGCGATCGGTCCGTGGGGATACCCATGGCACCCCAGCAGCCAATTCGGCGAGTATGTCGGGGTCGTTGATGAAGTTGTTGGTTATCTGCGGGGTGATGATGATTCGGCGATCGTAGCTGTCTTGCCAGTTAGCGGCGACCCACGTAGCCAAACGGTTCGCCGCCGAATCATCGTGACGTGCGCGAAACGGCATCCACGCCCCGCTGTGCTCGAGCTTTACTTGCATGAGGACAAACGTAGTCACATTGGGAACGGCGTGGTCGATGCCGCCACGTGTTGCACACGGTGGATTCATCCCGCGCGCCAGCGGATTTCGCGACTGCGGGCTGAGTGTTCAGCTGAGAACCGAACCCGATCACCTGCGACACCGTCTCGCCGTCCTCACTGCCGTGACGTTCGGCGGTGAGGGTCACGCCGACCACCACATACCCCCGGCCCAGCCACCTCGACGCGACGTCGTACCCGCTTGTCGCCCAGCTACTCAATCGTCTCGACAGAGCAGGCCCGCCCCACGACATCAAGGCGCGACCGGCGTCAGTGCGCATGCTCATACGGCCCGCCGACTGGCGCTGGGGGCAGCAGCCGAGGGTCAACTGATCCGATGAACGTGGACTCGCAGTTAGCGGTGGCGCAGCGGACCGCGACAACGCCCCGCATGTCGCGTTGGCCTGGCACAATGAATCCATGACCACCCGCGAGCGGCTACACCTGCTTGTTGACGCTATGGACGACGAGCAGGCCGAGCGTGCGCTACGCGCAGTCGAGCCGATTGCGCAGTCCCGCTCTAGCGCTGCTGACGCCGGTCGCCGACGGCTGCCTGAGTTCGTCGGAAGCTTCGACAGCGGACGCCACGACCTATCCCAGCGGGTGGACGAGCTGTTTGCTGACGGCTTCGGCCGCTGACCGGCCGTTGTGATCCTGGTAGACACCAACGTCATCGTGGCGCTGGCGGATCGGTCCGACACAGCACACGAACTCTGTCGCCGCTGGTTGGAGGTGCAGGCAGGCTGACGAGTTGGCCCTTCCGATCACCGTCCTGGCCGAGGCGTGCTACCTCATCGACCGGTTCGGCGGTCCGATCGCCGAGGCACAGTTCCTCGATTCGGTCGGCAGCGAGCCAGGTCGTCAATTCTGCCCAGTGGACCTTACTGACGCCGACTTGCGGCGGATGTCCGAACTCGTCCGGCAATACGCCGATCGGCGGCTGGGCGGCACCGACGCCTCGCTGGTAGCAGTCGCCGAACGCCTCGGTATCACCACGATTGCCACCGTGAACCGCAGGGACTTCGACAATGTACGGCCTCGCCATGTGCCCGCGTTCACCATCGTCCCCACCTGACCCGTAAAACATCCGCCCCCGCCGTTCACCCGAGCGCGTCACGGCCAACTGCGAACTCGGTTACCCGTGTCGTAGGTGGCCAAGTCCCCCCTCGGGCACATCCGACGACACGACTCAAGTCGGCCGCGGGCCCGCGAGCGCCGCCGCCGCCTGGATTTCTGCGCTCAGACCGCCCACCAGCTTGCTGCTCACCGCCTGTGAAGACCAACCAAGGCCCGCGGGCCGAGCGCGGTCACCGAAGCAGGAACCAGCAGGAAACCGCGAGGAATTACTGCTCCAACCCACCACTGCTGCACCCGCAGCATAAACCGGTTGGAATCCCCCGGCTTCAGCCGTGGGGAGGACGTCAAGCGCGCTCACCGCCAGCGTCGTCGGCCACAGGCGTTGCACATCGGCTGGGCTGGCGCCGCACGGCACCAGCACTAAATCCGCGGCGTCGATGGCGTCTTGGATGATGCGCGCCGACCCGGGCGGCGTGTCAATGATCGTTAGTTGTTGGTCGGGCGCGGCCAGCGGCGCGCGCGCCGGAATCACCGGGAACGGCAGCGGGCGGGCGGCCTCGCGGCGGCGCGGCGCTCACATGCCGGCGCCGGTGTGCCCACCACCACCACCGTCGCCGGCGGTGGTGGTGGCCGGCGGTTTGCGGGCCCGGGTGCGCGGCTCGGGGAAACCGGCGGCGCGGAGCTGGGCGCGACTGGCCCAGCCGCGCGCGCGGATTTGACGTCCTCCCCACGGCTGAAGCCGGGGGATTCCAACCGGTTTATGCTGCGGGTGCAGCAGTGGTGGGTTGGAGCAGTAATTCCTCGCGGTTTCCTGCTGGTTCCTGCTTCGGTGACCGCGCTCGGCCCGCGGGCCTTGGTTGGTCTTCACAGGCGGTGACCGCAAGCCCTGCGGCCAGAATGTTCCTCGCGGCGTTCACATCCGCGTGCTCGGTATGTAAGCAGTGGGTGCACCGGAATACCGCTTGGCTCTCACGGGATTTCGGGTCCACTTGCCTGCACGCTGAGCAGCGTTGCGATGTGTAGGCCGCCGGCACATTCACGACGGTGGTCCCGGTATAGCGGGCCGCCGAGGCTAGTGCCAACGCGAACTGATGCCAGCCTTTGTCCAGGATGGCGCGGTTGAGCCCGGACTTCGCTCTGACATTGCGCCCGGGCGATTCGACAGTTCCTTTCGCCGATTTCGTCATCTGCTTGGTCTTGAGATCTTCGATCACCACCACGGAGTTGGTAGCAGCAAGCTGGTGGGCGGTCTGAGCGCAGAAATCCAGGCGGCGGCGGCGCTCGCGGGCCCGCACCGCCGCCAACGCCGCCCGAGCTTTGTCCCGGTTGGCCGAGCCCCTGGATGCGCGGGACAATTTGCGTTGCAGCGCCACCACACGACGACGCTCCCCAGCGGTCACAAACTGGCGGTCGATCAGATCCCCGTGGCTGGTGGCGATCGCCGCCGCCACACCACGATCCACCCCCACCGCCGCACCCGGCACCGGGTGGATCTCGGGGGTCTGGCGGCCGTCGTCGACCAACACCGAGATGAACCAATGCCGACCCTCTCTGGTGAGGGTGGCCGAACGGACAGTCTCGCCATCGAGGCTGCGGCTGGCGCGGAACTTCACCCAGCCCAGCTTGGGCAACTTGATCCGGGCATGCCCACGGTTGAGCTTCTCCACGGCCATCTTGGAGCCCTCGGGAAACCGGAACGACGGCGCCCACCTGCGCCCCGAACGCCACCGCACCTTCCATGTGCCATGCTGGCGGCACGCCCGGTCCAGATCCATCAACGTCTGCTGCAAGCAATGCCCCGGAACATCTTTGAGCCACGGATGCTCAGCCTTGGCTTCAGCCAACTCTTTGCACTGCCTGGGGTAGTTCATCCACGCTCCGCGGCGGCGGTACTCGCGGCGCTGCTCCAAACCGGTGTTCCACACCGCCCGGCACGCCGCGCCGATCCGCTCGGCGAACTCAGCCTGCTCACCGGTGAACTCGACCCGAAACCGCCGCCCCGTCAGCATGGTTCAGCGGTCCTTCTGTGACTCGACGTAGCGTTTGACCACCGACAGCGGGGCACCACCAACAGTGGCGACGAAGTACGAGTTCGTCCACAGCGACGGCAACCGTGACTTCAGCCACGGGAACTCTTCGCGCAGCACCCGCGACGAGCGGCCCTTGATGGCCTTCACCAGTTTGTGCACGCCGAACTGCGGGTCCACCTCCACCAACAGGTGCACGTGATCAGGCATGGCCTCCATCTCGATCAACCACGCCCCCTTCTCGGTGATCACCTCAGCGATGATCTCCTTAAGCCGCTCCTCCATACGCCCGCCGATAACTCGGCGCCGGTACTTCGGGCACCACACAACGTGATACGCGCACTGAAACGCGATATTCGCGTTCGTCCGCAACGTAACACCCATACCCGACAACAGTAGACAGGTTGCGCCTATCTAACGCGACGACACGCCAGAAACACGCGTGCCAGCGGCCACTTAAAGCCCACACTTTGACGCGCTCACCCCCAGGGCTAAAGCCCGGGGTCCGCCGCGCTACGTCCCCTATGGTCGTCGATTACCGCCGGGCGATGAGCATCGCCGCCGAGTTCGAACGCGCGCACGGCTTAACCCGCACGCGACACGACCCGGGACCCGGCGCGGCGGCGCGCGATCCGGGCCCGCGACCGCGCCGCCCACCGGCGTGCCGCGCAGTCACGCGATGAGAGGCTGGCCGCGGCGCGCGCGGAAGCCGAGCGGCGCGCCGCCGCGCGCCGCGCACGCCAGCGTGACCGTGGCCGGGAGCGCGAACCCTGATGCGGCTTCGTCCGTGTGGTGTGTGGCGCGGCTTGGGGCCAAGTCCGGAGTGGTGGTGTATGAGTTCGCTCGATGCGTGACCCTTCGGGTGGGAGTTTAGGCCATCAATGCCGGCGTGGTGGTGCCGGACTGGTCATCGACCGGTTGGTCGGTGGTGGCCAGCACTGCGCGGGATCGGGTGAGCACGTCGAGGCCAAGGTAGCGGCGGCCTTCGATCCATTCGTCGTGCTGTTCAGCTAACACCGCGCCGACGAGGCGGATGATCGCACTGCGATCGGGGAAGATGCCCACCACGTCGGTTCGGCGCCGGATCTCTTTGTTGAGCCGCTCCTGGGGATTATTCGACCAAATCTGGCGCCAGATCTGTTTGGGGAAGGCGGTGAACGCCAGCAGCTCGGCGCGGGCGGCATCAAGGTGCTCAGCCACTTTCGGCAGCTTGCCACTCAGCGCGTCGAGTACTCGATCATACTGAGCTGCAACAGATTCCGCGTCAGGCTGGTCGAAGATCGAGTGCAGCAGGGTGCGCACCCACGGCCAGGACGATTTCGGGGTGACGGTCATCAGGTTATCCGTTAACCGGCCCTCGCAGGGGCGACACGCTCGGCGCAGGTGAGGTCCCACTAGTGGGGCTCGTGTGTGTTGACACTGGAGGTCGGTGGCTTTCCGTGTGGAGGTGCCGATGGGGCTTCGGGTGGCCGGCGATGGAGACGTCTTTCTGATTGCCGGTGAGGTTGCCGCTGGGCAGCGCGACGACGTCGCGGTGGTGAACCGGTTCTTGGCGCATCTGCAGGGCAGAAACTTCGCTCGGGCGACGCGACGCGCGTATGCGTATGACGTGTTGAACTTTTTGCGGTTTCTCACCGGGCAGGGCGTTGGTCTGGCCGAGGTGCGGCCGACCGACTTGTTTGATTATCTGGACTGGCAGACCCAGCCCAAGCGCACTGCGGGTTCGACAGTGGTCCGGTTATCCGAGCGGCGGGGCGCCGCTGCCGCGACGCAGAACCGGCGCATCGCCGCGGTGCGGGCCCTGTTCGAGTTCGCGGTGATCACTGGCGTGGTGATGGCCAGTCCGGTGCCGGCGGCGCGGCGCACCAGCGGGCTTCGGGCGCGTCGGGGCTTGCTGGGCCATATCCGGGCTCGTCACTCGCGGTCAGGCGGCCGGCTGGTGCGCCAGCAGCGGCTATTGCCGGAAAGCCTTGAGCTGGCTGAGATTGAGGCGTTTCTGACTGACCTGGGCACCCATCGCGACCGCGCGATGGTGCTGCTGATGCTGCTCGGCGGACTACGCGCCGCCGAGGTCCGCGGTCTGCTGTTGGCCGAGGTGGACATCGCCCGCCGGCAGTTGCGGGTGGCCGGCAAGGGTGGTCGGGAACGGGTGGTTCCGGTGGACCGGCCGTTCTTCGCTGAACTGGCTGCTTATCTACGGCTTGAGCGTCCAACAGATTGCACGACCGAGCAGTGTTTTGTCGTGCTGCGCGGGCCGACCGCAGGGCAGCCGTTGACCGAGGCTGGGATGCGTCGAATCTTCCGCACCCACCGGGCCAGCTCGGGCGCAGCCCGGGTGCGCCCCCACCGGCTGCGCCACACCTACGGCACACAGTTGGCCGCGGCCGGGATCGACCTGCTGGTGCTGCGGGACTTGATGGGACATGCCAGCCCCGAGACAACGGGAAAATACGTGCACCTATCGGCTGAGACCCTCTGCGCCGAGTACAGCACCGCTCGCAAGGCATCGCCGTGGTAAGTGTCGCGGTTAGCGCGGCCGACGCCGCGCCGTTGCCCGGCGCAGCCGGGCTGATCGCTGCCTACGACGCGCACGTCGAGGCGGTGTCGCTTTGCGCGAGTGTGCGATTCGCACGGCGTCGCAGTGCGCGCCGCTTCGTGGACCGCTTTTCCGACCTGGCGGTGTGGATGCGTCGGCCCACTCCTGCCCGGCTGACAGACCTACACCGGTTCAAAGCGTGGTCGTTCGTCTCGTGGTGTTTCATTCAGCGGCACCTGGTCCCCGACGTGGAGCTACTGCTGGCCAAACCAGCCGGGTGCGGGCTACCGGTCGAGTGGGCTGCCCACGAGCCCGACAACGTGGCCGCAGTCGCCGAGGCCGCCGCGGTGCTGGGCTGGAGTGCCAACTGGCAGCGTCAGGTCGGGCTGCTGGCCGCCTCGACGATTTGCCTGCACGTGGGAAAACCCGTGCGGCGGTTGACCGAGGACGACTTCGCCTGTGTGCTCGGACAATTGGATGGATCGGCCGCGCTGTCTGCCTCGGCGCGCCACCATGCCCGCACCCGGCTGTTCGCCTTGCAGCAGGCCTGTTATCAGCTCGGCAGCCTGAGCACCCCGCCGCGGCAGAGCCGACCGGTGGCGGTCGGGCCACTCGTGCATGCCTCCGGTGTGCGCCAGCCGCTGATCCGCACCGAGGTCGTTCGCTATGTGCAGACGATCACCACCACGCTGCGCCCCTACACCGTGGCCGGGCGAACCAAGGCGCTGCGGGTGTTCTTCGACTACCTCGCTGAGCACCACCCCGAAGTGACCCGGCTGCAGGAGATCGAACGGACCCGCCATATTGAGCCGTATCTGGCGTGGGCGCGGGCCCGGCCGTGGCGCGGCAAGAACCGCCAGCGCCGCACCATCGGCGTGGTCGCGTTCCACCAAGACGTGGTCGACCTGCGCTGCTTCTTCGAAGACATCGCCGGCTGGGGCTGGCCGTCGGCCCCGCCGCGGCGGCTGCTGTTCTACGCCGACATCCCACGCACCCCCGACGCGCTGCCCCGAGCCCTGACCCCAGACGTCGACCGGGCGCTGACGACGGCCGTCGCCAACCTCGATGACGCACTCGTGCGTACCGGCCTGCTGCTGCTACGCGCCACCGGCATGCGCCTCGGCGAACTGCTCGACCTGGAACTGGACTGCCTGCTGGACTTCGCCGGGCATGGCACCTGGCTGCGAGTGCCGGTCGGCAAGCTGAACTCCGAACGCATGGTGCCGCTGGAGCCGGACACCGTGCAGGTGATCGACGCCTGGATCGCCCAACGGGGCCGCCAGCCTGCGCTGCCTCACCCCCGCGGCGGCCGGCTAACTGAGTTCTTATTCCTCGAACACGGCCGTCGGCCAACGTCATTCCGGCTGCGCAAGGGCCTGCTCGATGCCGTCGCCGCCGCCGGGCTGCGCGGCCGCGACGGAAAGCGCTGCACGTCACCCCACACCAGCTGCGGCACACCTTCGGCACCAGCCTGATCAACGGCGGTATCGGGTTACCCGCGCTGATGGCGCTCATGGGCCACGTCACCCCGGAGATGACGTTGCGCTACGCCACGCTCACCACCCCGACCATCCGCAGTGCCTACCAGGCGGCGATGGACAAGGGCCGCGCCGGTCAACTGCTGCCACTGACCGCCGTCAACGCCGCACCGCCGGTACCTGACAAGGTCGCCTGGCTGCACGCCGAGATGCTCAAAACCCGGCTCGCGCACGGCTTTTGCGCCCGGCCCAAAGCCGCCGGGCCTTGCCCCTACGCCAACATCTGCGAACAGTGCGACTTCTTCGTCCCCGACCCAGCGGCCACCACGACGATCAGCGCGCAACTCGACGACATCCGCGCCCTGCAAGCCGATGCCCACGCCCGCGGCTGGGACGACGAGGCCGCCCGGCATCAGCGCGTCGCGGCCAATCTCGATCAACACCTCCAACGACTACGCCGCCATCACTCGACCGATCTGCCTTCTTGACTCCGGCCGCGAGGGCCGGTTAATGACCGCGTAATGGGTGCGGCAGCGCTGCCAGGCCGCTCCGGGCAAGGTGGCGCCAATGGCCTCGACCAGCCCGGGATGGGCGTCACTGGTGACCAGGGCCACCCCGGACAGCCCGCGAGCCACCAGGTCGCGGAAGAACGCCAACCAGCCCGCTGCATCCTCGGCGGAGGTGACCTGCACGCCCAGGATTTCGCGGTAGCCCTCGGCGTTGACGCCGGTGGCGATCAGGGTGTGCACCCCGACCACCCGCCCGCCCTCGCGCACCTTGAGCACCAGGGCGTCCGCGGCCACAAACGTGTAGGGGCCGGCATCCAGTGGGCGGGTGCGAAACGCCTCCACCGCCTCATCGAGCTCGGCAGCCATGACCGAGACCTGCGATTTAGAAAGGCTTGTCACGCCGAGGGATTCGACGAGGCGCTCCATGCGCCGGGTGGACACACCGAGCAGATAGCAGGTCGCCACCACACTGGTCAGCGCCCGCTCGGCCCGCTTGCGCCGCTCCAGCAGCCAGTCCGGGAAATAGCTCCCCTGGCGCAACTTGGGAATTGCCAGCTTGATCGTGCCGACGCGGGTATCGAAATCCCGAGGCCGATACCCGTTGCGCCGATTGGTGCGACCCGGACTACGTTGCCCATAGCCAGCGCTGCACACCGCGTCGGCCTCCGCGCCCATCAGGGCCTGAATAAACGTCGACAACAGCGCCCGCAGCAAATCTGGGCTCGCCGTAGCGAGTTGCTCCTCCAACAGCTTCTCAACATCGATAGGGTGGTGGTTGGTCATCGCGTTGTTCTCCTTCGGGTGACTTGATCCGTCGTTTCGAAGGATCACGCGATGACCGCCCTCTACTGGGCTGCGACACACCCGCTAATCAGCGGGTCGTACACCACCTCCCTGGACGCAACTCGGCTTGGCGCGCCTTGGCGCGCCTGGCGCATGGCGTGTCGCGCACCGTCGATGGCATGCCTTGCTAGGGGCTAGTGCAGCCGTATTGGCGGTTCGAAAATGGTGTGTTTTTTTCAGTGCGTGGCGGGCTTGGCGCAACCGTGTGTGGGACTCAAAGACTGGTTAGAGCGATGGTCTTAGTGGTGCGCTGAGCGCAGATTTCGGCGGTCTGGCTGCGAGTGTGTGGATGGTCTGGGCGCGGGCGTTGTTGCACTTTGGCGCACCACTGGTTAGGTGATGTGTTTGTCTGACTGTAAACGTTTCGGGTGGGACGCCTACATGGTTCAAAGGGGGGTGTGTGGCGGTCTGAATGCGGGGTGAGTCGCAGCGTTGCGGCTAGTCGGCGGCATGGGTTTGTTCACGGTTGAGTTGGGTGCGTAGCGCGGCGATGTCGGGGTGTCTGACGTAGACGTCCCAGTTGTGGTCGAGGTCGTTTATATCAGCTCCGGCTGCTAGGTCTAAGCCGAGTTCGGTGAGGCGATCGGCGAGCTGGCTGCGGTGTTGGCAGAGGGTGTAGATGGGCCAGTGTTCTATCTTGGCGGAAGTGTCGTTGCCGGTGGTTTCAGTCCAGCCGGTGAGGGTGATTACGCCGTCGTCGCCGCATAGCAGCCACAGCCTGTAATCCGTGTTGGAGGCACCTTTCATCGCTAGTTGCGCCCGATGGCTGTGGTGGGCTGGCTGGTGTCTTGAGTGGCCGCGACGTGGTGTCGTGTAGGGGTTTCGGTCATCGGTCGGTTCGACCTTTCAGACGAGTTTGTTGAGTTGGTTGAAGAAGTAGCGCTGGACGAGTTGGGTGCCGGTGTGGCCGGCTTGATCGAGAGGCATGGTGTCGTAGTCGTTGTGGAAGTTGCCGTTGATGAATTCGGCGAAGTGTTTGAGGGCGGATGCGACGGTGGTGGCGGTGAACTGGGAGAAGGTTGGCCCGAAGATGCCGGTGGCTTGGGTTCCGATGCCGCCGGTGGCGACGGAGATGGCGTTGATGACTGCGGTGACCAGGTCGCTGAAGTTGGGTCCGGGGTGGGCCAGTTTGGTGCCGACGGGGCCGAAGCCGCTCACGTTGACGGTGGTGATCTTGTCTTGCATTTGTGACAGGGCGGCGCTGACGGCGGCGGCTTTGGTGGCTATCGCGGTGATGAGTGCGGGGATCGCGGTCCAGGCGCGTAATTGGACAAGGTTGATGACTTGGGTGGCGGTGTTGACGAGGTCTGAGGCGGTGGCGGCTACTTGGGGGTCGCCGAGCCAGAACAGCTGCTGGGCGAGGGCTTCAGCGAAGGCCGCGCCGCGGTGGATGAGGTTGGGAATCAGGCCGGGGTCGCTGACGAGTTGAACGATCTGGTTGATGGCGGCGGCGGCGGGGGCGACAAGGCCTGCCATGAAGATGGAGGCGAGTTTTTGGGCTGATCCGGCCGGGTCGGAGGCGTCGAGGTGGGAACCGAGGTGGCCGATGAAGCGCATCACCAGGTCGGTTTGAGGCAGGTTGCAGAAGTAGTCCAGGGGGGCGCAGATCGACAGGATGCCGTTGCGTTGGGTCAGAGATCCGAAGCCGCCGCTGCGCACGCCGGCGAAGCCTATGCCGGGCTTGTTGAGGCCGATAGTGGGTTGGCCTACAGGTGATTGTGAGGGGTCGGCTATCAGGGCTGCGCCGAGGAGGCGGTCGGCGGGGATGGCGCCTTTGTTGTGGCCGATTGCTGCGGCGATGTCTCCGGCGATGTCTGCGCCTTGGCTGTAGCCGGTGAGCAGGAATCGGGTGGATGGGCAGCGGCTTGCGACGGTCCTCATGTGGGCGTTTGCGCTGTCGATGCCGGCTTGTTTGGAGCCGAGGTATCCGCCGCCTTCTGTGCCGCCGAAGATGGTTGCCGGGTATGGGGTGTAGTAGGTGTTGATGGTGATGCGGGAGTGCTGTTTGAGTGGCTCGAGGATGCTGCCGAGGATTCCGACTGGCTTGCTGGGGTCGGCGTGCGGGTTGGTTTGTGTGGTGCCGGGTACGGCGATCGCTTCGACTGCGGGGCAGTCTTCGGCGGCCTGGGCGTGTGGCGTGTTGTAGAGCAGCAGGCCGGCGGTGAATAGCAGGCATGCGGCCGTTGAGTAGCGGTGGGTTGTCATGCTGCGGCTGTTGCGGTCTGGAAGTGGGTGCTGAGTTTGCGTATGGCGCGTTGTGCGCGGCGTTCCACGGCTGCAACGTTGGCGCCGAGGGTGTGGGCGGCGGTGTGGGGGCTGAAGATGTCCGAGTTGAGGTAGAGCGCCTTGAGGGTCTCGTACTCGAGTGCGGTGATGATGCGGCGGTCGCGGGCCTGGGTGAGTAGGTGTGCGGTGTGGTCGTCTTCGGTGCCGTGGTCGGCGCGGTCGAGGATGGTGGCGTGTGGGTCGACGCGGGTTGCCACCGCGGGTGTTCCGGTGCGTGGGCGGGCGGCGAGGACTTTACGCAGGGTGGCGTTGTAGAGGTAGCGGGCGGTGAGGATCTGGGGTTCGGCCGCGGTGCGGATGAGGGTGAAAAAGATGGCCAGGGTGTCGTTGTCGCGGGCGTCGCGGTCGGTGGACAGGTAGCCGTCGGGATCGGCGAACTCGGCGATGCGGCGCAGTGGATGGCGCATGAGTACTGCGGCCATGAGCAGTGCGTGGGGGTCGCCGTTGCGGGCGTAGCGGGCGAGGGTGGGAAGGACTGTGGTGGCGGTGTCGAGGCGCGAGCAGATGGCGTTGGGCGCTTCGGGAGGGTTGTGGTGCAGGGATTGGATGAGGGTGACTGCGGGCGTGAGGTCGCCGCGGCGTGGCCGGGTAAGCAGGCGGTGTGCCTGGTCGGCGATTTGGTCCCAGATGGTCATTGGATTCCTTGGCGTCGTGGGTGGGTGACGCGCTTATGGAATCCGCGGAAGTTGTTGGCGGGGTTTGCGGAGCGGTTTTTGAAGCGGTTGACAAGGACCACCATCAGGTGTGATTGACGTCACAAACAGTGGTGGCGAAGTGGGTGTGTGCGGTTGTCGGGGCGGTTGTCAGGGAATTGGTGTGTGCCGTTGTCGGGAGTTGCTGCGCATTGCGGTAGATTCGGCCGGCCCAGGGCCGCGCGGCACCGGCACCAGGGTGAAGAATGCTGCGGGAGGCCGCCAGGGCGTTGCCGCGGAATATGCGGCGATGCGCTCAGCGCATACGGTGTCAAGCTAAGGCTGGCTGGGGGACTCGCTCGTCTATAGCTTCCGCCTAGCGGCGATAGCTGAGCCGAGCGTAATCCCCCTGTCAAGCGTCTAGCGAACATCGCGATGACATACGCGCATATGCGTTATCGATTCGTTACCTATGCGGTTGTCGTGAAATTGGCGATTCACCCCGCATAAGAGGGCGTCCCAGGTCCCCGACCCCTCTGGAGGCCCGCCCATGGGGCAGCCGATTCGCCGCAGCTACGCAGCGGCGCGTGCGTACTCCGACCAACTGCGCGACCTCATGGACCAACTGCGGGCAGACCCGCTCAACGAATCCAAATCGGTGGCCCTGATCGCCCACATCATCGACAACCGTAGCTTGGCCGCCCAGCTGCTCGACCACCTGGAAAAGCAAACGATAGGGGCCGCATGCTGACCCGCTCCCTGGACCGATTCCTCGACTCGCTGTTTTTACGGATTGCCGGCGGCGACAGCATCCGCGCCGATGAGCTTCGCGCTCGCGCGACAGGATCGTTTTTAGCGTTCATCATGGTCAGCTATATCCCGCTGATTGTGGCCGTGGCACTGCTCGTCCTGCACCGCCCACATTCGGTCGATGAGTCCATTGAACGCGACCAGCTGACAGCCGTTGAGGCGTACGCAATCCGCTACGTCGACACCTATCTGAAAGACCCGTCTAACACCGCTGCGATCAAACAGTTCTACGACGGCGAAGTACCTGTATCGGCGCTGCCCGCCGGCGGGCGCGCCCTGCGCGCTGCGTCATGTCTTCCTGGTGTTTTCAAAGACGGTTTTCAGACCTACTCGGTAGTCGTCGACGCCGAGATCCCGAAGGCCGCCAACGCCGCATCGACGGTGGCAATGAAGCTACAGGTCGACATCTCAGCTGACAGCAAGAATCTGTACCGGGCGTTCACCCTTCCGCATGCGCGATCCGACCGCAAACCGGGCCGCCCAGTGCAACTGGCTACCCAGACACTGGTCTCCGAAGACCGGCCGGTGTATAAGACGGTTTCCGGGTTCCTTGCGGCGATGCTGACCGGGCAGGGCGACCTGACACCATATGTCGCTGCCAACTCCACATTGACTGCACAGCAGCCTCCCCGGTTCACCACGATGGCCATCGAGCGGGTGCAGACGAATTCCGAGGCGGCGACAGCCCAAGATGTTCCGCCTAAAGCCGATGGCATTGAGGTCACTGTTCGTGCCGTCATGCAGACCGCCAGCGGTGTTCTGATGCCAATGGATTTTCCGCTCGTCATGTCGGTGGCCGCAGGCCATTGGCAAGTCGATCGGATCAACGATGCGCCGAGCATCATCGTGCCGATCGATTCTGGTCCTTCGGGCTCCACATCGACGACGTCCACAACCACGACTACGACGGCAACACCGCCACGGAGTTACACCACTAGCGCCCCGGAAGGGAGTTAAAAGATGATCACCACTATCGCGCCAATGCTGCTCGATGGCAGCGCCACAGCCGCAGCCACTCATATCACGACAGTGGCCGCACCGATCTGGGATATCGGTGCCAATATCAAAAACCAAGGCATCACTTTCGCGGTGTATCTGCTGATGGGTGGCACCGCGCTTGTGACGGCCGCGCACTACTTCATCGGAAGGAACAAAACCGCTGCCCTGAAAACCGTTGCAGTCGGTGCCGTGCTGATCGGTTTGATTAGCTCGCTTCCCTCCCTGGGCGCGGTGTCAAAAGACACCGTTGGAGGGCTCACGAACAGCGGAACCCGATAGGCCGGTGGGCTAAGCGTGTTCGTCGCCAGGTGGTACACACGGGCCAGCCGCGTCCGCATCGTCATCGCCAAGTTCGATGGGCGCTGGAAGCTGCCAGGCGGGCCCTATCCCATTCCGGAACTGATGGCCCTAGTTGGCGGTATCCTGCTCACCCTGTTTTTGCTGCCACGGTTCGGCCAGCCGCTGCTCACTGGAGCGATCGGTGTCGGTCTGACAGCTGTCGCGGTTGGCGCGATGCGCCGCATGCCGTACTCGCCGGTGAAGTTCAGCACGCGAATTCATCGGATCATGCTGCTTTACACCTGCCCGGTGAGCATCAGCTCCGGCGATGACATGCGCGCCGCCGTAACCGTGTCCACAGTGCGCCCGACCGTGACCATCCTCGATGCGTTCGGCGCGCCACCGGCGAGGTCACGGGCACGGCACGCGCGTGCTGACCTGGGCGCGCCGGTCGCTATCGCTGGCAAGGGGTTCGATGACTTGTTCGCCGAGCCGTGCAGCGCCGCCGCCGAGCTTTTCACCTGATCGCCTACCACGCCTTATTGACTCGACTAAGGATCACCGCATATGGCCAACCACCTCGACCAGAACCTGCAACCGACAGTTTCCGTTATGGGCAACCTCCGCCGGATGCGGGACGGGTCGATTTGGGCCGACTATCGGCTCAGCGGTCTGCCCTACGGGTATACCAGCGACGAACGCAAATACGACACTCTCATCCACCACAAAAATTTGATCCGGGCTCTGCCGAACAACTCAGTGATCGCCGGGGTGATTGCCGCGATGAACCCTGACGAGATTTTGGCGCGGGCGATCGCTGGAACGGATGTCAACACGCACCCGATGTGGCGTGAAGAGTGTGAAGGAAAGCACGAGTTCTTTTCCTCAGCGGTGCGCGCTACTGAGCGGATCTTCCTCGTGTCGTTTCCTGTCACCGATTCCGATGTGGTCACCGACCTGACCGGGTTGAGGGTGGCAGGTCGGCGATCGATGGAACGTGAGCGGGTCGAGATGAGCAAGGCTGCTGCCGTGGCGGCAGAAATCGTGTCGCGTCTGCCGTCGGTGTTCAAATTCGAGCCGCTGACCGCTGCGCAGATGGTGTGGCTGTGGAATCATGCGCTTTCCCGCGGCGGGCGCCCGGAGGTGTTTCCAACATCGATCTCGTCGAACGTGTCATCGCCGGCCGGCGCTTTTGCGATGGCCGAATTCGATGAGGGTGTGCGCCGCGGTGAACGGAAACGGTGGCGGCCGAGCAGCTTTGCGCCGTTGGTGAAGATCACCCAGCCAGGTCGCATCGGCGCGGCGGAATCCTGGCAGACGCTGCTGGCCATCGAAGCGCTTCCACTGGAAGGGCTGCAGTTTCCCGGCTCTGAGTTCTTCGCCATCGCTGATCGGGTTGATGGGTTCGATATCGACTGGGCGGCCCGGGTGAGTAAGACCAGCCGTGAGCAGGCGATCGCGCGCAACACTAAAAACCTGCGGCGGCTCAACGAGCAGGTGACTGAACGTGACTCGGAGGTGTCGTTCGCCCAGGACACCTTGAGTGAGCAGGTGCTGCTGCTTGGTGAATACAACACTCACCTGGAAAGCAACGACGACGAGATCGAGGTGTCGTTGTGCCCGATCTTCGCTGTCGCGGGCACTAGCCGCGCCCGCTGCGAGGACGGGGCGCTCAAACTGGTGCAGGCCTTTGAGCGTAACCGCATCAAGGTGGTCGCTCCGCTGGGCGGGCAGCGGGAGTTATGGGCGGCGATGAACCCCGGCGGCGCCAATCTGCGAGTTGTCGAGGATTTCTCCCACGTCACCATCAGCGAATACGCGGCAGCCAGCGTGCCGTTCGCGACCAACGCAGTCGGTGATGCCCAGGGCCCGATCATCGCCTTGAACTTGTCGGGTCGGCGCAATCAGCCGGTGCACCTGGAGTGGTGGCGCGAGCCGCTCAAAGACGCCTCTTCGGCGGTGGCGATCGCCGGTGAACTGGGTGCGGGCAAGACCTGGCTGATCATGTACATGCTTTTTCACCTGGTCGATATCGGTGGGCAGTTCTTGGCCATCGACCGTACCGATTCCGGCGAATACGCCCGACCGGCAGCAACCTTGGGGCGGCACGCGATCATCGACTTGATGAGGCCGCAGTGGTCGATGGATCCGCTGCGCACCTTCAACGCCGATATCGGTGTCGATGCCGCCGTCGAACTGCTGACCCCGCTGTTTGAGTGCGAAGCCAACTCCCCCATGGGCATGACGCTCGGTGAAGTGCTGCGCCCCGAGTGGGGTGTGCGCTCGATTCCGGAGCTGCTCGCCGTGCTCGAGCGCGGCACCAACGCCGGCAAGCTGCCCGACGGCAAAACCCTGCCGGCGGGGTGGGATGAGCTGCACCGCCACCTGTCGTACTGGTCGGGGCGGCGCTATGCGGCCGCGCTGTTCGACCCCAACCTGCCGTCGCTGGATTTGAACACCCAAGGCATCGTCATCCGCACCAACCGGGTCGAAGTGCCTACCGGCGAGGAGGCCGCCAGCCGGGAAGCGTTGTCCCCGAGCAAGGTTTTCGGGCGGGCGATATATGGGCTGTCGATGGAATTGGGGCGCCAAGCATTTCAGCTCAACAAAGCCCGCCCAGCGGCGGTTGCCCTAGATGAGGCTTACCACGTCACCTCCACCGCGACCGGGCTGGCCCGTACCGCGCGGCTGGCACGCGATGGCCGCAAGGACAACATTTCGCTGATCTTAGGCAGCCACGACCCGGTCAACGACTACCCCGCTGGCACCGCACTGGACCTGATCCCGATGCGGTTCGTGATGCGCCACCGGGACGAAACCCTGGCCAAGCGATCACTGAAGTGGCTGGGCATCGACCCGGACCGCAACCCGCACATCGTGCGTGACCTGACAACCAACACCTCACCGAAAGGCGCCGACGGCAAGGTCGTGCCCGGCCGCGAAGGCGAGGGCTACATGAAAGACGCCCGCGGGGCGATCGGGCGCATCAAGGTGCTCGGCCCGTCTTCGCCGCTGCGCCGCGAAGCGATGAGCACTACTCCCCCAGATCACGCCGCAGTCGCCTAACCACACACAGGGAGATCACATGGCATGGACCGTCGGCGGCGGCGTTGATCGGCTGACCCGGCCTTCTTCGGCGCAAGCCTCGCCATTTATGGCGGGGTTAGCCGATCCCGTTCGTCGCCGGGCGCAGCCCGGCGCTTGGAGCCAGTGTGTCTGGCCGGTGTTGTCAGATCGGCCCGCTATGCTCGTTGTGGGTTCGCAGGGCAGGACATCGCCCGGGGCCGGAACCCAGGTAGCACCAACTCGCGAGGCCGCGGCAACACCAGACACCTGCGGCGCCCGCAAGGGACAGAGCGAGTCGGCCCGAACCGCCTCCGGCGGGCGGCCTACGGCGGCGCGCAACACTGCGCCGAGACAGCCGAACGCTGCGCGGAATCCCACGACTTCAGTCGTGGGAGATGTCAAAGGGTGCAGTGCCTGGGTTCAGTCCTGGACCCCGGTCGTGTTGCTGCGGTGGTGCTGGCGGCATCGCGCATTGACCGCCCTAACGGTGGCCGAGTTCGTGCTGCTGATGGCTGGGGCCGCTACCGCCGCGGCCGACCCGGGTACCGGCGCGGATACCGACGCCGGCGGCGATGTGCTGATTTCCTGGATGGGCATCAAAGACACCGACAGCGTTCCGGTCGCCAAATACACCCTCACCCTCAACCAGGGCGGCTGGGACGATCCAGTGTCTAAGGCGTGCGCCACCATCGCCTCAATCTGCTACGAGGTCTACCTGTGCGTGACGACGACCGCGCTGTGGCTGATCAAGTTTGTCCTTAACTTCGAGTGGCTGAAATTATTCACCGGGCCGTTCCAGACGATCGGTCGCGGCGTGGACACAGCCATGGACCGGTTCGGGCTGGCTGCCAGCGCGCTGGCGATCCTGGCGATCATCGTGGTCTGCACCGTGCTGGCCGGGCGGACCGCCAAGGCGATGTCCAACATCGCTATGGGGCTACTCATGGTCGGGTTGGCTGCAACGGTTTTCGCTAACCCACTCAGTGAGCTTGTTGGCCCAGAAGGGTTGTTGGCCAAAGGCCGCGACACCGGTCTGCAGATCGCCACCGCGGTCTCCGATGGCGCGATGACCGATCAAGGCGGCAAGGCCAACGTCGACGACATGGTGGCGCGGCTGGCTGACAGATTCTTGCGCAAACCGACCCAAATGATCAATTTCGGGGAGGTCAGCGACTCCATCTCACGCAAGTGCCGGAAAGCCTGGAGCGCAGGGATCCAAAACGGCCGCGGCGACAAGCTCAAAGACGACATCGAGGGCTGCGATTCCAAAAAAGGCCCCGCCATGCACCAAAGATCGATGGGCAGTCCGGCGGCTGTTCTGGTCCCGCTGAGCATTTGCAGCATTCTGGCTGTTTTCCTGGTCGCCTTCGCCTGCTACTTCGTGTGGCATGTGGTGCGGGCTGCGGTGCAGGCCATGCTGTATGCGGCCCTGGCCCCGCCCGCATTCGCCATCGGCGTCATCCCGGGCGGTCCGCAGACATTCGCGTGGAAAACCGTCCTGGACTGCGCGATGGCGTTTGCGGCGATGATCATCTACACCGCGGCGTTCGGCGGCTACAACGTCATCCTCGACGAGGTCTTCAAAGAATCGAACGCCATCAAGGCGATCTTCATGACCGCGCTGGTGCTGGCGTTCGGATTCGCGTTCTTTGGGCCGCTGCGGCGCATGTTCGACCGCCACCGCGACACCATGGCCGCCAAGCTCGGCGGCACCACCAGCGCCACCAGCCAGTCCGGACGCAACTGGTTGTCCACGGCCGCTGACCTATTACGTGTCAAAGAGGAGGTGGCTCGCCAGCTCGGCCGGCAGCGCGGCCGCGGCGGCGGCACCGGGCGCGCACCTGGACGTATCGAACCAGAATCCGACTCATCTAGCGGCCCAAGCGGCGGCCCAAGCGATGGCCCAAGCGATGGTCCAAGCGGTGGAGGCGGCGGCGGTAACGGTTCACCGGGGCCGGTGTTCGTTGCCGACCCGGATGCGGGCGGGCAAGGAACTTCGCCGGGCAGTGAACCCGAGGCATCGCCGAGCAACGGTGGTCGCCACCGTAGCCCGCAGACAGCCGAACCGGTGTCAGTCGACATCGATAAAACCCGCGCACAAGAGCGGTTAGCTGAGGCTATTCGGCTCTCCAAGGCCATGCGCGGCGGCCCAGGGGTAGCCGGTGCCGGCGGCGGCCGCTACGCGCTGCCTGAGGTCGCCTGACAGGGGCCGGGGGCCGATGGAGCCGATGGAGTGGGCGGCGATCGCGCGCACAATATGGGCGCACCGGCGCAAAATCTATGCCGCACTTGCTGTGCTGGCGCCGTTCGCGCTTGTCCCGCTGCTGCTGGTGTTCCTGCTGTTCACCGGCGGCGCGACACCGTCAGCGACCGCGGGGTTGACCCAGCAATGTCAGCGCCAGCTGCAAGACCAGGGTATTAGCCCCGACACCGGAGTGTCGTTCGGCTCGGGCCCGATCAACAACGGCAAGGCGGTCATCGCCGCCGGCCTGCAGATGAAGGTCCCCGAAAAAGGCATCATCATCGGCTTGGCCGTCGCCATGGAGGAATCCGGGCTGCGCAACCTGGCCAACACGAATGTGCCGGAGTCCCTACGCATCCCGCACGAAGGGGTGGGCCACGACGGCAAGTCCGTGGGCATCATGCAGCAGCAGCCATGGTGGGGCGCGCTGCGCGATCTGATGACCCCCGGTGTGGCGGCGCAGAAGTTCTTCACCGCCCTGCTCAAAGTCGGGGGCTGGCAAAACATGGCTCCCACCGTGGCCGCCCAGGCGGTGCAGCGCTCAGCGTTTCCCGACGCCTACGACCAATTCGTTGCGGGAGCAACAATGTTTTACCGCCAACACCTGCATGAGGTGCTGACCGCCTCGGGTTATCCCGCGCCGCCGCAAGCAGCCCAAGACGACAGCGGCCGCGATATCTGCGGTGTCGTACGCGACCCCAAAGCCAACGCACCGACCAACCTGGTGCCTGGCACCGCCGCCGGCGTGGCCGCCGCCCGCGCCGCCGAGACCCAGATCGGGTTGCCCTACGTGTGGGGCGGCGGATCGATCAACGGGCCTACCGGCGGGGGCTTCGACTGCTCAGGCCTGGTGCTCTACGCCATCTACCAGGGCTCAGGGCATCGAATAGTGCTTCCCCACCTCACCTATGACATGGTCCATTACGGGAGGGTCGTGCCGCGCACCGCTGTGCAGCCCGGAGATCTGGTGTTCTTAAACCCCGACTCGCGCGGGCCGGGTCACGTCGCCATGGTGGTCAACCCTTCAACGATCGTCGAAGCCAAAGGTTTCGGTATCCCGGTGAAACTTTCGCCATTTCCCGCTCACTTCGTCGTCATCAAACGCGTCCTCTAACAACCCCGGAAAGCAGGCAGCATCAATGATCAGGCAGCGCTCATCACTGGCAATGCGGAGCCAGCGGTTGCGGGCGTGGGTGCGGTGCATCCCGGCGCGCACACGCCTGGGTGCCGGCATCGCGGTCATCGCACTCGCTGGGCTGATCTGGCAGCACCACAGCCATACCGAGCAGGCCGGCGGCCCGGCAACACAACCGCCGGCGGCCAGCTCACCAACCTCGCCGCCGGCATCGGGGTCGGCTGAGTTCGGCGACAACCCCGACGTCGGGCAGCTGCCGGCCCCCACCGTGGCGCCGCAGGCTGCCTCCACGGACGCGGCCCGGGCTGTCGCGGCACGGTTCGCGACAAACTTCGCAACTCCCAACGGCAATCGTGACGACTGGTTGGCGCGGATCTCTGCTGATGTGTCGCCGCAGCTGATGGAGCAATACCGGCTCACCGATATCCGCAACGTTCACCAAGCCTTGCTGAACTCAGTACAGGGCCCACTCGATGAACGAGACGGGGCGGCGGCGTTTCGCGCCACCTACAACGACGGCTCCCAGATCGAAATCCGTTTAGAGACAGCCGCTGACGGTTGGAAGGTCGTCAACGTACTACCAATCAGCAGCGAAGCCGCCCCCGCGGCGCCGACACCTGCCGCCGAGGGGCAGTGATGCGCGGCAAGGCTGAACCGAAGGCGGCGGCGCCGCCGGCGGCGGCGAGTCGGCCCTATGCCACCAGCAGCGCCGAACTCAACCTGCCCAACAGTCCAGGAGAAACCGCAGCAGAACAGCGACAGTCCGCCGAGGACTGGCGCTTGATCCTGCTGGCCGGCCTGGTGGTGGCCGCGCTGTGGCTCTACACCAAGGGGTGGCCCGCCGCCCGCCGCATACTGTATTCGCCCTCGCCGGTGCGGGATTACCTGCTGCCGGCCTCAGCGCACCCGATCTATGTCATCGCCGGAGTCGGTGTGGGCTGGTTTTGGATTCTGTTCATCGCCGCCCCCTTGGTGGCCGCCACGATTGCGGTCCTGTGGTGGGCGGTGCTGGCCTGGTCCAATCACGCCGCCCGCACCGGCCATATGGGGAATGTGCGCCCAGGGCAGGCCTGGACCGGCGAGCAATACCCCGCCGTCCCGCTGATCCTGATCGCCGCCGCGATGATGTTGGGGGGCGCCGGGGCGGTGTTGCGGTGGGCAGGGCCGGCGGCAGCCGTCTTGCCCGGGCGGCTGCTGATGGTCGGGCTGCTGGTCGCGGCCGGATTCGGGGTCGCGCAGTTCGCGCGATGGGCTTGCGCGCGGGCCATCATCACCAGCCAACTCAACAAGATCACGTTTCTGGCGTCGCCGGCGTTGGGATGGCCCCATCTGCGTGCCGGGCGGGTGCTGGCGCTGCGCTGCAGCTACCCGCGCAAACACAAGCCGTTCCCGAAAGTGGTCAAGCTGCTTTACAGTCTGCATCCGCGATCAGTGAACGACGAGCTCACCGCCGAGGTCGCCGCGATCCTGCGAGGGGTCACCGGCCGCACCTACACCGTCGAACACGACGCGTTGACCCGCACGCTGATCGGCACCGAAACGGCGATCGTCGAAGCCGATACCGTCGCCGACGCCGAAACAGTGCTCGCACCGCTGGTGGCGTCGTGGTTCGACGCGGCCGCCCATATCGCTTCGGTCACCGTCGACAAACCCGCGAGCATCGACACCGGCAACAGAACAGCCCTCGACGAGCCAGGGACGATGAAACCGCAGGCAGGCATCGATGAGGAGCTGGACCAGCGGTCCGCGGCAACCAGTAACGACGCGATCGCCGCCCGGATCCGGGAGTTCACCGTCGGCTTCGCCTACAACCTGAGGGTCAGCTCGGCCTACCGCCGAGGGGTCATCGAAGGGATGGTCTCTGATGCGCTCGGCGGGTCCTGGGAAGCCGAGTGGAGCATAGCGTCACGTCGGGTGCGGTTCGTGCGCAGCCCCGGCCTGCCCACCATGGTTGATCCACCGCTCGATTTTCCGGTCGTGACCCGGTCACGCATTCGCGCGCTCTACAAGCAGACCGTCATCCCGTTCGGCATCGACGCTTACGGCAACACCATCAGCTGGGACTTCAAACAGTCTCCGCACATGCTCATTGCCGGGCAGACCTCCTCCGGTAAGACCTCGGTGCTGATGACCGTGGCGACACAGTGCGCCCGCCGCGGCTTCAACGTGGTGGAGATCGACCCGAAAGGCTTCGACTCGCCGGGCATGCGGGACTGGCCGAATGTGTCGTTGGTGACCGCCGGCACCGACGAAGACGGCCTCGTCGGGCACACCGCGGCCCTGCGGTTCATCGCCGACACCATGCGAGAACGGCTCTCACAAGTGAAGATCAACCCCAACCGCGCCGACGACTTCGACCCGATCATCGTGATCACCGACGAATTCTCCAACCTGGTGGTGGCGTTGGCCGAGTTCTACGCGACCTACAAAACCAGCAAGGAAAAAGGCGCCCCACCCACCACCAAGGACGTGGGCATTCTGCTGCGAACCGCGCGGGCGGTGGCCATCCACATGGCCATCGGCATCCAGCGCCCGGACACCATGTTCATCTCCGGTGAGGCGCGCGACAACACCGCGCTGCGGGTCGCGATGGGCCGGCTACGAAGCAAGGACGCCGCGATCATGATGTTTAACGATCCTGTCGCCGGCACCCGGGTGCAGCCTGGTATCAAAGGACGCGGGACCGTGCAGCTGCCCGATGGCAGCTTCCGCGAAATGCAGGCGTTCTACACACCGAAAATCCCGGCCACCGAGCAGCAGTGGGCGGCGTTATCTGATCGCGAACGCGCCATTCTCGCCGAGCTGCGCAACGTTGACAGCTTCTGGCCGCGCCGTGTGGTTGACAGCGCGTTACGCGGATACGATCCCGACGATCCAGAGCAGTCGATGTCGTTTGCGCAGATCCGCCAATCACCGATCGTTTTGGCCAGTGAGCGTCCCGATCTGGATCCGCTCAGCGAGCAGTATGTGCAGCCGGTGACCGTGGTTCACCAGGCCACGATGGACGATGCCCACGACGGTGCGCGCGACTCACAATGGGGCGAAGATGGGCTGCCTGGCGCGGTGCCGGCTGCGGCATCATTCGGGGCGCCAGTCGACGGGTTCGATGACGATTATCTGCCGACGATCGACGACGAATACAGCGCCCCGATGCTGGTCGCCGCCAACGAGCTTACCCACGGTGATCTAGTGGACGTTTCCGTTGACGGTGTCGGCGACTGGAAGTACGTTCACGCTGAGCCTTACCTCAGCGAGGATGGTGACGGTGTGGACTGCCTGGTGATCCCTTATCGGGACATCGATGACGGCAAAAACACCGGCGACATCGAGGTCGATCCCTATGAGGTGGTGACCGCTCGCAAACTGCATATGCACTAGTTCAAAGGAGGCGGGATGGCGCCCAGGAAAAAGACCGGCCGGGCGGCCGCTGAAGCGGCGTATGCGAACCTGCTCAAGGAAAACACCGCTCTGGTCGGCGATGTCGGGGAAGCCTGGGACACCTACGTCACCAAGCTTGAGGACGCCGCCGCTGCCCGAGAACGCTACGAGCAGGCGCGCGCTGCTGCGGTTAAAGGCGGCGCGGTCACTAACGACCAGCTCGATCAAATGGGCTACAAACGAACCGCGAAGCTGCCCGAGCCGCCAGCGCGATCACCTGCCGAGCCAACACCTAACAGCGGCGCCGAAACGCCGGCTGACCGCTCATTTCACTCGCAGACCAACAGTGCCGCAGCGGGGCCGGTGTTGGCCTCGGTGGGTGCCGCTAACCCAGGAGGGCATTGATGAGTCCGATCGAGGCGCTTGCACAGGAATCCCAAGAGCAGCATCGCCGCTACTACGAACTATTTGGCACCAACCCGGTGCGTGGTGACGGGCTGCGCGAACTCGCCGCCTACTGCCGCGAAGTAGCCCAGCAGGCACGCGACATCCGCCAAGGTGTGCTTGCGCTGCACTTCTCCACGGCGGTGACCGGATGAGCGGCGGCCCCTACGCCCAGGTCACCGGTCTTGATCACGTGCCGCTAGACGGCTTCGCCGGCGCGGCCGGCGACGGCGGCGCCGCCGCCGACGGCTCCGCCGGCGTCAACGTCACCGGCGCCAACGATGTTGCCAGCAACGCCGAGGCTGAGGCCCGTGAAATCGCCGCGGTGCCTGATCCGCAATCACCGGCCGGGCAGGCCGCGATCCTGGCGATCATCGAGAAATACCAAGCCAAAAGCGCCGGCACAGTGGAAGGGGCGTCGGCGGCGGAGCAAGCCAACGGCGCCCAAGCCGCCACAGGCAGCGGCGGCCATCATCACCGCGACTCCGACGACGACAGCAGCGGCGACGGCGATAGCCGCGGCGGGTCTGGATTACTGGACATCCTCAGCCAGTTGCTCGGCTCCGGCGGTTCAGGCTTGCAGAGCATGAACCCGTTCGGTCAGGGGATGGGGATGAGCCCAATGAGCAGCCCCTACGGTGGTGCCGGCGTCAACCCGTTTGGCGACCCCTACGGCACCCAGCTGGCCGGCGCGGCCAGCCCGGCCGCCAATCCGTTCGCCGACCCGCTGTCATCGCCTAGCTCACCGGCCACGACAACCGCCGCCTACAACGCTGCCAGCGATCCGTTCGCCAGTTCCCCGTCCAGCGGCACCACCGCAACGCCGTCCAGCAACACCACTGCGGCCGCCGACCCGTTCACCGAATCCAACGCCGAGGGCGGTGACAACAATGGCGGGCAAGGCACCGCAGGTGCTGTCGCGACGCCCGGGTCCGGCTCCGGCAAGGGCGCCGCGGGTGGGTCAGACACGTCCAGTGTGGATCTGGGGGCGTTCTCCGGCGGCGACGGCTCGGCTGTGCCCACCGACCCGGCCGCCACAGGCTCCGGCAGCAGCAAGTAGCAGTGTCAACCGCCGTCAGCAGCGCCCCGGTCACCTCCTGGTGGTACAGGCAAGGCCGCGCGGTTGACGTCGTGCGGCGCCTAGAGGCGCTGTCCGCGGTGTCGCCGCCGCCTGGCCCAGCCGGTGTGGTCACCGCCCGCCGCGACGAACTGGCGGTGACCTTTGTTGACGTGCTCAAGGGACAACTGCCCCAGCCCTGGCAGCCCACCGGCGGTCGTGAGGCGCGCATCGGCTGGGACGTTGTCGATCCCGGCCGCCCACCCGACCCCAACCACCCGGTGTACCTGGTGGTGTTCGGCACCACCGACGACGGCGCGCTGATCGGGTTGAATCTGGCCGCGTTTCCCCGGCTCCGCATCGAAGGCGACCCTGCCACCGCCACCGCCCTCGTCAGACGATGGCTACTGGAACTGCTGGCCAGTCATCCCGGCATCACCATCGGCGTCACCGACGATGTGTGGCGCGGCCCGTTGACCACCCGGGTGCAGCCGGTGACAGCCGGCCGTGTCCCCGATGTCGACGTGCTGGTATGCGGTGCGGCACTGACCTACGCCGACCGCGCCCACATCGTGGCCGCCTCCACCAGCCCGATCCTGATCGACCTCGGCCACGACGCCGCCGTGTCCACCATGTGGACCATCACCTGCGGACCCGATCGACTCGGGCAGATCAGCCGGGGATCGTCGCGACTGACCGCCACACTGATCATCCCCAGCAGCGAAGTCGTTGACCAGTGCGCGGACCTGGTGGTCGACCGACCCACCGTCGCAGGCACACCCCATTCGACCGCGTCACCCGGTCGAGCCGACGACAGCGGCGACGAATTCGACCTGGACTTCACCACGGCCCACATCGACCCACAACCGACTGGCCTCGATGAGCCAAATCCGCTGCTCGACAGCTCCGAGCCGGCCACCGGGTCTGCCGGCAGCGCAGCGGCGGGCACGATGAACGACCCACCCGCGCCAACGCCCCCGGCTGCGGTGCCCAACCTCGAACCCAGCGGCGCCAACCAGACCGCAACAGCCGGGGCCGACCGCGCAGGCGACAACGGTTCGACTGTTTCCCCAGCCAGCCCGCCCGCAACAGTCGTCGACAACAGCGCAGACCACGCGCCACTCGATGCACCAGTCATTGCGCAAATCTGGAACCGCATCCTCGGCCAGGTGGCTCTACACCCCCCACACAGCAGCCAAAAGCCGGGGCCGCGAGAAAAGCGGCTCAACGAACTCACCGTGTACCTACAACATCACCCATGGGCCAGCAGCGCCGACATCATCGGCTGCGTCTACCGCGGAGCGGCCTCAGACAAAACAGTGACCCAACAGCTGTCAATGTTGCGCGCCCGGCTGGGCGTCATACGCCCCGGAGGCCCAAAAGCGTTGCCACCGATGAGCGAGGGCGGATACCGCCTAGATCCCGTGGTGCGCTCCGACTGGATGGAATTCGAGCGGCTCGTAAAAGTCATCGCCGAAACCACACCCACCCCCAACCTGGTCGCGGCGATGGACCTAGTGACTGGGCCACCGCTGGGCGGGATACCGCCGAAAGAATGGGCCTGGACCAAAGACCTGCGCGACGAGCTGCGCGACCGCATCCCCGCGGCCGCCGTCGTGCTGGCCCGCCGCCACCACGAGGCCAAACGTTACGCGGCGGCGGTCCAAATTGCGCGTAAAGGCTTGTGGTACGACAATGCGCGGCAAGACCTATGGGAGGTAGCGCTTCAGGCGGCGCTCGACGGCCACGACGACGACGCGTTCCGCGCGCTGCGCGGACAGTTCCTCCACACCATCCCCGGCCCGGAGCGGGATCCGGCCGTCTTCGACCTCACCGCACGGGCAGGATAAGGACGCATGCATTCCATCACTGTGACGCAATTCAAAGATGATGACGACGAGATCATCACCACCGCTGAGACAGACCCGTCGGCGTTGTCGGTGTCGGTGCGCAGCACCGGTGAAATCGTCGACGTCGATGCGCCGGTCGACAAGCTACGTTCCCTAGGCATCGACGGGTTCAAAGAACTGTTCATCGTCTGCGCCCAGGCGGCGTTCGCCCAACGCTACGACCCGCTGCTGGCCGAGTAGACCACCATGGCATTGAATATCGATCCCGACAGTCTGCGCGCAACGGGGAATCTCATCGAAACGGCT
The DNA here is from genome assembly GCF_018361265.1 of Mycobacterium sp. SM1. Taxonomy (GTDB): domain Bacteria; phylum Actinomycetota; class Actinomycetes; order Mycobacteriales; family Mycobacteriaceae; genus Mycobacterium. The sequence goes on from NZ_JAFLNH010000005.1 coordinate 83,354, forward strand.
GGCACCGTGTTGGAGCTTCAACTCGGTGATGACGTGCCGGCCTGCGGTCAAGACGAGGTGTCGCAGGCGGTGATGAGTAATCTCAACGCATGGCAGCGCTGGCTAGTCCAACACGTGCGTGCCGGCGTCCAGCAGGCTTTCAGCGCCGCCACCGGCATCCACGACACCGCGGCGGCCTATGAGACGCAAGACCATGCGGCGGCCGCCCGTTACTCAGGCGGCTGCGGTGACACCGCAGCAACCCCCACGGTTGCGGCAAGCGTCCCCCCGGCACCGCCCGCCCCGAGCGGCCCCCCGCAGCTGACGCCTATCCCCGACATCAGCGGCCGTAACGGCAAGCAACTTGCACTGGCACTGGAATCAGGTGCCGGCCCGGGGCCGGCCATCGCCGTTGCGGGGCGCCTGGATGGGTTGGCGAGCCAGGCGATAGCCGCTAACAGCGCGTTGACCGCAGCCCAAACACAACTGCTGGCCTCCGGTGAATCAGCGGCCAGCTGGCCGCTGATGACCCGGCTGACCCGGGCGATCGCCTGGACCGAAGCGGTCGCCGGGCACGCCAGCGCGCTGTCTGCCGGCTATACCAGTGCTGCGAGCCTGCACACCAGCACCAAGACCGCAGTCGGATCCTCAGCGGAGTGGGAGGCCACCGAAACCGCCTACCGCACAGCGGTTTCCACACCCGGCGCCGAGGCCTTGGCGCAGGGTTACCGCATCAAGCTGACCGGGATGCAGCAGCAAGCCAGCACCGCCATGACCGGCTATCAAAGCGCCGGCGAAACGTCGAGCACGCCGCCGGGAACCCTGCCTGATCCCGGCCTGGATCCCAACAGCATTGGCGCGGCCGGCCCGGTCGCCGGCCCAGCCGGAGACACGGCGGACAAGCTCAAAGATGGCGAGCAGCACGCGCCAGAAGCTCCGGAAGCTGAGGAAGTATCCGGTATGCAGGACATACTGAGCGCGCTGATGGGTGCGCTGAGCCCGCTGATGGAATCGGTCGGCCAAGCCAACCCGTTGTCGTCGCTGGGCCAGCTCGGCCAGCAGTTAAGCCAGCAAGCCGGCGACTTGGCCAAGGCAGCCAAACCGGCCAGCTCGCCGATCAAACCCGCCGCGCTGGTTAATGCCCACCGCGGCGCTGGCAGCGGCCATAAAGGCGGCGGTGGTGGTTCGATCAAACCCGCCGCCAGTCTGGGTGGGGCGGTTCATCCCGCCGCGCTGTTCGGAACCCCGGCCTCCTCACCGCCGGCCACACCGATCAAACCGGCGGCCGCGGCCAGCGGCGCAAGTCCCAGCGGCGCCAGCGGGATAGGCATGATGCCCATGGGCCATGGTGCCAGCAAGGATAAACCCTCCAAGATCAACAGTTACGAGCAACCGCTACCTGAGGTCGAAGACACTGGCCGTCCAGGAGTGCTGCCTGGCAGCGCCAAACCGGAGCCCGTGGTCAATCCGGAGGTCAAAAACGCCGTCAAGGCGCGCCTAGCCGCCCGCAAGAAAGACACCTCCCCCACCACCGATAGCTAATCGAATGCATTGTCAACAACGCTTGTTTTGCCCCTGTGTCCCACGGCTGTGCCACGCTGACGGCATGATCGATCAGCGGCCACGGTCGGCGAACATCGGATGCGCCGGCCGACCAATTCGGCGACGCACCACGGCTGGCGACATGGGCGTCCGGCGTGAAACCCGCACCACACCCACCGACGTTAGGCCACACCTGGTGACATCAGAACTCTCGATTCACCCGGCGGGTCAAGCCACCTGCGGTCCCCTCAGGAGGCACTGATGGACATTCCACTGCATCCTGCTGTGGTCGCCGAAATGGCGCGCGGGCGGGAATTTCTCGAACAAATCCGCGCCGCGCGTCGCAACATCGAGCAGCTGCGTGTGGAGGTTACTTGCCCGGACGGCGACAACGTCATCGTCTTCGCCGGCGATGGCATGGTCATCGACGCCACATTCGCCGAGGACCTGTTTGACCGCTATCCCGGTGACAAGCTCAGCGAACTGCTGCTGGCCATGTCGGAGGAAGGCTTCGCACAGGTGAGCGAGAAGGTCAGCGAGCAGGTGGCCGCGATCCTGGAGCGGCGATGACCGACGCGCTAGACCTGTTCGTCAGCAGCTGCGCAGCATTGGGCGCAGAAGCCTACGGTCGCCGCCAGGTCGCCGACAAGCGGGCCGCACGCAGCGGATTCGAGCGGCTCACCGCGCAACATCCCGACCAGTGCGACGGGTGGCTCGGTCTTGCAGCCAGCGGGGTAGTCAGCCGCGAGGTCCTCGAGAACGCCTACCGCACGATCGGCACGTGCGGTGAATTGATGTCGACCGCCGACGTCGCCGCGGACGCTGTGGATTTCATGTTCGACACCGGCATGTACATTCAGCTACGCGCCCGCGGTGCCGATGGAGTGACCATGGCCTGCGCGGCCGCGCGCGCCGCAGCCGGTGACTATGCGGGTGCCCGCGAGCTGCTCGACGACCGGATCCTGGAGGCGCGACCAGGACCGGCCGGTTGGGTGCTGGCGGTCGTCTATTTCCGGGCCAAGCGCTGGCATGACGTTCGCCGGGTGCTGGCACCGCTGAGCAGCCAGGTGCGCGACGACCCTTACCTGTATCAAGCAGTGCAGGTGGCTCACGGTTTGGCCGGAGCCTATTTAGGCTTGTGGCAGCAAGCATTTGACCAATTAAGCATCCAAGGGCGGGGGCCTATCGCGGCCGCTAACGCTGAAGCACTCCTAGGTGCGGGCCTGTGCGCTCGAGCGCTGGGCCGCTCCGAGACGGCGGCCGCGCTGCTCAACGAGGCCTACACCGTTGTGGGAATTTCTGAGGATCTGCGCGCGACGATCGCCACGGCGCTAAGCGACCCGGGTTTCGGCATCCATCCCACCACCGCGGCGCGTATCGACGCCCGCAACGAGTATTGGGATCCCAACACCGAGCCCGGCGAGCGCGACTTCGCCCGCCAACTCGGGGCGGCCCGCCGCGAGGAGCTTAAAGCCGAAGCCGCCGCCGAGCTGGCCGACTTCGTCGGCATGACCGAGGTTAAAGAGCAGATCGCCCGCCTGGAATCCAGTGTGCGCGCCGACAAACAACGTGAAGCGCTGGGGCTGCCGGTGCGCAACAAGTCGCTGCACTTGGTGCTCAAAGGCCCGCCCGGCACCGGCAAGACAACTGTTGCCCGGGTGATCGCCAAACTGTTGTGCGCCGCGGAGGTGCTGCCCTCCGACACTTTTGTCGAAACCAGCCGAGCCGACCTTGTCGACAAAGTCATCGGCGGCTCTGAAGACAAGATCAAAACCATCATCGACGGCATCATCGAAAAAGGCGGCGGAGTGCTGTTCATCGACGAGGCCTATGCGCTAACGGATTCCGGGTCGGACAACGATTTCGGGCCACTGGTGATCGCTGAACTGCTGCGCGCCATGGTCAACCACTCCGACAAGCTGATGGTGATCGCCGCTGGCTACGCCGACAAAATGCAGCAATTCCTCGACTCGAACGAGGGATTGCGGTCCCGGTTCACTCGCGGTATCACGCTGCCGTCCTACACAGTTGATGAGCTGGTTGAGATATCAAAACTCAAGGCCGCCAAGGGCGGCAGCGTCATCGCCGACGTCGAGCCGCTGCGGCAGGCTTTCACCGAGCTGGCCGCGGCCACCGCTGTGGACAGCAGCGGCCGGCAGCGCCGAGCGCTCGACGTGCTGGGCAACGCCCGATTCGCCGAGAACCTGCTCCGATTCGCCGAAGAGGAACGTGACCATCGCCTCGATGTGAGCGGCAAGCTCGGCCCAGCGGCCACCGTCGAGGACCTGCAGACCATCACCATCGACGACCTGCGCGCCGCGATCACGCGGGAACTTGACCGCGCCAACAAAGAGCAGCACATCAAGCTGTCCCGCAAAGACAGCGATCACGTTCCCGGTTTGCCGCTCGAGCCGAAGCTGTGGCCGCCACCCAGCGGTTGCGGCATTCCCGGAGGAACGCGATGACCACCCCCACCCCGACACGGCGGGGATTTAAGTCCCGCAGCGCTAACCTGGGTCCTACCAGCGCGCGCAGCCGCCCCTGGGGGTTTGTTACCCGTCACCAGATTTCGGGCTGGCGGTTTTTGATTCGGCGCATCAGCAACGGTGTGGCGCTGCGCGACACCCGGATGCTCACCGATCCGCTGCGCCGCCAGGGCCGCGCTTTGAGTGTGGGTGTGTTGCTGGGCGTGGTGTTGTTGGGTGGGGCGTTCGTGCTGTCGGTGCTCAAACCGGCCGGGCTTTCCGGCAACCGCCCCGTGCTGGCCGAGCGCTCCACCAACGCGCTGTACGTGGTTGTCAACAACGAGTTGCACCCGGTGCTGAACCTGGCCAGCGCTCGGCTGATCGTGGGTAAACCGGCTGACCCCACCGTGGTCAAAGCCAAAGAGATCGACAAGTTCCCGCTGGGTAACACGCTGGGTATCCCCAACGCGCCCTCCCGCATGGTGCAGTCGGCTGCCCGCGACGCCCACTGGATGGTGTGCGACGCTGTCGGCGGCGCCAACACCGGCACAACCGTCATCTTCGGCGATCCTGTTGCCGGCCCTGGGCATGCCGCACCGATGCCGGCGTCATCGGCGGTGTTGGCCAGCAGCGACGGCGGCAAAACCACGTGGCTGATTTGGGGTGGCAAACGCGCCCGGATCGATCTGCACAACCCTGCGGTCACCGCCGCGGTCGGCATCAACGTCGATACCCCGCCGCCGCGGCCGATCGACCGCGCCTTGCTGAACTTGATCCCCGAGTCGGCGCCGCTGGTGGTGCCGTTTTTGGCCAACGCCGGCGATCCGCCCCGGTTCGTCTGGCCGGTACCCGGCCAGACGGCGCCGCCAGTGGCGGCTGTGGTCGTCGACCACGGTGAAAACAACCAGCCGCGCTACTACGCCGTCACCGCCGACGGGTTGCAGCCGATCTCTGTTGTTGTGGCAGCGATCCTGCGCGCCAACGACGCCTACGGGCTGGTGGAGCCGCCGGTACTGACCCCAGATCAGGTCGCCAAGGCGCCCAAAGCGACACCGATCCCGGTCGATGATTACCCCAGTAGCCAATTGAGCGTGCTGGACCCGGGAACTGATCCGGTGACATGCGGGCAGTGGGTCAAACTCGACGGTGCCCCCACCTCCAGCCTGACCTTGCTGACCGGGCCTAGCCTGCCGGTCGCCCACGACGCCAATCCTATTGCGCTCAGAGCTGCCGGACCCACCACCGCCCAGCGGGTAATTTTACCCAGGGGGACCGGCTATTTCGTGCAAGTCACCGGCCAACAACCGCGATCTGCCACCAAGGAATCGCTGTTTTGGGTGTCTGACCTCGGTGTGCGCTACGGAATTGAGGCCGCCCCTAATGAGCACGGCTCCCCAGCCGAGGCGCTGGGCATGACATCGCAACCACTGCCAATCCCGTGGTCGGTGTTAAGCCTGTTCGCCCCCGGCCCCACCCTGTCGAAAGCCGATGCGCTGGTGGCGCACTGACGAAAGAACTGCTTGATGCGACAACGATTCCCAAAGCGGCGACGTATCGCCGTTCCCCGCCGCAAAGAAAAAGACTTCATTATCGAAGCCCCACCGGAACTGCCACGAACCGTGGAACCCACCGCAGTCAAAAAAGCGCTGCCCTGGGTTTTCGGGCTGGCGATGGTCGCCATGGTCGTCATGATGTTCGTGATGGGGTTCGGTCAGCAGCGCAGCCCACTGTACTTGTTCTTCATGGCCATGATGGCGATCGCCTTGTTTCAATCCATGCAGCAGCAAGGTGGCAACGCCGAAATGTCGACCCCTGAAGTCAATGCCGAGCGCGCCGAGTACCTGCGCTACCTATCCGGCAAGGCCGAGGAAATCCGCGACGCAGCGAACGCGCAGAAAGCTAGCGCGCAATGGTCACACCCGGACCCCGATGTGCTCGAAGCCGTGCTCGGGTCGCCTCGGATGTGGGAACGCGGCGCAACCGATTCCGACTATCTGCACATCCGCGTCGGCCGCGACGAAGTCAAGCTGGTTAACAAAATCAGGGTCAAACCCGTTGACTCCGAGCTGGACCTCGAACCGGTCACCAAAACCGCCCTACAGCACCTGCGTGCGGTGCAACAGTCAATCCTACACTGCCCCAAAACGATAGATTTCGCCGCGCTGAGCACAATCGCCGTATACGGGGAGCGGGCGCTGTTCGCCGCTGCAACGCGGTCCTGGATCGCTCAACTGGTGTGCTGGCACACCCCCAACGACACAGCGCTGGCCGTGGTGTCGCCGCATCTGGAGTCGCAGTGGAACTGGGCCAAGTGGCTGCCGCACACCGAAGGCCACGACGTCGACGGCGCCGGACCCGCCCGGTTTTTAGGGGCGTCGCTGCGTGATATCGAGGCGATGCTGGAGCCGCTGCTCAAAGAACGCGCCAAGATCATCGATGAAACCGGCGCGGTCGATGCGGCAGCGGTGACCAAATCACACAAACACGTGGTACTCGTCGTCGACGATCCCGACGTCGCTTTGACGGTAGTGCGCCGCATCGCTACACGCGACGGCGTCACCGTCATCGCCTACCGCGACACCGCCGGACCAGACCGCGACTACGCACCGCACCCTAGGGAGCTGCTGCTGCGGGTCTACCGCGACCGGCGCGGCGCCGATGCGCCGGTTCTGATGGACAACTGGGAGAACTACCGGTGGAACACCTTCTGCGCGGAACCCGATCTGCTTGATACACAAGTGGCGCGCCATCTGGCTCGCCAGCTGTCGAAGTGGGATGTCGCACCCACCGGCCGCCAAGACGCCGAGTCAGCGGCCACGCACAACATGTTGTCGCTGCTGGGCATATCCAACGCCGCTAAACTCGACGTCAACGCACTGTGGGCGCCGCGGATGCTGCCCGTCGGCACAGGTGAGCCGGTGGACTTAGAGCCCCTGCTGCGCGTCCCGCTGGGTTTGCAGCCCAGCGGTGCACCCTTGTGGCTGGACCTCAAAGACGAATCCGACGGCGGCAACGGGCCGCACGGGCTGATGATCGGCATGACCGGCTCGGGTAAATCGACCGCACTCAGGGCGATGGCATTCGGGCTGTTCGCGCGCCACTCACCCGACGTGGTGCAAGCCATCCTCGTCGACTTCAAAGACGGCGCCGGCTTCGACGCGTTCGCCGAATATCCCCATGTCGTCGCCGTTATCACCAACCTGGAGGAAAAGCGTTCGTTGGTGGAACGATTCGGCGAGACGCTGTTCGGGCTACTTGATCAGCGCGGCCGGATCTTTAACGAGACGGGTAACCAGATCAAAGGTGCGGCTTTTGAATCGCTGCGGGAGTACAACGAGGTGCGCGCCACCCCAGCCGGAGCACACCTGCCACCGCTGCCATACATGTTCGTGTGGGTAGACGAATTTTCCCTGCTGCTCAAAGATCACCCAGACATGGCCGACGTGTTCGACACCGTCACCCGCAAGGGCCGCTCCCAAGGAGTGTTTTTCCTGTTCGCCTCGCAAACCCTCGATGAGGGAGTGATCAAGCAGATCCCCAACAACACCCAGTACCGCATCGGGCTGAAAGTGGCATCGGAGTCGATTTCGCGCCGCGTCATCGGCACCGGCGACGCCTACCACATCGCCGACGGTAAAAACGCAAAAGGCATAGGCTATTTCGTGCGCGCACCAGGCGCTGAGCCTGTGATGTATCGGGGGTTCATTCTGCCCGACCGCTATGAGCCGCCCACCACGATCAACCGCAGGGTTATCAGCGCCAAGCCCCGCGCGCGGCTATTTACCGCCGGCCGCGTCGAACCCGACCCCGACACCGTGATCGAAGAAGAGATCGCCGCGGAATCGGTGATCGCGGGCCCGCCGCGCTCGCTGGTGTTGACCGTCGGCCCGCAGCTAGCCGCCTTCTACGGCAAGAAGTCGCCGCAGCTATGGTCACCGCCGCTGGATGATCCGATCCCGCTGGATGCGATACTCAAACAGGCCGATGCCATCCCGGCGCGCCGCGGCCTGGCTCCCTGGTGGCCGCTCGGGGAGATCGATCGGCCCCGCCAGCTCAGTCACGGCCTGCTCACCTACAGCCTCGATGCCGGCAACGTGTCGATCCTGGGCATGCGCAAGGACGAAGTCTCGATGGTGGTGCAGACTTTCATCTTGGCCGCGGCCGCCCGTTACTCGCCTCATGACATCGGGTTTTACGTGATGAGCTACGGCGGTCCGGCCATCGCCTCCATCAAAGACCTGCCCCATGTCGGGGCGGTGGGCGGCGCCGAGCGCAAAGAACTGAATCTGCGCATCTTCGGCGACCTCGACAACGTGGTGACCTGCCGCCGGCGGCTGTTCGAGCAGCACAACATCGGGTCGCTGGCCGAATTCCGGCACCGGCGCAGCCAACAAGAACCCGGGCTGGACGACGGCTACCCCACTGACATGTTTTTGGTCGTTGACGGGTGGGAGAACTTCCTGGCCGACAACACCTCGATCATGAACCCGAAAAACCCACATCTAAAGAACGTGGAGCGGCTCATCGCCGCCGGCCTAGGAATGCATGTGCTGGTCACTGCGGCCGACTGGATCAAGTTCGGCAACGAAGTGCAAACACACATCAACACCCGATTTGAGCTCAAGCTGGCCAACACCTCCCAATCGCAGGTGCGTGCCCGGGTTGAAGACAAGATGATCCGCCCGCAAGACCGCATCCCGGCCGATCAGCCCGGACGTGGCATCAACAGTGTCGGCGATGTCATTCGATTCGCTGTGGGCCGCCTCGACGGGCAGCCCACCATGGACGAGCTCGACGTCAAAGTTCGCGACACCGTGGCCACGATCGTCGAGCGCTACCACGGTGAGCGCCGCGCTCCAGCGCCGGCGCTTCTGCCGACGCTGGTCGACCCGGCCGTACTCGGGCAAGACATGTTGGACGGGGAACGATACGCGCTGGGTCTGCGGGGCCGCGACCTGCAACCGCTGGTCATCGACTTCGCCGCCGCGCCGCTGCTGGGCATCTACGGCGATGACCACCACGGCAAGTCACCGCTGATCACCCATCTGCTGCGCAGCATCGTGGCCCGCCGCTCGGGCCCTGAACAAGCGATCGTGCTGCTGTTCGACAAAAGCCGCGAACTCAGCGGTGAAACGAGCCGGCTCATCGAGGGTGAGGACTACTACGAGACCGACTTCGCCACCATGGCGCAACGCATTGAGCAGTTGGCGATCACCCTCGACGGCAGAACCCCTCCACCGGGTCTGCCGTGGGAGCAAAAACGGAACTGGAAGTTTCAAGGGCCGAGGATCTATCTGTTGGTCGATGATCTTGACGCCATCCCCACCCAGGTGCAAATCCATGACCGGGTTCCAGCCGGCGCGCCGCCGGCGGCCAGCGGGCCGGGCCGGCTCGTGCAGACTTGGCAGCCGCTGCTGCGGCACTTCGCCAATGCCCGCGACATCGGCCTGCGGATGATTTTCACCCACCGCGCAGCCGGCGTCAGCGCTGTGGAGCTCTCGCCCACCACGGTGCCCGGCCAATTCCATGCCCAAAGCGCTAACCGCATCCTGCTCGGTTCACGGGCCGCATCCGACAAGGTGGGCGGGGTGAAATTCGAAGACGGGCTGCCGCCAGGCCGTGGATGGCTCGTAGCGTCCAGCGACGAAAACACCGGTTACGTGCAGCTGGCCGCCCCAACGCACGGAATGTAACAGCCATGTTAAACGTGCTGGATGTGGGTGTTGATGTCACCATGCGGCATGCTGCGATAACTGGGGCATGTCGCATGCGGGCGGTAACGTCCGTCTATCGGAGCGCACGCCGCAGATTTTCCGCGCGCCGATCAGGTAAGTGTCAGCCAGAATGCAATAACACAAACCGAACAGACAAAGGTGGACCTCATGCAACTCGACGTCACCCCCGAAGCGTTAGCCGCCGCCTCAGCGCAGGTCGCCGCACTAACCGGTCGCCTGCTGGGTTCCAATGCCAGTCATGCGATCGCGAGCGGCGCCATCATGCCCCCAGGGTCAGACATTCCGTCACAGAAGGTCGCGGCAAGCCTGGTCGCCGAAGGCGTATCCCACCAGGCCATGGCCGGGATGGGCAGCACCGAGCTGGCGTTCTCCTCTGAGGGTGTCGGTGAATCCGGTATCAGCTACCTCGTCGGCGACGGTGAAGCGGTGGCCATTTACGCCGCTAGCGGCGGCGGGATGGCCGTCTGAGGCGGGCCTTGAGGGCAGGGCGATGGCGCTCGACGTTATAGCACCCCCGATCTGGGCGGCGGCGCCGCCCGAGGTGCACTCGACGCTGCTCACCACCGGCGCCACCGCGGCCAGCATCACCGCGGCGGCGACTTCGTGGACCCATTTGGCGGCCGAATACATCGCCGCTCTCGCCGAACTCGAAGGCATCATCGCCACGATCCAAGCCAACTATCAAGGACCGTCTGCCGAGCAGTTCGTTATGGCACACCAGCCGATGCTGATGTGGCTGGCGGATGTTGCTGCCAAAGCGGAAGCCGCGGCCGCAGCCCACGCCGACATCGCCGCGGCCTACGAGGGAGCCGTCGTAGCGATGCCCACCTTGGCCGAGCTGTTCGAGAACCACTTCGTGCACGGGGTGCTGGTCGCCACAAACTTCTTCGGCGTCAACACCATTCCGATCGCGCTCAACGAAGCCGACTACCAACGCATGTGGCAGTTGGCCGCCGACGTGATGACCACATGGGACGGCACCTCCACCGCGGCCGCCAACTCGATCCCGCCAACCCCCATGTCCCCGATCACCCTGATCCCCGGTGTTGGGGAGGCGGGATCGGCGGCGGCCACCGCGATGTCGGCCGGCTACATGCCAGCCGCGCAGGCCGGTGGTGCCGCTTTGACATCCTCAGAGATGATGGGCAACACGCTGCTCACAGGCAAAGCCGCCACCAGCCCCCTGTCATTCACCGACGGGATGCCCAACCCTGTCAACGCGACCCAAGACGCCGCCGATCAACCCAACAACGCAGCCATGCAGGGACAGTCGGCACTCAATCCGCAAAACATGGCCGGCAACTTCATGCAGGAGGCCTCCTCGATAGGCCCCACCGCTGCCCAGTCGGTGACATCCGCCGCGCCAGGCCCCAGTCAGCTGTTGACCTCTGCGCCCCAGCAGCTGGCTTCTGCGCCGCAACAGCTGGGAAGCATGCTGACACAATTCGCCGGCAGCGCCGGCGCCGGCGCGAACACCAACTTGGGGCAAGGTGCCATGCCGGTCGGGTTCGCCGGAACCGGCGCCATCAGAGGGTTCAACCCGGCCGGGGTGACCAGCCTCGCCGGCGGCGCGATGGGAAGCGGGCCGAGCCGGCCGTTGATGCCATCCACCTGGGGAACACCACCCACCAGCGCAGCCGAAGCGCTGACGAACAGCGCCCGCGCTATCACACCGGTGGCCACAGGGCTTCCCGGCGGCTCGGCGGCAAGCGGCAGCGGCGCTGGTGCCGGCATGATGGGCACCGGCGCGCACAGCGGTCGAAGCCGTTCACAACGTGTCAGCACCTATGCCGATGACCCTGTCGACGAAGACGCCGCCGCCGACAGTGATGGGAGGCGTACGTGATGACCCACTGATAAACCCACCCCGGGATCGCATTGACCCGACATCGGAAATCTCAAATCAGGAAAGGACTAACCACCATGGGATTACTTGACGCCAACGTTGCGCAGCTGGCTTCCTCGCATGCGAGCTTCACCGACCAGGCGGCGCTCTTTCAAAGCACCGTGCACTCCGCCGAGCAGTCCGCCATTGCGGCGCAGGCCAACCACCAAGGCGAATCAGCGCTTGCCTTCCAGCAGGCCCACGCCCACTTCGTCGAGGTCGCCAACAAAATGAACCAACTGTTGACGATCGCCGGTCAAAACATCGGAGAAGCCGGCGCCAACTACACCGTCGCCGACGCCGACGGCGCCCACGGGTATCAGGCCACAATGGGTGCAATTCCGGGCGGACTGCCCAACGTGCACAGCTAACGCAGCCCGAACCTAATCAACCCCTCACCACTACAAACCCGAAACAGAAAGGACTTCCCTCATGGGTCAGATCCTGTACAACTACCCCGCGATGCTCGGGCACGTCGGCGAAATGACCGGCTACGGCGCCGCGATCCGCAGCGTCGGGGCGGCAATCTCCAGCGAGCAGGGCGCCCTGGCCGCCGGCTGGGTCGGCGACACCGGCATGACCTACCAGTCGTGGCAGACCCAGTGGAACACTGCGCTCGACGAACTCGTCAACGCCTACCACCAGATGACAACCGCTCACGAAAACAACACGATGAGCATGGCCGCCCGCGACCAGGCCGAAGGAGCCAAGTGGGGCGGCTAAAGCGTGTCGAACAACTGGCTGCGGTCGAGGCGGGCGCAATGTCAGAACGAAGTCCGGGCTCAACCGCGCCATCCTGGACAAAGGCTGGCATCAGTTCGCGTTGGCACTAGACTCGGCGGCCCGCTATACCGGGACCACCGTCGTGAAGGTGCCGGCGGCCTACACATCGCAACGCTGCTCAGCGTGCAGGCAAGTGGACCCGAAATCCCGTGAGAGCCAAGCGGTATTCCGGTGCACCCACTGCTTACATACCGAGCACGCGGATGTGAACGCCGCGAGGAACATTCTGGCCGCAGGGCTTGCGGTCACCGCCTGTGAAGACCAACCAAGGCCCGCGGGCCGAGCGCGGTCACCGAAGCAGGAACCAGCAGGAAACCGCGAGGAATTACTGCTCCAACCCACCACTGCTGCACCCGCAGCATAAACCGGTTGGAATCCCCCGACTTCAGCCGTGGGGAGGACGTCAAGCCGAACCTATAGCGCTCGGAAACGCTCGGAAACAGCCCTAACAGCGCGCTACCGGGTAGCGACACGCTGGATTTGGCCCCAGGAGGACGCCAAATCCAGACTGCAATAACGCTCTTAATTCCCGGACTGCAAAAGCGGTCGCTATTAACGGACCGTTATGCTAGTTTCGCGTGAATGACCTTCATCAACACCGACCGCATGTTCACGGTCACCGAAGCCAAGCCACGTCTGCACGAACTGGTCGCCGATGCTCACCAAGGCCGCACATACCACATCGTCAAAGGTTCTGAGGTCGTAGCTCACCTCGTACCGCCCACGGCCCGAATCATCGACGAGGAACCGCTCATGGCGATCCTTGCAACGGCGCTGGTTGAACGCGAAACAGACTATGTCGCGAATGAAATCGCGCGCGGCACCGAATTCTACGGTCATGCCGGAGACCACGCGGGCCGCTTCTTTGCGTGGGCCTGGCGTACGGACAAGCACCTCTTCATGAAATACCTGGCTCAATACCATGAAATGCTCAGCCAGAAGCTGCATCGACAGCTCGATGCAGCCGACCTGATGGACCTCCTTGACACCGCAATGACAGTCCGCCTGGTCGATAGCGAGGTTAACGCCGCACGCCGGTACGCACTATCACATGCCCCCGACTATTTTTATTACAAGATCCCGTGAGTGCCGGCGATGTTGCTGTCATAGAACACCATGGCTAGCGGCGCGGTCACCTGCGCAAATCTGCGCCTACTGTTGGACTTCGACCGTTCCTAAACACTGAGTGGTGGAGGGCGGTAAACGCCTGGCTACTACGCGCCATCACCTCGACAAGGCCGGTCTGACCGAGGCGCAGTGGCGCCGGCGGTGGCAGGCATCCCGGTGGCGAATCGGGGCGAACGGCTCGCCCGATGAACCGTTCGGGAATCTCACGATCACAGTGACCCCGGCCGGGCAGGTCAGTATTCGGTTGCCGAAACCGTTGGAACACTTCGCGAACGCCCCACGAGGCCGTTACGTCCTTTCCGGCAGCGCGGTGTTCGCGCACCGCTGCGGTGAATGGGTCCAGCGGATCATCGGCGCTAACTCGGTGTCCTACGCGATCAGCCGCAAACCCGGCAGGGCTGGGGTGTATCTAACCGCTTCCTGGGCGATCCCCCGCGCGCCGTACTGGGCCGGCCGGGCAGCCGGCGCCGTCGGCGACGATGTGTACGCCGAAGGCCCGGTGGTGGGCGTGGATCTCAACGATGGGCACCTGGCGGTGCGCCGGCTGGACGCCCACGGCAACCCCGTGGGTGCGCCCAGGCGGATCGACATCGACCTCACTGGGTCGGCGTCGCGGCGTGACGCCCAGGTCCGCCACGCCATCACCGCACTGATCAAGTACACGCGCCGCCACGGTGTTGCGACGATCGCGGTGGAGGACCTCGACTTCGCCGACGCGCGGGCCACCGGGCGGGAAACCATGGGCCGCGGCGCGGCCGGGAAACGGTTCCGTCGCGCCGTGATGTCTGGCATGCCGACGGCGGTGTTCGCGGTCAACCCCGCCTACAGCAGCATCTGGGGCGACCAGCACTGGCGCCGCCCCTACCCGAACGTCACCCGACACCAGGCAGCAGCCACCGTGATCGGGCGTCGCGCCCAAGGCTTTAGGGCCTGGCGGCGGGAAGGTGTGACACCACAGCGACCAGAGGATCATGTGGTGAGAGCTACCAACCAGGCCGAACCCAACAGCCACCAGGCGAACACCAGTAGCCGCCGCCGGCCAGGGACACGGGGAACTAAATCCCGCGCACCCAACCGGGCAAGAACGCGACTACCGGGCCGGGCAACCGTTACCCCGGCAATGGCCAACAACGGCCAACTCCAGCTGTAACGGCCTCACGTACCACACGTCGCGGCAGCCGGTGCTGTCCGTCGCCGACATCACCGGCGTGCCGGCCGGGCGCGGCTTGCACTGGTCGGCCCGCGGCTGGGAACTGATCACTTTGGTTCCGTGGTGGCAGCAGCGCAGCAGCTACCGTCTTTAAACTCCGCACCCCTAACAACCGAGGTTCCACCAGCAAGCCAGCAAGCCGGCCGCAGATCATCGAAATTCCTGCAAATTCTCCTTTATGTCTCTCTTTAGGGTCTTACATTCCTACAAGGAGAAAGACATCTCACGAAGTTAGAAGTCAAGCCGCGAGCTGGAGAGGAGGTGGAAACGCCAGGTGTTCGTCGTAGAGCCGGCGGGTCTGCAGGCAGTGGTGGAGTTGGCCGAGGAATTTGTTGAACAGGTGTCGTTGAGCTTGTTGGTTCCAGTCTCCGGCGGCGCGGCGGGCGTCGTAATGGCGACGTGCTCCTGGCGAGGCGCGCAGCGATCCCAGGGCCCAGATGGGGCCAACGGCGGCCAGCCGCCGGTTTTTGATATGCCGCTGCAGCACAACGGTTTTCTTGCCGCTGGCGCGGGTGATGGGAGCCGATCCGGCGAAGGCTTTCAACCCGCGGGCGTCAGTGAAGCGGGAACGGTCGTCGCCGATCTCGGCCAACACCCGGGCACCGGCGAGCATCCCCAGACCGGGGAAGCTGGTGATGATCTCGGCGTCCGGGTGTTGCTCAAAATGAGTGATCGCCGCCTCGGCGAGGTTGTCGGCGGCAGTGCAGGCGGCCTCGAACTGGCCCAGCAGCGTCGTGAGGTGGATGCCCATCGCGTTCTCCACGACCACGGGTTGGCGCAGGTAGGCATCGGTGAAGACCTCACGCAGGCGTGCGGTGTCGCGGTCGAGATAGCGTTTACGACCGGCCTTGATCAGCAGTCGGCGCAGCCGGGCCGGGGTCAGCTTTGCTGCCTGGGCTGGGGTGGGTGCGGCGGCCAGGATGGTGCGTGCGTCGCGGCGGGCCAACCCGCCCTCGGGCAGCGCGGCGAACGCGACAAGGGCGGCCGGGTAGAAGTCTTTGAGCAAGTCGCGGATCTGGTTACCGATCTGCTGGCGTGCCCATACCGCGTCCTGCTGAGCACGGGCGAGCACCCGGATCGCTTGGGCGGCTTCGGTGTCGGCCGGCAGCGGCCGGTGCGCGCCGGGATCGGTGCGCACGATGTTGGCCAGCAGCACCGCGTCGGTGGCATCGGACTTAGCCCCCGACACCGCATAACGCGCTCGGTAGCGCGAGGCCGCCAAGGGGTTGATCGGATAGATCGTTCGGCCGGTTTCGCGCAGGGCGGCCACCCACAGGCCACGATCGGTTTCGATGCCGACCGGGATCGGATCGGCGCCGCTGTCACCGGCCTCGGCCAGCAGCGTCAACAGCGCCGCAAAACCCGCTGCGTCGTTGCTGACGCGCCCGCGAGCCACCACACGTCCGTCGTCGTCGATGACGGCGACGTCGTGATGCTCAGTGGCCCAATCGATTCCACAAAACAGAGACAAGGTTCCATCACTCCTTCGATCCATGGTCATGCCCGTACCGGTGGACTCACGCGGCGCCCTAATCGCAGGACTCAAAGGTCCGTCATCTCACTAGCCGTCCGTGACTCCAGCGCGCCGCAGGACTTCGTTCTGTCGAAGAGCTCAAGGCTCGGGAACAACCATCAGGAAGTCAACCCTGCGGCGGGCTCGGGCAACGGCATCCCACCATCACTGGACAAGATCTGCCGCCAGGCGCGCCGTTCTTTCTTAAGACGTCTTGCGTCGGGAGCAACCAGGCATCACCTGGTCGGCAAACCTCGTCAGAAACAGGACTGGCCACCACGACCAGCAACCCATCCCTACTAAACGATTAGGAGAAAAGAATGCGCCTATTCATTGCGGCGCGGGCATCGGCCGGGTTCGTTGCCTGTGCTGCAGCGGTTGCGCTTGCGTCACCCGCCCTTGCCCAGCCGAGCGGTGAAATCCCTGGCGACGGCGTCTTCAAGGTGGGGACCGACATTGCACCAGGCACCTACCACACGCAGGGGCCCTCAGACTGGAGCGAAATATGCTCGTGGGCGACGTACAGCACACTTGGGGCGACCGAGGACGATATGGTCGACGGAGATGTCTCTCGCGGTCCGATGTATGCGAACGTCCCCGCAACAGTAGCGGCCTTCGAGACGAACGGATGTCAACCCTGGACACCGGTCTCATAAAAGGCTCAGCGTGCGTATGCAAGTCAAAGTTGACGAGGCGTTAAGACGTCACACCGCCGTCCCAGGCAGAGACGCGCCGCGGGCTGTCACCACCTCCACCCACGACGCGGGCCTCACGTACCACACCTCGCGGCAGCCGGTGCTGTCCGTAGCCGACATCACCGGCGTGCCGGCCGGGCGCGGCCTGCACTGGTCGCCGCGCGGCTGGGAACTCATCACATTGAACCCGTGGTGGCAGCAGCGCAGCAGCTACCGTCTTTAAACTCCGCGGCCATTTTGAAGATCGCCTCGTGCATATGTAGCTCACCCGGTGCGTAAACCGTGATTTCGACCCGGCGTCGGATCGACCTTGCCGGCGGGCGCCCGGACGCCCGCCTGTTCACCGGCCCCCGAGGTGGACGAATCACCACCGCGACCCTCCGCGACGCAACGTCGTGGGACGAAGTGGTGACCAAACTCGGGTACGAGCACCTCAAGCGCCACGGCCTGCGACACACCGGACTGACCTGGATGGCCGACGCGGGCGTCCCCCTGCACAGCCTCCGGAAGATCGCCGGCCACGGTAGCATCACGACCACGCAGCGCTACCTGCATCCGGATCGGCAGTCCGTCACCGATGCCGGTGAGTTCCTGACGCGGCACCTGACGACCAAAGGTGAGCCCAATCTGCGGGCTGTGTAGCTTCGCTCCAGCTCGCTGATGCAAGCGCCTCTAAAGCTTATTCATCAACATCGACCGCGCTGTTGAGGGATAGGTACCCATCGGCCGATCTGCACCAGCAAGATCGAGGAAAGTCTGGGGCTGGACCGGCATGGATTTGGTGCACATTCTGCGCCACTCGGCAATCATCTCGACAAAAGCCCTGGGGGCACGGTGCTCGCACACTCCCTCGAACACCTGCAGTTCGCGGTATGTCAAGATGCCCGGCGACATCACGAGCTTGCCGAGCTGCCCCAGCACCGAATGCGCACGCAGCTTGAAGTCGACGTCAGAAAGCACGTTGGGCGGAATGCCAGCGTTGGGCACAACGACCAGAGGGACGTAGATCGTTTCATCGCCGAAAGTGCATCCTTCCCAACCATTCTCATCGAGTAGTTCGATGGTCGACTTCAGCTGGAGGAACTTCTTGTTGACAAAGGTGTCTTCGGTGTCTGTCTGATAGTCCTCGGCATCGGCGAAGCCTTGAGCTGCTTTCTCATCGAGCCAGTGGTTTGTGGCATCGACGAGCAAGCACAACTTGCCCGACATCAGTACCCAGTCGCACACCGACGGAGTCTGACCGCCGCGTGTCCACGCCTGCTGCATCTGCGATTCGGTGATCAGCGTGATCGCCGGGCGCGCTCGGCGCATGACCCGCCGGAACAAGTAACCCACGGTGTCTTCGAACACATAGTTCATGGCTTGGCTGAATTGCTCCCCGCGGAGATCTTTCTCGGTTCCAAACTCGAAGAATGTCTGCCAGTAGAGCTGGGAGCCACAGAAGCGGTCAAGTACCCAGACCGGACGCAATGCGATGTACTCATCGCCGCCTAGATGCAGCAATGGCCGCTCGGTGAAGGTGTATCGACGATGAGCCAAGTACCCATTCTTGCGTTCTCGCGCAAGCCTTTTCCGATATTCAGCAACTGTTAACGCGGCCGCGTTCTCCATGAGTTCCAATGCATTTGCTTCGGCCACTTGCCCCAGAGAGGAAAGGTCGAAGGTCACTTTGCCCGTCTTGGTGCGCTCCCAGAGCTGCAAGCCCAGCTTGATGAACTCGCGCAACCCGACGCCAGTCGCCGATCGGAAGGCCTCCTCCGGTGTATCGCCGATCAGGTCGTGCGGCGCCGCGGCGGGCCAACCCTTGAACCAGGTGTCGTAGGTATCCCCGAGGAGCAGGTCCGGGACCGTGGTGGCGTGCGCTTGCATCCGCGCCAGATCCGACAGCATCTGGCGCTGAAGCTCCCGTAACACAAAGTCGTCGTCGACAGTCATGGCGTCGTAATACTTCTTGCAGTCGTCGGCACTCGGAGGCCAGGATTCGAAGAACTCGGGGATGTCTTGCCGTTCTTGGTCACCGTTGATCGACAGCATCAAGTGGACGAAGTCGTTGATGCTAAGGGCCGGCGTAGCCTCGTCGTCCGAATCCGCATCATCAGAATGGGCGCACCATTCGATAACCTCACGGATGAGCTGCGTCAGCGCAGCTGGCGGCATCAAGGTGCACCCGTTTTTGACCTGCTCGCCGACCTTAATGGCCAGCTCGCCGGTCACCCCGCGGACGAACTTCTGCTCGAAGGTACCTACCCGGGAGAACAGTGAGGCATCGTCAAACTGCGCAAAAATGCGGCAGACGAACTCGAGACTCGGCCGCAGCCCATGTTCCCCGAGCAACGCTTTGCGGCGCGACTCATCAAGCTGATCGATATCGATGCTGGTGGCGGTGATGCACTGCGACCCGAGGTCGCGTGCCATCAACTTCAGGAACGCCTCGTACTCCTCATCAGAGCTAAACCATGAGGGCCGTTGCCTTGGAACCCCGGCGGGCATAGCACCTCCAACAACACCGCGGGGATTGAACATTCTCGGCTTTCTCACTTCTCACGAGGTCCAATTGAGATCGCGGACACGCTACCTCTGCACGGTGACAACTTCTGGCTACACGGACATTGCCTTTTCGCCCCGCCAGCGACAGTCAGGGAGGCAGCGGTAGCGATCGCCACGCCCAGCCGCCTGGACGGGTCCAGGTGAGCACTGCGCGATAGCCGCCGGTGATCCATAGGTGCGTCGCGGTGAAGTCGTCCGGTGGCACGTGTGCGGGCACATAGCCGCGCTGGGATAGCAGCTGGTCGTACAGGTCGAACCCCGGCCCGTATAGATGCACGCACCCGTGCACCCACGACCGTTAGCGTTTCTGCGCATGCGAGTAGTTCGATGCTGACCGCATGGGCCGACGAGTCCGGATCGCGTCCCGACCTCGATCCCGGGGCGTACCTGCTGGCTGCCACTTTGTGCGATGACGAGGACGTCGCCGAACTGCGCAAAACCCTTGAAGACTTGCGCATCGGTGAGGCGAAACTGCACTGGCACGGCAGCAGTCCTGAACGTCGATCCGAGCTGGTCGCCGCCGTTGCCCGACTTCCTGTGACCGGTTTTGTCGTTGTCCATGTCGCCAAAGACGCTAATGATAGGCGTCGCCGCCGCAAGTGCATGGAGTATTTACTGCCCCACTTGGTGCTGATGCCATGCTCGACCATCACCTTCGAATCCCGCGGGCAACTCGACGCCAGCGACTTGGACATGTTGCAGAAGCTGCGCTCGCGGCGAGCCATTGAGTCGACGGTGACGAGCACGCTATAGGCCGTCTCGAACCGGCGCTTTGGGCCGCTGACATTGTGTGCGGTGCCGTGGTCCAGGCCCGAATCGGCAACCGCGCCTATCTCGACATGCTCGGCAGTGCCGTCGAAATCCACACGATTTAGGCCCTCGGAAACACGCAAGCCACAGGCCTCGTCGTCCGGCGAGTAATCCTGTGGCTCACTTCCAGCCCACCGCGATGGGCTGGCTACACGGAAATTTTACGACCACAAGTGCACTCTGCGCAACGAAGCGCGTTGACTCATCCAAGATGCGCGCGTAGAGGGGTTCGTTGCCTCATTTGAGAATGCGCGCGTGCGGCGCGCCTACCCGGCAGCTGACGCCTGGCGGGTTAGGCCCGGATGATGGGGCTGACAATGGGTCAACGCAAGGCCGTTGCGAGGACGATCGCAGCCCGCTACGTGCGGGCGGACAGGGCCGGCAAGGGCCGGATTCTTGACGAGCTGTGCGCCACTACCGGGTGGCATCGCAACCACGCGCGAAAAGCGCTCAAGGACGCGCTGCGCCCGAAAGTGGTCAAGACCAGGGCGCCTCGCCCACCGAAGTACGGCCCGAAAGTGATTGCCGCGCTGATCTTCTGCTGGGCAACACTGGGTATGCCGGCCGGCAAGCGGTTGGCGCCGATGCTGGGCGAGTTGGTGCAGCGGCTGCGTCACTTCGGCGAGCTGATCATCGACGACGACACCGCGACGCTGCTGGTGGGCATGTCGGCGGCCACCATCGACCGCCGCCTGGCGGGCGAACGCAAGAAGCATCAGCTCAAGGGCCGCAGCCGCACCAAGCCGGGCTCGCTGCTGAAGTCCCAGATCCCGATCCGGACCTGGGCCGACTGGGACGACGCGGTGCCCGGGTTCGTCGAGATCGACCT
This sequence comes from Mycobacterium sp. SM1, assembly GCF_018361265.1. Taxonomy (GTDB): domain Bacteria; phylum Actinomycetota; class Actinomycetes; order Mycobacteriales; family Mycobacteriaceae; genus Mycobacterium. The sequence goes on from NZ_JAFLNH010000005.1 coordinate 104,475, forward strand.
GGTCGCCCACGACGGCGGCAACGCCGCTGGTGAGCACGCCTGGACGCTGACTGTCACCGACATCGCCACGGGCTGGGCCGAGCAGCGCAGCGTGCCCAACAAGGCCCGCAAATGGGTGCTGGAAGCCCTCGATGACATCGCCGCGGTGATGCCGTTTCCGATCCTGGGCGTCGACAGTGACAACGGCAGTGAGTTCATCAACTATCACCTGCTGGCGTGGTGCGAGCAGCGGCAGATCACCTTCACCCGGTCGCGGCCGGGCAACTCCAACGACGGCTGCCACGTCGAGCAGAAGAACTGGGCCATCGTGCGCATCGTGGTCGGTTACCACCGCTATGACACACCAGCAGAACTGTTGCTGCTCAACAAGATCTGGGTGTTGCAGTCGCAGTTGACCAACTACTTCTACCCGCAGCAAAAGCTGGTCTCCAAAGTCCGCCACGGCGCCAAGGTCACCAAGAAATACGACACCGCGACCACCCCGCACCGCCGCGCCGAACGCCACGACGCCCTCACCGCCGAGGACAAGGCGATGCTGGCCGATACCTACGCCGCTATCAACCCCGCCGCCGTGCAGCGCCACATCCAAGCCCTGACAACCGAGCTTCTGGCGATCACCACCAGCAAGGCCGGACCCAAGGCCAAGGCGCCTGTGAACACCGTCCCTACGCGCGCATCCGCAGATGAGGCAACGACTCAGTCCTCGCGCGCATCTTGACGTGATGCAACAGGCGAAGCGCGTTGACTCATCCAAGATGCGCGCGTAGAGGGGTTCGTTGCCTCATTTGAGAATGCGCGCGTGCGGCGCGCCTACCCGGCAGCTGACGCCTGGCGGGTTAGGCCCGGATGATGGGGCTGACAATGGGTCAACGCAAGGCCGTTGCGAGGACGATCGCAGCCCGCTACGTGCGGGCGGACAGGGCCGGCAAGGGCCGGATTCTTGACGAGCTGTGCGCCACTACCGGGTGGCATCGCAACCACGCCCGAAAAGCGCTCAAGGACGCGCTGCGCCCGAAAGTGGTCAAGACCAGGGCGCCTCGCCCACCGAAGTACGGCCCGAAAGTGATTGCCGCGCTGATCTTCTGCTGGGCAACACTGGGTATGCCGGCCGGCAAGCGGTTGGCGCCGATGCTGGGCGAGTTGGTGCAGCGGCTGCGTCACTTCGGCGAGCTGATCATCGACGACGACACCGCGACGCTGCTGGTGGGCATGTCGGCGGCCACCATCGACCGCCGCCTGGCGGGCGAACGCAAGAAGCATCAGCTCAAGGGCCGCAGCCGCACCAAGCCGGGCTCGCTGCTGAAGTCCCAGATCCCGATCCGGACCTGGGCCGACTGGGACGACGCGGTGCCCGGGTTCGTCGAGATCGACCTGGTCGCCCACGACGGCGGCAACGCCGCTGGTGAGCACGCCTGGACGCTGACTGTCACCGACATCGCCACGGGCTGGGCCGAGCAGCGCCGACATCGCCACGGGCTGGGCCGAGCAGCGCAGCGTGCCCAACAAGGCCCGCAAATGGGTGCTGGGAGCCCTCGATGACATCGCCGCGGTGATGCCGTTTCCGATCCTGGGCGTCGACAGTGACAACGGCAGTGAGTTCATCAACTATCACCTGCTGGCGTGGTGCGAGCAGCGGCAGATCACCTTCACCCGGTCGCGGCCGGGCAACTCCAACGACGGCTGCCACGTCGAGCAGAAGAACTGGGCCATCGTGCGCATCGTGGTCGGTTACCACCGCTATGACACACCAGCAGAACTGTTGCTGCTCAACAAGATCTGGGTGTTGCAGTCGCAGTTGACCAACTACTTCTACCCGCAGCAAAAGCTGGTCTCCAAAGTCCGCCACGGCGCCAAGGTCACCAAGAAATACGACACCGCGACCACCCCGCACCGCCGCGCCGAACGCCACGACGCCCTCACCGCCGAGGACAAGGCGATGCTGGCCGATACCTACGCCGCTATCAACCCCGCCGCCGTGCAGCGCCACATCCAAGCCCTGACAACCGAGCTTCTGGCGATCACCACCAGCAAGGCCGGACCCAAGGCCAAGGCGCCTGTGAACACCGTCCCTACGCGCGCATCCGCAGATGAGGCAACGACTCAGTCCTCGCGCGCATCTTGACGTGATGCAACAGGCGAAGGGGCGTGCCTCACCTATTTTGAGCGCGTAACCAGAGAGGCTTGCCCGGTGTGGAGGGCAAGATCGATATGGCCGCGATGCGCGGTGGCTACCACGGGGATGGACCGTTGGACCGCCCGGAGCGCCGGCCGCTAAAACCGGCCGCGGCGCACCCGCCCCCGCTAGCGGCGGGAGTGTGGCGCGTCCACGAACCCTTTGACATCTCCCACGACTGAAGTCGTGGGATTCCGCGCAGCGTTCGGCTGTCTCGGCGCAGTGTTGCGCGCCGCCGTAGGCCGCCCGCTGGAGGCGGTTCGGGCCGACTCGCTCTGTCCCTTGCGGGCGCCGCAGGTGTCTGGTGTTGCCGCGGCCTCGCGAGTTGGTGCTACCTGGGTTCCGGCCCCGGGCGATGTCCTGCCCTGCGAACCCACAACGAGCATAGTGGGCCGATCTGACAACACCGGCCAGACACACTGGGTCCAAGCGCCGGGCTGCGCCCGGCGACGAACGGGATCGGCTAACCCCGCCATAAATGGCGAGGCTTGCGCCGAAGAAGGCCGGGTCAAGGCTCGGCCACAACGTGGCCGATCGCCGTCGGCGGCCACGGGCCTTGACAGGGCGCGTGACGCTCATATGTGCGAGGGGCGGGCTGATGTCTGAGCGTGGTGAGACACTGGTGGCCGTGGACGCGGCCGAGCATTGGTTGGCGTGGCTTGCGCGGTACGGCGATGACTACGCGACCGGCGAGGAACGCCGCGCAGCAGCACACCGGCCGGCAAATACAAAGTCACACGGCGCATCTGATCGGCGCGGAACGCGTCGGCCGCCGGTTTGGCCGCGCCAGGGCGCACCCGTGGCCGCATCCGCTCGGACAGCTCAGACATGAGCAAGCGGAATTCGCCGAAGCAACAGCACCCTGCGCCGGCCGCGGCGCCCAGCGCTGACCGCCCCGCGCCCTCGTCGCAGTCGGGGCCGGGAGCGTCTGAGCCGCCGCCAGCCGGCCCGGCAGCAGGCGCGCCGATTTGTTGTTCGTCCCGCGTGCGTGCCTACGGCGTGTGGGGCCCCTTCTCGGGTGTGCTGAACGGCACCAACCCTGTCACCGCTGCCGCCAGGGGTGCTCGTCGAGCATCGCCGTTACCATTTCCACGACCGCGGCAATAGCGCTGTCATCACGGTAGCTCAGCTGCTCGGTCGCGTCCGCGATCCGCTGCAGAACAGCCCCATAAGCGGTGGCAGCCGCCCCGGCGTAGTCGCTGGCAGCTTGCATCTGCCAGCGCGCGCTGTAGCGGCTCGGCAGGCCACGTAACTCCTGCGACAAATCCCCCGCCTGTTCTTGCACCGTTGCCACCAGGCCGCCTACCAGCTCGACATCGATGAGCCCAGGTGCGGCGGCATCGTCGGCCAGGCTGGCTTCCAGCACATAATCAAGTTCACGCACCGCCGATAAGGCGTCTTCGATGTGGCCCGTATGCGCCCGCAACCCCACTGGCGGGATAGGGATGCTCAACAGCTGCGGCGACGCTGACTGCGCGCTCAGGCGATCACCGTCAGCCGAGCGTGCCTGCTCCCGGGCCGCAGCAACCTCGGTGGCCGCCTCGGTCCGAAGCCGCGCAATCTCGGCCTGCATCTGGGCTACCGCGTGTTGCGCGGCTTCTGTCTCGCGTCGTGCTAGCTCGCGTGCCCCGGTAACCTCGCCGGCGGCCTCGGCGCGCACCCGGTCGAGCTCGGCACGCATCTGTGCTATGGCCTGTTGTGCGGCCGCAGTCTGGCCCTTCGCCTGTTCGCGTGCGGCGGCGACCTCAGCGTCAGCGTCAGCGCGGACCAGCTCGATTTCGGCGCGAAGCTCCTCCAATGCCTTTTGAGCGGCGGCTCGTTCGGCCGCGCGCTCCTCGGCGCGTTGCCTGGCGCGCGCCTCCGCTGCGCTAACTCGTTCAACAGCCGCACTGATCTCATTGGCGGCGTCAGCGCGGACCCGCGCCAGCTCGGCGCGCACCTCTTCCAACGCGCGCTGCGCGGCGGCCCGTTCAGCAACACGCTCGGCCATCCGTTGTTCGGCGCGCTTGTCTGCGGCGCTGACTCTTTCACGCGCCGCCTCGACGGCGGCGGCGGTGTCAGCGCGTACCTGATCAAGCTCAGCGCGTAGTTTGTCCAACGCTTCCTGGGTGGCGGCCAGCTCGGCTGCCCGCTCGGCGTCCCTACGCGCGCCCTGCGCCTCAGCGGCGCGGGCCTGCTCGCGTGCTTGCTCAGCCACACGCGCGGATTGTTGCGCTTGCGCACGGGCCAGCGCCGCGGCTGCTTCGGCGTCCTGCTTGCCTTGTTGCGCCTCGCGGGCTAGGCTCTCGGCCACGACTCGCAAATGGTCTGCCTCAACCAGCCGCATCACCGCAGATTGGCGTTTTCGTGCCGGGCCGAAGCGGGCGCGATGTTCGACAAGATCGCGTTCAGTCATCGCGGCCACCGCGGTCAACTCCGGGGGCGGCGTTCTGCCGAGCCGCTGCGCGGCAGAAACCGCATCCGCCGCGGCCCGCTTGGTCAAAGCGGCCCAGGTGGCAGCGTCGAGATCCTCGATGTGTTGGCGGGTTGAAGTCACCGGCGCCTTCCCCTTTCGGTGACCTGGCGGGCTGCTGTCGGTTCATCGGCGGCCGGCGTGTCAGTTAGTTGCGGCTGCGAGGGCTTTTGGTTGTGGGCACTGCTGCGTTGCTCGTCGTGCTGCCCATCGATGAGCGCTGAGGCTGATGAGGATGCGGCGGCCAGCCGCGTCAGTGACCCGCTTTGCTGGGCCAGTACCAGCGAGAACTGGTTGAGGTGTACGGTCACCGCGCCGGTGAGTGTGTCGTCGCCGAGCTGCTCGGCGTCGCGTAGCAGGCCCCGTAAAATTTCCAAGGTCAGCTCCGGCCCAAGACCGAGGGTGGCTGCCTCGCTGGCCGGTTCTAAGCCCGCGGTTTCCACCACCCACGCAAACCGCTGCCAGCACCGGGTCACCGCCGCTTCGCGCCGCTCATCGGCCCGCATTTCCTGGTGGTGGCGTTCGCGTTGCTCAAGCTGGCGGCGGTGTCGTTTAGCTGCGCCGCGGGCGGCGAAAATCGCCACCACGGCCACCACGATGGCTGCCAGCAGCGCCGCAGCACCGCCGAACCCCGCTGAGGTTAAAAACTCGCGGGCCGGCGGCAACGGTGGCATAGCGTCGGGCACGGCAAGCCCGTGTGCGACAAGACCTTCACGCGCACTTGACATGGGTATCTAACCTCGCTTAGTGATCGGGGAACGATCTTGTGACAGGCGGGTGCTCAGCCACTGACGACCGTGCGCGGTTGTGATGTAGAACAGGTCCGGGTGTCGGCTGTCTTGGGTGATGACAATCGTCGTCGACGGGGCGTGCGCCGATTGTGGTCGGCGCAGCGTCACCGTGATCGCACCGGTTGGTGCTTCGCTGCTGGCGTCACTAACGACGATTGCTTCGTGCGGCGGGCTCGGTGGGCGCATCAGGAATTGCTGCGGCGCACCATGGTTGGCCAGGGCGGCCCATTGCCGGGGCTCAGCGGTGTACAGCGCGACCGGCAGCCCTGAGAGCGCCAGACGAGCGATGATGCCGACATGGAATGCGTGGGTGCCGGTCACGGTGATGCGCACCGGCTCCGGCGATGCCAACCCTAGATACACCGGTTGGCGGGCGCGGTTGAAGCCGATCGGGACCCCGGCGGCCGACGTCGGCCATCGCAGCGCCGCAAGATCCGACGAGGCAACCGTGGTGGCCGGCAGCTTAACGCCGGCCCGCGCATCTAGGCCGGCGGCGCTCAGCGCCGCCGCGACGCGCGCATGCAATCCGTGAAACCCGTCGAGACCGGCCAGCGGGTGCCGCGGTGGCCGGGTGGCGGTCAATGTGCCCACCGCAGCCTCGAGTGTGGTTGGCTGGCGGCCTTGTGAACGCAGGGTAGCTGTGACCCACGTGGCTTTGGTGCTCAGCGTGGGAAGCATCTGTAAAACGTCGCGCAGCGCGGCAGGGTCCACGGCGTAGACGGCGCGGAAACCATCGGAATACTCGGTGCCCGTCCAAGATTCGTGGCGCACATGCACCGCCGTCGGCACGAACCGCGGAAGCTGGTCCACATCAGTGAGCGTGGCCAGCCAGCCCTGTTCACGCAGCTCGGCGACCAAACGGCGAGCGGTGGTGTCGGCCAGCGGCGCACGATGAGGTTCAGGCAGGTCCTCATCCACCCCGCCGGGGCTGCCCATTGTGGTCTGTCGCGCCGTTAGGGCGCCCACATTGTTCTCGGCGCGCAACGTGTAGGTCAGCCAGGTGTCGTGATGCTGCGTGTTGCGGCCGCCCAGCAGTGCCGCGGAGTCGCTGCGCAGTCCACTGGTCGGTGGCGTTCGGGTCACCGAGCACACGGTCAGCGCGTCAGCGCGTACCCCGTAGCGGTTTAGCCAGGCAGTGATGAACTCCCACGGCAGTTGATCGCTGCGGTCCCCCGGTGTGGTCAACGCGTGCGGCTGGGGGCGCAGGTGGATGACGATGTGAGCCTCGAGTACCCCTGCCCCGGTGCTCGCCGACCCGGGTGATCGCTCGGCGTGGTGGTGGCGCCTTCGGTTGTCCCGTGCTCCGCTGGCGCGCCGGGAACGCTGCCGGCGCCGGTTATGCCAGGCTATCGGTGCCCACCGGGCCAGCGCCGTGGAAACATGCTGTCCATGCCATGACCCGACCGAGGCTACGATCACGGCCGCGGCGGCGACGTAGTGCCACCATCGAAGCGACTGGCCGGCGGGCAGCAGGACAGCCCACCCGAGCAGCAGCAGTGACATCAGCAGGCTTAGGCGCCGCCAACTGGGCCGTGCCGGCACGAAACGGGATTGGCGGCGGCTAACGGTTGGTGCGGTCACGGCGCATTCCAATGACGGTCACAGCGATGGCGGCACCAATGATGGCGGCGATGCCGGCACTGAAAGCAACCAGGCGGGGCAGCCGGTTGTCCGGCGGTGGTGGCGCCGGAGGCGCCACCCGCACTACCGGCATCTCGGCCGGCAATGCGTCTCCTGCGGGGATATCCCACGTCAACGCGGCCACGGCGTCAACAACCCCGGCACCCACCAGGTTTGAGGGCGCACGCGCGGCGTTGTGCGCGGAGGAGACTAACCGGTTGACCACTTGGCGCGCAGTGAGGTTGGGGAACTTGGAGCGCACCAAAGCCGCAACACCGGAGATGTAGGCGGCGGCGAAGCTGGTCCCATTGATGGCCACCAGCGGCTCCTTGGTGGAGGGCTGACCGTTGACTAGCCCCGAGTCGGGGGCGTTGCCTAGCGACACGATCTGTTCACCAGGTCCAGCGATGCCTACCCACGGACCAGCCATGGTGAAGTTCGACGGTTGGCCTTCCGGGGTTAGTGATGCCACCGACAACACATAAGGCTGCCAGTACGAGGGGGTGGAGATCGTGGTGGCACCAGCCCAGTTGCGCGGATCGTCGGGCCGGTTGGGGTCGGTCAGCGGATTGCTTTGGCAGTTGCTTTCGCCGGTGTTTCCGGCAGCCGCCACCACCACAATGTCCTTGTCGATTGCGGCGTAGCGCACGGACGCCCCCAGGGCGGCCTGATCCACCTGCTTATATGAGGGGATGCAGTCGATCAGTGAGATGTTGATGACCCGAACCCCAGGTATGTCGGCGGCGTGGCGTACCGCCCGAGCCAAGGTGGCGACATCGCCGGCGGTTTTAGCTTGCTGGGGGTCTTGGCCTGAGGGCATCTTGGGTGACCACTGAGCAGAGCTTTGGCGGATGGAGACCAGCGCGGCCTCGGGTGCAACGCCGGCGAACCCATCCGGGCCTGGCTGGGCCGCGATAAGGCCCGCCACAGCGGTCCCGTGGCCGTCACAGTCGATCAGGCCGCCGGCAGGCGGATCGATATAGTCACCACCGGGGGTGAGGTTGGGCAGCCGCGGCTGGGGGGTGACCCCGGAGTCGATGACCGCAACCACTACTCCCCTGCCCCGCGAGGTCTTCCACGCCTCCGGTAGGTTGAGCATTGCCTGGCTCGGCGGCACCGCGACGGGGTCAAACCCGGGCATCGCCCCAAAAAATGAGCACGCCCCGTTCTGGCGCATCTCCTCCCCCGGCGCCGGGGGTCCATCGGGCGGCAGCGCGGCAGGGTCGACAACAGGCATCGTGAGAGCCGACGCCACCGGCAGCGGGACGCGCACCACTATTAGCGCCGCGATGGCGGTGATCGAACCCAGTCGGCGAATCATCACAGCGCCCCGCGGTTACGGATGAGGCTGATCAACCCCGTCAGCCACAACATCGCTGGCGGGATGGTGATCAGCAGTGTGTTTTCAAACAGATCTAGCCAGCGTCGCTGCGGGATCGACAGTTCACGCGGCTTGACAGCCGCGGCCACTAGCAGCAGCGCCGTAACCCCCACCACCGCCGCGGCCGCATACAGTCCGGCGATCAAATGGCCGGTGGCGGTGAACGACAGGCACAACGCCGCGGCAGTCAAAAACGGTGTAGCCAAAAACCACAGCGCAGGAATCGCCGAATCCCAGATCCGCATGCGCAGCACGGTGACGGTGGTGGTGGCCACCACCAGCCACCAGGCCAACAGCGACGGCGCTGCGGGCAGCCACACCACCAGCACCGAGCCGATGACCGACAAGATCACCGACGCTGCGATCAGACCGCTTTGATACGAGTTGCAGGCCGCAGTTTTACGGGGCAGATCTTCGATCTCTGCCAGCGGCGCCGGTTCCGGGGTGGGTTCCCCGGGTGCGGGAACATTCGGCAGCGGGAAGCGCGCCCACATCGCCGACACCGTCGGGGCGTTGATGGCCAACAGCAACGATACCGCCAGCACCCCACAGCCCAAAGCCAGATAGGGCAGGTGGGCAAGGGTACGCGCGGCGGCCGCGGCGGCCACCGTCGCGGCCACGGCGAGGATCGCGGTATGTGCGGCCATCCAGCTGCTGGTGAGCGCCAGCAGCAGCAGCGACCACGCCAGCAGGAACGCAGCGGCTAGAAAAACCCTGGGCGCGGCCGCATCACCGGGCAATGCGGCAGCCAATGCCAATGCCAGCGGCACGGTCGTGGCCACACCCATGCGTCCAGCGCCGCCGCGAACCCCACGCCGGTACAGCAAGAATGTGGCGATGACGAGGGTAGCGGTGAGCACACTCAATCCGGTTGCAGCCCAAAACCTGTAGCCGCGGTACCAGCCGTACACGGCAAGACCGCACAACATGGCGGCCAAAGCCAAGACCATAACCTGGGCTGCGCTGCGCAGCATGGTGTGCTCGAACGGTTTGAACTGGCTGGCCGAGTGGATCGCCGAGGCGTCGGCGATGTCCTCGACCACCGGCGGCGCAGCCGGGCCTGGTGGCAACTTACATAGTATAAGCTGCTCGCCGTCATCGACGCCCAACGTTTCCAGGGTGGCGTCCCGGCTAAACGGTGTACCGCCCAGAGGTGCAAGCGAATACGGTCGCGGACCGTCTTCGCCGAGGGTGTCGTCCACCAGCTCGGCGTCGTCGCGGCCAGATGCCAGGGTGGCCCGGATGCGTGGAATCAGCTCCCTGATCGGCAAGGTGATCGGCAGGGCCAGGTCCGCCGCCGCGGCTTCGCCGATGATCGCGACGCGGACTTGCCCGGTAGCAGTAGCAGGATCCATCGTTTCAGAATCTCCCCGTGTCATCGGCTGTGGTTCTGCGGCTGACGGGCTGGATAGTGCGCTGCCACAGCGCCGGCCAGATTCATCAACGCCTTGCGGGTACGCGATTTAAGTGCGGTGAAAGCGATGTCGCCGCCCTCGGCCAAATGCACATCGAAGGGAACCCTGACAACGTTGATGCCAGGAATCTGGTCGCGCAACCGTGTTTCGGCGGCATCGATGTCCACCAGCGGTCTGCCCTTGAAGGTGGCGTTGAGCGCCACCACCGTGCGTGGCAGCAGCCGGCTAAAGCCATGCGCCTGCAGCCACTGCAGTGTCGCCCACGCGCCATTGAGGCCGGGCGGATCTAGGGAGGCCACCACGACAAGGCTGTCGACATGTTTGGCGATGGTGGAAAACAACGGCGAGGTGATCGCGGTTCCACAGTCGAGTAAGATCACGTTGTAGTGCAGCCGCAAGATCTTCATCGTCGCCTCGAAGTCCTGGCTGTTGAGGATGTATGACGAGCGGGGATCATTTTGGGCTGCAAGCATTTCCAAGCGGTCGTTGTTTTGCACGGTGAACACCCGGACAGTGGGGTAACTGGTGGGGTCCTGCAACGACGACAGCGCCTGGATGTTTGCCTTGGGGCCACCGCGTTGTTCGAAGCGCGACGAGAGGTTACCCAGGTCGGTGTCCACGTCGAGCGCGATCACCCGGTCGCCGCGCTCACGGGCGATCGCGCTGCCCGCCGCGACGGTCATCGTCGTCTTGCCCACCCCACCCTTGGCGTTGACGAATCCGACCACGTAGACGTCGAGCAAATCCGCTTTGATGCGCCGCATCAGTTCGTCGGCCTGCTCTTGCTTGGCGCTGGGCCCAGGATTGATAAGCCCGAACGTCATCTGTGACAGGACTTTTCGCCAACCAGTTCCGGTGGGGCGTCGCCGCGGCGTCACGATCTGATCGAGGTTCTCGGGGGTTGGGCTGTAGCCGGCGGCGAAAGCATCCGGTGTGCCCGTCGGACCGCCGAACCACTCCTGGGGCGGTCTTGACGTCGTCGGCCCAGGCTGCGGTGGTGGTGCCCACCCGCGGGGCGGGCCCTCAGCCGGCGCCGCGTCGGTGAAGAAATCGTCTAGCCCCTGAGCTGCGCCGTTCTCGTCGCGGATGGCCGCCATCTCGCCGGGCGGCAGCACAGCGGTGCGCCCGTCGTCTGGGACGGGCGATCCGCCGGCCGGCTCAGGTGGCGCGGTGATCGGCCGTTGCGGCGGATCAGGCCAACTGAACCGCCGCCGCTGGCTATCGTCCGCGTTTTGGGCGCCGGCGGGCGGCGGACCGCCCGGACCGCCAGTTGGCGGAGCTGGCCGACGCCGCTCATCTGCAGGCCCAGGCGCTGGCTGCTGCGGCGGCGGAGGTGACGGCCACCGCGCCCGGCGCCCAGCGCCGACATCAGGTGCCTCCAGCGGGCGTGGCGGGGCCCAATGGGGTAGTGGACCGTCGCCGTGGGGGGAGTCAGAAGGTGTGCTCATCGATTTGTTTCCAACTTTCGGTCGGTGGTAGTCAAATGCTGAACGTCTCTTCGGGAAACCAAGTGCCAGAAGGCAATCGATCGGTCAACTCGCGCACGGCCATCGCGACGGCGAACGGGTCGCCGGGCGTGAACACGGAGATTCCGCCAGCGCGCGGCTCACCCGCCTGTGGGGCAACAAGAATCAGCCCAACCTCGGTGCTGATGACGTTGACACTGACATCGGTGTGATGGCGTGCACCGTTTACCGCTTCGTGAGCGGTTAGTTCGACAGTAACGCGCTTCCCGGTGCGAGCCACCTCCATGATCTCGGCTTCGCGTTCGGGTACACCCAACGCGGTGAGAGTTTCCACGATGTCGGCGCCGCGGCCGATGCGCTCATCGATAGCTTTGCCGGTGTCCATCGGGAGGGTGAATTCGTCGAAATTGGCGGGCTGCTGATCAGGGGGCAGCCCGGCTGTGATGATCGGCACGATCGCCTCACTGTGGGTCAGTTGCAGCGGGGTGAAGGTGACCATCTGTGCGTAGCGCAGCGCCACCACAGCCTCAGGCGGTGAGGTGCGCGCCAGCACTCCCCGCAGGATCTGCTCAGGGTCGATGATCGTGAGCCATTCCAGCCACTGCCGCGGCCGGCACACGGTCTTGACGGCATCAGCAACAGATGGTCTTACCTGACCATGCTCGTCGACGATGCCAGCCTCGGCGAGTTCGTCTAGGGATTGCTGGTTGAAGCTAGCCCGCTCCCCCGGGTCGACGTAGGGGGCGGTGATCGCCAGCATCCACGGGTAGGACCCAGCGTGCAGATAGTCGGCAAGGAACCACGCCTGCTGGGCGGTTAGTTCGACCGCCTCATAGCTATTCGTCGTCATCACTATCCCCGTTGGATGGCAGCTTGGCCTGCTCGAGTTCGGCCAGCACGGGCTCCAATGCCCGCTCAACGATGAAAGACATCGTCGTCGACCAGCGTTTCTCCTGGGTGCGCAGCCTCTTCAGCGTCCGTCTGTTGATTCGGATCGTGGTCGGGACTTTGTCGTCCTGGGCGAGAACACGGTCCCTTAGTTCCCGCACCAGGTCTGATTCGGCCATCGGCTACCCCTTTCGCAGCGGATCGTGCCCGCGTGCTCGCAGTAGAGCACACAAGGTGGACACGGTAAATAAATTGCCTATCCCGCTCGCTAATACTGCCTGCGCGAATGCGTGCGAGCATGCCGACCCCAGCACAACGACGGCGCGACAGATGCGGCACGTACGCGCCGACAATGCGAGGAACGCACACAGCGCGCCGCAACACATATGCGCAGACAACATCGACCAATATGCGACGCGTATGCGCAGAGGAAGGTACGACTTGTCGGGTGGCCGAGTTCACTCGCGACCAGGAACCAGCCACCAAAGATGCTCACTTGCACCGGCCGATGATGCAGGCTGCATCATCGGCAACACCCCGCCGCCGACCCACACCCGAGCCCTAGCGGAAACAGGCGACACGCCCTCGCCAACGCTTGCTCCACGACGCCGCTCCAGTACCCTAATGCCGGTATTCGAGAGGAGTCTCCGTGGCAGACACGATCACATTACGCACGACCCGCCCAAAGCTCGGCAGCCGAAAAACCGCCAACAGGTTCGCGAAACTCGCCGGCGGCGGCGAGAGCGCCGCGACAGACGCCGAACGTTCCCCCACCAGCGGCGACGCCCCCACCGAGAACAGCGGCCTCATCGCAGGCATATCGGCCGTCGCCACCGACGAAGCCCACCATGTCGTGCAAATCCAGGTCGCCGAAATTGCTCCGCACCCCTTCAACGACCCAAGGCGGTCACAACCGCAGCCAGGTGACCCCAAATGGGAAGAACTGCTCAACGGCGTACGCGCCAACGGCGTGCGCCTGCCGGTGCTGGTAGTGCCGCGGGAGGCGTTCCTAGCAGCCAGACCCTCCACCGCCGCACAGCTCCCACCGCAGACGCGTTACGTGCTGGTCTACGGTCACCGCCGCCGCGCCGCAGCACTGGAAGCCCACCGCGACACCGTGCCAGCCGTCGTCGACGAGGCGATCATGGCCGACGACGGCGACCTCGACGCGATGGCCACCGAAAACCTGGGACGCCAAGACCTTTCAGAACTCGCCCAGGCAAACCTTTTCGCCCGCTACTCCGAGCTAGGACTGTCACAGCGCGCCATCGCCGAGCGCCTAGGCATCGACCAGGCCACGGTGTCACGCCGCCTGGCGCTGTTGCTACTGGCACCTGAACTACGCCGGGCCGTCGACGCCGGCGAGCTACCCAGCGCAGAGGCAGCTACTCTTGCCGGCGCACTGCCCTACGGCCCGCCGCGGCGCTGGCAGAAAACCAAGGATCCCGACCAGCTCTCCGAGCAGCGCAAGGCCGAACAAGTGCAAGCCCTACAGCTAGTCCTAGAAAGAGGGATGCTGGCCACCCGGGCCGCCGAACGCGTCATCGCCGAACGCAAGGCTCGCGCCAAAGCCGCCGAGCTGGGGATCCTGCTCGTCGACAACCCCCGCGCAGAACTAGGGGAGAACTGCCACAAGTACCGCATCGCCGAGTATCAGCCAGGCACTGACGTCATCGGAGCCATCAACCCCGGTTCAGGAGAGCTGGACCTTTACGCCCGCCCCGCGGCCTCAGGACATGATGGACTGGCAGAAAATGCGCTCGCGGATGCCGTGACCGCTGGCGACACTGCATCGGCGCCGCCTGACTCCCCCACTCCGCCGCCGACCGACGCAACGGGACCTGATGCCGACTTAGTCGACGATGGACGCGCCGGGATCACAGAAAAAGAGTGCGCCCAAACCGCCGCCGCGGAAGCCCAGGCGCAGCGCCGGCAATTCTGCGCCATGCTGATCAAGCACCAGCCCTCCAACGCCGAACTGCTCAAAATCCTCGTAAACCAGTACCTCTCCGGCGTCGCCGCCCGCAGCGCGACATCAGAGGTCGGTGCCCTGCTACGAGACTGGGACGCTGCCGCCGCTGGCACAGGGGAGAAGGCCCGCAACGTCCGGGCGTGGCACCGAGCCGTCGCCGCAGCTGAACTGCACACTGCAGAACTAAAAGACAAGACCTGGGACGACGACGCTATTGCCCACGTCGAACTACTCATGAATCGGGTCGGCTACCAGCCAACTCCTTGGGAACGCAGCCAACTCGACGCCGCCCGCGCGTGATGCAGGCTGCATCACGCGCCGCAACAACCCACGTGATGCAGTCTGCATCACGGCCACGCCGCAGCATCAGAGCGATAGGAGATCAAATTGTCCACCTACGCGGTCGCCAACCTGTCCGGCAGCGTCGGAAAAACCACCACAGTCGTGACAACCGCCGTCCAACTGGCCGCCACGGGGCTGCGGGTCCGTGTCATCGACCTCGACCCTCAGGCCAACGCCAGCACCTGGTTGGGCTACCCCGACATCACCGGCACGACCATCGCCGACGTGCTGCGCCTGGAAGCGGACATCAGCGAGATCGAACGGCCTGCCCGCATCATCCAGGGCTACACCCATGAGGGCGGTCAGCCAGCCTACATCAACGATCCCGGCGGCCTCATCGCTAACCTGACCGTGGTCCCAGCGGCTCGCTCAACGCTGGACAAATTGATGGTCGAATTACCGGCGGTGATCGGGGGAGTGATGCGGCTTCGAGATGCACTCGAGGTGGCGGCGCCGGTAGATGTCACGCTGATCGACTCCCCTGGCTCTAACAGCGCCCTGGTGACGACGGCGTTGATAGCGGCCTCAGTCGAGGAGGAGGGCCCAGCAGGCTCATGGGGGCTGGTCACCTGCACCAAACCGGCAGGCAAAGAATCAGAAGGTATTCAGGCTTTGCTGCGTGAACTGGCCATTCTCAAAAAAACCTTCCGGATCGATGTACCGCTGCTCGCGATCGTGCCGTGCGCTGTGCCGGCCACCGGCGCCGTATACCGCGAACAGTTGGAATATCTTCGGGAAGGCTTCGGCGACAAGGTCACTCCGCCAGTTCGCCGCAGCTCGATCGTCGACGAGGCCTACACCAACTACGTGCCGGTCCCGCTGTACGGATACCGCGCCAAGGACGTCAACCAGGACTACGAGAACGTGATCGACCATATGAAGCGCCACGGAATGTTCCGCCCCGCGGCCATTAATGTCTAGACCTGCAGATAGCCCATGCCCGGTGCCGTCAGCAAGGTCAACATCCCCACCGATCTACACCAGCGGGCCCGCGCAGCGGTGCGCATTGTCGAACGTGCCACCGGCCGCCGCTACACCTTTGCCCAGTTCCTCCGCGAGGCCATCATCGCCCAACTGCAAGTCATCGCACGAGACTACAACTTCGACCGAGAAATAGTTCCAGAGAGCCAGCGGCTAGAACCAGGACGTCGCGTAGTGAGTCCAAAACCAGTGCGACAGAATACCGTTCGCTGATGCGCGGGTTGAGAACAGCTGGTGATTTTGTTGGCCGGTAGCGGTCGGCCGGTTGTTGTCGGACTTGTTTGAGAGTATGTGACTGCTGGACTCTCGCCGGTCTGGGTTCGGATGGTTTTGTTGGTCATTATTGGCCACGTTGGTGGTGCGTTCGATGCGTGATGGAGGAAATGCGATGAGCGCGAAGGTTGTCGTCAGCGCCTCGCTGTCCAGCAGCTATGACAAGCGGTATGTCGTCGTCGACGAGGCGACCGGTGAGGTGCTCGATGATGCTCAGGGCTACGGATACAAGACCGCGCAAAACGCGCACCGCGCACACGCCTTTAAGTCGATGTCGGCGAAGAAGAAGCGCGAGCGCGCCGCGGCGAAACGACGTGTGCAGCGTTGGTGTGGGCAGCGCCCAGAATTCGTGCAGCACCTCGAACAGGCGGCGTTCTACGCGATCAAGGACGGCGAGAACGTCACCGCAGCGGATGTGCGGGCGATGCTGGCCGAAGATGGCCTCGAATTGCCTTTTCCGGTCGAAGACCTGATGAAGCATTGGTGACATGGCTCATCGTGGCCCTGATGATTATGTGTCGGCGACCGCGGCGGCCTACCGGTTGGGGGTGTCGACGCGTACGTTGCGCCGCTACACGCAAGAAGGCCGGCTGCCGGATGCGCGCAGTGCTGGTGGGCGACGGATCTTCCGGATCGCCGATCTGGATGCGATCGGCCACAAACCGCCCGCTGATGGTGGGCGGATGGTGGGGTATGCGAGGGTGTCGTCGCGGCGCCAGCAGGTCGAAGGCGATCTCGACCGGCAGGTGGCTCGGCTCAAGGAGTTCGGCGGGGCGGATCTGGTGGTGTTCACCGACGTCGCCTCGGGGCTGTCCGACCGCCGGGCTGGGTTGCGTAAAGCGCTGGCCGAGTGCATGAAACCCGCGGTGACCGTGCTGCTGGTCGAGCACCCGGATCGGCTGGCACGCTTCGGGGTCGGGGTGATCGAGCACTTGCTGGCCGGACACGGGGTGAGTGTGACTTACAGCGGCCTTGCCGCCCAGGACGATTCGGCGGAGTCGGAACTGGTGCGCGACATGATCGCGATCGTGACCAGCTTCGCAGGCCGCCTCTACGGGCAGCGCTCAGCCAAAACGAAACGATTACGCGCAGCGGTGAGCGCCGAGACCACTAGCGGTGATGCCGCATGACGGCCGACAAGCTGCGGGCCTGGCGTGGAGTCAAACCGGTGGCGGGACCGTCCGGGGTGGCAATTAGCACCCGATTGCGGATCACCGACGAGGACGAGCGCGTGCTCGACTTGGTTGCCGAGCATCTAGGCCGGTTGCGTCGCGCTGATCTTGCCGTGGTGTCCCGGCCCGGGCCGGTCGACGCGGGACGCGACGCCGATGAGCGGCGACAGCTGCGTCGGGATCGGTTGAATACCCGCAAGAAAGGGTTGACTGCGGCGTCGTCGGCGCGGTGGGCTAATGCGATCATCGCCGCCAATGATGATCAGGTCCGCCGGGCCCGCGATGCCCAGTACCGCCATGGGGCGGGGTTACGGGCGGCGATCGCCACCATCGAGGCGCGTCTAGCGGCGCCGACCGCGGACATGCTGTCCGTCGCTGAGCGTAAGGCCCGCCGAAAAGCCAAGGCCGCCAGAGGGTATGCCAACCAAGCTGAACGTTTCTAGAAGCAACGTCGGCTGCGGCATCTACGGGGCGAGCTGGCCCGGGCGCAACGGGATCAGGCCGCCGGTGTGGCGCATGTGGTGGAGGGCGGTAAACGCCTGGCTGCGACGCGCCATCACCTCGACAAGGCGGGTCTGACCGAGGCGCAGTGGCGCCGGCGGTGGGAGGCATCCCGGTGGCGAATCGGGGCGAACGGCTCGCCCGATGAACCGTTCGGGAATCTCACGATCACAGTGACCCCGGCCGGGCAGGTCAGTATTCGGTTGCCGAAACCGTTGGAACACTTCGCGAACGCCCCACGAGGCCGTTACGTCCTCTCCGGCAGTGCGGTGTTCGCGCACCGCGGCGGTGAATGGGTCCAGCGGATCATCGGCGCTAACTCGGTGTCCTACGCGATCAGCCGCAAACCCGGCAGGGCTGGGGTGTATCTGACCGCGGCGTGGGCGATCCCGTCTGTGCCGTACTGGGTAGGCCGCGACAATTGCGCAGTCGGCGACGGCGTCTACGCCATCGGGTCGGTGGTGGGAGTGGATCTCAACGATGGGCACCTGGCGGTGCGCCGGCTGGACGCCCACGGCAACCCCGTGGGTGCGCCCAGGCGGATCGACATCGACCTCACCGGGTCGGCGTCGCGGCGTGACGCCCAGGTCCGCCACGCCATCACCGCGCTGATCAAGTACACGCGCCGCCACGGTGTTGCGACGATCGCGGTGGAGGACCTCGACTTCGCCGACGCCAGGATGAGCGGGCGGGAAACTATGGGCCGCGGCGCACGCGGGAAACGGTTCCGCCGCGCCGTATCCGGCATGCCGACCGCGGTGTTCCGCAACAGGCTCGCAGCCATGGCTGACCGTGCCGGCATCGAACTACTGGCGGTCAACCCGGCTTACAGCAGCATTTGGGGCGCCCAACACTGGCAGCGCCCCTACCCCAACGTCACCCGGCACCAGGCAGCAGCCACCGTGATCGGGCGTCGCGCCCAAGGCTTTTCAGCCCGGCGACGGGAAGGTGTGACACCGACGCGACCAGAGGAACGCGCGGTGAGAGCTACCGACCATGCCGAACCCAACAGCCACCAGGCGAACACCAGTAGCCGCCACCGGCCAGGGACACGGGGAACTAAATCCCGCGCACCCAACCGGGCAAGAACGCGACTACCGGGCCGGGCAACCGTTACCCCGGCACAGTTGGCCAACAACGACCAACTCCAGCTGTAACGGTTATAAGCGTAAGAGAAACACCTGAACGCAAGCCACCTAAACCGGCCTGCGCGGGCGGGTGGACGTTTCGCCACCGTGTCGCTTCGTGCCGCGATAGTGAAAAGCACAAACTGACAGGCTCGCGCCTGTCGGGACCGCTAACCGCGAGCCGAACGAAAAGAGCACCCAAAATGCCCCCCACGACCATCACTTTCAGCACCGACCGCGGTGCCATCTCCTGGAGCGCTATGGAACGTCGCCGGCCCGGCGACTCAGCAGGAATCGCCGGCGGACTTCTGGGTGGCGAACCCGCGCTAGTTGCGATCGTCCGCGAGATCCTCTCAGGCAGGCTGCCTAAAAGTGTGCGCGTCGCCGAACCCAACGTCGACTACGTATTCACTGAAAAACGCGACACGGTTGCCGACGTGGCAGCCGCGATGTTGGTCGCCGGCAATGGTCGCGGAAGGCTCTCCGATTCCGGCTGGGATGCCCTCGACGCCGCTATGGAATCCGACGACACCGTTCATAAACACTGAGCGAAACTGAGTTCTGCTCAGTGGGGCGGCCCGAACGGTTGTGGGCTGTGACAACGACCGCTTGTGCAAAAGCACAAGCAATGCTTGTTGGTGTCGGTGGCAGTAGGTAGCATCACCGGACGTGTTGGAGATAACTGCAGGGCATGCGATGGTATGAAGACGAGTGACCAGATCGCCTTGATTCAGGCTGCGGCGCAACGAGATGTCGCCGTCTTCGCCGCACAGATGGCCAACTCCTCCCTGGAGGCAGCGGTGGATATCTGGCTGCGACGCGTTGCGCGGCGCAAGGCCACGCCCACACAGCGGGCGCGCTTGGTCAGAGCTGTGGAACGGGCCACCGCACCTGAGACCAAGGCTGTGCAACTGACCCGTGCGGCACTGTTGCGTGGCGCCGGCCTTGATGAGCGGCCAGCTGCTGCCGCTGCGATCGAGGCCGGGGCCACGTACACAGAAGTTGGCGCCGTTCTCGGCATGACCCAGCAGGGAGCCAGCGCCCGCATCCGGCCCTATATCGTCGCACGAGCCCGCGCATCCAAAGGCGGTCCAACATGACTGGGTCGCTAGACCGCCATGTGGTGATCGTCTCTGCCACGGGATCATTTACGCCCGCCGGTGACCGGCTCACCGGGCCTGTGGACTGCGTGGACAAGCTGGAGAAACTGATCGAATGGGCGCATAGGCGTGGCCTGCTGCGGCCGATACCTTCCAGAGTCATGGGGGAGGGCTGTTCTGAGCCCGCACGGGTGTGGTTGGTTGGCGCGAGCTGCCATCAGTTGATCGGGCTAGGACACGATGCGGGTGACAGCGACGCGCAGCTAGTTGAGCAGATGGGGCAGAGTTTGGCGGCCATGGTTAGCCGCGGTTGGGAACTGCGGCGCAGTCCCGGTCGCGGGGTAGTGCTGTCCCGTGGTATTGGCCGCCAGCGGGTGTCGGTCGAAGTCGTGGCAGAGCCATTCCCCTGGCTGGCCGGTAGCAATGCTGAGGACGTGGTTGAACTCGGTCGTCGGTTACGGCGGTGGTACGCCGCGCTAGGCACGCTGCCAGCGACCAATGCGGCCGCCTGCGGTGCAGTCATAAATGACCACATCATGCGGAATCGCGTCGGGCGCCGCGGTGCTGTCATCTCAGCCCCAGGGGTGCTGCCAGCGCAAGTCATGCCCGAGCTGCGCGTGCAGCCGCCTTGGTGTGCGCCGGCATCAGAGGTGGAGCAAGAGTTCGAGCACTGTGACGAATTGGTGTGGCTGACCCAGGAGTGCCCCCAGCTCGCATCGGCGGGAACCCTGACGTTCGGGCACGGAAACCCCCAGATACTCGATGCCGTGGCCGCAACGCAGGCCGCCCAAGAGGTGAAGCGGCCGTTCGGTCTATGGCACGTGACGTTGCCCCCGGCAAGCTCTTTGCAGGTGCCTCACATGCTGCCGCTCCCGCACCCCCAGATGAAGGTCGACCAACCCGTGCAGGCATGGGTGAGCAGCGAAGATCTCGACGGATTAGCACAGGACGTTCGCGATGGAGGTGCCGAACTTGCCGCGGAGCAACTGGCGATCGACGGAGCAATCGTGTGGCCCCGGCAAAGCCGCATCCTGGAAGCCTGGGCGACGCGGCTTCGCCAAGCCCGAGAAGAGTTCGCCGACGACCCGCCAATGCGGGCCCTGGTCGAGTCGGCGGCCGCCAACTATCTCGATGCGCTCGCCGATCCCCGCGCCTGGCTCGACCAGAGCTGGCGTCATCACTTCCAGCCGGCGTGGGCCGCGACAATCGCCGCACGGGTGCGGTTCCGCGGCCGGCGTGCCGCGATGCGGATCTCTCGCGAATACCGGGTCTGGCCGGTGTACGCGCGCGGTGACGCGATGATCTACGCCCTGGGCCGCGACGAGGCGACGAACGCTCCAATTGACTTGTCTGATACTCGTTCTCGGCTTGGACGCATGATGGTCACCAGGCGCACAAGCGTGATTGACGAGACTATCCTGGCTGTGCTGAGCGCCGAGACGACGACCCAGGTGGCCGACGCTTTGACTGCGGCGCTGGATGTTGGTGCCACCACCGCTGAGCCCATCGACTCCGGCACTGTCCCGCAAACCAGTAGCAGTGGTCAGAATGCCGTGGACCAGGTGCCAGCAGGTGAAGCTGCCGGGATCAGCGCGGTCGATGCCTCCGCCTCTGCCGAGCAGACTGAGCTAAGCCAGGACAGCAACCCAAAGCCGCAGTCGCCGGCCAATGGTGCGCGAACGCGACGCGCCACGGGGACTAGCGCGGTGTCCGGTGGTTTACCTGCCGCGGTCCTCCACACCGACGGACTGTGGCTCGCTGACGGAAGCCGCGTTGAGCTCACTGAGCCGATCGCGCATGTCGGGCAGGTCGCCGAGCTGGCTTACACATATCACCTCGGCTATCGACTCAGCTCGACATACAGTGAGCCAGGCCAGATCTGGATCACCGACGCAGCGTGCCGGGCTTTTGGCATCGACGTTGACGCGATCAGCCGCCGCGATCGCGCCAAGTCGCTGCGCCAGCTCACCGAAGGCATCGACTTTGTCACCCTTGCCGTCAACGAAGGGTGGAACCTCGGCGGCGCGGTGGAGGACCCCCACGCTAAACGGCTCGGCACATGGACCCGCGTTTATCGCGACGACAAACGCGGCGTGATGATCGCACTTGTCCCCGGCATGGGTTGTGGGCCCGATGAGATGCCGATCCTGGCCGATGAACCGACACCGGCCCAGATCGCCCACCGGCTCAAACTGCTCGCCGACGCGTTGCGGTTTCCATGGAAGATCAACGCCGGCGTGACCGCTGTGGATCTGATGCTGCAGACCAGACCTAAAACGTGGTCACCGAAGGAATGGCGTGAGGTTGTGTTCGCGCCGTCGACAACAGAGGTACCGTGCGGGATCGGTGACGTCGAGTCCGACTTCGACTGGTCACGTCCACCCACCAGCGAGGAGCGCCGCCGCCGCTACGTGCACGCCTACGACCGCGGCGGGTCATATGTGGCCGGCATCGCTGGCTTGGAGTTGCCCATCGGTGATCCGGTCCACCACCCCGACGGCGCACGCTTCGATGCGAAGACGCCGGGATACTGGCTGATCGACATCCCTGAACCGTCTGACTGGCGGCTCCCATACGTGCTGAACCCGAGACAGCTTCAGTTCACTGGCCCTAAATGGGTGTGCACCCCCACATTGGAACGCGCCGCAGCACTCGGTTACCAACCGGAGATCCTGGAGGCCTGGCTGTGGCCGCGGCACAGTCGAGGAGTGCTGCTCGGCTGGTACGAACGGTTCCGCGACGCCAGCACGACGCTGGACATCGACGATGCCGACGCCCAGGCCGCACGCGATCAGGCCAAGATTATCCGCACCCACGGAATCGGCATCATCGGCTCCAGTGAACACCTAAAAGGCAAAACCGCCTACAGTCCAGAACGGCGACTGCATGTGCTTTCCAAAGCCAAGGCCAACATCGTCTACCGGATACACCAGATCGGTGAAACGACAGGGCAGTGGCCCTTGGCGGTGGCCACCGACACCGTGCTGTACACCTCCGACGACCCCGATCCTGTGACAGCGTGGCCCGGCGGGCCTGGGTCGCTCGGCCGCGGCTTCGGACAGTACAAACCGGAGGCCTCTGGGCTGCTTGCCGAGCACCTTGAGCACCTCAACGGGCGCGACTATCGTGGCAAACGCTGTTTAATTCCCGCCGCCGAATGGTGCGCAGCCCTGCCGAGTATCGTCAACGACGGTGGCAGGAGCCGCTGATGCGCCGGCGAGGCCGTCGGCGCAGCCGGATCAGCGCCGGCGACTTGGCCGGCTACGGTTCGGTCGCCAACGACACTGTGGACATCGACCGCGCTGCTCGTGGTCTAGGTGTATCGAAAACCGCAGTGCGCCAAGCTATCAGGCAAGCACAAGCATCCCAGAGCAACATGTTTTTGCGGCGGATCTCAGGGCGACGCGAGGCAGACTCCGCTGAAGGTGCCAGCATGCGGGGCATGCTGCAAGCTGCGTTCGGCCGCGGCCCCCGGGGCGGCGCGGTCAACGCGAAAGCCGCTGCCCAGTCACTGGGAGTTTCCCAAGTCACCGTGCGCCGCTGGGCCGCGGGAACCCAGAAACCCTCGCCGGGTCGACTGGCGGCGATCCGGGCGGCCGCGCGGCGCGTCACGACCACCAAACGCGGCCGTCGCGCGGCGACATCAGACTTTCGGTCCAGCCCACAGGGAAGTCAGGCGCTGCGCACCGGAAGCAAGATCTGGATCAGCGGCGAACAAGGCGTCGGCGGCTACGACCAGGGTTACGCGCGCGATCGCCGCGTGGCCACCGACATCAGTCCCGATGAACTCGAGGAGATGTTGCGCGCCTACGAGGACGGCGGCGACAGCGGGCTTCGTGACTGGATGAGGGAATTCTTCGACGACAAATACGTCGCCGGGTGGGACTTCGTCACCATCGACGATTTCGGTATCGGCACACCAGAATGAGCAACGCGGCCAAAGCGATACGGCCCGCAAGGGGCCCGCGCTGGAGCCGCAAGAGGCTCATCAGCATGTTGTTGGACTCCTACGGTCCCACTGTCCGCGGCAGCGTCAATGTCGCCGCTGTCGCCGATTATGCGGGTGTCTCAGCGTCCACAGTGCGGCGCTGGATCTCTCGCCGGCATTCGCCGTCTCGCCGGCTGGCGATTCCCAAGCAGCGAATCACTCAACTGCAACGAGGTCCAGCCGAGGTCGAGCGCCGCAACGAACAGCAATACCAGTACGCGCTCAATGCGGTCGAGGCGATCAACGATGAACGCTCGATCCTGCCGTCCTGGCGAGAACAAGGCTGGCTCAACCCGCACACCGTGGCCATCATGGAAATCCATGGCAAGCCATGGCGTCAGGTTGCCGTCACCAACGCAAGCAGGCGGGCACTGGGGGAGTTGCGCCGCCGCGGCAAAATAGTGGCCAAGCTGACACTGCCGACGCGGTTTCACGCCCAGGTCCTCGCTCATGCCGTTATGACCCGACAGCTGGCATGGCGGGTCCATCCCACCGTGCAGCGCCTTTCTGCCGGCCGCACCCAGGTATGGATGGCGGATGCGCCCCCAGTAGACTTGGCTGCGTTGGCGAACAAGCTTGGCTTCCAAAGTACAGGCACTTTAGTGAGTGTTCAGCACCGCCCTTCTCGCGACAAACGCCCTGACCAACACAGACGTGACCAACCACGTCTACCTCAGCCAAATCGCTTTACTACTTCGACGACTCGACCGCAGCCAGTTGTTCGACACACAACCCACGTTCACATGTGAGCGAGGCCCCAGCCTCCATACCGTCTAGGCTCTGCCAGTGTTTATGATCAGACGCCTGGCCATGCGGCGCCAGATTCGGCGTGCCTCCCGACAGGCATTGGCGACATTGCTGTTTTCAACGCCGCCGCAACCATCCCTCGGTTGGATAAGCGCGCCGGTGAAGAACACCCCACCGTTGGCACCGCCAAACTCGCAACTAGCGCAACCAGGCCGACGCGTACCAGTATCGCCGCCTGCAGTAACCACAGCACTGGTAGCCGACGATCATGCACCCAATACCGTCGACCAAGCATCAACCGCGGGGGGGTGGGTGATCCCGCAATGCCCGAAGTGGCCCCTGACTAGGCGTGCGCAAAGACGCCAACGCCGCAGACAGCGCCGAGTTGCCTAAAGCGTGTCGAACAACTGGCTGCGGTCGAGTCGTCGAAGTAGTAAAGCGATTTGGCTGAGGTAGACGAAGCCTTCGTGGGCGGCCAGGGTGGTTTCGTAGTGGCGGTCGATGCGGCGGCAGTGGTTGATCCAGCCGTTGGTGCGTTGGACTACCCAGCGTGGTGGCTGGACGATGAACCCGTGGCCGGGTTTCGGCCCGGACACCACATCCACGGTGACACCGGCCTTGGCTGCTGCGGTGGTGACGGCCTGCCCGGTGTAGCCGTTGTCCACCCACACGTGGCTGATGGTGGGGGCGACCCGCTTGGCCTTACCCAGCAGCGTGGGGAATGCTGTCCGGTCGGTCACGTCGGCTGCGGTGACGACAGCGGCGACCAGCACAGCGGTGTGGTGTTAGCCGCGGCCGGGCAGGGTGGGGCGGTGGCCGCCGAGGGCGAGCATGGCCAGGGCGATCAGCGCGGCGGGGTTGTGGAATCCGAATGCGATGCGGGTGAGCAGGCGGATCTTGGTGTTGGTGGATTCGATCAATCCTTGGGACAGGCCGTGGTCGAGGGCGGCGTCGATGGCCTCGCGGTGGCGTTTGATGCGGCGGGCCAGCTCGACGAAGACCGGGATGCGGCAGCGCCGCGCCCAGGAGATCCACTTGTCGAGGGCGTCTTTGCCGTCCTGGCCTTTGACCGAAAACACATGCCGCAGGCCCTCTTTGAGCAGGTACGCGCGGTAGAGCCGGGTGTCGGTCTTGGCGATCCAGGCCAGTTTGGCGCTCTGGCGTTCGGTGAGGTCTTCGGGGTTTTTCCACAGCGCATAGCGGGCGGCTTTGAGCCGCCGTGCCCGCTCATGACCCGGCCGCGGCGCGGTGTTCCTGCTGGGCCGACCGCGGCCCCACTTGGGCTCGCTGCGGGCCAGCGCCCGCGCGTCGTTCCACATCTTCAGTGCGGGGAGGACGTCAACAGTTGTTGGTGAAGTCAGCGTGCGGGTCGGTAGGCCCTAGTGCGGCTCGATGGATTTATGTACGGCGGCCGGATAGTGGCTGTGCCGAGGGGACCAGCCTTGGTGTCGTTGATGGCGTCGAGACACCGCACGGGTACGGTGCGCCCGAGTACACCGGGTTCGTGTTCGTGGCCAGCTGTCCAGTGGGGGACGTCGGGGGTTTCTGTGACGTCCCACTGGGTGACTAGGCCTTCTCCGACGCCGCGGTGTTTACCGATGGAGGGCAGGTCGGTGAGCAGTTCACGGATGAGGTCGGGGTTACCGACGGCGCGCCAGGTGAGGGTTGTGGCGGTGTGGGCCATGACAGGAATTACGCGGCGTTGGTAGCGGCCGGTGCTGTCGGAGACGGTTTGGCTGCCGATGGTGGGGGTCAGGTGTTGGAGTCGGTGTCGGTCGGTTCGTGAGGTGCGCCAGCGGATGTCGGGCTCGGTGTCGTGGTGTGGGTGCAGGTCGGCGAAAGTGGCCATCCAGTGCCAGTCGGTGTCCTGCGTGGGGTCACCGCAGCGGGCCAGTGGCAAGTCGAGGGGTTCGGGTTGGTCGGTGTGCTGGTAGGTGAGGTGTTGGCCGGCGGTGCGGGCGGCCAATTTGCGTCGGTGCCAGAGCACTGATGCGAGCAGCCCGTCTAGGGCTACGCCCCAGGGTCTGGACAGCACGATGCCATGGGGTGTGGTGGCGGTGATTTTCAGGGCGATCATGAGGTGTTCAGGTGAGTTGAGCGAGGGCGGTGATGGCTTCGTCGCGGCGGTTGGCGAGTTCGGCAGCCCAGTCGGTGTGCTTGTCGGGTAGGTGTCCGCGCAGCGGGGTTGCGGTGATGGTTGCGGTGATGCGGCCGTGGCCGGCGGCGATACGCCCGCCTAGGTGTCCGTGATCGGCGAAAGTGGTCAGCACGTCGTGCACGAACGCCGTTTGGATCTCGGTGGCGTTGGTGAGCCGCACCCAGGTTTGCAGGCGGGTGCCGGCTGGGAGGGTTTCGACACCGAATCTGCCTAGGGGGCTGGTTGTTTCGTCGAGGTCGGGGTGTGGAGGCTGGAGGCCTGTTGGCCGGTGGTCGCAGTGGTGGCTAAACGATTCTTCGGCTACTCCGTCTATGTACGGACGCAGTTTGAATCGTGGCGGACGGGGCAGTATGTGAGCGACCTCGGCGAATTCGGGAATAACTTTGCCGACGGTTAGCAGCCCGGACATGATGCGGCCGGAGGCTGCGCCGCCGAAGACTGCGATCTGCGGCAGCAGATCCTTGAGGTGGCGTTCTTGCTCGTCGGTGAGGGGGCGTGCTGATTTGGCGAGACGACCGCCGTTGGTGAGCAAATGTGCTGCGGGGATCGGTAAGGCGGCGTTCTCGTAGTCGAGGACGCTGGCTGTCAGGGCCTCGCCGATGCGGCGCAGGACGCCGCGGAAGCTGCTGCCTGACACAATAGGTATCTGCATCAGCTCACCAGTGGTGGTGATGATCCGTTCCCGGCGGAACAGAGCGAAGTTGTCGGTGCCGATGGCGCTGTAGTCTTCGCGGTGCACGATCGACGACGTCGCCAGGACATCGACATCGAAATGAATCGTCGACAGTGTCACTGGACCGCTTTCCGCTGCGCCGCGGCGGCTTCGGCGATGATTCGCACCCGTAGGATAAGGGCCGGTAGGTGTTCGCGCAGGTGAGCGATGACTGGCAGGGACGGTTCACGAAGCAGGCAGGCCAACTCAAGACGGCGATCGGGTTGGCGCGGTGCCGGTGCATCGAGCCGAGTTGAGACGTCAGACCACCACTGGTCGAGGGTGCTGGCACGGTAAGCGGCGCGGCGCACCCGCCCGGGGAGCAGTTCGTCCCAATACGTTTTGCGGTACCGCGGTTCGGCGACCCAGCTGTTTTCCCAGTCGATTGCATAATGCAGCAGCAGCAGGAGCCGCTCGGCGGTCTCGGCGGGTCCGTCAACAGCGGGAAGTTCGGGAACCAGGGCCCGCCACACCTGAGTCGGAGTTTTCACGGGTGTCAGCGTAAAACCAAAGTGCGTCACGACCGGGTCATCGCCAGGCGCGGCGCTTAACTGCCTGCAGCTGGCGGAGTGCTGATTAGAATTCTGGCGGCGGCCCACAGCGCAGGCACGGCGCGCCAAGACTTTAGCTGTGACCAGGCGGAAATGATGCGTGCCCAGTTGTAGCCTGGCTGAGCAGTCAGCAGCTGCGGCGGCGGCGCCGGTCGACTCAGTTGCGGCCATGTCGCGCCCACCGCGCTTTGCAGCCATGCGAGATCGGCCAGCTTCGACGCGGCCCGCGCATCCCAGCGCACAACCAGACCGTCAGTGGCGAGATGCCCCCACTGCGCGGTCGCCACGATGTGCCGGCGCCGGGCCGTTGGCAGCACCACTGCGTGGGTATTGGGTAGCTCGCCAGCGCTCAGCAGATCGGCCAGGGCGGCGCCGTCGGTGTATTCGGTGGTGGCAGTGGTAGTGATCAGCAGCGCCGGCTGCGTGGTGGGTTGGCGGCTGTAGGCCCAGGCGCACGCCAGACATAACCGGCGCGACCCGAAGGGCCAAGCGTCGAAGCCGGTGAATTTCTCGGAGATGATTCGCGAGCTGCTCACAGTCGGACCGTTCTCGCCGCAGCGTCCGCAGCAGCCGTCGACCGGTGAGGGTTCGTCTACGGAGGGTCGACCGGCGGCGACCCACGCCGCGCCAGCTGGGTCAGAAAGCATCCTGTGGCGACGATACGTCGCAAGAGTGACACGCGGAACCGTCACTGCGGTCTCCCCACCTTCGCAGCCGCACGCCGGCCGGCACACCGGCCGGCGTGCGCCGCGGCTTGGACTGCAAGACTAAAAACCGGTGAGATGCGGGCAAAGGCGCACCGTGTCGCGCTAGGCGCCTACACTTGCTGGCTACGAAACGCACACAAGGGTCGGGTGAGGGTTTCACCCGGGGCGGCTCCAGGGAGGCTGGCGACAGCGGCCCTGAGCCGCCCTCCTTTTTTGGTCTGGTCTCCAATGGTTAAACACCTGCGTGTCTCGCTGGGCTCCTACACTGCGCCCTAAGTGTCCTGTAAGGAGAGCGTGTGGGTGCTAAGACCGCGAGACCGAACCGAGAGCCACCGCTCGTCGTCGACGTCGAAGGAGCCACGATTTCGGCGCGGGATGTGAAGGCCGCCCGCGAGATCACTGAAGATGTTATGAGCGAGCGTGACTTTCAACGGCTGGCCAACCGCATCGCCGATCAGGCCCGCGACCAAGACACCTCGCTAACCCGTGCGACACGGGACCGAGATCGGGCCACTCCTCGAGATGTCAGCCACGTAGATTCGGATCGCTTGCGTGCGGACTTGCCGGCTGGCGGCGAGTTTCGGCGTGCGCTTAGTGGTCGGCAGCGAAAGATCCGCTCAGCGCTGAAGAATCGGGTCTTAGCCGCTGCGCCGACGTCACAACACGAGGCAATCCGCACCATGCTCGCTGACGAAGATCCCACAGAGTGGTGTCGCATAAACCGGTCGCTACACCTGGCCGCAGGTGATGTCCATCAGTTGACCGATGCTGACCGGGTCAAAGTGCAGCGCCTCGACCGGGCTATCCAATCCTATGAACGGCGTAACGATCGCACGCATAAGGTTTATGTCGCGGTGCAGCTGCCCGATACGCACAAAGATGTGCGCCGGCTGCGTGATCTTCCTGTGAATCTGCGTCCGGGTGCAGGGGTGGCGTTCGACCAGTTTACTATTACCCGCCACAACCTTCACGAAACACCTGGCCACGACAGTGACCGCCATGTGGTCTTCGAGATCGTTACCAGCCGGGGAATGTA
>NZ_JAFLNH010000006.1 GCF_018361265.1 Mycobacterium sp. SM1
AGGTGACCACAAGTTGGTGAGTGCGGTATTGGGCGACACGCCGCTGTTAAGAGGCGAGATCGGCTGCTGCGGTATGTGATTGAGGGTCTCGGTTTAGGTTAGGCGGCGGCCTGCAGGGTGACTCGGTAGCCCATCGCGGTCAGTTGTGCGATGTGGTTGCGTACCCGGCGTTCGACGGCGACGCGGTTGGTGTGGTAGTCGGAGCCGAGGTCGCAGAAGCGGGCGGCCGGGTTGGAAAGCAGATGCCAGATGACGACCAGGATGGAGCGGGCGACCGCGACCAGGGCTTTGAGTTTGCCGCGGCGTTTAACGATGCGCCGGTAGCGTTCGCCCAAGAAGGTGTCGGTTTTGGCGGCCGCGACCGCGGCCTCACCGAGCGCGCCTTTGAGGTAGGGGTTGCCTTTGCCGGTCTTGCCGCCGCGGGTGATTGGCCCGGACTGGATGGTGCGTGGGCACAGCCGCGCCCACGACACCAGATGCTCAGGTGTGGGAAATCTGCTCATATCCAGTCCGATCTCGGCGATGATCGCCTGCGCGGCGCGTTGGCCGATGCCCGGGATCTCATCAAGGCGGCCGATGACACCTGGCAGGTCATCGGCCGCCGGGGCGGGATCGAGCGGGGCCGAATCGCTGCCGCCGGCGTCAGGATCGGCGTCGGTGCCCGCACCCGCGCTGGTGCCGGGCCCATCGCCGCTGCCGGAGGAATCGATGGCCACAGCATCGTCGGGCAGTTCGGCGATCAGCTCCTCGATGCGCGCGGTCAGGGTGTCGATCTGGGCGCACAGTGCATCGATTTGGCCCAGCAGCATCCGCGCCAGTTCGGCGTGATGGTCATCAAAACGGCCGTCGAGCGCGGCGATCAGCTCCGATCGCTTGGTTTTCATCCGCCCCCGCGCCAGGTCGGCCAGCCGGCGCGGGTCGCGCTGCCCGGCGATGAGCGCCTCGATCATGTCCCGAGTGGACAGGGTGTCCAGCGTGGAGGCCACCGCCGACACCTTGATCGCGGCGTCCTCGAGCAGCTTTTCCAGCCGCTGCCAGTAGCGCGAGCGTTCCCGGGTCAGGTCTTCGCGTAGCCGGGTGTAGTCCCGCAGCCGCCGGATCGGCGCCGGCGGCACGAAACTTGGCCGCAGCAGGCCTTTCTCGGTCAGCTTAGCCAGCCAGAGAGCGTCGAGTTTGTCGGTTTTAGGCCGGCCGGGCACGTTCTTGACATCGCGGGCGTTGACCAGCTGCACATCCAAACCCTGGTCTTCGAGCAGGTAATACCAGATCCGCCAATAGTCCGAAGTCGATTCGACAGTCACCTTCTCGATACCCTGCTGCCTCAGCTGCTGGGCCAATTCTCCGATCGCGCCGGTGCGTGCAGACACCTCCCACACCCGAGAAAACCGCCTCCCGGACTTGCCGGGCAGCCGCACACACACTGTGCCGGTCACCTTGGCCACGTCGACCGCCGCGGCCCGCTCGATCACCACCTCATGGTCGCCGTCGGGAATCTCCTGCGGCGTGGCTGTCACTACCTGCTTCTGCTTGCTCCTGCGTCGTGCCGCCACTTCTGTTACCCTCCCATCGAATCCATCCATATCGGGTGGGTCGCCTGGGGCCTCGGTCAAGGGAACCGAAATTCTGACCGGCGTGCTCGAAGCAACAGTGCGTGACCCTTCCAGGTCGGGCCCCGGCACCAAACTCACATGCGGGCTCACACGCCCAAGGAAACATCGGCGTCGGCAGGCGACCCGACCCCATTTTCACGCCCGCAAGGCGTCCCCCGGAAGGGATAGGGAACTCACATCGAACAGCACGAGTGGAAACCCGACTTAGACAAGTCGGAAACCTTTGATGGCGGAAGCGGCAAGTGGGACGTGCACGGCCCTGGCTACCAGGGCGGTGCTGAAGCGACCAAGACCTCTGATGGCATCAGCGGCAAGGCCGGTATCGACGGCTGGGTCGCCAAAGGCCAGGGTGACTGGTCGGGCAGCAAGGCGCAACGCTGGGAACCCGCCGAGGTACTCAAAGCGCTTCTGGCCGAAGAGGTCAACGGTCGAGACCGCTCCGCGCTGGCGACCCGCCGCACGCAAGCCGGGTTTCCCACCGGTAAAACCTTCGCCGCGTGGGAGCCGGCACTGTCGTCCATCCCGGCACCCACCCAGGCCGCGTTGCGCACCCTGGAATGGATCCACCGCCGAGAAAACCTGGTGGTCTGCGGGCCCTCCGGCACCGGCAAGACGTTCCTACTGGAAGCCCTCGGCCACCAAGCCGTCGAAACCGGGCTACACGTCGCGTGGTTTAGCCCGAAGTTACTGGTGGTGAGTGGGGGAAATGGGGCGCTGAGCTGGAATTTGTGATGATCGGACATAAAAAATGTAGCCACTAAATTATGTGTGTCTATGCCGCTGCTATTACGAATTCACGTTGTAGTATTGGGATGTGACAAAACCAGCCGGCATGCATGTAGCCCGGACGTCGAGTAAGTATGTGGACAAGGCGGGCAATGTTCGCCACTACGAATCGATCTTGGTGCGCCGCACGTTCCGCCAGGGCGGCAAGGTGCGTCACGAAACGCTGGCCAACCTGTCCAAGCTGCCGGCCGAGGCGGTCACCGCGTTCGAGGCCATCTTGAAAGGTCAAACATTGGTGGAGGCCGGTACTGAGTTCGCCATCACCCGCGCCTAGCCGCACGGGCATGTGGCAGCGGTAGCGGCAATGGCCCGCAAGGTGGGTATGCCCGCCCTGCTGGGGCCTTCTGGCCGGTCACGGGATCTGGTGTTGGGGTTGATCATCTCCCGAGTGGTGCGACCAGCCAGCAAGCTGGACACACGGGCGTGGTGGGCTGAGACCACCTTGGGCACCGACCTGGGTATCGCCGACGCCTGCACCGACGAGATCTACGCCGCGATGGACTGGCTCGTGGGGCGCCAAGACGCTATAGAGCGCAAGCTGGTCGCTCAACATCTTGGGCCGCGGGTTAACCCGTCGAAGATGGCGTTGTTCGATCTGTCGAGTACGTGGATGACCGGGCGTCACTGCGAGTTGGCGGCACGCGGGTATTCCCGTGACGGTAAAAAAGGGTTGCCGCAGATCAACTTCGGGTTGCTTGGCGACCGCGAGGGCCGCCCGATAGCGGTGCGGGTATTCCCTGGCAACACTGCTGATCCCAAGGCGTTCACCACGATCGTGGGCGATCTGCAAGACACGTTTCGATTGGACAATCTGGTGATGGTCGGTGATCGGGGAATGATCACCACCGCCCGCATCAACGCCCTGCGCGAACTCAACAATGCCGGAGCCGATTTCGGGTGGATCACCGCGTTACGCGCACCAGCGATCGCCGCGCTGGCCGCCGACCGGGGCCCTTTGCAGATGAGCCTGTTCGACCAACAGGATCTGGTCGAGATCAACCACCCCGACTATCCCGGCGAACGGCTGATCGCGTGCCGCGACCCACTGTTGGCCGCCCAGCGTGCGGCCAAACGCACCCAGCTGCTGGCCGCCACCGAAAAACTGTTAGCGCCCATCGAAAAGCGGGTGGCGGCGGGCCGATTGTCCGGGGCCGCTGACATCGGCAAGGCTGTGGGCAAAGTGTTGGGAAAGTACAAGATGGCCAAACATTTTGACACCACCATCAGCGATGAGAGTTTCACCTACCGCCGCAACCAAACCGCCATCGATACTGAAGCCGCCATCGACGGCATCTACGTGATACGCACCAGCGTCGATGCCGCAGAACTCACCCCGGCCGCTGTGGTGCAAAGCTACAAAGACCTGGCCAACATCGAACGCGACTTCCGCAGCATCAAAACCGACGACCTCCAAGTGCGGCCCATCCGCCACCGCCTCGACGACCGTGTCAAAGCGCACCTACTAATCTGCATGCTGGCCCGCTACCTGGTATGGCATCTCCGCAAAGCCTGGGCGCCATTGACTTTCACCGATGAAAGCCCACCAGCCCGCGACAATCCCGTAGCCCCCGCCCAACGCTCAACCGACGCTGACACCAAAGCCGCCCACAAACAAGACACCGACGCTAACCCCATACGCAGCTTCGCTGGCCTGCTCGCACACCTCAAAACCCTTACCCGCGATAGGATCCGCTACCAGGACACCGACATCGAGATAGACAAACTCGCCGACCCAACCTCTCAACAACGTCGGGCTTTCGACCTCATCGAAGCCACCATCCCCCTGACCATCACCGCGTAGCCACAAACACAAACCAGAAAACCAGCAAAACCCCAGGTCAAAGCCAAAAACCCCTACCCAAACAGCAGTAACTTCGGTTTAGCCTCGAACAACTCGGCGCCCTGGTGCGCCGACACCGCGCCGATGACACCGTCACCAAGGCCATCGGCCGCATCCTGCGTGCTGATCTCGTCGCCGTTGATGACATCGGCCTGCTGCCGGTCGGTGCCGACGCCGCAGAAGGGCTCGACCGGCTTGTCGATGCCGCCTACGAGAAACGCTCGATCGCGTTGTCGAGCAATCTTCACCCCGCAGGATTCGACGAGCTGATGCCCAAGACGCTGGCCAGCGCCACCGTCGACCGGCTACTGCATCATGCCAACGTCTGCCAAACCAGCGGCGACAGCGTGCGGCTCACCCAAGCCATGGCCGGCAAGGGGGTGAACGCCTTGACCTAACCCGCCGGGCACGTCTGATGGCCACGACCGGGCAGATCTCGTGGCCACCAGCGGGCAGTTCTCATGACCGCCACTGGGCAGTCCCCATGTCCCTTGACAGGCCGCCGACCACAACGACAGGAAGGCCAATCAGCCCCGCAAGCACCGTTACCCGTCTGACGAGCTGGGGGGTGCTCTACGCCTGTTTCCGGGCGCCGGATTCCCCATCGCCGGGTCGAAGGCGGCGCGCCACGACCGTGCAGGATGTAATCGCGCAGGGCAAGTGCGAACATGTAATGGTGCTCTAGCTGTGAGGCTTTCATTCACCTCGGTCGAGCGCGTAATGCAACTGCCGCGCGGTGCGGGGACCATGATTCGGATATGCATCGACTACCTTGCGGGACAGCTATTTCCGGACTGGCGCCGCCGGGAGGTGGTCGGGGCTTGATACGGGGTGGGAAATCCTATCCCACAAGTGGCTTGCCCGGGCACGCCGCGATCAGTGCGATTGTCGACCAGCTCCAGAAGGCGTCGCGGATTTCAGCAACCTGACGCGCAAAGGTGTGTGCCCCTTGCCCACCCTCATCGTCGCGAATCTGCACGTGGTGGTGTGCCCTGCGCTGTGCCCTGTCACCGGTGCTCGATGCTGGGCTGCGGTGTAAAGGAGGGAGTCGAACCCTCGCGCTGCCCCTCGCGCACCCACAGAGCCGGCATTGGCCCGCCGGCGGGCTTGTGCACGCCACCGCGACAACTACCTGCTCCACCTCGCTTGGTCAGTCCAGCAGCTCAACCTCCCAGTTGCAGCGTTGGATTCGCACATCGAGCTCCCGAATCTGGCGGGCCAGACCATCGGCCTGCGCGCGCAGCTGGGCAACAGGCAAAGCCGAGAGCATCTTCAGCTCGGACCGCAGCTGGCGCGCGTAGCCGGGTTGGTTCCTTCCGGCAGCTGCATCCGCCGCGGCGGTTATCACCGAGTGACGCGCCCGCATGGCGTCGCGGCGGGCCAGCGCGTCGGTCAGCGTTTCGTCCGTTCCGAACGAGGTGGCGGCGTTGGTGCGATTGATTCGCCGGATCAACGTTTCGTACTCGCTGATCACCTCGCTGGCTTCGGCAAGCAGCGCCGCGGCATCCTCGGTCGGCTCCTCGCCCTCCTGAAAACGAGCATTGCTGACGATGCGAGTCCGCAGCTGCTCGATCCGGCGCACCGAATCTGCGCGCAGCGCTAACGCCTCCGCCAGCTTCATCGTCCCTACCCCCTTGTTGATCATCGACTACGGTAAACGTCCGAGTAGGGCGCCCGTCCAGCAGCAACCGCCATAATTCTCACAATTCGGCCGGCTTGCAACGCAATATGTGTGCGGTAGATGGGATGCCAAAGCCACCACTCCGGCCAGTGCTGGGAGCGATCCGCGGTTCCTCTGCTTTGGCAGAGCGCCAGCTGCCTGGACGCCCAGGGCTGAGCGCTCCAACCCACTGTACTACAAATCCGTAGTACAATGATTTGGCATGTCCGAGGTGCCGGTGCGGGAGCTGAACCAAAACACTGCCGGGGTGCTCGCCCGGGTCAAACGCGGCGAGCAGATCGACATCACCGAACGTGGCGTTGTCGTGGCGCGGCTGGTCCCGGTCCAGGAAAACCCGCTAGCCGAATTGATCGGCGCGGGACGACTTCACCCCGCCACCCTCAGCGGACCGGCGCCCCGTCCCTCCGGACCGATTCACACCGAGCATGAGGCCGGCCAACTGCTGCGCGAGTTGCGAGACACCGAGCGCTATTGATGCTGTACCTGGATACGTCGGCGCTGATGAAACTGATACGGCGCGAACCGGAAAGCCATGCCCTTGCTGACTGGCTTGACGCGCACACACCCGCGCCGTGGGTGTCTTCGACGCTCGTCGAGGTGGAGCTGCCGCGCGCGCTGCGCCGGATAGCGCCCGCGCTGCTCGCCGGGGTGCCCGCGATCGTGGCGCGAGTCGCGCGCTACGAGATCGACGAGCTGGTCCGCGCCGCCGCTGCCGCGTATCCCGACCCCGCTCTCCGGTCGCTGGACGCGATCCATCTCGCGACCGCGCACGCGGTGTTCGGCGCCCGGTTGCGCGCGTTCGTCTCCTACGACGAGCGGCTGCTTGCGGCCGCGGCGGCAGCAGGCCTGCCGACCGCCACCCCGGGACGCTGAGAGTCGCAGCATCTGTGGGGCCGGCGGCGTGGCCGACCTCCCCGGCTACTCACAGCGGCCGATCGCCGGCCCCACTGCCGCGCGATCTCTACGGTGATCGGACGCGGGTGGAACGCGGCCTCGACCGCGCCCAGCCTTGTGGTGCGAGCCGCTCGCTCATCCTCGTCGTCGGCGACGAGAACGCCAAAGCGCAGTTCGGCAATGGATGCGACGCTGATCGCGGCCTCGACATGCGAGGGCGCGTGCGGCCCGATCAGGACCGCGGTGTCGAGGACCGCGCGCATCGGTTAGTGCGCGGCGAACGGATCGTCAACCGGCGCGGCGAACCGATCGAGGTCGTTGTCGCGGCAAGCCGCCGACGGCGACGACGAGCCCGCCGAGGTGTTCGCCGTGACACAACGGGCGATCGCCTCGGCGCTGAGGGTGATCATGCGCGCCGATGACTCCAGCGGGATCATCGGCGACGGGTGCCGGGATCTTCGCGCGCTGCACCCGGTCGTCACTTCTGGCGCAAAGTCACTGGATTGTTGGCAAAGGGCAACCGTATATCCGTCGCCTGGGCCGAGGGCGCAAGGGTCAACCAGCGGGGCGACCGGCCGCCGCTGGCGTGGTTGCCTGAAGTCCGCTAGGCGCGACCGCGAACCGAACTGGGTCTGGTCAGCAACGGAAACCCCGTCGACGAACACCAACCATGTGCGGGCCGGGGCGATTTCCTGATCCGCAGCATCGTTGGCCACGATACGGATCGACCGCATCCCTCACGTTATCCATCACTGATCCAACCGGTATGCCGGCCATCCGCGCGCGCCACCTCTGTAACGCGCGTCAGCCCACCGTCCAGTATGTGAAATGCCCGCCTCGTAGCGACTTTCAGCAAAACCATGACCCCAGGCCGGGTGAGCACAGCACTGGTCCTTTGCGCAGTGAGACATCTCGCTGGCTCCGATCCCTAACATCGCTTGGCCGGCCGTCATTGACGGGCCTCGTCTTCGACCCCAAGTGACCCCACTGAGCGTCCCGCAACTGGCGGCGCTGAAGTTGGTCTCAACGACCAAGGACACCGGTTGCAGCGCCTGCCGTAGGCGAAAACTCCTCGTGGCTCATCCAGTCGGCCAATGATTGTTGCCCGACCAACATGACCAGCTCCTACATTCCATTCCGCCCTTCTCGCATTGGTGTACGGGACGATAAGACATGACACCGACAATGGGCATGGATTGCTAAGCCTTGTCGACATACCGGGTTAGCCCCGGGTTAGCCCGGCAAAGGCGAGGTCGCCGGCCCCCTGTTGCGCCCAACGCCTCGCGCCCCAACCCGGTCACGATCCTGACGCCCGCCCGCTAGGCCCCGGCGCGCTCGTTCTGGTGTTCCGCCAGGCTGACGGCCAGATCGGCAAGTAACTGTTGTACCGCGCCGGGCTCGGCAGCCTGGCACTGCAGGAACCGGGGTCGCGCTGGGGTTTTGCCGCCGACGCCCGCGAGTGGCGGCGGGCCGCTGAGGCCATGCGCATCACACTGGCCACTGGCGGGTCCGCATGATCCGATGCCGGCGGTCTCATCCGGCGCCCCGCGACCCGCTGCCGCATCAGACCCGCGCGGTGTATGGGGAGATGCTGGCGCGCACCCCGCTGCGGTTTCTGCTCGCCGATGATCGCGCTGCCGCCGAAATCGTCGACGGCACCGGTCAGACGGTGAGCAGAAGGTTCTCCTACCGCCAAACACGCGGCGCATTGCCAGGTTTCGTCCCAACCGATGTCTTGGACTCGCCCCCGGTTTAAGAAGAAAGGCCACGACCCTGATCGGGTAACGTTCACCACTGGGCAAGGGCTGAGCCGGTCTCGCGTATCGGCAACCCTTTCGCCCTCAACCCTTGTGCAAAAAACGCCGTTTGCCAGCGCTATGCGCGGTGGTTGCCAGCTAGGCACAATCACCTGTGGTGTCGCCAGTTGGCGCAGATACGGGCCTGTGGAGTCGCGTGACCATCGCAGCAAGAACAGAACAACTTAAGACTTCACGCGGCAGCTGTCCGGCGATCTTGCTCAGGAGCGCTTTCATCCCTGAACCAACCGCATCGTAGTCCGCAGCACTGATTTCGTGCTTTCCGTCAACCGCTTGAGCCCCAGCACGTCGAGCACCGCGCGAAACAGATCCTCCTCCGCAACGACTTCATCGTCGGGCCAGAACTCGGCCAGGTGGTGCGCAAGTTCGGCGGGCGGCACCATGTCGAGGGAGCGCGGCCCCAGCTCCCGGGGTAGCACATCGGGCTGAGAAGCTATCCGGAAAGTCCGTGAATTCAACCCGGCTTCGTTCAGCGGGTTGCTTGACAGAATGAGTGCTCGCCGCTCGGCGACCGAGAGAGCACGGTTGAGCTGGCGTGCGATCTGACGTCCCACCCGCTGCCCGCCGTACGCCTCACGGTATGCCTGATGAACTCTGCGTCCCAGCACCGGTCCCTCGACTTCGACAATGCGTACCACGTTGGCGACAATCTCGTTCAACTGGCTCGCAGCGACCGGCGGTAGTTGTTCAGTAAACGCCATATACCGCTGCAGCAACGATGAGCCCACTAGGTTCGTAGCGATCTCATCGTCATCAGCGGCGCGGTGACGCCCTCCGGATTGGCCATACGATGCTGCAACAGACACGTCCTCGACCGCCTCTTCCAGCTCCGACTCCGCGTCAAACGCGCGGTGTCGACCGCCCCCACTCATCGGTACCACCGCGGTGCGGTACGACTCGGGAACGTCCACAGTGACCTGCCCTGACAACAATGATTCCGACTGTGCGGCAATACCTTCGAGGCGGTCGGCGGTGTCCAGCGAGCGGTTGTCCGCTGCAAGTCCGGACAATTCCTGAGCCGGTTCGTCTGTCACAGCCGTCTCGTCTTCTCCGGACTCGCTGTCGACAGGAGTCGCGGTCCAATCCGCGGGTCGAATGTCCAGCTCGTCGAGCCGTTGCCATAGTTTCGCCAAAGTTCCCGCCATATCGGTGTAGAACATCGACTCCCGGATGCGGAAAAACCTCCAGCCGCACCGTTCGAGCTCACGCTGACGGGCCAGATCCGCCTCGTAGGCTGCCGGGCCATGCCAGAAGTCACCGTCGCACTCGACGGCAAGCCGACCCCGGGCGCCGTCGATCACCAAGTCGATTTTGTAGCCCATCGCCTCGTGCTGCGCGTGCACGGTGTAACCCCGGTCGACGATGCGGTTGTACACCCGCTGCTCGAAAAGAGAGTCAAACGGCGGTACCACCACATCTTCTGGTACGGACCCGAGCGTCAGTTCCCCTGTGTCGGCATGCGCGCGGTTGACGACGCCGTAGCAGTAGTCGAGCAGTTGCCTCCGCATGTCTTCCTTGTTGGTCAAGGGTTCGCGTGGCATCGAGTGATACACCCACATCTGATCCTTGGCGCGTGAGGCGGCGACATTGAACCGCTGCACATACTGGTCACCCGTCAACGCGGTGATCCGCCTGTCTTCCTGTGGCGCTTTCACCATCGATAGGAACATAACGTCGCGCTCGGAACCCTGAAAGTCCGCTGCGTCACCGCACCGAAGGTCGCGCGCTTTCCATTCCTCGTGCGGAATAGTGTCTTGCAACTTGCTCTGGATCAGCCTGGCTTGTTCTTTGCCCAGCAGCGAGATCACACCGAAGGTCTTGCCGTCGTACTTTGGCTCGGCGATGCATTTTGTGATCTGCTCGACGATCGCCTCAGCCTCGACCGGGTTGGTCTTGTTGTCCGCCTCGTAACCGTCGGGCAAGTAGACGACCTTGATCGGATCGAGCCGCTCGGCGCCGAACTGTCGTACCGGAACCAGTCGAATTCCTTCTGGCTCATAAGCAATTCGATTCGAAAAGCCGATGATCTCGGGCACGCAGCGGCGATGCTCGGTCAACGTGATGCGCCCGCCGAAACGCATGTTCGCCTCATCGAAATAACTGCGCGTGGGGTCTTGCCACGAAGCCCGGTAGGTGTCATTGGCCAGATACAGATTGGCCAGGTCACGCAGTTGCTGCTGGTCGACGCCGACCGCCGAAGGCGAAACCTGTTTGTCGTCTCCGATCACGACGAGCTTGGGTGCCAGGTATTGCAGGAAGGTGGCCTCCAAACCGGCCTGCGACGCCTCGTCGACAATGACGACGTCGAACAAATTCGGTCGCACGCGGATCTGCTCGGCGATCCGGTAGAGAGGCATGATCCACACCGGAACCGACGGACGGCACCGATCCATCGCCTCGGTGATTTCGGCACGTTTCTTGGCGGCGTACTTGCCGGTGCCCTTCCCCAGCGAGGCCACCAGTTGCGCGTACTGGGTCAGGTTGGCGCGGGCACGGCCTGTGAGACGACCGGGCGCAACGGCGTGACCCCATGCCCGCTCGGCGGCCAGATGCTCCACCTCGCTTCGGATCTGCTGCTCGATTCCGTTAAGTTGCATCTCGAGCGCATTGATGTCCTCGACGTCTCGGCCCATGACCCAACGCCTTGTCATTTCCCAACGCCATGCGTCGCCGTAGCACGGCAACCTGCCGTCCCAGTCCGCTGCTGTCGGGTCGGCGATGATCGCCCTCGCCAGTCGCGGCGCAGACGCCTCCAAACATGCTTGGATTCGCCCACGTTCTGCAATGGCGTCCGCAACATGGTGCAGATGGACAAGCCGATCGTGAGCTTCCGCATAGGAATTCGTATCTCGGCTGCGCACCGCATCGAGCAGCGAAGAAACGACCTGCGGGGGGTTCGGCCACCTGGCTTCCTCGTTCAAATAGTCGGCCAGCGCATCGATCGGCGCCGATGAAGTGTCCGCTTGGTCGGCAGCTGCGGCTGCCTCAACCAATTCAGCGTAGCGCCTAATCTCGTCGAGGTCGATCCAGTCGGGCACCGGCAGGTCGTTGGCCTCGAACCAGGACCGCTCCGCCTCGAGCCGCTCCCCCAGCGCCAGCACTTTGTCGAGCTGCGCCAGCTCGGTGCGGTGCCAGTGCAACTTCTCGGCAAGGGTGTCCTCGTCCGGGATTTGGACCGAGGACGGCCACGCCTGATCCAACGCTGTGATTATCCGGTTGGCCTCCACCCAGTCGATGAAAGCCTCAAGTCTTTCACTAGTGACTGGCGGCAGCCCATTGATCTTCACATTTGAGAAGAACGGCTGGGCCAACTTGACCGTCTTGGGACTGAACGCACCGATCTTCGGTGAGCCATCCGGAAGTGTCTTGATCTTGCCGCCCGAATCGAGGTATGTCAGAATCGATTTCGCGACATGCTGATACACTCTGTGGTCACCAGCGGACACATCGACCGATGTTGTCGGTCCGATTCGAAAGATAAGTGCCTCGACCTGGTGGGTCAGCGACCTGATCTGCGCGGAGCGAGCCTTCCAGCTCTGATGGCGACCGCTGCGGACGTCGCGCAAGGCCTCGTTCATCCAGGGTTCTTTGCGACGTTCCAACGCGCCGGCTTGTTCGGTGAGTTCAGCAACTCTGTGGCGCAATTCGTCTCGGACTTTCGACGCAAGCGATCTGACAAACTCGAATGACTGATGTGACAACAGGTTGCTGTACCGCTCCTTACGGGCAATCGCCTGCTGCTCGGCGGCGACCAAGGCGGCGAAGTCGTGAGGCTGCACCACTGACTCCAAGGCCGGCAAGCGACGCGTTGCCTCGGTCTCGTTCTCTGCCACGTCGCGGTTCAGCAGCACGTTTCGCCACCACACGATCTCGTCCGAAGAAACGCTGGTGCCCTCGTCGTTCGGATCGACTTCGAACTCACAAATCCATGCGAACCGCGGTTCCTGCTGAAGGTTGCGGTAGGCGATCGCGGCGAGGGTGCCCTCTTCGGGCCCGTCGCTGCGCGGCTCGACCTCCTCGCGACGGATCGCGATCAGTTTCTTATACGCCTCGGCACGCTGCCGCCTTAGGACGTCGATGTTCGCGAGGTGCCGGTCGATGGCCTGTCGGGAAACGTCCGGGTCAAACTGGTCAGCACGCTGGGAGATACTGTCGACCGCGGTACGCAATTCGGCCATCTCCGAACGCGATTGGCCGATCACCGAAACCGCCAGTGCACGTATCTCGCGTGGCAGTTTGTCACGCACCTCGTGCAATGCCCTGTCGGTTTGTGCGGTGATCAGCACCCGCTTGCCCTGGGCGAGCAGGTGGCAGACCAGCGCGGCGGCCGTGTGGGTCTTGCCGGTGCCCGGCGGCCCTTGCACCACCGTCTGGGCGCTGCGATCGACACGCTCGATGATCCGGCGCTGCACATCGTTGACCGCCAGCGGGAGAAAGTCCTCCTCGTCGACCGTGACGATGGCGCCAGGAGTGGGGGTGTAGTCCGATTCGGGCTGGCGATCCGGGTCGATCAACGGCAGCACACCGCTGGGGACTTCTCCGGTGGCCTGGATGTGATTGACGATCTGCTCGTAGATCTGCACCAACCCGCGGTTGGTGCGGCGCCGGAGGATCAGCGCCGGGGCGAACGCGCCGCGTGGTGCCCGCCCGGTAGCGGGGACGAGTGCGTCTTCGTCGTACTCGGCGCGGGCGTCGAGGCAGTGGGTGAGGCGCCGGCAAATGTCCCCGATCGCGATTCTGTCGAGTAGGTGGCCTTCGAAATTCCGGGCCAGCTGTCGGATCTCGTCGATCTTGGCGAGGTTGGGGATGAGCCCCGGGTCGAGCATGTCGAGCTCGATCGACACGTTTTCCGGTGAGGGCACCTGGCACACGGTCAACGTGCCCGTTTTCTCGTCGAACGTGACGGAGACCGAGGCGGTCACGAGGTGACGTGTCACCTGCTCGTGCCCGTCGGGCTGCCACGTCAGGCACCCGACGCCGAGGACGAGTTCGAACTCTTCGGTGTGGCCGACCGACGTGAGGTGGATAGCGAAGAGCTCCTTGTACAGGTCCCTCACAACGCGGTCGCGGCTCTCCCGCTCCGCCCACGACCGCCAATCGAGGAGCCATTCGTCGAAGGTAGCGGCCACGTCCGGCACTTCGGCGAGTTCGCTCCGTCGGCGCTCGGCGTTCTGCTCCTTAGCCTCGCTCACCCCGGTGTCAGTGACGGGGCGAGGCTCCTCGACGTAGATCACCTCCCGAAGGGAGGGTTCTCTACTCAAGTCGTCGATTGGGCCCTCGACCCATGGTATGAGATCTGACGCGATCGGCGGCGGGTCCGACTTGGGTACTCGGTCCACTTCGAGCAGAGGATTGGGCAACTCCAGGTTTGCCATTCGGTGCGCGGATCGTACTGCCAAATGGTCGGGGATGTCGGCGAACCACACCACCTTTTCGAAGCTGTCTACGGTGTATACCCTCGGCACGAGCAACTGCTGCGTTCTGCGCAGGAACGTAAATAGATTGATTGCTTTCCGGACCAGACTTTCCCTGTCGGAATCGTTTTCGGTCATGTCCATCGCTTCCCCAAGATCTGCTCATAAGGCGCTCCGCCAAACGGAATCGTAGTTTTACTCACCGTCGACTGTGGCTTCATTGTGGCGCATAGGGCTGACATCGCCGCGCCGTACCTCGATTTTCTGGGCGTCGTAGATGGCCGCTGGGCCCAGATTGACCACTGAGAAGCGCAGGGTGGCGGCTGAACACCAATGCGCCCGCCCTGACCTCCTCGACTGCCATCCGAAGGGTCACGCGATCGAGCGAACCCTGACGCCATGAGTCTGGGCGTGGCCTCAGGCAAACCGGGCTACCACGGCCCTGTGTGACAGGGTTTGGTGAGACAGCAGCAGTAGCCGATTATCACTACAGGGCGAGACAGGATCACCGTTTTCGGTGACTATGACGATCGCGTCCCTGGAAGGGTGCGCTGATACTGATCAAGTGGGCAGTACACCGGATCCGGGCGCGCGGGCACGGCGGCGCACGTTCACCGCCGAGTACAAGGCCCGTGTCCTCGATGAGTACGACGCGCTGCCGACCGGTTCGTCCGAGCGTGGTGCGTTGCTGCGCCGCGAAGGCCTGTATAGCTCGCACATCGCCGAATGGCGCAAGGCCCGTGCTGCCGGTGCCCGAGACGGGCTGACGCCGAAGAGTAAGTCCAAACGCACCGCTGAGCAGGTCGAGTTGGAGAAGCTGCGGC
The DNA here is from genome assembly GCF_018361265.1 of Mycobacterium sp. SM1. GTDB lineage: Bacteria > Actinomycetota > Actinomycetes > Mycobacteriales > Mycobacteriaceae > Mycobacterium. The sequence continues at coordinate 14,867 of NZ_JAFLNH010000006.1, forward strand.
GACGCACCAAGCAACTGCAGGCCGAGCTGGACCGGACCAAGCTAGCCTTGGAGATCACGGGAAAAGCGCACGCGCTCTTGGAGATGCTCTCCGAGAGCGTGGATTTCGAGCCGAAGTCGAAGCCGTGATCGGCGAGCATCTACCCGACTTGGAGGCGGCGACCAGCACCAAGCAGGCCTGTGAATTGCTGGGCGCATCACGGGCCATGCTGTATCGGCGCCGCAACCCAGCATCACGGCCGGTGCCGCGGACTCGGTCCGAGCCGCCCAACAAGCTCACCGAGGCCGAACGCCAGCAGATCCTGACGGTGCTGCGCTCGGCCGAGTATTGCGACCTGGCGCCGGCGCAGGTGTGGGCGCGCCTACTCGATGACGGCATCTATTTGTGCTCGATCCGCGCCATGTACCGGCTTTTGGCGATCGCTGGGGAGAATCGGGAGCGGCGCCGTCAGCGCACCCACCCGGCGCGCAAGAAACCCGAGCTGATCGCCACCGCGCCCAACCAGGTTTGGTCGTGGGATATAACGAAATTACAAGGGCCACAACGTGGCACCTTCTATCAACTGTATGTGATCATCGACATCTTCTCGCGCTAGGTCGTCGGTTGGACCGTTGCGGCCACCGAGACCGCTGAACTGGCCAAGCAGTTCATCGACGACACCGTGGCCCACCACAGCATCGAGCCCGGCCAACTGGCTCTCCATGCTGATCGCGGCACCTCGATGACGTCCAAGCCGGTCGCCCAACTCCTGACCGACCTGGGCGTGGACCGCAGCCACAGCCGCCCGCATGTGTCCAACGACAACCCCTACTCGAAGGCCAATTTCAAGACCCTCAAGTACTGCCCGGCGTTCCCGGCCCGGTTCGGCTCGATCGAAGACGCCCGCACCTTCTGCAGCGCATTTTCGATTACTACAACCATCAACATCGACACAGCGGCGTCGCACCACACACCGCGGCGTCGGTCCACTACGGCACCGCAACCCAGATCCAGGCCCAACGCGCCGCCACATTCGACGCGGCCTATGCCGCCAACCCCGCCAGGTTCCGGCGTCGCCGACCCACCCCACCGAAACTGCCAACCCTCGCCTGGATCAACCAACCAACCCCCGAAGCACTCATCAAATCCGCATAAGAAACTGTCTCACCGACCTTGACACGTTCCGCCAACCTGCTCGAGGCCCGCGTCGTCATCGGCGACTTCAAGCACGACCATAACCATCGGCATCGTCACTCGGCGCTGGGCTATCTGACCCCGGCCAAGTACGCTGCCCGATGCAGCCACACCCATCACCCCGTGGCCTGCGAGATCAACTGAAAACCGGTATCAACACAACCTGGCTCCAAAACCGGGTGGACCGATTATCGGGGACCTGCCAGTAGCACAGGAAACAAGGGATCGAGAGTGGAGACGATTGCATTTTTCAACCACAAGGGTGGCGTCGGCAAGACAACGATGCTGTTCAACGCGGCGATCGAGATGTCCCGGCTTGGCATGCGGGTGTTGATGGTCGATCTCGATGCCCAGGCTAACCTGACCGCAATCAGCTTGTCCGACGAAACATTGGAGCGCTTATACACATCGACCGAGGCTAGCCAGACCGTCGCGGACGCCTTCAACCCTCTTGTCGGCGGCGCCGGCGATATCGTTGCCCCGATTCCCCATGCCGTTCGGGAGCAGGGTGTTTGGCTTGCTGCAGGCGACCTCCGATTGTCTGATTTCGAGGGCATCATGCCGGGCGCATGGACCGAGGCTTTAGCTGGGTTCGAGCGCGGTTTCCGCGTCACCAGCGCGCCGTACCGCCTGATTCAGGACCTCGGCGGATCGGTCCATGCTGATTATGCCTTTGTTGATCTCGGCCCGAATGTCGGCGCGCTAAACCGCGGCGTGCTTCTGGGCAGCGACTATCTGATTGTGCCGCTTGCCGCCGATCTGTTCTCGCTTCGAGCCCTACCGAGTGTTGGTGGCAGCTTGAAACGGTGGGTCGGCGAGTGGAGGACTGCGAGGGCCGTGCGCAGCGCATCTACGTTGCCCTTCCCAATTCCAGCTGGACTGCCCAAGGTTCTCGGCTATGTATCACAGCAGTTCAACATCTACCGCGGTGAAGCGACTATGGCCTTCTCGAACTGGATTGATCAGATGCCGGAGGAAATCGAACGAGGGCTTCTTGCACCCCTCGCGCAATTCGAGGATGACAACGGCGCGACGCTCGCCGACCCAGCACAATCCGATGGTCCGGACCTTGGCGAACTGAAAAACTACCACAGCTTGGTGCCCCACGCTCAAGCGATGCGCCGGGCGATCTTCGAACTCGAAGCTGACGCGGTGATCCGCGGCAATCAGTTAACGCGCGCGCGGGAAAGCGAGGAGCATTTTCGGGCGCTTTGCGAGAACATCCTGGCACGCACCGGACAGCAGGCCCGGGCACCTGGGGCGTCGACAAAGTCATGAATTGATGCTTAACCTGCGTTGTTGCTGATGTAACACGCGGGACCAGTGTGGTTACAGGACGGAGATAAAGCACTGGATGATCACCGTTTCCACACCAATCACACCTCAGGAAGCGCTGCCGTGTCCGCTGTGCCATCATCGCCACCACCTACCCCACACGGCTCGCCTACGGGACCGGCAGGTATTCGAAGACGGTGTCTGGTCGGTGTACGACTACCAAATCCTCCGGGAAAAAGACGGCTTCGCGTTCGCTCAAGCGTGGGACGGCGGGCGCTACCTGGAGTTAGTGTTGCCGACCGACCACGAACCGGCACCGACTATCACCGACACCTCATTATTGGTCGAGCCGTCGCGTGCTGTCGCGCAACGCAAGCGCGAGGTCGAGGAACTCGGTGAGGAAGAAACGGACGGCAGAGGTCAAGTCGAGGCCGCCGGTCGCGTACCATCGTCTCCGCCGTCGGGGCCCGCACCCAAGAGCCGCTACTTCGGCGTGCCGAACATTGGACCCTGAGTGCTACGCGGTCGACTTCGGCAAGATCAACGCGGAGGTTCTGTAGCACCTCGCCGCACAACCTGGTGTCGGCAAGAACGGAAAGCCCTGCTCGATCTGGTGCACGAGAGCGTTGCGGTTCCGTCAGCGCCCGAAAACGCTGATCGAACCGGAACTCGCGGCGTTGATTTCCGACGAAATCCAGCGCGGTCAGCATGGTTTTGCCCGGTGTTAACCCAGACCCCGGCCGAGCTGCTGCAGAAAACCGGTGGCGCTTTCGGTGGGCCGCAAAAACAAGACGGTGTCCACCTCGGGAATGTCGAGTCCCTCGTTGAACAGGTCAACGGCGAACAGGATGTTGATCTCCCGGTTGCGCAGCGCTTTTAGCGAGGCGTGGCGTTCGGTGGCCGAGGTGTCCGCCGACACCGCACGCGCCGGCACCCCGGCGGCGTTGAACCGCTCCGCCATGTAGCGGGCATGCTCGATGCTCACGCAAAACCCCAGGGCACGCATCGCCGCCACGTCGGCCACCTTGTCGCGCAGTTCCTTGAGCACGACGCGGGTGCGCGCGTCGTTGCCGGTGTAGAGGCCGCTCAGCGCCGCGGGGTCGTAGCTGTCGCGCTGCCACTGCACGTCGGCCAGGTCGACCCCGTCGTGCACACCGAAGTAATGAAACGGGCACAGCAGATGCTGGTCGAGGGCCTCCCACAGCCGTAGCTCAGCGGCGACTCGCCCGTCGAAGAACTCGCGGACATCGACGCCGTCGCCGCGCTCGGGTGTTGCGGTCAAACCCAGCAGTTCGACGGGTTGCACATGACCGAGCAGCCGCCGATACGACGCGGCCTCGGCGTGGTGGAACTCATCGACCACCACCACGTCGAAGTGGATGGGGTCGATGGTGGCAAGCCGTTCGGCCGACAGTGACTGGATGCTGGCGAACACGTGGCGCCAGGTGCTTGGCTGCTCCCTGTCGACCAGCAGTTCCCCGAACGTCGGCTCGGTCAGCACCTCCTGATACATGCGCCGGGGCCTGCACCAGGATCTCCTTGTGGTGCGCGACGAACAACAGCGTCAAGTCACGACCGTGCACCTCACGCACCAGCCGGCGATAATCCAACGCGGCCACCACCGTCTTGCCCGTGCCGGTGGCCGCCACGATCAGGTTGCGGTGCCGATCATGTAGCACCCGCTCGGCGTCGAGGTCTTCAAGCATCTCGGCCTGAAACGGCTTGGGCTGCACCTTCAGCCCCGACAGCGTGACCGTGAGCCGGTCGCGTCGGCGCCCACCCGCTGCGACCTCGAGCGCCCCACGCAGCCGCTGCCCGTCGGCCGACGGCCGGTAGGGCTCGAATTCGCGACTCTCCCAACAGGCTTCGAAGGTCGTGCGGAACTTCTCCAGCAGATGCGGGGTCGACACCCCAGACAGGCGCACATTCCACTCCAGCCCGTCCACCAGCGCCGCATGCGACAGATTGCTCGACCCCACATAGGCGGTGTGAAAACCGATGTCGCGCTGCAGCAGCCACGTCTTGGCGTGCAACCGGGTGCGCTCGGTTTCGTAATTGATGCGCCCTGCGCGCCGAACTCCTCCACCAAGGCATCGAGGGCCCGCGCGTCGGTGGCCCCCAGATAGGTCGTCGTGATGACCCGCAGCGGCACCTTGCGCAACCGCAGCTGGTGCAGCTTTCTTCCAACAGCCGCAAGCCCTCCCATTTAACAAAGGCGCACAACAAATCCACGTGATCGGCACTGGCGAGTTCGGCGCGCAGCTCGGCAGCCAGTGTGGGTTCGTAGTGCGCATTGGTCATCAACGTCGTCTCCGACAACGAGGTGGCCGGCCGCGGCAACCGGGCGACACCGACCCGGTTGGCCGCCCTCACCTCCTCGAGGCGCTCGATTTTGTCGGGCTCGTCTTGGTGCAACGCCTCAACCATCGCGTCGGGGTCAGGCAGCGCCGCCAAGACCCGGCGCACCACCTCCACGCGGGCCTGCGGCGTCGCTGCACCCCGAAGCGCGCGCTCGATGACCGGCGTGAGATGCCGCGCGATGGACAGCGGGTGCTCGCCCTCATCAACGAAGCCGATCTCGGGGTGCAGATCAGGTCGCCCCGCCAACGCGCGGTGCAGCCGTTCGGTCAGCAGTGACTCGTAGAGCCCTTCCTGCACGTCGGCAGGGTAACGGATGGGTACGACAGGGGCCGAAATGGGACGGTAACGCTTTCGGCGAAGCCGCACCTCCGGAGGGCCCCTTACTTCTCCGGCGTTGATATTCCGCCACCATCACGAGGCGGGTTAGGAGTCGGATTTTGTGCCGGCTTCGGCCGACGACCCCCGGTTCGGGGACGACCGCCTTCATTATCGGGCTTGGGGGATTTCGGGGCCGTTAGCGGCGGGAGCCGATTCTGCACGCTCAGCCGCATCACGACGCGGCAAGTTGCCCACGCCGCCGCCCTTCGGTGGCTGCGGCATTTCGACCGTACCCGTGCTTGGGATGTATCCCCCCGAGCGGGGTGGCAGCCAAGCATGACGCTTCTGCTTGCGGCTACCTGCTGTCGTCGTCGCTGCTTCCTTCGCGCGCGTCAGGCCGGGATAGCCCATAATCGGGGCGCATCGCCGAGGTCGTTTCCCTGTATTGCCGGCACTGAAAATGAACACGACGGCGGCACTGTCGGTGAGGCAACAACGGTAGTTGGTGGCCTGTTGACGTGGTGGTCAAGGTGACGGCGTGAGGCGGGTTGTCGGTGTTCATCGTGACGGACGGAGGCGGGCAGGCGATACCGCGCGCCTGGCGGGTGGGCCGGGCCGTTGAAGGGGTCAGCTGGCGGGGCGAGAAGGCGACTCCGTCAGAAGCGCTCGGCCGCACCGGTGACGGCGGTAGTATCGGCGCATGCCGTTGGTGGCCGGCTCGATTTTTGCTGGGTACACCATCCTCCGGCTGCTGGGTTCTGGAGGGATGGGCGAGGTTTACCTCGCGCAGCACCCCCGGTTACGCCGCCGCGACGCGTTAAAGATTCTTCCCGAGTCGCTCACCGTGGATCGCGAATTCCGGGAGCGGTTCCACCGTGAAGCCGACCTCGTCGCCGAACTGTGGCACCCAAATATTGTCGGGGTGCATGATCGGGGCGAGTTCGATGGCCAACTGTGGATTGCGATGGACTACGTCGAGGGCACCGACGCTGGACAGCTGATGAAAGCCCGGTATCCGGCAGGGATGCCAGCACATGAGGTGTGCGCCATCGTCACCGCGGTGGCCAGGGCGCTCGATTACGCTCACCAGCGGGGATTGTTGCATCGCGACGTCAAGCCGGCCAACATCTTGCTCACCGCGCCAGAAGACGGCGAACGACGGATCCTGTTGGCCGACTTTGGAGTAGCCCGCCAACTGGCGGACGCCGGCGGACTGACGGCGACCAATATGGCGGTGGGCACGGTGGCGTACTGCGCACCTGAGCAGTTGATGGGGCTGGAGGTGGATGGGCGCGCGGATCAGTACGCATTGGCGGCCACCGCGTTTCACCTTCTCACCGGCGCACCGCCGTATCAGCATTCCAACCCGGCGGTTGTGATCAGCCAACACCTCAACGCAGCACCGCCAAAGCTCGGTGATCGGCGCCCGGAGTTGGCATACCTCGATCCGGTGTTGTCAACAGCGTTGGCCAAAGACCCCGCCGACCGGTTCGGCCGGTGCCGCGAGTTCGCCAGCAGGCTCAGTGGGCGGGCCGCCGTTGACGCGGACAGTGATCGTCTCACCGAGGCGGGCATCACCGTCGCCGCCCGCACCGCGGGATCCGCGCAGTCGGTACGACACGGCGCGAAACCACAGTCGACGACCACGAAGTCTCCATTGCGGCCTGAGGAAAGCCCGCCATCGGGCAGTGCGCCGACCGCAGCACAGAACTCGCGGCGACGGCGCCCGATCCTTGTCGGGGCGGTGATAGTGGTGGTGGTCGCCGCCATTGGTGCCACCCTGTACGTGATCGAGCGGGACAATCACGCAACCACCAGCCCGCCAACCAGAACCCTGCCTGCCGCCGTGCTCGACGGCACCTATCGCGTGGAGGTAGACCTTGCAAAGGGGACGGTCAACGGTGCGCCCAACCCCCAACCCAACACCGGCAACACCGCTTGGTGGGCATTTCGGTCATCGTGCGGACCTATCGGTTGCGTTGCCACCGGGACCGAGCTCGACGTCAACAACCATCACGTGGTGTCCAACCCTGGTGACACAGCCGAGTTCCATTTTGTCGATGGTCACTGGCAGCGGACACCCGTTCAGACCCACGTGCAGCTTCCACATTGCCTGGGGGCAGACGGGAAAAGTGTCGTCGCGGGCGTGAACACCGCAATGGCTACGTGGTCGTTTAAGCCCCAGCTCGACGGCACGCTTCGCGGCGGTATGACCGGCACTATTCTGACCAATGAATGCGGTAACCAAGGAGAGGTGATCCAGGCGCCGTTGGTGGCGACACGGATGGGTGATGTGCCGCCTGGTGTCAGCGTGGCCGATCCGGCGACGGTCACCGCTTCCCCGACGACCAGCACCGCAGCCCCAGTTGTCGGGGGCCGGTGCTCGACGGCACCTATCGCGTGGACTATGAATTCACAAAGCAGACGGAAAACGGCGCCCTAATAGACGGTTCCGCTGGGGACGAGACACACTGGTGGGCCTTTCGTTCCCTGTGCACATCGGCTGGATGCGTTGCCACTGGGGCCGTACTGGCCGACGAAAACCACCAAGAGCCCACGGGTGGCGTAGTTGTGCTCCGTTTCGCCAATGGTCACTGGCAGGACACGCCGTATCTCCAGTCAGGGGACCAATGCCCCGGTGAAACAAACGGAACAGTCACCGAGACCGACACGGTCAGTTGGTCTTTGGAGCCACAGCCCGACGGCACGCTTCGAGGCGTTGCGACGCTCACCGCTCTAACCAATGAATGCGGCAACCAAGGAGACGTGTGGCGGACACCTCTTGTGGTGACCCGTCAGGGCGATGTGCCGCCCAGTGTCGTCCTAGCTGATCCAGCGTTGTTCCTGGCCCCGCCTGTGCGAGCCACTGACGGCCCTCGCTGAACCTGCTCCACGAACTCCGACGAACCGACGACGGCGGTCCATCCACGACCCGCCGATACCCGGCTTGAAGTGCGAAACGCATCGATATCGTTCGACCTGGTTATGTGTGACAATGGTCAGGTTGTGGTCCAAAGTGCCGCTCTACAGGACTCGGCGGACATGACGGCCGCGGCGCGGGTGACGGCCTACAGCCGTATCGCACTCGCTACCGGTAGCAGACTGTTCGGAATCTGCTCTGTACCAGCCGATCTCCTCCTCCTACCACCGCGACTGTGAAAACCCCCCGGGCACCGGTCGTGTTCACTGTGCCGTCGCATACGACCGCACTTCTCACCCTCGGCCACGTATCGCTCCTAGGAGCATCGGTTTCTGGTCACCACAGCGTTCGTCGAGCCCGAGTCGGGTTCCGCATCGGACCGCGCTGACGTGCTCAAGCATTCCCAGGGGCTTGGCCGCCGCCACGCAACCCCGAGCGCAGCCAGATCTCATCAAGCAAAAGTTGGCCGCGGATCGCCGCCAACCGTTTGCGGCAGAGTCGAATCCGTTGCCGCCGTCGGGAAACAACGGCATGGGTGGCGCCGGTGGTGACATCCCCGCCGGGCACGCGACGGCGATCGGGTACCCGGTCAAATGGCGTGCGCTTACGGTGAACGGCGTCCGCGGGATCTCGCGGAAGCTTTTCAGTAGCACGTGGGGTAAGCCACCTGCGCGCTGGCGTCCAGCATGAGCGCGTCGGGGCCGATCAGGTTCGCCATCTCGCGGTCGGCCTCCCCGACGCTTTCGCCTTGCTGCAGGAGTCGGCAATAGTGGTGGCCCCACTCGATTACCTGCGCGGGATTGACGAAGGTATAGCCGAACGGCTCCAAACTTTCCAAGAACTCCTGGTCCTCTGCCGGTGTGAACCCACCCGGCCCGGGCGCCGGGATGGTGCGCGCCGGCGGTCGAGGTTGCGTAGGCCGCGGCGCCCTCGGTGCCGGCACTACTGCGGGTGCCGCCTGCGCGGGTGCCGGCACTACTGCGGGTGCTGCCTGCGCGGGCGGCAGCACTGCTGGGGGTGCTGTCTGCGCGGGCGGTGGCGCCGCCTTCCGTGGTGCGGCGGCTTGCGACGGTGGCGCGGCGGCTTGCGACGGTGGCGCGGCCCTCGGGATCGGTGCCTGAACAGGGCCGGGCGCAAGTGTGTAGTGGCTGCCGGGCTGCGGCGGGGGTATCAGCACCAGCATCCCGGCGATGGCAGCCGCGGCGATGGCCACGGCCGCGATGGCAGCGGCGATGAGCAGGTAGGCGGCCCTGACGGGCCAGCTATCCTCCTGCCATGGTGTGTCATCGTCTGGGTAAGGTTCCTCACCCCAGGCGTAGGCAACGCCTGTGGGTGCCCGGTCTAGCGCCGCTGTCGCGCCGACAACGGTCCTGTCGTCGCTCATGGCTCTAGTGTGCTCCCGGTGTCCGACATTTAGCCTCGGTGTGAGTCCACGGGCAGGTCCGAGGGTCCGACTGGGACATTTGGTGATCCCTGAGATTTGAGCGGCCTCCCGTGGACTTTGGTGTCTGGTCGTGCGGTGTTCTTGTTCGGGAACTTGGAGCCAGCCCGTGGTGTGGACTCCTGCTTAGAGAATGTCTGGACCGTGGCCGTGGCGCTCAGTCACGTGGTGATCTGGAAGAGCTTGTGGCAGGAGGGTTTGCAGTGGCATTGACGTTGGGGATCGACGTCGCGGTCCGGGCGGCGCATCAGGCGACGCTGGCCCGTGACGGCAAGACGGTGTGGCGGGGCCGTAAGTTCTTGACCCGCCCCGACGAGCTGGAGCGGGTGTGGGCCGATGTGGGTGCCGAGGATCCAGGCGAGCTGACGGTGGTGCTCGAGCCCACCAGAAACGCCTGGATTGTGGTGGCGGAGTGGTTTCGCCGGCGCGGCGCGAAGGTGGTGATGGTGCCGACGACTCAGTCAGCGGACCTGCGCAAGTACTACTCCAAGCACGCCAAGAACGACCGGATCGACTCAGAGCTGTTGGCCCGGCTGCCGCTGCTGCGCCCTGAAGGATTGCGTCCCTACACCGGGCAAGGCCCAGCTGATCCGTTGCGGCGGCTCACCAAGCAGCGTTCCACGATGGTCAAGCGCCGCACCGCGGTCTATGCCCGCCTCGACTCCCTCATCGAGCTGCTGGGACCGTCCTGGTATGCGGTGCTCGGGTCGAACTACGGCAACGCCGCGCTGCAGTTTCTGGCGCACTACGCCAATCCCCACGCAGTGATCCGGCTCGGCCAGGCCAGGCTGGCCAGGTTTCTCGCCACGCGGTCCCGTGGCGCCTGGCGTGACGAGCATGCCGCCGGCCTGATCGTCGCGGCCAAAGAAACCCTCGCCCTGTGGAATGTCGACGGCACCGATGGGATGAGCTTCGCCGAACTGGCCGCCGACATCGCCCACGAGGCCGAACAAGCGCTGTTTTTGACCCGTCAGATCAAAGAGATCGACGAACGGATCGCAAACCTCTACGCCCAGGCCGACCCGCAGGGGATTGTCGCGTCCGCGCCCGGCCTCGGAGCCACCATCAGCGCGGTCATCGCCGGCCGGATCGGTGATCCGCACCGGTTCACCTCGCTCGCGGCGATCCGCGCCTACACCGGACTGGTCCCGAAAGTCAGCCAATCGGGGGTGGTCAAGACCGAGTCGTCGATCACCAAGGCCGGCGACCCGCTGCTACGCGAAATGCTTTGCACCGCAGCCGATCAGGCGCGCAAAGTCGATCCCCAATTTGCCGCGAAGTACCACCGTCTAATGGCCGGGGACCGCCACCATGACTCGGCGATCTGCCACCTGGCCACCATGCTGATCACCCGCATCGCCACCTGCATGCGCAACGGGCAGCCCTACCAACTGCGCGACGTCGATGGCACCGCGATCACCGAATCGGAAGGCCGAGCCATCGTCAAAGAGCGCTACCAACTCGATCCCCGCCGCCGCGACCACGTCCGCCACAAACTCATGCGCCAGCGCCGCAAAAAGGCGGGCCAGGAGTCACAGGAGTCGCCACGCGCTCTAACATCCCAGCCCGCTAAACGCAAGCCTACGAACCCCCAAGTGGCTTGACTTCAGTTAGGAACTCAAGCCGGTCTTCTCGGGCGCGCGCGATGCGTCGAAGGCTCGGTCGCGCGTGAGCCGCGGCGGCGTTGAACGCCGACGACGGCCCGGCCGCAATCACGTCCCAAACCGCGTGGGCGACTCTGGGCGTATCGGGTGTATCACCGCGCGCCGGGCGGAGCCTCGCTGTCGAGGGAAGGCCACACGGGGCCCGGCGCACGTGACGCTACGGGCAATGACGGTCGACAGATGGGTTCTCGGGCGGGGTGGCGGCACGCCCTCGGACCATGGTGGACCGCGTGGCGTCCTCGATGAGGAACCGACAACGTCGATTCCTCGGCCCGACCTCGGCGAGGTGATCAGCTCCCGGGATCGGTGGGCCCCAGCTTCATGTGGTATTCGACTGCGGCAGAGGTGTTTTCGTCGGCTCTGGATTCGCCGCTTCACGAATCGGGCCAGTGCTAATGTTCCGGCGACTGCTATGGCGAATCCCACCACGACCATCCAGCCGAAGCCGTCGCGGGTGCGGTCACCGAGCCATCCCACCCCGACGAGCGCAGGCCCAATCGTTTCCCCGACCACCATTCCGGCGACGGCCGTGGTCACCGATCCGCGGCCCAGCGCAGACGTCAGCAACAGATACCCGGCGGCCCCGCCCAGGGCCACCGCGTACAGGGCCGGGTTGGTGTAGAACGTGGCTCTGGTGGGATCGGTCACATCGATCAGGCGCACGCCGACCTCCACGGCACCAAAGCCGCCACCGGCCCCTAAGCCCAGAACGAGGGCCCGCCAGCGGCCGCCCAACCGTCCTGCCGCCGCACCGGCAACGAGTATCGCGGCGACCAAACCCACCAGGGCCCAGCCCAGTCCAGCCGGGCCGCGCCGGGATCCCTCCGGGCCGGCAGCGAGCCCGAGCATCGCAAGGCCCACACAGACCACGCCCACAGCGGTCCGCTCCGCCGGCGCCAGCCGCGCCGAGAGCAGCCATGCGGCCCCGACGGCGGTCACCGCGAGTGAGGCGGCTAACGCCGCGGCGACGACGTAGATCGGTACTAAGCGCAGCGCCACCACTTGGAGCAGAAAGCCGCCGGCGTCAAGACCAAGCCCCGCGAGATAGCGCCAGTGCCGCACCGCGCGCAACAGCAACATTGCGTCGACACCCGAGCCGCTGCCGGCTGTTACCGATCGCGTCGCGGCGGCCTGCAACACCGACGCCGTGCCATAACACACTGAGCAGCCCAGCGCCAGCAGCAACCCGATCAGCACACACCGACCATACGAGACGGACCAGTCGGCTATCCAGCGGAAAGTGGAAGCCCTTGTTGCGCAGGGCGATTGCGACGTTGACCACGCAATCGCGCGGCGCGCGGTCCTGGGCAGCGAGCTGTTGGGGCTCCGACACGCGCCCTGCCCCGAACGCCACGAGGTTGTGGGGCCCAGCGCAACGCCATGCCGAGAACCGCCAGGAGCCGATCGATCGCTCGGCCTCTACGAGAGCGGCAACCTCGCCGACTTGGCTTAGGAATCCCCGAGATCCCCGTCTTTGACCTTGGCCATCGCCAGCACATCGAGGCGCCGATCCAGCTCCTCCAAGGACAGCACATCACCGACCAGGCCGCGGTCAATGACGGCCTGGCGGATGGTCTTGTGCTCCTTGAGCGCTTCTTTGGCCACCGCGGCGGCCTCCTCGTAGCCGATCACCGCGTTCAACGGTGTCACGATCGACGGTGAGGATTCGGCCAGCGTGCGCAGCCGCTCCACATTGGCCGATAGCCCGTTGACACACCGCTCGGCGAATAGCCTCGACACGTTGGCCAGCAGCCTGAAGGACTCCAGGATGTTGCGCGCCATCATCGGGATGTAGACGTTGAGTTCGAATGCGCCGTTCGCGCCGCCCCACGCGATTGCGGCATCGTTGCCGATCACTTGCGCGGCAACCTGCGTCACCGCCTCCGGTATGACCGGATTCACCTTGCCCGGCATGATCGAGCTACCCGGCTGCAAATCCGGCAACCGGATCTCGGCCAACCCCGTCAGCGGACCCGATCCCATCCAGCGGATGTCGTTGGCGATCTTGGTCAGCGATACCGCGATGGTGCGCAGTGCTCCGGACGCTTCGACCAACCCGTCGCGGGCGGCCTGGGCCTCGAAGGAGTTTTTCGCCGTGCGTAATTCGGTCAGGCCGGTCCGAGCGATCAGCACCTCGACCACCTTGGCCCCGAAGCCGTCCGGCGCGTTGAGGCCGGTGCCCACCGCGGTCCCGCCGATGGCCAGCTCGCCCAGCCGCGGCAGCGTGGCTCGTACCCGCTCGATGCCGGCAGCGATTTGGCGGGCGTATCCGGAAAACTCTTGCCCCAGCGTCACCGGAACGGCGTCCATCAGGTGGGTGCGTCCCGACTTCACCACCGTGCGCCACTCGCGAGCCTTGGCAGCCAGCGCGTCGCGCAGCAGCTCTAGTGCTGGGATCAGTTGGCGCACTGCGGCTTCGGTGGCAGCAATATGCGTTGCCGTCGGGAAGGTGTCGTTGGAGGACTGCGACATGTTGACGTCGTCGTTGGGATGCACGACAACCGGTGGTGTCGCCCGGGCGGCGATGCTGGCGATCACCTCGTTGGCGTTCATGTTCGAGCTGGTGCCCGACCCGGTCTGGAAAACGTCGATGGGAAACTGGTCGTCATGGCGGCCGTCGGCGATCTCGGCCGCGGCGGCAATGATGGCGTCGGCCTTCTGCGGCGCCAGCAACCCGAGATCCCGGTTCACTTGCGCGCAGGCGCCTTTAAGCAGACCCAGGGCGCGGATCTGCGCGCGTTCCAGACCGCGCCCGGAGATCGGGAAATTCTCCACCGCGCGTTGAGTTTGCGCGCGCCACAACGCCTTTGCCGGCACCCGGACCTCGCCCATGGTGTCGCGCTCGATGCGGTACTCGGTGTCGGCGGCGCTATCGGCCATGGGTCAGCGTCCTCGCTCGTAGGTCGAATCCGGGTTATGGCAATGGGTAGCTGGCGTTGGTGTCGCCGGTGAAGTCGATGGAGGAGTATTCGGCAAGTTTCGACAGCCGGTGGTACGCCTCGATCATCCGGACGGTGCCGGACTTGGAACGCATCACGATCGAGTGCGTGGTGCACCCGCCCGGGTAGTAACGAACACCCTTGAGCAAGTCGCCATCGGTTATCCCTGTCGCGCAGAAGAACACGTTTTCACCGGACACCAAATCCTCGGTGGTCAGCACCTGATCGAGATCATAACCGGCGTCGATGGCTTTCTGGCGTTCGGCGTCATCGCGGGGCGCGAGCTGGGCCTGGATCGCGCCGCCCATGCAGCGGATGGCCGCCGCGGCGATGATGCCCTCCGGGGTGCCGCCGATGCCCGCCAGCATGTCGGTGCCCGAGTTGGGCCGGCACGCGGAGATCGCACCGGCCACGTCGCCGTCGGTGATCAACCGGATTCGCGCCCCGATGGCGCGGACGTCGTGAATGAGCTGGGCGTGCCGTGGCCGGTCCAGGATGCACACCGTCATATCGGGCACCGACAGATCCTTGGCCTTGGCGACCGCGCGGATGTTGTCGGCGATTGGCCTGGTGATGTCCAGCACGTGCGCGGCCTCAGGCCCGGCGGCGATCTTGTTCATGTAATACACCGCCGACGGATCGAACATCGCGCCCCGCTCGGCGACGGCTAGCACCGAGATGGCGTTGGGCATGCCGTTGCTCATCAGGCGGGTGCCGTCGATGGGATCCACCGCGACATCGCACTGCGGGCCGTCGCCGTTTCCGACCTCTTCGCCGTTGTAGAGCATCGGCGCGTGATCTTTCTCGCCTTCCCCGATAACGACCACGCCCCGCATGGACACGGTGTTCACCAGTTCGCGCATCGCGTCGACCGCGGCGCCGTCGCCGGCTTCCTTGTTGCCGCGGCCGACCCAGCGTCCCGCGGCCATCGCGCCGGCTTCGGTGACCCGCACCAGCTCGAGGGCCAGGTTCCGGTCCGGGGCCTCACCCCGGGCCCGCACCCGCGACGACGAGCCGGGTCGCGGCGAGGAGGAGGGGACACCAGCGACTTCCGTCGACGACGACGAGCCGGGTCGCGGCGAGGAGGAGGGGACACCAGCGACTTCCGTCGACGACGACGAGCCGGGTCGCGGCGAGGAGGAGGGGACACCAGCAACATTAGCCATGTGTTGATTGTCCCAGATGAAGGCTGGCGTGCGGAGCTGGGATACTGAGTTTCATGACCGCGCAGCCCCAGCCGAGGGCCAAGCCCGCCAAGTCGCGGCTGCTGACGGACGGGCGCGACATGTTCTGGTCGATCGCGCTGCTGGCTTTGGCCTGCATCCTGTTGGCGGGCCTGGCTGGCACCTGCTCGTTTCAGCTGGGTGCGCCGCGCGGGGGACCGGTCCCGTCCTACGACGCCGCGAGCGCCCTGCGTGCCGACGCGCAGGCACTTGGGTTCCCGATCCGGTTGCCGCGGTTGCCTTCGGGCTGGCAAGCCAACTCCGGAAGTCGTGGCGGCATCGAAAATGGCCGAACCGACCCGTCGAGCGGCCGGGCGGTGAACGCCGTCACCTCCACGGTCGGATATCTCAGCCCGACCGGCATGTATCTGAGCCTGACCCAGAGCAATGCCGACGAGGACAAGCTGGTCGGCTCGATCCATCCGTCCATGTACCCGACGGGTGTGATCGGCATCGACGGCGTCAACTGGGTCGTCTACGAAGGCAAAGGCCGTGAGCCGGTGTGGACCACCCGGCTGGACGGCCCGTCGGGTTCCGCGCAGATCGCGATAACCGGCGCCGGAAGCACCGATCAGTTCCGGGCGTTGGCGGCGGCGACGCAGTCACAGGCGCCGCTGCCCGCGACGCGCTAGGGACAGCGGTTTCGCGGCGTCCGGTTGCTTCCGCCGGGGAACAGCTCACGTGCCGGTTGCCTCCCGGGCAGCTCATGTGGTCGGCGAATGCCCTACGGACGGCGAGGCGTGCTGCGCGCGGGTCGCCCAAGGTGCGGGGGCGCGGTCGAACAGCCGTCCGTGTGCGACGAGCGAGGCGGCTTGCTTGAGGCGTTGCGTGCGAATGCTGACCTCAAACGTCCGGATGTGATCGATGGCCGCCAGGCGCTCGGTGAGGTAGCGGTAGAGGTCATTGGCGTCCTGGCAGATGGCGACGGCAACAAGGTTGTTGCGCCCGCTGACCGCGGCGGCGAACGCGATCTCATCATGGACGGCGATCTGCTCGCCGACACCCTGCAAGTGCTGGGGGGCGACGGTGAGCCACAGCATTGCGTTGAGGTGATAACCCAGACGCTCCGGCAGCAGCTCGACCTCGTAGAGCAGGGTGCCCGCGGCTTCCAGGGCCGCGATTCGCCGCGCTACCCGCGCGGCCGACCAGCCGGTTCGCTCGGCCAGGAGCGCCAGCGGGGCACGCGCGTCATCGGCGAGCGCGTCCAGTAGCGGGCGGTCCTGCGCCGTGGGGGTGATCGGCCGCCCGGACCCCGTGCGAGCGGGCGGATCCGCGAGGATCTGAGCGGCCTGCTCGCCGGTGAGCTTGGGGCCGTAGCCGGTCCACGTGTTGCCGTAGCCGGTCGATGACGGCATCGCTTCCCCGAACGTGTGCAGCAACAGATCCACACTGATGTCAAGGACCGACGCCGAGCGGGGAAGTTGTTGCAGCAAAACGTCTTCCGGGGTTTCGCCGATGGGTGCGTGGATGATGCAGACCAGCTCGGTCCAATCCGAGGCGACGTTGGCGTAGGTGACCTCCGAGCGCCGCACGAGCGCCTCGGCCAGCGCGTGTATCCGGTCCGGCTTTGTGTGGATGCGGGCCACCCACCGGGCATTTCCATGGACGTGGGGATTGACCAGGCCGACGACACGCAGCACGCCCGCGCGACGCAGCCGATGATAGCGGCGCGCGACGGTTTGCTCGGATACGTCCAGAGCCGCGGCGATCCGGCGAAACGACACTCGCGGCGCGAGCTTAAGCGCGTGCAGGATCTGCACGTCGAGCGCGTCGGTCATGAGGAAAGTATGCGGGATTCACCGCGAGCACGTGGATTTCTTAACTGTTGGGCGGATGAGCAAGGCAGTCCTTCACGGTGGGTGTGAGGCTGTCTGTGGGGGATCAGCACGGGATTGACGGGAAGGTGATGCCGTGCAGTTGACGGGCAATACCGTCCTGGTGACCGGCGGTGCCACCGGGATCGGCCGTGACCTGGCCGAATCATTTCACTGGCTGGGTAATCAGGTGATCATCGCGGGGCGGCGCCCCGCGCCGTTGCGGGCCGTCGCCGCCGCGAACCCGGGCATGCAGTATCTGCGGCTGGATCAGGGCGACCGCGCCGGTATCCGGCGATTCGCCGTCGAGCTGGCCGCGCGCCATCCGGACCTCAACATTGTGATTAACAATGTGTGCGCCGCGGGCTCCGGACATCTTCCCGCCGGCGGCCCCGAGACGGCGCAGGCGATCGAGGCGGTCAGCCCGTGGGGGCCGATCCGGCTGATCGCGGCGTTGCTGCCCACCCTGACGGCCCGCCCACGTGCCGCGATCGTCAACGTCACGTGTGGATTGGAGTGCGTGCCCACTGCCGCCGTCCCGGCGTATTGCGCGACCAGGGCGGCGCTGCGCTGCTACACCCGGTTGCTGCGTTTGCAGCTTCGTGACAGCGGGGTTCAGGTGATCGACGTGACCCACCGCACGTGCAGCCCGGGATCCTCGCCGATGCCACCGGCGGATGCCCTTGCCGCGCGACGCGCGACGACGGTTCTGTCCCGTGTGGGAGCGGCCTGAGCTGCCCACCAAGCCCGGGCGGTGATCCTGGCGAGGACGCAGCCGTATCGGCGAATGTCTCCAACGACGCTAAGGAAGTTGATCGATGCGGACCACGATGCCTAGGCCGGACGAAGACTGGCCGATGCGCGCGCCGAGGGCCGGCGCGATGAGCTATTACCGGCGAACCGCAGGAGGAGCGCAGATCGGCGGACTGACCTGCGCCCCACGCGGATTGGCCAGGAAAGACGGCGACAGCTGGGATATCGGCGAGAGCGTGGGGGCAACGGCGCTGCAGGCGGCCGCGTCGCGGGCCGCCGAGAGCGCCCAAGCGCACCCGCTGATTTGCGACCCGTTCGCAAGGCTGCTGGCCGCAAATGCGGGCCCGGCCTGGGCTCGCCTTGCCGACGGCGACCTCGGCTGGCTGGGACACGACGAGCACGCACGCCGGATGGAGATCCTGGCCCGTGACTACCACGCGATGCGCACCCGCTTTTTCGACGAACGCTGCCGGGTCGCCACCCGTGCCGGCATCCGGCAGGTGGTGATTTTGGGCGCCGGCCTTGATTCCCGGGCCTACCGGTTGGATTGGCCGCCCCACACCGAGGTGTATGAACTCGACCAGCCGGGTGTGCTCGCCTATAAAGATGCCACGCTGGATGGGCACGACGCGGTGCCGCGGGCGCATCGCTGCGCCGTATCGGTGGATTTGCGCCACGACTGGACGACCGCGCTCACCGCCGCCGGGTTCGACCGCTGGGCGCCCACCGCGTGGCTGGCCGAGGGTGTCATGCCCTTTCTCCGCGCCGCTGACCAGGAAAGCCTGCTGGCCCGCATCACCGCGCTGAGCTGCGATGGCAGCATGCTGGCGATCGAGGCGGTCGACCTCGAATCCTCGTTGAACCCCAGCGGGCTGGCCGCCTGGCGGGAGCGTGCCGGCCGGCTACGCAGCCGGCTGGGCATCGGTGTCGATGCCACGACGCTGATCTACGACGACAAGCCAGCGCACCCCCAGCGTTGGCTCAGCGAGCATGGCTGGACCGTCGAGGCGGTTCCCAGCGACCGGGAGCTCGCCCGCCTGGGCCGACCGGTGCCCGCCGATCTGCGGGCGGAAAGCGTGGCCAGCACCTTGCTGATCGCCACCCGGCGGCCCGGCGATTAGGCGTGGCGGTTAGGAGCGGCGCGGGGGCGATTTCGCGTCACGCTTCGTCGCCGTCGCCGGCGGCCAGCGCGTCCTCCACTCGCTTACGGGCGCCCGCCAAGTGCTCTTCACATCGCCGGGCAAGCTGCTGGCCCCTTTCCCACAACTTCAGCGATGTCTCCAGGTCGAGACCGCCCTGCTCCAGGAGCCGGACAACCTCGATCAACTCGTCCCGGCATTGCTCGTAACCAAGCTCGCTGACGGGTGTCCCCGCTCCCGGGTCAGTCGCCATCGGTGAGTCCTTCGCTAACCGCCGCGAGGGCGCCGTCGGAAACCCGCACCCGCAGCCTGGTACCGGCGGGCGCGTCGTTGACCGACCGCAACACCGATCTAACACCCTCGGCGGAAACCGCTTGCACCACGGCGTACCCGCGGGCCAGGGTGGCGGCCGGGCCCACGGTGGCCAGCCGGGCGGCCAGATGGCCGATGCGCTCGGCCTCGGCGGCCACGAGGCGGGTGATGTCGCGGCGCAGCGCCTCGCGGGCGCGGCGCACCTCGTCGGCGCGTGCTGTCAGCGCCGCCAGCGGATCGGCCAGTGCCGGGCGGCTGCGCAACTGGGCCAGTGCCCGCTGTTCGCGGGACACCCAGTTGCGCAATGCTTGCGCGCTGCGCCGGCGCAGGTCGTCGAGCAACGCCTGCTCGGCAGCGGTATCCGGGACGATCATCTTCGCCGCGTCGGTGGGGGTGGCGGCCCGCAGATCGGCGACCAGGTCGCACAGCGGGTTATCGGGCTCGTGGCCGATCGCGCTGACCACCGGCGTGCGGCAGGCGGCGATCGCGCGGCACAGCGTCTCGTCGGAGAACGGCAGCAAATCCTCGACGCTGCCGCCACCGCGGGCCAGCACGATCACGTCGACAGCCGGGTCGCGGTCCAGTTCGCGCAGCGCGTCGACGATCTGCGGGACGGCGTTGGGCCCCTGGACCGCGGTGTTGCGCACCGCGAAACGCACCGCGGGCCAGCGCGCTGCCGCCACCGTCGTCACATCGTGCTCGGCCGCGCTGGCCCGCCCGGTGATCAGTCCAATAGTGTTGGGCAGGAACGGAATCGGCCGCTTAAACCGGGGGTCGAAGAGCCCCTCGGCGTCCAGCAGCCGGCGCAGCCGCTCGATGCGCGCCAGCAGCTCGCCCAGGCCGACAGCGCGAATATCGCTCAGCCGCAGGGAAAATGTGCCACGCCCCGTATAAAACGTCGGTTTGCCGCAGACCACCACCTGCACACCTTCGGACAGTTGCACCGGTGCGTCCAGCAGCAGCTCACGCGAACAGGTCACGGTCAACGACATGTCGGCCGCCGGGTCGCGCAGCACCATGAACACGGTCTTGGAGTCGGGCCGGATGGTGATCTGTGCCAACTGTCCCTCGACCCAGACGGCGCCCAGTTTGTCGATCCAGCTCGCGATCCGGACGGCCACCGCGCGAACCGGGAACGGGTTTTCCGCCGAATTCGCGGGTTGATCCGGCACCGATCGGGTCACTTTGCGGTCGCGCGGGTGATCCTGTTGGCAAGCAACGTCTGAAACGGAGCGCGGGCCTTGGTGGCCTGCTCGTAGGCCAAAAGGGCTTCGAGCTCATCGACGTCAAGCGTGTGCAGCCGGGCGCGCAGCTGGGCCAGCGTCAACGTGTCGTAGTCGAGTTCCGTTGCCACCGGCGGCGCCGGCGCCGTTTTGGCCGGGCCCGTTTGCGCCGGGCCGGGCCCGGGGGGCTGCTGAGCCGGCATGGGCCGGGCCGGTGGCCCGGCCGGCGTGGCGGACTCACGGGAGGCTGGTGGCCCTTCGGCCACCGAATACAGCGCAAACCGTCCCTCGGTTCGGCGATCGTCGTTGCCGGCCGTGGGCCCCGGGCCGGACGGCTCGTCACCGGGCTGGGCGGAGTCCTCGTCAAAGGTTGCCCACTCCGGCTGCTCCTCCTTCGGGGGGAACAGCGTGTCCAGGGTGGCGTCGCCCTTGATGACCAGCTCGGCCAGGTTTTGCTGGAATCGCATCACCAGGTGCGCCGCCTGGCTGACCAGCGTCATCGGGTACAGCAGGATGGTCCGCGGCAGCTTCATCGTTTCCTCCACGGCAACCGTCGCCACGCCCACCAACAGCCGGATTCCATACGGTGCAGTAGACATGAGTCCCAGACTGCCCTAACCGGCGGTCAAGTCCAAGCCGGCGGCGTGAGCTGGCGGGTGTGCGCCGGGAGCAAGTACGCTGATGCCCATGCCGCCGACCGTCGACGTGGGCATTCCCGGCGCATCTCGCTCCGCAGCCGGCACCGCCGCCGGCAAGCGGGTGCTCCTGGCGGAGCCCCGAGGGTACTGCGCGGGGGTGGATCGCGCCGTCGAGACGGTCGAGCGGGCGCTGCAGAAGCACGGCCCGCCGGTGTATGTCCGCCACGAGATCGTGCACAACCGCCACGTGGTGGACACCCTGGCCAAGGCCGGCGCGGTTTTCGTCGAGGAGACCGACGAGGTTCCCGAGGGCGCCATCGTGGTGTTCTCCGCGCACGGCGTGGCGCCGGCCGTCCATCACTCGGCCGCCCAGCGGGGCCTGCAGGTGATCGACGCCACGTGTCCGCTGGTCACCAAGGTGCACAACGAGGCCAAGCGCTTTGCCAGGGATGACTACGACATCCTGCTCATCGGGCATCAGGGTCACGAGGAAGTCATCGGGACCGCCGGGGAAGCCCCCGAGCACGTACAGGTCGTCGATGGGCCCGCGGCCGTCGACACGGTGACGGTCCGCGACGAGAGCAAGGTGATCTGGCTGTCCCAGACCACGCTATCGGTCGACGAGACCATGGAGATCGTGCGGCGGCTGCGCCGGCGCTTCCCGAAACTACAGGATCCGCCCAGCGACGACATTTGCTATGCCACGCAGAACCGCCAGGTCGCGGTCAAGGCGATGGCGCCCGAATGTGACCTGGTGATCGTCGTGGGATCGGCCAACTCGTCCAACTCGGTGCGACTGGTCGAGGTGGCCGCGGGTGCCGGCGCCCGGGCCGCTCACCTGGTCGACAGCGCCGAGGACATCGACCCGACGTGGCTGGGCGGGGTGACCACGGTCGGCGTCACTTCCGGCGCGTCGGTGCCCGAGATATTGGTGCGCGGTGTGCTGGCGAGGCTGGCCGAGTTCGGCTACGACACGGTTCAGCCGGTGACGACGGCCAACGAGACGCTGGTGTTCGCGCTGCCGCGGGAGATTCGCCCGGCCCGGCGCTGACCGCGCCCGCCGCCGACGCGGGGTGGCTGGCATGCGCGTGGCGGGGATTTCAGATGTCGTACTCCCACGACTCGGCCGTCGAGTCGCGCGTACTCCAGGTTTTCGGGCCGACGGGACCCTCCTCGTCGCCGGCCGACCCGCGATAGCGGACTCGTGAGATGGGGTGATGGGTCGCCGTGGTGCCGTCCGCTGTGGGTGGCGCGGGCCGGCGGCGCCGCCCGAAGGGCGGGAGCGGTTCCCCGGGTTCCAGGGGTTCGTACGGGTCGTAGCGGCTGTCGCGTGCGGTGGCCCGGCCGGTGGGCACTCGGGGATCCCGGCCGATCTCCCGCAGCGGCCGGCCGGCGCGCACTCGAGGATCCCGGCCGATCTCCGCGGTGGCCCGGCCGGTGCGCACTCGAGGATCCCGGCCGATCTCGCGCGGCGGCCGCCCGCGCAGGTCAGGTTCGTGGGGCACCCGGCTACGGCGCCGCGGGGCGGGTGGCTCGGCGGCCTCGCCGTCGGGGGCTCGTGAACGGCGCCGGGCACGCCCAACCGGCGCCTCGGGCGTGTCGTCCCGCGCCGGTGCCACTCGGCGGGACCGGCTCGCGGCGGGGCGCGCGAC
This sequence comes from Mycobacterium sp. SM1, assembly GCF_018361265.1. GTDB lineage: Bacteria > Actinomycetota > Actinomycetes > Mycobacteriales > Mycobacteriaceae > Mycobacterium. Next base: position 37,712 of record NZ_JAFLNH010000006.1, read on the forward strand.
CGGGCCGGCGGCACCGGCACTCTTCGTCCGCGGGCGGGCTGCCCTCCCGAGAGACCAGCGAACGATGCCGATCAGCAGCACACCGGCCGAGGTAGACGCCATCAACGGGAAGCGCTCGATCAGTGGATAACCGCAGTTGATCAGGATGTCCCTGAGGCCGGTGATCTTGGCGCCGTGGAACAGCCAGTAGGCGCCGGGCACGCTGACGAACAGGATCAGCGGTGGCTGGATGACCGCGGTGAAGATTCCCGATTGCCGCACGGCGATCACCGCCGCCACACAACCCGACGCATAAAGTGCGGCGAAGACATTCGTCAGTTGTTTGGCGCCCGACCCGGCGTCGAAGGCGTAGCCGAGCGCCGTCGCGGTTGCGGCGATGACCACCGCCGCCCACCAGGGCACCCCGGGGACGCTGGGGTGAATTGAGCGGTGCTCCGCCGCCACCGCTGACCTCGCCCGCTGCACTGACACACGTTGACCGTACCGGGTGATGGCCGACAACGGGTGGCCCGTACGCTTCCGGCGTGCCTGAGGTCCTCCCCGCCGGCGACGGCGCAGGGTGGGCCGCCCCGCGGGGCAGCGGCGGCAATGGCAATTAAGCCCCGCCCGGTGCGGCTGCGTACCGCTCTACACTTGGGATCGCTGTGAGCCTGAGCCTGGGGATTGTGGGTTTGCCCAATGTTGGCAAGTCGACGCTGTTCAATGCGCTGACGCGCAACAATGTCGTGGCCGCCAACTACCCGTTCGCGACGATCGAGCCGAACGAGGGCGTGGTTCCGCTGCCGGATCCGCGGTTGGCCAAGCTCGCGGAGATTTTTCATTCGGAGCGGATCGTCCCGGCGGTGGTCACCTTCGTCGACATCGCCGGCCTCGTTCGGGGTGCATCGGAAGGGGCCGGGCTGGGCAACAAGTTCCTGGCGCACATCCGCGAATGCGACGCCATCTGTCAGGTGGTGCGGGTGTTTTCCGATGACGACGTGGCACACGTCGCCGGGCGGGTCGACCCCAAATCCGATATCGAAGTGGTCGAGACGGAGTTGATCCTGGCCGATCTGCAGACCTTGGAACGCGCGGTGCCCAGGCTGGAGAAGGAAGCCCGCAACCGCAAGGACCGCAAGCCGGTTTACGAGGCCGCGGTGACCGCCCAACGGGTGCTCGAGGGCGGGACGACGTTGTTCGCCGCGGGGATGGACGCCCGCGTGTTGCGGGAGTTGAGCTTGTTGACCATCAAGCCGTTTCTCTACGTCTTCAATGCCGACGAGGCCCTGCTGACCGACACGGCGCAGGTCGCGCAGCTGCGTGAGCTGGTCGCTCCCGCCGACGCGGTTTTCCTGGACGCCAAGATCGAGGCGGAGCTCCACGAGCTCGACGACGAGTCGGCCGCCGAATTGCTGGCGTCGATCGGGCAGAGCGAGCGAGGACTCGACGCGCTGGCCCGGGCCGGCTTCCACACCCTTAAGCTGCAGACCTTCCTGACCGCGGGGCCAAAGGAGGCCCGGGCGTGGACGATTCACCAGGGTGATACCGCTCCCAAAGCCGCCGGGGTGATCCACAGCGACTTCGAGAAGGGCTTCATCAAGGCCGAGGTGGTTTCCTACGATGACCTGATCGCGGCGGGTTCCATGGCCGCGGCTCGCGCCGCCGGCAAGGTCCGGATGGAGGGCAAGGACTACGTGATGGCCGACGGCGACGTGGTGGAGTTCAGATTCAACGTCTAACTCGACCGCAATCTCACCCGGCCAGACGCCCGGGCACCAGCGAAACCGGTGCCGAGGAGGCGCGAGGAGGCGATACCGACCCGGGTTCCGCACTGGTGTCGCCGCGCGCGCTTTACTATGCTGCGGTTTTGGCGCATCGCCGTCGCCGCCTTCGCCCGGGCCGGTGGCTCCCAGGCCCGCGCGACAGCGGCGCCCACCGGGCGGTGGCAGTACGCTACCTCGGTAACTACCTGCCGGGCACGGCGACGACGACGGGAGCTGGACCAATGGCCACGCTGGACGTGACGAGCCGTCCGGCCGCCGACGGTGGGGGCGAGGCACCCCGGCCGCGTCACCGGATACGCGCGGTGTTGTTTCGGCTGCTGGCCGTCGTTCTCACGGTGGCCGCGACCATGGGCGCGGTGGAAGCCGTCTTCCGCGTTCTCGGCTACCGGCCCCTCTACGACGTCTATGCCAAGCCCGACAACTTCTACGTCGCCGACAGGTTGGTCGGCTGGTCGTACGGGCCGGGGGCGACGGGCGAGTTTGTGGGGCCGCGGCCGTTTCCCATCACGTTTCGCACACACATCCGGATCAACTCTCTTGGCCTGCGCGGCCCCGAGTTGACCCCGGTTGCCCCCGGCGGGTTGCGGGTGCTGGTCCTGGGCGACTCGGTGGCCAGCGGGCTGGAGGTGGCCGAAAACGAGACCTACTCGGCGGTGGCAGCCGGCCTGCTGTCTCAGCGGCTGGGCGTTTCGGTGCAAGTCGTCAACGCCGGCGTGCGCGGCTACGGCACCGACCAGGAGTGGTTGCTCTACCGCGAACGCCTTAAGCCGCTGCACCCCGACGTCGTCCTGGTGCACGAAACCGCCAACGACCCGGATGACAACGTGACGCTGCACCGGATGCGGCGGGTGTTCGGCAAGCCGGCCTTCATCCTGGGCCCCGACGACACCCTGCACTTGGTGGGCCAGCCGGTGCCCGACTATCCCCGCTGCTCGGAGTACCGGGTAATGGACGACGCGGTGCGCCGGGCCGACGGCGCGCGCGCCCGCACGGTGTGCCGGCTGCAGCTGAACCTGGCCAACCACTCCGCCTTTTTCAGCTTCGTCGCCGAGCGCCTGCAGCGGAATCCGGCGCTGGTGGCGGCGCTGTACAACCTGGGCAGCACCGACGATGAGGCCGCGCACCACCCTCCCGTCGGCGCGCCCGCGAGCCCGCAAGCTGCTGCGGGGAATCCCGGTTCCCCGCCGGCGGTACCGGCCCCGCCGCCGGCCACCCCGTACGCCCAGCGGCTGACCTCGGTGCTCATCAGCCGGATGGCCGACGACGTGCGCCGTGATGGTGCGCGCTTCGTGCTCATGGGCCAAGACTTTGACTTGCAGAAGCTCGACATGCCCGCCTTCGAGCAGCAGGGCATTCCGCTGATTCGCATCGACGCGGCCCTGGTCCCGGAGAACCTGATCCCCAACGACGGGCACCCCAACGCGACCGGGCATCACCAGATCGCGGAGCTGCTCACCGATCAGATCGAGCCCCTACTGCGGGAAGTGCTGGAGGCCAAGGCCTTCCGATGACGGCCATTCTCGGCATCTCGGCCTACTACCACGACGCCGCCGCTGCGCTGGTGGTCGACGGCTCCGTGGTGGCCGCCGCCCAGGAGGAACGGTTCACCCGCCGCAAACACGACCCGTCGTTCCCCGCGCACGCCGTCGGCTACTGCCTGCGGGAAGGCGGGCTGGCGGCCAAAGACCTCGACCACGTGGTCTTCTACGAAAAGCCGTTCCTCAAATTCGAGCGGTTGCTGGAAACATACGCGGCATTTGCACCCCGTGGCTTTCGGTCCTACGTGCGGGCCATGCCGGTGTGGCTCACCGAGAAGCTGCACCTGCCGCGTGAGATCCGCCGCCAGCTTCGCGGCTACACCAGGCGGCTGTGTTTCGTCGAACACCACGAATCCCATGCCGCCAGCGCGTTTTTCCCCTCACCGTTTGACGAAGCCGCGATATTGACCTTCGACGGTGTCGGCGAGTGGGCGACCGCGACCATGGGCACCGGCCACGGCAACCGGATCCGGCTGCACGCCGAGCTGCGCTTCCCGCACTCGCTGGGCATGCTCTACTCCGCGTTCACCTACTTCACCGGATTCAAGGTCAACTCCGGCGAGTACAAGCTGATGGGCCTGGCTCCCTACGGCGAACCGGTCTACGCCGACCGCATCCTCGACAAGCTGGTGGACCTGCGCGACGACGGGTCGTTCCGGTTAGATCTGCGGTACTTCGACTACTGCACCGGGCTGAAGATGACGTCGAAGCGCTTCGAGGAACTCTTCGACGGTCCACCCCGGGCACCCGAATCGCCGATCACCCAGCGGGAGATGGACTTGGCGGCGTCGGTCCAGCGGGTCACCGAGGAGATAGTCGTGCGGGCGGCGCGCCACCTGCAGGCCACCACGGGCATGACGAATCTGTGCCTGGCCGGCGGGGTTGCGCTCAACTGCGTGGCCAACAGCCGCGTCCTGCGCGACACCGCGTTCGAGCGGATCTGGGTACAGCCGGCCGCCGGGGACGCCGGCGGCGCGCTCGGGGCCGCACTGTTCGTCTGGCACCAGCTGTTGGACAACCAGCGGGCGCCGCACGGCCGCGACAGCCAGCGCGGCTCGTTCCTCGGGCCCCGCTACCGCCGCGAGGACGTCACCGCCGCCCTGGGCCGGCACCGCGCGACCTACCGGCTCTTCGACGACGAGACCGAGCTGTGTGACGTGGTGGCCGGGCTGCTCGCCGACGGCAACGTGGTCGGCTGGTTCCACGGGCGCATGGAGTTCGGCCCGCGTGCCCTTGGCGCCCGCAGCATCCTCGGCGACCCGCGCAGCCCCCGCATGCAGTCGGTGATGAACCAGAAAATCAAGTTCCGGGAGTCCTTTCGGCCCTTCGCCCCGGCGGTGCTGCTGGAACACGTCGACGACTGGTTCGAGCGGGCGGCGGGGGAGGAGAGCCCCTACATGCTGCTGGTCGCGCCGGTGGCCCCCGCGCGCCGCACCCCGGCCGCCGAGACGGCCCGGGACACGGCCCAAGGCCTGGACAAGCTCGGCGTGGTCCGCTCGAGCATCCCCGCGGTCACCCACGTGGACCTCTCGGCGCGGCTGCAGACCGTCGACGCCGAGCGCCACGGCCGGTTCCACCTGCTGCTGCAGCGGTTCTACCAGCGCACCGGCTGCCCGGTGCTGGTCAACACCTCGTTCAATGTCCGGGGCGAACCGATCGTGTGCACCCCTGACGACGCGTTCCGCTGCTTCATGGCGACCCAGATGGACGCGCTGGCGCTCGAGGACGCGGTGCTGCTCAAGTCCGAGCAGCACGACACCGCTCCGGCGCAGCTGCAGCGCTACCTGAGGGAATTCTCCCTAGACTGATGATCCGCCTCGACCGTGACCCGGGCCGGCGCCAGCTGGCGGTGTTCGCTGTCGTGCTGCCCCTCACGTTCGCGGTGCTGGGCCTCGTGGCGGGCCATCGATTGGGCATGTCTGGGGTGCGCACCGGGCTGTGGGTGATTGGCGCCGTGCTCACCGCGGCGTATCTCGCGGTGCCGCGGCTGCGCCGGCCGCTGTATGCCGGGATGTCGCGGGCCGTCTACCCGATCGGCTGGGTGCTCTCCCACCTGATACTGCTGACCGTGTTCGTCGTCGTCGTCACACCCGTCGCGCTGCTGCTGCGGGCGCTGGGGCAGGATCCCATGCAGCGCCGCTTCGACCCGTCGGCACCGTCATACTGGGTGGCGCACCGCCCCGCCGACGACCCTCGCCGGTACTTTCAGCAATTCTGAGGAGATTCTGAGGAGATTACGTGCCCGACTCCGAGTTCGACCGCGCCGCCTCCGAACGCCCGAGCACATTCCTCGGCGAGTTCTGGCGCTTTTTGCTGCACAACAAAAAATGGTGGCTCATCCCGATCATCGCCACCCTGCTGTTAGTGGCGGTCCTGATCGTCGTGGCCGGCTCGGGCGCCGGTCCGCTGATCTACACGCTCTTTTGATGAATTGCCGGGAATTGCCGCGAATCGTTGGGCCGAGGCGCTGCCGGTGGGGGGTAGCGCCCGCCCCGCGTACCGTGACCGCCGTGGTTGCCCGGCGCTTCGCGGCCGGGTGATCAGTCCGCGATCACCGCGATCTCGCCGCCGAGTTGATAACCCGGCGTCAGCGGAAGTGCGTCACCGCTCCAGAACGACCCGGGGTCAAACCAGTTCGCCGACTTCCGGGTGCTCAGTAGCCCCATTTCCGCGTAGGTGATGGCCACCGTTTCCGCGCAGTATGCGGTTTCCAGGCTCACGCTGCGCCGCCGGGCTTCGCGTGCCGGTGTCCGCGCGCGAGCCTTCCTGCTCACCAGCGGCATTGCGCGCATCCAGCCGTAAGCGCCGGAAAGTCGGCCACGCAGCCAGCGGCCCGTGAGCCGCGCTGCGGTGGGAAACGGCAGGCCGTCCATGCGCGCGATGACCCGCAGCAGCCGGTCCTCCTGCTCCCGGTTGGCGTACGGCGTGAGCTGGCGCAGCCAGCACCGCTGCCGGTAGCGGCCCATCCACTGCTCCACGGCCTGGCGGGCATCGTTGAGTTGCACGCCCCGATGGTTGGTGCCGGTCCAGATGTCTAGGAGCTTGTCGCCGAGTTCGGCGTGCCAGAGCAGCGGCGGCAGATCGTCGATGGCAACCGTCATGCCGACATGGTTCACCGGGGCATTCGTCAGGGCCCTGATGGCGCGGTCCGGACCCGAGACGCCGCGGAACAGCCAGATGTCACCGGTCCGGGTTTCCTGCAGTGCCCGCTCCAGTGTCACCGTGCTTGCGTCCACAATCGCAGCTTAGATACCTGGGATACCCGGTCGTGGATAGCCTGAGGCAATGCGCAACCTGTGGAAATGGCTGGGGTTGGCCGGAGTCGTCGGCGTTGCGGCCGGGGGCGTGCTGGTCGTCCGTGATCAGCGGAAGCGAAACTCCTACACACCCGATGAGATCCGGGCCCGGTTGCGCCGGCGGCTGGCCGAATCCAACCGGGTGTAAGCGGTGGTTGCGACGGCGGGCACGCCAGATGCCGGCGATGCCCCGCCCGCGCACCGGATCGGGGCTCGTCCGGGGGAGCCGCACCCCGAATGGCGCCCGTGATCGGGGCCGTTCGGCCCTATCCGGGCAGACCGCAAGCTGTTTCGCTGGCTAAGGAGGTGGCGGCGCGGATGACGAGCGACAGCTTGGGGCTGGGGCAGCCCGTCGCCGCGGCCGGGCCGCCGCGCGACCCGGCCCTGCGGCTGGCCCCGACGCTCGGGCCACCTCGGTCGGTGCCCTGTGGGGCGGGCCCGGCTGGCCACCGACGCCCGAACGGCATCAACTGGAAGGATCACCGTGACCGCGTTGAAGTACGTACGGTTCTTCGAGGAATTCGGCATCGAGGCTGTGCCGCTGGTCGGTGGCAAGAACGCCTCGCTGGGCGAGATGTATCGCAAGCTGTCGGGTGAGGGGGTGCTCGTTCCCAACGGCTTCGCCATCACCGCCGACGCCTATCGCCGGATGCTCGACGCGGCGGGGGCGTGGTCGCCGCTGCGGGCCGCCCTCGAGGGGCTCGATCCCAGCGACGTCGCCGACCTGGCGCGCCGCGGCAAGCAGGCCCGTGAGATCGTCTACGGCGCCGGGCTGCCCGGCGATGTCGCGGCAGAGGTGCTTGAGGGCTACCGACGGCTGCAGCAGCAGTATGGCCCGGACGTGAGCCTGGCGGTGCGCAGCTCCGCGACCGCGGAGGACCTGCCGACGGCCAGCTTCGCGGGCCAGCAAGAGACCTATCTGAACATCCGCGGCGAGCAGAGCCTGCTTGACGCCTGCCGGCGCTGCTTTGCGAGCCTGTTTACCGACCGCTCTATTCACTACCGCATTGACCAGGGCTTCGACCACTTCCGGGTGGCGCTGTCGATCGGCGTGATGAAGATGGTGCGCTCGGATCTGGCGTCGTCGGGGGTGATGTTTTCGCTGGACACCGAGTCCGGCTTTCGCGACGTGGTGTTCATCAACGCCGCCTACGGGCTCGGGGAGAACGTCGTGCAAGGCGCGGTGGACCCGGACGAGTTCTACGTCCACAAGCCCACCTACGTCGCGGGGCACCGTGCCGTGCTGCGCCGCCTGCTGGGCGACAAGGCGGTGAAGATGGTCTTCGTCGAGGGCGAGACCAGACACACCACCCGCAACATCCCCACCCCGAAGGCCGACCGCACCCAGTTTTGCCTCACCGACGACGACGTCCTCGAGTTGGCTGGCTACGCCATCAAGATCGAGCGCCACTACGGCCGGCCGATGGACATGGAGTGGGCCAAAGACGGCATCGACGGGCGACTCTATGTGGTGCAGGCCCGGCCGGAGACGGCCGCCTCCCAGCGCCGGGTGACCACGCTGGAAAGCTACGTGCTCGAAGGCTCCGGTGAGCTGCTCGTCGAGGGCCGCTCGGTGGGCGAGAAGATCGCATCGGGGACGGCTCATCTAATCGAGAACCTGACCCAGCTCGCGGAGTTCAGGCCGGGCGAGGTCTTAGTCGCCGACACCACCACACCGGACTGGGAGCCGGTGATGAAGACCGCGGCCGCGCTGATCACCAACCGTGGTGGGCGCACCTGCCACGCCGCGATCGTCGCCCGCGAACTCGGGATTCCCGCCGTGGTCGGCTCGGGCAACGCGACCAGCCGGCTCACCAGCGGCCAACCGGTCACGGTGTCCTGCGCCGAAGGTGACACCGGGCGCGTTTACCGCGGGGCAGTCCCGTTCCGGGTCGAGCGCACCGAGATTGCCGACCTGCCGCGGCCGGCCACCGAGATCATGATCAACCTCGGCAATCCCGACCTGGCGTTTAAAACCTCGTTTCTGCCCAACGATGGCGTCGGCCTGGCCCGCATGGAGTTCATCATCAGCGAGTCGATCAAGGGCCACCCGCTGGCGTTGCTGCATCCCGATAAGGTGACCGATTCCGGGGCACGCACGCAGCTGGCGCAGCTGACCCGCGGCTACCCCGACGGGGCGACCTTTTTCGTGCAGCGGCTCTCCGAGGGGATCGGCACCATCGCCGCGGCGTTCTGGCCCAAGCCCGTGGTGGTGCGCATGTCGGACTTCAAGACCAACGAGTACGCCAGCCTCATCGGCGGAGCGGACTTCGAACCCCACGAGGACAACCCCATGCTCGGTTTCCGCGGTGCCTCCCGCTACGCCCATCCCGCCTACGCGGAGGGTTTCGCGCTCGAATGCCAGGCGATGAAGCGGGTGCGCGAGGAGATGGGGCTGACCAACGTCATGCTGATGCTGCCGTTCGTGCGCCGCATCGCCGAGGCCGAGCAGGTGCTGGCCCGGATGGCCGAGCTCGGCCTGCGAAGAGGGGAGAACGGGCTGAAGGTTTATGCGATGTGCGAGGTCCCGAACAATATCGTGTTGATCGACGATTTCTCCAAGCATTTCGACGGCTTTTCCATCGGCTCCAACGACCTGACTCAGCTCACCCTGGGGGTCGACCGCGACAGCGAGATCGTCGCGTTCGACTTCGACGAGCGCGACGAGGGAGTCAAGGAGATGATCCGGCTGGCGGTGGAGGGCTGCCGGCGCAACGGCATCCACTCGGGGCTGTGCGGCCAGGCGCCCTCCGACTACCCGGACATGGCCGAGTTTCTGGTCGAGATCGGCATCGACTCGATGAGCCTCAACCCCGACACCGTGCTCAAGACCACCAAGGCGGTGCTGGCCCTCGAGCAGCGGCTGGGACGCGCCCCGCGTACCGCCCGGTGACGTCCGCGGGAATGGGGACACGCTTCGGGGAAGCCACCGGAAGCTGCTGGGAGACTGCACGGAAGCGACGAGGAGGCTGCACGGCAGCGGCGAGGACTTAGTCCCAACAAGTGCGGCCATAGGGCCCTTTGCGGTGCCGGCCCGCCGCGTCACACTTGAGAACATGATGCAGTTCGCTGACCGTGCTGACGCCGGACGCAGACTGGCCCGGCGCCTGGCCTCTTTCGGCGACCACGATGTTGTCGTGCTCGGGTTGCCGCGCGGGGGGGTGCCGGTGGCGTTCGAGGTCGCCAAGGCGCTGGGGGCCCCGCTCGATGTCCTCATTGTGCGTAAGCTCGGGGTGCCGTTTCAGCCTGAACTTGCCTTCGGCGCGATCGGTGAGGGCGGGGTGCGGGTCATCAACGAATCCGTCGTGCGGGACGCGAACCTGAGCGCGTCTGACATCGCCGCGGTCGAAAGCAAGGAGCGCACCGAGTTGCAGCATCGACTCGATCGCTTCCGGCGCGGCCATGACCGCCTGCCCTTGGCGGGCCGGACCGCACTGATCATCGACGACGGCGTCGCGACCGGCGCGACGGCCAAGGCCGCGTGCCAGGTCGCCCGCGCCCAAGGTGCGCGCCGGGTGGTCCTGGCGGTCCCCATCGGTCCCGCCGGCGTCGCCGACAACTTTGCCGGATACGCCGACGAGGTGGTCTGCCTGGAGTCACCGAGGCTCTTCTTCGGCGTCGGCCAAGGCTACCGCAATTTCGCCCAGACCTCCGACGAGGAGGTCATCGCGCTGCTCGATCGCGCGCGCAGCGGCTATCCAGACATGGTCACCAGCGCCGGCGGGGAGGATCCCCTGCTGCGCGACGAGGACGTGCAGGTAGCCGCCGGGCCGGTGATGTTGGCGGGCCACCTCACGGTTCCGGAGCATCCGAGGGGCATCGTCGTCTTCGCTCACGGCAGCGGCAGCAGCCGGCACAGCCCGCGTAACCGCTACCTCGCCACGGTGCTGAGCGGCGCCGGTTTCGCCACACTGCTGTTCGATCTGCTCACACTCGACGAAGAACGCAACCGCGCCAACGTCTTCGACGTCGAGCTGCTCTCCGCTCGGCTGGTCCGCGTCACCGAGTGGCTCGCCGGCCACCCCGACACCGCGTCCCTGCCCATAGGCTATTTCGGCGCCGGCACGGGAGCGGCGGCGGCGCTGGCAGCGGCGGCCGATCCCCGGGTGAAAGTGACGGCGATCGTTGCCCGTGGCGGTCGGCCCGACCTCGCGGGCGAGCACCTGAAGCTGGTGCACGCGCCGACCTTGCTGATCGTCGCGGAGCGCGATGACGCCGCCCTCGAGCTCAATCGGCGGGCGCGCGACGTCATCCCGGCCAAGTGCGAAATCATGGTGATCGCCGGGGCGACTCACCTTTTCGAAGAGCCCGGTGCCCTCGAGAAGGTTGCACGGCTGGCCCATGATTGGTTCATGATGTATCTGGGGGCCGATGTCTCTCGCAGTGATGTCCGCGGGTGATCTCCCGCAAGTGATCTCCCGTAAGTGATCTCCCGAAGTTATGTGCGGCCGAAGCTATGTGCGGCGTGGCGGTCGCGCCGGGGCAGGCCGGGGCAGTAGGGGGGCCGTCAGCGGGAGGGCTGCAACAGGTTGCGGATCTCCGCGGGAAGCTGATTCAGCGTCTTGTCCATGTGCGCCACCGGCAGGTGGCGTAACGCGGCCGCGGTGGTTGCCGCGGCCGCTTTGCCGACATCATCGAGGGAAATGTTGGCTTCCCGGGCAAAGCGGGCCGCGTAGTCCTGCGCGCCATACTTTTCGGGCACGGCGTGGGGATTCCAGCCCGCGTAGAAGATGCCCCTGATGAGATCGGGTAGCTGGGCGGCGAAGTGGGCGCTGGCCTCCACGGTAAGCCGGTCGCGCAGCGTATGCAGCCAAGCCCGCAATACCCGGTAGGCGAACTCTCGATCCTCGGTGTCGAACTCCTTTGCCACGTCGTGAATCCACGTGTGCGCCATATGCATCGCATGGTCTAGTGCCGGGACTTTTACGTTGGTGGACATAGCTACCTCCTGCACTGCTGCCCGCAGTCCGTTGCCGTCGCCGTGGATCGCCGCGCCCCGCGCGGCTAAGCGCAGTCCACGCACCGTAGCTGACCGCCCTGCGAGCTTGCCAGGCGACTCCTGTGGAGGATGAGAAAGCAACTCGAACAGACAAATTCGTCTGCTTGCTTGGGGATGACCGCAACGGTGAGCTCGTCACCTGTGAGCTCGGCGTCAGTAGGCTCCAATGATGCCTGCACAACGGACTCGCCGCCATCATCGGTGTCCGCCAAACCAGACCCCAGGCCGTGCCCGGGAAGCATCTCCCGCAGCAGCTCGTCAACGCGCGGCCGGTTATCCTCGTCGTACCGCCCACTTAGTCGTGGGGCGATGGCCTCAGAGAGCAGTGACCGCGGCTGCCGCCGGGTGCGCAGTGTAGTCATCTTGGTCTCCCTACCCGCTGGGTGTGAATCCTGGTTTTCGATGGGATCACGACACGACGGCACCGCAATAGGGTCCGAAGTCCCTCGGACCGGGTCCATTCGGCTGTCATTTCCCCGCCCGCAGGGTCCCGCAGGGTGGATCGGCGGGAGCGATCGCCACACCCGCACGGCTCGGTCGGCGCCGGGCTGACAGCGGCGGATCCTCAGGCCGGTAGGGTCCTGGCAGCACCCGGGCGGCCCGTCACCGCGAGCACGGCCAAAGCCGGGGCCTTGCGCAAAAACATCCGGTCCGCCACCGTATACCCGGTATTCGGGTATTCGCCATAGAGATGAGGGCAGCTCGGTGACTGACGGATGCGTCAATGAGGGCATCAATGAGGGCCAGAAAGTCAGGCTGCTCGACGGCGCCGAAGTTGTGCTGCGCCGCCTCGACCGCCGTGACACGGACGCCGTCTTAGAGCTTCATCGGCGACTCACCGCGCACGAACAATACCTGCGGTTTTTCATCCCCAGCCCGGCCTACCTGGAGACGTTCGCCGATAAAGTGGTCGAGTGCAATCAGCGCCAATGGGCGCTTGGGGCATTTGAATCCGGGCGACTGATCGGTGTCGCGAACTATGTGGTGTCCGCCGATCCGGGTGTCGCCGAAGTGGCCGTCGCGGTTGCCCACGAGGACCATCTCCGGGGGGTGGCGACCGCCTTGCTCAGGAGTCTGGCGAAAATCGCTTTGGACAACGGAATCCATTGCTTTACCGCTGACGTGCTCGCCGAGAACACCGCGATGCTGAAAGTTCTCTTCGACGCCGGGTGGCGGTATGCAACGCAGCGCGAGGGCCCGGTGATCAGCCTGCAGATCGACTTGACGCAGCTGCAGGCGCTCGACCTGTGATGCGTCCCTGGGCAGGCGGATGCGGCCGTCAGCCGGGTCGCCACGGTGGTCAGGCGCTGGAAGCCGTTCTCGGCACCCGCTTTTGATCTGCAATGCCCGGGGCTTTCCCACACTCGGATCTGGACGCGGCCCGCCGCTACGACCGTTGGTTCGACCGGCGATGGGGCCGCTATGCGTGGCGCATCGAATCGGCCGCGGTGTTGCGTGCGCTCGGACCAGTGTCCGGCAGGCGGATCGTGGACGTCGGGTGCGGCACGGGACGGTTAGGCGCGCTGCTGGCCGCTCAAAACGCCGATGTGATCGGGATCGATGTGGATGCGGCCATGCTGGCCGTGGCGGCCCCCCGACTGGCGGGCCGCCTGGTGCGGGCCGACGCCATGGCCCTGCCGCTGCGCGATGCCAGCGTTGACGCCGCAGTGACCGTTGCCACCCTGGAGTTCACCACCGATCCCGCACGGGCGCTGGCCGAGATGGCGCGCATCACCCGCCCCGGCGGACGGCTGGTGGCGGCGATGCTCAACCCCGCCAGCCTCTGGGGGTGGACCGGCCGGGTGCGTGAGCGCAGTCCCTATCGCGCCGGCCGGTTCCTGTCCCGTGATGCCCTGTTGGCCCTTGGCCGCCGACACGGCGCCGCACATGTCCGTGGGGTTCTCTATGCCGCCGAACCCCTCCCGCTGCCCGGGTGGTGTGGCCCGCTCACCGAGGCCGTCGGCACAGCGATGCTGCCGTGGTTCGGCGCGGTTCAGCTCCTAAGCGTCCGGCGGACCCAGGCCCGCTGACCGTGGGGCCGCTCCGGCAAGGCGCTCTGGCAGGCCGCTCTGGGGAGGCGGCGCAGAGCATGCCGCGGCGCCGAGCGCATAGTGCTGTGCGTGCCCGGTCGGCGTCGCAAGAACGACCGAGACGTGATCGCTGATGCCGACGCCGCGGCCGGCGGGGTGTTCAAGGGCATTAGTCCCGATGAAAGTGGCCATAGGGCCCTTCGCCGGGCCGGTATACCGCGGCAGACTCGACGATGTGCAGTTGTTCCGCGATCGCGCGGAGGCTGGGCGTCGGCTGGCCCAACGCCTGGCCTCGTTTCATGGCCAGGATGTTGTTGTGGTGGGCCTGCCCCGAGGCGGGGTGCCGGTGGCCTTCGAGGTCGCCAAGGCGCTGAACGCCCCGCTGGACGTGCTTGTGGTGCGCAAGCTGCGGGTGCCGTTCCAGCCGGAGCTGGCCTTCGGGGCCCTCGCCGAGGGTGCGGTGCGGGTGATCAACGATGCGGTGCTGCAACAGACCGGTTTGACCCGGGAGGAGATCGCCGAGACGGAAGACGTGCAATGCGCCGCGCTGCAGTGGCAAATTGAACTGTATTGCCGTGGACGCGAACGTATTCCGCTCGCCGGACGGGTGGTGGTGATCGTTGATGACGGGTTTGTCAGCGGGGTGAGCGCCAGGGCGGCGTGTCAAGCGGTTCGGGAGCAAAACGCAGCGCGGGTGATATTTGCCGCGCCGGTGGGCTCGCCCGATGTCGTTGACGTGCTGCGCTCGTGCGCCGACGAGGTGGTGTGCCTGGAGACACCGGCCTACTTTTTCTACGCCACGGTGGGTCAGGGTTACCACCGGTTCCCTAAGATCTCCGACGACGAGGTGATTGCGCTGCTCGACCGCGCGCGTGCGGGATTTTTAGCACCCGCCGCCGGCAACACCGCCGATCCATTGCTGCGCGATGAGGAAGTCCGGGTGACCGCCGGACCGGTGACGGTGGCGGGGCATCTCACAGTTCCCGGGGACGCCACGGGGATCGTCGTGTTTGCTCACGGCAGCGGAAGCAGCCGCCACAGCCCCCGTAACCGGTATGTGGCCGAGGTCTTGAACCGGGCCGGTCTGGCCACGCTGCTCTTCGATCTGCTGACGCCCGACGAGGAGCGCAACCGCGCCAACGTCTTCGACATCTCCCTGCTGGCTCGCCGGTTGGTTGACGTCACCGGGTGGCTGACGACCCAGCCCGACACCGCAGCGTTGCCGGTCGGCTACTTCGGCGCGAGCACCGGGGCGGGTGCGGCTCTGGTCGCGGCCGCCGATCCCCGGGTGAAGGTAGCGGCGGTGGTGTCCCGCGGTGGCCGGCCCGATCTGGCGGGCGCGGCGCTGGCCGCGGTTCGCGCGCCGACGCTGCTCATCGTGGGCGGCCGCGACGAGCTGGTGCTTGAGCTTAACCGGCGGGCGCAAGCCGAGATGCGCGGCGAGTGCCGGCTGGCCGTGGTGCCCGGCGCCACCCACCTTTTCGAAGAGCCGGGCACCCTGGAGCAGGTTGCCATGCTGGCCCGCGACTGGTTCCTCGCCCACTTGAGCGCACCGGTCTCCCGCTCCTAGTGCCAGGGTGAAAATCCATGGCGGGCAACATATCAGGGCATCGTAGCGTACCGCATACGGCGGATTTGCGGATCGAGGCCTGGGCGCCCACTCGAGACGGGTGTGTCCGGGAGGCGGTACTGGGTGTGGTGGAGAGCTTCCTGGATACCTCGGGCGCTCAGCCGCAGCACATCCGCGAGCGCCGGCTGAGCTGCGACGGTGACGAGGACCTGCTGGTCGGCGTGCTCGACGAGATGATCTATCTGTTGGACATCGACGGTGAGGCGCCGGTCGATGTCGCGCTTACCAACGCGGACGGCGGTGTAACTGCCTCGTTTGCGATGGTCGACGCGAGCACGCTGCCCCAGATAGGCGCGGTGCCCAAGGCGGTGTCGCTCAACGAGTTGCGCTTTACGCACGGTCAGGCAGGCTGGCGTTGCGCGGTGACGCTTGATGTGTGATTGAGGCGAACTATGAAGATCATCGAGGAGACCCCCTACCGATTCCGGATCGAGCAAGAAGGGGCGATGCGGGTGCCCGGAATCGTATTCGCATCCAAAACGCTGCTCCCCGGCGAACCCGGGGATATGGCGTTGAGCCAGGTCGCCAATGTGGCGACACTGCCGGGGATTGTGCGGGCGTCTTACGCGATGCCGGATGTGCACTGGGGGTACGGGTTTCCGATCGGGGGAGTGGCCGCCACCGACGTCAACGCCGGCGGGGTCATCTCGCCCGGTGGGGTCGGTTTCGATATCTCTTGCGGGGTAAGGCTTTTGGTCGCCGACTTGGACCGCGATCGGCTGCAACCGACGATGAAGGCGGTGATGGATCATCTCGACATCGCGATCCCGCGCGGGGTGGGCACCAAGGGGGTGTGGCGGTTGCCCAACCGGGCCACGCTGGAAAAGGTGCTCATCGGGGGCGCCCGCTTCGCCGTGGAGCAGGGACACGGCGTGGCCCGGGACCTGGAGCGCTGCGAAGACGGTGGCATGTTAGCGGGAGCCGATGCGGCGGCGCTCAGCGACCGGGCGGTCGAACGCGGGCTCGGGCAGATTGGCAGCCTGGGCTCCGGCAACCATTTTCTGGAGGTGCAGGCCGTGGATCGCGTCTATGACCCGGACGCCGCCTCGCAGATGGGGTTATCGGAGGGCACGGTCTGCGTGATGATCCACACCGGCTCGCGTGGGCTGGGCCATCAGGTCTGCACCGATCACGTGCGTCAGATGGGCCAGGCGATGGGCCGCTACGGAATTCAGGTACCCGACCGCCAGCTAGCGTGCGTGCCCGTCGCCTCCCCTGAGGGCCAGGCATACTTGGCGGCCATGGCGGCGGCGGCCAACTACGGGCGCGCCAACCGCCAACTGCTCGCCGAGGCCGCCCGCCGGGTCTTCGAGGAGCACACGGGAGCGTCGCTGGAGCTGCTCTATGACGTGTCGCACAACCTGGCCAAGATCGAAGACCATCCCGTCGACGGCCGGATGCGGACCGTGTGCGTGCACCGCAAGGGCGCGACTCGTTCACTGCCGCCGCATCATCCCGATCTGCCGCCCGAGTTGGCGGCGGTCGGCCAGCCGGTGCTGATTCCGGGCACCATGGGCACCGCCTCGTATGTGCTGGCGGGTGTGCCCGATAACCCGGCGTTCTTTTCCACCGCCCACGGTGCCGGCCGGGTGTTAAGCCGCCATCAGGCCGCCCGTCATACCAGCGCTGATGCGCTGTCCAGAGATCTTGAGAAAGCCGGTGTTTTGGTGCGCGGCATATCCCGCAGGGGGCTCGCCGAGGAGAAACCCGAGGCGTATAAGGACATCGACGCCGTCATCGAAACCAGCGACCGCGCCGGGCTGGCTCGCAAGGTCGCCCGCCTCATTCCTCTGGGCGTGGTGAAGGGCTAAGCGAAGCATCCCGGCGGCTATCCGCTAGCCGGGCCGGCGTCCGGCTCGCGGCGGTGCGGCGGGCAAACCATTGCCGGCCAAGCCCTGCTGGTCATGTGTCGGTGCCGCTGCAGCGCATCGCAGGTGAGGACTTTCGGCACTATTCGTCGCGGGTGACGGTAAGCCAGACTTGCTTGCCGCTGCTGCAGTTGATGAGTTGCGAAGAAAGTGGGGTCTGCCTCGTGGTGTCTGCAGTCGAGCCCTCGGCGGCTCAGCACTTCCCCAATGTCACCGTCTTCTCCGCCGACCGTATATCGGCCTCGGAGGCCGAATATGTGGCGCATGCGGTGGGCCGGGTGCTGGAGCATCGGGGAATCTCCGGGGGTGCTCGAGTGCGGCTGAGCACCGCGAACCACGCCGATGGGCCGATGCTGGTGCAGGTGAATTTACACGTGCGGAACACTCCGGCGCGGGTGCAGGCCCTCACCGGCGGCCCGGATGATCTGTCGTCGGTGCTGGTGCGGCTGGACCGTCAGATCGTTCGGGTGTGGGCGCCGTGGCGGCCACGGCCCTGGCCCGACCGGACCCGCCGGATATTGACCGCGTCCGCGGAGGCGTTGGTCTCCCGTCGCAAAGCCTATGTGCTGCAGCGCGGGACGCCGTTAGAGGCCTTGGCGGTGATGGACGCGATGGACTACGACGTGCACTTGTTCACCGACATCGAATCCGGGGAGGAGGCGGTGGTGTATCGGGCCGGACCGTCAGGGCTGCGGCTGGCACGCCAGCGACGCATGTATCCGCCCGGGTGGTCGTGGTCGCCGGCCGCCTGCAACCCACCGGTGCCCTTGATCGTGAATTCGTCTCCGACGCCGGTGCTCAGTGAGACTGCCGCAGTGGAGCGGGCGCGCGAAGGTCTGCGGTTCCTGTTTTTCACCGACCCGGAGACCGGCCGTGGCCGGTTGCTGTATCCGCGCTACGACGGCAACCTCGGGTTGATTACGCCGGTGGACCATGCCGACAAAGGTGAAAATGCCGCGAAGTGACCATCGGCCGGATGGCGGGGGCGTCGACATGGCAGCGCGCCGGGTGGTTGAACTCGATAGCACCGAGGCGATGCGGTTGTTAGCCAGTGTCGATCACGGGCGGGTGGTGTTCACCCAGCACGCGTTGCCGGCGATTCGCCCGGTGAACCACCTTGTTGACGCCGGACGGGTGATTATCCGCACCCGGCTGACCGCCCGGCTCTCCACCGTGGTGCGCTCGAGCAGCGACGCCAGGATGGTGGTGGCCTATGAGGCCGACGATCTCGACCCACGGCGGCGCACCGGCTGGAGCGTGGTGGTGACCGGGCTGGCCAGCACACTCACCGACCCTGATCAGGTCAGCCGCTACGAGCGGCTGCTGCAGCCGTGGGTGCACCCGGCGGACACCGTGATCGCCATCGAACCCGAGATCATCACGGGTATCCGCATCATCGCCGACACCGCGAAATGCGACACCACGAAATGAGCGTCGTCCGCCCGGCGATCATCGGATGGCCCCGGCCGCGGCGGGTAGCCAGCTGTTGCGGTTGAGTGGTCGGTAGTTGTCGGTGGTGTGCTGTAGGAACTGAGATATGAGTCTGGCGGTGTGGGCTGAGCGCAATGGTGTTGCGCGGATGACGGCGTATCGCTGGTTTCGTGCTGGGCTGTTGCCGGTACCCGCCCGACGCGTGGGCCGGCTAGGGAGGGCTTCTTGAAGTGGTGCTGTGCACTCGCCTTCCCACGTTCGGTGCAGCAGCCGCAGATGGCACTCACGCCACCTCGGCGCTCATCGCGGCCAGCGCTACCGCGCTGACCGCCGGTAAGAACCCGATGACCCAATCACCGTTGCGACCCAGCATCCGCCGCTGGCGGCTGCGCCTGAAGACCGGTCACGACCTGGATGAGCTCGCCGCGTAGATCAACCCGATCGTGGTGGGCTGGATGAACTACTACGGCCTGTTCTACCGGTCGCGGTTTTATCCCCTGTTGCAGCGCATCAACACCTACCTGATGCGGTGGGCCGGATAGAAGTACAAGCGGCTGCGCGGCTTTCGCCGGTTTCAAGGGTGGTGGGCCGGGGTCGTTCAACGCGACCCCGCGCTATTCGCGCACTGGCGATGGGCAAGCACGGTCGCCGGATTGCGATCAGAAGAGCGGAGTGATGGGAGGCTGTCACGCTCCGTTCTGTGGGGGACCTGGGGGTGCAAGTCCCCCGGGGCCACCCGACTCTTCAGCGTTTCGCGATCCAACGTGCGGAGGACGTCTTGCGCCAAGAGCTGGTGACGGTGATGGAGCCCGAACAGTTCGACAAGCTGGTGTCCTCGCTCGACGCCGCGGACTCCGCACCACGACTCGCGGCAGCCGCCCGCAAGCCGGCGGCGTTCCAGCGGCGCTAAAGCGGTGTTCGAGGCCGCGCGGCTCGATGACGAGCATGCGTTGGCGGGGTTCGACCGCGGTAAGCAGGCGCTGAACAGCTGGCTGGTCGAGCATGCCCGCCGCGCGGACAGTAGCGGAGTCGCGCACGTGTACGTGTGGACCCCGCGCGGGGAATCGAAGGTTTGCGCTTATTTTGCCATCTGTCCCGCCGAAGTCGTGCGGAAAGACGACGGCGTGCCAGGGTCGATGGCTGGCGGGTATTCCCGCATACCCGGGTATTTAATCGCCCGGCTGGCACTCGACCGAGCACTGCATGGTCAGGGGTACGGCGAGCAGCTACTCCTGGATGCAGTTGGCAAAGCCGTTGCCGCGTCGGAAATTGGCGGGGACGACTCATCGTTGTCGATGCGCCAGACGAGGAGTCCCAGTCGTTTTACGAGCATTACCACTTCGTCCCCGTCCGGTTTTGTGAGCGCCGTCTGGCGAAACGACACAGCGGCCGGACCTTTGTTGCAAGTCCTTAAGCTACCCCCTGACGGACGTGGCTTGCAGCGCGGCACCATTTGACCCGCCCCTATGTCAACGACAACGCCGACGGCGTACTCAAGGGGTTGGTTTCGGCATTGTCGGCAGGATGGGTGGTTCTGGAGGGAGCTGACCGGGGGGAAGTTCGATGACCTTCTGTAACAGGCGACAGTCGCCGGTGATCTCCAGTGCGGCGAATTTGATTTGCCCCAGGCTGAAGTCGTAGCCGTTGCCCGACACGGTGTAGTCGCGTTTGGACGCCTCGTTGAACAGCGAGGACTGGTCGGTGGCGCCGTACTTGGCGGCTTCCTCACGCACGATGCCGGCGGCGGTTTTGAACTCGTTCGCTGTAAACGTGCGCCCGAACACGATGCCGTCCGCGATGGGGCGACGCGCAATGTCGGCCTCGAGTCTGTCACACGGCAACCCGGCCCGGGCGGACTCGATCAAGTTGGGGTCGTCGTCGAATTTCCAGGTCTGGCCAGGCACGGCAGCGCTGATCCGCTCGCCGATCACGCGGGCGGTGTTGTTGAGGCGCTGGCGCGCGGCCTCGTAGGAGCCCTTGGCGCGCATACTGTCGATCAGCGCGATCTCCTGCTGCTCGGTCAAGCGCTGGGTCTCATAGGGGTTGCCCAACTCCTTGCTCACCTTTCTTGCCTTCTCATACAGCGCGCAGCCGCCCGTCAACAGCCCTATCAGGGCGGCAGCGAGGACCGGGGCCAGGGCCGCAGCCGCCCGCGCACGCACCGGCGGGGCCATCATTGGTGGGGCTGCACCTGCACGGTGAGGTCGGGCCGGTTCAACAGCACCGCCGCCAGGTTGAAGCCGGTCATCTGCCGCATCGCGTCGTGAGGGTATCCGCCGTGCCCATGGGAGGCGCTCTTGTAGATGTCCCCATCGCCCAGGTGCACCCAGCCCGCCTCGGTCTGCAGGTGCGTGAATCGGTAGCGCGGCACGGGCGGGCCGTCGATGATGTCGTTGGGGTCGGCGCCCCAGCCGTGCAGCGGCGCGGTGGCCGCGATGAACCGGATCGGGTCATCGGGGGCGGTCATGACGAAAAAGTTGTGGTCGGTCATGCCCAGCTTGGCCGGGGAGGTCGCCTCAAAGCCCGGCGAGCCGTACATCACCGCGTTGGTCACCGCCGAGCTGGCGCCGTCTTTCAGCGCGATCCCCGAGACCAGCGACCCGTAAGAGTGCCCGAACAACGCCGTGCTGTGGTTCGGGTTGTGCGACGCGAATTCAGGTTCGCCAGGAACGACTCCAGCCTAAGCGCCCCGGCGTGCGCCAAATCGGTGGACGAGGTGTCCCCCGAGACCAGCGTCGGCGGGGGCTGATATCCGGTCCACGCGACCGTCGAGACATTCTGGCTCTCACCGACCCTCCAGGCCACGAATTGCGCTTCCTGTCGCAGCCCGGCAGCTTCCTTCGTCATGGTGGCGAGGGCTTCCCGGGTGGTGCCCGACACCCCGGGAACGGTCACCGACACGTGGTCGGCGGTGAACGGGTCGCCGATGGCGACAGCGGCCGGGATCATCTGCGAGGGGTCGTCGGGGCGGGCCAGATACAGCAGGTGCGAGTCGGGCACCTTAAGCGCCGAGCGGATGCCCGCGATGTCGGCCAGCCGGTCGGTTTTGACCTGGCCGTCGGGCAGCGCCCGGTATTCCCGCTCGAGTTGGTCGAGCAGGCCGCGGTTGGCGTTGTCGATGGCGGTGATGTCACCCGAGGACATGTCGGTCGCGCCGGACGCCGGGTCTGCGTGCTGGTTCCCGCCGGTGCCGGGCACGTCTTCGGGAAAGCCGAACTCGGCCAGCCCGGCCGACGCCGCGATGACCTGCTCACCGACCTCCCGTCGGCGGCCACCAGCAGCGCCACCCGGTGGCGGATGTCGGCCCGCAGCACCGCGCCCTGTTGCGCCCGGGCCGCGTGCTGCTGCTCGCTGCCGCCGCGGCGGGTGTCGGTGACGCTGTAGTCCTCACCGACCTCGAAGCCCTCGCGTTCCGCCTCATGGACCTTTTCCAGCGCGTACTTCTTGGCCGCCCTGATGCGCTCCGCGCCGCGGCGGGCCGTGCTCGCGGTCTCCCGCAGCTGATCAGCCGCCCCGTCCACCCGCGTCTTGGCGATCGCCGCGCGCTCGACGGTGGTGTCGCGGAAGGCGCCCTTCCAGCCGGGCGCCGACAGCACCGTGTAGGCCTCAGAAAAGCACGCCTCGCAGCGCTCTGCCCTCGCCTCCAAATCCGCGGCAAGCGAGAGCAAGGGGGAGACCGACCAGAACCGCACCTCCGAAAGCGGCGGCAGACCGCCCGGCACCGCGGGCACGCCTACCCCGCCTTCGGGTCCACTGCGCGCAGCTTCGCGGCGGACAGGGCCTCGCTGGCCAGCATCCGGTCGGTGTAGCCGCTGACCCCGCTGGCGGCGGCCCGCAGCCAGTCCACCATCGCCGTCGTGGCATGCTGGGCCGCCAAGCGGGCGGTGTGCGCCGCCGCCGCGCTCGCCTGTCCGGTGGTCAGCTGTCCCAGCGCGGTCTCCCCGCAGCTGCCCACCTCGGCGGCCAACGCCCCGCACCGCGACGCCCGCCCCCGCAGCTCGGCAGGGTCAAAGGCCAGCAGCGCGGGCATGGGGCAAGCCTAACCGGAAACCAGGCTCGGGTGTAACGGTGACGGTTACCCGGTGGTGTCCGGCCAGCGACGGCACGCCTTGATAGCAGCAAAGATAGCAGCAAAGAAAGTTCTCACACCGCAGGTGAGAACCGGTTTCCTCCGCAAGCCGACCTGTGGTGACCCTCGTCGTCGTGACGCCCCAGCGGTCGTCGCGGTCATCCGCTCGACACAAAGCCCCCACACGTCGCGCTGGATGACACCATTCGGCTGAACACGGCGGTCGGGCTGGCTGGGTCCGTGGCGGCGCACGGGAGCGCAGCGGACGGGAGCCGCCACGGCGTGGTCCTGAGATGCCCCGTGGTTTGGGACGTGGCCGGGTCGAGTGCCGGGGCTGTTGAAGCGTTCGTCTGCTGTTGGCTGCGCCAGGCGGCGACCTGTGACGAGCGCACGAGCAGCGTGAGCGCTGGGCGATCACCGGGTGGTCCAGCACAGCGCGGATGATGGCGTACTGGCGACTCAGGCCATTGCCGCGGAACGTGTCGCAGTCTTCTAATTGCCTTGCGCCACAGGGCATTTGCTCCTCATCTAAGCGGCGCAGGGGCATAGATCACCGCCGCGACCACTGGCACATCCACCGCCGTGTATGAGGGTAGATTCGCAACGGCGCTCACCTTCCACGGACCGCTATGTCACGATCCGCCCAGTATGACCAGCGAATTCCCGTGTGCGACACAAATACTTGGGGTTGGTTACGAGTCGTTAATCTACCTGCTGTTCGGCCAGATTCACGGCCCGGCGAACGGGCTGCGTGCGGGCGCCTCGGGTCTGTCGATATCACCTCACTCAGATCGGCAGCCGGCGAATCCGCATTGTCTCCTCGCCGAGCACAACGACGGACCCATCTTCCAGGCCGGCCTCCGCTACTGGAAGGTTGTCGATGAGTAGACGCGCCTGTTGGGCGGCTCGTCGACCGACTGCACGTCGTATCAGGACAATCGACGGCTCGGTGGTACCTGACCGGGCCAGCGAGGTGCCAAAATCCGTATCAGCGCTGATTAACACACGCCTTTCGGATGCGGCCAGCGCGAGGACCCATCATCGGCCGCGTTGGCGAGTCCGCGATCACGAACATGGACGACATCGTGACCAGCTTCGACGAGAAATGGGGATAGCGTCGGCGACAGGTTCGCGTCCAGCAACAGCCTCATGCGGTCGGACGCAACGGCAGCTCTCACTCCCGCACTGCCTCAGCCGCGTAGCGCAGAGCCTCGGCAATGTCTTCCTCAAGGTCAGGAAGCTCGGCAAGAATCTCAGCCGGGATCATCTGGTCAGCAACCATCGCGACCACGGTCGAAACAGGGATACGCAACCCCCGGATGGGGTTGACTCCTAATGGTGGACACCTGACTGGTGGGAGTGCTGGACCCGCGGGAAGGATGTCCGTATGTCGGGCAAGCGTGGCAAGTACACCCCGGAGTTTGGGGAGCAGGCTGCCCGCCTGGTGATTGAGACCGGCCGCCCGGTGGCTCATGTGGCCGCCGAGATCGGGGTCGGTGATCCAGTGCTGGGGCGTTGGGTGCGCCTGCAACGCCACGCGGCCGAAGCTGGCGATACTGGCGCGGTGTTCGATGCTGATGAGCGCGCTGAGTTGGAGCCTCTGCGTAAAAAGAACGCCGAATTACGTTTGGATCGTGAGTTTTTGAAAAAGCCGCGGCCTTGTTCGTCTGCGAGCAGCACCGGTAGCAGACTAGTGGGTGATCGAGGCGCAGCGGGCCACCGACACGGTTAAGCGGATGGGCGAGCTGCTGGAGGTGTCGCGCTCGGGCTACTACAAGTGGCGTAAATCCCCGATCGCGTACCGAGTCCAGGCTCAGCGGCGGCGCGCAGTTGGATGCCACGCTCGCCAAGGTCCACGCGGCCTCCGACGGTGGCTGCGGCGCCCCGCGTATCCTGGCCGATCTGCGCGATGAGGCTGAGCGGGTGTCGCGCAAGACGGTGGCGGCCGCACTGCGCCGGCGGGGTTTGGCCGGGATCTGTGCGCGCCGGTTCGCGCCGGCCACCACGGTGGTTGACCTGGATGCTGCGGTGCCTAAAGACCCGCTCACGCGCCGCTTCGACACCGCGATCCTCCACCGGGTGGGGACCAGCGATATCACCTATTTGGGCACGGGTGAGGGCTGGCTTTATCTGTGTGCCGTCCGCGACGGCTGCTCACGGCGGGTGATCGGCTGGGGCAGCCACGATTGCCTGCACACCGATCTGGTGCGGGCCGCCGTGCAGAGGGCTGTGGCGATGCGCGGCGAGCGCGCCCAGCGGGTCGTGGTGCACGCCGATCGCGGCTGCCAGTGCACCTCCGCGCAGCTGGCGCGGTTGGCCCGCGAGCACAACCTGGCTCGCTCGGTGGGCCGCACCGCGGTGTGCTGGGACCACGCCCAGCAGGAATCATTCTGAGCGACACTGAAAGTCGAGTTCTACGACCGATACCTGTGGCCGACCAAGACGGCCGCCAAGCTCGCCGCCGGCGATGGGATCGAGCGGGTCTACAACCGACGCAGACGTCATTCGGCCCTCGCTATGATGAGGCCGGTCGAGTTCGAAGACCGACTCACTCAGACGGCACAAGCCGCCCGACCCTGTGCCCACCAAACGGGGTCAAGCCCACGGATGCAGGGTATGCCCCCATCACGTCAGCAGTCGCTTGAACAGCCATTTTGTCGATGATGAAGGGCGAAACGACATAGCCACCCGACCGCTAGCCCCTCAGTAAGCGTGTCGGCTGGGGTGGATAGGGCAAAGGCCTTACCCTGACTGGGTTTGCGACATCAACGCAGCCCAGCAAGAAAGGCCTTTGTGGTGAAGAAGATACCGCATGAGCAGAGTCGGCGAAACATTGCGCGGCGGCGGCGTCGGGTGGCGGCGCGGCACGCGCGGGCGGGGCGTTGGGGCGCGCGGCCCAAGCCGATGCTGAACTCGGGTCCGGTGCGCTACGAGGTTGGCGCCAACATCGACGCCACCGCCTTCGGGGGGATCGCCGCAGTGCACCGGCTGGTGACCAAGCTGGGGCTGGTCGAGCGGATCGACGAGGATCTGCAGTTGTTGAAGGTGCACCTGCCCTATCACGAATCCGACCATGTGTTGAACTTGGCCTACAACGTGGCCTGTGGCGGCACCCGCCTTGAAGACATCGAGCGGCTGCGCCACGACAGCGCCTACATGAACGCTTTGGGCGCGCAGCTGATCCCGGATCCGACCACGGCCGGCGATTTCTGCCGCCGGTTCAGCGAGGCCGACGTGGCCACGTTGATGGAGGCCATCAACGCGGTGCGCCCGCAGCTGTGGGCGGGCCGGGGCGCTGAGCTGCTGGGCCCGATCGCCTACCTTGACGTGGACGGCACCATCGCACCCACCTACGGCCAACACAAGGCCGGGATGGACATGTCCTACAAGGGCATCTGGGGGTATGCGCCGCTGATCGTGTCGCTGGCCAACACCAAGGAAGTGCTCTACCTGGTCAACCGGCCCGGCAACGCGCCCAGCCACGCCGGGGCGGCGCAGTGGATCGACAAGGCCATCGAGCTGGTCACCCCGCACGCCGCACGGGTGTGTTTGCGCGGGGACACCGACTTCTCGTTGACCGCGCACTTCGACCGATGGGCCAAGCAGGTCGACTTCGTGTTCGCCATGGACGCCAGTGCCGCGCTGCGCTCGCGCGCCGAGGCGCTGGCCGAGGCCTGCTGGACACCGCTGCAGCGGCCCGCAGCCGCGCCGCCGCGCAGCGGGCAGCAGCGCCGGCGCGAGCCCAACCACAAGCGGCGCATCGTCGCCGAACGCGGCTATGTCAACCTTGAACTCAACGGCGAGGATGTCGCCGAGTTCACCTACCAGCCCGGCAAGTGTGGCCGACCCTACCGGGTGATCGCGCTGCGCAAGAACATCAGCAAGACCCGCGGTGAGCAGGCGCTCATCGACGAGGTCCGCTACTTCTTCTACATCACCACCCGCACCGATCTGACCCCCGCGCAGGTCGTGGCCTGCGCCAACGACCGCTGCGACCAGGAAAACGTCATCGAGCAGCTGAAAAACGGTGTCAACGCGCTGCGGGTGCCCCTTTATGACCTGGTCTCCAACTGGGCCCACATGGTCATCGCCGCCCTGGCCTGGAACATCAAGTCCTGGTTTGCGATGATGCTGCACCACAAGGCCGACCGGCGCGACTGGATCAACATGGAGTTCCGCCGCTTTTGCACCCAGGTGATCCTCATCCCCGCCATGATCATCCGCCGCGCCCGTGCCATTACCGTCCGGATCATCGGCTACCACCCCAGCCTGGACCGATTCTTCAGCGCCTACAACACCATTGAGCGCACTCGCTTCGGCTGACACCCACACCCGCCACTCGCCTACGGCCCTGCCGCACCCCACAGCACGCCAGCCCTGTCTCCGTTGCCCAAACCAGCGCACCTGGCGGCGTCCCCGCATGCCCTCACACCCGAACAACCCACGCAGAAGCAATAATCCAGCCAATCGACGACCGCTCACCCATCCGAAAACAGTCATCGACGCCCCAGACACCGCCCGACCGCCAAACCAAATCGAACTCCCGCACAATCCTGCAATCCGCTGGCAGCGACTCGCTTATTTAAGGGCTAGCGGCGTTGCTTTGCCAGGAACGCGCGGAGCCGGTCCAAAGGCCAGGTGTTGATCACTTCGCCGGGCGACACCCAGCCGCGCTGGGCGACGGCGATGCCGTAACGGATGTAGTCAAGATGCCGGATAGCATGTGCATCGGTGTCGATCGCGAAGACAACCCCGTAGTCGCGAGCGCGGCGCACCAGCTCGTCGTTGAGGTCTAGCCGGTCGGGGAAGGCGTTGATTTCCAACGCGGTACGGGTGCGTGCGGCGGCGGCGAACACGGCGTCGACGTCGAAATCAACGGGCGGACGGCGGCCGAGCAGGCGGGTGGTGGGGTGGCCGATGATGTTGACATAGGGGTGCTCGATGGCGGTGATCAGGCGCCGGGTCATCTCCTCGCGGGTTTGGTTGTAGTCGGAGTGCACCGAGGCGACCAAGACATCGAAACCGGCGAGAAAGTCGTCATCCCAATCCAGGGACCCGTCGGCGGCGATGTTGAGCTCGGAGCCGTGCAGCACCGCGATGCCGTAGCGGCGAGCCAGCCCGGGCAGCTCGCCGCGTTGGTGCAGGGCCTTGTCCCGGGTCATCCGTTGCATCGCCAGCAGCGGGGCGTGATCGGTGATGGCGCAGTAGCGGTAGGGGTGACGCGCCGCGGCGGCGACCATATCCTCTAAGCTGGCGAGGCCGTCGGTGAGGTTGGTGTGCAGGTGAAGGTCACCGAGGATGTCGGCCACCTGCACCAGATCGGGAAGCCGGCCCGCCAGCGCGGCTTCGATTTCCCCGCGGTCTTCCCGCAAAACCGGTGGAATCCAGGGCAACCCGAGTGCGGCATAGATTTCCGCTTCGTCGGCCGATGCCAATAACTGGTCGTTATCGACTCGAAACAGCCCATATTCGGATAGCTTCAGCCCGGCTCGCACAGCCAGTTTACGGATACGGATGTTGTGCGCTTTCGACCCGGTGAAATACAGCAGTGCCGCACCCCAGACCGCCGCAGGCACCACCCGCAGGTCCACCTGGATACCCTGTGTGGTCACCACCGATGACTTGGTGGGGCCGTGTGCCAGCACATGATCGACCACCGGCAGGGCGCAGAACTGCTCCATGACCGATTCGGGGTTCTCATCTGCCGCCGCCAGCAGGTCGATGTCACCGACGGTGTCGCGCATTCGCCGCAATGATCCGGCATAGCCAACCCGGTCCACCTGCGGCAATGCGGCCAGCCGCGCGACCAGGTCCTCGGCGATATCCAGCGCGACCGCCAGCGGCATGCGTTCACCCAGTTCCTGCATTCGGCGGATCGCCCGGGCCAGGTTGCGTTCGCTGGTCGCACCCCAGCCTTTCAGGTCGCGCAGCCGTCCGTCCTGCAGGGCGGCCAGTAGCTCCGGCATCGATGAAATGCCCAGCTCCACATAGATTTGGTGAGCTCGCTTAGGTCCCAGCCCGGGGATCCCCAGCAAAGCGCGCAGACCGGCGGGCAGCTGGGCGTGCAGTTCCTCCAGGGCACCGATGCGGCCGGTGCGCCGGAACTCGAGCAGCTTGTCGGCGGTGTGCGCGCCGACCGCCGGGATCGCCATCAACCCTTTGCGGTCCAGGGTGTCCAGGTCAACGGGGTAACCGGCGACCGCGCGGGCCGCCTTCTCATACGACCGCACCCGATATGGATCACCACCGGAGATGGCGGTCAAATCGGCTAACTCTTGAAGCGCCTGGGCCGCGGCATCATTGGAACGCATAAGGTACAGAATCGACCCTGTGCCGCGTGATCGGCAGCGGGCCTAAGACCTCGTTCTCGGGACTTCCGGCCATCGGTGGATGGGACCTCCGCACGTCTCGCCGTCGAGATCATGGTTGGCCGCCCTCGACGACCTTCGCGCAACAACGGATGCGCCGACGGCTCGAGCCCGCCGGGTGATCCATGCAGTCGACCGCCGTGAACAGCCACGGGAGGTGACAACTGCCCGTGGCAATGGTGTCTTTGCGCCCTACCGGCCGGTCGGGCGCCGGCGCAGCATCGAACACGTCCGTAGCGCGGTGGCACAGACGGGAGGTAACACCATGGAGTCGCTCGTTGTCCCGGGGTCGTGGACGTTCTTCGTGCGTGAAGTACCGTGGGTCGCCGGTTGCGGGGCTGCCTCCTGAGCGATGGCAGCCAAAGAGCCCGCCGACTCCGTTCTCGCTCTGGTGAGGGGCCTCGTCGCCGAGGTTCACCCCCGCGCCGCGCCGCCGGTGACACTGGATACCGCGTTCGACGACCTGGGCATCGGCAGCCTGGAGCTAGCGGAGCTGCTGCTGCGGATCCAAGACGAATTCGGAGTGGCGCTTCCCCCGCACATCCTGGCCAGCGCGGAGACGCCGCGTGACCTTGTGCAGGCCATCGGCCGCGGTCGTCCGCTCGCGGGCGAGGGCCTCGGCATAGCGCCATCGCCCGCCATCGCTCCGGGCGTTCTGGCTCCCGACGAGGCATCCACACTGAACGACACGATCGACTGGCACGTGCGCGCTACCCCGGATCGAACCCACATCCGTATCCTCGATGAGCCGGGCGGCCCCGTTGACATCACCTATGCGGCGCTACACCGGGAGGCGGTTGCCGCGGCGGCCGGGCTGCTGGCGCACGACATCATGCTTGGCGAAACGGTCGCGATCATGTTGCCGACCAGCCGGGCGTATTTCGTCACGTTCGCCGCCGTGCTCCTCGCCGGTGCCGTGCCGGTACCTCTCTACCCGCCGGCCCGGCGTTCTCAGCTGGCGGAGCACCTGCGCCGCACCGCCGGGATCCTGGCCAACGCCCGCGCCGCACTGCTCGTCACCGTGCCCGAGGCCGTGACGCTCGGCCGCCTACTGCGCTCCAACGTCGAAAGCCTGCGTCACGTCCTGGTCCCCGAATCCCTCACCGGCGCGGCCGGGGGTGCTCTTCCCCGGCCGCGGCCCGGCGACCTCGCGCTGGTGCAATACACCTCGGGCAGCACCGGTCAGCCCAAGGGGGTGGCGCTCACGCACCGGAACCTGCTGGCCAACATCCGGGCATTGGGCCAGGCCGCGGCGGTGTCAAGGGCGGACAGGTTCGTCAGTTGGCTGCCGCTGTATCACGACATGGGCCTGATCGGCGCATGGCTCGCGCCCCTCTATTTCGGCGTGCCGCTGGTGGTGATGACTCCCCAGGCTTTCCTGATCCACCCGTCGAGATGGCTCTGGGCTATCCACGAAAATCGGGCCACCATGTCGGCCGCCCCGAACTTCGCCTACGAGCTGTGCCTGGCCAAGATTCGCGACGCCGAGCTCGAAGGACTCGATCTGAGCTCGTGGCGGTTGGCTTTCAACGGCGCCGAGCCGGTCAGCCCCGCGACGATCGAGCGGTTCGTCGAGCGCTTCGCCCCCTACGGGTTTCGGCGGGAGGCGATGACGCCGGTGTACGGGCTGGCCGAATCCTCGGTGGGGCTGGCTTTCCCGCCTCTGGGCCGGGGCCCGCTCATCGACCGAATTGCCCGCGACGCATTCGTGCGTTCCGGGCGGGCCCAGCCGGCAAAACCGGACGGGCGCGACGAGCTTCGTTTCGTCGCCTGTGGCCAACCCCTGCCGGGTCATGAGATCCGGATCGTCGATGCCGCCGGCAACGAGCTGGGCGATCGCCGTGAAGGCCGCATCGAGTTCCGCGGCCCCTCGGCGACCGCCGGCTACTTCAACAACGCCCAGGCCACCCGGGCGCTGTTTCACGACGACTGGCTGGACACCGGAGACCTCGGCTATCGGGCCGGCCTCGACATTTACATCACCGGCCGGATCAAGGACGTGATCATCCGCGCAGGCCGCAACCTGCACCCGGTCGAGATCGAAGAGGCGGTGGGCAACCTCAACGGTGTCCGCAAGGGTTGTGTGGCCGTGTTCGCTTCTCCCGACCCCGCGGGGGGCTCCGAGCGACTCGTCGTCGTGGCCGAGACCCGAGTGACCGAGGATGCGCCTCGGGCCGTGTTGCGCTCCGAGATCGTCGCGACGACGGTGGACTTGCTGGGGGTGCCCCCCGACGACGTGGTCCTGGCACCGCCACGCACGATCCCGAAAACCTCGAGCGGCAAGATCCGGCGGGCCGCCAGCCGGCAGATCTACGAGACCGGGAAGATTGGTGCCCGACGGCGGGCATTGTGGTGGGAATTGGCCCGCTTTCGCCTGCACGGCTTGGTGCCGTCGGTGCGCCACGCCGGTCGCGCGGCAGCCGCTGTCGCGTTCGCGGCCTACGCGTGGACCGTGTATGCGGTCCTTGGGTTGGCGGTGGTCGTCCTACTGGCGCTGATACCCACCGAGCGGTGGCGCTGGCGGGTAGCTTCCGGGGCGGTCCGGCTGCTGGCCCGCTTCACCGGGACCGCGGTCACCGGGCACAATCTTGACCGCCTTACGCGCGGGCCTTCGATCGTTGTGGCCAACCACCCCAGCTGGATCGACCCGTTCGCCCTCGCCGCGGTGCTGCCACCCTCGTTTCACTTTGTTGCTGGCGAGGTATTTCGGCGTCAAGTGCTGAGCGGGTTCGTGCTCCGCCGGCTCGGTGGTCAGTTCGTCGAACGCTATGAACGCGAAGTCGGTGTCGCCGACACGGACCGCCTCGTCGGCCTCGTGCGAGCGGGGCGGTCACTCGTCATCTTCCCCGAAGGCCGCCTTGCCCGCGCCCCCGGGTTGCGGCCCTTCCATATGGGCGCATTCGTCGCGGCTGCCGAAGCCGGTGCGCCGGTCATTCCCATCGCCATCCGTGGGACGAGGGCGATACTGCGGCCCGAGCGCCACTTCCCACGGCGAGGAGCGATCGACATCGCCGTTGGTCAGCCGCTACAGCCTGAAGGCACAGGTTGGGCTGCGGCAGTTAAATTGCAGCGTGCCGCCCGGGAGGCCGTGCTGCGCCTTTCGGGTGAGCCGGACACCGCATGAAGGTGGTGATCAAGGCAGTTCGGCTCTATCACGGTGGAAGGCAAGCGTTTCGCGCTGGTGCTGCCCGGCCGGCCGATCACTCACGTCGCCGCTGTTGACCACGGCTGCCCGGGTCCGGCGACAAATGGCAGCTGCCGATGGGACTTCGGTCTCCCTACCGGCCGCCCGCACAGAGCTTGAAGAATCGTGACGGTACGTCACGCAGCACCCCGACAACGTAAGGATGATCATGGCCAATCTCCGTGCGCTGCGGCACCGCTGGCCGCGGCGCACCGCGAAGCAGAATGCCGGTCTCGGGGTCCCGGGTGAAAGCCGTTTCCGGGATCACGGGGTCGCCTCCTGCGTTACCTGCGATGCGCCGCCGTCGCGACCAAGCGCTGGCCGTTATCGGCGGGAGAAATTCGCATACGGGATTTCCGAGCGCTGTGGTGTCACAGTAGTTTAGGTAACGACAGGCAGACTCATGCCCAGCCAACGTTATTGGTGCGCGCCAGGTCACCAACGTGTGGGCGCACTCGTTGAACGGCTCCAGCTGATGTTCGAGTGGTACAAGGGAATGGCCGACCCGAGCACTGGACGGCTGCTCTACCTTTATGACGCCGAGAATGACGTGGCGATCAGCGACGGTGAGCCCATTCGCGACATCGCCGCGGTGTGGGATGTCGAGGTCTTGAGCGCATTTCTCGGGCGTGATGAACTGCGGGACGTGATCCGGGGTTCACTGGAGCATTTCGGCCGGCTGGTGATCCGTCAAGAAGGCTACGCGATGGTGGCACCCCAGGGAGAGCCTTCGTCCATCGCGCACAGCGCCTTTCTGATCCTTGCGTTGGCTTGGTCGGATCTCCCGGACAAAGTGCAGCGGCTCACACCGCTTGCCGAAGGCATCCTGCGGCAGCAGCGCCAGGATGGCTCGTATCAGGTATTTTTCGGCGCCTTGCCGGATCGCGGCGAGGAACTGTATCCCGCAGAGGCGATGCTCGCCCTTCTCGAGGCCCACCGCCTCACCGGAGAGATCCGCTATCTTGACAGCGCAGAGCGCGGGTTCGACCACTACAAGCGCGACTACTACGAGCGCGGGCGCCTCGACCCCGACGTGCTGGTTTTCTTCGCGAACTGGCAGTCACAAGCCGGCCGGGCGCTGTTCGCCGCCACGTCGAGACTCAAGGTCAAAGACCTTGTGCGCGGCTTTGTGTTCGAACTGCACGACCGGATCATCGCCAGCGGATTTTACGATTGCGTGGCCCGCAGCCCGGAACGACAGGCGGTCGTGGAAGTCGCCTGCGCACTCGAAGGCCTTGCCGACGCCTACGCGATAGCGGTTGCCGGCCGTGACCAGCGCACCGCCAATTATCGTCGATGCATCAAAACCGCGCTCGGCTTCCTGGCTCGCGCCCAGCGGGCAACCCACTGCACCGACCGAGAGCGGGGTGGATTCGCAAGCACGCTCGGCGGTCGTGAACAGCGCATCGACGTCACCGGACATGTCGCCAGCGGGTTTATCAAGTGCGTCGAGCACGGGATCGCTGAGCCGGGGTAGGTTCTGCGTTGTGGTCACCATTGATGGCGCGCGAATGTCTGGCAGCGGCACCATTATTCGCTATGCGGTGGCGCTGGCTGCGCTGAGTGGCCGACCCGTCCGGATCGTCAATGCCAGGCAGCGACGGCGGGTGCCGGGTCTGCGGCCTCAGCACGTGACGGCCGTTCGTGCGTGCGCGCAGCTGTGTGGAGCCACCATTGACGGTGTTGAAGTAGGGGGCCGAACAATCGATTTCGCTCCCGGATCGGATATCCAAGGCGGGAGCTTCGAATGGGACATTGGAACCGCGGGCTCAGCCACCATGTTGGCGTTGAGTGTACTTCCGCTGGCGTGCTTCGCCGCCGAGCCCGTGCGGGCGCGGATCACCGGCGGCTTATTTCAAGACTTTGCCCCGTCGGCGTTTCACATGCATCGCGTGCTCGCCCCGCTGCTGGGTTTAATGGGTGTCGAGGTGTCATTGGACGTCATCCGCCCCGGGTATGTGCCCGGCGGCGCGGGCGTCATCGAGTTGAACGTGGCGCCCAGGCCCCAGGGCCTCGACGCGTTAGTGCTCAGTGCCGCCGGTGGGGTCGCTGACGTGCATGGCATTGCCTTGTCGAGCCATCTGGCCCGGCAACGGGTCAGCGAGCGGATGGCGGTCGCCTGTGAGGCACGGCTTCGGGACGCTGGCATGGCCTGCGCCATCGAGCGGGTAAATGATGACACCGCGGTGCATCCGGGCGCATGCCTGGCGATTTGGGCGAAAAGCAGCACCGGGAGCTGGTTCGGCGCCGACCGCGCGGGAAAGCCCGGACGATCCTCCGAGCAGATCGGCCGCCTCGTGGCGGCGACGTTTCTTGAGGATCTGCGCAGTGGGGCGACGGTGGACCGCCACGCAGCCGATCAGCTTGTGCTGTTTTGTGCGTTGGCCCACGGGACATCGGTCTACTTCGTGCCATGTATAAGTGAGCACCTGCGGAGCAATCTTTGGCTCGTCGCCCAATTCGGGGCAGGGGCGAAGGTGAACGCCAAACGGGTGCAGATTCACGGGATAGGACTGACCCGGTGAAATCCACACCGTGGCTGGGGGTGGTGAGCTGCTGGGTGTGGGGTGTGGGTGACAACTAGTTCTTTATAAATCGGCGCTTCGCATGGGTGTCTGTATGGTAGGTGCTGCTATTTTTGGTGACGTTGTCGGAGTGTGTGGCCCGGAACGGGATCAAATACCGTGCTGCGTGATCGTCGGGTTGCGCACCCGGGCGCAGGCTGCGGACACCGACTCCACCGCCGCCCGGTGCACCCCGAAATCGTCACCCACATCG
Source organism: Mycobacterium sp. SM1 (assembly GCF_018361265.1). GTDB lineage: Bacteria > Actinomycetota > Actinomycetes > Mycobacteriales > Mycobacteriaceae > Mycobacterium. Next base: position 72,666 of record NZ_JAFLNH010000006.1, read on the forward strand.
ACATACCGCGACAACCCCGGTTTCCCATCGGGCTTCGGCTTACCAGCCAGATGCGCCCCATCGGTGGCCGCGGCCCTGTTCGGCCTTGATGGCGGTGACGCCGGGGGTTTCGCCCAGATGGGCTGCCCGGGTGCGCCGTTGCCGACCGGCTGGGCGGTGACGGCAGCGAAGTTCGAGGTGCGGTGGCCCTCCGACCCGGAGCGGGCGGGGTTGGTGCGTTCGCATTTCGGCGCTCGCCGCAAGGCGTTCAACTGGGGCCTGGCCCGGGTGAAAGCTGACCTGGACGCGAAAGCTGTTGATTCGGGCCGTGAGTCGGTGGGTTGGGATCTGGGGTCGCTGCGCTGGGCGTGGAACCGCGCCAAGGATGAGGTGGCGCCGTGGTGGGCGGACAATTCCAAGGAGGCCTACTCCTTAGGGCTGGCGGATCTGGCGCGGGCGCTGGAGAACTGGTCGGCCAGCCGCAACGGCACCAGGCGGGGCCGCCGGGTAGGGGTTCCGCGGTTCAAATCCGCGCGCCGCGACCCGGGGCGGGTGCGGTTCACCACCGGAACGATGCGGGTAGAAGCCGACCGTCGCAGCATCACCGTGCCGGTGATCGGCGCGCTAAGGAGAACACCCGCCGGGTGCAACGGCATGTCGCTTCTGGCCGCGCCCGCATTGTGAACATGACGCTCTTGCAGCGCTGGGGCCGGTTGTTCGTCTCGATCAGCTACGCACTGCGCACCCCGGCCACCGCGCCGACGGTGGTCGGGCCGACCACGGTCGCCGGGGTGGATCTTGGGGTGCGCACGTTGGCCACCGTGGCCACCCTCGACACCGCCACCGGCGCTGCAACTGTTGTCGAGTATCCAAATCCGGCTCCGTTGAAAGCCACGCTTGCTGCGCGGCGGCGGGCCGGACGTGAACTTTCTCGCCGCATTCCCGGATCGCGCGGGCACCGGGCAGCGAAAGCCAAGCTGTCCCGCCTAGACCGCCGATGCGTGTACCTGCGGCGAGAAGCCGCCCATCAGCTCACCACCGAGCTGGCAAGCGGTTATGGCCACATCGTGATCGACGACCTCCACGTGGCCGCGATGAAACGCAGGATGCGACGACGCGCCCACCGGCGCGCCGTCTCTGCTGCGGCGATGGGTGTGATCAGGCCGATGCTGGCCGCCAAGACCACCCGTTACGGCACAGTGTTGACGGTGGCGGATCGGTGGTTGCCGTCCAGCCAGATCCATCACGGCTGCACCACACCCGACGGCAGCCCGTGCCGGCTGATCGGCAAAGGACGCATCGACAACTTGCTGGTGTGTCCGCGCACTGGTGAGGTCGTCGACCGCGATCGCAACGCCGCGCGCAATCTCCGTGACTGGCCGGGTAACGCCGCCAGTTGTGGTCCAGTAGGGACGACGGCCCCATCGGTACCCCGGCCAACCACACCGGTTGGTACCGGCCATGGCGCAGACACCCGACCATCCGGTGCTCGCGGAGCATCCCTAAGACCCCGCCCACGCGGGACCGCAAGCGGAAAGGCCAAAACCCAAACCCCGCAAGGGGACGCCGCATCAGCATGCGCAACTTAAACACCGTCACCGGCAAGGTTCGCGGCCAAATGCTCGCTCAGGTACCCGAACACGGTATCCGGGGCTTCTTCGGCCAGAAAATGTCCGGCGGCGACGCTGGCCCCGGTGGCTTTGGGGAAGTGCTTTCGCCACCGTTGCAGCGGGTCGCATTTGGCCCCGACGACCCCGTTGGCTCCCCACAGCACCAACGCCGGTATGTCTAGCGTGCGGCTCAGGTCGGCGCGATCGTGGTCCAGGTCCTCCCCGGCCGCGCTGCGGTAGTCGGCGCACCAGGCGGCGACGACCTCCGGACGCTGGGCGGCACGCTCGTACTCCTGCAGGGCGGCGGGATCGAACACCACAAGCGAGCCGGAAAGCCCCCGCAGGGTGTGGTGCAGGAAGAAGATCGGGTCATTGCTGATCAATCGCTCCGGCAGCCCGCCCGGCTGCGCCAAAAAGGCCCAGTGGTAATAGCGCCGCACCAGCCAGGCGTCCATCAGCTCCCACACGTCCAGCGTGGGCAAAATGTCCAGCAAGGCGACCGACGCGACACGATGGGGGTGGTCGAAAGCCATCCGGTGCGCGACGCGAGCGCCCCGGTCGTGCCCGACGACATGAAACCGCTCATAGCCCAGCTCGTCCATCAGCAGGATCAAATCCCCCGCCATCGCCCGGAAGGTGAACTCGCCGCCGCCACGCGATGACCCGTATCCGCGAATATCGGCCGCCACCACCGTGTTTTTTTCAGCCAGCCGCGGCGCGACACGGTGCCACATGGCGTGGGTTTGCGGGAAGCCGTGCAACAGCAGCACGGGCGCCCCCCGGCCGCCGACCCGGGCATGCACAACACCCTGCCCGACCGGGTGGTCTACCGTGTCAAAACCGGTGAAGAGGTCGGCCACAATCCCTCCGTGTTTCGCTGCCATGGTCTGACGGCCGCAGCCAACTGCCCGCGGCCCGGCCTCGGGCCCAACCGTGCCACCCACCGGTCGGCGACGGCCCTCGGCCACCCCACTATGGCAAAACACGGCTCACTGCGACAGCAGAAAAACCCGCCGTCGCCACGGATGCGTCAACGGGTCGCCGAGGGCACCTCGCGGCGCGCGGCTAACCGGGGCTCGCTGGAGCCCACCGGGTCGCCAATGACACCATGGGAAGATGACGAGCATTCCTTCCGCGGGGTCGATCCCCGTCTCCACCATCACAGGCGACCCCGTGATTCGCGTCGCCGCCGACGCTACCGTCGCCGACGTCGCCGAGGCGCTCGTCACCGGCGAGGTCGGGGCGGTTGTGGTGGGCGAGGGCGAGCGGGCCACGGCGCTGGTGAGCGAGCGTGACATTGTCCGGTTGGTGGCCGCAGGAAAGGATCCGGCATCAGTCCCGGTCCTCGACATCGCCAGCACCAACCTGGTGTGGTGTGACGCCGAAGCCACGGTCGATGAGGTGGCGGTTCGGATGATGGACCGCTACATCCGCCACATTCTGATAGAACGCGACGGTGCCCTGGTCGGTATCGTCTCGGCCCGCGACCTGCTGGGTGTCTACAGTGCGGAAGCTGACCTGGGTTTCGGCTCGGCCTGAAGCCCTGCGCACCAAGACTGGCCGCCGCGACCTGCACGTCGACCTCGAGGCCCGCTGAGGACCAAAGCCTCTCGCGCCGGCGTTCGCGGGGCTCGATGCTAGTCCTCAACGGCATGCCAGGCCGGTGAGGCTAGCTAGATCGGTGAGGAGTGACGCGTGGGCCAACCGTTTCGAAGCACGCTTCGATGACCGTTCTTCGAATCGTCTCCGGGAGCGCCAATCCCGCCCTTGGCGCTGCGACCGCCAACCACCTCGGTGTCGAATCCGATGGCTGCCGCCTGGTGCGCTACCCCGATGGTGAGTTGCGCCCGACAATCGAGGAGGTCTGCGGCGCCGATGTTTACGTCATTCAACCGACAGCTCCCCCGGTGAATGACCATATCCTCGAGTTGTTGTTGCTGCTCGACGCCTGCCGGCGATCCCGTGCCGCGCGGGTGACCGCCGTGGTGCCGTACTTCGGCTACGCCCGCCAGGATCGCCGCACCGCGGTGGGTCAGGCGCTGGGCTCTACCGTGGTGGCCGATGCGATCGCCGCCGCCGGAGCCGATCGCCTGATGGTTGTCGACCCGCACACACCCAGCCTGGAAGCGGTGTCGCGGGTTCCGGTTGAAACGCTCACCGCCGTTCCCGCCTTATGCGATGCGCTCGCCGGCGAACTGCCGGCGCCACCGGTCATCGTCGCCCCCGATTTAGGCGCAGCCAAACTCGCTGCGCGCTACGCGGCGCTTCTGCACGGTCCGGTGGCGATCGTGCGCAAGCAACGCGAAAGCGGAACCGCGGTCATCGCTTTGGACATCGCCGGAGAGGTGCAGGGCCATCCGGTGCTGATCATCGACGACATGATCACCACCGGGGCAACCATCGAAGCCGCGGTCGGGCTGGTGCGGCTGCACGGTGCCGCGCCAGATGTCGTTGTCGCCGCAACGCACGGGCTGTTGGTCCATGGCGCCGCCAGCCGCCTACGTGACCTCGGCTTGCGGCGCATCATCGTCACCGACACCGTCGCGCCCAAGGATGGGGGCACCCTGATCCGGGTGTGCTCCATCGCGGCGACTCTCGCGAGGGCCATCGCCTGCCTGCACGCCGATAAGCCACTGCGCCAGTCAGGCGCCCTGAGCGCGGCATCCGACGGGTAATTCAGCGTGACTTCGGCCGACCGGCACCAGGCAGACAGGACAAGGCTGTGGCGTTTTTTCAGGTGGTAGCCCTCGATCTCGATGGCACGCTCACCTCGCGGGGCAAGGTATGCGCCAAGGCGTTGGACGCGATCGACCAAGTCCGGCGAAACGGGGTGGTGGTCGTCCTTGTGACCGGGCGCATCGCACGAGAATTAGAGGCCGCTTTCCCCCGGATCGCCGACCGTTTTGACGTGCTGATTCTCGAAAACGGCGCGGTCGCGGCAATTGACGGCAAGGCTCGCGCGCTCTCGGCGCCCGTCGATGCCGCGCTCGATGACGTGCTCGCCGCTCGGGGGGTGCCATACCGGCGGGGCACGGTGCTGATGGCCGTTGACGGAGACCACGCCGCAACCGTTGTCGGGGCGATCGGCGAACTGGGCTTGGACTGCCAGGTGATCCGCAACCGGGACGCGTTGATGGTGCTGCCGGCCGGTGTCACGAAAGGTACCGGGCTGGGTGCGGTGCTGGCCGAGCTGAACCTTTCACCGCACAACGCCATCGCGGTCGGTGATGCCGAGAACGACTTGTCGTTGTTCGGAATGGCCGAGATCGGCGCGGCCGTGGCCGATGCCGTCCCTTCGGTGCGAGAGCACGCCGATCTCATCCTCGAGGGTCCCGACGGGCTTGGTGTCGCCGGCCTGCTGACCGGCCCCTACCTGAGTGGGGCGCGACGTTACTGCCCGCCACGGCGGTGGATCCGCATCGGCACTTTCGACGACGGAACGCCGGCGCGAGTGCCGGGAAGCCAGGCCCGAATCCTGGTGACCGGCCCAGCGGGGGCGGGCAAGAGTTACCTCGTCGGACTCATGGCAGAAAAGTGGATCCTGGCGGGTTACTGCGTTCTTGCCGTCGACCCCGAGGGCGATCACGTGGAATTGCGCGAGCTAAGCCAAGTGCAGGCCGTCGATGCCCGGCACTACCTTCCCGAGCCGACGGAGCTGCTCGACACGATGCTGCGTCCAAACAACAGCATCGTGGTGGATTTGTCGGCGCTCGACGAGCCAGACAAGATCGACTATCTGCGCCGATTGCGATCCATCGCCGAAGCCCATCGGCAACAGCATGGGTTTCCGCACTGGGTGATCTACGATGAGGCCCATCTGCTCGGCACCGACCAGGTAGCCCGGTGGACGCGACGAGGCGGATATGTTTTGTGCTCGTTCGCACCGGCGTCACTGCCGGCCCGTGAGCTCGACAGCACTGACGTGGTGCTGGAGCTCACCCGTGACGACCTATCAGGGGCGGGGGCGTCTCAGACAAAGCAGTGGGCCACATTGCGTTTCGGGTCTCGCCCTGCTCGTCGGCTCACCCTCGCAGATCGCAGGACCACACATGTGCGACACCGCCACAAATACGCCGACATCTCGTTGCCCGACGAGCGACGGTTCTACTTTCATCCGGTAGACGGCCAGTATGTTGCTCCGGCGGCGACAATGCACGACTTCGGCACCGCGATTCGGCATCTGGACCCACAAGCGCTTCGCTTCCACCTGGAACGGGGGGACTTCTCCCGCTGGCTGGAAAGCACCATCGCCGACAAGGACTTCGCCGCGCATGTGGCGGCCTGGGAGGATGAGCTGCTCGCGCACCAAGCTGCGGAGCTAGAGCGCATTCGCCACCGCTTGGCTCAGGCGGTGGAGGAAAGGTATCTTGATACCCCAAAGCACGACTAAAACCGCGCGCAACGAGTCCTACTGCACTCGAGTATGTTTCGGCGGCAGAATATTATTCCCAGCGCCTTGGTGTCCCGAATGGCCTGCTGATCAGTCGATGCGCCAGGGGATCTCGGAAATCGCCAACCCCTCGAATAGCGCGTTGGCGTCACGTCGGCCTAATTCGATGGAGGCCCGGATGAATTCCTGGTCGAAATACAGGTAGCTGATCAGGTCGCCCCCGCGCGGTCCGTCGCCCTCGAAAGCACGTGCGAGCAGGCGCAGCTCATGCTGCCGCAGCCTCGCCAGCGGTCCACCCGAATACCCGGATTTACTGTGCAGTACCGCATGCGCCAACCGGCCCAGTGCTTCACGGTGCGGCGGGCCGACGAGCACGTAGGGGATTTTCCTGCGCAGCCGGCCCGTCGCGGTCACCACTACCTCATCTTCGGGCAACAGCGCATTGATTTTTGCCAGCGTCCGCAGGTCCTCAACCAACCGGCCGGTGAGGGCGACGTTGAAAAGTTCGACGAGAACGTCGCTAACATCGCGGGCGAGCCCACCGGGCTGCGGCGTTGTCGTGCTGTCGCGCATCGGGTGGGTGGCGACGATAACCAGAGCATCCGCCTCCAGCGCCAGCGCAGGTTTTAGGGGAGCGTCGAGCCGCAGCCCGCCGTCGAGATACCAGCCGGTCGCACCCGATGGTTTGCGGATCCGCACGGGCGGGAACACCACCGGCAGCGCGGCCGAGGCCAGCACGTGCTCGGGTCGCATCCGTACCGCGACGTAGTCGATCGGCCGCTCATCATCAGCGGCCGGTACCGGAACACCGTCCGCGCGCTCGACGAACACGACGCTGCGATCATCGTCGCCGGACGTCGTAACCACAGCTAACGTGAGACCCTTGCCGGCAATGTTGTCACGGAGCTGCTGGCTGTCGACTGCTGCGTGAATTTTGCGCCGCAGCGGTGCCGTATTCTGCAGCGGTGCCGTATTCAGCAGATGAGTGAGCCGCATACCGGGCAGGCGCAGGGTCTGGCCCACGAAGCGCGCGGTCGCACCCGGCACAGCGAAAAGCGGCGATCGGCGCACCTGTGTGATCGGCATGCTGTGCCACAGGGCGAGGACTCGACCGGCCTGCTCGGCCGGTTCGAGATGGGCGAACGCGGTCAACAGTGCGGCATTGACCGCGCCGGCGCCGAAGCCCAGATACACCTTGGGTTCACAGCCGGCCGCCCGTAGCCGCGGCACCAGCACCGACAACGCCCCCGCTTCATAGCCGCCGCGTGCCCCGGCGGCGCCGAGGACAACCGCGACTCGTTGACGCTGCCGCGGCATCAGCGTGCGCGGAGGTGAAGCCTGGACCGAGTTACGGGCACGTGCGCGACGACTTGTTCCGGGGGGCGGCTGCCGCGCGCGGACCACCCGGGGCGATCATCGGCGCACACATCGCGGCGGGGGGCGTGACGTCATCGTGGCTTCTGCTCGGGGCCGGGTTGTTGCGGTTTGCGCTCGTTGGCTTTCTCCCGCATCCGCAGATACGTCTCCGCGGAGAGCAGGCGCTTGATGACTTCGAGGTAGCGGTTGTTCGCCATATCAACTCCTAACCTGTCACTGGCAGCTGCAACCGTTGCACCACAAGTGTTCGCCTATCCGGGGTGGTGCCGAAAGACTATGTGCCTAATGGTGACTTTTGACAGTGGGCCAGGGACTTTCGGCCTTGGGTCGATGCCGGCATCGAGGCGGTGCCGGCGGCATCGTTACCGGCCTCGGCGCTGCGATCGCAGCGTCGCGCCGACACCGGCGCCGGCAAGGACCATAACCGCCATCCCCGGCACCCAGTCCCCGAACCGTTGGTAGCCGGTATCGAAGGAGCCCAGCGGCACCGCGACTACGGTGGCGCCGCGATATGTGGACGGGCACCAGGCAAGTTCGCTGCCCCCCGCGTCGAAGGCCGAGCTGTCACCGGATAGCCCGGCGTGGACCGCCGGATGGCCCACCTCGACCGCATGAACCGCGGCCTGGCTGGCCAGCTGGGGCTGCGCCCAGCTGCCCTGGAATGTGGAGGTGGAGCTCTGGTAGACGAGAAGCTGCGCGCCGAGCTGCACCTCGCGGCGGGCGAGATCGGAAAAGGTCGCTTCGTAACTGATCAATGGCCCGAGGGTCAGCCGGCCGGCATGCAACACCGCCGGCCCATTGCCGCGGCGCCGGTCTTGGGCCGCGGCTTTGGTGTGCCGGGTGACCCAGCCCAGCACCGCCCGGAACGGGACATACTCCCCGAACGGCACCAGCCGGAGTTTGCGGTAGGTCCCCAGCCGTCCGTTCGGTCCGATCAGGACAGCGGATTTGTAGATGCCCCCGCTCGGCGCGGGCGCGTCGACGTTGACAAGCAAGTCCGCGCCGATTCGCCGCGACAACCGCGTCAAATCCGCCATGACCGCGGAATCGCTGGAAAGATCGGACCCGACGCTGCTCTCTCCCCACACGACGAGGTCCAGATGCTGGCCAGCCAGGCTAGCGGTGATGGCCTCCCCGGCCGCCAGACGGGCGCCCGCGTCCGCGATGTTACCGGGCTGCACCAGCGCAACCCGCACCGTTGGGCCGGGCAGCGGAGCGGGCCGCAGCAGGTAATAACTCGGCCCGGCCGCCGCGCATGTCAGCGCCGCGCCCAGCGCGAGAGCCCGACGCGGCATTCCACGGCACAGAATCATCGCGGCGATCGCGGTGTTGGCCGCGACGAGCAGGAAGCTCGTCAGCCACACCCCTCCCAGTGAGGCCGAGGCCAGCGTGACGGGCTGGTTCCATTGCGAGGCGCCCAGCAGGGCCCACGGGCCGCCCAGGCTTTGCCAGGACCGCACCGCCTCGGCGAGCACCCAGGCGCTGGGCAACACGATCACGGCTGCCAACGCCCGCGCGGTGGTCGGCCGTCCCGACAGCAGCCGGTGGCTGGCCCAGCCCCACGGGATCCAGAACGCTCCCAGCAGGGCGGCCATCACCACCAGCAGCGGACCCGCGCTGGGCAGCAGCCAATACTGGGTCGTCACTACGAAGCCGCCAAGCCCGCACCATGCCCGCACACCGCCCTCACCGGGCGTCGGCGCGGCGCGCACGATCAGCAGCAGCGGCACCACACCGACCCAAGCCAGCCACCACCACGACGGCGCCGGAAAGGCCGGTGCGAGTAGCGCGCCCGCGGCCAGGGCCGCTAGCCGCCCGAGCGCCCGCCCACGGCCACGGGCTCGCATTCCCGCGCGCCATTTCCAGCCCAGCAGCAGTGCGCCGACCACGACCCAGCCGAGCAGGAAACCGATGGCGATCAGCCACAGCAGCCAGCGTTCGCGACCGGGTCCCCACAGCGGCACCAGGGCCAGCCCGGCCACGACGAACGCGACGTTGTAGAGCACGTCGTACACGGCGAACACCCGTCCGCGAACCACATCGGAGGCGGTGCCGCCGACCAACGCGTCCACCGAGATCTTGAGCACCTGGAAAGCGAACGCCACCACGCTCACGCAGCACACCAGCATCGCTAGCGACGGAACCAGGCCACCGACATATGCCGCCGCGGCGGCGGGCAGGAACGCGGCGGGCACCAGCGCTACGGCGGTGTAGCGTCGTGCCAGCGGCGGCGCGGCCAGGGTCCCGGCGAAGGCGGCCAGCCCGGTCGCCGCCAGCGCCACCCCATACCCCGAGATGCGCAGGTTGTACCGGGAGTCAGCGATCAGCACCAGCACCACGAAACCGGCTCCCAGAAGCGATCGATGCGCCGCGACAGCGAGCAGCGGCCAGCGGATCATGCTCACGTCGGCCGCCGCGCGCACCCCCTCGGCGAGTTCGGCGGCAAGCTGTCTCAACCGGGTCAGCAGCCCCGCACGCTGCCGGCCACCGACGTCGGGCAGCCGGGTGAACACGACGGCGGCGCCCAGGTAGCACCCCGCGGCCAGCAGAAAACCCGCCGCGGTAAAGCGGCCGACAATCAACGAACCCCCGACGGCTCCCAAAAACGATGAGGCCATCCCCCCTAACGAGGAGACGGCGTTTCCGGTGACCAGGTCGGCTAGCGGCACCGTCCGCGGCAGCGCTGCCCCTTTGGCCGCCAACACGAACCGCGAAAACGACAGCAGCACCAGCACCCCGGCGAACGCAGCACCAGTCGACCGGGTCACTAGGGTGCCGGCGCCGACCACGGTGAGCGTCGCGCGGAGCACCGAGACGGTGATCAGGGTGCGTCGCCGGTCCCACCGGTCGATGAGCACCCCCGCGACGGGCCCCACCACGCTGAACGGAAGCAGGGTCACGGCGAGCACCGCGGCGATCCGGGCCGGCGTCGCGCCGCGCCCGATGTCGAACAGCACGAACTGCGCGAAAGTGATCTGGGCCAGCCCATCGGCGAGCTGCCCCAGACATTGCCCGCCGACCAACCATCTCAGCGGGCCCGCCAGCAGTGTCCGCGCCCCGTGCCAGCTGTGCTCGGCACCGACGGCGCCATCCATGCCTACTGCGTCGGCCACCGTCGGCCGGTCAGCCACGGCCAGCCGGCAAAGGGCGTTCCAGCGCCGTCTTCGCAGTGACTTGAGCTGAGGCCCCGTGGATTTCATACGATTTATGCATCCATCGCGCCACCACGCAGACAAACCGCTGCAAGCAAGTCACCCAAAGCAAACTAGTTGCGGCTGGGCTGTGACACCAGAGCCCCGGATTCGCGGCCTCATGGCGGGCGGTCTCATCGGGTGCAACATCGCGATTTGCAACGGTTGCAACGTCGGTTGCAAAGGACGCCAGATGACAGCAAGCGTGAATCTGCGGGGTCGACTGCCGTTGCGTTGTAGCCGGATTGACGGACACGCTGAGGACCAAAGGCCCTGGCAGGACCGCCACCGGTTGCCCAGACTGACTTTCATGGGACCTGCCACAGCCGGATCGCGCCGGGTTTGCGGCGCCGCGCGGCGCGGTATGCCGCGCGATCGTATTACCGCAAGTGGGGTGCCACCACGGAGGAGTGCCGGCCCACGTTTTGACGGCCGATCAACGAGGAGAGCACGATGACGGATAGCGGTCGCGGTATCAAAGCCTGGCACATCGACGTGCTGGTCGACGAGCATGAAAAGCGCACCAGGGCCAAGGTGCGACTATCGTGGCACGGCAACGAGTTAGTGGGCGTGGGTTTGGCGCGGCTCGATCCGGCCGACGAACCGGTGGCGGCGATCGGCGACGAACTGGCGATCGCTCGGGCGTTGTCGGATTTGGCGCACCAGCTCCTCGAGCAGACGGTCAGCGACATCGAAGCCGTGACTCACAAACCCGCTACCGGTGTGCACCTTTAGACCTTTGGGTGTAGACCGTTGCCAGGGATACGTGCGATGCTTGGTCCCGTCGGCCAGGCTGCCGGGTTACCGCGTCGCCGCAAGGCGCCGGTGCCAGGCGGAGTCCGTCGCCGGCGCCTGCCACGTTAGGGTGAGGCGATGGCCATCAGCGATGAGCCGGTGACAATTCTCAGCGACGATGAAAGCTGGGAGCTGCTGAGCAGCGTGCAGCTTGGCCGATTGGTGACATGTGTGGGCTCCCGGCCCGATATCTTTCCGGTCAACTTCGTCGTCCAGCGTCCCACCGTGCTGTTTCGGACCGCCGAAGGCACCAAGCTGTTGAGCGTGGTGATCAACAAAAACGTTGCATTCGAGGCCGACGGGCACTCACTCGATGCCGGCTGGAGCGTCATAGTCCAGGGCACGGCCGAAGTGTTGTCGACCAGCGCGGAGATCGCCGAGGCCGATCGCGCGGGGCTGCGGCCCTGGGTGGCAACCCTAAAGCTCAACTATGTTCGTATCCACGCCTCGGCCATTAGCGGCCGGCGATTCCGTTTCGGTCCCGAGCCCGAACGGGAAGCCACCTTCGCCTAAAGCGCTTAAAGCGCGTCTAATCCCAATGCCGGGTAGTTAAGGCGTTGCCGGAGTTGTCAAGGTGACTCGCGGTGCCGCATTCCGCCATGCCCGGATCCACCCTCGCCCGGTCCTCGCCTGATATGGGGCTAATCGGCTTTAATCTGCTTTAATCCGGATTTTGCAGTAGTTGAGTTGCACTCGAGGCAGAGGTGGACAACGGAAAGCCCTTACGTTGCAAGGGAAAGGTCCGCAGGCCTAGAACTGCAGGGCGGCCACCAGAGCCGCACGCCGCCTGCTCAGCCGAAAAAATTGCTCCCCCAGACGGATCCACAGAGATCCAGGGCTCGGTCCCCGGTGGCCGGCAACGGATAGGCGCCACCGACAAAGCGCCACCAACAATTAGCGCCCGTAAGCAACATCGGCCCGTTCGGACGCCAACTGGTACACATCGATCAGTCGGCTCAGATCGCTGGCGCTGACGATACCGGCCAGACGGCCCGCGTCGATAACCAGAGCGCGGTTTCCGACATCGGATCTGAGGCGCTCGAGCAGCGCGGTGAGCGGTTCGTCCGGAGTAGCGGTGGGCACCCGTGGCAGGGGTATGGCGGCCTCCCGAACCAGGGTGGCGGGTCGCTGGTTCGGCGGAATCCCGCGCAGCTGTGCCAGGGTGATGAGCCCGATGATCGAGCCGTCGCGGCCAGCGACCGGATACGCCGAATGGCGGTCGCCCAGCAGATAATGCTGAATGAAGTCCTCGATGGTGATGTCCGCGGGTGCGGTGTGCGGGTTGGCGGTCATGACGTCACCGACACGGACGTCGGCGATGGCCTGCCGGGCTGTGACCTGGGCCTCCTCTTCGTGGGACGCGGCGAAAATGAACCATCCGATGAACGCCAGCCACACGCCGCCGACCATGGCCCCTGCCAGGAACTCCACCAACCCGAGCGCGATGAGGATAAAGGCAAGGACGCGTCCGGCGTGCGCGGCGCCGATCGTGGCGCGCACACTGTCGCCGTAGCGGCGCCACAGGTAAGCCTTCAGCACCCGCCCGCCGTCCAAGGGGGCTCCCGGCAGCAGATTGAACACACCCAGCAGCAGGTTGATGCCGGAAAGCCACCACGCGACGCCGAGCACGATGGGCGCGATCCCCAGCGTGCCGAGCAGGTAAGCCGCGCCCCCGAAGGCCCCCGCGAGTGCCAGGCTCATGAGCGGGCCCGACACCGCGATCCGAAACGCTTCCTTGGGTGTCTTCGCTTCGCCCCCGAGGCGGGTGACGCCCCCGAACAGCCACAGCGTCACGTCGATCACCCGGACGCCGGCGCGGCGTGCCAGAATCGCGTGGGTCAGCTCGTGGGCCAGCAGCGAGCCGAGCAGTACCAGCGCGCCGCACGCCCCGGCCAGCCAGTAGGCCCCTTTCGAATAGTTCGGCACGGTGGTCGGCAACGTGGAGGCAAGGCTCCAGGTAAACAGCCAGAGGATGACCAGCACGCTCCAGTTGACGCTGACCGGAAATCCGGCGATGCGTCCTATCGGAATGCCCTTCATGTCAGATAACCTCCACAGATGGTGGTGGACAAGGTCTTAGTGTGATCGCAGGCGCCTCTGCGGCGCGCGGCGCGAGTTCCCTATGATTCCCCGCGCAATTCCCCAACAATTGCCTGATATCGTTGCCTGATATCGGCTGCGACCAGACATTGTGCCGTCCTTGTCAAGGGATGCCGGTATGACGGACGTGATGTCATCGACACTAGCCGCCCGGCGGTCTGCGGACAGGAGCCCTTGGTCCCGACGGGGGTGGCCCTAGGACCTTTGGCGTGGCAGCACCCGTCGACCGCGACCGGCGATTCGGATGGTGCACGGCGTGCCGGTTGGCCGTCGCCGACCAGCATGTGCAGCCGGGCGCGGTGTCCGGGAACCCGACCCCTTTAGATTCGAAAACCCGACCAGATCGGAAACCCGGCCAGATCGGAAACCAGCGAAAGAAGGCACCATGGCCGCCTCCCCCGCCCGCCTCGTCAGAGCACCCCGCGGGCCCGCGTTGTCTTGTCGGGGCTGGCCGCAGGAGGCCGCGCTGCGGATGCTGATGAACAACCTCGATCCCGAGGTCGCCGAGCATCCCGAAGATCTCGTGGTCTACGGCGGCACCGGGCGCGCCGCGCGCAGCTGGGACGCGTTCGACGCGATCGTGCGGACCTTGCGGCGCCTGGAAGCCGACGAGACGCTGCTGGTGCAGTCGGGCAAGCCGGTAGGTGTGCTCCGCACTCACGAATGGGCACCACGAGTGCTGATCGCTAACTCGAATCTTGTTGGTGATTGGGCGAATTGGGACTACTTTCGCAAGCTGGAGGCCGAGGGCCTCATGATGTACGGCCAAATGACCGCCGGTTCCTGGATCTATATTGGCACGCAGGGCATTCTGCAGGGCACCTACGAAACCTTCGGCGCGGTCGCCAAGAAGAGGTTCGGGGGCACGTTGGCCGGCACCATCACTTTGACCGCCGGCCTGGGCGGCATGGGTGGCGCGCAGCCACTGGCCGTGACGATGAACGAGGGCGTGGCGATCTGCGTGGACTGCGACGCGACCCGGATCGATCGCCGTCTCGCGCAGCACTACCTCGATGTCAAGGCCGCCGACATCGACGACGCGCTGCGGCTGGCGGTTACGGCCCGCGACGCCAGGCGGCCGCTGTCGGTCGGGGTGCTCGGCAACGCCGCGGAGGTCATTCCCGCGATGCTGCGCCGCGACGCCCCGATCGACATCGTCACCGACCAGACCTCGGCGCACGATCCGCTGTCGTACCTGCCGGTCGGTGTGGCATTCGAGGACATGAAGAAGACGGCCGAGAAGGATCCCGGCTATTTCACCGAGCAGGCCGAGCAGTCGATGGCCCGGCATGTCGCGGCGATGGTCGGCTTCATGGACCGTGGAGCCGAAGTCTTCGAGTACGGCAATTCCATCCGCAGCGGGGCACGTAACGGGGGATATCCGCGGGCTTTCGCCTTTCCCGGCTTCGTGACCGCCTACCTCAGGCCACAGTTCGAAGAGGGTCTCGGGCCGTTCCGCTGGGTGGCGCTGTCGGGTGATCCGAAGGACATCGCCGCCACCGACCGGGCGATCCTCGAGCTGTTTCCGGACAATAAGCACCTCGTCCGGTGGATCACCCTGGCCGGGGAGAAGGTCCCCTTCCAGGGGCTCCCCGCACGCATCTGCTGGCTGGGATACGGAGAGCGCCACCTGGCCGGGTTGAAGTTCAACGAGATGGTGTCCGCCGGCCAACTGGCCGCGCCTATCGTGATCGGCCGTGACCACCTGGATTCCGGGTCGGTGGCCTCCCCGTACCGGGAAACCGAGGCGATGCTCGACGGCTCCGACGCGGTCGCCGACTGGCCCCTGCTGAACGCTTTGGTCAACACCGCCTCGGGGGCGACCTGGGTATCGATTCACCACGGCGGCGGCGTCGGAATGGGCCGCTCGATTCACGCCGGCCAGGTTATCGTTGCCGATGGCACCGAACTTGCCGCGCAGAAGCTCGCCCGGGTGCTCACCAACGACCCGGGAATGGGCGTGATCCGCCATGTCGACGCCGGCTACCGGCGCGCTGCGCGCGTAGCGGCCGAGCGTGGGGTGCGTATTCCGATGCAGGAAAGCGCATCAGCGCCCACGACCAGGTAGCGGCACGGTGACAGCAACCTGGTGGTGTGAACACGCCTGGCGCGGCGGGGATTTGGTAGATGACGGGGTGCTGTTTACCGTCACCGACGGCCGGATCACCGCGATCGACACCGGCACCGCCCCGCCGTCGCATTCGAACCGGCTGCGGGGACTGGTTATTCCGGGCCTAGCCAATGCGCATTCCCATGCGTTTCACCGGGCACTGCGCTCGCGCGCCGAGCGCGAGCGCGGCTCGTTTTGGACTTGGCGCGACCTGATGTACCGGGCAGCGGAGCGCCTGGATCCGGATCGCTATCGACGGCTTGCCCGCGCGGTGTACGCCGAGATGGCGCTCGCCGGGATCACCGCGGTCGGCGAGTTCCATTACGTGCACCACGATGCCGGGGGAGCCCGGTACTCCGACCCTAACGCGATGGGGCGCGCGGTGATCGACGGCGCCGCCGACGCCGGAATCCGGCTCACCCTGCTGGACACCTGCTACCTGAGCTCCGAGGGCTCACCGCTGGCCGGTGTGCAGCAGCGGTTCGGCGACGGCAGTGGCGAGGCCTGGGCGCAGCGGGTGGAGGCTTTGCACCGGCAAATGGGTGATGTCACGACCGTCGTGATCGGCGCTGCCCTGCATTCGGTCCGCGGCGTCCCACTCGAGCACATGCCTGCGGTAATCGAATGGGCTGCGGGACACAATGCTCCGCTGCATGTGCACTCGTCGGAGCAGCTCCGCGAGGTCGAGCGATGCCTTGCGGTTTACGGTCGCACCCCTACCGCGGTGCTGCGGGACGCCGGCGCGTTGGGGCAGCACACCACGGTCGTGCACGCCACCCACCTCACCGCCACAGACATCGACGATCTCGTCCGCACGTCGACCGGGGTGTGCATGTGCCCCACCACCGAACGCGACCTCGGTGACGGTATCGGCCCTGCGCCCGCGCTGCTGGCCGGTCGCGGTCTGTTCAGCCTCGGATCGGACAGCCACGCGGTGATCGACATGTTCGAAGAGGCCCGCGCCGTCGAACTCGATGAGCGTCTGGCCAGCGGTCAGCGCGGCGTCATCGCGGCGGAGCGCCTGCTGCGGGCGGTCACGGTCGACGGCCAGCGCGCGCTGGGCTGGACCGACGCGGGTGTGCTCGCCGTCGGGATGCGCGCTGATCTCGTTGCGGTGCAGATGGATTCGATTCGCACCGCTGGCGGTGGGCTGACGCCCGAGAATGTCGTTTTCGCCGCCACCGCGGCTGATGTCACCGACGTGGTGATTGACGGGCGCATCGTCGTCGCCGGAGGCCGGCATGTCACCATTCCGAACGTGCCAGCCGAGTTGGCCAGCACGGTAATCGAACTCATGGATACATCGCTCAAAGCACCGCCATGAGCACGCTGTACACCGATATTCGCGAGCTGGTCACCAATGATCCCGAACACGTCGACGGGGATCCGCTCGGCGTCATTAGCGACGCCGCACTCGTCGTCGATGACGGCGAGGTCGCCTGGGTCGGGCACCGCGCCGACGCACCCCACGCCGATCGCCGAGTCAGCTGCGCCGGCACCAGCGTCATTCCCGGATTCGTCGACAGCCACTGTCATCTGGTGTTTGCGGGCGACCGCTCGGCGGAATTCGCGGCCCGCATGAGCGGCCAGCCCTACGACGCCGCGGGAATCGCCGCGACCGTGGCCGCCACCCGAGCGGCCAAGGATTCGACGCTGTCCGCAGGCGTCGCCCGACTCGCCGGCGAGCTGCTGCGCGCCGGCGTCACGACCTTCGAGTGCAAGAGCGGCTACGGGCTCACCGTCGCCGACGAAGCCCGCTCCCTGCGCATCGCGAAGGCCTTCACCGAGGAGACCACATTCCTTGGCGCCCACGCCCTTCCCACGGAGTTTCGCAACGATCGCGCGGCCTACATCGACCTGGTGACCGGGCCCATGCTCCAGGCCTGTGCACCGCATGCCAAGTGGGTAGACGTGTTCTGCGATCGCGGGGCATTCGACGTGGACGAGGCTCGTCACATCCTTCGCAGCGGTATGGCGGCGGGGCTGACGCCCCGGCTGCACGCCGGGCAACTCGGTTTCGGTGGGGGCATTCAGCTGGCTGTGGAATTGGGTGCGGCCTCCGTCGACCACTGCACCTACGCCACCGAGGCCGATATCGAGGCGCTGGCCGCGGGCACCACGGTCGCCACCTTGCTGCCCGGCGCCGAATTCTCCACTCGCGCCGAGTATCCCGATGCCAGGCGGCTCATTGACGCCGGAGTCACGGTGGCGCTGGCGACCGACTGCAACCCGGGCACCTCGTTTACCACAAGCATGGCGTTTTGCATCGCGGTTGCCGTGCGCGAGATGCATTTCACACCCGCTCAGGCGTTGTGGTCGGCCACTGCGGGTGGCGCGGCCGCGCTGCGCCGCTCCGACATCGGAATTCTCGCCCCCGGCCGGCGCGCAGACTTCGTTCGGCTGGACGCCCCGTCCCACCTGCACCTGGCCTATCGGCCGGGGGTCTCGCTGGTTCGCGACGTGGTCCGGGCGGGCCGGCGCTACCGGTATCCCGACCGGCCATGCCCCGACGAGAAAGGGGAGTCCTGATCATGAGTAGCCAACCCGTCGTCGTGGATGTCGGCCCGGTGACCTTCGACGAGGTGGTGCGGGTGGCCCGCCACGGCGCACGCGTGGTGCTGTCCGGCACGGCACTGGACGCGATCGCCAAGAGCCGCGCCGTAATCGAGCATCTTGCCCGGCATCCTGGCCCGGTCTACGGCGTCTCCACCGGTTTCGGCGCGCTGGCTACCCGCTATATCCCACCGGAACTCCGTAGCCTCCTGCAGCGCAGCCTTATCCGCTCCCACGCCGCCGGCTCCGGCGCTGAAGTCGAGCGTGAGGTCATCCGCGCCATGATGTTGCTGCGGTTGTCGACATTGGCCACCGGCCGCACCGGGGTCCGGCCCGAGCTCGCGCAAGCCTACGCGGGCATGCTGTCGGCCGGGCTGACTCCGGTCGTCTACGAATACGGCAGCCTGGGCTGCTCCGGTGACCTGGCGCCGCTGGCACATGTCGCGCTGGCGCTGATGGGGGAAGGCCAGGTGCGCACCGCCGAAGGCGAGCTGCTGGCCGCCGCGGACGCGCTGCACCGCTACGGGCTCGCGCCGGTGCAGCTCGCCGAGAAGGAGGGCCTGGCCCTGATCAACGGCACCGACGGCATGCTGGGGCAGCTGGTGCTCTCGCTGTGCGACTTGGACGGGTTGCTCAAGCTGGCCGATGTCGCGGCGGCGATGAGCGTTGAAGGACTGCTCGGCACCGCTCGAACGTTCGCGGCCGATCTGCAGGCGCTGCGCCCGCATCCCGGGCAAGCGGCGGCGGCCGCCAACATGACCAAGCTGCTGGCTGGCTCGCCGATCGTCGCCAGCCACAGCGGACCCGAGGACCCCGTGGTGCAGGACGCGTACTCGCTGCGCTGCGCACCGCAGGTCGCCGGCGCCGCCCGCGACACCGTCGAGCATGCCCGCGCCGTCGCCACTCGGGAGCTAGCCAGCGCCATCGATAATCCGGTCGTCACCCCGGACGGCCGCGTGGAATCCAACGGCAACTTCCACGGCGCCCCGCTCGCCTATGTGCTCGACTTTCTCGCCGTCGCCGTCGCCGACGTCGCCAGTATCAGCGAGCGGCGCACCGACCGGTTCCTGGACGTCGCCCGCAGTCGTGGACTGAAGCCGTTTCTGGCCGATCATCCCGGGGTTGACAGCGGGCACATGATCGCCCAATACACCCAGGCCGCCATTGTCTCCGAACTCAAGCGGCTGGCCCACCCGGCAAGCGTGGACTCCATTCCGTCATCGGCGATGCAAGAAGACCACGTCTCGATGGGCTGGTCGGCAGCGCGTAAACTGCGCACGGCCATTGCCGGGCTGACCCGAGTTTTGGCTATCGAAATCCTCACCGCCGCACGTGGTATCGAACTACGCGCACCGCTGAGCCCCGCGCCCGCCACCGCCGCCGTCATCGCCGCCCTGCGGGAGCGGGTTCCCGGACCCGGTACCGATCGCTACCTGGCGCCGGAGATCGACGCCGCCGTGCAGCTTGCTGCCTCGGGGGCACTGCTGGCGGCGGCCGAGGCCGTCACCGGCCGGCTGCGCTGACACTCGCCCGGTCCGGGGCGACCGGGCGAGACCGGCTACCGGCAACCCGTTGCGAGTGAGTGATCTTTAGTGGTCACGCGACTCGCGCCCCGTCTCGGGGTTGTTCCCGGGCCGGGTGGCCGGTTCCCTTGCGCGCTTCACAGCCACCAGCCGGGCGGGGCCCGGTCTCAATGGTCGGCTCCACCCGTGATAGCGGCCCCAACTGGGCCGACGACGCCAGCTGTGTCCTCGTAGCGCGCGAGGGTGATCGCGGCGTTGTCATCGCGCTGATGGACCGCCACACACGCGGCGCATCGCCAGGTTTCGTCCCAGCCGATGTCTTGGACCTGCCCACACAGCTGGCAGGTTTTGCTCGACGGGAACCATCGGTCGCCCACCCCCCTCCTGCGACCCGTACCAGCCGGTCTTGTAGGCCAGGTGCTGGCGCGGGGCGCCCAGGGCGGAGCCTAGCAGCAGTTATCGGTAAATGAAATCTGTTTGTAGAACACCGTATTAGCCTATGATCTGCCATAATCGCGCTTATCAGTATCAAATACTGACATCGGATTCAGTTGCATAATGTGCTACCATAGACGGCGTGGGTGACCATCCGATGACGGTGCGGCTCGACGAGCAAACGCGTCAACGGTTGCAGGACATCGTGGCCGGGCGATACCGCAGCGCTAACGCCGCAATCGTCGACGCCATCAACAAGCGCTGGCAGGAGCTGCAGGACGAGCAGCTCGACGCGGCGTATGCGGCTGCCGTCGACAACAATCCGGCCTACCCGTACGAATCTGAGGCCGAACGTTCTGCCGCGCGGCTGCGGCGCAACGCGCGGCAGAGGGACTCTGGGTAGTGGCTAGTCCGCTGAGGGGCCAGGTCTATCGTTGCGACTTGGGATATGGCGCTAAACCCTGGCTGGTCGTGTCAAACAACGCACGCAACCGCCATACCGCGGACATCCTGGCGGTCCGCGTGACCACGACGCAGCAGAGCTTGCCGACGTGGGTTGCGCTAGCACCCAACGATCCGCTGGTCGGCTATGCGAACACCGACAATATCGAAACCATCTGCAAAGACGAGCTCGCTGATTATCTGGGATCGCTCACGCCGGCGACCATGGTCAAAATAAATGCCGCGCTCGCAATCGCCCTTGCCCTACCGTTGTCCCGCCAGGGCCCAATTACGTCACGGTGACGTAATTGCCGTCCTTGCCTTCACCCGCCTCGCCGGCTGCGCCGAAGTCCTATCTAGCTCGCGCTCAATGACTGCGTTGATTAATCGTGAGCACCCTGTTTAGGGCAGCGAGATCTGGTGCGGGCCCGCGAAGACTGCCGCGGCGATTTGATGAGTTCCAGGCAGGCGCGCAATGTGGATGCAGCTAACGGGAATTAGGGAGCCGGCGGAAATAGTCGGCGACCGGGCGGCCATCGCGCAAATGCGGTCGCACCCAGACCCGGCCTGGCCGGGCAGACGGCTCGCCAGCGCGTTGCCACACGCCGGAGTGGTGATCCCAGACACATCCGGTTTCGAGATCGCCGGCCAGCACTAGGTTAAGCCAGACGCCGACGGCCGCAGCGGCTGTGGTGGCGTTTGTAACGCAGGCTGCAGTGTTGTCTTGACGGCCACGTGGCGATACGGCACCGCCCAGGTGGTGGGGTTGCGAACTGTTGCGTGTTGAGTGTAGTTAAGTGTGCGTAAGTGTGTTTGAATTGGTGTTGTGAATCTGGCGGATTGGGCCGAATCGGTTGGGGTGAACCGGCATACGGCTTATCGCTGGTTTCGGGAGGGAACGCTGCCGGTGCCCGCCGAGCGGGTGGGCCGGCTGATTCTGGTGCGCGCGACGCCGGCCGGCGACGGCGCGGTGGACGGTGTGGTGATCTATGCCCGGGTGTCCAGCCATGATCAGCGCGCCGATTTGGATCGCCAGGTGGCCCGGTTGACGGCGTGGGCGACCGAGCGGGATCTGGCGGTGGGGCAGGTCGTTACCGAGGTCGGGTCGGGGCTGAACGGCAAACGCCCGAAGCTGCACCGGATCTTGTCGGACCCGGATGCGAAGGTCATTGTTGTGGAGCATCGCGACCGGTTGGCCCGCTTCGGGGTGGAGCATCTGGAGGCGGCGTTGGCTGCGCAGGGGCGGCGGATCGTGGTGGCCGATCCCGGGGAGACCACCGATGATCTGGTGCGCGACATGATCGAGGTCCTCACGTCGATGTGCGCCCGGCTGTGTGGGCGGCGCGGGGCACGGAACCGGGCGATGCGCGCGCTGACGGCCGCTAAACAGGGACCGGGCCGGGCGGCATGATCGTCGGGATGCGCACCCGGGCGCAGGCCGCGAAGGTGGCCGCGGCCACCGGCGGGGCGCATCTGGCGGGTAAGCCGAAACCCGATGGGACGCCGACGTGGTCCCGGTATGTCGATGTGGGCGCCGATTTCGAGGCGCACCGGGCGGCGGTGGAGTCGGTGTCGGTACTGTTCGAGCTGTTCGATGGGGACGCCGAGGGCTATGCCACGACCGGGTCGCCGGGTGCAAAGTTGCCCACCGGGTGGACGGTGACAGCAGCCAAGTTCGAGGTCGAATGGCCCATAGAGCCGGATCGGGCGCGGTTGGTGCGCTCGCATTTCGGCGCGCGGCGCAAGGCGTTCAACTGGGGCCTGGCCCAAGTGAAGGCCGACCTGGACGCCAAAGCTGCCGATCCAGGCCACGATCCGGTGGGCTGGGACCTGGGTTCGCTGCGGTGGGCGTGGAACCGCGCCAAAGACATGGTCGCGCCGTGGTGGGCCGAGAATTCCAAAGAGGCCTACTCCTCAGGGCTGGCCGATCTGGCGCGGGCGCTGCAGAACTGGTCGGCCAGCCGCAACGGCACACGGCGAGGTCGCCGTGTGGGCTTTCCGCGTTTCAAATCCGCGCGCCGCGATCCCGGTCGGGTGCGTTTCACCACCGGAACCATGCGAGTCGAGGACGATCGGCGCACCATCACCGTGCCGGTGATCGGGCCGCTGCGATCCAAGGAGAACACCCGCCGGGTGCAACGGCATGTCGCTTCCGGGCGGGCCCGCATTCTGAGCGTGACGCTGTGGCAGCGGTGGGGCCGGTTGTTCGTCTCGATCGGCTACGCGCTGCGCACACCGGCCACCGCGACCACGGTGGCCTCGCCGACCGTGGTCGCCGGCATCGACCTCGGGGTGCGCGCTTTGGCCACCGTCGCCACCCTCGACACCGCCACCGGTGAAAAGTCGATCATCGAATACCCAAATCCGGTCCCGCTGAAAGCCACCCTGGCGGCGCGGCGGCGGGCCGGGCGTGAAACTTTCCCGCCGCATCCCCGGATCGCGCGGCCACCGGGCAGCGAAAGCCAAGCTGACCCGGCTGGATCGCCGGTGCGTGCACCTGCGGCGGCAAGCCGCCCCTCGGCTCACCACCGAGCTGGCCGGCGGCTATGGCCACATCGTGATCGAAGACCTCGACGTGGCCGCCATGAAACGCAGCATGGGACGACGCGCCTACCGGCGCGCCGTCTGCGATGCGGCGATGGGTTCGATCAGGCCGATGCTGGCCTACAAAACCGCCCGCCACGGCGCGGTGCTCACGGTGGCGGATCGCTGGTTCCCATCCAGCCAGATCCATCACGGCTGCGCCCAACCCGACGGCACCGCGTGCCGGCTGATCGGCAAAGGGCGCATCGACAAGCTGCTGGTGTGTCCGCGCACCGGCGACGTCGTCGACCGTGATCGCAACGCCGCGCTTAATCTCCGTGACTGGCCGGATCACGCCAGTTGTGGTCCAGTCGGGACCACGGCCCCACCGGTACCCGGGCCAACCGCATCGGTTGGCACAGGCCATGGCGCGGACACCGGAACATCCGGTGCCGGCGGAGCATCCGTAAGACCCCGCCCACGCGGGGCCGGATGCGGAGAGGCCAAAACCCAACCCCGCAAGGGGACGCCGCATGAGCGTGCAACTCAAACACACTCTCAAACACACTCAACGGCAACGGATCGAGTGCGGCGGTTATCGCGCGCACATCGACCATCGCGCGAGATAGCGCATCGTGCACGATGTCGCCGAGATGGCCGGCGTCGATGCCGTCACGGTAGATGTCGGCAATGCTCTGCGCGACTGGTGTGACTGGTAGGCCGTCGACGAGCTGCCATGTTGGCGGCCAGGATGTGGCGACGTGGACTTCGACCCAGGGGTTGCTGGTCCGCCGGGGCGAAGCGATGGTGTAGTCGAGCCGGTCAGGCTGTAGCGAGCCGAGGCCGAAGAGTAGTGAGCGGCCCGCAGATGGGAAACGACGGCGTTGCCCACCCCGCCAGGTTCATATCTCAGCTCCTACAGCACACCACCGACAACTACCGACCCCTCAATACCCGCAACAGCTGGTTACCCCGTTGCAGGGCACTCCGGTTGGGTCGCAATATCGGCAATATCGGCACCACAACTGCCGGTTAACGAGCGAACCCTCCCTTTGACCTCAACGTTGTGGTCTTTAGGCCCTACAGACCTAGCGGGTCAACGGTGACACTGATGCCCATCTTGTGTGCTTTTCAAGGAATTGGAGCCATCGATAAGCCCATGAATAAGCTAACGAATAAGCCCACGAATATCAGGCGCACCGCATGACCGGCCCGCAGCGGCTGCGCGTGGCCCTGGTCGCGCCACCTTATTTCGACGTCCCGCCGAGATCCTACGGTGGGGTAGAGGCGGTGGTAGCCGACCTGGCCGATGCGCTGGTTGCGCGCGGGCATGACGTAACGGTCTTGGGCGCCGGGGAGCCGGGCACCACGGCGCGGTTCCTGGCATTGTGGGAGCGCCCGATTGGTGAGCGCCTAGGTGAGCCCTATCCGGAGATTATGCACGCGCTGAAGGTGCGCAGCGCTATCGCGCAGCTGGCAGCCGGGCACGGGCTGGACATTGTGCACGATCACACGTTCGCCGGGGTGCTCAACGCGCCCAGTTACCATCGGCTGGGTGTGTCAACGGTGGTCACCGTGCACGGCCCGCTCGACAACGACCTCTACCCCTACTATCGCGAACTCGGCGACGACGTCGCCCTGGTGGCCATCAGCGACCGCCAACGGGAGTTGGCGCCGGACCTGAGTTGGGTGGGGCGGGTGCATAACGCGCTGCGTGTCGAGCACTGGCCGTTTCGAGCCGACAAAGGCGATTACGCGCTGTTTTTGGGCCGGTTCGCCCCGTATAAGGGCGCGCATCTGGCGCTACGCGCCGCGCATCAAGCGGGCATCCCCTTAGTACTAGCGGGCAAGTGCAGCGAGCCGTCCGAGAAGGCCTATTTCCATGAGCGGGTTTGTCAGCTACTCACCGACCACGACCGGCTCGTCGGTGAGGCCGACGCCGCCAGCAAACGTAACCTGCTGGCCGGGGCGCGGTGTCTGCTGTTTCCGATCCGGTGGGAGGAACCGTTCGGGATTGTGATGATCGAGGCGATGGCGTGCGGTACCCCGGTGGTGGCGCTGCGCGGTGGCGCGGTCGCCGAGATCGTCGTCGACGGGGTGACCGGATTCATCTGTGACGATCCGGCGGATCTTGCCGGCTTGATCGCCCGGGCGTCGACAATCGATCCAGCCGCCTGTCGTGCGCATGTTGCGGCGAATTTCGGGGTACGGCAATTCGGATCTAGCTATGAGCGTATCTATCGGCGGGCGCTCGGCGGGCACCATGGCCGGCCGGGCACCGCCACGTCGGATAGCCCTCGGCTGCAGTCGATGGAGGCGAGCGCATGACACTTCCCGCGTCGACCCGCGACGGCCGTGAGGCGCTCGGCCCCGGGGACGGCGCCGGCATGGTCACCTTGGTGGAGGGGCCAACCTTCTGCCTGTCCAACGCCCACGGCGACATCGTCCCCGGGGCAGCTCACGGGTTGTTCTTTCGCAACACCAGGGTGCTGTCGCGCTGGGAGCTGCTGTTGGACGGTCACACTCCCGAAGCGCTGTCGGTGCAGACCCCCGAGCCCTTCACCGGGCAATTCATCCTGCGAAAGGCACCGCGCGCAGGACTGCGTGATACCAGTCTGTTGCTGGTGCGGGAACGCTTCGTCTCCGGTGGCATGCGGGAAACGCTCACGCTGGAAAACCTCGGCCACGAAACCGCCGTGGTCCATCTTGACATTCACGCTGACGCCGACTTCGCCGATCTGTTCACGGTCAAGGAGGGTCGCGCAGCCCTGCATGGCGCGGAACCGGCCGTGCACGGCGGCGAGCTGGTGCTCAGCGATCTCGCCGATCCCGCCCACCGAGTGTCGATCGACGCCACCGCGCAGCCGAGCCTGACGCCGGGTGTGCTGGCCTGGCAGATCGTGTTGCCGGCACACCAACGTTGGCAGGCCGAGATCGTGGCGCAGCCGGCACCGGCGCATCGTCCGGTGCCAACGCGCCGCGACCACATCAAGAACCACGGTGCAGGCTGGCCCATCGAGGCCTGGCGCGACACCGCGACCCGCCTGACCGCCGAGGATGAGGTGCTTGCCCGGGTGCTGCGGCGAACCGAAAGCGACCTCGGGGCGCTGTTGATCCGCGGTGGGGGCGAAGACGTCCGGCCATTCGTCGCGGCGGGCGCGCCGTGGTTTATGACGTTGTTCGGCCGTGACAGCCTGCTGACCGCGTGGATGGCGTTACCGCTGGATGTCGGCCTATCGATCGGGACGCTGCAGCGGCTGGCACGGCTGCAGGGGCGGCGCGTCGACCCGATGACCGAGGAGCAGCCGGGGCGGATCATGCATGAGCTGCGCCACAGCCCGGGCGGCGGCGGTGCGCTAGACGGCACGCCGTATTACGGCTCGGTCGATGCGACCCCGCTGTTTGTCATGCTGTTAGGCGAGTGCTGGCGGTGGGGGGCCGATGACGCTGCGGTGCACGCCCTGCTTCCCGCTGCCGACGCCGCGCTGGCCTGGGCCGACGAGTACGGCGACCGTGACGGCGACGGTTTCATCGAATACCAGCGTGCGACCGATCGCGGGCTGATCAACCAGGGCTGGAAGGACAGTTTCGACGGCATCAATGACGCTAAGGGCCGCATCGCCGAGCCGCCGATCGCGCTGTGCGAGGTACAGGGTTACTGGTATGCGGCGCTGCTGGCGCGCGCCGAGCTGGCCGACGCGTTCGGCGATCCAGGCACCGCCGGCCAGCTGCGCGAGCGCGCCCAGACCCTGCGCAGCAAATTCCTCGACGCATTCTGGCTACCCGAAAAGGCCTGCTACGCGGTGGCTCTTGACGCCAACAAACGCCCCGTCGACGCGCTGACCAGCAACATCGCACATTGTCTGTGGACCGGGATCGCCGCCGATGAGCACGCCGCCGAGATCCTCGGGCGACTTGCGAGCCAAGAAATGGACTCCGGCTTTGGGCTGCGCACCCTGGCCACGTCGATGGGCGCCTACAACCCCATGAGCTACCACAACGGCTCGGTGTGGCCCCACGACACGGCCATCGCGGTGGCCGGCGTGCTGCGCTACCGGCACCTGCCCGGCGCGGTGCAGCTGGCCGAACGGCTCGCCGACGGCCTGCTGGAGGCGGCGGACGCATTCGATGGGCGGTTGCCCGAATTGTTCTGCGGATTCCCACGCTCACGGTTTTACCGGCCGGTGCCCTATCCCACCGCGTGCTCACCACAAGCATGGGCCAGCGCCGCGCCGCTTCTGCTGGTTCGATCGTTTCTGGGGTTGACCCCGCAGGTGCCCCGGCGAACGCTGACCGTCGCTCCGCACCTGCCGTCGCGGTGGGGCAAGCTGGCGCTCACCGATATGCGACTCGGCGCGGCAACCGTGCACCTTGAGGCCGAGGGCGAAACGGTGACCACCCGTGGGCTGCCCGCGGGATGGCGACTGGTCACCGGTGATTCGAGCCGACCATAGGCGCGCCCTGCTTCGTCGACACGATGACCTTCGCGCATGGGACTTCGGTCCCTAGCGCGTGAGCGCCCGTTGTTGAAACATTGACACCGTAAGCCGTAACAACCGTTCGCCCACAACACGAAGGAGGAATCATGACCGATCTTCCCGTGCGCCGGCAATCGCGCTCGTGGCTGCCGGACCTGTGGTCTGATTTCTGGTCGGATCTATGGACCGGATTTCCGTCCTTGCCGGTGCTTCGTCCCGGCAATCTGATGCGCCTCGAGGAGGAGATGCAAGATGGCCACTATCTGCTGCGCGCCGAACTGCCCGGCATCGACCCAGCCAAGGATGTCGACATCACCGTGAGCAACGGCGAGTTGACGATCAAAGCCGAACGTGCCGAGAAGAAGGAGGCCAAGGGCCGCTCGGAGTTCTGCTACGGCTCATTTGTCCGATCGGTTACCCTGCCGGCAGGTGCCAACGAGGACGACATCAAAGCCACCTACGACAAGGGAATCCTGACCGTGGACGTGCCGGTAGCCACGGAGGCTGCGAAGGCCACCGAAAAGCACATCGCGGTGCAAGCCGGCTAACGCCGTCCACCCGGGGGTCCCGGAGCGTGACAGGGCTTCGGGACCCCCGCGCTTCATAGGGGTATTAAGGAGCACACTATGGCCACAAGAACCATGGTCTGCGGCGTCCTGCGCACCGGGACAATGTATCTGGGACAACATGAGATGACCGCGATAACTCAACGTATCGGCCGCCTTATGCGCGGCCGGCAAGCGGCTGGGAATCCGCGAATGCCGGCCGGCCTGCGTTATCGGCGGAGCCGCCATCACCTGCCGCACCCTTGCCGGTTACCGGCCCTCGACAACCCTTGCCAGTCATGAGTGCTCCTTACGGTGAAACCGCTCCGGCAGCAGGCGAATACAGCGTGGAGGACGACAACCAGCTCCAGCCGGCGGATACGCTCATCGATCGTGGTGTCGACGACGTGCTCGACGAGGGATACTCGCCTCCCGAGCGACCCTACGCGCCTGGCGCTTTCGGTCCTCCTGAGAACATGGATCAGCTGCTCGCAGAAGAAGAGCCAGACCCGGTGTCGCGGCTCAATGTCTTGCTGGATCACGATGACCAACAGCGGTCCGACGAGGCCGAGCGGGAAACTGAGTTTCCCGGACACGATGAGGTCGGACGCACACGCGCCGGACGACTTGTCGCGCCAGACAGGGGATTTGGCGAAGATACCGAGGCAGAGCTGGTCGCCGAGGATGTCGGTATCGACGGCGGAGCTGCATCCGCCGAGGAGGCCGCGGTGCACATAATAGCAGATGAGGAGTAAGCCTAACCCCTATTTACCTGCCTTACCTGCCGGCCAGCCAGATCAGCTATGGGCTGGTATTGCCCGATAATCCCCAACCGGGGAGTCACAATTAACGGTATTTCCCCCTGCAACACCTGCCTTTTTGCGATCCCGCGAATACTTACGTGCCAACTCGGCGCTGCCTGGTTGGTGGGCACGCATGGCGATGTAACCTCAGCAATCGAATAACTGTCTACAGGCTCATTAAGGAAAGGCAGCTTATGTCTTACGTGATCATTCAGCCAGAAACGCTGATTGCCGCAACGAGCGACTTGCAGAGGATCGGTGCTGCGATGAGCGCCGGAAATGCGGTGGCAGCGGTACCGACGACGGAGGTGATGCCCGCCGCTTCCGATGCGGTATCAGTGCTGACGGCAACGCAATTCGCTACACATGCCGCCATGTATCAGGCGGCGGGCAACCACGCGGCGGTGGTTCACGATCTGTTTGTGGCGGCAATGGGGGCCAGTGCCCGCTCGTATGCGGACACCGAGGGCGCCAACGCGATAGCGGCCAGCTAAGGGGTTGATGCGATAATGGATTTTGCGATGCTACCACCGGAGATCAACTCCGGGCGCATGTACTCCGGTCCGGGATCTAGTCCCATGATGGCTGCCGCGAGCGCGTGGGAAGATTTGGCTGTTGAATTGCACTCGGCAGCGGTCTCTCTCAGTGCGGTAATCTCAGGGTTGACCAGCGAGGCGTGGCTGGGTGCCGCGTCGGCCTCGATGGCGACGGCCGCCGGGCACTACGCAGCGTGGCTGACCGCTACCGCTACCCAGGCCGAGCAGACGGCCGCCCAAGCGAGGGCGGCTGCGGCGGCGTACGAGACGGCCTTCGCGGCAATGGTGCCACCGCCGGTGATCGCGGAGAATCGCGCGCTGGTCAGGGCGCTGGTCGCGACGAACTTTCTGGGGCAGAACAGCCCAATGATCGCGGCCACGGAAATGCAGTACGCCGAGATGTGGGCACAGGACGCGGCGGCAATGTATGAGTACGCCGGTGCGTCGGCGGCTGCGGCGGCGTTGACGCCGTTTAGCCCGCCGCCACAGAACACCACCCCGGCGGGGATAGGCGCACAGGCCGCTGCGGTTCGCCGGGCCGCGGAGACGGCGGGGGTGACCCATGGTCAAACCGTCGTGTCCCAATCGATGTCGGCGGTGCCCCAGATATTGCAGCGACTGGCGTCGGTGGGCTCGTCTAGCGCGATAGCGGCGCCGAGAAGCCTCACCGATCCGCCGTCGGGATTAAGCACCCTGGGCGGGGTTATCGGGGCTATAGGGGAGGCACTGACGTTCGGGAGCGGCGGAATGTTTTTGCCCACGTCGATCTTGTTCTTGCTGGGCCCGTTGCTGCAAGCGCCGGTAGCCGGGGCGATGTCGGGATCAACGCTGGCAGAGTGGTACGGGTCCGGGGTGGGTTCCCCAGCAGGGGTGGGCCCGTCGGGAGTGGGCACGTCCGGATGGGGCGGTGCCGGGGCGCTTGCCGGTCAGGGTGGTAGCGCGGTGTTGGCGGGCATGGGCCGGGCAGTGGCGATCGGTGAATTGTCGGTGCCGCGCAGCTGGGCCCTGGCCACACCGGCGGTCATCCATGCAGCCGCCCCCTTGCCGAAGGTCGCTCTGGTCGGTTTGCCGCAAGCCGGGTTAGATGGCCTGGACCCCGGATTCGGCGGGATGATCCCGGCGGGTCTCATGGCCGCGGCGGCAAGCGGTGGCGGCGCTGCGGGTGGTAGTTGGGGCGCCCAGCGCGCCGGGGAGACGGCTCAAGGCGGCGCGCAGGCTGATGGCCGTTACGCTTCCCGCTTTTCGGCGCTACCGCAAGTGGCTCGCGAACCAGGCCGGTACGGGGGCCGGTCGGGGCAGTGGGTGTCACCTGATCAGCAGGCGCGAGATAGCGAGAGACCGTTAAGCAAGGAGGTCCGCGACGAGATCGATGATTTGCGACGGCAGATCGCCGAGTTGGCGATGGAACGTGATGTGCTCATGCGCTCGGCAGCACTGTGGGCCAGGGAAGCCATGGGCCGGTAGCAGACCCGGCCGCGCTGAGCGCGACCCAGCTACGACACAGCTATGGCTAATCGACCCGAACGCGCGTCAGCAGCTGCCCCCGTCTGCCGGCTTGTCCCGTTTCTGGTTGGGGCACCTGAAGCAAAGCGGTCACAGGTGGATGTGTCAGGCCACCGCCCGGTGACCGTGAGCAGCATTCGGATCACCCATGCCAGGCCCACCTGGGGCGTCATGAGACCAGCCGAGAACAACTGGCCCCCAAAATGATTGGCCCTGCATGACCCATTATGTGTCAACTTTAGGGCAGGGTTAGGTCGTCAGCGCACCCAGCTCGCGGCTTTCGGGGTCACTCAGGTCGCGTTGGAGAATGTCAACTGCTGCTTGTAAACCGGCGTCTCCCTGACGCAGATAGGTCGCCGCCTGCTCGATGTCATTAGCGTCGCGATTTTGCACACCCTGCACGCAGTAGCGCAGCCCGACGTGGTAGTCGCCGAGAGCCTGTTGCAAGGCGGTGTTCAGCCACGGATCCGGACTTGGCAGGTGATGTTGTAAACGCGCGACCGCGTCGTCGGCGGTTCGACAGGCCGCGCCCGTCCCCGCGAGGTCATGGTTGGCGGCGAAAAACGCGATATCGTGGCGCGCGGCAACCAGCGCATTCATCGATGGCTCAGTTTGCATGCGCCATGCGTGCAGTTGCGCGCGCATGGGCGGGGACGCCGGCGGCCTAGCAACGCCGTTTGCCGGTGGCGTCGCAGCGCTGATCGGCACTGCCGGCCGCGCAGTTGACAGGCTGTGATGAGCCCATCCCGCAAGCGCCCCGATGATGACCAACAACACGGCACCGCTCGCCGCGGCGATCAGCTCTTGGCGCTGGAAGCCGTTCGGTTTGTCGCGTGGGATGGCCCGCCCTGTCGGGCAGGGATGCCGCGCTGTGCGGCAAAACATGGACATGGTCACGATAAGCCTCCCAGATCAGGCCGACTGGCAATTCGCCCGCCTGCTTGCGATGTTTCCCGTTTGGCGCCGGTCCGGCGAGGGTCTTTAGGCCCAGGGGTGCGGACCATAAGGCCCCGCTCGGCGGGGCCTAAGAGTTGACCCGCGTGCATGTGAAAACTGACCCCTGGCGGGTCGGCGGATTCCAGCGAACGTCGCAACACCGAGGCTATGCGGAGGTTGCGGTGGAAGCACAGCGAAAGACGCGACACGGCGACGTGGAGAAGCAGGAGTGGTTCGATGCCGCCAGGGGTCAGTTTTCACGTGCCGTCGACAAGCCGGTTGCCGAGCAGGTGGGCCGCACGTTGGCCTTCGATCGAGTCTTGGTGCGCGGCTTTTCCCGACCGGAATGGCGGGCAGCGCGAGGTCCTGACACGGCACGCCACACGGTGTGCGGTCAACCTCGCGATGACGAAATGCCCGTTGACCTTCGGTCACAACCTCGCAGGGACCGCTACCCGGGCGAGGTCTTCGGCCACCACAATGTCGCCGGTGAACACCTCGGCCGCCTCCTCGAAGTGGCGGGCCGCGGTGGCATACCGCTGCGAGAAATGGGTGAGCACGAGCCGCCGCACCCCACACTCCGCAGCTACCTGCGCAGCCTGGCGTACGGTCAGGTGCCCGTACCGGTGCGCGAGCAGGGCATCTTGGGCCAGAAACGTCGCCTCGATGACCAGCAAGTCCGCCCCCTCGGCGAGGGCGTAGACGGCGTCGCACAGCCGGGTGTCCATGACGAACGCGAATCGTTGCCCGCGCCGCGGCGCGGTGACCTCCGCCAACCGGATGATGCGCCCGCCCACCGAGATTGCGCCGGCGCGCTGCAGTTCACCAACAGCGGGCCCGGTGATGCCGTGGTGAGCCAGCAATTCCGGCACGAAATGCCGGCCATCCGGCTCGACCAGCCGGTAGCCGATCGCATCGATGGTGTGGTCCAGGCGCCGGGTCTCAAGGACTCCAAACGCGCCCTCGGCAACCAGCTCGTCTCCCACGAGCGGCTGCTCGCGCAGGTCGACGGCGTCGTAGAACACGCAGGCGTGCCGCAGCCGGGCGAAGAACTCCCGGCCCGACGTGGGAAAGTATGCCGTTATTGGGTGCTGGACCCGATCCAAGGACAAGCGCTGCACGATGCCCGGTACACCAAGACAGTGGTCACCGTGGAAATGGCTCAGGCACAGCCGGGTCACACGATTTGCCGCGACACCGGCCAGCACCAGCTGCCGCTGGGTTCCTTCTCCTGGGTCGAATAACAGTCCCTCGCCGTCCCAGCGCAGCAGGTATCCGTTGTGGTTGCGATGGCGGGTGGGCACTTGGCTAGCGGTGCCGAGCACGACCAACTCCCGGATCGACACGAATCGAGACTACGGCTAATTCACCGCGCTGGCGGGCCGGTGAGATCGGGCAGCCATCTGCATGCTGTCGGCATCGGCGTTCAGGCCTCAATGTGACTTTGGGCCACTACGACTGTGACCTGCGGCCCTGCCGATGAGATGACCGCCAGCCCATGATCACAACCGGGGTGACTGGAAGGGAGCCTAGGCAATGAAGGCTCAGGCGCGCCGGCTGGCAGCCGGCCACGCGGGCACGGTGATTCCCGGCCCGGACACGGAAATCGTCACGCCGTCGGACGAGAAGCCAGCAGGTGCCATCGCGGTTTGCGCGGACACCCACTGCGCGTCACCTCCACCGGGGTAGAGCGGGACTCGCAACGGAAAGTACGCCTGGTGACCGACGTACGTGACGGCTGGTGAGGAGATGCGCCCCGCCTATCGCGAGCAGCTGGCCGAGCTGAGCGCACAGCTGGGAGAGATGTGCGAGCTGGCCGGTTTGGCGATGCAACGCGCGACTGACGCATTGTTGCAGGCCGATCTGGTGCTAGCCGAGCAGGTGATCAGCGACCACGAAAAGATTTCTGCAATGAGCGCGCGCGCCGAGAAGAAAGCGTTCCTGCTGCTGGCCCTGCAGGCGCCGGTCGCCGGCGACCTACGCGCGATCGTCAGCTCGATCCAAAACGTTGCTGAACTCGAACGGATGGGCGGGTTGGCCTTACACGTCGCCAAGATCGTCCGGCGCCGCCACCCACAACACGCTCTGCCGGAAGAGGTCAATGGATACTTCGCGGAAATGGGTAGGCTGGCGGTCGAATTAGCGGCCAATGCCCGAGAGGTGTTGTTGTCCAGGGATCTAGACAAGGCCGCCCGTATCCGCCGAGAAGACGACGCAATGGATGATTTGCACCGGCAGCTATTCGCGGTCTTAATGGACCGCCAGTGGAAGCATGGCGTGGAGGCTGCCGTCGACATGACGCTGCTGGGCAGGTTCTACGAACGTTTCGCCGACCATGCTGTCAACGTCGCCCGCCGAGTCATCTTCCAGGCCACCGGGGCACACACCAACGACGAACGCCGATTCACAACCGGCTGACACGCACCAGCAGTGGGGGCTGGCGCACGCCGAAAACCACACCATACATCCGGCGCGACAAGCGCGTTGGCACGCAAGCAGTGACCCATCAGCTGCCGGCATCCGCCGGGCTCATCTGGGGATGCATGGTACTGCCCACGGGTATGACTTCCAGCAGGTCGTCGTCGGGTCGCGCCACGACACGAATCCCGAATCGGCGACTGGTGCGCTCCAGGGTGGCGCGAAGCCATTCGGCGTCGGTCTGCGAGGCACGCTCGAGCCGGATCCGCCGCACGCGCAGCGGGATCATCTGCAGCGAGACCAATGCACCGCTGACCGGATCGGTGCTGATCAAATACAGCAGGCCGAGATCGCCGCGGAATGACTCGTGCCCGCCGATGCCCTCATAGTCGTTGATGACATCACCGCAGCCGTACAGGATGGGTTTGCCGCGGTATATCTCGATCGGCCTGGGATGGTGTGAGGAATGTCCGTGAACAATGTCGACGCCGGCGTCGATCAGGCGGTGCGCGAACCCGATTTCGTCTGCTGTGACCGCATAGCCCCAGTTGGGCCCCCAATGCACCGAAACGATCGCAACGTCGCCGTCACGCTTGTGCACGAGCACCCCTGCCGCCACGTCATCGGCGACATGGCGTGACAGATCCCGGATTAACCACACCCCGGCCCGGTCGCGCTGCGCGGCCCACGATTCGGGAACACCGGACGATTTCGTCGCCACCGAGCCAACCAGCACCCGGTGTCCGCCATGAACCGTCACCGCCGCCGGGCGCCTCGCCATGAGCACATCGGTTCCTGCCCCGGCACCCTGGATTCCGGCGGGGCTGAGGGCCATGATCGTATCGGCTAGTCCCTGATAGCCGAAATCGAGAATGTGGTTGTTGGCCAGGGCGCACACGTCGGGCCGAAACACCGTGAGCGCCAGCAGGTTGTCGGGGTGCATCCGGTAACACACCGCCTTGTGCTCGGCAAATTCCCCGTCGGCGGTGATTGTTGTTTCGAGGTTGATTACGCGAACATCGGGGGCGATGTCGTCAAGGAACGCCAGTACGTCACCCCAGGGCCAGCTCCAGTCCACCGGACGCGGAATGGGCCCGTTCGCCTGCTCGGCCAGATGAACATATTCCCGCGCATCCCGCACATACGGCTCCCGCAGCTGCGGGTCACCGGGGTGAGCCAAAATCTGGTCGACGCCCCGCCCGAGCATCACGTCGCCACCTAGCAGCACTGTCACCACAGCGGACTCACCAGCCATGCCTGATCACCGCCTTTTCACAGCTTAGTCGCCGACATCAATGCCGCCACCTTCGCATCCCGGCCCACCGAGGAGAGAGGGGCCGAATGTCCTCAACACCGCGCCTAAGGTCACATTGCCCGCACGACTGCACGCGCTGCACGCAGTCAACGGGTCAAACGCCGGTGGTTAAAAGGCATAATGGCCCTACCCCGGCTGATCGCCCACGCCTAAATTATGGGCTGTCTTTCCTCAATCACCCAGGCACATCAGGAGTTTCAGGAGAACACCATGACGATGGCCAAAGACATCATGCACCGCGGGGTGACCTATGTCGGTGAGCATGAGACGGTGGCCGCCGCGGCCCGGCACATGCGTGACTTCGGCGTGGGTGCGCTGCCGATCTGGGGAGACGACAACCGCTTGCACGGACTGCTCACCGACCGCGACATCGTGGTCAAATGCATCGCCGTCGGCCGTGATCCCAACACCACCACGGCCGGGGAGCTGGCGCAGGGCCGCGTCTATCACATCGGCGGCGAGGCCACTATCGAACAGATGCTCACCATGATGGAAGAGCACCGGGTCCGTCGGCTGCCGGTCATCGAAAACCACCGGCTTATCGGCATCGTCAGCGAAGCCGACATCGCCCGTCACCTGCCCGAGCACGCCATCGCCGAGTTCGTCAAGGCCATCTACGCACCCTGAAGGCAGGCGTTCACCCCAAGCCTCACCACGATGACCTGCGTCATCAGTTGCTAAGGGCAGCTTCGTTTAATGGGTCACAGTGGTTGTCACAGCGTTCACGACCTTGCGCCCACCGGAGCGGGAAAGCGATCATTGACTCCGCTGCTGCCGGCTATGCGGGCGCAGTGCGCACCGCAGTATATCTTCCCATCGGCCTCCACCCCGTGGCCCAGAACGCGACACCCGCAGTTAGCGCACGTGGGCGCCAATTTCATTGCCGCGCACTCAATGCTGTCGAACGTTGAGCTGTGACCATCCACCCAGGTGACCGTGAATGCCTTGTCGTAGTCATTGCCGCAGGTAGCACAGATCGCCATCTCAGTCGACCCCTTTCCTAGTTGCTTTCCTAACCGGGTCGTGTCCCTGCGGCGGTGTAAAAGGGTTCGGACGTAGGTTCCCTCCAAGACGGGAAGTCTGAGGAAAGGAGCCCACGTCCGTGTCGAAGAGGATATCGCCTGCGCAGCGGTTGCAGGCAGAGATTGATGGGGTGTTCGCCGGTGGTGAGGATTTGTCGCGTGCAGTCGAGCGGGTGGCCCAGTTGGGCGCGCAGCTACTGCTGCAGTGCGCGTTGGAGGCCGAGGTGAGCGCGTTTTTGGGCCGGGATCGCTACCAGCGGGCCGCTACCAGCGAGGATCCGCGGGCTGGGATGCGTAACGGGTATTGCCCGACCACGGTCAAAACGACCGCCGGCCCGATCACGCTGCACCGGCCGAAGGTGCGCGGCACCACCGAGCGGTTCGCCAGCCAGTTGTTCGGCACGGGGGTGACCAAGACCAACGCGCTGGAGTCGCTGGTGATCGCCGGTTTCGTGCGCGGGTTGTCGACCCGCGACGTGGAGGCCACCTTGGTCGA
Organism: Mycobacterium sp. SM1; assembly: GCF_018361265.1. Taxonomy (GTDB): domain Bacteria; phylum Actinomycetota; class Actinomycetes; order Mycobacteriales; family Mycobacteriaceae; genus Mycobacterium. The sequence goes on from NZ_JAFLNH010000006.1 coordinate 109,745, forward strand.
GGCGCTCGGCGAGGGCGCGGCGGTGTCGAAGTCGACGGTGTCGCGGGTGTGTGAGGACATCAAGACCCAGTTCGAGTCCTGGAGCCGTCGGCGCCTCGACGAGGTGGAGCTGGACTACCTGTTTTTGGACGGCAGCCATTTCACGTACCACGCCAACGCCTCGGCCGAGCCGGTGCTGGCGGCGTGGGGCATCGACACCGACGGCAAACCGGTGTTCGTCGGGCTGGAGGCCGCCGCGAGCGAGTCCGGGGACGCCTGGGAGGGGTTTTTGCGCGGGCTCGGCGAGCGCGGGCTGGCCTGCCCGCTGCTGGTGATCAGCGACGGCGCACCGGGGTTGATCGGCGCGGTGGAGCGCACCATGGGTGCCGCGCTGCGCCAGCGGTGTCTGGTGCATCGCGCCAGAAACATCCTTGCCAAAGTGCCCAAAAACGCCCAAGCCGAGGTGAAGGCCGACTACTGGGCGATCTTCGATGTGCCCGAGAACATCGCGCCTGGCATCGACGCGGTCACCTACGTGCACAAGAGGATCGACGCGTTCGCCAAGCGTTGGCGCGACTCGTATCCGGCGGCGGTGCGGTGTCTTCTTGATGACCGTGACTCGCTGACGGTCTACCTGCGGTTCCCGCGGGAGCATTGGGCCCGGGTGCGCCACTCCAATTTCATCGAGCGGACCTTCGGGGAGACCCGCCGCCGAGTCAAGGTCATCGGCCGACTGCCCGGCGAGCACTCCTGCCTGAAGCTGGTGTGGGCCGTGCTCGACCGCGCCTCGGCCGGCTGGCGCGGGTTCACCATGACACCGGCCGGGCTACGGCTACTACAGGACCTGCGAAGGTCGTTGCATGACCCACCGAACCAACTGCCGCAACGAAATTCGGAAGTACGCGCCGAAACCGGAGCGGCGCCGGCCGATGCTGTCGGCGCCATCGCCTAAAATCACAATCGCAAGTGAGCGGAATCTATGCCCGAACTTTTACACCGCGATTGAGACGCCACCCCTAACCGTAAGGAACCGTAAGGAACCGTAAGGACGCTTTCCTAACCGTAACGACCACCAATCTGGTGATCGCGCCGGCGAACGACAAGGACGGAGAAATCGCTGCTGCGCAACGCATGCGCGCCCGCTGGACCAACAAGCTGCCGTACCTGGCCGGTGTGTGCGCCGCTGATCACAACCCACCCAGTGGTCTTTGCGTGCTCGGTGAGGTAGTTCAGGAACGTGCCGTAGGCCGCAATGGCCTGGACTTTGACCTCGGGATAGCGGGGCATCCACGCCGCCACATCGCGATCGAGTGCGGTTCGCGCCTGGCGGTCACGCTCGTCGATGATGCGGTCGTCCTGAAGGTCGTTGAACCCGGACTCCCAGGCTGAGATCACCGCCAGCGGAGCGTTCAGCCGCTGGGCCTCCTGGAACGCCATCTGCAGGACGTCGCTGTTTTCTGCCGACTCGCTGACCAGCGCGACAATCGAACGGCCGTCACCCACCGGGGCGTTACCGCGGCTCCTGATCACCGCCACCGAGCACGCCGCGGACTGCGCCAACTCAGCGGCGGTAACACCGACGCCGTCGGACTCGGGATGGGTGGTTCCGGTCCCGCCGACACAGAGCAATGCCCCGGCACCTGACGCTTCGATCAGCACAGGCGCCGGGCTGCCACTCACGATTTGCGTCTCGACCTTTACCGGCTTTCCCAGGGTGGCGACGGCGCTGGATGCCTCGTGCAGCGCCCGCTCCGCGGTTGCGAGTGCCTGCTTGCCGGTGTGGTTTTGCTCCCGGACGTAGAGCAGCCGCAACGGGATATTGGAACCCGCCACCTTCTCGGCGGCCCACCGGGCAGCGCGAACCGCTGCCTGCGACCCGTCGATGCCAACGACGACCGATGTCGCTGGAAGATACTCCAACATGTGCACCCCGGGCAGTCGACGACGGGAGAACGCAAGAACCCTATCGAATGTGTGGTGGCCGATCAGGAGGCATTAGTCCTCACTTGCTGATCCGTTGTGCCTTATTTGCTTTATTATTCCGGCGGTCCGAGCCCACGACCGCAGCGCTCGTATGAGGCTTTAGCCGCGGGGGCTGGCACGCTTCAGTTTGACGAAGCTGGTGATTCCCGAGCGCTGAAACACCAGCCGACGTACTGGCGGTAGTTGCGGCGCGGCCGATGCGGCGCTGATGATTTCGGGCTCGACGACGCCGTAAGTTTGGCCACTGACCTGGATCGTCGCCCGGCCTGCGCTCAGCACATTGCGCAGCCAATCGACGTTTGTGCCGTAGGGCAGCGGCACAATGAATCCGTCCGGCACTTTCACCGCTACCACCGGTGTCGCATACTGCCGGCCCGAGTTACGTCCCGTGTGCCTGATCACCGAGGCGTACCAGAATTTTCGACCAGCCAGTCGCATCATCGCCGGGTTGAGCACGAACTTGTTGAACACACGTACCGCGTCCCGGACCGAACGATGTGTGCTGGTGCTGTCCATGCCCCCATGTTGGCCACCTACCGGCTCCTCGGGCAGGGCCCTCCGGCCGCAACCTTTGGTGACCTTTGTCCCTATCGCGGCTTGCCCGGCACGGAAACCATGAAGGCAATACCCGGCTAGGACCCAGCATGCAGATCATTCACAAGACCTCCGACGATCTCGTCGTCACGCCGAACCTCACCAACTATGAGCAGATCTGTTCGACATTCGACTGGGCCGACGTGCCGCCGTTATGCGAGGGCATGGGCGGCGGCGGCTGCAACATCGCTTACGCCGCCGTCGACCGCCACGCCGAGGGACCGGCACGAACCCGTACGGCACTGCGGTTCATCACCGATGCCGGCCCGGACGGCCGGATCGCGACCAGGCAATTCAGCTATGGCGAGCTGGCCGAGCTGTCGCGGCGGTTCACCAGCGCCCTACGCTCGCTCGGCATCGGCAAGGGCGACCGTGTCTTTACGGTCATGGGCCGACTCCCCGAGCTGTATATCGCGATCATGGGCGCCCTGCGCAACGGCAGCGTCGTGTGCCCGATGTTCTCGGCCTTCGGGCCCGAACCCATCGCCACCCGGGTCGGCATCGGCCAAGCCGATGTCCTGGTGACCACCGCCTCGATCTACCGGCGAAAGATCGCCCCGGTCCGCAACCGCCTGACATCGGTTCGATACATCCTGCTGGTCGACGGCCAGAACACCCCCGATGGGGGGCTCAGCTTTTGGCATCTGATGAGCGCAGCCGGCGAGAACTCCCCGATCGAGCCCACAACTGGCGACGACCCGGCACTGCTGCACTTCACCAGCGGCACTACCGGGACGCCAAAAGGCGCCATCCATGTGCACGGCGCCGTCGCCATGCACTACGTCACCGGCCTGTACGCGCTGGACCTGCATTCCGACGATATCTTCTGGTGCACCGCCGACCCGGGCTGGGTGACCGGGACCTCTTACGGTGTGATCGCCCCGTTGCTGCACGGCGTGACCTCGATCGTCGACGAGGCGGAATTCGACGCCGAGCGCTGGTACACCATCCTGCAAGATCAGGGCGTGACGGTGTGGTACACCGCGCCTACCGCGATCCGGATGCTCATCAAGGCTGGTCCCGAACTCGCGTCGCAGTATCGGTTTCCGCGCCTGCGTTTCATCGCCAGTGTTGGTGAGCCGCTGAACCCCGAGGCCGTCTGGTGGGGGAAACGCGTTTTGGGCCTGCCGATTCACGACAACTGGTGGCAGACCGAAACCGGTGGAATCATGATCGCCAACACGCCCGCGTTCGATATCAAACCGGGGTCGATGGGCCGGCCACTGCCCGGCGTGCACGCATACATAGTGCGACATAACGACAACGGCAGCGTCTCGGTGATCGACGAGCCGGATAGTGAAGGTGAGCTTGCACTCCAGAGGGGTTGGCCGTCGATGTTTCGGGGCTATCTGCACGACGACGAGCGCTACCGCAAGTCATTCACCGACGGGCTCTACCTCACCGGGGACCTTGCGAAAAAGGATGCTGATGGCTATTTCTGGTTTGTCGGCAGGGCCGATGACGTCATCAAGTCGGCCGGGCATCTAATCGGCCCGTTCGAAGTCGAGAACACCCTGACCGAGCATCCCGCGGTCGCCGAGGCGGCGGTCATCGGCAAACCGGATCCGGTGGTAGGCGAGATCGTCAAGGCGTTCGTCACGCTGAAGGATGGGTTCACCGGCGATGACGCGCTGCGGCTGGCGTTGCTGGCCCACGCCCGCAAGAAGCTAGGCGCTGCGGTCGCCCCCAAGGAGATCGAATTCGCCGACTCGCTGCCGCATACCCGCAGCGGGAAGATCATGCGGCGGTTGCTGAAAGCGCGTGAACTCGGGTTACCCGAAGGTGACACGTCCACGGTCGAGACACCGGCAGGGCCGCACGTCCAGGGGGTGTCGGCGTGACCGATGTCGAACTTGCCCGCAGGCTGCTGTCGGATATGGTGCGGGTGCGCAGAATGGAAGAAAAGTGCGCAGAACTTTACGGGGAAACCAAGATTCGTGGATTTCTGCACCTCTACGTCGGCGAGGAGGCCGTCGCGGCCGGCTCGCTGCGAGTGTTGGACGCCGACGACGCGGTGGTGGCGACCTATCGCGAGCACGCGCACGCGCTGCTGCGTGGCGTGTCGATGAACGCGATCATGGCCGAGATGTTCGGCAAACAAGAAGGCTGCTCGCGAGGCCGTGGTGGGTCGATGCACCTGTTCGACGCGGCTACCCGCTTTTACGGCGGGCACGCGATCGTGGCCAGCGGCTTGCCGCTCGCGGTCGGCCTTGCCCTGGGCGATGCGATGATGCACCGCAACCGCGTTACCGCATGCTATTTCGGTGACGGCGCTGTTGCTGAGGGCGCTTTCCACGAGTCTTTGAACATGGCGGCGCTGTGGCAGCTGCCGGTGCTGTTTTGTTGTGAGAACAACTTTTATGCGATGGGAACCGCATTGGAGCGGGCGCAATCGCAAACCGACCTGACGGCCAAGGCCGCGGCCTACCGCGTGCCGACGCTCGCCGTGGATGGCATGGATGTGATGGCGTGTCATGCGGCCGCACAACAGGGCGCCGCGCAGGTCCGCGACTCGGGTGGCCCGTTCTTCATCGAATTTCGCACCTACCGTTTTCGCGCCCATTCGATGTTTGATCCCGAGTTGTACCGGGACAAGGCCGAGGTGCAGCGGTGGCGCAAGCGCGACCCCATCCCGGCGTTCAGTGAGCGCTGCGTGCGTGAGGGCACACTCACGCGCGCGGATATTGCCGGCATCGAAAGGGCGGCCGATGCCGAGATCGAGGCCGCGGTAGCCTTCGCCGAGGCCGGGACCTGGGAGAATGTGGAGGATCTCGAGCGTGATGTGCTGACGCCGGCAGCAGAGGCGGTAACGTGAAGACCAGCTATCGCACCGCGGTTCACGACGCGTTACGCGACGCACTGCGCGCCGATCCCCGAGTTGTATTGATGGGCGAGGACGTTGGCCGATATGGCGGAACGTATGCAGTGTCCAAAGGACTGCTCGAGGAATTCGGTCCAGAGCGAGTGCGCGACACTCCGCTGTCGGAATTGAGCTTTGTCGGCATGGGAATCGGCGCCTGCCTGAACGGGATTCGGCCGATCGTCGAAATCATGACAGTGAACTTCAGTCTGCTGGCACTCGATCAGATTGTCAATACCGCTGCTGCGCTTCGCCATATGTCTGGTGGTCAATTCTCGGTGCCGCTCGTGATCAGGATGGCTACTGGTGCGGGCCGTCAATTGGCCGCCCAGCACTCGCATAGCCTCGAGCCCTGGTATGCCCATATCCCGGGAATCAAGGTGGTTGCTCCGGCGACGGTGGCTGACGCCTACGGCATGCTGGGCACCGCGCTCTCGGACCCGGATCCGGTGGTGATTTTCGAGCATGTCCAGCTCTACAACACCACAACCGACGTCGACGAGCTTACAGCCACCGATATTTCTCGCGCGGCTGTCCGCCGTAGCGGATCTGATGTAACCCTGATCGCCTATGGCGGGTGCCTGCCCAAAACGCTGGAAGCCGCTGATCAATTGGCGATCGGCGGAATCGACTGCGAAGTGATCGACCTACGGGTTTTGCGTCCGCTGGATGATGACACGATATTGGAGTCGGTTGGCAAGACCCACCGGGCGGTGGTGGTCGACGAAGCTTGGCGCAGCGGTAGTTTGGCGGCCGAAATCAGCGCACGAATCGTGGAGGGAGCGTTTTTCGACCTTGACGCTCCCATTGCCCGGGTCTGCAGCGCAGAGGTACCCATACCCTATGCGAGACACCTAGAAGAGGCTGCTCTCCCGCAGCCGGACAAGATCGTCGCCGCGGCACAAAGCCTGTTCGGTGATCGGCGATGATCGAGTTCAAGATGCCCGCGCTGGGCGCGGACATGGACGAGGGAACCCTCGAGGAATGGCGGGTCAAACCCGGTGACGAGGTGAAGCGCGGACAGGTAGTGGCCGTAGTCGAGACCAGCAAAGCCGCCGTGGAAGTCGAGTGCTGGCATGAGGGCACGGTGCATGAACTGCTGGTTCCGGTCGGCCAAACCGTCGGCGTGGGAACGGTATTGGCGACCCTGCTGGAACCGGGAGAGACGTCGGAAAAACCGGCGAAGGTCCCCGCAAAGCCGGTGGCGGTCTCAGCTAAGCCCCCCGCCGCGGCTGGGGCGCCGGCGCGTCCAGTCCGGCCGCTCGCCGCCCCGGCGCGAACGGCACCCCAACGCCGGTGGGTCTCACCCGCTGCGCGGCGGTTAGCGACATCGCTGGGCGTTGACCTCGATAGCGTGACCGGCAGCGGCCCACAGGGCGCGATCACCATCAGCGATGTGGAACACGCCGCCGCCTCCGTGACCAAGCCGAAAGCCAAACCCAGCGCAGCGGAGCGTGCCGCGCACATGCGGCGATCGATCGCCGCGGCGATGAGCCGCTCGAAACGCGAGATTCCGCATTACTATCTGGCGGACGAGATCGTGATGGAAAACGCGCTGAGCTGGCTGAGCGCGCGCAACGCGGAGCGACCCATCACCGAGCGGCTACTGCCGGCCGTTCTGCAGTTAAAGGCCGTGGCCCTTGCGGCCCAGCGATTCGGCGAGTTCAACGGATTCTGGCGGGATGACGCGTTTCAGCCCGGCACCGGAGTTCATGTTGGTGTCGCGATCTCGCTGCGCGGTGGTGGTCTGGTCGCGCCGGCTATTCACGACGTTGCTGATAAGAAGCTCGATGAGCTGATGCGCGACCTCACCGACCTGGTTGCCCGGGCCCGCGCCTTCTCGCTGCGAAGCTCCGAGATGTCGGACCCGACGATCACCGTGACCAACCTGGGCGACCAAGGTGTCGACACCGTCTTCGGAGTGATCTACCCGCCGCAAGTGGCCCTGGTCGGTTTCGGCAAGCCCGCGCAGCGGGTCTGTGTGATCGACGGCGGGATTCGGGTCGTCACCACGGTGCAGGCCACGCTCGCCGCCGACCACCGCGCAAGTGACGGGCACCGCGGTGCGTTGTTTCTTGCGGCGGTCGACGAGTTGCTCCAGCAGCCCGGCGTTTTGGAGAAGTGAAGAGCAGATGATGACCAGAGAAGACATCCGTGACGAGGTGCTGTCGGTCTTGACGGCCATCGCCCCGGAAGTGACGGCCGACGATATCGACGACGAGCTACTGCTGCGAGACCAGGTTGACCTCGATTCGATGGATTGGCTGAACTTCCTGGTCGGCATCCACAAGCGGTTACACGTCGACATTCCCGAACGGGACTACGCGTCGTTGCGCACCCTCGCCGACGTCGTCGGATACGTCGAGAAGCATCGGGTGGAGCCGAATTAACCACGCCGTGCCCACAGCATCCTGGCCCTTGGGACCGGTGCTTCGTTCCCCGTGGCATTCCCTATCGCAGCGCACCCGACGCCGATGCCGGGCATAACACGGAAGGATTGCGGCCGGACAAATGACTTTTGCCCCTATGCGCGTTGTGAACCCCACCTGGAGCATGAAAGTCAGAGCACGGCGTGTCGAAAGTGGGTCATCATGCACCTTGCCGACTGCGCTATCCGCGAGAGCATACGTGACGGTCCCGGCGTCGACGGATCACCAGCCGGATCGCCGTCGAGGCCCGGCCTGGGAAACACCGTCGGCCCGGGGGACGCAGGCCCGCGGGAGTTCGTCGACCCCGCGATCGCCCACGGCCCAGCCCCGCATCATCGCGCATCGCCGCCAACCGTCATCGCAACCATCGCTCTGGGCGAGGCGACCGGCGATGTGGTAGTCAGCCCTGACGGCTCGCACCTGTACGTAGGGCAGCGCAACTCCATCGTGGTGATCAGCCGCCTGAACAACATCGTCGGTATGATCCCGACCGGCGGGCATCCCAAGGATCTGGCGACCAGCGCTGACGGCGACCGACTCTATGTCACCGGCGACGAAAGCACCGTTTGGGTTGTCGACACGATCCATCGGCGGGTCCGTGAGCTTTCCGGCGCCTGCTGTGCGCGTGAGGTCATCACCCCGGATGGGGCGCTGACCTACGCTGCACACAATGCCGGGAACGGCAGCTGTCGCACCAGCTGGATTTCGGTGTACGACACCGCAGGGGACGTGCTCGCAACCATTCCCGGTGAAAACGGGTACTCGGGCTATAGCATCGCGGACCTCGCCGTGAGTCCCAACGGCACCCACGTGTATGCAGGATTGTCTCGGCACAGCTCCTATCAGCAGTATGGTCACGGTTTCGTCAGCGTGATCGACACCGCGGCCCGGGCCGTAATCGATGCCATCGACCTACGCGCCTGCCCCGACGGCATGACCGTCAGCCCGGATGGCTCGACGATATATGCAACGCACGTCGACACCGAGTCCGTGTCAGCGGTCGACCTTGCCACCCACCGCGTTACGCCGATCGTCCTGGGTGACGCACCACTTGCCCTGGCTCTTACCCCAGACAGCTTGAAGGCGTATGTGGCCGGTTCTTGCTCACTGTCGGTCCTCGACACGGTTACCGGCGAAGCGGAGCGCATCACGGTCGGCGAGCTGCCCCGAAGCGTGCAGATCAGCCCGGATGGCAAGTGCGCGTATGTCGGCAATTTCGGTGCCGGCACCGTGTCGGTCATCGACACCGTCACCGGGTGCGTCGTCAGCACCATCGATATCGGCGGTCATCCCCAGGGATTAGCGATCAGTCCCGACGGTTGCCGTCTGTATGCCAGCGACTATTGGCTGGGCGTCGTCGTGGCGGGACTTTAACGCCAATCGACAAAACGCGGTCCCACGGGGGGGCAAGGTGATTGCGAATTCTCGAGTCGAACGTCTTTCGGTCCACTATCCTGTGGGTAGTCCATGACACGGCCGGCTGAAAATCGCCACCAGATGCTGACATACATCTCTACATATTGAAGTCTACATATTGTAAGGTAACGACCAGATGCCCGACGACGCCACCGGGGACAACACCGCGGTATTTCGCCCCGACCTTGCCGGCGAGCGCGAGCCCTCCGCCGCTGTCAACGCCGCGGAGGCCTGGGGAGTCGAAGAGCTGCCCCGCGGCGTGGCACTTCTGGCCGTCCGGCGCGGCCCCAACGCTGGATCGCGATTTTTGCTGGATCGTGCCTGCATATCGGCGGGCCGGCACCCCGAAAGCGACATCTTCCTCGACGATGTCACCGTCAGCCGCAGACACGCCGAATTCCGCAGGGAAAACGACGAATTCCGGATCGTCGATATCGGTAGTCTCAACGGCACCTACGTCAACCGCAAGCCGGTGGAGTCGGCGGTGCTGGCCAACGGCGATGAGATCCAGATCGGTAAATTCAGCCTGGTGTTTCTCACTGGACCCGTGGCGGGTAGACGCCAGTCCAGTGACGCCGGAGCCCCGCGATCTTCCATCTGATCACGCGGTGGCGGTCATCGATCACCACCGCGTGCGGCGCCTCTGCAGTCACTCGTGATTTTGATAGGGCTTTAGACCCACGCGGACTAGGCTTTCGGCCCTTCTGAGCAGTGACTTATGGCGGTGATCTCGGGCCCTCCATCACTCGTTCGCGACGATATCGTCGAGCGATGCTGTGACCTATGGGGAGAGCGAGTGCTTCCCGGCTAGAAAGCCGGCTATCGCCCCGGGTCGTAGGCGCGGCTGATCCCCATTTTTGGTGTGCTGTACGCAGTTTCGCCAGTTTGTTTCCGTCCCGCCGTCTTGGCGGCGGCGCGCTCGCGGTCTATCTCGATGGCCGACCGGTGGTCGACGTGTGGACAGGCTGGGCCGATCGCCGCGGCACGGTGGCGTGGTCGGCGGACACCGGCGCGATGGTGTTCTCGGTGACCAAAGGCTTGGCTTCCACGGTCATTCATCGATTTGTCGACCGGGGGATGCTGGCCTATGACGCGCCGGTTGCCGACTACTGGCCGGAGTTCGGAGCCAATGGCAAGTCAGCTATCACGATTCGGGAAGTAATGGGTCATCGCGCCGGGCTGTCACACTTGGGCGGCGCCCGCGGCACCGACCTGATGAACTCCCGGCTAATGGAGGCCCGGCTGGCGGCAGCGCCGGCGGGGCGGCTGCTGGGCAAGCCGGCCTACCATGCGCTGACCTACGGGTGGCTGATGTCCGGCCTGGCACGAGCGGTCACCGGCAAGGGGATGCGCGAGTTGATCCGCACGGAACTCGCGGCGGCGCTGAACAGCGATGGGCTGCACCTGGGCCGGCCGCCGGCCACAGCCCCCACGCGGACCGCCCAGATCATCGTCCCGCAAAGCAGCCGGGCAAACCCGCTGTTCAACTTCATCGCGCCGAAAATCGCCGCCTTCCCCTTCTCGGCCGCGTTCGGCGCCATGTACTTCCCGGGAATGAAAGCCTTTGTCCAAGGCGATATTCCGATGCTTGATGGTGAGGTGCCTGCGGCCAACGGGGTTTGCACGGCGCGGGCGCTGGCGCGGCTCTACGGCGCGATTGCCAATCACGGCCGACTCGACAGGACGCAATTTCTGTCCGCGGAGCTGGTAGCAGGATTATCCGGCAGGCCGAGCCTGCGTCCCGACTACAACCTGTTTCTGCCGCTGTCCTGGCACATGGGTTATCACGCGGTGCCCATCCCGGGTCTACTGCCCGGATTCGGTCACGCCGGTTTAGGCGGATCGATCGGATGGGCCGACCCGACCAGCGGAATAGGGTTCGGTTTTGTGCACAACCGGTTGCTAACACCGATGGTCTTCGACCAGGCCACGTTCATCGGGTTGGGCGCATTGCTGCGGCGCGGCGCAGCCGCGGCCCGGCGGCACGGCTACCGCGTGGTGCCCGACTTCGGGGCACCCTATCCCAAGGCGGCCGAAAGCGTAGCCGGCTAGGGCAGGGCCGAAGGCGGGCTGGCGGGACGCCACGAGCGTAACGACCGCAGCAGGCCGGTTCGCTTTTGGTGATGTCCTGCCATGCGCCGAAGGATCTTGTCGAGGACCACCACGGCGTCGCCAATGTAGGGACCCTTGTTGAGCATCACGCATTCGGCCCGCTCGCTCATTGCGGCGTCGCTTATTTCGGCTCGGGACGGGTTGCCGGTTTTGGCCAATTGCTCAAGCACCTGCGTCGCCCAGACCACCGGAAGATGGCCGGCCTCGCACAGCCAGAGGATCTCCTCCTGTAATTCCGCCAACCGGTCGAAGCCGCACTCGACGGCGAGATCTCCGCGCGCGATCATGACGCCAGCCCGCGGGTGACGCATGACGGTAAGCAGCAGTTGGGGCAGATGCTCAAACGCCTGGCGGGTTTCGATCTTGAGGATGATCCCCAGATGGCGCGCGCCGAGCCTGCCCACCTCGTCGAGCAGTCGTTCGACATCGGAGGGTTGGCGGACGAACGACATCTCCACCACGTCGGCTAATTCGGCGACCACCGACAAGTCGTCAATGTCTTTGGTGGTGAGCGCCGGAATCGGCAGGTGCGTGTCGGGGAGGTTGATGCCTTTGTCGGCACCCAGCCGGGATCCACCGTCGGCGGCGTGGTCGATCCGGATGCTCAACGCCGCGTCGCTGACGCTGACGATGTGGCCGCCAATGCGGCCGTCATCGAGTTGCACGCTCTCCCCGGGGCGGGCGTATTTGAAGATTTCCGGGAGGGTGCAGCAGATTTGCGCTACACCGCCGGGCTGCACGGGGGCGGGACTACAATCTCGTGTCAGCTTGAGAATATCGCCGCGGTGCAGCAGCAGGCTCTGCGGTACATGTGCCAGCTTCCCGACTTCGACCGGATCATCGTCCCCCTCGACATGCAGAACCGTTCCCGTTGCCAAATACGTTGTTTTGTCTGCAGTGATGACCAATCCCGTTGCGCCAACCGGTCTTTGATCATCGTCGTACAGCACGAGGCGGCGGCTGGATCCGCGGGTGTCACGCACCCACAGCACCTCCCCGGCTCGGCGGCGAGCCAGCCAGTCGCGGGGCACGGGGATTGTCGGAAGGTCTTCCCGGGGTGGGCTCACCGGCTCGTCCGCCGCGCTCAGCAACGCCCGGCCCGGGGCGACGGCTTCCCCGAGAGCGTTCTTCTCCGGACGAAGCTTGACGACTCGCGGGCCGGGTTGCAACGGGCCGGTGCGTAGTTTGGGTCCGGCCAGATCCATCGCGATCAAGCAGGGCCGGCCGGTCGCTTTGGCGGCCTGTCGCACATTCCGGGCCATCGACCGCCACGCCAGCGCGTTATCGTGGGCGCAGTTGATCCGGGCGAGGTTCATACCGCGTCGCACCAGTTCATGCACCAGGTTGTCGTTTTCTGCGGCTGCAGACGGAAGAGTGACCATGATGCGGGTGACCCGCCCCATGGGTTGGGGTCCGAGAAGGTCAACGGTTCGCTGACGAAGCAGCCGTATCCCTTCCTCCATCCGCACCGTCGGGGGCGGCGGTGGGTGCCACCCGTTGCCCAGCATCGCGCCGATGGCCGAGCGCACCAGCGACAAGGTGGCCTCGACGTGGGCCTCGCTGCGTCCCAGCGACGACAACCCGAACGCGGCCAGGCGGGCCTGCAGATCACGCAAGTCGTTTTGCCGGATTGCCCAGTAGTGCACGAGATTTCGTGCGCTGGTGCGCTGCTCTTCGGCGACGGTCGCCAGCCACCGCGACCACAGCGATTCCGCTTCGCCCAATTGGCTCAGCAGCCGATTAACCTCGCTTTCCAGCCGCAGTAACTGCGCGACGGGGCTTGGCCGTGTCAGGCCAGAGGGGTGTGCCTCCTGGCTGGCCGGCTTGGGCGAGCTGGGCTGAGCGGGCACCAACAACTCCCTTCCACTCGTCCACGGCCGCGCCGAGACGGAAGGCCGCGGTGATCAGCTGACGCCGAGTCACCCGTTGCCCAGGGTTTGACCAACGCTTCGCACAACACTGCGCAAGAACTCGAGGTGCGCCTTGACGAGTTCCTCGGCCAAATCCAGAGCGGCGTCGACGACCTTCTTGCGCCGCCCCTCTTCGGCGACCACAGGGGTCACCTCATCGACGAACTTGCGCACCGCCTCGATGGCTGCGGTGCGTCCGGTTTCCAGCGATTCGAGCACGTCGTCAGACAAGCCGACCAACCGCTCTGTCACCGTTTTCTGCGGCGTCTCGGTCATGATTCCCCTCCTCACGGGGTTTTGGGTGCTGCACGGTTCCCGCCGGACTCGACGGTATGCGTCTCAGGCCGGAGCCGATAGTGGCTAAAGTCCTTCCCCTAGTTCCCCGTCGGCCCCCTGCGGCGCCGGTGGATGCGGCAGCGCACGGCCCCGCAGGCACGCTGGGCCATAGTGCCAGGCCATAGTTCCCTGCAATTCAGGGACCTATGCCTCCTGACCCGATGCCGAGGGGCGGCTAACGTCAGCACCATCTTCGGGCCGAATCGCCGGTGACGGCACGGTTTAGTTGGCGCTGGGAGGAGGGCGGGATGTCGCGTCAGCCAGCGCCGCTGGGGATTGTGGCCGGTGTGGATGGTTCGCCTTCCTCGGCCGCAGCGGTCGGATGGGCGGCGCGAGACGCCGAGATGCGTAACGTGCCGCTCACGCTGGTGCATGTAGTTGCGCCGCAGGTGGCGGCCCCAGAGGGGTGGGCGGAAATTCAGGCGCCTTCGGACTACTGGGAGCGGCGGGAAGGCCAGGCTCGCGAGATCATCGAGGCGGCCCATAAGCTCGCGGTCGAGGCCGGTGCATCGCGTCGGGCGTCGGCGGTGACGAGCGAGGTGCGCTACGCCCCGGTCGTGCCCACGCTGGTGGACCTTTCCCAGGAGGCTGACATGGTCGTGGTGGGCTGCCGCGGCCAGGGCGCGGTGGCCCGCGCCTTGCTGGGATCGGTCAGCGCCGGTCTGGTTCGCCACGCGCACTGCCCGGTTGCGGTTATCCACGATGGGGACGCGCTTAAGGCTAGGCCAGCGGGCGCCCCCGTGGTCGTGGGTATCGACGGCTCGCCGGCATCGGAGTTGGCAACCCAGATCGCCTTCGATGAGGCGTCGTGGCGCGGCGTGGAACTGGTGGCGCTGCACGCGTGGAGTGACCTGGGTGCGCTCGAGTTCGGCCGCCCCGGTCAGGCGCCGATCGAGTGGGCGGATTTCGAGGTCCGTGAGCAAGAAGTTCTGGCCGAACGGCTTTCGGGGTGGCGGGAACGCTACCCCGACGTCCTCGTACACCAAGTCGTCGTGTCCGACCGGCCGGCATATCGGCTGCTCGAACAGGCGGAGGTTGCTCAGCTGGTGGTGGTGGGCAGCCACGGCCGCGGTGGATTTCCCGGCATGCCCGTGGGTTCGGTGAGCAGGGCGGTCGTGAACGCCGCGCAGATACCGGTGATCGTCGCCCGGGGGCCGCACCGTAATGGCGGGCACCACGGTCGTCAGAGCCCGGGTCGAGATCTGACGTCAGAAAGGAGCAACTGATGGGCTGCGGGTGTGGACATGGTCCAGGGCATCACCACGGGTATCCCTATGCATCTCAGGCGTATGCGTCGCCACCGGCGGCGGCGTATTACGCGCCGGGCGAGCCGCCCGGCCACCGCCGGCGCCACCGTGCCGAGGTCGAGGAGCTATCGGACGCTCTGCATGATCTCGAAGCAGAAGTTGCGCGCCTTCGCCGGGAACTCGATGAAATTCGTGGGACCCAAACAGCCGGGCCCACCTGAGCGGGGAATCCGCCTGCAAGGCTCAACAAGACGCCGCCGTGACCGGCCATCGAGATCGTCTCGTAAGGTGGCCGAATGCGGAACGCTCGAATCACCCACGTCGTCCGTCAAGTAGGGGCGTTGGCGGTCGCGGCGGTGACCGCTGCCGCGACCGTCAACGGATACCGGCCGCTGGCGCGTTCTGGATACCTCTCGCTGTGGGCGTGGGTGTTCGGTCTGGTTGTGACGGAGTTGCCATTGCAGACGCTGGCGAGCCAGCTCGGTGGGCTGGTGCTGACGGCCCGGCGTCTGACGCGACCGGTGCGGTGGGTCGTATGGTTGGTGGCGGGCCTCTCGGCGGTCGGGTTGGCGAACTTCAGTCGCGCGGGCCACCGGGCGAACGCCGTGCTGACCGCCGCGCTGGACGCCGGCTTGGGAGCCGAGCGCCGCACCGGGTCGGCGGGCCTGTGGCGTCGGCCCGTGGGCGGCGGCACCGCCAAGAC
Source organism: Mycobacterium sp. SM1 (assembly GCF_018361265.1). Taxonomy (GTDB): domain Bacteria; phylum Actinomycetota; class Actinomycetes; order Mycobacteriales; family Mycobacteriaceae; genus Mycobacterium. The sequence continues at coordinate 125,314 of NZ_JAFLNH010000006.1, forward strand.
ACCGGGGGTGCTTCGCATGATGCGGATCTATCGGGAGTATGCGCACGACGCCGACATCAGCTACGGTCCATACGGCCGCGCGAACCACCTGGACATCTGGCGGCGTCCCGATCTGGATCGGACCGGGAAGGCGCCGGTGTTGTTCCAAATCCCTGGTGGTGCCTGGACGATGGGGAACAAACGCGGCCAGGCCCATCCCTTGATGAGTCACCTGGCAGAACTCGGCTGGATTTGTGTGGCGATCAACTACCGCCACAGTCCGCGCAATACCTGGCCGGACCACATCGTTGATGTCAAGCGCGCGCTCGCGTGGGTCAAGGCGCATATTGGCGACTATGGCGGCGACCCTGATTTCATCGCCATCACCGGTGGCTCTGCCGGGGGCCATTTGGCGTCGCTGGCGGCACTGACAGCCAACGATCCCCGGTTTCAGCCGGGGTTCGAAGACGTCGACACCCGCGTTCAAGCCGCCGTGCCGTTCTACGGCGTCTATGACTTCGCTGGCGTGCAGGATGCGATGCATCCGATGCTGTTGCCGCTGCTGGAGCGAATGGTCGTCAAACAATCCCGCTTGACGAATCCGGAGCCGTACCTGGCGGCGTCACCCGTGACTCACGTTTCCCGCGATGCTCCTCCGTTTTTCGTGCTGCACGGTCGCAACGACTCGCTGGTCCCGGTCGAGCAAGCGCGCAGCTTCGTGGCCCGGCTGCGCCAAGTCAGCAGGCAGCCCGTCGTGTATGCCGAGTTGCCGTTGACCCAGCACGGCTTCGACATATTGGGCTCGGTTCGCGCGGCGCACGCGGCGATTGCCGTCGAGCAGTTCTTGGCCGAGATCTACGCGGCGCACCACCGCGCGGTGTCACGGCAGTGGAATTCGTCGATGGCCTGACGTGCCGGCCAGTGGCGGTTATTGCGCGACATCGGGTGTCTCCCTGACCACCTGGGACGGAGCCTTGTCGGTGCGCAGGCCTTTATAGCGGGGATGACGCAGCTTGCCGTCCCGCGTCCACTCGGTAAACCCAACCT
>NZ_JAFLNH010000007.1 GCF_018361265.1 Mycobacterium sp. SM1
TGATTTCCGGGGTCGTGCCTCTAATGTTGAAGGCTGAGCCGGAACAAAGTAGGTAGTTTTTGCAAATATGTTGACGCACGGATACGAGAGACGCTTATACACCAGCGGTTCCCGGTGCAAGCTATTGAAAGGAAGGCACGACTCAGCGAACTGGTGTGGACCTCGAACCGGGTCGTTGTTAATTTCCTGCCGACCACTCATATGGATAATTTTGGTGGTGCTGCTGCATCGGGAACCCTCACTCATTCTGGTTTGGTAGATCAATTTGGGCTGGTGTTTTTTCAGGGACAACGATCGGCTTTTCCTCAGCACGCAGGGCTCGGGTCATTTCTTTTCGAATGCCGATGTACTCGAGTTGGCCGCGCGGTTGCAGGCGGTGTTGGTGGGGATGGCCGCGGATCCCATGCGGCGGGTGGCGGGGCTGGATGTGCTCGATGGGGTTGAGCATGCCCGGTTAGAGCGGTTCAGCAACCGTGCCGTGTTGGCCCGCCCCGGGGTGGGGTGTCGGTTCCGGTGGTGTTTGGCGCACAGGTGGGCCGCACCCCGGATGCGGTGGGCTTAGTTGTGGGGGGCGGTGGTGGAGTTATCGGGAGCTGGATGCGGCGGCTAACCGGCTAGCGGGGGTGTTGATCGGTTACGGCGCTGGTCGGGGTGGGTGTGTGGGGCTGCTGGTGCCGCGCTCGGGGGAGGCGGTGGTGGCGATCGTGGCGGTGTTAAAGACGGGGGCGGCCTATGTGCCGATAGATCCCGCGTGGCCGGATGCGCGGGTGGGGTTTGTGCTGGCCGATGCCGCCCCGGTGGTGGTGATCAGCACCGCGGGGCTGCGGGGCCGCCTGCAGGGGTGCGCGGTGCCGGTTATTGAGGTCAGCGATCCGGTGGTGGGCACGCAGCCGGCCGCGGCGCCGCCGGCGCCGGGCCCCGAGGACATCGCCTACATCATCTACACCTCGGGCACCACCGGCGCCCCGAAGGGGGTGGCGGTCACCCACCGCGGCATCACCGGGTTGTTTGACTCCCTGGATGCCGGTGTGGGGCTGACACCAGGGCAGGTGTGGTCGCAGTGTCATTCGCTGGCGTTCGACTTTTCGGTGTGGGAGATTTTCGGCGCGTTGTTGGGTGGGGCCGGCTGGTGGTGGTGCCCGAGGAGACGGTGGGCAGCCCCGAGGAGTTTCACGCGCTGTTGGTGGCCGAGCGGGTAAGTGTGCTAAGCCAAACGCCGTCGGCGTTGGCGGTGTTGGCCGCGGGGGGGTTGGAGTCGACGACGCTGGTGGTGGCGGGGAGCCCTGCCCGGGGGAGCTGGTGGATCGCTGGGCGCCGGGGCGGGTGATGCTTAACGCTTATGGGCCCACCGAGACCACGGTGTATGCGACGGTCAGCGCCCCGTTGGCCGCTGGTGTGGGGGCGCCGCCGATTGGGGCGCCGGTGGCGGGGGCGGCGTTGTTTGTGCTGGATGGGTGGTTGCGCCGGTGCCGGTGGGGGTGGTGGGGGAGTTGTATGTGGCCGGCATGGGGGTGGGGTGTGGGTATGTGCGCCGGGCGGGGTTGACGGCTCGGTTTGTGGCCTGCCGTTTGGGGGGGTGGGGGCGCGGATGTATCGCAGTGGGGATTTGGTGCGCTGGCGTGGCGATGGGCAGCTCGATTATGTGGGCCGCGCCGATGAGCAGGTCAAAATCCGGGGGTATCGCATCGAGCCCGGTGAGGTGCAGGCGGTGCTGGCCGGGTTGGCGGGGTGGAGCAGGCGGTGGTGATCGCCCGTGAGGACCGCCCCGGGGATAAGCGCCTGGTGGCCTATATCACCGGGGAGGCCGACCCGGTGGGGGCGCGCGCCGCGCTGGCCGAGCGGCTGCCGGGCTATATGCTGCCCGCGGCGGTGATCGCCTTAGACAGGCTGCCGTTGACCGTCAACGGCAAGCTGGATCGGCGCGCCCTGCCGGCCCCCGACTACGGGGACGTGGAGCGCTACCGGGCCCCCTCGTCTGCCACCGAGGAGATCTTGGCCGGGATCTACGCCGGGGTGCTGGGGCTTGAGCGGGTCGGGGTGGAGGACTCGTTTTTCGATTTGGGTGGGATTCGCTGTCGGCGATGCGCCTGGTCGCGGCGGTTAACAGCGCCTTGGATGCCGCGGTGACGGTGCGGGTGGTGTTTGAGGCGCCCACGGGGCGCAGTTGGCGAGCCGTGTGGGGGTGGGGGCGGGCCGGTTGGCGCCGGTGGTGGCCGTGGAGCGCCCGGCGGTTGGTGCCGTTGTCGTTTGCCCAGCAGCGGTTGTGGTTTATCGACCAGTTGCAGGGGCTTCAGCGGTGTACAACATTGCGGCGGCGTTGCGGTTGTGTGGGCGCCTGGATGCGGGGGCGTTGGGTGCGGCGCTGGGGGATGTGGTGGGCCGCCATGAGAGCCTGCGCACGCTGTTTCCCGCGGTGGGGGGCACGCCTCGGAGCTGATCGTTCCCGTTGAGCGGGCCGATTTCGGGTGGGGGGTAGTCGATGCCGCCGGCTGGCCGTCGACGCGCCTGGAGGAGGCCATCGGCGCGTGGGGCGTCACCGGTTTGATTTGGCGCCGAGATTCCGTTGCGGGCGGCTTTTCCGTGTGGGCGCCGATGAGCATGTGCTGGTGGTGGTGATCCATCATATCGCCGCTGATGGCTGGTCGTTGCGCCGTTGGTGCGCGATTTGGGGGTGGCCTATGCCAGCCGGTGCGAGGGGCGGGCCCCGGATTGGGAGCCGTTGGCGGTGCAGTACGCGATTACACGCTATGGCAGCGGGAGCAGTTGGGGGATCTTGAGGATGGTGGCAGTCGCATCGCCGCGCAGCTGGCCTATTGGGAGCAGGCGTTGGCGGGGCTGCCGAGCGGGTGGTTCTTCCCACCGATCGGCCCTATCCGGCGGTGCCGATCAGCGCGGCGCCAGTGTGCCCGTTGACTGGCCGGCGGGGTTGCAGCGGCAGATCGCCCGGTTGGCCCGGGAGCACAATGCCACCGGTTTATGGTGGTGCAGGCCGCCCTGGCGGTGTTGTTGGGCAAGCTGGGCGCCGGCAGTGATGTGGCGGTGGGTTTCCCGATCGCCGGCGGGGTGATCCCGCGCTCGATGAGTTGGTGGGGTTTTTTGTCAACACCTTGGTGTTGCGGGTGGATTTGGGGGGCAATCCCACCGTGGGGGAGCTGCTGGGGCGGGTGCGGGCGCGCAGCCTGGCCGCCTACGAGCACCAGGATGTGCCCTTTGAGGTGCTGGTGGAGCGGCTTAACCCCACCGCAGCCTGGCCCATCACCCGCTGGTGCAGGTGATGCTGGCTGGCAAGACAGCCAGCCCCCGCTGCCGGCTTTGGGTGATGTGCAGGTCACCCCGCTGGGGGTGGACACCGGTACCGCGCGCATGGATTTGGTGTTTAACGTGGCGGAGCGCTGGGGTGAGGGCGGTGAGCCCGCCGGTATCGGGGGGACGGTGGAGTTTCGCACCGATGTGTTTGATCGCGCCAGCATTGAGGCGCTGATCGCGCGGTTGCAGGCGGTGTTGGTGGGGATGGCCGCGGATCCCATGCGGCGGGTGTCGGGGCTGGATGTGCTCGATGGGGTCGAGCATGCCCGGTTAGAGCGGTTCAGCAACCGTGCCGTGTTGGCCGGCCCGCCCCGGGTGGGGTGTCGGTTCCGGTGGTGTTTGGCGCGCAGGTGGGCCGCACCCCGGATGCGGTGGCGCTTAGTTGTGGGGGCGGTGGTGGAGTTATCGGGAGCTGGATGCGGCGGCTAACCGGCTAGCGGGGGTGTTGATCGGTTACGGCGCTGGTCGGGTGGGTGTGTGGGGCTGCTGGTGCGCGCTCGGGGGAGGCGGTGGTGGCGATCGTGGCGGTGTTAAAGACGGGGGCGGCCTATGTGCCGATAGATCCCGCGTGGCCGGATGCGCGGGTGGGTTTGTGCTGGCCGATGCCGCCCGGTGGTGGTGATCAGCACCGCGGGGCTGCGGGCCGCCTGCAGGGGTGCGCGGCGCCGGTTATTGAGGTCAGCGATCCGGTGGTGGGCACGCAGCCGCCGCGGCGCCGCCGGCGCCGGGCCCGAGGACATCGCCTACATCATCTACACCTCGGGCACCACCGGCGCCCCGAAGGGGGTGGCGGTCACCCACCGCGGCATCACCGGGGTGCTGGGGGGCGTGGAGGCGGTCTTGCGGCGGGGGAACGTGGTCGCAGTGGCATTCACTGGCGTTCGACGTGTCGGTGTGGGAGATTTTCGGCGCGTTGTTGGGTGGGGGCCGGCTGGTGGTGGTGCCCGAGGAGACGGTGGGCAGCCCGAGGAGTTTCACGCGCTGTTGGTGGCGAGCGGGTAAGTGTGCTAAGCCAAACGCCGTCGGCGTTGGCGGTGTTGGCCGCGGGGGGGTTGGAGTCGACGACGCTTGGTGGTGGCGGGGGAGCCCTGCCCGGGGGAGCTGGTGGATCGCTGGGCGCCGGGGCGGGTGATGCTTAACGCCTACGGCGAGACCGAAACGTTTTATGCGGCGATCAGCGCGCCGTTGGCCGCTGGTGTGGGGGCGCCGCCGATTGGGGCGCCGGTGGCGGGGGCGGCGTTGTTTGTGCTGGATGGTGGTTGCGCCCGGTGCCGGTGGGGTGGTGGGGAGTTGTATGTGGCCGGCATGGGTTGGGGTGTGGGTATGTGCGCCGGGCGGGGTTGACGGCCTCGGGTTTGTGGCCTGCCCGTTTGGCGGGGTGGGGGCGCGGATGTATCGCACGGGGATGTGGTGCGGTGGGGCGCTGATGGGCAGCTGCGCTATGTGGGCCGCGCCGATGAGCAGGTCAAAATCGGGGGTATCGCATCGAGCCCGGTGAGGTGCAGGCGGTGCTGGCCGGTTTGGCGGGGGTGGAGCAGGCGGTGGTGATCGCCGTGAGGACCGCCCCGGGGATAAGCGCCTGGTGGCCTATATCACCGGGGAGGCCGACCCGGTGGGGGCGCGCGCGCGCTGGCCGAGCGGCTGCCGGGCTATATGCTGCCCGCGGCGGTGATCGCCTTAGACAGGCTGCCGTTGACCGTCAACGGCAAGCTGGATCGGCGCGCCCTGCCGGCCCCCGACTACGGGGACGTGGAGCGCTACCGGGCCCCCTCGTCTGCCACCGAGGAGATCTTGGCCGGGATCTACGCCGGGGTGCTGGGGTTGAGCGGGTCGGGGTGGAGGACTCGTTTTTCGATTTTGGGTGGGGATTCGCTGTCGGCGATGCGCCTGGTCGCGGCGGTTAACAGCGCCTTGGATGCCGCGGTGACGGTGCGGGGTGGTGTTTGAGGCGCCCACGGTGGCGCAGTTGGCGAGCCGTGTGGGGTGGGGGCGGGGCGGTTGGCGCCGGTGGTGGCCGTGGAGCGCCCGGCGGTGGTGCCGTTGTCGTTTGCCCAGCAGCGGTTGTGGTTTATCGACCAGTTGCAGGGGCCTTCAGCGGTGTACAACATTGCGGCGGCGTTGCGGTTGTGTGGGCGCTGGATGCGGGGGCGTTGGGTGCGGCGCTGGGGGATGTGGTGGGCCGCCATGAGAGCCTGCGCACGCTGTTTCCCGCGGTGGGGGGCACGCCTCGGCAGCTGATCGTTCCCGTTGAGCGGGCCGATTTCGGTGGGGGGTAGTCGATGCCGCCGGCTGGCCGTCGGCGCGCCTGGAGGAGGCCATCGGCGCGGTGGGCGTCACCGGTTTGATTTGGCCGCCGAGATTCCGTTGCGGGCGCGGCTTTTCCGTGTGGGCGCCGATGAGCATGTGCTGGTGGTGGTGATCATCATATCGCCGCTGATGGCTGGTCGTTGCGGCCCGTTGGTGCGCGATTTGGGGGTGGCTATGCCAGCCGGTGCGAGGGGCGGGCCCGGATTGGGAGCCGTTGGCGGTGCAGTACGCCGATTACACGCTATGGCAGCGGGAGCAGTTGGGGGATCTTGAGGATGGTGGCAGTCGCATCGCCGCGCAGCTGGCCTATTGGGAGCAGGCGTTGGCGGGGCTGCCCGAGCGGGTGGTTCTTCCCACCGATCGGCCCTATCCGGCGGTGGCCGATCAGCGCGGCGCCAGTGTGCCCGTTGACTGGCCGGCGGGGTTGCAGCGGCAGATCGCCCGGTTGGCCCGGGAGCACAATGCCACCGGTTTTATGGTGGTGCAGGCCGCCCTGGCGGTGTTGTTGGGCAAGCTGGGCGCCGGCAGTGATGTGGCGGTGGGTTTCCCGATCGCCGGGCGGGGTGATCCCGCGCTCGATGAGTTGGTGGGGTTTTTCGTCAACACCTTGGTGTTGCGGGTGGATTTGGGGGGAAATCCCACCGTGGGGGAGCTGCTGGGGCGGGTGCGGGCGCGCAGCCTGGCCGCCTACGAGCACCAGGATGTGCCCTTTGAGGTGCTGGTGGAGCGGCTTAACCCCACCCGCAGCCTGGCCCATCACCCGCTGGTGCAGGTGATGCTGGCCTGGCAAGACAGCCAGCCCCCGCTGCCGGTTTGGGCGATGTGCAGGTCACCCCGCTGGGGGTGGACACCGGTACCGCGCGCATGGATTGGTGTTTACGTGGCGGAGCGCTGGGGTGAGGCGGTGAGCCCGCCGGTATCGGGGGGACGGTGGAGTTTCGCACCGATGTGTTTGATCGCGCCAGCATTGAGGCGCTGATCGCGGCGGTTGCAGGCGGTGTTGGTGGGGATGGCCGCGGATCCCATGCGGCGGGTGTCGGGGCTGGATTGCTCGATGGGGTTGAGCATGCCCGGTTAGAGCGGTTCAGCAACCGTGCCGTGTTGGCCCGGCCCGCCCCGGGTGGGGTGTCGGTTCCGGTGGTGTTTGGCGCGCAGGTGGGCCGCACCCCGGATCGGTGGCGCTTAGTTGTGGGGGGCGGTGGTGGAGTTATCGGGAGCTGGATGCGCGGCTAACCGCTAGCGGGGGTGTTGATCGGTTACGGCGCTGGTCGGGGTGGGTGTGTGGGGCTGCTGGTGCCGCGCTCGGGGGAGGCGGTGGTGGCGATCGTGGCGGTGTTAAAGACGGGGGCGGCCTATGTGCCGATAGATCCGCGTGGCCGGATGCGCGGGTGGGGTTTGTGCTGGCCGATGCCGCCCCGGTGGTGGTGATCAGCACTGCGGGGCTGCGGGGCCGCCTGCAGGGGTGCGCGGTGCCGGTTATTGAGGTCAGCGATCCGTGGTGGGCACGCAGCCGGCCGCGGCGCCGCCGGCGCCGGGCCCCGAGGACATCGCCTACATCATCTACACCTCGGGCACCACCGGCGCCCCGAAGGGGGTGGCGGTCACCCACCGCGGCATCACCGGGTGCTGGGGGGCGTGGAGGCGGTCTTGCCGGCGGGGGAACGTGGGCGCTGTGTCATTCGCTGGCGTTCGACTTTTCGGCTGTGGGAGATTTTCGGCGCGTTGTTGGTGGGGGCCGGCTGGTGGTGGTGCCCGAGGAGACGGTGGGCAGCCCCGAGGAGTTTCACGCGCTGTTGGTGGCCGAGCGGGTAAGTGTGCTGACCCAAACGCCGTCGGCGTTGGCGGTGTTGGCCGCGGGGGGTTGGAGTCGGCGACGCTGGTGGTGGGCGGGGAGCCCTGCCCGGGGGAGCTGGTGGATCGCTGGGCGCCGGGGCGGTGATGCTTAAGCTTATGGGCCCACCGAGACCACGGTGTATGCGACGGTCAGCGCGCCGTTGGCCGTGGTGTGGGGGCGCCGCCGATTGGGGCGCCGGTGGCGGGGGCGGCGTTGTTTGTGCTGGATGGGTGGTTGCGCCCGGTGCCGGTGGGGGTGGTGGGGGAGTTGTATGTGGCCGGCATGGGGGTGGGGTGTGGGTATGTGCGCCGGGCGGGGTTGACGGCCTCGCGGTTTTGGCATGCCCGTTTGGGGGGGTGGGGCGCGGATGTATCGCAGTGGGGATTTGGTGCGCTGGCGTGGCGATGGGCAGCTCGATTATGTGGGTCGCGCCGATGAGCAGGTCAAAATCCGGGGGTATCGCATCGAGCTTGGTGAGGTGCAGGCGGTGCTGGCCGGGTTGGCGGGGGTGGAGCAGGCGGTGGTGATCGCCCGTGAGGACCGCCCCGGGGATAAGCGCCTGGTGGCCTATATCACCGGGGAGGCCGACCCGGTGGGGGCGCGCGCCGCGCTGGCCGAGCGGCTGCCGGGCTATATGCTGCCCGCGGCGGTGATCGCCTTAGACAGGCTGCCGTTGACCGTCAACGGCAAGCTGGATCGGCGCGCCCTGCCGGCCCCCGACTACGGGGACGTGGAGCGCTACCGGGCCCCCTCGTCTGCCACCGAGGAGATCTTGGCCGGGATCTACGCCGGGGTGCTGGGGCTTGAGCGGGTCGGGGTGGAGGACTCGTTTTTCGATTTGGGTGGGGACAGTATTTCGGCGATGCAGGTGGTGGCGCGGGCGCGGGGGGCTGGGTTGTTGTGCCGGCCGCGTGATGTTTTTGTGGAGCAGACGGTGGCCGGGCTGGCCGGGTGGTGGTGCCAGTTGGTGGGGTCGGACCGGGTGATGAGGGTGTGGGGCCGGTGGCGCCCACCCGATCATGTGCTGGTTGGCCGGTGTGGGGGGGCCCACCGGGCAGTTCAATCAGATGCTGGTGCTGCAGGCGCCTGCGGGGGTGAGTCATGAGGATGTGGTGGTGTTGGTGCAGGCGCTGCTGGATCGGCATGCCATGTTGCGGGCGCGGGTGGACGATGACGGGGCTGGGGGCTGGGTGTTGCGGGTGCCTGAGGCGGGGGCGGTGGATGCGCGCGGGTGCGTGCAGGTGGTGGAGGGGCTTTGTGAGCGGGCCCTGATTGGGGCGCGTTCGCGGCTTGACCCGGCCGGGGGGGTGATGCTGAGCGCTTGTGGGTGACCTCGACGAGCCAGCTGGTGGTGATGGTTCACCATCTGGTTATTGATGCGGTGTCGTGGGGGATTGTGCTGGAGGATCTCAACACCGCCTGGGCCCAGCCGTGGGGGGCGGCCGGTGGTGTTGGCGCCGGTGGGGACGTCGTTTGCCCGGTGGGCGGGGGTGCTGGCGGAGTATGCGCGTCGGGTGGAGGTTGTGGATCAGGCGGGGTGTGGCGGCAGGTGGCGGCGGTTCCGGCCGCGTTGCCGGCGC